>NZ_JAFBBY010000001.1:0-2907508 GCF_016907515.1 Nocardioides nitrophenolicus
GCGAGCTGACCGGACTGACCATCACCAAGGTCGCCGTCGACGAGAAGATGTCGAACAACTGCTACCTGCTGCGGTGCACCGACACCGGCGAGCAGGTCCTCATCGACGCCGCCGCCGAGCCCGAGGTGCTGCTGCCGCTCATCGGGGCCGCCGGGCTGGCCGCCGTCGTCACCACGCACCAGCACTGGGACCACCACCGCGCGCTCGCCGACGTCGTACGGGAGACGGGGGCGACGGTGGTCGCCGGTGAGCCCGACGCCGACGCCATCACCGAGCAGACCGGCGTCCCGGTCGAGCGCCGGGTCACCGACGGCGACACCGTGGCGGTCGGCTCCCGCGAGCTCGACGTGATCCGGATCACCGGCCACACCCCCGGCTCGATCTGCCTGCTCTACCGCGACCCCGACGGGCACCCGCACCTGTTCACCGGCGACTCGCTGTTCCCCGGCGGCGTCGGCGGGACGTTCGGCGACGCCGACGCGTTCGCGTCGCTCATCGGGGACGTCGAGACGAAGCTGTTCGGCACGCTGCCCGACGACACGTGGTTCTACCCGGGGCACGGCAACGACTCGCGGCTCGGCGTCGAGCGGCCGCACGTGGCGGAGTGGCGCGAGCGGGGCTGGTGACGCGGTCAGGCCGCCAGGTCACCCATGAGAACGAGTGACCGCCCGGCGAGCAGGTGGTACTCGGCCTGGGTGACGGGTCGGGTGCCACCGCCGGTGACGAGGCGGTAGAGACCGTGGGGCGTACCCCAGACCCAACGGTCGGGTCCGAGCTGCAGGACGGTGTAGCCCGGGACGTGGGTCTTGGCCCGGTGGTGGTGTCGCGCGAGCGGGGTGTCGTTGTGGTCGCCGGTCTGCCCGGGCGGGCCGTGGGTGTCGTAGGGCGTGGTGTGGTCGTGGTCAGGTGACCGGCCGCGCTTGGTGAAGAGACCGGTGGCGTGGGGGAACATGTCGCCGACGGTGCGCAGCTCGGTGCGCCGCTTGACGTCGGTGGGGTGCTCGTAGCCGCTGACGGACCTGCCGGCGTGGAGGTCGATGACCGGGGTCACGCTGACGGTGGCGTGGCGGCGCGTGTGGTGGTTGAGGAGCTCGCGGACCTGGGTGAGGAGTCGCGGGCCGAGGCCCTCGACCCGGGCGACGGGGCCGAACGCATCGGCGTCGGTCAGCGCCACGTGGACGACCAGCTCGGCGGCCGGGGCCGCGACGGCATCAGATGGTCCATCGTCCTCGCCGTCGCCGGCGGCGGGGCCGCTGAGGAAGGTAAGCACGGCGGCGGGGTCGGCGAGCATCGCGAAGGCCTCGGCCCGCCAGTGGTCCATCGACAGCGGCACCTGGCCGTCCGCGGGCGGTGGGGCGTGCTCGGCCAGCGCGGTGGCGAGGTTCGCGACCATCCGGGCGTGCTCGAGGGCGTCGGCCTCGTCGAGGCGGGCGAACACGGTCCCGATCCCTGCCTGGCTGCCTCCGGCGGTGTCGTCATCGATCTGGGAACCGGGGCGGGGCTGGGGGTACCAGACACCCCGGAGGCGGCGGTTCTTCTCGATCCGATCGTGGTGGGCGATGGGATCGGCCTCGATGATCTTCGCCTCGGCGATGGCCAGGATCCGCGACGGGGCCTGGTCGAGAGCCGCAGCGAGCGCGGTGTCGACGAGGCGGACCTGGGCGCGGTCGAGCCTGCGCGACATCCGCGCGACCTTGCGCACCACCCACACCTCGCAGCGTCCCGCCCGCACGCCGGCCCATACGGCCGGGAGGCGGTGGCGCAGGTCGAAGGCGTCGGCGAGCGCGTTGCGGGTCGCCAGGACGCCTTCGTGGCGGGCGATCGCGATCTCCAGCAGCGCGAGGTCCTGGACCCCCGGGGTGCCGTCGCCGCCGAGGTCGACCAGCCGCGGCCCGCCGAACCTGACCGGGACCGCGTCGGGCTCGGCCTGCGGGTCCCCGGAGTGCAGGTCGGCCCAGGCCAGTAACAGCTCGAGCTGCCGCACCTCGGCCGCACGCCGCTCACGGACACCGTCCTCAGCCGCCAGGAGCAGCCGCTCCGGCGTGGCGTCCGACAGGTCCGAGAACATGCCTCATCCTATTCGCACACCTGTTCGAATTACCAGTGCGAACAGTCGTCGTTCTGCGCACAGTCGTCCCCCGCGGCGGGGCTCGACCCATGCCCGGCCCTGAGCAAGGATGGGGCCATGGCTGACACCCCCGAGGAGCAGGTCGCCCTCTACGGCGCCGACGGCCGCCCGACGGGCGAGTCGGCGCCGCGCTCGGTGATGAGGGCCCGCAACCTGCGGCACGCGGCGACCCTGATCGTGGTCCGCAACAGCGCGGGCGAGGTCTACGTCCACCGGCGCACCGACACCAAGGACGTCTTCCCCGGGCGCTACGACTTCGCGGCCGGCGGCGTGCTCCAGGCCGGCGAGGACCCGTACGACGCCGCCGTGCGCGAGGCGGCCGAGGAGCTCGGGGTGACCGGGGTCGAGCTGGAGCCGATCGGCGAGGACGACTACGCCGACGCGCACACGTCCTACCACGCCTTCGCCTACACCTGCGTGTACGACGGCCCGATCGCCTGGCAGCCCGAGGAGGTCGCCTGGGGTGCGTGGGTGAGTCCGGAGCGGCTCCGGGAGATGCTGGCGACGCTGGACTTCGTGCCGGACACGGTGGCGGTGCTGGGCGAGCGGCTCACGCCGGGGGCGTGAACCCGGCCCTGGCGGCGGCGACCTCGTCGCGGGTGACGCAGCCGGCGACGTGGTCGTTGACCAGTCCCATCGCCTGCATGAACGCGAACGCGGTGGTGGGCCCGACGAACCTCCAGCCGCGCTTCTTGAGGTCCTTCGACATCGCGACGGCCGCGGGCGAGGTGGTGAGCGTCTGCGGGTCACCGAGCTCGGAGAGAGGCGGCTCGAAGCCCCAGAAGTAGGCCGCGAGGGAGCCCCGCTCCTCGACCAGGTCGAGCGCGCGCCCGGCGTTGTTGATGGTGGCCTCGATCTTGCCGCGGTGGCGGACGATCCCCGCGTCGGCGAGCAGCCGGGCCACGTCGCGCTCGTCGAAGCCGGCGACGACCCGGAAGTCGAAGCCGGCGAAGGCGGCCCGGAAGGCGGGGCGCTTGACCAGGATGGTGCGCCAGCTCAGCCCGGACTGGAAGCCCTCGAGGCAGACCTTCTCGAACAGGCGCTGGTCGTCGGCGACGGGGAAGCCCCACTCGGTGTCGTGGTAGGGCAGCTCGTCGGGCGACAGGGACCACGGACAGCGGGGCCGGCCGTCGGGTCCGGGCAGGGCGACAGTCATGGCGAGACCCTCCCATGGGCCACCGACACGCCCTACAGTCCCGTCATGGCGTTCACCGCGCGGCAGGTCAGGGCCATGGGCCTCATCGCCGACACCTTCGCCCCCGGAGGCGACGGCGTCCCGGCCCCGACCGAGGTCGGCGCCCACGAGCTGGCGCTGCGGATCGCGGCGGCCAACCCACGCCCGGGCGAGGTTCGGCAGCTGCGGGCGCTTCTCGACGCGTGGAACAGCCGGGCGCTGGGCGTGACGCTCACCGGGCGGCCGCGGCGGTTCTCCGAGCTGGACCAGGCGGCGCGCGAACGCGTGCTGCTGTCGCTCTCCGACAGCCGGGTCGGCGCGAAGCGGATGCTCTTCCAGGGCCTGAAGACCGCGAGCCTGCTCCCCTACTACATGAGCGGGGGCCAGGCGCTGTGGGACGAGCTGGGCTACCCGGGCCCGCTCGGCCTCCGCCCCGACCCGCCGACGCCGGTGGTCCGGCCGCTGCCGATCACCCACGACACCGCGCTTAGCTGCGACGTCGTCGTCGTGGGATCCGGCGCCGGCGGTGGTACGGCGGCCGGGGTGCTGGCCGCGGCCGGGCTCGACGTCGTCGTGCTCGAGGCCGGCGGGATGCACGACGAGAGGCACTTCGACGGCAGTGAGGAGACCGGCTTCCTCCAGCTCTACGCGCTCAGCCCGCAGTCGACGGCGGAGGGCCAGGTGGCGCTGCTCGCCGGACGGGGGCTGGGCGGGGGCACCGTCGTCAACTACTCGACCTCGTTCCGCACCCCCGACCGGGTGCGCGAGGAGTGGGCGGGTCACGGCGTACCCCAGTTCGCCACCGAGGAGTACGCCGCCTCGATGGACGCCGTCTGCGCCCGGCTCGGCGTCAACACCGACCACGACAAGGCGGCGCCGCGCGACGCGATCCTGGAGCGGGGTGCTCGCGCGCTCGGCTGGGAGGTCGCGGCGATGCCGCGCAATGTGCTCGGCTGCGACCAGGACGTCGAGTGCGGGCGGTGCGGGATGGGCTGCCGGCTCGGAGCCAAGCAGTCGACGGCGAAGACCTGGCTCGAGGACGCGGCCCGCGCCGGCGCCCGGATCTGCACCGGCGTCACGGTCCGCACCGTCACCACCAGCTTCGGCCGCGCCACCGGAGTCGAGGGCGTCACCGCCGACGGGCACCGGGTCCAGGTGCGGGCCCGCGCGGTCGTCGTGGCCGCGGGCGCGATCCAGACCCCGGCGCTGCTCCAGCGCAGCGGGCTGACCAACCCCAACATCGGCCGCCACCTCCGCCTCCACCCGGCCACGGCCGTCTGGGGCCGGATGGAGGAGCCCGTCGACGGCTGGGTCGGCGCCATGCAGAGCCGCTACGTCGACGCGCTGACCGACCTCGACGGCGACGGCTACGGCGTGCTCTTCGAGACCGCTCCGCTGACGCCCGCGTTCGGCACCGGCTTCGTCAACTGGCGCGGCGCCGGCGACTTCCGGCGGCGCATGAACGAGCTGCGGCACACCCTCGGCGTCGCGGTCATCGTCCGCGACCGCGACCCGGGCGGCACCGTACGGGTCGACCGACACGGGGAGCCGATCGTGCGCTACCGGCTCTCCCCGCGCGACACCGACCACCTGGTCCAGGGCCTGGTCGGTGGCGCCCGGATCGCCGAGGCGGCCGGCGCCCGGTGGATCGCGTCGACCCACCACCGCACGGTCAGCTACGAGCCCGGCGTTCGCGGCTCCGCCGCCACGTTCGAGCGAGACCTGCGCGCCGCGGGCGCCGCTCCGGCCACCCTGGCCCTGGCCGCGCTCCACATCATGGGCTCGGCGCGGATGGGCGGCTCCCGGGAGACCTCGGCGGTCGACCCCGACGGCCGGACCTGGGAGGTCGAGGGGCTGTACGTCGCCGACGGCTCCTGCTTCCCGACGGCCTCCGGTGTCAACCCGATGATCTCGATCGAGTCGATCGCCCACATGAGCGCCACCCGGCTGGCCGCACGCCTTTCCTGAGACGGATGTAACACCGCACCCGGCTGACGACATGTACCGGGTGACGAACGATTCGACCCACGAAGGAGCGTCACCCATGACTCTCGCCCGTACCGCCGCCGCCGCGGCTGTGCTCGCTCTCGGCTTCTCCGTCGCGCCGCTCACCGGCGCCGTCGCCGCGCCGCCCACCGACGCCCCGTGCGCGAAGCAGCAGGCCCAGCTCGACAAGGCGCAGGCCAAGCTCGAGTCGCTGACCGCGAAGCTCGCCGCCAAGAAGGAGGCGATCGCCGCGGCCAAGGCCGAGGTGAAGGCGTCCGACACGGCGCAGGAGAAGCGCAACGCCAAGGCCGCGGTCGCCACGGCCAAGGAGAAGAAGCAGCACGTGCAGAAGGCGAAGAAGTTCCAGCAGCAGCGCGTCGAGCACGCCCAGAAGCGCCTCGACAAGTGCCTGGCCGCCCAGCCGGCGGCTCCGGCCCCGGCCGCCTGACACCGGCAGCCGCCCAGACCGACGGCCGCCGGCTGCATCCTAGGGGGGTGCAGCCGGTGGCCGTTGTCGTCTAGGAGTAGCTGACCTTGACCGTGTCGGTCAAGGGCACCGACTGGCAGCCGAGGCGGATGCCGTCCTCGAGGTCGTCCTTGTCGAGCACGTCGTTGTAGAGCATCTTGACGTCGCCCTCGACCAGCCGGATCGCGCACGCCGAGCACTCCCCCTCGCGGCAGGAGTAAGGCGCCTTGACGCCCTTGCTCTCGAGGAAGTCGAGGAGCTTGGTGCGCGGGTCCCAGTCGTCGAAGGTGTACTCCTCGCCGTCGAGCTCGACCTCGACCTTGACCGGCCCGGCCGGGGCGTCGGCGAACACGTCGGCGCCGGGGCCGTCGTCGTCGGACTCGGCCAGCGCGATCTCGGCCTCGACCTCCTGCAGCTCGGCGAGGTCGCCGAACGGGTTCCCGCCCAGCGAGACGAACTTCTCCTGGTGGCGCAGGCTGCGCGGCACCTCGAGCTCCTTGAGCACCGTGGTGACCATCTTCATGAACGGCGCCGGGCCGCACACGAACGAGTCGTAGCCGCCGTACGACGCCGCGAACGCCTTCAGCTGCGCCTCGGTCGGCAGCCCCTGGACCGACTCGAGCCAGTGGACGACCTGGAGCCGGTCGGGGTGCTCGGCCGCGAGCCGGCTCAGCTCGGCGGCGAAGATCACCGACTGCTCGTCGCGGTTGGCGTAGAAGACGACGATCCGGCCCGTGCCGTGGGCCAGCGCGGTGCGGGTGATCGACATGATCGGCGTCACCCCGGAGCCGCCCGCGAACAGCAGCAGGTCGGCGTCGAGCGAGGCCGGCGTGAAGATCCCGGACGGCGGCAGCACGCGCAGCGTGTCGCCGACGGCGAGGTTGTCGCAGATCCAGTTCGACGCGTAGCCGTCGGCGGTGCGCTTCACGGTGACCGTGAGCGGACCGCCGTCGTGCGGGCTGCTGGACAGTGAGTAGCACCGCGCCGCGATGCCGGTCTGGGTGCTCGGCACCGCCACGGTCAGGAACTGGCCGGGCTTGTAGTCGAACCTGTCCTCCATGCCCGCGGGCACGGCGAAGCTGATCGACTTGGCGTCGGCGGTCTCCTCGACCACGGCGACGACGTCCAGCACGAAGGACTCGATGTCCACGGAACTCCCTACGAGAAAAAGATGGGCTCAGTAGCCGTCGTACGCGCCGACCGGGACGTCACCGGCCCGAACGGCGTCGTCGATGCTAGCCATCAGCCGCGTGCAGGGCTTGTGCACATCCCGTCCCCCGGGATGCTGGTCTCGTCGCACGAACTCTTGACAAGCGGCCCTGGCCTCTGCGCTCCATTGCACGGAGGTCTGGTGGTCGCTGTTCTTCTTGACCCGGACCCGGGCCAGGCAGTCCAGGCAGGCCACGTCGACGAGCCGGTCCTCGGTGTAGCGCCGGAGGTCCTCGAGGGTCTCGTCGCTGGTCGGGACGAAGGAGGCCATCAGGCGTCCGCGGTCGCGCCGGCCCCGGCCTCGGCGGCCGCCCGCTTGGCGAGGTTGTCGGCGACCTCGGCGTGCCAGTACTCGTTGGCCTTGGTGGTGTCGACCTCGAACTCGAAGCGGTCGGTCATCTCGGGCTTGATGTCGGCGACGTCGACGTAGAACTGCTCGTACCAGCGACGCAGCTGGTAGACCGGCCCGTCCTCCTCGCACAGCAGCGGGTTCTGGACTGCGACCTTGTTCTCCCAGATCGCGACGTCCTGGAGGAAGCCGTCGCCGAAGGACTCGGTGTAGCGCTCGGCGATGTAGGCGCAGGTCTTCTCGTCGAGGCCCTCGGGCTTGCGCACGCTGATGCCGTACTGGAGCGTGAACGACTCAGGTCCGGTCGGGATGTGGCAGTTGATCAGGATGACCTCGGTGACGAAGCCCTTGTAGTCGACCTCGAGCCAGTTGATCATGTACGACGGCCCGTAGTAGGTCGCGACCGACTTGAGCGTGGAGTTCTCGTCGCCGTACCCGCCGCCCATCGTGTCGGGGCGCCCCTTCGACTCCATGAACTGGGTCGCGGTGTGCCCGTCGAAGATGTTGCGGAAGCTGGTCGGGAACGCGAAGTGCACGTAGTAGAAGTGCGCCATGTCGGCGACGTTGTCGATCAGCTCGCGGCAGTGGGAGCCGTTGATCTCCTTGGTGTGCCACGACCAGGGCGTGTACTTGTCCGTCATCACGTCGGGCAGCTCCGGCGGGAGCAGGTCGTGGTCGGCGGCCGAGCCCTCGGGGTCGTGCCAGATGAGCAGCTGGCCGTTGCGCACGACGGTCTCGTAGCGCTGGGTCCGCGCCCGCAGCGGCACGCGTCGCGCGTACGGGATCTCCTTGCACTTGCCGTCGCCGCCCCAGCGCCAGTCGTGGAACGGACAGGCGATGTTGTCGCCCTTGACCTCACCCTGGGTCAGGTCGCCGCCCATGTGGCGGCAGTAGCCGTCGAGCACGTTGAGCTCGCCGTCGCCCCCCTGCCAGACCACGAGCTTGGTCCCGAAGCCGTGGATGGCGTGCGGCTTGCCGTCGGCGAAGTCCTCGGCCAGCCCGAGGCAGTGCCAGCCCCGCGCGAAGCGGATCGGCGTGCTGCCCTGGTCGAGGCTCCGCACATTCGAGGTGAGGGTGTCGCTCATGTAGAACACGTTACAGTTTTGCGGTTAGGGTGACAACATGCACATCGACCTGGAACCGCAGCAGGTAGCCCTGCGCGACGAGCTCCGCGAGTACTTCGCCCAGCTCGTCACCCCCGAGATCCGCGCCGGCCTGGCGTCGGCCACCGGCGAGTTCGGCGAGGCGGGCGTCTACAAGGACGTCATCCGCCAGATCGGCAAGGACGGCTGGCTCGGGATCGGCTGGCCCAAGGAGTACGGCGGCCAGGCCCGCTCCATGGTCGAACAGCTGATCTTCACCGACGTGGCCGCCATCGCGGGCGTGCCGATCCCCTACCTGACGCTCAACACGGTCGGGCCGACGATCATGCGCTTCGGCAGCGAGGAGCAGAAGGAGTACTTCCTCCCGAAGATCCTCGCCGGCGAGCTGCACTTCTCGATCGGCTACTCCGAGCCGGGCTCCGGCACCGACCTCGCCTCGCTGCAGACCAAGGCGACGCTCGAGGGCGACGAGTGGGTGATCAACGGGCAGAAGATGTGGACCTCGCTCATCCAGTACGCCGACTGGCTGTGGATGGCGTGCCGCACCGAGCCCGACGCCCCGCGCCACAAGGGCCTGTCGATGATCCTGGTCCCGGCCGACGCGCCGGGCGTGTCGTACACGCCGGTGCACACCGTCGCCGGCGTCGGCACGTCGGCGACCTACTACTCCGACGTCCGGGTGCCCGCGTCGAACCTGGTCAGCGAGCGCGGCGGCGGCTGGGCGCTGATGACCAACCAGCTCAACCACGAGCGGGTCGCGCTCACCTCGGCCGCTCCCCTGCAGCACTCGCTGACGCTGGTCAAGGACTGGGCCCGCGAGACGCGCAACCCCGACGGCGGCCGCGTCATCGACACCGAGTGGGTGCAGATCGCGCTCGGTCGCGCGCACGCCCGGATCGAGGCGCTCACGCTCATCAACTGGAAGCTCGCCGCCGACGCGGACCACGGCGTACCGCTCTCGCCGGCGGAGGCGTCGGCGACCAAGATCTACGGCTCCGAGCTGGCGACCGAGGTCTACCGCTCGCTGATGGAGGTCGTGGGGCCGCACGCCGGCATCACCGGCGACTCCCCCGGCGCCGTCCTCGCCGGCCGCCTGGAGCGCTTCCACCGCTCCTCGCTGGTGATGACCTTCGGCGGCGGCACCAACGAGATCCAGCGCGACATCATCGGGTACGTCGGCCTCGGCCTGCCCGCCGCCAAGCGAGCCTGAGGGCAGAGGACACGACCATGGACTTTCTCTTCACCCCCGAGCAGGACGAGGCCGCGGAGCTCGCCGCCCAGATCCTGAAGGACAAGACCACCAACGCGCGCCTCAAGGCGGTCGAGGCCGGCGGCGACCGGTTCGACCGCGAGCTGTGGGCGACCCTGGGCGACGCCTTCGACTGGACCGAGCTCGACCTGGTCACCCTCGCCCGGGTGCTGGTCGAGGTGGGCCGCCACGTCGCACCCCTCCCCCTGGCGACGCACAGCGCCTGCACGACGCTGCTGACCGGCGCCGGCCTCCCGGCCGACCGCGGGCTCTACGCGGCCGCGGTCGCCGAGGAGCGCGCGCACCTGCCGGCCACGCCGACGGTCGCGGCCGACGCCGACGGCGCGCTCGACGGCGTCAAGACCCTGGTCCGCGCGGGCCTGGCCGCCGACGCCCTCCTGGTCACCGCGACCGGTCCGGACGGCCCCGGCGTCTACCTCGTCGAGGCGGACGCGGCCGGCGTCGAGCGGGCGGGGCAGCGAACGAGCGACGGTGACACGGCCGCGCTGGTGACCCTCTCCGGCGCACCCGGACAGCGCGTGGGCGGCGCCGACCTCGCCGAGCGCCTCGGCCAGCTCCTGGTCGCGCTCGCCGCGGCCGAGCAGCTCGGCGTGACCGAGGGCGCGCTGCGGCTGACCTCGGAGTACGCCAAGACCCGCGAGCAGTTCGGCCGCCCGATCGGCACCTTCCAGGCGGTCTCGCAGCGCCTCGCCGACGGCTTCATCGACGTCCTGGGCCAGCGGCTGACGCTGTGGCAGGCGATCTGGCGCCTCGACCAGGGCCTACCGGCGGCGACCGAGGTCGCGACCGCCAAGCTCTGGGCCGCCGACGCGGGCCACCGGATCGCCCACACCACCGTGCACGTCCACGGCGGCGTCGGGATCGACCTCGACGGCGAGGCGCACCGCTACTTCACCAGCGGCAAGCGCTTCGAGTTCCTCTTCGGGGGCGCGACCGAGCAGGCGCTGGCGATCGGCCGCAGCTTCGCATGACGGTCCGCGACCTGCTTCTCGCCCGCGCGGACGACGACCGACCGGCGCTGCGCTGGCGGGAGGCAGGCGCGGTCCGCGAGCTGGCGTGGCGGCAGTACGTCGCCGCGGCGGCCCGGCTGGCCGTCCGGATCGAGCAGCGGCTCACGCCGGACGCGCCGCCCCATGTCGGCGTACTGCTGCCCAACGGGCCGGCGTTCGCGATCCACCTCGCGGCCGCGGGCCTGGGTGGCCACGTGCTCGTCGGCCTGAACGCGACCCGCCGCGGCGCCGCACTGGACGCCGACGTCGCGAAGGCGGACTGCCAGCTGGTCGTCGCCTCACCGGGTCTGGCCCTCACCGCACTCGCCGACGCCCGGGACGCCGACTCCGGCGCCGTCTCGCCGCCCGACGCGGCGCCCACCCCGGACTCGCTGTTCATGCTGATCTTCACCAGCGGCACGAGCGGCGCGCCCAAGGCGGTGCGGGTCACCCACGCGAAGGTCACCGGCCCGGGCACCCACCTCGTCGGCCGACTGGGGCTGACCGCCGACGACGTGCACTACGTCGCGATGCCGATGTTCCACTCGAACGCGGTGATGGCGGGCTGGGCGCCCGCGCTGACCACCGGGGCGACCGTCGCCGTCGCGCCCTTCTCGGCCCGGGGCTTCCTGCCCGACGTCCGCGACTTCGGGGCGACCTACGCCAACTACGTCGGCAAGCCGCTCACCTACGTCCTCGCCACGCCCGAGCAGCCCGACGACGCGGACAACCCGCTGCGGCTGGTGTTCGGGAACGAGGCCAATGACGCCGACATCGCCGCCTTCGCGACCCGCTTCGGCTGCGTGGTGGTCGACTCCTACTCCTCCACCGAGAACGCCGTCATCGTCCAGCGCCGGCCGGACATGCCCGCGGGCAGCCTCGGGATGCCGCTGCCGGGCGTCGAGGTCCGCTCGCCCGAGACGGGAGCGCCCACGCCCGACGCCGTGTTCGACGCCGCCGGGCGGCTGACCAACGCCGAGGAGGCGATCGGCGAGCTGGTGAACACGACCGGAGCCGGAGCCTTCGCCGGCTACTACAAGGACGCGGCCGCCGAGGCGGAGCGGATGCGCGGCGGGATGTACTGGTCCGGCGACCTCGCCTATCGCGACGCCGACGGCTGGGTCTACTTCGCCGGCCGCTCCGGCGACTGGCTGCGCGTCGACGGCGAGAACCTCGCCACCGCCCCCATCGAGCGGGTGCTGCTGCGACACCCGTCGATCGGCGAGGCGGCGGTTTACGCCGTCCCCGACCCCAAGGTGGGCGACCAGGTCGCCTGCGCCCTGCTGCTGCGCGGCCCGCTGACCCCGGCCGCGCTCGAGGACTTCCTCGCCGCCCAGGAGGACCTGTCCCCCAAGGCCTGGCCCCGCTTCGTGCGGATCGTGGCCGCGCTGCCGCGCACCGCCACCAACAAGGTGGTCAAGCGCGAGCTGGCCGCCGCCGGCGTCGACCCGGACGACGCGGCGGTGTGGGTGCGCGCGGAGCGCGGGACGTCGTACGCCTGAGCGGACCCGGCTCAGGGCAGCAGCGCCGCGGCCGGTCCGCGCAGGCCGACCGCGAAGAAGCCCTCGTCGAGGTCGGTGTACCAGACCTGCCGGCGCTCGACGTCCCAGGCGGGCTGCGAGAGCGCGGCGCCGCCGTTGGGGCCGGGCTGGTTGAAGTAGCCCACCTCGCGCGGTCGGGTCAGGTCGGTGAGGTCGAAGAGCCGCAGCCCGGAGCCGATCATCGAGCAGGCGGCGATCCGCGGCTGGTCGCGGGTCGGCAGCGAGCAGTAGTGACCGGTGTAGCTGCGCACGATCATCCGGGCGCCCGGGTCGCCCATCACCTCGCCGCGCAGCAGCGGGTCGTGGACCTCCAGGCGCACGTTCGAGACGACCGACGGCGCGCGCGGGTCGGTGACGTCGACGATCCGGGCGGCGCCGACCGGGCTCTTGGCGGAGTTGATCCGGGAGAAGTCGCCGAACAGGTCGCTGAACTCGTCGACCTCCAGGACGTACTGCCTCCCGTCGCGGGTGAACGGCTCGGCCACCTGCGGGATCGAGGACTCCTCCCAGGTCAGCCGGGAGAGGGTGCGGATCGCCGGCTTCGGGAGCCGGTCCTGGACGTCGGAGACGTCGAGGATGTCGAGTCCGGCGCCCTCGAGCAGGCCACCGGTGAGGATGCTGGGGCTGCCGATGTTGGCGACGTACATGGTGCGGCCGTCGTCGGACAGGCGCAGCCCGTGGTAGACCACGCCGGTCTTGGTGTGCAGCACCCGCGGGTGGCGCGGGTCGGCCAGGTCGACGGCGGTCAGCGTGAAGCCGGCCGCGCCCGCGGTCCAGAAGGTGCGACCGTCGGGCGAGAAGCCGCTCTCGTGGCCCATCACGCCGGACAGCGTGGTCGACATCAGCCGCGGCCGGCGGCAGTCCTGGCTGATGTCGTAGACGTCGAGCACGCCGGGCGCCGTGCCCAGGGTGCCCAGCACCGCGGCGAGCAGGCCGCGCTCGCCGTTGACGAGCAGCGACTCGTGCGGCTGCAGCATCGCCGGGGTGACCAGGTTGGCCGTCTTCACGGGCCGCGCCGGGTCGGTCATGTCGAGCACCACGACGCCGAGCCCCGCGCCGCCGGTCAGCAGGCCGGGCAGGTTGAGGCCGACCATCATCGCCGAGTCGTAGTAGGCGCAGGTCCGGCCGGTCGCGTCGGTGTAGCGCTGCACCTTGTAGCCACCCGAGCCGAGCTGCGAGGTCTTGCCGTGGTGCCCGACCTCCGTCGTGTTGCAGCGGTAGCCCTGGAGCGCGCGACCCGAGGCGTAGTCGGCCGCCGGCACCCGGCCCTGCTGCGCGGTCTCCGGCAGGTCGCCGTCGGCGCAGCTCGCCCGCGGCACGCCGGCCAGCGACAGGTCGGCCTGGGACGACCCGGCCGTCGCCAGCGCCCCCGCCAGCACCACTGCGGCCGCCAGCGCGGCCAGCACCAGTCGTCGTACGCCCCGGTTCCGGGCGCGCTCTGTCGTCTGCTCGTGCACCATGCCGACCCCCATGTCGTCTCTGGTACGACGGCCCTCCGGCCGCCGGTCGGAGCCACCCTCGCATGCCTCTGCTGGTGGCGTCGACCATCAGGGCACACCACTAGCCTGCGGTGATGGACCACGACTCCTTCGTCACCGCCGCCCGGACCGCCTTCGACCTCGCCGACGTGTCGGCGTTCTGAGGACCGGCCTCAGCCGGTGTAGGGCAGCTCCGTCCGCCACGCGGACTCGTCCTGGTCGATCGCGGCCCGCAGCGCCCGCGCCACGTTGTCGGGGGCGAACGGCCCCTCCTTCTTCAGCAGCCCCCGCACCGTCACCGACACCGCCCGGATCCCGTCGCCCTTGACCGTGGCGTCGATGCTGTGGACGAGATTCTGCACGCCGGCCTTCTGCACGCCGAGGGACGCGGCCCCGAACCACGGGCTGTCGGCGGCCATGCTGCCGGTGACGGTGATCCGCCCACCCGGCCGCAGGAACGGGCGGGCCGCCTGCACCACCGAGAGCAGCGCCCCGACCCCGAGCCGGACGTCATCGAGCAGCTCGTCGGGGGTCAGGCTGAGCGGATCCTTCTCGCGGTAGGCCGACGGGTTGAAGTGGACCACGTCGAGATGTCCGACGTGCTCGGCCATGCGGGTCACGGCCGAGCGGGTGGCGACGTCGTCGGTGAGGTCGACGACGGCCGAGCCCGCGAGGGCGCCGGCGGCCTCCACGTCGGCGCGCAGCTGCGCCAGCACCTCCTCGTCGGCCCCGAGCAGGCCGACCGAGCCACCCTCCGCGGCGTACAGGCGGGCCAGGGACCCGCTCACTCCCGGCCCGGCCCCGGCGATCAGCACATTGCGCGTAATGTGACCAACCTAATGACTTCCGGGGTCCGGCGCGCCAGAGCGTCACGACGCCGAAACACTGCCGTGACGACGCCTTCCTAGCGTTCGACCATGACAACGGCGGTGGACTGGGCTCCCGACCACGGGGCGGCCGCGTACGACGAGATGCACGACGGATCGGGCGTGCGCCCGGAGTACCACGCGCTGCGGGCCTCGCTCGACGCGCTCGATGGCTCCGACCTGCGCACCCGGATCGACACGCTGGCGGCGTCGTACCTCGACCAGGGCGTGACCTTCGACATCGGGGGCGAGGAGCGGGCCTTCCCGATCGACATCCTGCCGCGGATCATCGCGGCCGACGACTGGCGGCGGATCGAGCTGGGCGTACAGCAGCGGGTGCGGGCGCTGGAGGCCTTCCTCGCCGACGCCTACGGGCTCGGGCAGGTCTTCGCCGACGGCGTGGTGCCCCGCAGCGCCGTGGTCTCCTCGGGGGCCTTCCACCGCGAGGCGGCGGGCATCGTGCCGGTCAACGGCGTGCGCTGCCATGTCGCCGGGATCGACCTGATCCGCGACGAGCACGGCCGCTTCCTGGTCCTGGAGGACAACGTCCGGGTGCCCTCCGGCGTGTCCTACGTGATGACCAACCGGCGCGCGATCGGCTCGGTGCTGCCGGAGGCGATGTCGGCGCACCGGATCCGGCCGGTGGCGGGCTATCCGCAGGCGCTGCTCGCCGCCCTGCGCGCGGCGGCTCCGGCCGGCGTCACCGACCCGACGGTCGTCGTGCTGACCCCGGGCGTGCACAACAGCGCCTACTTCGAGCACGCGCTGCTGGCCCGCACCATGGGCGTGGAGCTGGTCGAGGGCCGCGACCTGGAGTGCCGGCGTGGCCGGGTGCTGATGCGCAGCACCCGCGGACTGGAGCCGGTGCACGTGATCTACCGCCGCGTCGACGACGAGTTCCTCGACCCGGTCCAGTTCCGCGCGGACTCGATGCTGGGCTGCCCCGGGCTGGTCAACGCCGCCCGCGCGGGCAATGTCACCCTCGCCAACGCGATCGGCAACGGCATCGCCGACGACAAGCTGATCTACACCTACGTGCCCGACCTGATCCGCTACTACCTCGCCGAGGAGCCGGTGCTGCCCAATGTCGACACCTGGCGGCTCGGTGAGGACGCCGCCCGCGAGGAGGTGCTGGACCGCCTCGACGAGCTGGTGCTGAAGCCGGTCGACGGGTCCGGCGGCAAGGGCATCGTGATCGGCCCGGCCGCCACGCCGGCCGAGCTGGACCGGCTGCGCGCCGAGATCCACCGCCGGCCGCGTGCCTGGATCGCCCAGCCCGTGGTCAGCCTCTCCACCGTGCCGACGTACGCCGACGGCGCGATGCGCCCGCGTCATGTCGACCTGCGCCCGTTCGCGGTCAACGACGGCGAGCGGGTCTGGGTGCTCCCCGGCGGGCTGACCCGGGTCGCGCTGCCGGAGGGCGAGCTGATCGTCAACTCCTCCCGTGGCGGCGGGTCCAAGGACACCTGGGTGCTGGCCGGCCGTATCCGCCCGGCAACGGCCGACCGGACGCCGGCGACGACCGCGGTCACCTCGCCCGTGACGCCCTCCCCGCAGGTGGCCGGCCCCGCGCTGCGCGATCTCTCCGGTCGCCAGGGCCAGCAGGAGCAACAGCAGCAGAGCCGCACCGGGGAGACGCCGTGCTGAGCCGGATCGCGGAGTCGCTGTTCTGGATCGGCCGGTACGTCGAGCGGGCCGACGACACCGCCCGGATCCTCGACGTGCAGACCCAGCTCGTGCTGGAGGACCCGACCTCGGACGAGTCGGCCACCTGCCGGACGGTGTTGTCGATCATGGGCGCCGAGGCACCGGACGACGAGGAGCTCGACGTGGCCCGGCTCTTCGACCTGCTCGCCCACGACCTCTCGTCGCCGGAGTCGATCGCGGCCTGCCTGCAGGCCGCGCGGGAGAGCGCCCGCCGGGCCCGCGAGACGCTGTCGGAGCCGCTCTGGGTGGCCATCAACACCACCTATCTCACCATCGACTCCGGCGCCTTCCGGGCGATGCGCCGCGACCGTGGGCTGCGCTGGGTCCGGGACCAGGCGGCGCTGGTCAACGGCACCGCCGACGCGACGATGACCCGCGACGAGGGCTGGCAGTTCTTCGTCCTCGGCCGCACCCTCGAGCGCGCCGACATGACCGCCCGGCTGTTGGCCAGCGCGGCGCTCTCCCCCGGGCACGCCTGGACCACCACGCTGCGCGCCTGCGGCGCCCACGAGGCCTTCCTCCGCGCCCGCCGCGGGCTGGAGACCGACCGCGAGGTGGTCGAGTTCCTGCTCCTGGACCGGCTCTTCCCCGGCGCGGTGGCGTACGCCGTCACCAGCGCCGAGCGCTGCCTGGCCAACCTGGACTCCACGTCGTACCGCGCCGAGAGCGAGGGCGAGGCCCGCCGGATCCTGGGCCGGGCCCGCTCCGAGCTGGAGTACCGCTCGGTGAGCGACCTCCTCGACGACCTCCCCGGCGCCATGGACCGCTTCCAGCGCTCCTGCGCCGCCGCGACCGACGCGATCACCCGCCACTTCTTCGCCGGCTCCGAGGCACTCGCCTGGCACGGCACCCGGCAGTGAGGACAAGGACACCACCGTGCAGCTCCGCATCGACCACGTCACCGGCTTCGAGTACGACGGCCTGGTCAGCGCGTCGTACAACGAGGCCCGGATGACCCCCCAGAGCGCGGCCCGGCAGACCGTCACCCACGCCGGCGTCGAGGTGTCGCCGCACCCCTGGGCGCAGTCCTACCGCGACTACTGGGGCACCCTGGTCACCGCCTTCGAGGTGCTCGCGCCCCATCGCGAGCTGACCGTGACCGCGACCTCGATGGTCCGCACCGAGCCGCCCGCCACGGCGCTCCCGACGACGACCTGGGCCGAGCTGGCCGACGCGCCCGGCGCCGACGTCGCCGAGTTCCTCACCCTCACCGACCGGGTCCGCCCGCCCGCCGACCTGGCCGACCTGGCGACCGGGCTGGTCGCCGACGGCGCCGCGCCCCACGAGGTGGCGACCGAGCTGCTCCGGCTGGTGCACGACGAGGTCACCTACCTGCCGGGCGCGACCGACGTGCACGCCGAGGCCGCCACGGCCTGGCGCCAGCGCAGCGGCGTGTGCCAGGACATCGCCCACCTCGCGCTCGGCGCACTGCGCGCCGTCGGCATCCCGAGCCGCTACGTCTCGGGCTACCTGCTGCCCAACCCGGACCCGCTCGTCGGCGAGGAGACGCACGGCGAGTCCCACGCCTGGCTGGAGTGGTGGGCCGACGGCTGGCACGCCTTCGACCCCACCAACGACCTGGTCCCCGGCGAGCGCCACGTGATGGTCGCCGCCGGCCGCGACTACGCCGACGTCCGCCCACTCAGCGGCATCTACACCGGCGCCGCGACCTCGCGGATGTTCGTCGACGTCCGGATCACCCGGCTGGGGTGAGCGCGCCGACGCCGGTGCCGACGTCCGGGTCGACGGTGAAGCTCGGCCGCGGCCCCTGTCGCTGCCCCGGGTCCAGGACGCCGACCCGGCGACCGACCCGCATCGCCGCCACCTTCGCGGCCGGGAGCAGGCCGTGCTCCCGGGTCGAGCGGGGCGCCCGGCCCAGCCGGCTGCGCAGGTAGTAGTTGGCGGTCCACAGGTGCTCGCGGCGCACCGACTCCGCGGTCCAGTGCTCGGTCGACAGCGAGACGTTCAGGCCGCCGACGTTCTCCACCCGGTGCGGGCTGTTCTGCGGCCACCAGGCCACCTGTCCGGGCTCCAGGTCGAGCACCGCCGCCTGGTCGTCGTACCCGAGCTCGAAGGGCAGCTCCTCCTCGGTCTCGCCGGCGACCAGGCGCTCGAGGTTCTCGTCGCTCACGAAGCGCGAGGCCCGCGGGTAGACATAGGCGCGCTTGCGCCCGCGCAGGTGCCAGAGCAGGTTCGGCTGGTTGTCGGCGTGGTAGTAGACCATCGCCGTCGGCGACGACAGCAGCAGCGTGGCGGAGGTCCGCAGCGGCGCGAAGCCCGGCACGAGCGCCCGGATCTCGGCGTACAGGTCCGCCACGAGGCCCGCGATCTCGGGGTCGTGCCGGTCGACGCCGACCAGGTTGAGCCACAGGTGGCCGCGGGAGACCACCTCGAGCAGCTCCTTGCCCGGCAGGTCGGTCTCGGCGCCGCGCCGCCACTCGTCGGGCCGGGTCGGGTCGGCACCCATCGTGTAGGGGTGGACGACCGAGCGCGGCAGCCGGTCGAGCAGGTCGGCGAGGGCGTCGTCGGTGAACGCCGGCTGCTCGTGCAGCCGGTGCGCGGCGAGGTGGGGGCGGGCGCCGAAGGCGGCGATGTCGTCGAAGGCCCAGGGCAGCAGGGAGGAGTCGGTCACGCCGTACTGGTGCGCCCGGGACGGTGAAAAGATCCCGTCAGATCCCGGCGATACCGTCCAGCTTCTTCACCGTCGCCTCGAACTCGGCGACCAGGTCCGCCACGACCTCGGCGACCGGGCGCACCTCGTTCATCCGCCCGACGATCTGCCCGATCGGCATCGAGATGACGTCGGGGTCGCCGGAGGCGTTGATCCGGTTGTGGGCGTCGGCGACGAGCAGGTTCTGCAGGGGCATGGGCAGCGGCGCGGGAGCACCCTCCTCGCTCCAGGCCTCGGTCCACTTCGTCTTGAGCAGGCGGGCCGGCTTGCCGGTGTAGATCCGGGTGCGCACGGTGTCGGAGGAGGTGGCCCGCAGGAAGGCGGTCTCCCAGCCCTTGTTGCCGGCCAGGTTGCGGTACTCCTCGGTGCCGAGCCAGATCGAGCCGGTCCACACGCCCTGCGCGCCGAGCGCGAGCGAGGCCGCGATCTGCCGTCCGGAGCCGATGCCGCCGGCGCCGAGCACCGGGACGTCGGGACCCACGGCGTCCACGATGTCGGGGGTGAGCACCATGCTGGCGATCTCGCCGGTGTGGCCGCCGGCCTCGTAGCCCTGGGCGATGATGATGTCGACGCCGTTGGCGACGTGGCTCAGCGCGTGCTTGGGCGCGCCGGCGAGCGCGGCGACCTTGAGGCCGGCCTCGTGGCACTGCTCGATGACGTCGACCGGCGGCGAGCCCAGCGCGTTGGCGATCAGGACCGGGCGGTGCTGCAGGGCGACGTCGACGTGGGAGCGCGCGACGGAGTGGAGCCAGCCGAGGACGCCCTCGCGGCCCTCGCCCTCGGGCAGCGGCGGCACGCCGAGCTTGAGCAGGGTCTCGTCGACGAACTTCCGGTGGTCCTCCGGGATGTACGTCGACAGGTCGGCCGAGGTCCCCTCGGTGGGGATCTTCATCGGCATGACCACGTCGACGCCGTACGGCTTGCCGTCGGTGTTCTCGTCCATCCAGGTGAGCACCCGGTCGAGCTCGTCGGTGTCGTTGAACCGCACGCAGCCCAGGACGCCGAGGCCGCCGGCGCGCGACACGGCGGCCGCGACGTGCTCGGAGGGGGTGAAGGCGAAGATCGGGTACTCGATGCCGAAGGCATCGCACAGGGCGGTGTGCATCAGGCGTTCGCTCCTTCGTTCTGGGTGCGGGAGGCGAGGGCGAGCTCCTTGGCCCGGGGGTACTGCGCCTTCCCGGTGGCGTTGCGCGGGATCTCCGGGACGATCGTCAGCGCGCGGGGCAGCTTGTAGCCGGACAGGTGGGCGCGCAGGAAGGTGCGCAGCTCCTCCAGCTCGAGCTCGTGACCGGGACGCAGCTCGACGACGGCGGCGACGCTCTGGCCGTACTTGTCGTCGGGCAGGCCGACCACGAGCACGTCGTAGACGCCCGGGTGGGCCTTGATCGCCTGCTCGACCTCCTCCGGGTAGACCTTCTCGCCGCCGGTGTTGATGCAGTTGGAGCCGCGGCCGAGCAGCGTGATCCGGTTGCCCTCCTCGATCCGGGCGTTGTCGCCGGGGATCGAGTAGCGCACGCCGTCGATCTCGATGAAGGTCTTCGCCGACTTCTCGGGGTCCTTGTAGTAGCCGACCGGGACGTTGCCGGCGCGCGCGGTGCGGCCGATCTTGCCGACGTCCGTGGCCGGGTCGAGGGGGCGGTTGTCGTCGCCCAGGATCACGGTGGTCGGCGGGATCGAGACGACCGGGCCGTCGGTCGACAGCGCGCTCGCGTCCTGCAGGCCGGTGCCCTGGAAGCCGGTCTCCGAGGAGCCGACGGAGTCGGTGAAGACCGCGTTGGGGAACGCCTTCATCCAGCGCTCCTTGACGGACTTGGAGAAGATCGCGGCGCTGGAGGCGATGGCGAACAGGGTCTGGCCGTCGTAGCCACCGGCCTCGTAGGCGTCGATCAGCGGGACCGCCATCGCGTCGCCGGTCATGAACATCATCTGCACGCCGTGCTTGTCGACCAGCTCCCAGGTGCGCACCGGGTCGAACTTGGGCTCCAGGATGGTGACCTGGCCGGCGAACAGGTGCATGAGCAGCGAGGCCTGCGCGCCGCCGTGCATGAGCGGGCTGAGCGGCAGGGTGACCAGGCTGTCCTGGAGCGCCTTCTTGGACTGGTCGTACTCCTCGAGCGGCTCGGAGGTCATGAAGTCGATGCCGCCGCCGAGCACCCGCCAGAAGTCCTCGTGGCGCCACATCACGCCCTTGGGGAAGCCGGTGGTGCCGCCGGTGTAGATGATGTGGATGTCGTCGGGGCTGCGCTCGCCGAAGTCGCGGGCGTCGGACTGCCCGGCCAGCGCCTCCGCCAGCGTGACCCCGCCGAACGACGACAGGTCGCTCGCGTCGTCGGGCTCCAGCGGGTTGGGCACGGCGATGATCGTCCGCAGGTCCGGGAACTTCGGCGCCACCTCGGCGACGAGGGGCGCGTAGACCCGGTCGTGCACCAGGCCGACCAGGTCGGCGTTGTCGAAGAGGTACTCCAACTCGCCCGCGACGTAGCGGTAGTTGACGTTGATCGCGACCGCGCGCACCTTCAGGATGCCGATCAGGGCGATCACGTGCTCGATGCTGTTCTTCGCGTAGAGGCCGACGTGGTCGCCCGCCCCGATGCCCTGCGCCTGCAGGTAGTGCGCCAGCCGGTTGGCCTCGGCCTCCAGCTCGGCGAAGGAGATGACGTCGTCACCCACCTGCACGGCGGGCTTGTCGGGAACGGCGTCGACAGCGTGTTCGAAGAGATCGGCGATGTTCAGGGCCACGAGGGCGACAGTAGAACACGTTTCACTTTTTCGCTAGCGTTGTTCACATGACTGATTGCCTCGTCGAGCAGGACGGCCACAAGCTGGTCGTCACGATGAACCGGCCGGAGCGCCGCAACGCGCTGTCGAGCGAGATGCTGCGGATCATGGAGGCCGCGTGGGACCGGGTCAACGAGGACCCCGAGATCCGGGTCTGCATCCTCACCGGCGCGGGCGGCTACTTCTGCGCCGGCATGGACCTCAAGGCCGCCGACGACAAGCCGCCGTCGGAGAGCTTCGAGTCCGGCGCCTACGACCCGACGACGATCAAGGGCCTGCTCAAGGGCTTCCGGCTCACCAAGCCGCTCATCGCCGCGGTCGAAGGGCCCGCCATCGCCGGTGGCACCGAGATCCTGCAGGGGACCGACATCCGCGTCGCCGGTGAGTCCGCCAAGTTCGGCGTCGCCGAGGCGCGCTGGTCGCTGTACCCGCTGGGCGGCTCCGCGGTGCGGCTGCCCCGCCAGATCCCCTACACCGTGGCGGCCGAGCTGCTGCTCACCGGCCGCACCCTCGGCGCGGCCGAGGCCAAGGAGTTGGGCCTGATCGGCCATGTCGTCCCCGACGGCGAGGCGCTCGCGAAGGCGCACGAGATCGCCGACCGGATCGCGGCCAACGGCCCGCTCGCGGTCCAGGCGATCCTGAAGACCATGCGCGACTCCGAGGGCAAGCACGAGGAGGAGTGCTGGGCCGACGACGCCAGGATCGGCGCGGCGGTGTTCTCCTCCGAGGACGCCAAGGAGGGCCCGCGGGCGTTCCTGGAGAAGCGGGCCCCGGAGTTCAGGGGGCGGTGACCCCTCCGCCGCGCGCCGCCAGGTGGGCGTCGAGCCAGGCCGGGAACTCCTCGAGCCCCGCCAGCACGACGTCGGTGCCGGCGGCGCGCAGCTCGTCGGCGGTGCTGCCGCCGGTGAGCACCGAGACGCTCGTGACGCCGGCGGCCCGGGCGCCCTCCACGTCGTGGACGTGGTCGCCGACGTAGACCGACGCGCCCTCGCGGCGCAGCACTTCGGCCTTGCCGACGCCCCAGACCCAGCCCTCGAGCACGTCGACGTCGAGGCCGGTGTGGTCGAGGTGGAGCTGGGCGTTCGGGGCGTACTTGCCCGTGACCACGACGACCCGGCCGCCGTGGCGTCGTACGGCGGCGATGGCGTCGTGCGCACCCGGCAGCACCGGCACGCTCGCGATCGCGTGCTCCGGGTAGAGCGCCCGGAATCGGTCACCGGCCGCCGGGATCGCCTCGGCGGGCAGGTACGGGGCCAGCAGGAGGTCGAGGGGCGGCCCGAGCCGGGTCACCAGCTCGTCGACCGGGAACTCCACGCCGAGCTCGGTGCCCAGCGCGACGAGCACGTCGCGGAACCCGGGCGCGGTGTCGATGAGGGTCAGGTCGAGGTCGAACCCGATGACGAGATCCGGCATGAGGCGCACGCTATCCGCCGAGGCGTGGGCGCCCGGCGGGTGCCTAGCGTCCGGTACGCCGGCCCGCCCAGCGCAGCGGGTTGGCCGGGTCGGTGCCGCGCCGGCACAGGCCGACCTGGTAGGACAGCGTGCCGTCCTTGACCTTGCGCTTCTTGGCGACCAGCTTGCCGCCGACCTCGATCCGGTAGGTCGTGCCGTCGGGCTGGGTGCCGGCGAAGACGCTGCCGAACCGGCCGCTCTTCTTGACCTTCATGGTCGGCATGGTCTGCTGGATCAGTCGCACGTCGAGTCCGCAGACCACGTTCATGGTGACCAGCCAGCCCTTCACCTTGCGGCCGTTCTTGGCGACCTGGAACCGGATCTCGAGCCGGTCCAGGCCGTTGGGCTCGGTCGGCGTCTCCGCGGCGGTGTAACTGCCGTCGGGCTCGGCCGCCGCCTGGGCCGGCGTGGGCGAGGCGGTGAACAGGACGGCGAGGGCCACGAATGCCACGGCGAGTGCCCGAGAGAGTCGACGCATGGCGAGCATGATACGGGCCGCCTCCGCCTACATCGGGGCGTCCACCAGGTCCACTCCCACGATCTGCTTGCCCGCGTAGAACTCCAGGACGTCGGCGTCGCCGTGGCCGCCCAGTCCGCTGTCGCCGAAGAAGCTCTGTGCCGAGTCGGCGCACATGTCGAGCAGGCTGGTGCCGTTGACCTTGACCTCCCCCGCCTCGAGGTGGCCACCGACCGCGATCGCCCGCTCGACGTCGCCGGCGAAGACGTAGCCGGCCAGGCCGTGGGGTCCGGCGTTCGACCGCACGAGGGCGTCCTCGACCGTCGTGAACGGCTCGACCGCGATCATCGGGCCGAACACCTCGCCCGGCAGGTCGACCGGACCGGACGAGGAGACGACGGTCGGAGCGAGGAACCAGCCACCACCGGGCACGTCGGTCCGGTGCGCCGCGCTCGCGCCCGCCGCGACCAGGTGTGCGCGCTGGGCCTCGAGGTCGTCGCGGCGCTGGCGGAACGCCATCGGCCCCACCTCGGTGTCGGCGTCGAGGGCCGAGCCGACCCGGGTCCGCCGGAGCCGCTCGGCCAGGCCGGCGACCAGGTCGGCGTACACCGCGCGGTCCGCGAGCACCCGGCGCGGCGCCTCGCACCACTGCCCGTTGAGCTTGGTCATGCCCGCGGCCAGGTCCTCGACCGTGGCCGCGAGATCGGCGTCGGCCAGCACGATCGCCGGGTTGTTGGAGCCCAGCTCGAGGCGCAGCCGGGTCAGGTTCGGCGCACTGGCCTGGGCGATCAGCCGGCCGGTGGCCGTCGACCCGGTCATCGAGATCGCCTTGACCCGGGGGTCGGCGCAGATCTGCTGACCGACCTCGCCCCCGCCGAGCACCAGCGCGAAGACGCCGGACGGCAGCCCGGCCTCCGCCGCCGCGGCCGCGAGGAGCTGGGCGCTCCACGGCGACGCCGGCGAGGGCTTGAGCACCACCGGGGCACCGGCGAGGAGCGCGTAGGCCATCTTCTTGACGGCCACCGCGGCCGGGGCGTTCCACGGCGCGATCAGGGCGGTCGGGCCCCACGGCACCCGGCGCAGCCGCACCGGCCCCTGGTCGGCCGCGAGCTCGGCCGACTCGCCGCGCCGCTCGGCCAGCGCGATCGCACCGCGGACGGTGCCGGCCAGGCTGGACGCGAACAGCGTGGTCTCCCGCAGCGTGACGCCACTGTTGAGGGAGTCCAGCTCGGCGATCGTCGTCTGCTGCTCGTCGACGAGGTCCGCGAAGCGGTGCAGCAGCGCGGCCCGGCCGGCCAGGCCCAGGTCGCGCCAGGTGCCGGCGCTGTGCGCGGACCAGGCCCCGGCCAGGGCCCGTTCGACCTGGGCGGGCGAGGAGGCCCGGTTGCCTTGCAGGACCGTGCCCGTGTTGGGGTCGTGCAGCGCGTCGTCGAGCTCGAGGTCCGAGGCCTCCGGCGTCCCGTCGATCCAGGTCCGGAGCTCGGGTGGGGTGAAGGTCACGTCAGATCCTGTCGAAGTAGCGGTCGAGGTCCCAGTCGTTGACGGTGCCCAGGAAGGAGCGCCACTCGTGGTCCAGGAGGATGCGGAAGTGCTCGACGACGTCGTCGCCGTACTCCGCCCGCGCGAACGACGAGGCGGCGAACGCCTTCGCGGCCTCGCCGAGGTGCAGCGGGATCTCGGCGTCGATCGGGGACGCGTAGCCGCTGCCCTCGGTCATCGGCGGTGGCGTCACGGCCTTGGCCATGCCGTGGCGCGCCGAGGCGAGCAGGCCCGCGAGGGTGAGATAGGGGTTGGTGTCGGCACCGGGGAGCCGGAACTCCAAGCGCAGGTCGCGGGGCCGGTTGCCGACGATGCGCACCGACGTCGTGCGGTTGTCGAGCCCCCAGGTGCGTCCCCACCCGGCGACGTCGGCACCGTTCGCGCGACGGTACGAGTTGACGGTCGGGGCGTACCACGCCATGAACGTCGGCACCTCCTGCAGGATGCCGCCGATCGCGTGGTGCATCCGCTCCCCCAGGTGGTGCGGCGCGTCGTCGTCCCAGAAGACCGAGCGGCCCTCGTCGTCGACGATCGAGAAGTGCACATGGCACGACGACCCGGGCTGTCCGCCGTTCAGCGGCTTGGCCATGAAGGTCGCGCTCATGCCGGCGGCCGTGGCGCTGTCGCGGACGGCGAGCTTGTAGAGCGCGTGCCGGTCGGCCATCTCGAGCGGGTCGCCGTAGCGGAAGGTCATCTCCCACTGGCCGGTCCCCCACTCCGACTGCGCGGCCTCCATCTCGATGCCGGATGCCTTGAGGTCGGCGCGGAGCTTGCGGAAGAAGGGCTCGTAGGTGTTGCCCTCGTGGATCATGAAGTCGGCCGGCACGATCGTGGTCGGCTCCAGGTCGCGGAAGCCCGAGCGCCGCAGCTCACGCGGCTCGTTGCGGAACAGGTAGAACTCCAGCTCCGTGCCCATCTGGGCGCGCAGGCCGTCGGCGCCGAAGCGCTCGATCTGCTGGCGCAGGATGACCCGCGGCGAGAGCGGCAGGTACTCGCCCTTGCCCGCGTCCCACGGGTCGGCGAGACAGATGGCGATGCCGTCGAGCCAGGCCGCGCGGCGCAGCGTGCTCAGGTCGGGCCGGAAGGTGACGTCGGGGACGCCGTTGTGCATGCCGCACAGCGGGAAGACGTCGGCCTCCACGAGTCCGAGGTCCTGGGTCAGGTCCCAGGCGTAGACGCAGGTGCAGACCTCGACCCCGTCCTCGACGACCCGGTCGAAGTTCTCGACCGGGATCCGGCGGCCGACCAGCCGGCCCTGGAGGTCGGGCGAGGCGACGACGACGGTGTGGATGCCCTCCGCGACGAGGTCGCCCGGGGCCAGCAGCCAGTCCGCGCTCATCGGGTCAGCCACCCGCCGTCGACCGGCAGCTGGATGCCGTCGATGAACGACGCGTCGTCCGAGAGCAGGAAGGAGACCGCGGCGGCGATGTCCTCGGGCTGCCCGACCCGGGGCACCAGGAGCCGCTGCTTCATGAACTCCAGGCCGGCCTCCGAGGTGACCATCTCCAGGTCGAAGAAGTCGGTGGCGACCGGACCGGGCGCCACGCAGTTGACCCGGATGCTGTCAGGCGCCAGCTCGATCGCCAGCGCCTTGGTCAGCATCGGCACCCCGCCCTTGCTCGCGTTGTAGTGGGGCTGGGTCGTGCTGCCGGACGTGACGACCGCGATCGCCTCGACCGTGGACAGGTTGACGATCGCGCCCCCGCCCGAGCGGGCGATGAGCGGGGCCACCACCTGGGCCACCACGAACTGGCCCTTGAGGTTGACGTCGAGGACGAGGTCCCACGCGTCGTCGGTCAGGTCGCGGAACGAGTGGGGCGTGACCAGGCCGGCGTTGTTGACCAGCAGGTGGAGGGCGCCCCAGGCCTCCTCGACCGTGCGCACCGACGCGGCCACCGCCTCGCGGTCGCGTACGTCGACCGCCGCGGCGAGCGCGACGCCACCGGCGTCCACGATCGCCTTCGCGGTGGCCTCGGCCAGCGCGAGGTCGATGTCGGTCACCATCACCCGGGCGCCCTCGCGCGCCAGCCGGAGGGCGGTCTCGCGGCCGATGCCCGACCCGGCGCCGGTGATGTAGGCGTACTTGCCGTCGTGAACTGCGGTCATGCTGCACTCTCCTGAAGCTTGTGGGCGACACTCGCGTCGACCAACCAGTTGAAGATCGGATCTGCTGTGAAGCACTCGGGGTGCCACTGGACGCCGACGACCGGGCGGTCGGCGACCTCGAAGGCCTCCACCACACCGTCGTCGGCCCGGCCGGTGACGACGACGTCGCGACCGGGGCGGTCGACGGCCTGGTGGTGGAAGGAGTTGACGACCGTCTCGGGCCCGTAGATCGCCTCGAGCGCGGAGCCGGCGGTGAAGGACACCGCGTGCGAGCGGTGCGCCCGCGGGTAGGCGTAGGACGCGTGCGACTCGCCCACGCCGATCGGCAGGTCGGCGACCAGGGTGCCGCCGAGCGCCACGTTGAGCAGCTGGGCGCCGCGGCAGATGCCGAGCATCGGCACGCCGGCCCGCAGCCCGCGCGCCGCGAGGTCCAGCTCGAACTGGTCGCGCAGCGGCTCGAGCCCGCCCGAGCGCGGGTGGGGCACGCCGCCGTACCGGCGCGGGTCCACGTCGGCGCCGCCGACGAAGACCACGCCGTCCACGAGATCGAGGACGTCCTCCGGGCTCATGTCCAGCGGCAGGTGCAGGGGGATGCCCCCGGCGTGGAGCACCGCCGTCGCGTACTCGCTCATGTAGATGTCGAGGGGCGCGTCGTGGAAGCCCGCCGGCACGTCGATCACCCGCGCCGCCATCCGCCGGCCGGTCAGCCCGATCACCGGCCGGTTCCCGGCGCCCCTCACCGGGCCAACTCCGCGGCGTTCCCGCCATCCGCCGCCCGGCGACGTCCTGAGCTCCTTGGGCCGACCATGGTCATCCTCCTGTTCGCACTGAGGCGGAGTCTCGCCTGCATTGGCACATATCATATACCAATGGACCAGATCGGGTCCAACACTTCCGGAGAAGCTGCCCCAGATTTCGCGGAGAAATTCTTCGCCGAAACCCTCGCCAACGACCATTGGCCTATATTACCGTCCATTCAATCAATACCTGGACCACCGAGGAGAACCCATGACGGCGGAACGGCGAGACTCCCTCAAGGCCGACAGCATCACCCCCTGGGGCATCGTGTTCATGGTCGTCGCGACCGCGGCGCCCCTGACCGCGATGGCCACCGCGCTGCCGCTCGTCGTGGGCTTCGGCAACGGCGTGGCCGCGCCCGGCACCTTCCTGCTCGTGGCGGTGGTGCTGGCGCTCTTCGCGGTCGGCTACACCTCGATGAGCGCCCACGTGGTCAACGCCGGTGCGTTCTACGCCTACATCAGCGCCGGCCTCGGCCGGCGCATCGGCATGGCCGCCGGGCTGGTCGCGGTGGTGGCCTACAACGTGCTCACGATCTACGTCGTGGGTCTGATCGGCTACTTCTCCCAGCAGACCTTCGAGGCGCAGCTCGGGCTGGACCTGCCGTGGTGGGTGTTCTCGGCGCTCGCCCTCGCCATCGCGGTGGTCATCGGCATCCGTGGCGTCGAGCTGAACGTCCGGGCCCTGGGCGTCATCCTGCTCGTCGAGACCGGGGTCCTGGTGCTCTTCGACATCGTGTCCATCGCCCGGCACGGACTCGACGTCCTGCCCGCGCAGTCGTTCTCGCCGAGCGAGGTCATGTCCGGCTCCCCCGGCCTGGCCCTGCTCTTCGCGGTGACCTGCTTCATCGGCTTCGAGGCGACCGCGATCTTCGGCGAGGAGGCGCGCGACCCGCACCGCACCGTGCCCAAGGCCACCTACCTGGCGATCAGCGTGATCGGCACGCTCTATGTACTGACGGCCTGGGTGCTCGTCGGCACCAACGGCGGCACGGACGCCGGCAGCGTGGCCGCGGCCGACCCGGGCGTGTTCACCATCGACGCGATGGCCTCGGTGCTCGGCGACGGCTCGACCACGGTGATCGACTGGCTGCTGCTCACCAGCCTGCTGGCCGTGCTGATGGCGCTGCACAACATGTCCTCGCGCTACCTGATGGCCTTCGGACGCGAGGGCGTGCTCCCGCGCTACCTGGCCCACACCCACCCCGAGCGGCAGACGCCGCAGGCCGCGGGGATCACCCAGGCCGCCCTCGTCGCGGTCGTCGCCCTGGTCTACGTCCTCGCCGGCGCCGACCCGTACGTCGACCTCGGCTCCCAGGCCGCCGGCATCGGCTCCCTGTCGGTCATCATGCTGATGGCGCTGTGCTCGTTCTCGGTGCCCTTCTACTTCCGCCGCCGTGGCGCCGTACGACCCTGGCACCACGTGATCGCCCCGGTCGCCGCCGGCCTGGCGCTCGCGTACTTCTCCTACGTCATCCTCGACAACTACGCCCTCGTGACCGGCAGCGACTCCGACCTCGTCAACGCCATGCCGCTGCTGATCCTGGCGACGGCGGTCGTCGGCTACGTGATCGGATCCCGGCAGCGGCGGGCCCCCCTTCTCGACGCCGTGGCGCAGGGCGACCCGGCGGAGTCAGCGACCCCGACACCCTAGGATGGCTCCGTCATGGCCGACACACCGCTGGCGCGCACTCCCGCGACCCTCCGACCCGACCACCCGCTGGCGGGCTATGCCGACGTCGTCGACCTGATCCGGCGCGAGATCTCGCTGGGCCGGCTGCTGCCGGGCGACAAGCTGCCGGCCGAGCGCAAGCTCGCCGAACGGCTCGGCGTGGCGCGCGAGACGCTGCGCCAGGCGTTCCGGGTCCTGGAGGGCAGCGGTCAGATCCAGATCCTGCGCGGCAACGCGGGCGGTGCGATCATCCAGGACAACAGCGTCGCCCCGGAAGTCGCGCTTCACGAGCTGCGGCAGCGGCGCACCGCCCTGCTGAGCCTCATCGAGTTCCGCCGAGAGCTCGAGTCGGTCGCCGCGCGGCTCTGCGCCGCGCGGCGTACCGAGGAGGACCTCGCGGAGATGAGGCTCGCGCAGGAGACGCTGCGCTCGGTCGACAACAAGGACGAGTTCCGGCGCGCCGACACCGTCTTCCACCTCGCCGTCGCGCGGGCCGCGGGCAACCCGCACCTCGCGGCCGCGATCGAGGACAGCCGCGCCAGCATGTTCCAGCCCGTCGACCTGGCCGACTTCGAGGTGATCAAGGAGTCCAGCCACGCCCAGCACCAGTTCGTGCTCGACCTGATCGCCGAGGGCGACGGCGAGGCCGCCTCGGCGGCGATGCGGCGCCACATCGACTCCTCGCGCGACGAGATCCTGCGCCTCATCGACGAGTGAGGGCGCTCAGCCGACCGAGCGCTCCCCCGTCCAGAACCGGGCCCGCAGCGCCTTCTTGTCCGGCTTGCCGAGCGCGGTGAGCGGCAGCGCGTCGACGGCGAGCACGTCCTTCGGTGCCTGGACCGAGCCCTTGCGCTCCTTGACGGCGTCCTTGATCTGGGTGACGACCTCGTCGGTCAGCTCGAAGCCTTCGCGCAGCACCACCACCGCGGTGACCGCCTCGCCGAACTTCTCGTGCGGGGTGCCGATCACGCCGACCTGGGCGATCGCGGGGTGCTCGGCGATCACGTCCTCCACCTCGCGGGGGAAGACGTTGAAGCCGCCGGTGACGATCATGTCCTTGGTCCGGTCGACGATGTACCAGAAGCCGTCCTCGTCCTCCCGGGCGACGTCACCGGTGTGCATCCACCCGTCGCGGAAGGTCTCGGCCGTCGCGTCGGGCAGCTGCCAGTAGCCCGCCGACAGCAGCGGGCCGGCCACGCAGATCTCCCCCGGCTCGCCCTGCGGCACCGGGTCGCCGGCCTCGTCCAGCAGCGCCGCCCGGAGGTACGCCGAGGGCCGGCCGCACGAGGTGAGCCGGCTCTCGACCGGCGTACCGTCGGCGTCGACGTGGTCGCCCTTCGGGAAGTAGGTGATCACCATCGGCGCCTCGGACTGCCCGTAGTACTGGGCGAAGATCGGACCGAACCGCTCGATCGCCTCCTTGAGACGGACCGGGTTGATCGCGGACGCGCCGTAGTAGACCGTCTCCAGCGACGACAGGTCGCGGGTGTGCGAGTCGGGGTGGTCCATCAGGGCGTAGAGCATGGTCGGCACCAGCATCAGCGAGTTGATCCGCCGCTCCTCGATGGTGCGCAGCACCTCGGCCGGGTCGAAGCGCGAGGACACGAACAGGGTGCCGCCCTGGAGCACCACGGGCACGAAGAAGGCCGCGCCCGCGTGGGACAGCGGCGTGCACATCAGGAAGCGGGGCTCGGCGGGCCACTCCCACTCGGCCATCTGGATCTGCGCCATGGTCGAGAACGCGCGCACGGTGCCGATCACGCCCTTGGGCTTGCCCGTCGTACCGCCGGTGTAGGTGATCGAGGTGATGTGGTCCGGCTCGAGGAGCGCCGCCTGGACCGGCCGCGGCTCGAAGCCCGCCGCGACCTCGGTGAGGTCGGTGCCGACCTCGGCCAGGCTCTCGGGGACCGGGCCGATGGTGAGGACCTGCTTGAGCCCGGGGCACTTGCCGAGCAGCTCGACGGCCCGGTCGGCGAAGTAGGGGTCGACCACCAGCGTGGTGATGCCGGCGTCGTTGATGACATAGGCGTGGTCGTCGGCGGAGCCGAGCGGGTGGAGCGAGGTGCGCTGGAAGCCCTGGGTCTGGCCGGCGCCGAGGATGAAGAGCACCTCGGGCCGGTTGAGCGCGAGCAGCGCCCCCGGCGTCCCTCTGCCGGCGCCGAGCGCCTCGAAGGCCTGGATGTACTGCGAGATCCGGTCCGCGGTCTCCTTGCCCGTCAGCGTCACGTCCCCGAGGTGGACGATCGGGCGGTGCGCGTGGCGCTTGAGGGCGGCGACCATCAGGTGGCCGTTGTGGGCGGGCGTGCGGAGCGTGTCGGTCACCCCCGCAGACTAGAACGTGTTCTATTGACCGGGCAAGGACCCGACTTTGGTCGGGAGCGCACCCGCCCTGCGGCCGATGCGGCGCGGGAGGCGCGACACCTAGCGTCGTGGCGTGCGGTACGACGACCTGGGCTCCACCCGCGAGGACAAGATCTGGACCTACGCCCTCCTGGGTTCCGGCGGCGTCCTGCTGCTCACCCTCGGGCCGCTGCTCGCGCAGTGGCTCGCGGACGTGCCCTTCGTCCCCTTCAAGGACCTGCTCCGCTGGGTCGGCGAGCTCGACCAGCCGTGGGCCTGGGTCGCCCGGCCCGCGGTCGGCCTCCTGGCCGGCCTGGTCGGCGCCTTCCTGGTCCTGGTCGACGAGTGGCGCCTGGAGGTGCACGACGACGCGATCGTCGTCGTCCACGACCGGGACCGGCGCCGCCTGGCTCGGGAGGCGGTCGTCGGCGTCCACCTCGACGGCAGGAAGGTCGTCATCGAGGGCACCGACGGGCGGCGGCTCTTCGACAAGCGGGTCGAGGCCAAGCGGGACGTCGTGATCGCGGCCTTTCGGGAGCGGGGCTACCCGATCGAGTCGGAGTAGGCGACCGGCTCACCCGGAGTCAGCCGGTGGCCCGCCGCTCGACCGGGGCGACCAGCGGCCGCACCCCACCGAGCCGCCGGTGGAACCGGACCTGGTCGGCATGCGCGTCGAGCAGGTCCCACAGCGCCCGGTGGGCGGCCCACGGCAACGGGTCGTCGCCGTGGGCCCAGCGCTCCCCGAAGCTGATCCACACCGGCGTCCAGGCCGCCGCGCAGTCCCAGGCGCCCCGCTGCGCCTCCAGCAGGCGGCGCCGGAGCTGGAACTCCGTGCGCGGGCCGTCGACGCAGATCGGGGCGGTGCGGACCGGCCACGCCCACAGGTCGAGCTCCACCAGCTCCAGCTCGAGGTCCGGCAGGAGGGCAGGGTCGACCAGCACCGTGGCGACGTTCTCGTGCGGCTCGCGCCTCATGCGACGAGACGGTAGTCCGGTCCTCCGACAGCGACCAGACTCACCGCTACGACATCAGGCCAGCAGCTCCGCGATCCCCCGCACCTCAGCAGCGCTGCGGCACGACAGCAGCAGCGTGGTCACGCCGGTCTCCTCCCACTGCGCGACCCGCTCGCTGACCTCCGTCGGCGTGCCGATGATGTGCATGTCGTCGACCAGCTCGTCCGGGATGAGTGCGGTCGCCTTGTCCTTCTCACCCGACAGGTAGAGCTCCTGCACCTCGTCGGCCAGCTCGCCGTAGCCCATCCGGGTGAAGACCTGGTGGTGGAAGTTCTGCTCCTTGGCGCCCATCCCGCCCATGTAGAGCGACACGAACGGCTTCATCCCGTCGATCACGGCCTGCTTCTGCGTGGCGTTCTCGACGATCTGCAGGTGGCAGGTCGCGGCGATCTCGAAGTCGTCGCGCGTACGACGAGCGCCCGGCCGCGCGAAGCCCTCGTCGAGCCAGGGCTGGTACATGCCCGCGCTCTTGGGCGTGTAGAAGATCGGAATCCAGCCGTCGGCGATCTCGGCGGTCTGGGCGACGTTCTTGGGCCCCTCGGCGCCGAGCCAGATCGGCAGGTCGGCGCGGAGCGGGTGCACGATCGGCTTGAGCGGCTTGCCGAGGCCGACCGCGCCCGGGCCGGCGTACGGCAGCGGGTGGTGGGGGCCGGCGTTGGTCACCGGCGCCTCGCGGGCCAGCACCTGGCGGATGATCGAGACCACCTCGCGGGTGCGGGCGAGCGGCTTGGAGAAGGGGACGCCGTACCAGCCCTCGACCACCTGGGGACCGCTGACGCCCATGCCCAGGATCACCCGGCCGCCGGTCAGGTGGTCGAGGGTCAGCGCATGCATGGCGATCGAGGTCGGCGTCCTGCCGGACATCTGCACGATCGAGGTGCCGAGCCGGACCCGGGAGGTCTCGCGACCCCACCAGGCGAGCGGCGTGAACGCGTCGCTGCCCCACGCCTCGGCGGTGAAGATCGCGTCGAAGCCGGCGTCCTCGGCGGCGGCGACGAGCTCGCCGACGCCCTGCGGCGGTTGCGCGGACCAGTACCCCAGCTGCAAGCCCAGTTTCATGGGTCGCATCATGCCGTGACCCGCCACGGCATTTCTAGAACATGTTTCACTTTTGGGCAGAACATGTTTCACTTTGGCCATGAGCCGCACCCTCTCGGCGCCGGTCACCGTCGCCTTCGACTACACGCGATCCACCGGCCCCGTCGTCGGTCGCTTCCTGTCCGGCCTGCGCGACGGCGTGGTCGTGGGCGGGCGTACGTCGGCCGGCCAGGTCGTCGTCCCCCCGCTCGAGTTCGACCCGGTCACCCACGAGGCGACGACCGAGTTCGTGGAGGTCTCCTCCGTCGGCACGGTCACCTCGTGGACCTGGGTCCCCGAGCCGGTGAAGGACCAGCCCTTCGACCGGCCGTTCGCCTTCGCGCTGGTCACTCTCGACGGCGCCGACGTGCCGCTGCTGCACGCCCTCGACGTCGCGTCACCTGCCGAGGTCACGACCGGCATGCGGGTACGGGTGCGCTGGGCCGCGGAGCGGGTCGGCCACATCAACGACATCGCCTGCTTCGAGCCGCTCGCGCCCGGCGAGACGGAGACCGCCGCCCCCGCGGCGGCAGCCGGCCAGCCGGTCACCGGCGTGGTCACCACGGTCTCCCTCGACTACCAGTACGCCGCTTCCCCGGAGGAGTCGCTGTTCTACCGCGGCCTCAACGAGGGCCGGATCATGGGCCAGCGCTGCCCGACCTGCCAGAAGGTCTACGTCCCGCCGCGCAGCGCCTGCCCCTCCGACGGCACCCCGACCGTCGAGGAGGTCGAGCTCGCCCAGACCGGCACCATCACGACCTTCTGCGTCGTCAACGTGCCCTTCCTCGGCCAGAAGATCACCCCGCCCTACGTGTCGGCGTACGTGCTCCTCGACGGTGCCGACATCGCGCTGCTGCACCTCATCCTCGGCGTCCCGGCCGAGGAGGTGCGGATGGGCATGCGGGTCAAGGCGGTCTGGAAGCCGCGGGACGAGTGGGCGTACTCCCTGGAGAACATCGACCACTTCGCGCCCACCGGCGACCCGGACGCCGACTTCGACACCTACAAGCACCACCTCTGAGACGGGAGACACAGTCAGATGCGTGACGTCGCCGTCGTCGGGTTCGCCCAGCGACAGATGCTCGGGTTCGACGGGTCGCCGACCTGCGTCGAGCTCCTCGTTCCGGTCTTCAAGGAGCTGTACGAGCAGACCGGCTGGACCCGCAAGGACGTCGGGTTCTGGTGCTCCGGCTCCTCGGACTACCTGGCCGGCCGCTCGTTCTCGTTCGTCCAGGCCGTCGACGCAATCGGCGTCATCCCGCCGGTCAACGAGTCGCACGTCGAGATGGACCTCGCCTGGGCCATGTACGAGGCGTGGATCAAGATCCAGACCGGCGAGGTCGACACCGCCCTCGTCTACGCCTTCGGCAAGAGCTCGGCGGGCGTGCTGCGGCGTACCCTCGCGCTCCAGCTCGAGCCGTACACGATGACCCCGCTGTGGCCCGACACGGTGTCGCTGGCGGGCCTCCAGGCCCGCGCCGGCATCGACGCCGGCCTCTGGGACGAGCGCGCGATGGCCGAAGTCGCCAACCGCTCGCTCACCGACGCCGAGAAGAACGAGTACGCCGTCCGCAAGGGCGGCTCGTCGGTCGAGGAGCTGCTCGCCCGTCCGATGTACGCCGACCCGCTGCGCAAGCACGACTGCTCCCCCGTCACCGACGGGGTGGCGGCCCTGGTCCTCGCCGCGGGTGACCGGGCCCGCGAGGTCCGGGAGCGCCCGGCCTGGCTCACCGGCATCTCCCACTACGTCGACCCCATGGGGATGGGCGTTCGCGACCTCACCCGGTCGCCGTCGGCCCAACGGGCCGGCGCGGCCCTGGACCTGGGCGGCGTCGAGGTGGCCGAGCTGCACGCGCCGTTCAGCCACCAGGAGCTCATCCTCCGCGCGGAGCTCGGCCTCGGCGCCGACGTCGCCATCAACCCGTCCGGCGGCGCGCTCGCGAGCAACCCGATGTTCTCCGGCGGCGGCATCCGCGTCGGCGAGGCCGCGCAGCGGATCTGGTCCGGCGAGGCCGACAAGACCCTCGCTCACGCGACCAGCGGCCCCGCCCTGCAGCAGAACCTCGTCTGCACCCTGGAAGCCAGCACCGAAGGAGCACGGATCTGATGGGCAAGCAGCCTGCAGCGATCATCGGCGTCGGCCAGACGCACCACCGCGCCAAGCGCGAGGACGTCTCGATGGCGGGCCTGTGCCGCGAGGCCATCGACCGCGCGCTCCTCGACGCGAACCTGACGCTCGACGACATCGACGCGATCGTCGTCGGCAAGGCGCCCGACCTGTTCGAGGGCGTGATGATGCCGGAGCTGTTCCTCGCCGAGGCGCTCGGCGCCGCCGGCAAGCCGCTGCTGCGCGTGCACACCGCCGGCTCGGTGGGCGGCTCGACCGCGATCGTCGCCTCCTCGCTGGTCCAGGCGGGCGTCCACAAGCGGGTGCTGACGGTCGCCTACGAGAAGCAGTCCGAGTCCAACGCGATGTGGGCGCTCTCGGTGCCGCTGCCGTTCAACATGCCGGTCCACGCCGGCGCCGGCGGCTACTTCGCCCCGCACGTGCGCTCCTACATCCGCCGCTCCCAGGCGCCGACCCACGTCGGCGCGATCGTGGCCGCCAAGGACCGCACCAACGCGCTGAAGAACCCCTACGCGCACCTCCACAACGAGGGCACCACCGTCGAGTCGGTGCTGGCCTCGCAGATGCTCTGGGACCCCATCCGGTACGACGAGACCTGCCCGTCCTCCGACGGCGCCTGCGCCCTGGTCATCGTCGACGAGGACACCGCGAAGTCCTCGCCGAACCCGGCCTGGATCCACGGCACCGTGATGCGCTCCGAGGCCACCACGGCCGCCGAGCGCGACCAGGTCAACCCCCAGGCCGGCCGCGACGCCGCGGCCGCGCTGTGGAGGCAGGCCGGCATCACCTCGCCGATCGACGAGATCGACGCGGCCGAGATCTACGTGCCGTTCTCGTGGTTCGAGCCGATGTGGCTGGAGAACCTCGGGTTCGCCGCCGAGGGCGAGGGCTGGAAGCTCACCGAGGCAGGCGAGACCGCGATGACCGGCCGGATCCCGGTCAACTGCTCCGGTGGCGTGCTCTCGTCCAACCCGATCGGCGCCTCCGGCATGCTCCGCTTCGGCGAGGCGGCGCTGCAGGTGCGCGGCGCGGCGGGCGAGCACCAGGTCGACGGGGCGCGCAAGGCGCTCGGCCACGCCTACGGCGGCGGCTCGCAGTTCTTCGCGATGTGGGTCGTCGGCGCGGACAAGCCGACCAGCTGAGCGTTTCGGGGGCGGCGGACGCGGCTAGGGTCACGGCGTGAGCGACGCGCCGTACCCACCTCCTCCGCCGTTCCCGCCGTCCGCACGTCCGGCCACCAACGGCGTCGCCGTCGCCGCCTTGGTGCTCGGCATCGTCGCGCTGGTGGCCGCGCCGATCCCGCTGGTCAACTTCCTGGGCATCCTGCTGGCACTCCTCGGTGCCGGCCTGGGCGTCGCCGGGGTGCTCCGGGGACGCCGGGTCGGTCGGCACACCAAGATGGCGGCGACCGGCCTCGGGCTCTCGATCGTCGCGCTCGCCATCGCCTCGGTCGTCGGCTTCCTGACCCTGCGCTACCTCGGCGACCTGCTCGACTTCGTCGACCCGCCCGAGCCGAGCGCGAAGATCGGCGAGCGGTTCACCACCGACGACGGGGACCTCGAGATCACGGTCACCTCGATCAGCTGCGCCGAGAGTCCCTGCACCTTCGCCTTCGAGGCGACCAACACCAGCGACCGCACGATCTACCTCGACCACATCCGGGTCAAGGCCGTCGTCGACGGGGAGTGGCACGACCCGTGGCTCGACGGTCCGAGCATGCTCGAGCCCGGTCAGACGGCGGCCCGCACCGGAACCGTCGGCGCCGTCGGCCATCTCGACGGGCTGGCGTTCGACGCCGACGACGCGTCGAGCCACAGCGCGGTGGTCGTGGATGCCGGGGACGCCTCGTCCGGTCAGTAGGCTCGGCCTCGTGATCGAGCTGCGCACCCCCACCCAGATCGAGCAGATGCGTCCCGCCGGACGCTTCGTGGCCTCGGTGATCCAGGCCCTCTCCGAGAAGGCCGCGGTCGGCGTCAACCTGCTCGAGCTCGACGCGCTGGCCCACCAGATGATCAAGGACGCCGGCGCGGAGTCGTGCTACATCGACTACCACCCCTCGTTCGGCGCCAGCCCGTTCGGCAAGGTGCTGTGCACCTCGGTCAACGACGCGGTGCTGCACGGCCTCCCCCACGACTACACGCTGCAGGACGGCGACCTGCTCTCCGTCGACTTCGCGGCCGCCGTCGACGGCTGGGTCTCCGACTCGGCGCTGTCCGTCGTCGTCGGGACGCCGCGCGAGGAGGACCTGCGTCTGATCGAGGTCACCGAGAACGCACTCGCCGCCGGCATCGCCGCCGCCCGCGCCGGCAACCGGCTCGGCGACATCTCGGCCGCGATCGGCGACGTGGCCCACGCGGCCGGGCTCGAGGTCAACCTGCAGTTCGGCGGCCACGGCGTCGGCCGGACCATGCACGGCGAGCCCCATGTCGCCAACGACGGCCGCCCCGGCCGCGGGCTCAAGCTCCGCCCCGGCCTGGTGATCGCGATCGAGCCGTGGTTCCTGCACACGACCGACGAGATCGTGTTCGACCCCGACGGCTGGACCATCCGCAGCGCCGACGGCTCGCGTGGCGCCCACGCCGAGCACACCGTCGCGATCACCTCCGGCGACCCGCTGGTGCTCACCGCCCGCGACTGACGCCTCGCCCGCGCGGGTACCTCCTGCCCGGACCGGAAGGGCCGGGAGGTGGCCGGGAGGTGGCATGGAGCGGCGCACGATGGGCGTCGAGGAGGAGCTGCTCCTCGTCGATCCCGAGACCCGGGAGACGACGCCGCGCGCCGAGCAGGTGCTCAGGTACGTCGCGGACCACGACCCGGAGCCGGCCGACGAGCTCGACCACGAGCTGTTCGCGCACCAGCTGGAGACCCGGACGCCCCCGGTCGGCGACGCCGCGGACCTGCGCCGCCACCTGGTGCGCCTGCGCGGCCGCGCCGCCCGGGCGGCCGAGGCGGTGGGTGCGCGGATCGCGGCCACGGGCGCCGTCCCGCTGCAGGGCGGAGCCCCCCGCACCACCCGCGACGACCGCTATCTCGCCATGATCGCGACCTACGGCGAGATCGCCCGGCCGGGCGGCACCTGCGGCCAGCACGTCCACGTCCAGGTCGACTCCGACGAGCAGGGCGTGCGCGCGATCGACGCCCTCATCCCCTGGCTGTCCGTGCTGCTCGCGATCAGCGCGAACTCGCCGTACTACCACGGACGCGACACCCGCTACGCGTCCTGGCGCTCCCAGGCCTGGGCGCAGTGGCCCAGCGCCTCCTCACCGACCCGCTTCGGGTCGGTGGCGGCCTACCACGAGCTCGGCCGGGCACTGATCGCCTCCGGCGCGGCCCTCGACGACGGGATGCTCTACTTCGACGTCCGCCTGTCGGCGCACCAGCCGACGGTCGAGGTACGGATCGGCGACGTCTGCACGGACCCCGACGACGCGACCCTGGTCGCGGTCCTGGTGCGGGCGATGGTGGCCCGCGAGCTCGACGGGCCCGGCCTCCCGGGTGGCCGGTGGCGGGCCGAGCTGCTGCGCGCGGCGCGCTGGCGGGCCGCCCGGTACGGGCTGGGCGACCGGCTGCTCGCGCCCGAGACCGGCGAGCTGCGGCCGGCGCGGGAGGTGCTGGAGCGGCTGGTCGAGGAGGTCCGCGACCAGCTGGAGGGGTACGGCGACGCCGCCCTGGTCGCCGAGGCGCTCCCGCGGGTCCTCGCGGGCGGCGGCGCGACCCGGCAGCGGGCGGCCGCCGAGCGGAGCGGAGGGAGCGTCGTCGCCGTGGTCGACGACCTCGTCAGGCGCACCGCCGCCGGCTGACCCGGCGGCGGCCGCAGCTCAGTGGCTGATGCCCCACACGAAGCCGAAGATGCCGAACGCGACGCCGAGGCCCACGATCAGCCACAGCGAGATCCAGGCCAGGGAGTGCATCCCGTGCTGGTAGTGGTTCTCGGAGAACCCGGGGAACTGCTCGGCGTTGACGTCGCTCATCGCAACCTCCTGAGGATCGGCCTGCTTGCACCAGAGACGCTACTGCATCCGGCGCGCCGAACGGTCCCGAGCGCCCTCAGCGGTCCTGCGTCTTCGCCACCACCGCGTAGCCCGCGTCCAGGTCGACGTCCCACTCGACGCCCTGCGCGTCGCGGACCTCGGCCTCGTAGGCCACACCCGGGTCGTCGCTCGCGCTCGCCTCGAGCAGGGTGCCCCCGCCGACCGCGTCGAGGGCGGCCCGCTCGACGGCGGCCCGCTCGTCCGCGGAGAGCACGCGGTCGTCGGCATCGTCGGCATCGTCGGCATCGTCGGCATCGTCGGCATCGTCGGCATCGTCGGCATCGTCGGCGTCGTCGGACTCCTTGGTCACGACCGTCAGGTCCTCGTCGAGCGTCAGGTCGACCTCGGAGCCGTCGGCCAGGCGGACCTCGACCTCGTACGCCGCGCCGACGTCGTCGCTGTGCTCCACGTCGACGGCCGTCCCGCCGCCCGCCGCCTGCTCCGCGGCCGCGGCGACCCGGGAGCGCTCGTCGCCGGACACCTCGTCGGCGGACGCGGCCCAGACAGTGCCGCCGACGGCGAGCACGGCGACGGTCGCGACGGCCGGGATCAGCACCCGCTTGCGGCGCAGGGCGGTGGTGTTCATGGTCTCTCCTTCGCTCGGGGCAGCCTCTCTGCCGATGTCCCGAACCTTGCCGGAGCGGTGCTGAAGGCTCCCTGAAGCCGACTGAAGGCTCCTTCAGGAAGGCAGCCGTACGACGAGCCGGGCACCCCCGAGCGGGGACGCGTCGAGTGCGACGGTGCCGCCGTGGGCCGCCACGACCTCGCGCACGATCGCCAGCCCGAGCCCGCTGCCCCCGGCGTCGCGGGCCCGGGCCTCGTCGAGGCGACGGAACCGCTCGAAGACCCGCTCCCGCTCCGCCTCGGGCACGCCCGGCCCGTCGTCCTCGACGATCAGCACGACGACGCCGGCCTGCTGCTCCACGCCCACCAGCACCCGGCTCCGGGCGTGCCGGACGGCGTTGTCGACCAGGTTGCGCACCACCTGGCCGAGGGCCACGGCATCGCCGTGCACCCGGCCGGGTCCGACGCGCCGGGTGTCGACCACCGGTCCCGGTGGGCCCCCGCGGCGGGCGTGGTCGAGGACGAGGTCGTCGAGGTCCACCTCGGCGCGGGTCATCCGCGCGGCGCCCTCGCCGGCCCTCGCCAGGGTCAGCAGCTGGTCGACGAGCTGCTGCATCCGCAGCGACTCCTCCCGCACGGTCGCGGCCAGCTCACCCTCGGGCAGCGCGCCCGGATGGGCCTCGGCGACCTCCGCTGCCTGGCGCAGGCTGGCGACCGGCGAGCGCAGCTCGTGGGAGGCGTCGGACACGAACTGCTGCTGCTGGTCGCGGGCCCGCTGCAGCCGGCCGAGCATCTGGTTCATGGTGTGCGCCAGGCGGCCGATCTCGTCCTTCCCGGCGGGCACCGGCACGCGCCGCTCGAGGCTGGAGCCGCTGATCCGCTCCACCTCGGTCCGGATCCGCTCCACCGGGCGCAGCGCGCGCCCCACGACCAGCCAGGTGGTGGCGCCGACGACCAGCACCAGGAGCGGTACGCCGAGGAGCAGCGGCACCGCCAGCGCCGCCGTGGTCTCGTCGACGTCCTCCAGGCTCACCGCGACCGCGACCGCGCCCCCGTCGGCGGTGTCCTCGGTGACCACCAGGTAGCGGTGCTCCGCTCCGGACAGGGCGACGTCCTCGTCGTCGTCGAGCGGAAGCCGCCCGCTCAGCGACGCCGCGGCGACGACGACCCGCCCGTCGGCGTCGGTGACCTGCCAGACCAGGTCGTCGGGCTCGTCGTCGGACTCGTCGTCGGGCTCCCCCGGCGCCGGGAGTCGGCCCGCGTCGACCTGGGCCACCAGGTCGTCCGCCCGGTGCTCGGCGGCGGTCTCGGCCGCGTCGCGCAAGGAGGAGCGCACCGCCAGGACCAGCAGCACGGCGGCCAGCACCAGGGCCACCGCGACGACGAGGACGGCGGCGAGCGTCGTACGCAGCCGCATCTCAGCCCCCGTCGCTCGACAGGCGGTACCCGGCGCCGCGCAGCGTCTCGATCGCCTCGCGGCCGAACGGTCGGTCCACCTTGTTGCGCAGGTGGCGCACGTACACCTCGACGATGTTGGGGTCGCCCTCGAAGTCGCCGTCCCAGACCGCGTCCAGGATCTGGCGCTTGGAGACCACGTCGCCCTTGTGGCGGGCGAGGAAGGCGAGCACCGCGAACTCACGCGCCGTCAGGGAGATCTCGACGTCGCCGCGGCGCACCCGCCGGGCGGCCGGGTCCACGACCAGGTCCCCGATCTCGAGGGCCGTCGGCCGCTCCCGCGCGCCCCGGCGGGCCACCGCGCGCAGCCGCGCCACCAGGACCGGGAAGGAGAAGGGCTTGGTGAGGTAGTCGTCGGCGCCGGTGTCGAGGCCCTCGACCTGGTCCCACTCGCCGTCCTTGGCGGTGAGCATCAGGATCGGCGTCCAGTTGCCCTCCTCGCGCAGCGTGCGGCACACCTGGTAGCCGTTGACGCCGGGCAGCATCAGGTCGAGCACGATCGCGTCGTACGGGTTCTCGCGGGCCAGCCACAGGCCGTCGGTGCCGTCGTGGGCGAGGTCGACGGCGAAGCCCTCGGCGCCGAGGCCGACCTGGAGGGTGCGGGCCAGCCGCCGCTCGTCGTCGACGACCAGGACACGCATGCGACCTCCAGGAGACGGCTCAGGGTGGCCCCATTCTCGCGGAGCCACCCTGAACCTGCGCTGAAGAGGCCGGCTACTTCGTGTAGGTGACCTGCATCTCCTTGATCGCGTTGAGCCAGCCGGAGCGGAGCCGGCGCGGCTTGCCCACGAGCTCGATGTCGGGCGCGAGGTCGGCGATGGCGTTGAAGATCAGGTTGATCTGCAACCGCGCCAGGTTGGCCCCGAGGCAGTAGTGCGCGCCGTGGCCGCCGAAGGCGACGTGCGGGTTGTGCTCGCGCAGGATGTTGAAGGTGAAGGGATCCTCGAAGACCGTCTCGTCGAAGTTCGCGGACGCGTAGAACATGGCCACGCGGTCGCCCTTCTTGATCGCCTGGCCGGCGAGCTCGGTGTCCTTCTTGGCGGTGCGCTGGAAGACCGTGACCGGGGTCGCCCAGCGGACGATCTCGTCGATGGCCGTCTCCGGGCGCTCCTTCTTCCACAGCTCCCACTGGTCGGGGTGCTCGAAGAAGGCGTGCATGCCGTGGCTGGTCGCATTGCGGGTCGTCTCGTTGCCCGCGACGGTCAGCAGGATGACGAAGAAGCCGAACTCGTCGTTGGTCAGCGCGCCGTGGTCGTCGTCGAGGCCGACGCTGATCAGCTTGGTGACGATGTCGTCCTGTGGGTTCGCCCGGCGCTCGTTGGCCAGCTGGTCGAAGTAGACCAGGATCTCCATGGACGCCACCGCCGGGTCGGCGCCGATGTCGGGGTCGTCGTAGCCCATCATCTGGTTGGACCACTCGAAGAGCTTCTTGCGGTCCTCCTGCGGCACCCCCAGGAAGTCGGCGATCGCCTGCAGCGGCAGCTCCGCGGCGATGTCCTCGACGAAGTCGCCGCTGCCCTTGGCCACGGCCTCGGCGACGATCTCGTGGGCGCGCTCCTCCAGCACCTGCTTCAGCGCGGCGATCACCCGCGGCGTGAAGCCGCGCGAGACGATGCCGCGCATCTTGGTGTGGTCCGGCGGGTCGTGGTGGATGAGCATCGCGCGCTGGACCTCGACCTGGTCCCGGGTCATGTCGGGCGCGAACCGGATGATGACGCCGTTCTCCATCGCCGACCAGTTCTCGTTGTCCTTGGACACCTGGCGGACCTCGGCGTGCCGGGTCAGCGCCCAGTAGCCGGTGTCGAGGAAGCCCGCGCGCGCCTCCGGGACCTGCTCGATCCAGCGGATCGGCTCATTGGCCCGCAGCGCACGGAACTCGTCGTGCGGCAGCGCCACTTCGTTGATGTCGGGATCGGTGGGATCCCATCCCTCCGGGATGAGGAGCTCGGTCACGCGACGAACCTTTCGCTACTGGACGGCCATTGGGGTGGAACACGTTCTAGAGCCACCGTACAAAGCATCGCGCCAATACGAAAGGGTTTCGTGAAACGACTTTTCCGTGTCGAACCGCCGGTGGGACGACGGGTAGAACGTGTTCTACTTCAGTGCTACGGTGCGCTCATGGGCAACCCGGTGATCGTCGAAGCAGTCCGCACTCCCCTCGGCAAGCGCAAGGGCTGGCTGGCGGGCCTGCACCCGGCCCAGACCTTGGGCTTCGTGCAGGCCGAGGTGCTGCGCCGCGCCGGGGTCGACCCGGCCCTGGTGGAGCAGGTGATCGGCGGCTGCGTCACCCAGGCCGGCGAGCAGTCCAATGACGCCGTCCGCCGAGCCTGGCTCTACGCCGGGCTCCCCCAGGCCACGGCCGGGACCGCCCTCGACGCCCAGTGCGGCTCGGGCCAGCAGGCCACCCACCTGGTCAACGACATGGTCGCCGCCGGAACCATCGACGTCGGCATCGCCTGCGGCGTCGAGATGATGTCGCGCATCCCGCTCGGGGCCAACGTGCCGCCGGGGATGGGCGACCCCCGGCCCGCCGACTGGTCGATCGACATGCCCAACCAGTTCGAGGCCGCCGACCGGATCGCGCGCAACCGCGGCCTGACCCGGGCCGACCTCGAGGCGCTCGGCCTCGCCTCCCAGGCCAAGGCCAAGGTGGCCGTCGACGAGGGCCGCTTCAAGCGCGAGATCGCCCCGATCTCGGCGCCGGTCCTCGACGCCGAGGGCAACCCGACCGGCGAGGCCCGGGTCGTCGACGCCGACCAGGGCCTGCGCGAGACCACCGCCGAGGGCCTGGCCGGCCTGCGCACCGTGCTCGAGGACGGCCTGCACACCGCCGGCACCTCCTCGCAGATCTCCGACGGCGCCGCTGCGCTGCTCATCATGGACGAGGAGAAGGCGCGCGCGCTGGGCCTGACCCCGCGCGCCCGGATCAAGGCGCAGTGCCTGGTCGGCTCCGACCCGTACTTCCACCTCGACGGCCCCATCGACGCCACCCAGCGCCTGCTCGACAAGACCGGCATGGCGATCGGCGACTTCGACCTGTTCGAGGTCAACGAGGCGTTCGCCTCCGTCGTGCTGTCCTGGGCCGGCGTGCACGGCGTCGACCTGGACAAGGTCAACGTCAACGGTGGCGCGATCGCGCTCGGTCACCCGGTGGGTGCCACCGGCGTGCGGCTGATCACCACCGCCCTGCACGAGCTGGAGCGCCGCGACCAGGGCACCGCGCTGATCTCGATGTGCGCCGGCGGCGCCATGGCGACCGGCACCATCATCGAGCGGATCTGACCCGCCGCCGGGTCAGCGGCGGGCGCGCTTCTCCCGCGGCTGGACCTTGATCTCGATCGGGGTGCCGACGAAGCCGAACTCCTCACGCAGCCGGCGCTCGATGAACCGCTCGTAGCCCTGGTCCAGCTTGCCGGTGGTGAACAGCTTGAACACCGGCGGCGCGCTCTGCACCTGGCTGCCGAACAGGATCCGCGGCTGCTTGCCGCCCCGCACCGGGTGGGGGTGCTCGGCGACGATTCGGCCGAGGAAGGCGTTGAGCGCGCCGGTGGAGATCCGGGTCTCCCAGCCCTCGATCGCGCGGTCCAGCGCGGGCACCAGGCGGTCGATGTGCCAGCCGGTCTTGGCGGTGATGTTGATCCGCGGCGCCCACTGCACCTGCACCAGGTCGCGCTCGATCTCGCGGTCGAGGTAGTAGCGGCGCTCGGCGTCGACCAGGTCCCACTTGTTGAAGGCGATCACGAGCGCCTTGCCGGCCTCGCGCACCTCCTGCAGGATCCGCATGTCCTGCTCGGCGATGGACTCGTTGCCGGCCAGCACCAACACGCACACCTCGGCCCGCTCGATCGCGGTGGAGGTGCGCAGCCAGGCGTAGTACTCGTGGCCCGAGGCCTCCTTGACCCGCTTGCGGATGCCGGCGGTGTCGATGAAGCGCCACTCGCGGCCGCCGAGCTCGACGAGCTCGTCGACCGGGTCGACCGTGGTGCCGGCGACATTGTCGACGACGACGCGCTCCTCGCCCGCGAGCTTGTTGAGCAGCGACGACTTGCCGACATTGGGCCGGCCGACGATGGCGATCCGGCGCGGTCCGCCGAGCTCCTCCTCGACCCGGTCGGGGGCCTCGGGGAGCACGTCGAGGACGGCGTCGAGCAGGTCGCCCGAGCCGCGGCCGTGGAGCGCCGAGACGGAGTGCGGCTCACCGAGGCCGAGATTCCACAGCCCGTAGGCCTCCGCCTCGGCCCGCTCGTCGTCGACCTTGTTGGCGGCGAGCACGACCGGCTTGCCGGACTTGCGCAGCACCCGGACCACGGCCTCGTCGGCGTCGGTGATGCCGACCGAGGCGTCGACCACGAAGAGGACCGCGTCGGCCAGGGTCACCGCGACCTCGGCCTGGACCTTGATCCGCTCGGCCATGCCGCGGGCGTCGGGGTCCCAGCCGCCGGTGTCGACGAGCGTGAAGGCCCGCCCGGCCCACTCGGCGTCGTACGACACCCGGTCGCGGGTGACTCCGGGGATGTCCTCGACGACGGCCTCGCGGCGACCGAGGATCCGGTTCACCAGGGTCGACTTGCCGACGTTGGGACGGCCGACGACGGCCAGCACCGGGACCACCCCGGTCGGGGTGTCTTCACTCATCAGGTTCTCCTTGCGGGAGCGGTCCGGGCAGGCGCCGCCCCGTCTCGTCCAGGGCTTCGGCCAGCTGCTGCTGCAGGTGGGTGCGCAGCGCGGCCGAGGTCAGACGGACATTCTCCCGCGTCCGGGGCCAGGGAGCCGCATCGACGGCGTACGGCTCCCCCACGACGATGTCGATCCGCGCTCCCCCGTGGGGCAGCGAGCTGCTCGACCCGCCCGGGTCGCGCGAGCCCAGGAAGATCAGCGGTACGACGGGCGCCCCCGTCACCAGCGCCAGGTAGGCCGCGCCGCCGTGGAAGCGCTCCAGGTCCCCCGGCCCGCGGGTGCCCTCCGGGAACACCCCGACGGCGTGCCCCTCGCGCAGCACCCGCAGCGCCATCCGGACGGCCGCCGGGTCGGTGTGGTCGCGGTCGAGGGGGATCTGGCCCGAGGCGCGCAGGAAGGCGCCCAGCGGCCCCGAGAACATCTCGGTCTTGGTCAGCGCGTGCACCGGCCGGGGCGCGAAGATCGCCATCAGCGGGCCGTCCACGAAGCCGATGTGGTTGCCGGCCACCACCGCCGGGCCCGTGGCGGGGAACCGCTCGGGGTGGTGCACCCGCACGTCCCAGCGGCGTCGGATCAGCCAGCGCGAGGTGGGCCGCCCGCGCACCAGCAGCCCGCGCGCCGGCGTCCGGACCGTGTCGCTGCGCGGCCGCTGGGTGTGTGCGCTCACCCCCGCGGTCACACCCGCTCCATCACCAGGCCCACCACGACGTCGACGACCTCGTCGAGGGTCAGGTCCGTGGAGTCCACGTGGACCGCGCCGTCGGCCATGGTCAACGGGGCGACCGCGCGGCCCGAGTCGATCTCGTCCCGGGCCAGCAGCGACGCGCGGGTGGCGGCGACGTCGGCGCCGCCGTTCTCCAGCGCCCGACGGGCGGCGCGGGCAGCCGGGTCGGCGGTCAGGTAGACCTTGAGCTCCGCCTGCGGCCACACCACGGAGCCGATGTCGCGGCCCTCGACCACGATCCCCCCGGCGCCGATCAGCTCGCGCTGGATCTCGACCAGCCGGGCGCGGACCTCGGGGACCGCGCTGACCGGCGAGACCGCGCCGTTGACCGCGTCGCCGCGGATCTCGACGGAGACATCACGGCCGTCGACGGTGATCGTCGGCGCGAGCGGGTCGGTCCCCGAGACGAGCACCGGCTCGCCGGCGCGCGCGGCGACGGCGGCCGGGTCGTGCACGTCGATGCCCTGGTCGAGCATCCACCAGGTGACCGCGCGGTACTGGGCGCCGGTGTCGAGATAGCGCAGGCCGAGCCGGTCGGCCACGGCACGGCAGGTGCTGGACTTGCCCGAGCCGGAGGTTCCGTCCACTGCCACGACAACATTCACCGGCTGGTCCACGGGCGGCACCTTACCGGTGGGTCACCCACCCTCTCGACTCCAGAGCGGCCCGCAGCTCCTCGGCCCGGCCCACGACGACGTCGAGCTCGACCTGGCCGACCGGGCGGCCCGGGTCGTGGTCGATGCGGACGTCCTCGATGTTGACGCCGCTGTCGCCGGCGTCGGCGAACAGCCGGGCCAGCCCGCCCGGCTGGTCGGGCAGGGCCACCCGGACCGCCTCCATCGGCTCCGGCGCGGCGCCGTGCTTGCCGGGGATGGCGCGGGTGCCGGCCTGGCCGTAGGCGAGAAGCGACTCCAGGCCCACCCGGTCGCCGCCGACGACCGCCTCCAGGGCGAGGTCCAGCCGGTCGCGGACCTCGGCCAGCAGCGCGGCGACCGCGGTCGCGTTGCCGCCGATGATCTGGCTGTAGAGCCGCGGGTCACCGCCGGCGACCCGGGTCACGTCGCGGACACCGGTGCCCGAGAGCGCGAGGTGGTCGGCCGAGGCGCCCGCGAGCGTCCCGGCGACGAGAGCCGCCATCAGGTGCGGGACGTGAGAGGTCCGCGCCACGGCACGGTCGTGCTCGACCGGGCTCAGGTGCACCGGGACCGCACCACACACCAGTGCCAGCGCCTCGACCACCCGGGTCGCGGACGGCGCCGCGTCGGGGCCGGGCGTGATCGCCCAGGGCCGGCCGTCGAAGAGCTCGGCATTGGCCGTGAGCGGACCGGAGTGCTCGGTGCCGGCCATCGGGTGGCTGCCGACGTACCGGCTTACGGACCGATGGCCCGCCACCGCGTCCAGCGGACCGGCCTTGACGCTGCCCACGTCGGTCACGACGGTCTCCGGGCCGACCCGGTCGAGCACCTCGGTGATCACCGCGCCCAGCGCGTCCGGAGGTACGGCGACCACGACCAGCTGCGGCTCGTCCTGGTCCGTGCGGGCCCGGCCGGCGCCGAGCCCGGTCGCGGTGCGCACGTGGTCCGAGGTGGTGTCGGTGAGCAGCACCTCGAGCCCGGCGCGACGGCAGGCCAGCGCGATCGAGGTGCCGATCAGGCCGGTCCCGACGATCTCGACCGGGCCTACGAGCACACTCGTCTCAGACACGCAGGCAAGGCTAGGGGATGCCGGTCACTCCTCCGGCTCCCCGCCCGGCTGGTAGGACCCGAACGACCAGTGGTTGCCCTCCGGGTCGCGCACGCTGCCACCGCGACCGCCGTAGTCCTGGTCGGCCATCGCCCGCTCGACCGTGGCGCCCGCCGCGAGCGCCGCGTCGAAGACCGCGTCCGGATCGTCGGTGACCAGGTACGCCGCCCCCGAGCCCGCCGGCTGCAGCGGGGCGTCGGGGCGGACCGCGCCGAACATGATCCCGCCGCCGGCCGGCCACAGCCACTCGGCGTGGACGACGGTGCCGGACTCGTCACGGTAGGTGCCGTGCTCGACGAACCCGATCGTCCGCAGCCACGCGGTCATCGCGTCGACGTCGCGGAACTGCAGGGCGGGCCAGAGCCGGACTCGTGCTGCTGCTTGCTCAGTGCTCATGACCCGAGCCTGCGCCCTCCTCGCCCGGCCGGTCTTGAACGAACGGGAACTCCTCGCGCAGCCAGGTGGTCGGCGTACAGCCGGCCAGGGCGGTCCACTCGCGGGTCAGGTGCGCCTGGTCGGCGTACCCGCACGCGGCGGCCACCTCCGCCAGGGGCCGATGCCCGAGCAGGCCGCGCGCGCTCTCCAGCCGCGCCACCCGCTGGAACGCCTTGGGCGCCAGCCCGCACTCGGCTCGCACCAGCGTCCCGAGCCGGCGCCGGCTGTAGCCGACCTCGGCGGCCACCTCGCTCACCCGGCTGCCCGAGGTCAGCAGCGCCAGGGCGTGCGCCACCTCCGCGCGCGGCGCCGGGTCGCCGCCGCGCGCGGCCAGGGCGGCGAGGGTGCGGTCGACCAGCGCGATCCGCGCGGTCCACGAGCTCAGCGCGTGCAGCCGCTCGGGCAGCTCCCGCAAGGCCGCCGGTACGACGGCCTCGTCGAGGTCGGTCAGCGCGCCGGACAGGTCCGCGGCGGGTCGCCCCAGCAGCACCCGGACGCCCTCGACGCTCAGCGCGAGCTGCACGCCTCGCTGCGTCCCGTCGTGGTGGATCGCCGCGGGCTCGGTGTGCAGGCCGGACAGCGAGGCCCACGCGGCGTGCAGGCTGGCGGGCCGCCCGGCCCAGGAGACCCGGAGCGGGTCGTCGAGCGGCAGCACCAGCGTGATCGTGGTCGACGGCAGGCCCCGGTGCACGCCGGGCGCGCCGAAGTCGACGTCGTACGGGATCCGCGCGACGACATGTCGGCGCAGGGCGGCGGGCACCGGTGGCACCGGGATCACCGCACCGCCGTCGTCGGTCACGTCAGGCTCATTCCCCCGTCGAGGACCACGATCTCGCCCGTCAGGTAGTCCGACGCGACGAGCGCGGCGACCGTGTCCGCGACGTCCTCGGGACGGGCCGCGCGCCGCATCGGGGCGTGCTCGCGCCACAGCTCCTGGGCGTCGGTCCAGTCCGCGGTGAGCGGGGTGTGGACCAGTCCCGGCGCGACCGCGTTGACCCGGATCGCGGGCGCGAGGGTGCGGGCGAGCAGGCGGGTGGTGTGGTTGAGCGCCGCCTTCGTCGCGGCGTACGGGATGGACGCGCCCTTCGGTCGCACCCCGGCGTGCGAGCTGATGTTGACCACGCACCCGGCGCGCCCGCGCGACGCCGCGGCGAGCAGGGCGGGCCGGGCCTCGGCGACGAGCCGGAAGGGGGCGACGACGTTGACCTCGGTCAGCTCGTGCCACACCTCCGGCGTCGCGGCGTCGAGGTCGTCGTGCGCGATGACCCGGCTCAGGCCGGCGTTGTTGACCAGCACGTCGAGCCGCCCGTACGCCGCGAGCGCCTCGCGGACCAGCCGCACCCGCTCCGCGTCGTCCGCGAGATCGGCCCGCACGAAGGCGCCGTCGAGCTCGCGCGCCAGCGCGCCGCCCCGGTCGGCGGAGCGGCCGTGCACGATCACGGCGTAGCCGTCGTCGGCCAGGCGGCGGGCGACGGCCGCGCCGATGCCCGAGGTGGACCCGGTGACGAGCGCGACCGGGCGCGGTGCGTCCGGGTTCGGGGTCATCTCCGCACCCTAGACGACGACGGCTACAGCCCGACCAGCTCGAGCAGCTGGCCCAGCTCGTCGTCGGACAGCTCGCGGATCGCGCCGCCGCGCAGGGTCCCGAGCTCGATCGGGCCGAACCGGGTGCGGCTGAGCTGGCGGACGGGGTGCCCGACCTGGTCGAGCAGCCGGCGCACGATCCGGTTGCGGCCCTCGTGGATGACCAGCTCGATGATCGACCTGTCGGCCGAGCTGTCGATCACCCGCGCCCGGCGCACCTCCACCGGGCCGTCGTCGAGCGTCACCCCCGCGAGCAGGTCGGCGACGGTGCCCTTGGCGATCCGGCCGGCGACCTCGGCGACATAGGTCTTCTCCACCTCGAAGGACGGGTGCGCCATCCGGTGCGCGAACTCGCCGTCGTTGGTGAGCAGCAGCAGGCCCGAGGTGTCCGTGTCGAGCCGGCCGACGTGGAAGAGCCGCTCCGGCCGGTCGGCCACCAGGTCGCCGAGCGTCCGCCGGCCCTGCGGGTCGGACATCGTGGAGACCACGCCGCGGGGCTTGTTGAGCACCAGGTAGACGTGCTCGGACACCGGCGGCAGCCGCTTGCCGGACACCTTGATCACCGCGGTCCGCGGGTCGACCTTGGTGCCGAGCCGGGTCACGACCTCGCCGTCGACCTCCACCTCGCCGTCGAGCATCAGCTCCTCGCACCGGCGCCGCGAGGCGACGCCGGACTGGGCGAGCAGCTTCTGCAGCCGGATCTGGCCGTCGTCGTCGACCGCGATGTCACGCGTCATCGCGCGCCTCCTCGTCCCCGCGCTCGGCGGGCGCCTCGACCGGCTCGGCGACGCTCTCGCGCAGCTCCTCCTCGACGTCCGCCAGCTCGGGCAGGTGCGGCGCCAGGTCGGGCAGCTCGTCGAGGGAGACGATGCCGATCCGCTCCAGGAAGTAGCTGGTCGTGCGGTAGAGGGTCGCGCCGTGCTCGCCGTCGCGGCCGGCCTCCTCGACCAGGCCGCGGCTGAGCAGGGTCCGCATCACGCCGTCGACGTTGACCCCCCGCACCGCCGACACCCGGGCCCGCGAGACGGGCTGCTGGTAGGCGACGACGGCGAGGGTCTCCAGGGCGGCCTGGGTGAGCCGGGCCTGCTGGCCCTCGAGCACGAACGCCTCGACGACCGGCGCCAGTTCCTCGCGGGTGTAGTAGCGCCAGCCGCCGGCGACATTGCGCAGCTCGAAGCCGCGGCCCTGCTCGTCGTACTCGGCCGCGAGGGCGCTCAGCGCGGCGACGACCTCGGTCTCGGGATAGCGGACCGCGGTCGCCAGGGCCACCGCGTCGAGCGGCTGGTCGGCGACCATCAGCACCGCCTCCAGCGCCGGCCGCAGCTCGGCGACCGGCTCGGCCGCGGCCTCCTCGACCGGCTCGTCGGTCTGGTCAGTCATCGCTGGCTGCTCCGTCATCGCTGGGCTTCTCCTCCGCGGGCGCGTCCTCGGCCGGCGCCGCCCCGTCGAACTCGTCGGTGATCAGGTCCTCCACGTCGACCGCCTCGTCGCCGGTCCAGCGCACGGTCAGCTCCCCGAGCGGGGTCACCTGGTCGAAGGCCACCGCGCCCTCGCGGAAGAGCTCGAGCAGGGACAGGAAGCGGGCCACCGTGGTGAGCGTGTCCGGCGAGTCGCCGCACAGCGCCCGGAAGGTGAGGGTGCCGCTGCGGCGCAGCCGGTCGACGACGATCGCCGCCTGCTCGCGCACGCTGACGGTCGGCGCGTGGATGTGGTGCAGGGTGAGCTGCAGCTCGGGGCGGGGCGTCATCGCCTTGGCGGCCAGCGCCGCGAAGGCGTCGAGGCCGATCCCGATCAGCACCTCCGGCAGCAGTCCGGCGTACCGCTCCTCCAGGCCGACCGCCCGCGGGTAGCGGCGCGCCTCGGCCTGCAGCCGCTGGTCGAGCACCGCCGCGACCTGCTTGTAGGCCTTGTACTGCAGCAGCCGGGCGAACAGCAGGTCCCGCGCCTCCAGCAGGGCCAGGTCCTCCTCGTCCTCCACGTCGCCGGCCGGCAGCAGCCGGGCGGCCTTGAGGTCGAGCAGGGTCGCGGCGACCAGCAGGAAGGAGGTCGTCTCCTCCAGCGAGTCGTCGGGGAGCTGCTTGATGTGGGCGATGAACTCGTCGGTGACCTTCGACAGCGCGATCTCGGTGACGTCGAGCTTGTGCTTCGAGATCAGGCTCAGCAGCAGGTCGAACGGGCCCTCGAAGTTGGCCAGGCGCACGGCGAACCCGCCGTGCCCCTCCTCCGCCTCGACCTCGCTCACGCCTGCATCATGACTCACGCAGGCGCCTGACCAGCGCGGAGCTCTCCCCCTCGGCCTCGAGCTCGCCCAGGACCAGGTGCAGCGCCTCGCGGACCAGGCGACCGCGGTCGACGGCCATGCCGTGCTCCCCGCGCAGGGTCAGCCGGGCCTGCTCCAGCTGCATCAGCTCCGCCGAGGAGACGTAGACCGTGATCTTCTCCTCGTGGCGGACCCGGCCGGTGGGACCCTTCGGCTGCTTCTCGGGTACGTTGGCGGGCGGGTCGGGAACGGCGCGCACCGCGGGACCCGGCGCGTCGGCGGTCGGCCGGAACAGGTCGTCCGCGGCCGGCATGCTCACACGTCGAGGCAACGGACCGCCACCTCCTTCGCGAGCTGGCGGTACGCCTCCGCCCCGCTCGAGCCGGAGGCGTACGACGTGATCGGCTCGCCGGCGACGGTGGAGTCGGAGAACTTCACCGTGCGTCGGATCACGGTGTGGAAGACCTGGTCGCCCCAGGCCTGCACCAGGCGCTCCAACACCTCGCGCCCGTGGAGGGTGCGGCCGTCGTACATGGTGCCGAGGACGCCGTCGACCTCCAGGCCGGGGTTGAGCCGCTGCTTGACCTTGTCGATGGTGGCCTTGAGCAGCGCGACGCCGCGCAGCGCGAAGTACTCGCACTCCAGCGGCACGATCACGCCGTCGGAGGCGGTGAGCGCGTTGACCGTCAGCAGGCCGAGCGAGGGCTGGCAGTCGATGAGGATGACGTCGTACTGCTCGATCGCCGGGGCGAGCACGCGCTTCAGCGTCTGCTCGCGGGCGACCTCGTGGACCAGCTGCACCTCGGCGGCGGACAGGTCGATGTTGGACGGCAGCAGGTCCATGCCCGGCACGCCGGAGGGCACCACGACCTCGTCGAGGGTGGCCTCCGGGTCCATGAGCAGGTTGTAGACCGTGCTCTCCATCTCGTGCGGGTTGAGGCCCAGGCCCACCGACAGCGAGCCCTGCGGGTCGAAGTCGACGAGCAGCACCTTGCGGCCGTACTCGGCCAGCGCCGCGCCCAGGTTGATGGTCGTCGTGGTCTTGCCGACGCCACCCTTCTGGTTGCACATCGAGATCACCCGGGCGTTCCCGTGGGCCGTCACCGGCTTCGGGTCGGGCAGCACCGGCATCGGCCGCCCGGTCGGGCCCAGCTCGCCGGACTGGGTCTGCACCGCCGCCGTCTCGGGCGCGGCGCGGTCCGGCAGTGGGAACTGCAGCGTCATCGCGTCCTCGCGCGTCGCCTCCCCGGTCACGGCCGCGTCCTCCGTGCCGAGCGGTACGTCGCTGCCGGGCGCCGGGATCGGCATCCTCGGCGGCATGTCGGGTGCACTGGATCCTCCGTAGAAGCCGACCATCGCCCTCACCTTTGTCTGAGTGGTTGCGGGCTCCTTCCCCAGAGCCCGGGACTCCTCCATCCAACAATGTCGACACGGCGACATTCGGGAGGCGCGCCGCGAGGAGTGCTCAGCCTTCGATCCCGGTCGCGCTAGCCGCCCAGCGCGCGCATCGCCTCGGTCCGGACGACGGCCTCGCCCGCCTCGTCGGACGCGGCGAGGTCGACCACGGCCTCGATGACCCAGTCGTGGTGGCCCTCGGGATCGTGCAGGGTCTGGACGACGCGCCACTCGCCGCTCGCGCTCCTGTCGACCGCGAGGAGCGCCGGTCCGCGGGCGTCGGCATCGGTGAGGAGCCGTTCATGCTCGTCGTAATACCCCTCGAGCGCCGCATCCCAACGGTCCGCGGTCATCTCCGATCCTTCGGGCTCCACCGCGGCGAGGGCGTCGACGTCGTCGCGGGCGACCAGCTCGACCCGGCGCCACAGCGCGTTGCGGACCATCACCTCGAAGACCCGGCCCTGCTGGCTCAGCGGTCGTGGTGGGGGCGGCGGCGCGTGGTCGTGGACCGCTCGCGACGCGTGCTCGGGGTCGCTGAGCGCCTCCCACTCGTCGAGCAGCGAGGAGTCGACCTGGCGCACCGTCTCCCCTAGCCACTCGACGAGCAGGTCCAGCTCCTCGGTGCGGTACGTCGCGGGCACGGTCTGGCGCAGCGCCCGGTAGGCGTCGGTGAGGTAGCGCAGCACCAGCCCCTCGGAGCGGGCCACCTGATAGCGCGAGACGAGGTCGGTGAAGCCCATCCCCTGCTCCCACATCTGCCGCACGACCGACTTGGGCGCCAGCGCGTCGGGCGCCAGCCAGGGATGCCGCTCGCGATAGGTCTCGAAGAGCGGCTCGAGCAGCTCGCTGAGCGGCTCGGGCCAGGTGATGTCCTCCACCAGGGCCATCCGCTCGTCGTACTCGACGCCCTCGGCCTTGAGTGCCGCGATCGCCTCGCCCCGGGCGGCGTGCCGCTGGGCCATCAGCAGCGGGCGCGGAGCCTCCAGAGTCGCCTCGACCACCGACACGATGTCGAGGGTGAAGGTCTCGGCGTCGGGGTCGAGCACGTCGAGCACAGCGAGCGCGAAGTGCGAGAGCGGCTGGTTGAGCGCGAAGTCCTCCGGCAGCGCCTCGGTGAGCACATAGCGCCGGCCGAAGGCGTCGACCTCGTCGAGCCGGGTCAGCACCTCGGAGGTGACCAGGCTGCGCGCCAGCCGGACCGCGCGCTTGGCCAGGCGGAGCTGGCTGCGCCGCTCCTCGTGGTTGTCCATCAGCAGTCGGCGCAGCACCGGGAAGGCGTCCTCCTCGCGGGAGAGCACGTTGACCAGCATCGCGTTGTCGACCTTCATCTGCGACTTCAGCGGGTCCGGCTTGCCGGCGACCAGCTTCTCGAAGGTCTGCTCGCTCCACACGACGGTGCCCTCGGGCGGCTTGCGCAGCTGCGGCTTGGACTTCTTCTTCGGGTTGGCGGCGTTCTTGGCCTCGGACTTGGCCTTCGCCTTCTCGTTGTCGATGACGTGCTCAGGGGCCTGGACGACGACATAGCCCGCCGTGTCGAAGCCGGCCCGCCCCGCGCGGCCGGCGATCTGCAGGAACTCGCGGGTCCGCAGCACCCGCTGCCGCGAGCCGTCGAACTTGGCCAGGCCGGTGAACAGCACCGTGCGGATCGGCACGTTGATGCCGACCCCGAGGGTGTCCGTGCCGCAGATGACCGTCAGCAGGCCGGCCTGCGCGAGCTGCTCGACGAGGCGGCGGTAGCGCGGCAGCATGCCGGCGTGGTGGACGCCGATCCCCTGCCGCAGCAGCTTGTTGAGGGTCTTGCCGAAGCCGGCGGCGAAGCGGACGCCGGCGATCCGCTCGGCGATCTGCTCCTTGCGCTCCTTCGGCACCACCAGGTCGAGCCGGCCCGGGCCGCTGAGCAGCGACACGGCGTGCTCGACGGCGGCGGCCTGGGTGAAGTGGACGACGTACACGGGGCCCTGGCCGGTGGTGACCAGCTCGGTGAGCTTCTCCCCCATCGGCTCCAGGGACCACGAGAAGTCCAGCGGGACGGGGCGCTCGGCCTGGTCGACGATGGTCGTGTCGCGGCCGTTGCGGCGGGTCAGGTCGGCGGCGAGCTCGGTGGTGTCGCCGAGGGTGGCCGACATGAGCAGGAACTGCGCCTGGGGCAGCTCGATGAGCGGCACCTGCCAGGCCCAGCCGCGGCCCGGCTCGCCGTAGAAGTGGAACTCGTCCATCACGACCATGCCGACGTCGGCCCGGTCGCCCTCGCGCAGCGCGATGTTGGCGAGCACCTCCGCGGTGCACGCGATGACCGGGGCGTCGGCGTTGACCGCGACGTCGCCGGTGAGCATGCCGACGTCGGCGGCGCCGAAGATCTCGACCAGGTCGAAGAACTTCTCGCTCACCAGCGCCTTGATCGGCGCGGTGTAGAAGGTCACCCGGTCATCGGCGAGCGCCCCCATCGCGGCCGCCATCGCGACCAGCGACTTGCCGGATCCGGTCGGCGTCGCGAGCACCACGTTGTCACCCGCCAGCAGCGCGAGGATCGCGTCCTCCTGGTGGGGGTAGAGGGTCAGCCCCTGTCTCTCGGTGTGCGCCAGGATCCGGTCGTACGCCGCGTCACTCGACTCAGCCATGGCGCGCCCTCGGGTGCGCGGTGGCGAACACCTCGCGCAGGTTGTCGACGGTGACGAGCGTGTAGACCTGCGTCGTGGTGACCGACGCGTGCCCGAGCAGCTCCTGGACCACGCGCACGTCGGCGCCGCCGTCGAGCAGGTGGGTGGCGAACGAGTGGCGCAGCGTGTGGGGCGAGACGTCGCGGGTCACCCCCGCCCGCTCGGCGGCCTTGACCAGCACCGCCCACGCCGACTGGCGCGAGAGCCGGCCACCGCGGGCGTTGAGGAGGAGCGCGGGCGTCGCGGCCGAGACGAGCGCGGGCCGCCCCCGCACCAGGTACGCCGACAGCGCGGCCCGTGCGTACGACCCGACCGGCACCAGTCGCTCCTTGCCGCCCTTGCCGCGCAGCAGCAGGGTCGCGTCGCCCGGGTCGAGGTCCGGCTCGGCGAGATGGCTGACGTCGTCGACGTCGAGCCCGACCGCCTCGGAGATCCGGGCGCCCGTGCCGTAGAGGATCTCGAGCAGCGCCCGGTCCCGCAGCGCGAGCGGGGTGTCCGGCGCACCGGCGGCCTCCAGGATCGCCTCGACGTCGGCCAGGGGCAGCGCCTTGGGCAGCCGCTTCGCCGGGCTCGGCGGCTTGACCGCCGCGGCCGGGTCGACCCGGGCCAGCCCGTCGGCGACCGCGAACCTGTGGAAGCCGCGGACCGCCACCACCGTGCGCGCGGCGCTCGACGCGCTCAGCGGCGGGTGGTCGGCGTCGCCCTCGCGCAGCCGCATCAGGAACTCGGTGACGGTGGCCTCCGTGACCGCGTCCAGCGAGTCGATCCCGGCGGCGGCGAGGTGGGCGCGGTAGCGGCGCAGGTCGCGCTGGTAAGACGTCAGCGTGTTGGCCGCCAGCCCCTTCTCGACCGCGAGGTGGTCCAGGTACGTGCGGACCGCCCGGTCCACCGCGCCTGGTCCACTCACGCGGTCAGGTTAGGCCATGGCGCCGACCCGTCAGGCCAGCGCCTCCGCGACCGGCACCGCGGCGATGCCCGTGGCCTCGCCCACCGGGGCGTTGGTCAGCAGGCCCGCGTGGGTGTTGAGGCCCAGGGCCAGGCTGGCGTCGGCACGGCACGCGTCGGCCCAGCCCTTGTCGGCCAACGCCACGGCGTACGGCAGGGTGGCGTTGGTCAGCGCATAGGTAGACGTGTTGGGCACCGCCCCCGGCATGTTGGCCACGCAGTAGAAGGTCGAGTCGTGCACCTGGTACGTCGGGTCGGCGTGCGTGGTGGGCCGGGTGTCCTCGAAGCAGCCGCCCTGGTCGACCGCGATGTCGACCAGCACCGAGCCGGGCTTCATCCGGGAGACCAGCTCGTTGGAGACCAGCTTGGGCGCCGCCGCGCCGGGGATCAGCACCGCGCCGATCACCATGTCGGCCTCCATCACCTGCTGCTCGATGGCCAGCTTCGACGAGGCCAGGCCGTGGACCCGGTTGTTGTAACGCCAGAAGGACATCCGCAGCTTGTCGAGGTCGGTGTCGAGCAGCGTGACGTCGGCGCCCATGCCGAGCGCGATGTTGGCGGCGTTCTGGCCGGAGACGCCGGCGCCGATGATCACCACCTTGGCGTTGGCGACCCCGCCCACGCCGCCCATCAGCACGCCGCGGCCGCCCTGGGCCTTCATCAGCGAGTAGGCGCCGACCTGCGGCGCCAGGCAGCCGGCGACCTCGGACATCGGGTACAGCAGCGGCAGCGCGCCCGAGGGCAGCTGCACCGTCTCGTAGGCGATCGCGGTGACCTTGCGCGCGATCAGCTCCTCGGTGAGCGCCTTGTCGGCGGCGAGGTGGAGATAGGTGAACAGCACCTGCCCCTCGCGCATCCGGGCGTACTCCTCGGCGATCGGCTCCTTGACCTTGAGGACCATGTCGGCCGTGCCCCACACCGCGTCCGCGTCGGGGAGGATCGTCGCGCCCGAGGCGACGTAGTCGTCGTCGGAGATCTGGGAGCCGACGCCGGCGCCGGCCTGGATGACGACCTCGTGGCCGTGGGCGACCAGCTCGTGCACGCCGATCGGCGTGATCGCCACCCGGTACTCGTTGTTCTTGACTTCCTGGGGCACGCCGACGCGCATCTGGATTCCTCCCGGTCACGGAATCCGTCGCGGATTCCCCTGTGGAGAGAAATGATGAAGATCAGTCGAGCCAGCCGCCAGAGGCTAGAGCGAAAATTCGCGGCCGGCACGGAAAGCCGGATCGGATCGTCGGCGATCAGGCCTGAGACGGACGCCGCGCCGAAGCCTGTTCGGCCGGTCGGCCGCGCAGGTGCTCGAAGATCAGGCTGGTCTCGGTCATCGCGACGTCGCGGGTGCCACTGAGGTGGTTGAGCACGAACTCCCGCAGCTCCTCCGAGCCCGCCGTGGCGACGTGGATCAGGAAGTCGTCGGCCCCGGCCAGGAAGTAGACGTTGAGCACCTCGGGCAGGGTCGCCATCGCCTGCGCGAAGGCACTCAGCTCGCCCCGGGCGTGGGGGCGCAGCCGCACCGAGATCATCGCCTGCAGCGGCCGGCCGATGCTGGCCTGGTCGATCTCGGCGTGCGCGCCCCGGATCACTCCTCGCTCGAAGAGCGAGCGGACCCGGCCGTGACAGGTGGACGGCGCGATGCCGACCCGGGCGGCCAGCACGTTGTTGGCCACCCGGGCGTCGTCCTGGAGCTCGCGGACGATCGCGGCGTCGATCGGGTCGAGGTCAGCCACGCCCGGCCTGCCGATCACGGCGGACCTGGACGGCGAGCACCGCCTGCACCACCGGGCCGTCGGACACCTCGCCGGCGAGGATGGCGTCGACCAGGTCGGCGAAGGGCACCCAGAGCACCTCGAGATCGGCCTCCTCGTGGCGCAGCTCGAAGTCGCCCCGGTCGGCGGGCGAGAGGTCCTCGGCGAGGTAGTAGTGGATCCGCTCCGCGGAGTAGCCCGGCGAGCTGAGCGTCGACAGCAGGTGGGTCCACCGCTCGGCCGCCAGCGCCGCCTCCTCGCGCAGCTCGCGCCGGGCGACGTCCTCGGGATCCTCGCCCGGGTGGTCGATCACCCCCGCCGGCAGCTCCACCAGCCGGGCCTGCGCGGGATGCCGGTACTGCCTGATGCACAGCACCCGGTCCTCGGCGTCGATCGCCAGGATCACCGCGGCCCCCGGGTGCTCGAGCACCAGGCGCCGGAAGGGCTCCTCGTGGTCGGCGCCCGGGCGGCGGATCAGGTCGGAGCGGAAGGCCACCACCCAGTCGTCGCGGTGCAGGTCAACGCTGTCCTCGACCGGCCACGACTCAGGGGTGTCACGGAGCACCTGCGCACCCCGGGGCTCACGCTGTGTCATTCGGTGTCACTCGGTGTCGGTCGGCTCGGCGTGCAGGTTGGTGTCGTCGATCTCCAGGCGGGTCTCGCGCTGGCGCTTGATGGCGGCGCCGACGAGGCCCGCGAACAGCGGGTGCGGGCGGGTCGGGCGCGAGCGCAGCTCGGGGTGGGCCTGGGTGCCGATGTAGTAGGGGTGGACCTCGCGCGGGAGCTCGACGAACTCCACCAGGTCGAGGTCGGGGTTGAGCCCGGAGAAGACCAGGCCGGCCTCCTCGAGCTGGCCCCGGTAGGCGTTGTTGACCTCGTAGCGGTGGCGGTGCCGCTCCTCGATCACCTCGGCGCCGTAGACCTCCCGGGCCAGGGTGCCCGCCTTGAGCTGGGCGGGGTACAGGCCCAGCCGCATGGTGCCGCCGAGGTCACCGGCGCCCTCGACGATGGACTTCTGCTCCTCCATCGTCGCGATCACCGGCTCCGGGGTGTCGGGGTCGAACTCGGTCGAGCCGGCCTTGGTCAGGCCCAGCTCGGTGCGGGCGTACTCGATCACCATCGACTGCAGGCCCAGGCACAGGCCCAGGGTCGGGATCTCGTGCGCCCGGGCGTAGGTCAGCGCGCCCAGCTTGCCCTCGAGGCCACGGATGCCGAACCCACCCGGGACGCAGATCCCGTCGACGTCGGAGAGGTGCTTGGCGGCGCCCGCCGGCGTCTCGCAGTCGTCGGAGGCGACCCAGCGGATCTCCACCTTCGCCTCGTGGGCGAAGCCACCCGCCCGCAGCGCCTCACTCACCGAGAGGTAGGCGTCGTGCAGGTCGATGTACTTGCCGACCAGGGCGATGGTGACGTCCTCCTTGGGGTGGTGCACCCGGCGGAGCAGGTCGTCCCAGACCGTCCAGTCGACGTCGCGGAAGGGCAGGTTGAGCCGGCGCACGACGTACGCGTCGAGGCCCTGGCGGTGCAGCACCTTGGGGATGTCGTAGATCGACGGCGCGTCGGCGGCCGTGACCACGGCCTCCTGGTCGACGTCGCACATCAGCGAGATCTTCTTCTTGATGCTCTCCGGCAGCTCCCGGTCGGCGCGGCAGACCACCGCGTCGGGCTGGATGCCGACCTGGCGCAGCGCGGCGACGGAGTGCTGGGTGGGCTTGGTCTTCAGCTCGCCCGACGGGCCGATGAACGGCACCAGCGAGACGTGCAGGAAGAAGCAGTTGTCACGACCGATGTCGTGGCGCACCTGGCGCGCGGCCTCGAGGAAGGGCAGCGACTCGATGTCGCCGACGGTGCCGCCGATCTCGGTGATCACCACGTCCACCGGCTCCTCGCCGTAGCCCATGGCGAGGATCCGGTCCTTGATCTCATTGGTGATGTGGGGGATCACCTGGACGGTGTCGCCGAGGTAGTCGCCGCGGCGCTCCTTGGCGATCACCGAGGAGTAGACCTGCCCGGTGGTGACATTGGCGATCTGGTTGAGGTCGGTGTCGAGGAAGCGCTCGTAGTGACCGATGTCGAGGTCGGTCTCCGCGCCGTCGTTGGTCACGAAGACCTCGCCGTGCTGGAACGGGTTCATCGTCCCGGGATCGACGTTGAGGTAGGGGTCGAGCTTCTGCATCGTGACCCGCAGCCCGCGCGAGCGCAGCAGCCGGCCGAGGCTGGAGGCGGTCAGGCCCTTGCCCAGCGAGGAGGCGACGCCTCCGGTGACGAAGACGTGCTTTGCCTGTCGATTCGAACCACTACCCGGCGCCATGTTCACGGGATTCCATCCTACGTCATGAGTGGCTGATTCAGCGTGCTCGCGGGGCGTTTCGCGCCAGCTCGAGCAGCTCGCGGGCGTGGGCGAGGGCGGTGTCGGACTCCGCGAGGCCCGCCAGCATCCGCGACAGCTCCCGCTCGCGGCCCGCGTCGTCGAGCGTGACCAGGCCCGAGCTCGTCACCGACCCGTCGCTGGACTTCTCCACCAGCACGTGGCGGTCGGCGAAGGCGGCGACCTGGGGCAGGTGGGTCACGACCAGAACCTGGGCGTCGTCGGCCAGCGTGGCCAGCCGCCGCCCGATCTCGACCGCCGCCGCGCCGCCCACCCCGGAGTCGACCTCGTCGAAGACGAAGGTCGGCACCGGACTGGTGCCGGCCAGGCAGACCTCGACCGCCAGCATCACCCGCGACAGCTCGCCGCCCGACGCGCCCTTGTGGAGCGGCCGCGGCTCGGAGCCGGTGTTGGCGGCCAGCAGGAACTCGACCTCGTCGAGCCCGCTGCGCCCGAACCTCACCCAGCGCTCCCCCACCTGCAGCAGGTCGGCCGGCGGGTGCTCCGGGTCGGCCGGCGGCTCCGCCGCCCGCGGCGAGACCCGGATGGTCACCACGGCGTGCGGCATCGCCAGCAGGGTGAGCTCGTCGGACACCGCCGTCCCGAGCCGCTTGGCCGCCTTGACCCGCGCCTCGCTCAGCCGGCCGCCGGCCTGGGCGAGCTCGACACGCAGCCGGGACGCCTCCGCGCTCAGCTCCTTGATCTTGTCGTCGGTCGAGTCGAGGTCGAGCAGCCGCATCGCCGACCGCTCGGCCCAGGCGAGCACCTCGTCGACCGTGTCGCCGTACTTGCGGGTCAGCCCGATCAGCGCCGCGCGCCGCTCGGACACCGCCGCCAGGCGGGCCGGATCGGTGTCGATCCGGGTGGCGTACGACGCCACGTCGGCCGCGACGTCCGACAGCAGGTAGCTCACCTCGGCCACCCGGTCGGCCAGTGCCGCCGCCTCGGGGTCGTGGTCGCGCACCCCCTCGAGCAGTCCGCGCGCCGCCGCGACGGCGCCCAGCGCATCGGGTGAGCCGTGCTCGCTGGAGAGCGCCTCGCGGGCCTGCTCGGCCGCGCCGCGCAGGGTGTCGGCGTGCCCCAGCCGCGCCTCCTCGGCCGCCAGCTCGGCATCCTCGCCCGGCTGCGGCGCCACCGCCTCGACCTCGTCGACCCCGAACCGCAGCAGGTCGGCCTCCCGGGCCCGCTCCCGCGCCGTCGCGACCACCTCGGCGAGCTCCCTCTCGGTGGCCACCAGCCGGTCGTGGACCTTGCCGTAGGTCGCGAGCAGCTTGTCGAGCGCCCCGAACCGGTCCAGCGCCTGACGCTGGGTCTGCGCCTTGAGCAGCCGGTGCTGGTCGGACTGCCCGTGGACCGCCACCAGCGGCTCGGCGATCTCGGCCAGGGTCGCGACCGGCACCGCCGCGCCGCCCGCGAACGCCCGGGACCGGCCCTCGGCGCTCACATTGCGCGCCAGCACCACCCCGTCGTCCTCGGCCTCGCCCCCGGCCTCCTCGACCGCGCTCACCAGGTCGGGCAGCGAGCGCGCCGCCACCAGCCCCTCGACCCGGGCCTGCTTCGCGCCCGCCCGCACCGCGCCGCTGTCGGCCCGGCCGCCCAGCAGCAGCCCCAGCGCCGTCACCACCATGGTCTTGCCGGCACCGGTCTCGCCGGTGATCACGGTCAGGCCGGGCCCCAGCTCGAGCGTCGAGGAGTCGATGACCCCGAGCGAGCTGATCCGGATCTCCTCGATCATGCGTCCTCCCCCCGGGAGCGCGCCTCCCGGCGCTGCTCCGCCGCGCCCCGCCAGCCCTCGACGGAGAGCCCGAACTTCGCCACCAGCCGGTCGGCGAAGGGCGCGGAGTGCAGCCGGACCAGCCGCACCGGCCGCTGCCCCCGGCTCACCTCGATCCGCGCCCCCGGCGGCAGGTCGACGCTGCGCCGCCCGTCGCACCACAGCACCCCGGAGCCCTGGTTGCCCTCGAGCACCTCGATCGCGATCACCGACGACGGCGCCACCACCATCGGCCGCGCGAACAGCGCGTGCGCGCTCAGCGGCACGATGCACAGCGCCTCGACCTGAGGCCACACGATCGGGCCGCCGGCGCTGAAGTTGTAGGCCGTCGACCCGGTCGGCGTCGCGCACACCACCCCGTCGCAGCCCCAGCGCGACAGCGGTCGGTCGTCGATCTCGACCACCACCTCGAGCATCCGCTCCCGCGCCGCCTTCTCCACGCTCGCCTCGTTGACCGCGAAGGTCGCGTAGACGAGCTGGCCGCCGACGTACGCCTTCACGTCGAGGGTGAGCCGGTCCTCGGTGGTGTAGCGCTGTTCGACGATCGCCTCGATCGTCGCCGCCACGTCCTCGTGCTCGGCCTCGGCGAGGAAGCCGACATGTCCCAGGTTGACGCCCAGCACCGGCGTCGAGCGCTGATGGGTCACCTCGGCCGCGCGCAGGATGCTGCCGTCGCCGCCGATCACCACGGTCAGCTCGCAGCCGTGGCTCGCGTCGGACTCCGAGTCGGTCAGCTCGACCTCCGGGACATACGCCTCCGGCTCCAGGTCCAGGTCCTCGGCCTCGTGGCGCAGCAGCCGCACCACGATGCCGTGGCCACTCAGCTCCTTGACGAAGGCGCGCGCGACCTCGCGGGCCTCGGCCCGCCCGGTGTGGGCGAGCACCAGCACCCGGCGCGGGACCTGGCTCGTCGCGGACGTCATGGGCTCACCCTCTCATCCGGGTCCGACGTTCCGCGCCGGACGATCGCCGCCATGGACTCCTCGTCCAGCTCGGCCGGCCCGTGCCGCAGCCACAGGAAGAACTCCACATTGCCCGAGGGCCCCGGCAGCGGGCTCACGGTCACCGCCCGCGCGCCCCAGCCGCGCTCGGCCGCCGCCCGTGCGACGCCCAGCACCGTCTCCGCCCACAGCTCCGGGTCGCGGACCACGCCGCCCTTCCCCAGGCGGTCCTTGCCGACCTCGAACTGCGGCTTGACCATCAGCGCGAGGTCGCCGTCGGGGTGAGTCACGCCCAGCAGCGCGTCCAGCACCAACGTCAGCGAGATGAACGACAGGTCGCCGACCACCAGGTCCACCGGGCCGCCGATGTCGTCGATGGTCAGGGTGCGGACGTTCGTCCGGTCGTGCACCACCACCCGGTCGTGCTGCTGCAGCGACCAGTGCAGCTGCCCGTAGCCCACGTCGACCGCGACCACCTCGGCCGCCCCGGACCGCAGCAGCACGTCGGTGAAGCCGCCGGTCGACGCCCCCGCGTCCAGGCACCGCCGGCCCTCGACGCGCAGGCCCAGCGGTCCGAAGGCCGCCAGCGCCCCCACCAGCTTGTGGGCGCCCCGCGACACGTAGTCGGGGCCGTGCTCGCCCTCCTTGACCACGATCGCGACGTCCGTCGTCACCCCCGTCGCCGGCTTGGACGCCACCGCCCCGGCCACCTTCACCCGGCCCTCCGCGATCAGCTGGGCGGCGCGCTCGCGCGACGGCGCCAGCCCGCGGCGGACCAGCTCCGCGTCGAGGCGCAGTCGGCGCGGCGGCACTACGGGACGGCCGGTGCGGCCGGTGGGTTGTCGAGGGTGCGCCGGAGCTCGCCGTGCGCCTCCTCCAGCACGCTCGCGTGCTCCTCGAGCGGGCGCTCGGCCAGACCCGCCACGAGGTCGAGCACCCGGTCGACGGCATCGATCCCGGTCGGCGTGGGCGCCGGAACTGGTACCTCGGTCATGGCCCGAGGCTACCGCGCCCCCGACCCCGTTCCGGGGACCCGTGCCGCACCGATGTCGGGCACCGCGCCCGTCTCGTCCTGGTGCTGCCACGCCGCCACGGCCGCCACCCGCCACCAGTCGTCGACGCTCAGGCTCGCCTGGTCGTCCGGTCCCGACCGCACCGGCTCGACCACGAGCCGGCCGTCCTCGACCCGCCCGAGCCACCCACCGAGCCGCCAGCCGTCCGGCACCCGCTCCGGCGCCTGGTGGGCCACGGACAGCCCGCCGAGGTCGCGCGCCAGATAGCTGGGGCGCTCCCCCGGCCGCGCCGCCACCAGCTCGGCCAGCCCGGTCACCCCGGTCAGCACCAGCAGGGAGTCGACCCCCGCGTTCCGTGCGCCCTCGATGTCGGTGTCGAGCCGGTCCCCGACCATCAGCGGCCGCCGGCCGCCCACCCGGCGTACGGTCTCGTCGAGCAGCGGCCGCGCCGGCTTGCCCGCGACCTGGGGCGTGACGCCGGTGTACCGCTCCATCATCTCGACCAGGACGCCGTGCCCCGGCGCGGTGCCGTACGACGTCGGAATGGTCAGGTCCGTATTGCTCGCCACCCACGGCAGTCCGTCGCGCACCCGCACCGCGGCCCGCATGATCTCGTGCCAGCGCAGGTCGGGTCCGTAGCCACTCACCGCCGCGACCGCGTCCGCCTCTACAGCGACCGGGACTAGACCCGCCTCCTCCAACGCACTCTCCAGTCCCGGTCCGCCCAGGCACAGCACCCGGGCACCGGGACCGAACCGCTCCACCAGCAGCCGCGCCGCCGCCTGCGCGCTCGTCACCACGTCCTCGGTCCGCGCCGTCACCCCCAGCTCCCGGAGATGCTCGGCCACCACAGCCGCCGACCGCGAGGCGTTGTTGGTGATGAAGGCGACCCGCATCCCGGCCTCCCGGGCGCCGGCGATGTGCCCCGCGGCGCCCGGGACCGCTTCCCGCCCGATGTAGACCACGCCATCCAGGTCGAGCATCGCCAGGTCATAGGCACCGGTCAGGGCATCCGCTGATGTGAGCAACACGAGCCCCACCTTGCCAGCCCGCACCACCACTCGCTCCGTACGATGCCCTGATGGACGCAACCACCCTCGTGACCCCGCCCTATGTGGCCGGTCCGTTGCGTCTGGAGCCCTTCGCCGCACTGATGCTCGCGCCGGCTCGGGTCGGCAACCCGACCACCGGCCGCGCCTTCGCCCGGCCCTACAAGGACGTCTCGGCCCGCCTCCTGCGCTGGCAGGCCCGCGGCCTGGTCACCGCCGACACCGAGCCGGCGCTCTACCTGCACGAGTACAGCTCCAACGGCATGACCGTCCGCGGCCTCGTCGGCGCCCTCGACGTCTCCCGCCGCGCCGCGCACGCCGCCGACCGGGCGGTCCTGCCCCACGAGGGGATCCACCCCACCCAGGCCGACGAGCTCGCCGACCGGATGGACGAGATGCAGCTCAACCCCGCGCCCATCCTCCTCGTCCACCAGGGCAGCCCGCGCCTGCGCGAGATCGTCGCCACCATCTCCGCCCGCGAGCCCGACCACGCCTTCACCGACCGCGGCGGCCAGGAGCACCGGATCTGGGCCGAGCGCGCGCCGGAGACCCTCGACGCGATCGCCGCCGAGCTGGCCGACGGCCGCGCGCTCATCGCCGACGGACACCACCGCTACGCGGCCTATCTCCGGCTCCAGCGCCGCCGTGTCGGCGCCCCCATGGGCCCCCGCCCCACCGACCTCGGCCTCGCGATGCTCGTCGACCAGACGGACACGCCCCTCTTCCTCGGCCCGATTCATCGCACCCTCAGCGGCACCTCCCTCGAGGACCTGCGCGACGCGGCCGAGACGCTCGGTCTCGACTACCACGACGCGACGCAGGCCGACGCCGTCCATGCCCTGTCGTCCGCGCGGCTCGCCGCCACCGACGGTGAGCGGTGGGCCGTCGTCGACCTGGCCATCGGGCCCGACGAGGCGGCCGTGGAGGCGCTCCACCACCGGATCGTCCCGGCGCTGCCCCACGGCCCAGCAGCGATCTCCTACCACCACACCGTCGACGAGGCGCTGGGCGGCGCCCGCCAGGAGGCGATCGCGGTCCTGATGCCCGCACCCTCCGTGGGGCTGGTCCTCCGCGTCGCCGAAGCGGACCGACTGCTGCCCGAGAAGGCCACCTCCTTCCAGCCCAAGCCGAGCCTCGGCGTCCTCATCCGGTCGCTGCGCGACGCAGCACCCGCGCCGTCGTGACCTCGACCTCCATCCGCGAGCCCACGGACCCGCCGGTGCGGTAGAACCGCCGCCGCAGCGCGCCCTCGACACCCACCACGTCGTCGGCGTGCCAGCTCCCCATCGACCGGCGCACCTTCGACGTCCAGCCCGCCAGCTCGATGACGTCGACCGACGGGCCCTTGCGCCCCGATGCCAGCATCCTGATCTCCGCCCGCGGCACGATCAAGCGACAGGTCCACAGCCGATCGCCACTCGGCAGCACTCGCTCCTGAGGGTCGGCCGCCAACCGACCCCGCAACTGCACCGTGTTCGCCGTCTCCGGCGTCTCGTCCTCCGTCGACATCGGCCGACCACCTTCCACACCTCACCCGGGAGCCCCGATGGCTCGCTCACGTGACGATCTTGCGCACCACCCCCGACACGCGCCAACGCCCCCGACGACGGCTGTGGACCACGAGCCCCGCCATCCCTCCTGGGGACGAACAACGCACCTGATCAGCACTCGTGGGGCACATGAGACGTCCGTGCATGGTCGCGAATGGGCCGAAAAAGCACTCAGGGCCAGCACTCGAAAGTGCTGGCCCTGAGCCAATGTTTGTCCGGCGGCGTCCTACTCTCCCACATCCTCTCGGTTGCAGTACCATCGGCGCTGGCAGGCTTAACTTCCGGGTTCGGGATGGGACCGGGTGTTTCCCTGCCGCTATGGCCGCCGTAACTCTATGAACCCCATGTATGTCTGGGGTTGGTCTTCTTCATGTGGACGCGCGCACCAACACAGTGCAGTCGTGCTTGTTGAGTGTGTTGGGGGTTTGTTGTGGCAAGTCTTCGGCCTATTAGTACCGGTCGGCTGGGCATTACTGCTGTACACCTCCGGCCTATCAACCCAGTGTTCTGCTGGGGGCCTTAACCCACAAAGGGGTGGGAAACCTCATCTTGAAACGTGCTTCCCGCTTAGATGCGTTCAGCGGTTATCACTTCCGAACGTAGCCAACCAGCCATGCACCTGGCGGTACAACTGGCACACCAGAGGTTCGTCCATCCCGGTCCTCTCGTACTAGGGACAGCCTTTCTCAAGTTTCCTACGCGCGCGGCGGATAGGGACCGAACTGTCTCACGACGTTCTAAACCCAGCTCGCGTGCCGCTTTAATGGGCGAACAGCCCAACCCTTGGGACCTACTCCAGCCCCAGGATGCGACGAGCCGACATCGAGGTGCCAAACCATCCCGTCGATATGGACTCTTGGGGAAGATCAGCCTGTTATCCCCGGGGTACCTTTTATCCGTTGAGCGACGACCCTTCCACTCGGAGTCGCCGGATCACTAGTTCCGACTTTCGTCCCTGCTCGACATGTCTGTCTCACAGTCAAGCTCCCTTGTGCACTTACACTCAACACCTGATTGCCAACCAGGCTGAGGGAACCTTTGAGCGCCTCCGTTACATTTTGGGAGGCAACCGCCCCAGTTAAACTACCCATCAGGCACTGTCCCTGAACCAGATCATGGCCCTAGGTTAGACATCTAGTACGACCAGAGTGGTATTTCAACGATGACTCCACCCCAACTGGCGTTGAGGCTTCACAGTCTCCCACCTATCCTACACAAGCCGAACCAAACACCAATGCCAAACTATAGTAAAGGTCCCGGGGTCTTTCCGTCCTGCCGCGCGTAACGAGCATCTTTACTCGTAGTGCAATTTCGCCGAGTCCATGGTTGAGACAGTAGGAAAGTCGTTACTCCATTCGTGCAGGTCGGAACTTACCCGACAAGGAATTTCGCTACCTTAGGATGGTTATAGTTACCACCGCCGTTTACTGGGGCTTAAATTCTGAGCTTCGACTTACGTCTAACCCGTCCTCTTAACCTTCCAGCACCGGGCAGGAGTCAGTCCGTATACATCGTCTTACAACTTCGCACGGACCTGTGTTTTTAGTAAACAGTCGCTTTCCCCTGGTCTCTGCGGCCTCCGGCGCTTCCCCAGCAAGTGGGTACACGCCTCGGGCCCCCCTTATCCCTAAGTTACGGGGGCATTTTGCCGAGTTCCTTAACCATGGTTGTCTCGATCGCCTCGGTATTCTCTACCTGATCACCTGAGTCGGTTTCGGGTACGGGCGGCTCATGGCTCGCTAGAGGTTTTTCTCGACAGCATAGGATCACCCACTTCGACCAAAAGGTCTCGGCATCACATCTCAGACTCACCCACCAAAGGGCTGGGACCCGGATTTGCCTAAGCCCCGTCCTACATGCTTACCCGCCGTCTACCATCGCGGCGGTTGGGCTACCTTCCTGTGTCACCCCATCGCTTGACTACTACCGGATCGGATCCCACGCTCCACACCAAGCCCTCACCCCGAAGGGATCAGTACGAGGTGCTTCGGGTGGTTAGCATCACCGGGCTCATCATGGGCGCCATTTCGCCGGTACGGGAATATCAACCCGTTGTCCATCGACTACGCCTGTCGGCCTCGCCTTAGGTCCCGACTTACCCAGGGCAGATTAGCTTGACCCTGGAACCCTTGATCAATCGGCGCACGGGTTTCTCACCCGTGATTCGCTACTCATGCCTGCATTCTCACTCGTGTCACATCCACACCTGGATCACTCCGGCGCTTCACCCGTGACACGACGCTCCCCTACCCAACCGTACCCCTGGACCACCATCAAGTAGTGGCCTGAGTTACATACGATTGCCATGGCTTCGGCGGATGGCTTGAGCCCCGCTACATTGTCGGCGCGGAATCACTTGACCAGTGAGCTATTACGCACTCTTTCAAGGGTGGCTGCTTCCAAGCCAACCTCCTGGTTGTCACTGCGACTCCACATCCTTTTCCACTTAGCCACCTCTTAGGGGCCTTAGCCGATGGTCTGGGCTGTTTCCCTCTCGACTATGAAGCTTATCCCCCACAGTCTCACTGCCACGCTCTCACTTACCGGCATTCGGAGTTTGGCTAACGTCAGTAACCTGGTAGGGCCCATCGGCTATCCAGTGCTCTACCTCCGGCAAGAAACACGCAACGCTGCACCTAAATGCATTTCGGGGAGAACCAGCTATCACGGAGTTTGATTGGCCTTTCACCCCTATCCACAGGTCATCCCCTCCATTTTCAACTGAAGTGGGTTCGGTCCTCCACGCCGTCTTACCGGCGCTTCAACCTGCCCATGGATAGATCACTCCGCTTCGGGTCTAGAACACGCGACTCAAACGCCCTATTCGGACTCGCTTTCGCTACGGCTACCCCACACGGGTTAACCTCGCCACGTATCGCTAACTCGCAGGCTCATTCTTCAAAAGGCACGCTGTCACCCTCTGCAACAAGTGCGCAGGCTCCAACGGATTGTAGGCACATGGTTTCAGGTACTATTTCACTCCCCGCCAGGGGTACTTTTCACCTTTCCCTCACGGTACTGGTCCGCTATCGGTCATCGAGGAGTATTTAGGCTTAACGGGTGGTCCCGCCAGATTCACACACCATTTCAGGGGTGGCGTGTTACTTGGGAAATGCTGAACACAGCCAAACACTATCGTCTACGGGGCTATCACCCGCTACGGCACCGCTTTCCAACGGACTTCGACCTCGCCTTTGGTTTCTTACTGCGCTCCACCACGGCAGCGATGGAAACAACACTCCCACAACCCCCACACCGCAACGCCTGCCGGCTATCACACGACATGGGTTTAGCCTCATCCGATTTCGCTCGCCACTACTCTCGGAATCACTTTTGTTTTCTCTTCCTACGGGTACTGAGATGTTTCACTTCCCCGTGTTCCCTCCACACACCCTATTTTATTCAGATGCGGGTAACTGGACATGACTCCAGCTGGGTTTCCCCATTCGGACATCCCCGGATCAACGCTCGGTTGCCAACTCCCCAGGGCATATCGCAGGCTCCAACGTCCTTCATCGGCTCTCGATGCCAAGGCATCCACCATGTGCCCTTAACAACTTGCCCACAACAAACCACCAACACACACAACAAACAAACACGCTGCAACAGTCAATGGCCACCGTCATGGAACAAACCAATTAAGAGAACACACAAAACAATCACGAAACAAACACTATATTAATGCTCGCGTCCACTATGAAGAAATCAAACAACCAGAAGCCAAACCAGCGCAACACCCCACACTCAGGGCGGGCGTCTGATGCCTCAGACACCCAACAGCGTGCCATACCTACCAACCAAGAAAACTCTCGGTCAACGATCGTTGCGTTCCACTATCCGAACACCCCATAACACGACAACACATTCGGCCATCGATGCGGGTGTGCTCCTTAGAAAGGAGGTGATCCAGCCGCACCTTCCGGTACGGCTACCTTGTTACGACTTCGTCCCAATCGCCAGCCCCACCTTCGACGGCTCCCCCCACAAGGGTTAGGCCACCGGCTTCGGGTGTTGCCGACTTTCGTGACGTGACGGGCGGTGTGTACAAGGCCCGGGAACGTATTCACCGCAGCGTTGCTGATCTGCGATTACTAGCGACTCCGACTTCATGGGGTCGAGTTGCAGACCCCAATCCGAACTGAGACCGGCTTTTTGGGATTCGCTCCCCCTCACGGGATCGCAGCCCTTTGTACCGGCCATTGTAGCATGCGTGAAGCCCTGGACATAAGGGGCATGATGACTTGACGTCATCCCCACCTTCCTCCGAGTTGACCCCGGCAGTCTCCCATGAGTCCCCGGCATAACCCGCTGGCAACATGGAACGAGGGTTGCGCTCGTTGCGGGACTTAACCCAACATCTCACGACACGAGCTGACGACAGCCATGCACCACCTGTACACCAGTATCAAAGAGACCCCCATCTCTGGGGGCTTCCGGTGTATGTCAAACCCAGGTAAGGTTCTTCGCGTTGCATCGAATTAATCCGCATGCTCCGCCGCTTGTGCGGGCCCCCGTCAATTCCTTTGAGTTTTAGCCTTGCGGCCGTACTCCCCAGGCGGGGCGCTTAATGCGTTAGCTACGGCACGGAACCCATGGAATAGGCCCCACACCTAGCGCCCAACGTTTACGGTGTGGACTACCAGGGTATCTAATCCTGTTCGCTCCCCACACTTTCGCTCCTCAGCGTCAGGTAATGCCCAGAGAACCGCCTTCGCCACCGGTGTTCCTCCTGATATCTGCGCATTTCACCGCTACACCAGGAATTCCATTCTCCCCTGCATACCTCTAGTCTGCCCGTATCGGAAGCAAGCACCGAGTTAAGCCCGGTGTTTTCACTCCCGACGCGACAAACCGCCTACGAGCCCTTTACGCCCAATAATTCCGGACAACGCTCGGACCCTACGTATTACCGCGGCTGCTGGCACGTAGTTGGCCGGTCCTTCTTCTGTACCTACCGTCACTTTCGCTTCGTCGGTACTGAAAGAGGTTTACAACCCGAAGGCCGTCATCCCTCACGCGGCGTTGCTGGATCAGGCTTCCGCCCATTGTCCAATATTCCCCACTGCTGCCTCCCGTAGGAGTCTGGGCCGTGTCTCAGTCCCAGTGTGACCGGTCACCCTCTCAGGCCGGCTACCCGTCAAAGCCTTGGTGAGCCATTACCTCACCAACAAGCTGATAGGCCGCGAGCACATCCCATGCCGAAAAAACTTTCCACCACCAACAGATGCCTATAGTGGTCGTATCCGGTATTAATCACCGTTTCCGGTGGCTATCCCAGAGCACAGGGCAGATTACTCACGTGTTACTCACCCGTTCGCCGCTCGAGTACCCCCGAAAGGGCCTTTCCGCTCGACTTGCATGTGTTAAGCACGCCGCCAGCGTTCGTCCTGAGCCAGGATCAAACTCTCCATAAGAAAATTCAAACCAAGCATTCAGACCTGCTGACAAACTGTCATCAGAATCATCATTGCCGAAAACACACACCCAACCCCCAAACGGAGATCAGATGCACACAAACGTCACAACAATCTATGCATGACACACTGTTGAGTTCTCAAACATCACACGCGCTCGCGCTTCGACCCTCTCGGGCCTCGGTCGCGGGGCAACCTGTGAAACATTAGTGGTTCGTGTCCGGCTCGTCAACTCCGGGCTAGCGGAGTGTCAGACTCGGTCTGAACCGTGCTGCGGGCGTAGCGAATCGCTCTTGTTTGGGGCCTTGCCCCGGAGGTTTTCGCTGCGTTCCCCGCAACGAGAAGAACATTAACAGCACACGTCCCCCTCGTTGCAAATCGGGGTGCCCCTCACCGTGCGGAGCGGGCCTCCAGAACGCGTTTGCGCAGGTCAGCGAGCTGTTCGGCGACGCGGACGGGGGCCGTGCCGCCACGTCCGTCGCGGGAGGCGACCGAGCCCTCGACCGTCAGCACGCTGCGTACGTCGGGTGTCAGGTGGGGCGAGATGGCCGCGAACTGCTCGTCGGTGAGCTGGTCGAGCTCGATGCCGCGTCCCTCGCACTCGCGCACGCAGGCGCCGGCGAGCTCGTGGGCGATCCGGAACGGGACGCCCTGCTTGACCAGCCACTCGGCGATGTCGGTGGCGAGCGAGAAGCCCTGGGGGGCCAGCTCCCCCATCCTGTCGGTGTCGAAGACGAGCGTGGCGATCTGGCCGGTGAACGCCGGGAGCAGCACCTCGAGGGTGTCGACGGAGTCGAAGACCGGCTCCTTGTCCTCCTGCAGGTCGCGGTTGTAGGCGAGCGGGAGGGCCTTGAGCGTGGTGAGCAGCCCGGTCAGGTTGCCGACCAGCCGGCCGGCCTTGCCGCGGGCCAGCTCGGAGATGTCGGGATTCTTCTTCTGCGGCATGATGCTCGACCCCGTCGACCAGGAGTCGTGGAGCGTGGCGAAGCCGAACTCCTTGGTCGCCCAGAGGATGACCTCCTCCGCGATCCGGCTGACGTCGATGCCGGTCTGCGCCGCGACGTAGGCGAACTCGGCGACGAAGTCGCGCGATGCGGTGCCGTCGATCGAGTTGGCCGTGGACCCGGTGAAGCCGAGCTCGCGGGCGACCAGCTCCGGGTCCAGGCCCAGGCTCTGGCCGGCCAGAGCCCCGGAGCCGTACGGCGAGTCGCCGGCCACCCGGCGCCGCCAGTCCCCCAGCCGCTCGACGTCACGCAGCAGCGCCCACGCGTGGGCGAGCAGGTGATGGGAGAGCAGCACGGGCTGGGCGTGCTGGAGATGGGTGCGGCCGGGCATGATCGCCGGTCCCCCGTCGACCGACGTCAGGTGCGCGTCCGCCTGGGCGGCGAGCGCGTCGACCAGGTCGAGCACCAGGCCCGCGACGGTGACCGAGTGGTCGAGCAGGTAGCAGCGGAAGAGCGTGGCGATCTGGTCGTTGCGCGAGCGCCCGGCACGGAGCTTGCCGCCGACGTCGGGGCCGACCTCCTCGATCAGCAGCCGCTCGAGAGCCCCGTGGACGTCCTCGTCGGACGGGTCGGGCCGCAGCGAGCCGTCGGTGAAGCGCTGGGCGAGCGCGTCGAGGCCTCGGTGCAGCTCGGCCTCCTCGTCGGCGGTGAGCAGGCCGGCGGCGCCGAGGGCCTTGGCGTGCGCGTGGGACCCGGCGATGTCGTAGAGCCCCAGCCTCCAGTCGAAGTGGGTGGAGCGCGAGAGGGCGTCCAGCTCCGGCGAGGGTCCGCCCTCGAAGCGTCCGCCCCACAGCTTGCCGGTGTTGGTGCTCATTGCGCTGTTCCGCTCCTGTCAGTCACGCCGGACGTGCGCGATCGCCGCCCGCATCTGGTCGATCAGCCGCGGATCCACCGCGCGGCCGTCGTGGTCGAGTTCGTCGGGGGTCCACCAGGCGGCGTCGAAGATCGACTGCGACTCCAGCTGGTCGAGCCCCTCAAAGCTGATGGGCGTCTCCTCGAGGGGGAGCGCGAACAACGTCGAGTCGTTGACGTAGTCGCGCCCGTCCCAGGAGAAGGACACCTCGAAGCCGCCGAACGGCTCCCCGAGCGCGTCCGGGGCGACGACGATGCCGGTCTCCTCGCGCAGCTCCCGGGCGCCGGCCTCGGCGTGGGACTCCCCCGGGTCGAGGGCGCCGCCGATGCTGAACCAGTAGCGCACCTCCGGCAGCGCCGGGTCGCAGCCGAGCAGCAGCAGGACCCTGCCCTCGCTGCTGACCGGCAGCACCCGCGCGACCGTGCGCCGCGTCGGCTCGTCGTGCACGTCAGTCGGTCCCGAGCTCCATGGCGACCTCCTCGAGGATCGCCTCGCCCTCGTCGCCGCCCTCCGGGTTGGCGGTGATCTGGTCGAAGCCACCGGCCGGCAGCTCGCCGAAGAGGGTGCCGTGCTCGACGAGGACGGTGCCCTGGTCGAGCGGCTGGCCGGCGTACGCCTCGAGCTTGGCGCGCGAGTCGGCGATGTCGAGGTTGCGCATGGTCAGCTGGCCGATCCGGTCGGTCGGGCCGAAGGCGGCGTTCTCGACGCGCTCCATGGAGAGCTTCTCGGGGTGGTAGGAGAAGTTGTCGCCCTCGGTGCGCAGGATCGTGTAGTCGTCGCCACGGCGCAGCCGCAGGGTGACGGTGCCGGTGACCAGCGAGGCGATCCAGCGCTGGATCGACTCGCGCAGCATCAGCGCCTGGGGGTCCAGCCAGCGGCCCTCGTAGAGCAGCCGGCCGAGCTTGCGACCCTCGAGGTGGTAGTTGGCGAGGGTGTCCTCGTTGTGGATCGCGTTCAGCAGTCGCTCGTACGCCGTGAACAGCAGCGCCATGCCCGGCGCCTCGTAGATGCCGCGGGACTTGGCCTCGATGATCCGGTTCTCGATCTGGTCGGACATGCCGAGACCGTGGCGTCCGCCGATGGCGTTGGCCTCCAGCACCAGGGCGACCGGGTCGTCGTAGCGCCGCCCGTTGAGGGCGACCGGGCGCCCCGCCTCGAAGCCGACCGAGACGTCCTCGGCCTCGATCGCGACGGACGGGTCCCAGAACTTCACGCCCATGATCGGCTCGACGGTCTCCAGCGAGACGTCGAGGTGCTCGAGCGTCTTGGCCTCGTGGGTGGCGCCCCAGATGTTGGCGTCGGTGGAGTACGCCTTCTCGGTGGCGTCGCGGTAGGGCAGGCCGTGGGCGACCAGCCACTCGCTCATCTCGTGGCGACCGCCGAGCTCGTCGACGAAGGCCGCGTCGAGCCACGGCTTGTAGATGCGCAGCTCCGGGTTGGCCATCAGGCCGTAGCGGTAGAACCGCTCGATGTCGTTGCCCTTGTACGTCGAGCCGTCGCCCCAGATGTTGACGTCGTCGGCCTGCATGGCGCGGACCAGCATGGTGCCGGTGACGGCGCGGCCCAGCGGTGTGGTGTTGAAGTAGGCCTTCGCACCCGAGCGGATGTGGAAGGCGCCGCACGCCAAGGCGGCCAGGCCCTCCTCGACCAGCTGGGGCTTGATGTCGACGGCGCGGGCGATCTCGGCGCCGTACTGCTTCGCACGCGCGGGGACACCGGCGATGTCGGGCTCGTCGGGCTGGCCGATGTCGGCGGTGTAGGTGCACGGGATCGCACCCTTGTCACGCATCCACGCCACCGCGACGGAGGTGTCGAGGCCGCCGGAGAAGGCGATGCCGACGCGCTCTCCCTGGGGAAGGGAGGTCAGGACCTTGCTCAACTCTGTGAATCCTTTCGGGTGTCGCCCTCGGCGAGTGCGGTGAACTTGTGGGCCAGGGCGTCTCCCCCGGCGGGATCGCGCCCGATCACGAGCACAGTGTCGTCCCCGGCGATGGTCCCGAGCACGTCGGCGAGCTCGACCTTGTCGATCGCGCTGGCCAGGAACTGGGCGGCGCCGGGCGGGGTGCGCAGCACCACCAGGTTGGCGCTGGCCTCCGCGCTGACCAGTAGCTCCGAGGCCAGCCGCGACAGGCGGTGCTGGGAGGCGGCGCTCTCCCCCGTCACCGGGGAGCGGTCGCCGCCCTCCGCGGGGACGGCGTACACGAGGGCGCCGGAGGCGGAGCGGACCCGGACCGCGTCGAGCTCGACCAGGTCGCGGCTCAGCGTGGCCTGGGTGACGTGCACGCCCCGGGCGCCCAGCAGGTCGGCGAGCTCGGGCTGGGAGCGCACCTCGCGGGTCTCCAGGAGCTCGACGACGATCGCCTGCCGGGCGCTCTTCGTCATCGGGGTCAGGGCGTGCTCGCTCATGTCAGGACCGCTTGCCCTCGAGCCAGGTCAGGATCGCCTTCTGGGCGTGGCGGCGGTTCTCGGCCTCGTCCCACACCACGCTCCGCGGCCCGTCGAGGACCTCGGCGGCGATCTCCATGCCGCGGTACGCCGGCAGGCAGTGCATCACGATCGCGTCGGGCCGCGCGGCCGCCACCAGGTCGGGCGTCACGGACCACGGGCCGAACACGGCGCGTCGGGCGTCGCGCTCGTCCTCCTTGCCCATCGAGACCCAGGTGTCGGTGATGACGATGTCGGCCCCGGTGACCGCCTCACGCGGATCGGTGACCGCGCGCGCCGAGCCGCCGGTGGCCGCACCGATCTCGCCGGCGCGGGCGAACATGTCGGCGGAGGGGACGTAGCCCTCGGGGCCGCTGATCCGGAGGTGCATCCCGGCGGTGGCGCCGGCGAGCACCCAGGAGTTGCCCATGTTGCAGGCGCCGTCGCCGAGGAAGGCGGCCGTCAGGCCGGCCAGCTCGCCCTTGTGCTCGCGGATGGTGAGCAGGTCGGCGAGCAGCTGGCAGGGGTGGAAGTCGTCGGTGAGCGCGTTGACCACGGGCACTCCCGAGGCGGCCGCCATCTCGTCGAGGCTGGCCTGGGCATAGGTCCGCCACACGATCTGGGCCGCCTGGCGGCCCAGGACCCGGGCGACGTCGGCGACCGACTCCCGCTTGCCGATGCCCGCGAGCGTGCCGTCGACCAGCATCGGGTGCCCGCCGAGCTCGGCGATGCCGGCCGCGAACGACGCCTGGGTGCGCAGGGTCGGCTTGTCGAAGATCATCGCGACCGTGCGCGGGCCGGCCAGCGGCCGGTGGTCGTAGGGCTCGGCCTTGAGCTTGGCCGCGAGGTCGAGGACCTCGGCCTGCTCGGCCGGGGTGAGGTCGTCGTCGCGGAGGAACGAGCGGGTCATGCGGTCACTCCTGACGGGTCGATGACATGGTCGAGGATCGCCGGCCAGGCCGCCGCGAAGGCCGCGACGTCGGCGTCGGGCAGGTTGAGCGGCGGGGCCATCCGCACCCGCTCGGGGGTGGCGGCGTTGACGAGGAAGCCGGCGTCCTGCGCGGCGGTGACCACCTCGGCGGCCTTGGGCTCGGCGAGGGTCAGCCCGATCAGCAGGCCCTCGCCACGGGTCTCGGTGACCCGCGGGTCGGCGGCCGCGGCCGCACGCAGCGCGGCACCCTGGGCGCACGCGTGGGCGAGCAGGTCCTCCTCGGCGATCACGTCGAGCACGGCGAGCGCGGCGGCCGCGGCCACCGGGTTGCCGCCGAAGGTGGTGCCGTGGTTGCCGGGGTCGAACAGCTTGCCGGCGCCGTGGGTCGCGAGGCAGGCGCCGATCGGGATGCCGCCGGCCAGGCCCTTCGCGAGGGTCACGATGTCGGGGGTGACGGGCGCATCCACGAGGGCCGGGTTCTGGTGGGCGAACCAGGTGCCCGTGCGGCCGACGCCGGTCTGGATCTCGTCGAGCCACAGCAGGGCCCCGTTCTCGTGGGCGATCCGCTGGGCCGCCGGGAGGTAGTCGCGGGGCGGCACGATGACGCCCGCCTCCCCCTGCACCGGCTCGACCAGCACGGCCGCCGTGTCGCGGTCGACGGCGGCCTCGAGGGCCGCGCTGTCGCCGTACGGGACGAAGACGACGTCGCCCGGGAGCGGCTCGAACGGCTCGCGGTAGGCGAGCTTGGAGGTGAGCGCGAGCGCGCCCATCGTGCGTCCGTGGAAGGAGCCCTCGGTGGCGACGATCTTGGTGCGACCGGTACGCCGGGTGAGCTTGAACGCGGCCTCATTGGCCTCGGCGCCGGAGTTGGTGAAGAAGACCCGGGCCTCGGTGCCCAGCAGCGAGACCAGCCGCTCCGCGAGGGTGATCTGGGGGGCGCTGGCGAAGAAGTTCGAGATGTGGCCCAGCGTCTGCAGCTGCTCGGTGACGGCGGCGACCAGGCGCGGGTGGCCGTGGCCGAGGGCGTTGACGGCGATGCCGCCGAGCAGGTCGACGTACTCCCGGCCGTCGGCGTCCCAGACGTGGGCGCCCTCACCCTTCACCAGCACGGTCTTGGGCGGGCCGAAGGTGTTCATCAGCGCGCCGGCGTAGCGCTCGGTCCACTCCCGGTTGTCGGGGTTCGTGGCGGTCACTTGAGGGCCTCCCGGGCCTTGCGGGTCTTGGTGGTGACGCCGGGCAGCACCTGGGTGCCGACGCCCTCGTCGGTGAACAGCTCGAGCAGGACGGCGTGCGCCTGGCGCCCGTCGACGACGGTCGCGCGCTTCACCCCGTCGCGCACGGCCTGCAGACAGGCGCTCATCTTCGGGATCATGCCGCTGGCCAGCGACGGGAGGATCTCCTCCAGCGCCTCGGGGCTGATCTCGCCGATCACCTCCTCGGGGTCCGGCCAGTCCAGGTAGAGGCCCTCGACGTCGGTGAGCACGAGCAGCTTCTCGGCCCCGAGCGCGGCGGCCAGGGAGGCGGCGGCGGAGTCGGCGTTCACGTTGTGGACGACGCCGTCGATGTCGGGCGCGACGCTGGACACGACGGGGATCCGGCCGGCCTCGATCAGGTCGAGGACCGCCTCGGGGCGGACCTTGGCCACCTCGCCGACCAGGCCGAGGTCGACCTCCTCGCCGTCGACGACGGTGCCGGTCTGCTCGGCGGTGAACAGCCCGGCGTCCTCACCCGACAGCCCGACCGCGAGCGGGCCGTGCTCGTTGATCAGGCCGACCAGCTCACGCTGGACCTGGCCCACGAGGACCATGCGTACGACGTCCATCGCCTCGGGCGTGGTGACCCGCAGGCCGCCGCGGAACTCGGACTCGATGCCGAGCCGGTCGAGCATGGTGGAGATCTGCGGCCCGCCGCCGTGGACGACGACGGGGCGGAAGCCCGCGAAGCGGAGGAACGCGATGTCCTCGGCGAAGGCGCGCTTGAGTGCCTCGTCGGTCATGGCGTTGCCGCCGTACTTAATCACCACGACCTTGCCGTGGTAGGCCTTCAGCCAGGGCAGCGCGCCGGCGAGGGTCTCGGCCTTGAACGGGTCGGGCTTTCCGGGGGCTTCGAGGTTCATGAGGAGTAGGCGCTGTTCTCGTGGACGTAGGCGTGGGTGAGGTCGTTGGTCCAGACGGTCGCCTCGGCGGCGCCGGACTTCAGGTCGATGGTGACGCTGACCTGCCGGGCGGACAGGTCGACGAGGGCGGGGTCCTCGGCGGGGGTGCTGTTGCGGCACACCCAGACGCCGTTCATCGCGACGTCGAGGTCGGCCGGGTCGAAGGCGGCGCCCGTCGTACCGACGGAGGCGAGGACCCGGCCCCAGTTGGGGTCCTTGCCGAAGACGGCGGCCTTGAACAGGTTGCTCCGCGCGACGCTGCGACCGACCTCGACCGCGTCGTCCTCGGTGGCCGCGTTGACGGTGGTGATCGCGATCTCGTGGTCGGCGCCCTCGGCGTCGGCGAGCAGCTGGATCGCCAGCGAGCGGCAGGCCTCGGTGAGCGCGGCGGTGAAGTCGGCGAGGTCGGGCGTCACGCCGGAAGCGCCGCTCGCGAGGAGGGTGACCGTGTCGTTGGTGGACTGGCAGCCGTCGGAGTCGAGCCGGTCGAAGGAGACCCGGGTCGCGGCCCGCAGGGCGGCGTCGAGGTCGGCGGCGGGTACGACGGCGTCGGTCGTGATCACGACCAGCATGGTGGCGAGCGCCGGGGCGAGCATGCCCGCACCCTTGGCCATGCCACCGATGGACCAGCCGTCGCCCTGGACCACGACCTGCTTCGACACGGTGTCGGTGGTCATGATCGCCTCGGCCGCCTCGGGGCCGCCGTCGGCGGAGAGCCGCGCGTGGACGGTGGCGACGCCGTCGAGCAGGGTCTGGCGGTCGTTGACCAGGCCGATCAGGCCGGTCGAGCACACCACGACGTCGCCGGCGGCGATGCCGACCAGCTCGCCGACCTTCTCGGCGACCTGGTGGGTGGTCTGGAAGCCCTCGGGCCCGGTGTAGCAGTTGGCGCCGCCGGAGTTGAGGACGACGGCGCGCACGACGCCGTCCTTGACGACCTGCTCGCTCCACAGCACCGGGTTGGCCTTGCAGCGGTTGCTGGTGAAGACCGACGCGGAGTCGGAGGTGGGGCCGGTGTTGACGACGAGGGCGAGGTCCTTGTTGCCGCTGGACTTCAGGCCGATCGCGGCGCCGGCGGCGACGAAGCCGGCGGGGTGGGTGATGCTCATGCTCTTCCTTCGGGACGGTTCAGGCGGGGACGGCCGGGGCGACGGTGTGCCCCGATCGTCGCCAGGCCTCCTCGGCCTGGTCGGCCATCCCGGTCGGCACCAGGATCCAGTCGGTGTCGAAGGTGGAGAGCGTGAAGACCGGGATCTCGGCCTCGGCCAGCGGCGCGAGCAGCGCGACCAGGATGCCGACGGCGGACAGGTCCAGCTCGCCGTCGACGCAGAACGCGGTGAGCGGCTTGTGGTGGCGCGCCTTCTTGGGGACGCTGCGCCCCGCGCAGACCAGCGAGGTCTCGGTCGCCGTCGCCGTGATCGAGAAGACCGACGACGACTCCGCCCACAGCGGGATCTCGGCGCCCGCGGCGAGCCGGACGACGGCGAGGGTCTCGGGGTAGCGGGACAGGGAGTAGCTGCTCTGCTCGGTCACGGGGCCAGTCCTACCGTGCTCAGGCCCGTGGTCTCGTCGAGTCCCAGGGCGAGGTTCATGCACTGCACGGCGGCGCCGGCGGTGCCCTTCGCGAGATTGTCGATGGCGCCGACCGCGACCAGCCGACCGGCGGCCTCGTCGACGGCGACCTGGAGGTGGACCGCGTTGGAGCCGAGCACCGCCTGGGTCTGCGGCCACTGGCCGGCGGGCAGCACGTGGACGAAGGGCTCGTCGGCGTACGCCTTGACGTAGGTGGCGTGCGCCTCCTCCGCGGTGACCGGGCCGGCGAGCGGCGCGGAGCAGGTGGCGAGGATGCCGCGCGCCATCGGCACCAGCAGCGGGGTGAAGCTGACCGTGACCTCGGCGTCGGTCAGCCGGCCGAGGTTCTGGGTGATCTCGGGGGTGTGGCGGTGCACCCCGCCGACGCCGTAGGCACTCGTGTTGCCCATCAGCTCGCTGCCGAGCAGGTGGGCCTTGGCGGCCTTGCCGGCGCCGCTCGCGCCGGAGGCGGCGACCACCACCACGTCGGGTACGACGAGCCCGGCGGCCACGGCGGGCGCCAGGGCGAGCGAGGAGATGGTCGGGTAGCAGCCGGGCACGGCGACCCGCTTCGCGCCCTGGAGCGCGGCCCGGTTGCCGGGGAGCTCGGGCAGGCCGTAGGGCCAGGTGCCGGCGTGGGCGCTGCCGTAGAAGCGCTCCCACGCGGCCGCGTCCTCGAGCCGGAAGTCGGCGCCGCAGTCGACCACGACGACCTCGGGGTTCCGCGCGGTGAGCTCCTCGGCGAGCGGGCCGGACTGGCCGTGGGGCAGCCCGAGGAAGACCACGTCGTGACCCGCGAGCACCTCGACCGTGGTCGGCTCGAGGACCCGCTCGGCGAGCGGCAGCAGGTGGGGCTGGAGGGCACCGAGGCGCTCCCCCGCGTTGCTGCCCGCGGTGACCGCTCCGATCTCGACCCCGGGGTGGCCCAGCAGCAGCCGCAGCACCTCACCCCCGGCGTACCCACTGGCGCCGGCGACGGCGACCCTCACCTTGCTCATATGCATGAACATACAGGGTCCTGCATGAAACCGCTAACGCGGCCCGCTGAAACCGGAGTGAAAGCGGGGACCGGCACGCTCGGCGCCATGAACGACATCCTCCACCCTCCCACCGGGGGACGCGAGCTCGCGGTCGACGCCACCGGTCTGGTGAAGACCTTCGGCAGCTTCCGCGCGGTCGACGGGATCGACCTCCAGGTCGCGCGCGGCGAGGTCTTCGGCGTGCTCGGACCGAACGGCGCCGGGAAGACCACCACCCTGTCCATGCTCGCGACCCTGCTCCCCATCGACGCGGGCCGGGCCAGCATCTTCGGCGTCGACGTCGCGAGCGAGCCGCACCGCGTGCGCCAGCTGCTCGGCGTCACCGGCCAGTACGCGTCGGTCGACGAGAACCTGACCGCGACCGAGAACCTGGTGCTCTTCGCCCGACTGCTCGGGCACCGTCGGCAGGGGGCGTACCGGATCGCCGCCGACCTGCTGGAGCGCTTCGGCCTGACCGAGGCCGCGACCCGCCAGATCAAGAACTTCTCGGGCGGCATGCGGCGCCGGCTCGACCTGGCCGCCTCCCTCATCGCCCGCCCGCCGCTGATCTTCCTCGACGAGCCGACCACCGGGCTCGACCCACGCACCCGCGGCCAGATGTGGGACACCATCCGCGAGCTGGTCGCGCAGGGCTCGACCATCCTGCTCACCACGCAGTACCTCGACGAGGCCGACCAGCTCGCCGACCGGATCGCGGTCATCGACGCGGGGCGCAAGGTCGCCGAGGGCACGCCGGAGCAGCTCAAGTCCGGGGTCGGCTCCTCGACCCTCCACCTGCGCCTGGCCGAGCGCGAGCACACCGCCGCGGCCGCCGCCGTCGTCGAGCGGACCCTCGGCGAGGCGCCGGTGCTCACGCCCGAGGCCGGCGGGCTCAACGTGGCACTGACCCACGCCGACCAGGCCGGCGACGTGCTCATCGCGTTGCGCCAGGCCGAGCTGTCGATCACCGCCGCGGCGGTGCGCCAGCCGACGCTCGACGAGGTGTTCCTGGCGCTGACCGGGCACCACAGCGAGCCCCAGGACCACGACCAGAGCGAGGAGGTGGCGTGATGACCACGCTCATCGACCCCCACCCGGCGCCCGCCGTACCGCTGACGCCGACCGGGCTGCCGGCCCGGCCCACCCTGCGCGACACCGTCGACCAGACCCTGGCGATGGCGTGGCGGGCGACCAAGAAGATGCGCCGCAACCCGGAGCAGTTCTTCGACGTCACCATCCAGCCGCTGCTGTTCACGGCGATGTTCGCCTACGTCTTCGGCGGCGCGATCTCCGGGAGCGTCACGGACTACCTGCCGCTGATCATCCCCGGGATCCTGGCCCAGACCGCGCTCACCTCCTGCATGGCGATGGGCACCCAGCTGCGCGAGGACATGGACAAGGGCGTCTTCGACCGCTTCCGGTCGCTGCCGATCGCCCGGATCGCCCCGCTCGCGGGACCGGCGCTGGCCGACGTCATCCGCTACATGATCGCCGCGACCCTGACCATCCTGGTCGGCCTGGCGATGGGCTACCGCCCCGGCGGCGGCGTGCCCGGCGTCCTCGGCGGCTGGCTGCTCACGATCGTCGCCGCCTGGTCGCTGGCCTGGATCTTCACCTGGCTCGGCACCGTCGCCCGCTCGGCGCAGGCGGTGCAGGGCATCTCGATGATGATCATGTTCCCGCTGACCTTCCTGTCCAACGCCTTCGTGCCCGCGGACTCGCTGCCCGGCTGGCTCGAGGCGTTCGTGAAGGTGAACCCGGTCTCGCACGTCGTCACGGCCTGCCGCGACCTGATCAACGAGGGCCAGGTCACCGCCGAGGTCGGCTGGGCGCTGCTCGGCTGCGCGGCGGTGGTGGCGATCTTCGCGCCGCTGGCGGTGCGGTCGTACGCCCGGAAGGTCTAGAGCACCGGGGGCGGTCCGAACAGCCGCCCGACGACGTCGCGGACCTCGTCCAACAGGTCGAGCCCGCGGCGCTCGTCGTACGTCGCGTCGACCGCGGCGAGCAGGCCCGGGCGCCGCTCCTCGGCCAGCGTGACGACGTGGGACCAGTCGAGGGTCGGGATGAAGCGCGGTGAGGCACAGCGCGCGGCGAGGACCAGCAGCCGGATGGCGTCCTCGTCGGCCAGGGCGCGCTTGCGCAGGCCCCACAGGCCGATGGCGTGGAGCAGCAGCCCGACGACGGGGATGTCGACGAATCCCGGCTCCCGGCCGAGCACCCGCGGGGCGGCGGCGGTCAGCCAGGAGTACAGGTCGGCTCCGTCGTCGTCGCGGCCGTGGGCGGACAGCGCCACCGCCGCGACGCCGTTGCCGTAGATGGTCCACGGCGCCAGGTCGGCGTCGCGACCCATCCCGGGGAAGCGGAGCGCGCTCATCGTGGTCGCCGCCCGGCGCACCAGCCGACAGCCTTCCTCGACCTCGCCCCGGGCGAAGGCGATCTCGGCGCGGGTGGCCAGGACGGTGCCCTCGGTGCCGAGACTGCCGGCGTGGTCGACGCCGGCGTACGCCGTCACCTCGTCGAGCGCGCGCTCGGCCGCGTCGGGGTCACCGCGCACCAGCGCGGCCACCGCCGACACGGTCAGGGTCTGCAGGGCGTCCTCGCGCGCGCCGAGGCGGGCCAGGACCGGCCCGGCAGCCCGGGCGTGCGGCTCCGCGCGGTCGACCTGGCCGAGCTGGCTGTAGAGACCGGCGAGCTGGGTGTGCAGCACCGCTCGGCTCCACGGCCCCACGTCGTCGGTCACCACCTCCAGCGCCTCCTCGGCGGCGTCGATGGCGCCCTCGATGTCACCGGCGTTCTCGCGGGCGTGGCTGGTCCACTGGAGGGCGACGCCGCGGATCATCGGGTCGGACGAGTCGAGCCCGGCGACCTCCCCGAGCCCGGCGGTGGCGTCATGAGCGTTGCCGGCGTCGCGCGCCCCGAGGACGACCGTGACGACGGCCGCGATCCGCGGGCTCGTCGTACCGGGGCCGAGCGCGGCGAGCCGGGCATGCACGTCGGCGAGGACGTCGAGCTGGGCGATCCAGGAGTTGACCAGGGTCAGCGCCAGCGCGGCCCGGGCCTGGTCGACCCGCTCGGGGCCGGGCTCGTAGTCGGCGACGGCGGCGGCCAGCGGCTCGCAGAGCATGATCACCCGGGCGTGCTCGCCGCGGATGCTCCAGAAGCCGCCGAGCAGCGCCATCAGCGCGACCACGGCGTCGGGGTCCGGCGCGGCCAGGGCCTTGCGCAGCGCGTCGGCGAGATTGCCCTCCTCGACCGCGACGGCGTCGATGGTGACGACCTGGTCGCGGGAGAAGAGGGCGGCGCCGTGGCGGTCGGCGAAGGCGACCGCCCACGCCTGGTGGGCGGCCTGGGCCTCGGCCTGCTCCCCCGCGTCGACGAGCTGCATCCGGCCGAACTCTCGGACGGTCTCGAGCATGCGGTAGCGCAGCGGCTCCCCGGCCCCGGGATCGAGCACGGTGAGCAGGGACTGGGCGACCAGCTCCTCGACGGAGGCCAATGCGTCCGCGCCGAGCAGCCGCTCGGCGGCCTCGAGGGTGAACCCGTCCTGGAAGACCGAGAGCCGGCGCAGGCCGCGGCGGTCGCGCTCGGCCAGCAGGTTCCAGGACCAGTCGATGACGGCGAGCAGGGTCTGGTGCCGGTCGGGAGCGCTGCGGTCGCCACCGCGGAGCAGCGCGAACCGGTTCTCCAGCCGGGCCGCGATGTCGGGGACGGACATCGCGCGCACCTTCACCGCGGCCAGCTCGATCGCGAGGGGCAGGCCGTCGAGGCGCTCGACCACCTCGTCGACCGCGTCATCCGGCAGCACCACACCGGGCCGGGCCGCGAGGGCCCGCTGGCGGAAGAGGTCGGCGGCGTCGGCGCGGTCGAGCCGGCGCAGCTCGAAGACGTGCTCGGCGGCGATGGCCAGCGGGGCGCGGGTGGTGGTGAGCACCCGCAGCGACGGCGTCACCGCGACCAGGAAGGCGACCAGGTCGGCGACGGCCTCGACGAGGTGCTCGCAGTTGTCGAGGACCAGCAGGGTCGGGGCCTGGTCGAGCTGCTGGGCGATCCGGGACCGGATGTCGCGCAGCTGCGCGGGGGTCAGCCCGTGTCGACTGCTCAGCGAGTCGCGGACGCCGAGCGCCGAGCCGACCTCGGCGACGACGTCGGCCGGGTCCACGACACCCACCAGCTCGACCACGTGGACCACCGGCTGGTCGGCCTCGGCCGCCACCAGCTGGGCCAGCCGGGTCTTGCCGAGACCACCGGGCCCCAGGATCGACACCACCCGATGGGAGCCGACCAGCGCGCGCAGCCGGGCGAGATCGTCGGTGCGGCCCACCAGGCTGCTGGCGTAGTGGGCCAGGCCGGAGCGGACCGGCCGGTCGAGGAGCAGCAGCTCGTGGTGGAGCGCCTGCAGCTCCGGCGCCGGGTCGATGCCGAGGCGATCGGCCAGCCGGGAGCGATGGTCCTCGTAGCGGGTCAGCGCAGCGGGCACGCCCCGGACCGCGGCCTCGCTGCGCAGCAGGGCGGCGAAGGCGAGGTCGTCGCCGGCGGTGCGGTCGGTGCCGTCGGCGCCCGCCGCGGCGAGCAGCGGCAGCGCCTCGTCGTGGCGGCCCAGCGCGGAGAGGACGCGGCCGGCGAGCACCGGATCCGCGCCGAGCTGGGGCAGGTACGCCGCGGCCTCGCTCCACGCCCCCGCGGCCGCTGCCCGGCGCGCGGCCTCGACCGCCTGGTCGCTCGCCCACACGTCGACGTCACCGGTGTCGAGGGCGAGCCGGTAGCCGTGTCCGGCCCGTTCCACGACCCCGGGCGCGGTCGCCGCCCGGGCCCGGGAGACCACGACCTGCAGCGCCTTGGTCGGGCTGGCCGGCGGCTCGGCACCCCAGATCGCGTCGATCAGGGACTGCTCGCCGACGGTCTTGCCGCGGGCCTCGGCGAGCGTCGCGAGCAGGGTGCGCGTCCGCTCGCCCGGAACGGGTACGCCGTCCCAGGTGACCTCGTCGGCCAGCCGCAGCCGCGGCGGGGTGCGGCTCAGCGTTGCACCGCTCCCGTCAGCTCCGCGGCCCGGGCCACCGCGGCGTCCCGCGCGGCGCCGGTCTCGGCCTCGGTGAGGGTGCGGTCGGGCGCGCGGAAGCGCAGCGCGAACGCCAGCGACTTCCGGCCGTCGTCGATCTGCTCGCCGGTGTAGACGTCGAAGAGCCGGATGGACTCCAGCAGCTCGCCCGCGCCCTCGCGCAGCGCGGCCTCGACGGCGGCGACCGTGACCTCGGCGTCGACCACCAGCGCGACGTCCTCCTTGGCCAGCGGCATCGTGGAGAACTCCGGTCCCGGGACGACCTCGGTGGCGGCGGCCATCAGCGCGTCGAGGTCGAGCTCGACGGCGGCACTGCGCGGCGGCAGGCCGTAGCCACGGCACACATTGGGGTGCAGCTCACCGGCGTGGCCGATCTCGACGCCGTCGATGCTGATCAGCGCGCAGCGGCCGGGGTGCCACGGCATCCGGCCGGCCGCGGCGACCTGGACGGTGACGCCGAGGTCGGCTGCGAGCCGGCGTACGACGGCCAGCGCGTCGGTCCAGCCGGCGTCGGTCCCGGCACCCCACCAACCGGCGCGACGCCGCTCGCCGGCGAGCACCACGGCGAGATGCTGCGGCTGCACGGGCAGCGCCTCGACCAGCTTCTCGAGCTCGGCCTCGGACGGCCGGGTGTGCACGCCGTAGATCGGGGCCGGTCCGTTGTCGGCCGGGAAGGCGACGGTGCCGGTCTCGAACAGGGCGACGCCGGGCGCACCCCGGCCGACATTGCGCGCGGCGGCCTCGAGCAGCCCGGGCAGCAGCGTCGTGGTGTAGGCGGGCTCCTCGCTCGACAGCGGGTTGGCGAGCCCGACGGTCACCCGGCGCGGGTCGTCGGCGGGCAGCCCGAGCCTGTCGAAGGTCGCCTCGCCGACGAACGGGAAGCTGACCACCTCGACCAGCCCGGCGCCGGCGAGGGTGCGGCCGACGCGGCGGCGCAGCCGCTGGGTGCGGGTCAGGCCGCGCCCGGTGGCCCGGCGCGGCAGCACGCTCGGCACCTGGTCGTAGCCGACGATCCGGACGACCTCCTCGACCAGGTCGTAGGGGTCGTTGAGGTCGGGGCGCCAGCTCGGCGGCAGCACATCGATCGTGTCGGCGTCCTGCTCGGTGACCGTGGCGCCGATCGCGCGGAGGCTCTCGACGGTGGTCATCGCGGTGATGTCGATGCCGCTGAGCCGGGCGGGCAGGTCGGTGGCGATGGTGATGACCGGCCGCTCGGGAGGCGTGCCGACCAGGGTGTAGCCGGGCTCGGCGGTCGCGCCGCCGTGGGCGACGAGCAGCTCGACCACGCGGTCGGCGGCGATGCCGGGCAGCAGCGGGTCGACGCCGCGCTCGTTGCGCTTGCCGGCCTCGGAGGTCAGCTTGTGGCGGCGTCCGGTGCGGAACATCGAGGTGGCGTCCCAGTGGGCGGCCTCGACGAGGATCCGGGTCGTGGTGTCGGACATCTCGGTGGTGGCCCCGCCCATCACGCCGGCGAGCCCGATCGGGCCGGAGTCGTCGGTGATGACGAGGTCCTCGGTGCTGAGCGTACGCACCACGTCGTCGAGGGTGGTGAGCCGCTCCCCCTCACGGGCCCGGCGGACGCCGAGTGCTCCCGCGACCTTGTCGGCGTCGTAGCCGTGGATCGGCTGGCCGAGCTCGAGCATGACGTAGTTGGTGACGTCGACGGCGAGCGAGATCGAGCGCATGCCGGCCTGCTCGACACGGCGCTTGACGAAGTCGGGCGTGGGCGCCGCGGGGTCGAACCCGCTGACCAGGCGCGCCGCGAAGACGGGGCAGCCGGCGGGGTCGTCGACGACGACCTCCCAGGCCTTGCCGTCGGCCTCGGGGAGCTCGCGCCCGGCCGGGTCGACGAACGGAACGTCGAAGCCGAGCGCGGCCTCGCGGGCCACGCCGCGCAGGGAGAGGGCGTAGGCGCGGTCGGGGTTGATCTCGAACTCGATGACCTCGTCGTCGAGCCCGAGCAGGCCGAAGGCGTCGTCGCCGGGGGCGCCGGCGTCGGGCGGCAGCACCAGGATGCCGTCGTGGTCGTCGCCGATGCCGAGCTCGCGGACCGAGCAGATCATGCCGGCCGAGACGTGGCCGTAGGTCTTGCGCGCGGAGATCGCGAAGCCGCCGGGCAGCACGCCGCCGGGCAGGATGACGACGACCAGGTCACCGGGCTCGAAGTTGTGGGCGCCGCAGACGATGCCCTGGGGCTCACCGGTGCCGTTGGCGTCACCCACGTCGACCGAGCACCAGTTGATGGTCTTGCCGTTCTTCTGCGGCTCGGGCTCCTTGGTGAGCACCCGGCCGATGACGAGCGGGCCGGTGATGTCGGCGGACTCGATCGCCTCGAGCTTGAGTCCGAGCGCGGTGAGCCGGTCGGTCAGCACCTCGGTGGTGACCGACGCGGGCAGGTCGACGAGCTCCCGGATCCAGGAGACAGGGGCCTTCACAGTTCACTCCCGAATGCCGTGGTGAAGCGCACGTCGCCCTCGAACAGGGTGCGCAGGTCCTCGAGGCCGTGCCGGAACATCAGGGTCCGGTCGATGCCCATGCCGAAGGCGAAGCCGGAGTAGCGCTCCGAGTCGACACCGCAGGCCTGGAGCACGCGCGGGTTGACGATGCCGCAGCCGCCCCACTCGATCCAGCCCTCGCCGCGGCAGGTGCGGCACTGGTCGCTGTCGACCCCGCGGCACACGAAGCAGACCAGGTCGACCTCGGCCGACGGCTCGGTGAAGGGGAAGTACGACGGCCGGAAGCGCGTGGTGATCCCCTCGCCGAACATCTGGCTCGCGAAGTGGTCGAGGGTGCCCTTGAGGTGGGCCATCGAGATGCCCTCGTCGATGGCCAGGCCCTCGACCTGGTGGAACATCGGCGAGTGGGTGGCGTCGTACTCGTCGGTGCGGAACACGCGCCCGGGGCACACGACGTAGATCGGCGGCTGCCGGGTGAGCATGGTGCGCGCCTGGACCGGGCTGGTGTGGGTGCGCAGCACGACGTGGTGGTCGGCCGGCTCGGTCCAGAAGGTGTCCTGCATGGTGCGCGCCGGGTGGTCGGGGCCCAGGTTGAGCGCGTCGAAGTTGAGCCACTCGGCCTCGATGACCGGGCCCTCGGCGACCTCCCAGCCCATCGCGACGAAGATGTCGGCGATCAGCTCGGCGCCGGTGGTGAGCGGGTGGCGCGCGCCCACCGGATCGGCGTCGGTCGGCAGCGTGACGTCGACCGCCTCCTCGACGAGGATCCGCGCCTCGTGCTCGGCCTCGAGCACCTCCTGGCGCGCGGCGAGGGCCTGGCTCACGGCGCCGCGGGCCTGGCCGACGCGCTGGCCGGCCTCCTTGCGGGCCTGGGGCGGCAGCGCGCCGATCTCGCGGTTGGCCAGGGCGAGCGGCGAGCGGTCGCCGGCGTGCTCGACGCGCACCGCCTTGAGCTGCTCCAGGTCGGTGGCGGCGGCGATCGCGGCGAGGGCGGCGTCGCGCGCCGCTTCGAGCTCGGCAGGGCTCACGGCGGCGACCTCCACGGGGTCGTAGTCAGTGTTCGGGCCAGACATATCGGCGCCAGTCTAGGAACCCGGGCCGCTGACGGGCGAACCGGTATTCGCCCGTGGGCACTACGCGGGGAAGCGCTCGGCGATCCCGGTCAGCCGGTCGACGTACGCGGGCCAGTCCACGTCGTCGGGCAGGTTGCTCATCGCGGGGCGCAGTCCGGCTGCTCCGTCGACCTGCTCGCGGAGGATGTCGAGCTGCCCGGCGTGGCGCTGGAGGTCGCACAGGACGTGGACCGCGATCTCCTGCAGCGTGGTCGCGGCGCGGTCCTCGGGCCACCACGACACCCGGCCGGGGGCGTCGAGCGGCAGCTCCACGAGCGCGGTGTCGGCGAAGGCACCGACCCGGCCGTAGAACGCGATCAGCTCGGCCGCGGGGAGGTCGGCGGGCACGGTCCAGTCGGCCTGAGGATCGGCGTCGTAGGCGTCCTCGGGGATGAGCGCCGGGTGGTCGGGCTCGGGCCAGGCCCGGCCGAAGGTCGGGCCGAAGTAGCCGATCTCGACGTTGGCGCAGTGCAGGATCGTGCCGAGCAGGCTGGTGCCGGTGGGCGTGCGGGGCAGCCGCAGCGCACGCTCCCCCAGGCCGTCGAGCTTCCAGAGCAGTGCCTCGCGGGCGCCGGTGAGGTAGTGGCGGAGCACGGCGACGTCCTGGCCCTCGGTCATGGCGTCATGGTTGCACGGAGTGCGCGACCGGCCAGGTCGTCACGATCCGGGCGCCGCCGCCGGGGCGGTCGTCGACGACGATGGTGCCGCCGTGGGCGCGGACCAGGCCACGCACGATGTAGAGGCCGAGGCCGGAGCCGCCGCCGGTGCCCTCGGTCCAGAACTTCGTGAAGATCCGTTGGCGCAGCTCCGGCGCGATGCCGTCGCCCTCGTCGGTGACCGTGACGGCGAGGTGGTCGGTGTCCTCGCCCCAGCGGCCGACGTGGACCCGGACGGTGCCGCTGCCGTGGCGCACGGCGTTCTCGACGACATTGGCGACGACCTGCATCACCTTGTCCGGGTCGGCGTCGACCGGCGGCAGGTCCGGCTCGACCTCCAGCTCGATCGGGGTGGACGTCACCACGGCGATCGAGTCGCGGACCAGCTCGGTCTTGCGGCCCAGCTCCGTGGGGCGGCGGTGCAGCTGGAGGCGTCCGGTGTCGATCCGGGCGACGTCGAGGAGCTCGGTGATCAGCCGGCTGAGCCGGTCGGCGTCGGCGCTGGCGGTGGTGAGCATCAGCCGCTTCTGCTCGTCGGTGAGCTTGTCCCAGCGGTTGAGCAGTGCCTGCACGAAGCCCTTGACGCCCGTGAGCGGCGAGCGCAGCTCGTGGGCGAGGGTGGCGACCAGGTCGGAGCGGTCGCGGTCGAGTCGGGCCCGGCCCCGGCCCGAGCGCAGGTCGACGGCCACGGCGGAGACCGGGCCGTTGCGGACCTCGCGGTGCAGGCGGGCGGTCACCAGCACCTCGGTCCCGTCGGGCAGCAGCCAGGACTGCTCGGGGATCCCGCTGCGCGTTGAAAGCCCGACGTAGGGGGCGTTCGCGTCGGTCCAGGTCCGCGCGTCGTGGTCGGTGAGCGCGAGCACCTCGTCGAGCGGCCGGCCGACCGCGTCGCCGCGGTCGACGGCCAGCATGGTGGCCGCGACGGCGTTGACCGCGCGCACCGTGCCGTCGGCGCCGGCGAGCACGACACCGTCCGGCAGGAGATCGAGAGGGTCGAGGGGGTCGCTCACGCGCCCATCATGGCGCGGGCGCTGGCGTAGAGACAGACCGCGGCGGCGGTGGCGAGGTTGAGCGACTCGGCGGCGCCGAGAATCGGGATCCGGACCCGGTGGTCGGCCAGCGCCGCGAGCTCCTCGGGCAGCCCCCATGCCTCGTTGCCGAACAGCCAGGCGGTGGGCCGGGCCAGCAGCTCGTCTGCGTCGAACAGCTCGATCTCCCCCGCGCCGTCGGCGGCGAGCACGGTGAGGCCCGCGGCCTGGGCCCGGCGTACGGCGGCCGCCGGGTCGCGCTCGAGCACCACCGGCAGGTGGAACAGGCTGCCGACCGTGGCCCGGACCGTCTTGGGGTTGTAGGGGTCGACCGAGTCGCCCGCGAGGACCACGGCCTCGGCACCCGCGGCGTCGCTCGTGCGGATCACGGTGCCGGCGTTGCCGGGGTCGCGCACGTCGGCGCAGATCGACAGCAGCCGCGGCGCGGCCGGCAGGTCGGCGTCGAGGAAGCGGCACACCGCGACCAGGCCGGCGGGGTTGACGCTGTCGCTCAGGCCGCTCATCGCCCGGTCGTCGACCAGGGTGAGCGGGGCACTCGCCAGCAGGTCGGCGTACTGCGCGGCGGCGACGGGGGTCGCGAACACCTCGACCACGACACCGGCGCCGAGCGCGCCCTCGACGGCCTTCGGGCCGTCGGCAAGGAAACACCGCCGCCCGGATCGCTCCGGACGGCGGTGCAGCTTGCGTGCTTCCTTGACGCGGGTGTTGCCCGCGGTCAGAGGAGTCATGCTCAGGCAGAGACCTTGGGCGCGTTGACGTCCTCGGGCAGCGCGGCCTTGGCCTGGGCCACGATGGCGGCGAAGGCGGGCGCGTCGTTGACGGCGAGGTCGGCGAGGATCTTGCGGTCGACCTCGATGCCGGCCAGGTTGAGACCCTGGATGAAGCGGTTGTAGGTCAGGCCCTCGGCACGGGCGGCCGCGTTGATCCGCTGGATCCACAGGCGGCGGAAGTTGCCCTTGTTCTTCTTGCGGTCGTTGTAGCTGTAGACCAGGGAGTGGGTGACCTGCTCCTTGGCCTTGCGGTACAGCCGCGAACGCTGGCCGCGGTAGCCGCTGGCCCGGTCGAGGGTGGTACGACGCTTCTTCGCCGCGTTCACTGCGCGCTTGACGCGTGCCATCTTCTTACTCCTTGTTGCTTCGGTTCAGGGGCGGACGACGGCCGGTCAGAGACCGAGCATCTTCTTCGCGCGCGGGACGTCGTTCTTGGCGACCTCGACCGTGCCGGTGAGGCGACGGGTGACCTTGGAGGCCTTCTTCTCGAGGTTGTGGCGCTTGCCGGCCTTCTCGCGAAGGATCTTGCCGCTGCCGGTCACCTTGAACCGCTTGCCGGCGCCGGAGTGCGTCTTGTTCTTGGGCATCTGATCTGTCCGCTCTGTGTCTTCGTTCGTCTTACAGGTCGATGTCGGGGTCGAGCGCCTCGTTGGCCCGCTTGGCCTTCTTGGTGCTCGAGGGCTGCACGGCGGTGCGCTCGGCGTGCTCGGCGGCCTGCTCGGCGGCGCGCTCGGCGGCGGCCTCCTGCTTCGCGGCCTTCACCTCGAGCTTCGCCTCGGCCTTCTTCTTGTGCGGCCCGATGACCATGGTCATGTTGCGGCCGTCCTGCTTGGGGTTGGACTCCACGAAGCCCAGCTCCTGGACGTCCTCGGCCAGCTTCTGCAGCAGCCGGTAGCCCAGCTCGGGGCGGTGCTGCTCGCGGCCGCGGAACATGATCGTGATCTTGACCTTGTCGCCGGCCTTGAGGAAGCGAACGACGTGACCCTTCTTGGTCTCGTAGTCGTGCGCGTCGATCTTGGGCCGGAGCTTCATCTCCTTGATGATGACGTTGGTCTGGTTCCGTCGCGCCTCACGGGCCTTCTGGGCGTTCTCGTACTTGAACTTCCCGTAGTCCATGAGCTTGCAGACGGGGGGCTTGCCCATCGGCGCGATCTCCACGAGGTCCAGGTCGGCCTCCTGCGCGAGCTTGAGGGCCTGGTCGGTGGGGACGATGCCGACGGTCTCTCCGTTGGGTCCCACGAGACGGACCTCGGGAACCCGGATCCGCTCGTTGATGCGCAGCTCGGTGCTGATGTGTCCTCCAAACTAGGTGTGTCGGGAGGTCTTCAGCCCTGCAAATGAGAAGAGGCTCCCGCTGGTACAAGCGGAAGCCAGTCACGGGCCCTGGGACTCCGGCGTCGTCGTACGACGGCCCCGGCAGGGCTTCCACGGACCGGACCCGACGACCTGGCGGCCGCTGCGGGTGGGAGACGATGGTGCTGGTCCCCGCTTGTGGATCCGCCACCCCCACTCGCGCGGGCATGACGGATCGGTCAACGTCAGATGCTAGCCGGATTGTTCCCGCGGGGCCTAATCCTCGGGACCCGCGGGATCCGCGGCGCCGAGCCAGGCCCAGTCGCCGTCCTCGAGCCGGACCGTGGTCCAGCGCGAGGCGATCCGGTGCAGGTCGTCGTCGGCGAGGACGAAGGGGTGCGGCCCCGCGACGTCGACGACCAGGGCGTGCGCGCCCTCCTGCACCGCGGTCGCGGCCGCGAGGTGCGCGGCGACCGGCACCGGCCGGGCCTGCGGGTCCCACGCGGCGAGCGCCGCCAGGTCGGTGAAGGCGAGCAGCGCGAGCCGGCCGTCGGCGCCGGTGAGCAGCACCGCCGCCATGTCGCTGGACTTGTCGCGGGCCAGGCCGTCCGCGCCCACCTCGGCCTCGCCCAGGAGCGCGACCACCGGGACGAGCAGCCGGGACCGGCTCAGGGCCGCCAGCACCTCGGGGTACGGCGCCGCGCCGGTCTGGTGCGCTCGCAGCGCCCGGGCGAGGGCCGCGTCGGCGGTGCCGTCGTCGTCGACGTACTCCGAGCCCTGGAGACGGCGGGCGTCGGGACGCTCGTTCGGCGATGCGCTCACCGACGAATCATCGCACCCGTGGAACGATGACCGGATGCAGCACCAGTCGTCGATCGCGCGCAACCAGCTCGCCGCGCGCCTGCGCTCGGCGGTCTCCGCCTGGCGCGAGCCCCTGTCCACCCCGGTGTTCGTCGTCGACCTCGACGCGTTCGACGCCAACGCCGCCGACCTGGCGCGCCGGGCGGGCGGGACGCCGATCCGGGTCGCGTCGAAGTCGATCCGGGTGCCGGCGCTGGTGAGTCGGGCGCTCGCGGCCGACGGCTTCGCCGGCGTGCTCGCCTACACTCTCGCCGAGGCGCTGTGGCTGGCCGACCACGACGTCTGCGAGGACATCGTGGTCGCCTACCCCAGCGTCGACCGGGCCGCGCTCGCCGCGCTGGTCGCCTCGCCCCGGGCGGCCTCCCGGGTCACGATCATGGTCGACGACGTCGCCCACCTCGACCTGGTCGACAGCCTGCGCGCCTCGACGGCGGTGCCCGTTCGCGTGGCGCTCGACATCGACGCCGGGCTGCGCTGGGGCGGCCAGGCCGTCGGCCCCAAGCGCTCCCCGCTCTACGACGTCGGCGCGGTCACCGCCCTCGCCCGGACCGTGATCGAGCGTCCCGGCTTCCACCTGGTCGGGGTGATGACCTACGAGGGCCAGGTGGCCGGCGTCCCCGACACGGTGCCGCACCAGCGTGCGAAGTCGGCGATCGTGCGTCAGCTCAAGCGGCTCTCGGTCGCCCAGCTGCAGGTGCGGCGCGCGGCGATCGTCGAGGCGCTCGACGCGCTCGCGGGCCACGGCGACTTCGCCGGGATCGAGCTGTGGAACGCCGGCGGCTCCGGTTCGATCGAGTCGTCGGCGGCCGACCCGGTCGTGACCGAGGTGACCGCCGGCTCCGGGCTGCTCGCCCCGACGCTCTTCGACCACTACGCGTCCTTCTCCCCCACCCCCGCCGCCTTCTTCGGACTGCCGGTCACCCGCCGGCCCTCCGCCGACGTCGCGACGGTGCACGGCGGCGGCCTGATCGCCTCCGGCCCCACCGGAGCCGACCGGGCGCCGACGCCGTGGGCGCCCGCCGGGTTGAGCCTGACCGGGCTGGAGGGCGCCGGCGAGGTGCAGACCCCGCTGGTCGGCACCAACGCGGGCCGGCTCGCGATCGGCGACCTGGTCTGGTTCCGGCACGCGAAGTCGGGCGAGCCGTTCGAGCACGGCCGCGGCGTGCTGCTGCTGGAGGGCGAGCGGTTCGTCGAGGAGGTCCCGACCTACCGTGGCCACGGCCTCGCCTTCTGACGTCCTGGCCGCGGCGCTGTCCCGGCCGCCGACCCTGGGCGCCGGACGGCTGATCTGCGTCGACGGCCTGGCCGGGTCGGGCAAGACCACCCTGGCCCGCGGGATCGCGGACCTGGCCCCGGAGGCCGTGGTCCTGGGCACCGACGAGATGCTCGAGGGCTGGCGCGGGCTGCCCGGTCTGGGTGCCTCGGTCGAGGCGCTGCTGCGCCCCCTCGCCGAGGGCCGGCCCGGGCGGTGGCGGCGCTGGGACTGGTACGCCGACGCCTGGGACGGCACCGTCGTCGTGCGGCCGGGCCCGCTCCTGGTGCTCGAGGGGGTCGGGAGTGCCGCCGCCCGCTACGCGTCGCTGGTGACGCTCACGGTGTGGGTCGAGGCGGACCTCGACGTACGGCTGGCCCGGTGGCTGGCGCGCGACGGCGAGGCGATGCGACCGCACTGGGACGCCTGGCTGGCCGACGAGGAGGCGCTGCACGCGCGGGAGCGGACGCGGGAGCGCGCGGACCTCGTGGTGCGGACCTAGGGCGCGACCCTAGGGTGTGCCCGTGACCGCACCCACCGGCGAGCAGTACGTCCTGTCCTCCCACGGCTACCGCGCCGTCGTCACCCAGGGATGTGGCGCGCTCCGCTCGCTGACCCACGACGGCCGGGAGCTGGTCGACGGCTTCGCGGAGGACGCGATGCCCTCGGTCTGCCGCGGCCAGCTGCTGGTGCCGTGGCCGAACCGGATCCGCGACGGCCGCTACACCTTCGAGGGGGCCGCCCAGCAGCTCGCGCTGACCGAGCCCAAGCGGCGCAATGCCTCGCACGGACTGGTCAGGTGGGTGTCGTGGACGCTCGCGTCGGCGAGTGAGGACCGGGTCGAGCTGACCTACTTCCTGCCCGCGCAGACGGGCTACCCGTGGGCGCTGGCGCTCACGACGACCTATGCGCTGGGGGCCGACGGGCTGACCGTGACCCAGGCCGCGACCAACCGGGCGGCGACGGCGGCGCCGTACGCCTCGGGCGCGCATCCCTACCTGGTGGCCGGGCCGGGTCCGTGCGACGAATGGACGATCGAGCTGGACGCGGCGACGGTGCTGGAGGTCGACCCGGAACGGCTGCTCCCTACCGGCAGGGCGTCCGCCCGGGGACGGGTGACCTCGCCGCTGGGGGCCACGGTGCTCAACCACGCGGTGACCGACCTGGGCCGGGCCGACGACGGCCGCGCCACGGTGACCCTGCGCGCCGGCGGGTCCGGCGTGGCGCTGTGGGTCGACGAGCACCACCGGTGGCTGCAGCTCTACACCGGCGACGACACCCCCACGCCGCGGGTCAGCGTCGCCGTCGAGCCGATGACCGCTCCCCCGGACGCGTTCAACTCCGGCGACGACCTGGTCGTGCTGGCGCCCGGCGAGACGTTCACGGCGGCGTGGGGCATCCGCGCGGTCTGAGCGCCGGGCCTCAGTCCTGGTGGGCCGCCACCACGGCGCGCAGCTCGCGGATCGCGGTCGCGGCCCGGGCGCCGTCGGAGGCGTGGATGCCGAGCAGCGAGATCCGCTGGTCGTCGCCCAGGTCGAGATGTGGCCAGGGCGCGCCCTGCGGGAAGCGCACGGCGCCGACCTCGGCCCAGGAGAGCCGCCGGCTGCGGTAGCCGTTGACGACGGTGAGCCCGTCCTCGCGGGCGACCACCCGGGACCGGGCCAGGGCGTTGAGCAGCGCCAGGCCGAGCAGGATGAAGAAGATGACCGTCGCCTTCTCCAGGTCGTTGACGGCGTCCTTGGTCTGATCGTCGAAGCTCACCCAGAGCCAGGCGAAGGCGCCGACCAGGATCACCGCGAACACGGCCGCCGCCAGCCGCGGACCGAGCGGGCGCCAGGTCCGCGGCAGGGCGGGTACGTCGGTGGCAGGAGTCACGGGGTCAGAGCCGGCAGGCGTGGATGTCGGTGGTGAGGATCGCCCGCGCGCCGAGGGCGAACAGCTCGTCCATCACCCGCTGGGCGGTGGCCCGCTGCACCATGGAGCGGACCGCGACCCAGCCCTCTCGATGGAGCGGGCTGACCGTGGGGCTCTCGATCCCGGGCGTCAGCGCGATGGCCTGCTCGACCTTCTCGGCGCGGATGTCGTAGTCCATCATCACGTAGGCGCGGGCGACCAGGACGCCCTGCAGGCGGCGGGTGAAGACCTCGAGCGCGCTGGGCTCGGCGCCCTGGCGGGTGATCATCACGCCCTCGGACTCCAAGATGACCTCGCCGAAGACCTCCAGGCCCGCGTTGCGCAGGGTCGAGCCGGTCTCGACGACGTCGGCGATCACGTCGGCCACGCCGAGCTGGATGCTGGTCTCCACCGCGCCGTCCAGGCGGACGACCGCGGCGTCGACCCCCTGCTCGGCGAGATAGCGCTTCACCACGCCGTCGTAGGACGTCGCGATCCGCTTGCCGGCGAGGTCGGCCACGCCGGTGGCGGTGCCGGGACGCGCGGCGAAGCGGAACTTCGAGCGGCCGAAGCCGAGCTGCAGCGCCTCGGTGGCGGTGGCGTGGGAGTCGAGGAGCAGGTCGCGACCGGTGATGCCGGCGTCGAGGGTGCCCTCGCCGACGTACAGCGCGATGTCACGGGGCCGCAGGTAGAAGAACTCGACGTCGTTGTCGGGGTCGAGCTTGGTGAGCTGCTTGGAGTCCGAGCGCTGGGCGTAGCCCGCCTCGCGGAGCATGCCGGAGGCAGCCTCGGACAGGGCCCCCTTGTTGGGGACGGCGATCTTGAGCATGGAGATGGCCTTTGAAATCGGTACAGCCTCAGAGGTGTGCGTAGACGTCGTCGAGCGAGAGTCCGCTCGCGATCATGAGGACCTGGGCGTGGTAGAGGAGCTGGCTGATCTCCAGCGCCGTGGCGTCCTTGCCCTCATGCTCGGCGGCCATCCAGGACTCAGCGGCCTCCTCGATCAGCTTCTTGCCGATCGCATGGACGCCGGCGTCGAGCTGCCGGACGGTGCCGGATCCCTCGGGCCGCGTCTGTGCCTTCTCGCTGAGCTCTGCGAACAGCTCGTCGAACGTCTTCACGGGAGGTCAGCCTACGGCGTGGTCGTGGACCGACCGCCCCCGGTCTCAGCCCGCGTAGCCGCGGCTGCGGATCTTCTTCAGCGTGGCTGCGGTCTGCAGTGCGGCGGACGCGGCCTCGTAGCCCTTGTCCTCGCGGGAGCCGTCGAGGCCCGCGCGGTCGAGGGCCTGCGCCTCGTCGTCGCAGGTGAGCACGCCGAAGCCGATCGGCACGTGATGGTCGAGGGAGACCCGGGTGAGACCGTCGGTGGCGGCGCTGCACACGTATTCGAAGTGGGGCGTGCCGCCCCGGATCACCACGCCGAGCGCGATCACCGCGTCGTACGACGGCGCGAGGGCGTCGGCGGTGACGGCCAGCTCGAAGGTGCCCGGGACCCGGACCACGACGGGCGCCTCGACCTTGTGGTCGGCGAACGCCCGCTGCGCACCGGCGATCAGGCCGTCCATGACCTGGGTGTGCCAGCTCGCGGCGACGACCGCGACCCGCAGGTCGTGGCAGTCGGTCGGGGCGATGTCGGGAGCGCCGTGTCCGGCCATGTCAGTTGACTCCTTCGAGGTCGAGGTCGGGCAGGTCGTGGCCCATCCGGTCGCGCTTGGTCAGCAGGTAGGCGAGGTTGTGGCCGTTGGGGTGGGGGGTGAGCGGCACCCGCTCGCCGACCGTGATGCCGTAGTCCTCGAGCGAGGTCACCTTGTCGGGGTTGTTGGTCAGCAGCCGCACCTCGGACACCCCGAGGTCCTTGAGGATCTGCGTGGCCGCGCCGTAGTGGCGGGCGTCGGCGGGCAGGCCGAGGTCGAGGTTGGCGTCGACGGTGTCGCGGCCGCCGTCCTGGAGCTGGTAGGCCTGCAGCTTGGCGACCAGGCCGATCCCCCGGCCCTCGTGGCCGCGCAGGTAGACCACCACGCCCCGGCCCTCCTGGACGATCCGGTCCATCGCCTCGTTGAGCTGGGGGCCGCAGTCGCAGCGGCTGGAGCCGAAGACGTCGCCGGTGAGGCACTCGGAGTGGACCCGGGTCAGCACCGGGCCGCCCTCGGCGAGGGCCGCCGGGTCGCCGTACACGAGGGCGACGTGCTCGCTGCCGTCGACGGTGATGGTGTAGCCGATGGCGGTGAAGTCGCCGTGGCTGGTGGGCAGGCTGGTCTCGGCCTCGCGCACCACGTGGGTCTCGACGCGACGGCGGTAGCGGACCAGGTCCTCGATCGAGATCATCGCCAGGCCGTGCTCGTCGGCGAACGCGCGCAGCTCGGGCGCGCGCTTCATGGTGCCGTCGTCGTTGACGACCTCGACCAGCACGCCCGCCGGCGTGAGCCCGGCGAGCCGGCACAGGTCGACGGCGGCCTCGGTGTGGCCGCGGCGCACCAGCACGCCGCCCTCGCGGTAGCGCAGCGGGAACACGTGACCGGGCCTGGTCAGCTCCCACGGCTCGGTCGCGGAGTCGGCCAGCACCCGCACCGTGTGGGCCCGGTCGGCCGCGGAGATGCCGGTGCTGACGCCGTCGCGGGCGTCGACCGAGATGGTGTACGCCGTGCGGTAGGCGTCCTTGTTGTGGGGGGTCATCAGCGGGATCTCGAGCCGGTCGAGCATCGCGCCGGGCATCGGCGCGCAGATCACGCCGCTGGAGTGGCGAATCGTGAACGCCATCAGCTCCGGCGTCGCCTTGCTGGCGGCGAAGATGATGTCGCCCTCGTTCTCGCGGTCCTCGTCGTCGACCACGACGACGGCCCTGCCCGCCGCGATGTCGGCGATCGCACGATCGACCGGGTCCAGTCGCACCGACATGTCAGTTCTCCTTGCTGGCGCTGGTGTAGGCACGCACGAGCTTCTCGACGTGCTTGGCGATCACGTCGACCTCGAGGTTGACCCGGTCGCCGACGCCGCGGAAGCCGAGGGTCGTGCGGGCCAGGGTCTCGGGGATCAGGCTGACGGTGAAGGTGTCGTCCCTCGCCTCGACCACCGTGAGGGAGGTGCCGTCGACGGTGATCGAGCCCTTGTCGACGAGATAGCGCCCCAGGTCGTCGGGGAGCTTGATCTCGACGATCTCCCAGTGCTCGCTGGGGGTGCGGGCGACGACCTCGCCGACGGCGTCGACGTGTCCCTGCACGACGTGGCCGCCCAGCCGCTTCTCCGCGGTGACGGCGCGCTCCAGGTTGACCCGGTCGCCCACGGCCAGGCCGCCGATGCTGGTCTTGGCGAGGGTCTCGGCCATCACGTCGGCGGTCCAGGTCGTGTCGCTGCGCTCGGCGACGGTCAGGCAGCAGCCGTTGACCGCGATCGAGTCACCGAGGCCGGCGTCGGACAGGGTCACCTCGGAGGCGATGGTGAGCCGGATGGCGTCCCCCTGGTCCTCGACGGCGGTGACGGTGCCGAGCTCCTCGACGATGCCGGTGAACATTCCTCAGTTCCTCTCGCTGGGGCGCATGATCATGCGCACGTTGGCCTCGGCGCCCTCGCCGACGACGGTGGTCTCGATCAGCCGGAGGTGCAACGCGTCGCCGATGGTCCCGATTCCGAGGTCGCCGACGGCCGAGCGGCCGGCGCCGAGGAGCATCGGGGCGACGTACGTGACGACCTCATCGACCAGCCCGGCCCGCAGGAAGGCGGCGGCCAGGGTCGGCCCGCCCTCCAGGAAGACGTGGTGGCGGTCGTGCTCGGCGTACAGGATGCGCAGGGCCTGCTCGGGATCGCGGGTGCGCAGGTGCACCGTGGGCGCGGCGTCGTCGAACACCCGGCGGTCCTCGGCGAGCTCACGCTCCCCCAGCACCACCCGCAGCGGCTGCTCCCCGACCGGCTGGTCGTCGTCGCCGCGCACGGTCAGCTGCGGGTCGTCGACCTCGACCGTGTTCGCGCCCACGAGCATGGTGTCGCACAGGGCGCGCAGCAGGTGGGTGTCGCGGCGCGCGGCAGGCGAGGAGACCCAGCGCGAGCTGCCGTCGGCGGCGGCGCTGCGGCCGTCGAGGGTCGTCGCGAACTTCCAGGTCACGAACGGCCGGCCGTTGAGGTGGGCGAAGGTCCAGGTCCGGTTGAGCTCGGCGGCCTCGTCGGCCAGCAGCCCGGCATCGACCTCGAGTCCGGCCTCCAGCAGCGTGTCCAGGCCGCCCGCGGCCTGCGGGTTCGGGTCGCGCTGCGCGATCACGACGCGAGTCACGCCGGCGGCGATCAGGGCCTGGGCGCAGGGGCCGGTCCGGCCGGTGTGGTTGCACGGCTCCAGCGTGACGACGGCGGTCGCGCCGCGGGCCCGCTCGCCGGCCACCTTCAACGCCTCGACCTCGGCGTGCGGCGTTCCGGCGCCGTGGTGGTAGCCCTCCCCGACGATGCTGCCGTCGGGGGCGAGCAGCACGCAGCCCACCCGCGGGTTGGGGTGCAGGGGCACCCCGGGGGTCGCTGCCAGCGCGAGCGCACGACGCATCGCGTCGTACTCCCGGGTGAACGTCTCCGCCACCGGCCACCGCCTCTCGTCGTCCTGGACGCGGACTCCGGGGCTTGCCTGGCGTACGTCGGGCGGCCGTGCTCGGCCGTCCGTCGGACACTCGTGCGTGCACTTCCCATCCGGACTTTGACCGTCGGTCCAGGAGTTCCACCTGGTCAACCGATCACTGGCTGCGATCGGGTCGCGGACTGTCACCGCCGGTTCGGATTTTCACCGACCCCAGAGCACGCGAGCTCTTGGCACCATGGTGGCACACCGCGACACGCCGCGGACTGTGGGTCCGGTCACTGGGACTGTCGTAGCGTCGCCCCATGTCGTATCCCCCTCCGCTCTACGACGGCGACGGCGAGGTCTCGGCGTGGGTGCGCCCGAGCGCGACACCGGCCGATCTCGTCTACCCCAACGGCAACCGGGTGCACTACCTCGCCCGCGGCGAGGCGACCGGCGGCCTGTTCGGGCTCTACCGCTGGGAGTTCTCCGACGCCGTGAGCGGGCCGGGGCCGCACTACCACCGCGCCATGGCCGAGTCGTTCTACGTGCTCGACGGCGAGGTCCGCATCCACACCGGCTCCGCGTGGACCACCGCCCGCCCGGGCGACTTCCTGCACGTCCCGCCCGGAGGGATCCACGGCTTCCGCAACGAGTCCGGCGCCCCGGCCTCGATGCTGCTGCACTTCGCGCCCGGCGCGCCGCGCGAGCCGTACTTCGAGGGGCTCGACCGGCTGGCGCGCGGCGAGGAGTGGACGCCGGAGGAGTACGACGCGTTCATGCGGGCGCACGACAACGTGTGGGTCGAGGAGTCCTAGGCTCCTCCGCTTCCTAGGCCGAGAGGATCAGCCCGCTCGTCGGCACGCCGGTGCCGGCGGTGACCAGAACGTGCTGCGCGTCGGCGACCGGGTTGACCGACGTGCCGCGGATCTGGCGCACGCCCTCGGCGATCCCGTTCATGCCGTGGATGTAGGCCTCGCCGAGCTGGCCGCCGTGGGTGTTGATGGGCAGCCGGCCGCCGACCTCGATGGCGCCGTCCTTGACGAAGTCCTTGGCCTCGCCGCGGCCGCAGAAGCCGAGCTCCTCCAGCTGCATCAGCACGTACGGCGTGAAGTGGTCGTAGAGGATCGCCATCGGCAGGTCCGCGGGCGCGAGGCCCGACTGCTTCCACAGCTCGCGGCCCACGACGCCGATCTCCGGGATCCCGATGTCGTCGCGGTAGTACGACGTCATCACGAACTGGTCCCTGCCCGAGCCCTGCGCCGCCGCCGCGACGTACGCCGGCGGCTGGGCCAGGTCGCGGGCCCGCTCGGCCGACACGACGACGAGCGCGACGGCGCCGTCGGACTCCTGGCAGCAGTCGAGCAGGTGCAGGGGGTCGGCGATCATCCGGGACGCCTGGTGGTCCTCGATGGTGATCGGCTTGCCGTAGAAGAAGGCGGCCGGGTTGGTGGCCGCGTGGCGCCGGTCGGCGACGGCGACCGCGCCGAAGTCGGCCGAGGTGGCGCCGTACTCGTGCATGTAGCGGCGCGCCTGCATGGCGACCGTGGCGGCCGGGGTGGAGAGGCCGAGCGGGTAGGTCCAGGCGTTGTCGAGGCCATTGGTGTTGACCTGCGCCGCCGCCCAGTTGGAGACCTGACCGAAGCGGTCGCCGGAGCGCTCGTTGAAGCCGCGGTAGGCGACGACGACGTCGGCGACGCCGGTGGCGACGGCCATCGCGGCCTGCTGGACGGTCGCGCAGGCGGCGCCGCCGCCGTAGTTGATCCGGCTGAAGAAGCGCAGCTCCGGGATCCCGAGCTCGCGGGCGACCGCGATCTCGGACGACGTGTCCATGGTGAAGGTGACCAGACCGTCGACGTCGGCGGGCGTGAGGCCGCAGTCGGCGAGGGCGTGGCGCACGGCCTCGACGGAGAGCTGGAGCTCGGAGCGGCCGGACTCCTTGGAGAACTCGGTGGCGCCGATGCCGGCGATCGCGGCCTTGCCGGAGAGGGTGCGCTCGCTCATGCCGCCACCGTGACCGTTCCGACGACGTGGTCGCCGAGCGACACCGCGCCGACCACCTTGATCGTCGCGACGCCGTCGGCGACCTCGGTCACCTCGCCGCTGAAGGTGAACGTGTCATAGGGGTACGCCGGCGCGCCGAGCCGGATCGCGATCCCCCGGATCTGCACGTCGGGCCCGGCCCAGTCGGTGACGTAGCGCTCGCACAGCGCGGTGGAGGTGAGGATGTTGACGAAGATGTCCTTCGAGCCGGCAGCCTGCGCGATGTCCCGGTCGTGGTGCACGTCCTGGAAGTCCCGGGTCGCGATCGCCGTCGAGACGACCAGGGTCGGGGTGATGGGCAGGCTCCACTCGGGAAGCCGGTCCCCCACCTTCAGCACGGCGCTCATCGGTCCACCTTCGTCCAGATCGGGAGGGTCAGCTCGTCGTCGACCACGTTCCAGCCGACGACCGCGCGGTCGCCGATCTCGACCGGGCCGGTCATCTCGGCCACCATCCGCACGCCCTCGTCGAGGTCGAGCAGGGCGACGACCAGGGGCAGCTGCTTGCCGGGGACCTGCGGGGCGTGGTGCACGAGATAGGAGAACACCGTGCCGGTGCCGGCGGCCACGACGTAGCCGCGGTCGAAGGCGCCGCAGTCCGGGCAGGCCGGGCCCGGCGGGTGGCGCAGCACCCCGCAGGCGTTGCACTTCTGGATGCGCAGCTCGTGGGCCGCCGTGCCCTCGAAGAAGTAGGCGTTGTCCCGGTTGACGACCGGGCGCACCGGGCCACTCACGCGTCGGCCTTCGCGCGCGGGACGAACTTGAGGACCCGGAAGAGCATGGTCGCGACCCGCTCACCGCGCCCGTCGGGGTGGTCGACGTACCAGGTGTTGCGCGAGGTCACGAAGTAGCCGACGCCCATCCCGGTCGCCTTGGGGCCGACGACCGAGTCGAGCGCGGTGGTGACCCGCAGCCGCTCCCCCACCTTCAGGTAGCGGTCATAGGACTGCTCGCAGTTGGTGCCGAGGACGGCGGTGAAGCCGGCGTCGGTGAGCGCCCGCATCATCGCGTGCAGCGGGTCGTCCTCAGCCGGCCGTCCGCCGAGGCCGTACATGGTCCAGACCTGGGCCATCGACGGCGGCGCCTCCCCCGCGGTGAAGCGCGGGCTGTCGAGGCCGATCGCCTCCAGCCAGTTGTTGATCGTGGGCTGGTTGACCTCGTCGCGGGCGAACCGCTCGGCCGCCTCTCCCCAGCCCTTGATCCGCTCGGCCTCGGCCATCACCTTCTCGTGGACGGTGGCGTCCACCAGCTCGGGCGCGCTCATCGGGGCACCCTCGGCAGGCCGAGGCCGAACATCGAGATCAGCTCGCGCTGCACCTCCTGGACGCCGCCGCCGAAGGTGAGCACCAGGTTCCGCTTGGCCTGGGCGTCGAGGTAGTCGAGCAGTTCCTTCGTCTGCGGCTCTCCCGCGTCGCCGTGGCGGTGCACGAGCGAGACGAGGTCGGCGAGCAGGTGCTGCACCTGGTCGGAGGCGAACACCTTCGACGAGGACGCGTCGGCCACCTCGATCTCGCCGGCGGCAGCGGCGCGCGCGACCTCCCAGTTGAGCAGCTCGTTGATCCGGAACACCGCGGTCGTCCTGCCGAGCAGGTCCCGTACGTCGGAGCGGTCGCGGATCCCGGCGGCGTCGGCCCAGCGGACCACGCGGTCCCGAAGCCCCTCGATCCGCCCGGCCGGCCCCAGCATGACCCGCTCGTGGTTGAGCTGGGTGGTGATCAGCCGCCAGCCCTGGTTCTCCTCCCCGACCAGCATGTCGACCGGGACCCGCACGTCGTTGAAGTACGTCGCGTTGACGTGGTGCGAGCCGTCGGCGGTGATGATCGGCGTCCAGCTGTAGCCCGGGTCCTTCGTGTCCACGATCAGGATCGAGATGCCCTTGTGCTTGGGGGCGTCCGGGTCGGTGCGCACGGCCAGCCAGAGGTAGTCGGCCTGGTGGCCACCGGTGGTCCACAGCTTCTGGCCGTTGACCAGGTAGTACGGGTCGCCGTCACCCTCGACCAGCCTGGCCGTCGTCCGCAGGGACGCGAGGTCGGTGCCGGCGTCGGGCTCGCTGTAGCCGATCGCGAAGTGCACGTCGCCCTTGAGGATGCGCTCGAGGAAGAGGTCCTTCTGCTTCTGCGTCCCGTAGCGGATCAGGGTCGGCCCGACGGTCTGCAGGGTGACCGACGGGAGGTGCACATCGGCGTACTGCGCCTCGTTGGCGAAGATGGTCTGCTCGATCTCGCCGAGCCCGTGTCCGCCGTACTCCTTCGGCCAGCCGACTCCCATCCAACCGTCGTCGCCGAGGCGGCGGATCATCCGCTCGTAGGTCGGCCCGTGCCGGTTCCACGCGCCCTCGACCGGATCCGGGTCGTGGATGCCGTCGAACTCGGCCGCGACGCCGCCGAAGTAAGCGCGCAGCCGGGCCTTGAGGGCGCGCTGGTCGTCGGTGAGCTCGAGGTTCTTCGCCTCCGCGCTCTCGACCGGGACCTCGGCGGCGGTGGTGTCGAGGGCGTGGGCGAGGTCGGTGCCCCACGTGGTCAGCGCGACGAGCGGGTAGGTGATGTCGACGCCCATGCCGCCGTGGAGGTGGTGGCAGGCGCGGAGGGCATAGGGCGCCACCTGGCTCGCCCAGTAGCCGGCGACCGCCAGGTCGTCGTCGGACGGCAGGCCCTCGGCGACCCGCCACACGACGTTGTCGGCGGCCAGGTCGAGGGTGCGCGAGGTGACGTAGACGTCGGCCATCTGCAGCGAGACGGCCTGGAACTCGGCGAGCGCGCGGCCGAACTGGCGGCGGCCCTTGACGTAGTCGGCGGTCAGGTCGCGGGCACCGGCCAGCACGCCGGCCGCGGTGGCGGCGAGGCCGGCGCGGGCCAGGTCGCGCAGCCGCGTGGCGGCACCGTCGGCGAGCGGCTCGGCCGGGGCGCCGTCGAGGACGACGGTGTGCTGGGGCGCGGCACTCGACGCGCTGGCGGGCAGCAGGGTGACGCCGGGGCCGGCGGGGTCGACGAGCACGACCACGTCGCGCTCGCCCTCGGCTGCCGTGACGAGGAGCCGGCCGGCCCGCTCGGCGAGGGTGACCGCGAGCTTGCGGCCGGAGACCACGCCGTCGGCGTAGGTCGCCTCGCCGCGCAGCGCGGGGCTCACGACCAGCTCGCCGGCGGCGATCGCGGGCAGCAGCTCCTTGCGCTGGGCGTCGGTGCCGTGGTCGGCCAGCGTGAGCGCGCCGCAGCACAGCGTCTCCCACACCGGCACCTGGACTCCGGCCCGACCGGTCTCGCGGAGCAGGACGGCGACCTCCCGGAGGCCGAGCCCCTCGCCACCGTGCTCCTCGGGGACGGGCAGCGAGGTCAGGCCCGCGCCCGCCCAGGCCGCCCAGTTCCTGGCCTCGGACTCTCGCTCGAGCACCTCGCCGACGACGGCACGTACTGCGTTGATCGCCTCTGCATCCACGGAGAAACTGTAACGTGTTCTAGTCTGACGCGCATGGGAGCCGTCTCACTGGCCGATGTGGCACGACGTCGCGTGGCGCTGGCGCCGACCCGGATCCCGCCGGGGCGGATGGTGGCCCTGCCGGGACGGGGCGGGTCGACCTACGTCACCGACACGCCGGGGCCGCGCCCGGAGGCGCCCGCGATCATCCTGCTACACGCACTCGGCACGACCGGTCTGCTGACCTGGTTCCCCGCGATCGAGCCGCTCTCGCGGCGCTTCCGCGTCGTCACGCTCGACCAGCGCTGGCACGGACGTGGCATCCAGGGCGCCGAGTTCTCGCTCACGGACTGCGCGGACGACGTGGCCGCCCTGGCCGGTGTCCTCGGGATCGACGAGGCGATCGTCGGCGGCTACTCCATGGGCTCGATCGTCGCGCAGCGGGTGTGGCGCCAGCATCCGTCGATCGTGTCCGGCCTGGTGCTCGGCGCGACGACCGACCGCTTCCAGCTCACCGCCGCCGAGCGCGGCTTCTTCCTCGGCATGGGCTCCACCATGGTCGCGCTGCGGGGCGTGTCGCGCTCGCGCACCGCCGTGCGCGCCGCCCGGGCGGCCGCGCGCGGCGTCGACCTCGAGGTCACCGACCTGCACGCCTGGGCGCTGCGCGAGTTCCGCTCCACCAGCCCGTGGGCGGTCGGGCAGGCGCTCGCCGCCCTGGGCCGGCACCACTCGCGGCCCTGGCTCGGGCGGATCGACGTACCGACGGCGGTGGTGGCCATGATGCGCGACCGGGTGATCCCGACCTCGCGCCAGCTCGCGCTCGCCCGTGCGATCCCGGGCGCCACCGTGCACGAGGTGGACGACGGGCACGCGGGGTGCGTTCTCGGCGCGGAGAGGTTCGTGCCGAGGTTCGTGGAGGCGGCCGCGACCGTCAACGCGCGGCGTCGGGACCTCCCGCGCCGTCGACCGCCGCACTGATCCTCGCCAGCTCGGCCGGGAAGTGCCGCACCAGCGCATCGGTGTCGGGCATCGACTCGCGGCAGGCGATCGCGCCGACGTGCATCTGGCCCGCGTTGGACATGACCGTGATGTTGAGGCCGGCACCGTGGAAGACCGGGCCGAGCGGGCAGAGCGCGTCGATCCGGGCACCCATGAAGTAGAGCGGGATCGGCGGGCCGGGGACATTGGAGATCACCAGGTTGTGGACGACGGGATGCCGCTCCGCGAGGCGCAGGTTGGCGTAGGCGCGCACCGCGAGACCGAAGGTGCGGGGGGCGGCGAACTCCGCCCAGTCCTGCAGCGCGTCAGCACTGATCGCGTTGTGGTGCTCCTTGGCGTGCTGGTTGCGCTCGGCCAGCATCCCCAGCCGCTCCAGCGGGTCGTCGATGTCGGTGCCGAGCTTGGTGAACAGCGCGGAGACCTTGTTGGCCCCCGTCGAGCGTCGCGAGCTGTCGCGCACGCTCACCGGGACCGTGGCCAGCAAGGAGGACTCGGGCAGCTCGTCACGCTCGGCGAGATAGGCCCGCAGCGCGCCACCGGAGACGGCGAGGACGACGTCGTTGACCGTCGTACCGGTGACCTTCTTGATCCGGCGGATCTCGTCGAGGTCGAGGTCGGCCATCGCGATCGACCGGTGTGAGGTGATGGTGCCGTTGAAGGACGTGCGCGGAGCGGAGAAGGGCGCGGCCATGGCGGTGCCCCGGCGGGCGCGGCCGATGCTCTTGGTGACCAGCTGGGCGGAGGGCTTGAGCACCTTGACCAGGGTGACCGGGCGGGTCGCCGTACCGATGACGGCGCGGCCGAGCAGCTCACCCCGCCCCGGGTCGCGGGGATGGGGCGCGTTCTCGGGGACCAGCGGCGGGGCGTCCGGCTCGAGCGAGCAGAGGTGGGAGATCAGGTTGGAGCCCGAGACGCCGTCGACGGTGGCATGGTGCATCTTGGCGAAGACCACGACCTTCTCGCCGCCCTCCCCCTCCGGGCGGTAGCCCTCGATCACCCACATCTCCCACAGCGGGCGGGAGCGGTCGAGCGGCAGCGAGGCGAGGTGGGCGCACAGGTCCATCAGCTCGGCGTACCCACCGGGCGTCGGCAGTGCCAGGCGGTGCACGTGGCGCTCGATGTCGAAGGCCTTGTCGCGCACCCAGACCGGGTGGTCGAGACCGAGCGGGACGCCGCGGACCTTGCGGGTGAAGCCCGGCACGTCGCGGACCCGGACCTCGATCTCGCGCTGCATCTCGGCGAACGCGTACGGCGTCGTCATCGTCGCGGGATCGAGCACCATCACCGCGCACACGTGCATCAGCTGGGCGGGCGTCTCCAGGTAGAGGAAGCTCGCGTCCAGTCCGGAGAGACGATCCATTTCCCTACCCCCCATGACGACCTAGAACGTGTATCAGTTTCTCACAACGAGCCGGATATCCTCGGGTCATGGGATTCGTACGGCGCCAGGCGATCACCGCCGCGCTGACCGCCAACGCCATCCGACCCGTCCCCGGCTTCCGCAGCGGCATCCCGGCGTTCTTCGCCGGCTGGCTGACCGGTGAGCTCGCGCCCCACCTGCTCGGCCTGACCGTCGCCGACGCCGCCGCGCACGCCACCGGCTCCCGCCGCTCCTGGCGCGGGCTGGCGCTGGCCGGGCTCTCGAGCGCCGGCCTCGGCTACCTGATCCGGCAGAGCCGGCAGGCCGTCGACGACGCCGAGTCGGCTCTCGTCGAGGGACTGGGCGTCGACTACGTCGAGGAGCTCGACGCGAAGCCGACGCCGGCCGACCTCGCCACCCCCTGGCGCCGACTGGCCAACCCGTTCGCGTTCGGGCGGGCGGCCCGGCGAGCGGGAGTCGAGGTGCACCGCGACATCCCGTTCGCGCCGTACGGCAGGCGGGGCATGCTCGACGTCTACACCTCCGAGGTGACCCCGGCCGCCGGGGCGCCGGTGCTGCTGCAGGTGCACGGAGGCGGCTGGACGATCGGCAACAAGGAGCAGCAGGGCCTGCCGCTGATGCAGCACATGGCCGCGCGCGGCTGGGTATGCGTCGCGATCAACTACCGGCTCGCGCCCCGCGACCCGTGGCCCGCACAGATCGTGGACGTGAAGGCGGCGATCGCGTGGATCCGCGAGCACATCGCGGAGTACGGCGGCGACCCGTCGTACATCGCGATCACGGGCGGCTCCGCCGGCGGCCACCTCACGGCCCTCGCCGCGGTCACCCCGAACGCCCCCGAGTTCCAGCCCGGCTTCGAGTCCGCCGACACCTCCCTGCAGGCCGCGGTCCCCTACTACGGCGTCTACGACCTTGCCGGCGCGAGCGGCCTGCGCACCGCCGAGCTGATGCGCGACAAGTTCCTCGCACCGGTCGTGTTCAAGAGGTCGCCCCGCTCCGAGCGAGCGGTCTTCGAGCAGGCCAGCCCGTTGCTGCGGGTGACGGCCGACGTACCGGACTTCTTCGTGGTCCACGGGTCCCGCGACACGCTCGTCGACGTCGGCCAGGCGCGCGCCTTCGTGGCCGCACTGCGCGCGACGTCGAAGCGCACGGTCACCTACGCCGAGCTCCCCGGGGCCCAGCACGCCTTCGACATCTTCCCCTCGATCCGCTCCCAGCACCTGGTCCGCGCGACCGAGCGCTACCTGCACTGGCACTGGAACGGCTGGCGCCGCGAGCGGTCGTCCACAGGCGCGGAGGACGCGCTGGCCTGAGCGGCCCGGGCGGTCTAAGGTCGCGGCACCTGTTCGCCTCGTCTCGTCTCGGAGGAATGAGATGGCCACACCCCACCCCGACCTGGAACGCCGGGTCGACCGCAACACCAACGACATCGCGTCGATCTACGAGATGTTGACCGAGCACCAGGCCGAGCTGATCAAGCACGGACGTCGACTCGACGGCATCGACCGCCGGCTGAAGGGCATCGACGGCCGGCTCGGCGGCATCGACGGCCGGCTCGACGGCATCGACGGCCGGCTCGACGGCATCGACGGCCGGCTCGACGGCATCGACGACAAGCTGGCCGCCATCCTCGAGCGCCTGCCACCGGCGGCCTAGCTACCGCGGCAGCCCCAGGATCCGCTCCCCGGCGACATTGCGCAGGATCTGGGTCGTGCCGCCGGCGATGGACAGGCAGCGGGTGTTGAGCTGCTCCCAGACATCGGCGGCGAGCGGGTCGCCGGACTCCTTGCCGAGCGGGCCGAGGAGGGCGAGCTCGTCCCCCTGGAGCGTGACGACGAGCTCGGAGGAGTCCTGGCGGCTGCGTACGCCGAGCAGCTTGGCCACGCTCGACTCGGCGCCGGGGCCGTGGCCGCCGAGGGCGCGCAGGGTCGTGCGGACGCCGAGCAGGGCGCACACGGTGGCGAGGGCGACCTGGCGGCCGACCGCGACCCGCTCGACCGGGCCGAGCCCGCGGGTGGCGGCCAGTTCGACGGCCCGCTCGACGCTCTTGGTCAGCCGGGCGCCGGCCATGGCGACCCGTTCGTTGGCGAGGGTGGTGCGGGCCAGCCGCCAGCCGTCGCCGGGCTCGGCGACGACGCACTCGTCGGGGACGAAGACCTCGTCGAGGAAGACCTCGTTGAACAGCGCCTCGCCGGTGATCTCGCGGAGCGGGCGCACGTCGATGCCGGGGGCGTGCATGTCGACGAGGAAGTAGGTGATGCCCTTGTGCTGCAGCACGTCGGCGTCGGTGCGGGCCAGGCAGATGCCCCAGTCGGCCCGCTCGGCGACCGAGGTCCACACCTTCTGACCGGTCAGCGACCAGCCGCCCTCGACCCGGACCGCGCGGGTGCGCAGCGAGGCGAGGTCGGAACCGGAGCCGGGCTCGGAGAACAGCTGGCACCAGGTGAGCTCGCCGAGCAGCGAGGGCCGCACGAACCGCTCGCGCTGGGCGTCGGTTCCGTGGGCCAGGATCGTCGGGACCGCCCAGCCCGCGATCACCAGGTCGGGCCGGACGACGCCGGCGCGAGCCAGCTCCTGGTCGATCACGATCTGCCGGGTCGGGTCCGCGCCGAGCCCGTACGGCGCGGGCCAGTGCGGCGTCAGGTAGCCCGTGTCGACCAGGGCGGCGCGCTGCTCCCCCACCGGCAGCGCGGCGATCCGCTCCGCCGTGGCGCGGGCGTCCGGGCGCACCGCGGCGTCGCGGCCCTCGAGGTCGACGTCGACCCGGCGCCGTACGCCGGCCACGGCCGCCGCGGTCACCCGCTCGGCGGCGGCGTCGGCGGAGCCGGCGAGGGCGCGCAGGGTGAGCGCGCGGCGCAGATAGAGGTGGGCGTCGTGCTCGTGGGTGAAGCCGATGCCGCCGAGCACCTGGATGCAGGACTTGGCGACCTGGACCGCTCCGTCGAAGCAGGTGATGTGGGCGACGTCGACGGCGAAGGCCCACTGCTCCGCGTCGGCCGCGTCGGCCGCCACCGCGGCGTCCCACGCCGCGGCGGTGATCGCCTCGGCGATCTCCAGCATCTCGGCGCACAGGTGCTTGATCGCCTGGAAGGCACCGATCCTCTGCCCGAACTGCTCGCGGACCTTCGCATAGTCGACCGCGGTCTCCAGGCACCAGCGCGCGACGCCGGCGGCCTCGGCGGCGGCGAGGGTGATCGCGATCGACCGCGCGGCGGGGTCAGCGCTTCCCGGGCCGCTGCCCCGCGCGTGCCGCGCGGAGAGGTCGATGCCGGGGTGCGGGCGGCCGACGCCGGCCGTGCCGCCGTCCCAGACCACGCCGTCCGTGTCCAGCTGGACGCCGTGTCGTCCGGGCTTCCCGGCCAGCGCGCTCCCGATCGCCGCTCCCAACAGGCCGCCGGGCAGCAGCTCGTGGGCGCAGGCCTCGAGCGCCACCGCCTGGTCGAGCATCGTGCCGCCGCCACCGCCCTGTGCCTCGGGGACCGCGATGGCGTGGACGCCCATCTCCTCGATGGCGGCCCAGATCGGCGCGAAGTCGGCGCCCAGGTCGCCCTCGGCTGCACGGACCGCCGCCAGGGGAGACAGGCTCGCGGCCCACTTGCGCAGGCTGTCCGCGAGCTCGACCTGCTCGTCGGTGATGCCGATCGACATGGATGCTCCTCCAGAACTAGAACGCGTTCTAACTCTACTAGAGTGGCCGGGTGACCGACACCACGCCGTCCACGATGCCGTCCGCCCTGCTGGACCACGCGCGCGCCGCCAAGGGCTTCATGCCCGAGGACGAGGGCGCGCTGCTCCACCGGGTCGCGCTCGAGCGGCTCCCCCACGGCCCCGCGCTCGAGGTCGGCACCTACTGCGGGAAGTCCGCGATCTACCTCGGCGCCGCCGCGCAGCAGGTCGGTGGGACCGTCTTCACCGTCGACCACCACCGCGGATCCGAGGAGAACCAGGCCGGCTGGGAGCACCACGACGCGAGCGTCGTCGATCCCGAGCTCGGGCTGATGGACACCCTCGGCCAGTTCCGCAAGAACATCGCCCGCGCCGGCCTCGAGGACCAGGTGATCGCCGTCGTCGGTCAGTCCACCACCGTCGCCGCCCACTGGCGCACACCGCTCTCCCTGCTCTTCATCGACGGCGGACACGGTGAGGAGCCGGCCCGCGCCGACTTCGCGGGCTGGGCGCACTGGGTCCAGGCCGGCGGCTACCTCGCCATCCACGACGTCTTCCCCGACCCCGCGGACGGCGGCCGGCCGCCGTACGAGCTGATCTACCTGCCGGCGCTCGCGTCCGGCGCGTTCACCGAGGTCACCCACACGGGTTCGCTCCGCGTGCTCCAGCGGACCTCAGGCGCGGCCGGCGACCCGTTCTGATCTGGCGCTCGCTCCGCTCGCGCATGTCGCGCCGGCTGGTCTTGATCAACGCGCGACCTGAGCCGCCGGCCGGACCAGATCGTCAGCGGACCGGAGCCGGCGAGCAGTCGCACTCCAGCGCGATCTCCTCGAAGTGCGGGGCCAGCGAGGTGCCGCGCATGATCCCCGAGCCGGGCGTGGCGTGCCCGTAGGTCTCCCCCAGCGCGTCGACGGCGAGGACGACCGCGGCCGCGGTGTAGGTCGTGTGCTCGTGTGGCCAGTGCACGTCGCGCGGCTCGTCCGCGGGAGCCGGGCGGGACGGGTCGGCGTACACCCAGCCGGTCCAGTAGCGGCCGTCGTCCTCGCGGAGGTGCTGCATGTCGCGGACGAGCTGCAGCGCGCGCCCGTGATCGCCGACCAGGTCGAGGGCCATGGCGAGCTCACAGGTCTCGGCGCCGGTGACCCACGGGTTGGTGTCGACGCAGTGGATGCCGAGGCCGGGGACCACGAAGTCGTCCCAGCGCCGGGCGAGCAGCGCCCGGGCGGCGTCGCCGCGGACCGCGCCACCGAGGACCGGGTAGTACCAGTCCATCGAGTACGTCGACTTGTCGGCGAACCGGTCCGGGTGGGTGCGCACGGCGTGACCGAGGCGGCCGCCGGCGAGCTCCCACTCGGGCTGGGGATCGTCCATCAGGTCGGCGAGCGCGACGCCGGCACGCAGCGAGTGGTAGATCGAGGAGTTGCCGGTGAGCAGGCAGAAGTCGTCGACGGGCGTCCAGCGGATGCCGCCGAACGGCTCCTGCAACGAGACCACGAAGTCGAGCCCGGCCCGCACCGAGGGCCAGTAGCGCTCGACGAAGCGGATGTCGCGGCGCACCAGCCAGTGGTGCCACAGGCCGACGGCGAAGTACGCCGACATGTTGACCTCACCCCGCTCGTCGTCGGCGACCCCGGCGACGATCTTCATCGGCCACGAGCCGTCGGCGCGCTGCATCGTCGGGACCCAGGCATAGGCGCGCTCGGCGGCCTCGACCTGGCCGCCGACGAGCATCGCCATCGCGGCCTCGACGTGGTTCCAGATGTCGACGTGCTCGCCCGTGGTCCACGGGACGGCGCCCCACGGCTCCTGCATCGCCGCGATCGCCGCCGCGGTGTCGGCGACCTGCTGGGCGCTCAGCACGCCCTCGACGTACGGCAGCCGGCTGAGCGGGACCTCGGGCGTGGTGCCCCGGGTCATGCGGCGTCGGGCTTGCGGAAGTAGAGCACCATCGACTTGCCGATCATCGGGTCGAGGACCTTGCCGGCGAGCTGGAGCGCCTTGGGCTGCTTCATGATCTCCCAGACCAGCAGCTTGTGATACGCCTTGGCGAGCGGGTGGTCGTCGTTCTCGACACCGACCGCGCACTTGATCCACCAGTAGGGCGCGTGCAGTCCGTGGGTGTAGCTCTTGCCCTCGAACACCATGGCGTCGCCGGGGGTGCCGTCGTTGGACCGGCCGCCCTTGGTCACCTTGTCGACCAGCTCGTGGTCGGTGTAGATCCGGATGTGGCCGCCCTCGGCGTTGTGGTAGTCGGCCGACAGCCGCCAGTTGATCACCTCGGGCAGCCAGCGGGGCACGGTGACCGCGAGGGTGCCACCGGGCCGCAGCACCCGGATCAGCTCGCGGATCGCGGCGACGTCGTCGTGGATGTGCTCGAGCACCTCGGAGCACACGATCCGGTCGAACTCGCCGTCGGCGAAGGGCAGCGCGAGTGCGTCGCCCTGCTTGACGTCGGCCTCGGCGCCCGCGGGCACCTCGCCGGCCTCCTTCATCGCGACGAACAGGTTGCGGACGTTCTCGAGCTCCTCGGCGTCGAGGTCGAACGCGATCACGTCGGCACCCCGGCGGTACATCTCGAAGCTGTGGCGACCGGCACCGGCGCCCATGTCGAGGACGCGGTCACCGGCCTGGAGACCCAGGCGGTCGAAGTCAACGGTCAGCATGTCAGTTCCCCTCAGGCCTTCTGCTCGGCCTTGTACTCGGCGATCACGTCTTCCAGCACGGCGGCGGTGCTCGCCGCGACGGCGTTCCAGCTGAACAGCTCCTTGACCCGGCGTCGGCCCGCGGCCCCCATCGCGGCCCGGCGGGCCGGGTCGTCGAGCAGGGCGGCGACGGCCGCGGTCAGCGCACCCACGTCACCGGGCTCGATGACGTCGGCGCACAGCCCGTCGGGACCGACGACCTCGGGGATCGCGCCCGCGCGGGACACGACGAGCGGCGTCTCGCACGCCATCAGCTCGGCGGTCGGCAGCGAGAAGCCCTCGTAGAGCGAGGGCACGCAGGCCAGCTCGGCCGAGCCCATCAGCGCGACCAGCTCGTCGTCGGTGAGGCCGCTGGCGAAGGACACCCGCTCGGCGATGCCGAGCTTGTCGATCAGCCTCTCGGTCACGCCGCCCGCCTTGGGCTTGGTGACCAGGACCAGCTCGAGGTCGCGCTCGACGACCAGCTTGGCGAACGCCTCCAGCAGCACGGAGATGCCCTTGAGCGGCGCGTCGGCACTCGCCATGGCGAGGATCCGACCGGCCACCCGCGGCTCGCTCGGTGGCCGGAACCGGTCGTCGACGCCCAGCAGGATGGTCTCGATCCGAGCCGGGTCCACCTCGAACTCGCGCACGATGTCGCGCTTGGACGACTCGGACGGAACGATCACCCGGCGCAGTCGCGGCGCGGTCCGCTTCTGCTGGCCGAGGAAGGAGTACCAGCGCCACACGCCGATCTTGGGCAGCTCGAAGCGCCACCGCGAGCCCTGCTTGCGCTTGGCCCAGACCGCGGCGGCCAGCTCGATGCGCCGGTCCATGGTGATCGGGTGGTGGATCGTGGCGGCGAGCGGCAGGCCGACCTTCGCCGGGTCCTCGATGCCGAGCAGCGGCATCGCCAGGGTCTGGTTGTCGAGGACGACGTCGAAGTCGTCGCGGCGGGCCGCGAGCACCTTCACCACGCGCTTGCTGAAGGTGAGCGGCTCGGGGAAGGCGCCGCTGCGCATGGTCAGCCACTCCTCGACGTCGACCAGGTCGCGGAACTCGCTCGGGCGCGGGTTGCGGAACTCGTCACCGGGCCGGTAGAGATCCAGGCTCGGCACCTTGGTGAGCGCCACGCCCTCGTCGAGCTCCGGGTACGGCTGGCCGGAGAAGACCTCGACGGTGTGGCCGAGCGCGACGAGCTCGCGGGTGAGCCGGCGGATGTAGATGCCCTGCCCGCCGACATGGGGCTTGCTGCGGTAGGACAGCATCGCGATTCGCATCAGGTACTTCTCCCCTTTTCGAGCTCCCGGGGAGCAGGGCCGAAACAGAAACGTAGTGGAACGTGTTCCAAATTATGCGCTACTTGCCGGTAGCCTATCGACTGGGTCCACAACGACCCGTCCGTCACACCAGAGCAGGGGGACCTCGCCGTGAGCATCGCGAACCCGTCCACGTCCGACGATCTCGGATCGGCCGCACAGCGGGAGCGCCGCAAGCGAATCCTCGACGCGACGTACGAGCTGGCCAAGTCGGGCGGCTTCGACGCCGTGCAGATGCGCGCCGTCGCGGAGCAGGCCGACGTGGCCCTCGGCACGCTGTACCGGTACTTCCCGTCCAAGATCCATCTGCTCGTCTCCGCCCTGGGCCGCCAGTTCGAGGACGCCTCGGCGCGCCTCAACGAGCGCGACATCCCCGGCGACACGCAGGCCGAGCGGGTGCTGTACGTACTCAAGCGGATGGCCCGCGGCATGCAGGGCGACCCCAAGCTCACCGAGGCGTTGACCCGCGCCTTCATGTTCGCCGACAGCAGCGTGACCAACGAGATCCACGTCGTCGGCATGGCGATGACCTCGATCGTCACCCACGCGATGCACGGCGGCGTCCCCGCCGCCGACGCGATCACCGAGGAGGACGTCGCCATCGCGCGCGTCATCGGCGACGTGTGGCTCTCCGCCCTGGTGGCCTGGGTGACCGGCCGCTCCACGGCGGCGGAGACCGCGACGCACATGGAGAAGGCCGTCCACCTCATCCTCCGCGACTGACCCCGGCGGGGGCCGTCAGGCCCCGAACGCGTGGGTCGAGGTCACGCCACCGTCGACCGCGATCTCCGCGCCGTTGATGTACGACGACTCGTCGCTCGCGAGGAAGACGTAGACCGGCGCGATGTCCTCGGGCGTGCCGACCCGGCGCAGCGGCACCTTGCTGGCGCCGTACTCCATCGCCGCGTCGCCGCCATGGACCCGGGTCATCGGGGTGTCGATCATGCCCGGGTGCACCGAGTTGACCCGGATCCCCTTGGGACCGAGCTCCATCGCGGCGCACTTGGTCATCCCGCGGATCGCCCACTTGGTCGCGGCGTACGCCGTGCAGGACGGCATCCCGGCCAGGCCCTCGACCGACGAGGCGTTGATGATCGAGCCGCCGCCGTTCTTGCGCATGGTGCGGGCCACCGCCTGCATGCCGAGGAAGACGCCGAGCTGGTTGACCCGCCAGAGCAGCTCGACCTCCTCGGCGGGCATCCGCTCGATGTCGCCGAAGCGCAGGATGCCGGCGTTGTTGGCGAGCACGCTCACCGCGCCGAAGCGCGTGTTCGCGTCCTCGACGAGCGAGGCCCAGGAGGCGGCGTCGCTCACGTCGTGGTGGGCGAAGTGGGCCGCGGCGCCGAGCTCGTCGGCGAGCGCCTGGCCCTGCTCCTTGGCGACGTCGGCGATGACGACGCGCGCCCCCTCGGCGACGTACGCGCGGGCGATCTCGGCGCCCTGGCCCATCGCCGCTCCGGTGACGATCGCGACCTTGCCCTCGAGGCGTCCGTTCGAGTCAGCCATGCTCACACACTCAGCTTCATGATCGAGTCGGCGGCGAAGCCGAGCTGCGGGTCCCGATCGGCGAAGAAGCCGCCGAGCTGCTTGTCGAGGTCGTCGGCGGTCCACAGGTCGCCGGAGGCGTCGAAGCGCTCCTCCACGACCGGCGCGGCGACCACGGCGACCATGCCGCCGTAGACGACCATGACCTGGCCGGTGATCCGCTCCGCCGCCGGCGAGGCGAGATAGGCGACCACGGGCGCGACGTGCTCGGGCGAGTAGGGGTCGACGGCCTTGCCCGACTGGTCCTCGCCGAAGACCTCCGCGGTCATGGCGGTGCGGGCGCGCGGGCAGATCGCGTTCGCGCGCACGCCGATCCGGGACAGCCCGCGCGCGCTGGACAGGGTCAGCGCGGCGATGCCCGCCTTGGCCGCGGCGTAGTTGGCCTGGCCGGGCGAGCCGCCGAGGAAGGCCTCCGACGCGGTGTTGACGATGCTGCCGTAGACCGTGCCGGTCTCGCTCTCCTTGGCCTTGCCGCGCCAGTACGCCGCGGCGTTGCGCGAGAGCAGGAAGTGACCGCGCAGGTGGACCGCGATCACCGCGTCCCACTCGTCGTCGCCGAGGTTGAAGAGCATCCGGTCGCGGGTCATGCCCGCGTTGTTGACCACGATGTCGAGGCCGCCGAGCCGGTCGACGGCGGCCGCCACCATCGCGTCGGCCGTGGCACGCTCGCTCACGTCCCCCGGCACCACGACCGCCTCACCGCCGAGCGAACGGATCTCGTCGACCGCCTCGTCGCCCGCCCCGGGCAGGTCGTTGACCACCACCCGCGCTCCGGCGCGGGCCAGGGCCAGCGCCTCCGCGCGGCCCAGCCCGGCGCCCGCGCCGGTGACGATCGCGACCTTGCCGTCCAGCGACGTCGTCGCCCCCATGCTCACTCCTCCACCAGGGTGATGGCGGCGCGCGGGCAGGCCGCGACGGCGCGCTTGACGTTCTCGAGGTTCTCCTCGGTGGTGTCCTCGGTGTGCAGCTGGAGGAAGTCGTCGTCGTCCAGCTCGAACACCTCGGGAGCCATGGCCTCGCACAGGCCGTTGGACTCACACAGGTCGAAGTCGACCTTGATCTTCATGACGGTGCCTTTCAGGTCATCTTCCGGTGGTCCCAGGACGCGACCCGCTCGGGATGGATGATCACGCCCACCCGCTTGGTCGCCTGCTTCTGCACGGCCTGCATGCCGATCTCCCCCAGCGACTCGAACGAGTCGGCGCCCACCATCCGGGTCGCCACGGCCGAGCCGATCTCGAGGATGGTCGCCGGGTCGCGCACGATCTCGGCGCGGCCCTCGATGGAGACGCCGCGGAGCTCGAAGTAGTCGGTGCCGTCCTCCACCAGCGCGGTGACCCGGGGGTCGCGGTCCAGGTTGAGGATCTTCTGGCTGCGCCCATAGGTCCAGAACGCGATCCGGCCGTCGCGCACGACGTAGAACAGCGTGGTCAGGTGGGGGAACCCGTCGCGACCGTTGGCCGCGACCTGCACCTTCAGGTTCTCGCCGAGCAGCGCCTGGACCTCGTCCTCGCTCAGCTTGACCCGGTCGCGTCCGGAGCTCATCAGCTTCCCTCCGAGGAGTGCCCGGGGAACACGTGGGCGGTCGGGTCGATGACGACGGCCGCGTTGTTGACGGCGGTCGCCGCCTCACCGAACCCGACGGCGATCAGCCGGACCTTGCCGGGGTACTCGGTGATGTCGCCCGCCGCGAACACCCGCGGCAGCGAGGTGCGCATCGACGGGTCGACGACGACGTGGCGTCGGTGCGTCTCGAGGCCCCACTGCTGCAGCGGGCCGAGGTCGGCGACGAAGCCGAGGGCCGCGACCACGGCCTGCGCGGGCAGCACCCGCGACTCCCCCTCGACCACCAGCTCGAGCTCGGCGAGCGGGCCCGAGGCGCCGCCCTCGGCGTCACGGAGCGCGGCCACCTCGGCCTTGGTGACGACCTGGACCGACGAGGCGAGGACCTGGTCGACGGTGCGCTGGTGGGCCCGGAAGGCATCGCGACGGTGGACCAGGGTGACCGAGCGCGCGATCGGCTCGAGGTGGATCGCCCAGTCGAAGGCGCTGTCGCCGCCACCGACGATGACGACGTCCTGGTCGCGGTAGGGCTCGAAGCCGGGCACGAAGAACTCGACGCCCCGGCCGACCCAGCCCGCGGCCGCCGGCAGCGGTCGGGGGCTGAACTTGCCGATGCCGGCGGTGATCACCAGTGCCTTGGCGCGCACGGCGGTCCCGTCGTCGAGGGTGAGGGTCAGGCCCTCGTCGTCGGTGACCAGGTCGGTGGCGGTGCGGCCGAGCAGCTGCTCGGGCTTCGCGGTCAGCGCCTGGGCGACCAGGCCCTCGACCAGGTCGCGCCCCTTGACGTCCGGGAAGCCCGCGACGTCGAGGATCGCCTTCTCCGGGTACATCGCGGTGATCTGGCCACCGAGCTCGGGCAACGAGTCGATCAACGCGACCCGCATCCCGCGGAATCCGGCATAGTAGGTTGCGAACAGACCGCTCGGACCCGCGCCGACCACCGCCAGGTCGCAGTCCACGATGCTCTCTCCCGTAGTGGCCACGACCGAACTGTAACGTGTTCTAGTTTGTTTTGTCTTTGGTCGGCGCGTCTTGACTGGGCGTGTCCCGGCTGGGCGTGTCGCTGCTCGGAGCGCTGCTGGGCGAGCCGCCCGCCTTCGCCGCCGCCGCCGGGTCATCGGTGTCGAGCCGGTCGACCAGCCAGCCGTGGTCGGTGTGGACCATCGTCACCAGCACCCGGTACGGCGTCACGACGGTCTCCTTCTTGCCCTCGCGCACCCGCTCGACCACCTGGTTGAGGAAGACCAGTGCCTCCAGGCGGGTGCGGTTGGCCCGCACCACCCCCTGCGCGACGACGCTCGCCTGGACCTTGAGCTGCTGGGCGATGCCCTGCTCCTTCACGTCCCCGATCGTCTTGAGGTAGTCCTTCTCGTAGCGCGCCGTGGTCAGCGCGACGGCGGACTTCACCTCCTCGTCGTACTTGCCGTAGTCGACCGACACCAGCTCCTGGGCCGCCTTCGCGGCGGCCTCGACGCCGTCGCGCCACTGCAGGGCGGAGGCGACGACGGGCCGGCCCTTCGGCACGGACAGGCCGTTGCCGTCGCTGACCCGGACCGGCTCGTCGTCGTCGCGGAGGCGGTCGACGACGAGCAGTGCGAACTCGGCGACCAGCGCGAGCGTGACCAGCGCGAGGACGGCGATCAGGATCCGGGTGGTGCGCGGCCGGGCCAGCAGGCCGGGGCGCGCGTCGTGCGGGGCGTCCCGGACGTCGAGGACGGAGTCGGCGTCGGAGCTCTCGTCGACCACGTCTGTCTCGTCGACCACGTCTGTCTCGTCGGCCTCGTCGGGCGTCGGCTCCTCGGCGGCCGGGCGCGGGGCTCCGGACCGCCCGGCGAGCCGGCGCGGGCGGGGGGTCTGCCCACGGGAGCTGGCGGGCTTGCGGGGGGTGGGGCGGCTCATCTGATCCTCGTCCTGCGCGGCATCAGCCCAGAGCGACGTACTGGAGGTCCTTGGTCAGCCAGCGACCACCCTCCCGCACGAGCTCGAGCTGGATGCGGTAGTTGCGCGCCTCCGGCTGGAAGTCCGTCGTCTTGTTCTTCACCGTGCCGCTGGTGGCCACGATCGCGGTCGCGGTGTCCTCGTCGCCGGCGACCAGGCCGGTCCAGACCACCTCGGCCACCATGGTCGACTGTGCCTCGGTCGCCAGCTTCTCGAGGTCCGCGGCGCCCTTGGTGTACTGCGAGAGGAACTCGCCGGTCGCCATCGACTTGACCGCCTCGATGGTGCGGTCGGGGTCCTGGTAGTCGAAGTTCACGAATGAGGTGACCATCTTGCTCGCGGCCTCGAGCTGAGCGGCGGTGCGCTGCTGCTCGGCGTCGCTCGCCAGCGGCACCGCCTCGACGAGGCCGCGGCCGACGTCCTGGCCCGCGCCGGGGACCACGTCGGTGCCGTTGACCTCGTTGTCGGAGCTGTTGACGTGGAGGTAGAGCAGCAGCAGCGCGACGCAGCCGCAGATCACGGTGGCGGCGTACAGCGCGACGTTGAGGCGGACCCGGCTCCGGTCCTGCGTCTCCGGTGGGTTCACTTGCTCGCCACCGGACCGACCAACAGCCACTTCCACGCATCCCCTCCCAGGACGGAGAGGTCCTCTGGCTGCCGCAGCTCGACCGGAGTCCCCTGGTTGTCGACCAGCCCGGGCACCTCACCGGTGGACGGGTCGTAGGTGCCACTGTAGACGCGTCCGGGCGAGGCCCGGTTCTTGCGGTAGGCCGGCGCGTACTTGCTGCCGCGCATGGAGTACGGCGGCCCCGCGGTGCAGCTGACGTCGGCCGGCTTGCGGTCGGTCAGGTCCTGGGTCGAGCGCCACTCGGACGGCGGGACGTAGCCCTTGGTGCACGGCGGCACGCTGTAGTCGAACTGCAGGTTGACGTGACCCCAGCCGTCGGCGGTGCTGCCCGTCGGGCCACCGGAGATGAGCACCGGGTAGGTCACCAGCAGCTGCTCGATCCCGTCGAGCTCGGTGACCAGCACCTGGTCGACGGTCACCAGGTCGCCGAGGAGCACCGGGATGGTCGGCTCCAGCTCCTTGAGCAGCCGGGTCAGCGCCTTGGCCGCGCCGGGCGTGGCGCTGAGCACCGTGCGCAGGTGGCCGTCGCTGCCCCGGAGCGCGGTGGTGATCGTGTTCAGGTCGTTGGCGAACCGGCGGATGTTCTCCTTCTGCCCCTGCTGGGTCTTCAACACCGCCAGTCCGCTGTCGAGCAGCTGGATCGTCTCGTCGGTGTGGGCGCTGGCCTCGGCGATGAACGCCGAGCCGCCGTCGAGCAGCCGCTGCAGGTCGTCGCCGGTGTCGGCGAACATGGTGCCGAGCTCCTGGACGACCTGCTCGAGGCTGTCCTTGTCGACCGAGTCGACGAAGCGGCTGAGGTCGACCAGGAGGTCGCCCTCGTCGACCGGCAGCGACTTCTCGTCGCCGGCGAAGCGGGAGCCGTCCTCGGCGTACGGGCCCTTCTCGTCGGGCGGCTGGAAGTCGAGGTACTGCTCACCGACCGCGGAGAGATTGTGGACGAACAGCCGCGAGTCCAGCGGGAGCCGGGTGCTCTCCTCGAGGTCGAGGGTGAGGTCGACGCCCTTCTCGGTGGCGTCCATCTTGGCGACCCGGCCGATCTTCACGCCGCGGTAGGTCACCTCGCTGCCCTCGAACAGGCCACCCGAGCCGGGCAGGCTCGCGGTGACGGTGATCCCGCGGCCGGTGATCCGGTCGACGATGCCGAGATAGCTCGCCGCGATGTAGGTGATGCCGACGGCGCTGAGGACCACGAAGGCCATCAGCCGGATCCGCACGCCCCTGGTCATGCCGCTCCCCCGCCCAGCAGGCTCTCCGGTGTGGTCCGGTACGACGACGGCTGGGCTCCGGTGAGCCCCTTGAGCAGGCCGCCGAGCAGCCCGTTGGGCCCGAGCACGCCGTTCGAGCCGCCCAGCAGCCCGCCGAGGTCGAGGTTGGGCAGCGAGGTGAGCAGCTTGCAGACCGGGCTGGAGCTGATCTTGGGGTCCTTGCACTTGTTCTGCAGGTCCTGCAGCAGGTTGACGTCGCTGAGCACCTTGAGGCAGGACACGCTGGTGAGGCTGCCGCTCCGGAGGCACTTGGTGACCGAGTCGAGCACCTCACCCAGGTCGGGCAGCTCGATCTCGGGCAGCCCGAGCGTCTTGTAGAGGTTCTCGAGGTTGAGGTCGGCCCGGATGATCGTGTCGGCGTAGTCGCCCTGGACGATGTTGTTGGCGGCCTGCGGGAACGGGAAGCTCACCAGCAGGTTGAGGCCGGGCGCGAGCTGCTCGTCGGCCTCGGTGAGCCGGCGCAGGATCGGGCTGAGGTCCTCGAGGATCTTCAGCACGTCCTCCTTGCTCGCGTTGATGACGCGGGTGCCGACGACGCCGAGCTTGTCGAGCGAGGTGAGCATCGCGACCAGCTCGTCGTGCTGGGCGGCCAGCACCTCGACCGCGGGACCGACCGCGTCGAGCGCGTCGCCGATCGTCTTCTTCTCGGCGTTGAGGGTCGAGGTCAGGTTGTTCAGCGACTCCAGGGCCGAGATGATGTCGAGCTTCTGCTGGTCGATGGTGCCGACCACCGAGTCCAGCGACGAGAGCAGCGCCCGCAGCCGGTCCTCGCGGCCGGACATGACCAGGTTGGCCTCGCGGGTGATCGTGCCGAGCTGCGCGACACCGCCACCGCTGAGCAGGAAGGACAGCGCGCCGAGCACCTCCTCCACCTCCGGGTTGCGGCCGGTCTTGGCCAGCTCGATCTGGTCGCCCTGGCCGAGCCGTCCGGTCGGCGCCTCCTGCTGGGGAGCCTGCAGGGCGACGTACTTCTCGCCGAGCAGGGAGACCTGGCGGATGTCGGCGATGGCGTTGTCGGGCAGCTTCACGTCCTCGCGCAGGCGCAGCGTGACCTTGGCGTTCCAGCCGGACCGCTCGACCTCGGTCACCTCGCCGACGACGACGTCGTCGACCATCACCGGCGAGCGCGGGACGACGTTGAGCACGTCGCGGAAGTACGCCGTGACCTCGAACGCCTCGTCGGCGTCGACCGGGTGGCCGGGCAGCGGCAGGTCGTAGGCGCCGTCGAAGCCGCTGCAGCCGGTGAGCAGGGTGGTGCCGAGCAGCAGGGCCAGCAGGCCGCGCCAGCGGCGGCGAAGGGGGTGCGCGCTCACGAGCCACCTCCCAGCAGGTTCTGGACGGAGGCGTCGTCACCGGTGGAGTAGGACACGTCGGAGAAATCCGGCACCTTGACGCCCTTCTTCGAGGCGGCCTGCTTCGGCAGGTAGGTCTTGTACTCCGGCGGCAGCCACGGCAGCTGGGTCACGATCGGCTCGATCAGCTTCTCGATCAGCTCGCAGGCGGTGTCCTTGAGCGCCGGCGGCATCGCCGGGTGCTGCTGGATCAGGCCGCAGATGAAGCCGTCGGCGTCCCACACATTGCCGCCGATGGCGAAGCGGGAGTTCTGGCTGTCGCTGACGTGGTCGAAGCCCATCGCCAGGTTGCCCATCGCGACCGGTGCCACCTCGACCGCGGTCTGGATGTTGTCCTTCTCCGAGGCGATGGTCCGCATCACCTCGGTGAGCTTCTCGATGTCGGCGACGAAGGCGTCGCGGTTGTTCTTGACGAAGCCCTTGACGCTGCCGACGGCCTTGGCGACGGCCGCCACGGCCTGCTGCAGCTCGTCGCTCTCGTCGGCGAGCATCGCCGAGACGCCGGTCAGGTCCTGCATGAACGCACGCACCAGAGTGTCGTTCTCGGCGAGTGTGGTGGTGAACTTCGCGAGCTGGGTGACCGACTCGAAGAGCGGGCCGGCGCCGTCGCCGAAGGTCTGCGCCGCGTCGGCGAGGTCCTGGATCATCTGGTTGCCGCGGGCGCCCTGCCCGCTGAACGCCTTGGTGCCGGCCGCCAGCAGGTGGTCGAGGGTGCCGTCGGCGTTGACCCCGTTGGGGCCGAGCGCCCGGGTCAGCGCCTGCAGGCTGCCGTAGATCCGGTCCAGCTCGACCGGCACCGCGGTCTCCGGCAGCGGGATGTCGGCGCCGTCCGCCATCACGTCGCCGCCCTGGAAGACCGGCGTGAGCTGGACGAAGCGGTCCGCGACCAGGGTCGGGGTCACGATGACGGCCTGGGCCTTCGCCGGGACCTCGTACGACGCGTCGTACTCCATCTCGACCCGGACCGAGTTCCCCTCGGGGATCACCGCGGTCACCTTGCCGACGTTGACGCCGAGGATCCGCACGTCGGTGCCCTTGTAGACGCTGACGGCGCGCGGGAAGTGGGCGGTGACGGTCTTCATCTCGGCCGGCGAGCGGACCAGGTTGACCGCGACGGCGACGAGCAGGACCGCCGCGACGAGCGCGAGCACCCGCCGGTCGATGCGCTTGAGGACGGTGGACACCATGGCGATCACCCGTCGAATCCGGGGACGAACTCACCGGTCGGGATCGCGAGGACGTTCGCGGCGTACGCGTCGAACCACGGCCCGGTGCCGATGATGTTGCTGAGGATGGACACATAGGGGCCGAGCGCGTTGAGCGTCGCCTTGAGCTTGTCCTTCTTGGAGACCAGGAAGGACACCAGGCCGTCGACCTCCTTCAGCGCGGGACCGATCTGCGCCTCGTTGTCCTTCACGACGCCACGCAGCTCCTTGGCGAGGCTGCGGGCGTTGACGAGCAGCGCGTGCACGGCGTCCTTGCGCTTGGTCAGCTCCTGGAAGACCAGGTCGCTGTTCTTCATCAGCTCGACGATGTCGTCGCTGCGGTCGGCGAGGACCTTGGTCACCTCCTTCGAGCTGTCGAACAGAGTCTGGATCTCCGCGTCGCGCGAGGCGATGCTCCGGGAGAGCCGGGAGATGCCGTCGAAGGAGGCCTGGATCTCGGGCGCCGACTCGTCGAGGGTGTCGGCCACGGTGTCCAGCGCCTGCGCGAGCTGCTGGGTGTCGATCTCCTCGGTGGTGGTGGTGAGGTCGCCGAACACCCCGACGATGTCGTACGCCGACTGGGTGCGCTCCACCGGGATCGTGCCGCCCTCGGCGAGCTGTCCCTTGCCGGCGGGGGTGAGGTCGAGGAACTTCTCGCCCAGCAGGTTGAGCACCTCGATCGAGGCGGTGCTCTCCTTGCCGAACTCGACGTCGCCGTCGAGCTCGAACTTCACCTTGACCCGGTCGCCGGCCAGGGTGACCGCGGCGACCCGGCCGACCCGGATCCCGCCGACCTGGACGATGTTGCCCTTGTGGATCCCGCTGGCGTCGCTGAACTCGGCGTAGTAGGTGGTGCCGCGGAAGCCCGGGAACTTGCCGAGGTTGAAGGTCGCGGCCGACACCACGGCCATGATCACCAGGGTGATCACGCCGAGGCGGAGGACGCGGGCGTCGCGGGCGCGCTGGTGCTTGTTCATCGGTCCTGACACCTCGGCGCCTTGGACTTGAACGAGAACTTGGTGATGTAGTCCTGGATCTCCTTGAGGATCGGGAGGTCCTTGATGATGGGGAGCACGATCCGGGCCGACACGCCGCAGACGTAGTACTGGTACCAGGAGCCGTAGGTGCCGGTCCGGGTCTGGTCGGTCATCATCTCCGGCATCCGGTCCAGGAGGCTGGCCAGGTTGTCGCGGTTCTCCTTCTTGTTGAGCAGCTTGGCGAGCTCGCGCAGCGCCGCGATGTCCTCCTTGAGCAGCGGCCGGCCGCGGCGCAGCAGGTCGGCGACGGCGACGGTCAGCTGGGAGATGTTGTCGAGCGAGGAGCCGATGGTGTCGCGGTCCTTGGCGAGGTCGGTCATCCAGTCCTTCAGCTCCACGATGAGCGAGCTGAGCTGCTGGTGCCTGTCGTCGACGGTCTTCAGGGTCTGGGTGAGGTTGGTGATCACGTCGCCGATCAGCTGGTCGCGGTCGGCGAGGGTCGAGGTCAGCGACGCGGTGTGGTCGAGCAGGCTCTTGACGGTGCCGCCCTCCCCCTGCAGCACCTGGACCAGGTTCATGCTCAGCTCGTTGACCTGGTCGGGCGTCAGCGCCGCGAACAGCGGCTTGAAGCCGTCGAAGAGCACGGTCAGGTCGAGAGCCGGCTCGGTGTTGGACACCGGGATGGTGGCGCCGTCGGCGAGCGGCCGGGCCTCCTCGGCGCCGGTCCCCTGCTCCAGGCTCATGTAGCGGTCGCCGACCAGGTTGAGGAAGCGGATGTTGGCTCGGGACGCGGTCGTCATCTTCACCCCGGAGTCGACCTTGAAGGTCACCTTGGCCATGGTCCGCCGGTAGTGCTCGACCTTCTTCACCTCGCCGACGTTGACGCCGGCGACCCGGACGTCGTCGCCCTTCTCGAGCATCGTCGCGTTGGTGAAGATCGCCTGGTACTCGTTGCGCGGCCCGAAGCCGACATTGCCCATGATCACGGCCAGCAGCCCGGTCACGAAGATCGACACGAGCGTGAACACGCCCAGCTTGACCGCCGCGGCCGTGGTCGCCGCGTTGCGCTGGTTGCCTCCGGGCCTCATCCGGCCGCCTTCCCTTCCCGGACGACCGGTCCGTAGAGCAGGGTGCCGAGGGCGCCGTAGGACTCCGGGTCATGGCCGGTCTCACCGGCGAGCATCGCGTTCACCACGCGCTGCTCGGCCGCGCTGCCGGCGTACCCGCTGTCGATGGCGGCCGGTCGGCCCAGGAGGCCCTGCAGCGGGAGCGGGGAGAAGCCGCCCTTCTCGTCGATGTCGGAGCCCTGGTCGAGGGGGTGCGCCGGCGCCGGCACCGTGAAGTTGGGCAGACCCAGGCACCACGGACCGTGCCCGACCTCGCCGTACGTCGGCAGGTCGCGCTCGTCGTAGGGCCGGAACTGGGGCTGGAAGAACTCGATGTACTGCTTGACCACGTTGCCCTCGAAGGTCTTGGACAGGATCGGCGCGTAGTTGGCGGCCCCCCGGATCAGGCACGGGAACTCGGGCGAGTACTCGGCGAGCAGGTCGAGCACCGGCGCGGTGACCTGGCCCATCCGGATCAGGTTCTGCTCGTTGTCGGCCAGGAACCTGGTCGCGGTGTCGGACAGGCCGGTGAGGTCGGAGAAGAAGACGTCGAGGTCCTTGGCCTTCTCGGTGACCGTCTTGCTGGTGACGGTGACGTTGTCGAGCACGTCGAGCAGGTCGGGCGCCGCGACGTCGTAGGCATCGGCGACGTCGGCCAGCGCGACCAGGTCCTGGCGCAGGGTCGGCAGGTGGTCCTCGATCGCGCCGATGTAGTCGCCGAGCTGGTCCATGGTGGCGCCGAGCTGGTCACCGCGGCCCTCGAGTGCGGTGGCCACGGCGTGCAGGGTGGCGTTGAGGTCGGCGGGACGCACCGCGCGCAGCAGCGGGAACAGGTCGGCGAGCACCTGGCTCAGCTCGACATTGGTCTCCACCCGGTCCGACGGGATCACGTCGCCGTCCTGGAGCCGCCCGGCCGCGGCCTCGGGGCGCACCAGGGCGACGAACTTCTGGCCGAACAGCGTGGTCGGCAGGATCCGCACGGTGACGTTGGCCGGGATCCGCTTGGCCGCCTCGTTGTCGAGCGCGAGGGTGATCTCGGCCTGCTCGCCGTCCTGGTCGATCTTGTCGACCCGGCCGACCAGCACGCCGTTGATCCGGACGTCGCCGAACTTGGCCAGCTGCAGGCCGGCCCGGTCCGCCTTGACCGTGACCGTCGTGGAGCTGTCGAAGGTCTTGTTGTAGATCGCGATCGACAGCCAGATCAGCAGCGCGATCACGGACAGGAAGACGACGCCGGCGACGAGGAGCCGGTTGTGCTCCTTGACGCTGTCGTGGTGGATGTTCATCAGCATCGGCCACTCACCCCGTGATCCGGACGGTCGTGGTCGAGCCCCAGATGGCGAAGGTGAGGAAGAAGTCGGCCATCACGATGGTCACGATGCTGGTGCGGATCGCCTTGCCGACCGCACGCCCGACGCCGGCGGGGCCGCCCGACGCGGTGTAACCGTAGTAGCAGTGGATCAGGATCACCGCCACGGCCAGGAAGAGCAGCTTGAAGAACGACCAGACCATGTCGATCGGGGGCAGGAACTGCAGGAAGTAGTGGTCGTAGGTGCCGCCCGACTGGCCGTAGATCATGGTGACGATCAGCCGCGGCGAGAGGTACGACGCGCACAGGGCCACGATGTAGAGCGGGATGACCGCGATGAACGCGGCCACCATTCGGGTGGTCACCAGGAACGGCAGCGACGGGATGCCCATCACCTCGAGCGCGTCGATCTCCTCCGAGATCCGCATCGCACCGAGACGGGCGGTGTAGCCGCAGCCGACGGTGGCGGCGAGCGCGATCGAGGACACCAGCGGCGCGACCTCGCGGGTGTTGAAGTAGGCCGAGATGAACGCGCTGAACTTCGCGACGCCGATCTGGCTCAACGAGGCGTAGCCCTGGATGCCGACCTCGGTGCCGGCGAAGAACGCCATGAACGCGATCACGCCGACCGAGCCCAGGATCAGGCTCAGGCCACCGGCGCCGAAGGCGACCTCGGCCAGGGTGTTCAGGATCTCGCGCGGGTAGCGCTTGATCGCCCGCGGCACCCAGGCCAGCGCCTTGACGTAGAAGAGCAGCTGGTCGCCGTACCCCTCGAGCGTGGAGCGCCCACTCTTGTAGGCGTCGTTGATGAGCTCTCCGGCGGCCGCCATCACAACCCCACCGGCGGAGCGACCTGGAAGTAGATCGCGGTGATCACGGCGTTGAGGAAGAACAGCGCCATGAAGGCGATGATCACCGACTCGTTGACCGCCCGTCCGACACCGCTCGGGCCGCCGCCCGCGTTGAGGCCCTTGTAGGCGCCGATGATGGCGGCCAGCCAGCCGAAGATGATCGCCTTGATCATCGCGATGTAGAGGTCCGGCAGCGACGCGAGGGCGGTGAACGACGACAGGAAGGCGCCCGCCGACCCGCCCTGGACGATCACGGTGAAGAAGTAGCCGCCCCCGATGCCGGTGCCGATCACGATGCCGTTGATCATGAACGCGACGAACATGGTCGCCACCACGCGCGGGGCGACCAGGCGTTCGAGCGGATCGATGCCGAGCACCTCCATGGCGTCGATCTCCTCGCGGATCTTGCGCGCCCCGAGATCGGAGCAGATCGCCGACCCGGCCGCTCCGGCGATGATCATCGCCGCGGCCATCGGCGCCGCCTCCCGCACGGTGGCGAGCACCGCCGTCGCGCCGGCGAAGGACTGCGCACCGAGCTGGCCGGTCAGGTTGCCGACCTGCAGCGAGATGACCGCGCCGAACGGGATCGACACCATGATCGTCGGCATCAGCGTCACGCTGGTGACGAACCAGGCCTGCTCGAGGAACTCTCGGAACTGGAAGGGCCGGGTGAAGATCCGCTTGGTCACCTCGACCACCATCAGCGCGATCTCGCCAGGGCCACGCACGACCGCCATGGCATTGAAAGCCACGCCCCGACTCCTCTCCCCACGACTGTTCCAGCCCGACCCCGCTCCAGGGTTCCGGCGATATTAGAACACGTTCTCGTTGTGACCAAGACGACTCGGCTGCCCCCGGTCGGAATTTCCCTCCTCCGCCTGCTCAACGCCGCCGGAGTGGCGGGGGTCACGCCGCGGCCTCCCTAGGATCGGGCCGTGCCCTCCCCCGCCGCGCCGCGCCGCCGCCCCCTGGAGACGATCAGCCGACACCCCTCCGCCGTCCTGCTCGCGGCGCAGCTCGTGGTGGTGCTCGCCTATCCGGCGCTCGAGGACTCCGCCGCGGGACGCGCCGTCGTCGGCGTGATCCAGATGGTCGTCGTGCTGTCCGCGGTGTGGGCGGTACGTCGGACCGCGACGCTGCGCTGGGTGGTGCTGCTCCTCGGCGCACCGGCCGTCGTGCTCGCCGTGCTCGAGGCCATGCACCCCGAGGTGGACTGGATCGTGCTGGCCTCGGCGGCCTTCCATGTCCCGTTCTACCTCTTCGTCTCCTACGCGATGATCCGCTACCTGTTCCACGACGACCGGGTCACCGTGGACGAGATCTTCGCGACCGGTGCCGCGTTCACCGTCGTCGCCTGGGCCTTCGCCTACCTGTACGCCGCCGCGCAGGTGCTCTGGCCCGGCTCGTTCGTCGGCTTCAACAGTCCCGACGGCGGCACCCCGCTGAGCTGGTTCGAGCTGCTCTTCCTCTCCTTCACCACGCTGACCAGCGTCGGGCTGTCCGACGTCTACCCGGTCCTCAGCCAGGCGCGCTCGTTCGTGATGGTCGAGCAGGTCGCCGGCGTGTTCTACGTGGCGCTCGTGGTCGCCCGGCTGGTCGGGCTCAGCGCGCGTCGGGGGTGAGGTCCACCATCGAGGAGCCGGCGGCCACCTGGTCGCGGGTGGTGAGCCCGCGGATCCGGCGCCGGTAGCGCAGCACCTGGACCACGCCGAGGGTCCACAGCAGGTACTGCGTCGCCATCGCCCACCGGAACGCCTCGGGCGTGTACTCCTGCGTCCCGGGTGTCAGCACGTCCAGCACCGTGCCCACCGCCAGTACCGCCAGCAGCCCGGCGGTGAAGCCGCCGACGTTCACGATTCCGCTGGCGCTCGCCGTACGCCGGTCGGGGTTGCTGGTCCGGGCGACGTCGAAGCCGATCATCGACCCCGGCCCGCCGGCCCCCACCACGACGATGAGGAGCACCAGCAGCGGCAGCGGGGCGTCGCCCGGCCACAGCAGCACCAGGCCCCACACCCCCGCGAGCGCCGCGACGATGATCAGCGCGGTCGTCGACCGGTGCCACGGATGCCGGCCGACCAGCCAGCCGAGCAGCGGGCCGTACGCGACTGAGGTAGCGACGAGCAGCGAGAGCAGCGCACTCGCCGTACCGGGTGAGACGCGCTCGGCGGTCACCAGGAAGGGATAGCCCCACAGCAGCCCCATCACGGTGGTGCTGAACGGCGTCGAGAAGTGCACCCAGAGCCCGAGCCGGGTCCCCGGCTGCGCCCACGACGAGGCCAGGCTGGCGCCCAGCGCCCGGGCCGACATCGGCACGCCCCGCAGGTGCGGCTCGGTCGGCGTGTCGTGGAGCAGCAGCCGCAGCACGACCAGCACCACCAGACCGGCGAGCGCGCCGCCGAGGTAGGCACGGGTCCAGCCGAGGTGCCCCAGCGCCCAGGTCATCGGCGCGGCGGCCGCGAGCGCGCCGAGCTGGCCGAGGTTGCCGGTGAGCTGGCTGATCAGCGGCACCCGGTGCCGCGGGAACCACGACGACACCAGCCGCAGCACGCAGATGAAGGTCATCGCGTCGCCCGCTCCCACCAGCACCCGGGCCCCGAGCGCCAGCGGGTAGCTGTCGGCGAACGCGAACGCCAGCTGACCGGTGCTCACCACGGCCACCGCGACGGTCAGCACCGTCCGCGAGCCGAAGCGGTCGACCAGCAGCCCGACCGGGATCTGCATCGAGGCGTAGACCAGCAGCTGCAGCACCGTGAACGACGCCAGCTGGCTGGCCGAGATGTCGAAGCGCTCGGTCGCGGCCAGGCCGGCGACCGCGAGACTGCTTCGGTGGAAGACCGCCAGGGCATAGGCCAGCAGGCCGACGATCCAGACGAGGTAGCTGCGACCCGGGGTGATCCCAGGCGCGTCGCTCACGCGACCAGGCTACCGGCGGGCTCCGACGGGCGACGACTTCAGCCGGACGTGCGCCCGCTCACGCGGCGCCCCCGCTCGTTCCTCGATCGGCGCTCCCTCCTCACTTGGTCGCCGGTGCTCGCTTCGCTCGCACAGCTCCTCGCTCGTCGCGAACACTCGGCCTCGTTCCTCGGCCGGCGTTCGCTCCTCACTTCGTCGCTTCCATCATCTGCCGCAGCTCCTTCTTCAGCTCCCCGATCTCGTCGCGCAGCCGCGCCGCCAGCTCGAACTGGAGCTCGGCAGCAGCCGCCTTCATCTGGTCGGTGAGGTCCTGGATCAGCTGGGCCAGGTCGGAGCTCGGCAGCCCGGCCAGCTCGGCGGCGTGCCCGCCGATGTCGGTCGAGCGGAGCTGGGGGGTCGGGGACTTCTTGGGCTTCACTCCCCCCGCGCGGCCCTTCTGGCCGACATCTGCCCAGGTCTGCAGCAGCTCCTGGGTGGTCTCGTCCTCGCGGGCCAGCATCTCGGTGATGTCGGCGATCTTCTTGCGCAGCGGCTGGGGGTCGATGCCGTGGGCCTCGTTGTAGGCGACCTGCTTGGCCCGGCGCCGGTTGGTCTCGTCGATGGCGGACTCCATCGACGGGGTGATCCGGTCGGCGTACATGTGGACCTCGCCGGACACATTGCGCGCCGCGCGGCCGATGGTCTGGATCAGCGACTTGTCGGAGCGCAGGAAGCCCTCCTTGTCGGCGTCGAGGATCGACACCAGCGACACCTCGGGCAGGTCAAGGCCCTCGCGCAGCAGGTTGATGCCGACGAGGACGTCGTAGGCGCCCAGGCGCAGGTCGCGCAGCAGCTCGATCCGCTTGAGCGTGTCGACCTCGGAGTGGAGGTAGCGGGTGCGGATCCCGGCGTCGAGGAGGTAGTCGGTGAGGTCCTCGGACATCTTCTTGGTGAGCGTGGTGACCAGCACCCGCTCCTGCTTCTCGGCGCGCAGCCGGATCTCGTGGATCAGGTCGTCGATCTGGCCCTTGGTCGGCTTCACCACCACCTCGGGGTCGACCAGGCCGGTCGGGCGGATGATCTGCTCGACGACGTCGCCCTGCACCTTGTCGAGCTCGTAGTCGCCCGGCGTCGCCGAGAGGTAGACGGTCTGCCCGATCCGTTCGAGGAACTCCTCCCAGCGCAGCGGCCGGTTGTCCATCGCGCTCGGCAGCCGGAAGCCGTGCTCGACCAGGTTGCGCTTGCGGGACATGTCGCCCTCGTACATGCCGCCGATCTGGGGGACGGCGACATGGGACTCGTCGACGACGAGCACGAAGTCCTCGGGGAAGTAGTCGAGCAGGGTGTTGGGCGCGCTGCCGCGCGACCGGCCGTCCATGTGCATCGAGTAGTTCTCGATGCCCGAGCAGGAGCCGACCTGGCGCATCATCTCGATGTCGTACGTCGTGCGCATCCGCAGCCGCTGCGCCTCGAGCATCTTGCCCTGCTTCTCGAAGGTCGCGAGCTGCTCGGCGAGCTCGGCCTCGATGCCGCGGATCGCCCGCTCCATCCGCTCCGGACCGGCGATGTAGTGGCTGGCCGGGAAGACGTAGAGCTCCTGGTCCTCGGTGAGCACCTCACCGGTGACCGGGTGCAGCGTCATCAGCCGCTCGATCTCGTCGCCGAAGAACTCGATGCGGACCGCGAGCTCCTCGTAGACGGGGAAGATCTCGAGGGTGTCGCCGCGCACCCGGAAGGTGCCGCGGGTGAAGGCGAGGTCGTTGCGGGTGTACTGGATCTCGACCAGCCGACGCAGCACCGAGTCACGGTCGTGCTCCTCGCCCACGCGCAGCCGGACCATGCGGTCGACGTACTCCTGGGGGGTGCCGAGACCGTAGATGCACGACACCGTCGACACCACGATCACGTCGCGCCGAGTGAGCAGGCTGTTGGTCGCGGAGTGGCGCAGCCGCTCGACCTCCTCGTTGATCGAGGAGTCCTTCTCGATGTAGGTGTCGGTCTGGGGGACGTAGGCCTCGGGCTGGTAGTAGTCGTAGTAGGAGACGAAGTACTCGACGGCGTTGTCGGGGAACAGCTGGCGCAGCTCGTTGGCGAACTGCGCGGCCAGCGTCTTGTTGGGCTGGAGCACCAGCAGCGGCCGCTGCACCTGCTCGGCCACCCAGGCCACCGTCGCGGTCTTTCCGGTTCCGGTCGCGCCCAGCAGGACGACGTCCTGGACGCCGTCGTTGAGCCGCTTCGTGATCTCCGCGATCGCCGCCGGCTGGTCGCCGGAGGGTTGGTAGTCGGACTGGACGTGGAAGGGCGCGACGCGACGCTCGAGATCGGTGACCGGACGCATGGATCCAGCGTACGAGGGGCCACCGACACCGCTGCTCCACCTCCTCACGTGCGTCGATGGAACCGGACGTCACCGCTCGCCAACCGCTCCGCACGGTAGGCCCGGTCATGGATGCGGTGATGGTGGTGGGAACACAGACTGACCGCGTTGCCCAGATCGGTCCGCCCACCCCACGACCACGGCTGAAGATGATGAGCCTCGGTCCACACCGCCGGGATCGTGCAGCCCTCGGCCCGACACCGCCGATCCCGCACCCGCAACGCCCGCCGCTGCGCCCGCGAGAACAACCGCCGACGCCGCCCCAGGTCGAGCACCTCACCCCGACCACCCAACACCACCGGCACGATCCCCGCCCCACACGCCAACCGCCGCGCCTGCCCCGCCGAGATCGACTCCACCCCATCACCGCCGATCACCTCGGCCATCGCCAGGTCGGCCCGCAGCGCGGCCAGGTCGATGGTGACGAGCACCGTCGTCGCGTCCCCACCATGCTCGGGCAACCGCGCCGGATCGAGCCGCTCCAACAACGCCGCGAACGCATCCGCGTAGGCACGATGCCGCGGCAGCCGCTCAACACCACTACCAACACCAGGGCCGTCACCAGGGCCGTCACGGCCGGGCCGGCGCGGTGAGGTGAACGCCTGCAGGTAGTGCTCCAGCCGTTGGGTCACCGGCGTGGGCAACACTCCCGCGACCCGGGTCCGGCCATCACCCAGGTCGTGGAACCGCAACGACGCCGTCTCCCGCGCCCGACGCTCCTCATCCTCCAACCGGCGCCCCTCCTCGGCCTCCACCACCTCCGGCGCCACCACCTCCAGGATCCGACGCCCCAGCCGCTTCAACTCCCGCGGCGAATGATGCGCGGCATAGCCCACCAACGTCGCCTCCGCCCGCGTAGCCAGCTCCGGACCCAGGCCGGCCGGCAGCTCCGCGACCGCCCGGGCGATCACCCGCGCCTGCGCGGGCGACACCTCACCCGAGCGCATCCCCGCCGCCACCACCACACGCTGCTCCAGCGCCCGCGCCAGACGAAGCTCCGCGCGCACGGGGGCCGGATCAGAGCGGGTCGCCTGGGCCAGCCAGGCCGCCACGTCCCGAGCACCGTGAGCCACCGCGACATCCTCACCCGCCGCCAGGACCCGGGCCTTGAGCTCGGCCACCTGCGCCTCGACCCGAGCCAGACCCACCAGCGCGGACTCCTTCTCCGCCACCGACATGAACACCGGCTGCACCTGCCCCACCCGGGCCAACACCGCGCTCAACTCAGCAGCACACCCCACGATCGGGTGCGGTGCGGTGAGAACAGCGGCAGACATTGAAACTCCCAGGGCGCGACAACACGGTCTCGCCCTGCACGGAGGAACCCCTCGGGCTCAGCGGTCGTGACGCACCACACAGGTGCGCGCCCTGTCCGGCAACGCTCGGCCTCAGGTCCCCGGAACCACTCGAAGCATCCCGCCGTACGGCCTGACGCCACCCTACCACAGATTCGAACACCTGTTCTAGTCCTTGCCGCGACGCGCCCGGTCGGGGCGCACCCGGAGTGCGTGGAGGGCGGTCGCCAGCATCGCGTAGTGGCCGACGAGCATCAGGATCTCGATCCGCTCCCGGTCGTCGAAGCGCTCCCCCAGCTCGGCCCACAGCCCGTCGGACAGGTCCTGGTCCGCGAGCAGCTCGTCGGTGGCGCGCAGCAGCAGCCGCTCCCGCTCCGCGAGCCCCGGATGGTCGGCGAAGGACTCGACCGCCACGATCTCCTCGCGGGACAGCCCGGCCCGGCGGGCCAGCCGCCGGTGCTGCTCGAGCTCGTACGCCGACGCTCGACGCGCCGCGACCCGCACGATCACCAGCTCCGACTCCCGCCGCGACAGCCGCCCCCCGGGCATCAGCCGGCCGGCGAAGTGCAGCCAGCCCCAGAAGAGCCGGCGGTGCCGGCCGAGGGTGAGGAAGACCGCGGGCGGCTCGGTGCCCTGCACCCGCCCCGCGACCCGGGCGAAGCCGGCCACGAACGGCCCGACCTCGCGCCAGCCGCCCGGAGCGATCCGCGGCTCGCTCATGCGGCGTCGGCCCGGCGGGCCTGCTCGACGGCCGGGAGCACCCGGTTGGCGCCGTAGTTGAAGATCCGCATGGCCACGGCGTAGCCGGGCGGGAAGTAGCGCTGCAGCCAGTGGGCCAGCCGGATGTCGGCGGAGGTGTAGACCCAGTAGCGGTTGCGCAGCGCTCCGCGCCAGATCGCCTCCGCCGCCTGCTCCGGCGAGACCGCGCGCTTCTGGAAGTGCCGGCGCGCGCGGACGAACGCCTTGCTCTGCTGGTCGATGCCGGCGATCCGGATCGTCTCGACCAGGCCGGTGTCGACACCACCGGGACACACCAGGCTGACGCCGATGCGGTGCCTGCGCAGGTCGTAGCGCAACACCTCGGAGACGCCGCGCAGCCCGAACTTCGTCGCGCTGTACGCCGCGTGCCACGGCATCGCGATGATCCCCGCCGCGGACGAGACGTTGACCAGCTGGCCGCCGCGCCGCGCGTCGATCATCGGCGGCACGAACTCCTCGATCACGTGGATCGGGCCCATCAGGTTGACGTCGACCAACCGCTGCCAGTGCTCCGGCTCCAGGCTGCGCACGGTCCCCCAGACGGCGATGCCCGCCACGTTGAGCACCACGTCCATCGCACCGGCGCGCTCGGTGACCAGCGCCGCGAGCCGGCGTACCTGGGCGTGGTCGGAGACGTCGGCGACCTCGGCGGTGCCGACCCGGCCACCCCGCGCCCGGATGCCGTCGGCGACGGCCGCCAACGCCTCGGGCTGGATGTCGGTCAGGTGCAGGACGGCGCCGCTGGCGGCCGCCTGCTCGGCCACCGCGCGACCGATGCCGCTGGCGGCGCCGGTGACCAGGACCTGCTTGCCGGCGAGATCACGCACCGGGGCTCGGAACCACATGGACTTCTCCTCAGCTCGGGAACAGCGTCGCCGCCAGGGCGACGAGAGGGGGGTGCAGGTCGGCCAGCGCCTCGGGCTCGCCGAGGCCGATCCGCGCGGTGACCAGCTGGACCGTCGCGGCGAGCAGCGCCTCGCAGGCGAACCGCTCCTGCTCGGTGCGGGCGCCGACGACCTCCGCGAGGGTCGCGGCGGCCTCCTGCTGGACCGCCACCCGCCGGCGCATCGCCTCCGGGCCCGCGGCGTACACCTCGACCAGGAACAGCCGCGCCCGGTCGGGATCCTCGGCCAGGGCGCCCAGATAGCGGCCGAGCAGGACGCCGAACCGCTCCAGCGGGGTGCCGCTCGTCGTCAGCCCCGTCGCCAAGCCGGCCCGCAGCGCGTCGGTCGCCCAGTCGTACGCAGCGATGAAGCACTCCTGCTTGGAGCCGAAGTGCTGGTAGAAGGTCTCCCGCGAGACCCCCGCCCGCTTGATCACCTCCGCGACCGGCGTCGCGACATAGCCCCGCTCGGTCATCGCCGCCGCGAGCGCGTGGAACATCCGCTCGCGCTGGTCGGCGGCCACCTCGGCGCGGCTCAGGCCGTGTCGGCCGCGGGGCAGGGTCGCCATGGTCCGGAGACTTCCACGAACATCATTGTTCGTCAATGCTGTTTGGCTCGCTGCGCTCGCAGGTCGCGTGCGCTTTTGGCGCGTTGCCTTCCTCCGCTCCGCTCGCTGGCGCTCGCTGCGCTCCGTCCAGGCAACGCGGCGCGCGCGACGGGACACAGCCGGACGACCTTCGCATGCGCACGACACTCGGCTGAACGACGGGGCTGACGCGCTACGCAACCGACTCACGGTGTTGGTTTGGCTCGCTGCGCTCGCAGGTCGCGCGCGCTCTTGACGCGTTGCCTTCCTCCGCTCCGCTCGCTGGCGCTCGCTGCGCTCCGTCCAGGCAACGCGGCGCGCGCGACGAGACTCAGCTGAACGACCTTCGCATGCGCACGACCTTCGGCTGCCCCATGCGGCCGAGCGGGGTTTCCGTCGGGCGCGCCGCGTGATCTGGACCGAGTGGAGCGAGCGACCGAGCGCCAGCGAGGAAGCGAGCGCAGCGAGGGAAGATCACGCGATAAGAGCGCGCCCGACATGCGAGAGCAGCGAGCCAAACAAACACCGTGAGTCCCTCACGCAGCGCACCAACCCAGCGCGCACCCCCAGCGCCCACGCAAGCGTCTGGCAAACCCCCGCTACAACAGCGGCCTCAGCGGCGCGAGCACCGCTTCGGTGAACTTGCGGTGCACGTCGCGCGCCTCCCACTCACCACTGGTGAGCTCGAGGCAGTTGGACTGGTCGACCTCGAAGATCGCCTCCAGCTCGCGGGCGAAGGCCTCGTCGATGATCTCGACGTTGATCTCGAAGTTGCCGGTCAGGCTGAGCCGGTCGATGTTGGCGGTGCCGACGGTGGCCCAGGTGCCGTCGACGGTGGCGGTCTTGGCGTGCACCATGGCGTCGCGGTAGCGCAGGATCCGCACGCCCGCGTCGAGCAGCTGGGTGAAGTGACCGCGCGAGATCCAGTCGGCCACGATGTGGTTGGACTTGAGCGGCAGCAGCAGGCGTACGTCGACCCCGCGGCGCGCCGCCGCCTTGACCGCGTCGATGAAGTCCTCGTCGGGCAGGAAGTAGGCCTGGGTCATCCACACATTGCGGCTGGCCCGGTTGATCGCCTCGATGTACATCGCCCGGATCGGGAACATCCACAGTCGCGGCACGTTGCGCTGCACCCGGACCCGCGGCTCCCAGGTCGAGGCGGTCTCGAGCAGCAGTGGCCGCTCCGAGGAGCGCAGCCGGCGCCGCCGGTTGAGGTTCCAGAAGTCGGCGAACGCCCGCTTGAGGTCCCAGACCGCCGGACCGGTGATCCGCACGTGCGTGTCGCGCCACTCCGACTCGTAGGCCGAGCCGATGTTGTAGCCGCCCACGAAGCCGACGTTGTCGTCGACGACGAGGATCTTGCGGTGGTCGCGTCCGTAGCGGCGCAGGTCGAAGAAGCGCCAGCCGGCGGGGTAGACCGGGTAGCGCAGCACCTTCACGCTCGGGGGGAAGCGCTGGAAGGCCGGCGAGACCACGAGGTTCGCGAAGCCGTCGTAGATGCAGTAGACGTCGACGCCGCGCTCGGCGGCGGCGATCAGCGCGCGCTTGAACCGCTCCCCCGTCGCGTCGCCCTTCCAGATGTAGGTCTCGAAGAGGATCTGGCGCTGGGCGCCCTCGATCGCGGCGAGCATGTCGTCGTACAGGTCTCGGCCGAAGGTGTACGTCGTGACGTCGCCGTCGCCGACCGCGACGGTGCGCGGCTCGGTGGTGGGGAACGGCTTGGGTCGCTTGCCGCGGCGCCGGTAGGAGTCGACCAGCGACATCGCGATGGCGACGACGAACGGCACGCCGACCAGGGTCAGCAGGACCCGGCGCAGCACGGTCCGCAGACCGGCCAGCGTGTCCCCGTCGTCGTTCGCCACGCGGGTCAATCTAGTGCGTGGCCCGCGCGGCTACTGTGCACCCTCGCCGCTGTTGGTCCCACTGAGCAGGTCCAGCCTGTCGATCAGCCACTCACCGGCGACCAGCTTCATGGTCATGCTGGTGCGCTGCTCCTCGATCTTGACGTCGGCGTTCTCGCCGTCGGTGATCGCCTGGTCGACGAACGCCAGGACCTCCACCTGGGTGTCGTCGACAACCCGACCGGCCGCGTCGACGACCTGGCCCTTGGCGGTGACCTTGCCCTCGACGATCGCCTTCTGCAGGTCGGCGACATTCGGCTCCAGCTTGGACTTCAGCTCGGCGTTGGCGATCTTGTCGACCCAGGCGAAGTCGTGCTCCCCGTCCTTCCAGGAGTACGACGTGATCTGCACCAGCAGCTGCTTGGCCGCCTCGAGCGCCGCCTGCTCGGCGTCATTGCGCGCGGTGAGCTCGTCGACCTTGGCCAGTGCGTCCTCGAGTGCCTTGTCGTCGGCGCCCGAGCCGCAGCCACCGGCCAGCAGCCCGACCGCGAGCAGCGCCGCGCACAGCAGCGCCAGCGGACCTCGCCGCACCCGGTTCACCGCACCGGTCCCGGCGCGTGGGCGGCACCGCGCTGGAGCGTCGCGAAGGAGGCCGCGCAGCGACCGTCCTTCTGCAGCGCCCGGCGCTCGGTGCGCTTCGGGTCGAGGCGGGTGGTGCCGTAGTCGCAGCGCGGGTCCATGTCGGGGATGAGCTCGATGCGCAGCTCGCCGTCGCGGACCTTGGAGAGCAGCGACTGCAGGCCGGGCGAGTAGTTCTGCAGCAGCGCGCGCAGGTGGGGCTCGTAGGAACGGAACACGTCAGTGAAGCTAACGCCCGTCGACAAGAACCCGGGCAGCACCTGGTTGGCGTCCTCGACCAGCTTGATCAGCTCGTCGACCTGGCCGGGACCGCGCTTGAGCAGGTCGCGCAGCTCGGGGTCGTAGTTGCGCAGGAAGCGCGCGAACTGCTTGGCCGAGGTGGCGAGCCGGCGCAGCGAGTCGGCGTTGTCGGTCGCGATCGACAGCACGCTGCCGGAGTTGGAGATGATCCGGTCGGTCTCGGGCCACACCTCGTCGAGCGTCTGCAGGATGGCGGTGCCCTGGTCGAGGATCTGGCCGAGGTCGTCGCCGGTGCCCTTGAGGCCGGTGCTCAGCTCGCCGAGCACGATCCGCAGCTTCTTGTCGTCGATCTGGCGCAGCACGTTGTTGACGGCCACGACGGTCGAGCTCAGGCTCTTGGGCAGGTCGGTCGACTCGGCGGGGACCACGTCGCCGGAGGCGAGATAGGGCCCCTTCACCTGCTTCGGCTGGAAGTCGAGGTACTGCTCGCCGACGGGCGAGAGGCTGCGCACCCGGGCGAGCGAGTCCTTCGGGATCTCGGTGCCCGAGGTGATCCGGATGGTCGCCTCGACGCCCTGGGCGGTCGGCAGGATCTTGCTGACCTTGCCGACCTTGATGCCGCGATAGGTGACCACCGAGCCCTCGAACAGCCCGCCTGTCTGGGCCAGCTCGACCTTCACCTCGACCGGCCGCGAGGTCAGCGGCTGGTCGAGCACCGCCGCGAAGATGTAGGCGGTCGTCACGATGAGCACGACGATGATGCCGGCGAGGCTCAGGTAGAGCTTGTTGCCCAGCAGCTTCAGCATCTCAGGCCCCCCGCCCGAACAGGTTCCCGAGCAGACCACCGAGTCCGAGCGGGTCGGTGCTGGTGGCGCCGGTGCCGCCGGTGCCGCCGGGTGACCCGGTGGCCGGCGTACCGCCGCCCTTGGCGCCGGACTTGGCTCCGCCGGTCTTGTTGCCGCCGAGCAGCGGCAGGTTCGGCAGCAGGTCGTCGAGCCCGATCAGCCCGAGCAGGCCGGTGACCACGCCGTTGACGGTGCCGTTCAGCAGCCCGTTGACGTTGAGGTTGTCGACGTGGAGCTCGAGCGCGATGTTGAGGTAGTCGGTCCCGATCACCGCGTCGGCCGAGCCGGACGCCTTGATCACGGCCTGCAGGGACCTCTCGAAGGTGCCGTTGTTGGCGGCGAACTCGGCGAGCACCGGCTCGAGCTCGCTGAGCATGGTGAGCAGCTGGGTCCGGGTCTTGGTGACGGTGTCGTTGGCCGCGCCGCTGAACTTCTCGACCTCGGCGAGCAGCTCGGTGAACGCCGGCGTCTTCTCGCGGAGCACCTCGGCCGCCGGACGGATGTCCTTCAGGGCCCGGTTGATCGTCTTCTTGCGCCCGTTGAGCGTGGTCGACAGCGAGTTCATCGAGGTCAGCACGCTGTCGATGGCCTGCGTGGTCGAGTTGGCCTGGGTGAGGAACACCGATGCCTTGTCGAGGAGTGCGCGATAGTCGGCCTCGTTGCCGTTGAGGGCGGTGTTGAGCTCCTCGGTGACGGTCTGCAGCTGGTCGAGACCACCGCCGTTGATGAGCAGCGAGGCCTGGGCCAGCGCGTCCTCGACCGAGGGCGCGGTGGTGGTGCTCTCCCGGGTCAGGACGGCCTGGTCGGCCAGCACGGTGCCGCTCGCCGGGTTGGTGACGTCGACGAAGAGCTCGCCGAGCGGCGTGGTGTAGCGCAGCCGGGCCTGGGCCCCCTCGCGCACCTCGGCGTCCTTCTTCACCGTGAGCGTCGCGCTGGCGGTGAAGTCGGCCGCCTCGATCGACTTGACCTTGCCCATGTCGACGCCGTTGACCTTGACCGGCGCGCCCACGGCCAGGTTGAGCGCGTCGTCGAACTGGGCCTTGATCTCGATGGTGTCGCCCGAGACCCCCGTCCCGGGGATCGGCAGGTCGCGCATGGTGGTGCTGCACGCCGACATCACGCCGAGCGCCAGGGCCAGCAGCGCCACCAGGGCGCCGCGCAGCGCCAGGGTGCGGCCTGTCCTCGCCGTCGTCCTCATCGCGGTCATCGCTCCCTCACGCTCCCGGCTGCGTGCCGTTGATGATGCTGCACAGCGGGCCGAGCAGGCCCTTGCACAGCGTCTGCAGGACGCCGCCGAGCGGGTCGAGGATCAGCGGGTCGATCCGGACCGGGAGCCGGTCGCCCTGGATCAGCTGCAGGTTCTGCAGCGCCAGCGGCATCACCCGCAGGATCTCGGCGAGCTGGTCCTGCTTGGTCAGCAGCGTCTTCATCAGCGTGGTCGAGCCGTCGAGGCTGTCCACGATCGACTGGCGGTTGTCGACCGCGAACTTCGCGACCGTGGTCACCGCCTCGTCGAGCGAGCGCAGCGCCTGCTGGAAGTTGCCCCGCTCGTCGGCGAGCAGCTGGGAGGCCTGCGAGACCTGCTGGATGAAGGTACGTGCGGTGTCCTCGTTGGCCGAGATCGTCGTCAGCAGTACGTCGAGCGACTTCAGCGTGGCCGCGATGTCCTCGCGGTGCGTGGCGATGCCGTCGATGCCGTTGGCCAGCGAGTGGATGGTCTGGTTCAGCAGCGGGCCGCGCCCCTGCAGGGCCTGGGTGCCGGCGTCGATGAACCGCTGCACGGCCTTGGTCGTCTCGGCGTTGCCGCCGATGCCGGTGGCGAAGTCGTTGAGCGACTCCAGCACCTGGTCGAAGTCGACCGGGGTCTGGGTCTTGTCGAGGGCGATGGTCGCGTTGTCGGCGATCTTCTGGTCGCCCTGGTGGAACACGGGCGTCAGCTCGACGTAGCGGTCGGTCGCGACCGAGCGGGCGACCACGACCGCACCGGCGTCGGCCGGTACGGGCTGGTCGGAGTCGACCTCCATGGTGACCAGGACCTTGTCGCCCTTCGGCTCGATCGAGGTGACCGAGCCGACGGTGACGCCGAGCACCCCGACGTCGTTGCCGACGAACAGGCCCGCGGAGTCGGCGAAGTAGGCCTTGACGGTGATCGTGTCCGATCCCCCGACGACGCCGCAGCCGGTGGTGAGCAGGACCGCGAGAGCGGCGAGGGCCGCGCCCGCGGCGCGCACGACGCGCCTGGTGTCGAGTGCCGCGGTCATCACTGGCACGTCCCTTCCAGCTTGCAGGTGGTGTCGTCGGCCGGGATCGCCGGCGGCTTGACGTAGAGCGGGAGGTAGGGGCCGCTGCCGGTCGCGTTGGCGACGTACCGGATCGCGGGCGCCATGTTCTCCAGGAGGTTGGTGAGCTGCTTGTCCTGGCTGTTGAGCGTGTCGAGGACGGCCTTGACGTCCTTGAGGGCCGGCTTCAGCTTGCCGTTGGTCGACTTGACGATCGCGGTGAGCGCCTTGGACAGGTCGGTCGTCTCGACGAGCAGCCGGTGGATCGCCTCGCGGCGGGCGGTGATCTCGCTGACGACCAGGTTGGTCTGCTTCATCAGCCCGACGATGTCCTGGCTGCTGGCCGAGAGCTGGTCGGTGACCTTGCGGGTCGAGGCGAGCAGGTCGCCGACCTGGTCGGACCGCTTGGACACCACCTCGGAGAGGCGGGCGACGCCCTCCAGCGCCGGGCCGATCTCGTCCTGGCTCGCGCCCAGGGTGCCGGCCATCGCGGTCAGCGCCTTGGCGAGCAGCTCCGGGTCGAGCTCGTCGAGGGCGTCGGTGCCCTTCTCGATGACGTCCTGGAGGTTGTAGGGCACCGAGGTCCGGTCGAGCGGGATCTGGCCGCCGGCCAGGCTGCCCGTCCCGTTGGGGTCGACCTCGAGGTAGTGGGTGCCGAGCAGGGTCGCCACCTTGACCGTCGCGGTGGACCGGTCGCCGAGCCCGATGTCGGAGTCGAGGGCGAAGGTCACCAGGACGTGGTCGTCCTGGATCTCGATGCCGGTGACCTTGCCGGAGATGACGCCGTGGACCTGGACGTCCTCGCCCTTGCGCAGGCCGGCGGTGTGCTCGAGCAGCGCGGTGTACTTCTTGGTGCCGAAGGTGCTGACGCTGAGGAAGATGACCAGGCCGGCCACCAGGCCGATGACCACCAGGGTCACCATGCCGACGCGCAGCGGGTTGCGCTCGTTCATCGGCTTCATCGGCACGCCGCCGACCAGGGCCCGTTGTTGCCGGCCGGGTTGATGCCCGAGCCGTTCGCCGTCAGCGCCACGGAGAGCGAGCAGACGTAGACGTTGAGCGCGTTCTCGTACGACGTGGCGCGGCCGAGCGACTCGAAGACGGTCGTGAACGCCGGGATCGCCTGCACCAGGCTCCCGCGCGACCGCTCGAACATGTCCGCGACCGTGACCAGGCGGTCGGTCGTCTTGGTCAGGGGCACCTTGACCTCCTTGAGCAACGAGCTGGTCGCGCCGACGAGGCGGCTGACGCCGTCGATCGACGCCCCGATGGACTTGCGGTCCTCGGCCAGCCCGGTCATCAGCTTGCGCAGCTCGACGACGGTCTGGGAGAGCTCGTCGCCCTTGCCGGCGATGTTGTCGAGGACCGGCTTGAGGTTGGTCATCACCTCGCCGATCACCTGGTCGCGGTCGGCGAGGAAGTTGCTGAGCTCACCGGTCTGGGCGAGCAGCTGCTCGACCGTGCCGCCCTCGCCCTGGAGCACCTTGACCAGCGAGGTGGCGAGCTTGTTGACGTCACCGGGCTGGAGCACCTTGAACAGCGGCCGGAAGCCGTTGAGCAGCCCGGTCAGGTCGAAGCCCGGGTCGGTGCGGGCCATCGGGACCGTGGCCCCGTCCTTCAGCTTCGGCCCGCGCTGGGCGCCCTGGACCAGGGAGATGTAGCGCTGGCCGAGGAGGTTCTGGTAGCGCATGACCAGCTTGGTGGTGTCGAGCAGCGGCTGGTCCTTGACGAGCTCGACCTTGATCTCGGCGCCGTCGGCCGTGGCCTCGATGCCCTTGACCTGGCCGACCCGGACCCCCGCGGCCTTGACGTCGTCGCCGACCCGCAGGCCGCTCACGTCGGCGAACTCGGCGGTGAACTCGTGGGTGCCACCGGGCACGCCGTTCTGCATGGTGTTGACCAGCAGGAGCAGCATCAGCCCGCTCACCACGGCGAAGGCCGTGAACTTGATCGCGATGGAGCGCAGCCCGGTCATCGGCCCTCCCCCCACAGCCGGCCGACACCGGCCGGGTCCGTGCTGCCCGTGCGGTACGTCGGGCGCTGGCCGCTGCCGTAGTAGGGCGGCGGCGAGAGCCGCAGCGTGCCGTCGGTCTTGACGAAGCCGCCCCGCACGGCCTGCGGCAGGGTGGTGCCGAGCATGATGTTGACGGCGAGCGCGTCGGTGATCCCGGCCTTGCGGTTGTCGTAGACCGCGTCGAGCAGGACGGCCGAGCCGTTGATGAAGTCCACCAGCCTCTTCTTGTTCGCGTTCAGGAAGGCACCCGAGGTCTTCGCCAGGTTGGTGCCACCGCTGATCAGCGCGGTGATCGCGGCCTCCTGGGTGACGATGGTGTGGAGGGTGACCAGGACGTCGTCGGTCGCGTCGAGCAGGTCGGGCGCGATCTCGTTCACCAGCTGGGTGGTCGAGGCCAGGGCCTGCAGGTCCGCCCGGACCTGCGGCATCCGCGGGTTGATCCGGTCGAGGTAGTCGTTGAGCGTGCGGACGGTCTGCCCGATCTGGCCACCGCGGCCGTCGAGCGCCTCGGCGGCGGAGCCGATCGCGGAGGCGAGCTCGGCCGGGCCGAGCGCCTTGACCAGGCGGTCGATGTCGTCGAGCGCCTGCTGCAGCTCCAGGGTCTCCTGGCTGCCGTCGGCGGGGACCTTCGCGCCCGCCTTGAGCTCGCCGGCCGGCTTGCCGTGGACGACGAGGTCGACGAAGGTCGTGCCGAACACCGTGGCGGGCAGGATCCGCGCCACGACGTTGCCGGGGACGACGTCCAGGTCCTGCTTCGACATCTCCATGTCGACGGCGACCCCGCCGGACGCGGCGCGGCTGATCTCGGTGACCTTGCCGACGATGACGCCGTTCATCTTGACGTCGGAGCCGGAGCGGAGCGCGCCGCCGGCGTTGGCCACCTCGGCGCTGATGTGGGGCTTGGCGCCGAAGGTGCCGTTGCTGCGCAGGGTGATGAAGGCGCCGATGACGGCGAGCGCGACGATCGCGATCAGGCCGCGGCGGGCCAGCTGGTTGCGGGAGATCTCACGAGCCATGTCGTCACCTCACCCGGAGATCCGGAAGCCCGGGTCGCCACCCCAGAACACCAGGGTGAGGACCATGTCGAGCAGCACGATCGAGACGATGCTGGCCCGGATGCCGGTGCCGGTCGCCTCGCCGACTGCCTGGGGACCGCCGCCGACGCGCATGCCGTACCAGCAGTGGATGAGCGCCACGGTCAGGGAGAAGATCAGGATCTTGATGATCGAGAAGACGATGTCCCTGCCTTGGATGAAGGTCGAGAAGTAGTGGTCGTACTGACCGGGTGACTGCCCGAAGAGGACGACGACCGAGGCCTGGGAGGCGACGTAGCTGCCGATCAGGCCGATCAGGTAGAGCGGCAGAATCGCGACCATGCAGGCGATCACCCGGGTGGTGCAGACGTAGCGCACCGCGCTGACCGCCATCACCTCGAGGGCGTCGATCTCCTCGTGGATCTTCATCGAGCCGATCTGGGCGGTGAACCGGCAGCCGACCTGGGCGCCGAGCGCGAGAGCGGCGATCAGCGGAGCCAGCTCGCGGGTGTTGACGCTGGCGGAGATGAAGCCGGTCAGCGGCGCGAGGCCGACGATCTCGAGGCCGTTGAAGCCCTCGATGCCGATGGACGTGCCGGCGGCGACGGAGAGCAGGATCATCACGCCGACGGTGCCGCCGCCGACAAGGAGGGCGCCGCTGCCCCACGCGATGTCCTTGATCTGGCGCAGCACCTCCTTGGGGTAGAGGGCGAGCGTCGCGGGGATCTCGCGGAAGACCTTGCCGGAGAAGCTGACGAAGGAGCCGAGCATCGCGAGCGTGCTCATCACGGAGTCGACGAGGCCGACGAGCGCGTCGGAGAAGCGGGCGCCGATGCTGCGGCCGAGCTGGACCTCGGACATCAGGCACCTCCGGGGAAGAGCATCACGTAGGCCTGGGTCAGGCCCACGTTGATCACCGCGAGGATGATCACGCTGAGCACGACGGCCTGGTTGACGGCGTCGGCGACGGCCTTGGGGCCGCCGTGGGCGCTGAGCCCCTTGTGGGCGCACACGATGATCGCGACGAACCCGAAGAGCAGTCCCTTGAACTCGGCGAGCACCAGGTCACCGGGTTGGGCGAGGCCGACGAACGAGTCGAGGTAGGTGCCCGACGAGATCTGGCCACCGCCCACCACGATCACGAACGCGGTCGTCATCGCGGTCATCGCGACGATGATCGTCAGCAGCACCGAGACCAGCAGGGCGGCGAGGATGCGGGGCGCCACCAGCCGCTGGATGGGCGAGATGCCCATCACCTTGAGGGCGTCGATCTCCTCGCGGACGGTGCGGGCGCCGAGGTCGGCGCACACCGCGGACCCGACCGCGCCGGCGATCATCAGGGAGGTCACCAGGGGCGCACCCTGGCGGAGTACGCCGATGCCGTTGACCGCGCCGATGAAGGACTGGGCGCCGATCTGGTTGGCCGCCGCGCCGATCTGGACCGAGGTGATCACGCCGAACGGGATCGCGACCAGGATCGTCGGCAGCAGCGAGACCCTGGTCATGAACCAGCACTGCAGCAGGAACTCCGACCACGAGAACCGGCGGGCGACGATGTCGGAGAAGCCCCACTGGATGGACTCCACGGCGAGCTTGACCAGCTCACCGGTGGTGATCACCCCTGCCTTGAACCGACCGGTCAGGTTGTCGAGGACGGACCGTCCTCCGGCGACCACGGCGCTCATCCGGGCAACCGCCTCTCGTGCATAACCACCCCTGCCTGTCTCGCCGATCACCTCGGTCGTGAAACAGCCCCCCATGACTGCCTGTTGCTCGGTGTAACAGTTATCACGTCATTTGGTCACGGGTCGGGAGATGTTCGCGTGGCGACATCCGCGCACCACGGCGTGGCCGGTGCAGTCCCGCGGCCGCCACCAGCATCGGGACCCGGCCGCGCTGGCCCGCCCAGGGACGCAGGTAGCGCGCCAGCTCGGCGTCGTCGAACAGCCGCCCCTCCAGGGCCCAGCCCACGTCCTTGGCGACGTGGTAGTCGCCGAAGGAGACGGCGTCCGGGTCGCCGAGCGCCCGTTGGCGGACCTCCGCAGCGGTCCATACGCCGATGCCGGGCAGCGCCCGCAGCCGCCGCTCGGCCTCCTCGCCGCTCAGGCCCGCTGCCCGCTCCAGGGCCTCGGCATGGCGGGCGGCGGTCACCACCGCGCGACTTCGGGCCGGGTCGATGTGGAAGCGCAGCCACTCCCACGACGGGACCTGCCGCAGGGTCGCGGCATCGGGCTGCAGCATCAGGCCGAGCGTGGCACCCGGCCCGGGCGCCGGAGTCCCGTGCCGTCGTACGAGGGCGCGGAAGCCGGCGAACGCCTCCTGGCCGGTCACCTTCTGCTCGATGATCGCGGGCACCAGCGCCTCCAGGACCAGGCCGGTGCGGCCCTGGCGCAGGTGCGGGTGCCGGCGCCGGGCCTCCGCGAGGACCGGGTGCCGCGGCTCGAAGGCGCTCCAGTCGTCGCGCTCGCCGAGCAGGTCGGGCAGCTGGGCGAGCGCCCAGTCGGCACCGGGACCCCACGCCTGGGCCGTGACCGCGCCGTCGGCGTCCTGCTCGGTGACCGCGAGCGTGACCGCGCCCTGCGGCGTACGGCAGGCGCGCCAGTGGCGGCCCGCGAGCGCCAGCCGATGGGTCGGGTCACCGCCGCCGTGGCGTTGCTGGCGCAGCAGCCCACCGACCGGGACCGGGTGGCCGGGGCGCCACACGCGCGCGGCGTCCGGGGCGACCGGCTGGTCCGGGGAGGTCACGGGAGCACTGTAGGGCGCGGGCGGGTCCCTGCGCTCCGGGTCGGGAGAGACTAGGCTCTGTCACGCAGCAACGAATACCTTTCGTTCATCACCGACCTTTCCTCAGGCTCCGGAGGGCAGTTGAGCATCGACACGACCCGCGGTCGCCGGGCCCGCCTCGACCAGGAGGCGGTGCTCCAGGCGGCGGAGGCGCTCGTCGACCGCGACGGGTACGACGCCCTCACCATGACCTCGCTGGCCGCCGAGCTCGAGGCCCGGGTCTCCTCCCTCTACAACCACGTCGCGAACCTGGAGGACCTGCGCGCGCTCATCCAGGTGCGCGCGATGCGGCTGCTCGGCGACCACGTCCGCGGCGCCGCGATGGGACACGCCGGCGTCGCCGGCCTGCGCGCGCTGAGCCACGCGCTGCGCGCCTTCGCCCGCACCCACCCCCAGCGCTACGCCGCCCTGACCCGTCCCCCGATCGACCGCGAGGCGTTCTACGCCGCGGCTCTCGACGCCATCGAGGCGCTGGCGATCATGGGCCGCTCCGCCGGCCTGCCCGACGAGCGGCTGCTCCAGAACGCGATGGCTCTGTTCGCCTGCCTCCACGGCTTCGTCTCCCTGGAGGTCGCGGGCTACTTCGGCGACCTGTCCGGCACCAACGCCGAGCTGGTCGACCTCGACGAGGTCTACGAGCACGTCATCGACGGCGGCGTCACGGCCGCCTCGCTGGACGCCACCCGCTGACCATGCTGCTCCGCGAACTGGTCGACGTCTCCCGCCAGGTGGCCGCGACCCGCTCGCGCAAGGAGAAGACCCAGCTGATCGGCGCACTGCTGCTGCGGGCCGAGCCCGGCGAACGCGCGCTGGTCGCCCACTACCTCGGCGGGCGGCTGCGGCAGCGGCGCACCGGCCTCGGGTGGCGCGGCCTCCAGGCGCTCCCCTCCCCCTCCTCCGAGTCGTCGCTTGAGGTCGGCGAGGTGGACGCCGCCTTCGAGGCGATGTCACTGCTCGCCGGGCCCGGCTCGGCCGGCCTGCGCACCGCCGCGGTCGCCGAGCTGTTCGGCCGCGCCACGGCCGAGGAGCAGCAGTGGCTGCGCGCCGTCGCCGTGGGCGAGGTCCGCCAGGGCGCGCTGGAGGCGATCGTGACCGAGGCGCTCGCCTCCGCCGCCGGCGTACCCCTCACCGCCGTGCGCCGCGCCGCGATGCTGGCCGGCGGGGCGACGTACGTCGTGGACGCGGCGTTCGAGGGACCCGCCGCACTCGCCGAGGTCGGCCTCACCGTCGGCCGACCGGTGCTGCCCATGCTCGCCTCGTCCGCGCCCGACGTCGCCGCCGCGGTCGCGAAGGCCGGCTCCGCGACGGTCGGCGTCGACGCGAAGCTCGACGGCATCCGGATCCAGGTACACCGCGACGGCGACGACGTCGTGGTCGCCACCCGCAGCCTCGACGACATCACCCACCGCCTCCCCGAGGTGGTCGCCGTGGCGCGGTCGCTCCCGGCGCACCGCGTCGTCCTCGACGGCGAGGCGCTCTGGCTGGCCGCCGACGGCCGGCCCCGGCCGTTCCAGGAGACCGCCTCCCGCACCTCCAGCTCGGCCGGCGGCGACGCGGAGTCGGTGGTGTCGCCGTACTTCTTCGACGTGCTGCACCTCGACGGCACCGACCTCATCGACCAGCCGGCCCACGAGCGCTGGCAGGTCCTCGAGCGCCTCGTCCCCGCCGCCCATCGCGTCCGGCGCTGGATCGGCTCCGACGTCGCCGCGGCCACGGAGTTCGCCGCCACCGTCCTCGCCTCCGGCCACGAGGGCGTCGTCGTGAAGTCGGTCGACGCGCCCTACGACGCCGGCCGCCGCGGCTCCGCGTGGGTCAAGGTCAAGCCGGTCCACACCCTCGACCTGGTGGTGCTCGCCGTCGAGCACGGCTCGGGCCGGCGCCGCGGCCTGCTCTCCAACATCCACCTCGGCGCGCGGGACGCCTCCTCGCCGACCGGGTTCGTGATGCTCGGCAAGACGTTGGAGGAAACGGGTTACGAACCGGGCTGGGTGATGGTCGGAAAGACCTTCAAAGGGATGTCCGACGAGATGTTGGCGTGGCAGACCGAGCGGTTTCGGGAGCTCCAGGTCTCCGACGACGGCCGGGTTGTCCGTGTTCGACCGGAGCAGGTCGTCGAGATCGCTTTCGATGGGGTCCAGCGCTCCAGCCGATACGCAGGCGGTGTCGCGTTGCGGTTTGCGCGCGTCGTCCGCTATCGAGACGACAAGACCGCTGGGGAGGCCGACACCATCGCCACGGTGCGGTCGTATCTCTAGGCTCACGCCATGCGTGGAGGCTTGCTGGTCAGCGAAGCGCCCGAATTCTTCGACCTGGTCCGCAAAGCCTTGGCACGGGGCGGTGCCGCCATCAGTGACGACGGCGAGTACGTCCAGGTAGATCCCGACTCGCAAGCTCCAGCCCTGCTGTACGCAGTCAACGACGACTGGCAAGTACCTGTTCTGCCAGCAAGTGGCGAACCAGCATTGGACCTCACCCCGATGAGCGCGACGATGGTCGAGTGCCGGGATGGTGCGCGCGTCGCGGCGCTGTCACTTGTGGTGGCCGAAGCGATCGACCAGCCCGTGTGGTTCTTCGATGCCGCCGACACTGTCTGGAGAGCCGACGAGATCAACCCTGACGAAGTGGCGCTGTGACCGCCTTCAGTCACGCTTCCACATCACGTTCAAGGGGATGACCGACGAGATGCTCGCCTGGCAGACCTCCCGGTTCCGCGAGCTGGAGGTCGCCGACGACGGCTGGGTGGTCACGGTCCGCCCGGAGCAGGTCGTCGAGATCGCGTTCGACGGGCTCCAGCGCTCGACGCGCTATCCGGGTGGCCTGGCGCTGCGCTTCGCGCGGGTGGTTCGCTACCGCGACGACAAGGGCGCCGACGAGGCGGACACGATCGAGACCGTGCGGGCACTGGCGGCTCCCCCGGGTTCGTAGCCACCCGCCCGGCGAGATGTTGCAACACCGAGTTGCACGTCTCGTACACTTCCCCCATGGCGACCAACGCACCAGCCACCGACGGCCGTCGCAAGGCCGCGGCAGCCCGTCGCAAGGCGCGGCAGGCGGAGATCATCGCGGCGACCCGCCTCATCTTCGACTCCAAGGGCGTGCGGGACGTCCAGATCGAGGAGATCGCCAGTGCGGTCGGGATCAACCGCGCGATCGTCTACCGGCACTTCACCGGCAAGGAGGAGCTGTTCGCGCTCACCCTGGTCGGCTATCTCGAGGAGCTGCGCGACGCGATGGCGGCGGCCGCGGCGAGCGGTGAGCGACCCGGGGAGCAGCTGGAGCGGATCGTGGGGGCGTTCGTCGACTACGGCGTCGCCCACCCCGCGTTCGTCGACTGCGCGCAGGCGCTGATGGTGCGTCCGGGCGACGAGCTGCTCGACGAGATCGCCGAGGGCCCGCTGTTCCGGCTGGGCCGCGGGATCACGTCCTGCCTGACCGTGCTGTCCGACACGCTCAGCCGCGGCGTCGACGAGGGCGCGTTCACGCTGAGCGACGACCCGGTGCTGCTCGCCAACGCGCTCTACGCCAGCGGCCTGGGCGCGCTGCAGCTCGCCCGGCTCGGCATCCTGGTCAGCGAGGCGGCGCCGGGGATCCCGACGGTGGGGCAGATCTCGGCGGCCCAGGTCCGCTCCTACCTCGTCCGCTCGGCGCTCGCCCTGGTCTCGACGCCCACGGCGGGCTGAGTCCCGGTTTTCACCAGACCCGCGGCGGGCAGGGAGCGGCCATGCGAACCCACCCGCTGCCCGCGAGCCAGGTGCGCGCCGTGGCGCTCGGCGGCGGCCTGGTCCTGCTGGCGCCGCTGCACGTCGCGCTCGGCACCACGCGTACGCCGACCTTCGTGCTCGCCCTGACGGCCGGAGCGGCCCTCGCCGGGCTCGTCGGCGCCGGCCTGGTCGCCGGGGCGCGGCGCGCCGGTCTGGTCGTCGGCCTGGTCACCGCGGTGATGTTCGTCCTGGTGGCGCTGTTGACGGCCGGAGCGCTCTGCGCCGTCACCGGCCACACCTGGGGCGTGCTCGCGGTGGGCCCGCCGGCCGTCGTGCTCACCCTGGGCGCCGTGAGCCTGTCCCACCGCACCGGCTCGCTGTGGATCGAGGACCTCACGTCCGCCCTCGGCGCGATCGTGCTGGTCGTGGTCGTGGGCGGGGCCGTCGCCGGCTTCTTCCTGACCGGCGAGCGCGGCGCGACCCTGGCGGAGGAGGCCCGGGGCGCCGAGCTCGAGACGCTCGGCCTGACGCCGTACGCCCCCGAGCTGGCGGGCTACCGCCGGGACCACGGCGAGGACGCACCGGACGACGATCCCGGCGACTACTGGCTGCACTACGTCAGGAAGGTCTCGCCGTACACCACCCTCTCGGTCCGGGCCACGCCGCTGCCGGACGAGGTGTGTCAGCGGGAGACGTGCACGGTCGAGGACGGCTACTGGCTGGAGACGGTCGACGACGACCGGGTCGTGATGGTCCGCCGCGGCGACACGCTGCTCACCGCGTGGCTCGCGCCGGAGGACCGGCTGCGCCCGGTGGAGGTCGCCCGCGTGCTCCGCGAGGCGCCGACCTCGAGCTGGTACGACGTCCTCGACATCGAGCCCGCATAGCCGAAGGGCGCGCCCGGCCACCGGTCCCGGTGCCGGACGCGCCCTCTCGTCGAGCAGCGAGCGGGGGTCAGCGCTCCATGATCGCGACGACGCCCTGGCCACCCGCGGCGCAGACCGAGATCAGCGCCCGGCCGCCGCCGTTGGCCTTGAGCAGCTTGGCCGTGTTGGCCACGATCCGGCCGCCGGTCGCGGCGAACGGGTGCCCCGCGGCGAGCGAGGAGCCCTTGACGTTGAGCTTGGCGCGGTCGATCGAGCCCAGCGGCGCGTCGAGGCCGAGGCGCTCCTTGCAGAACACCGGGCTCTCCCAGGCCGCGAGGGTGGAGAGCACCTGCGAGGCGAACGCCTCGTGGATCTCGTAGAAGTCGAAGTCCTGCAGGGTCAGGCCGTTGCGCTGCAGCAGCCGCGGGACGGCGTACGCCGGCGCCATGAGCAGGCCCTCGGCGCCGTTGACGAAGTCGACGGCGGCGACCTCGGAGTCGACGAAGTAGGCGAGCACCTCGAGGCCGTGGGCCTCGGCCCACTCGTCGGAGCCGAGCAGGACGGCGGACGCGCCGTCGGTGAGCGGGGTCGAGTTGGCCGCGGTCATGGTGGCCGCCTCGCCCTTGCCGAACACCGGCTTGAGCTTGGCGAGCTTCTCGAGCGAGGAGTCGGCGCGCAGGTTGTTGTCGCGCTCGAGACCGCGGAAGGGCGTGATCAGGTCGTCCTGCCAGCCCTCGTCGTAGGCCGCGGCGAGGTTGTGGTGGGAGGCGACGGCCAGCTCGTCCTGGGCCTCGCGGGCGATCTGCCACTCCAGCGCGGTGAGGGCCTGGTGCTCGCCCATCGAGAGCTTGGTGCGCGGCTCGCCGTTGGAGGGGATCGCGAGGCCGATGTCGCCGGGGCGGATGGTGGCGAGCACGGCGAGGCGGTCCTTGGCCGAGCGCGCGTTGTTGAGCTGGATCAGCTTCTTGCGCAGCTTCTCGGAGATCGCGATCGGCGCGTCGGAGGTGGTGTCGACGCCGCCGCCGATGCCGGAGTCGATCTGGCCGAGCTTGATCTTGTTGGCGATGTAGTTGATCGCCTGCAGGCCGGTGCCGCAGGCCTGCTGCAGGTCGACGGCCGGGGTCTCGGGGGCGAGGCGGGTGCTCAGCACCGACTCGCGGACCAGGTTGAAGTCACGGCTGTGCTTGAGCACGGCGCCACCGGCGACCTCGCCCAGCCGCTCGCCCTCCAGCCCGAAGCGCGCCACGAGGCCGTCGAGGGCAGCGGTCAGCATCTCCTGGTTGGAGGCGGTGGCGTAGGCGCCGTTGGAGCGGGCGAACGGGATCCGGTTACCGCCCAGTACGGCGGCCCGGCGAACAGTCTCGGTCATGGCTCAATCCTCACGCAGCGGAGCCCTCGGGAGAACCCATTGAGGGCGAGATCACGAAATGTGGACTCAGAGTTACACATCTAGTTACATGGTGTCATGACTGACAAGTACCAGGGCTTCGTGAGCTCCCCGATCGGCAAGCTCCTCGTCAAGAACCTCGGACTGCCGAACCCCACCAAGCTGGACCGCTACCGCGCCGGCGACCCCCTGGTCGACGGCACCGTCCTCGTCGGCGGCCGCGGCCGCCTGATCGAGTCCCTGCCCGGCCTGCTCGACGTGCTCGGCATCGCCTCGGTCACCACGCAGGCCGAGGGCGAGAAGTACAAGGGCCTGGTCTTCGACGCCACCGGCATCACCACGGTCGAGCAGCTCGTCGACCTGCAGGCCTTCTTCACCCCGGTCCTGCGCAGCCTGAAGAGCTGCGCCCGCGTCGTCGTGATCGGTACGCCGCCCGCCCTGGTCGAGGACAGCGAGCAGATCGCGCAGCGCGCCCTCGAGGGCTTCACCCGCAGCCTCGGCAAGGAGATCGGCAAGGGCGGCACCGTCCAGCTGGTCTACGTCGCCGACGGCTACGAGGACTCCGTGCTCTCCACCCTGGGCTTCCTGCTCAGCCCGAAGTCGGCGTACGTCTCGGGCCAGGTGGTCCGGATCGGCGCCCACGACGAGACCCACGGCTCGGCGCTCGCCGACTGGACCCGGCCGCTCGCCGGCAAGGTCGCCTTCGTGACCGGCGCCAGCCGCGGCATCGGCGAGGAGATCGCCCGGGTGCTGCACCGCGACGGCGCGAAGATCGTCGGCCTCGACGTCCCGCAGGCCGCCGACGAGCTGGTCAAGGTGATGAACGAGCTCGACGGCGACTGGCTGACCCTCGACATCACCGCGGCCGACGCGCCGCAGCGGATCGCGCACCACCTCGAGGAGAAGCACGGCGGGGTCGACATCGTCGTCCACAACGCGGGCGTGACCCTGGACAAGAAGCTGGCGAACCAGACGCCGGAGCGCTTCGGCAAGGTGCTGCAGATCAACCTGGAGGCGCCGGAGCGGATCACCGCCGAGCTGCTCGACCAGAAGGTCGTCAACGCCAACGGCCGGATCATCGGCGTCGCGTCGATCGCCGGCATCGCCGGCAACCTCGGCCAGACGTCGTACGCCGCCTCGAAGGCCGGTGTGATCGGCTTCGTCGACTCCCTCGCCGAGAAGCTCGACGACGGGATCACGATCAACGCCGTCGCGCCGGGCTTCATCATCACCCAGATGACCGCCGCGGTCCCGTTCGCGACCCGCGAGGTCGGCCAGCGCCTCAACGCGATGGCGCAGGGCGGACTGCCGGTCGACGTCGCCGAGACCATCGCCTGGTACGCCTCCCCCGCCTCGACCGCCGTCAACGGCAACGTCGTGCGGGTCTGCGGCCAGATGATGCTGGGAGCCTGACGATGGCGCTCCCCGTGATGCTGAAGGCCGCGCTGCCCGCGGTCCCCGGCGTGAACCAGCTGCCCGGCATCAAGAAGACCGGCGGCGCGCTGCCCGACCTCACCCTGTCGCGCGAGGACGTCCTCGTGGAGCGCTCGGCCGTGGAGCGGTACGCCGCGGTGTGCGGCTTCCCGAACCGCGACGTCGCGCCGGTCCCCTATCTCCACATGCTGGCCTTCCCGCTGCACCTGCAGCTGATGACCGACGCGCGCTTCCCGTTCCCGGCCATCGGCTCGGTGCACCTGGAGAACACCATCGTCCAGCACCGACCGGTCGCGATCGGCGAGACCGTGTCGCTGTCGCTGACGGCCGACAACCTGCGCGCCAGCACGAAGGGCCGGGCCTGGGACATGAACGTCACCGGGACCGTCGGCGAGGAGGTCGTCTGGGAGTCGGTGTCGACGTACCTCCGGGTCGGGAAGGGCGACAAGGAGGCTGGCGACCCCGGGATGTCGCTCGACGCGATCACCGCCAAGGGCCCGGTGTGGAGCATCCCCGAGAACATCGGCCGCCGGTACGGCGCCGTGTCGGGCGACCGCAACCCGATCCACCTCTACCCGCTGACCGCGAAGGCGCTCGGCTTCCCGCGCCACATCGCCCACGGCATGTGGAGCAAGGCCCGCTGCATCGCGGCGCTGGAGAACCGGCTGCCCGACGCGGTCCGGGTCGAGGTCGCGTTCAAGAAGCCGATCTTCCTCCCCGGCAAGGCCCAGTTCGGCGCCGAGGCGACCTCGACGGGCTACGACTTCACCCTCGTGAACCCGAAGACCGGCGCGCCCCACCTGCTGGGTCGCACCAGAGCGCTCTGACCTGCGTCGGGCTCTCCTCGAGCCCGACGGTCACCGTTCGCGCGGCGTCACCTGCCGCGCCTGCTCCTCGGGCATCGGCTCGTAGTGCGCGAAGGTGCGGGTGAAGGTGCCCGCACCTCGGGTGGCCGCTCGCAGGTCCACCGCGTAGCGGACCAGCTCGCGCTGCGGGACGTGCGCGCGGACCAGGGTCCGGCCGCCGGCGACGTTCTCGTTGCCGAGCAGCCGGGCCCGTCGTGCGCTCAGGTCGCTCATCACCGGACCGACCAGGTCGTCGGGCACCAGGACGCCGACCTCGTCGTACGGCTCCAGCATCGCGACGCCGGCAGCCTCGGCCGCGTCGCGCAGCGCGAGGGCGCCGGCGCTCTGGAAGGCCAGGTCGGAGGAGTCGACGCTGTGGGCCTTCCCGTCGGTGAGCGTGACTCGCAGGTCGACGACCGGGTAGCCGTGGCGCAGGCCGCGCTCCAGCTGGGCGCGCACCCCCTTCTCGACGCTGGGGATGTAGCCGCGCGGTACGGCGCCGCCGACCACCTTGTCGACGAACTCGACACCGCTGCCCTGCGGGAGCGGCTCGACCTCGAGCTCGCAGATCGCGTACTGTCCGTGCCCGCCGGACTGCTTGACGTTGCGGCCGTGGCCCTTGGCGGTCCCGGTGAGGCACTCGCGGAGCGGCACCAGCAGCTCCCGCTGCTCGACGGCCACGCCGTGCCGCTGTGCCAGCCGCTCGAGGACGACGTCCGCGTGGGACTCCCCCATCACCCACAGCACCAGCTGGCCGGTCTCCGCGTTGTGCTCGACCCGCAGGCTCGGGTCCTCGGCGGTGAGCCGGGCCATGGCCTGGGACAGCTTGTCCTCGTCGGAGCGGGTGGCGGCCTCGATCGCGACCGGGAGCAGCGGGTCGGGCATCGACCACGGCCGGAGCACCCGTGGCCGGTCGACGGCGGACAGGGTGTCGCCGGTCTCGGCGCGGGAGAGACGCGCGACGGTGCCGAGGTCGCCGGCCAGCACCTGCCCGGCCGGCACCTGGGCCGCGCCGAAGGGGTGGCCGAGGGGGCCGATCCGCTCGTCCTCGTCATGGTCCTCGTGGCCGGCGTCGCCGGCGAAGAAGGCCGAGAAGTGCCCGGAGACGTGCACCGCCGCATCGGGCAGGAGGGTGCCGGAGAACACCCGGACCAGGCTGATCCGGCCGACGTACGGGTCGCCGGAGGTCTTGACCACCTCGGCGACCAGGGGCCCGGCGGGATCGCACGACACCTGGCCCACGGCGGCGCCGGCCGGGGTGAACACCTCGGGCGAGGCGTGCTCCAGCGGCGAGGGGAAGCCGTCGACGCACAGGTCGAGCAGCTCGCCGAGACCGACCCCCGTCGCCCCGCACACCGGGACCACCGGATGCAGGCCGGCGCGGGCCACGGCGGTCTCCAGGTCGCGGATCAGGACGCCGACCTCGATCTCCGCGCCGCCGACGTACCGGTCCATCAGATCCTCGTCCTCGGACTCCTCGATGATCGCCTCGATCAGCTCGCCGCGGCGCGGATCGTCCGTGGCGCCGGTGAGCAGCCCGGTCAGCCCGTCGGGGCCGGCGAGGTAGACGGGCAGCACCTGCTCCCCGAACGCCGCCCGGGCCTGCGCCACGACGCCGTCGACGTCGGCACGCGGATGGTCCAGCTTGGTGACCACGACCGCACGCGGCATCACGACCTGGTCGCACTCGCGCCACAGCTGCCGGGTCGCCTCGTCGACCTCCTCGTTGGCAGCCACCACGAACAGCGCACAGTCGGCGGCGCGCAGGCCGGCGCGCAGGTCGCCCACGAAGTCGGCGTACCCGGGGGTGTCGACCAGGTTCACCTTCACCCCGCGATGCACCAGGGGCGCGACCGCGAGCGAGACGGAGCGGCCGTGGGCACGCTCGGCCTCCTCGGTGTCGCACACCGTCGTACCGTCGAGCGTGCTCCCGGCGCGGCCGATCGCGCCGGCCCGCAGCAGGAGGGCCTCCACCAGGGAGGTCTTGCCCGCATGGGAGGGGCCGACCAGGACCACGTTGCGCACCTGGTCGGGCCCGGTCACCGCGAGGTCGTGCTCGCCCCGCCTCTCCGCGCGCTTGTCCGCCATGGGCTCACGTAACTCCTACGGCGGCCCGGAGGCAAGGGGCGCGGGCCGCGCGCCCTCGCCACGGCGGGGTTCGGCGTCGGGACCGCCCTAGCGGGCGCGCGGTCGGATCAGCCCCTCCTGCGCGACGGTGGCGACGAGGGTGCCGTCCTGGGTGAAGATCCGACCCAGCGCGAGGCCGCGGCCGCCGCTGGCCGAGGGCGACCACTGGTCGTAGAGCCACCACTCGTCGGCGCGGAAGGGCCGGTGGAACCAGATGGTGTGGTCGAGCGAGGCCATCTGCACCTTGTGGGGGCCGTGCTCCGGGTGCGCGGCGAGGGTCGCGCCGAGCAGGGAGACGTCGCTGGCATAGGTGAAGGTGGCGAGGTGCTCGATCGGGTCGTCGCTGAGGCGGCCGTCGACCCGGATCCAGACCTGGGTCTGCGCCGGGTGGAGCGGGTCGGGGTCCAGGCCGAAGGCGGAGCTGCCGAGCCAGCGTACGTCGAGCGCCGCCCACTCCTTGCTCAGCCCGTCGTCGCTGCCCCGGTCGGCCATCAGCTGCATCAGGTCGAGCCCGTCCTCCGGCGGCTTCACCTGCGGCATCACGTCCTGGTGCTCGAGGCCCTCCTCGGCCCGCTGGAAGTTCAGCGACTGGTAGTAGATCGGGCGGCCGTGCTGGCGCGCGAGCACCCGTCGGGTGGCGAAGGAGCGCCCGTCGCGGATCCGCTCGACGTCGTAGATGATCGGGACGTTGTAGTCACCGGGCAGCAGGAAGTAGGAGTGCAGCGAGTGGACATGCATGTCGGCGTCGACGGTGCGCGACCCGGCGATCAGCGCCTGCGCGGCCACCTGGCCGCCGTAGACGCGCTGGCGGATGGTCTCGGGCTGCTGGCCGCGGAACAGGTCGGTGTCGAGCTGCTCGAGGTCGAGCAGGTCGACCAGCCGCTGGGTCGCCTCCCCCATCTCCCGCTCCTTCGCCTGGTCGGTCATGGCGTGCCCCCGGTCTCGTCGGGGCCCTCGAGACCGGCCAGGAACTGCTCGAACTGGCGACCGATCTCCTCGCCCGTGGGCAGCGGCTCGTCCTCGGCCAGCAGGCTGCTGCCCTCCTGCTCGGCGCGCGCGAAGGTGTCGTACTGCTGCTCCAGCGCCGTCACGACGTCCTGCACCTCGTCGTTGGCCGACAGGTAGCGGCCGATCTCCTCCTCGCGCGCCTCGGCGGCGCTGCGCAGCTCGGAGAGGTCGACGGTGAGCCGGGCGGCGAGCTCGACGTGCTCGAGCAGCGACACCGAGGCCCGCGGGTAGTCGAGCTGGGCGAGATAGTGGGGCACGTGGGCGACGAAGCCCTGCGCGTCGTGGCCCCAGTCGCCGAGCCGGACCTCCAGCAGCGCCTGCGCACTGCTCGGCACCCTCAGCTCACCACGCCACGGGCTGGAGCCGGTGAGCAGGTCCGGGTTGTTGGCGTGGTGGGTGATCGCGATCGGCCGGGTGTGGGGCACCGCCATCGGCACCGAGCCCATCGACACCACCAGGGACACCTCGAAGCGCTCCACGATCTCGCGCACCCCGCGGCAGAACGCCTCCCAGCGGATGTCGGGCTCCGGCCCGTGGAGCAGGAGGTACGGCGTACCGCCGGCGTCGCGCAGCATCCGGACGACCAGCCGCGGGGCCTCGTAGCCCTCGTAGTGGTCGCGGGCGAAGGTCATCGGGGGCCGGCGGGCGCGGTAGTCGTGGAGCTGGTCGACGTCGAAGGTCGCCACCACGACGCCGCCGCCGTCGGTCGAGAACGCGCCGGCCCGGACCAGGTGGCGGGCGGCGAGGGCACCGGCGCTCCCGGCGTCGAGGAAGCCCTCGAGCGCGACCACGAGGGCGAGCTTCTCGACGCCCTCCAGCTCGGGCACCTCGTCGACGATGTGGACGAGACGGGGCGATGAGGTCACACGGAGAGCCTAGTTGCTGCAGGACGGGAGTTCGCTGGCGGCGGTCCGGCTCGACGAAACGCAGGTGCGGGCACCGGGTACCCGTCGCTAGCCTGGGGCGCATGGCGAGCCCCGAATCGGACACGTCGGGGGCTTTCGGTCACACCGTCAGCCCCCTGCGCCGCTGACCTCTCGCATTCTCCCGCTGCCCGCGGGAGCGCGATGCAGGTGTCCCCTCGGGCTGACCCGGTGACGAGACGTCCTCCCGTCCGTTCTCGCCTCGGAGCAACTCGATGCCTCTCGCGCTCTACCTGCTCGCCCTCGCGGTCTTCGCCATGGGCACCTCGGAATTCATGCTCGCCGGCCTGGTGCCGGATATCGCCGCCGACATCGACGTGTCGGTCGGGTCCGCCGGGCTCCTCACCTCCGCCTTCGCCGTCGGGATGGTGCTCGGCGCACCCCTCATGGCCGCCGTCGCCCGTCGCTGGCCGGCGCGGTCCGCACTCCTCGGCTGTGTCGCGGTCTTCGCCCTGTGCCACGTCGTTGCCGCGACGACCGCCTCCTTCACCGTGTTGTTCGGAACCAGGGTCGTGGCCGCGGTCGCCAACGCCGGCTTCCTGGCCGTGGCGCTCAGCACCGCGATCGGGCTGGTGGCCACGGACCAGAAGGGACGCGCCCTGGCCGTCCTCCTGTCCGGTACGACGCTCGCCACCGTCGCGGGCGTCCCGGCCGGCGCGCTGCTCGGGACCACGCTGGGCTGGCGCGCGGCCTTCTGGGCGGTCGCGCTGCTCTGCGTCCCCGCCGGAGTCGCCATCGTCGCCGGGATCCGCCCCGGCGTGGCGCCGGCGTCCGAGGTCGCCGCCGGTCCCTCTCTGGCCTCCGAGCTCGCTGCGCTGCGCGCGCCGCGGCTGCTCCTCGCGATGGCGCTCGGCGCCCTGGTCAACGGCGGGACCTTCGCCGTCTTCACCTTCGTGGCCCCGCTCGTGACCGGGACCGCTGGACTGGACGAGATCTGGGTCCCCCTGGCCCTGGTCCTGTTCGGCGTCGGCTCCTTCCTCGGAGTCACCGTCGCCGGGCGGCTCTCCGACCGGCACTCCACTCGGCTCCTCGACGTGGCCACTCCCGTGCTGCTCCTGGGGTGGCTGGCCCTCGGCGTGACCGCGACCCGTCCCCTGCTGGTGCTCGGCCTGGTCCTCGTCCAGGGGGTCGTCGCGTTCGCGGTGGGCAGCACCTTGATCGCCCGGGTGCTCCACGCGGCGGCCGGCGCGCCCACCATGGCCGGCTCCTACGCGACCGCGGCGCTCAACCTGGGTGCGACGGCCGGGCCCGCGGTCGCGGCTGTGTCCCGGTCGGGCTCCGGTGACGTCGGGCCCGTGTGGGTGGCGGCGGTCCTGACGGGGATCGCCCTGCTCCTGCTGCTCACGTCCCGGCGCGCCGACCCCGGTCGGCACTGAGGTCGGTCCCGGGCACCGCAGCCTGAAGCCGGCTGTGCCGACGTCCGTAGACGAAGTAGACGACGAAGCCGATGAGCATCCACACCCCGAACCTGATCCAGGTGTCGCCGGTCAGGTTGAGCATCAGGTAGAAGCACATCAGGGTGGAGATCGCCGCGACGACGGGGGCGGCCGGCGTACGGAAGCCGCGGGGCAGGTCGGGCCGGGTGCGGCGCAGCACCACCACGCCGATGCTCACCAGCATGAACGCGAACAGGGTGCCGATGTTGACCAGGTGGGCCAGGGTGCTGAGGTCGATGAAGCCCGCCATCGCGGCCACCGCGACGCCGGTCAGGATGGTGATCCGGTACGGCGTGCCCCAGGTGGGGTGCACCTTCGCCAGCGCCCGCGGGAGCAGCCCGTCGCGCGCCATCGCGAAGCCGACCCGCGACTGGCCGAGCATCAGGATCATCGCGACGACGACCAGGCCGATGCAGGCGCCGATCGAGATCAGGTTCGGCATCCAGTCGACGCCGGATGCCTTGAAGGCGTCGGCGAGCGGCGCGGCGCTGTCGGGGTCGATGTCCCGGTAGCTGCGCAGGCCGGTGACGACCAGGCTGACCGCGGCGTACAGGACCGTGACGATGGCCAGCGAGCCGAGGATGCCGATCGGGACGTCGCGCTGGGGGTTCCTGGTCTCCTCGGCGGTGGTGGCGACGATGTCGAAGCCGATGAACGCGAAGAAGACGATCGCGGCGCCCGAGATGACGCCGGCGATGCCGAACACGGCTGGCTCGAGGCCGAGCAGGCTGGTGATGAGCGGCACGTCGGCGAAGCCGCCGCCGGACTCGGGCGCGGGCTGGGCGTCGGGGATGAACGGGGTCCAGTTGCTCACGTCGATGTGGGCGATCCCGACCACGATGACGGCGGCGACCACGACCAGCTTGAGCGCCACGACGACCTGGTTGAACCGGCTGGAGAACTTGGTGCCGCGGATCAGGAGGAAGGTCACCAGCAGCGCGATCACCACCGCCGGCAGGTCGATGAAGCCGTCGGCGGCGGAGGCGATCTGGGTCGGCAGGGTGATGTCGACGATGCTCAGCACCTCCTGGAGGTACGCCGAGAACCCGGTCGAGAGCGCCGCGGCGCCGACGGTGAACTCCAGCACCAGGTCCCAGCCGATGATCCACGCCACCAGCTCGCCGAGGGTGGCGTAGCTGAAGGTGTAGGCGCTTCCGGCGACCGGGACGGTCGAGGCGAGCTCGGCGTAGCAGAGCGCCGCGAGGCCGCAGGCGACGGCGGCGATCACGAAGCTCAGCGCCAGCGCGGGACCGGCGTTGCTGGCGGCGACGGTGCCGGTGAGCACGAAGATGCCCGCGCCGATGATGACGCCGACGCCGAAGACGGTGAGGTCGAGCGCCGACAGGTCCTTGCGCAGCCGGTGGTCCGGCTCGTCGGTGTCGGCGATCGACTGCTCGACGGACTTGGTGCGGAAGAGGCTCATGGAACTACTCCTGACCCGAGTAGGTGCGTGCCATCAGTCCTACACCCCGTTGGGCCAGTTGTGCGGGAGTGACACCGAGGACCTCCGGCAGCACTTGCGCCTGGTCGGCGCCGTCGGCGAGCCGGTCGAGCAGCAGGAAGAGCATCGGGCGGCCGTAGACGCTCGCGACGTACTCGCAGACCCACCAGGACACGGCATACCACGCCTCGGCATCCGCGCTGCCGAACTGCGCGGCTCCCGGCAGGTCGCGCACGCCGGCCGCCAGGTCGAGGGCCCGGGCCGGCAGCCGGCGGCGGGCCGGCGCCATCGACTGGACCGAGACGTACTCCGCCACCCCCTCGCTGAGCCACAGCGGCGCGCCCCGGCCCCGCGAGCCGAGGGTCGCGTGGGTGAGCTCGTGACGCACCAGCCTGCCGAGCACGCCGACCGGCTGGTCGAGGACCCGCGGGTTGAGGAAGACCCGGTACGACGCGACGCCCTGGCCCGGGTCGGTCCCGTCGACCGGCACGGCGATGGTCAGCCCGTCCGCGCGGTCGGGGTCGCCGACGGTCCGGTCGGCGAGGCCGCGCAGGAACGCCGGGTCGCGCAGCGAGTAGACCACCACTCCCGACGGCGCGTCCTCGCCGGTCGACCCGATCACGCCGCGGACGTCGGAGCGGCCGGTGCCGGCGGCGGCGAGCACCTCACGGGCATGGCGCACCGTGGTGTCGTCGAAGATGCCGAGCACGCCCGCGGTCCGCTCGACCCGGATCGGGCCGAGGTCCCACGGCTGCACGTTGCCGGGGTGGGCGGTCTCCCAGGCGTGGTCGGTGGTCGAGGTGATGACCAGCCGGCGGCCGTCGCGCGAGCGCGTGAACAGGAACCGGTCGCGGGTGCGGGTCGGCGCGGCGTCGTACCCGTCGAGGCCGAGGCTGAGGACCACCTCGACCCAGTAGTCCTCGCTCCCCTCGACCGGGGTGATGGTGTCGGCGGCGACCTCGTAGTGCAGCTCGCCCACGGGCAGCTGGGCGAGGTTGTCGAAGTAGGTCTGCTGCTCCTGGACCAGTCCGGGGTCGGAGCGGTCCAGCGCCTTCCGGAACCGGGCGACGTCGTGGGTGCGCAGGCCGCGGGCCCGCTTGTCGAGCGTCCGCTGGATCAACGTGGCGACGTCGTCGTACCCGGCTCCGGAGTCGGTCGGCGGGGGTGGGTCGGCGGAGCAGGCGGTGAGCGGCAGCAGGAGCAGGGCCAGGACCGGGAGCAGGGTCCTAGCGCGAGCCGTCGACATCGAGGAGCGACCGACCTTCCGCGACGGGCTCGGCGGTGATGTCGTGGAGGATGTCCAGCGCGATCGCGGAGGGGGTGAGCCCGATCCGCTCGAGGATCGCGGGCCGCTTGGCGTGGTCGAGGAACTCCTGGGGGATGCCGTGGATCCGGACCGGGGTGCGCACGCCGGCGGCGACCAGGGTCTGCAGCAGCACCGCGCCGACGCCGCCGATGACGCCGTTGTCCTCGATCGTGACGACGCGGCGGTGGGTGCGGGCCAGCTCGATCAGGGCCGGGTCGACCGGCTTGACCCAGCGCGGGTCGACGACGGTCACGCCGATGCCCTGGTCGACCAGCCGCTGGGCGACGTCGACGGCGGTCTCGGCCATCGAGCCGACCGCGACGACGAGCACGTCGCGCGCTCCCTCGCGGACGAGCAGGTCGCAGCCGCCGGCCCTGCCGACCGCCTCGAGGTCGGCCGGCGGCGGGCCCTTCGGGAACCGGACGACGGTGGGTGCGTCGGCGACCTCCACCGCCTCGTCGAGCAGCTCGCGCATCCGGGTGGCGTCGCGCGGCGCGGCCAGGCGCAGCCCGGGCACGACCTGCAGCAGCGACATGTCCCACATGCCGTTGTGGCTGGCGCCGTCGTCGCCCGTGACGCCGGAGCGGTCGAGCACGAAGGTCACGCCGCACCGGTGGAGCGCGACGTCCATCAGCACCTGGTCGAAGGCCCGGTTGAGGAAGGTCGCGTAGACGGCGAAGACGGGGTGCAGCCCCCCCATCGCCAGGCCCGCGGCCGACGTGGCGGCGTGCTGCTCGGCGATGCCGACGTCGAAGGTGCGCTCGGGGAACCGGGCCTGGAAGCGGTCGAGGCCGACCGGGTGCATCATCGCGGCGGTGATCGCGACGACGTCGGGACGCCGCTCGCCGATGGTCACGATGTGCTCGGCGAAGTGGTCGGTCCAGATCGGTCCCTTGGGCTTCTCGGCGCCGGTCTGGACGTCGAACGGGCCCGGCGAGTGGAACTGGTCGGCCTCGTGGCGCTCGGCCGGGTCGTAGCCGAAGCCCTTGCGGGTGATCGCGTGCACGATCACCGGGCCGCCGAAGCGCTTGGCCTGGCTCAGCGCCTGCTCGACGGCGGCGCGGTCGTGGCCGTCGACCGGTCCGACGTACTTGAGCCCGAGATCCTCGAACAGGCCCTGCGGCGCCAGCGCGTCCTTCAGGCCCTTCTTCATGGCGTGCAGGGCGTCGTACGCCGCCGAGCCGACGCCGGGAACCGCGGTGAGCCGGCGCTTGACGATGTCGAGGACCGTCTCGTAGCGCGGGTTGGTGCGCAGGCTGGTCAGCGCCGTCGCCAGGCCGCCGATGGTCGGGGTGTAGGAGCGGCCGTTGTCGTTGACCACGATCACGAGCTTGGAGTCGTGCTGGATCGCGATGTTGTTGAGCGCCTCCCAGGCCATGCCGCCGGTGAGCGCTCCGTCGCCGATGACCGCCACGGTGTGGCGGTCCTCCCCGCGGATCCGGAACGCCTTGGCGATGCCGTCGGCGTAGCTGAGCGCGGTGGAGGCGTGGGAGTTCTCGACCAGGTCGTGCTCGGACTCCGCCTGGCTGGGGTAGCCGCTCAGCCCGCCCTCGCGCCGCAGCGTGCCGAAGTCGCCGGCCCGGCCGGTGACCAGCTTGTGGACATAGGACTGGTGGCCGGTGTCGAAGACGATCTTGTCGCGCGGGGAGTCGAAGACCCGGTGGATCGCGAGGGTCAGCTCCACGACGCCGAGGTTGGGTCCGAGATGACCGGTGTTGGTCGCGACGGTGCGGATCATCAGGTCGCGGATCTCCGCCGCAATCTGGGTCAGCTCGTCCTCGGACAGGGCCCGCAGATCACGCGGGGTGCTGATGCTCTCGAGGACAGACATGAAGGCCAGTCTAGGCGGTCACAGGTCGGTGAACGCGATCGCGGGCTCGTGCAGGCTGCCCAGCCAGACCCGGCCCTCGTGCTCCCGGACGCCGGTCACCATGTGGTACGCCGCACCCGGCCCGGAGGAGGCGAGGTCGAGGTCGTGGACCAGGGTGCCGCGCTCGTCGTACGCGACCACGCGGACGGTCTGCTTCGGCTTCGGCTGCAGCGCCTCGGGCAGCCTGGTGGCCAGCTTCCGCAGGGCCATCGGGCCGCGCTGGAGCCGCTCGACGAGCGGGTCCGTGGGGCTGGCGATCGTTATCCAGATCAGTCCGTCCGAGCCGCGGGCGATGTTGTCGGGGTAGCCCGGCAGGTCGGTGACCAGGAAGTCGCGGGTGCCCTGGCGCTCGCCGGTGAGCCATTGCCGCACGACGGTGCGGGCGCCGGTCTCGGCGACGCAGACGAAGTCGCCCGCCGCGGAGAGGGCGACCCCGTTGGCGAAGGCCAGGCCGTCGAGGACCACGGCGACCGTGCCGTCGGGGTCGCGCCTCAGCAGCCGGCCGGTGCGGGTGTGCTGGACGAAGTCGTCCTTCCAGCGCGCGATGCCGTACTCCGTGGACGAGTCGGACCACCAGACGGTGCCGTCGTCGGCGATCGCGGCGTTGTTGCAGAAGCGCATCGGCCGGCCCTCCACATCGGCCGTGATCAGCTCGACCCGACCGCTCGCCGGATCCACCCAGAGCAGGCCCCGCTGCGCGTCGCACACCAACAGCCGACCGTCGGGCGCGAACTCGATCCCGAGCGGGCGCCCGCCCGTGTGGGCGACCCGGTCCACCCGGGCGCCGTCGGGACCGACCCGGAAGACGGCACCGTCCTCGGTGCCGGTGAAGACACAGCCCCGGTCGGGTCCTGAGGTCGCCACGACGACGTCCTCCGCGCCGTGGCCGGGGACGGGAAGCACGGTGAGGGAGGTCACTCCGGCAGCCTACGCGGGGTGGTCTGACCAGTTGCGGTTTGGGACCAATCCGTGAAAATCCGGCCGATCTGTTGCAGTCTGTGCCCAATTGACGACTGGTCTGACCACCTCAGCCGGCAGCCCCGATCAGACGCTGGTGCCCGACGGCGGCAGGTCCGCCGGGTCGACTCCCCCGTGGCAGGACGCGAACGGCTCCGGCGCCGTGTCGCCCGCACCGAACTCCGCGACGAATTGGGCGATCCGCGGGTCGTCCGGGCCGGTGAGCGCGAGCTGCCGGCCCCAGACCGTGATCACGACCGGCGCCTCCTGGTCGTCGTACGGCGACAGGATGCCGTTGTCGGGCAGCTGGTCGGCGAGCCGCCGTACGCCGGCCGCGTCGACGTCGTCGCGACGGTAGGTCAGCCAGACGGTGCCGTGCTCGAGGTCGTGGACCACGTTGACCTCGGGGACCGGCTCGTCGTAGACGCCGCACTCCAGCCAGTACGGCGCGTGGTCGCCGCCCGCGGGAGGCGACTGGGGGTAGTCGTGCTCGACGCCGGGGGCGAGATGCTGGTTGGTGAGCCCGTCGTACTCCTCGACGGCGGCGAGACCGTCGGTGTCGACCGTCTCCGCGCCGCCTGCCCCGGACTCGGTCGCGGCCGGGTCGTCGTCCTTCGCCAGGGCCAGCGGCACCAGCACGGCGGCCGCCAGCACGAGGACGGCGACGAGCACCGCCAGGACGATCGGCAGCGGCGAGCGACGGCGCGGGGGCGGGGGGGAACGCCGGCGGGAACGCCGGTGGCGGCCCGTACGGCGGGGGTGGTGGGGGTGGCGGGAACGGCGGCTGGGTCACTGTTCGAGCGCCCGCTCGACCCGCTCCACCTTGGCGGTGAGCTCGCCGGTGAAGCCCGGGCGGATGTCGGCCTTGAGCACCAGCCCGACCCGCGGCGAGACGGCGGCGACCGCGTCGACGGCACGCTTGACGACCGCCATCACCTCGTCCCACTCCCCCTCGATGTTGGTGAACATCGCATTGGTCTCGTTGGGCAGCCCCGACTCGCGGACGATGCGGACCGCGGCAGCCACCGCCTCGGAGACGCCACCGGTGTCGTCGGAGGTGGAGGGGCTGATGCTGAAGGCGACGAGCATGCGCCCACGGTAGTCAGGCGGGCCTCACCGGCCGGCGGGCGCCCAGCGGTCGAGCAGGTCGCGGAAGCCGGCGTTCGCCCGCTCCCGCACCGCGGAGCCCGGATCGGGGGCGACGTCGGGCTCGGGGGCGAGCACCTGCTCCACCCACGCCGCGATCGCCGGCGGGACCGGCGCCTCGCCCAGCTCGCGGGACCGGGCCTTGAGGAGGCGCAGCTCCTCGATCTCGGCCCGGACGCCGAGCGGCAGGTCGGTCTCGGCGAGCAGCTCGTCGAGGTTCATCGGCGGCACGCCGGCGTGATCGTCGAGCCAGCGCAGGGTGAGCGCCGGCCGCACGGCGTAGAAGACCCGCTTGAGCCGTACGACGTCCGCACCGGCACGGGCGTGCGCCCACTGACCGCGTCCGACGTGCAGGTAGTGCCGCCGGACCCGGCCGCGGTCGGTCACCGCCGCCAGCAGGTCGAGCAGGGCGTCGCGGAAAGCCGGGTCGCCGTCGTACACCAGCGGCGAGCGCAGCCACTCCCCGACCGTCGCGTTGCCGGCGGTGGCGAGCCGGACCGCCTTGGCGAGGTCCCAGCCGTTGACGTCGAGCAGTCCGTCGAGGGGCGTCTCGATCACGTCGCGAGCCGGCCACAGCGCCAGGTAGGCCGCGGCCGGGCGCACGAACAGGAAGCGGCAGTCGTAGTCGCTGTCCGGAGAGGCGAAGCCCCACGCCCGGCTCCCGCTCTCCACCGCCCACGGGATGCGCACGCAGTGGGCTGCAGCGACGTCCTCCAGCCGGCCGTCGATCGCGGCGACGGCGGACTGGTCGAAGGTGTCCGGGATGGTGCGCACGAGCGGCGGCCTCAGGCGGCAGGCCGCGTGAGCCGGCCGTAGGGCCGCTCGTCCCGGAGATGCCAGACCGCCCAGGCCACCGGGAACACCAGCGCGGCCAGCGCCACGACCGGCGCCGATCCGCCGCGGCGGCGCTCGCCCAGCCCGGTGAGGGCGCCGAACAGCAGCAGCACTGCCCCCGGGAGCACGACCGCGATCACCACGTGCCCAGGGTGGCACACCGGCCCGCGCTGGTGCTATCGAGCCGGGCCGGGCAGGTGGCGCGGTGCGGCTGGTGGGGGCGTGGGGATCCGCGACCCGCTGTAACACGGTGTTCGCTGCTCTTCCGGACCCGGGACGTCGGTCGAGGGGGTCTGAGCGGGTCCGGTACAGGCGGTCGGGGTCAGGAGGAGCAGCGGACAACGTGTTACAGCGCCGCCCGACAGCCGCCGCCGCCACAGCCGCCACCAGCAGCCCCAAGCCAGAGATACGCCGACGGCCCGCCCCCAGCAGGGACGGGCCGTCGGATCGAGCAGACTCAGCCGCGCAGCAGGTTGCGCAGCACGTACTGCATGATGCCGCCGTTGCGGTAGTAGTTCGCCTCGCCGGGGGTGTCGATGCGGACGACCGCGTCGAACTCCACACCGGTGTCGGTGGTGACCTTCACCGTCGAGGGCGTGGTGCCCTCGTTGAGCTCGGTGATGCCGGCGATGGAGAACGTCTCCTCGCCGGTCAGGCCGAGCGACTCGGCGTTCTGGCCCTCGGGGAACTGCAGCGGGATCACGCCCATGCCGATCAGGTTGGAGCGGTGGATGCGCTCGTAGCTCTCGGCGATGACCGCCTTGACGCCCAGCAGCGAGGTGCCCTTGGCGGCCCAGTCGCGGGAGGAGCCGGAGCCGTACTCCTTGCCGGCCAGGACGACCAGCGGGATGCCGGCGGCCTGGTAGTTGACCGACGCGTCGTAGACGGTGGTGACCGGGCCGTCCGCGACGGTGAAGTCGCGGGTGAAGCCGCCCTCGGTGCCGGGCGCGATCTGGTTGCGCAGCCGGATGTTGGCGAAGGTGCCGCGGATCATGACCTCGTGGTTGCCGCGGCGCGAGCCGTAGGAGTTGAAGTCGCGCGGGGAGACGCCGTTCTCGGTGAGGTACTTGCCCGCGGGCGAGTCGGCCTTGATCGAGCCGGCCGGCGAGATGTGGTCGGTGGTGACCGAGTCGCCGAGCTTGAGCAGCACGCGGGCACCGGAGATGTCGGTGACCGGGGCGGGCTGGTCGGGCATCCCGTCGAAGTACGGGGCCTTGCGGACGTACGTCGACGCCTCGTCCCAGGTGAAGGTGTTGCCCTCGGGGGTGGGCAGCGAGCGCCAGCGCTCGTCACCCTTGAAGACGTCGGCGTAGGACTCGGCGAACATCTCCGAGTTGATGGCACCCGCGATGGTCGACTCGACCTCGGCCGGCGAGGGCCAGATGTCCTTGAGGAAGACGTCGTTGCCGTCGGCGTCCTGGCCGAGCGCGTCGTTGAACAGGTCGACGTCCATCGAGCCGGCCAGCGCGTAGGCGACGACCAGCGGCGGGGAGGCCAGGTAGTTCATCTTGATGTCGGGGCTGATCCGGCCCTCGAAGTTCCGGTTGCCGGAGAGCACCGAGACGACGGCGAGGTCGTTCTCGTTGACCGCCGCGGAGACCTCGGGGATGAGCGGGCCGGAGTTGCCGATGCAGGTGACGCAGCCGTAGCCGACCAGGTTGAATCCGAGCTTGTCGAGGTACGGCGTCAGGCCGGCCTTCTCGTAGTAGTCGGAGACGACCTGCGAGCCGGGCGCGAGGGTGGTCTTGACCCACGGCTTGCGGGCCAGGCCCTTCTCGACGGCCTTCTTGGCGAGCAGCGCGGCGCCGATCATGACCGACGGGTTGGACGTGTTGGTGCAGGAGGTGATCGAGGCGATCGTCACCGCGCCGTGGTCCAGGGTGAAGGTGGTGCCGTCCTCGAGGGTCACCTCGACGGGCTTGGACACCCGGCCGCCGTCGGCGGGCGCCGCGGAGAGGTGGTTGCTCGGGGCCGGGGCGCCGTTGGCCTGGTGGGGGTCGTGCGACGGGGCGTCGGACGCCGGGAAGGACTCCTCGACGGCCTCGTCGTAGCCCTGTGCGTCCTGCGCCGGACCGGCGTAGTCGACCAGCGCGCCGCGGAAGGACTCCTTGGCCTCGGAGACGAGCACGCGGTCCTGCGGGCGCTTCGGGCCGGCGATCGAGGGGACGACGGTCGCCAGGTCGAGCTCGAGCTTCTCGGAGTAGCGCGGCTCGGCGGCCGGGTCGAGCCAGAGACCCTGCTCCTTGGCGTACTTCTCGACGAGCGCGATCTGCTCCTCGGAGCGGCCGGTCAGGCGCAGGTAGCTGATGGTCTCGCCGTCGATCGGGAAGACCGCGATGGTCGAGCCGAACTCCGGCGACATGTTGCCGATGGTGGCGCGGTTGGCCAGCGGCAGCGCCGCGACACCGGGACCGTAGAACTCGACGAACTTGCCGACGACGCCGTGCTTGCGGACCATCTCGGTGATGGTGAGCACCAGGTCGGTGGCGGTGGAGCCCTCGGGCAGCTCGCCGGACAGCTTGAAGCCGACGACGCGCGGGATCAGCATGGAGACCGGCTGGCCGAGCATCGCCGCCTCGGCCTCGATGCCGCCGACGCCCCAGCCGACGACGCCGATGCCGTTGACCATGGTGGTGTGGGAGTCGGTGCCGACGCAGGTGTCGGGGTAGGCCAGCAGCTCACCGTCGACCTCGCGGGTGAAGACGGTGCGGGCGAGGTGCTCGATGTTGACCTGGTGGACGATGCCGGTGCCGGGGGGGACGACCTTGAAGTCGTCGAAGGCGCCCTGGCCCCAGCGCAGGAACTGGTAGCGCTCGCGGTTGCGCTCGTACTCGATCTCGACGTTGCGCGCGAAGGCCTCGGGGGTGCCGAAGACGTCGGCCATGACGGAGTGGTCGATGACCATCTCGGCCGGCGCGAGCGGGTTGATCTTGGTGGCGTCGCCGCCCAGCTCGGCCATCGCCTCGCGCATGGTGGCGAGGTCGACGACGCAGGGGACGCCGGTGAAGTCCTGCATGATCACGCGGGCGGGCGTGAACTGGATCTCCTTGTCGGGCTGGGCCGTCTCGTCCCATCCCGCGAGGGCCTTGATGTCCTCGGCCGTGATGTCCGCGCCGTCCTCGGTGCGGAGCAGGTTCTCGAGCAGCACCTTCAACGAGAAGGGCAGGCTCTCGACGTCGAGGCCCTCCCCCGTGACCGCGTCGAGGCGGAAGATCTCGTAGGACTTCCCCTCCACGTCCAGGGTGCTCTTGGCTCCGAAGCTGTTCTTGCTGGCCATCGCGTCTCCGTCCACATCGACTTCATCGTTGTCGCTAGGTCTGCCGTTCATCCTGCCGCCGCGAGCGGCGGAAGGGATAGTGAGGCTGACCTAAGTCCGCAGAGATCCGGGGATCCGATATCTCTTGATGTCAAGATACACGATGGGTGGGCAGATCACCACGCTCGGCCGGGTCCGGCGCGTCCTCGGCGAACTGGGTCCGGTACAGCTCCTCGTACCGGCCCCCGGCCGCGAGCAGCGCGGCATGGCTGCCGCGCTCGACGATCCGGCCGTCCTCGACCACGGCGATCAGGTCGGCCGCCCGGATCGTCGAGAGCCGGTGCGCGATCACCAGCGCGGTCCGGCCGGCCAGCGCCTCGCCGAGCGCCGCCTGCACCGCCGCCTCCGAGGTCGAGTCCAGGGACGCGGTCGCCTCGTCGAGGATCACCACCCGGGGCTGCTTGAGCAGCAGCCGGGCGATGGTCAGCCGCTGCCGCTCACCGCCGGAGAGCCGGTAGCCGCGCTCCCCCACCACCGTGTCCAGCCGGTCCGGCAGCGCGCCGACCAGGTCGGCCAGCCGGGCCCGGGACAGCGCGTCCCACAGGTCCTGCTCCGAGGCCTCCGGCCGGGCCAGCAGCAGGTTGCCGCGGATCGTGTCGTGGAACAGGTGGCCGTCCTGGGTGACCATGCCGACGGCGTCGCGGATCGAGGCGGCGGTGAGGTCGCGCACGTCGACCCCCGCCAGGCGTACCGCGCCCGCGTCGACGTCGTAGAGCCGGGAGACGAGCTGGGCGATGGTCGACTTCCCGGCGCCGGAGGAGCCGACCAGGGCCACCACCTGGCCGGGCTCCGCGCGCAGCGAGATGCCGTGCAGCACCTCCTCGCCACCGCGGGTGTCGAGGGTCGCCACCGCCTCCAACGAGGCGAGCGAGACCTTGTCGGCCGCCGGGTAGGCGAACCGGACGTCGTCGAGCTCGACCGCGACCGGTCCCTCGGGCACGGTGCCGGCGCCCGGCCGGTCGGTGATCAGCGGCTGGAGGTCGAGCACCTCGAAGACCCGCTCGAAGCTGACCAGCGCGCTCATCACCTCGACCCGGGCGCTCGCCAGGGCGGTCAGCGGCGCGTAGAGCCGGGTCAGCAGCAGCGAGAGGGCGACCACGTCACCGGCGTCGAGGGTGCCCTGGAGCGCGAGGGCGCCGCCGAGTCCGTAGACCACGGCGACGGCCAGGGCGGAGACCAGGGTCAGCGCGGTGACGAAGGTGGTCTGCACCATCGCGGTGCGTACGCCGATCTCGGCCACCCGCCGGGCGCGGGCCGCGAACTCCACCGACTCCTGCTCGGGCCGGCCGAACAGCTTGACCAGGGTGGCGCCGGGCGCCGAGAACCGCTCGGTCATCTGGTTGCCCATCGCGGCGTTGTGGTCGGCCGCCTCGCGCTGGATGCCGGCCAGTCGCCGGCCCATCCGCCGCGCCGGCACCACGAAACCCGGCAGCAGCACGAGCGCGAGCAGGGTGACCTGCCAGGAGATGCCGAGCATCACGACCAGCGTCAGCACCAGCGTGACCAGGTTGCCGACCACGCCGGACAGGGTCTGGCTGAACGCGCGCTGCGCCCCGATCACGTCGTTGTTGAGCCGGCTGACCAGCGCACCGGTGCGGGTGCGGCTGAAGAAGGCGACCGGCATCCGCTGCACGTGGTCGAAGACGGCCGTGCGCAGGTCGAGGATCAGCCCCTCGCCGATGCTCGACGACAGCCAGCGCGACACCAGCCCGAGCCCGGCGTCCAGCACGGCGAGCACCGCGATCCCCAGCGCCAGCCGGACGACGACCGAGCGGCTGTCGCCCGCCACGATCGCGTTGACGACGTGACCGGCCAGCACCGGCGTGGCGACCGCGAGCCCGGCCGTGACGACGCTGAGCACCAGGAACCCGATCAGCTTGCGGCGGTGGGGACGCGCGAAGCGCAGGATCCGCTTCGCGGTCGTGGCGCTGAACTCCCGCTCCTCGTCCGGCCCGTGCATCCCCCGGTACACCTGGTTCCAGGCGATCGACTCCATGCTCATGTGCCGAAGGTAGAACCTCAAGCCGACATGAGGACAAGCCGGCGACTCCCGCCCAGGAGAATCACCGAGAAAAGAATCGGTCGGCCTGTCGTATCCGTCCACGCCCGTTCGTGGAGAGGATGTCAGCGCCCCCAATCCCGACCCCGGAGGTCACCCATGCGCACCCTGATCTACACCGCCTTCGTCTCCGTCGACGGCGTCGTCCAGGCTCCCGGCCCGGAGGACGGCTACCGCAACGGCGGCTGGACCTTCCAGGGCATCGACTTCCTCCCGGAGGTCTACGAGCTCAAGGGCCGCGAGCAGGAGGAGGCGGGCGCGCTGCTGCTCGGCCGGGTCAGCTACCAGGCGTTCGCGCCGGTGTGGCCGTCGATGACCGAGGAGTTCCCGAAGTACAACGCGATGCCGAAGTACGTCGTCTCGACCACGCTCAAGGACGAGGACCTCGTTGCCGACTGGGGCGAGACCACGATCCTGCGCTCGCTCGACGACGTCGCCGCGCTCAAGGAGACCGACGGCGGGCCGATCTCGATCCACGGCTCGGCGAGCCTGGCCCGGGGCCTCGCCGACGCCGGGCTGCTCGACCGCTACCACCTGCTCGTCTTCCCGTGGGTCCTCGGCGCCGGCAAGCGGATGTGGAGCGAGACCGACAAGGACCGCCAGAAGCTGGACCTGGTCGAGAGCGAGGCGTACGCCAACGGCGTGCAGAAGCTCTGCTACGCCGTGGTGCGCTGACCTCTGCTGAGCCGGGCTACAGCACCACCGTCGGCTTCACCCGGCTCGGCGTCCACACCCGGTGCCGGCGTGCGACCAGCGAGGTGAGCACCAGCGCGCCGGCCAGGTACGCCACCAGCACCAGCACCGCCGTGGACGCCCGGGCCGGGTCGCCGCCGTACATCAGCTGGCGCAGGCCGTCGACGGCATAGCTCATCGGCAGCACCTGGTGCAGCCAGTGCAGCGGCTCGGGGATCGTCTGCCAGGGGAAGGTGCCGCCCGCGGTGACCAGCTGGACCACCATCAGGACCAGGGCGAGGAACTGGCCGGGGGTGCCGAGCAGCGCGTTCATCAGGTGCACGATCGCGACGAAGGTCGCCGAGATCAGGATCATGAACAGCCAGGTGCGCAGGCTCTCGACGATGCCGACGTCGAGGGTGAGCGCGACCACCGCGAACGCGAGGGTCATCTGGGTGGCGCCGATGAGGGCGGGCGGCAGCCAGCCGCCGACGGCGATCCGCAGCGGGTGCTGGTTGGCGGCCAGCGCCCGGCTGGACAGCGGGCGGACGAGGAGGAAGAGCACGTACCCGCCGATCCACGCGGCCAGGGCCAGGAAGAAGGGCGCCAGGCCGGCGCCGTAGTTGCGGGCCGCCGCGTCGCTGCGCGCCCGTACGTCGATCGGGTCGGCGATGGTCGCGGCGATCCGCTCGCGCGAGTCCGCGGTGGTGTCGGGCACCTTCTCGACGCCGGCGGCGAGCCCGTCGCGCAGGCTGCCGGCGCCGGCGGTGAGCCGGCGCAGGCCTTGGCGCAGCTCGACGGTGCCGTCGTGCAGCGTGCCGGCCCCCTTGTCGAGCCGGGCGGCGCCCGACTCCAGCTCTCCGGCGCCGTTGCGCGCCTGGCGGATTCCGTCCACCAGGGCCGGTGCCGAGCGGGCGAGCTGGTCGGCGCCGGCGGCGACCTGGCCGGCTCCGGCGGCGAGCTGGTTGAGCTGCTTGCGGACGTCGCCCGCCTTGGCGTCGACGCCGTGCACCTTGCCGCCGACGCGGTCGTAGACCGCGAGCAGCCGGTCCTGGGCCGCAGCGTCGATGCCGAGCTGGTTCATCTGGGCGACGAGGTCGGCCCGGCCGCCGTCGAACGCCTTGCGCGCGTCGTGGACCGCACCCGCGATCCGGTCGCCCGCGTCGGCCACCTTCCGATCCCCGTCGGCGACCTGGCGGGCGCCCGACGCCAGCTTCCGGGCCTGCTGCGGCAGGCTCGACGTACGGGTGGCCAGGGTGGTCAGCCCGTCGTGCAGGCGGGTCGCGCCGCCGTGGAGCTGCCCGGTGCCGTCGGCCAGCTGCCCGCTCCCCGTGACCAGCTCGCGGGAGCCCCGTCGCGCCTGCTTCAGGCCGTCGTGGAGCTGGCCCGCCCCGTCGGCGCCCTGCTGCAGGCCCTGCCGGACGTCGGCGATGCCGAGCAGGAAGGTACCGACCGCCTCCTTGGAGACCTGCTGCCCGATCGCGTCGCGCACCTTGGTGGCGACGGTGTTGGCGATCGTGGTCGACAGATAGGAGTTGGCGTCATTGGTGAGCATCGTGATCCGCGCCTGCTCGGGGTCCCCGCCCGAGCTGCTGGTCAGCGCGGCGGAGAAGTCGCGCGGGATGAGCAGCGCGAAGTCGTAGGTCCCGTCGTCGACCCCCGCCTTGGCGGTGGCCCGGTCGACCTCGTGCCAGCCGAAGTCCGCGGACTGCAGCAGCTGGTCGGCCACCTCGCGGCCGGCGTCGAGCTGCTTCCCGTCGAGACCGGTCGCGCCGGTGTCCTCGACGACCAGCGCGGTCGGCACCCGGTCCAGCGCGGAGTAGGGGTCGTGGTTGGCGTAGAGGTAGAGGCCGGCGTAGATCGTCGGCACCGTCACCAGCGCCAGCACGGTGATCCGGCCCATCCGGAGGCTCAGCAGCCGCGACAGCTCGCTCCAGGCGATCCGCAGGGTGTTCATGCCGCGCCTCCGATCGTGGCCCGGCGGACCACCTCGCCGGTCAGGTCGACCGCCTCGCTGACCGTCACCAGCACCCCGAGGCCGGCGTCCGCGGCCGCGCGCACGGGTGGCCACCAGTCCCGCCGGTGCAGGCCGTGGCGGTCGGGCGAGACGAGCACCAGGAACCGGGCGTCCGGCCGGGCGGCCCCGAGCTCGGTGAGCGAGCGGACCCGGTCGGCGGGCGGCACGTCCTCGGTGCGCAGCCCCGGCCCGGTGCCCAGCCGGTGCGCCCGCAGCCAGGACGACGCCGAGCGCGGACCCGCGGGCCGCCCGGCGAGCGCGAGCTCCTCGGCGACGACCACCCGGAACGGCACGCTGTCGTCCGGCTCGGTCACCCCGGGTACGTCGACCAGCACCACGGCGGCCTGCAGCACCCCGGGCGAGGCGTCCTCACCGAGGGCGACGGTGCCGCCCGTCAGCCGCAGTCGCCCGGCCAGGGCGAGGGCCAGGGCCACGTTCCCGTGGCCCGGCCGGCCCACCGCGACCACCACCTCGCCAGGGGTGAGCTCCACCGAGGTGGGTTCCAGCAGCCCCGCGACCGCCCCGTCCGTCATGACCAGGTTCGTCATGACGGCCAGTCTGCCCCGTCGGTCAGGTCGCGCCGTGGACCCGGTGCGCGATCGCACCGAACACCGCCAGGCCGACGGCCAGCGCGCCCTCGTCCGGGTCGAAGGTGGGCGTGTGCAGCCCGCCGGCCGTGGCGCCGGGCCGCCCGCAGCCGAGCATGAACATCGCGCCGGGCACCACCTGCTGGTAGTAGGCGAAGTCCTCCGAGCCCAGGTGGGGTCGCTCCAGCTCGATGACCCCAGCCCCCGGCACGAGGACGTCGCGAGCCGCCGCCCGCACCGTGGCTGCCAGGTCCGGGTCGTTGACCACCGGCGGGAAGCCCTCGACGATGCGCACGGTGGCCCACGCGCCCATCGACGCGGCGATCGCCTCGGCCGTCGTGACCAGCCGCTCGCGCAGCTCGAGCTTGTCGGCGGACTCGACGCATCGGATCATCCCCCGCACCTCGGCGGAGCCGGGGATCACGTTGACCGCCTCTCCGCCGTGGACCGAGGCGACGGTCAAGGTGGCCACGCTGAACGGACTGAGCGTGGCGCACAGACCGTCGAGCGCCGTCACGATGCGGGCGGCCACCGACAGCGCGTTGACGCCCAGCTCGGGCTGCGAGCTGTGCGCCTCCCGTCCGGCGACGGCGATCTCGAACTCGTCGTCGGTCGCGGTCAGGGCGCCGTCGCGCACCGCGATCGAGCCCGTCGGCAGCTCGGGCACGACGTGCAGCGCGAAGATCCGCTCGACCCCGGCGGCGAGCCCGCCGGCGTCGATGACCCGCTGGGCGCCGCCGTTGGCCTCCTCCCCCGGCTGGAAGACGAAGACGATCGTGCCGCTCAGCGCGGCCGCCTCGGCGACCAGCCGCTCGGCCAGCCCGAGCAGGATCCCGGTGTGCAGGTCGTGCCCACAGGCGTGCATCACGCCCGGGACCGTGGAGCGGAACGGCTGCTCGGTGTCCTCCGCGATCGGCAGCGCGTCGAGGTCGGCGCGGAAGGCGGTGACCGGGCCCGGGCGGCCGGTGGCGAGCGTGGCGACGACGCCCGTGCCCGCGACGCCGGCCCGGTAGGGCAGCCCGATCCGGTCCAGGTGCTCCTGGATCAGCCGGGAGGTCCGGTGCTCCTCGAAGCTCAGCTCGGGGTGCTGGTGGATCGACCGGCGGACCGCGACGGCCGTCGCCAGGGCGCCCGCGTGGGTGACCGCGGACACTAGCGCGCGGGGAGCTCGGCGAGGCGACCCAGCAGCGTCTGCGTGGTCTCGGAGTTCGCGTAGATCTTCCTGATGCTCTGCAGCGCGTACTCGTGGCGCTGGGGGCTGAGCGCGCCGACGGCGTCCTCGATCAGGTCGACCTGGTAGCCCAGGTCGGACAGGTCGCGGACCGAGGCGCTGATGCACTGGTCGGTGTAGAAGCCGACCACCAGCACCTTCCGGGCGCCGAGGTTGCGCAGCACCTGGTCGATGTGGGTGCCGACGTGGATGCCCGAGCAGGTCTTGTTGAGCACGATCTCGTCCTCGCGCGGCATCACCTCCGGGAGGAACTCGGAGTCCTTGGAGCCCGGCGGGTAGAACATCCCGGCCGAGCGGTGCAGCGCGCCGGTGTCGGCGGCGTCGGGGAGCTGGGCCTGGATGCGCACGTGGATCGGGCGGATCCCCGTCTCCCGGCACTTCTCCAGCACGGCCGAGATGTTGCCGACCGTGGCGCGCATGTCGGCCTCGATCCGGTCGAGGACCGGCAGCATCGGCTCCGCGTCGACACCGAGCGCGGCGAAGGTCTTGAGGAAGGCATCCTTGGTGATGCACTCCTGGATGTCGATCAGCACCAGCACCGTGTCCGCCGGGTCGAGCGGCACGGGGGTCGCGTAGATGCTGGAGCTGAGCCCGCCGTAGTAGGTGTCGGCGAAGGCGTTGACCATCTCGTCGGTGACGGCGGAGGGGGTGGAGGTCATGGGGGCTCCTGTCGGTGGGGTGGCGCCGCCACCGTGGCGGACGTCATGGCAAAGGGTTACCAGATCGTGCCTCACCGGTGAGCCGGGGTCAGGGGGTCAGCAGCGCCACGCACTCGACGTGATGGGTCATCGGGAACAGGTCGAAGGCGCGCAGCGTGACCAGCCGGTACCCGTGCTCGGCGAAGATCGCGACGTCGCGGGCGAGTGCCGCGGGGTCGCAGGCGACATAGGCGACCGCGCGGGGACCGCGGGCCACGACCTGCTCGACGACGGCCCGCTTGGCGCCGGCCCGGGGCGGGTCCAGGACGACCAGGTCGGCCCGGCTCCAGGCCGCGGGGAGTCCGGTGGCCAGCACTGAGGCGACGTCGCCGGGGACGGCCGTGACGCCCGGGCAGTTGCGCTCGGACAGGGCCGAGGCCGCCCGGTCCCCCTCGACCGCGGCGACCCGGCCGGTCGGGCCGAGCGCCTCGGAGAGGAAGCGGCTGAACAGGCCGACGCCGGCGTACAGGTCGAGCGCGCTCTCCCCCGGCCGCGGATCCAGGGCCGCCAGGACGGCGTCGACCAGCGCCTCGGGAGCGCCCGGGTGGACCTGCCAGAAGCCGCCGTCGGCGACCTCGAAGGCCACCCCGCGCACGACGTACGACGGACCGGCGGGCGCCTCGAGCAGGCAGGCCTCGACGGGGACCACGTCGTGGGAGCGGTGCTTGCGCATGCCCCGGCCGCCGCCGGGCAGCGGGACGTAGCGCTGGCGGGTGCGCCAGTGCAGCCCGTCCTCGTCGCCGGGGACCGCCTCCACGCTCACGTCGACGTCGATCCCGGCGAGCCGACGCAGCTGCTCGCGCACCACCTCGGCCTTGAGCCGGCGCTGCGCGGGCAGCGTGACGTGCTGGAGGTCGCAGCCGCCGCAGAGCCCGGGGCCGGCGTACGGACAGGGAGCGGGGACCCGGTCGGGTGCCGGGGTGAGCACCTCGACGGCGTCGCCGCGCCAGAACCGGTCGCCCTCGGTGCCCTCGGTGATCTCGACGACCACCCGCTCACCGGGCAGGGCGTGCCGGACGAAGACCACCCGGTCCTCGACCCGGGCGACGCAGTGCCCGCCGTGGGCGACCGGGCCGATCTCGGCCTCGAACCGCCGGCCGGCGACCGAGTCGCCGCGCGCGGCGCGGGCCCGGGGCCGCCGCGACGGACGACGAGCCGGCCGGCTCACCGCGGGTGCTGCCGGTCGTTGCCGCGCACCCGGCCACGGCGCAGGTCACCGGCGTGGACGCGCTGCTCCTCGCGCTCCTCGCGCTCGAGGGCGATCTGGGAGGAGCGCAGCTGGTAGGGCACCGAGATGACCATGACGCCGGGGGTGAACAGCAGTCGCCCCTTGAGCCGCAGCGCGGTCTGGTTGTGGAGGAACTGCTCCCACCAGCGGCCCACGACGTACTCGGGGATGTAGACCGCCACCACGCCCCGCGGGTTGGCCCGGCGGATCGCGGAGGCGTACTCGACGATCGGCTTGGCCACCTCGCGGTACGGCGAGTGGAGCACCTTGAGCGGGATGCCGGTGTTGCGCTCGTCCCACTCCTCCAGCAGCCGCGCGGTCTCCTTCTGGTCGACCGAGACGTAGACGCCCTCCAGCGCGTTGGGCCGGGTCGCCTTCGCGAACGCCAGCGCGCGCAGGGTCGGCTTGTGCAGCTTGGAGACGAGCACCATCGCGTGCACCCGGGTCGGCAGCGCCTTGTCGGCCTCGTCGGCGGCGAGCTCGCGCTCGACGTTGTCGTAGTGGCGCTTGATGCCCTTCATCACCGCGAAGAAGAAGCCCATCGCGAGCACGGTGATCCAGGCGCCGGCGAGGAACTTGGTCAGCAGGACGACGACCAGCACCACCGCGGTGAAGGAGAGCCCGACCGCGTTGATGGTCCGCGAGCGGATCATCCGGCGCCGCTCGGCGGCGTCCCGCTCCGTGGCGAGCGCCCGGGTCCAGTGCCGGATCATGCCGAGCTGGCTGAGGTTGAAGGAGACGAAGACGCCGACGATGTAGAGCTGGATCAGCTTGGTGGTCTCGGCGTCGAAGGCGACGATCAGCACGATCGCCATCAGGGCGAGGAAGACGATGCCGTTGCTGTAGGCCAGCCGGTCGCCGCGGGCGCCGAGCGCGCGCGGGGCCAGGCCGTCCTTGGCGAGGATCGAGCCGAGCACCGGGAAGCCGTTGAACGCGGTGTTGGCGGCCAGCACCAGGATGATGCCGGTGACCGTGACGACGAAGTAGAAGCCGGGACTGAAGTCGTGGAAGACGGCGTCGGCGATCTGTGCGATCACGGCGTGCTGGTCGTAGTTCTTCGGCACCGGCACGCCGTTCATGGTGAGCCGCTCGAGCTCGTGGGGGTCGACGTACTTCAGCCCGATCTGCTTGGCCAGCACGATCACGCTGATCATCATCGTGATCGCGATCAGGCCGAGCAGGAGCAGGGTCGAGGCGGCGTTCTTGCTCTTCGGCCGCTTGAACGCCGGCACCCCGTTGGAGATCGCCTCCACGCCGGTCAGCGCGGCACAGCCCGACGAGAACGCGCGGGCGAGCAGCACGATCAGGCCGAAGGTCGTCAGCGGCTCCTCCCAGCCCTCGCGCGGCTCGATGTCGAGCCCGGCGCTCTCGGCCATCGGCAGCGAGCCGCTGATCCCCTCGATCAGCCCGTAGGCGCACATCCCGAGGATCGCGGCCATGAACAGGTAGGTGGGGATCGCGAAGAAGGTGCCCGACTCGCGGATGCCGCGCAGGTTCATCGCCATCAGCAGCAGCACCAGCACGACCGCGATCAGCGCCTCGTGGTCCTGGAACGCCGGTATCGCCGCCGAGGCGTAGTTGGCTCCCGACGAGATCGACACCGCGACCGTGAGCACGTAGTCGACCAGCAGCGCGCTCGCGACCGTCATGCCGGCCGTGCGCCCGAGGTTGACGGTGGCCACCTCGTAGTCGCCGCCGCCGGACGGGTAGGCGTGCACGGTCTGCCGGTAGGACGCGATGACCGCCGCCATCACGATCGCGACCGCGATGCCGATCTTCCACGACCAGATGTACTGCGAGGCACCGGCGATCGCCAGCATGATGAAGATCTCGTCCGGGGCGTAGGCGACCGACGACAGCGCGTCGCTCGCGAACACCGGGAGCGCGATCCGCTTGGGAAGCAGCGTCTCCCCCAACTGGGCGCTGCGAAGCTTGCGTCCGAGGAGGATGCGCTTCGATACGTCTCCGACACCCACGAGCGACAACGGTAGGGCATGACCGCCGGACTGGCGTCGTCGCGAGCGGTGTACGGCGCCGAGCTGGCAAGGCGGCGGAGCGCTGGCAAGGCGGCGGAGCGCTGGCAGGCCGGATCGCCTTCCGAGCGACGCCGACGCCGCCAGGTCGGATGCCGTGCTCCGCGCAGCAGGCGGCGGGCCGGCGGTCATGCCCTGCGGCATGAGACGTGGGATAGCGTGCTCACCGTGCACGTCGTGATCATGGGCTGTGGCCGGGTCGGCTCGACCCTGGCCCGCAGCCTCGAGGACCGCAACCACACCGTGTCGATCATCGACAGCGAGCCCGACGCCTTCCGGCGCCTCGGGCCGGGTTTCAACGGGGACAAGATCCCCGGGATCGGCTTCGACCAGGAGGTGCTGGAGAAGGCCGGGATCCGGCGGGCCGACGCGTTCGCGGCCGTGTCGAGCGGTGACAACTCCAACATCATCGCGGCGCGGGTGGCCCGGGAGACCTTCGGGATCCAGCAGGTCGTCGCCCGGATCTACGACCCGGGCCGGGCCGAGGTCTACCAGCGCCTCGGCATCACCACCGTCGCGACGGTGAAGTGGACCGCCGACCAGGTGCTGCGCCGGATCCTGCCGGCGGGCGCCGAGCCCGACTTCCGCGACCCGTCGGGCACGATCCGGGTCGACCACCTCCCGGCGCCGGAGGTCTGGGTGGGCGCCCGGGTGGGCCAGCTCCAGGAGCAGGCCCGCTGCCGGGTCGCCTGGATCGACCGCCTCGGCGAGGGCCTGCTGCCTGACCGCGACAGCGTCATCCAGGAGGGCGACATGCTGCACCTGGTCACCCGCGAGGAGTCCGCGGACCAGGCCTACGAGGTGCTCGGCCGCGGGCCCGAGCACGCCGACTGAACCGTCTGAGGGGCAAGGAAAACACATGCGTGTCGCCATCGCCGGAGCAGGCGCCGTCGGCCGCTCGATCGCGCGGGAGCTGATCGAGAACGGCCACGAGGTGCTCCTCATCGACAAGTCCCCGTCCTCGATCCGGCCCGAGCGGGTGCCGGACGCCGAGTGGCTGCTCGCCGACTCCTGCGAGCTCTCCTCCCTGGAGGAGGCCCGCCTCGACAAGTGCGACGTCGTCATCGCCGCCACCGGCGACGACAAGGCCAACCTGGTCACCTCGCTGCTCGCCAAGACCGAGTTCGGCGTCCCGCGCACGGTCGGCCGGGTCAACCACCCCAACAACGAGTGGCTGTTCACCGAGGCGTGGGGCGTCGACGTCAACGTCTCGACCCCGCGGATCATGTCGGCGCTGGTCGAGGAGGCGGTGAGCGTCGGCGACCTGGTGCGCCTGTTCACCTTCCGCAAGGGCAACGCCAACCTGGTCGAGATGGTGCTGCCGGCCGACTCGCCGTACGTCGGCAAGGCGTCCGGGCTGATCCCGCTGCCGGAGAACTGCGCGCTGGTCTCGATCCTGCGCGACGGGCAGGTCTACGTGCCGACGCCCGAGCAGCCGGTCGAGTCCGGCGACGAGCTGCTGTTCGTGGTGCCGGCCGAGGCCGAGGACGAGCTCGAGCGCCTGCTGGCCCCGGGCTCGCACCCGCAGAAGTAGCCCCGCGGATCCGGCTCAGGCCGGCTCGGCGTCCGGCGCCTCGGCGCCCTCGGCGACCTCGGCGGGTGTCGAGAGCGGCGTGGCGTTGCGCGCGAGCAGCCAGATCATCGCCGACCAGGAGCCGATCCGCAGCACCCAGCCCAGGCCGGTGCGCAGGATCAGGATCAGCACGACCGCCTGGTCCGGGTCGATCCGCCCACTGTGCCCGAGCAGCCACACCGGTCCCTGCAGCAGCACCCCGATCGCACCGGGCAGCAGCATCACCCAGGTCAGCCGGCTGCACAGCCGCACCACCTGCGGATCGTCGTGCCACGCCGTCGCGTCGCCGGTGACGCTGCCGAGCATGAAGCCGAGCATCGGCCAGCCGACCAGGCAGCTGAACCCGAGCACCACGGTGTAGCCGAGGCTGATCAGGATGCCGGGCAGGAAGAACGCCAGCGCCTGGTCGGACTCGGAGCCGCCGGAGCTCTGCGCCCAGCGCACGAACACCCAGCCGATGCCGATGCCGAACACCGCGTTGAGGACGTACTGGGTGCTCGAGCGCTGCACCAGGCGAGCCAGCAGCGCCAGACCGGCGACCACCAGGCTGCCGATCAGGGCCCACTGGAGCTCCTTGGTGCTCAGCCACACCGCCGTGAACACCACGCCCGGGATGGCGGCCTCGGCCATGCCTCGCCGCCCGCCGAGCGCGGTGGCGAGCTGGCGCCGGACCAGCGCCTCGACGGTGTCGACCCCGATCGCCGCGCTCACAGCAGCTCGTAGCGGGGGTTGTAGAGGATCCGGTGGCCGTCCTGGCTGCTGACCCGGCCGAGGACCTCGAGGGCCCGTCCGGGGTCGATGCCGGCGATCCGCCGCCGGCCCAGCCAGATCACCGTGACCACGCCGGTGCCGTCGTACAGCTCGGCCTCGAGCGCGGGGACGCCGCCGCGCGGCCGCAGCGTGACCGTGCGCAAGGTGCCGCGCAGCCGGACCGGCTCGCGGTCGGGTGCCTCGCCGATGCACACCACGCCGGTGCCGCTGAAGGTCTTGCGGAGATCGCGGGCCTCGGCCTCGTCGGGGTTGGCCCATCTGCTGATGGTGCGCCGCAGCCGGCTCTTGGTGCGCATGGGAGCGCTCAGCTGGTGGGTACGGCGCGCGGCGTGGCGCCCTCGGGCAGCGACAGCGGGAGCTGCTCGCCGACGGGCATGGCATGGGCACCACGACGCACCGCGACCTGGGCGATCGCGGCCTCCCACGCCTCGGCCGACTCCGGCTCGCGAGCCGGGTCGCCCAGCAGGGTGGCGCGCAGCAGCCAGCGGGGGCCGTTGATGCCGATCACCCGCGAGGTCTGGGTGCCCGTGGCGCCGTCGGGACGGGTCATCCGCACCTCGCACACCAGCTCGGTGCCGAACCGGCCCTCGCGCTCGGTGGCGGTGCCGCCGCGGCGCGCGGCGTCGGCGGCGATCTGGGGTCGGATCTCGCTCCACAGGTCGCCATTGCGCGGCGCCGCGAAGGCGCGCAGCTCGAGCGCGCCCGCGTCGCTCGCCAGCAGCACGGCGCGGACCGCGCCGGACTGCTCGTCGACCTGCACCCGCAGCTCGCGGTCCTCGGTGGGAGCGACCAGCAGCGAGCCCAGGTCGAGCCGGGCCACGCCGTCGTCGGGGATGTCGTCGGCGTCGTACGGGCCGTCCGTCGCGTCGCTCGCGGCGACCTCGGCGGTCGGGTCGACCTCGGTGGTCTCCTCCCCCGCGTCCTCGACCGCCTGGTCGGCAGCCTTGCGCCGCAGCCTCACTGTGTCCTCCTCACGACTGGAACCCTCCGGTTGAACCGTAGCCGCCACTGCCACGCACGCTGTCCGGAAGGGCGGTCACCACCTCGAACCGGGCCCGCTCGACCCGCTGGACGACCAGCTGGGCAATGCGGTCTCCCCGGCGCAGCGTGATCGCCTCCACCGGGTCGTGGTTGATCAGCAGCACCTTGATCTCTCCACGGTAGCCCGCGTCCACGGTTCCCGGGGTGTTGACGATGGACAGGCCGTGCTTGGCGGCCAGGCCCGAGCGCGGGTGGATGAGCGCGACGTAGCCCTCGGGGAGCGCGATCGCGATCCCGGTCGGCACCAGCGCCCGCTCGCCGGGGGCCAGGTCGACGTCGACGCCGGCCACCAGGTCGGCTCCCGCGTCGCCCGGATGGGCGTACGCGGGCAGGGGCAGCCCGGGGTCGAGCTGCTGGACGGCGATCACCAGGTCGTCGGGCACGGGGAGACCCTAGGGCACGACCGGCTGGGGCGGGATGGGATCATCCTCCCCGTGAGCGAGAGTGCGAGCTACCAGGAGCGGCTGCGCGTTCCGCTGCGCTGGTGGGCCCAGGGCACGATGCTCGTCGCGACGCTGTGGCTGACCCTGATCGTCGCGCTGATCGGACACGCCGCCTGGCTGGCGTGGGCGGTGACCGGCGTGGTGCTGGCCGGCATGGCCGCCTGGCTGCGGTCCTACGGCGGCGCCCGGCTGGTCGTGTCCGACGGCTGGTTCCGGGCCGGCCGGGCCCGGATCGAGCTGACGTACGTCGGCACCGCCGAGGCGCTGGACGCCGAGCGGACCCGCCGGGTGTCGGGCCCCGAGGCCGACGCCCGCGCCTACCTGCTGCTGCGCCCCTACCTGCGCCAGTCGGTCAAGGTGGAGATCACCGACCCGGCCGACCCGGCGCCGTACTGGCTGGTCAGCTCGCGCCACCCGCGGGCCCTCGCCGGCGCCCTCAACGCCGTCCGGACGGGCGGCGCGGCCGACCAGTAGGCTCGCCTCCATGGCAAAGGACAGCTCCAAGGTCTGGTCGACGTTCTCCCTCGTCGCGGCGCTCGGCGCCGCAGCGGTCGCCAAGAAGGGGCTGGACACCAGCTGGCGCGCGGCAACCGGCAAGAAGCCGCCGGTGAACCCGGCGGACCCCGACGTCGACGTCTGGGAGGCGGTCGCGTGGGCGGCGGTCAGCGGCACCTTCGTGGCGCTCGCCAAGATGCTCGCCCAGCGCCGGGCGGCCGGCTACTACCTCAAGTCGACCGGCCAGCTGCCGCCGGGACTGCGCAAGGGCGACGCCTGACCCGGGCCGGGCAACCCGGCTGAGGACATGACAGAGCGGCCGCGGCGGTCAGACCGCCACGGCCGCTCCGGTCGTTGTCAGATGCAGTCCTTGCAGATCATCTTCTTGGGATCCGCGAGCTGGCTGCGGTGGTGGACCAGGAAGCAGCTCATGCAGGTGAACTCGTCGTCCTGCTTGGGCTTGACCTCGACGGCGAGCTCCTCGTGGGACAGGTCGGCGCCGGGCAGCTCGAAGGACTCGGCTGCCTCGGTCTCGTCCTCGTCGACCTTGCCCGAGTTCTTGTCGTGGCGGCGCGCCTTGAGCTCTTCGATGCTCTCCTCGGACTGCTCGTCCTCGTTCTTGCGCGGTGCGTCGTAGTCAGTCGCCATGACTGGTTGATCTCTCCCCTCGGCTGGCCGCCACCCGCTGGATCGTGCGGGTGGGCGCGGCAGATTGTGCACCATCGGAGCCGGTTCGCGACACCCGGGTCGGTGCGAGTCCCCAGAACAGTCCTCGCGGCCGTCCTATTCCCGCAGGAACCCGGCGTCCCGGACCGCCTCCAGGAGCTCCTCGAAACCGTGTTCCGGAGCACACACGACGGCCTCCTGGCCGCCGGCTCCGACGCAGACCACCAGGCGGGCGCCGGCGAGTCTCGCGAGCAGTCCGCCGGCGGCGTGGTCCCACAGGTGCACCCCCTCCTCGACGTACCCGTCGAGGGCGCCCTCGGCGACCCGGCACAGGTCGAGCGCGCACGAGCCGGTACGGCGGATGTCACGGATCCGCGGCAGCAGCCGGGCCGCCGCGGCGGCCTGGACCTCCCGCACCGGCCGGGTGTAGTTGAAGCCGGTCGCGACCAGCCGGTGCGCCAGGGGCGCGGGGCCGCGCACGGTGAGCGGTACGCCGTCGCGGGTGGCCGGGCCGCCGAGGTGACCGGCGTAGAGCACGTCCTTGGCGACGTCGAGCACCACGCCCGCGACCACCTCGCCGTCGACCTCGGCGGCGATCGACACGGCGTACTCGGGGATGCCGTAGAGGAAGTTGACCGTGCCGTCGATCGGGTCGACCACCCAGCGCACGCCGGAGCTGCCGACGATGTCGTCGCCCTCCTCGCCGAGGAAGCCGTCGTCGGGTCGCGCCGCGAGCACCAGGCGCCGGATCAGCTCCTCGCTGGCCCGGTCGGCCGCGGTGACCACGTCGATGTCGCTCGACTTGGTGGCGGCGACCGAGACGCCCGCGGCGGCGTGCTCGCGGACCAGGACGCCGGCCGCCCGGGCGACCTCCTCGGCCAGCGCCCGGAGGGCGGCGGGCTCGGTCACCGGCCTCCCCCGCAGCAGCCCAGCGGGCAGTGGTCGCGGGGCACCGGCGTGAGCGCGCGCTCCCGGGCGGCGCGCCCCAGGACCAGGTCGCGGATCCCGGCCACGAACGCGGGGTGGGTGCCGGCCGACGCCGCGCGCCGGGCGGGCAGGCCGAGCCGCTCGGCAGTGGCCAGCGCCTCGGTGTCGAGGTCGTAGACGACCTCCATGTGGTCGGACACGAAGCCCACCGGGACCAGCACGACCGCCGCGGCGCCCTCGGCCGCCAGCTCCTCGAGCCGGTCGTTGACGTCGGGCTCGAGCCAGGGGATGTGGGGTGCGCCCGAGCGCGAGCAGTAGACCAGCTCGTGGGGCCGCTTCACGCCGGTGGCCTCCGCGACCCGCGCGGCGACGGCCGCGGCGACCTCGAGATGCTGGGCGACATAGGCGCCTCCGTCGGGACCGCTGGACTGGCTCATCGAGATCGGGATCGAGTGGGTGACGAAGACCAGCCGGGCGTGCTCGCGGACCTCCGCGGGCAGCCCGGCGAGCGCGTCGAGCACGCCGTCGGCGTTGGCGGCGACGAAGCCGGGGTGGTCGTAGAAGGCGCCGATCTTGTCGATGCGCGGCGCGACCAGGTCCTCGGGCACGGCGGCGAGCGCGTCGGCGAGGTTGTCGCGGTACTGGCGGCAGCTCGACCACGACGAGTACGCCGACGTGGCCAGGCACAGCACCCGGCGCACGCCGTCGCGGGCCATCCGCTCCACGGTGTCGGCGAGATAGGGCTCCCAGTTGCGGTTGCCCCAGTAGACCGGCAGGTCGAGCCCGTGGGCGGCGAGGTCCGCCTCGATCGCGGCGATCAGCGCCTTGTTCTGGTCGTTGATCGGCGAGCGGCCGCCGAAGAGGAAGTAGTGCTCGCCCACCGCCTCGAGCCGCTCCCGCGGGATGCCGCGTCCGCGGGTGACGTTCTCCAGGAAGGGGACGACGTCCTCGGGGCGCTCGGGTCCGCCGAAGGACAGCAGCAGCAGGGCGTCGTAGGGCTCGGTCGGCTGGGGGTCCGGATTGGGCACGCGACCATCGTAGGGAGGACGATGAGCCCGCAATGTTGCAGACCTATCGCCAGATCTTCACGCCGGCCACCGCGCGCTTCAGCCTGACCGGGCTGGTCGCCCGCCTGCCCATCTCCATGGTCGGCCTCGGCATCGTCCTGCTGGCCGAGCACGAGACCGGTTCCTACGGCTTCGCGGGCTCGGTCTCCGCGACCGCCGTGATCGCCAACGCGGTGTTCGCGATCCCCCAGGGCCGGCTCATCGACCGGCTCGGTCAGGGCCGGGTGCTGCCGGTCGTGATCACCCTGTGGGGCATCGGCTTGGCGCTGGCCATGGGCTCGCTGTCGTGGGACTGGCCGACCTGGTCGACGTACGCCTTCGCGGTGCTCGCCGGCGCCGCGCTGCCCTCGGTCGGCACCTGCGTGCGCGCCCGGTGGTCCCACACCCTCGCCGACCGGCCCGCGCTGCTGCACACCGCGTTCTCGTTCGAGGCCGTCGGCGACGAGGCGGTCTTCATCGCCGGACCGGTCGCGGTCACCCTGCTGGCGACCTCGGTGCACCCGGCGGCCGGGCTGGGCACGGCGCTGGTCGTCGGCCTGGTCGGGACCTGGGCGTTCGCGGTCCAGCGCGCGACCGAGCCGCCCGTCCACCCGCGCACCGACCGGCACGCCGTCCGGCCGCCGATGCCCTGGGGCGCGATCGCGCCGCTCACCCTGGTCGGCGCCGCGCTCGGCGTCGTCTTCGGCGCGGCCGAGGTCGTCACCGTCGCGTTCGCCGACGAGCAGGGCCACCAGTCCCTGGCCGGCGTCTATCTCGCCGTCTGGGCGCTCGGCAGCCTGCTCGCCGGCGTGGTCTCCGGCGCGATCACCTGGCGGCGCGGGCCGCTGGCCCGGCTGCGCATCGGCGCGGTCGGCATGGTGGTCGCCACCGTGCCGCTCGCCTTCGTCCCGAACCTGGTCGTGATGGCGCCGGTGCTGCTGCTCAGCGGCCTGGCCATCTCCCCCACCCTGATCGCCGCGATGTCGCTGGCCGAGCAGGTGCTGCCGACCGCCCGGCTGACCGAGGGGATGGCCTTCATCCAGACCGGCCTGGCCGTCGGGCTCGCCCCCGGCGCCGCCGTCGCCGGGGTGGTCATCGACGACGCGGGCGCCTCGCCGGCGTACCTGGTGTGCCTGGTGGGCGGCGTCCTGGTCCTCGTCGGCGCGCTGCTCATCCGGGTGGCGCCGCGGCCGGATAGCGTGCCTCCCCATGAGCACAACCCCCACCGCGCCGAGCTGGCGTAACTGGTCCGGCCTCGAGTCGGCCAGCGGCCTCGAGGTGGTCCAGCCGGCCGACGCCGCCGAGGTCGCCGAGGTCGTCCGCCGGGCCCGCGCCGCCGGGCGCACGGTCAAGAGCGCGGGCACCGGGCACAGCTTCACCGGCATCGCGACCCCGCGCCACGTGCACCTGCGTCCCGAGCGGATGCGCGGCATCGTCGCGGTGGACCGCGACGCGATGACGGTGACGGCGCTGGCCGGCACCCAGCTCAAGGTGTTCAACGCCGAGCTGGCCCGGCTGGGGCTGAGCCTGCACAACATGGGCGACATCGCCGAGCAGACCCTCGCCGGGGCCGTGTCCACCGGCACCCACGGCACCGGCGGCCGGGCCGCCGGCCTGGCCGCCCAGGTCGTCGGCCTGGAGCTGGTCACCGGGACCGGCGAGGTGCTGCGGGCCTCGGCCACCGAGAACCCCGACGTCCTCGACCTGGCCCGGGTCGGCCTCGGCGCGCTCGGGGTGCTGACCACGCTCACCTTCGCCGTCGAGCCGCTGTTCCTGCTGCGGGCCGAGGAGCGGCCGATGTCGTGGGACGACGCGCTGGCCGCCTTCGACGACCTGACCGCGGCCCACGACCACGTCGACATGTACTGGTTCCCCCACTCCGACCGGATGCTCACCAAGCGCAACACCCGGCTGGGCACCGACCTCGACGCCGCCGAGCCGCTCCCCCGCTGGCGGGCCTGGCTCGACGACGAGCTGCTCTCCAACCAGGTCTTCGGCGCCCAGACCGCGGCGCTCAACCTGGCCCCGCGGGCGATCCCGGCCGCCAACCGGTTCGCGTCGCGGCTGCTCGGGCCGCGCACCTACACCGACCTCGCGCACCGCGTGTTCACCACCGAGCGCAAGGTCGTCTTCCGCGAGATGGAGTACGCCGTCCCCCGCGCCGCGGGCCTCGACGTGCTGCGGGAGTGCCGAGCGGCGTTCGAGCGCTCCGGGCTGACCGTCTCCTTCCCGGTCGAGATCCGGGTGGCGCCGGCCGACGACGTGCCGCTGTCGACGTCGTACGAGCGCGACTCGTTCTACCTCGCCTTCCACACCCACCGCCTGGCCGACCATCGCGCGTACTTCGCGGTGCTGGAGCCGATCCTGCGCGCCCACGCCGGCCGGCCGCACTGGGGCAAGCTGCACACCCTGGACGCCGCGGACCTCGCGGGCCTCTACCCGCGCCTGCCCGACGTGCTCGCCCTGCGCGAGCGGCTCGACCCGGACCGGGTCTTCACCAACGCCTACCTCGACCGGGTGCTCGGTGGCTGACGCCGCCGGGCGGCCGGCGTGCCCGTGCGACTCCGGGCGGACCTACGACGAGTGCTGCCGCCCCTACCACCGCGACCCGGGCACGGCGCCCACCGCCGAGGCGCTGATGCGCTCGCGGTACTCCGCGTTCGTGAAGGGGCTGGTGTCCTACCTGCTGCACACCTGGCATCCCGCGACCCGGCCGCCGGCACTGCAGCTCGACGACCTCGTCACCTGGACCGGCCTGGAGGTGCTGGCGGCCCAGGACGGCGGGCCCGCCGACAAGCGCGGCATGGTCGAGTTCGTCGCGCAGTTCACCCGCGACGGCCGGCCGGGCTCGCTGCACGAGATCAGCCGCTTCCGCCGGCAGGGCGACACCTGGCTCTACGTCCGCGGCCGGGCCCGCTGGAGGGCGTAGGCTCGACCGATAACCTTCAGCGAGCAGACCAGCAGCACCAGCAGCACCGACAGCACCGACGACCCGAGGGCAGCATGACCGACACGGCGGACCAGGGCGGCACGCACCGCCCCGTGCGCCTGACCCTCGCCGCTGGTCAGTCCGCCGGGCCCGACCGGCGGCGGCTGCTGCTGGTGGACGACCAGGGCGGCGAGTTCACCCTCGACATCACGCCCGACCTGCGCGCAGCCGTGCGCGGCGACTCACCGCGTCGATTGGAGACACCGATGAGCAGCAGCATCCGGCCCCGCGAGATCCAGACCCGGATCCGGTCCGGCGAGTCCGCGGAGGCGGTGGCCGAGGCCGCCGGGACCTCCGTCGAGGCGATCATGCCCTACGTCGCCCCCGTGCTCGCCGAGCGCGAGCACGTCGCCGAGCGGGCCCAGAAGGCCTCGGTGCGGCGCACCCCCGGCGAGGGCCAGTCCGGTCCGGCCGCCAGCCGGGTGCTCGGCGACGCGGTCGCCGCCCACCTGCGCGGGCGCGGCGGCGACCCCGAGTCGGTGGCCTGGGACGCCTACCGGCGCGACACCGGTCGCTGGGTGCTCACCGGCACCTTCGAGACCGCCGAGCGCGGCGGCGTCGCGCGGTTCACCTACGACGCCCCCGGCAACTACGTGCTCACCGACAACGACGACGCGCGCTGGCTGATCGGGGAGGTCCTGGCGCCCGCCGCCGCGCCGGCCCGCGACGACCTCCAGCAGGCCCGCGAGCGCCGGCTCGCCGCCGTACCCGAGGAGCTGCCGCTGGGCGGCGAGGCGCTGCCCCTCGGCTCGGTCGACGACACGCTGCCGCTCGGCGACTCCGTCGACCAGGCACTGGACCTGGTCTCCGGCGAGGCGGCCGAGCCGCTCGCCGACGAGCCGATCCGCGCGACGACTCCCGAGCCGACCGAGCCCGCGGCGCCGGCGGCCGAGGGCGCCGAGAGCGAGACGGAGCGGGCCAAGCACCGCCGTCCGGTGCAGAAGAAGCGAGGCCGCGCGTCGGTGCCGAGCTGGGACGAGATCATGTTCGGTGGCGGCGACCAGTAGCAGGCGGAACCGCCAAGTGACCGGCCGGTAACGGAGCCGGGCAAAAGCGCGTAGCGTGCGCGCATGGCCTACTTCGTGACCGGCGCCACAGGGTTCATCGGGCGCCACCTCATCGCCGAGCTCGTCGACCACCGGGACGGCCCGGTCTTCGTCCTCGTCCGCGCGTCGTCGCTGCCCCGCATGGAGGCCCTGGTCCGGCAGTGGGGCTCCGAGCGGGTGCAGCCCGTCGTCGGCGACCTGACCCAGCCCGGTCTCGGCGTCGACCCCGCCTGGGTCGCCGAGCACGCCGGCTCGATCGACCACTTCTTCCACCTCGCCGCGATCTACGACATCACCGCCGACGACGCCACCAACGACGCGATGAACATCGACGGCACCCGCAACGCGCTGGCCCTGGCCGAGTCGCTGCGGGCCGGCGTCTTCCACCAGGTGTCCTCCGTCGCCGCGGCCGGCGACTACCACGGCCGCTTCGACGAGACCATGTTCGAGGAGGGCCAGCCGCTGCCCTCGCCGTACCACCGCACGAAGTACGAGTCGGAGAAGATCGTCCGCGACGAGGCCACCATCCCGTGGCGGGTCTACCGCCCCGCGATCGTCGTGGGTCACTCCGAGACCGGCGCGATGGACAAGATCGACGGGCCCTACTACTTCTTCCCGCTGATCAAGCGGCTGCGCGACTCGCTGCCCGCGTGGCTGCCGCTGGTCGGGCTCGACCTCGGCGACACCAACCTGGTCCCGGTCGACTACGTCGCCAAGGCGATGGACCATCTCGCCCACCTGCCCGAGCGCGACGGCGAGGCCTTCCACCTGGTCAACCCCGAGCCGCAGCCGGTGATCGAGATGATCAACGCCTTCTGCTCGGCCGCGGGCGCGCCGCGCTTCGCCACCCCCGTCGACCGCTCGGTCACCACGGCCGGCCCGCTGGGCCTGATCCCGCGCGCACTGCGCCCGATCAACCTGATGAACGCCGTGGTCCGCTCCGCCCCCGCCCAACTGGTCCTCGACCAGACCATCGGCCGGCTCGGCGTCCCCGCCGAGGTGCTCGCCCACACCTCCTTCCCGTCGGTCTTCGACGCGCGGATCACCGAGAAGGCGCTCGCCGGCTCCGGCATCAGCGTGCCGCCGCTGGAGACCTACGTCCGGGCGCTGTGGGGCTACTGGGAGGAGCACCTCGACGACGCCACCGGGCGCGACCCGAAGGCCGTGGCCGCGCTCAAGGACAAGTACGTCGTCATCACCGGCGCCTCGTCCGGCATCGGCCAGGTCGTGGCGCTCAAGGTCGCCCAGGCCGGTGGCGTCCCGGTCCTGGTCGCGCGCGGCAAGGAGAAGCTCGAGGCCACCCGCGACCTCATCGAGCTGCGCGGCGGCCGGGCCGAGGTGTTCCCCTGCGACCTGTCCGACCTCGAGGCCATCGACCGGCTGTGCGAGCAGCTCACGACCGAGCTGCCCAGCGTCGACTACGTCATCAACAACGCCGGCCGCTCGATCCGCCGCTCCCTGAAGCTGTCCCAGGACCGCTTCCACGACTTCGAGCGCACCATGCAGCTCAACTACTTCGGCGCGATCCGGCTGGTCATGGGCCTGATGCCCCAGCTCCACGACCAGCGCTCGGGCCACATCGTCAACATCTCCTCGATCGGCGTGCAGACCAACCCGCCCCGCTTCTCGGCGTACGTCGCCTCCAAGGCGGCGCTCGACGCCTGGAGCAATGTCGTCTCCTCCGAGGTCGTCGGGCACGGCATCACCTTCACCAACGTGCACATGCCGCTGGTGCGGACGCCGATGATCGCCCCGACCAAGATCTACGACAAGTTCCCCACCATCTCACCGGCCCAGGCCGCGGACGTGGTGGTCAAGGCGATGGTCGACAAGCCCCACGAGATCAACACCGCCCTCGGCACCGCCGGCGAGCTGGCCCACACCATCGCGCCGCGCACCGCCTTCCGGGTCCTCAACCTCGCCTACCAGGTGTTCCCGGACTCCGCCGCCGCGAAGGGCCAGAAGCCCGCGTCGCAGGCGGCCGCCGCGGCCGAGGAGGCGCCCGCCTCCAACCGCCGCGAGACCGAGCAGATGCTGATGGCGCAGCTGTTCCGGGGCGTGCACTGGTAGGTCAGCCGGTCGCGACCGGCCGGCTCGGGTCGGCCACCCACTCGCTCCAGCTGCCGGGGTACAGCGCGGCGGTGACCCCGGCGAGCTCCAGGGCGAGCACGTCGTGGGCCGCCGTCACGCCCGAGCCGCAGTAGACCGCGACGTCCGCGCCGGGCACCGCGCCGACCTCCGCGTAGGTCGCCGCGAGCCCGGCCGGTGCGCGGAACCGGCCGTTCTCGTCGAGGTTGCGGCTGGTCGGCACGTTCACCGCACCCGGCACGTGGCCCGCCACCGGGTCGACCGGCTCCACCTCGCCGCGGTACCGCTCGGCCGCGCGGGCGTCGATCAGGACGTCCACGGCGCGCACGGTGTCGGCTCCGACGACGGGCAGTGCGCCCGGACGGGCGGTGAAGTCGCCGCTCTCGCGCTCCGTGCCGGCACCCGTCTCGCACTCGCCGCCGGCCTCGCGCCAGGCGGCCCAGCCGCCGTCGAGCACCCGCACGTCGGGGTGGCCGTGGTACCTCAGCAGCCACCAGCACCGCGCCGCCGCGTGACCCGACCAGTCGTCGTAGACCACCACGGGACGCCCGGCGCTCACCCCGGCCGCGCGCATCGCGGCGGTGAACACCGCCTCGTCCGGGAGCGGGTGCCGCCCGCGCGGCCCGGGTGCGGCGGCGAGCGCGCCGTCCAGGTCGACGTACGCCGCCCCGGGGACGTGGCCCGACGCGTACTCCTCCGGTCCCGCCGGTCCGCCCATCCGGTACCGGACGTCGAGCACGCTCACCTCCCCGAGCGTGGCGCGCAGCTCCTCGACGCTGATCAGGCCCGACCTCATGTCGCGAGCCTAGGAGGTCCTGTGGAGGACGCGCCCGCCACGGTCGCGGATCCGGCAGGCTCGCCGCATGATCCAGGAGCCGGTCCCGACGCTGCTCGAGCGGGTGCTCCAGCGCGCCGTGCGCGACCACGCCGCGGCCGAGGGGCGCCGCCGGCTGCCGCCCGCGCTGCACGTCGGCATCCCGGGTGGCGCCGTCCGCTCCTTCGAGCTGGTCCCCGGCGAGGTGCTCGACCTGGCGCTGCGCATCGAGCTGGTCGAGGCGATGTGCCGCGACCCGCTGGCCCGCGACGTCGTCCCCCTGCTCTGGCTGACCCGCGGCCCCGACGGTCCCGACGTCGAGGACCTCGCCTGGGCGGCCGCCGCCGGCTGCGCCGGGCCCGAGCTCGGCGTGCGCCTCGACCTGGTCGTGGTCACCCGGCGGTCCTGGCTCGATCCGCGCTCGGGGGTCGGGCGGCGGTGGACCCGGCTGCGGCACTGACCCTCAGGTCCAGGTGTGCACCGGCTCGTTGTCGTGCATCCGCTGCCGGTAGTCCGCGAGCACCGCCCGCAGCGCGTCGTAGCGATCGGCGTCGTCGCGCTCCTGGACCCGCCGGACGAACCAGTCCGCGGCATTAGTACCGGCCAGGCAGCGCTGCTCGATGACGTCGAGATAGCGGTGCGCCTCCTCGGACGACACGCCCCAGGCCGCCAGGCCCTCGTGGGCGAGCGGCAGCAGCCGGCGGACGACCAGCTCGGTCGCGCGGACCCGGCCGAGCTGGGGCCAGTAGACCTCGGCGTCGATGCCGTGGCGCGCCGCACTGTGGAAGTTCTCCTCCGCCGCACTGAAGGACATCTGCGACCACAGCGGGCGGTCGTTGTCGGCGAGCGCGCGGACCAGGCCGAAGTAGAAGGCCGCGTTGGCCACGGTGTCGACGACCGTGGGCCCGGCCGCGAGGATCCGGTTCTCGACCCGCAGGTGCGGCAGGCCGCCGGTGATGTCGTAGACCGGCCGGTTCCAGCGGTAGATGGTGCCGTTGTGCAGGCGCAGCTCCGACAGGTTCGGCGTCCCGCCGGCCTCCAGGACGGTCAGCGGGTCCTCCTCGTCGATCACCGGCAGCAGCGGCGGGAAGTAGCGGACGTTCTCCTCGAACAGGTCGAACACCGAGGTGATCCAGCGCTCGCCGAACCACACCCGCGGCCGCACTCCCTGCGCCTTCAGCTCCTCGCCGCGGGTGTCGGTGGCCTGCTCGAAGAGCGGGATCCGGGTCTCCGCCCACAGCTGCTTGCCGAGCAGGTACGGCGAGTTGGCCGCGACCGCGAGCTGGATGCCGGCGATCGCCTGCGACGCGTTCCAGTACGACGCGAACTGGTCCGGGCTCACCTGGACGTGGAACTGGGTGCTGGTGCACGCCGCCTCCGGCATGATCGTGTCGACGGTGGTGTTGAGCCGCTCCACCCCGCGGATGTCGATCAGGATGTCCTCGCCGCGGGCCCGCAGGATCTGCTCGCTCAGCAGCCGGTAGCGCGGATTGGCGCTGATCACCTCGGCCCGCAGGTGCTCGGGCGCCAGCGTCGGCAGGATCCCGATCATCACCAGGTGGGCGCCCAGCGGCGCCGCCCGCTCCTCCGCGTGGTTGAGGCTGGCCCGCAGCTGCTTCTCATAGGCCTCCAGGCCGCCGCCGGCCAACGGTCCCGGCGCCAGGTTGAGCTCGATGTTGAACTGACCGAGCTCGGTCTGGAAGTCGGGGTCCTCGATCGCCTCGAGCACCTCCGCATTGCGCAGCGCCGGATCCCCCGCCTGGTCCACCAGGTTGAGCTCGACCTCCACGCCGGTCCACGGATCATCGGTGTCGAACGCCGACTCGCGCAGCATCCGCTCGAACACGTCGAGACAGCGCCGGACCTTCTCCCGGTAGCGGGTCCGGTCGGCGGGGGTGAACTCCTGGGCCGCGACGTCGTCTCCCATGGGCCGACACTAGACGATCGGGCGGGGGGACGAGCGGCGCAGGGAGGCCCCGCGACCGGCATGGACCTCACCCGTCGCCGGAGGCGTCGGGGAGGCCCTCGTCCCAGGCGAACCCGGGCACCCAGTACGACGGCGGGACGGCTCCGCGCAGGAGGGTGGCGAGCTGGTCGGCCATCACGTAGCCCGGGTGGGCCCGCTGGGAGCGGTCGACGGCGATCCAGGCGAGCGCGCCGTCGCCGGCCTGCCAGGCGGACCAGGCGAGCAAGGCGGCGGGGGCGGCGCTGAGCGGGTCGGGGGCGCGCCGGACGGCGTCGGTCCACAGGCGGAGGTGGGCGGCACTGGTGGGGCGGTCGATGGCGGACCAGGCGGCGTCGCGGACCCGGCCGGCCTGCATCACCCACAGCAGGTGGGCCAGGTCGTCGTCGCCGGGCAGGGTCTCGTCGACGACGAGGTCGTGGACGGCGTGCTGCACCCACTCGCCGGCGTCGCGCAGCGCGCGCCCGTTGGTCGGGATGCCGGCGTCGGCGTAGCGCCCGGCGACGAGGGCCGAGCTGACGGCGGCGACCGCGGCGGGGTCGGGGTCGAGGGAGGCGGCGAGGTCGGCGCGGGAGCGGTGGATGGGCCGGCCCGACAGCTGTGCCTCGAGGACGAGCGGGTGGGCGCTGACGTCGTAGGGACGGCGCCGGGTCCGCACGGCCGGGTCGCGATGGTGGAGGTCGCGGAAGTGGGCGGACTCGACGTGCAGCGCGGCCATCACGACCAGGCCCACGCGCCGGGCCGCACGGCGCAGCCAGCGGTGCGTCGCCTCGGCCTCGGCCGGGTCGTCGGTGTAGTAGAGCAGCGCGACGTGGCTCGCGCCGTGGCGCACCGCGGGCTCGACCAGCACCTCGCCGAGCTCGCGGCGCAGGTCGGGACGCTGCGCCGGGAGTCGGGGGAGGTCGACGCGGACGTGGAAGGGGTCGCGGGCGCCGAAGGTCATCAGCATCACGGACTGCTCGGGCCAGAAGCCGAGCAGGACCGGGGCGACGGCGATCAGGTCGGTGAGCTCGCGCAGGTGGAGGGCGGTGGTGGGGCGGGGTGTGGTGGTCATGGGGCGACCTTGGTGGGGAGGTACGACGGGGGGCGGGGAAGGGAGGAGGGGGCTGTGGAGGAGGTGGGGCGGGGAGGCGGCTGTGGAGAGACGAGGGACGGGAATGTCGTCAGTGAGCGCTAGCGTGACGCGAGTGCGCCCCCACGCCTCGGTCCTCCACCTGGACCTCGACGCGTTCTTCGCGGCCGTGGAGCAGCGCGACAAGCCGTCGCTGCGCGGGAAGCCGGTCGTCGTGGGCGGCGTCGGCGGGCGCGGCGTGGTCTCGACGGCGTCCTACGAGGCGCGTGCGTTCGGTGTCCGCTCGGCCATGTCGACCCGCGAGGCGCGCGCCCGCTGCCCCCACGCGGCGTACCTCTCCGGCCGCTTCGAGGCCTACCGCTCGACCAGCGCCGCCGTGATGGAGGTGCTGCGAGACTGCTCGCCGCTGGTGGAGCCGCTGTCGCTCGACGAGGCGTTCGTCGACCTGGCCGCGGCGGACCTGCCGGACCTGGAGGTGCCGACGGTGACCGCGCTCGCCGAGGAGCTGCGCGGCCGGGTCCACGAGGTGACGGGTGGGCTGACCGCGTCGGTCGGTGTGGCGTCGTCGAAGTTCCTCGCCAAGATCGCCAGCGACCTGCGCAAGCCGGACGGACTGGTGGTGATCGAGCCCGGCACCGAGCTGGCGCTGCTGCGCCCCCTCCACGTCTCGGTGATCCCCGGCGTCGGGCCGGCGACCGTCGAGCGGCTGCGCCGGGCGGGGGTGCACACCGTCGCGGAGCTGGAGCGGGTCGGCCTCGACGAGCTGGTGCGGCTGGTCGGCAAGGCACAGGGCCAGAGCCTGTTCCACCTCGCGCGCGCCGAGGACGACCGGGCCGTCGTACCCGACCGCGAGACGAAGTCGGTCAGCGTGGAGGGAACCTACGAGACCGATCTGACCGACCGGCAGCAGATGAGCGCGATCGTGACCCGCCAGGCCGGCGAGGTCGCCAAGCGGCTGCGCAAGAGCGGGCTCTCGGGCCGCACGGTCACGATCAAGGTCCGGCTCTACGACTTCACCACGCTGAGCCGCTCGTCGACCCTGCCCGCGCCGACCGACGATCCCGCGACCGTCGCCCGGCTGGCCCGGACCCTGCTCGACGACCTCGACACCTCGGGCGGCGTGCGTCTGCTCGGCGTCGGCGTCTCGGGGCTGGCGGACTGGATCCAGGAGGACCTGTTCGCCCTGACGGCCGAGGAGCCGGACGCCGAGGAGGAGCCGGCCGAGGCCGAGCCCGACCAGGCCGGCGCCCGCTGGCGCAGCGCGACCTGGGCGCCCGGGCTCGACGTGGTGCACGCCGAGTACGGCCGGGGCTGGGTGTGGGGCTCGGGCCGGGGGGTGGTCACGGTCCGCTTCGAGACGGCCGAGACGCCGCCGGGCCCGGTCCGCTCCTTCCGTGCCGACGACCCCGCGTTGACCCGGTGGCAGTAGCGTTCCAGGCATGCCCGTCCCGCCGAGCGCCCCCCGCCACCCCGTCACCACGACGCACCACGGCCACACCCGCACCGACGAGTACGAGTGGCTGCGCGACAAGGAGGACCCGGCGGTCATCGCGCACCTCGAGGCCGAGAACGCCTACACCCAGGAGCGCACCGCACACCTCGCCGACCTGCGCACCCGGATCTTCGAGGAGATCAAGGCCCGCACGCTCGAGACCGACCTGTCGGTGCCGACCCGGGTGCGCGGCTTCTGGTACTACGGCCGCTCCTTCGAGGGCCGCCAGTACGGCGCCAGCTGCCGGGTCCCCGTGACCGACCCGGACGACTGGACTCCCCCGCGTCCCGCGGCCGACGCGAGGCCCGACGAGCCGGCGCTGCCCGGCGAGGAGGTGCTGCTCGACCTCGACGCGCTCGCCGAGGGCCATGACTTCTTCAGCCTCGGTGGCTCCTCGGTCAGCCCCGACGACCGCCTCCTGGCGTACGCCGTCGACGTGGTCGGCGACGAGCGCTACACCGTGCGAGTGCTCGACCTCACCACCCGCGAGCTGCACGACGACGTACTCACCGACGTGCTCGGCGGGGTCACCTGGGGCGGCTCCTCCGACCACTTCTACTACACGACCGTCGACGAGGCGTGGCGTCCCGACAAGGTCTGGCGACACCGCCTCGGCACCGCCCAGGCCGACGACGAGCTGGTGTTCCACGAGCCCGACGGCCGCTACTTCGTCGGCGTCGGGCGCACCCGCAGCCGGCGCTACGTGATGATCGCCGCCAGCTCGAAGACCACCTCCGAGTTCCACGTCCTCGACGCGACCGACCCGGAGGCCCGGCCGGTGTGCTTCGCGGAGCGCACCGCCGGCGTCGAGTACTCGCTGGAGCACGCCGTCGTCGGGGGCCAGGACCGGTTCCTGGTGCTGCACAACGCGACCGGGCCCGAGTTCGAGCTCGGTCACGCTCCCGCGGCCCCCACGAAGCCCGCCGACTGGCGCCCGCTGCTCCCCCACGACCTCGCCGTCCGCCTGGAGGACGTCGACGCGTTCGCGGGCCACCTGGTGGTCCAGCAGCGCAGCGCGGGCAGCAGCCAGGTGCGCGTCCTCACCCTCGGCGACGACCCGGAGCACCCGGTCACCGGCGACCGGCTGGTCGAGTTCCCCGGCGAGCTGGCCACCGTGGGCGCCGGCAGCAATCCCGCCTTCGAGCAGCCGACGATCCGGGTCGGCATGACCAGCCTCGCGCGCCCCTCCGCGGTCTACGACCACGACCTGCGCACCGGAGAGCTGGTGCTGCGCAAGCAGGCGCCGGTCCTCGGCGGCTACGACGCCGACGACTACGAGGAGCACCGCCTGTGGGCCACCTCGGTCGACGGCGTACGGGTGCCGATCTCGCTGGTCGTCCGCAAGGGCGTGCGCACCGCCGGGCCGGTTCCCGTGCACCTCTACGGGTACGGCGCCTACGAGGCCTCGATCGACCCCTACTTCGCGGTCGCCCGGCTGTCCCTGCTGGACCGCGGCGCGGCGTTCGCGATCGCCCACGTGCGCGGCGGCGGCGAGATGGGCCGCCACTGGTACGACGACGGCAAGCTCGAGCACAAGCAGCACACCTTCGACGACTTCATCGCCGCGGCCCGCCACCTGGTGGAGACCGGCTGGACCACCTCGGACCGGATCGTCGCCGAGGGCGCCAGCGCCGGCGGCCTGCTGATCGGCGCCGTCGCCAACCAGGCGCCGGAGGCCTTCGGCGGGTTCGTGGCGGGAGTGCCGTTCGTCGACACCCTCACCACCATGCTCGACGCGACGCTGCCCCTGACCGTCCCGGAGTACGACGAGTGGGGCAACCCGAGCGACGACCCGGTCGCCTACGAGCGGATCGCCGGCTACGCGCCGTACGAGAACGTCGCCGACCTCCCCTACCCGCCGATCCTGGCGGAGACCTCGCTCAACGACACCCGGGTGCTCTACGTCGAGCCGGCCAAGTGGGTGGCCCGGCTGCGCGAGCGGGCGCCGCGGGCCGACGTCCTGCTGCGCACCGAGATGGCGGCCGGGCACGGCGGCGTCTCGGGTCGCTACCGCGCCTGGGAGGACCGGGCGTTCTCGCTCGCCTGGATCCTCGACCGCCTCGGCCTGGCCGACGCGGAGCCCGCAAGTTGAGAACTCCCTGAGATTCGGCCTCAGGCGCAACTTCCGGGGATTCCCAGACGTCAAAGCCGGTGAGAGCAACACCGAAGGTCCTCGGGAATCCTGGGTACCTCCCCGGTGTTGGGAACCACAGGTGCGGATGGGCTCCAGCCGCACGGGCAAGGAGGGACGCCATGGCAGCGACGATGACGAGGACGCGCAACACCGGACGCGAGATCGAGGGACGCGACAGCGTCGGGCTCTACCTCGACGAGATCGCGCGTACCCCCCTGCTCGACGCCGCACGGGAGGTCGAGCTCGCCAAGGCGATCGAGGCCGGCCTGTACGCCGAGCACCTGCTCGCCGAGGGCCGGGTCGGCCGGCGCAAGGGCGGGGCTCCCAAGCAGGCCAGCCAGGCCGAGCTGGAGTGGATCGCCGAGGAGGGCCGCAAGGCCGTCACGGAGTTCATCAACGCCAACCTGCGCCTCGTGGTCTCGATCGCCCGCAAGTACGGCCGGGCCCAGATGCCGATGCTCGACCTGATCCAGGAGGGCAACACCGGCCTGATCCGCGCGGTCGAGAAGTTCGACTACGCCAAGGGCTACAAGTTCTCCACCTACGCCACCTGGTGGGTGCGCCAGGCGATCACCCGCGGCATCGCGCAGCAGGCCCGCGTGGTCCGGCTCCCCGTGCACGTGGTCGAGGAGCTCAACCAGGTCGGCGGCGCCCGCCGCACCCTCGAGCGCCAGCTGGGCCGCGACCCGGAGCCCGCCGAGATCGCCGCCGAGCTCGGTCTGGAGGTCGACCGGGTCCTCGACCTGATGGCGTGGGGTCGCGAGCACGTCAGTCTCGACACCCCGGTCGACGAGGACGGCGACACGTCCCTCGGTGACCTGATGGCGCAGGAGACGGCCCCGGGTCCCGACCTGACCGTGCTCGACGTGGAGGCCCGCGACCGGCTCAACTCGCTGGTCGACCAGCTCGACCCGCGAGCCGCCGACATCATCCGCTCGCGCTACGGCCTCACCGACGGCCGCCAGCACAAGCTCGCCGACATCGGCGTCAAGCACGGCATCTCCGCCGAGCGGGTGCGCCAGCTGGAGCGCGAGGCGCTGCAGAAGCTGCGCCGCCTCGGCGACCCGGACATGGCGGCCTAAGCCACAGCCGCCAGCACGTCGAAGACCTCCGTCACGCGCTGACGGAGGTCTTCGCGCGTCCCGGTGTTCTCGATCAGGTAGGTCGCCACGGCGCGGCGCTGCTCCCGGGTCGCCTGGGCGGCGATCCGGGCGCGGCCCTCGTCCTCGGTCCAGCCGCGGTCGCGCACCATCCGCTCGAGCTGCAGCTCCTCGGGGGCGTCGACGACGATCACCGCGTCGAACTCCCCCGCTCGGCCGGACTCGACGAGCAGCGGGATGTCGTGGACCACGATCGCGTCGGTCGGAGCGGCGGCCTCCTGCTCCGCGTACCTCTCGAAGACGAGGGGGTGCACGATGCCCTCGAGGCGGCGCCGCGCCGCCTCGTCACCGAAGACGAGGGCGCCCATCCTGGGCCGGTCCAGCTCGCCCTCGGGAGTGAGCATCTCGGGGCCGAATGCCTCGACCACGGCCGCGAGCCCGGGCGTGCCCCGGGCGACGACCTCGCGCGCGATCTGGTCGGCGTCGATGACGACGGCGCCCAGCTCGCGCAGGATCGAGGAGACGGTGCTCTTCCCCGAGGCGATCCCCCCGGTCAGTCCGACGCGCACATGCGGACCCTACTGTGAGCCCGTGGAGAACGAACGGGTCGCCCTGCTCCTGCCCGGCTCCCACGCGTACGTCGACGCCGTGCTGCGGATGCTCACCGCCGGCGTCTTCCCCATCCCACTGGACCCGCGGCTCACGCCCGGCGAGCAGGAGCGGATCCTGTCCGGGCTGGAGCCGACGGCCGTGGTCCGCACGGACGCCGAGCTGGCCGCGCTCACCGCCGGCCTGCCGGCGCCGGGGCTGCCGCTGGGCCGGCCGATGCACTGCACGAGCGGGACGACGGGAGTGCCGAAGGGCGTCTACTCCGGTCTCCTGAGCCCGGCGGAGGCCACCGCGCTGGTGGCCGAGGAGCGCGACCTGTGGGGCTTCGCGTCCGACGACGTGAACCTGGTCCTCAGCCCGCTGTACCACTCCGCGCCGCTGCGCTTCGCGATGGGGACGATCCTCGCCGGCGGCCGGATCGTGATCCCCGGGCCGTTCGACCCGGCCGCGGTGACGGCGGCGATCGAGACCGAGCGGCCGACCACGATGTTCTGCGTGCCGACCCACCTGCAGCGGCTCCTCGCGCACTGGGACGAGCACGGGCGGCCCGACCTGTCCTGCTTCCGGCTGGTGGCGCACGCCGGCGCGCCCTGCCCCACCGACCTCAAGCGCCGGCTGATCGAGGCCTTCCCGGCGGGCTCGACCTGGGAGTTCTACGGCTCGACCGAGGGCCAGTTCACCGCATGCCGCAGCGAGGAGTGGCTGGCCCGGCCCGGGACCGTCGGCCGGGCCCGCCCCGGGCGCCGCCTCCACACCGATCCCGACGGGACGATCTGGTGCACGGTTCCGGAGTTCGCGCGGTTCAGCTACTTCGGGGCGCCCGAGAAGACCGCCGCCGCCTGGCGCGAGACTCCCGACGGAGCGGCGTTCACCGTCGGCGACCTGGGCCGGCTCGACGCCGACGGCTATCTCTACCTCGACGGTCGCCGCGAGGACCTCGTCATCAGCGGCGGCGTCAACGTCTATCCCACCGAGGTCGAGCAGGTCCTCGGCGGCTGTCCCGGCGTCCAGGACATCGCGGTCTACGGCGTCGACGACCCGCAGTGGGGCCAGCGGGTGTGCGCAGCGGTGGTCGGGTCCGCCGCGGAGGCGGAGCTCGTCGCCTTCGCGCGGGAGAACCTCGCGCCGCCCAAGCGGCCCAAGACGTACGTCTTCCTGGCCGAGCTCCCGCGCACCCTCACCGGCAAGGTCCGGCGCAGCGAGCTCCCGGGGTGAGTGCATCTCACCCGGCATCTCGGTCGCCTTCTCCCCGGATCCGCGACCCGGACGCCGGGTGAGACGCTCCTAGGACGGGGCAGCCAGCTCCAGCGCCAGCCACGCCCCCACCCGGGCCGCCGGATCGTCGAGGTCCAGTCCGGTGAGCCGCTCGATCTCGGCCAGCCGGTTGCGCACCGTGTTGCGGTGCACCCCGAGCTCGTCGGCCACGGCGCCCCGGGAGCCGTGGTGGCGCAGGAAGGCGGCCAGGGTGGCGCGGTGCTCGGGGTCCAGCGGCGCGAGGAAGGCGGCGGCGTACTCCTGGCCGAGGGCCTCGGGCACCAGCGCCAGCGGCCCCGCGTCGGCGACCTCCTCCCAGCGTCGGACCGGGCTGGCGACGGTGGTGCGGTCGAGTGCGTGGCCGGCGGTCTCGGCGCCGCGGCGCGCGTCGGGAGCCGCCACCGCGCGGCCGACGCCCGCCCTCAGGCCGGTGTCGGCGACGGCGGCGAGCACGCCGGCGAGCCGGGCCGGGGGTACGACGACGACCAGCTCGTCATCGACCGGACCGGCCAGCACGCCGTCGTCGTCGAGGTCGTCCTCCAGCCGTTCGAGGAGGTCGCCGAGCGCCTCCTCGGCGCCGGCGATCCGCACCACGCGGAGCCGCTCGGGCACCGACCGCTCCCCCTCCGCGGCGTCGAGGAGCACCTCGGCGGAGCGCAGGTCGCCGGCGCAGAGCAGCTCCAGGGCCCGGCCGCGCAGCCGGCGGTCGGCCGCACGGCGCTCGGCACGGCGCTCCACCGCGAGGCTCAGCAGGACGGCGGCGGTGCTGACCGCGGAGCGCTGCGGGTCGCCGAGCGGGCCGGGCAGGCGTACCGCGAGGTAGAGCTCGGGGCGACCGGCGAGGCCGATCGGGCGCACCACGGTGGTGCCGCCGTCCTGGGCGGTCGTGGAGACCGCGCCGAGTCCCTGGCCCTTGATCCGCGTCACCTCCGCCCGGACCAGCCCGAGGTCCAGGGTCTCGGGGTGGGGGCCGAGCGGGCCCTCGGCCGGCTCGCCGTCGCGGTGGACCAGCGCGACGCCGGCGTCGAGGAGCTGGGCCAGCCGCTCGACGAGCGGGCGCAGGTCGAGGCCGAGCGCGGCCCGGGTCAGCCGGCGCTGCAGGTCCAGGGCCAGCCGGGTGGTGGTCGCCTCCTGGTCCTGCAGCAGCTCGGCCGCGGCCCGCGACACCGCCACGAAGGGGGTGGCCCGCGGGACCTCGAGCAGCACCAGCCCGCGCTCCGCGCAGGCCGCGACCAGGGCGGCCGGGAGCCGGTCGTGGGTGAGGCCGGTGCCGAGCCCGAGGGCGGCGGCGCCGGCGGCGGCCAACCGGTCGACGTACGCGGTCCACTCCTGGCTCCAGCCGCGGGTGCCGAGCCCGGTGGTGAGCAGCAGCTCCCCGCCCTCGAGATAGGGCGTCGGGTCGGCCAGCTCGCTGGTCGCCACCCAGCGCAGCACGGGGCCGTCGAGCGCCGGCGCACCCTCGGCGGGCCGCAGGCCCAGGCCCGGCATCGCCACCAGGTCCGCCACCGTCACCACAGTGCGATTCTTGCACAACTAGGCAACTCAGATTGTGCAGGACGGGCATGGTGGCGGCGAGCGCTCGGTCCTACCGTCGTACCTATGACCGACACCGCCTCCGCGCCCACCTCCGGCGGCCCTGGCATCACCCAGGAGCGCCGCCTCGTCACCGCGATCCCCGGCCCCCGCTCGCAGGAGCTCGCGGCCCGCAAGGCCAAGGCGGTCGCGTCCGGCGTCGCCGTCGGCCTGCCCGTCCAGGTCGTCGCCGCCGGCGGCGGCATCCTGGTCGACGCCGACGGCAACCAGCTGATCGACCTCGGCTCCGGCATCGCCGTGACGACCGTCGGCAACAGCGCCCCGCGCGTCGTCGAGGCGGTCACCCGCCAGGTCGCCGAGTTCACCCACACCTGCTTCATGGTCACCCCCTACGAGGGCTACGTCGCGGTCGCGGAGAAGCTCAACGAGCTCACGCCCGGCACCCACGAGAAGCGCTCCGCGCTGTTCAACGCCGGGGCCGAGGCCGTCGAGAACGCCGTCAAGATCGCGCGCTCCGCCACCGGCAAGCAGGCCGTGGTCGTCTTCGACCACGCCTACCACGGCCGCACCAACCTCACGATGGCGATGACGGCGAAGAACATGCCGTACAAGAGCGGGTTCGGTCCGTTCGCCTCCGAGGTCTACCGCGCCCCGCTGTCCTACCCCTTCCGCGACGGCGGGCTCGACGGTGCCGAGGCGGCCCGCAAGGCCATCGACGTCATCGAGAAGCAGGTCGGCGCCAACAACCTGGCCGCGATCGTGATCGAGCCCATCCAGGGCGAGGGCGGCTTCATCGTCCCGGCCGAGGGCTTCCTCCCGACCCTGGTCGCCTGGTGCCGCGACAACGGCGTCGTCTTCGTCGCCGACGAGGTGCAGACCGGCTTCGCGCGCACCGGCGAGCTGTTCGCCTGTGACCACGAGGGCGTCGTCCCCGACCTGATCGTGACCGCCAAGGGCATCGCCGGCGGCCTCCCGCTCGCGGCCGTCACCGGCCGCGCCGAGCTGATGGACGCCGCCCACGCCGGCGGCCTCGGGGGCACCTACGGCGGCAACCCACTCGCCTGCGCCGCCGCGCTCGCCGTCTTCGAGACGATCGAGGCCGAGGGGCTGGTCGACCGCGCCCGCACCATCGGCAAGACGATGACCGAGCGGCTCGCCGCGCTGCAGGAGAGCGACCCGCGCATCGGCGAGGTCCGCGGCCGCGGCGCGATGATCGCCGTCGAGCTGGTCAAGCCGGGCACCATCGAGCCCGACGCCGACCTCACCAAGAAGGTCGCCGCCGCCGCCAACGCCAAGGGCCTGGTCGTGCTGACCTGCGGCACCTACGGCAACGTGCTGCGCTTCCTGCCGCCCCTGTCGATGCCCGACCACCTGCTCGACGAGGCGCTCGACCTCCTCACGGAAGTCTTCCAGGAGAGCTGATGACCGCGCTCCAGGAGCCCGTCGCCACGGCGACCGGGCCGCTGAACGACGCCCGCACGCAGCTGCGGGAGGCCACCACGCTGCTCGGCTACGACGAGGGCCTGCACCAGATGCTCGCCACCCCGCGCCGCGAGGTGACCGTCAGCATCCCGCTGCGCCGCGACGACGGCAGCACCGAGCTGTTCGTGGGCCACCGGGTCCAGCACAACTTCTCGCGTGGCCCGGCCAAGGGCGGGCTGCGCTACTCCCCCGACGTCGACCTCGACGAGGTGCGCGCGCTGGCGATGTGGATGACCTGGAAGTGCGCGCTGCTCGACGTGCCGTACGGCGGCGCGAAGGGCGGGGTCCGGATCGACCCGCGCCAGTACTCGGCCGCCGAGCTGGAGCGGGTCACCCGCCGCTACACCTCCGAGATCAGCCCGCTGATCGGGCCCGAGCGCGACATCCCGGCCCCCGACATCGGGACCGACGAGAAGACGATGGCCTGGCTGATGGACACCTACTCCGTCCAGCAGGGCCACACCGTCCTCGGCGTGACCACCGGCAAGCCGATCAGCCTCGGCGGCTCGCGCGGCCGGGCCACCGCCACCTCGCGCGGTGTCGTCCACGTCGCCCTGGCGGCGCTGCGCTCGCGCGGCATCTCGCCGGACGGGGCCACGGCGTCGGTGCAGGGCTTCGGCAAGGTGGGCCGGTACGCCGCCCGCTTCCTCGCCGAGGCCGGCACCCGGGTGCTCGCGGTGTCCGACCAGTACGGCGCGGTGTTCGCCGCCGCCGGCCTCGACATCGTCGCCCTGGAACAGCACGTCGACGCGACCGGCTCGGTCGTCGGGTTCCCCGGCGCCGACCCGATCACCAACGACGACGTGCTGGAGGCCGAGGTCGACCTGCTCGTCCCCGCCGCCGTCGAGGGCGTGCTGCGTGCCGACAACGCCGGCCGGGTGCGCGCGAAGGTCGTCGTCGAGGGCGCCAACGGCCCGACCACGCCCGAGGCCGACCGGATCCTGCAGGAGGCCGACCGGCTCGTCGTACCGGACATCCTGGCCAACGCCGGGGGCGTGATCGTGTCCTACTTCGAGTGGGTCCAGGCCAACCAGGCCTACTGGTGGAGCGAGAACGAGGTCGAGGACCGGCTGGCCGAGCGGATGCTGGCGGCCTGGGACTCGGTCAACGCCGCCGCCACCCGGCTCGACGTCCCGCTGCGCACGGCGGCGACCTGCCTCGCCGTCGAGCGCGTGGCCCAGGCGCACCAGCTGCGCGGCCTCTACCCGTGATCCCGCACCCCGATCTGGAGACGACCATGACGAACACCTTCGAGGTCCACGACCCCGCCACCGGCGCGGTCATCGACACCGTCGCCGACGGCACCGTCGCCGACGCGACCGCCGCGGTCGACGCGGCCGCCGCCGCCTTCCCGGCCTGGGCTGCCACGCCGGCCCGGGCCCGCGCGGAGATCCTGCGGCGCTGCTACGACCTGATGATCCGCGACGCGGACCTGCTCACCGGCCTGATCGCCGCGGAGAACGGCAAGTCCGTCGCGGACGCGCGGGCCGAGGTCACCTACGCCGCGGAGTTCTTCCGCTGGTTCTCCGAGGAGGCCGTGCGCGGCGAGGGCACCTACAGCGACGCCCCCAACGGCGGCGTGAAGACGCTCGTGACGCACGTCCCCGTGGGCGTGGCCGCGCTCGTCACGCCGTGGAACTTCCCGGCCGCGATGGCCACCCGCAAGATCGCGCCCGCGCTGGCGGCGGGTTGCACCGTCGTCGTCAAGCCCGCCGCGGAGACGCCGCTGACCGCGCTCGCCGTGGCCCGCATCCTGCTCGAGGCCGGCGTGCCCGAGGGCGTCGTCAACGTCGTCCCGACCACCGACGCCGCCGGGGTCGTCACCGCCTGGCTCGAGGACGCCCGGGTCCGCAAGGTCAGCTTCACCGGCTCGACCGGCGTCGGCCGGATGCTGCTGCGCCAGGCCGCCGGCCGGGTGCTCAACTCCAGCATGGAGCTCGGCGGCAACGCGCCGTTCGTGATCACCGCCGACGCCGACCTCGACGCGGCCGTCGCCGGCGCGATGATCGCGAAGTTCCGTGGCGGCGGCCAGGCCTGCACCGCGGCCAACCGCTTCTACGTGCACGCCGACGTGGCGGACGCCTTCGTCGAGAAGTTCGGCGCCGCTGTCGCCGCGCTCAAGGTCGGCCCGTCCGCCGACGCCGACAACCAGATCGGCCCGGTGATCAGCGAGAAGGCGCTCACCGGCATCGCCAAGCTGGTCGACGCCGCGGTCGCCGACGGCGCGAAGGTCGCCGTGCAGGGCTCGGTCCCGGCGGAGGGCTGGTTCTTCCCGCCAACCGTGCTCGTCGACGTACCGTTCGGCGCGCCGATCCTGTCCGAGGAGATCTTCGGGCCGGTCGCGCCGATCGTCACCTGGACCGACGAGGCCGAGCTGCTCGCGTCGGTCAACGACACCGAGTTCGGGCTGGCGGCGTACGTGTACGCCGGGCGGCTGCAGGACGCGCTGCGCCTCGGCGAGCAGATCGAGGCCGGCATGGTCGGCATCAACCGCGGCATCGTCTCCGACCCGGCCGCGCCGTTCGGCGGGGTCAAGCAGAGCGGCATCGGCCGCGAGGGTGCGCACGAGGGCATCCGCGAGTACCAGGAGACGCGCTACTACAGCGTCGACTGGAGCTGAGTCAGTCACGAGGTTCGGCTCCGGACCGCCCCTCGCCGTGCCGACGGCGAGGGGCGGTCCTTCTCTTCGCTCAATCGAGGCAGAACTCGTTGCCCTCGACGTCCTGCATCACGATGCAGCACTCGTTCTCCTCGTCGGCCGCCAGCACCTCCACGCACGTCGCCCCGAGGGCGACCAGCCGGTCGCGCTCGGCCTCGAGCACGGCGAGGCGGGCGGCGCCGACGAGCCCGGTCCCCGCGCGTACGTCGACGTGCACGCGGTTCTTGGCGACCTTGCCCTCCGGCACCCGCTGGAAGTAGAAGCGCGGCCCGGCACCCGTCGGGTCGACGCACGCCGACCACGCCGTCTCCCCCTCGGCACCGGGCGCGAGCTCGTAGCCCAGGACGTCGCACCAGAAGCGGGCGACGCGGTCGGGAGCGGCGCAGTCGAAGGTGACCTGGATCTGGCGGACGGTCGTCATCTCGCCACGGTAGACGGCAGCCCGAACGCATCGAGGACGTCGGCCTCGACGAACACCGAGTTGCGCGTGACGCCTTCTCCTGTGGGCGAGAACGCGAGCACCTGGAGCGTGTGCCGGTGGTAGCGTCCGTCGTCCTTGCGGACGTACGCCGCGAAGCCGCGCCCGCCGTTGACCTCGACCGGGAGGGTGCGCCAGTCGGTGCCGTTGGCCGTGTAGACCCAGTCCATGAACACGCCGTACTTCTCGGGTCCGGTGAACCAGTTGGTCATCGGCGGCATCTCCATCACCACGTCCGCGGCGAGCAGCCGCTTGAGCGCCTCGACGTCGGCGGCGACGAAGGCCGCGGTGTAGCGGTCGATCCAGACCCGGCGCTCGGCCTCGTCGGGCTCCCGGGTGCGATCGGCATCGGCCCTGCTCATGGCGGACCGGGCGCGCAGCAGCGCGCTGTTGACCGAGACCACCGTGGTGTCGAGCACATCGGCCGTCTCTGCCGCCGAGAAGTCGAGGACGTCGCGCAGCACCAGCACCGCCCGTTGGCGCGGCGAGAGGTGCTGCAGCGCCGCCACGAACGCCAGCCGCAGGCTCGCCGGGTCCGCGTCGGGCACGCGCGCGCTCGGGATCGGCTGCAGCCACGGCACCTCCCCCAGCTCGAACGGGCTGCGCGGGTCCGTCTCCGGCACCAGCCCCGACGGCAGCGGACGCCGGCCCCTGCCCCGGAGCGCGGTGAGCCCGGCGTTGGTGGCGATGCGGTAGAGCCAGGTGCGCAGCGAGGCGCGCTGCTCGTCGTACTGGTCGCGGGCGCGCCAGGCCCGCAGGTAGGTCTCCTGGACGACGTCCTCGGCGTCCTGCACCGAGCCGAGCATCCGGTAGCAGTGGGCGGTGAGCTCGCCGCGGAAGGGCTCCACCGCGGCGGCGAACCCGGGGTCGTCGTACGTCGTCACGGGGCTCCTCACGCCGGGCAGTTGTGGTACGCCGCGATCATCCACCTCCCATCGCGCCGGGCGAAGACCCAGGTGGCCACGACCGTGCGGCCCTCCGGCAGCTCGCTCTCCCCCGCGAGCCGGATCCCGCTCTCGTGGACGGCAATCGCGACGTCCGCGCCGACGAAGCGCAGGCTCCGCCGCCGGTCGACCGTCGTACTGCCGGCGAGGGGGCCGGCGAAGCTCGCGGCCATGGCGTCGCGGATCGCCGTCCGGCCGGCGCGCAGGGAGCCGGGCAGGACGGCGGTCGCGTCCTCGGTGTAGTGCCGGACGAAGGCGTCCGCGTCGTTGTCGGTCCAGGCCTGGTAGGTCTCGGCGAGGACCGCGTCGATCTCGGTGGTGGTCATGGTTGCTCCTCGGTGGGTGGGGCCTTTCGTGAGTACGTACTCGCGTCGTACCTGGGAATCACCGGGTCCTTCCGGACTTTCTCGACCGTGTCCACGAGAGCGGCCTGGGCCGGGGTCGAGGCGCCGCCGCCGGTAGGATTCCGATGTGAAGGCGCTCCTGCTCGAGAACATCCACCCGGCCGCCGTCGAGACCCTCGAGGCCCGCGGCTACGACGTCGAGCTGCGAGCCGGCTCCCTGTCCGAGGACGAGCTGATCGCGGCCCTCTCCGACGGCGTCCAGCTGCTGGGGATCCGGTCCAACACGACCGTGACCAAGCGGGTGCTGGACGAGTCGCCCGACCTGCTGGCGATCGGCTGCTTCTGCATCGGCACCAACCAGGTCGACCTGGCGACGGCCGCGGAGAAGGGGATCGGCGTGTTCAACGCGCCGTACTCCAACACCCGCAGCGTGGTCGAGCTCGTCATCGCCGAGATCATCTCGCTCGCGCGCCGGCTGCCGGAGAAGACGCAGCGGATGCACGAGGGGACCTGGGACAAGTCGGCGAAGGGCAGTCACGAGGTTCGGGGGCGCACGCTCGGCATCGTCGGGTACGGCAACATCGGCACCCAGCTCTCCACCGTCGCCGAGGCGCTCGGCCTCAACGTGGTCTTCTACGACACCGCCGACCGCCCCGCCCACGGCACCGCCCGCCGGGTCCGGTCGCTGCGCGAGCTGCTCGAGATCGCCGACGTCGTCAGCCTCCACGTCGACGGCCGCCCCGGCAACGCCGGCTTCTTCGGGGCCGACGAGTTCGCCGCGATGAAGCCCCGCGCCCTGTTCATCAACGCCTCGCGTGGCATGGTCGTCGACTACGAGGCGCTGCGCGACAACCTGCTCTCCGGCCACATCGCCGGCGCCGCCGTCGATGTCTTCCCCGCCGAGCCCAAGGCCCAGGGCGACCCCTTCGACTCCGTCCTGCGCGGGCTCGACAACGTCATCCTCACCCCCCACATCGGCGGCTCGACCCAGGAGGCCCAGGAGGAGATCGGCTGGTTCGTCGCCGAGAAGCTCGCCCGGTTCGCCCTCGAGGGCTCCACCGCGCTCTCGGTCAACCTGCCCGCCGTCCTCCCCTCGGAGCTGCCGCCCGGCCGCCGGATCGGCCTGCTCCACCGCAACCTCCCCGGCGTCCTCGCCGAGCTCAACGCGACCTTCGCCGCCGCCGGCGACAACGTCGTCGACCAGCACCTCGCCACCAAGGACGGGCTCGGGTACGTCGTCACCGACGCCGCCGCGCCGCTGTCGGCCGAGGCGGTCGAGGCGCTGAGCAAGGCGGAGTACTGCATGTGGGTGCGCACCTGGTGACGTCCGCCTGACGGCGACGAAGGGCCCGACCTCGACGCTTGGGTTCACACGGTCGTCGCAACACCTCGAGTTTTGAGGAGTTGCGACGACCGTGTCGTTTTCGGAGGAGAAGGCCCGTCTTCTGCGGTTGGTCGATAGCGGGGTCCCGGTCCCCGCAGCCGCCACGGCTCTGGGAGTTTCGAAGGGTCGGGCTTACGAGCTGCTGCAGGCCGCCGGCCGTGGGCGGGGACCGAAGGCGAGGATCACCGAGGAGCATCGTCGGGTCGTGGTCGAGGTGTTCACCGCGACCGGCAAGGTCAATCGTGCCGCGATCGCGAGCGGACTGAGCCACGACGCCGCGCGTCGGATCCTGGTCGCGGCCGGCCTGGTCGCCCAGACCAAGAACAAGGCCGGCAAAGCGGATGCCAAGGCGAGGTTCTTCGAGCTGATCACCGACGGCTGGTCCTCAGCACGCGCCGCTCGCGAGGTCGGAGTCAACGAGCGCACCGCACGCGACTGGCGACGCGGGATCACCAAGACCAGCAACACGCGGACCTATCCCGACGGCACGGTCGTGGACTACGCCAGCGGCACCCGCTATCAGAAGGCTATGACGCCAGCTGCACGCGCCGAGGTCGCCATCAGTGAGCGGTACCTCTCCCTCGATGACCGGTTGGCGATCGCGGACGGCCTGGTCAACAAACACACACTGACCGCGATCGCGGCCGGGATCGGGAAGAACGTCTCGACCGTGTCACGTGAGGTCGCCCGACACCGTATCGAAGGCATCTACTTACCCCACCAGGCACACCGCGACGCCGCGGCCACGCGTGCCCGCCCCAAGCCGTCGAAGCTGGTCACCAACACCCGACTGCGTGCCGAGGTCGAGCACGGGCTGGAACGAAAGTTGTCGCCCGAGCAGATCTCGAACAGGCTCAGACTCGATCACCCCGACGACGAGAGCATGCGCGTGAGCCACGAGACGATCTACCAGGCGCTGTACTTCCAGGCCCGTGGCGGGCTCAAGCGCGAGGTCCAGACCGCGTTGCGCAGTGGCAGGACCCGCCGCAAACCGCACCGCCAGCCCGGGCAACGAACCCAGCGTTTCGTCGATCCCATGGTGATGATCAGCGACCGGCCGGCCGAGGTCGAGGACCGGGCCGTGCCCGGGCACTGGGAAGGCGACCTGATCATGGGCGCCGGCAACCAGTCAGCGATCGGGACCTTGGTCGAGCGTGCGACCCGGTACACGATGTTGCTGCACCTGCCCGAGGGGCACAACGCAGAACAGGTCCGTGACGCGCTGGTCGCGACCATCGCGACCCTGCCCGCACACCTGCGTGGGTCGTTGACCTGGGACCAGGGCTGCGAGCTGGCGCGGCACAAGGAGATCAAGACCGCGACCGATCTGCAGGTCTACTTCTGCGACCCGGCATCACCGTGGCAGCGCGGCACCAATGAGAACACCAACGGGCTGCTGCGCCAGTACTTCCCCAAGGGCACCGACCTGTCCGTCCACGGTCCAGAAGACCTCGAACACGTCGCCCAGGAACTCAACGGCCGGCCACGCAAAACGCTCGACTGGGAAACCCCAGCCGAGCGCCTGCATGATCTACTCACCACCTAGAACAACCAGCGGTGTTGCGACGACCCCTCGAATCCGCCACGAGGTCGGGCCCTTCGCGCGTCCGCGGCGAGCTCTCAGGCGGGCCGGCCCGGCAGCACCGACAGCAGCTCGTAGGCGACGTGCGCGGCCGCGATGCCGGTGATCTCCGCGTGGTCGTACGCCGGCGACACCTCGACGATGTCGGCCCCGACGACGTTGAGCCCGTCGAGGCCGCGGAGCACCTCCAGCAGCTGGGCGCTGGAGAGGCCACCGGCCTCGGGGGTGCCGGTGCCGGGCGCGAAGGCGGGGTCGAGGACGTCGATGTCGAGCGAGACGTAGACGGGGCGGTCGCCGAGACGATCGCGCATCCGGTTGATGATGTCGTCGATGGGCGAGCGCACGAAGTCGCGCGCGTGGACGGCGGAGAAGCCGAGCTCCTCGGACTCGTCGAGGTCGAGCCTGCTGTAGAGCGGACCGCGGATGCCCATGTGCATGGCGTGGGTGAAGTCGATCAGGCCCTCCTCGGACGCGCGCCGGAAGGGGGTGCCGTGGGTGTAGGGAGCGCCGAAGTAGGTGTCCCAGGTGTCGAGGTGGGCGTCGAAGTGGAGCACGGCGATCGGGCCGTGCCGCTCGGCCTGCACCCGCAGCAGCGGGAGGGCGATGGTGTGGTCGCCGCCGATGGTGAGCAGGGTGCGGGAGGTGCCGGACAGGTCGCGGGCACCGGCCTCGATGGAGGCGATCGCCTCGTCGAGGGAGAACGGGTTGGCGCCGAGATCGCCGGCGTCGGCGACCTGGGCGCGGGCGAAGGGCTCGCTGTCCTGGGCCGGGTTGTAGGGGCGCAGCAGTCTCGAGGACTGGCGGATGTGGTTGGGGCCGAAGCGCGCGCCGGGGCGGTAGGAGACCCCGCCGTCGAAGGGCACGCCCCAGATCACGGTGTCGGCGTCCTCGACGTCGCTCAGCCGCGGCAGCCGGGCGAAGGTGGTGTCGCCCGCGTAGCGCGGGATCCGGGTCGCGTCGACGGGTCCGACGGTCATGCTGCGCCTCCCTGGCTCTCGATGATCTCGTTGGCTCCACGCTTCCCCGACTCGATCGCGCCGTCAATGAAGGCGCGCCAGCGAGTCGCGGTGTGGGAGCCGGTGAAGTGGACGCGGCCCTCGGGACGGGCCAACGCCTGCTCGTACTTCGCGAACTGGCCGGCCCGGAAGGTCGCCCAGGTGCCGTAGGAGAACTCGTCGTGCACCCAGTCGTGGCTGGCCGCGTCGACGACGACGGCGTCCGGCGCGTACTCGCGGACGGCGCGCTGCACGTCGGCCAGGTCGCTCGCGTCGACCCGGTCGTGCTCGGGCGCGAAGCAGACCAGCACGGTGCCCTGGGGCGAGTCGTGCATGGCGCCGACATAGTCGAAGGAGGTGCCCCAGCCGTAGCCGCTGATGTCGTCGGGTACGCCGGTCGCCAGCGCCCAGACCTTCTGGCCCTGCCCGGCGTGGTTCTCCTGCGAGGCGGCGAGCTTGTCGGCGGGCAGTGCGGGCTCCCACGCGATGTCCTTGAGTACGCCGATCGGCACCGTCACCAGCACCCGCCCGGCGGTGGCGACGCCCCCGTCGTAGGTCACCGTGACGCCGGCGTCGTCCTGCACGACCGAGCGCACCGGCGAGGAGAGCAGCAGCTCACCGGCGAGGTCGGCGCGGATCGCGTCGGCGAGCGACCTGGTGCCCTCGGTGAAGGTGTAGCCGAGCACGGAGGCCTGGACCATGCCCCACAGCGAGTTGTCCATCGAGGCGCACCAGCGGATGATGTCGAGCGCGGAGCCGATCGACTCGTGCGCGTTCGCGCACCCGCAGAACCACGAGATCAGCAGCTCGCGGGCGTTGCCCTTCATCCCGACGCTGTCGGCCCACTCCTCGATCGGCACGTCGAGGTCGGCGAGGTCCTGCTCGGACAGCGGCCGGGTGTAGTCGAGGCGGTCGCCGGCGGCGAGCAGCTGGCGTACGGCGTGCTCCAGCTCGCCGTACTCCGCGGGCGTGCACGGCAGCAGGGTGTCGAGCACCTTGCCGTGGTCCGACCAGGTCATCCGGTCCGGCAGCACCGAGTCCTGGATGGGCACGCCGTAGCGCTCCACCTCGGCCCAGACGTGGGTCTGCTGGGGGACGATCCAGGTGCCGCCCATCTCCAGGCCGACGCCGCCGAGCAGGTCGGTGCGGTACCAGGTGGAGCCGCCGATCCGGTCGCGGGCCTCGAGGACGAGCACGCGCTGCCCGGCCGCGCCGAGCTCGCGGGCGGCGGTCAGGCCGGCGAACCCGGCTCCGATCACGACGACGTCGTACTGCGGTGGGTTCATCGGGTGCTCCTCACGAGGGACGGGGACATCTCGGGCATGGGCTGCACCGAGAAGCGGGACAGCAGCAGGTAGGTGACGGCGGCCGCGGCCCCGGCCAGCAGCGGGCTGACGTCGACCCCGCCGGTCAGCTCGAGGATCGGGCCCCGCCAGATCGTGGAGTCGACGGAGAGCAGGCCGAGCACGGTGCCGACCGCCCACGCGACGGTCGCCGTGACGGACCAGCCGCCGGTGTACCAGTAGATGCCGCCACGCGAGCGGCGGTTGTAGACCTGGAGCGCGTCGGGGTCGTAGCTGCCGCGACAGCGCAGGAAGCCGATCACGGTGATGACGGCCCAGGGCGTGCCCGCGGCGGTCATGAGCAGCAGGAAGGCGGTCACGGCGTCGGCGGCGTCCCAGACGAAGTAGCCGGTGACGACCAGCGCTATCGAGAGGACCGAGACCAGCATGGTCGCCTTGACCCGGCTCAGCGCGGGCACGATCGCGTCGAGGTCCAGGCCCATCGAGTAGAGCAGCACCCCCGCGTTGCCGACGGTGCCGAAGACCCCGTTGAGGAGCAGCAGCGGCAGGAACCAGACCGGGGTGGCGGCGACGAGCGCGCCGACGTAGTCGTCGCCGGCGCGGGCCGCGAAGGTGGTGAACATCCCGAACAGCTGCGGCAGCAGCAGGCCCAGGGCCAGGCCGCCGGCCGTGGCGGCCAGGACTCTCCGCGAGGAGTGGCGCTCGGGCGAGAGGTAGCGGGTGTAGTCGCCGAGCAGGGTGATGAAGGCGATCGGACCGGAGATGCCGGTGGCGACGAACGCGAGGAACCAGGTGGTCCAGAAGTCGCCGAGCAGGTAGCCCCCGTCGACGACCGGGGCGGGGTCGAACCGGCCGGCGAGGGCGAGCATGCCCGCGACCATGAGCACCGACATCGCGACGGCCAGCCAGCTGCCGAGCCGGGTGAGGACCCGGTACCCGAAGACGGCCACCAGGACCGCGCCGGCGGCGAGGGCGGCGTACACGACGACGTACGACGCACTGCCGTCGGGAAGCCCGACCAGCTCCGCGAGCGGCTCGACCACGGCGGCGCCACCGGTCCAGATCGTCAGCGAGGCGTACCCGAGCGAGAGCAGCAGCCCGATCACCGAGCCGACCAGCCGGCCGCGCACGCCGAAGCTGGCGCCGCTGCTGGTCGACAGGTTGGTGCCGGTGCGCATGGAGATCAGCGCCATCGGCGCGACCAGCGCGATCGCCAGGAAGGTGCCGGCGACCTGGGCGGTGAGGCAGGCCCAGAAGGACAGGCCGAAGGTGGCGGGCAGCCAGCCGAAGATGACCAGGCCCAGGCACAGGTTGGTGCCGACCAGGATGGACACCACGTCCCGCGGCCGGGCGGTGCGCTCGGCCTCGGGGATGGTGTCGACGCCGTGCACCTCGATGCCGGCGGCGGTGGGCTCGCCCATGGCTGCTCCTGACGGGTGGTCCGAAAAACTGAGTACCCGTTCAGGGTGAGCCAGGTCACCGCGCCACGGCAGGGGCGGATCCTCCAATGTCACCGAGCCGCGTTGGAGGAACCTCCAACGCCCGCCTCACAGTGCGCGCAGCGCCAGGAACAGGTCGACCCGGTCGGCCGTGGAGGCCAGCGAGCGGCCGGTCAGCTCCTCGACGCGCTTCATCCGGTGCCGCAGCGTGTTGATGTGGACGTGCAGCGCGTCGGCGGTCTCCTGCCAGCGCCCGCCCCCGTCGAGGAAGGCCCGCAGGCTGACCACCAGCTCGGTGCCCCGGTCCCGGTCGCTGTCGAGCACCCCACCCAGCACGGTGTGGGCCAGGGCCCGCAGGACGGCCGGGTCCTGGGCGGCGAGCAGCACCGCCGGGCTCGCGAGCTGCTCGTGGGTCAGCCAGCCCTCGACCCCGCGCGCCGCCAGGGCGTCGGCGGCGTGCCGGGCCTGGAGCAGGCTCACCCGCAGCTCGCCGGCCGCGGCCGCCTGGCCGACGCCGACGTAGCCGGCCACCGCTACCCGGGAGACGTCCTCCCCCACCAGGCACACGACGTCGTCGGCCCGCTCGACCAGCAGGTACGGCGCCAGCACGCTCGCGACCGCGTCCGGGGCCGCGCCCCGCACGACCAGGCAGCGCAGCCGGCGCTCGACCGGTACGCCGAGCAGCTCCAGGCGCGCGGTCACCGACGCCGCCGGGGCGCCGGTCGCGATCCACTCGACCACCTCCCAGGCGTAGCGCTGCTCGGTGGCGCGCACCGCCCGCTCCCGCTCCAGCTCGAGGGCGAGGAAGGGCATCGCGCTGGAGACCGCGGCCTGGACGTCGACGTCGAGCTCCGCGAGCGGGCGCGGCAGCACCAGCGAGGCGTCGGCGAGCCCCTCGCCGATCAGCGCGACCGGGCAGCCCGCCTCGGGGACCGGGCCGTGGGTCGTCGTACCGGCGACGACGGCGACCTCGATGCGGAGCCGGCGGCGCAGCACTCGCAGCACCGAGTCGACCCCGCGCTCTGCGCACAGCGCGGCCACGATCGCGCCGTGGTGCTCGAGCTGGCTGCGCAGCGGCGCCTCCCACTCGACCCGCTTGGCCGCTACGAACGCCTCGGCGAGCTGGACGAAGGGCACGGCGACGGGGACCACGAAGCAGGTCAGCCCGCGCTCGGTCGCCGCGGCGACCAGCTCGGCCGGCGGCTCGTCGGCCGGGAGCAGCCGGCCGAACCCGATCGCGATCGCCCCGGCGCCCGCGACCTCCGCCACCCAGGCCGCGGGCGTCTGGCCCAGCCGCTGCCACGCACCGGTCGTGAGCACCACCTCGCCGCCGCGCAGGAACTCCCCGGGGTCGGCGACCTCGATGCTGTGCACCCAGCGCACCGGCCGGTCCGTACGACCGGGGACCAGCACCTCGAGACCGAGCGCGGGGTCGTCGAGCAGCTCATGGAGCAGCACCTCTCCCCCGCTCAGCAGGCGAACTGGCGGCGGTAGCTCTGCGGGCTCACGCCGCGGACCCGGACGAAGTGGTGGCGCAGCGTCGCGGCATTGCCGAAGCCCACCTCGCTCGCGATCCACTCCACCGGCTGCTCGGTGCGCTCCAGCAGCTCCTCGGCGGCGTTGACCCGCTGCCGGGTCACCCAGTGGTGCGGCGTCGTACCGGTCTCGTCGCGGAACCGGCGAGCGAAGGTGCGCGGCGACATCAGCGCGCGCTTGGCCAGCGCCTCGACGGAGTGGTCCTCGGCCAGGTTCTCCAGGATCCAGGTCAGCAACGGGCGCAACGTGTCGGCCTCGCAGTCCGGCACGGCGCGGGCGATGTACTGGGCCTGCCCCCCGTCGCGGTACGGCGGCACCACCGCCCTCCGCGCCACGACGTTGGCGACCCCGGCGCCGTACTCCTGGCGCCAGATGTGCAGCGCGGCGTCGAGCCCGGCCGCACTGCCGGCGCCGGTGACGACCTGGCCAGCGTCGACGTACAGCACCTCGGGGACGACCTTGGCGAGTGGGTACTCCCGCTGCAGCCGCTCGGTGTGCATCCAGTGCGTCGTGCACTCGATGCCGTCGAGCAGCCCGGCCTGCCCGAGCACGAAGGAGCCGCTGCACACCGACATCAGTCGGGCGCCCCGGGCGTGGGCCGCGCGGATCGCCTCGACCACCGCGTCGGACGCGACCCCGCCCTTGATCGCCGGGATCGCGACCAGGTCGGCCTCCGCCACGCGATCCAGGCCGTGGGCCGCCTGCAGCGTGAAGCCCATGGAGGTGTGCATCGGGCGGTCGTGCTCGGCGCACACCGCGAAGTCGATGGCCGGCACGCCGTCCTCGGTGCGGTCGATCCCGAACGCCTCGCAGAGGATCCCCAGCTCGAACGGAGCGACGCCGTCGAAGGCGATCACGGCCACGTTGGTCAGCACCCGACCACTGTCGCAGCCGGCTGGCAGAAAATCAACGCATGCCGTCTTTTCTGCCACTGGTGGCAGGAATCTGATCAGAGCATGATTTCTGCCATGACCATCGCACTGATCCTCCTCCTGTTGCTCGCGGGCCTCGGCGTTCTCCTCGCCTGGGTCCGCCACGACGGGCTGCTCGTTCGCAAGCAGCCCGCCTGGTTCGACTGAGTCATACCGGCTCGCTGGACGTGCGGTTTGGTCCCAAACCGCAGTTCCGGGGGCCCGCGACGTTGCGGTTTGGTCCCAAACCGCATGAATTCGGCGCCTCTCGTTGCGGTTTGGGACCAAACCGCAACCAGGACAGCCCAAGAAAGAGCCCGAAGGCCCCGACCAAGCGGTCGGGGCCTTCGGGTTCTGCTGCGGTGAAGCCTCAGGCGATCAGTTGCCGCCGGTCAGCTTCTCGCGAAGCGCCTGCAGCGCCTCGTCGGACGCGAGCGAGCCGCCGCCGTTGGGGGCGTCCTCGGCCGGAGCGGAGGAGTACGAGCTCGCCTCGCCGGCCTCGATCTCGGCCTGCTTGGCGTCGGCCTGCTGCTTGACGTGGGCCTCCCAGCGAGCGTGCGCCTTGGCGTACTGCTCCTCCCACTTCGCACGCTGCTCGTCGAAGCCCTCGAGCCACTCGCCCGTCTCGGGGTCGAAGCCCTCGGGGTAGATGTAGTTGCCCTGGTCGTCGTACGTGGCCTCCATGCCGTACAGCGTCGGGTCGAACTCCTCGACGTCCGCCGCGGCAGCGGTCTCGTTGGCCTGCTTGAGCGAGAGGGAGATCCGGCGACGCTCGAGGTCGATGTCGATGATCTTGACCATGACGTCGTCGCCGACCTGGACGACCTGCTCCGGGATCTCGACGTGGCGCTCGGCCAGCTCGGAGATGTGGACCAGGCCCTCGATGCCCTCCTCGACCCGCACGAACGAGCCGAAGGGAACCAGCTTGGTGACCTTGCCCGGGACGATCTGACCGATCTGGTGGGTCCGGGCGAAGTGCTGCCACGGGTCCTCCTGGGTCGCCTTCAGCGACAGGGAGACGCGCTCGCGGTCCATGTCGACGTCGAGGACCTCGACGGTGACCTCGTCGCCCACGGTGACGACCTCGGACGGGTGGTCGATGTGCTTCCAGGACAGCTCCGAGACGTGGACGAGACCGTCGACGCCACCGAGGTCCACGAACGCACCGAAGTTGACGATCGAGGACACGACGCCCTTGCGGATCTGGCCCTTCTGGAGCTGGGTGAGGAAGCCGTGGCGGACCTCGGACTGGGTCTGCTCGAGCCAGGCCCGGCGCGACAGGACCACGTTGTTGCGGTTCTTGTCGAGCTCGATGATCTTGGCCTCGAGGGTCTGACCGACGTACGGCTGCAGGTCGCGGACCCGGCGCATCTCGACGAGCGAGGCGGGCAGGAAGCCGCGCAGGCCGATGTCGATGATGAGGCCGCCCTTGACGACCTCGATGACGGTGCCCTCGACGACGCCGTCGGCCTCCTTGATCTCCTCGATCGTGCCCCAGGCGCGCTCGTACTGGGCGCGCTTCTTGGACAGGATCAGGCGACCCTCCTTGTCCTCCTTCTGGAGGACGAGGGCCTCGACCTTGTCGCCCACCTGGACGACCTCGGACGGGTCGACGTCGTGCTTGATCGACAGCTCGCGCGAGGGGATGACGCCCTCGGTCTTGTAGCCGATGTCGAGCAGTACCTCGTCACGGTCCACCTTGACGATGGTGCCGTCGACGATGTCGCCGTCGTTGAAGTACTTGATGGTCTGGTCGATGGCGGCCAGGAAGTCAGCCTCGGAGCCGATGTCGTTGATCGCGACCTGGGGCGCGTTGTCGTCGTAGCTCGCGAGGGGCGTCGAGAGGGTGCTCGTCATGTAGTCGGTCAGTCCTTGAAGTGGGCAGATGTAGTCGGGATGATGCGGCTGGGGCCCGCCGCCGAGAGGGCAGGCGAGAACACAGACGTTCCAGAGTACGCGCCGCCCGACGCGCGAGTCCAACCGGCGACCACTATCCTCGGTCAGCGTGCAGGACGTCGAAGGCGCCACGGGCGCCGAGGCCTGGCCGCATCCCCCCGTCACGGCTCACCGGCGGGCGGCCGACGAGCAGGAGTCGCGGCGCGCCAACGGCGCCGACTGGGATCGGTACGCCGACGAGTACCAGGCGACCCACGGCGGCTTCCTCGGCGACATCGGCTTCGTGTGGGGACCGGAGGGACTGACCGAGGAGCGGGCCGGGATCCTCGGCGAGCTCAGCGGGCGCGACGTGCTCGAGGTCGGCTCGGGAGCCGGTCAGTGCTCGCGCTGGGTGCGCGCCCGCGGCGGGCGCGCGATCGGCCTCGACCTGTCCTACCGACAGCTGCAGCACTCCCGCCGGATCGACGAGGCCAGCGAGGTCGTGGTGCCCAGCGTGCTCGGCACCGCCACCGCGCTGCCCTTCGCCGACGCGAGCTTCGACGTGGTGTTCTCCTCGTTCGGCGCGCTGCAGTTCGTGGCCGACATCGACCTCGCCGTCGCCGAGACGGCGAGGGTGCTGCGCCCGGGAGGCCGGTTCGCGTTCTCGATCACCCATCCCACCCGGTGGATGTTCCCCGACGACCCCGGCGAGGAGGGCCTGACCGCGACCCAGTCCTACTGGGACCGCACCCCCTATGTCGAGGTCGACGACGAGACCGGTGCGACGGCGTACGTCGAGCACCACCGCACCCTCGGCGACTGGGTGACGCTGTTGGCCGGCCACGGCTTCCGGCTCACCACGCTCCTCGAGCCGGAGTGGCCCGAGGGACACGAGCGGCTCTGGGGCGGGTGGTCCGGGACCCGGGGCCGGCTCACGCCGGGCACGGCGATCTTCGGCGCCGACCTGCCGGGCTGACCCGGCAGGCCGGCCGACGGGTCAGACCCCGGCGAGGTCCTTGGTCTGCTCGCGGCGCGGCGCGTCGTCGCGCGAGCGCTTGCGGCCGAGCAGGACGCCGGCGAGCACCATCAGCGCGCCGCCGATCAGGCCGATCAGCGGCACGACGGTGGTCATCAGCGTCAGCATCGCGCCGTTGCTCTTGGCGTCCTTGCCGTTGCTGGCGATCTGGGCCTTGGTGAAGCCGATGCTGAGGTCGAGCACGGGGGTGCCGTCCTCGAGCCAGCGCTGCTGCTTCTCGGTCTGGTTGATGATCGACCCGGTGGCCGGGTGCACGTAGATCTCCTTGACCGAGCTGTAGGTGCCCGGCGTGTTCTCGGCGATCTCGATCGACTCCTTGGAGACCTCGGTCCTGAAGACGTAGACCTCGACGCCGCCGAGCTGCTGGGTGCGCTCGAAGGTCGCGTCGACGCTGCGGCCGAGCGTGCCCTCCCAGTAGGGATAGGTCTTCTTCTTGGTGTCGAACGGGAACTTGTTGACCAGGCCCTTGGTCGTGGTCGCCCCGGCCTCCTTGGCCGCCTTGGGCAGATCCGCCTCGGCGATGCCCTCGGCGCTGACCCGGTCGGTGGCGAAGATGTTGTAGCTCGCCGTCACCAGCTGGTCCTCCGGCAGCAGCACGGTGTTGGGGTCGGTCGGCTTGATGCAGTCGCCGCTGTCGCCGAAGGCCACGCACGACCACTGGGCCCAGACCACGTCGTCGTCGGTCGAGGCCTTCGAGTCGGTGCGGGTCAGGCTGATCGCGTGGATCGCGCGCGGCGTCATGTCGCCCGTCGCGGGGTCGATCTTGGCCGCCTCACCGGAAAGCATCGTCGTGGTGTCCACGTCGAGCGGGGTCTTCTTCACCGCCCCCGGCACCCAGGACAGGGCCAACACCCCGACGACCAGCAGAAAAGTACCGAAGCCGACCAATGCCGGCGCGACGAACTTGCGCATCACGCGCTCCCCTCCCAAGGAACGTGGTCGACCCTCCCATGGCGACCTTCCCGGCAGTATGGCATGCGTCACTCCTCATCGCCGCCCTCTCGGACCGACCGTGACGAAAGCGTTGCCGGTTCACCCAGCCACCGCAGTCCTGTCATAGTCACTGCCGTGTCCCGTCCCGCAGCCGTCTCCGAGCCGACCCGCCGCCGGTTCGTGCTCGTGGCGGGCTCGCTGGTCGTGGCGCAGCTCGCGTTCCGGGCGTGGGTCGTGCTGCCGGCGTACTTCTACGGCGACGACTTCCGGCTGCTGCGCGAGGCGAAGGACACCGGCCTCAGCGCCGGCTCGCTGATGACGCCGTACGACGCCCAGCTGATGCCGCTGGGCCGGCTGGTCGCCTGGCTGTGCTCGCTGCCGGCCACGCCGAGCTGGCCGCTGCTGGCGAGCACCCTCCTGGTGATGACCCTCGCCGCGTCGGTGTCCTGCGCCTGGATGCTGGTCACCCTGTTCGGTCGGCGCGGCCCCAGCCTCGTCCTGCTCGCGCTCTACGTGTCCTCCGCGATGACGGTCCCCGCCACGACCTGGTGGGCGGCCGCGCTGAACCAGCTGCCGCTCCAGACGGCGTTCTTCCTCGCCATCGGGTGCTGGGTACGCCACCTGCGCGGCGAGGGGAACCGCTGGTTGGCCGGCACCGTCGCCGCGCTGGTCCTCGGGCTGGCCGCCTACGTCAAGGCGCTGCTGCTGGTGCCGGTCCTCGCCTTCCTCGCCCTGGCCTACTTCGCCACCGGCGGCCCTATCCGGCGGCTGCGGACCGTGGTCGGCCGTCGCTGGCCCGCGGTCCTCGCGGCCGTGGTCGTCGGCGGCGGCTATGCGGCCTACTACCTCTCCCACGTCCCGTCCCTGGTCTCGGACGGCAGGCCCGGCCAGGCCGGAGCGCTGGCCGAGAGCATGCTCGGCACGTCCTTCGCCACCGGGGCGGCGGGCGGTCCCTGGCACTGGGATCCCGTGATCGCCCCGGCCGGCCTGGCCGATCCGCCGGCGGTCCTGGTCCACCTGAGCTGGGTGCTGGCCGCGCTGCTCATCGGCTACCTGCTCCTGCGTCGAGAGCGGACGCTGCGTGCCTGGCTGCTGCTCGGCTGCTACCTCGGCGCCGACTTCGTGCTGCTGCTCACCACCCGGACCCAGCAGGTCGGCGCGATCAACGGCGCGGAGTACCGCTATCTCACCGACGCGGTCTGCACCCTGGTGCTGTCCCTCGGGCTCGCGACCACCGAGCTGCGCGGAGCCCCGGAGAGCAGCCGGCCCCGCGCGACTCCCCTGCTCACCCGGCCCCTCGCCCGGCCGGCCGTGGCCGTGCTGGTGGGCGTCGTCGTCGCGTCCGGGGTCTGGAGCACGGTCCGGTACGCCGAGCTGTGGCACGGCGGCTACGCCGGCAAGCGGGTCCTCGTCACCGCACTCGCCGACCTCGACGCCGCGGGCCCCGTCGACCTGCTCGGCCAGAACCTCGCCAGGATCGGCATCCTGAACCCCGAGGAGAACCGCACCGAGGAGCTGCTGCCGCTGCTCTCCCGCCACGCCCGCTTCCCGGTCGCGACGGCCGATCCGATGCTGCTCGAGCCCGACGGGCAGCTCGTCGCGGCGGACGTCACCGCCGCCACCGCGACCACGCCCGGTCCCGTGGCCGGCTGTGGCTGGGCCCTCGCTCCGGGGAGGAGCGTCGCGCTGCCGCTGGGCTCGCCGACGATCGACGTCGGCTGGTGGGCGCGGGTCGACTACCTCGCCGGTGCCGACACCGGGCTGAGCATCCGGGCCGGCGACACCGAGCGCACCGTGGACCTGCAGCGCGGCCTGAACCGCGTGTTCGTCCGGCTCGACGGCGCGTACGACGAGATCGTCGTGAGCGGCACCGACCCGGGCGTGAGCGTGTGCATCGACAAGATCACCGTCGGTGAGCCGACGGCCGCGGGAGGTGACTCATGAGCACGACGGACGAGCCGGCGCCGCAGCGGTTCCCGGTGCTCGACACGCTGCGCGCGATCGGCGCGCTGGCCGTGCTGACCACCCACGTCGGCTTCTACGCGGGGACCTACACCGGCCACGGCTGGTGGGGCTCGCTGCTCTCGCGGCTCAACGTCGGCGTGGCCATCTTCTTCGTGCTGTCGGGCTTCCTGCTCGCGCGGCCCTATCTCGCGCGCGCCCTTCAGCGGCAGGCGCCTCCCGCCACCGCCCACTACCTGTGGAAGCGGTTCCTGCGGGTCTATCCGGTCTACGTCGTCGCGGTGGTCCTCACCCTGGTGGTGGCGCTTCCCGACAACGCCGACCTCGGCCCGCGTGACTGGGTCGTCACGCTGACGATGACCAACACCTTCCTCGACCCCGCGTTGCCGGCCGGGCTGAGCCAGATGTGGAGCCTCGGCGTCGAGGTCAGCTTCTACCTGCTGCTCCCCGTCCTGATGCTCCTCGCCACCGGGCGCCGCGAGCTGCGGGCCGGTCGGGTGTGGCTGGTCGTCGCGGCGATGACGGTACTCAGCGGGTGGTGGCACCTCGACGGCGCGACCCGCTTCGGCGGCCTCGGCGACGGCCCCAAGCTGCAGTGGCTGCCTGCCTTCCTCGGCTGGTTCGCGGTCGGCATCGCCTTCGCCCTGCTCGACGTCCAGCGCGCGGCCGGTGTGCCGTCCCGGCTCGGCCGCCGGCTCTACGCCCTCGGCGCCCAGCCCGGCGTGTGCTGGTCGCTCGTCCTCGGGCTCATGCTCGTCGCGACGACCCCGTTGGCCGGGCCCACCCTGCTGCTGCCGGAGACCCCGGTGGAGTCGCTGGTCCGCAGCCTGATCTACACCGTCGTCGGCGGGCTCGTGGTGCTGACCGGGATCGCGGCGGTGCCCGGCTCGGCGTACGCCCGGGTGCTGAGCGCGCCGGCGCTGCGCCATCTCGGGCTGACGTCGTACAGCCTGTTCTGCCTGCACCTGGTGCTGCTCGACGCGTTGGCGCCCCGGCTGGGCTTCGGCCTGTTCCAGGGGCACGGGCTGGTGCTGTGGCTGCTCACCGTGGCCGTCTCGCTGGTCGCGGCCGAGCTCGCCTACCGGCTGGTCGAGCGGCCGGCGATGCGGCTCAAGCGGCTCTTCCCGCTGCGCCGGCTGGCGTCGACGACGGCCAAGGAGACCAGCGGGACCAGCGGCAGGTAGCCGAGCCAGGCTCGCTCGCCGGCCCAGCCGGCACCGCTCCCGATCGGCCCGGTGACATAGCCGAGCGCGGTCACCAGCACCGGGACCGCGAGCAGCCACGGCACCGCCTCGGGCTGCCGGCGGCGCAGAAGCAGCGCCGCCGTGGTCGTGGCGATCCCGACCAGGAGGCCGACGGTTCCGGCGAGCAGGCCGGCGACGAGCAGCGACAGCGCGACTCCGGGGACCAGGCCCAGCCGCCACTCGTCGAGCGCCGGCGGGTCGCCGCGGCCACGCACCAGCACGGCGGCCGCGAGCCCCAGCAGGCAGGCCAGCCCCGCGAGCAGGCCCACGCGGTAGGCGGTGTCGGGCGCGAACCGCACCCGCACGACGCCCGCCTCCTCGGCACGGAAGCCCTGCTGCCAGCCGTCGACGACCACGGCCCGCAGCCGGTGCTCGCCCTGCCGGGCGGACCAGCCACGGTTCGCGTTCTCGCGCAGGACGACGACCTGGCCCGCGGCGTCGGCGTCGACCGTGCGCTCGACGGCCGAGCTGCCACCCAGCTCCCGTCCCCCGAAGCCCACCGGCTCGCCCGGGTCGTCGGTGGCGGTCAGGGTCACCGTGTCGGGGGCGAACGCGTCGGAGCGTGCGAAGGCGACGTCGAGGTCGCCGGCCGGCAGGTCGAGCGCGCCCGCCACGTCGCAGACCCGCGTCTCGACGGGGGCCCCGGACAGCAGCCCGGTCGGCGAGGCCGTCACGGACGTCGGCAGGAGACGCTCCCCGATGCGCAGCGTCGGGCCGGTGCCGCAGGGCAGCTCCACCGGCCGGTCGGGCAGGGCCAGGGGTAGGTACGGCACCCCGGTCAGCCGGACCTCGCCGACCCCGACCGGCGCGCCGTCGAGCGACCCGGTGCGCCCGGCGTCGACGACGGTCTCGCTCTCCAGCACCTCGATCGTCACCCGGTCGGCACGGGTCGTCGGGAGCGAGGCGTGGCCGCGGCTGTCGAGCTCGACCTGCTCGACGGTGCTGCGCGTCCCGTTCCAGAGCCGGACCTGGACCCGCAGCGGCCGGCTCGCGGCCGTCGACCGCGCGACGCTCAGCGTGATCCCGCTGACCGGGCGCACGCCGAGCCAGGCCAGCTCGATGGTGGGGCTCTCGTCGTCCGGCGCGGCCAGCCAGGCGGTGTCGACGGCGCCGTCGACCATCGCGACGGCACCCGCCCGGGGATCCGGTACGGCGGTCGACGACACCCGCACGGTCACCGGCTGGTCGCGCAGGATCAGCCCGTCGAGCGCCGCGCCGGCCCGCGGCACGGCGCCCGCCCGGACGTCGTAGGAGCGCGCCGCGGCCAGCGGGACCGAGCGCCGCAGCACCGGGCCGTCCTCGCCGGTCCGCGCGGTGCCGGCGGCACAGCGCACGGCGTCGGAGACCACCGCGCAGCCGGTGCGGCCGTCGCGGTCCGCGCGCAGCGACACCAGGTCCGGGCTCCCCCAGGCCGCGGGCAGCCGGGGCAGGTCGAGCACCCGGTCGACCACGAGCCCCGGCACCTCGACCTCCGCGAGGGCCAGTCCGGTCGGGTCGCCGACGGCCTCGACCCGCACCCACGGGGTCCGGCCCGCACCCGGCACGCTGAGCCGGCGGGCTCCGCCGGCACTGACGACGACCGGCTCGGAGGCACCGGTGGTGGTCACCACCCGCAGCCGCTGCCGGCCCACGCCCTCCGGCGTCCGCACCGTCACGACCGAGACCGACCGCGGCTGGTCCAGGTCGACCCGCCACCACGGATCCTCGTCGCCGAGGGCGGTGGACCAGGCGGTGTCGGGTGCGGCGTCCACCGCGGCGTAGGGCAGCCGCCCGCGCTCGCTCCCGCCGATCGCGGTGGCGTCGGACGCCGAGGACGACGCCGAGACCGACCGCGCCCCGACCAGCCGCGCCGTGGTCGACCACCGGTCGTCGCCGTTGCTGCCCGGCTGGAACTCGCGCACCCGTCCCGAGGTCCGGCGTACGTCGCCGGGCGCGATGGTCGCCGAGAGACCGTCGTGGATCCGGGCGTACTGGCGCTCCCGCATCCGCAGCCCGTCGGTCAGCGCCACCCGGCGCGGCCGGGTCCTCGTCTCGGCCGCGTCGACGTCGGTGGCGAAACGGACCGGCGCCTCCCCCACGGTGCCCTCGTCGAGCAGGTCGGCGAGGTCGTCGGGACCGCCGGCGAGGACGGTGGGCTCGGTGACCGTGCTCGCGGGACGGACCTGGCCGCCCACGGCGTAGACCTCGACGGCCGGGTAGGCCGCCTGCCGACCGCCGTCGAAGACCCGGCGCTGCCCGTCGACGTCGTCCTCCGCGGGGCCGCCGACGTCGGGCCCGAAGGACGCGACCCGCGCCAGGCCCGGCGACTGGGCGAGGGCCTGGTGCACGAGCGCGGGACTGGGGATGTCGTCGGCCGCGCGCAGGTCGTTGCGCACGACGAGGTGCCTGATGCCGGCGCGCCGCAGCGCGGCGGTGAGCCCGGCCGACCCATGACCCTCCGCGAACCGCCGCTCGATGCCGTCGAGGAGCCGCAGGAAGCCCGGCTCGGCGAGGTTCCCGACGCTGCGCACCGCCCAGCGGGAGTGGGCGAGCCACTGGAACGGCTCGTCGCGCGGATCGCCCCACAGGTAACGGCCGAAGGGCGAGCCGGGCACGAGGAGGGTGCTGTCGGAGGCGGCGTTGCGGTCGACCCAGGCCGCCGCCTCCTGCCAGTACTCCGGGATGCTCTCGATCGGACCGCTCGGCTCCACCCGGCCCGCCACGGCCGGCGTCGCCGCACCGACCACGCTGAGCGTCACCGCGGCCACCAGGATGCCCGCGTTGACGCGGTCGCGACGCGGCACCGTCCGCGAGCGCCAGGCCGCGACGCAGCGGTCGACGACGAAGGCCAGCCCCAGGACCAGCGGCAGTCGCAGCACCAGGTCGAACTTGTGCACATTGCGCAAGGGGGCGAGGACGCCGTCCAGGGCCGCCGCGACATCCGGCGCGAACCAGCCCTGCACCGCGCCGTGGTGACCCGCGGTGACCATCAGCACCCCGGACAGCAGGCCCAGCACCAGGAACGTCCGGTGCGGCGTACGCCGGTCGAGCAGGCCGACCAGGCCGACCAGCACCACCACTCCGCTGTAGATCGCCAGCCAGGACGTGCGGATCAGCTCGTTGCCGGCCACGGACGTCAGGTCGGCGTAGGGCACCCAGTCGGAGGTGCCGCGCAGGGTGTCGAAGAGCGTGGTCGGGAAGGTCGTGACGGCAGCGGTCTCGGTGAAGTCGAGGAAGGGCGGGCTGTAGGCGCCCATCACCAGCAGCGGCACGATCCACCACGCCGTGGCGAGGCCGCACAGCGGCAGCCACCAGCACAGCAGGGCCCGACGGCGCGGACCACCCGTGCGGGTGAGGATCCACAGCAGGGCCAGGGGAATGACCGCGAACGACGCGGCCGCGTTGACGCCGCCGACCATCGCCACCGCGACGGCCGACCAGGCCGCGGCGCGGCGTGGCGAGCCCGCCTCACTGCCGCGCACCAACGGCAGCAGCACCCACGGCGCGACCGCGCTCGGCCAGACCTCGACGGAGATCGGGCCCAAGGAGGTGAGCATCCGCGGCGAGAGGGCATAGGCGAAGCCCGCGACCAGGCAGGCCAGGTCGGTGCGTACGCCGAGCAGCCGCGCCAGCCGGGCCGAGCCGGCCATCGCGACGCAGAGCACCAGGGCCTGCCACAGCCGCTGGACCACCCAGCCCGGCAGGTCGAGCAGGCCGAGCAGCAGGAAGAACGGGCCCATCGGCCACAGGTAGCCGTGCGCCTGGTTCTGCACCTGACCGAAACCGCCCTCGCCGTCCCACACGTGCAGGGCCCGTGCGAGCCAGTCGGCGGGCGCGGTGACCAGGTCGAGCTTGGTGTCGGGGACGATGAACCCCGGCGTCTGGACGAAGGCCAGGCCGATCAGCACGACGCACGCGGCGAGCAGACGGGTCCGCCGGATCGGCGTGCGATTGACCGGCACGCGGCGAGATTACAGGCACCGAGGCGCCCGCCGGCCGAGCGCGACGCGCGGAGCGGCGGCAAAACGGCGGATCCGGGCTAGACTCCGCTGCCATGGAGGTTTGGGAGGACCTCCGGGGGAGGGACGTCGTCGTTCTCAGCTGGCGCGATACGCGCAATCCTGAGGGCGGCGGTGCGGAGCTTTACCTGGAGAAGGTCACACAGGGTCTGATCGCGCGCGGTTGCCGGGTCACGGTGTTCACCGCTGCGTACGACGGAGCGCCGGTCGACGAGGTCGTCGACGGCATCCGCTACGTGCGCCGGGGCACCAAGCTCACGGTCTACCTCGAAGGCATGCGCGCGCTGCGGCGCGGCGACCTGGGCGATCCGGATGTCGTCGTCGACGTGCAGAACGGCCTGCCGTTCTTCACCCGGCTGGTCACCCGCAAGCCCGTCGTCGTCCTCGTCCACCACGTGCACCGCGAGCAGTGGCCGGTGGTCTACCCCGGTCTCACCGGTCGTGTGGGCTGGTGGCTCGAGAGCCGGTTCGCGCCCTGGCTCTACCGGCGCAGCCGCTACGTGTCGGTGTCGGAGGCGACCCGCGAGGAGCTGGGTGAGCTCGGCGTCGACCCCGCGCGGGTGACCGTCGTCCACAACGGCACCGAGCCCGCGCCGCTGACCGCGCCCGGCAAGTCGCCGACGCCCCATGTCGCCGTGGTCGGCCGGCTGGTCCCCCACAAGCAGGTGGAGCACGCCATCGACGCGGTGCTCGCGGCGCGGGTCGTCTACCCCGACCTGACCCTCGACATCGTCGGCGACGGCTGGTGGCGCGACGAGCTGCACGCCTACGCCGCCGCACGCGAGGCCGGCGACGCGGTGCGCTTCCTCGGCCATGTCGACGAGGAGACCAAGCACGACGCCTACGAGCGCGCCTGGCTGCTGCTGCTGCCCTCGCTCAAGGAGGGCTGGGGCCTGGTGATCGGAGAGGCGGGCATGCACCACACGCCCGCGATCGCCTACCACTCCGCCGGGGGCACCCGGGAGTCGATCGCCGACGGCGTCTCCGGCGTCCTGGTCGACGACAAGGTCGCCTTCACCGCGGCGCTGATGGAGCTGCTCGGCGACGACCGGCGACGCCGGGAGCTCGGCAAGGAGGCGCTGTCGATGAGCCATGCCTATTCGTGGGAGCGCGCCCAGGACGGCTTCGCGCAGGTGCTCTGCGACGTCATCCACCGCCGCCGTCCGCTCCGCTCGCTCCGTTCGGCCCGACAGCGGGAGCGGGTGCCGGTCGGCCGGCGCTGAGCGCCCGGCCACGAGAACGAGGAAGCGCCCTGGAGCCGAGGCTCCAGGGCGCTTCTCCGTTGGCTCGTCGTGGTCGACGAGACCGACTACTGGGTCGAGCCGTAGTCGATGCCGACCTTGCTGACGTTGGCCGGCGACTGGTCGGGCGTCGACGTCTGCGCGTCGACGACACCCCAGATGGTCGCGAGTGCGACCACACCGCCCACGACGATGCTGGCAAGCGTTCCCATGTGTTCCCTCCCTCAAGGTTCGCGCCAGCGTATCAGGGCGGCGGGGCCGGCGCCCGCTCGCGCGCGCGTCTCCTTAGCAGACCGGCCGCGGCGACCGACAGCAGCCCGGCGTACGCCGTCCAGGCGACCGCCATCGCGAGCCGGTCCGTCGTGGCGACGGGGCGAGGATCGGGGCGGCCGGGCAGCACCGTGACGCTCAGCTCGGGTCCGTCGATGACGGCGTCGCCGGCGACCGCCGGGACGTCGGCGGCGCCCGGCGCCGAGTGGTCGACGACGACGGCTCCGATGCCGAGGTCCAGCAGCCGCCGGGCGCGGGCCTCGGGACCGTCGGCCGCGAGCGCCTGTGCGGCGGCCGGGACCAAGGGGTCCTCCCCCGGGATCGCCGTACCGGACACGGGGAGCACGTCGCTGGCGACATAGGGGCGGCCGAGATAGCGCCCGAGCGGGTCGAAGGTGGTGCGCTGCCCGTTCCAGGAGGGGCGGCGGAAGGCCGAGAGCGGCAACACGAGGAGCAGTCCGTCGGGATCGGCGGCGTGGAGTGCCGTCCGGGCCTGGCCCCAGGCCGTCGGGTAGGTCGCCGGTGCGAGCCGGTCCGCGCTCCCCCAGGCCGCGTCCGGGAGCAGCACGACCGGCAGGAGCAGCGCGGTCAGACCGGTGGCCGCGAGCGCCGCGCGGGTGCGCGCGAGACGGTCCACGAGGACGCCGATCCCCGAGGCGACCAGGACGACCAGCAGCGGCGCGCACAGGGCCAGCATCCGCGCCCCGTCGCGGAGGACGCCCCCACCTGGCAGGTGCGCGCCGAGCCAGCCGAGCGCGCCCGGCAGCAGCCAGCTCGCGGTCGCGATCCCCCAGCCCACGCCCCAGCAGGCCAGCAGGGCGGTGCGCTCCCGCGCCGCACTGTCGTGCCACCAGCGCCGCGCGCCCAGCGCTGCCAGCCCGCCCAGCACGAGCAGGCTGACCCAGCCCGCGACGCCGGCACGTGAGTCCGGCACCACCTCGGCGTTCCAGATCCCGCCGAGGGTCAGCGCCGCCAGTGGCCCGGGCACGCCCCCCTCACCGTGCAGCGCGAAGAGCTCCGCACCGACCGGGTCGGTGGTCGCGCTCGACGCATGGAGCGCGCCGGCCATCAGCCAGGGCGCGTTGGCGGCCGCGAGCACCACGACTAGCACCCGCGTGCGACCGCGCCCGGCCGCCGCGGCGAGCGCGACCACCGCCGTCGCCAGGCCGGCCGAGGCGGACAGGCTGCCCAGCGGCAGCAGCACCAGCAGGACCGGCGGGAGCCGACCCTCATCGCGCCAGCGGCGGGCCGCGACCAGCACCCAGGGCAGCAGCGCGTAGCCCACCAGGACCGGCCAGTGACCGATCAGCAGCCGCTCCACGACGTACGCGTTCCACTGGTAGAGCCCGATCGCGGCGAGTCGAACGAGCAGCCGTCCCGACACCAGTCTCGCCGCACCGAGTCCGCCCGCCACGAGCGCGCCGAGCAGCACGATCCGCTGGAGCACCAGGCCGGGGACCACCTCGTCGAGCACCGCCACTACCGCGTCCGACGGGACGGCGCGCGGCAGGCCGGAGCCGAGACCGAGCACGTCGCGGGTCACCGCGAGATCCGGCACCCACACCATGTCGTAGCTCAGTACCGCCCCCGCTCCGAGCGCGGGCCCGAGCAGGAGCACGGCCAGCGCCACGGACCAGGCGAGACACCAGCGCCCGGCCGCTCGATCGCTCAGCATCCCTCGCCCTGCCCTCCTCGCCGCGAATCTACCGTGGGTTCACCGGGTTCACGGCCCACGCCCTAATCTGCTCTGGTGACGACCACCTCTCACCCCACAGGCTCACGCCTGACCCGGCTGCTGCGCAGCAGCGCGGGCATCGCGATCGCGATGGCGGTGATGAACGTCGGCACCTACGGCTTCCAGATGATCTCCGCGCGCCTCCTCGGCCCGGGACAATACGGAGCGCTCGCCGGCGTCATGGCGCTGATGATGGTGCTGTCCGTGCTCCAGCTCGGGCTTCAGGCCACCTCGGCGCGGCGGATCGCCGCCGACCCCGCACACGTCGCGGCCGTAGAGGCGGCGGTGCTGCGCACCGGGTGGCGCACCGCGCTGGTCCTCGGCACCGTGACCGTGCTCGCCGCTCCTCTGGTGACCAAGCTGCTGCGCCTCGACGGGCTGCTGCCGGCCGTCCTGCTGGGACTGGCGGTCGTGCCGACGACCGTGATGGGCGCCCAGGCGGGCGTGCTCCAGGGCGAGCGCCGCTGGTTCCCGCTGAGCCTGGTCTACCTCTCGGTGGGTGTGCCCCGGGTGGCCCTCGGCCTCGCCTTCCTGCTGGTGTGGCGTTCCGAGAGCAGCGCGATGCTCGCCATCCTGGTATCGACCTGGGTGCCCGTGCTGGTCGGCTCCTGGGCGCTCGGACGTCACCCCCGGCGGTCGTCGAGCGTGTCCGAGGTCGAGATCCGCCGCGACGTGCTGCGCGAGACGCTCGGCAGCTCGGTCGCGCTGCTGGCCTTCTTCGCGATGGCGAATCTCGACATCGTGGTCGCCCGCAGCATCCTCGACGAGCACGACGCGGGCCTCTACGCCGGCGGTCTCATCGTCACCAAGGCGGTGCTGTTCCTGCCCCAGTTCGCGGTGGTGGTGCTGTTCCCGTCGATGTCGACCGACGGCGAGAGCCGGAGCGCGATCGCCAAGGGGCTGGTGTTCCTCGGCACCCTCGGCGCGGCCGGCGTCGCCGCGACGTACCTGCTGTCCGGCCTCGCGCTGGTCTTCGTCGGCGGCGCGGAGTATTCCGGCGTCCAGGACCGGCTGTGGATCTTCGCGGCGCTCGGCGCGCTGCTCTCGCTGCTCCAGCTCCTCGTCTACGCCGGACTGGCGACCCGCGGCGTCGCGACGAAGTACGTCGTGGGCATCGGCGCGCTCGCGCTCGTCGGGCTCGGCGCGACCTCGTCGAGCATCACCGGCCTGGCCATCACCGTCGGCTGCGTGGACCTCGCGGTGCTGCTCCTGCTGATCGCGCTGCAGGTCGTGCGGCACCGCCGCTAGACCGCCTCCCTAGTTGTGATGTCCAGCCAGGTTGTTCAACCTGGTGATGGGTGCGTGCTTCCCGATTGCTGAGTGGGGCCGGTGGTGGTTGTACTCGTGGATCCATGCTGGCAGAGCGGCCAGGCGGGCTGACTCGGAGTTGTAGAACTTCTTGAACGCCCAGCCTTCGGCCAGGGTGCGGTGGAAGCGCTCGATCTTCCCGTTGGTCTGTGGCCGGTAGGGCCGGGTCTTCTTCGGCTTGATGCCCAGCTCTTTGCAGGTGTCGCGCCACAGGTGCGACTTGTAGCAGCTGCCGTTGTCGGACAGGACCCGCTGGACGGTGACACCGCGGTCGGCGAACCAGGCGACCGCATTCTTGAGGACGTCGGTCGCGGTCTCTTTGGTCTCGTCTTCGCGGGCCTCGACGTAGGCGACGCGGGAGTGGTCGTCGATGACGGTGTGCAGGTAGCAGGTGCCGACGAGCGGGTTGTGCCACTTGTTGCGGGGTTGACCGGTCCGTTCGACCGTCGTGGACCGATTTCGGTAGCCCTGCTGGCGCCCGACGTAGCGCCAGCCACCGCCGTCGGGGATCTTGCCGAGCTTCTTGACATCGACGTGGATCAGGTCGCCCGGCTTGTCGTGCTCGTAGCGGCGGATCGGTTCCCCGGTTGCTCGGTCGACATGGGAGAGCCGGTTGAGGCGACAGCGGACCAGGACCGCGTGGACTGTCGATGCCTGCATCCCGAGCCGGTCACCGATCTGGACCGGCCCGAGTCGCTGTTTCCACCGAAGGTGCACGATCTTGCGCACCACCGGTGCCGGCGTCCGGTTCGGCTGACGGTGTGGGGCTGAGGACCGGTCGAGCATGCCCGCGGCGCCCTCGTCGCGGTACCGGTCGGCCCACTTCTTCGCGGTGCGCCACGAGACGTCGTAGCGCTCCGCAGCGCGCGCAGGTGACCAGCCCTGGTCAACGATCAGACGCGCGAGTCGAAGACGGGCGCGAGGGGTCAGGGCCGCGTTGGCATGGGTAGCGTGGGACACGAAGGCCTCCTTTGGTGGCGGAGCGGTTCCTTAGACAGCTCCACTCCACACCCGGGAGGCCTTCGCCCTTCTACCGATCAGATCGTGTCGTCGCAGGATCTCGACCAACGTGCCGGGACATCACACCTAGTGCGCCGCCTCGTGCCAGCTGCGGCCGGTGCCGACGGACACGTCGAGCGGGACGGTGAGGTCGGCGGCGCCGGCCATCTGCTCGCGGACCAGCGCGTCGAGCGCGTCCTGCTCGCCGTCGGCGACCTCGAACACGAGCTCATCGTGGACCTGGAGCAGCATCCGTGAGCCCAGGCCAGCGTCCTTCAGCGCGGCGTCGGTGCGCAGCATGGCGACCTTGATCAGGTCGGCCGCCGAGCCCTGGATGGGGGCGTTGAGAGCCATCCGCTCGGCTGCCTCCCGGCGCATCCGGTTGTCGCTGGTCAGGTCGGGCAGGTAGCGGCGCCGGCCCATGATGGTCTCGGTGAACCCGGTGCGCCGGGCCTCGTCGACGACGCCGGCGAGGTAGTCGCGGATCCCGCCGAAGGTCTCGAAGTAGTCGTCCATCAGCGCGCTGGCCTCGCGCGGCTCGATGCCGAGCTGCTGGGAGAGCCCGAAGGCGGACAGGCCGTAGGCGAGGCCGTAGTTCATCGCCTTGATCTTGGCCCGCATCTCGGGCGTGACGGCGTCGGGGGCGACGTCGAAGACCCGGGAGGCGGTCTCGGCGTGGAAGTCGCGCCCGGAGCGGAAGGCCTCGATGAGCAGCTCGTCCTCGGAGAGATGGGCCATGATCCGCATCTCGATCTGGCTGTAGTCGGCCGTCATGAGCGAGGCGTAGCCGCCGCCGACCACGAAGCTCTCGCGGATCCGGCGGCCCTCCTCGGTGCGGACCGGGATGTTCTGCAGGTTGGGGTCGGTGCTGGAGAGCCGGCCGGTCGCCGCGATGGTCTGGTGGAAGGTGGTGTGGATGCGGCCGTCGGGCTGGACCGTCTTGAGCAGTCCCTCGATGGTCTGCCGCAGCCGGATCACCTCGCGATGGCGCAGCAGGTGGAGGAGGAACGGGTGCTCGGTCTGCTTGAACAGCGCCTGCAGCGCGTCGGCGTCGGTGGTGTAGCCGGTCTTGGTGCGCTTGGTCTTGGGCATGTTGAGCTCGTCGAAGAGCACGACCTGGAGCTGCTTGGGCGAGCCGAGGTTGATCTCCTTGCCGATCACGGCGTACGCCGCCTCGGCCTCGGCGCGGACCTCCTCGCCGAAGTGGGCCTCCAGTCCCTCGAGGTGCTCGACGTCGATGGCGATGCCGGTCTGCTCCATGCGGGCCAGGACGCCGACCAGCGGCATCTCGACGTCGGTCAGCAGACCACGGCCGCCGGCCTTCTCGACCTCGTCGGCCAGCTCGGCGGACAGGTCCAGCGCGGCCCGGGCCTGCACCATCGACGCCTTCGCCAGGTTGGCGTCCTCGTCGAAGAGCATCCCCTGGTCGTCGTCCTCGGCCACCGCGAGCTCGCGGTGCAGGTAGCGCAGGCTGAGGTCGGCGAGGTCGTAGGAGCGCTGGTCGGGGGCCACCAGGTAGGCCGCCAGGGCGGTGTCCTCGACGACCCCGGCCAGCGCCCAGCCCTGGGCCGCCAGGGCGTGCACCGGCCCCTTCGCGGCGTGCAGCACCTTGGGCCGCGCGGCGTCGGCCAGCCAATCGGCGACCGCGGCCTCGTCGGCCGGGGACAGCGTCGCCAGGTCGACGTACGCCGCGCGGCCGTCGGCCAGCGCCAGGCCGAGCCCGTCGACACGGCCGGTGCCACTGCCCCAGGTGCCACGCACCGCCAGGCCGATCGTCGCGGCGCCGGCCTCGGCGAGCCAGCCGGCCACGGCGTCGGGCGCCAGCGTGGCGCCGTCGAGCTCGACACCGGTCTCGACCGGCACGTCCTGGCCGGGCGCCACCACGTCGAGGATGCGGGTGCGCAGCTCGCCGCGGAACTCCAGCTCGTCGAGCAGCTCCAGCGCCGCGGCCCGGTCCCATTCGCGCAGCACCAGGTCGTCGATCACCACCCCGAGGTCGAGGTCGCGCACCAGCGCGTTGAGCCGGCGGTTGCGGATCACGTCGCCGAGGTGCTCGCGGAACGCCTCGCCCTTCTTGCCGGTGATCTTGTCGGCCTGGGCGATCACGTTGTCGAGGCCGTCGTAGGTGTTGATCCACTTCGCGGCGAAGCCGGCACCCACGCCCGGCACGCCCGGCAGGTTGTCGGACTGCTCCCCGACGATCGCCGCGAGCTCGGGATAGCGGTGCGGCGGGACGCCGTACTTGTCCTCGACGAAGGCCGGCGTCATCCGGGACAGGTCGGAGACCCCCCGCATCGGGTAGAGCACCGTGGAGCGGTCGGTCACGAGCTGGATCGAGTCGCGGTCGCCGGTGAGGATCAGCACCTCGAGCCCGCTGGTCTCGTCCTTGAGCGCCTCGGTGACGAGGGTGGCGATGATGTCGTCGGCCTCGTAGCCGGGGTGCTTGATGTAGGTGATCGAGAAGCTGTCGAGCATCCGCTCGATGAGCGGGAGCTGGCTGCTGAACTCGCCGGGGGTCTTGTTGCGCTTGGCCTTGTAGTCGGCGTACTCCTCGGTGCGGAAGGTCTGCCGCGAGACGTCGAAGGCGACCGCGACGTGGGTGGGCTGCTCGTCGCGCAGCACGTTGACCAGCATCGAGGTGAACCCGTAGACCGCGTTGGTGTTCTGGCCGGTCGCCGTCGAGAAGTTCTCGACGGGCAGGGCGAAGAAGGCGCGGTAGGCCAGGGAGTGGCCGTCCAGGAGAAGCAGTCGCGGGCGAGTCGTCTCCGTCATTGGCTGAGGCACCCGGCGACTCTACCGAGGACCGCCGACTAACCTTCAGACCCATGACGACCATCGACGAGATCGCGGACTTCATGCGCGCCCACATGGGCGCGCTCAACGAGCGGATGGGCATCGAGCTCGTGGAGGTCACGGCCGACCGGGTGGTCGCCACGATGCCGGTCGAGGGCAACACCCAGCCCTACGGCCTGCTCCACGGCGGCGCGTCGGTGGTGCTCGCCGAGACGCTCGGCTCGGTGGCGGCCGCGATCCACGCCGGGGCGGACCGGTACGCCGTCGGCACCGACATCAACGCCACCCACCACCGCTCGGCGACCTCCGGCATGGTGACCGGCGTCGCGACGCCGCTGCACCGCGGCCGGACCATGGCCAGCTTCGAGATCGTCGTCAGCGACGACGCCGGCCGGCGGGTGTGCACCTCGCGGATCACCTGCGCGCTGCTCGAGCGCGACCCCAACCCGAAGGGCTGAGCGTCACTCCGGCAGGACGAGGCGCTCGGCGCGCGCCCGGCGCAGCGAGCGCCGGGCGGCCAGCACCCGGCTGCGGCTGCCGTCGACCCCGGCCTGCTGGCGCTGGGGCGACACCCGGCTGCGCAGCAGGGTGGTCGGCGCGATCCGGTACATCACGACCGGGGCCAGACCGAGCCGGGCCATGAACCGGTTGGACTCGCGCGAGGAGTGCGGGACGGCGGTGACGACGTGGAGGATGCCGTTCTCCTCCGCGAACGCGGTGGCGGCCTCCATCAGGGCGTGGCCGACGCCGTGACGCCGGCAGGCGTCGAAGACGCGCGGGTGGATCGACTGCACGCAGGGCTCGAGGTTGAGCGGCGAGAGGGTCGTGATCCGCAGGTAGACGGCCCCGGCCACCTGGCCGTCGTAGTCGACGACGACGAGGCGCTGCTCCGGCGAGGCCGCGGCGGCCTTGATCACCAGCTCGACATCGGCGACCTGGTCGGCGGGGTCGGCACGGCGCACGGCATCGCTCCAGAGGTCGGCCAGCACGGGCGCGTCCTCTCGCGTGGCGATGCGCGTCGTCAGCGAGTAGCGACTCATCCGACCCTCCGTTCACGCCCCCCGACGAGACCGCTCGGTCCCGAACGGTCAGGCGGCAACCTTACGCTCACCCGGACCTGCCCGACAGGGGGATCCCGCAAGTCCGTTTTCAGTAAAGGATCAATCTCGGATCCGAGAAATGTGCTCCAGGCCACGCCTTCAGCGACCCCGGGAAGCGGCCTAGAGTGCCGCTCATGCAGAAGTCGCGCAGCACCGTCCTGGCCCTGACCGTCCTCGCCTCCCTCGCGCTCGGCGCCTGCGGCTCGGAGGACAGCGCCAAGTCCGCCACCGGCGCGGACCTCGTCAAGAAGGACACCCTCACCGTCTGCTCGGACGTCCCCTACCCGCCGTTCGAGGACTTCGACAAGTCCAGTGACACCGGGTTCAAGGGCTTCGACGTCGACATCGTCTCCGAGGTCGCCAAGCGACTGGACCTGAAGCTCACGATCAAGGACTCGTCCTTCGACGCCCTGCAGAGCGGGCAGGCCCTGAACGCCAAGCAGTGCGACCTGGTCGCCTCGGCCATGACCATCACCGACGACCGCAAGAAGAACCTCGACTTCTCCGACGGCTACTACGACTCCAAGCAGTCCTTGCTCGTGCCGGTCGACAGCAAGATCGCCTCGATCGCCGACCTGAAGGGCGTCAAGGTGGGCGTCCAGCAGGGCACCACCGGCAAGACCTACACCGAGGAGAACGCCAAGGGTGCCGAGGTGGTGACCTTCCCGAGCGACGCCGAGATGTTCCAGGCGCTCAAGGCCGGCCAGGTCGAGGCGCTGCTCCAGGACCTCCCGGTGAACCTCGACCACACCACCGACGGGCAGTTCAAGGTCGTCGAGACCTACGACACCGACGAGCAGTACGGCCTGGCCATCAAGAAGGGCAACAGCCAGCTGGTCGAGGACGTCGACGGCGCCCTGGAGGAGATGCACTCCGACGGCACCTACGACAAGATCTACGACCAGTACTTCTCGACCGAGAACTGATAGCACGCCGTGACCCGCAGGCAGCGAGCGCTCCTCGTCCAGGTCTCGCTCTACGTCATCCTGGTCGTCGCCGCGGTCGCGTTGGTCCTCGTGGCCGACTGGCCCACGATCCGGGAGAACTTCTGGAACAAGGACGGCGTCTCCTGGGCCGACGGCAACTGGGGCGACCTGATCACCATCGGCCTGGTCAACACCGTCAAGTACACCGCGATCGCCTTCGCCGGCGGCCTGGCCCTCGGCCTGCTCCTGGCACTGATGCGGCTCTCGCCGGTCGCGCCCTACCGATGGCTGGCGACGGCGTACATCGAGTTCTTCCGGGGCCTCCCGGCCCTGGTGGTCATGATCTTCATGTCGACCGGCCTGCCGATCGCGTTCGGCTGGTCGCCGCCCGGCGGCACCATCGGCGCGGGCCTGATCGGCCTGATCATGGTGGCCGGCGCCTACATGGCCGAGACCCTGCGCGCCGGCATCCAGGCCGTGCCGAAGGGGCAGAGCGAGGCCGCCCGTTCGCTCGGCATGCGCCCGGGCGCGACGACCGTCAAGGTGGTCCTCCCCCAGGCGTTCCGGATCGTCATCCCGCCGCTGACCAACGAGTTCGTGCTGCTGATCAAGGACACCGCGCTGCTGTTCCTCCTCGGCGCCGCCGCCGACCAGCGGGAGCTGACCTCGGTGGCCCGCGACTTCCTGTCCAGCGGCCCGTCCACCGGCACCGCCACCAGCCTGATCCAGGCCGCGCTGCTCTACCTGATCATCACGCTGCCGCTCACCCAGCTCGTCGCCTGGCTCGAGCGCCGCCAGAGGAAGGCCGTCCGATGAGCGCGTCCCCGAAGCCAGAGCCCGGGTCCGTGCCCGCCATCGAGGTGCGCGGGCTGCACAAGCACTACGGCCGCCACGAGGTCCTCAAGGGCATCGACTTCCACGTCGAGGCCGGCCAGGTGGTCTGCGTGATCGGTCCCTCCGGGTCCGGCAAGTCCACCCTGCTGCGCTGCGTCAACCGGCTCGAGGAGCCGTCGGCCGGCGAGATCCTGATCGAGGGCGTCGACATCTGCGACCGCAAGGTCGACCTCGACGAGGTGCGTTCGCGCATCGGCATGGTGTTCCAGCAGTTCAACCTGTTCCCGCACCTGTCGGTCCTGAAGAACCTCACCCTGGCCCAGCGCAACGTGCGCGGGCGCGGCAAGGACGAGGCGGTCCAGATCGCCCGGCAGAACCTGGCGAAGGTCGGCCTCTCCGAGAAGGAGTCGGCCTATCCCGCACACCTGTCCGGCGGCCAGCAGCAGCGGGTCGCGATCGCCCGCGCGCTGTCGATGAACCCCGACATGATGCTCTTCGACGAGCCCACCAGCGCCCTCGACCCGGAGCTGGTCGGCGACGTGCTCGGCGTGATGAAGGAGCTCGCCCAGGAGGGCATGACGATGATGGTCGTCACCCACGAGATGGGTTTCGCGCGCGAGGTCGGCGACAAGCTGGTCTTCATGGACGGCGGGGTCGTCGTCGAGGAGGGGCTGCCGGTCGAGGTGCTGAGCAACCCGCAGCACGAGCGGACCCAGTCCTTCCTCTCGAAGGTGCTCTGAGCCGGCGGAGAACGACACGAAGGCCCGGGCGGAGTGCATCCGCCCGGGCCTTCGCTGCGTCGTGGGACCAGGGCGTGTCCTAGACGTCGCCGCCGAGGTAGGCCGCCTTGACGGCGGGGTCGACGGCGAGCTCGGCGCCCGTGCCGGACCGGACGATCTCGCCGGTCTCGAGGATGTGGGCGTCGTGGGAGCGCTTCAGCGCCTGGGCGGCGTTCTGCTCCACGAGCAGGACGGTGGTGCCCTGCTCGTTGATCTCGGTGATGATCGTGAAGATCTGCTGGATCAGCTTCGGAGCCAGGCCCATCGACGGCTCGTCGAGGAGCAGCAGCCGCGGCCGCGACATCAGCGCCCGGCCGATGGCGAGCATCTGCTGCTCGCCGCCGGACATCGTGCCGGAGACCTGGTCGATCCGCTCCGCCAAGCGCGGGAAGAGCCCCAGGACGCGGTCCATGTCCTCCCGATAGGCGGCTGACTTCCGGTCCTTGCGGGTGAACGCGCCCATCTCGAGGTTCTCACGCACCGTCATGCCGATGAAGCAGCGCCTCCCCTCGGGAGACTGACCGATCCCCAGCTTGACCCGGTCGTACGGCGGGATCTCGTTGATGTCCTTCCCCTCGAACCGGACCGAGCCGGCACGGACCTTGCGCAGACCCGAGATGGTCTTCAGCGTCGTCGTCTTGCCGGCGCCGTTGGCGCCGATCAGCGTCGTCACCGTCCCCTCGGGGACGCTGAAGCTGATGTCACGGATCGCCTCGATGTGCCCGTAGTTGACACAGAGGCCCTCGACCTCAAGAAGCATCTTCTTCGTCCACTCCCAGATAGGCGGCGATCACCGCCGGGTTGTCACGGATGTCGGCGGGGCTGCCCTCGGCGATCTTGCGCCCGAACTCCAGGACGACGATCCGGTCGGTCACGCCCATGACCAGCTTCATGTCGTGCTCGATGAGGAGCACGGTGAAGCCCTGGTCTCGGACCCGGCGGATGAGGTTCATCAGCTCGACCTTCTCCGCGGGGTTGAAGCCCGCGGCCGGCTCGTCGAGGCAGATGAGCTTCGGGTTGGTCGCCATCGCTCGCGCGATCTCCAGGCGTCGCTGGTCGCCGTACGAGAGGTTGGCGGCGAGCTCGTCGGCCTTGCGGTGGATGCCCATGAAGCGGAGCACCTCCATCGCCCGCTCGTGGCCCTCCCGTTCCTCACGCCGGTGCTTGGGCAGCCGGAACAGGGCCGACAGCATGCCCGTGCTGTGTTGGGCGTCGGCGCCGACCAGCACGTTCTCCAGCGCGGTCATGGTCGGGAACAGACGGATGTTCTGGAAGGTGCGCGCGATCCCCCGCTGGGTGATCTTGTGCTTCTTCAGCCCGACGATCGAGCCGCCCTCGAAGGCGATGTCGCCGCTGGTCGGACGGTAGACGCCGGTGACCGCGTTGAAGCAGGTCGTCTTCCCGGCGCCGTTGGGCCCGATCAGGCCGAGGATCTCCCCCTCGTTGATGTGGAACGAGACGTCGTCGAGCGCGGTGAGGCCGCCGAACTTCAAGGTCACGTTCCGTACGTCGAGAATTGCCTCAGGCATGGGCGTTCTCCTCTTCCCCGGTGCCTTCCTCCAGCTCTTCGAGCTCGTGCTCGAGCTTCTTCGCCCGCACCGTGCGGCGCGGAGGCAGCAGCCCCTGCGGCCGGACGGTGGCGAGCACCACCAGCGCGAGGCCGAACACCAGAACCCGGAAGTCGTCGAACTCCCGGAACCGCTGCGGCAGGTAGGCGACCAGCGTGGCGCCGACGAGGACGCCCCAGCGGTTGCCCTGACCGCCGACCACGACTGCCGCGAGATACAGGATCGAGAACAGCAGGAGGAAGGACTGCGGGTTGATGAAGCCCTGGCGACTGGCGTAGAGACCACCGGCCAGACCGCCGACGAAGGCGCCGGTCGCGAAGGCGAGCAGCTTGAACTTGAACGTCGGGACGCCCATCAGCTCGGCGGCGTCCTCGTCCTCGCGGGTCGCCTCCCAGGCGCGGCCCACCCGGCTGTTCTTGATCAGGATGTCGGCGAGCAGCACGATGATGACCGCCGTCAGGCCCATCCAGTAGTACGGGATCTGGTCGAGCACGCCGAAGAACAGGAACTTCGTCTTGTCCTCGGTGTCGAGCAGGACCGTGCCGTCACCCCAGAACAGGTGGGGCAGCTGGAACCAGCCCTCCTCGCCGCCGAGACTCGGGGGCTTCGCGATGTTCTTGATGCCGCGGGTGTCGCCCAGCCACTCGGTGTTGACCGCGACCAGTCGGATGATCTCTCCGAACCCGAGGGTGACGATCGCGAGGTAGTCGCCGCGCACCCGCAGGGTCGGAGCTCCCAGCAGGACGCCCGAGACCATGGCGGCCACGACGCCGACGGGGATGGCCAGGAGCAGCGGCCAGTTCGCGTGGAACGAGGTGAGGATCGCGACGGTGTAGGCCCCGATCGCATAGAAGCCGACGTACCCGAGGTCGAGCAGACCGGCGTACCCGACCACGATGTTGAGACCGAGCGCCACCAGGCAGTAGATGCTGACGGTGAACAGGACGCCGCCGAAGTCGACGCCCGGCGTCGAGATGATCGGCGGCTCGAGCAGCGGGAGCGCGTACGCGAAGAGCGCGAGCAGCACCCAGAGGAGGATCTTGACCGGCTTCGGCAGGCCAGTGAGCTTGTTCTTCATGCGCGTGCCTTTCCGAGCGACTCGCCGAGGAGGCCGGTGGGCCGGACGAGCAGGATCAGCACCAGCAGGACGAACGCGATGACGTCGCGCCACTCGGTGCCGAAGAGCGCGGAGCCCCAGTTCTCCGCGACCCCGAGGACCAGGCCGCCCAGCAGCGCACCGCGCAGGTTGCCGATGCCCCCGAGGACCGCCGCCGTGAACGCCTTGACGCCGAGCAGGAAGCCGACGTCGAAGCGGGTCGTCTCGATCTTGAGCATGTAGAGGAAGGCCGCGATGCCGGCCATGATGCCGCCGATGAGGAAGGTGACCTGGATGGTCCGGGTCGGGTTCACCCCCATCAGGGACGCCGTCTCGGGGTCCTGGGCCGTCGCCCGGATGCCCTTGCCGAGACGGGACCGGCGGACGAACTGGTCGAGCAGGATCATCATCCCGACGGCCGCGACGATGACGATGACGTCGATGCTCGAGATGGACACGCCGGCGACCTCGAAGCGAGGCTTCTCCAGGACTCCGGCCATGCTGTTGTTGATGCGGGCCCCGGACACGTACTCGCTGAAGTTGTCGTCGAGACCCAGCCACTCGGCGACCTTGTCGCGCAGGCCCATCAGCTCGGCCAGGACGAACGACGCGCCGATGGCCGAGATCAGCGCGATCAGTCGGGGTGCGTCCCTCTTGATCAGGGGCCGGTAGGCCACCCGCTCCAGGATCAGCGCGATCACCGCCGACATCAGCATCGACGCGAACAGCGCGGCGATGAGGATGGCGATCAGCTTCACTCCGTCGGCCTCAGCGCCGTTGAGCGCCATGACCGTCCACAGCATCGCGAAGGTGCCGTACATGAACACCTCGGAGTGGGCGAAGTTGATGAGCTGCAGCACGCCGTAGACCATGGTGTAGCCGAGCGCGACGAGTGCATAGATCGCACCGAACGCGAGCCCCGTGATGGTGAGCTCGGGAAGGTTGTTGAAGAGGAATTCGAAGTTCAAGGCGTCAGCCCCCAGTTCTGGACAGGGACACGGCCGGGGACTCGGTCCCCGGCCGTGTCGGCTGTCATGTCGGACGGACTAGCCGTTGATCACTTGATCTCGCCCTCGGGGACGATGGCGCCGTCCTTGACGGTGTAGGCGTAGACGTGGACGTCGGCCGGCTCGCCCTTGTCGTCGAACTTCAGCTGCTTGGTGATGCCCTTCTCGTCGTAGTCGTTGACGAACTTCAGCATGTCGGCGCGGTTGTCCACGCCGTCCTCGATGCCGGCGAGGAAGATGCTCGCGGCGTCGTACGCCTCGGCGGCGTAGGTGCCGGGGGCCTCACCGAACTTGTCCTGGTACTGCTTCGCGAAGTCGGCCACGGCCGGGTCGGTGTCGGGGATGCAGGGGCAGGTGATGATGGTGCCCTCGGCGGCCTTGCCCGCGTCGAGGAAGGCCGGGTCCTTCACGCCGTCGGCCACGACGAAGGTGCCGTCGAAGCCACCATCGCGGAGCTGGCCGATGAGGATGGTCGCCTCGGCGTAGTAGCCACCGAAGAAGACGGCGTCCGGCTTGGCGTCGGTCACCTTGGTGACGGTCGCGGAGAAGTCGGTCTGCTTCTGCTGGATGGTGTCGGTGCCCTTGACGGCGGAGCCGAGGTCCTTCTCGACGATGCCGGCCAGTCCGGCGCCGTACTCGGAGGCGTCGTCGATGACGAAGACGGTGGACGCCTTCAGGGTGTCCTTGATGTAGCGCGCGGCGGCGGGACCCTGGGTCGCGTCGTTGCCGAGCGCACGGTGGAAGGTGTCCCAGCCGTTGTCGGCGAGGGTCGGGTTGGTCGCCGACGGGGTGATCGTCGGCAGACCCGCCTCGGCGAAGGTGTCGCCGGCAGCGGCGGACTCACCGGAGAACGCCGGGCCCACGATGCCGATGACGCTCTCGTCACCGGCCGCCTCGGTCGCCAGGGCCGGCGCCTCGTCGGGGCTGCCCTGCGAGTCGTACTTGACGTACTTGACCTTGCAGTCCGCGTCCTCGTTGTGCTGGTCGATCGCCAGCTGCGCACCCTGAATGATCGGCTTTCCGAGGCCGGCCGCGTCGCCGGTCTCCGGGCCGAAGAACGCCAGGCTCAGGTCGCAGGCCGCGTCGCCGCCGGAGCCGCCGTCCTTGTCCTCCGTCGTGCCGCATGCCGCCAGGCTCAGACCGAGTGCCAGCGTCGCAACGCTGGCCGCGAATACCTTGTTAGGCCTCAAGACAGTCCCGCTTCCTTGTTCGAGCCGGCAGGCAGCGGTCGCCACCCACCGGGATGTCCTGCCGCGGGAACCTACACCGGCAGCAGGGCCGGTGGAAGCAACTCGGTGGTCCAGGTCACAAATCATGACGAATCTGTTACCTGGACGACCCGAACGTCGGACGATTTACGGGCTCGGCGTCCCTGGCACGCCGTGCGCGACGACACCGTCGGCCACCTCGCGCATCGACATGCGCAGGTCCATGGCCGTCTTCTGGATCCACCGGAACGCCTCGGACTCCGAGAGCGAGAGCTGCTCCTGCAGGATCCCCTTCGCCCGGTCGACCGCCTTGCGCGTCTCCAGCCGCTCGGTCAGGTCGCTGACCTCGTTCTCGAGCTGGCGGATCTCAGCGAACCGGCTCACCGCCATCTCGATCGCCGGCACCAGGTCGGACTGCGAGAACGGCTTGACGAGGTACGACATCGCCCCCGCCTCCCGGGCCCGCTCCACCAGGTCGCGCTGCGAGAACGCGGTCAGCATCACCACCGGCGCGATCCGCTGGCCCGCGATCGCCTCCGCCGCCGCGATCCCGTCGAGCACCGGCATCTTCACGTCGAGGATCACCAGGTCGGGTCGCAGCTCCTCGGCCAGCTCGATCGCCTTCTGGCCGTCACCGGCCTGGCCCACGACGTCGTAGCCCTCCTCGACCAGCATCTCGGCGAGGTCCATCCGGATCAGGGTCTCGTCCTCCGCGATGACCACGGTGCGGGGCTGCGGCTGCTCGGGCGGGGCGGTCTCGGTCACGGGGTCAGGTTATCGGGCCGGGCGGTGCGGGGGCTCGGGAGTGTCTCGGCTACGGTTCTGCACGACATCGCCCCGGTAGTCCAACGGCAGAGACAATGTGCTCAAACCACATCCAGTGTGGGTTCGAATCCCACCCGGGGCACCGCAACCGCGTCGTACCGGACGAGATGGTCGTGAATCAGGCGGCTAGGTCAAGCGGTCGAAGCAACTTCTAGGCTGCTGCCGGGTTCGACAACAGCGCGTCCAGCGCTTGGGCTGGTGTCTTCATGTCCAGGGTAGGACGTGGGCGGGCGTTGAGGCTGGCCGCGATCCGGCGTAGGTCGGCTGCGGTGAAGCGGGACAGGTCGCTGCCCTTGGTGAGCCAGTGGCGTAGCAGCCGGTTGGTGTTCTCGTTCGTGCCGCGTTGCCACGGCGAGTGCGGGTCACAGAAGTAGACCGGCATCGACAGGTCGGTCTGGATCTTGGCGTAGGCCGCGAGCTCGGTCCCGCGGTCCCAGGTCAACGACCGCCGCAGATGCTCAGGCAGTTGCGACATCTCCCGGATCATCGCCTCAGCCACGGACTCGGCGTCATGGCTGCCGGGCAGGTGCAACAAGATCGTGAACCGCGTGGCCCGCTCGACCAGCGTCCCGACCGCGGGACTCCCCGGGCTGCCCATGATGAGGTCGCCCTCCCAGTGACCGGGCACCGCCCGGTCCGCGACCTCGGGCGGGCGTTGGCTGATCTTGAACGCCTCCTTGTACGGGCTGTTCGCGCGCTTGACCCCGCCCTGCGGCTTACGTGCAGCCCGCTTGGTCGACAGCTGCCGGTAGAGGTCCTTGCGCAACCCTCCGCGGGTCTGGACGTAGAGCGCCTGGTAAATCGTCTCGTGCGACACACGGCCCATGATCGTGTGGGGCGACTCCTCACGCAGCACCCGCGCGATCAACTGCGGGGACCAACCGTCGTCCATCCAGGCCTCGATCCGCCGGCACAGGCCCGGCTCGGCGACCAGCCGGAACTCCTTGGGCCGTTTGCGCTTCACCACGGCCTGCTGGTGCGCCAGCGCGCCATAGTAGGAGCCGTCCGGGCCACTGTTGCGAGCGATCTCGCGACCGATCACCGACTTGTGCCGCTCGATCAGCTCACCGATCTGAGCAAGCGTGATCTTCTCGCCCCGTGCCCGACACTGCAGGCAGGCAGCGATCACAGCCCGGTCCTCACTGGTCAGCATGCGCCGCTGACCCACCCCGGCCTCCCCGGCCGCCCCGGGGCTAAGTCTGGTGCGGGCGCTGTCGATGCCCCCGACTCGGCCTGGCAGAAGCTCCAAGGTCACCGGAGCAGACTTGCGCCACCACTCCCACGCCGACTGCTTCGCCACGCCGACCTCGCTCGAGGCCTTCGCCAGCGACCAGCCTGTGCACACCAAGTCAAAGAACCGAGCACGGACCTCGTACGGCACACGCTGACGGACCACAACACCTCCACGGGAATGGTGTTGCTACGACCACTTGAGCCTGCCGGCGTTCTGACGACCATTTCGTCCGGTACGACGGGAAAACTCAGCGGCTGCGTCGGTACGCCGGCGCGACCTCGTTGATCGCGTCGCCCATCCGGTGCACGCGCAGCGCGTTCGTCGAGCCGGGGATGCCCGGGGGGCTGCCGGCGACGATGACGACGCGGTCGCCCTCCTTGACCCGGCCGATGCGGAGCAGCTCCTCGTCGACCTGGCGGACCATCTCGTCGGTGTGCTCGACGGTAGAGGTCTGGAAGGCCTCGACGCCCCAGCTGACGGCGAGCTGGGAGCGGGAGCGGGACTCGGGGGTGAAGGCGAGGACCGGGATGGAGCTGCGCAGGCGGGCGAGGCGGCGGGCGGAGTCGCCGGACTGGGTGAAGGCCACGACGTACTTGGCGCCGACGCGCTGGGCGACCTCCTCGGCGGCCTTGGTGATCACGCCCGACGGGGTGTGGGGGTCCCACTCGATGCGGCCGAAGCGGCTGAAGCTCTCGTCGACGAGGGCGTGCTCCTCGGTGGCGGTGATGATCCGGGCCATGGTCTCGACCGTGTGGACGGGGTGCTCCCCCACGCTGGTCTCGCCGGAGAGCATCACCGCGTCCGCGCCGTCGAGGACGGCGTTCGCGACGTCGCTGGCCTCCGCCCGGGTCGGCGCGGGGTTGGTGACCATCGACTCCAGCATCTGGGTGGCGACGATGACCGGCTTGGCGTTGCGGCGGGCGGCGACGATGATCTTCTTCTGCAGGAAGGGGACCTCCTCCAGGGGGCACTCCACGCCGAGGTCGCCGCGGGCGACCATGAAGGCGTCGAAGGCGTCGACCACCTCGTCGAGGTTCTCGATCGCCTGCGGCTTCTCGATCTTGGCGATGACGGGGACGATCACCCCCTCCTCGCGCATGATCGTGCGCACGTCCTCGGCGTCGGCGGCGTTGCGCACGAAGCTGAGCGCGATGAAGTCGACGCCCAGGCGCAGCGCGAAGCGCAGGTCCTCGGTGTCCTTGTCGGACAGCGCGGGCACGGACACCGCGACGCCGGGGAGGTTGATGCCCTTGTGGTTGCTGACCTTGCCGCCGACCAGCACCTCGGTGACCACGTCGGTGGCGGTGACGTCGATGACGCGCAGCCGGATCTTGCCGTCGTCGATCAGGATCGGGTCACCGGGAGAGACGTCGCCCGGCAGCCCCTTGTACGTCGTGCCGCAGACCGTCGCGTCGCCGGCGACGTCGCGCGTGGTGATCGTCCACTGCTGGCCGCGCACCAGCGCGACCGGTCCGTCGGGGAAGGTCTCCAGCCGGATCTTGGGCCCCTGGAGGTCGGCGAGGATGCCGACGCCGTGGCCGGACGCGTCCGAGGCCTCGCGGACCAGCCGGTAGGCCTCCGCGTGCTGCTCGTGACTGCCGTGGCTCATGTTCAGCCGGGCCACGTCCATGCCGGCGTACACCAGCTCGCGGATCCTCCGCTCCGAACTGGTGGCCGGTCCCAGGGTGCACACGATCTTGGCTCTTCGCACGGCGCCAGCCTATCGGGCAATTGGAACGTGAAAAAGCCGACCCGCCCCGCGGGCGCGGGACGGGTCGGCGGGGCCGTACGACGAGGTGGCTCAGACCACCAGCGGGCGCGCGGTCGGCGGGATCGGCGCCGGCAGCTGGGTGCTGCCGGTGAGGAAGGTGTCGACCCCGGCGGCGGCGGCCCGGCCCTCGGCGATCGCCCACACGATGAGCGACTGGCCGCGGCCGGCGTCACCGGCGACGAAGACGCCGTCGACATTGGTCGCATAGCTGTCGTCGCGCCTGATGTTGCCGCGCTCGTCGAGCTCCAGGCCGAGCTGCTCGACCAGGCCGGGCTGCTCGGGACCGAGGAAGCCCATCGCGAACAGCACCAGGTCGGCCGGGATCTCCCGCTCGGTGCCCTCGTGCTCGACCAGCTTGCCGGCCTCGAAGGAGACCTCGACCAGGCGCAGCGCGCGGACGTTGCCGTCGTCGTCGCCGAGGAACTCCTTGGTCGACACGGCGTACACCCGCTCGCCGCCCTCCTCGTGGGCCGAGGACACCCGGTAGATCATCGGGTAGGTCGGCCACGGCTGTCCGCTCGGGCGCTCCTCCGTCGGCTGGGGCATGATCTCGAGCTGGGTGATCGAGGCCGCGCCCTGGCGGATCGAGGTGCCGAGGCAGTCGGCGCCGGTGTCACCGCCGCCGATGATGACGACGTGCTTGCCGTCGGCGCGGATCTGGTCCTCGACCTCCTCGCCGAGCGCGACCCGGTTGGCCTGCGGCAGGAACTCCATCGCCTGGTGGATGCCCTTGAGCTCCCGGCCCGGGACCGGCAGGTCGCGCGGGACGGTGGAGCCGATGGCCAGGACGACGGCGTCGAAGCGGTCCTTGAGCGCGTCGCCGGTGAGCTTGCCGGTGCCGACCTCGACGCCGGAGCGGAAGACCGTGCCCTCGCGGCGCATCTGGTCGAGCCGGCGCTCGAGGTGCTTCTTCTCCATCTTGAACTCGGGGATGCCGTAGCGCAGCAGGCCACCGGGCTGGTCGGCCCGCTCGTAGACGGCCACGGTGTGGCCGGCCCGGGTGAGCTGCTGGGCGGCGGCCAGGCCCGCGGGACCGGAGCCGATCACGGCGACGGTCTTGCCGGTCAGCCACTCGGGCGGCTGCGGCCGCACGAAGCCCGACTCGTAGGCCCGGTCGATGATCGAGACCTCGATGTTCTTGATGGTGACCGCCGGCTGGTTGATGCCGAGCACGCACGCCGTCTCACACGGAGCCGGGCACAGGCGGCCGGTGAACTCCGGGAAGTTGTTGGTGGCGTGCAGCCGTTCGATCGCGCCGTCCCAGTCGTCGCGCCAGACCAGGTCGTTCCACTCCGGGATGATGTTGCCCAGCGGGCAGCCGGAGTGGCAGAACGGGATCCCGCAGTCCATGCAGCGGCTGGCCTGGACGTTGATGATCGGCAGCAGCGCGCGGCCGATCCCGCCCGGGTAGACCTCGTCCCAGTCCTGGACCCGCTCCTCGACCGGACGACGCCCGGCCACCTCACGGGTGTTCTTCAAGAACCCCTTGGGATCAGCCATGGAGGACCTCCATCACTCGTGCGGCGGCAGCATCGGCGTCGAGGCCCTCGGCCTCGGCGTCGGCCTGGACCGCCAGGACCTTGGCGTAGTCGCGCGGCATGACCTCGGTGAACCGCGGCAGTGCGGCCTCCCAGTCGGCCAGCAGCGCCTCGGCGACCGTGGAGCCGGTCTCCTCGAAGTGAGCGCGGACGAGCTGCTCGAGCTCCGCGGCGTACGCCTCGGAGACCGGGCGCAGGTCGACCAGCTCGGCGTTGACCCGGAAGTCCTTGAGGTCGAGGACCCAGGCGATGCCGCCCGACATGCCGGCCGCGAAGTTGCGCCCGGTCTTGCCGAGGACGACCACGCGGCCGCCGGTCATGTACTCGCAGCCGTGGTCGCCCACGCCCTCGGTGACGACGGTCGCGCCGGAGTTGCGCACGCAGCACCGCTCCCCCACGCCGCCGCGGATGAAGATCTCACCCGAGGTCGCGCCGTAGGCGATGGTGTTGCCGGCGATGATGTGCTCCTCGGCCCGGAACGTCGCGCTCCGGTCGGGCCGGATCGCGATCCGGCCGCCCGAGAGGCCCTTGCCGACGTAGTCGTTGGCGTCGCCCTCGAGCCGCAGCGTGATGCCGCGGGGCACGAACGCGCCGAAGGACTGGCCGGCCGACCCGAGGAAGGTCAGGTCGATCGTGCCGTCGGGCAGGCCCGCGCCGGCGTACCGCTTGGTGACCTCGTGGCCGAGGATGGTGCCGACGGTGCGGTTGACGTTGCGGATCGCCAGCTGGGCGCGGACCGGCTCGCCCGACTCCAGCGCCGGCGCCGCGAGCGGCAGCAGCTCGGTGACGTCGAGCGACTTCTCCAGGCCGTGCTCCTGACCGCCGGTGTTGCGCAGGTCCTGGTCGGGGAAGTGGGTCTCGGCGATGTCGACCTTGTGCAGGATCGGCGCCAGGTCGAGCCCCTTGGCCTTCCAGTGCCGCTCGGCGTCCACGGTGTCGAGGACGTCGACCTGGCCCACCGCCTCCTCGATCGACCGGAAGCCCAGCTCGGCGAGCAGCTCGCGGACCTCCTCGGCGATGAACTCGAAGAAGTTGACGACGTACTCGGCCTTGCCGCTGAACCGCGAGCGCAGGGTCGGGTTCTGCGTGGCCACGCCCACCGGGCAGGTGTCGAGGTGGCAGACCCGCATCAGGATGCAGCCCGAGACCACCAGCGGGGCGGTCGCGAAGCCGAACTCCTCGGCCCCGAGCAGCGCGGCGACGACGACGTCGCGTCCGGTCTTGAGCTGACCGTCGGTCTGCACGACGATGCGGTCGCGCAGGCCGTTGAGCAGCAGGGTCTGCTGGGTCTCGGCGAGGCCGAGCTCCCAGGGACCACCGGCGTGCTTGAGCGAGGTCAGCGGGGAGGCGCCCGTGCCGCCGTCGTGGCCGGAGACCAGGACGACGTCGGCGTGCGCCTTGGACACACCGGCCGCGACCGTGCCGACGCCGACCTCGGAGACCAGCTTGACGTGCACGCGGGCCGACGGGTTGGCGTTCTTGAGGTCGTGGATCAGCTGCGCCAGGTCCTCGATCGAGTAGATGTCGTGGTGCGGCGGCGGGCTGATCAGGCCGACGCCCGGCGTGGAGTGCCGGGTCTTGGCCACCCACGGGTAGACCTTGTTGCCGGGCAGCTGGCCACCCTCACCGGGCTTCGCGCCCTGCGCCATCTTGATCTGGATGTCGTCGGCGTTGGTGAGGTACTCCGAGGTGACGCCGAAGCGCCCCGAGGCGACCTGCTTGATCGCGCTGCGCCGCTCCGGGTCGTGGAGCCGCTCGGAGTCCTCGCCGCCCTCACCGGTGTTGGACTTGGCGCCCAGCCGGTTCATGGCGATGGCCAGGGTCTCGTGCGCCTCGCGCGAGATCGAGCCGTAGGACATCGCCCCGGTCGAGAACCGCTTGACGATGTCGGCCACCGGCTCGACCTCGTCGATCGGGATCGGGGCGCGACCGGACGCGGCGGCGTCCTTGAACCGGAACAGCCCGCGCAGCGTCATCAGCTTCTCGGACTGGTCGTCGACGGCCTTCGTGTACTGCTTGAAGATGTCGTAGCGACCGGTCCGGGTGGAGTGCTGGAGGCGGAAGACCGTCTCGGGGTTGAACAGGTGCGGCTCGCCCTCGCGGCGCCACTGGTACTCGCCACCGATCTCGAGCTCGCGGTGCGCGGGCGCGATGCCGGCCGGCGGGTACGCCTTGGCGTGCCGGGCGGCGACCTCCTGGGCCACGACGTCGAGCTCGACGCCGCCCAGCTTGGAGGTGGTGCCGGTGAAGTACCTGTCGACCACGCTCTGCGAGAGGCCGATGCACTCGAAGATCTGCGCGCCGGTGTACGACGCGACGGTGCTGACGCCGATCTTGGACATCACCTTCACGACGCCCTTGCCGAGCGCCTTGACCAGGTTCTTGACCGCCTGCTCGGGGTCGGCCTTGACGTAGTAGCCCTCGCGCGCCAGGTCCTCGACGCTCTCCATGGCGAGGTACGGGTTGACCGCGGCGGCGCCGTAGCCGACGAGGAGCGCCACGTGGTGCACCTCGCGGACGTCGCCGGCCTCGACCAGCAGGCCGACCTGGGTGCGGGTCTTCTCGCGGACCAGGTGGTGGTGGACCGCGCCGGTCAGCAGCAGCGACGGGATCGGCGCCAGGTCGGCGGTGGCGTGCCGGTCGGACAGCACGATGATCCGGGCGCCGGCCTCGATCGCGGCCGACACCTCCTGGCAGATCTCGTCGAGCCGGGCCGCCATCGCGGCGCCGCCGCCGTTGACGTCGTAGAGACCACGGGCGACGTGGGTGGAGAACCCGGGGTGGTCGCCGTCGCGGTTGATGTGGCGGATCTTGACCAGGTCGTCGTTGGAGATGACCGGGAAGGGCACCACGATCTGGCGACAGGACGCCGGGCCGGGCTGCAGCAGGTTTGCCTCGGGGCCGATGGTGCCGTTGAGCGAGGTGACGAGCTCCTCGCGGATGGCGTCCAGCGGCGGGTTGGTGACCTGCGCGAACAGCTGGCTGAAGTAGTCGAACAGCAGCCGCGGCTTGTCGCTGAGCGCGGCGATGGGCGTGTCGGTGCCCATCGAGCCGAGCGGCTCGCCGCCGGTGTTGGCCATCGGGGTGAGGATGACCCGCAGCTCCTCCTCGGTGTAGCCGAAGATCTGCTGGCGCCGCGTCACCGAGGCATGGGTGTGGACGATGTGCTCACGCTCGGGGATGTCGTCGAGGTGGATGATCCCGCCGTGCAGCCACTCGCCGTAGGGGTGCTCGGTGGCGAGCTGGTCCTTGATCTCCTCGTCCTCGATGATCCGGTGCTCCTCGGTGTCGACGAGGAACATCCGGCCCGGCTGGAGGCGGCCCTTGCGAACCACGGTGGCCGGGTCGAGGTCGAGCACGCCGACCTCGGAGGCGAGGACGACCAGGCCGTCGTCGGTGACCCAGAAGCGGGAGGGACGCAGGCCGTTGCGGTCGAGGACCGCGCCGATCTGGGTGCCGTCGGTGAACACGACGCACGCCGGGCCGTCCCACGGCTCCATGGTGGCGGAGTGGAAGCGGTAGAAGTCGCGCCGCTTCGCGTCCATCTCGGTGTGGTTCTCCCACGCCTCGGGGATCATCATCAGCACGGCGTGGGGCAGGCTGCGCCCACCCATGTGGAGCAGCTCCAGCACCTCGTCGAAGGACGCCGAGTCGGACGCGCCCGGGGTGCAGATCGGGAACAGTCGCTCGAGGTCGCCCGGGATGGCGTCGGAGGCCAGCAGCGCCTCGCGGGCGCGCATCCAGTTGCGGTTGCCCATCACGGTGTTGATCTCGCCGTTGTGGGCGATGAACCGGAACGGGTGCGAGAGCGGCCAGCTCGGGAAGGTGTTGGTCGAGAACCGCGAGTGCACGACGCCGATCGCCGAGGCCATCCGCTCGTCGCGCAGGTCGGGGAAGAAGTTGTCGAGCTGGTCGGTCGTCAGCATGCCCTTGTAGGCGAGGGTGCGCGACGACAGCGACGGGAAGTAGACGTCGGTCTCGCGCTCGGCCCGCTTGCGCAGGCAGAAGGCGAGGCGCTCGAGGTCCATGCCGTTGAGCGCGCCGCCGGGCGCCTGCACGAACAGCTGGGTGAACGTCGGCATGACGCTGAGCGCCATGGTGCCGAGGATGCTCGGCTCGACCGGGACCTCGCGCCAGCCGAGGACGACGAGGCCCTCCTCGACGGCGATCTCCTCGATCCGGGTGCGGGTCTTGGCGACCTCGCCCTCGTCGCCGGGCAGGAAGGCTGTGCCGACGGCGTACGTGCCGGCGACCGGCAGCGTGATCCCCGCGTCGGCGGCGACCGCGCGCAGGAATGCGTCGGGCACCTGCAGCAGGATCCCGGCGCCGTCGCCGGAGTTGGCCTCGGCGCCCGCGGCACCGCGGTGGTCGAGGTTGCGCAGGGCCGTCAGGGCCTTCGTCACGATGTCGTGACTGGCCACACCGGTCAGCGTCGCGACGAAGGCGACACCACAGGCGTCGTGCTCGTGACGCGGGTCATAGAGACCCTCGGGCGGCGGGAACGCGTTGTGCGAAGAGGGCACCAGGGTTCTCCCGTCGACTACGTCTGCGTCCCGACGACCCCGCGGGGCCGGTGAGGGACGAACAGAAGGTGGGGCGCAAGGGACGGCATTGGCCCACGCGGCGGAGGCTTCAGGTTAGCAGCATGTCAACGCGCTGTGTCCCACCGTTTTCATCGCCGGACACCCCGGCGGCCCTCAGCCGAAGCGACCGTTCACGTAGTCAGCCGTGCGCGGGTCCTGCGGATTGTCGAAGATCACATCCGTGGGACCCTGCTCGACGATGACTCCCGGCGTGCCGTGGGCGGCCAGGAGCAACCCGGGGCACGTCCTCCAGCGGATCGGACCTTGGCGGCTCCGGAGGCGACGCCTGGGGTTCCGGAGGCGACGCCTGGGGTTCCGGAGGCGACGCCTGGGGCTCCGGAGGCGACGCCTGGGGCTCCGGAGGCGACAGGCGACATGAAAAAGGGGCACAGCTACCCGCTCATCGCCCCGACGGCCGACCCGATGCGCAATGAGTCGAGTGGATCGACGGCAATTGGTTGTCGAACTCGGGTCAGATCGTGGACGAGTCCCCGTCGGCGGGCTCGGCGGCGGGCTCCGCGGGCTCGTCGGCGGCCTCGGCGGACTCGTCCCGGTCGGACTGGTCGGGCCGGTCGGACTGGTCGGCGGCCGGGCCGCGGCCGTCGACGTACACCTGCTCCTCGCGGCCGGGGCGGTTCCGGCTGGACCAGACGAAGTAGGCGGCGGCCGCGACGAACAGCACGATCGAGGTCCACACGTTGAACCGCAGGCCGAGGACGTTCTCGAGCTGGACGTTGTCGACGCGGAGGTACTCGATCCAGCCGCGGCCCAGGGTGTAGGCCATCACGTAGACCGCCATCACCCGGCCGTACCCGAGGCGGAAGCGGCGCTCGAGCCACAGGATGACCGCGAACGCGGCCAGGTTCCACAGGCACTCGTAGAGGAAGGTCGGGTGGAACACGACCCCGTCGGCGTACGGGCCGCCGAGCGCGGTCCCGCACGCGGCGCCGCTGGTCTGCTCCCCGTCGACGAGGCACTGCCAGTGCTTCTGCTGGATCTCCAGGCCCCACGGCAGGTCGGTGGGCCGGCCGTAGAGCTCCTGGTTGAACCAGTTGCCCCAACGGCCGATCGCCTGCGCGACCAGCACGCCCGGCGCGAGCGCGTCGAGCAGCGGCAGGATCTTGATGCCGCGCCGGCGGGCGCCGATCCAGGCGCCCACCGCGCCGAGGGCGACGCCGCCCCAGATGCCGAGCCCGCCCTCCCAGACGTAGAGCGCCTTGACCGGGTCGCCGCCGGAGCCGAAGTACTTCTCCCAGTCGGTGGCGACGTGGTAGAGCCGGGCGCCGACCAGGCCGAACGGCACCGCCCAGATCGCGACGTCCTGGACCTCGCCGAGGGTCCCGCCGCGGGCCTGCCAGCGCTTCTCGCCGATCCAGATGGCCACGACGATGCCGAGGATGATGCACAGGGCGTAGCCGCGCAGCGGGAACGGCCCGAGGTGCCACACGCCCTGCGACGGACTGGGGATGGTGGCGGCGATGAGGGCGGGAAGCACGGCGACTCCTGGGTCTTACTCGTCGTCGGTGAGCAGGGTGTGGATGTCGGAGGCGAACTCCGCGCTGGAGGTCTCCTGGTTCCACAGCGCGACGGCGTGGTGGCTGGGGTCGATGGCGAGCGTGCTCGTGGTGTGGCCACCGAGGTCGTAGCCGCCGCTCGGCAGCTTCTTCCCGTCGCTGACGTAGACCTTGAGCGAGTCCCCGGCCTCGATGACCTGCTCGATGTCGCCGGTGAGGCCGATGAACGACTTGTTGTAGCCGTCGAGGTACGAGCGCAGCCGTTGCGCGGTGTCGGTGGCCGGGTCGGTCGTCACGAAGACCACGTCGACCTTCTTCTTGTCGGCGGCGTCGAGCCGGTTCACCGCCGCGGCCAGGTTGTTCATGACCATCGGGCAGTAGTCCGGGCAGCTGGTGTAGCCGAAGAACACCAGGGTGAGCGGCTTGGTCGTGTCGGTCGCCAGCGAGTACGGCGTCCCGTCGGTGTCGCTCAGCGTGACGTCCGCCGCCTTGAACGGGCTGGTCAGCCGGGTGCCGGTGAACGTGTCGGGCTCGCTGGTGCACGCCGACAGGGCCAGCCCGAGCAGAGCGACGAGGGCGGTCAGCCCGCAGTGCAGCCTACGCACGGACGCCTCCCGCGAGCTCCTCGGTGAGCGCCGCCAGGGCGGCCAGACCCGCCGGGCGGTCGTCGGGATGCCCCAGGAGGGTGCGCACGAAGGCGGAGCCGACGATCACCCCGTCGGCGTACGACGCCAGGTCGGCGGCCTGGGCGCCGGTGCTGACGCCGACCCCCACCCCGACCGGGAGGTCCGTGGTCGCCTTGGTGCGGGCGATCAGCGGGGCGACCCCCGCGGCGGTGGCCTGCTTGGTGCCGGTGACGCCCATGATCCCGGTCGCGTAGACGAAGCCGCGCGAGGCGGCGGTGGTCAGCGCGATCCGCTCGTCGGTCGAGGACGGCGCGACCAGGAAGACCTTGTCGAGGTCGCGCGCGTCGGCCGCGGCGATCCAGTCGGGGGCGAAGTCGGGCGTGAGGTCGGGCGTGATCAGGCCCGCTCCCCCGGCGTCGGCCAGGTCCTGGGCGAACCGCTCGACGCCGTAGCGCTCGATCGGGTTCCAGTAGGTCATCACCAGGGTGGGGACACCGGTCGCGGCGACCGCCTCGACGACCCGCAGCACGTCGGTGGTGCGGACGCCGGCGTCGAGGGCCTGCTGGGCGGCGGCCTGGATGATCGGGCCGTCCATGACCGGGTCGCTGTAGGGCAGGCCGATCTCGATCACGTCGCAACCCGCCTCGACCATCACCCGCAGCGCGGCGATGCTGCCCGCGACGTCGGGGAATCCGGCTGGGAGGTAGCCGACCAGGGTGGCCCGGCCCTCCGCGCGCGCCTTCTCGAAGGCCGTGCTCGTGCTCACGCGCCCTCCCCCGCCTCGCCCAGGTGGAACCAGTCCATAGCGGTGCCCATGTCCTTGTCGCCACGCCCGGAGAGGTTGACCACGATGGTCTGGCCCGGACGCTCCTTCGCCAGCCGCAGCGCGCCGGCGACGGCGTGCGCGGACTCGATGGCCGCGATGATGCCCTCGGTGCGGGCGAGCAGCGCCATCGCCTCCATCGCCTCGGCGTCGGTGACGGGCAGGTAGGTCGCCCGCCCGGCAGCGGCGAGCGCGGAGTGCTGCGGGCCGACCCCGGGATAGTCGAGGCCGGCCGAGATGGAGTGCGACTCGACGGTCTGGCCGTCCTCGTCCTGGAGCACGTAGGTGCGGGCACCGTGGAGCACGCCGATCGAGCCGGCGAAGATGGTCGCGGCGTGCCGGCCGGTCTCGACCCCGTCGCCGCCCGGCTCGAAGCCGTAGATCGCGACCTCGGGGTCGTCGAGGAAGCCGGCGAAGAGCCCGATCGCGTTGGACCCGCCGCCCACGCAGGCGGCGACCGCGTCGGGCAGCGCACCGGTGAGCTCGAGACACTGGCGCCGGGCCTCGTCGCCGATGCCGCGCACGAAGCTGAGCACCAGGCTCGGGAAGGGGTGGGGTCCGGCGGCGGTGCCGAACAGGTAGGCCGTCTCGTCGACCGTCGCCACCCAGTCGCGCAGCGCCTCGTTGATGGCGTCCTTGAGGGTGCGGGAGCCGCTCTTGACCGGGATCACCTCGGCGCCGAGCAGCTGCATCCGAGCCACGTTGAGGGCCTGCCGCTCGGTGTCTACCTCGCCCATGTAGACGGTGCAGTCGAGCCCGAGGTACGCCGCGGCGGTGGCCGACGCGACGCCGTGCTGGCCGGCGCCGGTCTCGGCGATGACCCGGGTCTTGCCCATCCGCTGGGTGAGCAGCGCCTGGCCGAGCACGTTGCGGATCTTGTGGGCGCCGGTGTGGTTGAGGTCCTCGCGCTTGAGCAGGAATCTGGTCCCGGTGCCGGCGACCCCTGGACTGTCGGCGAGCCGGGTGGCGTCGTAGAGCATGCTGGGGACGCCGGCGTAGTCGGTGAGCAGCCGCTCGAACTCGGCCGTGAACGCCGGGTCGGCCATCGCGCCGCGCCAGGCCACGTCGAGCTCGTCGAGCGCCGCCATCAGCGCCTCCGGCATGAAGCGGCCGCCGAACGCGCCCGTCCCCCCGAACCAGCCGAACGTGTCGGCGTCGTACGTGCTGCTCATCTGGTGATTCCCGTCATTGCCGCAACTGCCTGGCGTGGTGCGCCATCCTTCACCAGCGCCTCGCCGACGAGCACCGCCCGGGCGCCCTCGCCGACGAACCGCTCGACGTCGCGCGGGCCGAAGATGCCGGACTCGGCGACCTTGACCCGGTCCTCGGGGATGAGCGGCGCGAGCCGCCCGAAGACGTCGAGGTCGATCTCGAGCGTCTTGAGGTCGCGCGCGTTGACGCCGATCAGCTCGGCGCCGACCTCGACCGCGCGCGCCGTCTCCTCCTCGTCGTGGACCTCCATCAGCACGCTCAGCCCGAGCTCGCGCGCGAAGTCGTGGAGCCGGCGCAGCCGCTCGCCCGGGAGCGAGACGACCATCAGCAGCGCCAGGTCGGCGCCGGCCGCCCGGGCCTCGAGGAGCTGGTACTCGGTGACGATGAAGTCCTTGCGCAGCACCGGCACGTCGACGCTGGCCCGAACCGTGCGCAGATCGTCGAGACTGCCGCCGAAGCGGCGCTGCTCGGTGAGCACGCTGATCGCGCCCGCGCCGCCGGCGGCGTACTCGCGCGCGAGTGAGGCGGGGTCGGGGATGTCGGCCAGCGCGCCCTTGCTCGGGCTACGGCGCTTGACCTCGGCGATCACGCTCGACCCCGGGGCGCGGAAGTGGGGCATCGGGTCGCGCGGCGGGTCGACGTCGGTGAGCGCGGCCCGCAGGTCCGCCTCCGAGGTGACCGCCTGACGCGCGGCGAGGTCCTCGAGAACTCCGGCGACGATCCCGTCCAGCACCGTGGGCTGAGAGGCCTGGGGGGCCGACATCTGACGCCTCCGTGACGTTTCTGTGGTGGGCATGGTTCGAGCTGCGCGACGAGGGGGAAGGTCCGACGGCACCGACACACCGACGCGTGGTGTCGAGTGTGGCACGCGGCCGTTAGGGTTCCACACACCGCCCGGAACTCGGTCGGGCCCGCACCGACACCGCACACCTGAGAAGGGACCCTCATCGTGAGCTACAACGAGCCGCCGAACTACGGCACCCCGCCCCCTCCGCCCGCCGGTGGCTACGGCTACGGCGGCCCCGTCGGTGGTGGCGACCACCCGCAGGGCACGACCATCCTCATCCTCGGCATCCTGAGCCTGATCTGCTGTGGCCTGTTCACCGGCATCCCGGCGATCATCATGGGCAAGAAGGCCCTCGACGAGAGCAAGACCGCCAACTACAACAACGCGGGCGTCATCAAGGCCGGCTGGATCTGCGGCATCATCGGCACCGCGCTGTCGGCCCTCGGCATCATCCTCAACATCATCCTGATCGCGGCCGGCGCCTCGCTCTACTGAGCGGGCCCGCCCCAGCGACACGGCCGACGGGGCCGGGCAGCGGCCCGGCCCCGTCGGCGCGTCCGGACGGAGAGTTCCATGAGCAGCAACGAGCCCCCGCCGTACGGCACCCCGCCGCCGGAGGGCTACACCCCCTACGGCGGCCAGGGTGGTGGCTACGGCGGCTACGGCTACCCGCAGCCCGGCTACGGCCACCAGCCGCCGGCGCAGTCCGGCATGGCGATCGCCGCACTGGTCACCGGCATCTCCGGCATCGTGCTCGGCTGCTGCTGCGGCCTGTTCGGGCTGGTCGGCATCGCGGGGATCGTCTGCGGTGTGATGGCGCGCAAGGACATCCGCGAGTCCCACGGCGCCAAGACCGGCGACGGTCTCGCGCTCGCCGGCATCATCACGGGTGCCGTGGCCGTCGCCTTCGGCCTGCTCAGCATCGCGCTGCTCTTCGTGTACGGCGGGATCGGCGTGTTCAGCGAGCTGAACGGCGACTACTGAGTCAGGGCGCCAGCCAGGCCCCGACCGGGAGGTTGCGCAGTACCGCGAACACCAGCATCGCGGCGAGCAGCACACCGGTGAGGGTCAGCATCCGCCGCTCCGAGACCACCCAGGCGGTCCCGGTCCAGCGACCGGCCGTCCAGCGCGCCAGCGCGTAGACCACGAACGGCAGCGCCAGCACGAAGAGCAGGTTGCTCGACGCGGCCGCGCCGAGCTGGAGGTTGCCGAGGTCGTTCACGGCCCGCAGGCCGCCGCAGCCGGGGCAGTAGAACCCGCTCAGCGCGAAGGGGCACGCACCCCAGCTGCCCTGCTCGTGCGGGTCGCGCAGGTGCAGGGCGAGGGTCGCCGCGGCCAGGCCGCCGACGACGAGGACGGGCGGCACCATGCGGCGCCGCCGGCTCTCCACGGTCAGTGGCCGGCCTCGTGGAAGCCCATCTTGGCCATCACCAGGAACACCACGCCGCCGGCGATCACCACGGCGGTGCCGACCCAGAACAGGGTCCAGTTGAGCGGGTGCAGGGACATGCCGATCGCGCCCACGACGAAGCCCAGGAGCGCGACGAGAACGGCGGACCAGGCCGCGGGGGTGTTGCCGTGGTTGTCGGCCATGAGAGGGAACTCCTCGCTCGTTCGGGCGCTTCGGGTGGATCGAGGGTGATTCTAGGGGTTGGTGCGACTCACTCGTCCGTGGGGTCGTGCCCCTCGTCGAGGGACTTCCACAGGTCGAGGTTCGACTGCTCGGCCGGGTCCTGGCCGGCGACCGGGGCGCTGCTGGACGCGGCGCCCGTCGGGGCGTCGTACCGGCTGCCCATCTCGGGCCACGACGGCACCAGGCGCACGGCCGCGGCCGCGGCGACCAGGGCGACGAGGGAGCAGCCGATGGCGACCCACAGCCAGCCACTGCGCTCGACGTCGACCGCGGCCAGGTTGAGGCCGAGCCGGGTGGCGAGGTCGGCCGCGGCGTCGTCGTCCTGCACGAAGCCGCCGACCACCACGACGACCAGGACGCCGGCCGCGCCGAGCAGCGCCAGGACCGCGGCGCCGCGGCGCACGATGCCGCGGGTGACCAGCAGCACGCCCCAGGCGGCCAGCGCCACCAGCGCGAGGGCTCCGGCGAGCGGGAACTCGACCGACCGGTCGCCGACGGTCGGGGCGATGCCGCCGGCCGCGGTGAGCGTCGCCTCCGGGATCGCCAGCATCGCCTTGTGACCGGCGAGCGCCGCGAAGCCGCTGCCGGCGAGGCCGAGCAGGACGACCGGGCCGAAGGTGCTGCGGGGCTCAGCCACCGAGCAGCCCGTCGTCGAAGCAGGTGCGGGCGCCGGTGTGGCAGGCCACGCCGACCTGGTCGACCTTGACCAGCAGCGTGTCGCCGTCGCAGTCGAGCCGGACCTCCTTGACGGCCTGCGGGTTGCCGGAGGTCTCGCCCTTGACCCAGTACTCCCCACGCGAGCGGCTCCAGTAGGTGGCCCGTCCCGTCGTCAGGGTGCGGTGCAGGGCCTCGTCGTCCATCCACGCCAGCATCAGCACCTCACCGGTGTCGTGCTGCTGCACCACCGCCGGCACCAGCCCGTCGGGGGTGCGCTTGAGGCGGTCGGCGATCGCGGGGTCGAGAGAGGTCACGAGCTCCATTATCCCGGTCGGCCGTGCTGCGCCACCCACGAGGCGTGCAGCCTCGCGTAGGGGGTGTCGGGCTGCCGCACCAGCTCGGCATGCGGGCCGTGCTGCACGACCCGGCCCCGGTCGACGACAACGACGACGTCGGCGGCCTCGGCCGTCGAGAGCCGGTGGGCGATGGTGACCGAGGTCCGCCCGCTCATCAGCCGCTCCAGGGCCCGGCCGATCCGGGTCTCCAGCTCGGGGTCGACCGCGCTGGTGGCCTCGTCGAGGACGAGCAGGTCGGGGTCGGCGAGCTGGGCGCGGAGCAGCGCGACGAGCTGGCGCTCGCCCGCCGACAGCGACTCCCCGCGCTGCCCGACCCGGGTGTCGACGCCGTCGGGCAGGCCGGCGAGCCAGTCGCCGAGGCCGATGGTGTCGGCCGCCTCGCGGATCTCGGCCTCGGTGGCGCCGAGCCGGCCGTAGCGGACGTTCGCGGCCAAGGTGTCGTCGAAGAGGAAGCCCTCCTGCGGGACGAGGACGACGCTGCGGCGCAGCGCGCTCTCGGCCACCTCGCGCAGGTCGACGCCGTCGAGCAGGACCCGGCCCCGGCTGGGGTCCATCAGCCGGGTGAGCAGCTTGGCGATGGTGGACTTGCCGGAGCCGGTCTCGCCGACCACCGCGACCCGCTGACCCGCGGGGATCACCAGGTCGATGCCGGAGAGCACCTCGACGCCGCCGGGATAGGCGAAGGACACCTCCTCGAAGCGGACGTCGATCGCTCCCTTCGGCAGGCTCCGGCCGTCGGCACCCGGGTCGACGAGGTCGGCCGGGGTGTCCAGGATGCCGATCACGCGCCGCCAGCCGGCGATCGCGTTCTGGGCGTCGGTGAGGATCTGGGTGCCCATCTGCACCGGGCCGACGAACAGCGTCACCAGGAACGCGAACGCGAGCACCTCGCCCGCCGTGATCCCCTCACCCCAGGCGAAGCCCTGGCCCAGCCAGATCCCGACGATCAGCACGCCGGCGTTGGCGATCCCGGCCGAGATCCCGCCGAGGCTGAAGGAGAAGGCCGTGAAGCCCTGGGCGCGGGTGCTGGCGGACTTGTGGGCCTCGATCGCGGTGTCGATCCGCTCCTGGGTGCGAGCCTCGATCGCGTAGGACTTGACGACCGCCGCCCCGACCACCGGCTCGGAGACGGCGGACAGCAGCACGCCGACCTGGCGTCGTACGGTGCCGTAGGCGGCGGCCAGCTTGCGCTGGAAGTAGCGCAGGCTCAAGAACAGCGGGGCGAAGCAGACCCACACCACGATCGCGAGCTGCCAGCTGTAGAACACCATCACCACGGTCGCGATGAGCATCTGCCCGACGCTCACCACGAAGATCAGGCCGCCGAACACCAGGAACTGGCTGACCTGGTCGACATCGCTGGTGACCCGCGAGACGAGGGCGCCCCGGCGCTCGGTGTTCTGGGTGAGCAGCGGCAGGTCGTGGACGTGGCGGAACGCCTTGACCCGCAGCGTCGCCAGGCCGCGCTCGGCGGTGGAGAACAGCCGCGCCGTCATGGCGTACGACGCCCAGCTGGTCACCACGATCGCGAGCCCGGCCGCCAGTGCGAGCCAGGTCGTGAACGAGACGTCGGGACCGCCGGCGCCGTGCAGGCCCTTGTCGATGGTCTGCTGGACCGCGATCGGGACGACGACCTGGCCGACGGACGCGATCACGGCGAGGGTCAGGGTCCAGCCGATGCCCTCGGTCAGCTCGGGCGAGTGGCGGATGCCGCGGCGGATGGTCTCCCAGGCGCCGATCTCCTCGCCCGTGGCGAGCCGGGTGTGCGCGGCGCCCCGCTCCGGGGACAGGGTGCTGCTCACGCCGTCACCTCCTCGTGCTCGGTCTCGTAGGCGTTGACCAGGCGGGCGTAGTCGGCGTTGCGCGCGACCAGCTCCTCGTGGGGGCCGCGGTCGGCGATCCGGCCGTCGACGAGGTAGAGCACCTCGTCGGCCAGGCCGATGGTGGCCTTGCGGTAGGCGACGACGACCAGGGTGGTGTCGGTGTCGCCGAGGCCGGCCAGGATCCGCGCCTCCACCTCCGGGTCGACCGCCGAGGTGGCGTCGTCGAGGACCAGCAGGCGCGGACGCCGCACCAGTGCCCGCGCGAGCGAGAGCCGCTGTCGCTGGCCGCCCGACAGGGAGGTGCCGCGCTCCCCCAGCCGGGTGTCGAGTCCCTCGGGCAGGGCAGCCACGAAGCCGTCGGCCTGGGCGGTGCGCAGCGCGGCCCACACGTCCTCGTCGGGGACGTCGAGGCCGAGGGTGACATTGCCGCGCACCGTGTCGTCGAACAGGAAGGCGCTCTGCGGTACGACGGCCAGCAGCTCCGCGAGCCCGCCCCGGCGCAGCTCGCGCAGGTCGGTGCCGTCGACCCGGATCGCGCCGGCGTCGACGTCGACCAGCCGCGCCAGCAGTCCGGTCAGCGTGCTCTTGCCGGACGCGGTCGCGCCGACCAGGGCGACCGTGCGGCCCGGCTCGACGTCGAAGGTGAGCTCGCGCAGCAGCGGCCGTTCGGGGGTGTAGCCGAAGGCGGCGCCGTCGACCTCGAGGCGGGCGCCGCCGGGGCTCGCCGGGGCCGGGCGGTCGCCGTACTCCATCGCGCCGGTGGCGGCGATCACCGCGGCGACCCGGCGGTAGCCGACCACGCTGCGCGGGAAGTCGCCCAGCAGCCAGCCGATCGAGCGGATCGGGAAGGCGACGACGGTGAGCAGGTAGGCGACGGTCACCACGTCGCCGGCCACGGTCGCGCCGGACACCACGCGGTGCACGCCGATGACCAGCACGACCAGGACCGCGAGATTGGGCAGCGCGGCCAGGGTGGGATCGAAGGCCGCCCTGATCCGGCCGACCCTGATGTTGGCCTCGCGCAGCTCCTCGGCCTTGGCCCGGAACCGCTGGGTCTCCTCGGGCTCACGGCCGAGCGTCTTGACCACGAGCGCGCCGTCGAAGGACTCGTGGGCGATCTCGGACAGCTCGGCGCGCAGCTCCTGGGCGCGGGTTGCCCAGCCCTGCGCGAGGCGTTGGTAGACGACGTTGACGCCGATGACGAGCGGGAACACCAGCAGCCCGACGGCCGCGAGGACCAGGTCGGTCAGCAGCATCTGCACGACCGCGATCACCATCATCGCGACGGTTCCGACCGCCATCGGCAGTGGCGCGATCGGTCCCCAGGCCGCCTCGACGTCGGCGTTCGCGTTGGACAGCAGCTCACCGGTGGGATGGCGCTGGTGCCACTCCATGGGCAGGCGGAGGTACTGGCGGGTGACCGCGCGGCGGCTGTGGGCCTGCATCCGGTACTGCATGACGCCCGCCCCGAGCCGGCGCGCCACGATGCCCACCGCGCGCAGGATCGCGACCCCGACGAACAGCCCGAGCACCGCCCACAGCAGGCCCGCGCCGATCTCGCCGTCGCGGAACGCGGGCAGCACCACGTGGTCCGTCGACCAGCCCAGCACCCAGGCGTCCGCCACCGTCAGCGCACCGAACAGGACGCTGCCGACCGTCGACACCGCGAAGATCCACGGCTCCCGCTTGATCGCCACCCAGAGCACGCCGAAGCCGGCGGACGTCGTACGGCTTCCTGTGCTCACTTCACCCCGCAACCCGACACCGGGTGAGCCTATTCCTCGGCTCGCGCGGGGCGTGGCCGCCGGGTGGTGTCGTCGCACCCGGCATCCCTGTCGTGGTTCCGGCTCTGGGCGACCCCGAATGCCGGGTACGACGGAAACGCAGGACCCGCCCGGCTCGGCTCAGTGCCGCATCAGCTCGGTGACCTCGACCCCGAGCACCCGGGCAAGGGCGTAGACGGTCTCGAGCCGCGGGTTCGCCGTACCGCCGACGCGACGGCCGTCGGCGTCGCGGCTGTTGTTGCGCGAGCTCTCGATGTTCTGCACCTGGTTGCGGCTCAACGAGACCGCGTGGCCGAGCTGCTCCTGAGTCATCCCCCGCGCCAGCCGCAGGGCCCGGACCCGGTGGCCGAAGTCGGCCGCGATCTCCTCCCAGTCCTCGAGGATGTCGCGGCCGGGCACAGTGCGAGCCTCGCGGCGGGGCCCACTGCAGTCAGCCCAACAGAGTGGGCAATCGCGGATCAGCCCTCCGGGCGCCGGCTCGCGAGGTCGACGACCACGGAGCCCGGCTCGGACGGCTCGCCGCCCCAGCCGTCCCAGTGGCCGCGGTAGCGCGGATCGGGCCCGCACAGCAGCACCCGGCCCACCTGGTTGGCGCGGACCCGGATCGCGGTGGTCTGCGACGTGTGGCGGTCGCGCACGACGACCACCCCGTCGAGGGTGTGCCGCTCGGCGAGGTAGTGCCTCATCAGGTAGCGCAGCCACCGGGTCACCGAGGCCACGCTCGCCTGGCCGGCGTCGTCGACCCACAGGCAGCAGCCGTGGCCGCACGACGTCCAGCCGCACACCCCGTCGGGCGGCGTACCGGCCAACGGCGGCAGGGGCGGCGGCTCCTCGTCGCTCGGGTCGGCGCGCAGCCGGCGGAGCTGGACGTCGGTCAGCCGGCGCAGCAGCACGGCGTGCTCAGCAGTGAGGGGCGGCTCGACGACCAGGGCGCCGTGGAACTCCAGGTCGTCGCGGAAGGCTCGGGACATGGGCCCAGCAAACGACGGCGCCCGGCGTCCCGCAACCGGCTCCCGGCAGCCTGTGGACAGCCTCCTAGCGGACGGCCGTGCTGGTGACCGGCGGCGCGAGCGCGCTGACGATCCGCACGCTCATGTGGAAGGTGGAGGTGGCGCCCTCGAGGATCACCAGGTAGCCGTCGGGGCCGTCGCGGAACACCTGCCGGCTCTGCTCGGACCACGGGTCCGGCGGGCTGAACTCGTACGACGCGCGCTCGGCGGCCCGCAGCGCGGTGGCCCGGTCGGCGTGCTCGGTGCGGCCGATCTGGACCAGCGTGGGCGGCTTGGCCTGGCCCTGGTTGGAGTACTCGATGGCGACCCGCCAGGTCCCGGCGGCCGCGGCCTGCTCCGGCTGCCCGTCAGGCTGTCCGTCCGGCTGGTAGACGTCATAGCTCATGGCCGCACCCTCCCCCGTCAGCGGACCGGCACACCTGCCGCCGCCAGGGATGCCTTCACCTCGGCGATGCGGAGGGTGCCGAAGTGGAACACGGTGGCCGCCAGCACCGCGTCGGCGCCGGCCTCGACGGCGGGCGGGAAGTGCTCGACCGCGCCCGCCCCACCGGAGGCGATGACGGGGATGGAGACCTCGGCGCGGACCTTGCGGATCAGCTCCAGGTCGAAGCCGTCGGTGGTGCCGTCGGCGTCCATGGCGTTGAGCAGGATCTCGCCGGCGCCCAGCTCGGCGGCGCGCACGGCCCACTCGACGGCGTCGATGCCGGCCGACCGGCGTCCGCCGTGGGTGGTGACCTCGAAGCCCGAGTCGCCGGGCGCCTGGTCGCCGGCCCGGCGGGCGTCGACGGAGAGCACCAGCACCTGGTTGCCGAAGCGGTCGGCGATCTCGGAGATCAGCTCGGGGCGGCGGATCGCGGCGGTGTTGACCGCGATCTTGTCGGCGCCGGCACGCAGTAGCCGGTCGACGTCGTCGACCGAGGAGACGCCCCCGCCGACGGTGAGCGGGATGAAGACCTGCTCGGCGGTCGCCGAGACGATGTCCATCGTCGTCGCGCGGCCCTCGTGGGAGGCGGAGATGTCGAGGAAGGTGAGCTCGTCAGCTCCTTCGGCGTCGTAGAGCCGGGCCAGCTCGACCGGGTCGCCGGCGTCGCGGAGCTCCTGGAAGTTCACGCCCTTGACCACCCGGCCGGCGTCGACGTCGAGGCACGGGATGACCCGCACCGCGACGCTCATACGAGCCCGCCCCTGGTCAGCGCGAGCGCGTCCTCGAGGGTGAACTGCCCGGTGTAGAGGGCGGTCCCGGCGATGGCGCCCTCGACCCCGACGGGGACCAGCTTCATCAGCGCGCGGATGTCGTCGAGCGTGGTGACACCACCGGAGGCGACGACCGGGCGCGAGGTGGCGGCGCAGACGTCCTCGAGCAGCTGCAGGTTGGGGCCCTGCAGCATGCCGTCCTTGTTGACGTCGGTGACGACGTAGCGAGCGCAGCCCTCCGCGTCGAGGCGGGCGAGGGTCTCGTAGAGGTCGCCGCCCTCCTTGGTCCAGCCACGGGCGGCCAGGGTGCGGCCGCGGACGTCGAGCCCGACGGCCACCCGGTCTCCGTACGTCGCGATGGCACGGGCACACCACTCCGGCTGCTCGAGGGCGGCGGTGCCGATGTTGACGCGCCGGCAGCCGGTGGCCATCGCGGCCTCCAGCGACTCGTCGTCGCGGATCCCGCCGCTCATCTCGACCTGGATGTCGAGGCGACCCACGATCGCCGCCTGCAGCTCGCGGTTGTTGCCGTGGCCGAACGCGGCGTCCAGGTCGACCAGGTGGATCCACTCGGCACCGGCCTCCTGCCAGCGCAGCGCGGCCTCGATCGGGTCGCCGAAGCGCTTCTCGGAGCCGTCCACGCCCTGCACCAGCTGGACGGCCTGGCCGCCCTTGATGTCGACGGCGGGCAGCAGCTCCAGGTAGCCGGTCATGGCCGCGATCCTAGAGGAGCCGATCGCCGCGCCCTGCGTCGCATCTCGCCGAGATCACCCCACACCCAGGGCGCGCCCTAGAACTTGTTCTCTTTTTGTGATGGGGTATCAATAACGGCCGCCACCTTGGGAGGGGTGGCGGCCGTCCTCATGTCACCTTCGGGAGGGAAACCCACATGACCGTGCCTCAGCGCACTCTCCGCTCCGTCTCCGCCGGAGCCGTTCTCGGCCTCGCGGCCACCACCGCCGTGGTCCTCGGTACGTCGACCCCGGCGTCGGCGGCAGCCATCGACTTCGACTGCGCCCTGCCCATCGGCGGCACGGACACCTTCACCGCCGACATCACCACGAACGCGCCGGCGACGATCCCCGCCGGCACCTCGATCACCCCCATGCTGAACGTCGCGCTCACCGTGCCGGAAGGCACCGCCGACCTCCTGCGACTCTTCCAGCCCGACCAGGTCGGCGGCACCGTCCAGGGCACCACGCTGGTCGACGGCGTCGCCCGGACCACGACGATCACCGTCCCGCCCACGGCCGTGCCGGCCTCCGGCCCGATCGTCGTCAGCGGCACTGGGACCATGGCCGCGATCACCGCGGGGACCGAGGGCGCGAGCCACCAGATCGCCGCCGGCAACCAGGCCGTCACGATCACGATCTACAAGACCGGCCAGGCCCCGACGCCCATCGACGTGCCCTGCACGCCCGCTGCGGGCAGCAACCGGGTGATCAGCACCATCGGCGTCACCGCCGCGCCGGCGTCGACCACCACGGTGAAGGCGAAGTACGCGAAGAAGGCGCGCAAGGCCAAGGTCAGCGCCACCGTCAGCGCGCCCGGCGCGACCCCGGCCGGCACGGTCACCTTCACCTTGAAGAAGGGCAAGCAGGTGAAGACCAAGACCGTCGCGGTCACCGCGGGACGGGCGAAGGCGGTCTTCAAGAAGGTCACCGCGAAGGGCCGCTACACCGTCACGGCGTCGTACACCGGGACGGTCGGCGCCTCCACCGGCACCACCAAGCTCAAGGTCCGCTGACCGGGTCCGGGCCGGCCCTCGGGGGCCGGCCCGTCAGCCCAGCGAGCCGACCCAGTTGCGCAGCAGCTGGGCGCCCGCGTCGCCCGACTTCTCCGGGTGGAACTGGGTCGCGCACAGCGGACCGTTCTCGACGGCCGCGACGAAGCGGTCGCCGCCGTGCTCGGCCCAGGTGACCAGCGGCTGGTGGCTGTCGGGGGTGCGGTCGTTGGTGACCAGGGTCCAGTCGCGCACGCCGTAGGAGTGCACGAAGTAGAAGCGCTCGTCCTCGATCCCGGCGAAGAGGCGGGTCTGCTCGGGCGCCGAGACCGTGTTCCAGCCCATGTGCGGGACGATCGGCGCCTGCAGCCGCTCCACGACGCCCGGCCACTCGCCGCAGCCCTCGGTCTCGACGCCGTGCTCGATGCCGCGCTCGAACAGGATCTGCATGCCCACGCAGATGCCGAGCACCGGCCGGCCGCCGGACAGGCGGCGCGCGATGATCCGCTCGCCGCGGATCGCGCGCAGGCCGCGCATGCACGCCTCGTAGGCGCCGACGCCGGGCACCAGCAGCCCGTCGGCCTCCATCGCCGTGTCCAGGTCTCCGGTGAGGGTGACCGACGCCCCGGCCCGCTCGACGGCGCGGACGGCGGAGCGCAGGTTGCCGGAGCCGTAGTCGAGGACGACGACGGACGGAGCGCTCACAGAGCACCCTTCGTGGACGGGATGCCCGTCTCGCGCGGGTCGAGCGCGACCGCGTCGCGGAACGCCCGGGCGAACGCCTTGAACTGGGTCTCGACGATGTGGTGCGGCTCGCGACCGGCGAGCACCCGCACGTGCAGCGCGAAGTGGCCGTGGAAGGCGATCGACTCGAAGACGTGCTGGGTCAGCGAGCCGAGGTACGACACCCCGGAGCCACCGAGCTGGACGTACTGCTGGCCCTCGGGCTCGCCGGTGTGGACGCAGTAGGGACGGCCCGAGACGTCGACGACGGCGTGCACCAGCGCCTCGTCGAGCGGGACGGTGGCGTCGCCGAAGCGGCGGATGCCCGCCTTGTCCCCCAGCGCCTCGCGCAGCGCCTGGCCCAGCGCGATCGCGGTGTCCTCGGTCGTGTGGTGGGCGTCGATGTGGACGTCGCCCTCGGTCTGCACGGTGAGGTCGACCAGCGCGTGGCGCGCGAAGGCGGTGAGCATGTGGTCGTAGAAGCCCACGCCGGTGGAGATGTCGTGGCGGCCGGTGCCGTCGAGGTTCACCTCGACGAGGACCTTGGACTCGCTGGTCTGCCGCTCGACGCGGGCGGTCCTGGCAGTCATGCGCGCTCTCCCTCTACCTCAGTCAGGGCGGACCGGAAGGCCGCCATCTCCGCGGGGGTGCCGACCGAGACCCGCAACCATCCCTCGGGCCCGGTCTCCCGGATCAGGACTCCCCGGTCGAGGAGACCCTGCCAGACAGCATGACGGTCGGCGAATCGCCCAAACAACACGAAATTCGCGTCCGAGTCGGCGACGTCGTAGGACTCGGCGCGCAGCCACTCGACCAGCACGTCGCGCTCGCGGCGCAGGTCGTCGACCTTGCCGAGCAGCTCGGGCGCGTGGTCCAGCGCGGCGAGCGCGACCGCCTGGGTGACGGCGGAGAGGTGGTACGGCAGCCGCACCACCCGGATCGCGTCGCAGATCTCCGGCGCCGCGGCGAGGTAGCCCAGCCGCAGCCCGGCCCCCGCGAAGGCCTTGCTCATGGTGCGCGTGACCACGAGGTTGCGGTGGACCGGCAGCAGCTCGAGCGCGCTCGGCACCCCGGCCCGCCGGAACTCGCCGTACGCCTCGTCGACGACGACGATCCCCTCCTCGCCCGCGGCCTCGCAGAGCACGGCCACCGCCTCCGGCGGCAGCGCGGTGCCGGTCGGGTTGTTGGGGCTGGGCAGCAGGATCACGCTCGGCTGCTCGGTCTTGACCAGGTCGCGCGCCGCGTCGAGGTCGAGCGCGAAGTCCTCGGCCCGCCGACCCGCGACCCAGCGGGTGCTGGTGTCGCGGGCGTACTCCGGATACATCGAGTACGTCGGCGCGAAGCTCAGTGCGGTGCGGCCGGGTCCGCCGAAGGCCTGCAGCAGCTGGAGCATCACCTCGTTGGACCCGTTGGCCGCCCACACCTGCTCGGGCACGATCCCGGCGGGCGCGTCCCGCGAGAGGTAGGCCGCGAGTGCCTCGCGCAGCGCGGTGAACTCGCGGTCGGGATAGCGGTTGAGCGTGCTCGCCGCCGCGGCCGCCGCCGCCGCGATGTCGGCGATGCACGCCTCGGAGGGACCGTAGGGGTTCTCGTTGACGTTGAGCTGGACCGGTACGTCGAGCTGCGGGGCGCCGTAGGGCTCGATCCCGCGCAGCTCCGCGCGCAGCGGCGGCCAAGCGGCCGCGCTCATCGCGTCGACCGGACCGTGACGGCGGCGCCGTGGCCGGGCAGGTCCTCGGCCTCGGCGAGGGTCACGACGTGCCCGGCGACCTCGGCGAGCGCGGCGGCGGAGTAGTCGATGACGTGGACGGACTTGGTGAACGCACGCACCGAGAGCCCCGAGGAGTGGCACGCGCAGCCGGCCGTCGGGAGCACGTGGTTGGACCCGGCGCAGTAGTCGCCCAGGCTCACCGGGGCGTGCGGGCCGACGAAGATCGCACCGGCGTTGCGCACCCGCGCGGCCCAGCCGGCGGCGTCCTCGGTGTGGATCTCGAGGTGCTCGGCGGCGTAGGCGTCGACCACCTCGAGTCCCTGCTCGAGGTCGCGGACCAGCACGATGCCGGACTGCTTGCCGCCGAGCGAGGTCGTGATCCGCTCGCTGTGCTTGGTCGCCGCGACCTGGACGTCGAGCTCGGCCTCCACCTCGGCGGCGAGCCGCTCGGAGGTCGTGACCAGGACGGAGGCGGCCAGCGGGTCGTGCTCGGCCTGGCTGATCAGGTCGGCCGCGACATAGGCGGCGTTGCCGGTGTCGTCGGCCAGGATCGCGATCTCGGTCGGGCCGGCCTCGGAGTCGATCCCGACCTGGCCCTTGAGGATCCGCTTCGCGGTGACCACCCAGATGTTGCCGGGGCCGGTGACGAGATCGACCCGCCGGCAGGGTCCGGTGCCGTAGGCGAACATCGCGATCGCCTGGGCACCGCCGACGGCGTACACCTCCTCGACGCCCAACAGCGCGCACGCCGCCAGGATCGTGGGGTGGACGGCACCGCCGAACTCCTTCTGGGGCGGGCTCGCCAGCGCGATCGACCCCACACCCGCGGTCTGGGCGGGGACGACGTTCATCAGCACGGAGGACACCAGCGGCGCGAGGCCGCCCGGCACGTAGAGGCCGACCCGGCCGACCGGCACCTTGCGGTGGGTCACCCGGGCCCCGGGCCCCAGGTCGGTGACCGCGTCCTGCTCGAGCTCGTTGGCGCAGGTCGCCCGCAGCCGCCGGATCGACTCCTCCAGACCCGCGCGGATGTCGGGATCGAGGTTGTCGAGCGCGCTGCGCAGCGCCTCGGGCGCGACCCGGATGTCGTCGACGCGCACGCCGTCGAAGCGCTCCCCGAACTCCACGATCGCGTCCAGGCCGCGGGTGCGGACCTCCTCGCAGATCGCATGCACCGCCGGCACCGCCGCCTCGATGTCGAAGTCGGCACGGGGCACTGCTGCGCGGTAGTCGACGGTGGCCGAGCCAGCACCGGCGTCACGCAGGTCGATGCGACGGATCAGGGACATGCCCCGATTCTACGGTCGGCGCGCGGGTCGCCCCCGCCGCGTCCCGGGTGGTGAGGCGCTCCCCCCGCGTCAGCTCGCCGGCAGGAGCCAGGTGCTGCGGTCCTTGAGGACCGACAGGACGGGGAAACGCGCGGCGACCAGGTCGAGCATGAGGTCGGTGACTCCGCCCGGAAGCGCGAGGAACTCCACGGGCGTGGGACGACCGTAGGACGACCCGCAGGCGCGTGCCGTGCTCATCCACAGGTCCCGGCCCGCTACGTTGGACAGGTGACCGACCAGCTCCCGATGTTCCCGCTCAACGCGGTGCTCTACCCGGGAGTCAGCGTGCCGCTGCACGTCTTCGAGGACCGCTACCGCGCGCTCGTGCATCACCTGCTGCGCACCGAGGACCCCTCGCAGCGGCTGTTCGGGTCGGTGGCGATCCGGGAGGGCTACGAGGTCGGCGACCACGGCACCCAGTCGTTGTACCGGGTCGGGGTGCGGCTCCAGCTGACCGACGTCGAGGCGCGGGGCGACGGCAGCTTCGACGTCGTGGCCGTCGGTCGCGACCGGATCCAGCTCGACCGGCTGCTGACCAGTGGGGAGTTCCCCGTCGGCGAGGTCACCCTGGTCCCCGGCCCGGACACGGAGGTGCCCGAGGAGGTCGAGCAGCAGGCCCGAGCGGTGTTCACGGCCTACCGGCACGTGCTGCGCTCGATCGCCGGCGACCCGCTGCAGGGCGAGCTGCCGAAGGACCCGACCTACCTGTCGTGGACGCTCGCGGCGTGCACCCCGCTGCCGATGGGCGAGCGACAGCAGCTGCTCGAGGCGGCCGACGCCACGGAGCGGCTGGTCCTGGTGACCGACCTGCTGCGCGCGGAGCTGCGCGCGATCAACGTGATCACCTCGCTGCCCGCAACCGAGGTCGCGCGCACCCGGTGGAGCCCCAACTGATGGCGAAGCGCAAGCCGGGCGGGGGTACGCCGGCCACCACCGTGCTCGCGTCGGCCGGCGTCGCGTTCACCGTGCACGAGTACGACCACGACGCCCGCGCGGAGTCCTACGGCGGCGAGGCGGCCGAGGCGCTGGGCATCGCCCCCGAGCGGGTCTTCAAGACCCTGTTCGCCGACGTCGACGGCGCGCTCGTGGTGGGGGTGGTGCCGGTCTCGGGGCAGCTCGACCTCAAGGCGCTGGCGCGGGCCGTCGGGGGGCGCAAGGCCGCGATGGCCGACCCGAGGGCCGCCGAGCGGGCCACCGGCTATGTCGTGGGGGGCATCTCCCCGCTGGGTCAGCGCAAGACCCACCCCACCGTCGTCGACGAGTCCGCGCTCACCCATCCCACGGTCTTCGTGTCGGGCGGGCGCCGCGGACTGGACCTCGAGCTCAGCCCTGCGGAGCTGGTGCGGCTGACGGCTGCTCGGGTCGCGGCGATCGGTCGCTAGCGGGGGTGCCGCCAGCCGGGTTGAGCGAGACCATCAGCACCAGGTAGGCGAACATCGCGCCCACCGGCCAGGCCAGGTAGGGCGTCCAGCCGGACACCGCCAGATGGCCCGGCAGCGCGTCGCCGACCTGGTGGGCGGCCAGCAGCGTCGTGGGGTCGGCCGGGCTGAACGACTCCCCCAGCAGCGTCATCACCAGCACCCCGAGGCCGGCGCCGACCAGCACCCCGAGCACTCCCAGCACGGCCTGGTCGCGCGCGATCCAGCCGCCCACCAGTCCGAGCAGCAGGGCCAGCGCGAAGGCGATCACGACATAGGTCGCCGTGCCGCTGAAGTCGCGGGTGATGCCGGGGTCGAACGGCTCGGGGTACCAGGCCTTGCCGGCCGCGGTGTCGTAGATCTTGCCGTTCGGGGCCGGACCCCACCAGGTCCACCACAGCCAGCCGCCCAGCGCGCCGAGCGCGACGCCGAGGACGACCGGGACCGCGAGCCGCAGCCGGCTCATCCGGCCAGGCACCCGGGACCGAGGAGCTGCTTGAGGTCGGCGAACAGCGCGGACGAGGGAGTCACCCGGAGATTGTCCCCCAGCCGCATCAGCTTCGTGGAGTCGCGGCTCAGCAGCTGCAGCCGGACCTCGGTCAGGCCGGCATGGCTGGTCAGCACCTCGCGCAGCTGGGCCACCACCGGCCCGGTGCACCGGGTCGAGGGCAGGCTGATCACGACCGGGCCGTCGCTGCCCCGCTCCAGGTCGGGGACGGTGACCTCCTGGCCGCGCAGCTGAGCCGGCTCGCGGTCGGTGTCGAGCTGGCCGCGGACCCGGATGATCGCGTCCTCGGTGAGATAGGGCGCGGCCAGGCGGTAGCTGCTCGGGAACAGCAGCACGTCGATCGCGCCCTCGAGGTCCTCCAGGGTCACCGTGGCCCACGGGTCGCCGTTCTTGGTGATCTTGCGCTGGATCGAGGTGACCAGTCCCGCCACCGTCACCGTCGAGTTGTGGGCCCGGCTCTCGTCGGTGACCAGCTGGCCGATGGTGCAGTCGGTGCCATTGGACAGGACGTGCTCGAGGCCGAGCAGCGGGTGGTCCGAGACGTAGAGGCCGAGCATCTCGCGCTCGTGGCCGAGCAGGGTCATCTTGTCCCACTCGTCGATGTCGGGGATCGCCACGCTCACGCCGAACCCGCCGTCACCTCCGTCGTCGTCGCCCAGGCCGGCGAACAGCGAGTCCTGGCCGATCGCCTCGTTGCGCTTGATGTCGACGTACTGGTCGACAGCGGTCTCGTGGATCGCGACCAGCGCCCGGCGGAGGTGCTTCATGTCGTCGTAGGCGCCGGCCTTGATCAGCGAGTCGATCACCCGCTTGTTGCAGACCGTGGCCGGCACCTTGGACAGGAAGTCGTTGAAGTCGGTGAACCGGCCCTTCTCGCGCCGGGCCTCGACGATGCCGTCGACGACGTTGGAGCCGACATTGCGCACGGCGGTGAGCCCGAAGCGGATGTCACGGCCGACCGCGGTGAAGTTGTGGGCGGACTCGTTGACGTCGGGGGGGAGCACCTGGATCTTCATCCGGCGGCACTCGTTGAGGTAGATCGCCATCTTGTCCTTGTCGTCCTTGACGGACGTCAGGAGCGCGGCCATGTACTCGGTCGGGTAGTTGGCCTTGAGATAGGCGGTCCAGTAGGTGATGACGCCGTAGGCCGCGGAGTGGGACTTGTTGAAGGCGTAGTCGGCGAACGGGACCAGGATCTCCCAGAGCGTCTTGACCGCGTCCTTGGGGTAGCCGCGCTCGAGCATGCCGGCCTCGAAGCCGGCGTACTGCTTGTCGAGCTCCTCCTTCTTCTTCTTGCCCATGGCGCGGCGCATGTTGTCGGCGGCGCCCAGGGAGAAGCCGGCCAGGACCTGGGCGATCGCCATCACCTGCTCCTGGTAGACGATCAGGCCGTAGGTCTCCCCCAGCACCGGCTCGAGCGCCTCGGCGAGGGCCGGGTGGATCGGCTCGATCGGCTGGCGCCCGTTCTTGCGGTGGGCGTACTTGTTGTGGGAGTCGGCACCCATCGGGCCGGGGCGGTAGAGCGCACTGACCGCGGTGATGTCGGCGAACTTGTCGGGCAGCATCGAGCGCAGCAGCGCGCGCATGCCACCACCATCGAGCTGGAACACGCCCAGGGTGTCGCCCCGGCCCATCAGCTCGTAGGTCGCCTTGTCGTCGAAGCCGAGCTCCTCGAGGACCACGTCCTCGCCCTTGTTGGCCTTGATGTTGACCAGCGCGTCCTCGAGGATGCGCAGGTTGGACAGGCCGAGGAAGTCCATCTTGACCAGGCCCAGCGACTCGCACATCGGGTAGTCGAACTGGGTGATCACCGCGCCGTCCTGGGGGCGGGCCATGATCGGCACGATGTCGATCAGCGGCTCGCTGGACATGATCACGCCGGCGGCGTGCACGCCCCAGTTGCGGATCTGGCCCTCGAGGCCGACGGCGGTCTGGTAGATGGTGCGCACGTCGGCGTCGGACTCGTAGAGCGCACGGAACTCGCCGCCGTCGTTGTAGCGCTTGTGCTCGGGGTTGAAGATCTCCTTGAGCGGCACGCCCTTGCCCATGACGTCGGGCGGCATCGCCTTGGTGATCTTGTCGCCGATCGCGAAGCCGTGGTCGAGCACGCGGGCGGCGTCCTTGATCGCGGCCTTGGCCTTGAGCCGGCCGAAGGTGGCGATCTGGGCGACCCGCTCGGCGCCGTACTTCTCGCTGACGTACTGGATCACCTCGCCGCGGCGCGCGTCGTCGAAGTCGATGTCGAAGTCGGGCATCGAGGGGCGCTCGGGGTTGAGGAAGCGCTCGAAGAACAGGCCGTGCTCGAGCGGGCACAGGTCGGTGATGCTGAGCGCGTACGCCGCGATCGAGCCCGCACCCGAGCCACGGCCGGGGCCGACCCGGATGCCGTTGCGCTTGGACCACTGGATGAAGTCGGCGACCACGAGGTAGTAGCCGCAGTAGCCCTTCTGGGAGACGACGCCGAGCTCCATCTCGACCCGGTCCTTGACCTCCTGGGTCAGCTTGTCGCCGGGGTAGCGCGCCTCGATCCCGCGCCAGACCTCCTTGCGGAACCAAGACTCCTCGGTCTCGCCGGCCGGGATGTCGGCGCGGGCCATGTAGCCGCCGGTGGACTCGGTGAACTCGACCGAGCAGCGCTCCGCGATCGCGACGGTGTTGTCGCAGGCCTGGGGCATGCCGAACCGGTCGGCCCACAGCTCGCGCATCTCGGCGGCGGACTTGATGTAGTAGCCGCCGCCGTCGAACTTGAGCCGGTTGGGGTCGGAGAGCCGCTTGCCGGAGGCGACGCAGATGAGGGCGTCGTGGGCGTCGGCGTCCTCGGGGTTGTTGTAGTGGGAGTCGTTGGTGGCGATCGGCGGGATGCCGAGCTCCTTGCCGAGGCGCAGCAGGTCGTCGCGGACCCGCTTCTCGATGGAGATGCCGTGGTCCATCAGCTCCAGGAAGACCGACTCCTTGCCGAAGATGTCCTGCAACTCGGCCGCCTCGCGGACCGCCTCGTCCCACTGTCCCAGGCGCAGCCGGGTCTGGATCGCGCCGCTGGGACAGCCGGTGGAGACGATGATCCCCTTGCTGTGCTCGGCGAGGATCTCCTTGTCCATCCGGGGCTTGAAGTAGTAGCCCTCCAGGCTCGAGCGCGAGGAGAGCCGGAAGAGGTTGTGCATCCCCTCGGTGGACTCCGCCCACATCGTCATGTGGGTGTAGGCGCCACCGCCGGCCACATCATTGCCGCCCTCCTCGGCGGCGTCTGCGGTGTTGCTCTGGCCCCAGCGCACCCGGCGCCGCTCACCGCGCTGGGTGCCGGGGGTGATGTAGGCCTCGATGCCGATGATCGGCTGGACGCCGTACTTCTTGGCCTTGGAGTAGAAGTCGTAGGCGCCGTGGAGGTTGCCGTGGTCGGTCATCGCGATCGCCGACATGCCGAGGTCGTTGACCCGCGTGAACAGCCCGTCGAGCAGCGACGCTCCGTCGAGCATGGAGTACTCGGTGTGGACGTGCAGGTGGACGAAGTCCCCGGCGTCAGCAGCCATCGGTGGTTCGGCGCTCCTCAGTGATCAAAGGGTGGTCGCTCGGGGAAGAGGACCAGCCTACGTGACGGACGAGGAGACTCTAGGACGACCCTCCGACAGATCCGGGCGCCCACTCCATCCGCAGGTCCGGGGCCCGCTCCTCGTTCTCCGAGCCGTCGGTGTGCTCGCGCTCGACCAGTCCGCGAGCGGCGTAGAAGGCCCGCGCGGGGGCGTTCTGCTCGAAGACCCACAGGCTGAACCCCTCGGGGTGGCGGGCCTTGACCAGGTCCAGCAGGGCGCCGCCCACGCCGGCGCCCTGGTGGGCCGGGTCGACGTACAGGTCGTTGAGCCACTCGCGGGTGAACCGGGCGTAGCCGACCACCCGGCCCCCGGCCTCGGCGACCCAGTTCTCGGCCGCGCCGAATCGCGCGGCGAGATAGGTCCGGATCTCCTCGGGACCGTGGATCCCCGGCGGCATCGCCGCGCTCGCCCGGGCCGCGACCTGGACCGCCGCGATCCCGGGCACGTCGGCCGGCGTCGCGGGGCGCAGCAGCAGCTCAGTGGGCGTCACGGATGACCTCGAGCGCGTGCGCGAGGTCCGCGGGGTAGGTCGACTCGTACTCGACGTACGCACCGGTCTCGGGGTGCTCGAAGCCCAGCTTGACGGCATGCAGCCACTGCCGCTCGAGGCCGACGCGGCGCGCCAGCACCGGGTCGGCGCCATAGGTCAGGTCACCGACGCAGGGATGCTTGAGCGCGCTCATGTGCACCCGGATCTGGTGGGTCCGGCCGGTCTCGAGGTGGATCTCGAGCAGGCTCGCGAAGCGGTGCGCCTCGAGCGTCTCGTAGTGGGTGACGCTGTGTCGGCCGTCCTCCATCACCGCGAACTTGTAGTCGAAGCGCGGGTGCCGGCCGATCGGCGCGTCGATGGTGCCCTCGAGCGGGTCGGGGTGGCCCTGGACCAGCGCGTGGTAGGTCTTGTCGACCGTACGGCGGCGGAAGGCGTTCTTCAGCACCGAGTAGGCGTGCTCGGACTTGGCGATCACCATCACGCCCGACGTGCCGACGTCGAGTCGCTGGACGATGCCCTCCCGCTCCTTGGCCCCGGAGGTCGAGATCCGGAAGCCGGCCCCGGCGAGGTGGCCGACCACGGTCGGACCGCGCCAGCCCGGCGACGGGTGCACCGCCACGCCGACCGGCTTGTCGATCACCACGATGGCGTCGTCGTCGTGGATGATCTTGATCCCCTCGACCAGCTCGGGGACCACCTCCAGCGGGTCGGCCTCGGCCGGGATGGAGACGTCGAGCACGGAGCCGCCGAGCACCCGCTCGCTCTTGCCGCCCACCGGCGCGCCGTCGAGCACCACCAGGTCCTGGGCGATCAGCTCGGCCGCCCGGGTCCGCGAGACGCCGAACAGCTGCGCCATCGCGACGTCGACCCGCTCGCCGTCGAGGCTGTCGGGGACCGGCAGGCTGCGGTGGTCGACGGCGCTCATGCCTGCTCCTTCGCCTCGGCGCTGGTCGCGCGGGTCCCGTCGAGGTTCACCCCGCGCAGCACCTGGAGCAGGATCAGCCCGACGCCCACGTTGATGCAGATGTCGGCGACGTTGAAGACCGGCCAGTTCGGCAGCATCAGGAAGTCGACGACGTGGCCCCGGAACGGACCGGGCTCACGGACCATCCGGTCGATCAGGTTGCCGTCGATGCCGGCCAGCAGCAGGCCCAGGCCGACCGCCCAGACCTTGCTGACGACCCGGCGGCTGACCCACAGCACGACCAGGGTCGCGACCCAGGCCAGGCAGGCGATGACGACGGTGAACCGGGTGCCGAGGCTGAAGGCCGCCCCCGGGTTGTACGTCAGGTGCAGCTGCAGCAGCTCGCCGACGAGCTCACGGTCCGGCTCGCCGGCGAGATGGCGCACGGCCAGCACCTTCGCGACCTGGTCGATCGCCACCATGACCGCGGCGACCGCGGCGAAGAGCAGCCACCCGCGCGGGTGGGCCAGCAGCGCTCCGGAGCGGCCGGGTCCGTCGTCGTGGTGGTCGAGCGGAGCTCGTCGCGCTGCCGTCATCGCGTCGCTCCGGCGGTGCCGACGTACACACGGCGAGAGGAACGGTCCAGCGCCGCTCGACTGGCGCAACGAAGTGTCAGCATTTCGGGACCAATGTTCGCACGCCGAGGAGCGGCGCAACTATTCGCGGGCGCCGCCTCAGGTGGGCGGTGGTGAGCGCCGGCGACGGCGCACCGTGGCCTCCCCGTCCCTAGGCGTTGCCGAGGGAGAGCCACGCCGCGAGTGCCACGACGAGCATCGCCACGCCCCAGACGTAGCAGACCGTGGCGATCACTCGTGGCCAGGAGCCGGATTGAGATCCGCGGCGGGCGACCCGCGCGCACGGCAGCGCGACGGCGAGGAACAGCACCCCGAGACCGGCGACGGGGAAGTCGCCCGGGCCCGCGGGGACCGTGAGAGACAGCGCCGCGAAGAGCGTGAGGACGGCGGCCAGGACGGCGAGCGTCTCGTACCGTGCTCGGCGGACGGGTGCGGCGCCCTGGCGGTCGCCCGTGTCCAGTCCCGCCGGGAGGCCGTCGGTGACGAGTGCCCACAGTGCCGCGCCGAACCCCAGCACGGCGACGGCCGCCGATCCGGCCACCACCGCTCCCCCGACGGCGTTCAGGACGGTCTGGACGCCGAACCGCTCAGGGATGGTGGCGCCGTAGACGGCGGAGAGGAGTGCAGGGACGGCGATGAGCGCGACGAAGCCGATCTCGACGACGCTCCAACGGTCGCGGCCGGGCCTCACGCGGCGAGCGTAGCGCCGTCGAGTCCCGGATCGACCGAGGCCACGGATGTCGACGGGAGACGGCCCCTAGCGAACGCCGTGCTTCTCCTCGCGCTGCTTGCACGTCATGCACAAGGTGGCACGCGGGAACGCCATCAGCCGCATCTTGCCGATCGGGTTCCCGCAGGACTCGCACACGCCGTACGTGCCGTCGTCGATGCGCGCCAGGGCCCGGTCGATCTGGGCCACCTTCTCCCGCTCGTGGTTGAGCACGGTCAGCTCGTGGTCGCGCTCGAAGCTGGTCGCCCCGAGGTCGGCCTGGTCCTGGCCGGCGCCGTCGCCCGAGTCGCGCAGCAGGCCGCTCAGGTCGGCCTCCTGCTCCTCCAGGATCCGGGCGCTCGCCTCGCGCTGCTCGTGGAGCTCGGCCAGCACCTCGGCCAGCTCGGCGGCCGACCAGGCCTCCTCGTGCTCGAGGACGACCAGGGAGCCGGGGGTGGCCTTCCGGGTCGCGGCCTTCTTCGCGGGGGCCGCCTTCTTCGCGGGGGCCGCCTTCCTCGCGGGGGCCGCCTTCTTCGCGGGGGCCGCCTTCTTCGCGGGGGCCGCCTTCTTCGCGGGGGCCGCCTTCTTCGCGGGGGCCGCCTTCTTCGCGGGGGCCGCCTTCTTCGCGGGGGCCGCCTTCTTCGCGGGGGCCGCCTTCTTTGCGGGGGCCGCCTTCTTGGCCGGAGCCGCCTTCTTGGCGGGAGCGGCCTTCTTGGCCGGGGCCGCCTTCTTGGCGGGAGCGGCCTTCTTCGCGGGAGCCGCCTTCTTCGCGGGAGCCGCCTTCTTCGCGGGAGCCGCCTTCTTCGCGGGAGCCGCCTTCTTGGCCGGCGCCGCCTTCTTCGCGGGAGCCGCCTTCTTCGCGGGCGCGGCGGGCTTCGCGGCGGTCTTCTTCGCCGGGGCCGCGGCCGTGGCGGCTGTCTTTCGCGGGCGGATGATCTTCCGGGCGGCGGTGGCGGCCTGACCGGCCAACGACTTCTTCGTACTGCGGGCCATGAAGGACTCCTCAGAGGCGGCGACCCACGCGCCAGCGTGCGGTGGGCGTGCTGCGGAGGGTAGCGGGTACGGCGAAGCGGTCCAAGGAGGCGCGCAGGGAGCGAGATCGGCCGGGAACGACGGAACCGGCCGACCCGCGGTGCGGGCCGACCGGTCAGGTCGAGCTGTCAGGAGAGGCTCAGGCCTCTTCCTCGCCGAGGATGGAGCGCAGTCGCTTGGGGGCCGGGGCCTCCTCGACGGGCGCCAGGGTGTCGCCCGGCGTCTGCAGCGACTCGAGCTGCTGGGTGAAGTAGCTCTTGAGCCGCGAGCGGTACTCGCGCTCGAAGGAGCGCAGCGTCTCGACCTCGGCGGAGAGCTTGTCGCGCTCCTTCTCGAGGTCGCCGAAGAGCTGGGTACGACGCTCGGCGGTCTCGGCGTCGAGCATCTCGGCGCGGGTGCGGGCGTCGGACTCGAGGCGGTCGGCCTTGACCTTGGCCTCGGAGGCGAGCCGCTCGGACTTGGTGCGGGCCTCGCCGACGATCTTGTCGGCCTCGTTCTTGGCGTCCTCGACGAGCTCGTCGGCGTTGCGCGTGGCGATCTCGAGCAGGCGGGCCGCGGCGTTCGACGCCTCGGGCACGGTCTCGACCCGGATCGTCTCGACACCGCCGGTGGCGGCCGGCGCGGGCGCGGCGACGGGGGCCGGAGCGGCGACGACGGGCTCGACCGGGGCGGGCGCGGCGACGGGGGCCGGAGCCGGCGGCTCGGGCAGGGTCTCGGGCACCGGCGCCAGCTGGGTCGGAGCGTCGAAGGTCGCCGACGACGACCCGGCCTGCGCGGCGGCGAGCTTCGCGCGAAGGTCGTCGTTCTCCTGGGTCAGGCGGGCGAGCTCGGCCTCGACCTCGTCCAGGAACTGGTCGACCTCGCCCATGTCGTAGCCCTCGCGCAGCCGAACCGGCGTAAAGCGCTTGTTGCTCACGTCCTCTGGCGTCAGGGGCATGACCTCACCAATCTATAAAGAAGAATCTCGACGGTATGTCTTCACGAACCATAGCGCCTGGACGGTCGAAGACGGCATCCGCGTCCCGTCCCTGGCGTCACAGCAGTCTCACAACAGCAGGGTGCGCCGGTTCACCTCGAGCAGCACGTAGGCCAGGATCATCACCAGGATGAAGCTGATGTCCAGCGCGAAGTTCCCGATCCGGATCGGCTTGATCACCCGACGCAGGCCGTTGATCGGCGGGTCGGTCGTCGAGTAGGCCAGCTCCAGGAAGACCAGCACCGGCCCCCGGGGCTCCCAGGCGCGCGCGAACACCTGGACCCAGTCGGTGATGAAGCGCACCCACAAGAATCCGATGAAGGCGAACAGCACGCCCTCGATGATCCAGCCGACGATCGTCACGGCATCAACCTATCGCCGCCGGGCAACGGCCCCGACGGCACACCCGCCCGATGCGCGCTCGGCCCATTCCACGTCGGTCGTCGCGGGAAGCGCGGCCGACGGAGCGCAGGGAGCGAGGAACGAGCGACCGGAGCGGAGGAGGCAAGTCTTTCCGCGAGCCGACCGTCTTGCCGCCACGCGAAGGTGACCACCGACCGACTCGACTGCGCGCTCGCGCCATTCAACGTCGGTCGTCGCGGGAAGCGCGGCCGACGGAGCGCAGGGAGCGAGGAACGAGCGACCGGAGCGGAGGAGGCAAGTCTTTCCGCGAGCCGACCGTCTTGCCGCCATGCCAAGGCTGGACCTACGGAAGACGACCGCGCGGCCGGCAGCGTGGCGCGAGGAACGAGCGACACGCTCGGCCCAGAAGGGGAGGAACGAGCGACACGCTCGGCCCATCCCACGTCGGTCGTCGCGGGAAGCGCGGCCGACGGAGCGCAGGGAGCGAGGAACGAGCGACCGGAGCGGAGGAGGCAAGTCTTTCCGCGAGCCGACCGTCTTGCCGCCATGCCAAGGCTGGACCTACGGAAGACGACCGCGCGGCCGGCAGCGTGGCGCGAGGAACGAGCGACACGCTCGGCCCAGAAGGGGAGGAACGAGCGACACGCTCGGCCCATCCCACGTCGGTCGTCGCGGGAAGCGCGGCCGACGGAGCGCAGGGAGCGAGGAACGAGCGACCGGAGCGGAGGAGGCAAGTCTTTCCGCGAGCCGACAGTCTTGCCGCCACGCGAAGGTGACCACCGACCGACTCGACCGCGCGCGCGGCAGCGTGGCGCGAGGAACGAGCGACACGCTCGCGCCATCCAGCTCAGCTCTGGTTGAAGAAGCCGTCGGCCGCGATGGCCTGCTTGTCCTCGGCGGCCACGGTGACGTTCGGCGGCGAGAGCAGGAACACCTTGTTGGTGACCCGCTCGATGCTGCCCCGCGTGGCGAAGATCAGGCCGGCGGCGAAGTCGACCAGGCGCTTGGCGTCGGCGTCGTCCATCTCGGTGAGGTTCATGATGACGGGAGTGCCCTCGCGGTACTCCTCGCCGATCGAGCGCGCCTCGTTGTAGGTGGTGGGGTGCAGGGTCGTGATCCGGGACAGCTCGGCGACGACCGGCTGCGGGGCGACCGCGACGGGGCGGCGACGCTCGTCGAGGTCGGCGACGGTGCCGGACGGCACGGCGCGCACCGGGCGCTCCTGCCGCGGCTCCCGGGGCTCGCGAGCCTCCCGGGCGTCGCGTCCGCGGGCGGGCTCGCTCGCCTCGTCGCCGTAGTCGTCGTAGCCGGCCTCGTCATAGCCGGTGTCCTCCAGCAGGCCGAGGTACTCACCGATCCTGCGCATCGCACCGCTCATGACTGTTGCCTCCGTGATCCGCGTCCCCGATCGGGGACGACTGGTGGTGTTGTGGACATTACTGGACCGTGGGCCTCGTTCCGAGGACCGCGGAGCCAATGCGGACGTGTGTCGCGCCGACGGTCACGGCCGCCTCCAGGTCGCCGCTCATCCCGGCTGACAGGACGGTCGCGTCGGGGTGGCGGGCGAGGAAGTCCGCGCGGATCCCGGCCAGGCGCGCGAAGGCCAGCGCGGGGTCGTCGTCGAGCGGCGCGACGGCCATCAGGCCCCGCAGCCGCAGCTCCGGCGTGCGGGCGACCTCGTCGGCGAGGGCCGCGAGGCTCGCCGGGTCGGCACCGGCGCGGTGGTCGCGTCCCGGCGGGTCGAGGCTGACCTGGAGCAGTACGTCGACGACCCGGCCGGCGTCGGCGGCACCCCGGGCCAGGCGAGGCACCAGGGCCACCCGGTCGACCGACTCGACCACGTCGGCGTACCGCGCCACGGCGGCGGCCTTGTTGGACTGCAGCCCGCCGATGAAGTGCCAGCGCAGGTCGAGGTCGGCACACTCCGCGGCCTTGGCCTCCGCCTCCTGGTGGCGGTTCTCCCCCACGTCGGTGACGCCGAGGCCGGCGAGGAGGCGGACGTCGGAGGCCGGGAAGTACTTGGTGACCACGGTCAGCGCGACCTCGTTGGCGGCGCGGCCGGCGTCGGTCGCGGCGCGCGCGATCCGGTCGCGGACGGCCGCCAGGTGGGCGCGCAGCTCGTCGGCACGGGTCATCGGAGCCACACCAGCCCGGCGAAGCGGCCGGCGCTCTCGCCGTCGCGTCGGTAGGAGGGGAAGGTGGCGTCCTCGAGCGTGCAGCCCGGGACCACGCTCGCCGGGACGCCTGCGGCCGCGAGCTGCGCGGCGACGCCGGCGCCGAGGTCGAGCGCGGGGGTGCCCCAGCTCGTCTCGGCGTACGTCTCGGGCACCGCGGCGACGACCTCGTCGCGCAGGGTGGCAGGGACTTCGTAGCACCGGCCGCACACGTGGGGGCCGATCCAGGCGCGGACGTCGCGGGCGCCGAGCTCGCGCATCCGCTCGACGGTGCGGGTGACGACGTCGACCTGGACGCCGCGCCGGCCGGCGTGGGCGACACCCAGGACGCCGGCCGCCGGGTCGGCGAGGACGACCGGGACGCAGTCGGCGACACGGACCATCAGGCCGACGCCGCGCAGCGCCGTCACCTGGGCGTCGGCGGTCGGCACCTCGCCCGGCGGGCCGTCCACGGTGACGACCACGTCGCCGTGGACCTGGTGCAGGCGCGCGAACGGTACGCCGGCCTCCTCCCGCAGGGCGTCGAGCACGCCGGCGAGCCGGTCGCCCTCGCGAAGGTCGAGGGAGGAGTCCGTGAACGCGACCTCGACCCGGCCCGCGTCGAGGGCGGCCGGGTCGAGGGGGACGGACTCACGGAAGGCGAACACGACTCACTTGAGGAAGTCGGGGACGTCCAGGTCGTCGCCGTCGTCGAACTGCATCGGCGCCGGCGTGGTGCGGGCACCCACCGGCTGCGGCTCGGCGGGAGTCGCGGGAGCCTCGCGGCTCTCGCGGGTCTCGCGGGTCTGGGCCGGCTGGGCCTGCTGGGCGGGGGCCTGCTGCTGGGCGGGGCGCGCGGGGGCCGGGGTGGCCGGCGCCTGCTGGGCCGGTCGGCGTACGGCGGTCTCGTCGCGACGCTTGGGCAGGCCACCGTCGAAGCCGGCGGCGATGACGGTCACCCGGACCTCGTCGCCGAGGGCGTCGTCGATGATCGTGCCGAAGATGATGTTGGCGTCCTCGTGGACGGCGTCGGCGACCATCGCCGCGGCCTCGTTGATCTCGAAGATGCCGAGGTCCGATCCGCCCGCGATGGACAGCAGGACGCCGTGGGCGCCGTCGATCGAGGCCTCGAGCAGCGGGCTGCTGATGGCCATCTCGGCGGCGGCCAGCGCGCGGTCCTCGCCGCGGGCGGAGCCGATCCCCATCAGCGCCGAGCCGGCGTTGCTCATGACCGCCTTGACGTCGGCGAAGTCGACGTTGATCAGTCCGGGGGTGGTGATCAGGTCGGTGATGCCCGAGACGCCCTGGAGCAGCACCTGGTCGGCCTGCTTGAACGCGTCGAGCATCGACACGTTGCGGTCCGAGATCTGCAGCAGCCGGTCGTTGGGGATGACGATGAGGGTGTCGACCTCCTCGCGGAGACGCTCGATGCCCTCGTCGGCGGACTTCTTGCGGCGGGCGCCCTCGAAGGTGAACGGACGGGTCACCACTCCGATGGTCAGCGCGCCGAGCGAGCGGGCGATCCGGGCCACGACCGGCGCACCTCCGGTGCCGGTGCCGCCGCCCTCGCCCGCGGTCACGAAGACCATGTCGGCGCCCTTGAGCACCTCCTCGATCTCCTCCGCGTGGTCCTCGGCGGCCTTGCCGCCCACGTCGGGGTTCGCGCCCGCACCGAGGCCGCGGGTCAGCTCGCGACCGATGTCGAGCTTCACGTCGGCGTCGCTCATCAGCAGCGCCTGGGCGTCGGTGTTGATCGCGATGAACTCGACGCCCTTGAGGCCGACCTCGATCATCCGGTTGACGGCGTTGACGCCACCCCCGCCGATCCCGACGACCTTGATGATGGCCAGGTAGTTCTGTGCAGCTGCCACGGCGGCTCCACCTCTCCGGTGTTGTCCGAAAGTTTCATGTGTCCGTTCACCGACGAAGGCGGCCGGACCGCTTCCCCGTGGTCCGCCGGCGTGTCGCCACAACCCTTACCCTCAACCTGAGGGTTATAGTTATGTCAACCTCGTCGTGGTCATGACAGTAGGTAGGTCGCGACGCGCGATCGTGGAGACACGCCGTGGGGGTGCAGGAATCGCCGGTTGACCGGCGAAACTGGCACTTGTCGGGCATTGCAACGCCCGACAAGTGCAGGAACAACCGGTCGACCGGCGATTCCTGCAGCCCGCTCAGCTCGTCGTCGGAGCCCCCGGCACGGACACGTCGTACACCTTCGCCTTGCGCTCCAGCAGCTCCAGCAGCACCGCGGCCTTGTCGTCGGCCTGCTCCGCGCTCCCCCACCGCACCAGCCGCCCGTCGCGCAGGCGCAGGTCGATCTCGTCGACGGTGCGGACCTCGACGTAGTCGACGAGCTCGGTGACGGCGGGGTCGAGGGCGACGACCACGGCGGCGCCCTCGGCGAGGGCGTCGCCGTCGGCGCCGGGGCCGACCTTGACCCGGGGCAGGCCGTCGGGGGCCTTGGCGAGCGTGCCGAAGGCGACGCCGGTGGCGTCGAGGTTGGTGAGCCGGTCCCCGCGGTCGAGGACGGCGACCGGGGTGCGTTCGACGATGTCGATGCGGACGTCGTGGGGCCAGGTGCGGGAGACGTCGACGGTCTTGACGGTGGCGAGCGACTTGAGGCGCAGCTCGATCCGGTGCAGGTCGACGGTGGCGAGCGGGCCGCCGAGGGGGACGTCGGCGGTGGCGAGCACCTGCTTCTCGGTGAGCTGGGCGTTGCCGACGACCTGGACGCCGTCGGCGCGCAGCCAGGGCGAGAAGTAGAGGGCGTAGACGCCGAAGCCGACCGCGCCGACGAGCAGGACGGCGGCCAAGACGTAGCGCCAGGTCAGCCAGCGGCGGGCGCGCTGGCGCCGGGCGAAGGCGCGACGGGTCCGGGCCTGCGGGTCGGACGCCCGGCCGCTACGCCTCGCCATCGCCCACCTCCGCGAGGGCGGCGAGCACCTGGGGCGCGAGCGCGGTCACGTCGCCCGCGCCGAGGGTGAGCACCAGGTCGCCGGGCCGGGCCAGCCCCACCAGCGTGGGGACGACGGCGGCCCGGTCGGACACGAACCGGACCCGGTCGCCGGCGAGCGGCACCGCACCCGCGACCAGCGCGCCGGTCACGGCGGGGTCGGGGTCCTCGCGGGCGACGTAGACGTCCATCACGACGACCTCGTCGGCCGCACCGAGCTCGCGACCCATCGCCTCGCCGAAGATCCGGGTGCGGGAGACGAGGTGCGGCTGGAAGCACACGATCAGCCGGCCCTCGCCGACGACGGAGCGGGCGGCCTCGAGGTCGCCGCGGATCTCGCTGGGGTGGTGGGCGTAGGAGTCGTAGACCCGCACTCCCCCGGCCTCGCCGACCGGCTCCATCCGGCGCTTGGCGCCCTGGTGCCGGGCCAGCCCGCGGATCAGGGCGGCGGGGTCGAGGCCGAGCTCGAGCCCGACGGCGAGGGCGAGCAGGGCGTCCTGGGCGTAGTGGCGACCGGGTACGCCGAGCTCGACGGTGCCGAGGTCGGCGCCGTCGCTGGTCACCCGGAACCGGGTGCGGCCGCCGTCGATGACGAGGTCGTGCCCGCGCAGCCGGGCGCCGTCGGCGAAGCCGACGGTGCGGGTGGCGAGGTCGGCCCGGTCGGTGAGCGTCACGGACGCGCGCGCGGCGAAGTCGGCGAAGGCCGCCTCGTAGGCCTGCTCGGTGCCCCAGTGGTCGAGGTGGTCGGCGTCGACATTGGTGACGACGGCGATCCGGGGGGTGTAGACGAGGAAGGCGCCGTCGGACTCGTCGGCCTCGACGACGGCGACCGCGCCGCCGCCGAGGCGGGCGTTGGTGCCGAGCGCCTCGACCTCGGCGCCGATCGCGAAGGTCAGGTCGACGCCTGCCTCGCGCAGCGCCATCACGGTCATCGCGGTGGTGGTGGTCTTGCCGTGGGTGCCGGCGATCGCCACGACGTCGCGCCCCACCAGCACCGACTGCAGGCCGGCCGAGCGCGGCCACAGGCGCAGCCCCCGGGCCAGCGCGGCGACGATCTCGGGGTTGTCGTCGCGAGCGGCGGTGGTGGCGACCACCGTGTCGACGCCGTCGAGGTGGGCCGCGTCGTGCCCGACGTGGACGGTGATCCCCTCCGCGCGCAGCGCCGCGACGACGGCCGAGTCGCTGGCGTCGCTGCCGCTGACGGTCACGCCGGCCTGGTGCATCAGCCGCGCGATGCCGGACAGCCCGGCGCCGCCGATGCCGACGAAGTGGACGTGACCGAGCCGGTCGGCGGGGAGGATCTCGTCGGGGACCGGGATCTTCACCGGGCGGCGTCCAGGATGATCCGGGCCAGCCGGTCGTCGGCGTCGCGCGGGACCAGGTCGGCGGCCGCCGCGCCCATCCGGGCCAGCCGGTCGGCGTCGCGGACCAGGGCGGGGACGGTGTCGGCGACGTAGTCGGCACTGAACGCGGAGTCCTCGACGAGCAGCGCTCCCCCGGCGTCGACGACGGGCCGCGCGTTGAGGGCCTGCTCGCCGTTGCCGATCGGGAGCGGCACGAAGATCGCGGGTACGCCGGTCGCCGCCGCCTCGACGACGCTGGACGCGCCGGAGCGGCAGACCATGACGTCGGCGGCGGCGAGGGCGAGGTCCATCCGCTCGACGAACGGCAGCACGACGTAGGGCACCCCGGTCGGGACCGGCTCGGTCCAGCTCGGGTCGCTCGCGCCGTTGGGGCCGATGACGTGCAGCACCTGGACGCCGGCCGAGCCGAGCGCCGCGGCGGCCCCGCTCACCGCCTGGTTGAGCCGGCGCGCGCCCTGGGAGCCACCGGTCACCACGAGGGTCGGCAGCTCGGGATCGAGGCCGAAGAAGTCACGCGCCTGCGCGCGCAGCGCCGGCCGGTCGAGGGTGGAGATCATCCGGCGGATGGGGAGGCCGACGTACTCGCCGCCCTTGAGCGGGGTGTCGGGGAAGCTGACCGCGACCCGGTCGGCGATCCGGGCGCCGAGCTTGTTGGCGATGCCGGGCAGCGCGTTCTGCTCGTGGACGACGAGGGGCAGCCTCCGGCGCCGGGCGGCGACGTACGCCGGCACGGAGACGTAGCCGCCGTAGCCGACGATCACGTCGGGTCGTACGTCGTCGACCACGTCGAGCGCCGCCTTGACCGCGCCGCGCAGCCGCGACGGCACCAGGGCGAGGTCCTTGCCGGGCTTGCGCGGCAGCGGGACGGGCGGCACCAGGCGCAGCGGGTAGCCGGCCTCGGGCACCACCTTGTTCTCCAGGCCGCGGGGCGTCCCGAGGCAGGTGATCTCGGTGGCCGGGTCGAGACGGCGCAGGGCGTCGGCGGTCGCGAGCAGCGGAGAGGTGTGCCCCGCCGTGCCCCCGCCGGCCAGAAGAATCCTCACGCGGCAGAACCTACTTCAGGCACTCAGACCCGCCGAACGGGCCCGGCGCCGCTGGGCGAGCGCCCGGGCCGCCGCGGGCTCACGGCGCGCGAAGCCGATGATCAGACCGAGCGCGCTCAGGGTCGGGAGCAGGCTCGAGCCGCCATAGGACACCAGGGGCAGGGGGATGCCGATGACGGGCAGCAGGGCGAGCACCATGCCGACGTTGATGATCATCTGGCACAGCAGCCAGACCACGATGCCGAAGGTGCAGTAGCGCACGAAGGGGCGCGCGGTCTCGCGCGCGACCCGGACGCCGGCGTAGGCGAGCACCAGGAACAGCCCGATCACGAGCAGGGTGCCGACCAGGCCGAGCTCCTCGCCGAGCACCGCGAAGATGAAGTCGGTGTGGGCCTCGGGCAGCTGGCCCCACTTCTGCTGGCTGGCCCCGATGCCCTCGCCGAGCACGCCGCCGCTGGCCATGGCGTACAGGCCGTGGGCGGGCTGCCAGCCGGTGCCGTGGTAGTCCTTGAACGGGTCGGCGAAGTTCGCGATCCGGGCGAGCCGGGTGGGCGAGGTGGCCGCCAGGCCGAGGGCCGCGACGCTCACGACGGCGAAGACCATGCCGAACAGGCGCCCGGGGGCGCCGACCACCCAGAGCATCGCCACGAGCAGTGCGAAGAAGATCAGCGCGGTGCCGAGGTCCTTGCCGAGCACGACCAGGCCGGTGGCGAGCACCATGCCGGGCACGACCGGCACCAGCATCTGGTGCAGGTTGCCGAGCCGGCGCTCCTTGTTGGCGTAGATGTTGCTGGCCCAGATGATCAGCGAGAGCTTGGCGATCTCGGAGGGCTGGACCTGCACGGGTCCGAGCACCAGCCAGTTCGTGTTGCCGTTGACCTCCTTGCCGGCGAAGGCGGTCACGAAGAGCAGCGCGAGCGACACGGCGAAGGCGGGGTACGACAGCCGGCGGACCCAGCGCTCGGACACCCGCGAGGCGATGACCGCGCAGGGCACGCCGATGACCACCCACATCAGCTGGCGGCGCACGATGGTGTAGGAGTCGCCGGTCTCGCGGTAGGCGCGCACGCTCGACGCGCTGAGCACCATGATCAGCCCGATCACGAGCAGCAGCGCGGTGGCGCCCAGGAGCAGGTAGTAGGTGGTCAACGGGCGGTCCAGCGCCTCCTTGAGGGCGCTGAGCCATCCGGGCCGGCGGGTCCGGGCCGGGAGCCCCAGGCGCAGCCTCAGCCGCGCGGGCCGGGTCGTCTCGGGGTTGGCGGTGGTGATGGCGCTCCCCCTTGCTCAGGCTCAGCCGCTGACGTGTTCGCGCACCGCCGTGGCGAACGCGTCACCCCGCGCGGCGTAGTCGGTGAACTGGTCCATCGAGGCGCATCCCGGCGCCAGCAGGACGGTGTCGCCCGGCTGGGCGGCCTCGGCTGCTGCGGCGACGACGCGCCTCATCAGGTCGAGCTCTCCGACGGGACCAGTCTCAGGGGTGTCCACCTCGATCACCGGCACATCGGCTGCGTGTCGCGAAAGCGCCTCGGCGATCACGGCCCGGTCGCGCCCGATCAGCACGACGGCGCGCAGCCGGTCGCCGACCGCGCCGACGAGGTCGTCGAAGGACGCCCCCTTGGCGAGGCCGCCGGCGACCCAGACGACGGGCGCGAAGGCGGCCAGCGAGGACGCGGCGGCATGGGGGTTGGTCGCCTTGGAGTCGTCGACCCAGGTCAGCTCGTCGTGCTCGGCGACGACGGCGATCCGGTGCCCGTCGGGGCGGAAGGAGCGCAGGCCGTCGCGGACGGCGGCCTGGCTGATCCCGTGGGCCCGCGCGAGCGCCGCGGCCGCGAGCGCGTTGGCGACGAAGTGGGGCGCGCGCGAGGCGAGGTCGTCGAGCGTGCACAGCTCGGCCGCGCTGGTGGCGCGCTCCTCGATGAAGGCCCGGTCGACGAGGATGTCCTCGACCACGCCGAGCATCCCGACGGCCGGGGTGCCGAGGGTGAAGCCGATCGCGCGGGCCCCCTCGACCACGTCGGCCTCGCGGACCAGCTCCTCGGTGACGGGGTCCGCGACGTTGTAGACGCAGGCGCGCTGCACGCCGGCGTAGATCCGGCCCTTGTCGCGGGCGTAGTCGGCCATGCCCGACGGGCCGGCGTACCAGTCGAGGTGGTCCTCGGCGACGTTGAGCACGACCGCACTCTCGGCCGACATCGAGTCGGTGTAGTGGAGCTGGAAGCTGGACAGCTCGACCGCGATCACGTCGTAGGGCTCGGGGTCCATGACCACCTCGGTGAGCGGCAGGCCGACGTTGCCGGCGGCGACGCTGCGCAGGCCGGCCGCGCGCAGGATGCTGTCGAGCATCTGCACCGTGGTGGTCTTGCCGTTGGTGCCGGTGACGCAGAGCCAGGGCGCGGGACGCTCGGGGTCACGCAGCCGCCAGGCCAGCTCGACCTCGCCCCAGACGGGGACGCCCCGCTCGCGGGCGGCCACGATGATCGGCGCGTCGGGGCGGAAGCCCGGCGAGACGACCAGCACGTCGGCCGCCTCGGGCAGGCGCGCGGTCGCACCCTCGTGGACCTCGATGGTCGCACCGAGGACCTCGAGCAGCTCGGCGCGCTCCAGGATGGCGGGGCTGACCGACTCCGCGACCGCGTGCACGGTGGCGCCGAGGTGGAGCAGGTTGTCGACGGCCGCGGCGCCACTGGTGCCGAAGCCGGCGACGACCGCGCGCACGCCCTCCCAGGAGTCGGTGCGGCCGAGGCTGGAGACGTCAGGCATCAGAGACGGGAGACCCATTCGGCGTAGAAGATGCCGAGACCGGTGGCGACGAAGAGACCGGTGATGATCCAGAACCGGATCACGACGGTGACCTGCTCCCAGCCGAGCATCTCGAAGTGGTGGTGGATCGGCGCCATCCGGAAGATCCGGCGGCCCTTGGTCAGCTTGAAGAAGCCGACCTGCATCATCACCGACACCGTCTCCAGGACGAACAGCCCACCGAGGATGACCAGGAGCAGCTCGGTCCGGGTGAGGATCGCGAACCCGGCGAGCGCGCTGCCGAGTGCGAGCGAGCCGGTGTCGCCCATGAAGATCTTGGCCGGCGAGGCGTTCCACCACAGGAAGCCGAAGCAGGCGCCGGTGATGGCCGCGGCGATGATCGCGAGGTCCAGCGGGTCGCGCACGTTGTAGCAGGTGGCGCTCGGCTCCTCCTGGCAGAACTGGTTGCTCTGCCAGATGTTCACCAGCGTGTAGGCGCCGAAGACCATCACCGACGCGCCGGCCGCCAGGCCGTCGAGCCCGTCGGTGAGGTTGACGGCATTGCTGAAGCCCGCCACGAACAGCCAGATCAGCAGGATCGCCAGGATCATCGGCAGCACGAACCAGTCCAGCTCGCGCAGGAAGGAGACCTTCTCGCTGGCCGGGGTGCGGCCGTGGGAGTCCTCGAGCATCGGCGAGAGCGCGAGCCAGCCGAACACCAGCGCGATCACGGTCTGGCCGGCCATCTTGGCCTTGCTGCGCAGGCCGAGGCTGCGCTGCTTGTAGATCTTGATGAAGTCGTCGAGGAAGCCGACCAGGCCCATCCCGACGAACAGGAAGAGCAGCAGCAGCGCCGACGCGCTCGGCTCGGTGAGGGTGATCAGCTTGGCCGCGAAGTAGCCGACCACCGCGGCCAGGATGATGACCACCCCGCCCATGGTGGGCGTACCGCGCTTGGTGTGGTGGCTGGTCGGGCCGTCCTCGCGGATCTCCTGGCCGTAGCCCAGCTTGGTGAACGCGTTGATCGCCACCCGGGTGCCGAGCAGCGAGATCAGCAGGGCGATGCCGCCGCCGAGCAGGATCGCCCTCACGCCGTCGTCTCCTCGGTGCCACTCATCACGATCGCCTCTGCCACGACTTCCAAGGCGGCGCCGCGCGACGCCTTGACGAGGACGACGTCCTCCGACCCGGCATTCTGCCGCACCCAGGCCGTGGCTTCCTCGCGGCCCGCCGTGACGATCACCTCACCGGCGCCCGAGCGCGCGCCCTCGGCGATCCCGGAGGCGGCCGCGCCGACCACCACGACCACGTCGACGCCCAGTCGCGCGGCGTCGGCGCCGACCGCGCGGTGGCCCGCGTCGTGCTCGTCGCCCAGCTCGCGCATCTCCCCCAGCACCGCGACGGTACGACGCCCGCCTGCCTCGGCGACGCCGACCAGCGCCTCGAGGGCGGCCCGCATCGAGTCGGGGTTGGCGTTGTACGCGTCGTTGATCACGGTCAGGCCGTCGGCCCGCCGGGTGACCTCCATCCGCCAGCGCGACGCCGGGGTCGCCTCCCCCAGCGCCCGGGCGACGTCGGCCAGCGCGAAGCCGGCCGCGAGCGCCATCGCGGCGGCGGCGGCCGCGTTGAGGACCTGGTGGGGACCGGTCTGCCGCAGCCGCACGGGCGCCGAGCCGTCGGCGTACGACAGGACGAAGCCGGGCCGGCCCAGCTCGTCGAGCCGGACGTCGCGCCAGCGGACGTCGCCGGACGTGCCGAAGGTGAGGATCCCGGCCCGGGTGCGTGCGGTCATCGCGGCCACCAGCGGGTCGTCGGCGTTGAGCACGGCCGTGCCGTCGGGCCCGAGCGCCTCGACCAGCTCGCCCTTCGCCCGGGCGATCTGGTCGCGCCCGCCGAACTCGCCGACGTGGGCGGTGCCGACATTGAGCACCGCCCCGATCGACGGCGGCGCGATGTCGCACAGATAGGAGAGGTGACCGACCCCGCGCGCGCCCATCTCGAGGACCAGGAAGCGGGTGCCGGCGTCGGCGCGCAGCACGGTGAGCGGCACGCCGAGCTCGTTGTTGTTGTTGGCCGCGGTCGCGACCACCGCGGCGTCGCCGGCGAGGGCGCGCAGCACCGCCGCGAGATAGTCCTTGGTGCCGGTCTTGCCCTGGGAGCCGGTCATCGCCAGCACCGTGACGTCGAGCCGGTCCAGGACGTGGCGGGCCAGCCGGCCCAGCGCGGCCACCGGGTCGGTCACGACCACCGTCGGCGCGCTGGTCGGGCGGCTGCCGAGCACGGCGTGGGCGCCGTCGGCGTAGTCGTGGCCGTCGACCCGCTCCCCGACGACGGCGACGAACAGCCCGTCGGCGAGCGGGGTCCGGCTGTCGACGTACGCCGGAGCGGAGACGGTGACGTCGGCGCCGTGCAGGGTGCCGCCGACCACGTCGGCGATCACCGAGAGCGAGAGCGGGATCACGACGCACCACCCGGCAGCTCCGCGAGCAGCTCCCGGACGACCTCGCGGTCGTCGAACGGGTGGACCACGCCGGCCACCTCCTGGCCGGCCTCGTGTCCCTTGCCCGCGACCAGGACGACGTCGCCCGGTCCGGCGGTGCGCAGCGCGGTCGCGATCGCCTCGCGCCGGTCGCCGATCTCGAGCACCTCGGCGGGCCCGCCGCGGGCTCCGGCCAGCACCTCGGCGCGGATCGCGGCCGGGTCCTCGGTGCGCGGGTTGTCGTCGGTCACGACGACCAGGTCGGCCAGCTCGGCGGCGATCGCTCCCATCACCGGGCGCTTGCCCCGGTCGCGGTCACCACCGGCGCCGATCACGATCACCAGCCTGCCACGGGTCACCGGGCGCAGGGTGCGCAGCACCGCGTCGACCGCGTCGGGCTTGTGGGCGTAGTCGACCACCACGGTCAGGTCGCGGCCGGTCTCGATCCGCTCCAGCCGGCCGGGGACGCCTCCGGCACCGCCGATCCCGTCGGCGACCTGCTGGGGGTCGAAGCCCGCCTCGGCCGCCGCCGCGATCGCCGCCAGCGCGTTGGCGACGTTGAACTCCCCCGCGAGCGGGACGGCGGCCCGCACCCGCACGCCGCCGGGCCCGTGGACGGTGAAGGTGGAGCCGTCGGGGCGCTGGTCGATCCCGGAGACGGTCCAGTCGGCGTCACCCCGCACGGCATAGGTGCGCACCGGGACCGACGCCCGGGTCACCAGCAGCCGCCCGTGCTCGTCGTCGACGCAGACCAGGCCGAGCCGGGCGTGCTCGGGCGTGAACAGCAGCGCCTTGGCGGCGAAGTAGTCCTCGAGGTCGGCATGGAAGTCGAGGTGGTCGCGACCCAGGTTGGTGAACACGGCGACGTCGAACACCACGCCGTCCACCCGGCCCATCACCAGCGCATGGCTGGAGACCTCCATCGCGCAGGCCGTCACGTCCAGCTCGCCCATCCGCGCGAACAGGCCGTGCAGGTCCGGCGCCTCCGGCGTGGTGAGCGCGGTCTTGACCTCCTCGCCGGCGATCCGGGTGCCGACGGTGCCGATCACGGCGCTGCGCACGCCGGCCGCGAGCAGGCCGCCGTCGAGCAGTCGGGTGACCGTGGTCTTGCCCTGGGTGCCGGTCACGCCGATGGTGCGCAGCCGGGCGGCCGGCTGGCCGTAGACCAGCGCGGCGACGGCGCCCAGGACCCGGCGCGGGTCGTCGACCACGAGGGCCGGCAGCCCGGTCGGAGCGGCCAGGGCCGCGCCCTCGGCGTCGGTCAGCAGCGCCACCGCGCCGGCCGCCGCGGCCTGCTCGGCGAACGCGGCGCCGTGGGCCCGCGAGCCGGGCAGGGCGGCGTACAGGTCACCCGGCCGGACCCGGCGCGAGTCGAGGGTCACCCCGCTCAGCTCGGCGCCGGTCGAGGCCGGGGCCAGGCCCAGGGCCCGGGCGACGGTGTCGAGGGACGTCAGCGGCGGGTGAGCAGGGCGGGTGGTGGGGGTGCTCACCACTCGACCGGCGTCTGGTTGGGCTGCGCGCCCGTGGGGGCGACGCCGTAGCGGCGCAGGGCGTGGCTCATCAGCTTCGAGAACGCCGGGCCGGCGACGCTGCCGCCGCCACTGCCGGCGCGCGGGTTGTGGACCACGACGTAGATGGTGAACCGCGGGTCGTCGGCGGGCGCGAAGCCCGCGAACGAGACGGTGAGGCTGCCGTCGTAGCGGCCGTCGACGACGCGCTGGGCGGTGCCGGTCTTGCCGGCGACCCGATAGCCCGGGACCGCGGCCTTCGGCGCGACGCCGGCCTCGGGGTCCACCACGCGCTCCATCATCAGCATGGTCTCGTGGGCGGCGTCGGCGCTGATCACGCGCCTGCTGGTGGCGACGTCGGTGCCGACCGTGGCGCCGTCGTCGGTGCGCGCCTCGCCCTTGACCAGGCTCGGCGCGACCCGGACCCCGCCGTTGGCGATGGTGTTGACGGCCGAGATCATCTGCACCGCGTTGACCGACAGGGACTGCCCGAACGCGATGCGGTCGCCGACCTGCGAGGTCCAGGCCGCACCCTGCGGCAGCAGGCCGCGGGTCTCGCCGCCGAGGCCGATCGCGGTCCGGGAGCCGAGTCCGAACTCGGTGAGGTAGCGGCGCAGCTGGCCGGGCTTGAACTGGTCGGCCGCGAGCACGGTGCCGACATTGGACGACTTGGCGAGGATGCCGGCCAGGGTGAGCTTGAGCGTCCCGTGGTCCCAGTAGTCGCCGATCGGGCGGTCCTGGCGGTGCAGCTGACCGGGGACCTTGAACCGCTGCTCCTTGAAGGACAGTCCGGCGTCGACCAGCGAGCTGATGGTCAGCACCTTCTCGACCGAGCCGGGCTCGTAGACGTCGGTGAGCGCCGAGGACTTGTAGAGCTCCTTGGGATAGGCGGCCGGGTCGGAGGCGTCGTACGTCGGGTAGTCGGCCAGCGCCAGCAGCTCACCGGTCTTGGTGTCCTGGATCAGCGCCATGCCGGACTCGCCGCCGGACTTCTGCACGGTCTGCTGCAGCACTCGCTGGGTGTAGTACTGCAGGTCGCTGTCGATGGTCAGGGTCAGGTTCTTGCCGTCGACCGCGGGGGTGACGGTGTTGTCGCCGAGCGGGATCTGGTTGCCGGCGCCGACCTCGTAGCGCGCCTCGCCGTCCTTGCCGGACAGGTAGGTGTTGAAGGAGTCCTCGAGCCCGGCGAGGCCGATGATCGCGGCGTCCTTGCCCTTCTTGCCGTTCTCGCCGAGGAAGCCGACCAGGTTGGCCGCGACGGTGTGGTTGGGGTAGACGCGCAGCGGGTCCCGCTCGGTCATCAGCCCGGCGAACGGGCGGTCCTTGTCGTCCTTGAACCGCTCCTGGATGTCGGCCACGACCTTCTCGGCCTTGCTCGCCGGCACCTGGCGGGCGATGTACTGGAACCGGCTGCCCTCGACCCGCAGCTTGCGCAGGGTCTCGAAGTAGTCGACGTCGAGCCGGTCCGCCAGGATCGTCGCCAGCTCGGGCGCGACCGGCTCGGTCACCTTCGGGTCGGCGACGATCATCCGGCCGTCGACGGTGTCGGCCATCGACGTGCCGTTGCGGTCCAGGATCTCGCCGCGGGTCGCGGGCAGGGTCACCCGCACCTGGCCCTCCGCGGCGGCCATCTGGGCGTACGACTGCGGGTCAACGCCCTGCAGCTGCACGAGGCGCGCGGCGAACACCGACAGCACGATCGCGATGAGCAGGAACCCGACGCGCATCCGGCGGTGCGGTGAGCCCCGCAGGACCTCACCGGGGCGACGCCGCAGGCGGCTGGGGAGGGGTCGGCTCGTCACGGATCGAGGCTACGGCGCGAGGGTCACTGAACCGTGGCGGGCACGCCGTCAGTGGTGGCCTTCACCTTCTGCTTGACGGGCGGCGGGTCCAGGCTCGCCGGCCGCTTCGGGCCCGGCTGTTGGAGCGGCAGCCGGTCCTCGCCGGTGGCGGGCTGCGGGTCGCCGGTGATGCCGGAGCCGAGCTTGAGCACGCCGGCGCCGGTCGTCGGCATCACCATGCCGAGCCGCTCGGCGGCCCGGGCGACGTGGGCCGGGTCGTTGAGCTCCTGGAGGTCCATCTCCAGCGCCTCCTGCTGGGCACCGAGGTCGGTGGCCTGCTTGCGCAGCGCCGTCTCCCGGAAGGATGCCTGCTGCATCGAGGTGTTGAACATCAGCAGCCCGATCACGCCGCCGAGCAGGATCACGCTGACGAAGGTCACGAAGGGCACCCGCGGCGCGCGGGTGCGCCGGCGCGGGACGACGGTCAGCCGGGCTCGCTCGAGCGCCGCCTGGGCGACGCGAGGAGCGACATTGGGGAGCCGGTTGCGCAGCGGTGAGGTGGCGGACATGTCTATGCGGCTCCCTTGCCAGATGACCTGCTCGGACGGGTGTTCTCTCGGATGCGCTCGATCGCGCGAAGTCGGACGGAGGCGGCGCGCGGGTTCTCCTCCACCTCCGCGGGCGTGGCCTGTTCGGCGCCCCGGGTCACCAGCCGGTACGACGGCTCGGCGCCCTCGGGCACGAACGGCAGGTCGTCGGGGACGTCGAGCCGGGTCGCGGCGGCGAAGGTCCGCTTGACCAGCCGGTCCTCGAGGGAGTGGTACGACTCCACGACCACCCGGCCGCCGACGCCGATCGCCTCCACCGCGGCGGGCAGCGCCCGCTGCAGCACCCGCAGCTCGTCGTTGACCTCCATCCGCAGCGCCTGGAAGGTGCGCTTCGCGGGGTTGCCGCCGGTGCGGCGTGCGGGGGCCGGGATGACGTCGTACAGCAGCTCGACGAGGCGGGCCGAGCTGGTGAACGGCGCGACCTCGCGCTCGCGCACGATGGCGTCGGCGATCCGGCGGGCCAGCTTCTCCTCGCCGTACTCCTTGAGCACCCGCGCCAGCTCGGCCGCACCGTAGGTGTTGAGCACGTCGGCGGCGGTCGGCCCGGTGTCCCCCATCCGCATGTCGAGCGGCGCGTCCACGGAGTAGGCGAACCCGCGCTCGGGCAGGTCCAGCTGCATGGAGGAGACGCCGAGGTCGAACAGCACCCCGGCCACCTCGGGCAGACCCTGGTCGGCGAGCACGTCGGCGATCTCGTCGTAGACCGCCTGCACGCCGGTGAACCGCTCGCCGTACGACGCCAGCCGCTCGCGGCTCATGGCGAGGGCCTGGGGGTCGCGGTCGATGCCGATCACCCGGGCCCGCGGGCAGCGTTCCAGGACCGCCTCGGTGTGACCGCCGAGACCGAGCGTGCAGTCGACCAGCACGGCGCCGTCGTCGTCGAGGGCGGGCGCGAGAAGGGCGACGACCCGGTCCAGCAGGACGGGGACGTGGCGGGGGCTGCTCATCTCAGCGGCCCGCGAGGTGGGTGAGCACGAGCAGGAGCGCGCAGCCGAGGGAGAGGGAGGCGGAGAAGGCCATCAAGGTGACGGCGTCGCGGGCCTGCTCGCGGACGCGGCGCACACCGGATGCCTCCGGCGGCTGCGTGCGAACGACGCTCATGCTGACCCCTCGACCCTGGGAACGGAACCTGCTCGAAAATGAGCGGATCCGCAGAGCCAGGTCCCGGCCCGCTCCCGGTCCGGTGTTCGGGATGCCTTCTGGTGCCGGGGAAGGTGCCCCAGAAGGCGGGGTTCGGCGTGGCGCCTGTGGCCGGGGAAGGTGCTACAGGTGGACGCCTGGGGAGCGGGAACGGGCTGAGACCTCGTCCTGCGGATCCGCTGTTGTGTTGTGGTTGCTGGTTGCTGCTGGTTGGTTCGGTGGCGGCTAGTCGTCGTCCTCGTCGAGGTCGGCGAACTCCTCCAGGGCCTCGAGCTGGAACTCGCGCCAGGCGGTGGGGTTCCAGATCTCCAGCCGGTCCCGGACGCCGATCACGACCACGTCGCGCTCGAGTCCGGCGTACTCACGCAGGTGGGCCGGGATGCCGATCCGGCCCTGCTTGTCGGGGGTGCTCTCGTCGCCGCCGGCGAAGAGCACCCGGGCGTAGCGCCGGGCGGCGCGGTTGGTCATCGGCCGGGCGGCCTGCCGCTCGGCCTCCTCGGCGAAGACATCGGTCGGCCAGACGACGAGGCACTTGTCCTGTCCCTGTGTGACCACGAGGCCCTCCGCCAGTCGATCCCTGAACTTCGCCGGGAGGAAGAGGCGGCCCTTGTCGTCGAGCTTCGGGGTGTAGGTGCCCATGAAGAGCATCCGGGCCACCCCCAGCCGTCCCACCGGACTCCGCCGTCCTCCACTTTCCCCCACAGTACTCCACTTTCCCCCACCGTCAACCACCGACGCACCACTTCTCCGGGCGTTTCGCACCACCGCGCGCTCTGAAAGCGCAGGTCAGCGCGCTGGGAGCGCCGGTGGAGCGGAGTGGAGGAGAAGTGGAGGGCCGGTGGGGAGCACCGGCATCGGCGGGCGGCGCCGACCTGAGTGATGCCGCGGTTCCCAGCGGCGGCCTAAAGTTGGCGCACCGCAGCGAGGTGGCTGCCGAGAGAGGGAGAACAGCCGTGGAGTCGCCGAGCACCGATGTCGACACCGTTGCCCGGGTCGCCGGCCGGATCCAGGCCAACGTCGAGAAGGTCATCGAGGGCAAGGGCGAGGTCGTCTCGGCCTCGATCGTCGTCCTGCTGGCCGAGGGTCACCTGCTCCTCGAGGACGTCCCCGGCGTCGGCAAGACCATGCTGAGCAAGGCGCTGGCGCGCAGCATCGACTCCACGGTGCGCCGGATCCAGTTCACCCCCGACCTGCTGCCGTCCGACATCACGGGCGTGTCGGTGTTCAACCAGTCGACGCGGGAGTTCGAGTTCCGTCCCGGCGGCGTGTTCGCCAACGTGGTCATCGGCGACGAGATCAACCGGGCCTCCCCCAAGACCCAGTCCGCGCTGCTGGAGTGCATGGCCGAGCGCCAGGTGACCGTCGACAACATCACCTACCAGCTGGAGTCGCCGTTCATGGTGATCGCGACCCAGAACCCGGTCGAGATGGAGGGCACCTATCCCCTCCCGGAGGCGCAGCGCGACCGCTTCCTCGCCCGGGTCTCCATCGGCTACCCGGTCCCGGCCGCCGAGATCGCCATGCTCGCCAGCCACGGCGCGCTCAACCCGCTCGACGACCTGGAGCCGGTGACCGACAGCGCCGAGATCCGCAAGATGTGCGCGATCGTCAGCCAGGTCCACGTCTCCGACACCGTCCAGCGGTACGCCGTCGCGCTCACCGCCGCCACCCGCAACACCCCCGAGCTGGTGCTCGGCGCCTCGCCCCGCGCGACCCTCCACCTGGTCCGCGCCGCCAAGGCCCGGGCCGCGCTGCACCGCCGCGACTACGTGCTGCCCGACGACCTGCGGGCGCTGATCCAGCCGGTGCTCGCCCACCGGCTGCTCCCCAGCGCCGAGGCGGCGATCGGCGGCCGCAACGTCGCGACCATCCTGGAGGGCATCGCCGCGCAGGTCCCCGTGCCCGAGCCGACCCCGTCCTGACGAGCACCCGCGGTCAGCCCATGCGCCGGCACCTCTCCTCTCTCACCCTCCGCGGCCGGGCCTTCCTGGCGGCCGGAGCGACCGCGGTCGCCTGCGCCATCGGCTTCGGCCAGCCCGCGCTGACCCGGGTCGGGGTGCTCGTGCTGAGCCTGCCGCTGCTGGCCGCGCTCGTGGTCAGCCGCCGCAAGCACGACCCGACCGTGGCCCGCACCGTGTGGCCGCGGCTGCTCCGGGCCGGCGAGACCGCGCGGATCGACCTCACCATCGCCAGCGACCGCAAGCGCTCCGACGGCGCCCTGCTCGTCGAGGACACGCTCCCCTACGCGCTCGGCGGCCGGGCCCGGTTCGTGCTGCAGGGCCTCGGCGGGGCCTGGGAGCGCACCGTCTCGTACCCGGTGCGCTCCGACATCCGGGGCCGCTACGTCGTCGGACCCGTCGTCGCCCGCCTGGCCGACCCCTTCGGCCTGGTCGAGCGCCGGCGGCCGATCGGCGGCACCGCCCAGCTGACCGTCACCCCCCGCGTCGTACCGCTGCCGTCGATCCCGCTGGCCGGCGGCTGGCAGGGCGCGGGCGAGCACCGGCCCCAGGCCTTCGCGTCCGGCTCGGCCGAGGACGCGAGCGTGCGCGAGTACCGCCGCGGCGACGACCTGCGTCGCGTCCACTGGCGCAGCTCCGCGCGGATCGGCGAGCTGATGGTGCGCCGCGAGGAGCAGCCCTGGGAGGCTCATGCGACCGTCCTGCTCGACAACCGGCGCCTCGCCCACCGCGGCCAGGGACCCGCGTCCAGCCTGGAGGCCGCCGTGATCGCCGCCGCCTCGGTCGCGGTCCACCTCGAGCAGCACGGCTACGCCGTCCAGCTCTGCACCGCCGACGGGATCGGCGGCGGCGCACTCGGCGACCCCACCCTCGGTGCCGAGCGCGCGCTCGAGCACCTCGCCGTCCTGGAGATGGCACACCGGGCCACCCTCGACGTCGCCTGGTCCGGCGAGCAGGCCCGCGGCGGCGTGGTGGTCGCGGTGCTCGGCGGCTTCCTCGCCGACGACAACGCGGCCCTGCGTCGGATCCGGCACGACGCCGGCGCGGCGCTGGCCCTGGTGCTCGACGTCGAGCAGTGGTCCCCCAGCCGCGCCGCACTCGGCGCCGCGGCCGCCGCCCCGGTGACCTCCCTCGCCTGGCGGGCCACCTCGCTCGGCCCGCGCGACCATCTCGACGCCGCGTGGCGCGAGCTGGGCCGGGCCCCGGTGCGCGGAGGTGCCCGCCGATGACCACGAGCGGCTCCCCCACCGCCCCCGCCATCACCGACCGCCGCGGCGCCTTCGGGCCGGTCCTGCTGCTCGCGGTGGTCGCCGTCCTCACCACCTGGGCCGCGCTCACGGCCTGGCGCGGCTTCGTCGAGGCGCCCGGCAGCTACCTGCGACCACTCGCCGTGCTCGCCGGCCTGCTCGCCCTCAGCGGAGCCACCCTGCGCTGGTCCGGCGCCCCGCGCTGGGTCACCGCGCTGGCCCAGGTGCTGCTCGCCACCCTCTTCGTGTCCCAGCACCTCACCGGCTCGCCGATCCCGCTCGGCGGCACCGCCGCCGAGATCTGGCGGGCGCTGGAGACCTCGACCCGCTCCGCCCGCGAGTACGCCGCGCCGATCAGCGACCGGGTACCCCCCGTCTGGCCGCTCCTCGTCGTCGCCGGCGCCGCGATCCTGGTGCTCGTCGAGACGCTCGCCTGCACCCTGCGCCGCGTCCCCGCCGCCGGGCTCGGGCTGCTCGCCGTCTACGCCCTGCCCAGTGGCGTGCTCGACGGCGGGCCCGACGCCCTCAGCTTCCTCGGCGCCGCCGCCGGCTTCCTCGTCCTGCTCCACCTCGAGTCCCGCGAGGGCCTGCTGCGCTGGGGACGCACCATCGGCCCCGGCCAGGACAACCGGTGGCGCGGCAACCCGCTGCGCGAGGCGATGCGGGCCGGCGCCGGCCGGATCGGGATCACGGCGACCGGACTGGCGCTCGTCGTACCCCTGCTGCTGCCCGCCACCGGCGTCAACGTGCTCGACCTCGGCAACGGCGGCGGCAACGGCGACATCCGGATCCGCAAGCCCATCGCCGACATGCGCCGCGACCTCGAGCGCGGCGAGGACGTGCCGCTGGTCCGGCTGCGCACCGACGACCCCGCGCCGTCGTACCTGCGGATCTCGGTGCTCAACCGCTTCACCGGCGACGAGTGGAGCAGCGGCGATCGCGACGTGGCCCGCGACGACCGCGCCGACGGGGCGGTGCCGCTCTCCGCGGGGCTCTCCGACGACGTCCCCGGCACGACCTACGGCTACGACGTGTCGATCACCGACGAGCTCGACTCGACCTGGCTGCCGACCCAGTACCCGGTCTCCGAGGTCGACGCCCCCGGCGACTGGCGCTTCGACCCCGCCACGATGGACTTCCTCGCCGCCGACGACGACCTCGACACCCGGGGCATCAGCTACACGATGAAGGGCGTCGACCTCGACTTCGGCACCAACCGCGCCTTCTTCGGCAACGCCCGCACCGGCGACGTCCCCGAGGAGGTCCTCCACCTCCCCGGCTCGGTGCCCCCGCTGGTGCGCAACCTGGCCCGCGACGTCACCTCCGGCGCGAGCACCGACTACGAGCGGGCCCTGCTGCTGCAGCGTTGGTTCCGCCAGGACGGGGGCTTCACCTACGACCTGCAGAAGGCGCCGAAGGGCACCGGCAACCAGACCCTCGAGGGCTTCCTGGCCCGCAACGGCCGGGTCGGCTACTGCGAGCAGTTCGCCTCCGCGATGGCCGTGATGGCCCGCGTCCTCGGCATCCCCGCCCGGGTCGCCGTCGGCTTCCTCGAGCCGGACCGCACCGGCAAGGACACCTGGGAGTACAGCAGCCACGACCTGCACGCCTGGCCCGAGCTCTACTTCGCCGGCGCCGGCTGGGTGCGCTTCGAGCCCACTCCGTCGGGCCGGGTCGAGACCGTCCCCGCCTACACCCGGGTGCCGGTCGACGGCGGCAGCGACGACCCGCGCGGCGGCCCGACCGCCGCCAGCTCCGCCGCCCCGGGCGCCACCTCGACGGTCGCCCCCAGCCGGGGCGCCAACAACCGCCCCGAGATCGAGCGCGACGCCGGCACCACCACGAACGCCGACGAGGGCGGCCTGCCGCTTCCCGTGCTGATCGGGGGTGCGGTGCTGCTCGTGCTGCTCCTCGCCGCGGCCGCCGCCCTCGGCGGGCCGACGACAGTCCGCTCCCGCGGCCGTCGTACCCGACTCTCGGGGTCGCCCGACGACGTCTGGGCCGAGCTGCGCGCCACCGCCCTCGACCTCGGCCTGCCCTGGCCCGCCGGCCGCTCGCCCCGCGAGGCCGGCGCCTTCCTCCTCGACCACCTCGCCAGCCCCACCGACCACCCCGCCGAACGTCCCCGCACCGGCCCCGACGCCGCACCCGAGGCCGCCGCCGCCCTCGACCGGCTGGTCCTCGCCGTCGAGCAGACCAGGTACGCCCGGCCCGGCGCCGTCGCCACCCTGGAGCGCAGCTCCGTCGCCGCCGACGGCGCGCTCGTCGTGGCCGCGCTGGAGGCCGGGGTCACCCCGCGGGCGCGGCGGCGGGCGCGCTGGGTGCCGCTGTCGGTCTGGCGGCGCTGACCCGGCCTTCGCCGCGGCGGGTTGGTCGGCGGCCGCCCGCCCGACGCCTCCGGCGTCACCCAGCAACCGCCGGGCGGCTCGGAGCGAGGACCCCGCCGTCGGCGCCTCTCGCGCGCGTGACGCGACCGTTCTGCGCAGCGCCGACGGCACCCCGACTTCGCCGCCCGGCGGTTGCCGTCCGACGCCTGCGGCGTCGAGCGGGCCGTGACGTGAGCGAGCCCGCCGCGGCGAAGGCCGGGACGGGCTCGGGGTGGGAGTCGGGCTCAGAAACCGCCGCGGTCGCGGCGGCGGCGCCAGCGGGCCTGGAGGGTGTCCATGAAGCCGGAGGAGCGTCCGTGGCCACGGCCGTGGTGGCCCCGGCGACCACCGTCGACCACGCCGAACCCGGAGGGGTGGGAGGTCACGGAGGGGGCGGCGCCACCGCGCTGGCCGCGGATCGAGCCGAGCAGGACGGTGGCCGAGCCGAGCATGATCACGAAGCCGGCGATGCCGACGGGCCAGTAGCCGCTGACGGCTCCGCCCATCATCACCGCGACGCCCGCGGCGAAGACGACGCCGGCGACGATGGCGCGCCGACGGGCTGCCTGGCGGAGGGTCGTGCCCCGGAGGGTGGACGCGAACTTGGGGTCCTCCTCGCTGAGGGCGCGCTCCATCTGCTCCAGCAGTCGCAGCTCCTCTTCCGAGAGTGGCACCGAATCCTCCGACACGTGTGAGGCGGGTCTCCGCCGATGACTCTTCCTCCAAGTGTAGGCAGGCATCTCCAGCGGTGGTAGGCCGTCCCCCGAAATTGTGCACTCGGAGGTTCCTACCGGCCCGGACAGGTGGTCACAGCAGGCTCGCACGGCGGACCGCCGCCGAGCCGAACCGGCCGACGGCGCGGTCCACGGCACGGTCGGCGTCGGGCCAGCCCGGGTCGCGCTCGCCGAGCGCCAGCTGGCGGGTGTCGACCGGTCGCAGGTGGCGCAGGCCCTCGACCCGGACGCCGACCAGGCGGACCGCCGCCGGGCGGGGCCGCCGGGCGTCGAGGAGGGCGTCGAGCAGGGTGACCGCCACGGCGTACACCTCCTGGGTGACGTCGGTCGGCTCCGGCAGGGTGCGCGAGCGCTGGACGGTGGTGAAGTCGGTGAAGCGGACCGTGACGGTGACGGTGCGGCCGGTGCGGGCGGCACCACGGACCCGGGCGGTGACGCGGGCGGTCAGCCGGAGCAGCTCACGACGCAGCGCGGCCCGGTCGCGTACGTCGACCGCCAGGGTGTGTTGCGCGCCCATGCTGCCCTCGGGCTCGCCCTCCCCGAACCCGAAGACGCCCGCGCCGCCCGGCACCAGCTCGGTGCGGTCGCTCCCCCAGACCAGGGCGTGGAGGTGGCCGCCGAGGTGGTGTCCGAGCATCCGCCGCAGCAGGCCGACCTCGATCGCCGCGACGTCGCCGACCGTGACCAGCCCGAGCCGGTGCAGCCGCTGGCGGGTGGCCTCGCCGACGCCGTAGAGCACGCCCACGTCGAGTGGATGCACCTCCGCGACGAACCGGTCCGGCACGATCACCCGGACGCCGTCGGGCTTGGCCTGCCGGCTGGCGAGCTTGGCGACCGAGATCGAGGCGGCGATGCCGACCGAGCAGGTGATGCCGTGCTCGGCGCGGATCCGCGAGCGCAGCCGCTCGGCGATCGCCTCGGGTGGCCCGAACAGGCGCACCGCGCCCCGCACGTCGAGGAAGGCCTCGTCGAGCGAGGTCACCTCGACGAGCGGGGTGATCGTGCGGAAGGTCTCCATGATCGCCTTCGAGACCGGGGTCAGCAGCCCGAAGTCGGGCGGCATGGTCACGGCCTGGGGGCACAGCCGGGCCGCCTCGGCGCCGGGCATGCCGGAGCGGATGCCGTAGCGCCGGGCCGGGTAGTTGGCCGAGAGCACCACGCCGCGGTGCCCGCCGCCGACCACCACCGGGACGTCGTGGAGCTCGGGGCGGTCGCGGATCATCACCGACGCGTAGAACGCGTCCATGTCGACGTGGAGGATCGGGCAGTCGAGGCTCACGACCCGCCCCCGGGGCCGGGCCCGGGTCGCCGCGGGTCAGGAGGCGGCGTACGCCAGGACGTGCAGCTGGGTGGCCAGCGGGAGGTACTCGGGGCGCTGGGCGACCGCGCGCTCCAGGTCGACGAGCGCCGCCGCGGCGCCGGGCTCCTGGTCGACCAGGGCCGCCGGGACCAGGTCGGCGAACACGCGCACGGCATGGACCGAGACCGCGCCGAAGCCGTGGGCGGCCAGGAGGTCACGGACCTCGTCGGCGGTGAACCGGCGGCCGGTGCGGGTGTCGACGGGCTGCTGGTCGTCGAGCAGCTCGCGCGCGAGCTGGAAGTGGCCGGCCATGGCCCGGGTGATGACGGCGGCGTGGCGCTGGCCGACGACCAGGCTGAGCAGGCCGCCGGGGCGCAGCACCTCGGCGATCCGCGCCAGCGCGAGGGACGGGTCGACCACCTCGAGGACGCCGTGGCACAGCACCACGTCGGCGCTCCCGGCCCCGACCACGTCGACGAGGTCGGTGACGTCGCCCTGCAGTCCGGACACCTCCAGGTCGACCTCCCGGGCCCGGCGAGCCAGGGCCGCCAGGGCGTCGGGACTGGGGTCGACCACGCGGACCCGGTGGCCCGACTCCGCCAGGCGCACGGCGAAGCCGCCGGTGCCGCCACCGAGGTCGACCACGTCGCGGGGTCCACCCGCGAGCGCGGACTCGAGGGCGTCCCACACGACCGCGGTGCGGACCGATCCACGCTGCTCGCGAGAGGCCATGCGCCGAACACTAGTGGTCCCCTCCACCCACGCGGGCAGGCGCTCCGTCAGCCCACCGCCAGACCGGCCAGCTGCTCGCCGAGCGGCACGTGCGGGGTCAGTCCGAGGGCCTGCTCCACGACCGCGAGGAAGCGGTCGGCGTCGCGGACCAGGTCGTCGGCCTCACGCTCGGTGGCGGCCCGGGCCGAGCCGGCCTCGGCGGCCGCGCGCTTGCTCGCCCCGGCCGCGAAGAAGCTCGCCCACTCCGCCAGCTCGGGCGCCACGTCGGCGAGCAGCACCCAGGCGTTGCGCTGGGCGCGCCGACGCCCGGTCTCGGGGCGCGCCCGGGCGGCCAGCAACGCCGCGGCCGCCCGGAGCGCCGCCACGTGGGCGCAGGCGTAGCGGGTGGCCACGTCGCGGGCGGCCACCGCCTCGCTCAGGGACTCCGCCGAGCGGATGAGGTAGTTGTGGGTGGTCGCGGGCAGGGCGTGCGGGCTGATCGTGAACGGGGCGGACTGGTGGGCCACGGCGACTTCTCCTCCGGTCGGATTCGAACAGGTGTTCGAATGAGTCGAAGGTACACCCGGGGTCCGACACAGCTCAAGGGCGACGCGGCGCCGGGGCCCGGGCCGAGCGTCGTACCCGGCATCCGGGTCGCGTCCCGGCCCGATCCGCGACCCGAATGCCGGGTACGACGGATCCCAGCCGGCCGGGGCCGGGCGGGCAGGGACGGGCGGGCAGGGACGGGCGGGCAGGGACGGGCGGGCAGCGACCGGGCGGGCAGGGAGGACGGCTCAGCGGCCGGCGGTGCGCACGTACGCCGTGCTCTGCGGGTGCCAGAGGAAGACGAGCGTCACCGCGCCGATCACCGCGGCCGCGATGGCCATGCCGTCGACCATGGTGGGCGGGTCGGTGCGCACCGTCGCCACGGCGACCACGATCACGCCGGCGACGATCGCGGCCAGCGAGTGCCGGGCCCAGTTGTAGCCGACCCGGAAGAGCGCGATCAGCGTCGCGGCGAGCACCGCCGTGACGCCGTACAGGACCAGGATGACGGGGACGAACTCGACCGGCTGGACGGTGCTGTCACCGACCTGCATCGGCGACCAGACGCTGCCGAGGTCGTCGCGCTGGGTGACGACGAGCACGCACACCAGCAGTCCGGCCGCGACCAGGAACCACAGCAGCCAGCACGCGATCACGACCGCGGGCGGACGGGCCGTCGGCTCGGCCTGCTGCTCGACGTCGGTCTCGGGCATGGTTCCTCCAGTCCGTGGTGGGGGCGTGCTCGGTAGGGTCACCCCCATGTCGGCCGAGCATCCCTCGATCACCCGGTTCCGCGACGAGCACCAGCGCCGGGGCGGAACCGGCGAGATCGTCATTCTGCCCGACACGGTCCACACCGCCGCACTGGCCGCCGAGGCACTGGGGTGCGAGGTGGGCGCGATCGCCAACAGTCTGCTGTTCGACGCCGACGGTACGCCCGTGCTCATCCTCACCTCCGGCGCGCACCGGGTCGACACCGAGCTGGTGCGGACCACCATCGGCGGCCCGGCCCTGCGCCGCGCGAAGCCGGACTTCGTCCGCGAGCACACCGGACAGGTGATCGGCGGGGTCTCCCCCATCGGCCACCCGACCCCCGTGCGCACCTACCTCGACCCGTGGCTGCGGCGCCACGAGGTGGTCTGGGCGGCGGCCGGGCACCCGGCGGCGGTCTTCTCGACGACGTACGACGAGCTGCTCGCGCTCACCGGCGCCGAGCCGCTCGACGTCGCGAAGGACTGAGCGGGTGCGCGTCGTCGTCGTCGGCGGCGGTCTCGGCGGCCTGGCCGCGGCCGCCCGCCTGGCCAAGCTCGGCCACCAGGTCGCTCTCCTGGAGGCGTCCGGCCGGCTCGGCGGGGCGCTCGCCCCCGTCGAGCAGGACGGCTACCGCTGGGACGCCGGACCGGCGAGCACGCTGCTGCCGGCCGCCCTGCGCGACCTGTTCCGCAAGTCCGGCCGGCCCCTGGAGAAGGAGCTCGGCACCGACCTGGAGCCGCTGCCGGTGCTGCGCGAGCACCGGTTCGCCGACCGCACCTCGGTGCTGCTGCCCGGCGGCTCCCGCGCCGACCAGATCGCGGCGTTCGACGCGCTCGACCGCGGCCTCGGCGAGAAGTGGGCGGCCCACGTCGACATCTACGGCCCGGTCTGGGACGTGCTGCGCCGCCACTACGTCGAGGTGCCCTGGGACCCGCGCACCAAGGGCGCCGTCCCCCGCGAGCTCGACTCGATGTTCGACATCCGCGAGACCCTCCACAAGCGGCTGCGCCACGCGCTGCGCGACGAGCGGCTGGCACTGGTCGCGGGCTACCCGGCCGTCGCCGAGGGGCACGACCTGCGCAACGTCCCCTCCTGGGTGGGCGTGACCGCCTACCTGGAGCAGTGCTTCGGCGGGTGGCGGGCACCGGGCGGGATGGGGCGGATCGCCGAGCTGCTGGCCGCGCGGCTGGAGACCCGTGGCGTGGAGGTCCGCACCGGCGTCGAGGTCCAGGACCTGGTGGTCCGCGAGGGCCGGGTGGTCGCCGTGCGGACGGCGGAGGGCGAGGCGGACGCCGATGCCGTCGTGGTCGCGATCGACCCGCGCCGGCTGCCCGCCCTGGCGGCGTACGTCGAGCGGACGATGCCGTCGATCCCGCCGGTCGTGACCCACGTCGGCCTGGCGGGCGACGTACCCGAGCTGCCGCACGAGCTGGTCATCCACGAGGAGCCGCTGCTGACCGTGCGCCCGGGCGGGATCGCCCCCGACGGCGGCGCCGCCTGGACCGTCCACGGGCGCGGCAAGATCGCCGAGGACCTGCTCGACGCGCTGGCACGCCACCGGCTCGACGTCCGCGAGAACGTGGTGACCCGCGTCGACCTGTCACCGCGCGACCAGGTCGAGCAGTGGCGCGGCTCACCGATGGGCGTGCTCTGGCAGGGCCGCGGCACGGTCCGCCGCCGCCTCGGTCCGAGCACCCCCGTCGCCGGCGTGTACGCCGCCGGCGCGCACGCCGCCCCGGGGGCGGGGGTGCCGTTCGTGACCCAGTCCGCGGCGCTGGTCGCGCAGCTGATCGGGCCGTCGTGAGCGCTCGGGGTGGCGATTCACCACGGTATGTAGGCGGGTGCCTGCTTCTGTAGCGGAGTTCCGCTACAGAAGCACGGATTCGTCTACATACCGTGATGAATCCACGCCCACCCCGAAGCGGCGCGGTCGGGCGGGCCGGTCAGACCGTGATCTGCAGCGCCTCGAAGATCTCGAGCGTGGCCTTCGAGCGGTTGAGCGTGTAGAAGTGCAGGCCCGGGGCGCCCCCGGCGAGCAGCTCGTCGCACAGCTCGGCGGCGATCCGGATGCCCTCGGCGCGGACGGCGGCGGGGTCGCCGTCGTGGGCGCTGATCCGCGCGACGACGTCGTCGGGCACGCTGGTGCCGATCAGCTCGCTCTGGCGCCGGATCGCGGCCAGGTTCAGGATCGGCATGATGCCCGGCAGGATCGGGATGTCGACGCCGCGGGCGCGGACCCGCCCGACCAGGTCGAAGTAGTCGGAGGCGCGGAAGAACATCTGGGTGACCGCGAACTCCGCGCCGGCCCGGGCCTTGGCCACCAGGACGTCGGCGTCGGCGTCGAGCGAGTCGGCCGACGGGTGGCCCTCGGGGAAGGCGGCGACGCCGATCCGGAAGTCGCCGCGCGAGCGGGCCAGCTCGACCAGGTCGAGGGCGTAGTTGAGCCCGCCGTCGGTGGGGGTCCAGTCGGCGCGGGGGCCTTCCTGCGGGTCGCCGCGCAGCGCCATCACGTGGCTCACGCCCTCGGCGACGTAGGCGTCGAGGATGGCCTCGAGCTCCTCGCGGGTGTGGCCGACGCAGGTGAGGTGCGCCATCGGGACCATCGAGGTCTCGCGCGCGATCCGGCCGGTGATCGCGACGGTCTTGTCGCGTGTGCTGCCGCCGGCGCCGTAGGTGACCGACACGAAGGTGGGCTGGTAGGGCTCGAGCGCCCGGATCGCGTCCCAGAGCTGCGCCTCACCCGCCTCGTCCTTGGGAGGGAAGAACTCGAAGGAGAACGAACGGCCGCCCTCACGGATGATCTCGCCGAGGGAGCGCCCAGCACCGGTGGTCATGGGCCGCAGTGTAGGTCGCCGGAGGGGGCCGGGGCCGGGCATCTCGCCGATCACCGGAGTCACTAGGCTCACATCCGTGACACAGCAGGCGTGGGACCCGACCTCCTTCCGGACCGACGTCCAGGCCACCCTCGACGCCTTCCTCGCCGACCAGGCGGACCGGCTCGCGCCGCTCGGTGGCGACGCCGCGCGGCTGCTGTCGGAGGCGCGGGTGACCGTGACCGGCGGCAAGCGGTTCCGGGCGGCGTTCTGCCACTGGGGCTATGCCGCGCTCGCCGGCGCGCCGAGCGGTGCCGACGCCGAGGCCGTACGCCGGGCCGCGGCCGCGCTCGAGCTGCTCCACGCCAGCGCCCTGGTCCACGACGACCTGATGGACGCCTCCGACACCCGCCGCGGCCGCTCCGCGACCCATCGCACCTTTGAGCGCGCCCACCGCGCCGACGGCTGGCGCGGCGACCCTGAGCAGTACGGCGCGGCGGCGGCGATCCTCCTCGGCGACCTGCTGCTGTCGTGGTCCGACGAGCTGCTGCGCCGCTGCGGCCTGGGCTGGGACCGGGTCGGTCCGGCGCTCGACGTGTTCGACCTGTGCCGCTCGGAGGTGATCGCCGGGCAGTTCCTCGACGTCTCGGTCCAGGCCCGCGGCCGCGCCGACGTCACCCAGGCGATGACCGTGCTGCGCTACAAGTCGGCGAAGTACTCCATCGAGCGGCCGCTCCACGTCGGCGCCGCGCTGGCCGGAGCGGACGCCGCGACCCTCGACCTGCTCACGGCGTTCGGCCTGCCGCTCGGCGAGGCGTTCCAGCTGCGCGACGACCTGCTCGGCGTCTTCGGCGACCCGGCCACCACCGGCAAGCCCGCCGGCGACGACCTCGTGGAGGGCAAGCGCACGGTGCTGGTGGCGCTCGCGCTCGACCGGGCACCCGTCGCCGACGGCGAGCGGCTCGACCGCGCGCTCGGCACCGCCCTCTCCGACGCGGAGGTCGCCGACCTCCGGGCCATCATCGACGGCTGCGGCGCCCGCGCCGAGGTCGAGTCGATGATCGACGACCTGGCCCGGCAGGCGGTCGACGCGCTGCACCGCGGCCAGGCCGAGGCCGGCTGGGACGCCGAGGCCTGCCGGGCCCTGGAACAGCTCGCCGCCGCGGCCACGCGGCGCGCCCACTGACCCCGCCTCGGGCCGCCTGCTCCGCGTGAACCCGACCGAACCGCTCCCCGACTCCCGCCCCGCCCGGGTGCCCGCCCTGGACGGGCTGCGAGGCGTGGCCGTGCTCGCCGTCGTCGGCTACCACCTGTTCCCCCACCGCCTGCCCGGCGGCTTCCTGGGCGTCGACATGTTCTTCGTCCTGTCCGGCTTCCTGATCACGGCGGAGCTGGTGCGCGAGGCCGACGGGACGGGTCGGCCGCGCTTCGCCCGGTTCTGGGTGCGCCGGGCCCGCCGGATCCTCCCGGCCCTGCTCGCGGTCCTGCTCGCGGTCACCGCGACCGCCGGGCTGCTCGGTGGTGCACTGGAGGTGCGGCTGCGCCAGCAGGTGCTGGCGGCGCTGACCTTCAGCAGCAACTGGTACCAGGCGGGCGGGCCGTCGTCGTACGCCGACAGGTACGAGGCGCCGGTGCTGCAGCACCTGTGGTCGCTGGCCGTCGAGGAGCAGTTCTACCTGGTGTGGCCGGTGCTGCTGTGGCTGCTGCTGGTCGTGACCCGCCGGTGGGGCGCGGACCGGCGCGGGCTGGTCGTGGCGGTCCTCGCCGCGCTCGGCGTCGCGGCCATGGCGCTCGGACGGCTGGGTGGCGGCTCGCTGGACCGGCTCTACTTCGGCACCGACACCCACGGCTTCGCCCTGCTGGTCGGCGCGACCGCCGCGCTGTGGGTCGTCGAGGTGCGGCTGCGGACCGCGGTCGCGCTGTCGGGCGGGATCCTGCTCGCGATCCTGTTGCTCCCCTGGGACGCCGCGCTCACCTATCTCGGCGGCATGGCCGCGGTCGCGACCGCCACCGCCCTGCTCGTGCTCCACGTGACCGGCGACGCCCGGCGCGTCGACTGCGGCCGGTCGCCGGTCGCCCTCGCCCTGTCCGCGCCGCTGCTGCGCTGGGCGGGACGGCGCAGCTACGGGATCTACCTGTGGCACTGGCCGGTCATCGTGGTGCTGCTGCAGGTCGCGCCCGGCCTGCCGCTCGCGGTGGCCGCGGTACCGATCACGCTGGCGCTCGCGGCGCTGTCGTGGCGCTATGTCGAGCGGCCGGTCCTGCGGAGCGGCTACCGGGCGTCGGCGCGCCGGATGGTGGCCCTCGGGCAGCGGACCGGCCTGGTCGGCATCGCCGTCAGCACCGTGGTGGCGGCTCTGGTCTCCGCCACCGTCACCGCCGGCCTCGGCAACTCCCGCGACCACAGCGCGCTCCAGGTCAGCCTCGACGCAGGCCAGGCCGCGATCGAGGCGCACCGCGAGGCGGCGCCGCCGGCACCGGCCGCGCCGGCCCCCGACGCCGCCCCCGACGCCGCGCCCGCGGTGTCGCCGTGGACCGCGCCCGCTCCCGGCGACGGCCGCGACCTCACCGTCATCGGCGACTCGGTCACCGTCGCCGCCGCCCCCGCGCTCTACGACCTGCTCCCCCACGTCGACCTCCGGGCCCACGTGGGCATGCAGATGTGGAGCCTGGAGAAGCGGATCCGGACGCTGCGCAAGACCGGGGCGCTGCGCCCGGTCGTGGTGATCGCGCTCGGCACCAATGGCGACTTCGCACCCCACCAGCTCACCGACGCCATCGACGCCGCCGGCCCCGGTCACCGCTTCGTGCTGGTCACGGCCAGCGGTCCGCGCTCCTGGATCGGGCCCGTGAACGCCAAGCTGCGCCGCTACGCCCGGAGCCAGCCGCACACCCGGATCGCCGACTGGGCCGCGCTGCGCCCGCGGGTCCCCGACTTCGCGGACGACCGCATCCACCCCGGACCGCGGGGCGGGGCCGTGCTCGCCCGGCTGATGTCGCGCACCGCCGCGTCGTTCTACGCCGAGACGGCGGGCTGAGGCGGATCAGTCGAGCAGCGCGACGGCGTCCGTCGGCCCCTCGCCGCGCAACAGCACCTCGACCGCCGGGTCGCCGGGATCGCGCCGCGAGAGCACGTCGACGACGACGCCGAACCAGCGCGGTTCCGCGCGGGCGAAGCCGGACCAGGCGTCCCACAGCAGCACCGTCGGGCCGGGCAGGTCGCGCAGGCAGTCGTTGAGGGCGTCCAGGTTGGCGCCGTAGTGGTCGGGGAACGCGAGCGCCCCGCCGATCGCGCGGAGCACGCCGGCGCGGTCCTCGAGACCCACGCCGTCGACGTACCCGAAGCCCCAGCCGGCGTGCTCGACGGCCTGGCGTACGTCGGCGACGTCGAGCGCGGAGGCCCAGCGGTGCACGCCCGGCGCGTGCCGGCCGGCGAGTACGGCGGCGAGCCCGCTCATCGGCGGATCCTCTCGAACGACTCGTAGTGGTCCTCGGTCCAGTACAGCTCGCCCCCGTCGCCGGCGATGATCCGCCGGGCGCCGCGATGGCTGAGGCCGGGCGTGTCGACGGTGTACTCCGCGTAGTAGCCCCGTGGCCGGTCGGGGAGCACGCCCTCGAAGTTGCCGAAGGTGGAGCCGTCCTTGCCCGGGTAGGGGAACGGGCCGCCGGCGTCGATCAGCGCGACCGTCTCGGCCGCCTCGGGCGGCAGGTCGGCGAGGTCGACGTACGCGACGCCATCCTCGTCGCGGGAGGCGGACCGGGTCGGCGTGGCGGAGGGGCGTGCCGAGGTCGTCGCGCTCGGGGTCGAGGCGACGCTCGGGCTCTGGCTCGCCCGGGACGGACCCGCGTCGTCGCCGCCCCGCGCCTGCAGCCACCACACGCCGACCAGCAGGACGACGGTGACGATCGAGGAGACGACCTGGGTCGTACGCCGGCTCATCCTCAGAAGGCGAGCGCCTGCGCGCGGCGCTTGACCTCGGAGCCGCGGTTCTCGAGCAGCGCGTCGATCGGGCGGCCCGGGAGGTCGGCGTCGAGGAAGATCCAGGCGATGCACTCGCGGTCGTCGAAGCCGTTGTCGTGGAGCACCGTCAGCAGGCCGGGCAGGCCCTTGACCGGCTCGCCGTCGACGAGGAAGAGCGCGGGGATCGCCTGGCGCCGGCCGGGGGCGGGCACGGCGGCGGCGAGCTGGTGCTCGCGGACCATGGTGCGCACCTTGGCGGGGGTGACCCCGATCAGGTCGGCGGCCTGGTCCCAGTCCAACCAGTCCTCGACGAGGACGGCGAGATCGTGGTCGGCCAGTCGCGGTTCGCTCATGGGTCCATCTTCCCTCACCGCGCGCGCGACCCCGCCGTGGCCCGGCTCCCGGCCCCGGCGTGGCTGCGCCCGGGCGTGGCCCGGGCCCGTACCATGGTCGTTCCGGTCACTTCCCCGGCCGGTCCAGCAGAACATGCACAGGAGGGTCGCTGTGCACGAAGACCAGCGCGCTCGCGGCGGCCCCGCCGCGCGGTCAGGCGACCCCTCAGCCACGAAGCGGGTGGAGGACCACCAGTTCGGGCGGCTGCTCGACGGCCGCTACCGGATCGGCATCCGGATCGCGCGCGGCGGCATGGCCAGCGTCTACGAGGCCGTCGACACCCGGCTGGACCGCACCGTCGCGGTCAAGATCATGCATCCCGGGCTCGGCGACTCGACCACCCACGACGACGACTCGTTCGCGCGCCGGTTCGTCAGCGAGGCCAAGGCCGCGGCCCGGATCTCCCACCCCAACGTGGTCGCGGTGTTCGACCAGGGCCGCGACGAGACCGACGGCACCGTCTACCTGGTCATGGAGTACGTCCCGGGGCACACCCTGCGCGACACCGTGACCAAGGACGCGCCGATGTCGCCGGAGCGGGCACTCGCCCTCCTCGACCCGGTGCTCTCCGCGCTGGGCGCCGCCCACCGCGCCGGCCTGATCCACCGCGACGTCAAGCCCGAGAACGTGCTCATCGCCGACGACGGCCGGGTCAAGGTCGCCGACTTCGGGCTGGCCAGGGCGGTCAGCGCCGACACCCAGCACACCGCGACCAATGGCGTGCTCATCGGCACCGTCTCCTACCTCGCGCCGGAGCTGGTCGTCGAGCAGCGGGCCGACGCCCGGGCCGACGTCTACGCCGCCGGCGTGATCCTGTTCGAGCTGCTGACCGGCACCAAGCCCCACACCGGCGAGACGCCGATCGCGGTGGCCTACCGCCACGTGCACGAGGACGTCCCGCCGCCGTCGTCCGTCGTCCCCGGCATCCCCGACTACGTCGACGCGCTGACCGCGCGCGCCACGACCCGCGACCCGAGCCTGCGCCCGGCCGACGCGACGGTGCTGCTCCACCACGTCCGCCGGGTCGTCCAGGCCCTGCACCACGGCGTGCGCAGCGACCCGGAGCTGGTCGCCGACCTGCTGCCGGCCGTGCGTGCCGCCCAGGTGGCCGAGGTCGACGGCGACACCACCCCGGAGCCGGTCAGCTCGCTGTGGGACGGCATGCCGGACCTGGTCACGGCCGACCACGAGCGCACCTCCGTGATCGTCGAGCGGCCCCGGGCCGCCGCGCCAGTGCCGCCCCCACCGCCCGCTCCCCCGGCCCCGCCGAAGGAGCGCCGGCCCGCTCGCCAGCGCAGGCCCGGCCGCGCCAAGCGGATCGCCGTCGCCCTCGTGCTCGTCCTGCTCGCCGCCGCGATCGGCGGCACCGGCTGGTGGGTCGGCTGGGGTCGCTACACCACCACGCCCGGCGTGATCGGGATGGAGCGCGCCGCCGCGACCACCAAGCTCGACGAGGCGGGACTGGGCGTGAAGGTCGAGGAGGTCTACTCCGAGAGCGTCGCCAAGGGCGTGGTGATCGCGACCGACCCGCGTCCCGGCGACCGGATCCTGCCCGACGGCGACGTGCGCCTCACGGTCTCCCTCGGCAAGGAGCGCTATGACGTCCCCGACCTCACCGGCAAGACCGTCGACGAGGCGACCGCGGCCCTGGCCGAGGTGAAGTTCGTCGCCGGCCAGCCGGTCGAGGAGTGGTCGGAGACGGTCGAGGCGGGCCGGGTGATCCGGTCCACTCCGGCCTTCGGAACTCCCGAGGCGCAGCGGCTGCCGGTCGGCACCTCGGTGACCCTGGTCGTGTCCAAGGGCCGCAAGCCGCTCAAGGTCCGCAGCTTCGTCGGCAAGGACGCCGACAAGGCGAAGCAGGTGCTGGGCAAGAAGGGCCTCGACGTGGAGGTCGTCGACGAGACGTACAGCGACGACGTCCCCGAGGGCCGCGTGATCAGCCAGACCCCCGAGACCGGCACCCTCTACAAGGGCGACAAGGTCGAGCTGGTCGTGTCCAAGGGCCCCGAGCTGGTCGTGGTGCCGGCGGTGCGGCTGAAGTCCACCGACGACGCGATCGCGATGCTCGAGGACCTCGGGCTGAAGGTCCGCGTCGAGCACGCCGACATCTACATCAACGGCTCGGTGGCCTGGAGCACCGAGCCGGGCGGCGGTGCCAAGGTGCGCAAGGGCAGCACGGTCGTGCTGTATGTCGTCTGAGCCGTCCGCGCTCGCCGGCAGCAGCTCCCGTCGTACCTCGCTGCTGGCGACGCTCGCCCTGCTCGCGATGACCGCGTGCTGGGGCTCGACCTTCTTCCTCATCAAGGACCTCCTCGAGCGGGTCCCGACGGTCGACTTCCTGGCGGTGCGCTTCCTGCTCGCCGGGGGCGTGATGCTGCTGGTGGCGCCGCGGGCGGTGGCGCGGCTCGCTCCCGACGTACGCCGCCGGGCGGTGGCGCTGGGCGCGCTCTACGGGCTCGCCCAGCTGCTGCAGACCGCCGGCCTGGCGCAGACCCCCGCCAGCGTGTCGGGCTTCGTCACCGGCCTGTACGTCGTGGCGACGCCGCTGCTCGCCGCCGTGGTGCTGCGCGCCCGGATCACGCCGGCGACGTGGGGCGCGGTGCTGCTCGCCACCGCAGGGCTCGGGGTGCTGACCCTCGACGGCCTCTCGATCGGGTACGGCGAGGCGCTCACCCTGGTCGCGGCACTGCTCTACGCCGCGCACATCGTCGCCCTCGGCGTCTGGTCGCGCGCCGGCGACGCGCTCGGCATGTCGATCCTGCAGCTCCTGGTGATCGCCGTGATCTGCCTGGTGGCCGCGCTGGTGTCGGGCGAGCCCGGGATCGTGCTGCCGGAGCGGGGCGGCGACTGGCTGAGCCTGGTCTACATGGCGCTGTTCGCGGGCGCGGCGGCGCTGCTCGCGCAGACCTGGGCGCAGGCGCACCTGCCGCCGACCCGCAGCGCGATCATCATGAGCACGGAGCCGGTGTTCGCGGCGCTCTTCGCCGTGCTGCTCGGCGGCGAGTCGCTGAGCCCGCGGATGCTCGGCGGCGGGCTGCTGGTCCTGGTCGCGATGCTCGTGGTCGAGCTGGTCCCCCGCCGGCACGTCGAGGGCGAGGTCACCCACCTCGCGGTGTGAGGGCTGGCCAGACCGGGCCGTCGGGCGCACCATGGGAGGTGGGGGGACCAACCCTTGGGAGTGAACATGGCCGGTCACATCATCCACGTGCACAGCACGATCCCCGCCCCGCCCGCCCAGGTCTGGGACGTCATCACCGACGTCGCCCACGCCGACGACGTGCTGCGCAGCGTCAGCGACAGCGAGCTGCTCACCGAGGGCGGCTACGACGTCGGCACCACCTGGCGCGAGCGGCGCACCCTCTTCGGGCACCACGGGCCCGAGGAGCTCCACGTCGTCGAGTCCGAGCCGGAGCGGCGCACCGTCGTCGAGGCCGAGGTCGGCAACGACGTGATCCGCACCGCCTACCGGCTCACGCCGTCCGGCCCGGAGGCGACCGGGACCCGGCTGGCGATGACCACGACGGTGGAGATGAGCCACCGCTCCGTGCTGTCGCGGGCGATGTGGGCGATGTTCGGCGGATTCAGCTACGACCGCACCCGCAAGGTGCTCGAGCACGACCTGGAGGACATCGAGGCGGAGGCCTGCCGCCGCGCGCTGGCGGGCTGAGCGCGCAGTTTCGGCCGCTCACCGTCCCCTCGGGGTACGGTGAGCCCCGCGATGACCACCCCGACGGACTGCACCAGCTGCGGGCACGCGCTCGGGGTCGGCCGGTTCTGCACGAACTGCGGACAGCCCGTTCCCGGCCGGCACCCGGAGGCGGCGCCCGTCCCGAGTGCGCCCGTCGTGCCCCCGCCGACCGGGCAGCTGCCGCCCGCCGCGCGCTATCCGCTGTACGCCGACGCGCCGACCTCGCCGCCCGGCCCGCCTCCCGCGGCCCCGCCGCCCCCTCCGGCGGCGGTGACCCAGGTCGCGCCGCCTCCCCCGCCCGCGCCCGGACCCGGCCGCGAGCGGAGCGGCACCCCCTGGCTGCCCTGGCTGGCCGGCATCGCGGTGCTGGCGCTCGTCGCCGGCATCGGCGCCTTCCTGCTGGTGCGGGCCGGTGGCGACGGCGCGAGCGACGGCTCGTCCCGGGCCGACGACGGCACCGGGCCGGTCACGCCGGTCACCCCGGTCACCCCGGTCACCCCGGGCACACCCGACAGCACCGGCACCGGTGGGCCGGTCGAGGCCCCCGCGCCGGGCGACGTACGCGACCTGACGGCGGGGGCCCGCGCCGAGGTCCCCGCGACCGCGCCGGAGTCGCGGGACCGGGAGAACCGTCCGGTGAGCTTCGTCGCGGAGAACATGCTCGACGGCCGGCCGCGCACCGCCTGGCGGATGCCCGGCGACGGCACCGGCGCCACCCTGGTCTTCGACCTCGGCGAGGACGTCGTGCTGACCGAGGTGGGCCTGGTCAACGGCTACGCCAAGGTCGACGGCGCCGACGACTGGTACCACGGCAACCGGCGGATCCGGGCCGTGCAGTGGGAGTTCGACGACGGCACCCGGATCACCCAGGAGCTCGACAACCGGCAGAGCATGCAGCTGACGCCGGTCGGTCCGGTCGCGACCCGACGGGTGGTGCTCCACCTGGTCGAGGTGTCGGCGCCGGGCAAGGGCCCGAACGGCCGGGACTTCACCGCGATCAGCGACGTGCGCCTCCGCGGCGCCCCGGCCTGACCGTCAGGCCCGGCCGAGCATCTGGGCGACCTGGAAGGCCAGCTCCAGCGACTGCACGCGGTTCAGGCGCGGGTCGACCACGGACTCGTAGCGGTGGGCCAGGCCCTGCTCGTCGAGCTCCTCGCCGCCGCCGACGATCTCGGTGACGTCGTCGCCGGTGTTCTCGACGAGGATGCCGGCGGGGACCGTGCCGAGCGCGCGGTGGACGTCGAAGAAGCCCTGCACCTCGTCGAGCACGTCCTCGAAGCGGCGGGTCTTGTAGCCGTTGGACGCCTCGAAGGTGTTGCCGTGCATCGCGTCGCACACCCAGGCGACGTCGACGCCCTCGGCGGTGACCTTCTCGACCAGGCCGGGCAGGCCGTCGCGGATCTTGCCGGCGCCGAAGCGGGTGATGAAGGTCAGCCGGCCGGGCTCGTTGGTGGGGTTGAGCCTGGCGGCGAGGGCGAGCGCGTCGTCGGCGGTCGCGGTCGGGCCGAGCTTGCAGCCGATGGGGTTGCTGATGTGGCTGAAGTACTCGACGTGGGCGCCGTCGAGCTGGCGGGTGCGCTCGCCGATCCAGACCATGTGGCCCGAGACGTTGTAGGGCTTCTCGGTGCGCGAGTCGATGCGGGTCATGGCGTGCTCGTACTCGAGCAGCAGCGCCTCGTGGGAGGAGTAGAAGTCGACCCGGTGGAACTCCTCGGGGTCGGCGCCGATCGCCTTCATGAAGGTCAGGGCACGGTCGATCTCGGCGGCCATCGCCTCGTAGTGCTGGCCCACGGGCGAGTTGCGCACGAACTCGGAGTTCCAGGTGTGCACCTGGCGCAGGTCGGCGTAGCCGCCGGTGGTGAAGGCGCGCACGAGGTTCAGCGTGGACGCCGACGCGTGGTAGACGTCGAGCAGCCGCTGGGGGTCGGGCCGGCGCGACTCGGGGGTGAACTCGAAGCCGTTGACCGCGTCGCCGCGGTACGCCGGCAGGCTGACCCCGTCGCGGGTCTCGGTGTCGGAGGAGCGCGGCTTGGCGTACTGGCCGGCCAGCCGACCGACCTTGACCACGGGCACGGACGCGGCGTAGGTCAGCACCACCGCCATCTGGAGCAGCACCCGCAGCTTGTTGCGGGTGTTGTCGGCGGTGGCGTCGACGAAGGTCTCGGCGCAGTCGCCGCCCTGGAGCAGGAATGCCTCACCCCGGCTGGCCGCCGCGATCTTGGCCTTGAGCTCGTCGCACTCGCCCGCAAAGACCAGCGGGGGCAGCGTGCGCAGGCGTGCGACGGCGGCGGCCAGGGCCGCTGGGTCGTCGTACGTCGGCTGCTGCTTCGCTCCGATGGCGTGCAACTGCTCGAGGGACGGAAGGCTGCTCACCGCCCAATCGTACCCAGTGCTCAGTCGTCGGTCGGATCGACGTCCATGTGCTCGATGTCGGCGAAGTGCCCGCCCTCGGGCTTGTAGACGAGGCGGGTCAGCAGCCACAGCACGATGCCGAGGCCGAGCAGGCCGGCGGCGATCTTGTACTGGATCATGTCGGCCTCCAGCCGGGCCCACGGACCGAGCAGGTAGGCGCACAGGATCGCGCCGAGGATCGGCACCACCGTCGGCGCCTTGAAGGCGTGCGGCCGGCTCGGCTCGCGGCGCAGGACCAGGCAGGCGATGTTGACGATGGTGAAGACCGCGAGGAGCAGCAGCGCGGTCGTGCCGGACAGCGAGCCGACGATGGTGCTCTCGGAGCCGAGGCGGACGTAGGTGATCAGGGCGAAGGCCAGCAGGGTGGTGAACCCGATCGCGACGTACGGCGAGCGGCGGCTCGGCAGCACCTTGCCGAGCACCGGCGGCAGCACCCGCTGCTGGGCCATGCCGTAGATCAGCCGGCTCGCCATCAGCATGTTGATCAGCGCGGTGTTGGCGACCGCGAAGACCGTCATGAACGGGAAGAAGTCGTCGATCGGCAGGTCCGGGGCGCCGATCTTGACGACGTCGATGAGGATGCCGGCCTCGGCGTTGGTGGGCGTGCCGATCTTGTCGGTCGGGATCACCGCCACCACCGAGATCGCGACCAGCATGTAGATGATCACCGCGATGCCGAGCCCGGTGAGCATCATCCGCGGGAAGATCCGCTCGGGGTCCTTGGTCTCCTCGACCATGTTGACCGAGTCCTCGAAGCCGACCATCGAGAAGAACGCGATGGCGGTCGCGACGGTGACCGCCATGAACAGGCCCTTGTCGTCGGGGCTCTCGAAGACCGTGACCCGGTCGAGGTTGCCGTCGCCCTTGCCGATGACCCAGAAGCCGATCGCGATGACGATCGCCAGCGCGGTCATCTCGACCAGGGTGAGCACCACGTTGAACTTCACGCTCTCGCCGACGCCGCGCAGGTTGACCAGCGCCAGCACCAGCATGAACGCCAGGGCGACGGTCAGCACCAGGCCGTTGCTCGGTGCGTCGTTGCCGAGCCCGATCAGCAGGTTGGACGCCAGCAGGCCCGAGGACGTCGAGGCGCTGGTGATGCCCGAGCACACGACGGTGAAGGCGACCAGGAAGGTCACGAAGTGGATGCCGAACGCCTTGTGGGCGTAGAGCGCCGCCCCGGCCGCCTGCGGGTATTTCGTGACGAGCTCGAGATAGGAGAAGGCCGTCAGCGTGGCGATCGCGAACGCCACGAGGAACGGCAGCCAGGCGATCCCGCCGACCTGTCCGGCGAGCCGGCCGGTGACGGCGTACACGCCCGCGCCGAGGATGTCGCCGACGATGAACAGGAGGAGCAGCCCTGGTCCGAGGACGCGCTTCAGCTCCGGCTGTCCCTGCTGTCCCGGCGCGGTGGCGCCCGTGGTCTCGGTGCTCATCTGGTGTCGTTCCTTCCCCGATGTCGGAAGTACCCGTGCCTCACCTTCGCGCAGGACGCGGCGAAACGGAAGCATTTGGGGGCGAGGGCGGCATGTCGCCGCGCTGGGCCGACGCCACGCCGAGTGCCTCGAGCAGGCCGAGGAAGGCGGCGGCGAACGGGTTGTCGGCGGTCTCGGTGGCGACGGTGCGCCAGTCGACCTGCTCACGGACGGCCCGCGCCACCGGCAGCACGGCGGTGAAGTCGCAGGCGTGCTCCTCCAGCGAGCCGAGCTTGTCGGCCATCAGCACCGTCGCGGACAGCACCGGCATCCGCACCGACTCGACCTCGATCTCCTCCGCGTCGGCGAAGCGGGCGCGGGCGATCGGCTCGTTGCGCACCCGGAAGATCACGTCGACCATCGCCCGGTCGACGAACACCTTGAACAGCCAGTCCTCGGGCGGCTGGACGACGTCGAGGCCGCTCTCGGCGAGCACGTCCTTCACCCGGGCCGCGTCCTCCTCGGCGATCATGAAGTCGACGTCGTGGTCGGGCTCGGGGCCGCCCCGGGCCCACAGGCCGTAGCTGCCCGCCAGGGCGAACGGCACGTCGGCCTCCTTCAGGCGCACGGCCACCAGCTTCAGCGCCTCCCGCAGGTGTCCGGATCCTCCGGCACCCTCCCCTGCCTCGACCACCCGGCATCACCTCGCGTGGTCGAGGTACCCGGCCGGGTGCCGAGCATCCGGGCGGGTACCGGGGACGGGATGCGCATCGTGACCTTCAACATCCTCGGCGGCCGCACCCAGCACGACCACGAGGTCGACGTGAGCGTGCTGCAGGACGCCATCCGCGACCTCGACGCCGACGTGCTGGCGTTGCAGGAGGTCGACCACCTGCTCCAGCGCTCGGGCCACGCGGACCTGACCGCGCTGGCCGCGGAGGCGATGGGCGCCACGGACCACCGCTTCGTCGCCGCGCTCGCCGGCAGCCCGGGCGCGACCTGGACCGCGGCCACCGGGGACGAGCAGCCGACCGACGCGGCGTACGGCATCGCCCTGCTCAGCCGACTGCCGGTGACCGGCTGGCAGGTGGTCCGGCTGCCCGCGACGGCGACGCGGGTGCCGATGTGGTTCCCCGGCCGGACCCGGCCGACCTGGGTGCGCGACGAGCCGCGGGTCGCGGTGGCGGCGACCGTCGCCGCCGAGCACGGCCCGGTGACCGTCGCGACCACCCACCTGTCCTTCGTGCGGTGGTGGAACGGGCGCCAGCTGCGGCGGCTGGTCCGAGCGCTGTCCGGGTCGCCCCGGCCGCTGCTGCTGACCGGCGACCTCAACCTGGGCGTCGACCGGGCCGCCCGGATCTCGGGGCTGCACCCCCTCGCCGCCGAGCCGACCTTCCCCGCCGACCGGCCGGTCGAGCAGCTCGACCACGTGCTGTCCGAGCCGGTCCTGCCGGCGGTCGCCGAGGCCCGGCTGATGCGGCTCTCCGACCACCGGGCGCTGGTCGTCGACGTCGACCTCGCCGCGGATCCGGTCAGCCGAAGAAGACCTGGGCCTCGGCGTACTCCTGCGGGCTGACCAGCTTGAGCTCGCCGGTGCCCTCGACCAGCGGCACCCGCTCGATCCGGGTGCCGCGCAGCGCCACCATCACGCCGAACTCGCCGTCGGCGACCGCGTCGATGGCCTGCAGCCCGAACCGGGTCGCCAGCCAGCGGTCGAAGGCGGAGGGCGTGCCGCCGCGCTGGATGTGGCCGAGCACCACGGCCCGCGCCTCCTTGCCGGTGCGCTGCTCGATCTCGTGGGCGAGCCGGTCGCCGATCCCGCCGAGACGGACGTGCCCGAACGCGTCCTTCTCGCCGCTGACCAGCGTCATGCCGGTGCCGTCGGCGGGAAGCGCGCCCTCCGAGACCACGATGATCGGCGCGTACTCGCTGCGGAAGCGGGTCTCGACGTGCGCGCAGACCGCCTCGATGTCGAAGGGCACCTCGGGGATGAGCACGGCGCTGGCTCCCCCGGCGATCCCGGCGTGCAGCGCGATCCAGCCGGCGTGGCGGCCCATCACCTCCACGACGAGCACCCGGTGATGGGACTCGGCGGTGGTGTGCAGCCGGTCGATCGCCTCGGTCGCGATGTTGACGGCCGTGTCGAAGCCGAAGGTGAAGTCGGTGCCGGAGAGGTCGTTGTCGATCGTCTTGGGTACGCCGACCACCGCGACCCCGAGGTCGGCCAGCCGGGTCGCGACGCCGAGGGTGTCCTCGCCCCCGATCGCGACCAGCGCGTCGACGCCGGCGGCCGCGAGGTTGTCCTTGATCCGCTGCACGCCGTCGTCGATGGCGAACGGGTTGGTGCGCGACGAGCCGAGGATGGTGCCTCCCCGCGGCAGGATGCCGCGGCACTGCTCGATGCCGAGCGGCATCGTCACGCCCTCCAGCGGCCCGCGCCAGCCGTCGCGGAAGCCGACGAACTCGAACCCGTGGTCGTTCACCCCCTTGCGCACCACGGCCCGGATCACGGCGTTCAGCCCCGGGCAGTCACCGCCTCCGGTCAGCACTCCCACGCGCATGGCTCCCAACGTACGTCGCTTCTCGGCGCGGTATCTAGGCTCTGCCCATGACCTTCTCGATCGTGGCCCGCTCCGCCGACGGCGAGACCTGGGGTGTCGCCGTCGCCTCCAAGTTCCTCGCGGTCGGCTCCGCCGTACCCGCGGCGGTCGCGGGAGTCGGTGCGCTCGCCACCCAGGCCGACGCCAATGTCGCCTACAAGGGCCTCGCGCTCTCGCACCTCGACGAGGGCGCGACCGCATCCGTCGCACTGCAGCGCCTGCTGGAGGAGGACGAGGGCCGCGCCCACCGGCAGGTCGGCATCGTCGACCTCGACGGCAACGCCGCCTCCCACACCGGGGCCGAGTGCATCCCCTGGGCCGGTGGCCGCACCGGCGACGGCTACGCCGTCCAGGGCAACTGCCTGGCCGGCGAGGAGGTCGTCGCGGCCATGGAGTCGGCCTGGCTGGAGAGCCCGCCCGACGCGCCGCTGCAGGACCGGCTGCTGGCGGCGCTGGCGGCCGGCGACGCCAGCGGCGGCGACCGCCGCGGCCGCCAGTCGGCGGCGATCCTCGTGGTCCGCGAGGGCGCCGGCTACGGCGGCCTCGACGACGTCGCGGTCGACCTGCGCGTCGACGACCACGCCGCGCCGATCGACGAGCTGACCCGGCTGCTCGACCTGCACGACCTCTACCTGACCGCCTCCACCGACGAGGAGAAGGTCGCCGTCGACCCGGCGCTGCGCGAGGAGCTGGAGGCGTTCGCCGCCGCGGCCGGGCTGCGCGACTTCCACACCTGGGTCGGCACCGAGAACTACGAGATGCGGGTCGCGCCCGACCTGGCCTGGATCGACCGGCGGGTGTTGGGGATCGTGCGCGGCGACGGGTGAGGGGTTGCAGGAATCGCCGGTCGACCGGCGATTCCTGCACTTGTCGGGCGTTGCAACGCAGGACAAGTGCCAGAAACACCCGCCCAGTGACACTCCTGGGGCTGCTGTGACCGCACCTCCAGGAGTACGCCGACCCGGCGGCCGGCGGGTCGGTCAACGAGCCTTGACCCGCTCCAACGCCCGCTGCGCCGCGTCCCGCTCCGCGGTGGCGGTGCGCAGGTCCGCGCCGGTGCCGTCGCGGACCTCCTCCGCCTCGGCCAGCTCCTCCTCCAGCGCCTCGGCCTGGTCCTCCAGGTCGGCCAGCCGGCGACGCAGCTCGTCGGTCTCCGCCTCGAGCTGCAGCGAGCGCGCGGAGAGCCGGTCCACCTCGCCGGAGGCGTCGTCGTGGGCGGCCCGGGCGGCGTCGTACTCCTCCTCGGCCGCGGCGAGGCGCTCCTCCGCGGCGGCGACGGCCTTGGCCGCCCGGTCCGGGTCGGGTACGACGTGCAGGTCGGGTGGTCCCGGTCGGGGGGCCTCGCGCGGCGTCGCGCTGAAGCCCAGCGCCTCGGGCAGGGCCACCGCGCTGGCGAGGTCGGCGGCGTCCATCGGCTCGACGCCGGTGGTGCGCAGGGCGCTGACGAGCAGGCCGCTGCGGACCGCGCGGCCGCACTCGGCGTCGACCATCGCGGCGGTCAAGGTGGCCTCCACCTGCTCGGCGACGGCCTCGGTGACGCGCATCCCCTCCTCGGCGGCGATCCGGCGGGCCTGGGTGGTCACGGCCGCGGTGACCTGGCGGCGCTGCTTGGTCAGCGCCCGCAGCTCGCCGGCCGACATCGCCTGCTGGGCCTCGCGCAGGGCGGCCCCGACGCTGAGGACCTGGTCGACCTGGCCCGCCTCCCGGCGGACCAGCAGGTCGACGACCCAGGCGGCGGTGCTGGGCTTGCGCAGCGCCTTGACCTGCGCGGCGAGCGCCGTGCCCTTGAGCTCCTTGGCCCGCGCGTCGCGGGTCGGGGTGAACTCCGCGAGCGGCAGCGCGTAGAGCTCGTCGGCGATCTCCAGCAGGTCAGCCACGCTCGGAGTCTTCCAGACTCATCGCAGCCCGGCGCCGATCATCGCGACGGTGAGGTCGACCAGGTCCGCGCGGGCCACGCCCTCGGGCCGGGCGAGCGCGATCCGCAGGCAGGTCGAGACCAGGACGCCCATCAGCATGAACACCACGGCCTCGAGCTGCTCCGGCGCGAGGTCGGGGCGGTGCCGGCGCGGCAGCAGCGAGGCCAGCCGGTGCAGGTCGGCCTCGATCTCGGGCAGCACGTTGGCGCTGCTGCCGGCCGGCAGCTGGTTGACCATCGCCGTGATCACGCCGCGGTGTCGCTCGAAGCCGTCGACGAGGGTCACCACGACCATCCGCAGCGCGGCGTCGAGGTCGAGCTCGAGCGCGTCGACGACGCTGACCATCAGGTCGTCGCTGATCGCGCGCACCGCCTCCTCCCGAAGGACGCCGAGCAGCTCGGTGCGGTCGTTGAAGTAGCGGTAGAAGGTCCCGCTGCTGACGTGCGCGTCGCGGATCACCGCCGTCGTGGTCAGCCGGTCGAGGCCGTCGCGGTCGAGGATCCGGACCGCGGTGTCGAGCAGCAGCCGCCGCGTCTGGACCGCCCGTTCCTGGCGCGGCCGGGCCCGCTGCCGCTCCGCCACGGAGCCGTCAGTCCTCGTCCTGGTCGAGGCCCTGCTCGATGACGTACCGGGTGAGCTCGACCCGGTTGTGCATCTGCAGCTTGCGCAGCGAGTTCTGCACGTGGTTCTGCGCGGTGCGGTGGGAGATCACCAGTCGCTCGGCGATCTCCTTGTACGACAGTCCCTTGGCCACCATCCGCAGCACCTCGGTCTCGCGGTCGGTCAGCCGCTCGCCGGGCGGGGTGGCCGGCTCGTTCATCCGCCGGAACTCCCCCAGCACCAGCGCCGCCAGGCCGGGGGTGAAGACGGTGTCGCCCTTCGCGACCCGGCGTACGGCGGTGAGCAGGTCGTCGCGCGACGCGGACTTGAGGAGGTAGCCCGTCGCGCCCGCCTTGACCGCGGCGAGCACGTCGTCCTGCTCGCCGGACGCCGAGAGGATGAGCACCCGGGAGGACGGCTCGGCCGCCAGGACCTGCGCGGTCACCTCGACGCCGCTCGGCTCGGGGATCTGCAGGTCGAGGACGACGACCTGCGGCCGGGTCGCGCGGAAGCGCGCGATCGCCTCGGCGCCGGTGGCCGCCACCGCGACCACGTCGAAGCCCGCCGCCTGGAGGTCGCGCTCGACGGCGTCGCGCCACATCGGGTGGTCGTCGACGACCATCACCCGGATCGGGTCCGTCATGGCAGGGACCCTAGCCGGTGCTCACGGCACCCGCAGGAACCGACCACGGCGGTGCAGCAGCGGGTCGTCCTCGTCGCCGACCACGACCTGCTCGAGGACGGCCGTCACCTCCACCGACCAGCCGACCTCCCGCTCCTCGCTCAGCCGGACACCGGCCCAGGTGGTGGCGCTCGCGAGGCGCGGCCCGTGGGCCTCGGCGACGAAGGCGGCCTGGCGGAACGGGCCACCGGGCGCGGGCGCGGTGCCGGCGAAGGCCTCGGCGAGCTGGCGGTCGGCCCAGGTCAGCAGCTGGACGACGGCCCGGCCCGAGGAGCGCAGCTCGTCCAGCAGGTCGGAGTCGGGGTCGAGCAGCGCGAGCACCGACGGCGCCGGGCCGAGCGCGACCATCAGCGAGGTCACGGTCAGGCCGGCGCGGTCCCGCTCGTCGCCCGCGGTCCACAGCGTGACGGCGCCGCCGACCCGGCCGCGGAAACGGCGTGCCGGGTCGGGATCCGCGTCGGCGAAGGGATGGGTGCTGTGGATGGTCATCGGTCCTCCTCCCGCGGTACGACGAAGGTCCACTCGGTCCCGTAGGAGCCGGTGTCGAGCGAGGCGGTCCCGCCGAGGTCGCGGATCCGGCCCCGGATCGACTCGCTCACGCCGAGCCGCCCCTCCTGCTCCGCGACCTCCAGCCGGCCGGGGGCGATGCCGGGGCCCTCGTCGCGCACGCTCACCTCGACCCGGTCGCCGAGGTCGTCCACCAGCACCCAGGCCCGGGCGTCGGCACCGACGTGGCGCTCGACGTTGTCGAGGCAGGCCCCGACCACGGCCGCCAGCTCGGTCACGGCGTGGGCGGGCAGCGCGACCGTACCCGCGGGCAGGGCGACCTCGACGCCGGGCCGGGACCCCAGCGCGCCCAGCGCACCGGCGAGGTCGGCGTGCCCGGCGAGCGCCTGCGGCGTCGCGGTGACCGCGTCCTGGGAGCGGATCAGGGTGCGCAGCGCCTGCTCCTGGGCGCCGGCCGCGCGGCCCAGCTCGCCGCCTTGACGCTGCACCAGGGACAGCACCTGCAGCACCCCGTCGTGGACCGCCCGGGCCAGCCGGGCCCGCTCCGCGGCGGCCGCGGCCTCGCGCTGGGCCTGGTCGCGCTCGGCGGCCATCGCCTTCAGCGACTCACAGACGAAGCCGACCATCGAGCCGCCGAGGAGGATCAGGAAGACGTTGCCCCAGTCCTTCTGGGCGACGTGGTCGCGGGTCAGCAGGTCGACCGCGCCCAGCAGGACGGCGGCGACCGTCCCGCCGCGCCAGCCATAGCGCACCGCCCAGGCCAGCAGCGCGCCGACGATCCAGTAGCCGGGGATGGTCGCCTGGAACCAGGGTCCCTTGACGACCGGCGTCGCGAGCAGCAGCCCGACCGCCAGGGCCAGGTCGGCCAGCAGCACCGCCGGGACCCGCCGCTCCGGGGCGGCGTACACGACGGTCGCGGCGACGGTCGCGACCACCATCACCGCCACGCAGACCCAGCCGAGCACCGGGTGGTCGAAGTTGCTGCGGTAGGCGTTGAGGGCGACGGCGTAGCCGAGCACCACGACCCGCAGCACCGCCAGGGCCCGGAACATCCGGTCCTCGACGGCGAGCGCGGCGTAGTTCAGGATGCGAGCTTCCGCTGGTCGCCGCCGTCGGGCTTGCCGTCGGACTTGCGCGACTCGGCCTTGGCGCGCGTGGCGTACATGTCGACGTACTCCTGCTGGGAGAGCCGCATGATCTCGTACATGATCTCGTCGGTGATCGAGCGCAGGATGAACCTGTCGTTCTCCATGCCGGCGTAGCGCGAGAAGTCGAGCGGCTTGCCGAAGCGCACCGTCGGGCGCGTGATCCGGCCGAACTTCTTGCCCGGGGGCGCCACCACGTCGGTGCCGACGACGGCCACCGGGATGACGGGGACGCCGGTCTCCAGGGCCAGCCGCGCGATGCCGGTCTTGCCGCGGTAGAGGCGGCCGTCGTGGGAGCGGGTGCCCTCGGGGTAGATGCCGAACAGCTCGCCGTCGGCCAGCACCCGCTTCGCGGACACCAGCGCGCCCGACGCGGCGTCACCGCTGGTGCGGTCGATCGGGATGTTGCCGGTGCCGCTGAAGAAGTTCTTCTGCAGCCAGCCCTTGATGCCGGGCGAGGTGAAGTACTCCGCCTTCGCGACGAAGCGCACCATCCGCGGGATCACGAGCGGCATGAACAGCCAGTCGGCGTAGGAGAGGTGGTTGCTGGCGAGGATCGCCGGCCCGGTGGCGGGGACGTTCTCGACGCCCTCGGCACGAGGACGGAACACGACCTTCAGCAGTGGGCCGAGAGCGACGAACTTCAAGAACCAGTAGAACAACCTTCTCGGACCTTTCCCCAGGGACGGCCCCCGCCCGGACGGACGCCACTGCCACGGATCCTAGATGAGTGGGTGTCCTCGCCGGGAGGGTGCGGCACAATCCCGTCATGCCTCCGAGCACCCCGGGCCACGCCGCCGACGCGTCCGCCCCCCTGACCATCCCGGCCCGGCCGGAGCTGACCGGCGGGCGCCGGATCGCCGTGCTGCTCAGCCACGGCTTCACCGGCTCGCCGGCGTCGATGCGGCCCTGGGGCGAGCACCTCGGCGCGCTCGGGTACGCCGTCGCCGTCCCCCTGCTGCCGGGCCACGGCACCACCTGGCGCGAGCTCAACACCCTCCGCTGGACGGACTGGTACGCCGAGCTCACCCGCACCTTCGACGCGCTCCGGGCCGAGCACGACGCGGTCGTGGTCGGCGGGCTCTCGATGGGCGGCGCACTCGTGCTCCGGCTGGCCGCCGACCGGCCCGACGAGGTCGCCGGCGTGATGGTGGTCAACCCGGCCGTCGCGACCAAGCGGCTCGACGTACGGCTGCTGCCGGTCCTCAAGCACCTGGTGCCCTCCTTCCCCGCGATCGCCAACGACATCAAGAAGCCCGGGGTCGACGAGCACGGCTACGACCGCACCCCGCTCAAGGCGATCCACTCGCTGATCCAGGCCTGGCCCGCGCTGCGCGCCGACCTGCCGCGGATCACCGCTCCCCTGATCTACTTCCGCTCCGCCGACGACCACGTCGTCGACGAGGCCTCCGAGCCGCTGGTGCGCGCCGGGATCTCCTCGACCGATGTCACCCGGGTGGCCCTTCCCGACAGCTTCCACGTCGCCACCCTCGACAACGACGCGCCCACCATCTTCGAGGAGTCGGCGGCGTTCGTCGCGCGGGTGGCCGGGGTCTGACCCGCGCTGGCTCCGAGGCGTAGCCTGAAGGCGTGCAACGGGACGACCCGGACTACGACGCCGCCGCCTGGCAGGCGATCGTCGACAACTACGGCGAGCGCGTCGATCTCGAGGCGCGCGACGGGGAGGACCTCGACCCCGGCCCGGCGCCCGACGCCGAGGACGACGAGGAGCGCTACGACGACCGCTACGAGGCGGCCTACGACGAGATCGACCTCGTCGACGACGACCGGTTCGTGCCCGACCAGGCGCCGCCCGTGCCCGTGCCGCCGGCCGACCGGCTGCTCGCCTGGCTGGGCGTCTTCGGCTCCCCGACGGTGCTGCTGGTCTTCCTGGTGCTCGGGATCGGCATGCCGACGTGGCTCGGCTGGCTGCTCGTGGCCTGGTTCGTCGGCGGGTTCTGCTATCTCGTGCTCAGGACACCGGGCTCGCCGCGGGATCCCTGGGACGACGGGGCACGCGTCTGAGCGCGTCCCCTGCCGCCGCCAGCGCCGCCACGCACAGACCGGTGAGCAGCAGGTTGCGCACGGCCAGCACCAGCGCCGCCGCGAGGCTGGTGCCGGAGTGCCCGTCGATGAAGGAGCGGTAGGCGTGCGGGTACACGACGTGCGACAGCACCGCCGCGACCAGGAGGGCGACGGTCCAGTGGCCCAGTCTCCGGCGGTCCGTCCCCTCCAGCAGCGCGAGCCCGGCGCACGCGGCGGGGAGCAGCCAGAGCAGGTACTGCGGGCTGAGCACCTTGCCGCTCACCACGAACGCGCTCAGCGCGCCGAGCGTCAGCCACACCACGGCCGGTAGTCCCGTCCGGGCGTCGGGCAGCCGGACCCAGGCCAGCGCCCACAGGCCGACCAGCACGACGAGCAGCAGCGCCGTGACGATGCCGGACCCGACGAGCAGCGCGTCGGTCCAGGGCCCGTCGATCTCCCACGCGAGCGAGCGCGCGAAGAAGATCCGGTGCTCGCCGGGAGCGAGCGCCCAGCGGAGCATCGCGGGCGTGGCGGCGACCGACTCGATCTGGAGGCCCCGGTCGCTCTGGTACGACAGCGGGGACACGATCCGGTCCCAGCCCCCGACGGCGACGCTGACCGCCACCAGCCCGAGCCCCGCCAGCGCCCCGGCTCCGACCACTCGCGACCGGGCGGCGGCGGGCGCCGCCAGCGCGGGCAGCACCAGCGCCGGGCTGTACTTGACGCCCGTCGCGAGCGCCCCGAGCACCGCCGCGCGTCGGGGCGCGTCGACAAGGCGGAGCAGGGCGAGGCCGACGAGGACGCCGGGGACCAGGTCGAAGCGCGCATAGCTGATCGCACCGAGCGCCGCCGTGGCGACGATCCACGCCAGCACGGGCGGCACCGTCCGCGCGCGGTGCAGCAGGGCGCGCAGGAAGGCGGCGTCGAGGAGCAGCAGCAGGACCAGGACCAGCGCCTGGTAGAGGTCGGTGAGGCCGGCGAGGGACAGCAGGGCGTAGGGCGCGACGAGCAGCAGGAACGCCGGCACCGGGTACTCCGCCAGCGTCCCGCCGACGCCGTGGGCGTCGAGGTCGGCGAGGCTGGACCGGTAGTAGTTGAGATCGGTGACCGAGCCGGACTCCCAGGTCAGCAGCAGCACGACCAGCACCAGCCTGGTCAGTCCCCACAGCAGCCAGGCCCGCACCGGGTCGAGCCGCTCGCTCACCCGCGGCCGTCCCGGGCGAGCAGGGCGGCGCCGATCGCGCCCGCCTCGGGACCGAGCCGGGCCGGCACCAGGTCGGGTACGGCGCGGTAGCCGGTGCCCTGCAGCGCGCCGGCGAGGGCGGTGCGCGCCGGGCCGAGCAGCAGCTCTCCCACCGCGGACACCCCGCCGCCGACGACGACCAGCTCCGGGTCGAACGCCGAGACCAGCCCCGCCGCGCCGACGCCCAGCCAGGTGCCGACCGAGGCGAACGAGCTGAGCGCGACCCGGTCGCCCGCGAGCGCCAAGGCGGTCACCTCCGGGCCGTCGAGGTGACGGCCGAGCGCCACCCGGGTCACCCGCTCCAGGGCCCGGCCGCTGCAGTACTGCTCCCAGCAGCCGCGCAGCCCGCACTCGCAGGCCAGGCCGTCGGGCACGACCTGCATGTGCCCGAACTCCCCCGCCAGTCCGTGCGCCCCGCGCACCACCCGGCCGCCGAGCACGAGCGCGCCCCCGATGCCGGTGCCGATGGTGATGAGCAGGGCCGAGCCGGCGCCGACGGCCGCGCCCGCGACCAGCTCCGCGTGGGCCGCGCAGTTGGCGTCGTTGTCGAGGACGACGGGCAGTCCGGTGCGCTCGGCGAGCGCACGCCGCACCGGCGCGTCCCGCCACGGCAGGTGGGCGCCGAACAGGAAGCGCTCCCCCGCTCCGTCGACCAGCCCGGCCGCCGAGAGGCCGAGCGCTCGCGGCTCCCGGTCGGCGTACACGTCACGGGCGGCGCGCGCCACCGCCTCCTCGACCTCCGCTCCGCCCGCGGAGCGGCCCGGCATCGGGCGGGTCGCACTCGCCCGGACGACGCCGGCGGCGTCGATCCGCACGGCGAGCACCTTGGTGCCGCCGACGTCGACGCCGACCCAGGTGTCGGTGGTCATCTCAGCCGCGGGCCAGGTCCGCCGCGCCGACGACCCCGGCGCGGTTCCCCATCGCGGCCAGCCGGATCTCCGCCTCGGGCCGGTAGCCGCGGCCGGTGAGCTCGCGCTCGAAGGCCGCCCGGACCGGGTCGAGGAGCAGCTCGCGGGCCTCGCTGACCCCACCGCCGATCACCACGACGCCCGGATCGAGCACGGCGGCCAGGGACGCGATCCCCTGGCCCAGCGCGTCGCCGAGCACCTCCAGCCGGCCGACCGCGAACGCGTCGCCGGCCTGCGCGGCCGTCGTGATCAAGGGTCCGTCGATCGCCTCGACGCTGCCGCCGGCGCGCTCGAGCAGTCCGGCCGCCGCGGCCGGGTGGGCCAGCACCGCCTCGCGGGTGTCGCGAACCAGCGCGGAGCCGCTGGCGTACTGCTCCAGGCAGCCGTGGTTGCCGCACCCGCACAGGCGGCCGTCGGGCACCAGGCGCAGGTGGCCGATCTCGCCGGCGACGCCGTGGGCGCCGCGCAGCAGCCGGCCCCCGGCGATCACGCCACCGCCGACGCCGGTGCCGACGGTCACCATCAGCTGGTCGTCGTGGTCGCGCCCGGCGCCGTAGCGGAACTCGCCCCAGGCCGCGACGTTGCCGTCGTTCTCGACCACCACCGGCAGCCCGACCAGCCGGCCGAGGTCGGCGCCCAGCGGCTCGTTGCGCCAGGCGATGTTGGGGGCGAAGAGCACCGTGGAGCGGTCCGAGGCGATGTAGCCGGCGGCGCCGACGCCGACCGCGGTCACGGCGTGCTCGGCGACCAGCTTCCCGACCAGCCCGGCGACCGCGGCCTCGATCGCGGTCGGGTCGGTGGCGGGCGAGACGACGCGCGCCTCGGCGAGGACGGTGCCGTCCTCGTCGACGACCGCGCCGGCGATCTTGGTGCCGCCGATGTCGATGCCGCAGGTCAGGCTGCCGGTCACGGTGTGGGCTCCTCGTCGTCGAGGTCGATCCGCTGCACCTCGGAGCCCCGGGTCGAGCCGTCCCGCGGCGTCTCCAACAGGCCGGCCGCGGCCTGCAGCAGGGACGAGGCTGCCACCATCAGGTGCGCCTTGACCTCCGGGGAGGTCTGCCGGACCGCGTGGACCACCCGGCACACCGGGCAGTACCTGCACTCGACCGCGTCGGTCGCGAGGTGCTCGCCGACCTCGTGGGCCATCGACGCGGCCTGCCCCGCGAGGTTGCCGAGCCCGCCCGCGGCGTCGCCGGTGTGCTGGCGGGCCAGGTCGGCGAAGGCGCCGAGGAGCTTCATCGCCTCCTCGCCCACGCTGCCGATGTCGTCGGGCTTGTCGTCGGGCCTGTCGCCGGGCCTGTCGTCGGTCATCGCGCCTCCACCCGCTCGGGCTCGGTGAACCGCACCCGCAGCTCGCCCTCGACCACCCGCGCGCCCGCCACCCGCAGCCGCGCCAGGCCCGGCGGCAGGGTCAGCAGCCGGCGGTAGGAGCCGACGGTGAGCACGAGCTCGTCGCCGTTGCGGGCCAGGTCGACCTCGGAGCGGGACACGTGCGGCAGGGACAGGTGGGCGACGGCGCCGCCGTCGTCGCCGCGGGACACCCGGAACGGCCCCTCGCCGGCGGGTACGGCGAGCGGGTCGGCGGCGCCGTACAGCTCGGCCGCGAGGGTGCTCAGCGCCGGCACGCCGACCGGCTCGGCGGCCTGGTACTCCGAGGTCCACACCGGCAGCCCGCCGAAGGACTGGGCGACCTCGCGCAGCACGTCGGCCTGGGCGCGCACCCAGCCCGCCCGCCACGGGTCGTCGTCGCCGGCCGGGAAGACCCGGTTGGCGACCACCCCGTCGACGCGGTACCCGAACAGGCACAGGCTGGTGTAGGCCCGGCGCGCCTCGGCGAGCACGACCTGCTCGGGCGTGAGCACCAGGCGCACCGTCGAGTCGGGGCCGGACAGCAGCGCGTGGACGTCGTCGAGCTCGCCGTGCAGGCGGGTGATCGTGTCGAAGACGGCGTCGCCCGGCATCGGCACGCCCGCGGCCCGGTTGAGCACCGGCCGCAGCGCCTTGACCAGGCGCCGCTGGATGGGCAGCAGCCGCTCGAGGTACCAGCCCAGCGCCTCGGGCAGGGCCAGCAGGCGCAGCGTCTCGGCGGTCGGTGCGCAGTCGACGACGATCACGTCCCAGCTCCCGGAGCGGGCGTGCTGGCGCAGCTCCAGCAGGGCCAGCACCTCCTCGGCGCCCGGGATCACCGTCATCTCCTCGGCCGCCACCGGGTCCATCCCGACGGCGTCGAGGACGGAGAGCAGGTAGCGCTGGATGTCGGCCCAGGACTGCTCGAAGCGGAGCTGGGCGTCGACCTGCTGCAGGTGGAGGCCGGGCGCCACCTCGATCGGCTCGGCGCCCGGGTTGGTCGAGCCCGCCGAGACCGCGCCGTACGCGTCGGCCAGGGAGTGCGCGGCGTCGGTCGAGATCACCAGGGTGCGCAGCCCGCGCGCGGCCGCGAGGGCGGCGGTGCCGGCGGCCACGGTGGACTTGCCGACACCGCCCTTGCCGGTGAAGAGAACGATCCGCACGGGCAGACCTCAGGCGCCGGACTCGACGCGCTTCTTCAGGCCCTTGAGCGCGGTGTCGATCAGGATCTTCTCGCCCTTGCGCTTGAGCATGCCGATCAGCGGGATGGAGACGTCGAGCGCCAGCCGGTAGGTCACCTCGGTCGCGCCGCCGGTCTCGCGCAGCACGTAGGCGCCCTCCAGCGCCTTGAGCATCTTGCCCTCGACCAGGGTCCAGGTGACCTGGCGGTCGCCGTCCCACACGTAGGAGAGGGTGTACTCGTCCTTGATCGGCGACACGTCCAGCGCGAAGAACACCTCGCGGGCCCGGCCGGCCTGGGTCGGGTCGGCGGCGTCGTAGGACGAGCGCACGTCGGCCACGGTGACGCCCTTGGCCCACTGCGGGTAGGCCGCGAAGTCGGCGATGACGGCCATCACATCCGCGGCAGGGGCGTCGACGACGATCGACGAGGACGTCTGTTCGGCCATGGCCGGAAGGCTACCGGACCGAACCGGCACCGCCGACGGGTGTGGTCCGCGCGGGCCCAACTCGGCGGTAACCTGCACGGGTGCGCGAGTACTCGACCCCGCAGACCATCGAGATCCCGACGACGGGCAACCTCACCGACGACGTGGTCCGCAACGCGGCGGAGGCGCCGGACGCCGTCCAGTTCAGCCGCGCGAACGTCGACGGGGGCTGGGACGACGTGTCGTGCGCCACCTTCCTCGCCGAGGTGTCGGCGGTCGCGAAGGGGCTGATGGCGGCCGGCGTCGCGCCCGGCGACCGGGTGGCCCTGATCTCGCGCACCCGCTACGAGTGGACCCTGCTCGACTACGCGATCTGGTTCGCGGGCGCGGCGACCGTGCCGATCTACGAGTCCTCCTCGGAGGAGCAGATCGGCTGGATCCTCTCCGACTCGGGCGCCCGCGCCGTCGTCTGCGAGGACGCGGGCCACCGCGCCCGGGTCGAGGCGACCCGCGCCACGCTGCCCGCGCTCGAGCACCTGTGGACCATCGAGGACGGTGCCGTCGCGGCCCTGACCGAGCTGGGGACGGCGATCGACGACGCCACCCTCGAGGCCCGGCGTACGACGGCCGGCCCGGCCGACCTCGCGACCCTGATCTACACCTCCGGCACCACCGGGCGGCCCAAGGGCTGCATGCTCACCCACGACAACTTCCAGACCGAGCTGGGCGTCGCGGTCGCCGAGCTGGAGCGGCTCTTCGACGCCGAGGGCGCCTCGACGCTGCTGTTCCTGCCGCTGGCGCACGTGTTCGCGCGGATCATCCAGGTCGGCTGCATCAAGTCCCGCACCCGCCTGGGCCACAGCGCCGACATCAAGAACCTGCTCCCCCAGCTGGCCACCTTCCAGCCGACGTTCATCCTCGCGGTCCCCCGCGTCTTCGAGAAGGTGTTCAACACCGCGTCCCAGAAGGCGACGGCCGACGGCAAGGGCAAGATCTTCGACCGCGCGGCCGAGACCGCGATCGCCTACTCCCGTGCGCTCGACGGCGGGCGGGTGCCGATCCGGGTGCGGGCCCAGCACGCCCTGTTCTCGCGGCTGGTCTACGGCAAGCTGCGCACCGCCCTCGGCGGACGCTGCGAGTTCGCGGTCTCCGGCGGGGCGCCGCTCGGCGACCGGCTCGGGCACTTCTACCGCGGGATCGGGGTCACCGTGCTCGAGGGCTACGGGCTGACCGAGTCCACCGCGGCGCTGACCGTGAACCTGCCCGACGCCCAGAAGGTCGGCACGGTCGGGCGCCCGATCCCCGGCACCGCCGTCCGGATCGCCGACGACGGCGAGCTGCTGTTCCGCGGCGGCCAGGTCTTCACCGGCTACTGGCAGAACCCGGCCGCCACGGCCGAGGCGATCGACGCCGACGGCTGGTTCCACACCGGCGACGTGGGCGAGGTCGACGACGAGGGCTTCGTGCGGATCACCGGACGCAAGAAGGAGATCCTGGTGACCGCCGGCGGCAAGAACGTCGCCCCGGCCGTCCTCGAGGACCGGGTCCGGGCGGCCGCCCTGGTCAGCCAGTGCCTGGTCGTCGGCGACGGCCAGCCGTTCATCGCGGCGCTGGTCACCATCGACGAGGAGGCCTTCCCGGCCTGGGCCGAGCAGCACGGCAAGACCGGCAAGGTGGCCGACCTGGTCGACGACGAGGACCTGCGCGCCGAGGTGCAGGCCGCGGTCGACGAGGCCAACAAGGCCGTCTCCAAGGCCGAGTCGATCCGGAAGTTCGCCATCCTGCCGGCGGACTGGACCGAGGAGGCCGGTCAGGTGACGCCGAGCCTGAAGCTGAAGCGCAATGTCGTGATGCGCGAGTGTCGCGACGAGATCGCCGCCCTCTACGGCTGAGGCCCGCGGCCCGGCCGGACGGGCACTCCTGCCGGGACATAGTCCCAACGGGCCATCCCCGACGTTGCGATCGGGCATCATTCGGCTCCAATTGGGGCTTTTGCTCACACCACCGCAGTCGACTTCGCTAGCCTCGCCGTGCGCTGCAGCCGGGGAGCAGTGACCATGCACATGGGGAGCGGGAGGGCTCTGAAGTGGACCGTCGCAGGTTGTTGCTCGTCGTCGCCGCGGTGATCGCCGCGCTCGGCGTCGCGCTGGTCTTCGTCTTCGCGCGGGGCGCGGAGTCGCGGGCCGCGGAGAAGTACCAGACGACGAAGGTCGTCACCGTGGCCGCCGGGAAGACGGTGGTCGCGGGCGAGAGCATCGCCTCGGCGCTGAAGACCAACAAGCTCACCGAGACCGACGTGCCGCAGGGCCAGGTCCTGGAGAACGCGCTGCGCCAGAGCGACCTGGGCGATCTCGACGGCAAGGTCGCGCTGACCACGCTGTACGCCGGCGAGCAGCTGCTGTCCACCAAGTTCGGCGGCGTCGGCGACCCGGTCGACGTGGCCTCGCTGCCGCTGCCCACGGGCATGATCGCCAAGCCGGAGTCCTTCGACCTCCCGGTCGGCGCGTTCATCGAGCCCGGCTCGCAGCTCGCCGTCTTCCTGACGGTCAACCCGAGCACGCCCACCTGCCTGCTCATCGACCGCGTCACCGTCCTCTCGAAGGGCGGGCAGACCGAGACCGCCACCGACGGCAGCAGTGACAGCGCCGAGAAGGCCGCGCCGGCCCTCCACCTCGCCGTGACCCAGAAGCAGTTCGAATGGCTGCAGGACGGTCGCGAGCGCGGCGAGCTGTCCGTGGCCCTGCTCAACGCAGAGAGCGACGTCCAGCTCGACAAGACGGGCCCCTGCGCCACCATCCGCGACAGCGAGTGAGGACGACATGCCGGTTCTCGTCGAACAGGATCCGTCGCTCGTCGACAGCCTGGTGCGCGCCATGCCCACCGGTTCCCACGCGGTCGCCTCGGCCGAGCGGGCCCTGGCCTGGCTCGACCAGCACCCGGACGAGTACGTCGTGGCCCTCGGCCCGACCGTCGACCTCGGCGCCGCCCTGGCCACCGCCGAGGAGCTGCGCATCAAGCGCCCCACGGTCAGCGTCGTCCTGGTCCGCGACCACTTCGACACCGACGTCCTGACCAAGGCGATGCACGCCGGCGTCCGCGACGTCGTGGTCGCGGGCGGCGACGAGAAGGCGCTCACCAGCGCCGTCGAGCGCGCCCACCAGCTCTACCAGGCGCTCCGCGGCCCGGGCGGCGCCCGCCAGCTCGGCCGGGTCGTCACCGTCTTCTCCCCCAAGGGCGGCGTCGGCAAGACGACCTCGTCGGTCAACCTGGCGCTCGCGCTGACCGACCGGGGCGCCCGCAAGGTGTGCCTGGTCGACCTGGACCTGGCGTTCGGCGACGTCGCGATCACGATGCAGCTGTTCCCCACGCACTCGATCGAGCAGGCCGTCGGCTCGGAGGACTCGATCGACCTCGCGATGCTGGAGGGCCTGCTCACCCGGCACCAGGACTCCCTGACCGTCCTGGCCGCACCGGCCCACCCCGACGTCCGCGAGCGGGTCACGCCGCTGCTCATCTCCCGCATCCTGCGGGCCCTGCGCGACGGCTTCGACTACATCGTGGTCGACACCTCGCCGTCCTTCGACGACGCCACCCTGACCGCGCTGGACGAGACCGACGAGTGCGTGATCGTCGCGACCCTCGACGTGCCGACGCTGAAGAACGTCAAGGTCGCCCTCGAGACCATGGACATGCTGTCCATCGCCCGCGGCCACCGGCACCTGCTCCTCAACCGCGCCGACGACGAGGTCGGCATCAGCGTGGAGAAGGTCGAGAGCATCCTCAACATGCCGGTCAGCGCACAGGTCGCCACGGCCGTCGACATCGCCGCCGCCACCAACGCCGGAACGCCCATCGTCTCGCACAAGCCCGGCCACCCCGCGAGCCTGGCCTACGCCCACCTCGCCGCGTCGGTCACCGGCGAGCCGGTGCCCGCGCCGTCGTCCGCCGTCCAGGAGCCGCCCGAGCCGCCGCGCTCCCGCGGCCTGTTCCGGCGCGGGAGGGGCTGACATGTCGAGCCTCTCCGAGCGCCTCGCCGCGGCCCGCCGCGAGGCCGCGGCCCAGGGCCGCCACGCCGCAGCGCCGGCCGCCGACGCCGCGCTCCTCGCCGACGTGGTCGGCGCGACCGAGCCCGCCGCGCCCGCACCAGCCGCACCACCCACCTCGCCCGCGTCGGACGGCGAGGCGCCCGCCTCCGGGCAGAAGACCCCCGGCCCGCTCTCGTCCCGGGCCGCCGCGGCGGGTGCCGACGGCAAGCCGGGACGCCGGATCGCCGGCACCGAGACCGACCGCCTCGAGGACCTCAAGTCCAGCGTGCACACCGAGCTGATCAAGCAGCTCGGCCCGCACCTGTACGACGCGGAGATGGACCAGGAGGAGCTGGACCAGACCGTCCGCACCGTCCTGTCCGACGTCCTCGGCGCGCAGGACCGCCCGCTCAGCGCGGCCGACCGGGTCCGGGTGACCCAGGAGATCACCGACGACATCCTCGGCTACGGCCCGATCGACCCCTACCTGCGCGACCCCGAGGTCTCCGAGGTCATGGTCAACGGCCACGACGAGGTCTGGCTGGAGAAGGACGGCCGACTGGTCAAGGCCGAGGCGCACTTCGCCGACGAGGCGCACCTGCGCCGCACCATCGACAAGATCGTGTCGCGCATCGGCCGCCGCGTCGACGAGTCCTCCCCCATGGTCGACGCGCGCCTGCCCGACGGCAGCCGCGTCAACGCCATCGTGCCGCCGCTGGCGATCGACGGCTCCGCGCTGACCATCCGCAAGTTCTCCACCGACCCGCTGACCGTCCAGGACCTGATCAACTTCGGCTCCCTGACCCCGCAGACCGCCGACTTCCTCGACGCCTGCGTGCGCGGGCGACTGAACGTGATCGTGTCCGGCGGCACCGGCGCCGGCAAGACGACCACCCTCAACGTACTGTCGTCGTTCATCCCGACCGACGAGCGGATCGTCACCATCGAGGACGCCGCCGAGCTCCAGCTCAAGCAGGACCACGTGGTGCGGCTCGAGTCGCGCCCGGCCAACATCGAGGGCAAGGGCGCGGTGACCATCCGCGACCTGGTCCGCAACAGCCTGCGCATGCGCCCCGACCGGATCGTCGTCGGCGAGGTCCGCGACGCCTCGGCGCTCGACATGCTCCAGGCCATGAACACCGGCCACGACGGCTCGATCTGCACCCTGCACTCCAACGGCCCCCGCGACACGCTGGCCCGCATGGAGACGATGGTGCTGATGGCCGGCATGGACCTGCCGATCCGCGCGATCCGCGAGCAGGTCGCCTCGGCCGTCGACCTGATCGTGCACCAGACGCGCTTCAAGGACGGCTCGCGCCGGATCACCCACATCACCGAGGTGGAGCGGATGGAGGGCGACATCATCACCCTCCAGGACATCTTCGTCTTCGACAACTCCGCCGGCTTCGACGAGAACGGCCGGATCCTCGGCCGGCTGCGCTCCACCGGCCTGCGGCCCAAGTTCCTGGAGAAGCTGGCCTACGCCAACGTCGCCGTCGACCCCACGATCTTCCGGACGGAACGCATCTGATGCCCGGGCGGCGGATGGCCCGCGGGTGCGCCCGGTGGACGGCGTCGCTGCTGCTCGCCCTCCTCGCGGTCCTGGTCGGGGCGCCGGCGTACGCCGTGGACGGGGGCATCGCCCACGTCGAGTCGACCGGCGACGGCATCCGGATCCTCGTCGACGTGCCTGCCGGCAGCCGGGTCGAGCTGTCCGGCGCGACCGCGAGCCTCGACGGCACCTCCCTGGACGCGACCGCGAGCAGCACCACGTCCGGCTCGGCGGTCAAGCGCACCACGGTGCTGGCGATCGACACCAGCAACTCGATGCGCAAGCAGGGCCGGTTCGAGGCCGCCCAGCAGGCCGCGACGAGCTACCTCGACGCGGTCCCCGACGACGTCGAGGTCGGCATCGTCACCTTCGACAGCACCGTCGACGTGGCGCTGGAGCCGACGACCGACCGAGCCGCCGCGCGCGCCGTCGTCGACGGGCTGAGCCTGCAGCGCAACACCCTGCTGTACGACGGCATCATCGCCGCCACCGACCTCGCCGGCGACACCGGACAGCGCGCCGTGCTGCTGCTCTCCGACGGCGCGGACGCGGGCTCCGCGGCGTCCATCGAGGACGCCACCGCCGCGATCAAGGACGCCGGCACCCGGGTCAACATCGTCGGACTCGACCTCGCCGAGAACGAGCTCACCCCGCTGCGCACCATCGCCGGCGCGGCCAAGGGCGAGGTGATCACCTCCACCGGACCGGCCCTGGCCGCCGCCTTCGCCGAGCAGGCCGAGGCACTGGCCGACCAGGTCCTCGTCACCGCGCCGCTCCCCTCCGGCTTCTCCGCCCGGGTCGCGACCGTCGAGGTCAGCCTGCCGACGAGCGACGGCGAGCCGGTCGTCGCGCGCAGCCTGGCCACCATCGAGGCGGCCAGCACGCCGGGCACCGCGGCCCCGCTGCCCACCATCGCCGACCCGGACGGCGGCGGGTTCACCGCCCCCGACTGGCTGCTGTGGGTCGGCGTCGGCGTGTTCGCCGTCGGCCTGGTGTCGGTGGCGCTGCTGCTGGTGCCGCCCAAGCCCGCGCCGATGAGCATCGCGGACCGGGTGACGGCGTACAGCACCCGGGTGGCGGGCGTCGAGGAGCGCGCCCACAAGCCGCAGGCCGACCCGGTGCTCGACCAGGCCAAGGCGGCCGCGGCCGAGATCCTGCAGCGCAACAGCGCCCTCAACGACCGGATGACCCGCCGGCTGGGAGCCGCCGGCAGCGAGTTCAAGCCCTCGGAGTGGCTGCTGCTGCACGTCGGCGCGGTCGTCGCGGGAGGTGTCGTCGGTCTGCTGCTCGGCCAGGGCAACCTCGTCGTCGGGCTGCTCTTCATGCTCGTCGGGTTCGCGCTCCCGCCGCTGTACCTGAGGTTCATGGCCGGTCGCCGCCGACGCGCCTTCGACGCGGCCCTGCCCGAGGTGCTGCAGCTGCTGTCGGGCGCGCTGAGCGCCGGCCTGTCCCTCGCCCAGGCGGTCGACACGGTCGTTCGCGAGGGGCCCGAGCCGATCGCCTCCGAGTTCAAGCGGGTGCTGGTCGAGGCCCGGATCGGGGTCTCCATCGAGGACGCCTTCGAGGGCGTCGCGCACCGCTTCCAGAGCAAGGACTTCGGCTGGGCCGTGATGGCGATCCGGATCCAGCGTCAGGTCGGCGGCAACCTGGCCGAGCTGCTGACGACGGTCGCGGCGACCATGCGCGAGCGGCAGTACCTGCGCCGGCACGTGCGGGCACTGTCGGCCGAGGGCCGGCTGTCCGCGGTCATCCTGTGCGCGCTGCCGATCTGCTTCTTCCTCTTCCTCTTCCTGGTGAACCGGCCCTTCCTCGACCCGCTGATCCACGACCCGCGCGGCTGGGTGCTCTCCGGGTTCGGCATCTTGTGGATGAGCATCGGGAGCTTCTGGATGTCACGCATGGTGAAGGTGGATGCCTGATGCTGCTCCTGCTCGCATTCGTGCTGTTCGTCGCGGCGATCGCCGCCACCGGCGCTGCCTTCGCCAAGGAGCCGCCGAGCGGGCTCGCCCGCGCTCTCGAGGCCCTCGAGCGGTCCGGTCAGGCCGGCCACGAGCTGGCCGAGCAGGCCGACCAGCCCTTCGCCGACCGGATCCTCGCGCCCTTCCAGGCCCGGGCCCTGGCCCTCGGGCGGCGGCTGACCGGTGCCGACAAGGCCGACCGGATCCGGCGCCGGCTCGACTTCGCCGGCAACCCGCGCGGCTGGACCATCGACCGGGTGCTGTCCATGAAGGTGCTGTGCGCGGTCGTGCTCCCGGTCGTCGTGGTGGCCTACGGGCTGCTCCTGGGCGGCTCGTTCACCGTGCTGCTCGTGGTCGCCGTCGCCGCCGCGCTGCTGGGCTTCGTCGGCCCCGACCTCTACCTGTACAACAAGGCCGCCCACCGCGCCGACCAGATGAGGCGCACCCTGGCCGACGCCGTCGACCTGCTCACCATCAGCGTGGAGGCCGGTCTCGGCTTCGACGCGGCGGTCCAGCAGGTCGCGCGCAACACCACCGGCCCGATCGCCGAGGAGTTCTCCCGGGTGCTGCGCGAGATGCAGCTCGGCATGAGCCGCTCCGAGGCGCTCAAGGCGATGGGCGCCCGGAGCAATGTCGAGGACCTCAACACCTTCGTCGGCTCGATGGTGCAGGCCGACGCCTTCGGCATCCCGATCGCCCAGGTGCTGCGCGTGCAGTCCAGCGAGATCCGGGTCAAGCGGCGCCAGTACGCCGAGGAGAAGGCCCAGCAGGTGCCGGTGAAGATCATGGTCCCGCTGATCTTCTTCATCCTCCCCTGCCTGTTCGTCGTCGTCATGGGGCCTGCCGTGCTGAACGCACTCGACGCGTTCAACGGCAAGTGAGCAGGCCGGCTCAGCACTAGGGTGGAGACCATGCCGAGCAGCCAGACGTACGCCGTCGTCGGCGCCGCGCGTCTGTTCGCGCTGCTGGCGATCGGCGGCCCGATCGTCTGGTTCCATCAGGAGCAGGGGCTGATGGCGCTCGCCGCCGTCGGCGCGGTGTGGGTCTACCAGGCGGTGACCGCGACCCGCCGCGAGCTCGAGCTGTCGCTGAGCCCGATGACCGAGGGCGCCGCGATCGGGATCGTCTGCGCCCTGGCCATGTCCGACGCGCCGGTCATCCTCGCGGCCCTGGTCGTGCCACCGCTCTACGCGACCGCCGTCGCCGGCGTCCGCACCATGATCCGCACCGTGCTCGTCGAGCTGATCGCCGTCGTCGCGCTGGGCCTGATGTGGTGGGAGACCATCACCGCCGACCAGGCGGTCGCGATCTTCACCTGGTCGATGGCGGGGCTGGGGCTGAGCCTGATCGCCGCGGTCACCTTCAGCTCCGACCGGGTCCCCGACCCGCTCGCGCCGTACCGCGACGCCCAGGAGCACCTGCGCCAGCTGCTCGAGCTCGCGGGCAGCCTCAGCTCGGGCCTCGACGTCGGCGCGCTCGCCGGCGAGCTGCTGAGCCAGGTCAGCGACGACATCCCCAACCGGGGACTGGTCGTCTACGTGCCACGCGGCGAGACGCTCACCCCGGTCGCCTCGACCATCGACGCCGACTCCGCCGACGCCGTCGCGGCCGAGACCCTCGCCGGCGACGTCCGGATCCGCGACGGCGGCGACGCGCGACCGGTCCAGATCGGCGAGGGCTTCGCGTTCCGGGCCAGCGACCACGCGATCGTCGCCGGGCTGCGCCCGGTCGGCGCCGACGTCTCCCGGCCGCTGCCGCTGAGCGCCACGGTCGCCGACCTCACCGACATCTCGGTGAAGCTGGACGCCGCCCTGCTCTTCGCCCAGTTCCGCGACGCCGCCACCGCCGACGAGCGCAACCGGCTGGCCCGCGAGATGCACGACGGCGTCGCCCAGGACATCGCGTCGCTCGGCTACATCATCGACGCGCTGGCCGCCCGGCCCGCCGACGAGCAGCAGGCCAAGGCCCTCGGCATGCTGCGTGAGCGGGTATCGAAAGTCGTCGCCGAGGTACGGCAGTCGGTGATGAACCTGCGCACCAGCATCGGCGAGAGCGAGAGCCTCGGCGCGGCGATCAGCAATGTCGCGCGCCACCTCTCCGAGTCCTCCGGCATCCCGATCCGGGTCCGGCTCGACGAGCAGCCGACCCGGCTGCGCCCCGAGGTGGAGGCCGAGCTGTTCCGGATCGCCCAGGAGGCGATGAACAACGCCGTCAAGCACGCCCGGGCCACCTCGATCGACGTCCGGTGCCAGGTCTACGCCCCGGAGGCGATCATCACGGTCACCGACGACGGCGTCGGGCTGCAGGCGGCGCGCGCGGACTCGCACGGACTCAAGATCATGCGCGAACGTGCCAGACTGATCGGCGCGGAGCTCGTGGTCCGTGACAACGCCAGCAGGGGACTCACCGTCTCGGTGGCCCTCAAGATCCCCCGGAGCGCGGGCGCGAGCGGCGACTCCCCTATCCTCACGGAGCAGCGATGAGCGACACCACGACGGTCCTCCTGATCGACGACCACGAGCTGATCCGCGACGGCCTCGGCGCCGTCATCGACCTCGAGCCCGACCTCAACGTCGTCGCCACGGCGGGGTCGGTCGGCGAGGGGATCCAGCGCGCCCGCGAGGTGCGGCCCGACGTCGTGATCACCGACCTGCAGATGCAGGACGGCACCGGGCTCGACGTGGTCCGCACCCTGCGCAAGGAGAGCGACGACATCGGTCTCATCGTGCTGACGATGCACTCCGGTGACGAGCAGATCTTCGCCGCCATGCAGGCCGGCGCCTCCGGCTTCGTCGGCAAGGACGCCCCCTCCACCGAGGTGATCAAGGCGGCCCGCCATGCCGCCGTCTCGCCCCGGGCCTTCGTCTGCGCGGGCCTGGTGGGCGCGATGATGCGCCGGCAGTCCGCGGAGTCGACCGCGCTGACCGAGCGTGAGCACGACGTGCTGCTGCTGCTCGCCGAGGGCCTCAACGCCGCCGCGATCGGCGCCCAGCTGTACCTCTCCGAGTCCACCACGAAGTCCCACATCGCCCGGATCTACCAGAAGCTGGGCGCCGCCAACCGCGCCCAGGCACTGGTCACCGCCATGCGGATCGGGCTGCTCTCGACCGTGCAGCCGGCGGCGCGCTGAGGGGTGGTCCGGGCCGTCGCTCGCCGGTAGTCCGAAGTGACTAGCAGCGAGGAGACGAACTCCCGATCCGTCTCCGGCGGCGTTCCGGCAGAGTTCTGGTCATCGGGGAAAGCACTCCCCGGGGACACGAAGAACCAGTGCACAGGGAGACCCCGATGATCCAGTACCTCAACATCCTGCTCAACGGCCGCCTCGCGAAGATGGAGGAGCGCGGTGCGACCGCCGTCGAGTACGGCCTGCTCGTCGCCCTCATCGCCGCCGTCATCATCGGCGCCGTGATCCTGCTCGGCGGCAAGCTCGACGACGCCTTCGGCAAGGTCAACGACAGCCTCGACAGCGCCGGCTGAGCCTGATCGAACCTCAGCATCGGCCGCGTCACCGTCACGGGGACGCGGCCGATGCCGTTTCCGGCACCTCGACCCGAAGGAACGTCATGACCACGCCGAGCACTCCCGACCAGCGCGGCGCCACCGCCGTCGAGTACGGCCTGCTGGTGGCCCTGCTCGCCGCCGTCATCGTCTTCGCGGTCGTGATGCTCGGTGGCGGCGTGGACGGACTCTTCGAGAAGACCAACGCGAGCTTCGACTCCGCGCTCAGTCCGTAGCGCGCGCCTCGTACTGGTTGGCCAGCCCGATCCGCTGCAGCACCGTCGGGTGCGAGCCGAACCACCACTGCGACCACGCCGGAGGTGTGGGGTCGGCATGGGAGCGCAGCGCCAGACGGCGCTGGAGGTCCACGAATGCCTGCGGGGCGTTCGTGACCTCCAGCGCCGTCTGGTCCGCCCGGGTCTCGATCGCCCGGCTCACCCCGTTCTGGACCGGCGCCGCCAGGACCGTCGCGATCGCGACGAGCGCCAGCACCCGGGGTACGGCGGACACCTCGTCGGACTCCCCCGGCCGCCCGCGGCGCGGCACGGCCAGCAGCAGGCCCAGCAGCCCCACGCCGAGCGCCGCGCCCGCCGCACCCAGCAGCGTCCCGGTGAGGACGTCGTCGTACTTCGCATGAGCCAGCTCGTGCGCGACGACGGAGAGCGTCTCGTCGGTGGGAGTGCCGGTGACCAGGTTGTCGTAGAGCACCACCCGGCGGCTGTCGCCGAAGCCGGAGACATAGGCGTTCAAGGTGGTCGTGCGCCGGGACGCGTCGGCGACCAGCACGTCGTCGACCCGGACCCCCTCCGCGTCGGCCAGTGCCAGCACCTGGGTGCGCAGCGGGCCCTCGGGCAGCGAGGAGAAGCGGTTGAAGACCGGCTCCACGACCACCGGGTAGGCGAAGGAGCCGAGCACCACCAGCACGGCCGCCGCCAGGCCCGCCACCGCCGGCCACAGCCGGGGCAGCCGCCGCATGCAGCCGACGAGGGCGACCACCGCGATCGACGTGCCGACGACGGTGACGAGATAGCTCTTCACCTGGTCGGTCCCCCAGGCCGCCCAGGTCCCGGTGACCAGGCCCTCCTGGAGGCCGAGCCGGCGCAGCGCGATGCCGAACGGCAGCGTGACCAGGACGCCGACCAGGGTCAGGCCCGCCACGGCCGTCACGACCCGGACCCACCACCAGCCGCGCAGCCGGGCCACCCAGCGGCGGCCCAGCGGGCCGAAGCCCAGCCAGGCGGCGACGCCCAGCGAGACCGCGAGCCGCGACCAGCTCCAGATCCGGCCCCACAGGGCGTAGTGCTCGCCGCGGTCGATCTGGGCCTGGGTGAACACCGAGGAGGCGGTCACCGGATCGGGCAGGCCGCCCGGCACCGGGTGCCACGGCACCCGGGTCGCGGCGACGAGCGCGAAGGCGGCCGCGCCCACCAGGACCGTGCCGAGCGCGACCCTGCGCACCGCCGATCGGTCCTCCACAGCAGTCAGCCTGCCACGCCGGGCAATGCGCGCAGGCGCTGCTGCCAGGCCGCGGTCAGCTCGGCCTCGGTCCAGCCGGCGTGCTCGCGCAGCGCGTCGGCCGGCTCGCCCCCCGCCCGCACCTGCTCGTAGAGATCGACCAGCGCGCGCTCGCCGGCATGCTCCGCGATCGTGACGCAGACCAGCCACGCGGCCTCGTAGACCCCGCCGAGGTGACTCGCCGACGGATCGAAGTCGCCATCCTGCGGCAAGGTCTTCGGTACGCCGTCCTGGCGCACCTCGGTCGCGATCTGCCCCGCCGTCCTGGTGAGCGGCAGGTCGACGTCGCGCAGCGCGACGTAGTCGGCGAAGCCCTCGACCAGCCAGAGCGGCGCCTGCCGGGCCGCGATCGCGTCGGTGAGCGCGTGCACCGCCTCGTGGGTCATCACGACCTGGGCGGCGACCCGGTCGAGGTCGTCGTAGACGGTGCGGTTGAGGAAGACGTGCACCGGGCTGCCGGCCGCCTGGGAGCCGTCGACGGACGCGGTGACCGCGGCGATCGCGGCGTACTGGCCGGGCGAGGTGTCGAGCGTGCGCTGCAGGCCGTCGGGATCGGCCGGCACCTCGACGACCAGCCCACTCCTGCCGGGGACGACGGCCCGCGCCTGCGCGACGGCACGACGCGCGGCGGCGAGGTAGTCCGGCGCCCGGGCCGGGTCGCCGGCCACCGCCACCAGCACGTCGTCGGCGCGCTCGACGCGCAGCGGCCCGGAGAGCCACAGCGGCAGCCGGGCCCCGTCGCCCCCGATCCCGGCGATGGTGGCGCCGTGGCTCGCGAAGGAGACCGGCAGCTCGGTCCGCGCGGCGGCGGCGTCGTGCCCCTCGATCCGCCAGGTCACCGCGACCTCGCCGTCCCAGCCGTCGGCACCGCCGGTCCGGCCGGTCTCGGTCACGTAGCGCAGCGTGACGTCGCTGAGCCCGAGCGCGGCCGCATTGGCGACGACCGCGGTCAGCAGGTCCCGGCCGGCCGCGTCGGCGCCGAGCTCGGCGGCCGCCGCGGGGTCACCGTCGTGGATCGCCGCCTGCAGCGAGGCCAGGGTGTCGGCCGCGGTCGCGGGGTCGGCGACCTCGCTGGTCGTCGGCGGGGGCGGCGCGACGTACTCGTCCTTCGAGCAGCCGCCCGCCACCAGCGCGACGGCGAGGAGAACGACTGCGAGCTGGCGCCCGGCCCGCCGGCTCACCCAGGCCGGACCGCTCCGGCGTAGGGCATCTCGTCGAGGTCGGAGACCTTGACGCCGGCGCCCGGGTTGGCCGCGTGCACGATCAGGCCGTTGCCGAGGTAGATCCCCACGTGGCTGATCGGGCTGTAGTAGAAGACCAGGTCGCCCGCCTGCAGGTCGCTCTTGGCGACGTGGGCGCCGCTGCCGTACTGGGCGCGCGAGGAGTGGGGCAGGCTGACGTTGGCCTGGGCGTAGGCCATCATCGTCAGGCCCGAGCAGTCGAAGGCGTTCGGCCCGGCGGCACCCCAGACGTAGGCGTCGCCGACCTGGGCGAGCGCGTACTTGATCGCCACCGCCGCGCGGCCGCTGGCCGGGATGGTGTTGGCGTCGATCGGCCGCCCGGCGTTGCGCGAGAGGAACTCCGCGCGCTGCTCGGCCTCGAGCTGCGAGAGCAGGTCCTTGGCCTCGGCGAGCTTGGCGTCGGCGGTCTTCTTCTCCTCCGCGAGCGTCGCCTTGAGCTGGTTGATGTCGGAGCGGCGCTTCTCGGTCTGCTCCTTGCGGATGTCGTAGGCCTCGAGCTCGTCGCCGTAGTCGGCGAGCAGCGAGTCCTGCAGGCCCTCCACCGTCGACAGGGTGGAGAGCTCGTCGAGGAAGCCCTGCGAGTCGGAGGACAGCAGCTCGCCGGTCGGGCCGAGGCTGCCGGACTGGTACTGCTGGATGAGCGAGTCGCGCACGTCGGACCGCACGCCGGCGAGGGCGTCACCCTGGCGGGACTGGTCGGCCTCGAGCGAGGACAGGTCGCCGTCGAGCTCGGCGAGCTCGAGCTCGGCGTCGTTGTAGCGCTCGGCGGCCTGCTCGGACTCGTGGAAGAGCCGGTCGACCCGGGCCTTCACGGTCTCGATGTCGGGCTCGGCCTGCGCGGGGCTGCCACTGATGGACAGCGTGATCGCTCCGGTGACGGCGAGTGCCGCGAGCGCGGCGGTGGTACGTGTCCGGCCGTTCAGCACGAGCTGGCGGTCCCCTCTGCTGTCGTACGCCTACCGGGTGAGCTGACGGGTTCGGGCACGACTCGCCCTACCCGCACTCCTCGCGTCGACGGTGGTCCGGTCGGACCCTCGCCTGCGCGCCTCGTGCGGGATTCACCCCAGAGTGGTTGGTTCCCCGGCTCCGAACCCCCGAGTGGGCCCGGACTCAGCGCGGTGCCCGCGCGGGTCGGTCGACCCACTTCCTCGGACACCTGAGGGTGCAGCCTAGTCCCGGGCCACGGTCGCGCCAAACCGGTCGGGGGCGTGTTGAGCACGATCGCGCGTCACATGGGTCACCTCCGTCACATCAGTCCCTCCAGGCTCAGCTTGCATCCGCTCAGGCGGACTCGACGTGCGGACCGTCGACGGGCTGGACGAGCCGCAGCGGCGGCACCAGCCCTCCGTCGGCCAGCGCCTCGAGCGCCGCCATCTCGTCGTCACCGATCACCAGCTCGGGCGGCGGCCCGAGCAGCACCGTCACCACGCAGTCGTGGCAGGCCAGGCCCCGCACCACACAGGTGTCGCAGTCGATCTTCGTCATGGCAGGGAGGGTGGCAGGGACCCCCGACACAAACCCCCGAGCGGCCCGCGGTCCGCCCCCGGTCGGCCTCCGGTCCTCGCCGTCGTACCCGGCATCCGGGTCGCGGTTCGGACACGGCCGCGACCGAGATGCCGGGTGCGATCGGCGCGCGTCTCCCCTATTCCGTCGGAGGTCCCGCCTACCGTCACTCCCATGACCGCCGCCCCCGTCACACGCCAGTGGGACGCGCAGCGGAGCTTCGACGAGCTCGGCCGCCCGCTCCACGACGTGACCTTCTGCGTCGTGGACCTCGAGACCACCGGCGGCTCGGTGGGCGACGGCGACCGGATCACCGAGATCGGCGCGGTCAAGGTGCGCGGAGGCGAGGTGCTCGGCGAGTTCCAGACCCTGGTCAACCCCCACACCTCGATCCCGGCGTTCATCGCGGTGCTCACCGGGATCACCAACGGCATGGTCGCCGACGCGCCGCCGATCCGCTCGGCGCTGCCGGCGTTCCTGGAGTTCGCCGCGGGCTCGGTGCTGGTCGCCCACAACGCCCGCTTCGACGTGGGCTTCCTGCGCCACTTCGCCCTCGAGCTCGACCTCGCCTGGCCCGACTTCGAGGTGCTCGACACCGTCAAGCTGGCGCGCCACGTCGTGACCCGCGACGAGGCGCCCAACCACAAGCTGTCCTCGCTGGCGCGGGTGTTCCGGTCCGCCACGACGCCCAACCACCGCGCGCTGGCCGACGCGCGGGCGACGGTCGACGTGCTCCACGGCCTGATGGAGCGTCTCGGCGGGCTCGGCGTCCAGACCCTCGAGGAGCTGCAGGGCTACTCCAGCAAGGTCGCGAGCGCCGCCCGGCGCAAGCGCCATCTCGCCGAGCACCTCCCCCACGCCCCGGGGGTCTACCTGTTCCGCGACGACAGCTCCCGGGTGCTCTACGTCGGCACCTCCCGCGACCTGCGCCGCCGGGTCCGCAGCTACTTCACCGCCTCCGAGAAGCGCACCCGCATCGGCGAGATGGTCCAGATCGCGTCGTCGGTGAGCGGGGTGGAGTGCGCGACCCCCCTCGAGGCCTCGGTCCGCGAGCTGCGCCTGATCGCCGAGCACAAGCCGCCCTACAACCGCCGCTCCCGCCACCCCGAGAAGGTCACCTGGCTCAAGCTCACCCGCGAGCCGTGGCCGCGGCTCTCGCTGGTCAAGCGGGTGCTCGACGACGACGCCGACTACCTCGGCCCGTTCTCCTCCCGCGCCGCCGCGGAGAGCTCCCTGGCGGCGCTCCACGAGGTGTTCCCGATCCGTCAGTGCACCCACCGGTTCGGGCGGCAGCCGCGGCGCAGCGCCTGCGTGCTGGCCGAGATGCAGCGCTGCCTGAGCCCGTGCGACGGCAGCGTCGACCCCCAGACGTACGCCGCCGTCGTCCGCCAGCTGCGCGACACCCTGCTCACCCGGCCCGACGACGTGGTCGACCTGGTCCACGACCGGATGTCCGCGCTGGCCGAGCAGGAGCGGTTCGAGGAGGCGGCCCACCACCGCGACCGGCTGGCCGACTTCGTCCGGGCCGCGGCGCGCACCCAGCGGCTGACCGCCTTGACCGGCTGCCCGGAGGTGGTCGCGGCCCGCCGCGAGGACGACGGCCGCTGGGCGGTCCACGTCGTGCGCCACGGCCGGCTCGCGGCCGCGGGCGTGATCCCGGCGGGCGCCGACGCCGTCGCGTACGTCGAGGGCCTGCGCGCCTCGGCCGAGACCGTGCTGCCGACGATCGGCCCGACGCCGGCGGCCACGGCTGAGGAGTCCGAGCGGATCCTGCGCTGGCTGGAGTCGCCGGGCGTCCGGCTGGTCGAGGTCGTCGGCGAGTGGGCCTGCCCGGTGCGGGGCGCGGGCCGCCACGCGACGCTGCTGACTAGGGTGAGTCCATGATCACCGCCATCGTCTTCGTCCAGGCCGAGACCGCCCGGATCCCGGAGGTCGCCGAGGCGATCGCGGCGCTCGACGGCGTCAGCGAGGTCTACTCGGTGACCGGCCAGATCGACCTGATCGCGCTGGTCCGGGTGAGCTCCCACGACGACATCGCCGCCGTGGTGGCCGACCGCCTCAACAAGGTCGAGGGCGTGGTCGACACCGAGACCCACATCGCCTACCGCGCCTACTCGCGCCACGACCTCGAGGCGGCGTTCTCGCTGGGCCTCGACTGAGGATGGCCGGCCTGGCGCGGGGCGGGTCCCGGTTCCCCCTGCTCGCCCGGGCCTGCCCGCCGATCGCGGGGCTGCTGCTGGCCGCGCTCCTGCTCGCCCTGGCCCGGCGGCCGCTGCGCGCCTTCGACACCTACTTCCACCTGCGCTTCGGCGCGGAGTTCCTCGACGGCTGGTCGATCGCCCACCCGGGCCAGCTGAGCTCCGCGTCGAGTGCCGCATGGGTGCCCACCCAGTGGCTGCCACAGGTCGTCCTCGCCCGGCTCGACGAGGCCTATGGCCGCCCCGCCCTGGTGCTGGCCTTCGCGGTGCTCGTGGTCGGCTTCGTGTGCGCGACCTACCTGCTGCTCCGCCGCCACGCCGGTCCGGGCCTCGCGGTCGCCCTGAGCGCGGTCGTGGTGCTCGGGTGCCTGCCCAGTCTGTCGCTGCGCCCCCAGGTGCTGAGCTATCTCTTCCTGGTCGCCGTGCTGGCCGGCTGGGATCGCGCCCGCACCTCCGGCCGACCACCCTGGCTGCTGATCCCGCTCGGCTGGCTGTGGGCCACCTGCCACGGCATGTGGATCATCGGGGTGGCCGCCTGCCTGCTGCTCGCGGTGCTGGTGGTCGCGGAGCGCCGCCCGCAGCGTGCCCGGGCCCTGGCCCTGCTGGCGGTGCCGGCCGGGATGCTCCTCGCCGCGCTCGTGACGCCGGTCGGTCCACGGCTGCTGACCGCCGTGCTGCAGGTCAACGCGAGGGCCGACTACTTCGCCGAGTGGTCGGCGCCCGAGCTGGTGTCGCTCGGCGCGGCGCCGGTGACGGCGCTGGCCGCCCTGGCCGTGCTGCTGCTGGCCCGGCGCGCCGACGTGCGCCCCTACGACCTCGGCCTGCTGGCGATGGGCGGCGCCTTCGCCGTCTACTCCGGCCGCACCCTCCCCCTCGCCGTGGTCACCCTCGCGACGCTCGTGGCGGCCGAGCTCGCCCGCCGTCGCGACCGCCCCGCGGTGTCCCGCCCCGAGCTGGCCGTCGTGCTCGCCCTGGCGGCGGCCGTGGTGGCCATCGCCCCCGCCCAGACCGTCGTCGACGACCCCGCCGACCGAGTCCGGCCGTTCGCCGCACGCCTCGACGCCCTGCCCGCCGGGTCACGAGTGCTCACCGACTGGCCGACCGGCGGCATCCTGCTGTGGCTCACGCCCCGCCTCGACGTTCCGCTCCACGGCTACGGCGACGTCTACACCGACGCTGAGCTGCGGCGCTATGCCGACCTCGACCACCTCGCGCCGGGATGGGACCACACCCTCGCCCGGCTCGCGCCGCGGGTCGCGCTGCTGCCCGACGACGCGCCGCTGGCCTACGCCCTGCAGCACGTCGGCTGGTCGGTCGAGCAGCGCACCGACGAGCTGGTCCTGCTCGCCCCTCCGGCCGGCTGACGCCGACCTAGGCTCCGGCCGCCGCCACCCACCGCTCGAGCGTGGCCCGTGCGGCGCCGGAGTCGATCGCCTCGGCGGCGCGGGCGATGCCGGCCGCGAGCGCGTCGTCGTACGGCGCGTCGGGGGCGTCGTAGACCGCGAGCGCGGCGCCCGCGTTGAGCAGGACGGCGTCGCGCACCGGGCCGGTCCTGCCGTCGAGCAGCTCGCGGACCACGCCGGCATTGTGCTGGGCGTCGCCGCCGCGCAGGTCCTCGGCCGTCGCCGGTGCGATGCCGAAGGCGGTCGGGTCGACGACGAGCTCGCCGACCTCTCCGGCGTGCACCCGCCACAGCCGGGAGGTGGTGGTCGTGGTGAGCTCGTCGAGCCCGTCGTCACCACGGAACACCCAGGCGTCGACGCCGCGGCGGGCGAACACGCCGGCCATCACCGGCGCCAGCCGCGGGTCGGCGCACCCGATCGCCTGGGCGGCGGGGCGGGTGGGGTTGGCGAGCGGGCCGAGCGCGTTGAAGGCGGTGCCGATGCCGAGCTCCTTGCGGGGCACGGCGGCGTGCCGCATCGCCGGGTGGAAGGCGGCGGCGAAGCAGAAGGTGATCCCGGCCTCGTCGACCACCTCGGCCACCCGCGCGACCGGGAGGTCGAGCCGGACGCCGAGCGCCTCGAGGACGTCGGCGGTGCCGGCCTGGGAGGACGCGGAGCGGTTGCCGTGCTTGACCACGCGGGCGCCCGCGCCGGCGGCGACGATCGCCGACATGGTCGAGATGTTGACCGAGAACGAGCGGTCACCGCCCGTGCCGACGACGTCGAGCAGCCGGCCGGGGACCGAGATCGGGGTCATCACGGCGTACATCGCCTCGACCAGCCCGGTCAGCTCGTCGATCGACTCCCCCTTGGCGCGCAGCGCCACCACGAAGCCCGCGATCTGGGCGGGGGTGGCCTCGCCGGCGAGGATCTGTCCCATCGCCCAGGCCGCCTGGGCAGGGGTCAGGTCCTCCCCGGCGACGAGCGCACCGAGGACGTCGGGCCAGGTCGCCACGTCAGGCGGGGACGCGGGCGCGGAGCAGCGAGACGACCGCCTCCGCGAGCTGGATCGGGTCGAGCGGGTGCGGGACGGCGGCGTCGGCGCGGGACCAGGTCGCCAGCCAGGCGTCCTGCGGCCGCCCGGTGAGCACCACCAGCGGCGGGCAGTCGAGGATCTCGTCCTTGAGCTGCTTGGCGATGCCCATCCCGCCCGCGGGGACCGCCTCGCCGTCGAGGATGGCGAGGGCCAGGCCGCCGGCGTCCATGTTCTGGATGACCACCGGCTCGGTGGCGACCTCGACGTACTCGAGCTCCGGCAGGTCCGGGTGGGGACGGCGCCCCAGCGCCAGGATGACCTGCTCACGGGTGTGCACGTCGTCGCTGTAGACGAGCACCTTCAGAGTCTTGGGGGACGTCACCCGCGCGATGCTACTCGGAGGGTGCCGGGTCCGCGGGTGTGACCTCCGTCGCGGCGCGTTGGCCCTGGCGCTCGAGCCGGTCCAGCCGGCGGTCCTCCCGCTCGGCCTCCTTCATCGACGAGCGCACCCACTGGGCGAAGAGCACGACGAAGAACACCAGCCCGACCAGGTCCCCCGCGCCCCACAGGATCCCGCCGGCGAGCTTCTGGTCGTCGTAGGGATCCGGGAGCCACGCCCCGAGCGGACCGTCGTGGAGAGAGGGGTACCAGTCGCCGCCCAGCAGCGTGGACTGGCCCATGATCGTGACGCCGAGGAAGGCGTGGAAGGGCAGCGTCATCACGGTCAGCAGCACCCGGAAGGGGTGGCCGACCCGGCCGGGCAGCGGGTCCACGCCGACGATCGGCCAGAAGAACAGCGCGCCGACCACGACGAGGTGGACGTGCATCATCTCGTGGACGTACGTCGAGCGCAGCGACGCCTCGTACCAGCCGGAGAAGTAGAGCGCCCACGGCGAGATGACGTAGAGCCCGAAGGTGAGCGGCGGGAAGCCCAGCACCTTGGCCAGTCGGGAGTGCAGCAGCGCGAGCAGCCAGCCGCGCGGGCGGCGGGGCAGGGTGCGCAGCGCGAGCGTGACCGGCGCGCCCAAGGCCAGCGAGAGCGGCACGATCATCGACAGGATCATGTGCTGGACCATGTGCGCGCTGAGCAGCACCGTGTCGTAGGCCGCCAGCCCGGACGAGGTCGCAAGGTAGAAGGCGAGCATCCCGACGCCCCAAGCAAGGGTGCGCCCGACCGGCCAGTCGTCGCCCCGGCGGCGCAGCGTGAGCACGCCGACGACGTAGAGGCCGGTGGCCCAGACGGTGATGATCAGCGGCAGCGGCGCGATGCCCCACTGGGTGAGCAGCGCCCCCGCGTCGAACGGCGGCAGGCTCTCGACCCCCGCGCCCCCCGCTGACACCACCAGTCCCACCCGTCACCCCTCCACCGATCGGCCCCGTTTCAGGACCCGTTCGAGCGTAGGTCGTGGGTGGTGAGCACCCAGAACGGGGGGTCGGGATGCCGACGGGAAGCGTTACCGCCATAATGGCGACCGTGGCGATCTCAGCTTCGGCAACTCTCCCGGCCTCGCGCCTGCACGGCCAGCACGACCGACCCTCCATGGTCGCGGTCGGCACCATCATCTGGCTGTCCAGCGAGCTCATGTTCTTCGCGGCGCTGTTCGCGTCGTACTTCACGATCCGCTCGGTCTCGCCCGAGATGTGGGCCGACAACACCGCGCTGCTGAACGTGCCGTTCGCCTCGATCAACACCACGATCCTCGTGCTGTCGTCGTTCACCTGCCAGCTGGGCGTGTTCGCCGCCGAGCGCGGCCAGGTCTCGCGCGCGGGCTCGCTGCTCCAGGTCGGCAAGTGGGGCCTGCGCGAGTGGTTCATCGTGACCTACGTCATGGGCGCCATCTTCGTCGGCGGCCAGGCCCTCGAGTACGCCGAGCTGATCCACGAGGGCGTCACCATCCCCCATGACGCCTACGGCACGATGTTCTACCTGACCACCGGCTTCCACGGCATCCACGTGACCGGCGGTCTCATCGCCTTCCTCTTCGTCCTCGGCCGCACGTACGTCGCCAGGCGCTTCACGCACGAGCAGGCGGTCAGCGCGATCGTCGTCTCGTACTACTGGCACTTCGTCGACGTCGTGTGGATCGGTCTGTTCGCGACGATCTACCTGATCAAGTGACGCGACTGCCTCCGATGACGAAGAGCTGTTGGATCCTCCGGACTGACAAGGACTGAATGTGCGCCTTCTGAACCGTTCCGCCGGTCGACTCTCGCGGCACCGCCGCGGTCCGATCGCCGGACTCCTGGTGCTGGTCTGCGGCCTCCTGCTGACAGGTGGTCTCTACGCAGCGCTCGCGCCGGCCCAGGCCGACAACGACCAGGACGAGGCGGCGCTGGTCAAGGAGGGCCGTGAGCTCTTCCTGGTCGGCTGCGCGTTCTGCCACGGCCAGAACGGCGAGGGCGTCCTGACCCAGGGCGGCTCGCAGTACGGCCCTGCCCTGACCGACGTCGGCGCCGCCGCGGTCGACTTCCAGGTCAGCACCGGCCGCATGCCCATGGCCCAGCCCGGCGCCCAGGCCCCGCGCAAGGAGGCCGTCTACACCGAGGAGGAGACGGCTGCCCTGGCGGCGTACGTCGCCTCGCTCGGCACCGGTCCGGCCATCCCCGACAAGGAGCTCTACTCCACCGAGGGAATGAGCGAGAAGGAGATCGAGGAGCTCGTCGTCCGCGGCGGCCAGATCTTCCTCGCCAACTGCACGGCCTGCCACAACTTCGAGGGCTCCGGCGGCGCCATGCCGCGCGGCGGCTACGCGCCCAAGATCCGCGGCGTCGACTCCAAGCACATCTACGAGGCGATGCTGACCGGCCCCCAGTCGATGGACACCTTCTCCGACGGCAACATCCCGCCCGAGGACAAGAAGGCCGTCATCGCCTACCTCAACGAGCTGGACGAGGCCCCGAGCTACAGCGGCTTCACGCTCGGCAGCCTGGGCCCGGTGAGCGAGGGCATCATCGCCTGGGTCTTCGGCATCGGCCTCCTGGTCGGCTTCGCCGTCTGGATCGCGGCCCACACCACCCGCTCGAGCAAGAAGAAGGACGAGGCGGCAGCGTGACCGACGCACACGACAACCACCCCGACGCGAGCGGGGGCGAGCTCGCGGTCCCCATCGCGGACCCGGGCCTGCCCGAGCACCAGTGGCGGCCGACCGACGTCGACCCCGCCAAGGAGAAGCGCGCCGAGCGTCAGGTGGCCACCCTGTTCGGCCTCTCCGCGCTCGCGACGATCGCCTTCCTGGTCTCCTACTTCACCCTCGACATCGGTGACGACTGGCACATCATCGGCGGCTTCGGCGCGTCCACGATGGCGCTGGGCCTCTTCCTCGGCCTCGCACTGCTGTTCATCGGCGTCGGCATCATCCACTGGGCCCGCAAGCTCATGGCCGACCACGAGATCGCCGAGCTGCGGCACCCGGCGAAGTCCTCCGACGACGACCGCGAGGTCGCCGTCCAGGCGCTCAACGACGGCATCGCCGAGTCGGGCATCGGCCGCCGGCCCCTGATCCGCAACTCGCTGCTCGGCGCGGTGGGCCTGCTGGGCCTGCCGGCGGTGGTGCTGCTGCGCGACCTCGGTCCGCTGCCGGGCGACAAGCTCTACCACACGATCTGGGGCAAGGGGACCAAGGACAAGCCGATGCGCATCGTGCGCGACGGCATCTGGACCCCCATCCTCGCCTCGGACCTCGAGATCGGCGACCTGGTCAACTGCCAGCCCGACGCCCTGCACAACCCGGAGCGCTACGACATCGACCCGACCGAGGTCGAGGGCGTGAACCTCCAGATCCACAAGTCCAAGGCGTCGCTGATCCTGCTCCGGATGAACCCGGGCGACATCAAGCCGGGCAAGGACGCCAAGGGCGAGAGCCGGGCCAACTGGACGGTCAACGGCATCGTCGCCTACTCGAAGATCTGCACCCACGTCGGCTGCCCGATCTCGCTGAACGAGCGGACGACCCACCACCTGCTGTGCCCCTGCCACCAGTCCACCTTCGACCTCGCCGACTCCGGCAAGGTGGTGTTCGGCCCCGCCGGCCGGCCGCTGCCGCAGCTGCCGATCACGGTCGACGACGAGGGCTACCTGGTCGCACAGAGTGACTTCGACGAGCCCGTCGGCCCGAGCTTCTGGGAGCGTGACTACTATGACCGTTGGTGACATGAGCAAGGTCGCCACGACCAACGGCACGACGCCCGCCACCACCAAGGGTGGGAAGGCCGCCGGAGCCATCGCCAACTGGGCCGACGAGCGCCTCGGCCTCGGCTCGGCGATGAAGAAGAACATCCGCAAGGTCTTTCCGGACCACTGGTCGTTCATGCTCGGCGAGATCGCCCTGTGGAGCTTCGTCGTCGTCCTGCTGACCGGTGTCTTCCTGACCCTGTGGTTCGACCCGAGCATGACCGAGGTGCAGTACGACGGCGCCTACGACCCGCTGCGCGGCGTCCACATGTCGTCGGCGTACGCCTCCTCGCTCGACATCTCCTTCGACGTCCGTGGCGGTCTGCTCATGCGGCAGATGCACCACTGGGGCGCGATGATCTTCATCGCCTCGATGATGATCCACATGCTCCGCGTCTACCTGACCGGTGCGTTCCGCAAGCCGCGCGAGCTGAACTGGATCATCGGCTGCCTGCTGCTGCTGCTCGGCACGATCGAGGGCTTCACCGGCTACTCCCTCCCCGACGACCTGCTCTCCGGCACGGGCGTCCGGGCGGCCGACGGCTTCATGAAGGCCTCGCCGGTCATCGGCTCCTACATGTCGTTCTTCCTGTTCGGCGGCGAGTTCCCGGGTGACGCGATCATCCCGCGCTTCTACGCCATGCACATCCTGCTCATCCCGGGCCTGCTGCTCGCCCTGGTGGCCGCCCACATGCTGCTGCTCGTCTACCACAAGCACACCCAGTGGCCTGGTCCCGGCCGGACCGAGCAGAACGTCGTCGGTTACCCCATGCTCCCGGTCTACGCGGCCAAGGCGGGCGGCTTCTTCTTCATCGTCTTCGGCACCATCGCCACGATGGGCGGACTGTTCTCGATCAACGCGGTCTGGAAGTACGGCCCCTACGACCCGTCCAAGGTGACCGCGGGCTCGCAGCCCGACTGGTACATGGGCTGGCCCGACGGGCTGCTGCGCATCATCCCGGCCTGGGAGACCCACATCTGGGGCATCACCCTGTCCTGGAACGTGATGATCCCGATCCTGGTGATGCCGCCGCTGATGCTCATGATCCTGATGGCGCTGCCGTTCATCGAGTCCTGGATCACCGGCGACAAGCGGGAGCACCACCTGCTCCAGCGTCCGCGCAATGCTCCGACCCGGACCGCGATCATGGTCGCGCTGATGACCTTCTACGGCCTCTCCTGGGCCGCGGGCGGCAACGACATCATCGCGATCAAGCTGCACCTCAGCATCAACCAGATCACGTACTTCATGCGTGGCGCCGTGTTCATCGGCCCGGTCATCGCCTTCATCATCACTCGCCGCTGGTGCATCTCGCTCCAGCGTCACGACGAGGGCAAGCTGCTCCACGGCTACGAGACCGGTGTGCTGGTCCGCTCCCCCGAGGGTGGGTACGCCGAGAAGCACCTCCCCCTCCCCGAGGGCAAGGCCTACACGCTCACCGCCCGCGACGACGACCCGACGCCCGAGACGGTCGAGGAGATCGAGGCCTCCGGCGTCACCGGTCGCAGCGCGCGGCTGCGCAGGCTGCGGGCCAAGCTGGCCACGGTGTTCTTCGCGGACAACGTGCAGAAGCCCACGGCCGAGGAGCTGCACGAGGCTCAGCACCACGCGGAGCACGAGCTCCACGAGCTCGAGTCGCAGATCGCGGCCGGCCCCAACCGGCACGGTCCGACCGAGCACTGACCGCCTGATCGACACCCGAGGGGCCCAGCGGATCCATCCGCTGGGCCCCTCGTCGTACCCGGCAGCTGGGTCGCCCGGCGGGTGGATCGACGACCCGAATGCCGGGTGCGACGCGGGAACCCGGCCCGGTGGCCGTCGGTCCCGCCTCAGTCCCGCTTCAGGTCCGGGTCGGTCCACATCCGCCACACGACGATCCCGATGACCGCCGCGCCGCCGCTGACGAGCCCGACGAAGAGCGGCCGCTCGCCCAGCCACCACAGGTACTCGTTGCGGGTCCAGCGGTCGTCGGCGTCGGGGAAGAGCGCGGGGCTGCTCACGGCACCGGCGGCGAACACGGCGAGCTGGAGGACGGCGACCGGGGCGAACAGCCTCCGGGCCACCCGGCCCATCCGGTGCGCGCTGAGCGCCAGGGCGGGCGTCAGGCAGGCCAGCATCTCCAGCCCGATCCGGTAGCCGAAGAACGAGCCGCCCCCGGTGTAGCGGTTCAGCATCAGCTGGGCGAGCGTGTAGCCCGCTCCCCCGACCACCAGGGCCCGGGACCAGTCGGGGAGGTCCCGCCAGCCCCGGACCAGGGCGAAGCCGAGCACCAGGAGCAGCGGCGTCCACCACAGCATCCCCCGTCCGGGCGAGATCCACAGCCCGAGCTGGTTCACCACGTCGACGGGGCTCTGTTCGACGTTGGCGGTGAAGTCGCCGATCCGGTACGCCGCCGTCGGGCTCCACGTCCCGTACATCCAGTGCGACCACAGGCAGGTCAGCGCCAGCAGCGCCCCGCTGGTCATCGCGACCTTGGCCGCGATCGCGGGACTCCTGCGCCACCAGGCGAGGAGCAGCCCGACCACCGCGCAGATCACCGCTGCGTGTAAACGACCCCACAGCGTGATGCCGCCGAAGACGCCGACCAGCCACCAACGCTCCCGGTCGGCGGCCCAGGCCATTCCCATGATCCCGAAGACGGTCACCGTGTGCGGCCACATGCCGTCGGCCGCCACGCTCCACACCGGCGTGGTCAGGCCGAACAGCAGGGCCGCCAGCAGCGCCTCGCGTTGCGCCAGCCGGCGTCGGAGCACGACGTACAGCAGGGTGACGGCGGCGGCGGTGAGCACCGCGGCGGTCACGCTCGCCGGCACCGTGTCCATGTCGTGGAAGCCGAGCAGCCCGGCCAGCCGGTACGCCGGCACCGCGGCGGCGATCACCCCGGACGAGCGACCGATGACGTCGCGCCCGTCGGCCGCCTCGACGATCCAGATCTCCCGAGTGGGCCAGTTGTTCAGCTTCGGGAAGTCCGTCAGGTCCACGAACGGCGAGCCGGTCTCGGCGATGTGCCACGACGCCAGGTTCGCGGCGAAGACGTCGAAGCTCAGCGCCCGCCCCATGGTGGCGACATAGACGACCACCAGCGCCGCGAACAGCGCCGGCGCCGCCCAGCGCGCCGTGGAGGGATGTGGCCCGGTCACGACGCCCCGTCCTTCCTCCGCAGCTCGGGATCGTTCCACATCCGGACCACCACGGCGGCCAGCGCGGCGCAGGCGAGCAGCAGCGCGATCGAGTACGCCGGCTGGTCGGCCACCCGCGCGACCAGCTCGTTGCTGTCCCAGGTGCTGCTGATCCGGGGCGCCGTGTCGGGCCCGGCGAGGGCGCCGAAGCCGAACACCGCCGCCTGCGCGACGATGACGGGGACCAGCAGCCGCCGCCCGACCGTGCCGATCCGGGGCGTGCTCAGCGCCAGCGCGGGCGCCAGGCAGGCGAGCAGCTCGAGCCCGATCCGGTAGCCGAAGAAGGCCTCCCCGCCCTTGAAGGCGTTCAGCGCGAGCTGGACGGCGGTGTAGCCGACGCCACCGACCGCCAGCGCCCGCGACCAGTCCGGCAGGGCACGCCAGGACCGCACCAGCGCGGGCAGCAGCAGGACCAGGATCGGCGTCCAGACCAGCATGCCCCGGCCGGGCGACACGAGGAAGCCGGCCAGGTTGAGCCCGTCGAGGCCCTGGTCCTGGGCGATCGAGACGAACACGCCGACATCGTAGGCAGCGGTCGGGTCCCACCTGCCGTACATCCATTGCGTCCAGACCATCATCAGCCCCAGCATCGCCCCGCAGGCCGCACCGGTCTTCAGCAGCAGGTCGGGCCGGCGCCGCCACCAGGCCAGCAGCAGGCCCACGACCGCGCAGATCACGGCGGCATGCAGGCGTCCCCACAGGGCGACGCCGCCGAAGAGCCCGAGCAGCCACCAGCGTTCCCGCTCCGCCGCCCACGCCATCCCCAGGATGCCGAGCACCGTCAGCGTGTGCGGCCACACGCCGTCGGCGGCGACCGACCAGACCGGAGTGGTCAGGCCCAGCACGAGGGAGGCGGCCAGCGCGGGACGCTCGCCGAGGCGTTCTCGGAGTGCCAGGAAGAGCAGGGTGATCGCGATCGCCGTCAGCAGCGCGGCGGTCAGTCCGCCGGGCACGATGGACATTCCGCTCGCCCCGAACAGATGCGCCAGCGCGTACGCCGGGACGGCCGCCGCGACCGTGCCCGGGGCCCGGCCGACGACATCGCGCCCGTCGGCGCGCTGCACCACCCAGGTGGCTCGCAGGTCGTTGTCGGCGAGCGCGGGGAAGCGGTCCAGGTCGGTCAGGGGCGTCCCGGTGGTCCCGATGCTCCAGGAGGCGAGGTTCGCCGACCACACGTCGAGGCTGACCGCACCGCGGGAGGCCGTGACGCCGTACCCGACGGCGAGGACGGCGAGCAGCACCGCGGGGACCCAGGCACGTCGTGACACGCCCAGCATTCTCGGCGGCCGGCGGCTCGCGGGCCCGGCTAACCATGCAGGAATGTCCGATCGGCCATTTCTGCATGGTCCTGAGAGGTTTCCGGTGATCGACCGCGGTCGCCGGATCTACCCTGAGCGGGTCCGTCGGGACCATTCCCTGTGAGGTCGATCGTGAAGCTGGTCGTGCAGATCCCCTGCCTCAACGAGGAGGAGACCCTCCCCCTCGTGCTGGCGAGCATCCCACGCGAGATCCCCGGGATCAGCGACATCGTCGTCGTGGTGATCGACGACGGCTCCACCGACGCCACGGTCGAGGTGGCCCGCGCGTACGGCGTCGAGCACGTCGTACGGCATCGAGGCAACCAGGGCCTGGCCCGCTCGTTCACCGACGGCGTGAACTACGCGCTCAGCATCGGGGCCGACATCGTCGTCAACACCGACGGCGACAACCAGTACCCGCAGCACCGGATCCCGGACCTGGTGGCGCCGATCCTCGAGGGCCGGGCCGACATCGTGATCGCGGACCGGCAGACCGGGTCGATCGGTCACTTCTCCCCCACCAAGAAGCTCCTGCAGCGGGTCGGGAGCGCTGTGGTCAACCGGGCCGCCGGCACCGACCTGCCGGACGCGGCGAGCGGCTTCCGCGCCTACTCCCGCACCAGCCTGATCCGGCTCAACACCGTCACCCGGTTCTCCTACTGCATGGAGACGATCATCCAGGCGGGCTACAAGCGCCTCGCCATCGCGAGCGTGCCGATCGTCACCAACCCGAAGACCCGCGAGTCGCGGCTGTTCACCTCGACCCGGCAACACGTGCTGAAGTCGGCGGCGGCGATCATCCGCGCCTCGATCATGTACCGGCCCTACATGGTCTTCGGCTGGCTGGCCGCGCTCTTCGCGGTCGCGGGGCTGGTGCCCTACGCCCGCTATGCGGTGTTGATCGCGCTCGACGAGGACGGCGGCCACGTCCAGTCGCTCCTCGTCGGCGCCGCCCTGCTGCTGATGGCCTTCCTGAGCGTGATGCTCGGCATCCTGTCCGACCTGATCCGCACCAACCGCTCGCTGATCGAGACCGGGCTCGAGCACACCAAGGAGATCCGACTGGCCGCCCTGGCCGCAGACCCCGCTCCGGCCGGACGGGGCCGATGACGGCGAGGTCGGCGTACCTGCGGATCACCGGCGTCGCCGGCGGGCTGCTCGGCCGCATCGGGCTGCTCGGCCTGCTCGATCGGTGGGCGCCCCGGTCCCGTCTCGCCACCTGGCTCCGCTCGCTGTTCGCGATCTACGACCTGGAGGGACTCAGCGGCCTCGACGTGCCGTGGTGGACCTTCGCCTCCGCGGACCTCGTCGACGCCCACCTGGCCGCGCGGCCGGGCGCCCGGGTCTTCGAGTGGGGATCGGGCGCGTCCACGCTGTGGCTGGCCCGGCGCGCGGCCGGCGTCCACTCCGTGGAGCACGACGGCGCCTGGGCGGACCGGCTCCGCGCCGTGCTGCCCGCGCACGTCGAGCTCACCCTGGTCCCGCCCGTCGCGAGCACGCGACCGGAGGTGGGCTCGCGGAAGAAGGGCCACCAGGGGCTCGACTTCACCGACTACGTGAGCGCGATCGACGCGACCGAGGGTGTCTACGACGTCATCGTGGTCGACGGGCGGGCCCGGGAGGCCTGCCTCGACCACGCCCTGCACCGGCTCGCGCCGGACGGTCTGCTCGTGTTCGACAACGTCGACCGGCGCCGCTACCGCGACGCCATCGACCGGCTCGGCGCCCAGGTGACGGTCACCACCACCCGCGGTCTCACCCCGGCACTCCCCTACCCGACCCGGACCGCGTTGCTCCGCCGGGCGACCTCGTGACCCGGGCCCGGGCACTCGACCTGGTCCGCGCCGGCTTCGTTCTCGTCGCACTGGGCTGCGCGGCATGGGGCTTCCACGGCCGCTGGGGCGAGATCGCCGACGCCGCCGGCCGGGTGGGCCCCGGCCGGCTGGTCGCCGGCTGGCTGCTCGCCACAGCCGGGCTGTGCCTCACCGCCGTGCTCTGGCGGCACTGCCTGCGGTGGGCCGGCAGCGAGCTGGCGGTCCCGGCCGCCGCCCGGGTCTTCTTCGTCGGCCAGCTCGGCAAGTACATCCCGGGCTCGATCTGGAACTTCGCCGCCCAGGCACAGCTCGGCCGGCCGCTCGGCGTACCGGCCCGGGCGAGCCTCACCGCCTCCGGGGTCTTCCTCCTGGTCCACACCCTCACCGGCGCGGCCGCCGGCGCCGCCCTGGTCGCCGCCGGCCCGCTGGACGCGCCCGGCCCCCGGTGGGTCTGGGCCCTCTCGGCCGCGGCCGCCCTCGCCGCTCTCGCCGTCCTGGCCGCGGGCTCCCGCGGCCGGCTCGCCGTGCGGGGCCGCGACCTCGCCGGCGCGGTCGGGCTCATGGGCCTGGTCTGGACGGCGTACGGCGCCGCGCTGCTCGCGCTGCTCCCCACGCTCGGCCCCACCGACCTGCCCCTGGCGGTCGGGGTGTTCGCCCTCGGCCACGTCGCGGGCGTCATCGTCGTGTTCGCACCCGCCGGGCTCGGCGCCCGCGAGGCGACGATGATCGCCCTGCTCGCCCCGGCTGTCGGGTTCGGTGCCGCCACCGCGGCCGCGCTGCTGGTCCGGATCGTGCACACGGTGGCCGACCTCGTCCTCGCCGCAGCCTCCTGGTCGGCCTCGAACCGGGGTCAGAACGGACAAATTTCGTAGTCCTCCCGGACTATTCGACCTGGGAAAGGCGTCCCTGCTCCCGCGATCCGACCTACTGTGGGCGCGCTCACAGCACCACCCAAGGGGGAACCGTGCCACTGCCCGCTCCGCTCACTCGCCTCGCCGTCGCGGGCGCGCTCGCGCTGACCGGGGTGCTGGTGGCGACCCCGACCGCCACGGCGGCGCTGGACGCTCCCACCCAGGTGACGGCCGACATCAGCGCGGGCAGTGCGCAGATCAGCTGGAACCGGGTCGCCGGGGCGACCGGCTACCAGGTGCAGGTCGACGACAACGAGGACTTCTCCTCGACGCTGGTCAGCGTCACGACCGTGAACGACAGCTATGTCACGCCGAGCCAGATGCCCGTCGGGACGCTGTATGTCCGGGTCCAGGCCACCGGTGGTCCGTGGAGTGCCACCGTGAGCCAGCAGCGCGGCATCCTGGCCGCACCGAGCGCACCCCTGCCTGCCAGCGGCACGACGCTGACCGCCGGCTCCGCCCCGTCCCTCACCTGGAACGCCGTGGCGGGCGCGTCGAGCTACCAGGTCCGGATCGCCACCACGGACTCCTCGGAGTGCGAAACGGCCCAGGTGAAGACCGGCGGCTGGACGAGCGAGTCCACCCGGTTCGTCCTGCGGGACCGGGTGCTCGCCCCGGGCCAGCCCTACTACTGGTGCGTGCGCGCGACGCTGCCCAACAGCGTGTTCTCCGAGTGGACGTCGCCGCGGCTGTTCGACCTGGCCAACCTCGGCGCGCCCGCGCTGGTGAGCCCGGGGAACGGCGCCACCAGCCTGAACGGCGACGTCACCTTGGACTGGGACCCGAAGCCAGGCGCCGCGACGTACCAGGTCCAGGTCGGCTGGGACGAGCAGTTCAGCACGGGAGTCCGGGTCGACACCACGATCACCGCCACCCGGTGGAGCCCCAACCCCAACGTGCTCGACAACCGCACCTGGTACTGGCGGGTGCGCGCCAAGGACGCCAACGGCAATCCGCACCACTGGTCGAACGTCCGCCACTTCGTCCGGAGCTGGACCGACCAGCCGGTCCTGCAGTGGCCGCTGGACGACGCCGCCGAGCCCACGGCCGACATGTACTACGAGTGGCGCGCCGTACGCCGCGCCGACTACTACACCCTGCAGACGGCCTGGGACGCGGACTTCACGATCGGTCGCAAGGAGTGCCGCTCCTCCCACACCACCTACGTCGGCGAGTGCGGCGGCAACCCGAACGGCTGGACCTACTGGCGGGTCCTGGCCAACGAGGACGACACCCTCGGGATCAACGCCAGCGGCAACACCTACACCCACACCACCCAGACCGAGGTCGGCTCGGCCCAGGTCCGGCGCTACCAGTCCGTGATCGCCCGCCCCACCAAGGTGAGCCCCGCGGCCAACGCCACCCTCGCCGCCGGCCAGGTCCCCACGCTGACCTGGAACCCGGTCACCTTCGCCGCGACCTACCAGGTCAAGATCACCAACCTCGGCAACGGCGACGAGATCACGAAGACGACGGCGACCACCGCCTTCACCCCGCGCGCGCTGCTCGACCCCGGCACCTATGCCTGGGACGTGGTCCCGCGGACGATCGACGGCGTCGCGATCGGCTATCTCGAGCTGTCCGCCCAGCGCCGGTTCACGGTCAGCGCCTATGCGGCCGACGGACCCGTGGCCGGGGCACCGGCGCTGCTGACCGACGGTGTCGACGGGTACCGCGCGCCGACGCTGGCCTGGCAGCCCGTCACCGGCGCGACGAAGTACGTCGTGCGGGTCCGCCCCCAGGGCGACAGCGCCTGGCAGCAGATCTCCGACACCTTCGCCTACCCGGCCGGCCAGGACAACACGACCTCCTTCGCCGCGCCCGGCACCTACGAGTGGAAGGTCCTGCCGTCCGCCGGAAGCACGCCCCTGGCCGAGAGCTCCGTCGGCACCTTCACCGTCAAGCCGCTCTACGACCCGGACGCGCCGACGGCGATGAGCTACGGCGACTGGCTCGCCGGCACCGAGATCACCGCGGCGCTCAGTGGCAACACGATGTACGGCAACGCGGGCGACACCGCCGACCGCTGCGAGCTGACGACCGCGACGACCGGCTGCACCGACCTGCGCCAGACGCCGATCCTTCGCTGGCGGCCCCGCGACACGGCGGCCGAGAACCCGAACATCGCGTTCTACAAGCTGTCCCTGTACGCCGACCAGGCGCGCACCACCACGGTCCCCGGCTACAAGGACATCGTGGTGCGCCGCCACGCCTGGATGCCGGTCGTTCCGCTCGCGGACGCCCAAGCCGGCCAGGCAGGCAGCACGTCGGCGTACTGGGTGCAGCTGATCCCCTGCGGCTACACCGCCTGCGCCACCGCCGCCAGCGTCGACCCCACGATCAACGCCCCGCTGGCGCACGCCTTCAACAAGTCGTACGACAAGGCGGTCACGGTCTCACCCACCAACGGCGCCACCGTGCCGATCACCGACACCGCCGCGGCCAACGACCTCGTCTTCGAGTGGAAGGACATGCTCGAGGCCCAGGCCCAGGCGCTCCCCGGCGGCACCTCGCTCGGCAACAGCCACGCCGACACCGAGGCAGTGAAGTACCAGCTCAGCTACAGCCGGCTCGAGAACTTCTCGAACGCGGTGACAGTGAGCGTCGACCACACCTACTACACCCCGCCGGCCCCCCTGAGCGACGGCGACGTGTACTGGAAGGTGCGGGCGATCGACGACGACGGCAAACCGCTCAACTGGAGCGACACCGCTCAGTTCACGATCACCTCCCCCACGACCACCGGCCTGACCCCGTCGGCCGCCGCCTCCACCGTGAGCGGCAGGCAGGCGCTGACCTGGGACTACGCGCCCTATGCGCCGACCTACGTGCTCGAGGTCTACGCCGGCGGCATCCCCCAGGGCACCAGCACCACGGACCGCAAGGTCAGGGAGACCGTCTACGGCACCTCGTGGACGCCGACGAGCAGCCTGCTCACCGCCGGGCTCTACACCTGGCGGGTGCGCGGCATCGACGCCAACGACAACCAGATGCGGTGGAGCGAGTGGGCCCAGTTCACCGTCTCGCCGGACTCGCCCGCCCAGAACCTCCCGGCAGCCGGAGCGAACATCGCGCCCCAGGACCTGCTGATGAGCTGGGGCCCGGTCGAGGGCGCCAGCCAGTACAAGGTCGAGTGGCGAGTCGCCAACAGCACCACCGTCTCCTCGCAGACCACCACCGGTCTCGCCTGGGCGCCGACCGGTGCGCTCGGGACGGCCGGCACCTGGGAGTGGCGGGTGACCGGCTACCGCGGCAGCACGCCCTGGGGCTCGGCCACCGCCTGGCGCACCTTCCAGGTGGCGCTCAAGCCGACCGCGACCACCGCCGTCAGCATCCCCACCAGCAGCACGGTCGGCGCACCGTTGACCCTCACGCCGCCCGTCTGGGACTTCGGGGACGTCGCCGACACGACCTACCAGTGGTTCCGGGGCAGTACGGCGATCCCCGGCGCCACCGGGAAGACCTACGTCGTGACGGCCGACGACTTCGGCAAGGCCCTCAAGGTGGTCGCCACACTCCAGGTCGCCGGCTACCAGGACGGGGTGTCCACCAGCGGCACGGTCACCCCGGGTGCGGTCGCGGCGCCCAGCGTCGTCACCGCCCCGGTCGTCGGCGGGGACCCGCGGGTCGGCGGCAGCCTCAGCGTCACCACGGGAGCCGTGTGGAGCAATGGCGCCACGACCACCTACCAGTGGCTGCGCGACGGCAAGACGATCAGCGGCAAGACCGGCGAGACCTACGCCGTCCAGTCGGCCGATGCCGGTCACACCGTCTCGGTCCGGGCGACCGGGCGACTCGCCGGCCACGCGGACGGCGTGACCGAGTCCAACCGCGTCTCGGTGGCCCCCGCCGCGAACACCAAGGTATCGACCAGCACCACCCTCACCCGCTCCGCCGCGAAGCTGCGCCGGGGCAAGAAGGTGACCCTCACGGCCGTGGTGACGGCCGCCGGCCGTACCGGGCTCGGGACGGTCACGATCGAGATCGTCATCCCGCGCAAGTCCGGCGTGAAGACGAAGACCATCACCCTGAACGGCGCCAACACCGGCGTCACCAAGATCAAGCTCAAGGTGAAGGGCAAGTACAAGTTCCGCGCGGTCTACAAGGGGATGACCAACACGACCGGCTCCAGCTCGGCCTGGGTGACGGTCAAGGCGCGCTGAGCCGACGGGCTCCGCGACTCAGCTCAGCGCGGAGCCCGCGACGTAGTCGTTCCACGCGACGTTCCAGTCGCCCCAGCCGTTGCCGGGCTCCATCGGGCGGTCGGTGCCGACGTACTCGACGACGTCGCCGCGGCGGGTCATGGAGTAGAGCCAGGCGGCGTTGTCGGTGCTCATGCCGGTGCAGCCGTGGGAGACGTTGGCGCGGCCCTGGGAGCCGACGGACCAGGGCGCCGCGTGGATGAACTCGCCGGAGCTGGTCAGCCGCATCGCCCACTTGACGTCGTCGATGTCGTAGGCCTCGGCGGAGCCGCGGGCGATGCCGACGGTCTCGGAGTTCATCCGCTTCTGGGCGTACTTCTCCATGATGACCTTGACGCCCGAGCGCGTGGTGAAGCCGGCCTTGCCGGTCGTGATCGGCAGCGTGCGCAGCAGCTTGCCGTTCTCGAAGACCTTCATCTGGTGGGTGCGGGCGTTGACCTTGTAGACGTGGGCGGCGCCGATCTCGAAGTCGACCTTGCGGTCCTCCTGGCCGTAGATGCCGCCGCCGGCGCTGACGCCGTTGACGGCGACGTCGACGCTGACCTTGGTGCCGGCCTGCCAGTAGGCCTCGGGGCGCCAGTGCGCCTCGGTGCTGCTGACCCAGTGCCACGAGCCGGGCTGCGCGGGCGTGGAGGTGACGCTCATGTGCTTCTCGAAGCTGGCCTGGTCGGTGACCGGGACGTCGAAGGTGACGATCACGGGCATGCCGACGCCGACCGTCTCGCCCTGCAGCGGCGCCACCGAGGCGTAGGTCTGCTGGCTCAGGCTCAGCGCCTGGGTGGTGAAGGTCGACACGCTCCGGACCTCCTTGCCGTCACCGTTGCGGGCCACCGCCCGCACCCGGTAGCGGGTGTCGGGCTCGAGGCCGCCGGAGGACACCCAGCGGGTGCCGTCGGCGCGCAGCTCGCCCTGGACGCGGCCGGCCTTGGACTTGACCACGACGGTGGTGAGGGTGCCCTTCTCGGCCTTGACCCGGACCACCTTGTCGACGGGTACGCCGGACGCCTGGTCCTCGACGTTGGTCGTCACGATCGCCTCGGAGGCCGCCGCGGCGGTGGTCTCGTCGGCCGCCGGGTCGTCGCCGCCCGGCACGAACCCGGAGCCGTCGCAGGCGGCGGCGACGAGCGCGACGGCCGCCAGGACGGCGGCGGCGCGCAGCGCGCGCGATCGGGAGCGTGTCAACGGGGAAGGCACGCACCGAGGGTACCTGCCAGGACCGACGAATCCGGGCTGGAGAGCACGTCGGCGGTGTCACACCGTGAGGTGGGACACCGCCGACGAGGGGCTGAGCGCGGCTCAGCGGGGTCGATCAGTGGGCGTAGACGCCGCGGTAGTACTCGAAGATCCAGCCGCTCAGCGCGATCGCGCCGAGCACGAAGGCGATGATGAGCAGCCACCAGGCGAGGACGGCCAGCGCGAACACGATCAGGCTGAGCGTCAGCGCGCACCACAGCGGCCACCACGAGTAGGGCGGGAAGAAGCCCAGCTCGCCCGCGCCGTCGGCGATCTCGCCGTCCTTGAGGTCCTCCGGACGGGCGTCCATCCGGTTGGCGTGGAACCCGAGGTAGAGCGTGACCATGGCACACAGCAGCGTGGTCATCACCAGGGCGGAGGTGCCGGTCCAGTCGGCGCCGTGGTCACTTCCGTCGGTGATGAACCAGTAGGCAGGGCTGACCAGGACCAGGAAGACCGTGGTCACGCCGAAGATCCATGCTTCGACCTTCATCAGGCGTCGACCTCCTTGGCGCCGGCGCCCGCGGCGACCGGCTCGTCGTACATCTCGATGGCGGCGATCTCCGGGTGGTGGAGGTCGAACGCCGGCGACTCCGAGCGGATCCGCGGGATCGAGTGGAAGTTGTGACGCGGCGGCGGGCAGCTCGTGGCCCACTCCAGCGACCGGCCCCAGCCCCACGGGTCGTCGGTGTTGACGAGCGGGCCCTTGCGGGAGACGTAGACGTTGTAGAAGAACGGCAGCATCGAGGAGGCCAGGATGAAGGCGCCGATCGTCGAGACCTGGTTGAGGGCGGTGAAGCCGTCGCGCGGCAGGTAGTCGGCGTAGCGCCGCGACATGCCCTCGATGCCGAGCCAGTGCTGGACCAGGAAGGTGGTGTGGAAGCCGATGAACAGCAGCCAGAAGTGGATCTTGCCGAGCCGCTCGTCGAGCATCCGACCGGTGAGCTTGGGCCACCAGAAGTAGAAGCCGGCGAACATCGCGAAGACGACCGTGCCGAACACCGTGTAGTGGAAGTGGGCCACCACGAAGTAGGAGTCGGAGACGTGGAAGTCGAGCGGCGGGCTGGCCAGGATGATGCCGGTCAGGCCACCGAACAGGAAGGTCGTGAGGAAGCCGATCGACCAGAGCATGGGGGTGTCCATGCGCACTGATCCGCCCCACATCGTGCCGATCCAGTTGAAGAACTTCACACCCGTGGGCACGGCGATCAGGAAGGTCATGCCGGAGAAGAACGGCAGGTTGACCGCTCCGGTGACGAACATGTGGTGGGCCCACACCGCCACCGAGAGGATCGCGATGCCGAGCGTCGCGCCGACCAGGCCGACGTAGCCGAAGATCGGCTTGCGGCTGAAGACCGGGAGGATCTCGGAGATGATGCCGAAGAACGGCAGCGCGATGATGTAGACCTCGGGATGGCCGAAGAACCAGAAGAGGTGCTGCCACAGGATCGCTCCACCATGGGAGGAGTCGAAGACGTGGGCGCCGAGCTGGCGGTCGGCCTCGAGGGAGAGCAGCGCGCCGGCGAGGATCGGGAAGGCGACCAGCACCAGGATCGCGGTGATCAGCACGGTCCACACGAAGATCGGCATCCGGAACATGGTCATGCCGGGGGCCCGCATGCAGATGATCGTGGTGATGAAGTTGACCGCGCCCAGGATGGTGCCGAGACCGGCCATCCACAGGCCCATGATCCACAGGTCGCCACCGACGCCGGGGCTGTTGACCGAGTCGGACAGCGGCGTGTAGGCGAACCAGCCGAAGGAGGCGGCGCCACCCGGGGTGAGGAAGCCGGCGCCGACGATCAGGCCGCCGAACAGGTAGAGCCAGTAGCTGAACATGTTCAGCCGCGGGAACGCGACGTCGGGCGCGCCGATCTGGAGCGGCATGATCGCGTTGCCGAAGCCGAAGAACAGCGGCGTCGCGAACAGCAGCAGCATGATCGTGCCGTGCATGGTGAAGAGCTGGTTGTAGAGCTCCTCGTTGACGATCTGGCTGCCGGGGTAGGCGAGCTCGGACCGGATGAGCAGCGCCATGATGCCGCCGGCCATGAACCAGGCGAGCGCGGTACCGAAGTACAGGTTGCCGATCAGCTTGTGATCGGTGGTCGTCATGATGCGGACGAGCTGCTGGCCGAGCGGCTTGCGCTGGCTGAGGTCCGCGGAACGCGCGAGCGTGGTCACTCGTGCTCCCCCTCGTCATCGTTGATGGGCTGCGAGGCGTACTTGCCGCCCACGACCGGCTCGTCGGAGACGTGGTCGGGGTTCTCGGCGAGCTGGGCCAGGTAGGCCTCGTAGTCGGCCTCGGAGACGACCTTCACGTTGAAGAGCATCCGCGAGTGGTAGACGCCGCAGAGCTCGTAGCACTTGCCGTCGTAGTCGCCGATCTCGGTCGGCGTGACCTGGTAGGAGTTCTCGTTGCCCGGCACGACGTCCATGCGCATCGCGAAGGCCGGGATGCCGAAGTTGTGGATCACGTCGGGGCTGCGCAGCTGGAACTCGATCGTCTTGTCGACCGGGATGACCAGGTCGGGGATGTCCTCGCCGGTGCCCGAGACGTAGACGTTGCGGCCCTCGTAGGGCTGGTTGAACGTCCACTGCCACTTCTGGCCCACGACCGTCACGACCACGTCGGGGTTGGGGTCGTGCTCGAGCGCGATGTTCTGCACCCGCACGGTCTGCGAGAAGAACGCGATGACCATGATGACCGGGAAGATCGTGTAGAAGATCTCGATCGGCAGGTTGTAGCGCGTCTGCACCGGGACCTCGTCGTCGCTGCGACGCCGGAACCAGATCGGGACGCCGATGATGAGCGCCCACGTGATGACGCCGGTCACCAGCGCGGCGATCCAGGCGCCCTGCCACAGGTGCAGGATGTGCTCACCCTGCACCGTCGTGATCTCCGGCATGCCGAACCGCTCCCACTGGGTGTCGGTCGAGCAGCCGGACAGCGCGAGCGCGAGTACGACGAATCCGGCGAGCGGGGTCGCGCGACGGAATCGTCGCTGCGCGCCACGCGTGCGCTCGGGGTGCCACCAGCCCACGAACGAGCCTTCCTCTCGAGGGTCAGAACCACTGCGAACACTAGCGGAGAGCGACCCCGGTCGGGTGGCGGGGTGGGTCTTCCGGGACCTGTGAGGCGTGGCACCACCGCGGGACGAGCCTACGAGGCGCGCTCAACTAGGGTCGGAGCCGTGAGCAGCACCTCCGAGGTCTACCTCGACTCGGCCTCCTCCGCCCCGCTCCACCCCGCGGCGCGCGCCACCCTGCTGGCCGCCCTCGACCGCGGGTACGGCGACCCGCGCCGGCTCCACGCGACGGGGCGCGACGCGCGGCTGCTGCTCGACAACGCCCGCGCGGTCGTGGCGCAGTGCCTCGGCGCGCGGCCCGACGAGGTGGGCTTCACCGCCTCGGGGACCGACGCGGTGCACCGGGGCCTGCTCGGGCTGACCGCGGCGACGGGCCGCGACGGCATCGTCCACGGCGCCGTCGAGCACTCCTCGGTGCTCCACGCCGCCGCCTGGCGGCCCTCCCCCGCTCACGCGGCGGTCGGGGTCGACGCGACCGGCCGGGTGGACCCGGCCGCGCTCGGCGCCGCGGCGGCGCGGCCCGGCGTGGGCGCGGTGGCGCTCCAGGCCGCCAACCAGGAGGTGGGGACGCTGCAGCCGGTCGACGAGCTCGACCTCCCCGCCGGCGTACCACTGCTCGTGGACGCGGCCGCCGCCGTCGGACACGTGCCGCTCCCCCGGCCCTGGGACGCCCTGACCGCCTCCGCCCACAAGTGGGGCGGCCCGGCCGGGGTCGGGATCCTGGCCGTCCGCCGTGGCACCCGCTGGGTCAACCCGTTCCCCGGCGACGACGGCCTCGACCAGCTCGGCGGCTTCCCCGACGTGCCCGCCGCGCTGGCGGCCGCCGCGGCACTGCAGGCCGTGCTGGCCGAGCGCGAGGAGGTGGCGGCGCGCCAGCACGCCCTGGTCGACCGGATCCGGGCGGCGGCGGCCGCGCTGCCCGACACCGAGGTCGTCGGCGACCCGGTGGCCCGGCTCCCCCACCTGGTGACCTTCTCCTGCCTCTACGTCGGCGGCGACGAGATCGTGACCGCGCTGGCCCGCCGCGGCTTCGGGGTCGCCAGCGGGTCGGCCTGCACCGCCTCGACCCTCGAGCCCAGCCACGTGCTCGCCGCCATGGGCGCGCTCACCCACGGCAACGTGCGGGTCTCCCTGGGCCGCGAGACCACCGCCGAGCAGGTCGAGGCATTCTGCGCGGCCCTCGCCGAGGAGGTCACCCGGATCCGGTCGGAGGCCGGGCTGTGACCGTCGAGCTCGACTGCCGCGACCTGCCCTGTCCGCGCCCGATCATCGAGCTCGCCAAGGCGCTGCCCTCGGTACCGGTCGGCGAGCTGCTCGCGGTCGTCGCCCGCGACCCGGCCGCACGCCACGACGTGCCTGCGTGGTGCCGGATGCGTGGTCAGGAGTACGTCGGCGAGCAGGTCGCCGACGACGGCGCACCCCGGTACGTCGTGCGCCGGGTCAGCTGACCGGAGCGATCGGCCCGGCTCAGACGCCGAGGTGCTTGGCGACCTCGTCGGCGGCCTCGTCGCCGTACGACTCCCGGATCCGGGACACGAACTGCGGGTGGGTGAAGTCGTACTCCTGGGTGCCGACCGTCTCGACCACGTAGGCCGCCAGCACGCAGCCGACCTGGGCGGCGCGCTCGAGCGAGCTGCCCCAGGACAGGGCGGCGAGGAAGCCGCCGCGGAAGGCGTCGCCGACGCCCGTCGGCTCGACCGCGGCCACGTCCTTGGCCGCGGGGACCTCGAACGAGGTCCCGTCCCTGCTGGTGACCCGGACACCGTCCTTGCCGAGCGTGGTGACCTGCAGGCCGACCCGGGCGAGCACCTCCTCGGCGCTCCAGCCGGTCTTCTTCTCGATGACGTGCGACTCGTACTCGTTGGAGAACAGGATCGCGGCGCCGTCGATCAGGTCGCGGATCAGGTCGCCCTCGGCGAAGGCGAGCTGCTGGGAGCAGTCGGCGATGAAGGCGTAGTCGCGCTGGCGGCACTCCTCGGTGTGGCGCTTCATCGCGTCGGGGTCGTCGGCGCCGATGAGGACGTACGTCGGCGCGCCGACCCGCTCCACGATCGGGAGCAGCTCGATCTGGCTGGCCTCGCTCATCGCGCCCGGGTAGAAGGACGCGAACTGGGCCATCGTGGTGTCGGTCGTGCACACGAAGCGGGCGGTGTGCTTGCTCTCGGAGATGTGCACCGAGTCGCAGTCGACGCCGTTGCGCTCGAGCCAGGAGCGGTAGTCGGCGAAGTCCTCGCCGGCCGCGCCCACGAGCACCGGGCGCAGGCCGAGCCGGGCCAGGCCGAAGCACATGTTGGGAGCGACGCCGCCGCGCCGGATCTCGAGGTCGTTGACCAGGAAGGACACCGACAGCTTGTCGAGCTGCTCGACCACGAGCGAGTCGGCGAACTTGCCACCGAAGGTCATCAGGTGGTCGGTGGCGATCGAGCCGGCGATGAGCAGGGAGCCCGTGGGTGCAGTCACGATACGGAAGGTTAACCCAGCCGTTGCCCCACCGACGGCGTTCCCTCTGGGTCTACCCGAAAGTAACGCTTAGCGTCGATGGCATGCCGCCGTACGAAGAGATCGCCAGCCCCGCCGAGCTGCACGCCGACTGCCAGGCGGTGAGCCGCCGCCTCCAGGCCGCCGCCGTCCAGGCCACCCGCCCCGCCCCGAGCATCCACTTCGACGAGCAGCCCCGCGAGCTGCCGAAGCGCGACATCCAGATCTCCGAGGCCGCCCAGCGCCTCGCCAACGCGCTGCACCTCCACCTGGACTGACGTCCCGCGTACGCCGCGGGAACGACGAAGGCCCCAGCCGATCGGCTGGGGCCTTCGTCGTGGCGGACGCGTGACTCAGTGGAACGAGTCGCCGCAGGCGCAGGAACCCGTGGCGTTCGGGTTGTCGATCGTGAAGCCCTGCTTCTCGATGGTGTCGACGAAGTCGATCACCGCGCCGTTGAGGTAGGGGACGCTCATCCGGTCGACGACGACGCCCACGCCGTCGAAGTCGGTGACGACGTCGCCGTCGAGGGTGCGCTCGTCGAAGAAGAGCTGGTAGCGCAGGCCCGAGCAGCCACCGGGCTGCACGGAGATGCGCAGGGAGAGGTCGTCACGCCCCTCCTGCTCGAGCAGGCTCTTCACCTTCGTGGCCGCCACCGGGCTCAGGTTGATCTGGTCCTCACGGCGCTCGAAGTCCACCGGGGCCGCGACGGTCGTGGTCGCGCCGGGGGCGTCGTGGCTGTGGCCGCCTCCGCAGCAGCTGTCGCTCATGCTCACTCCAGGGTGTGTCAGGTCGGGGGTCGACTAGCCCAATGGTCGCACAGCCCTGGTTATTCCCCCCACACGAGGACCGGCTTGACCACCGTGCCGGCCTTCGAGTCGGCCACGGCGTCGGCGATCCTCTCGAACGGGTAGGTCGTGACCAGGTGGTCCACGTCGAACCGGCCGGCCTCGCGCAGCGCGATCAGCTCGGGGATGGTGACCAGCGGGTCGGCCTCCCCCTCGATCGAGGAGCGCACGACCTTGCCGGACTGGAGCAGGTCGATCGCGTCGATGGTGTACTCCGGCGCACCCAGGCCGAGCGCCACCAGCAGGCCCCGCGGGCGCAGCGAGCGCTGGGCCTGAAGCACCACCGCCGGGATGGCCGTGGTGTCGATGGCGTACGTCGCCCCACCACCGGTCAGCTCCCGGACCCGGTCCTCGACGGGACCGGCGCCCTCCTCGGTCGGGTCGAGCGCGGTGGCGCCGTAGCCGGCGGCCACCTCGCGCCGGGCCGCGACCGGGTCGACGGCGACGACCGTGTCCACGCCGGTGCCCCGGGCGACGGCGACCGCGGCGAGGCCGACCGCCCCGGCGCCGTACACGACGATGCTGTCGCCCGGCTTCGGGTCGAGCACGTTGAGGACGGTGCCGGCGCCGGTCTGGAAGCCGCAGGCGAAGGGCGCCAGCCGGGTCAGGTCGAGGGACCGGTCGACGACGACGCAGTTGTCGGCGTACGCGAGGGCGTGGCGGGCGAAGCTGGACTGGCCGAAGAAGTTCCCGAACACCGTCTGCTCGCCGCGCTTCATCGTGGTCGAGCCGTCGGCGCGCATGCCCATGTAGTTGAGCAGCAGGGACTGCTCGCAGTAGCCGACGTCGCCGGCCCGACAGGGCCCGCACTGCCGGCAGGAGCGGAAGCTCAGCACCACGTGGTCGCCGACCTCGATGCCGCTGACCGCGGCGCCCACCTTCTCGACGACGCCCGTCCCCTCGTGGCCCACGACGGTCGGCAGCATCTCCGGGGGCAGCATGGTCGGCACGGTCAGGTCGGTGTGGCACAGCCCGGTGGCGACGATGCGGACCAGCACCTCGTCGTCCCGCGGCTCCTCCAGCTCGACCTCCGCGGCCACGAAGTCGCCTCCGGGCTCCTCGACGAGGTAGGCGGTCGTCCTCACGCGTCACGCTCCAGCCAGAAGTAGTAGAGGTCGTCGATGCCGAACGTCCCGGCGAGCTTGCCGTTCATGATGCCCATGACGGTGTCGGCGTCGACCTTCTTGAAGTGGTCGAGGACGGGCATCTTGTCGTAGACCATGGTCGCGGTGACCTCGCCGCGGAAGCCGACCGGCCACAGCGACGCCTCCCCGCCGCCCCCGGCCGCGAGGTTGGAGTAGAGCTCCCCGTTCTCGTCGCGACAGACCAGCGGCACCGCCTCGAGCGGGCCGTCGAACCGCTTGCCGTGCCAGCGCACCTTCTCCAGCACCGCGCTGGCGACGTGGCCGGTGGCGAAGTCGCCGCCGCGCCAGGCGCCGAGCATCTCGGCCACCTCCACGGTCGCGAGATCGGCCCACAGGGCGTCGAGGTCGGCGGGGTCCGCGTGCTCCGCGGCCCGCAGGTCGTCGAAGCGGGATCTGATGTCCGTCACGCGAGCAATCTAGAACAGGTTTCAGGTGGCCGCGAGGGGGTGGGGCTGGGCTCGTCTTGCTCGCGGGTCGGAAGACTCTCGGGTCGGCGCGCTGCGCGAGGGACTCACGGTGTTGGTTTGGCTCGCTCCGCTCGCATGTCGCGCCGCCTTTTGGCGCCGTTTCTTCCTCCCCCGCGCGCTCCCTCGTTCCTCGGTCGCACGCTCCTCCGTGCAGAAACGGCGGGCGGCGCGACGGAAAACCCCCGCGTGGCTGGCGTGATGCCGGGTCGGCGCGCTACGCGAGGGACTCACGGTGCTTGTTTGGCGCTCGCTGCGCTCGCGCATGTCGGAAACCCCCTTCGGGGCTGGTGCGCTGCGGGGGTCTGCTCAGCTCGACCAGGTGCGCGCGACCCGGGCGGCGAGGTCGGCCAACGCGCCCGCGGGGTCGGCGAAGGCGCGCTCCTCGCCGACCGCGTCGACGAGCGAGTACGCCGCGTCCATGCCGAGCGCGCGCATCTCCCGCGAGCCGACCAGGACCTGGCCGGCCAGCGCCACGCAGGGACGCAGGGCGTCCGCGGCCACCGCGGCCACGCCGGCCGGGACCTTGCCGGCACGGCTGCTGAAGTCGAAGGCGCCCTCGCCGGTGATCACCAGGTCGGCCTGGCGCGCCTGGCGGGCCAGGCCGACCGCCTCGGCGACCAGCTCGATGCCGGAGACCCGGGTGCCGCCGAGCAGCATCAGGGCGAAGCCGAGGCCGCCGGCGGCGCCCGCGCCGGGCTCGAGGGCGACCCGGCGGTCGGTCGCGGCCGCGAACCGCTCCAGGAAGCCGTCGAGCAGCACCTGGGTCTCCTCGTCGAGCCCCTTCTGCGGGCCGAAGGTCTTGCTCGCGCCGAACAGCCCGGTCAGCGGGTTGTCGACGTCGGTCGCCGCGATGATCTCCACGCCGTCGACCAGGCCGCGCGGGATGCTCAGGTCGACCCGGCTGACGCCGTCGAGGAAGATCCCGCCGACGTCGAGCGCCACGTCGGCGTCCGCGCCGAGCGCGGCCAGCAGGCCGGCGCCGCCGTCGTTGGTGCCCGAGCCGCCGAGGCCGACCACGATCCGGCGTGCCCCGGCGTTGACCGCCTCCAGGAGCAGCCGGCCGACGCCGACCGTCGTACCGAACTCACCGAGCCTGCCCCCGGTCAGGTGCACCCCGCAGACCTGGGCGCTCTCGATGTAGACCGTCTCGCCGACCGCGAGGATCGTGGCCGGCACCTCGTGGCCCTGCGGCGCCTCCCCCACCACGGCCAGCAGCTCGCCGCCGAGGGTCGCGTGCAGGACGTCGACGAAGCCCGGCCCCCCGTCCGACATCGGCGCGAGCGCCAGCTCGTCGTCGGGAGCCTGCCGGCGCCAGCCGGCCGCGATCGCCTCCGCGGCCTCGACGGCCGTGAGGGTGCCCGCGAACTTGTCGGGGGCGACCAGAATCCGCATGCGTCACATCATGGGGGACGGCTACCGTCGCCGACGTGCGCGACGTGCTGATCCGCCCGATGACCGACGCCGACGTCCCCGAGGCCGAGCGGATCAGCGATGACGCCTTCTTCGCCCTCGACACCGCGCAGCGGGTCCCCGCGGCGGCCCCACCCCAGCGCCGCTCCCCCGTGCAGAGCGGGGCATGGGAGGCCCGGACCCGCGGCTTCCTCGCCTCCGACCCCGACGGCTCGTGGGTCGCCGAGCAGGACGGCGAGCTGGTCGGCTTCGCCACCAGCTTCCGCCGCGAGCAGGTGTGGTGCCTGGCGACCTTCGCGGTGCGCCCGGGCCTGCAGGGCGCCGGGATCGGCGCCCGGGTCCTCGACGCCGCGGTCGCGTACGGCGCCGACCGGCCCCGCGGGATGCTCGCCGCCTCGGTCGACCCGCGGGCGCTGCGCCGCTACCACCAGGCCGGGTTCCGGCTGCACCCCCAGCTCACGCTCCACGGCGCCGTCGACCGCACGGCCCTGCCGGCGGTGCACGGCGTACGCGAGGGCGGGGCCGACGACCTGGCCTGGATGGACGACCTCGACCGGGCCCTGCGGGGCGGGCCGCACGGGCCCGACCACGAGCGGCTGCTGGGCGCCGGCCGGCTGGTCGTGGCGAGCGACCGGTCGGGCTACGCCTACACGAACGGCCGGATGCTCGCGCTGCTCGCCGCCCGTGACGAGGACACCGCCCGCACCCTGCTCTGGGAGTGCCTGGCGAGCGCCGAGGAGCGCTACGAGGCCGCCCACGTCACGTCGGCGAACTACTGGGCGGTCGAGGTCGCGCTCAGCGCCCGACTGGACCTGGTCGCCCGCGGGTACCTCGGCCTGCGCGGCATGGCGCCCCCGGCGCCGTACGTCCACCACGGGGCGCTGCTGTAGCGCTGTGCACCCAAACTAGACTGCGCTCATGACCACCGTGGACCTCCCGCTGCTGCCCCTGGGCCGCGGCACGGACGCGCTCTCCGAGCGCGGCGTCGACTGCCCCGGCGACCTGCCGGCGCCCTCCGACCCCGATCTGGTGGCGCGGGCCCGCGCGGCCAAGGACAAGCTGGGTGACCGGCTCTTCGTGCTCGGGCACCACTACCAGCGCGACGAGGTCATCCAGTTCGCCGACGTGACCGGCGACTCCTTCAAGCTCGCCCGCGACGCGGCGGCGCGCCCGGACGCGGAGTTCATCGTGTTCTGCGGCGTGCACTTCATGGCCGAGTCCGCCGACATCCTCACCGGCCCCGACCAGAAGGTCATCCTGCCCGACCTCGCCGCGGGCTGCTCGATGGCCGACATGGCGCGGATCGCCCAGGTCGAGCGCGCCTGGGAGGCGCTGGCGGCGGCCGGCATCCAGGACCAGGTCGTCCCGGTCACCTACATGAACTCCAGCGCCGCCATCAAGGCGTTCTGCGGCCGCAACGGCGGCGTCGTGTGCACCTCGTCCAACGCCGAGGTCGCCCTCGACTGGGCCTTCGAGCAGAAGGGCCCCGACACCAAGGTCCTGTTCCTGCCCGACCAGCACCTCGGCCGCAACACCGCCGTGCTCCAGCTCGGCTACTCCCTCGACGAGTGCGTCGTGTGGAACCCGCTGCTGCCCAACGGCGGCCTCACCGCCGAGGAGCTCGCGGGCGCCCGGATGATCCTGTGGAAGGGCCACTGCTCGGTCCACGGCCGGTTCTCCGCCGACGTCGTCGACGAGCTGCGCGCCAAGGTGCCCGACCTCAACGTCCTGGTCCACCCCGAGTGCCAGCACGACGTGGTGCTCATGGCCGACCTGGTGGGCTCCACCGAGTTCATCATCAAGACCATCGAGGCGGCGCCGGCCGGCTCGAGCTGGGCGATCGGCACCGAGCTCAACCTGGTGCAGCGCCTCGCCGACGCGCATCCCGACAAGAACATCATGTTCCTCGACCGCAACGTCTGCTACTGCTCGACGATGAACCGGATCGACCTGCCCCACTTCGTCTGGGCGCTGGAGAACCTGGTCGAGGGCGTCGTCGTCAACCAGATCGAGGTCGACCCGCAGACCGAGGCCGACGCGCTCACCGCGCTGCAGCGGATGCTCGACCTGCCCGGGAAGTCCCACCGTGACTGACGCCCAGCCCGCCTGTCCGGAGTGCTCGGGTGCGTACGCGTACGCCATGGGTGACCTGCTCGTCTGCCCGGAGTGCGCCCACGAGTGGTCGCCGGCCGAGGCGGCCGCGGCGGCCGACGAGGCGGCGGCCGCGGGCGTCGTGCGCGACGCCAACGGGAACCCGCTCGCCGAGGGCGACGACGTGATCGTGGTCAAGGACCTCCCCGTCAAGGGAGCGCCCAAGCCGATCAAGTCCGGCACCAAGGTCCGCAACATCCGCCTCGTCGCCCCCGACCTCCGGGTCGGCGACCACGACCTCGACTGCAAGGTCGACGGGTTCGGTCCGATGCAGCTCAAGTCCAGCCTGGTCCGGAAGGCCTGATCGTGTTCAAGCGCACCAAGTCCCCCGCCGCCGCCGAGCCGGCCGCCCCTGCCGCCGAGGGCAAGCCCGGCGGCAAGGGCCGCCCGACGCCGACCCGCAAGGAGGCGGAGGCCGCCGCGAAGGCCCGGGCCAAGGCCCCGACCGACCGGCGCGAGGCCTCGCGCCGCCAGCGGGAGTTCCGCGCCGAGGAGAGCCGCAAGATCCGCCAGGGCATGAAGGCCGGCGACGAGCGCTACTTCCTGCCCCGCGACAAGGGCCGGGTGCGGCGGTTCATCCGCGACTACGTCGACCGCCGGTTCTCCATCGTCGAGATGGTCATCCCGCTGATGATCGTCGGCCTGATGCTCGGCTACACCGGCAGCTCCGCGCTCGTGCAGGCCAGCAGCATGGTGCTGCTCGCCACCGTGCTGTTCGTGGTCACCGACATGCTCGTGCTCCGCTTCCGGCTGCGCCGCGAGCTCAAGCAGCGCTTCCCCGACGAGCCGCTCAAGGGCACGACCTACTACGCCCTGACCCGGTCGATGCAGATGAAGTTCATGCGGCTGCCCAAGGCGCGGGTCAAGATCGGCCAGCCGCTTCCTGACGACTACGACCGCTAGCCCGGGTAGGTTGCGGCGGGTGAAGCTCATCGCCGCGCTGCACGGGCCCGGTCCCGCCCTGCTCGAGCCCGCCTTCCGCGCCGAGGTCGCCACAGCCGGCGCCACCCGGCTGCAGGTCAATCTCGACGACGACGCGGTCGCCCCGGCGTTGCGCTTCGGCCCCGGTACGCCGATCACCGCCGTGGTCACCGCGTGGACCGAGGCCGACCCCGCGGGCCTGCTGGCCGTCGTACGACGGCACGACGCGGACGCCCACGCCTGGTCGGTCGACGAGCGGGAGCCCCTGGTCCCGCCCGCGGTGGCCGACGGCGTCCGCGCCGACGCGCTCGCGAACCTGGCCTTCCTGCGCCGGCCGCCGTCGCTGCCGCATGCCGCGTGGCTCGCCGACTGGCTGGACCGGCACACCCAGGTGGCGATCGACACCCAGGGCACCTTCGGCTACGTCCAGAACCCGGTCGTCGAGCATCTGACCGATGGTGGGCAGGACGTGGCGGGGATCGTCGAGGAGCTGTTCCCGATGGCCGCGATGGCCGACCAGCACGCCTTCTACGGCAGCGGCGGCGACGAGGCCGAGCTCCAGCGCCGGTTCACGACGCTGATGGACAGCTGCGCCCGCTTCGGCGCGGCCGAGGGGCTCGACCTGGTGCCGACCAGCCGCTACGTGTTCGCGCTGTAGCCCTCAGCCACGCTCAGCCCAGGATCTCGGAGCGCCGCGGCGAGCGGGTGAGCGAGGGATCGGTGGTGACGACGCCGTCCAGCGCCCGGTCGATCGCGGCGAGCGTGTCGGCGTCGAGGCGGACGCCGGCGGCCTTGACGTTCTCGGTCACCTGGTCGGGTCGGCTGGCGCCGATGATCGCGGCCGAGACGTTGTCGTTCTGGAGCACCCAGGCGACCGCCAACTGGGCCAACGAGAGCCCGGACTCCTCGGCGATCGGGCGCAGCAGCTGGACCCGCTCGAGCACGTCGTCGCGCAGCCAGCGGCTGATGTCGTTGGCCCCGCCCTTCTCGTCGGTGGCCCGCGAGCCGGCTGGCGGCGCCTGGCCGGGCAGGTACTTGCCGGTGAGCACGCCCTGCGCGATCGGCGACCAGACGATCTGGCCGATGCCGAGCTCCTCGCAGGCCGGAACCACCTCGGACTCGATGACCCGCCAGAGCATGGAGTACTGCGGCTGGTTGGACACCAGCGGCACCCGCAGCTCACGAGCCAGCTCGGCGGCGGCGCGGATCTCCTCGGCGCGCCACTCCGAGACGCCGATGTAGAGGGCCTTTCCCGACCGGACGACGTCCGCGAACGCCAGCATGGTCTCCTCGAGCGGCGTCTCGTGGTCGTAGCGGTGGGCCTGGTAGAGGTCGACGTAGTCGGTGCCGAGGCGGCGCAGCGAGCCGTCGATCGACTCCAGGATGTGCTTGCGCGAGAGGCCGTGGTCGTTGTGCCTGCCGGGCCCGGTCGGCCAGAAGACCTTGGTGAAGATCTCCAGGCCCTCGCGCCGCTCGCCGGCCAGCGCCCGCCCGAGGACGGTCTCGGCGGCGGTGTTGGCATAGACGTCGGCGGTGTCGAAGGTGGTGATCCCCTCGTCCAGCGCCCGGCGGACGCAGGCCAGCGCGCCGTCCTCCTCGACCTGGGAGCCGTGGGTGATCCAGTTGCCGTAGGCGATGGCCGAGATGCGGAGGCCACTCGCCCCGAGGTTGCGAATCTCCATGCCCCCGACCCTAGTGCGCCGGGCCACACCGAGGCCCTGACAGGATGGCCGCATGGTCGTTTCCGACGTCTCCGTCCGGGTCGCCTGGCCCGCCGACGCCACCGGGATCGCGGCGGTCCAGCTGCGCGCCTGGCAGCAGCGGTACGCCAACGGTCCGGCCGTCGACGCCCCGACCCTCGCCGAGGCCTGGCGCCAGTCCCTCTCCCGGCCCCCGGAGGCCCGGCACCGCGCACTGGTCGCGCTGGCCGGCGACCAGGTGGTCGGCTTCGCCCTGACCGGTCCGAGCCCGGACCCCGACGCCGACCCCGCCACCGACGGCGAGCTGGCCGAGTTCACCGTCGACCCCGACGCCACCCGGGCCGGCCACGGCTCGCGGCTGCTGCAGGCCGGCGCCGACACCCTGGGCGCCGACGGCTTCACCCGCGCCGTGTGCTGGGTGGACACCACCGACGACGTGCTCCGGGCGTTCCTGACCAGCGCCGGCTGGGCGGCCGACGGCGCGAGCCGCGAGCTCGCCGACGAGTCCGGTACGACGGTCAAGCAGGTCCGGCTGCACACCGCCCTGGCCTAGGGTGTCTCGCCCGTGAGCGAGCCGACCCGGCGCACCGTGCTCCGCGACAGCCTCGGCGTCGCGATCGCGACCGGCACCTACGGCCTCAGCTTCGGCGCGGTCGGCGTGGCGTCGGGCCTGAGCCTGGCCCAGACCTGCGCGCTGTCGCTGGTGATGTTCACGGGGGCGTCGCAGTTCGCGCTGGCCGGCGTCCTGGGCTCCGGTGGCACGCCGCTCGCCGGTGCGCTCACCGCGCTGCTGCTCGGTACCCGCAACTCGCTCTACGGGCTGCGCTTGGCTCCGCTGCTGGGCTACCGCGGCTGGCGCCGGTACGCCGCCGCCCAGGTCCTCATCGACGAGTCGACGGCGATGGCGGTGACCCGGCCGAGCCGAGAGCTGGCGCGCGCCGGCTTCCTCACCACCGGGGTGACCATCTTCGTGCTGTGGAATCTCACCACGCTCGTCGGCGCGCTCGCCGGCGAGCACCTCGGCGATCCCCGTGACCTGGGCCTGGACGCGGCCGTCGGGGCCGCCTTCCTGGCCCTGCTGTGGCCGCGGCTGACGACGCCGGTGCTCAAGGCGACCGCGGCCCTGGCCGCGCTGGTGGCCGCCGGCGCGGTGACGGTGACCCCGGCCGGCGTACCCGTGCTGGTCGCCGCGGGCGTGGCGGTGCTGGTGGGAGCGCTGACCCGATGATGTGGTGGGCCGTGCTCGGCGCCGGCGTGGGCTGCTACCTGCTCAAGCTGGCCGGCCTCTCGGTGCCGCCGCGGGTGCTCGGCAACCCGCTCGTGGCGCGGATCGCCGACCTGATCCCGGTGGCGCTGCTGGCCGCACTGGTGACCGTGCAGGTGCTCGCGGCGCCCGAGGGCCGGGCGCTGGTGCTCGACGCGCGGGTGCTCGCGCTGGGCGTGGCGGTGCTGCTCCTGCTCGCCCGCGCGCCCTTCCTGGTCGTGGTCTTCGGCGCGGCGGCGGTGGCCGCCCTCGTGCGGCTGCTCTGACCCCGTCAGCCCAGGTCGAGGAAGTGCTCCAGCCCGACGGTGAGCCCCGGGAACGAGCCGATCCGCCGGACGCCGGTCAGCACGCCGGGCGTGAAGGAGACCCGGTCGAGCGAGTCGTGCCGGATGGTGAGCGTCTCCCCCAGCCCGCCGAGGATGACCTCCTGGTGGGCGACCAGGCCGCGGACCCGGACGCTGTGGACCCGGACGCCGTCGACGTCGGCGCCGCGGGCGCCGTCGAGACCGGTGCTCGTCGCGTCGGGGATCGGGCCGCTGCCGGCCTCGCGGCGGGCGGCCGCGATCAGCTCGGCGGTGCGGCCGGCCGTGCCGCTCGGGGCGTCGGCCTTGGTGGGGTGGTGCAGCTCGACGACCTCGACGGACTCGAAGAAGGGCGCGGCGACGGCGGAGAAGCGCATCATCAGGATCGCGCCGATGGAGAAGTTGGGGGCGATCAGCACGCCGGTGCCGGGGCGGTCGGCGAGCCAGCCGCGCAGCGTGTCGAGGCGGGCGTCGTCGAAGCCCGTCGTACCGACGACGGCGTGGATGCCGTTGTCGATGCAGAAGCGCAGGTTGTCCATGACCACGTCGGGGTGGGTGAAGTCGACGACCACCTGGGTGCCGCTGTCGACCAGCGAGCCGACCGGGTCGCCCTGGTCGACGCCGACGGTGAAGTCCAGGTCGTCGGCGCCCTCGACCGCCTTGACGACCTCGGCGCCGACCTTGCCCCGGGCCCCGAGGACACCCACCTGGAGGCGCTCGCCGGCGCCCTGATCCGCGACACGTGAACTCACGGCACCAAGGTAGTGCGTCACCCCGGCCCGCGTTCTGGCAGGCTGACCCCCATGGTGAACAAGATCCCGGCCCGGATCCGGTGGGCGGTGGACTTCATGGACGTCCAGCCCAACGACCACGTGCTGGAGATCGGCTGCGGGAACGGCGCGGCCGCGGACCTCATCTGCCGACGCCTCGAGGGCAAGGGCAAGATGTTCGCGATCGACCGCTCCGAGGCCGGCGTGGACCGCACCAAGGCCCGCTGCGCCGAGCACATCGCCGCCGGCAGGCTCACCGTGCGCCAGATCGACCTGGCCACGCTGCGGGTGCCGGTCAAGCGGCTCACCAAGGTGTTCGCCTTCGACGTCAACCTGTTCTGGGTGCGCGACGCCCACGAGGAGATCGCGCTCCTCCACGAGCGGCTGATGCCCGGCGGCTCGGTCAACCTCTTCTTCGACACCACGCGGCCCGAGCAGGTCTCCGACATCCTCGCCAAGGCCTCCGAGCAGCTGCGCGACGGCGGCTTCCGGGTCTACATCGTGGACTCCAAGATGCCGCCGGTGATCGGCATCATCGGCCGTCGCTGACGCCTCCCGGCGCGTCCCCGATTCGACGCGGCGGGGTGGGCTCTTGTTAACGTGCAAGGGCAGCATGCCCGTCTCGGGGCTGGCCTGACGTCACCTCTCGGTCCTCTCTCACCGCCTCGGCGCGCGTGCTCGTCCTGACCGGCGAGACCCTGGAGAGACGTGACCCGAAGTCCCAGCACCACCCCGACCAGCATCCTGACGACCCCGGCGGCGGACGTCGTACCCCACCCGGCGCTGGACCAGGCCGTCGAGGTGGACGCGCCCACCCGCCGTGGCCTGGACCCCCTCGTCTTCGGCGTGGCCGCCGCGGTCAGCATCGCCTTCGTGGTGTGGGGCCTGGTGAGCACCACCTCGCTCGGCACCGCCTCCGGCAAGGCGCTGGACTGGGTGATGACCAACACCGGCTGGCTGTTCGTGCTGACGTCCAGCGGCTTCGTGGTGTTCGTGATCTGGCTCGCGATGAGCAAGTACGGCACGATCCCGCTCGGCCGCGACGACGAGGAGCCGGAGTTCCGCACCACGTCGTGGATCGCGATGATGTTCAGCGCCGGCATGGGCATCGGGCTGATGTTCTACGGCGTCAGCGAGCCGCTCTCCCACTTCGTGAGCCCGCCGCCCGGCACCTCCGGCGACCCCGACGCCGCCGCGCAGACCGCCATGGCGACCACGATGTTCCACTGGACCCTGCACCCGTGGGCGATCTACGCCGTCGTCGGCCTCGCGATCGCCTACGGCGTCTACCGCAAGGGCCGGGTGCAGCTGATCTCCGCCGCGTTCGCGCCGCTGCTCGGCGAGCGCGCCTCCGGCGGCGCCGGCAAGGTGATCGACATGTTCGCGATCTTCGCGACCCTGTTCGGCTCCGCGACCTCCCTCGGCCTGGGCGCGCTGCAGATCAGCAGCGGCCTCGAGATCGTCGGCGACATCGGCCCGCTCGGCAACGGCGTCCTGGTCGGCATCATCAGCGTGCTCACCGTCGCCTTCGTGCTCTCGGCCGTCTCCGGCGTCGCCAAGGGCATCCAGTGGCTGTCCAACATCAACATGGTGCTGGCCGTCGTTCTGGCGCTGTTCCTGTTCGTCGTCGGCCCGACCGTGTTCATCTTGAACCTGGTGCCCACCTCGCTCGGCAGCTACGTCCAGGACCTCGCCATGATGGCCGCGCGCACCGGCGCCGAGGGCCCCGACACCGAGGCCTGGCTGAGCGGTTGGACGGTCTTCTACTGGGCCTGGTGGCTGTCGTGGACACCCTTCGTCGGCATGTTCATCGCCCGCATCTCGCGCGGCCGCACGATCCGCCAGTTCGTCACCGGCGTGCTGCTGGTGCCGAGCGTCGTCAGCGTGATCTGGTTCTGCATCCTCGGCGGCACCGCCATCGACCTGCAGCGCGACGGCACCGACATCGCCAACGCCGACGGCCTCGAGGCCCAGCTCTTCGGCACTCTCGACGCCCTCCCCCTCGCCACGGTTGCCAGCGTGCTGGTGATGGTGCTGGTCGCGATCTTCTTCGTGTCCGGCGCCGACGCCGCGTCGATCGTGATGGGCAGCCTCTCCGAGCGCGGCACCACCGAGCCCCGGCGTACGGTCGTCGTCTTCTGGGGCGTCGCCACCGGCGCCGTGGCCGCGGTGATGCTGCTCGCCGGCGGCGAGGACGCGCTCACCGGCCTGCAGACGATCACCATCGTCGCCGCGCTCCCGTTCGTGCTGATCATGATCGGCCTGGCCGCGGCGCTGGTCCGCGAGCTGCGCACCGACCCGATGGTCGTCCGCCGCCGCTACGGCGAGGAGGCGGTCGAGCAGGCCGTGATCACCGGCGTCACCGAGCACGGCGACGACTTCGTGCTGTCGATCGAGCCGGTCGACCCGGAGCCCGAGCCCGACCCGGCGGCTGAGCCCGCGCCGGACGCCGAGGTCGGTCGGGCGGGGGCTCCTACCCCCGGGGTGACGGCGGGGTGACTGCGGGCGGGGCTGGGATTCATCACGGGATGTAGGCGAGCCCGCACATCTGTAGTGGAACTCCGCACGGGATGCGGGCATTCACCTACATCCCGTGGTGAATCCTGCTCCCCCAGCCCCAGGCCCCCGCTACGCCGGCCCGACCAGCGCGAGCAGCTCGGGCCGGCCGAAGACCTCGGCGGCGACCTCGCGCACCTGCTCGAGCGTGACCGCCTCGATCCGGGCGATCACCTCGTCGATGCCGAGCACCTCGCCGTTGACCAGCTCGTTCTTGCCCAGGCGCATCATCCGGGAGCCGGAGTCCTCGAGACCGAGGATCATCCCGCCGACCAGCTGACCCTTGCCGCGGACCAGCTCGTCGTCGGTGATCCCCTCCTCCGCGATCAGCCGCAGCTGCTCGCGGACCACGGCCAGCACCTCGTCGGTACGGTCGGGCAGGCAGCCGACGGCGACCCCGACGATGCCGGAGTCGGCGTAGTGGCTGGCGAAGGAGTAGACGGAGTAGGCCAGCCCGCGGACCTCGCGGACCTCCTGGAACAGCCGGCTGGACGTGCCGCCCCCGAGGGCGGTGTTGAGCACGCCGAGCGCGTAGCGGCGCTCGTCGTCGCGGGTCAGGCCCTCACGGCCGAGCACCAGGTTGACCTGCTCGAACGGCCGGTCGACCCGGCCGTCGCCGGCGACGACCTTCGGGCGGCGCCGGGCGGTGGTCGTGCGCGGAGCCGTGGGGGCGGCCGGCGCGTCGAGCCAGCCGTGGCGGCCGAAGGCCTTCTTGACCGTGCGTACGACGGCCGCGTGGTCGAGCGCGCCGGCGACCGAGACGACGGTGTTGGCCGGCGAGTAGTGGCGCCGGTAGAAGCGCTTGATCTGCGCCGGCGTCATCGCCTCGATCGAGCCGGTGGTGCCGGCGATCGGGCGGCCGAGGGGCGAGTCGGCGCCCCAGGCGAGCTCGGCGAGCAGGTTCTGGACGACGTCGTCGGGGTCGTCGTCGTGCATCGCGATCTCGTCGAGGATCACGTCGCGCTCGGCGTCGACGTCGTGGGTGGCGATCACCGAGCCGGTGATCATGTCGCCGAGGACGTCGACGGCCAGTGGCAGGTCGTCGGAGAGCACCCGCGCGTGGAAGCAGGTGTACTCCTTCGCGGTGAACGCGTTGAACTCACCACCCACCGCGTCGAGCTCGATGGAGATGTCGAGCGCGGAGCGCTCGGTGGTGCCCTTGAAGAGCAGGTGCTCGAGGAAGTGCGAGGCACCGTGGGTCGTGGCCGTCTCGTCGCGCGAGCCGACGCCGACCCAGACGCCGACGGACGCGGAGCGGGCGCCGGTCATCTGCTCGGTGACGATCCGCAGCCCCGACGGGAGCTGGGTACGCCGGACCAGCGAGGTCACCTGCCCGGACTGGTCGCGCACCGTCTCGAGGGTCCGCGTGGACGCTCCGGCGCGGGAGACGGCCGACGGCCGGCCAGCAGAGCGCTGGCCGGCCGTCGTGGAGCTGCGGGTGCTCACTCGGAGTCAGACTCCTCGCCCTCGGCCGCCTCGGGGGCGTCCGACTCCTCGACCACCGGGATGAGCGACAGCTTGCCGCGGTCGTCGATCTCGGCGATCTCGACCTGCAGCTTCTGGCCCACGGCGACGACGTCCTCGACGTTCTCGACGCGCTTGCCGCCGGCGAGGCCACGCAGCTTGCTGATGTGGAGCAGGCCGTCCTTGCCGGGCATGAGCGCGATGAACGCACCGAAGTTGGTCGTCTTGACGACGGTGCCGAGGTAGCGCTCGCCGACCTCGGGCATGGTCGGGTTCGCGATCGCGTTGATCGCGGCCCGGGCCGCCTCGGCCGCCTCGCCGTTGGTCGCACCGATGTAGACCGTGCCGTCGTCCTCGATGGAGATCGAGGCGCCGGTGTCGTCCTGCAGCTGGTTGATGACCTTGCCCTTGGGCCCGATGACCTCGCCGATCTTGTCGACGGGCACCTTGACGGTGATGATCCGCGGGGCGTGGACCGACATCTCCTCGGGAGCGTCGATCGCCTCGCCCATCACCTCGAGGATGGTCAGCCGGGCGTCGCGGGCCTGGGTCAGCGCCGCGGCGAGGACCTCGGCCGGGATGCCGTCGAGCTTGGTGTCGAGCTGGAGCGCGGTGACGAACTCCTTGGTGCCGGCGACCTTGAAGTCCATGTCGCCGAAGGCGTCCTCGGCGCCGAGGATGTCGGTCAGCGCGACGTACTCGGTCTTGCCGTCGATCTCGCCCGAGATGAGGCCCATGGCGATGCCGGCGACGGGCGCCTTCAGCGGCACACCGGCCTGCAGCAGCGACAGGGTCGAGGCGCAGACCGAGCCCATCGAGGTGGAGCCGTTGGAGCCCATGGCCTCGGAGAGCTGGCGGATGGCGTAGGGGAACTCCTCGCGGCTCGGCAGCACCGGCAGCAGCGCGCGACGCGCGAGCGCGCCGTGGCCGACCTCGCGCCGCTTCGGCGAGCCGACGCGGCCGGTCTCGCCGGTGGAGAACGGCGGGAAGATGTACTTGTGCATGTAGCGCCGGTGGCTCTCGGGCGACAGCGTGTCGATCTGCTGCTCCATCTTGAGCATGTCGAGGGTGGTGACGCCCAGGATCTGGGTCTCGCCACGCTCGAACAGCGCGGAGCCGTGGACGCGCGGGATCACGTCGACCTCGGCGTGCAGCGGACGGATGTCGGCGAGGCCACGGCCGTCGATGCGGACCTTGTCGCGCAGCACGCGCTCGCGCACGACCTGCTTGTTGACCGAGCGGAAGGCCGCGCCGATCTCCTTCTCGCGGCCCTCGAACTGGCCGGCGAGCTTCTCGAGCAGGGCGGCCTTGAGCTCGTCGGTGCGGGCCTCGCGCTCCTGCTTGTCGCCGATGGTCATCGCGGCGACCAGGTCGGCCTTCGCGGCGGCCTCGACGGCGGCGTAGACGTCGTCCTCGTAGTCGAGGAAGATCGGGAACTCCTGGACCGGCTTGGCGGCCACGTTGGCGAGCTCGACCTGAGCCTCGACCAGCTGCTTGATGAAGGGCTTGGCGGCCTCGAGACCACCGGCCACGACCTCCTCGGTCGGCGCCTGGGCGCCGCCGCGGACCAGCTCGATGGTCTCCTCGGTGGCCTCGGCCTCGACCATCATGATCGCGACGTCGCCGGTCTCGGTGACCCGGCCGGCGACGACCATGTCGAACACGGCCTTCTCCAGCTGGCTGTGGGTCGGGAAGGCGACCCACTGACCCTCGATGAGGGCGACGCGGGTGGCGCCGACCGGGCCGCTGAACGGCAGGCCGGAGAGCTGGGTCGACAGCGACGCGGCGTTGATCGCGAGCACGTCGTAGGGGGTGTCGGGGTTGAGCGCCATCACGGTGATGACGACCTGGACCTCGTTGCGCAGGCCCTTCTTGAAGGTCGGGCGCAGCGGACGGTCGATGAGGCGGCAGGCCAGGATCGCGTCCTCGCCCGGGCGGCCCTCTGAGCGGAAGAACGAGCCGGGGATGCGGCCCGCGGCGTACATCCGCTCCTCGACGTCGATGGTCAGCGGGAAGAAGTCGAAGTGGTCCTTCGGGTGCTTGCCGGCGGTGGTGGCCGACAGCAGCATGGTGTCGCCGTCGAGGTAGGCGCTCACCGAACCGGCGGCCTGGCGGGCGAGGACGCCCGTCTCGAACTTGATGGTGCGGGTGCCGAACTTGCCGTTGTCGAGAACGGTCTCGACCTCGGAGATCACGGGCTCAGTCAATGTTTTCTCTTGTTTCGTACGGTGCGGGACGCGTTGCCCCGCGGGAATGGACGTGAATGTCACCAGCCACCATATCGACCGGTGCGGGAAATGCGGAACGGGCGACCCCGGAGGGGGTCACCCGTTCTTGGGTATTTCCGTCGCTCGGCGCGTGCGGCTCCAAGGCGCGGGCCCGAAGGCGGCCTTCAAGCGGAGCGGGCCGTCGAGGGCCCGCAACGCCGGAGACGCTCCGCCGAGCGGCGGAAATCAGCGGCGGAGGCCGAGGCGCTCGACAATGGAGCGGTAGCGCTCGATCTCGGTCTTCTTCAGGTAGTTGAGGAGCCGACGGCGCTGACCGACGAGCAGGAGCAGGCCACGACGGCTGTGGTGGTCGTGCTTGTGCTGCTTGAGGTGCTCGGTCAGGTGGCTGATGCGGTGCGAGAGCAGCGCGATCTGCACCTCGGGCGAACCGGTGTCACCCTCGGTCGTGGCGTACTCGGCGATGATCTTCTTCTTGGTCTCAGCGTCGGTACCGACTGCCATGTGAACTCCTTGTTCGCTCGTTGCGCGGCGCCCCAGCCTGAAATCCTGGAGCTCTCTTGGTCCGCGGCCGTTCTGACGGCAACCGCACAAGGCTAACAGCGCGGCCCGGACCCGGCCGAATCGCTGACGGCTGACACATCCGGCGCGGCCGGCCCGTCGAGCAGGATGACGGACGAGCACAGGAGGACGTGGATGAGGGCCGGGGAGCAGGCGGAGTTCGAGGAGTTCGTGCGCGCTCGCTCGAGCGAGCTGCTGCGGGCGGCCTGGCTGCTGACCGGCAGCCGGCCGGCGGCCGAGGACCTGCTCCAGGAGACGCTGGTGCGGGTGCTCACCCGCTGGTCGCGGGTACGCCGGGCCGACAACCCGGTCGCGTACGCCCGCACCGTCCTGGTGCGCCGCTACGTCGACTCGACCCGCCGGCGCAGCGCCGGGGAGCGACCGGGGCTGCCCGACGACGACCTGCGCCCGGCGGTGAGCGAGGAGCCCGACGTCGCGCTGCGCCAGACCCTGGTCGCCGCGCTGCGCGAGCTGGCGCCGGTGGACCGGGCCGTCGTCGTGCAGCGCTACCTGCTCGACCAGGACGTCGCCGGCGTGGCCGCGGACCTGGGCCTGACCGGCCAGGCGGTCCGCAGCCGCAGCAGCCGCGCGCTGGCCCGGCTGCGCCACCTGCTCGACCCCGACCTCGCGGGGGCCACTCCCGCCCGACCCGACAAGGAGCTGTCATGACCACCACCACGGAGGACCGGTTCGCGACCCTGGCCCGGAGCGCGATGGCCGACGTCCACGCCGACGAGGCGCTGCTGGGCTCGGTCCTGCGCACCGCCCGGCGGCGCAGCCACCGCCGCCGGGCGGCGTACGCCGGCGGCGGGCTCGCGCTCGCCGCGGCTCTCGGGGCGACGATGGCCGTGGCCGGCGGCGCGGACCCGGCCGCCGACGATCCCGGACCGGCCGCGGACACCACCGCCCCGGTCACCCTGCGGCTGCCGACCCCCGAGGAGCTCGACCAGCGGCTGGCCGTCGTGCTCGAGGGCGGCAGCACGACCCGCCACGGCACGCAGACCCCGGGGCGGGTCGAGGTCGAGCGCGGCTACGACCGCGGCATCGTCGCCGCCCTGGCCTACGACTCGACCGAGGTCTACGGCGCGGCCGTCGACGCCGCCGAGATGTGCGAGCCGGTGCTGGCAGGGGGCAACGACGGCCCCACCCGATGCACGGTCACCGACGACGGCTGGGCGATCTCGATGGCCGGGAAGCCGGACGCGCTCGTCCCCGACCCGCGCACCCGGTTCGCGCGGGTGACCTACTTCCGCCGCGACGGCCTCGTCATCGACCTGACCGCCACCGGCTCCGGGGCGCCGCCGCTGTCCCGCGACCGGCTGGTCGACCTGGCCACGACGGGCGACTGGTTCCCCGCCTCCTAGCCCGGAGCGTGCGACGATGCCGGCGTGGAGACGCGACGGGTCGACCAGCGGGTGGGCGTGTGCAACCTGTGCGAGGCCACCTGCGGCCTGCTGCTGACCATCGAGGACGGCGCGGTGACCGGCGTGCGCGGCAATCCCGACGACCCGCTCTCCCGCGGCCACATCTGCCCCAAGGGGGTGGCGATCGGCGACGTGCACGCCGATCCGGACCGGCTGCGCCGTCCCGTCCGACGCATCGGCCGGGGAGACGAGGCCCGCTGGGAGGAGATCGGCTGGGACGAGGCACTCGACCTGGTCGCCGACGGCCTGGCCGACGCGGTCAACGAGCACGGCGAGGACGCGCTGGCGATCTACCTCGGCAACCCCAATGTGCACAGCCTCGGGGCGATGACCCACGGCGTCGCCCTGGCCCAGTCCTTCCGCACCCGCAACAAGTTCAGCGCCACGTCGGTCGACCAGCTCCCCCACCAGGTGCTCGGGTACCTGCTCTACGGCCACCAGCTGCTGCTGCCCGTGCCCGACATCGACCGCACCTCCTACTTCCTGGTGCTCGGCGCCAACCCGATGGCCTCCAACGGCTCGCTGATGACCGTCCCGGACTTCCCCGGGCGGCTGCGCGCGCTGCGGGCCCGCGGCGGCCGGATGGTGGTGCTCGACCCGCGGCGCACCGAGACCGCGAAGGTGGCCGACGAGCACCACTTCGTCCGGCCCGGCACCGACGCCTGGGTGCTGCTGGCCCTGCTGCACGTGCTGTTCGCCGAGGGCCTGACCCAGCCGCCGGCGTACGTCGACGGCCTGGCCGCCGTGGAGGAGCTGGTCGCCGACGTCAGCCCCGAGCTGGCGGAGCGGGTCAGCGGGCTGCCGGCCGACGTGATCCGCCGGCTCGCACGGGACTTCGCGGCCGCGGACGGCGCGGCGGCGTACGGCCGGATCGGGGTGTCGACCCAGGAGTTCGGCACGGTCTGCCAGTGGGCGGTCCAGCTGCTCAACCTGGTCACCGGGAACCTGGACCGCGAGGGCGGGGTGCTGTTCACCAACCCGGCGATCGACGCGGTCGGACGCGGGCTGATCGGTCGCGGCCACCACGACAGGTACCGCTCGCGGGTGCGGCAGGCGGCCGAGTTCGGCGGCGAGCTGCCGGTCGCGGTGCTGCGCGAGGAGATCGAGACGCCCGGCGAGGGCCAGGTGCGAGCGCTGCTGACGGTCGCCGGCAACCCGGTCCTCTCGACGCCCGACGGCGCCGCCCTGGACCGCGCGATCCAAGGCCTGGACTTCTATGCCGCGATCGACATCTACCTCAACGAGACCACCCGGCACGCCGACGTGGTGCTGCCCCCGACGACGCTGCTGGAGCGGGACCACTACGACCTGGTGTTCCACCTGCTCGCGGTGCGCAACACCTCCCGGTTCACCCCCGCGGTGTTCCCCAAGGGCCGCGACCAGCGCCACGACTGGGAGATCTTCCGCGACCTCTACCTGCGCGTCACCCGCCGGCGCCACCGCAAGCCGCCCCTGAGGCGGCGGATCGCGACCGAGGCCCGGATGCGGATGAGCCCGACCTTCCTGATCGGGATGCTGCTGCGCTCGGGACGCTCGCAGACCACGCTGACCGAGCTGCGCAGGCACCCCGAGGGCGTCGACCTCGGTCCGCTGCGCGCGGAGCAGCTGCCCGACCGGCTGCGGACCCGCGACGGGCGGATCGACGCGCTGCCCCCGCTGGTGGCCGCGGACGTCGCCCGGCTGCGCGAGCGCCCGCTCCCGAGCGACGGCGAGCTGCTGCTCATCGGCCGGCGGCACCAGCGCGACTGCAACTCGTGGCTGCACAACACCGACCGGCTGACCCGCGGCAAGGCCCGCCACCAGCTGCTCATGCACCCGGCCGACCTCGACGCCCGCGGCCTCACCGACGGCGCCGTGGTGCGCGTGCGCTCCCGGGTCGGCGAGGTGCGGGTCGAGGTGAGCGCGACCGAGGACGTGATGCCCGGCGTGGTCTCGCTCCCCCACGGCTACGGCCACGGCCGGCCCGGTGCCCGGCTCGGTGTCGCGGCCGGAGTCGCCGGGGTCTCGATCAACGACCTCACCGACCCCGAGCGCCTCGACGTCTCCGGGAACGCCGCGCTGTCCGGCGTACCCGTCACCGTCACGTCGTGGACCTGAGCGTCCCGCCCGGCCCGGGTCTCCCGGACGGGCTGGTCATCCCCGACACCGAGCTGGTCGAGCGCTTCTCCCGCTCCCCCGGCCCCGGCGGGCAGTCGGTCAACACCACCGACAGCCGGGTCGAGCTGGTCTGGGACCCCGCCTCCTCGAGCGTGCTCACCGGCGCCCAGCGCACCCGGCTGCTCGCCCGCGTCTCGGGGCCGGTGGTCGCCGTCGCCCACGAGCACCGCTCCCAGCACCGCAACCGGGTCGCCGTCCGCGAGCGCCTCGCCGCCCGGGTCCGGGAGCTGCTGGCTCCTCCGCCCCCGGCCCGGCGGGCCACCAAGCCCACCCGCGGCTCCACGGAGCGCCGGCTCGACGCGAAGCGCCGGCGCGGCGAGACCAAGCAGCTGCGCGGCCGGGTCGAGGACTGAGCCGGCTCGAGCTAGCCGACCGTCACCGGGTGCCGCACCACGGCGTCGAAGAAGTAGCCGTTGGGGTTGAACGCCGCGACGTCGGGCTGGGTGCGTCCGTGCAGGTCGGTCGCGCGGGCGAGCAGCTCGTGCCGACCGGCGGTGGGCGCGTGCCAGGTGTGGGTCCAGCGGGTCCAGCCGTGACCCTCGGTGCGCGGACCGGGGGCGGGGCGCAGCCGGGCGGCCGACCAGGTCGCGCCGCCGTCGGTGCTCACCTCGACCCGCGCGATCGGGGCCGCACCCGACCAGGACCGCCCGGTCAGCACCGCCGTACGTCGGGCGGGCAGCAGCGCGTCGCGGGGCAGCTCCCAGGCCGAACGGACCGGGTTGGTGCTCAGCGGGCCGCCGATGTTGTACCAGCGGGTGTTCCAGGGCGAGTTCAGCTGCGAGGTGGAGACCTCGAGCTCGCCCAGCCACTTGATGCTCGCGATCCCCACCCAGCCGGGCAGCACCAGCCGCAGCGGGTAGCCGTGGTCGGGCAGCAGCGGCTCGCCGTTCGCGCCCCACGCCAGCAGCGCGTCGTCGAGCGCCTTCGCGATCGGGAAGGGTCGCCGGACCCGGCCCAGGTTCTCGCCCTTGTCGACGTACTCGTCGTCGAGGCCGACGCCCTGCACCGACACCGCGTCGGCCCGCAGCCCGGCCCAACGCAGCACGTCGCGCAACCGCACGCCCTGCCAGGTGAGGGTGCCGACCGCGCCGAGGGTCCAGGCGGTGCCCGATGCCTTGGTCCCCTGCTGGGTGTCGAAGAAGCTGCGGCCGTTGCCGGTGCACTCGTGCACCGAGGTCACCTCGACGGTCCGGAACCGGCGCTTCAGCTCGGCCAGGCTCAGCGTGACGCCCGCCGCGTCGGCGAGGCCGTCGCCGTGCACCCGCAGCCGGTAGCTCGCCGCGTCGAGCTGCGGCGTGCGCGTGTGGTTGCGCACGAACAGCCGGGACTGCGCGGTGAGGTACCGGTGGGGGTCGACCGAGTCCCATCGCATCTCGGCGTTGGTACCGTAGTCGACGAACGCCTCGGCGGACAGCGGCTTCAGGATCGCCGGCGCCCCGGCGCCCGCGCGGGGAGCCAGCGGGCCGACCTGGGCGAGGGTGGCGCCGGCCAGCCCGGCGGCGGGCAGGCCGAGCACCGCACGACGGCGCATCGCGTTCGGGGTCATGGCCCGACGTTAACACGAGTTAGTTGCTGTATTTAATGCCCTTTTTGGGTGGGTGCCGCTCCCCCGAGCGTCGCGCAGAGCAGGTCGACATAGCGGCGCCGGTCGGCGCGCACCGCCACCGCCACCCGGCCGCGGGCCTCGTCGACCTCGGCGGCGAAGCGGGTCGCGCCATAGGTCGTGGGATCCGTGCGCTCGACGCGGACCGATGCCCGCAGCGTGGTGAGCAGGTCCGGCTCGACCAGCGCGGCGACGGCCAGCGGGTCGTGCAGCGGCGCGGCCCCGGCGGCGGCCAGCGCGGGATCACGGCGGTACCACTCGATCCGCGCCTCGACGAAGGCCGCCGCGGCGACGGCGGCCGGCGTCCCGTGCGCGCGCAGCCGGGCCGCGTCGGCGGCGGTGAGCGGGGCGGAGAAGGTGGCGTCCATGGTCACCAGCAGCAGATCGCGGAAGGGGGCGGCCAGGACGTCGGCGGCAGCCTCGGGATCGCACCACACATTGCGCTCGGCGTACGGCGTCACCCCGGCCGCCCGGTGCGCCCCGCCCAGCACCACCAGCCGGCCGACCGAGCCGGTGAGCGACCGGTCGGCCGCCAGGGCCGCGGCCAGGTTGGTGAGCGGCCCGGTCGCGACCAGCGCCACGGGCTCGGTGGCGGCGCGCAGCGTGGCGACCAGCCACTCCACCGCCTCCTCGCTCGCCGCCGACACCGGCGCCGGCAGGTCCAGGCTCGGCGGCAGGTCGTCGCGCCCGCTGGGGAGCGGCTCCCGGCGCGGCCGGACCGGCTCGTTGCGGCCCGGGTGCACGCCGACGTCGCCCCGGCCGACGAGATCGAGCACGCGCAGCGCGTTGTCGGTCGTGTCGCGCAGGTCGTGGTTGCCCCACACGGTGGTGACCCCGAGCAGCTCCAGCCGCGGATGGAGCGCGGCGAGCAGGATCGCGACGGCGTCGTCGGTGCCGGGATCGCCGTCCAGTACGACGGGCAGCCGCGCGCTCACACCAGGTCCTCGTCGCGCAGCGAGCGGTAGGCCACCCGGGCGCTGACCGCCCGCTCCAGCTCGCGGATCACCACCGAGAAGAACTGCCGGCGGTAGAGCTCGTCGGTCACGGCGTACACCGTGAAGTAGAGGCCGCTGAACGCCGCCAGGAAGGTCGAGACCCGGAGCAGCTCGAGGCTGAGCCGGTCGCCGAGGAGCTGCCCGACCGGCCCGTCCAGGGCGTGCACCGGGTGGGCCAGCCACAGCTCCAGCACCTCGGGGTCCATCGCGACCAGGCCGAAGACGATGAAGAAGGCGAAGACCGCCAGCGCGAGCAGCAGCACCTGCACCGCCTGGGCGACCAGCAGGACCAGCACCAGGTTGGCCTTCTGCAGCCCGCTCACCTCGGCGTCCACCGCACCCACCCGGTCGACCCGGGCGGCGATCCGCCGCGCGGCGGGCTCCAGCGGGGTGCCGGTGCAGGCCTCGATCAGCTGTGCGGACTCGACCTCGTCGTCGACGCTGTCGAGCTCCTCCGGCAGCCGGGTCAGCAGGAAGCCGACGGCGATGGCCGCGAACAGCAGCACGGTCACCCAGAGCACCCCGCCGTCGAGGCTGGCCGCGACCTGCCACACCTCGGTGTTGATGAACAGGAAGGTGATGAACAGCAGCAGCAGCGGCAGCGCCCGCGTGACGAGAGGCAGCATCAGCCCCATCGAGCGGAAGGTACGCCGGATCGCCCAGCCCACGATCAGCCAGGCGCGGAGCACGGCCACGGCGTACACCGCGACGACCACCCCGAAGGCCGTCAGCGCCGCCCCGAGCGCGGACGCCACGCCCAGCCAGGCGCCCGTGACCAGCCCCGCGACGGCGGCGAGGACGACGGCCACGGCGAGGGCCGGGACCAGCCGGGCCCGGCGCAGCCCGCGCGCGACGGCGGCCCGGTAGTCGTCGACGAAGTACGGCAGACCGTGGTCGACGAACCACCGCTCGGCGGCCACCAGGTCGTCGCGCACGTCGGCCATGTCCGGGCTCAGTCGGCGAGGATCGTCCGGGCCCGGTCGACGTCGGCGGCCATGGCGGTCAGCAGGTCGTCGATGGAGTCGAAGCGGACCATGCCGCGCAGCCGCTCGACGAAGGAGACCTCGACCTCGTCGCCGTACAGGTCGAGGTCGGTGCGGTCGAGCACGTAGGACTCCACCCGGCGCTCACGCTCTCCGGCGAAGGTGGGATTGGTGCCGACGCTGATCGCGGCGGGATGGGTCGTGCCGGCGTCGGGTCCGTCGAGCACGGTGAGCCGCCCGGCGTACACCCCGTCGGCCGGCGCCGCCGCACCCGCGCGCACCGGCACGTTCGCCGTCGGGAACCCGAGCTCGCGGCCACGCTTGTCGCCCTCGACCACCACGCCGGTGACGGTGAACGCCCGGCCCAGCGCCTCGGCGGCGCCGGTCACGTCGCCGGCCGCCAGACAGGTCCGCACGTACGTCGAGGACCACACCTGGGGCCCGCCGTCGAGGCTGACCTCCTCGAGCACGAAGTCGTGGTCGAGTCCGGCACTGCGCAGCAGGTTGCAGTCACCGGCCGCCCGGTTGCCGAAGCGGAAGTTGGCGCCCACCACCACGGCCTTGACGTGCAGCGTCCCGACCAGGATCCGGTCGATGAACTCCTCCGGCGTCCAGGACGCGATCTCGCGGGAGAACGGGATGACGAGCACGTCGTCCACGCCCGCCTCGCCCAGCAGCCGGAGCCGCTGGTCGATCGTGGTCAGCGTCGGCGGGGCGTGCTCGGGCCGCAGCACCGCGATCGGGTGCGGGTCGAAGGTGACCGCCACCACGCCGTCGACCGCCGTGGCGGCACCCACCTCGGCCGCCACCTCGCGCGCCCGTCGTACGACGTGCTGGTGGCCGAGGTGCATGCCGTCGAAGTTCCCGATCGTCGCCACCGTGCGACCGAGGTCGGCCGGCACGTCGGAGAGGTCACGCCACACTCGCACGGCGGCAACTCTCCCACATGGCGGGTCAGCCGACGAAGACGGCCGCCGGGCGCGCCGTGCCGCCCTCGGGGCGGTACAGCGCCAGGAACTCGCCGTCGGGCGCGAAGACCCCCGTCAGCGTGTCGATGCCGAGCGGCAGCGGGCGGCCGTAGCGGACCGCCTGGGCCTGTCCGGCGTCGAGGTCGAGCGCCGGGAAGCTCGCGCGCGCCGCGTCGGCGAGCGGCGTGACCGTGACCTGCTCGAGGTCGGTCACCGCGCCGTCGAGGGTGAACGGACCCACGGCGGTGCGACGCAGCGCGATGAGGTGCCCGCCCACGCCGAGCGCCCCGCCGACGTCGCGGGCGATGGCGCGGATGTAGGTGCCGCTGGAGCAGCGCACGGTGATGTCGACGTCGAGGAAGTCCCCCACGACCCGCTGGTCGTGGACGGTGAGCTCGTGGACGGTCACCGGCCGGGCCTTGAGCTCGACCTCCTCGCCGTCGCGCACCCGCTGGTAGGCGCGCTTGCCGTCGACCTTGATCGCGCTCACCGCGGTCGGCACCTGGAGGATCTCGCCGACCTGGGTCGCGAACGCGGCCGCGACCGCCTCGGGCGCCAGGTGACCGGCCGGCGTCGCGGCGAGCGGCTCACCCTCGGCGTCGTCGGTGGTGGTCGAGGCGCCGAGACGCACCGTGGCGGCGTAGGCCTTCTCGGTGAGCATCAGGTGGCCGAGCAGCCGGGTGGCACGCTCGACGCCGAGCACCAGCACCCCGGTCGCCATCGGGTCCAGCGTTCCGGCGTGGCCGACCTTGCGGGTCCCGACCGCCCGGCGTACCCGCGAGACGACGGCGTGCGAGGTGATGCCGGCGGGCTTGTCGACGACGACGAGGCCCGACGGGACGCTCGCCATCAGTCCTGGTCCTCGGCCTCTTCGTCGACGACCTCGCGCGGCTTCTTGTAGGGGTCGGCCTCGCCGGCCGGCTGCGCGCCCTCGCGGGCGGCCGCGACCGCGGCGTCGGCCTCCCGGGCCTTGGCGAGCACCTCGTCGAGGTGGCGGGCGCTCTCGGGGATGCCGTCGAACTCGAAGGCGAGCGAGGGGACGTGGCGCATGCCGAGCTGCTTGCCGACCTCGGAGCGCAGCACGCCCTTGGCGGACTCGAGCGCCGCCGCGGTCGCCTGCTGGTCGGCGTCCTCGCCGAGCACGGTGTAGTAGATCGTGGCGTTCTGGGCGTCGCCCGTCAGGCGCACCTCGGTCACGGTGACGAAGCCGAGACGCGGGTCCTTGATCCGGCGCTCGAGCATCTCGGCGACGATCACCTGGATCCGGTCGGCGATCTTGCGTACGCGCGGGCTGGCCATGTCTGTTCCTTCTCTCGCCGACCCGTCACGAATGTGCGGGCGAATGATGTCGACCCGTCACGAAGGTGCCTGGGGAAGCGCACCTTCGTGACGGGTCGGCGTGATCAGCTCCGCGGGATCTCCCGCATCTCGAAGGCCTCGACGATGTCGCCCTCCTTGATGTCCTGGAAGTTGCGGAGCACGAGACCGCACTCGAAGCCCTCCCGGACCTCGGCCGCATCGTCCTTCTCCCGCTTGAGCGAGGCCAGGTCGAGGTTGTCGGCCACCACGGCGCCGTCGCGCAGGACGCGGACCTTGGCGTTGCGGCGGATGACACCACTGGTGACCATGCAGCCGGCGATGTTGCCGATCTTGGACGAGCGGAAGATCGCACGGATCTCCGCCTGGCCGAGAGCGTGCTCCTCGTACTCCGGCTTGAGCATGCCCTTGAGGGCCGCCTCGATCTCCTCGATCGCCTGGTAGATGACCGAGTAGTAGCGGATTTCGACGCCTTCCTTCTCGGCCATCTGACCCGCCTTGCCCTGCGGGCGGACGTTGAAGCCGATGATGATCGCGTCGGAGGCGGCGGCGAGGTCGACGTTGGTCTCGGTGATCGCACCGACACCGCGGTCGATGACCCGCAGGCTGACCTCCTCGCCCACGTCGATCTGGGCGAGAGCGTCCTCGAGGGCCTCGACCGAACCGGACACGTCGCCCTTGAGGATGAGGTTGAGCTCCTGGCTCTCGCCCTTCTCCATGGAGGCCATGAAGTCCTCGAGGGTACGACGCACGCGGCGCTTGGCCTGCATGGCCGCCCGCTCGCGGGCCTCGCGCTTCTCGGCGATCTGGCGCGCCATCCGGTCGTCCTCGACCACGATGAAGTTCTGGCCGGCGCCCGGGACGGACGAGAGGCCGAGAACCATCGCGGGCCGGGCCGGGTCGGCCTCGGTCAGCTCGTTGCCGTGCTCGTCGAGCATGGCGCGGACGCGACCGTGGGCCGGGCCGGCGACGATCGAGTCGCCGACGCGCAGCGTGCCGCGCTGGACCAGGATCGTGGCCACCGGGCCGCGGCCGCGGTCGAGGTGCGCCTCGACCACGAGGCCCTGCGCGTCCTGGACCGGGTTGGCCCGCAGGTCCAGGGACGCGTCGGCGGTGAGCACGATCGCCTCGAGCAGCTTGTCGAGGTTGAGCCCGGCCTTGGCCGAGACGTCGACGAACATCGCGTCGCCGCCGTACTCCTCGGGGATCAGGCCGTACTCGGAGAGCTGGCCCCGGACCTTGGTCGGGTCCGCGGACTCCTTGTCGATCTTGTTGACCGCCACCACGATCGGCACATTGGCCGCCTTGGCGTGGTTGAGCGCCTCGACCGTCTGCGGCATGACGCCGTCGTCGGCCGCGACCACCAGGACGGCGATGTCGGTCGCCTGCGCACCACGGGCACGCATGGCGGTGAACGCCTCGTGACCCGGGGTGTCGATGAAGGTGATCCGGCGGTCGTCGCCGTCGACCTCGGTGTGGACCTGGTAGGCACCGATGTGCTGGGTGATGCCACCGGCCTCGCCCTCGACGACGTTGGCGTTGCGCAGCGCGTCGAGGAGCTTGGTCTTTCCGTGGTCGACGTGACCCATGACCGTGACGACCGGCGGGCGGACGACCAGGTCGTCCTCGCTGCCCTCGTCGGCACCGAACTCGATGTCGAAGGACTCCAGCAGCTCGCGGTCCTCGTCCTCCGGGGAGACGACCTCGACGACGTAGTTGAGCTCGTCGCCGAGCAGCTCCAGCGTCTCGTCGCCCACCGACTGGGTGGCCGTGACCATCTCGCCGAGGTGGAAGAGCATCTGCACCAGCGAGGCGGCGTCGACGCCGATCTTGTCGGCGAAGTCGGTCAGCGAGGAGCCCCGGGCGAGACGGACCGTCTCGCCGTTGCCCTTGCGGACCCGCATGCCGCCGATCGTCGGGGCCTCCATGGCCTCGAACTCCTGGCGACGCGCCCGCTTGGACTTGCGGCCACGCCGCGCGGGACCACCCGGGCGACCGAAGGCACCCTGGGTCTGGCCACGCTGACCGGGACGACCGCCGCCACCGGGACGACCGCCGCCACCGGGGCCGAAGCCACCGGGACCGCGACCGCCGGGAGCACCGGCGCCGGCGCCGGCGCCGGGACGCCCCGGAGCACCGGCGCGGCCGGGACCACCCGGGCCACGCCCACCGGGACCGGGGCGACCGGGACCACCCGGGCCACGACCGCCGGGCCCACCCTGCCCGAAGGCACCGGCGGACTTCGGCATCATCGCCGGGTTGGGACGCGGCATGCCGGGACGGGCACCGCCACCGGCGCCGGCCGGCGGACGCGGGCCGGCCGGACCGGCCTCGCCCTCACGCGGCGGCGGGGCGGGACGACGGCCCATGCCCTGGCTGGGCGCGAACGGGTTGTTGCCGGGCCGCGGCGTGCCACCGGGCTTGCCGACCGGACGCGGAGCCGGGGCCGGCGCCTTGGGCGTCGGGGGCTTCGGCGCACCGGGCTTGGCGGCCGGAGCGGCCGGAGCTGCGGGAGCGGCCGGGGCCGCGGGGGCCTCGGGCGCTGCCGGAGCCGCGGCGGCGGGCTTGTCCTCGACCGCCGGCGCCTCGGGGGCGGCGGGAGCCTTCGGACCGGGTCGCGGTCCCGGGCGGGGACCGCCCGGCTTGGCGGCCGGAGCAGCCGGCGCCTCGGCCGCGGGGGCCTCGGCAGCGGGAGCGGGCGCGGCGGCGGCCGGCGCCTCGGGCGCGGCGGCAGCCTTCGTGGCCGGCGCCTTCGGGGCCGGCTTGGCCTCACCGGCGTCGCCGGCGGGCTTCATCTTGGCGAGGAGCTCGGCTCCATAGGTCGCCTCGAACTTCTTCACGGCGGGGAGCTCGATGCTCGACGACGCCGTCTTGGCGAACTCGCCGATGTCACTGAGCATCTTGAGCGCGTCGGCGCTCTTGATGCCGTACTGCTTCGCGAGTTCGGAAACTCGGGTCTTGGCCACGGTTCTCCTTCTGGCCCAAGACCCGGGTGGATCTCTAGACCGTTGGTGGGTGGTGCAGAACGAACTGGCTCATCGCGAGGTACTCATCGAGTGCTCATGAGCTGTTGCTCCAGTCTCTGTCGGTCGGATCGGTCCGAGCTGCGGTCGCCTGGGCGACGTACTCCCCCACCGGCACGCTGGACAGCCCACCCGCGCCCGGAGCGATCCGGAGCGCACGGGAGAAGGCCTTCCGCCGTACGGCGAGGTCGTAGCAACCGGTCGTGGGGTGCAGGTGCGCTCCACGGCCCGGCGCGGTGCCTCCGGGATCCGGGACGACGGCCGGCTGGCCGTCGGGTCCCGAGCCGGCGGTCACCCGCAACAACTCGCTCTTGGTGGCGCGCGCCCGGCATCCGACGCAGGTCCGGACGGGCCCCGGGATCGGGACGGCGTCAGGTCGAGCAGGGGAATTCGGTCGGTGTGCCACCGATAGCCAACTCTACCGGTTGGGGTGTCGAGTTCACGAACCGGGAGCCGCGCGACGGCCAGATCCGCTCGGACTCGTCAGCCGGCCGCGCCGGCCTCCTCGTCCGAGTGGATGTCGATCCGCCAGCCGGTGAGCCGCGCGGCGAGGCGGGCGTTCTGCCCCTCCTTGCCGATCGCGAGCGACAGCTGGAAGTCGGGGACCACGACCCGCGCCGAGCGGGCGGCGGCGTCGACGACCGTCACCGACTGGACCTGGGCCGGCGAGAGCGCGTTGGCGACCAGCCGGGCCGGGTCGTCGGACCAGTCGACGATGTCGATCTTCTCGCCGCCGAGCTCGGCCATCACGTTGCGCACCCGCTGGCCCATCGGGCCGATGCAGGCGCCCTTGGCGTTGACGCCCGAGACGGTGGACTTCACCGCGATCTTGGTGCGATGGCCGGCCTCGCGGGCGATCGCCGCGATCTCGACGGTGCCGTCGGCGATCTCGGGGACCTCGAGCGCGAACAGCTTCTTGACCAGGCTCGGGTGCGAGCGGGACAGGGTGACCTGCGGGCCGCGCATGCCCTTGCGCACCGAGACGACCAGGCACTTGATCCGGGTGCCGTGGCGGTAGTCCTCGCCCGGGACCCGCTCGCTGGCGGGCAGCTGGGCCTCGATCCGGCCCAGGTCGACCAGGACGTCGTCGGGGTTGCGGCCCTGCTGGATGACGCCGGAGATGATGTCGCCCTCCTTGCCGGAGAACTCGCCGAACTTGATCTCGTCCTCGGCGTCGCGCAGCCGCTGCAGCATGATCTGCTTGGCCGTGGTCGCCGCGATCCGGCCGAAGCCGTCGGGGGTGTCGTCGTACTCGCCGACCTTGTTGCCCTCGGCGTCGAGCTCCGCGGCCAGCACCGTGACATGCCCGGTCTTGCGGTTGAGCTCGACCCGCGCCTGGGAGACCGAGCCCTCGGTCTTGTGGTAAGCCGTGAGCAGCGCCTGCTCGATCGCCTCGACGAGGACGTCGAACTTGATCTCCTTCTCGCGCTCCAGCGTCCGCAGGATGCTGAGGTCGATGTCCATCAGTCGGCGTCCTTGTCGTTCTCGTCGTTCGCGTCGTTCTTCGGGTCTTTGCGGTTGAACTCGATCTGCACCAGCGCCTTGCGGACGTCGTCGTAGGCGACCCGGCGCTGGGTCCCGGCCACCTCCAGGGTGACGCCCTCCTCGTCGGAGCCGCCGATCCGGCCGGTCACCGACTCGTCGTCGGCGAGCGACACCTTGACCAGTCGGCCCTGGTTGCGGCGCCAGTGGCGCGGCAGCGTGAGCGGCCGGTCCACCCCGCGGGAGGTGACCTCCAGGGTGTAGGGCAGCTCGCCGAGGATCTTCGCGCCCCCGTCGGGGCCGTCGTCCTCCAGGACCCGGTCGATCACCTTGGTGGCGGCCGCGACGTCGTCGAGGGTGAGCCCGCCGTCGGTGTCGACGGCGATGCGCAGCACCCGGCGCTTCCCGGCCGGGGTGAGCTCCACCGCCTCGAGGTCGAGGCCCAGCTCGGCGAGCGGAGCGACGAGGACGTGCTCGATCCGCTCGGTGGTCGCTCCCTGAGCGGAATGAGTACCCATGGTGAGTCTCCCCGTGTCCTGTTGTGGCTGTGCGTGGCACACGATACCCGGCCCGGCGCGGCCCGATAGGGTCGCCGGGTGCCCGTGCCGCCCCGCCCCGTCTCCCGACGGCTGCTCGTCGTCGGCGGGATGGGCGCAGCCACGCTGGTGCTCGGTGCGTGCGACCCGATCGACGACGTCCTCGGGTCCGGCGACGACCCGGGCGTGTCGGGCGCGGTGACCCCCACCGCTCCCCCGGCCGACGCCGACAGCGCCCTCGTCGAGGGCGTGCGCTCAGCGGTCGCGACGACCGGCGCCCTCGCCACGGCCACCGCCGCGGCCTTCCCCGGCCTGAGGGTCGCGACCCGGCTGGCCCGCACCCACGACGCGCACGCCGCCGAGCTCGGCGGCGGCTCCGGCCCCGCGCCGGCGGCTCCGGCCGTCGCCGCCGACCGGGCCGCGGCCCGGGCCGCCCTCGTCACCGCCGAGACCGGCCTGCGCGACCGCCTCGTCGAGGCCGCCCACCAGGCCGGCAGCGGCGGCCTGGCCCAGGTGCTCGCCTCGATGGCCGCCGCGCTCAGCCAGGCCGTCGTCGGCCGCGGCGCACTGCCCATCGCCCCCCTGCCCGCGGTCGCCGGCGACCCGCCGCCCGCCGTCGAGGCGCTGCAGACCACGCTCGCGGCCGAGCACGCCGCCGTCTTCGTCTACGGCGTCCTCGGCGGGCAGACCTCCGCGTCCGGCTCCCCCGCCCTCTACGCCGCCGTCACCTCGGCGTACACCACCCACCGCACGCGTCGCGACGACCTGATGGCCCGCCTCGAGGCCGCCGGCGCCGACCCGGTCGCGGCGGAGCCGGGCTACGGCCTGCCCGCCGACCTGGGCTCCCCCGTCGCCGTCACCGACCGGGCCCGCGCCCTGGAGGAGTCGGCCACCGCGACCTACGCCTACCTGGTCGCGAGCACCACGGGCGATGCCCGCGCCTGGGCCGTCGACGCCCTGGTCGACGCGGCGCTGCGGATCGTGGGCTTCGGCGGCAGGCCGGACCGGCTGCCGGGACTCTGAGCGTTCACCACGCCGCGGAGCGGGCGGGCCCGGCAAAAACGCCAGCGGCTCGCGACCTCGACATCCGGGGAACTCCCGAGACGTCCCCCGAAGCCGGGGTCGCGAACCGCTGGTGACCGGGGACAACGGTCATCGGCGACTGGGAGAGGTGGGGCTCACCGATCGCCGTGCACAATCATGCAACAGAACGCGGCCGAGGGCCCGCGATAGCGATCCTCATAAATGTGCACTGCACAAAACTGCAGATGAGGGAACCTCACCTGAGGCGGTCCAGAAGGACATCGCCGCAGGTCAGCGCCAGGGCGCGAGCAGGTCCGGGAGGTCCGCCAGCCGGTGGGCGACGGCGTCCGGCTCGCCCTCGGTGTGACCGATCTGGTCGGCCGGAATGGTGCTGTGCGGGATGTGGACCGCGCGCATCCCGGCGTTCTGCGCGCCCCAGACGTCGTCGAAGAGCCGGTCGCCGACGTAGACGCAGGCGGTGGGGTCGGTGACGCCGACGGCGGCCATGGCGGCGCGGAACGCCTCGGGCGAGGGCTTCGTCCACGGGATCTCGCTGGTGTAGACGTCGCCGTCGAGCAGGTCGAGGACGCCGTCGCGCTCGAAGAAGCCGCGGTGCCAGGCCCGCGGCCAGATCGTGTTGGACAGTACGCCGACCCTGACCCCCTCGGCGCGCAGCCACCGCCACAGCGGGCCGACCTCGGGGTCGGTGAGGGTGTGCGGCTCCCAGAACGCGTAGTAGGCGTCGAGCAGGTCCGGGTCGTGGTCGAGGCCGGCGGCGTCGAACAGGTCGCCGATCGTCGCGCTCTGCTGGTGGTCGCGGCTGCGCCCCCAGACCACGCTGCCCGCCTCGTGCAGCCGCGCGGCGTGCGCGTGGTGGTCGTCGGAGACGTCCGGCGTGGTCCGCACCGCCTGGGCGAGCGCGAGCGACTCGGCGTGGAAGTCGATGTCGTGCCAGGCGGTGAGCGTGCCGCCCCAGTCGAAGATGACCGCGTCGACCGCCATCGGGCTCAGTCCCGAACGACCGCGGCGAGCGCGGCGACCGCGTCGGTGAGAGCGACCTCCTGCCGCTCGCCCGTGCGCCGGTCCTTGATCTCGATCACCCGGTTGTCGGGGTCGGCCACGCCGCGGCCCACCGTGACGATGGTGGGCACGCCGATCAGCTCGGCGTCCTTGAACTTCACGCCGGGGCTGATCTTGCCCGCGCGGTCGTCGTAGATGACGTCGAGGCCGGCGCCGGTGAGCCCGGCGACGAGCTCCTCGGCCGCGGCGAAGACGGCCTCGTCCTTGCCGGCGGCGACGACGTGGACGTCGGCGGGCGCGACATGGCGCGGCCAGCACAGGCCGATCTCGTCGAGGGTGTCCTCGGCGATCGCGGCCACGGCACGGGTGACGCCGATGCCGTAGGAGCCCATGGTGACGGTCACCAGCTTGCCGTTCTCGTCGAGCACCTTGAGGTCGAGCGCCTCGGCGTACTTGCGGCCGAGCTGGAACACGTGGCCCATCTCGATGCCGCGGGCCGACTCGAGGACGCCGTCGGCGCAGTTGGGGCAGGCGTCGCCGTCGCGGACCTCGGCGGCCTCGATGGTGCCGTCGGCGGTGAAGTCGCGGCCGGCGACCAGGTCGATGACGTGGGAGCCGGCGACGTCGGCGCCGGTGACCCAGCTGGTGCCGTCGGCGACCCGGGGGTCGACCAGATAGCGGATCCCGCTGGCCCGCTCCTCCCCCAGCACGCCCGGCCCGATGTAGCCCTTGACCAGCGCCGGGTGCTTGGCGAACTCGGTCTCGTCCATCGCCTCGACCTCGATCGGCTCGAGCTGGCCCTCGAGCCGCTTCTGGTCGACCTCGCGGTCGCCCGGCAGCCCGATGGCGAGGGGCTCGCGGGTGCCGTCGGGGTGCTTGAGGACGACGAGCACGTTCTTGAGCGTGTCGCTCGCGGCCCAGGGACGGTCCTCGCGGGGGAAGGCCGCGTTGAGGTGGTCGACCAGGGTGTCGATGGTCGGGGTGTCGGGGGTCGGCTCCGCGTGCGCGGCCGGCAGCCCGTCGTACGACGTGGGCGCGGGCGGGCGGACCTGGACGGCCTCGACGTTGGCGGCGTAGTCGCAGTTGGAGCAGCGCACGTAGGTGTCCTCGCCGACCTCGGCCTTGGCGAGGAACTCCTCGGACTTCGAGCCCCCCATCGCGCCGGCCGTGGCCTTGACGATGGCGTAGTCGAAGCCGAGCCGGTCGAAGATCCGGACGTAGGCGTCGCGGTGCAGCTGGTACGACGCGTCGAGGCCGGCGTCGCTGACGTCGAAGGAGTAGGAGTCCTTCATGGTGAACTCGCGACCGCGGAGCAGGCCCGCACGCGGCCGCGCCTCGTCGCGGTACTTGGTCTGGATCTGGTAGAGGCTCAGCGGCAGGTCCTTGTAGGAGCTGTACATGTCCTTGACCAGGAGCGTGAACATCTCCTCGTGGGTGGGGCCGAGCAGGTAGTCGGCCTCCTTGCGGTCCTTGAGGCGGAAGATGCCCTCGCCGTACTCGGTCCAGCGGTTGGTGGCCTCGTAGGGCTCGCGGGGCAGCAGCGCCGGGAAGGACACCTCCTGCGCGCCGATCGCATTCATCTCGTCGCGGATGATGCCCTCGATCTTGCGCAGCACCGCCAGTCCGAGCGGCAGCCAGGTGTAGATGCCCGGCGCGGCACGGCGGATGTAGCCGGCCCGCAGGAGCAGCCGGTGGCTCGGGACCTCGGCGTCGGAGGGGTCCTCCCGCAGGGTCCGCACGAACAGGGTCGACATCCGCATCAGCACGGGCCGAAGCCTACGGCCGGGCCCACCGGCGCCGCGAACCAGTAAGAGGGTCAGGCGGAGCGAGCGGCCTTCAGCATCCCGCGGATCATCGGGACCTGCAGCGGGATCCGGGCCAGGGTGCCGGCCTTCAGCGCGGCGTTGTCACCGCGCTGGGCGTCCAGTGCCATCTTCAGGTTGCCCGGCAGCACGCCGACGAGCAGCGCCGCGCTCGCGTACGCCGCCACCCGGCGGGTGCGCGGGTGCAGCATGCCCCCGGCGCAGGCCAGCTCGGCGACGCCGCTCCAGGTCACCCACGGCCGCGGGCCGCCGGGGAGCTGCTCGGGGACGAGCGGCTCGAACACCTCGGGCTTGACGAGGTGGACGACGCCACTGACCAGGAACGCGCCGGTGACCGCACGAGCGGTGAGGGGGACGGGCATGGGCCCACCCTCTCAGCCCGGCTCAGCCTGGATCCACCGATCTGCCGCGTGGCGAGCGTCACCAGATGGGTGCGGTGGCAAGGCGTCCGGCGCGATGGCAGCCTGGTTGGCTGTCGAGCGTCGGCAACGCAGCCAACGTGCCCAGCTGGTGGCGCGCAGCAGCGGGAGATCGGTGGCTCCCGGCTCAGCCCAGGTCGAGGGCGTTGCGCAGGCCCAGCTTGTAGAGCAGCTTGTCGGTCGCCTTGAGCGCCTTGAACTCCGGCGGGTCGTAGAGCGTGAAGGTCTTCGCCCGGGCGGCGCTCGAGCCGGCCTCGTCGAGGAGCGCGTTGACGGCGTGCCGGGCCGACTCGTTGGCGCCCTCCATGGTGGCCAGGTCGATGTCGGTGCGCACGAAGTCGCCGCTGAGCAGCAGGTTGGGGATCCGGGTGCGGGCGGTCGGCCGGCTGGACCAGGAGTCGACGGTGTTGACGAGCAGCGGGGTCTCGTTGGTGTTGCGGCCCGCGGCGGCGTCCCACTGCACGCCGGGGTCGAGGAACCAGGAGTGGATGATGTCGTCCGGCAGCAGGTCCCCGACCGTGTGGTGGTCGCGGATCTGGGCGAGCACCTCGTCGGCGATCTGCTGGCGGGTGCACTCCTTGGCCGGCTTGCCGTAGCGGATGCCGGGCGCGTCCCAGTTGGAGATGTCGACGGAGAGGATGTCGACGACCTCGCCGGTGCCGTAGTCGCGGCTGATCACGCGGTCCGCCCAGAACTGCCCCTGGGTGAGCGCGGTGAGCGCCCACGGCGAGTCGATGAAGGTGATGTGCCCCTTGGTGACGGGAACCGGCGCGCGCAGGAAGAACTGGATGCCGACCATCCAGTCGGTCTTCAGCGCCGAGAGCCGGCGCAGCGCGGGGTCGAGCGCAAGGACGTCGGGCGTCAGCGTCGGCAGCACCCGCTCGACCGGCATCGCGCTGACGAACCAGTCCGCCTCGACCCGGCTGGTCGTACCGGCGGCGTCGGCCAGCACGGCGGCGGTGACCCGGCCGCCCGCGGTCTCGTAGCGCACCAGTCCCTGACCGGCGACGAAGCGGACGCCGCGCCCCCGGAGGTAGGTCAGCCAGGGGTCGATCCACGCCTCGTTGGTCGGCAGGTCGAGCACCCGGTCGAGGGCGCCGTCGTTGCCGCGGCCCATCATGTTGTAGACGAAGGCCTCGCCCATGGTGCCGATGGTGCGGGTGCTGGCGATGGTCTCCTTGGCCGCGACCAGGTTGCGGGTCAGGCCGGCGGCGAGGATCCGCTGGTACGGCGTGGACCGCTTCGCCGCGCCGACGAAGTCCCACCAGCTCACCTTCTCCCACTGCCCGAGGCGGCGCTCGTCGCAGCTGGTGAGGAAGACGAGCAGCCGCTCCACGAAGTAGGTGAGCTCGTGCGGCGGCACGGCGTGTCCGCCGAGGGTGTCGCGCAGGAACCGGCGCAGCCCGTCGACGGTCAGCAGCTGCTGCGGGTCGGGCCCGATGCCGAACACGAAGGCGTCGGCGTGGTCGCCGCCGCGCAGGAACTTGCCGCCGCTGGCCGCCACCAGGTTGTCGCCGACGGTGCCGTTGCCGAACGGGATGCGGCGCATGGTCTCCGGCACGTGGTGGTAGAAGCCCGGGAAGAACCGGAAGCCGTGCTCGCCGGGCAGGTCCGCCCGGCCGCCCGCGCCGGTGCCGGCGACCGGGATGCTGCGGGCCTTGCCGCCCCAGGCGGAGGGCTCGAAGACGGTCACCTCGAAGCCGCGCTCGACCAGCTCGTGGGCGGCGGTCAGGCCGGCCATGCCACCTCCGAGCACCGCGACCCGCCGGCCGGGCGTGGCGGCGAAGGCCGGCGCGAGACCGGCACCGGCGAGGGCCGCGCCGGCGCCGACGGCGCCCGCGGACGTGAGCAAGGTACGACGGTCCAGCTGCGCCATCGGCGATCACCCCATGATCTCCAACCGACACCAGTGTCGGTATCCGTTGGCTGCGAGTATCGTGACCCAGGCCACACCAGGTCAAGGCCCGGCCCTGCTCCACCGACACTGATGTCGGTGGCGACGACGAGGAGAGCGCGTGAGCAGCACCGAGGCGGTCCGCCGGCGGCTCACGGCGTCCGCACGCCGGGAGCGGATCGAGGGCGCGGCGGTCGAGGTCTTCGCCGCGCGCGGGTACGACGCCGCGTCGGTCGGCGAGATCGCGGGCGCCGCCGGCGTCAGCCGCACCGTGCTCTACGACCACTTCCGCTCCAAGCGCGAGCTCTACCTCCACGTCCTCGACACCCAGAACGCCGCGATGCTGGCCGAGGTCGGCGCCGGGATCACCGGCGCGGGCGCCGGCCGGGACCGGATGCGGGCCACCGTGGCGGCGTACCTCTCCTTCGCGCGGCAGCGCCCGGCCGCCCGCAGGATCCTGGTCGACCCGATCCCGACCGGCGACCCCGAGCTGGACCGAGCGCTGCGCACCTTCCGCACCGCCCGCGCCCAGGCCGTCGCCACCATGCTCGGCCCCGACCTCACGCGCGCCGGGCTCCCCCACGGCTCGACGGCGGCCGAGGTGGTGGTCGAGCTGCTCATCACCGGCGTCGACGGCGTGGCCCGCTGGTGGCAGGAGCACCCGGCCGCCACCCTCGACGAGGTGACCGAGGTCGCCGCCCGCCTGCTGTGGAGCGGTCTCCCCCACCTCGGCGAGGTCAGAACATGACGGTCGCGAAGCGCGCGGTCTCGGTGAACCCGACCCGCTCGTAGGCCCGCCGCGCGGGCCGGTTCCAGTCGTTGACGTAGAGCGACACCGTGGGCGCGATCCGGGCCCGCACGTGCCGCACGACGGCGGCCATGCCGGCGGTCGCCAGCCCCTCGCCCCGGCGATGGGGCGGCACCCAGACCCCCTGGATCTGGGCCGCGTCGGGGGTCGCGCAGGCCACCTCGGCCTTGAAGACGAGCTCGTCGCCGTCGTAGCGGACGAAGGACCAGGCGCGGCTGACCAGCTGCGCCACCCGGGCGCGGTAGAGGTCACCGCCCCCGCCGACCTCGGGCGAGACGCCGACCTCCTCGGTGTACATCGCCACGCAGGCCGGGTAGAGCGTCGGGATGTCGGCGGGCGTGCCGTGGCGCACGCCGTGGTCGGGCGCGACGAGCGGCTCGGTGTCGATCACCAGGTGTCGCTGGTCCCAGCGCATGTCGCGCGGCTGCCCCCACTCCGGAGCGACCAGGCCCCAGAACGCGCGGACGGCGTCCTGGGGACCCACGATCGTCGAGGCGGTACGACGGCGGGCCAGGGCGCGCCCGGCGAACACCTCGGCGTCCTCCGGCGTGGCCTGCACCGGCACCAGGTTCGCGGCGACATGGCACGCGGCCACCAGGTGACCGCCCTCGAACCGGCCCCACATCTCACCGCCGAGCCAGCGTGGCTCGAGGTTGGTGGTGTGGGCGCGATGGATCGCGAACACGTTGACGACCGGGTCGAGGCCCGCGAGCGCCACGAAGGCGGGAAGGTCGGCCTGCGCGAGGACGCGCACGCCGTGCCGGGTGGTCAACACGCGACCACCCTAGTGGTCCGGCTCGACCACCAGTGGCGATCGGGCCCGGCGGTCCTCAACCGACCGAGACGGTGGCCTCGGCGCCCTCGACCGGCTCCATCGACTCGGCGATCTTCATCGCCTCCTCGATCAGCGTCTCGACGATCTCGGCCTCGGGTACGGTCTTGATCACCTCGCCCTTGACGAAGATCTGGCCCTTGCCGTTGCCGGAGGCGACGCCGAGGTCTGCCTCGCGCGCCTCGCCGGGGCCGTTGACGACGCAGCCCATGACGGCCACCCGCAGCGGGACCTCGAGCCCGTCGAGGCCGGCGGTGACCCGCTCGGCGAGGGTGTAGACGTCGACCTGGGCGCGACCGCACGAGGGGCAGGAGACGATCTCGAGCTTGCGCGGGCGCAGGTTGAGCGACTGGAGGATCTGGATGCCGACCTTGACCTCCTCGACCGGCGGCGCCGAGAGCGAGACCCGGATGGTGTCGCCGATGCCGCGCGAGAGGAGGGCGCCGAAGGCGGTGGCCGACTTGATGGTGCCCTGGAACGCCGGGCCCGCCTCGGTGACCCCGAGGTGGAGCGGCCAGTCACCCTGCTCGGCGAGCAGCTCGTAGGCGCGCACCATCACGACCGGGTCGTTGTGCTTGACCGAGATCTTGAAGTCGCGGAAGCCGTGCTCCTCGAAAAGGCTCGCCTCCCACACGGCCGACTCGACGAGCGCCTCGGGCGTGGCCTTGCCGTACTTCTCGAGCAGCCGCTTGTCGAGCGAGCCCGCGTTGACGCCGATCCGGATCGAGGTGCCGTGGTCCTGGGCCGCCTTGGCGATCTCCTTGACCTGGTCGTCGAACTTCTTGATGTTGCCCGGGTTGACCCGGACGGCGGCGCAGCCCGCCTCGATCGCGGCGAAGACGTACTTCGGCTGGAAGTGGATGTCGGCGATCACCGGGATCTGGCTGTGCTGGGCGATCTCGGGCAGCGCGTCGGCGTCGTCCTGGCTGGGGCACGCGACCCGGACGATGTCGCAGCCGGCGGCGGTGAGCTCGGCGATCTGCTGGAGCGTGCTGTTGACGTCGGAGGTGAGGGTCGTGGTCATCGACTGCACCGAGATCGGGTGGTCGCTGCCGACCCCGACCTTGCCGACCCGGATCTGGCGGGTCCGGCGGCGGGGGGCCAGCACCGGCGGGGGCGCCTCGGGCATGCCCAGACTGATCGACGTCATGGCGTCAAGACTACTTTCCGGAGGGGGTGGATCAGGATTCGAGGTGAACCGGTACGACGAGGTCACCGACGATGAGCACGACGCCCATCACCAAGATGGCCAGGCCGACGACATAGGCGACCGGCAGCAGCTTGGCCACGTCGACGTAGCCCGGGTCGGGCCGGCGCCGCAGCCGGGCCCAGCCCCGGCGCACGGCCTCCCACAGGGCGCCGGCGATGTGACCGCCGTCGAGCGGCAGCAGCGGCACGAAGTTGAACATGCCGATGAAGAAGTTGAATCCGGCGACCAGCATCAGCAGCGAGATCAGCTTGGCCTGGACCGGGATCTCGTCGTGGGAGGCGGTCTCGCCGGCCAGGCGACCACCGCCGACGATGCTGACCGGGCCCATCGGGTCGCGCTCCTGGACCCCGACGATCGCCTCGGCGACGCCCCACACCTTGGCGGGCAGGGTGGCGAGGGACTTGACCACCTCGACGGTCATCGTGCCCATCTGGTCGACGGTGTAGATCACGCCGCCGGTGGTGGGGTGCGAGCGGGGCACGACGCCGAGGAAGCCGACCTTGTCGTCGGTCTTCTGCCCCTTCTTGTCGGGCGGGCGCACCGCGGTCTCGGTGGTGAAGGTCAGCTGCTTGCCGTCGCGCTCGACGACCACGTCGGCCTCGGCGGTGCCGTTGGCCTTGACCAGGCTCTGCACCTGGGTCCAGCTCGTCACGGGGGTGCCGTTGAACGACACGATCCGGTCGCCGGCCTCGATCCCCGCGGCGTACGCCGGGGTCGGTCGCGTGGCGACCTCCTCCGGGGTGCAGACCCGGTCCTTCTGGTAGCCGGGGATGACGCAGGCGTTGACCTCGGCGATGGTGGTCTCGACGGTCCGGTCGCCGGGGTTGCCGTACGTCGCGAAGACCCCGGCGAAGATCAGGAAGGCGATGACGAGGTTCACCGTGGGGCCGCCGCCCATCACGATGACCTTCTTCCACCACGGGAACTTGTAGAAGAGCCGGTCGGCGTCCTCGGGCCGGATCGTCTCCCACTCGGCCGCCCGCGCGTCCGAGATGAGCTGGGTGAACATGCCGGTGTTGGACTTGCGGACCCGGACCACGTGGTTGCCGTCGGCATCCACCTCGACCTGGTCGGCGAGCTCGACCGCGCCGGGCGGGAGCATGCCGACGATCTTGACGTAGCCGCCGAGCGGGATCGCCTTGACGCCGTACTCGGTCTCGCCGACCTGCCGGCTCCACACCGTGGGCCCGAAGCCGATGAAGTACTGGGTGACCTTCCCGCCGAAGGCCTTGGCCGGGATCATGTGGCCGAGCTCGTGCAGTCCGATCGAGGCGAGGATCGCGACGACGAAGACGAGGACGCCGAGCAGGTAGAGCAGTGCGGTCATGGGCGGGGTGCGGTCCTCGGGTCGATGAGCTGGCTGGCCGCCTCCCGCGCCCACGCGTCGGCCGCGAGGACGTCGTCGAGGGAGAGCTGCCCCTCCGAGGGTACGTCGTGGGCGGCTAGCACGTCGGCAACCAGGTCGACGATCCCGGTGAAGCCCAGCCGGCCGGCGCGGAAGGCGTCGACCGCGACCTCGTTGGCCGCGTTGTAGACGGCCGGCGCGGTCGCGCCGCGCTCCCCCGCCGCCCGGGCCAGCGCCACCGCGGGGAACGCCTCGTCGTCGAGCGGCAGGAACTCCCAGGTCTCGGGCCGGGTCCAGTCCACGGCGGGGGCCGCATCGGGCACCCGGTCGGGCCACGAGAGCCCTAGCGCGATCGGGATCAGCATGGTCGGCGGGCTGGCCTGGACCAGCGTCGAGCCGTCGACGAACTCGACCATCGAGTGCACCACGCTGGTGGGGTGGACCACGACCTCGATCCGGTCGTAGGGGATGCCGAAGAGCAGGTGGGCCTCGATCACCTCGAGGCCCTTGTTGACCAGGGTCGCGGAGTTGATGGTGATCACCGGGCCCATGTCCCAGGTCGGGTGGTTGCCGGCCTGCTCCGGGGTGACGTCGGCGAGCTCGGCGCGGCTCCGGCCGCGGAACGGGCCGCCGCTGGCGGTCAGCACCAGGCGGCGTACCTCGTCGGGGGTGCCGCCGCGCAGGCACTGGGCGAGCGCGCTGTGCTCGGAGTCGACCGGCACGATCTGGCCCGGCTTCGCCTTGTCGAGCACGAGCGGACCGCCCATGACGAGCGACTCCTTGTTGGCGAGCGCGAGCGTGCTGCCGGCCTCCAGGGCGGCCAGGGTCGGCAGCAGGCCGACGGCGCCGGTGATGCCGTTGAGGACGACATCGCACTCCTGCTGGGCGGCCTCGACGCTGGCCTGCTCGCCGAGCCCGTGGAAGCGCGGGGCGAACTCGGCCACCTGCCGGTCGAACAGGTCTCGGTTGCCGCCCCCGGCCGTGAGGCCCACCACCCGGAACCGGTCCGGGTTGGCGCGGACCAGGTCGAGCGCCTGGGTGCCGATCGAGCCGGTCGAGCCGAGGATGACGACGTCCTTCACCCCGTCATCCTCGCAGGAGCGACGGCACAGCCCGGAATCCTCCGAAATGCCGGAACCCGGGCCGCTGACCCTTCATGCTGTGCCCGTGCTCCGTCCCGTCCACGCGCTCCTCGTCGTCCTGCTGACCCTCGCGGGGGTGGCGACCGGCTCCCCCGCCGAGGCGGCCCCGGCCGCGCCCACGCAGGGTTGCACCGGACGGGTCGCCCTCACCTTCGACGACGGACCGGCCGCCGGCACGACGCACCGGCTGGTGCGGGTGCTGCGGCGCCACCACGTCCCGGCGACCTTCTTCATGGTCGGCCAGCGGGTCGCGGCGAACCCGGCCGCGGCGCTCGAGGTCGAGCGGGCCGGCTTCCTGACGGCCAACCACAGCTGGGCGCACCAGGACATGAGCCGGCAGTCCTATCGCGACGTGCGCCGCTCGCTGCGGGCCACGCGCCGCGCGATGCTCGACGCCGGGCTGCACCCCACCGACCTGATGCGACCGCCGTACGGCGCCCTGGCGAAGCCCGCGCGCCGGGCGATCCGCGACTCCGGCTACGTCCCGGTGCTGTGGACCGACGACTCGCTCGACTGGAAGTCGGGCACCTCTCGGCAGATCGCGCGGCGGATCCTGGCCGGGCTGCGCCCCGGCCGCAACATCGTGCTCCAGCACGACGGGGTGACCCGCTCGCCGATCTCGGTCGGCGCCGTGGACCGGGTGATCCGGGTGGCGAAGCGGCGCGGCTACTGCTTCACCGCGCTCGACGAGCGCGGCCGCCCCGGCTTCCCGACCCCCGACGTCACCGCCGTCGCGGGCCAGGCGGTCGAGGGCACCGACGCCGTCGTCACCCTCGAGCTCGCCCAGCCGGCGGGCCGGGACACCGCGGTGGTCGTCGAGGCCGTCTCCGGTACGGCGAGCGTCGGCGCCGACCTGCCGCCCTTCCGGGCCCGCGTGGAGATTCCCGCCGGCAGGGTGCGCGTGACGGTGCGGATCCCGATCGCGGCCGACGCCGTCGTGGAGCCGCCGGAGACCTTCACGCTCGCGCTCCGCGACCCCGAGGGGCTGCGGATCGCGCAGCCGACCGCGCCGGTGACCATCGTCGACGCCGCGAGCGCACCGCGCGTCGAGCTCCCCGAGCCGCCCTTCTTGGCCCTCGGCCCGAAGTTCAGCTGAGCGCGAGCTCGGCCGCGGCCGCGTGCGGGTCGACCTCGCCGGCGACCACCGCGGCGGCGAGCTCGTCGAGCCGGTCGCCCTCGCCCACGCTGCCCCAGCGCCTACGCAGCGCGGTGAGCGCGAGCGTCTCGATCTCGTCGCGGGCGCGGCGCAGCCGGCGCCGGTCGAGCTCCCCGCTCTCGCGCAGCCAGGCGGCGTGCTCGTCGATCGCGTCGACGACGTCGGTCACGCCGTCGCCGGTCGACGCCGTGGTCTTGAGGACCGGCGGGCGCCAGGCGCCCTCGCGGCGCTCGGCGAGACCGAGCATGGAGCGCAGGTCGCGGCGGACCTTGTCGGCGCCGTCGCGGTCGGACTTGTTGACGACATAGAGGTCGCCGATCTCGAGGATGCCGGCCTTGGCGGCCTGGATCCCGTCGCCCATCCCGGGCGCGAGCAGCACGATCGTCGTGTCGGCCTGGCCGGCGACCTCGACCTCGCTCTGGCCGACGCCGACCGTCTCGACCAGGACGACGTCGAAGCCGGCGCCGTCGAGCACCCGCAGCGCCTGCGGGGTGGTCCAGGCCAGCCCGCCGAGATGTCCGCGGGCGGCCATCGAGCGGATGAAGACGCCGGGGTCCAGGATGTGGTCGCCCATCCGGATCCGGTCGCCGAGCAGCGCGCCCCCCGAGAACGGCGACGACGGGTCGACCGCGAGCACGGCGACCCGACGGCCGCGGCGGCGCAGCTCGCCGATCAGCGCATTGGTGGACGTCGACTTGCCGACGCCCGGCGAGCCGGTGAGGCCGATGACGTGGGCGTGCCCGGCGTACGGCGCGAGGGCGCGCATCAGCTCCGGCAGCAGTGCCGACTCGTCCTCGACGAGCGACACCAGCCGGCCCACGGACCTCGGGTCGCCCGTGCGCGCCTTCTCGACCAAGGCAGGAACGGCCGCCGCGGTGATCCCGCGACGGCCGCCCTGGATGCTTGCTTCGGGCAAGGCTGTCCGCTCAGGCGGACGGGACCCGGAGCACCAGCGCGTCGCCCTGGCCCCCGCCGCCGCAGAGCGCGGCGGCACCGAGGCCGCCACCGCGGCGCTTGAGCTCGAGCGCGAGGTGCAGCGTGATCCGCGCACCGGATGCGCCGAGCGGGTGACCGATGGCGATGGCGCCACCGTTGACGTTGACCTTGTCCTCGTCGATGCCGAGGGCCCGGGCCGACTCGATGCCGACGGCGGCGAAGGCCTCGTTGAACTCGACCAGGTCGAGGTCGGCGGCGCTCAGTCCGGCCTTGTCGAGGGCCTTCTTGGTGGCATTGGCCGGCTGCAGCTGCAGGGTCGAGTCGGGGCCGGCGACCTGGCCGTGGCTGACGATCTCGGCGAGGATCGGGAGGCCGAGCTCCTCGGCCTTCTTCTTGCTGGTCACCACGACCGCGGCCGCGCCGTCGGAGATCTGCGAGGAGGACGCGGCGGTGATCGTGCCGTCCTTGGCGAACGCCGGGCGCAGGCCCGCGAGGCCCTCGGCGGTGGTGTCGCCGCGCACGCCCTCGTCCTGGCTGACGACGACCGGGTCGCCCTTGCGCTGCGGGATGCTCACCGGGACGATCTCGTCGTCGAAGACGCCGTTCTTCTGCGCGGCGGCGGCGAGCTGGTGCGAGCGGGCGGAGAAGGCGTCCTGCTCCTCGCGGCTCAGCGGGGTGGTGCGGCAGGCGTTGGTGGCCTCGGTCAGGTTGCCCATGCCCTGCTGGGTCGCCTGGTCGAACAGCGCGTCGTAGGCCAGCGAGTCGACGAGCGTCGTGTCGCCGTACTTGAAGCCCTCGCGCGACTTCGGGAGCAGGTGGGGCGCCTGGGTCATCGACTCGGTGCCGCCGGCGACCACGATGTCGGCCTCGCCGGCACGGATCAGCTGGTCGGCCTGGGCGATGGCGTTGATGCCCGACAGGCACACCTTGTTGATGGTGATCGAGGGCACGCTCGGCGGGAGGCCCGCGGCGAGACCGGCGGTGCGGGCCGGGTTCTGGCCGGCACCGGCCTGGAGCACCTGGCCCACGATCAGGTAGTCGACCTGGTCGCCGGAGACACCGGCCTTCTCCAGCGCGCCCTTGATCGCGACACCGGCGAGGTCAGCGGCCGACAGGGTCTTGAGGGCGCCGAGGTGGCGACCGATCGGCGTACGGGCGCCGGCGACGATGACGCTGGGGTTGTCGGACATGGATCCTCCGTGCAGACGTGTGGTCGGAACATTTCGACTCTACTCGCGGGTATCCGGGCCCGGCGAGGGGTCCATCGTGCGGTCGATGAGGGACTCGTCACACCCCCGAAGGAGAGGGGCGACGGCACAATGACGCGCATGAGCATCACTGACGGCGTCCCCACCCACCTGTTCACGGCGATCGACCACGTCGGCATCGCGGTCCCCGACCTCGACGAGGCGATCGCGTTCTACCGCGACAACTTCGGCATGCACGTCGCCCACGAGGAGACCAACGAGGAGCAGGGCGTGCGCGAGGCGATGGTCGCCGTCGGCGACACCGACTCCAAGATCCAGCTGCTCGCCCCGCTCAACGCCGAGTCGACCATCGCGAAGTTCATCGACCGCAGCGGCCCGGGCCTGCAGCAGCTCGCCTACCGGGTCACCGACCTCGACCAGGTCTCCGCGATCCTGCGCGAGCGCGGCCTGCGCCTGCTCTACCCCGAGGCCCGCCGCGGCACGGCGAACAGCCGGATCAACTTCGTGCACCCCAAGGACGCCGGCGGGGTCCTCGTCGAGCTGGTCGAGCCCGCGGCCGACGCCCACTGACCCACCGGGCGTGGGCTCGGGTTCTTCCCCGCGTATCTGACGAACGGGCTGCGAAACGGCCTCGGCGACGACCCGTTCGTCAGATACGACGCTCACCCGGCGGCGAACGCCCCCACCGGGAGCCCGGCCTGCTCGAGCGCGCCACGCACCGCCGCGGCCAGCTCGGGCGCGCCGGGCGAGTCGCCGTGCACGCACAGCGACCGTACGTCGCCCGAGCGGGCCAGCTCGACCGCCTGGGCCGCGACGGCGACCGGGTCGGTGAGCACGGCGCCGGGAGCGCTCCGGGGCACCAGTCCCCCGTCGGGCAGGTAGGCCCGGTCGGCGAAGCCCTCGCCGACCGCCTCCAGCCCGGCCTCGCCGACCGCCGCGAGGAACGCCGAGCCGGCCAGGCCGAGCACCGGCAGCCCGCCGTAGGCGCGCACCGCGTCGACGACCGCCTGCGCCTGCTCGGGATGCCGGGAGACGGCGTGGTAGAGCGCGCCGTGCGGCTTGACGTAGGCGACCCGGCCGCCCGCCGCGCGCGCGATCCCGTCGAGGGCGCCGAGCTGGTAGAGCACGTCGGCGGCCAGCTCGTCGGCCGGTACGTCGACGTACCGGCGCCCGAAGCCGGCCAGGTCGCGATAGCCGACCTGGGCGCCGATGGTGACGCCCAGCGACACCGCGAGCGAGCAGGTGCGCCGCAGCGTGAGCGGGTCGCCGGCGTGGAAGCCGCACGCGACGTTGGCGCTGGTGAGGTGCGGGAGCAGCGCGTCGTCGTCGCCGAGGCGCCAGCGCCCGAAGGACTCCCCGACGTCGGCATTGAGATCGACGACCCCCGACGTGGACATCGAACCCGGATGCAACGTCATGGCCCTATCGTGGCTCATCGACGCGCCGCCGAGCCCAGGACGGTGCGGTCGCCGCGGACCACGCTCTCGATGAGACGCGTGTCACGAACCCGCCACCGAGAGATTACCGGCGGGTATCTTCGCGGCGGCCTTAGGTGCCACCCAGTCCCGCTGGGCCGACTGGCTCGCGACGATTCCCAGGAGACGACGACCGTGCAGCACATCCTCGACGCCATCCAGGCGGAGGCCTCCGCGGAGGACTTCGCCAACCTCGACCTTCCCGAGTCCTACCGGGCCGTCACCGTCCACAAGGACGAGGTCGACATGTTCGAGGGCATCGCCTCTCGCGACAAGGACCCCCGCAAGTCCCTGCACGTCGACCAGGTCGCCCTCCCCGAGCTCGGCCCCGGCGAGGCCTTCGTCGCGGTGATGGCCTCGGCGATCAACTACAACACGGTGTGGACCTCGATCTTCGAGCCGGTCTCCACCTTCGGCTTCCTCGAGCGCTACGGCCGCGAGTCCGAGCTCGGCGCGCGCCACAACCTCGACTACCACATCGTCGGCTCCGACCTGTCCGGCGTCGTGCTGGCCGTGGGCGCGGGCGTGACCAAGTGGAAGCCCGGCGACCGGGTCGTGGCCCACTGCCTGTCCGTCGAGCTCGAGGCGCCCGACGGCCACAACGACACGATGATGGACCCCTCCCAGCGGATCTGGGGCTTCGAGACCAACTTCGGCGGCCTCGCCGACGTCGCGATGGTCAAGGCCAACCAGCTGATGCCGAAGCCCGAGCACCTCACCTGGGAGGAGGCCGCCTCCCCCGGCCTGGTCAACTGCACGGCGTACCGCCAGCTCGTCTCCGCCAACGGCGGCAACATGAAGCAGGGCGACAACGTCCTCATCTGGGGCGCGTCCGGCGGCCTCGGCGGCTTCGCGACCCAGTACGCCCTCAACGGCGGCGCCAACCCGATCTGCGTGGTCTCCAACGAGGAGAAGGCCCAGATCGTGCGCAACATGGGCGCCGAGATGGTGATCAACCGCTCCGAGCTCGCGCCGAAGTTCTGGAACGAGGAGGGCACCCAGCAGAACCCCAAGGAGTGGCAGCGCTTCGGCAAGGCGATCCGCGAGCTCACCGGCGGCGAGGACATCGACATCGTCTTCGAGCACCCGGGCCGCGAGACCTTCGGCGCCTCCGTCTACGTCACCCGCAAGGGCGGCACCATCACCACCTGCGCGTCGACCTCGGGCTACATGCACGAGTACGACAACCGCTACCTGTGGATGAACCTCAAGAAGATCATCTCCAGCCACTTCGCCAACTACCGCGAGTCGTGGGAGGCCAACCGCCTCATCGCGCAGGGCAAGATCCACCCCACCCTGTCGCGCACCTACAAGCTCGAGGACACCGGCCAGGCCGCGCTCGACGTGCACCACAACAAGCACCAGGGCAAGGTCGGCGTGCTGTGCCTCTCCCCCGAGGAGGGTCTCGGCGTCAAGAACGAGGAGCTGCGCGAGAAGCACCTCGACAAGATCAACCTGTTCCGCGGGATCTGAGCTCCCTCAGCCTGCGGTACGACGACCGGGCGGGTCCGCGCGCGAGCGCGGGCCCGCCCGGTGGCGTCTGCGGGTGCGGATCCGCGCACGACGCGGCGAGGCGGGGTGGGAATCGGTTGCGCCATCAGGGATCATGGGCGGGTTCGTGCACGCCATCCCCCCATGACCGCAGCGAGAGCCAGGGAGGCTCAGTTCCCATGAGCGACGAGGGTCTGTCCATCTTCGACGACGAGCCCACCCCGACCGAGGAGCCCAGGACCGTGACCACCAAGGCCACCGACGACGAGCCGACCCAGGTCATCCCGGCGGTGAAGACGGCCGAGACCCCGGCCGCGCCCCCGGCCACCCCCGCGGCCTCCCGGACCACGCCGACCCCACGACCCACCGCTCCGCCGGCAGCCGCGGCGCCTGCCGGGCGCCCGGTCGGGTTCGGCTCCCCCGCCACGACCGCGGGGCTGCCGATCGTCCGCAAGGGCGGCTACGACCGCGACGCGGTCGACGCCCAGATCCGCCAGCTCGCCAGTGAGAAGGCCACGCTCGGCGCCAGCCTCTCGGAGTCCGAGCAGCGCGTCATCGACCTCGAGCAGGAGGTCGCCCGGCTGCGCTCCGAGCTCGCCGAGATCGACAACCCGTCGTACGCCGGGCTGGGTGGCCGGGCCAGCGCGATGCTCCGGCTCGCCGAGGAGGAGGCCGCCGAGATCCGCGCGACGGCCGAGTCCGACGCCGCCGAGATCCGCGACCAGGCGACCCGCGACGCCAAGGCGATCCGCGCCGAGGCCGCCCGCGAGGCCGACGACATGCGCGCGGTCCAGCTGCGTGAGCTCGAGGAGAACCGCACCCGGCTGCTCGCCGACGCCGAGCAGGAGCGCGCGCTGGCCCAGAGCGAGGCCGCCGACACCCTCGCCGCCGCCCGCCGCGAGTCCGACCAGCTCCGGCTCGCCACGCAGCAGGAGACCACCGAGCAGCGCGCCCAGGCCCAGCGCGAGGTCGAGCAGGCCCGGGCCGCCGTCGACCGCGAGGTCCAGGAGGCGCGGCGCGCCCTGGCCATGGAGAAGGAGCGGCTCGCCCGCGAGGCCACCGACCACCACAACACCGCGGTCGCCGAGACCCGGCGCCTGGTCCAGGAGGCCGAGGAGCGCGCCAACGCCGCCGAGGCGCGGGCTGCCGAGGCGAGCAAGCAGGCCGCCGCCAACCGGGCGGCCGCGCAGACCGAGGCCGAGGGCGTGCTCACCCGCGCCCGCCGCGAGGCCGAGCAGGTCATCGCCTCGGCCCGCGCCCAGGCCGAGGCGATCACCGCCAGCGGCGACGCCGAGCTGCAGCGCGAGATCGCGGCCAAGCGCGCCGAGCTCGACCGGCTGACCAAGCGCCGCGCGTCGATCACCGCCCAGCTGTCCTCGCTCGCCGACCTCGTCGCCGGCTTCGGCGAGGACGAGAGTTGAGCAGCGCCGCCGAGGGAGCCGCGGAGGCCGCCGACGGCGTCGCCGAGCACGCCGGGATCGACCCGGCGGCTCCGGTCGACGGCGACCCGGCGCCGTACGGCGAGCTCGGCAAGCCGTTCGACCGGCGCTCGCCCTTCTACTACGGCTTCGTCGGCGCCCTGGGCGCGCTGATCGCGTTCTGGCTGTTCCAGGCCGTCCTCGGCATCGGCTCGGTGCTGATGCTCGTGGTGGTGTCCTTCTTCCTGGCCGCGGGCCTCAACCCCGCGGTGACCTTCCTCGAGCGGCGCGGGCTGCGCCGCTCGTTCGCGGTGACGGTCGTGATCGTGCTGGCGCTCGGCACCGTCGCGCTCTTCCTGGTCGCGATCGTCCCGGTCATCACCGACCAGATCACCGCGATCACCAAGAACGCGCCCGGCTGGCTCGACGAGCTGCAGAAGAACAAGAAGATCCAGCAGCTCAACGACGAGTACGACATCATCGACAAGCTCCAGGCCAAGATCACCGACGAGAACTTCCTCTCGGCGCTGTTCGGCGGCGCGCTCGGCTTCGGCCTCAAGATCGTGTCGGCGCTGTTCAACCTGTTCGTGATCGTCGTGCTGACGCTCTACTTCCTCGCCTCGCTGCGCACGACCACCGGCGCGCTCTACAAGCTCGCCCCCGCCTCGCGCCGCGACCGGGTCGCCAAGCTCGGCGACAAGGTGATCGCCAACATCGGAGGCTACGTCTCGGGCGCCTTCCTGGTCGCGCTGTGCGCCGGCCTGAGCTCGCTGGTGTTCCTCTCGCTCACCCCGATCGGCGAGTACGCCGTCGCGCTGGCCTTCGTGGTCGCCGTCCTCGACGTGATCCCGATGATCGGCGCCACCCTCGGCGCGGTCATCGTCTCGGCGATCGCGTTCGCGACCGACGTCAAGACCGGCATCGCCTGCGTGGTGTTCTACGTCGTCTACCAGCAGTTCGAGAACTACGTCGTCTACCCGCGGGTGATGAGCAAGTCCGTCGACCTGCCCGGCGCGGTCATCGTGATCGCCGCCCTGGTCGGCACCGCCCTGCTCGGCGTGGTCGGCGCGCTGCTCGCCATCCCGGTCGCGGCGGCGATCCTGCTGGTCGTGCGCGAGGTCGTGGTCAAGCAGCAGGACCTGCGCTGAGCTTGGATCCACCGATCTGCCGCGTCGCGAGCGTCACCAGATGGGTTGCGGTGGCAAGGCGCCCGGCGCGAAGGCAGCCTGGTGGGCTGTCGAGCGTCGGCAACGCAGCCAACGTGCCCATGTGGTGGCGCGCAGCAGCGGGAGATCGGTGGATCCAAGCTGAGCCTCACCCCTGCGGACCGATGAGGTAGGTCAGGCTGGCGCGAGCCATCGGGCTCGCCCACGGCTCGACCGCCTCGTCGGTCAGCCGGCGGCGCTCGCCGTCGCCGGGATCGACCGTCCCGCACCCCAGGTCGAGCACGATCCGGCGGTCCGGCTCGCGCAGCTCGACCACCTCGCCGGCGAGCGGGCCGCAGCCCGGGTCGGCTGCCGTCCGCGGCGCACGCCGGGCGGCCGCCAGCACCGCCTCCGCCACGCCGGTCGCCACCCGCTCCGCGAACCCGAGCACCCGTTCCCCGCTCGCCGTGCGTCGATAGCCGCAGAGCTCGACCTCCCCCGCGGCCGGCGGCGCGTCCCCGCACCACCGCGCCGGCCGGGCCGAGCCCAGGATCCGGGACCGCAGGGCGGCGTCCGGGCTCGCCACGGTCAGCGTGGTGCCCTGGGCGGCGACGGTCTCCTGGACCAGGCCGCCCTCGTAGCGGACGACACCCGGCTCGAGGTCGGCGCCCAACCAGACGTAGGGCTGGGTGATCGGGAGCCCCGCCAGCCACGGGTAGACCGCGCACACGTCGGAGCGCGGCACCGGCCGCCCGACGCCCGCGACCGGTCCGCACACGGCCAGCGAGCCACCCAGCCGGGCCGGCGCCGCGCCGTACTCCCACGTGACTGGTACGTCGACGCTCAGCCCGGCCCAGGTCTCGGTGCGCCAGCCCGGCTGCTCGGCGCCTGGCGCGGGCCCGGTGCGCGGCTGCTCAGCTGGTGGCGGCCGGGTCGGGCTGCTGCACGAGGACGTCGTCGCCAGCGACACCACCAGCGACACCGCCAGCCACACCGTCCACCGTCTCGGGCTCATGGTCCACAGACGTGACGGGCAGCGGATCGGTTCCGACCACGACGCTGCGCTCGCCGATCTTGACCCCGATCACGCCGGCGAGGATGAGCGCGCCGCCGAGGAACTGCACCGGCGCCGGCAGCTGGTCGAGGAGCAGCCAGGCCCACACGACCGCGGCGACGACCTCGCTGAGCGCGACGAACGAGGCCAGCCGCGAGCCGAGGCGCCGGCTGGCCGCGATCCCGCTCGCGTAGGCGAGGGCGGCGGTCACCAGGCCGAGGAGCAGCAGCGCCACCCACGGCGCCACCTCGACGCCGGCGTACGCGACGTCGGCCGAGGAGCTCGCCATCGGCATCAGCCCGACCAGCCCGAGCAGCCCGAGCAGCACGCCGCCGACCACGAGTCCCCCGGCCGCCAGCGTGATCGGCGGGATCCCGCTGCGCTCGTCGGCGGAGATGACGAAGTACGTCGCCGCGCCCACCATCGCCGCGAGCGCCCAGGCGGCGCCCCGAAGGTCGACGTCGGCGCCGGCGAAGAGATCGAGGACGAGCACCAGCCCGAGCGCGGCCACGAGGGCGCCGGCCACGGTCAGGCGTCCGGGGCGCTGGCCGTGGACCAGCCACATCCAGACGACGACCGCGGCGGGAGCGGTGTACTCGATGAGCAGCGCCGGACCGACCTCCATGGTGCGCACGGCGGAGAAGTAGCAGTACTGGGCGCCGGCGACCGCCAGGCCGCCGTAGAGGAGGACGGTGGGCGCGGCGCGGCGCAGCAGCCCCCAGCGACCGCGCAGCGCGACCAGGCCGAAGGGCAGGACGGCGACGGCGCCGATCGCGATCCGGAGCAGCACGATGCTGCCCGCGGTCCAGCCGCTGTCGAGCAGCGGCCGGGCGAGGGCCCCCGAGAGCGCGAACGTGACCGCGGAGGTGAGCGCGAAGAGCAGCCCGACGCGGGAGCGGTCACGAGTCAACGTCGTCATGACTCATGACAGTAGGCCGCCGTGCGGTAACCTGTCAAAGTGGTTTTCGCCCATGACACCTCGCTGTCCTTGCAGGCGGCGGTCGCCCTGGTCAACGGCAGCCTGGAGCCGGTGACGATCCGCACCCCCGACGACGTCGACGCCTTCTTCGCCGACCACGGCTACACCGGGCGCCACGACGGCGACCAGGCCGAGGTGGACGCCCTCCTCGCGATCGCGCCGCGGCTGCGCGAGCTGCTCACCGCCGGGCGCGACGAGGCCGCCACGATCGTGAACGCCATGCTGCGCGAGGCATCCGCGCTCCCCCAGCTGCGCCGCCACGACGGCCACGACTGGCACCTGCACGCCGTCGACAACCAGGCCCCGCTCGCCGAGCGGATCGTCGTCGAGACCGCGATGGCCATGATCGACGTGATCCGCGCCGACGAGATGTCACGGCTGTCCGTGTGCGCCGACGCGACCTGCGAGGGCGTCGTGCTCGACCTGTCCCGCAACCGCTCCAAGCGGTTCTGCTCGGTCACCTGCGGCAACCGCAACGCCGTGGCGGCCTACCGCGCTCGCCAGGCCGAGGAGGGCTGAGCCTGGCTCCACCGATCTGCCGGGTGCCCAGCTGGTGGCGCGCAGCAGCGGGAGATCGGTGGATCCAGGCTGAGCCCGCTCAGTCGCCCAGGAAGCGCTGGAGGATCTCCAGGAACAGCTCGGGACGCTCGGAGTGCAGCCAGTGCCCGGTGTCCTTGAGGGTCACCTTGCGGTTGCGGGGGAACCAGCGATCCATCGCGCCGTCGTACGCCGGCTGGACATAGCTGGACCGGCCGCCGGCCAGCCACAGCACCGGCCCGTCGTACGGCGCCGCGCCGGCCAGCTCCGCCTCCGGCCAGCCGCTGATGGTCGCCAGGTCGCGGCCGAGCACCTCGAGGTTGGCCTGCCAGCTCCACCCGGCGGGGGCGGCCGGGTCGCGGCGCAGGTTCTGCAGCAGGAAGGAGCGCACCGTCGGGTCGGGCACGGCGGGCTCCAGCAGCCGCTCGGCGTCCTCCCGGCGCACCACCTGGGTCAGGTCCATCCCCCGCATCGCGGAGATGTAGCCGGGGAACTCCCGCCCCTCCGGATAGGCCACCGGCGAGATGTCGGCGACGCAGAGCCGCTCGACTCGCTCAGGATGCAGCAGGGCCAGCACCATGGCGACCTTGCCACCCAGGGAGTGGCCGACCAGCGCCACCGGCTCGTCGTCGGGGACGACCTCGGCGACGAGCGCCGCGGTCTCGGCGAAGTCGAAGCGCTCGGGCCACGCGGAGCGACCGTGGTGGGGCAGGTCGACGAGGAGCACCCGGTGTCGCTCGGCGAGCTGCTTGGCGATGCCGGTCCAGTTCTTGCCCTGGCCGAACAGGCCGTGGAGAAAGACCACACGGCTCCCGGTCGCGCCGAGAGCCGTGTGATGAAGAGTCACGCAGTCATTGTGTCAGGCGTAGTCGTGGAAGCCCTTCTTGGTCTTGCGACCGAGCTCGCCGGCCTCCACCTTCGCGACCAGGGTGGCGGCCGGCTCGAAGCCGGGCTCGCCGAACTCGCCGTACAGCTCGCGCTGGATGGCCAGCGACACGTCGTTGCCGACCACGTCGAGCAGCTCGAAGGGACCCATCGGGAAGCCGGCGGTCTCCTTGATCGCGGCGTCGATGGTGGCGAGCTCCACGCCGCCCTCGGCGAGCCGGACCGCGTCGTTGAGGTAGGGGAAGAGCAGCAGGTTGACGATGAAGCCCGCGCGGTCGCCGGCGGAGACGCCGACCTTGCCGACGTTGGCGGTCAGCGCGCGCACGGTCTCGTCGACGTCGGCGGAGGTGGCCGAGGTGGTGATGATCTCGACCAGCTTCATGACCGGCGCCGGGTTGAAGAAGTGCATGCCGATGACGTCCTGCGGGCGGCCGGTGGCCTCGCCCAGCTTGGTGATCGGCAGCGAGGAGGTGGTGGTCGCGAGGATCGCGCCCGGCTTGCAGATCCGGTCCAGGTCGCGGAAGAGCTGGAGCTTGAGCTCGAGGTCCTCGGCGATCGCCTCGACGACGATGTCAACGCCGCCCAGCGCCTCACGCTCGGTCGAGCCGGTCAGCCGGCCCAGCAGCGCGTCCTTGTCGCCCTCGGTGCCCTTGCCCTTGGCGATGGCGCGGTCGAGGTTGTTGGTGATGTAGCCGATCACGCCGTCGAGCTTGTCCTGGCCGCGGCCCACGAAGATCACCTCGTAGCCGGCCTGGGCGAAGACCTGGACGATGCCGGAGGCCATGGTGCCGGTGCCGACGACGCCGACCTTGCCGATGTCGTGCTTGAACTCCGGCGCGGCGGCGTCCCCCGCGGCGGCGGCCTCGTCGGCGAAGCTGCGGCCCTCGGCGACCAGCTTGTCGAGCAGCCCGGCCGGCTCGTGCAGGTGGTCGCCGGTCTCGGCGTACCGTGCGGCGAGCCGGTCGCGCACCTCGGCGACGCCGATCTCGTCGACGACGGTGAGCGGGCCCTTGGGGTAGCCGCAGCCGAACCGCATGGCCGCGTCGATGTCGCCCACCGAGGCGTAGCCCGACTCGTAGGTGCGCACCGCGTGGTTGAGGTACGGCAGCACCAGCGTGTTGAAGATCTGCTCGCTCGAAGTCATGGGCCGGATTCTGACACCCACGAGGGGCCGTGACTACCCGTCGGTAACCACCGATCGGCGATCGAGACAGAGGTCACAGAAACTCAGTCCCGCGGGTGCGGTACCGCGATCCGCAGCACCTTGGACCGCGACGTCTGGCCGCGCACCAGGGTGACGGCCGACCGCGGCACGCCGAGCTCCTTCGCCAGCCAGCGGACCAGCTCGGCGTTGGCCCGGCCGTCCACGGGCGGCGACGACAGGCGCACCTTGAGCTCGGCGCCGTCGACGCCCGCCGGCCCGGCCGCGCCCGTGCGGGACGCGCCGGGCTGGACCCGGACCGCGAGCAGCCAGGTCGTCGCACCGCCCGCCTCCTCGGCCCGCTCGGGACGCCACCACGGCTGGTCGTCGATCTCCACGGCACAGACTGTAGATTCGTCGCCCGTGAGACTCGTCGTTGCGCGCTGCCAGGTGGACTACGCCGGCCGACTGACCGCCCACCTCCCGATGGCGACCCGGGTGCTCATGATCAAGGCCGACGGCTCGGTGCTCGTCCACTCCGACGGCGGCTCCTACAAGCCGCTGAACTGGATGTCGCCGCCGTGCACCGTGCGCGAGGGCGAGGCCGAGGACGGCCGGGTCGAGTGGACCGTCACCGCCAAGGCCCCGAAGGGCCAGACCCCCGACACGCTGCGGATCCTGATCGAGGAGATCCACCACGACACGCAGCACGAGCTGGGGATCGACCCCGGCCTGCAGAAGGACGGCGTCGAGAAGCACCTGCAGGAGCTGCTCGCCGAGCACCCCGCGACCCTCGCCAGTGGACTGGTCCTGGTCCGGCGCGAGTTCCCCACCGCGATCGGCCCGGTCGACCTGATGTGCCGCGACGCCGGCGGCCTCTCGGTCGCCGTCGAGGTCAAGCGCCGCGGCGAGATCGACGGCGTCGAGCAGCTCACCCGCTATCTCGAGCTGCTCAACCGCGACCCGCTCCTCACCGGCAAGGGCGCCGTGCGCGGCATCTTCGCCGCCCAGGAGATCAAGCCGCAGGCCCGGGTGCTCGCCGAGGACCGCGGGATCACCTGCGCCGTCATCGACTACGACGCGCTCCGCGGGCTCGACAACGCCGAGGACCGGCTCTTCTGAGCCGCGCCGCCATGCAGCCGATCTTCCACCTCGCCCTGCTCCGCGACTGGGAGCAGGCGCAGCGCGCCGGCGCCTACACGGTCTCCACCCGGGGGCGCACCCTCGCCGAGGAGGGCTTCATCCACGCCAGCCGGGCCGACCAGTGGACCGGCGTACGCGACCGGTTCTACGGCGACGTCACCGAGCCGATGGTGCTGCTCCAGATCGACCCGGCGCGGCTCGACGTACCCGTGGTGGAGGAGGCGCCCGCCCCCGGGGCGGCCGAGACGTTCCCCCACATCTACGGACCGCTGCCGGTCACCGCGGTGCTCAAGGCGATCCCGCTGGACCGACCGGCCACACCCGCGGTCCCGGCCGCACCCGAGCCGACCGCTCTCGCGGCGGACCCGACGGCACGGCCGGCGCGGCCGGCGCGGCCGGCGCGGCCGGCGCGGCCGGCGCCCCAGGAGAGCTTCTCGCGGCTCTACTTCCGCGAGGTCTTCTTCAACCTCGCCGTCGGGTGCATCGTGCTGCTCGTCGGCGTGGCGGGCCTGGCCGTGGGCGCCCTGGTCTCCGCCGACGCCGGACCGGCGGTCGGAGGCCTGCTGGGCGTCGTCCTGGGCGCGCTGCTCGCGGTCCGCGTCTACCGCCGCCGCCACCCGCGGGCCGGCGGCTGAGCGATCAGGCCCCGGCAGCCGGCGGAGCGGTCGGGTCGGCGTCGCCGGCACCCTGCTCGCGGGCGACCCAGTCCTCGATCGCGTTGATGTCGTCCTTGCTGCGGGTGACGACGGCGAGCAGGTCGTTCATGGTCGCGACCTCCTCGACCTGCTCCTTGATGAACCACTGCATGAACTGCTCGGAGGCGAAGTCGTTCTCCTCGCGGGCGATGCGGAGCAGGCCGTTGATCTGCTCGGTGACCCGCTTCTCCTGCTCCAGGGCCAGCGCGATCGGTGCGACCACGTCCTCGAAGGCCGAGACAGGCGCCTCGACGCCCGGGATCTGCACGGGCGCGTCGGTGTCGAGGAGGTACTGCACCATCATCATCGCGTGCAGGCGCTCCTCGAGCGCCTGGCCATAGAAGAACGCGGCCAGCTGCGGCATGGTGAGGGCGTCGTAGTGGACGGCGCAGGCGAGGTACTGGTTGTGCGCGGCGAACTCGTTGCCGATCTGGACGTTGAGCTGGTCGGTGAAGCGAGGTGCGGCCATGGGCGTCAGCCTAGTGGGCGCCCGCGCGCCCGCTCAGGCGGCCTTCTGCAGGCTCTTCTTGGTGGCCTTCTTGCCGTCGGCGCGCACCAGCACCCGCTTCTTGACGGTGTAGCCCTCGGGAAGGGTGCCCTCCTTGAGCATCCGGATGGGGCAGCGACCGCAGCGCGACTTGGACACGCAGCACTTCGTCTTGGGGAGCTTGCGCACCTTCCCCTTCGACTTCTTCTTGTCCTTGCCCACCCCACGAGCGTAGGCGATTCAGGGTAGGCAGACCTAACCGACGTGACGCGCATCACACGTGGCAGCGGCCACGAGGGCGGGCCTCGGGAGACAGGGCCTAGGGTGCGACCGTGATCGAGATCTGGCTGAACCCCGCCTGCTCCAAGTGCCGCACCGCCGAGAGCGAGCTGCGGGCCGCCGGCGTCGACTACACCGTGCGCCGCTACCTGGACCAGCCGCCCACCGTCGCCGAGCTCGAGGACGTCCTCGCCCGGCTCGGGCTGGAGCCGTGGGACATCGCCCGCACCGCCGACGCGGGCAAGCTGGGCGTCACGCCGCCCGCCAAGGCCGCCGAGCACCGCGCCGCCTGGCTGGACCTGATGGCCGCCCACCCCCGGCTCATCCAGCGCCCGATCCTCACGGCCTCCGACGGTACGACGGTCGTCGGCCGCGACCCCGAGTCGCTCGCCCGGGTCATCGACGCGGGCTGAGCTGCCGCTCCGGCGCCCCACCGACCCCGAGCGGGGGTTGCGTCGCGCCGCCCGCCGTTTCTGCACGGAGAGCGAGCGAGGGCAAGTAACACGCTGTCTGCCCGACTGGCTGCCACCTGTCAGCAGAGAAACGGCGTTCGAGGCCACATCCCGGCTGACAGGCGCCGGGCAGTCAGGCGGACAACGTGTTACAGCGCGACCGAGGAACGAGGGAGCGCGCGGGGAAGGAAGAAACGGCGCCGAAGGCGGCGCGACATGCGCGAGCGCAGCGAGCGCCCGATGACTCGGCTCAGCTCAGGCCGTTGGCCTTGCGGATCACCTCGACGATGCCGCCCATGATCTCGGTCAGCCCGAAGTCCTTGGGCGTGTAGACCGCGGCGACGCCGAGCTCGACCAGCGCCTTGCCGTCGGACTCGGGGATGATCCCGCCGACGATGACGGGCACCTCGCCCATCCCGGCGGCGCGCAGCCCGTCGAGGACGGCCGGCACCAGCTCCATGTGGGAGCCGGAGAGGATCGACAGGCCGACGCAGTGGACGTCCTCGGCGACGGCAGCGGCGACGATCTGCTCCGGGGTGAGCCGGATGCCCTGGTAGATCACCTCGAAGCCCGCGTCCCGAGCGCGGACGGCGACCTGCTCGGCGCCGTTGGAGTGACCGTCGAGGCCGGGCTTGCCGACGAGCAGCCGCAGTCGGCCGCCCAGCTCCTCGCCGGTGGTGCGCACCGCCTCGCGGACGGCGGTCAGCTCGGCGCCGGCCTCGGCGACGCCCACGGCGCCGGCGACGCCGGTGGGGGCGCGGAACTCGCCGAACACCTCGCGGAGCACGCCGGCCCACTCCCCCGTGGTCGCGCCGGCACGGGCGGCGGCGAGGGTGGCGGCCATCAGGTTGGTGCCGGTCTTGGCGTCCTCGGCGAGCCGGGCCAGCGCGGCCTCGACCTCACCGGCGTCGCGCTGCGCCTTCCAGGCCTCGACCGAGGCGAGGGCGGACTTCTCGGCCTCGGGGTCGGCGACCATGATCGCGCCGTCGAGGTCCGCGGTGAGCGGGCTCTGCTCGGTGGTGTCGAACTTGTTGACGCCGACGATGATCTCCTCGCCGGCCTCGATCGCCGCGCGGCGGCGGGCGTGGGAGGAGACCAGCTCCTGCTTCATGTAGCCGGAGTCGACGGCCGCGATCGCGCCGCCCATCGCCTGGACCCGGTCGATCTCGGCCTTGGCACCGGCGACCAGCTCCTGCACCTTGGCCTCGATGACCGGCGAGCCGTCGAAGATGTCGTCGTACTCGAGCAGGTCGGACTCGAAGGCGAGGACCTGCTGGAGGCGCAGCGACCACTGCTGGTCCCACGGACGTGGGAGGCCGAGCGCCTCGTTCCACGCGGGCAGCTGGACGGCGCGGGCGCGGGCCTTCTTCGACAGCGTCACGGCGAGCATCTCGAGGACGATGCGCTGCACGTTGTTCTCGGGCTGCGCCTCGGTGAGGCCGAGGCTGTTGACCTGGACGCCGTAGCGGAAGCGGCGCATCTTCTCGTCGGTGACGCCGTAGCGCTCCCGGGTGATCTCGTCCCACAGCTCGACGAAGGCGCGCATCTTGCACATCTCCTCGACGAAGCGCACGCCGGCGTTGACGAAGAAGGAGATCCGGCCGACCACCTTCTCGAAGTCGTCCGGCGAGACCTGGCCGGAGTTCTTCACCTGGTCGAGCACCGCGATCGCGGTGCACATGGCGTACGCGATCTCCTGCACCGGCGTCGCGCCGGCCTCCTGGAGGTGGTAGCTGCAGATGTTGATCGGGTTCCACTTGGGGATCTCGTGGACCGTGTAGGCGATCATGTCGCCGATCAGGCGCAGGGAGTGCTCGGGCGGGAACACGTAGGTCCCGCGCGAGAGGTACTCCTTGATGATGTCGTTCTGGGTGGTGCCCGCCAACTGGTGGGCGACCTCCGACGGCGACAGGTCCGGGTTCTGCTCCTCGGCGACGACCTGGTACATCGCGAGCAGCCACATGGCGGTCGCGTTGATCGTCATCGAGGTGTTCATCTCGGTGAGCGGGATCTGGTCGAAGAGCTTGCGCATCTCGCCGAGGTGCGGGACGGGTACGCCGACCTTGCCGACCTCGCCGCGCGAGAGCGGGCTGTCGGGGTCGTAGCCGGTCTGCGTCGGCAGGTCGAAGGCGACCGAGAGGCCGGTCTGGCCCTTGGCGAGGTTGGTCCGGTACAGCGCGTTGGACGCCTCGGCGGTCGAGTGACCGGCGTAGGTCCGCATCACCCAGGGACGGTCCTTGGCGTGCGATGCCTTCGCGGGGGTGCCGGCTGCGTCGGGCGAGGTGCTCATAGGCCGAAGCGTAGGCCGATCACTACCTGTTGGTAACCGTCGTCCGTGTGGGCTTCTCCACAACGATCGCCGCCTCAGGCGGGGACCGGCTCCCGCTCGAGCTCGATCAGCCGGATCAGGTGGGTGAGATGGAGCATCCGGCGGACCGCGGGCTGGGCGCCGCGCAGCACCACCCGCACGCCGTAGCGCTGGGCCTGGCGGCTGGCCGCGGCGATCACCTTGAGCGCGGTCGCGTCGACCGAGCGCACCGCGCTGATGTCGAGCACGACCGGACTGATCCGGTCGGTGCCGCAGACCCGGATGTGCTCGTGGACCGCGGCGCGCAGCTCGCTGGTGCTGCGGACGTCGAGATCGCCTGCCAGGATCAGGATGGGCTCGCCGAGGACATGCTCGACGATGGCCACCGGCGGTCGTGCTCCCATGCTTCCCTCCCGAGATCGATCCGGACAGGCGCCCCACACGCCTGTTACCCACCATGACGCTCCAGCAGTCCGATCGGTTGCATCCCGGGCCGAAGTTTTTCGCGGCGCCCACGCGACTACCCTCCGAGTCATGGTCAACCTCACCCGCATCTACACCCGCACCGGCGACGCCGGCGAGACCCGTCTGGGCGACATGAGCGTGACGACCAAGACCGATCTGCGGCTGCAGGCGTACGCCGACGTCGACGAGGCCAACGCGGTGCTCGGGGTCGCGGTGGCGACCGGTGGGCTCGAGGACGACGTGACGCAGGTGCTCTTCCGGGTCCAGAACGACCTCTTCGACGTCGGCGCCGACCTGTGCACGCCGGTGGTGGCCGAGCCGGAGTTCCCGCCGCTGCGCATCGAGCAGGACTACGTCGACCGCCTGGAGGGCTGGTGCGACCACTACAACGAGCCGCTGCCCAAGCTCCGCTCCTTCATCCTCAACGGCGGCACCCCGGCCGCCGCCCAGCTCCACGTCGCGCGCACCGTGATCCGCCGGGCGGAGCGGGCCGCCTGGGCGGCCTACGAGGTGCACGGCGAGGTGATGAACCCGCTCGCGATCACCTACCTCAACCGGCTCTCCGACCTGGTCTTCATCCTGGCCCGGCACGCCAACCGCGAGCAGGGCGACGTGCTCTGGGTGCCCGGGGGCGAGCGATAACCCGTTGCGTCGGGCGGCACGCGCTGCCGACCATGCAGCGGTGGACGTCACCTTCACCAAGCTCGCCGGGCGCTACGAGATCGCCGTCGACCGCTCGGCCGGCGCGGCGCTCGCACCCCGCAACGGGCCCGGCCACAGCGACGCGGTGCCCCACGACGTCGCCCACCTGCTGGTGGAGGTCGAGGACGGGATCCGGGGCGGCGTCTACGGCCGGCTGGCCGCGGCCGACGGCGACGACGGCATGTTCTGGCCGGCCGACCCGGCGGCCAGGCGCGCGTCGCTGAAGAGGCGCCGGACCCCGACCGCCGAAGAGTCGGCCGACATGGCCCGCTCCGAGCGGCTGGCGTCGCTGAGCGTCGCCCTGTGGGAGGTGGCCCGCGGCCGGCGCCGCCCCGACCCCGCGTGGCCGGGGCGGATCGAGGACAGCGGCGTCGATCCGGCCCTGATGGCCCGCCTCTTCGACAGGTACGACGACTTCGCCGACCGCTGGTCGGCCCTGCCGCTCGGCGGCTCGCTCACGGTGGCCTGGCCCTTCCCCGAGGGCACCGGGAAGCGGCGCCGCGGCGGGCGGTGAGCAGCGCCCCGCGCGGATCCGGGAATCGTCGGAGGGCCATGCCACGATGAGAGGACCGTGGACGTCCTCGCCGAGCTGACCGATGACTTCCTGGCGCGCCACTTCGACGCCGGGACGCTGGAGCGCGCCCGCGGGATCGTCGCCGCGGGCGGGGTCCGGCGGCCCGAGATCGGGATGCGCTCGGCCGCGTCGGTGACCGCGACGGCGGAGGTCCTCGGGAGCCGCGAGACGCCGTACCAGGTCCAGCTCCACGTCGAGGCCCCCAACGCGAGCTACGCCGGCTGGGTGTTCACGGTGTGCACCTGCCCGGTGCGCTCGGTGTGCAAGCATGGCGCCGCCCTGGCCCTGACCCTGCGCCAGACCTTCACCCAGCCCGCGGGCGAGGCCGCGTGGCGGCGCTCGGTGGAGCGGCTGGTGGGCGAGCTGGAGCGCCAGCAGCCCTCGGTGCACGAGGAGGTCCCGCTCGCGCTCGAGATCACCCTCGACCGGGGCCGGGCCAGCTACCGCACGGCCGGCCCGACGCTGCGGGTCCGTCCGCTGCGCCAGGGCAAGGGCAAGCCATGGATCAAGAGCGGTGCCGAGTGGAGCGACATCGGCGGCGGCCCGCGCGGCTTCGTGCCCCGCCAGGCCGACGCGCTGGCGGCGCTCCACACCCAGTGGGCGGGCCATCGCGGCTACTACTCCGCCGGCGTCTCCCCCGCGCTCGACGAGTTCGGCGACCAGGTGGTGCGCGCCCTGCGCAACGCCCGCGACGCCGGGGTCACCCTGCTCGCGGCCCGGCCGCTGGTCTCGGTCGAGGTCGCCGACGAGCCGGCCGAGGTGGTCGCCGAGCTGGGCGACGTCGACGGCGGCACGACCATGCGCGCGGTCGTCACCCTCGGCGAGCGCACCTGGCGCGACGAGTCGGTGGTGCTGGTCGGCTCCCCCGCGTCCGTCGTCGGCCTGCTCGACGACCGCGGCCACCTCGTCGTCGCCGCGACGACGGCTCCCGTGCCGCCCGCGCTGCGCCACCTCGTCGACGGGCCGCCGATCCTCATCCCGCCGGCCGACCTCGCCGACTTCCGCGAGACGCTGCCCGGCCTGATGCGGCTGGTGCCGGTGCGGGCCGACGACTCCGCCGTCGAGCTGCCCGAGCCGCTCGCGCCGACGCTGGTGCTGACCGTCTCGTGGCACACCTCGACCAAGGCCGGGCTGGGCTGGCACTGGCAGTACGGCCCCGACCCCGAGCGCAGCTGCCCGCTGACCGGCCGCGACTCCCTCGGAGGAGTCCGCGACCGGGCCGCCGAGCAGGCGCTGCTCGCCACCGTGCCGCCTGCGCTGCTCGAGGCCACCACGCTCACCGACGGCGACGCGCTCAGCCTGGCCATCCACGACCTGCCCCACCTGCGCGAGACCGAGGGCGTGCGGGTGGTCGAGGAGGAGCGGCCCGACTTCCGGGAGGCCGACGTGGCGCCGGAGATCCGGTTCGACCTGGTCGAGCCGGAGGCCACGACCACCGACTGGCTCGACCTCGCCGTGACCGTCAGCGTGGCCGGGGAGCAGATCCCGCTGCCCGACGTCCTCGCGGCGCTCACCCTCGACCAGGAGTTCCTGGTGCTGCCGAGCGGGCTCTACGTCACGACCGACCGGCCCGAGTTCGACCGGCTGCGCGAGGTGGTCGCCGCCGCGGCCGAGCTGCGCGAGCGCGAGGGCGACCGGATCGGCGTCGGCCACCACGACCTCGGCCTGTGGGCCCAGCTGGCCGAGACCGGTCTCGTCGACGCCCAGGTCGCCGAATGGGTCGAGCGGGCCCAGGCGCTGCGTGACCTCACCGACCTTCCGCGGCCCGAGCCGCGCGGGCTGGTCACCGACCTGCGCAGCTACCAGCGCGAGGGATTCTGGTGGCTGGCGTTCCTGTGGCAGCACGGCCTCGGTGGCGTCCTCGCCGACGACATGGGCCTCGGCAAGACCCTGCAGGTGCTCGCCCTGATCTCCCACGCCCGCGCCGAGCGTCCCCTCGACGCTCCCTTCCTCGTCGTCGCCCCGACCAGCGTCGTCACCGCCTGGGCCACCGAGGCCACCCGGCACGCCCCCGGCCTGCGGGTGGCGGTGGCCTCGCGTCGTACCGACGACGTGGCGGCGCTGGCCCGCGACCATGACATCGTCGTCACCACCTACACCCTGCTCCGGCTCGCCCACGAGGCGTACGCCGACCTGGCCTGGTCCGGGCTGGTGCTCGACGAGGCGCAGCAGGCCAAGAACCACCAGAGCAAGACCTACCAGGCGATCCGCACCATCGCCGCGCCGTTCCGGCTCGCCGTCACCGGCACCCCCTTCGAGAACCGGCTGATGGAGCTCTGGTCGCTGCTGTCGATCACCGTGCCCGGCCTCTACCCGTGGCCGCGCGCCTTCGCCGAGAAGGTGGTGCGGCCGGTCGAGCGCGACGGCGACAAGGTCGTGCTCGACCGGTTCCGCGCCCGGATCAGGCCGTTCCTGCTGCGACGCACCAAGGAGCTGGTCGCCGACGACCTGCCGCCGAAGCAGGAGCAGGTGCTCCAGGTCGACCTGGCCGCCGCCCACCGCCGCATCTACGACACCCACCTGGCCAAGGAGCGGCAACGGATCCTCGGCCTGGTCGAGGACTTCGACCGCAACCGGGTGGCCATCTTCAGCGCCCTCACCAAGCTCCGCCAGCTCGCCCTCGACCCCGCCCTCGTCGACGACGAGCACGAGGCGGTCGGCTCGGCCAAGCTCGACGTCCTGGTCGAGCACCTCGCCGAGATCACCGCCGAGGGCCACCGCGCCCTGGTGTTCAGCCAGTTCACGTCCTTCCTCACCCGGGTCCGCTCCCGCCTCGACGACGTCGGCATCGCCACCACCTACCTCGACGGCACCACCCGCGACCGCGCCGCCGTGATCGACCGGTTCCGCTCCGGCGACTCCCCCGTGTTCCTCATCTCGCTCAAGGCCGGCGGCACCGGTCTCACCCTCACCGAGGCCGACTACGTCTTCGTCCTCGACCCGTGGTGGAACCCCGCCGCCGAGGCCCAGGCGGTCGACCGCGCCCACCGGATCGGCCAGACCCGCCACGTCCACGTCTACCGCCTGGTCGCGAGCGACACCATCGAGGAGAAGGTGATGGAGCTCAAGGCCCGCAAGGCCGAGCTGTTCGCGCAGGTCATCGACGGCGACGGGGCGATGAGCACCTCCATCGGGGCCGACGACATCCGGGGGCTGTTCGAGGACTGAGGCGGCTCCGCCGCCCTCAAGGTGCGGGCGTGGCGCGCCGGTCCTCCGGGTTGCGGATCAGCAGCCACGACAGCGCACCCCCGGCGACCAGCAGGCCCGCGCAGCACAGCATCGCGGCGCGGTAGCCGGCCTCGAAGACGTCGGCACGCTGGTAGTCCGCCCCCGAGAGCCCGACCAGGAACGGGAGGGCGGCGACCGCGAGCAGGGAGCCGGCGCGCGCGACGGCGTTGTTGACGCCCGACGCGACGCCGGCGTGCTCGTCAGGTACGGCGGCCAGCACCGCCGCCGTGAGCGGAGCCACCAGCGCGGCCAGCCCGAGGCCGAAGACGGTGAGGGGCAGCGCCACCTCGGTCCAGTAGTCGAGGTCGGCGTCGATCCGACTGAGCAGCAGGGCACCGAGCGCGCACAGCAGGGGTCCGACGGTCATCGGCAGCCGGGGTCCGATCCGGCCGGCGAGCGCTCCCCCGCGACCGGCGAGCAGCAGCATCACGACCGTGATCGGGAGCGTGGAGAGACCGGCCTCCAGGGGACCGAGACCGGCGACGGTCTGCAGCTGCAGGACGAGGAAGAAGAGCACCCCGCCGAGGGCGGCATAGGTCAGCAGGGTCATCGCGTTGGCGGCGCTGAACTGGCGCGACGCGAACAGCCCGGGCGGCAGCAGCGGCGCGTGCGAGCGGCGTTCGTCGAGCCAGAAGCCGACCCCGGCGAGCAGGCCCAGGCCGAGTGCGGCGGCCGCGACGCCCGGCGAGGTGGTCCACTCGATCAGGGCATAGGTGATCCCACCCAGCGCGAGCGCGCCGAGTGCCGCTCCGGACGCGTCGAAGCCACGCACCGCCGACGGGTCCCGGGTCTCGGGCACCCGTCGGGCGACGGCCAGCGTGACCAGCGCGACCGGGAGGTTGATCAGGAAGACCCACCGCCAGCTCACCGCCTGCACCAGCCAGCCGCCGAGGAACGGACCGATCGCGGTGGCGACGCCGCCGAGCCCCGACCAGGTGCCGATCGCGCGCGAACGGTCCGCGGGCGCGAACGCGCCCTGGATCATGGCGAGGCTGCCCGGCACCAGCAGCGCGGCCGCGATCCCCTGGGCGACCCGGGCCAGGATCAGCGCCGGCGCGCTCGGCGCCAGCCCGCAGGCGAGGGACGTCACCGCGAAGCCCAGGACGCCGGTCATGAAGATCCGACGGCGACCGAACCGGTCGCCCAGGGAGCCGCCGAGCAGGGTGAGCGAGGCCAGGCTCAGCAGGTAGCCGTTGGAGACCCACTGCAGCTCGCCGAGGCTGGCGTCGAGGTCCTCCCCGATCCGGTGCAGGGCGACGTTGACGACGGTGCTGTCGAGCAGCGCGAGGGAGGAGCCGAGGATCGCCGCGGCGAGGACGGTGCGACCGACCCGCGACCCGACGGTGACGTCGGCGCAGGTCGGGTCCACACCCGGAGACTAGCGCCGGTTCCAGTCGGTACCGGGAGGCATCGCCTCGAGCCAGGCCTGGAAGCCGGTCAACGAGGAGACGCTCATCGCGAGCTCGACCTCGCCCTCGGGCGAGTGGCAGCGGATGACCAGGTGGTCGGGATACAGCGAGGCCTGCTCGGTGCCGACGGGCTCACGGCGACCGTCGTACTCCAGCTCGTCGCGGCGCCAGGACCGGCGCGGGCGACGCGAGAGGGTGAAGATCCGGAACCACTCCAGCGTCTCGCCGGAGTAGCGCCCCAGACCGAGCACCCAGCCGCGGCCGGGCTGCTCGGTGCGCAGCCGGTGGCTCAGCTCGAAGGTGCCACCGTGCCGGGAGAGCGTACGGCGCCGGACGATGAGTCCGGCGCCGTACAGCACACACAGCAGCAGGAGCGCGCCACAGATGTCGAGCAGCCACTCCCACCATGCCATCTGCGTGTCAGTGACCTTCTACGCGACCTTCTCCGCGGCGCGGATCCGCGCCTCGGCGTGACGCACGCGCTGCTCGGCCTCGTTGCTCGAGTCGAGCAGCCGCTTGGCCTCCTCGAGGTCGATGCGCGCCTGGGACACCTCGATGTCCTCGGCGAGCTCGACCCGCTCGGCCAGGATCGACACGCGGTCGTTGGCGACCGAGAGGAAGCCACCGTCGACGGCGACGACCACGAGCTGGTTGGAGTTCGCGACCTGGATCTCGACCACGGAGGCCGAGAGCAGCGACAGCGTGGGCGCGTGACCGCGCAGCACGCCGATGTCTCCGTCGAGCGTGCGCGCGATGATCATCGCCGCCTCACCGGACCACACGGTCCGGTCGGCAGCGACGAGCTCGACGTGCAGGTGCTCGACCGTGGTGTCAGCCATGATCAGAGGCTCTTCTGGATCTCGGCCCAGTTGCGCTCGACGTCGTCGAGACCACCGCACATGAAGAAGGCCTGCTCGGCGACGTGGTCGTACTCACCGTCGGCGATCTTGTTGAACGCCTCGATGGTCTCGGCCACGGGAACCGTCGAGCCCTCGATGCCGGTGAACTGCTTGGCGACGTAGGTGTTCTGCGACAGGAACCGCTGGATGCGACGGGCGCGGGAGACGATGATCTTGTCTTCCTCGGAGAGCTCGTCGACACCGAGGATCGCGATGATGTCCTGGAGCTCCTTGTTGCGCTGCAGGATCTGCTTGATCCGGATCGCGCAGTCGTAGTGCGCCTGCCCGATGTACTGCGGGTCGAGGATCCGCGAGGTCGAGGTCAGCGGGTCGACCGCCGGGTAGATGCCGAGCGACGCGATCTCACGGGAGAGCTCGGTCGTGGCGTCGAGGTGCGCGAAGGTCGCCGCCGGGGCCGGGTCGGTGTAGTCGTCCGCGGGGACGTAGATCGCCTGCATCGAGGTGATCGAGCGACCGCGGGTCGAGGTGATCCGCTCCTGCAGGGTGCCCATCTCGTCGGCCAGGTTGGGCTGGTAGCCCACCGCGGACGGCATCCGGCCGAGCAGGGTCGAGACCTCGGAGCCCGCCTGGGTGAACCGGAAGATGTTGTCGATGAACAGCAGCACGTCCTGGCCCTGGACGTCGCGGAAGTACTCCGCCATCGTCAGCGCGGACAGGGCGACGCGGAGGCGCGTGCCCGGCGGCTCGTCCATCTGGCCGAAGACCAGGGCGACCTTGTCGAAGACGCCGGCCTCCTGCATCTCGACGATCAGGTCGTTGCCCTCACGGGTGCGCTCGCCGACACCGGCGAACACCGACACACCACCGTGGTTCTTGGCGACGCGCGCGATCATCTCCTGGATGAGCACGGTCTTGCCGACGCCGGCGCCACCGAACAGGCCGATCTTTCCACCGGTGACATACGGCGCGAGCAGGTCGATGACCTTGATGCCGGTCTCGAACATCTGGGTCTTCGACTCCAGCTGGTCGAAGGCCGGCGCCTTGCGGTGGATGCCCCAACGCTCGGTGACCTCGACGGTCTCGCCCTCGGCGAGGTTGAGGAAGTCGCCGGTGGCGTTGAACACCTTGCCGAGGGTGACGTCGCCGACGGGGACCGAGATCGGGCTGCCCGTGTCGGACACGGTCTGGCCGCGGACCAGGCCGTCGGTCGGCTTCAGGGAGATGGCGCGGACCATGCCGTCGCCGATGTGCTGGGCCACCTCGAGCGGCAGGACCGAGGTCTCGCCGTCGAGGGTGATCTCGGCCTCGAGCTTGTTGTAGATGTCGGGCATCGCGTCGGTCGGGAACTCGATGTCCACGACCGGGCCGATGACCCGAGCGATCCGACCCACCGAGGCCGCACCGCTGGCGGTGGTCTCTTCAACCGTTGCAGTCATGTCTTACTCCGTTGATGTTTTCTCTGGTGGGTCAGTCGTTCGCAGCCTGGGCGTCGGCGAGCGCGTTCACGCCACCCACGATCTCACTGATCTCCTGGGTGATGCCCGCCTGGCGTGCCTGGTTGGCGATCCGGGTGAGCTTCTTGATCAGCTCCTCGGCGTTGTCGGTCGCCGACTTCATCGCCTTCTGACGGGCGGCGAGCTCGGAGGCCGCGGCCTGCAGGAGGGCGTAGAAGATCCGGCTCTGGACGTACTGCGGCAGCAGCCCGTCCAGCACCTCGGCCGCCGACGGCTCGAACTCGTAGAGCGGCAGCAGCTCGTCGGCCTCGGGGGCCTCCTCGCCCTCGACGACCTCGAGCGGCAGCAGCCGGATCGCGGTCGGCTCCTGGGTGAGCATGGAGCGGAACCGGGTGTAGACGACGTGGACCTCATCGACGTCACCCTCCTCGCCCTGCTCCTTCAAGAACGCCTCGATCAGGGCGGCCCCGATCTCGGCCGCCTTGTCGTACGTCGGCTGGTCGGAGAACCCGGTCCAGGCCTGGACGTACGGACGCCCGCGGAACTTGAAGTACGCCTCGGCCTTGCGGCCGGCGAGGTAGAAGTCGAGCTCCTTGCCCTCGGCCCGCAGCCGCTCGGCGAGCCGCTCGGTCTCCTTGATGACACTCGAGGAGTAGGCACCCGCCAGACCGCGGTCGCTGGTGATGACCAGGACGGCGGCCCGCTTGGGGTTCTCCTCCTCCCGGGTCAGCGGGTGGTCGACGTTGGAGAACGTCGCCACCGCCGACACGGCACGGGTCAGCTCCCGGGCGTACGGCGCTGCCGCCTGCGCCCGCTGCTGCGCCTTGATGATCCGGGACGCAGCGATGAGCTCCATGGCGCGCGTGATCTTCTTCATCGACTCCGTCGACTTGATCCGCGCGCGGTACTCACGCAGCGATACGGCCATGCGTCAGCCCCGCTTCTGCTTGACGATCTGCTCCTGCTCGAGCTCGTCGTCGGCGAGCGCCTCGGCCTCGGGCTCGTGCCCGACCTTGATGCTGCCGCCGTCGGAGGTCTCGAACTGGCTCAGGAAGGAGTCGTAGGCGGCGGCCAGGCCGTCCTCGTCCTCGAACTTCTGGGTCTCGCGGATGGCGGCGAGGATGCCGTCGTGCGAGCGGTGCAGGTAGTCGAGGAACTCGCGCTCGAAGCGGAGCACGTCACCGGTGTCGACCGCGTCGAGGCGACCGGAGGTGCCGAGCCACAGCGAGACGGTCATGTCGGCCAGCGGGTAGGGCGAGTAGGCCGGCTGCTTGAGCAGCGCCATCAGCCGCTGGCCGCGGGCCAGCTGCTGCTTCGACGCGGCGTCGAGGTCGGAGGCGAACATCGCGAAGGCCTCCATCGCGCGGTACTGCGCGAGGTCGACCTTGAGCGAGCCGGTGACGGCCTTCATCGCCTTGGTCATCGCCGCGCCACCGACGCGGGAGACCGAGATGCCGACGTCGATCGCGGGACGCTGGTTGGCCGCGAACAGGTCCGACTGCAGGAAGATCTGGCCGTCGGTGATCGAGATGACGTTGGTCGGGATGAACGCCGAGACGTCGTTGGCCTTGGTCTCGATGATCGGCAGACCGGTCATCGAGCCGGCGCCGAGCTCGTCGGACAGCTTCGCGCAGCGCTCCAGCAGGCGGGAGTGCAGGTAGAAGACGTCGCCCGGGTACGCCTCGCGGCCCGGCGGGCGGCGCAGCAGCAGCGACACGGCGCGGTAGGCCTCGGCCTGCTTGGTCAGGTCGTCGAACACGATGAGGACGTGCTTGCCGGCGTACATCCAGTGCTGGCCGATGGCCGAGCCGGTGTAGGGGGCGAGGTACTTGAAGCCCGCGCTGTCGGACGCCGGAGCCGCCACGATGGTGGTGTACTCCAGCGCGCCGGCCTCCTCGAGGGCACCACGCACGGAGGCGATGGTCGAGCCCTTCTGGCCGATGGCGACGTAGATGCAGCGGACCTGCTTGGTCGGGTCGCCCGACTCCCAGTTCTGCTTCTGGTTGATGATCGTGTCGATCGCGACCGTGGTCTTGCCGGTGGCGCGGTCGCCGATGATCAGCTGGCGCTGGCCGCGGCCGATCGGGGTCATCGAGTCGATGGCCTTGATGCCGGTGGCGAGCGGCTCGTGGACCGACTTGCGGGCCATCACGCCGGGGGCCTGCAGCTCGAGGGCGCGGCGACCCTCGGTGGCGATCTCGCCGAGGCCGTCGATCGGCTTGCCGAGCGGGTCGACCACGCGGCCGAGGTAGCCCTCGCCCACGGGGACGGAGAGGATCTCACCGGTGCGGCGGACCGTCTGGCCCTCCTCGATCTTGTCGAAGTCACCGAGGATGACGACACCGATCTCGCGGTCCTCGAGGTTCAGCGCGAGGCCGAGCGTGCCGTCCTCGAACTCGAGGAGCTCGTTGGCCATGGCCGACGGGAGGCCCGACACGCGGGCGATGCCGTCCGCGGCGGAGGCGACGGTGCCGACCTCTTCCTTGCTCGCGGCCGCGGGCTGGAAGTCAGCGACGTACTTGGCGAGGGCGTCGCGGATCTCGTCCGGACGGATGGAGAGTTCCGTCATCTCAGGTGCCTTCTCTCTTGTCTACAGCTGTGAAGTCGTGGGTGGTACGGCGATCGGCCGGGTCAGCCGGCGATCTTGCGGCGGGCGTCGTCGAGGCGGGACAGCACGGTCCCGTCGATGACGTCGTCACCGATCTCGACCTTCATGCCGCCGAGCACGCCGGGGTCGACGACGATGTTGAGGTGCACCGGGCGGCCGTACTGGCGCGTCAGTGCGGAGGCGAGGCGCTGCTGGTCGGCCTCGGTGAGCGGGCGCGCGACGTGGACCGTGGCCACGCCCTCGCCCTGCACCTGGGCTGCGGTGCGCTCGTAGTCCTCGAGCGCGGAGACGACGGTCCGGTAGGAGCCGGACAGGGCCTGCTTGACCAGCTGGACGGTGGTCGGGAGCACCTTGCCGGCGAGCAGGGTGTCGACCAGCGTGCCCTTGTCGGCCGCGGAGCGGACCGGGTCGGACAGCGCGTCGCGCAGGCCGTGGTTGGCGTTGACCAGCTGGCGGACGGCGAACAGCTCGTCGACCAGGGTGCCGGCCTGCAGGCCGACGGACCGGACGGCGGCGACGACGCCGAGCTGCTCGAGGGCGTCGGCCAGGTCGCGCGGACGGGTCCAGCGCCGGCCGGCCGCGTCGCGCAGCAGGCCGACCGTGGCCGCGTCGACCTTGCCGGTGAACAGGTCGCCGACCAGGCCCGAGCGGGCCTCGGCCGGAACCGACTGGTCGGTCACGACCCGGCGCAGCGCCGGCTCGTCCCGAACGGTGCGGGCCGCGGAGAACAGGTCGCCGGCCACCGCCGAGGCCGACGCCTCGGCCACCCCACCGACCTGGTCGGTGAGGGCGGCCATGGCGTCTGCGGAGGCGCCGCGGAAGGACACCATCAGGCGTCCTTGCCCGCGTCGGAGGCGTCGGCCGTCTCCAGCTCGGCGAGGAACCGCTCGACGACTCGCGCCTGGCGGGCGTCGTCGTCGAGCGACTCGCCCACGATGCGGCCGGCGAGACCGGTGGCGAGGGTGCCGACCTCGGCACGGAGCGAGGTGACCGCCTGCTGGCGCTCGGCCTCGATCTGCGCCTTGCCGTGCTCGAGGATGCGGTTGGACTCGGCCTGGGCCTGCTCCCGCATCTCGGCCACGATCGCAGCACCCTGCTCGCGCGCCTCCTCGCGGATGCGCGCGGCCTCGTGACGGGCGTCGGCCAGCTGCTGCTCGAGCTCGGCCAGCTTGGCGTCCGCCTCGGCCTGCTTGGTCGCAGCCGCGGCGATGCCGCCCTCGATCGCCGCGGAGCGCTCGGCGAACGTCTTCTCGAAGTTCGGGACGACGAACTTCTTGATGGCGAAGAACAGGATCGCGAACACCACGAGGGCGAGCACGACCTCGATCCACTCGGGGACGAGCGGGTTGTGCTCCTCGCCCTCAGCGGCGGCGATGACCAAAAGTGACTTCATGGACCTGACCTAGATCTCGAGCTGACAGGAGGCGGCCGGTTCGGCTCAGGTGTTGCTGGCCTTGAGGACGAACGCCAGGGCGATGCCGATGATGGCGAGGGCCTCGGCGAGCGCGAAGCCGAGGATCGCGATCGACTGGAGGCGGCTCTGCGCCTCGGGCTGGCGGGCAACGCCGTTGATGTACGCGGCGAAGATGAGACCGATGCCGATACCCGGGCCGATGGCAGCCAGGCCGTAACCGATCATGTTGAGAGAGCCACCCATGGCTACTTTCCTTTCGGGTTGTTTTCTCTTGGTGAGAACTGTGGGGTTGTGGTCGGGGCGGAGCGTCAGTGCTCGTCGGCGAGCGCGCCCTGGATGTACATGGCGTTCAGCAGGACGAACACGTAGGCCTGCAGGAACTGGACCAGGATCTCCAGGAAGCTCACGAGGATCGCGAGCACCCAGGCCAGCGGGCCGGCGACGTAGCCGATCCCCCCGACGTGCTCGATGAGGTAGAGGCCACCCGTCGCGAACAGCGCGAGCAGGATGTGGCCCGCGAACATGTTGCAGAACAGACGCAGCGCGAGCGTGACCGGGCGGACCAGGATGTTGGAGAAGAACTCCAGCGGGACCAGCAGCGGGTACATCACCGGGCTCACGCCCGAGGGGACGCTCTGCAGCTTGAGGTAGCCGAGGAAGCCGTGCCGCGCGATGCCGACGCCGTTGTAGACGACCCAGGACAGACCCGCCAGCGCGTAGGCCATGCCGGCGCGGCTGAAGGTCGGGAACTGGATGAACGGGATGGTCGCGAAGATGTTGTTGACCAGGATGAAGAAGAAGACCGTGACGAGATAGGGCACGAACTTCTGGAAGTCGTGGCTGCCGATGATGTCGCGGGCCACGCTGTTGCGGACGAAGCCGTAGGCGCCCTCGCCGGCGAACTGCAGCTTGCCGGGGACCAGCGCGCGCTTGCGGGCGGCGAGGTAGAAGAACCCGAACACCAGGATCGCCGCGAGGAACAGCTGGACCATCGGCTTGGTGACCTCGGTGCCGGCGATGCCGGGCAGGTCGAACAGGCTGGGCCCCGGGGCGGTGTACCCCTCTCCACCCTCGGCGGCGATGGTGGCACTGGCTGCGATGGTCACCAGGTCTCCTCTACGGTCACTGCTCGTCGGAACTGTCGGGCTTCGGGCTGTCGGGTGGAGCTGGTGATGCTGGTGGCGCAGGTGGCATCGTGCGGAACCGCCTGGCCGTCATGAAGATCCCCAGCGCGGCACCCGCGAGAATGCCCACCGCCACGAGGAACGTGGTGCCCAGCCAGCGGTCTGCGAGCCAGCCGAGAAAGCCGTAGAAGGCGACCCCGGCCACGACGTAGCCGAACGCATGCCACGGATCGCCCTGGGGCTTCTCCTCGGGCTGACTCATTGCGACCCGGACAATAGCAGCAGCTCAGGGTCACCGCGCACCGCCCTCGACCGGGGCGCCGGGACGCGGCTCGAAGGCCGGTATCCGCGCCGTCGTGGCCAGCACGATCTGCACCGTCATCCACACGAAGGCGCCGAGGATGATGGCCACGCCGACCCAGGTGCTGTCGAGCTCGTCGTCGAGCAGGCCCGACTCGTTGAGCGCCACGAAGACGAGCGCCATGGCCACCACCTGGAAGGTGTAGGTCACCATCGCGAACAGCAGCGACGCGGTCGGCATCAGCCGCGAGACGAGCTCGACGGCGAAGGAGCCGAAGGCGAAGACGCCGACGGCGATCACTCCCCCGACGGCGGCGCCGAGCGCGGCCGCCGAGCCGGCGACCAGGGCCGCGACCGCGACGAGGAGCACCGCGGCGACGGCGGCCACCAGGGCTGCACGCGTCACCACGCGGTGGGTCCGGGTCTCGGTCGTCAGCATCGGCGGCCGTTCTGCTCGGGTGCGTCCTGGGCGGTCCCGGAGACTGCTCTCCGGGAGTTCGTGAAAGTTATCACAAAGTCCCGGAGGGCTCCGAATCGGGGGTGCGGTCCGCGGGTGCCGCGGCCCCGTCACCGGCGGCCTCCGCCGGGTCGTGCACGTGCGGCAGCGCGAACGTGAGCACCAGGGTCACCACCAGGGCCACGCCGAGGCCGGCCCACACCACCGGGCCGGTGAACACGCTGGCCAGCACCACGCCGAAGGCGATCAGCCCGGCCCACAGCCACATGATGATCACCGCGCGGCGGTGGGAGTGCCCGATCTCGAGCAGCCGGTGGTGGAGGTGCTGCTTGTCGGGGGCGAACGGCGAGCGCCCGGCCCGCGTGCGTCGTACGACGGCCAGCACCAGGTCGCCCAGCGGCACGATCAGGATCAGGATCGGGAGCGCGAACGGCAGCAGCACCGGCAGCAGGCTGGACCGGGTGCCGTCGGCGCCCTGGGCCAGGTCGCCGGGCGCGAACTGGGTGGTGATCGTGATCGCGGTGGCCGAGAGGACCAGCCCGATCAGCATCGAGCCGCTGTCGCCCATGAACAGCCGGGCCGGGTGGAAGTTGTGCACCAGGAAGCCCACGCAGGCGCCCGCCAGGGCCGCCGAGAGCAGTGCTCCGGTCGTGGCCCGGCTGACGTCGTTGAGCACCGAGAGCGCGTAGCAGAACAGGAAGAACGCCGACGCGCTGATCCCGATCACGCCGGCGGCCAGCCCGTCGAGCCCGTCGATGAAGTTGACGGCGTTCACCGTCGCCAGCACCACGAAGGCGGTCAGCAGCGCCCCCTGCGCCAGGTCGAGGGAGAAGACCTCGCCGGTGGCCTGGTAGAAGTACTTGAACTGGATGCCGGCGTACACCAGCACTCCCACCGCCAGCACCTGGCCACCGAACTTGGTGAGCGCGTCGAGGTCGAAGATGTCGTCGACCACGCCGACCGCGCAGACCAGGGTCCCGGCCACCAGCACCGACAGCGCGTCGTCGGAGAACGGGTTGCGGGTGCTCAGGAAGGGCAGCTGCTGGGCGACGAGGTAGGCCGCCCACAGCCCACCCAGCATCGCCAGCCCCCCGAGATAGGGGATCGGCTCGGCGTGGACGTCGCGGTCGCGCACCTTCGCGACCGCGCCCGTGCGCAGCGCGATCTCCCGGGCGACGACCGTCAGCAGGTAGGTGACGATCGCGGCGACGAGGAAGACGACGAGGTACTCACGCATCGGCGGGTGCGGCCCCCTGACCCTCGGGCTCCTCGGGCTCGTCGGGCGCGTCGTCGGGCTCGACCTGGACGGTGACGCCGAGGTCGGCGAGCGCGGCGTCGAGGTCGGCGACCGGGATCGCGCCCAGCCGCAGCAGCCGGGGCCGCTCGCCGGTGGCGTCGACGATGGTCGACGGCACGCCGCCCGGCGAGGCGCCCGCGTCGACGACGACCGCCACCGACTCCCCCAGCATCTCCAGCGCCGCGTCCGCGTCGAGCGCGGCGGGGCTGCCGGACAGGTTGGCCGAGCTCACCGCGAGCGGGCCGGTGCGGTCCAGCAGCTCGCGGGCCACGGCGTGGTCGGGCATCCGGATCGCGACCGTGCCGCGGGTCTCCCCCAGGTCCCACTGCAGTGAGGGCTGCTGGTGGCACACGATGGTCAGCGCGCCCGGCCAGAACCGCTCGACCAGCGGGGTGACGTACGCCGGCACCCGGGTCGCGAGCGCCTCGAGGGTGCCCTTGGTGCCGACCAGCACGGGCGGCGGCATCTCGCGGCCGCGGCCCTTGGCGGCCAGCAGCCGGGTGACCGCCTCGGGGTCGAAGGCGTCGGCGCCGACGCCGTAGACGGTGTCGGTGGGGAGCACGACCAGGCGGCCCAGCCGGACGGCACGGCTCGCCGCGTCCAGCGCCGCCTCGCGCTCCTCGTCGGTCTCGGTCGGGAACCGCTCGGCACTCACGCGCTCCATCCTTCCACTGCCTCGCGCTCATGGCGCGGGCGGCGTGCCGTGGTGAACCGCGGCCGGCCGGCGAGGTCGCGGTGGTCGCGGACCTCCTCCCAGCGCCCGCCGCGGCTGAACACCGCCGGCGCGGACTCCCCCTGGGCGTCGGCGTGCTCGACGCCGACCACCCCGCCCGGCCTCAGCAGCACCAGGCCACGGGCGGCGATCACCCGGATCGCGTCCAGCCCGTCGGCCCCGGAAAACAGGGCCAGGTGCGGATCGTGGTCGCGGGCCTCCACAGCCACCGACTCCCATGCCTCCAGCGGGACGTACGGCGGGTTGCTCACCAGCACGTCGACCTGCCCGGCGAGGTCGTCGAAGGCGGTGGCGAGGTCGCCGAGGCGCAGCTCGACGCCCGTGCCGGCGAGGTTGCGCTCCGCCCAGGCGTGGGCGGGCGGGTCGAGCTCGACGGCGTGCACCCGCGCCTGCGGCACCTCGTCGGCGATGCTCTTCGCGATCACCCCGGAGCCGGTGCACAGGTCGACGACCAGCGGTCGCGCTCCGGTGGCCGCGAGGGCGGCGGCGTGCTCGATCGCCCAGCCGGCGAGCAGCTCGGTCTCGGGACGCGGCACGAAGACGCCCGGGCCGACCGCCACCTCGACGTGGCGGAACCAGGCCGCGCCGAGGAGGTGCTGCAGCGGCTCCCGGGCGGCCCGGCGGGCCAGCAGGTCGTCGTACCGCTGGGCCTGGTCGGCGCTCACCGGCGGGTCGAGCAGGAGGGCGCCGCGCGTCGTACCGAGGACGTGGGCCAGGAGCTCGGCGGCGTCGTGCTCGGGGCTCGCGACCCCGGCCTCGCCGAGCCGCTGCGCCGCGACCCGGACGAGCTGCTTCGCCGGCATCTCAGTCCTCGAGCGCGGCGAGCCGGGCGGCCAGGTCCGCCTCGACGCAGGAGTCGAGGACCGGCTGGAGGTCGCCGTCGAGGACCTGGTCGAGGTTGTAGGCCTTGTAGCCGGTGCGGTGGTCGGAGATCCGGTTCTCCGGGAAGTTGTAGGTGCGGATCCGCTCGGAGCGGTCGACGGTGCGGACCTGGCTGCGGCGCGCGTCGCTGGCCTCGGCGTCGGCGGCCTCCTGGGCGGCCTGGAGCAGCCGGGCCCGCAGGATGCGCATCGCCTGCTCCTTGTTCTGCAGCTGCGACTTCTCGTTCTGGCAGCTGACCACGATCCCGGTCGGCAGATGGGTGATCCGCACCGCCGAGTCGGTCGTGTTGACGCTCTGGCCGCCCGGCCCCGAGGAGCGGAAGACGTCGATGCGCAGGTCGTTGTCGTTGATCTCCACGTCGACCTGCTCGGCCTCCGGCATCACCAGCACCCCGGCCGCACTGGTGTGGATCCGGCCCTGCGACTCGGTGACGGGCACCCGCTGCACGCGGTGCACGCCGCCCTCGTACTTGAGCAGGGCGTACGGCGTCTGCCCCGGCTCGGCGCTGCCCGGGCTCTTCACCGCGACCGTCACCGACTTGTAGCCGCCGAGGTCGGACTCGGTGGCGTCGAGGATCTCGCTCTTCCAGCCGCGGCGCTCCGCATAGCGCGAGTACATGCGGAGCAGGTCGCCGGCGAACAGCGCGCTCTCTTCGCCGCCCTCCCCCGACTTCACCTCGAGCAGCACGTCCTTGTCGTCGGCCGGGTCGCGCGGCACGAGCAGCCGGCGCAGCCGCTCGGCCGCGTCCTCGCGCTGGGCCAGGAGGGACTCGACCTCCTCGGCGAAGGCCGGGTCGTCGGCCGCCAGCTCCCGCGCCGCCTCGGCGTCCTCGCCGTGGCGCTGCCACTCGCGCCAGGTCGCGATCACCGCGTTCAGCTCGGCGTAGCGGCGGTTGAGGGTGCGGGCCAGGCGGGCGTCGGCGTGGGTCTCGGGAAGCGCCAGCTTCGACTCGAGGTCGGCGTGCTCGGTGAGCATGCCCTCGACGGCTTCGAACACCTGGACTCCTCGGGTGGTGGTGCGGCTGCAGGAATCGCCGGTCGACCGGCGATTCCGACGCTTGTCGGGCGTTGCAACGGCCGACAAGTGCCAGAAATGCCCGTCAAGTGGCCGGGACAAAGCGAAACGCCGGCCATCCGCACGGGGCGGACGGCCGGCGCTCGGAGCCGGCTACTTCTTGCCGACGTTGGCGTAGCGGGCCTCGAAGCGGGCGACGCGGCCGCCGGTGTCGAGGATCTTCTGCTTGCCGGTGTAGAACGGGTGGCACTGCGAGCAGACGTCGGCGTGGATCGAGCCGGACGTGGCGGTGCTGCGGGTGGTGAACGAGGCGCCACAGGTGCAGGTCACCTGGGTCACGACGTACTCGGGGTGGATGTCCTTCTTCATGGTGTCCTCTCACGGGGGTCCGGGTCGCACCACGGGTTGTGGAGCGTGAACCGGAGCCAACAGACGATTCTACGGCTCGCGCGTACGCCACCCAAATGCCGGGTGCCGTACGCGCGAGCCGGCTCAGTCGCGCTGGACCTTGAGCAGGAACTCGTAGTTGGTGCGCGAGTTCCGCAGCCGCTGCAGCAGTGCGGCGTGTGCCTCGGCCCGGTCGCCCTCGGCGAGCTCGCGGCGCAGCTTCCAGATGATCTCGAGCTCCTCCTTGCCGAGCAGCAGCTCCTCGCGGCGGGTGCCGGAGGCGACGACGTCGATCGCCGGGAACTGGCGCTTCTCGGCGAAGTCGCTGCGCAGCCGCAGCTCGAGGTTCTCGGTGCCGCGCAGCTCCTCGAAGATCACCTCGTCCACGCGGGAGCCGGAGTCGACGACGGCGGTGGCGAGGATGGTCAGCGAGCCGCCGTTCTCGATGTTGCGGGCGGCGCCGAAGAAGCGCTTGGGCGGGAACAGCGCCGAGGAGTCGACGCCGCCGGACAGGATCCGGCCGCTGGCGGGCGCCGCCAGGTTGTAGGCCCGGCCCAGGCGGGTCAGCCCGTCGAGCAGGATCACCACGTCGTGGCCCAGCTCGACCAGGCGCTTGGCGCGCTCGACGGCCAGCTCGGCCACGGTGGTGTGGTCGGCGGCGGGCCGGTCGAAGGTGCTCGCGATGACCTCGCCCTTGATCGAGCGCTCGAAGTCGGTGACCTCCTCGGGGCGCTCGTCGACGAGGACGACCATCAGGTGGCACTCGGGGTTGTTGGCCGTGATCGCGTTCGCGATCGACTGCAGCAGCGTGGTCTTGCCGGCGCGGGCCGGCGAGACGATCAGGCCGCGCTGGCCCTTGCCGACCGGCGCGGCCATGTCGATCAGCCGACCGGTCAGGTCGTCGGGCCCGGTCTCGAGCCGCAGCCGCTCGGTCGGCGAGACCGGGGTGAGCTGGGTGTACTCGACCCGGTTCTTGGCCTGCTCCGGGTCCACGCCGTTGACCGACTCGATGCGGACCATCGGGTTGAACTTCTCGCGGCGCTCGCCGTCGCGCGGCTGGCGGACCTGGCCGGCGATCGCGTCGCCGCGGCGCAGACCGTACTTGCGCACCATCGACAGCGACAGGTAGACGTCGTCGGGCCCGGCGAGGTAGCCGCCCGTGCGGACGAACGCATAGTTGTCGAGTACGTCGAGGATGCCCGCCGCGGGCACCAGCACGTCGTCCTCGCGCACCTCGGTGTCGGGCTCGCGCCCCGCGCGGTTGGTGCGGTCGCGGTCGCGGCCCCGGCGGCGCCGGTTGCGGCGGCTGCCACCCTCGCCGTCGCCGTCGTCGTCGGCGTCGTCGTGGTCAGCGGCGGCCGCGGCCGGCCGGGCCTGGTCCTGCTGCTGCTTGCTCTGCTGGTCCTGCTTCTGCTGCTGGTCCTGCTTCGGCTGGCCGCCCTGCTGCTTCTGCTGCTGGTTCTGGCCACCCTGCTTCTGCTGACGCTGGCCGCCCTGCTTCTGCTGGGCCTTGGGCTCGTCGGCCTTGGGCTTCTCGGGCTGTTCCGCGCGCTCCGAGCGCTCGGTCCGCTCGGTCCGCTCCGGCTTCTCGGCCTTGTCGGCCTTCTCGGCCCGGGGCGCCTCCGCCTTCGGGGCGTCGGTCTTGGGCGCCTCCGCCTTCGGCGCCGCCTCCGCCTTCGGCGCCGCCTCCGCCTTCGGGGCCGCCTCCGCCTTCGGGGCCGCCTGCGGCTGCTCGGCGGGCGCGCTGCGCTGGGTCGCCGCACCGGCCTGGGCGGCCTTGATCGCGTCGACGAGGGCGGCCTTCTTCATCGAGCCGGCGCCGCGGATGCCCATGCCGGAGGCCATCGCCTTGAGGTCGGCGAGGAGCATGGCGTTGAGTCCACCCGAGCGCTTCTTGGGGGCCGCGGCAGCGGCGGGCGCGGTGGATTCGGGAGTTTCGGTCACGTGAGTCCTTCCCACGTATCTCGTGGGTTCCGCGATCGCACGACGGCGGAACACGCACTGGTCTGGTTCTGCGAAGGTCCGTCCGGCCGGCGGCCGGTGCGAGCCTGAAAGAGGGGCGGACCGAGCCCGCCGGGGCGCCGAGAACTGCGGCGCTGCGTCAATCTACCACCACGCTGGCGAGGATCACCGCGTCGCGGGCAGGTCCGGCGCGGCGCCGACACCGGCCACCGCGAGCGCGTGCGCGCCCCAGCACTCGGGGCAGCGGGCGAGCAGCTCCTCGGTGGCGAGGGAGCCGGGGCCGTCGGTGAACGCCAGCACCGTCGGTCCCGCGCCGGAGATCACGGCGGGCACCCCGTCGGCACGCAGCGCCTCGACCAGCGCGAGGCTCTCGGGCATGGCGGGCCGGCGGTACTCCTGGTGCAGCCGGTCCTCGGTCGCCCGCAGCAGCTCCTCGGGATGCCCGGAGAGCGCCGCGACCAGCAGCGCGGCCCGGCCGGCGTTGGCCGCCGCGTCGCCGTGGGGTACCTCGGCCGGCAGCAGCCCACGCGCGGCCTCCGTCTCGACGGGCGTGGTGGGGACGAAGACGACCGCGCCCACCCGCGGGTCGACGCTGCCGGGGACGGCCCAGAAGGTGCCGTCGGCGTCCTGCCCGGAGATCACGAAGCCGCCGAGCAGCGCCGGGGCGACATTGTCGGGGTGGCCCTCGAGCCGGGCGGCGAGGTCGAGCAGCGCCGCGTCGTCGAGCAGCAGCCGCCCGCCCGCGACCAGCTCCCGGGCCAGCCACACCCCGGCCACGATCGCGGCCGAGGAGGAGCCGAGGCCACGGGCATGCGGGATCACGTTCGTGCAGGACAGCCGGAGTCCGCTCGGCTGCTTGCCGAGACGGTCGAAGGTCACCCGCATCGCCCGGACCACCAGGTGCCGCTCGTCGAGCGGGACCTGCCCCTCGCCGTACCCCCGGACCTCGACGACCAGGCCCTCGGGCAGCACCTCGGCCTCGAGCCGGTCGTGCAGGTCGAGGGCCAGGCCGAGGGTGTCGAAGCCGGGGCCGAGGTTGGCGGACGTCGCGGGCACCCGGACCCGGACCGGGCCCTCCACGAAGGTCATCGATTCACAGGCCCGCGGCCGCGGCGGCGGCGTCGACGTCGGCGTCGACCACCACGTCGGGCAGGACCAGGCCGTCGAGGGCCGTCGCGATGTCCTTGAGACCGTGGCCGGTGACCGTGATCGCGACGGTGGCGCCGGCGTAGGACTCCCCGGCGTCGAGCTCCGCGAGCAGGCCGGCGACTCCGGCGGCCGACGCGGGCTCGACGAAGACGCCGTCATTGGCCGCGAGCGCCTTCTGCGCCGCGAGGATCTGGCCGTCGGAGACGGCGGCGAACCGGCCGCCGGACTCGTCGCGGGCCGCCTCGGCGAGCTTCCACGAGGCGGGGTTGCCGATCCGGATCGCGGTCGCGCGGGTCTCGGGGTCGGGGAAGGGCTCGCCGGTGACCAGCGGCGCCGCGCCTTCGGCCTGGAAGCCGCGCATGACGGGCTTCTTCGAGGCCCGGCCGAGGCCGGCGTACTGGGTGTAGCCGAGCCAGTACGCCGAGATGTTGCCGGCGTTGCCGACCGGCAGCAAATGGAAGTCGGGGGCGTCGCCGAGGAAGTCGACGATCTCGAAGGCGGCGGTCTTCTGGCCCTCGAGGCGGTGCGGGTTGACCGAGTTGACCAGGGCGACGGGGTACTTCCACGCCATCTCCCGCGCCATCCGCAGACAGTCGTCGAAGTTGCCGCGGACCTGGATCACCTGGGATCCGTGGAGCACGGCCTGCGCCATCTTGCCGGCCGCGATCTTGCCCTCGGGGACGAGCACGATCGGCGTGACGCCGGCCTTCGCGGCGTACGCCGCCATCGAGGCCGAGGTGTTGCCGGTCGAGGCGCACACGACCGCCTCGGCACCCTCGTGGACGGCGACCGAGAGTGCGGTGGTCATGCCGCGGTCCTTGAACGAGCCGGTCGGGTTGTTGCCCTCGACCTTGAGCCACACCTGGGCGCCGGTGAGGCCGGAGAGCCACTCGGAGTGGACCAGGGGCGTGCCGCCCTCACGCAGGGTGACGGCGGGAGTGCCGGCCGGGATGTCGAGGAGCTCGCGGTACTCCTCGATGACGCCGCGCCACTGTCCGTTGGCCTGACCGTTGGGGGTGTTGCTCATGCTCACTCTTCGGTTCCCTCGACGCGCATCACCGAGGTGACCTCACGCACGATGTCCATGTCCCGCAGGTGGTCGACGGTGGCGGCCAGCGCCGCGTCCGTGGCCTCGTGCGAGACGACGACGAGCTGGGCGTCGTCGCCCCGGCCCTCCTGACGAACGGTCTGGATGGAGACGCCGTGCTCGGCGAAGGCCTGCGCCACCGCGGCGAGCACGCCCGCCCGGTCGTCGACGTCGATGGCGACGTGGTAGCGGGTGCGGGTCTCCCCCATCGGCAGCACGGCCCGGTCGGCGTACGCCGACTCGCCGACGCCGCGGGTGCCCTGGCGGTGGTTGCGGGCGACGGTGACCAGGTCACCGAGGACGGCGCTGGCGGTCGGGGCGCCCCCCGCGCCGGGTCCGTAGAACATCAGCTGGCCGGCGGCCTCGGACTCGACGAACACCGCGTTGTAGGCCTCGCGGACGCTGGCCAGCGGATGCGACCTGGGGATCATCGCGGGGTGGACGCGGACGCTGACCGCCTCCTCGCCCTGCTCGTCGCTGCGCAGCTCGGCGATCGCGAGCAGCTTGACGACGCTGTCCATGTCGCGCGCCGAGCGGACGTCGCCGGCGCTGACCTCGGTGATCCCCTCGCGGTGCACGTCGTTGGCCGTCACGCGGGAGTGGAACGCCAGGCTGGCCAGGATGGCGGCCTTCGCGGCGGCGTCGAAGCCCTCGACGTCGGCGGTGGGGTCGGCCTCGGCGTACCCGAGCGCCTGGGCCTCCTCCAGCGCGTCGCCGAAGCCCGCGCCGGAGGTGTCCATCTTGTCGAGGATGAAGTTGGTGGTGCCGTTGACGATGCCGAGCACCCGGGTCACCTTGTCACCGGCCAGCGACTCGCGCAGCGGGCGCAGGATCGGGATGGCTCCGGCGACGGCCGCCTCGTAGTAGAGGTCGCGGCCGGCCTTCTCGGCGGCCTCGAAGAGCGTCGCGCCGTCCTCGGCGAGCAGCGCCTTGTTGGCCGTGACGACCGAGGCGCCGTGCTCGAGCGCGGACAGGATGAGGGACCGGGCGGGCTCGATGCCGCCGATCACCTCGATCACCACGTCGACGTCGTCGCGGGCGACCAGGCCCTCGGCGTCGGTCGTGAGCAGCCCGGCCGGCACCTCGACCTCGCGCGGGCTGTCGAGACGTCGTACGGCGACGCCGACCAGCTCCACGGGGGCCCCGACCCGGGCCGCAAGGTCGTCGGCCTGCTCGCCGAGCAGTCGCACCACCTGCGACCCCACGGAACCGCAGCCGAGCACGGCAACCTTGAGAGGACTGTTCACCCGCTGATCGTATCGGCGGCGGCGGAGTGTCCCGTCAGCGACGGCAGAACGCGGACACCTTGCGGCCGTCCGGCCCCGGGTCGGGCTCGTGGTCAGGGCTCGGCCAGGGCTCGGTCAGGGCTCGGTCAGGGCTCGATCACGGCAGGGTGACGACCACCTTCCCCGTCACCCGCCCGGTCTCCAGCCGCTCCTGGGCGGCGACGACGTCGTCGAGCGGGAAGGCCGCCTCGACCAGCACGGTCAGCCGGCCGGCGTCCGCCAGGGTGGCGACCTCGGCGAGGGCGGCCCCGTCGGCGGCGACCATGATCCGCTCCAGGCCGGTCGCGCCCACGGCCCGCAGCTCCTCGGCGGCGCCGTCGGGGAAGCCGGTGATCGTGACGACCGCGGTGCCCTCCCGGACCGCGCCCAACGGGGGAACACCGTCGTCGACGGTCGAGAGCACGACGTCGACGGGCTCGATCGCCGCGAGCGCCTCCGCGTCGCGGTAGTCGACCAGCTCGTCGGCGCCGAGGCCGGCGAGCACGGCGTGCTTGCCCGGGCTCGCCGTCGCGACCACATGGGCGCCGCGGGACTTCGCGACCTGGATCGCGAGATGGCCGACCCCGCCGGCGCCGCCGAGCACGAGCACCCGCCGGCCGGTCGCGTCGCCGACCAGGCCGGCCGCCGCGAAGGCGTGCCAGGCCGTGAGCACGGCGAGCGGAGCGGCGCCCCGCTGCTCGACCTTCCACGAGGTCGGCGCCTTCGCGAGGTCGGCCGCGGGCACGGCGACCAGCTCGGCGAGGGTGTGCGCCGCCCGCGGGAAGCGGGCCAGGCCGAACACGGCGTCGCCCACCTCCAGCGAGGTCACCGCCGACCCGGTGGCGACCACCTCGCCGGCCACGTCCCAGCCGGGCCGGAGCGCGTACTCGATCGGCCCGAAGTCGGTCCCCGCCGCTCGGATCTTGACGTCGACCGGGTTCAGCCCGACGGCCGCTACCCGGACCAGCACCTCGTCGTCGGCGGGCACCGGCTCGGCCAGCTCGACCAGCTCGATGACCTCGGCGGCCGCACCGGCCCCGGTGTAGCGCACTGCGCGCATCGCTCCTCCTTCAGGTTCGTCCAGGCTCGTCCGCCTGGGGTGCCCCCAGCCTTCCGGCCGGCGAGGTCACTCACCAGTGGCCAGATGGACGATATATGTCATGATCTGGCCATGCCCTCGCCTCGCCCCCACCGCATCGGCGTGGTCGCCCTGCCCGGCGTCTACGCCTACGAGCTCGGCGTCGCCTCGCGCTTCTTCGGCGCCGCCGAGGTCGACGGCCGGCCCGCCTACGAGGTGGTGACCTGCAGCCTGGACGGACGGCCGGTGCCGACCTCCGCCGACTTCTCGGTCGCGGTCCGCGCCGATCGCTCGGTGCTCGCCGAGGTCGACACGATCGTCGTCCCCCCGTGGGACACCGCCCCCGACGGCGGCGACCCGATCGGTCTCGCCGACCACACCGCACAGCGGGTGGTGTCGTACTGCACCGGCGCCTTCACCGTCGCCTCCTCCGGCCGGCTCGACGGCCGGGCGGCGACCACCCACTGGCGCATGGCGGAGCACTTCCGGGTCGCCTTCCCCCGGATCGACTTCCGGCCGGACGCGCTCTTCGTCGACGAGGACGACGTCCTGACCGCGGCCGGTGCGTCGGCCGCCGTCGACCTCACCCTGCACATCATCGCCAAGGACCTCGGGGCCGCCGTCGCCGCCGACGTCTCCCGGGCGACCCTCGCTCCCCCACACCGCGGGGGCGGTCAGTCGCAGTTCGTCGCGCGGCCGGTCGTCGCCGAGGGTCCGGGGACCACCGCCGACGTGCGCGCCTGGCTCCTGGACCGCCTCGACCGCCCGGTCAGCCTCGACGAGGTCGCCGCGGCGTTCGGCGTCAGCGTGCGGACCCTGACCCGCAGGTTCCGCGACGAGACCGGCCTGACCCTCGGGAACTGGCTGGTGCAGGCGCGCGTCGAGCGCGCCAAGGAGCTGCTGGAGACCAGCGACGCCGTCGTCGACCTGGTCGCGGAGCGCGCCGGCTTCGCCACCGCCGCGGCGCTGCGCAAGCACTTCCGGGACCGGGTCGGGCTGTCTCCGCAGCAGTACCGCGCCCGGTTCTCGCTGCGGGCGTCGGTCTAGCGCAGCCGGGTGGCCGGCACCAGCGCCAGCGCGGCCAGCACGGCCGCGGCGAGGACCAGCCCGGTGGCGGCGGGAACCGGCGCCGACACCGCGAACCCGGCGAAGACCACGCCGCCGAGGGCCAGCCCGGCACTGTTGGCGAGGTAGTCGTTGAGCTGCAGCGCCGAGGAGGTGCGTCCCTCCTCGCCGTCCCGCGCGGTCGCGAGGGCGAGCACCGACAGCGTCGAGAAGGCCATGCCGATGCCGAGCCCGGCGGCGGCCCACCCGAGCACCGGTACGACGAGCGGCACGCCCGGCGCGGCGACCAGCGCGAAGCCACCGACCCCGCCGGCCAGGAGCGCCGCGCCGAGCCGGACCCGGGTGGGCTGGTCCGCGAGGACCGACCACCGGGCGGCGAGCACCGCGCCGCCGGACCAGGTGACGGCCCCGACGGTGAGCACCCAGCCGGCCTCGGCGAGCGAGAGGTCGCGCCGCAGGGTGAGCAGGAGCGGGACGTAGACCTCGGCCGCGGCGAAGGCGGTGCCGATCGCGGCCCGCGAGCCGAGGACGGCCGGCAGCCCGGGGCCCATCCGCCAGGCGCCCGCGGGCAGCAGGCGCCGGGCCCCGCCGACGATCGCGGCGAGCCCGGCCACCACCAGGAGCGGCCAGGCGGGCAGGGTGCGCTGGCCGGCCAGGCTGACCAGCAGCACGCCGCCCGCGGCCAGCAGCGCCCACGCCAGCCGGCCCGGCTCGGACCGGTCCACGCCGGGGCGCGAGGGGGCGTCGGCGACCAGTAGCCAGGCGGCGACCGCGACGAGCGGCACGCCGAGGAACACCCAGCGCCAGCCGACCGCGGCCGCGATCTGGGCAGCCAGCAGCGGACCGACCAGCGCCGGCAGCACCCACGCGGTCGTGAGCACCGCGAACACCCGCGGCCGCAGCCGCTCCGGGTAGGCCTGCGCGATCACGACGTAGAGAGCCACCCCGAGCACGCCGCCGCCGTAGCCGTGGACCAGGCGGCCGAGCAGGAAGACCGGCATCGACGGCGCCAGGCCGGCGATCACGACGCCGGCGCAGAAGACGACCAGCCCGCGCCGGAGCGCCGGGGCGGGGCCGCGGCGGTCGACCTCCGCGCCGGCCGCCGCCAGCGCGACGACCGAGGCGGCGAGCGGGGCGGCGAAGGCGACGGCGTACCAGCGCAGCCCGTCGAGGTCGTCGGCCACGTCGGGCATCACCGTCGCGACCGCGAGCGCCTCGAAGGCGAACAGGAAGGCGAGGGAGAACACGCCGACGGTGGTGCGGGCGTGCCGGCCCCGCCACGGCGAGGTCGTCGTGGCGTCGTCGAGAGCGGTCACGTCGCCGGCCGCTCGACCAGGAGGACCACCTTGCCCGTGGTGGCGCCCGCCTCGAGCGCTCGATGGGCCGCGGCCGCCTCGGCGAGCGGGAACGCACTGCCGACGTGCGGCACCCGGGAGCCGTCGGCCGCCGCGGCCAGGGCCGCGCGCTCGAACTCCGCGAGCCGGCTCATGATCGGCGGCCCGAGCACGTCGACGACGGGGCGGGCCGGGTCGTCGTAGGTGTTCTGGACGCCGGACGCCCAGCCGTAGCGGACCAGCCGGCCGCCCGGCGCGAGCCGTTCGTAGAGCGCCTGCCCGACCTCGCCACCCACGCCGTCGAGGACCACCGTGAGTGGGCCGGGGACGGCCTCCGCCCAGCCCGGCGTACGACGGTCGAGCGCCGGGTCGGCGCCGTGGCGGGCTGCGACGGCGACCTTGTCGGGGCCGCCGGCGACGCCGACCGCCCGCGCGCCGACGTTGCGGGCGCCCTGGAGCAGCAGCGTCCCGAGGCCGCCGGCCGCGGAGGTCACGGCGACCAGGTCGTCGGTGGCGATCCGGGCCAGGTCGAGGATCGCGGCGGCGGTGCGGCCGGTGCCGATGACGGCGACGGCGGTGGCGGCGTCGAGGTGGTCCGGCAGCGGGTACGCCCGGGCCGCGTCGACGACCGCCTGGTCGGCGTACCCGCCGCCGGCGAGGCCGAGGTGGGCGACCACGCGTCGGCCCAGCCAGCTCCGGTCCACCCCGGCGCCGACCCCGTCGACGGTCCCCGCGACCTCCCGGCCGGGCACGACGGGCAGCTCGGGCGCCTGGCCGAGCCCGAAGGACTCCCCCGCCCGGATCGAGGTGTCGAGCAGGTGGACGCCCGCGGCCTCGACGGCGATCCGGAGCTGGCCGGGGGCGGGGTCGAGGTCGGGCAGCTGCTCGAGGCGGAGGAGGTCGGCGGGCCCGAAGGCGTGGTGGCGGATCGCGTGCATGACGTCATTCGACAACCTGAACTAAGGTTGAGGTCAATGGACCCGAACCGCGCCCTCCGCAGCCACGACCTGACCTCCGGCGACGTCGCCCACCGCTCCGGCGTGGCCGTCTCCGCCCTCCACTACTACGAGCGGGAAGGCCTGATCACCAGCATCCGCACCGCCGGCAACCAGCGCCGCTACCACCGCGACGTGCTGCGCCGGGTCGCGTTCATCCGGGTCTCCCAGGGCGTCGGGGTGTCCCTCGCCGAGATCCGCGACGCGCTCGCCACCCTCCCCGAGGGCCGCACGCCCACCAAGGCCGACTGGGCCCGGCTGTCCCGGACCTGGCGCGGCGCCCTCGACGACCGGATCAGCCGGCTCGAGCGGCTGCGCGACACCCTCGACGACTGCATCGGCTGCGGCTGCCTGTCGCTCAAGTCGTGCTCGCTGGCCAACCCGGGCGACGTGCTGAAGGAGTACGGCGACGGGCCGGTGCGGCTGGTCGGGCGCTCCCGGTAGTCAGCCCAGGTCGGTCGCCAGCAGGTCGTCGACCGTCTCCCGGCGGACGACGACGCGGGCCTGCCCGTCCTTGACCGCGACCACCGGCGGGCGGAGGGCGTGGTTGTAGTTGGAGGCCATCGACCGGCCGTAGGCGCCGGTGCCGGGGACCGCCACCAGGTCGCCCGGTGCGACGTCGCCGGGCAGGAACTCGTCCTTGACCACGATGTCGCCCGACTCGCAGTGCTTGCCGACGACCCGGGCCAGCACCGGCGCCGCGTCGGACGCACGGGAGGCGAGGGTGCAGGAGTAGTCGGCGTCGTAGAGGGCGGTGCGGATGTTGTCGCTCATCCCGCCGTCGACGGAGACGTAGGTGCGGGTGGCGCCACCGTCGAGCTGGACCCGCTTGACCGTGCCGACGGTGTAGACGGTGCACATCGCCGGGCCGACGATGGCACGCCCGGGCTCGATCGACAGGTGCGGGACGGCGATGCCGAGCGCGGCGCACTCCCCCGTCACGATCCTGGTGATCTGCTCGGCCAGCACCGCCGGCTCCGCCGGGTCGTCCTGGGTGGTGTAGGCGATGCCGAAGCCGCCGCCGAGGTCGAGCTCGGGCAGCTCCTGGCCGAGCTCGACGGCGATCCGGGCGTGCAGCGCGAGCACGCGGCGCGCGGCGACCTCCCAGCCGGAGGTGTCGAAGATCTGCGAGCCGATGTGGCTGTGCAGGCCGCGCAGCTCCAGCCCCTCGGCGGCGACGACGCGCGACGCGGCCTCGAAGGCGTCGCCGGAGGAGATCGAGAAGCCGAACTTCTGGTCCTCGTGGGCGGTCGCGATGAACTCGTGGGTGTGCGCCTCGACACCCGCGGTGACCCGCACCATCACGCCCTGGCGGACGCCGAGCTGGCGGGCCACGTCGGCGACCCGCTCGATCTCGTGGAAGGAGTCGACGATGATCCGGCCCACGCCGGCGTCGACCGCGCGGCGCAGCTCCATCGCGGTCTTGTTGTTGCCGTGGTAGCCGATCCGGGCCGGGTCGGTACCGGCCCGCAGCGCGACGGTCAGCTCACCGTCGCTGCACACGTCGAGGCGCAGCCCCTCCTCCGCCACCCAGCGGGCGACGGTGGTGCACAGGAACGCCTTGCCGGCGTAGTAGATGTCGTAGCCCGCGAAGCCGTCGCGGAAGGCGCGGGCCCGCGCACGGAAGTCGTCCTCGTCGAGGACGTACGCCGGGGTGTTGACGTCGGCGACCAGGTCGGGGACCGGCAGGCCCCCGACCGACAGCACGCCGTCGTCCTTGCGTGCGGTCGCCGACCACAGCACGGGGACGAGGGCGTTGACGTCGGCCGGCTCGCGCAGCCAGACGGGCGAGGTGCCGGCGTAGTCGCCGGGCGGGACGCGTCCCATCACATCCGCTCGGGCGCGGAGACGCCGAGCAGGTCGAGACCGTTGGCGAGCACGGTCCGGGTGGCCACGACGAGCACCAGGCGCGCGAGATTGGCCGGACCGACCGGCTCGTCGCCCTGGGGCAGCATCCGGCACTCCTTGGTGTCGTACCACTTGTTGAAGACCGAGGCGGTGTCCTCCAGGTAGCGCGCGACCCGGTGCGGCTCGCGCAGCTCGGCGGCACTGGCCACGACGCGGGGGTACTCCGCCAGCGCCCGCAGCAGCTGGCCGTCGCGTTCGTGGGACAGCAGGCTCGGGTCGAACGCGTCGCCGGGCAGGGTCATGCCGAGGTCGGTGGCATTGCGAATCATCGCGCTGGTGCGGGCGTGGGCGTACTGCACGTAGTAGACCGGGTTGTCGTTGGACGCCTTGGTGATCTCGGCGACGTCGAGGGTCAGCGGCGAGTCGGCCGGGTAGCGCGCCAGGGAGTAGCGCAGCGCGTCGACGCCGATCTCCTGGGCCAGCTCGTCGAGGGTGACGATGTTGCCGGCGCGCTTGGAGAGCTTGAGCTCCTCGCCGTCCTTGAGGATCTTGACCAGCTGGCCGATCAGCACGTCGAGGGTCTGGTCCGGGTCGTCGCCGACGCAGGCCGCCATCGCACGCAGCCGGCCGACGTACCCGTGGTGGTCGGCGCCGAGCAGGTAGATGCAGTGGTCGAACCCACGTGCGCGCTTGTTGAGGTAGTACGCGGTGTCGGACGCGAAGTAGGTGAGCTCGCCGTCGGACTTGATGAGCACCCGGTCCTTGTCGTCGCCGAAGTCGGTCGTGCGCATCCACAGCGCGCCGTCCTGCTCGAAGACGTGACCGAGCTCCTTGAGCCGCGCCAGCGTCTCGGGCACCGAGCCCGACTCGTGGAGCGAGAGCTCGGAGAACCAGACGTCGAAGTGGGTGTTGAAGCCGTCGAGCTGGTCCTGCTGCTCCTTGAGCTGGATCTCGTAGCCCTTCGCGCGCACGGCGGCCCGCCGCTCCTCGCCCTCGAGCTGGAAGATCCCGGGGCTGGCCGCCTCGACGGCCTGGGCGAGATCGGTGATGTAGGCGCCGGCGTACCCGTCGGCGGGCTTGTCGTCGCCGAGAGCGGCCGCGATGATCGAGTCGGCGAAGTGGTTCATCTGCACGCCGCGGTCGTTGATGTAGAACTCGCGGGTCACGTCGGCGCCCGCCGCCGCGAGCACCCGCCCGATCGCGTCGCCGAGCACCGCCCACCGGGTGTGGCCGAGGTGCAGCGGACCGGTCGGGTTGGCGGAGATGAACTCGACGTTGATCTTCTGCCCGCCGAGGGTGTCGGTGCGTCCGTACGCCGGCCCGGCGGCCACCACGTCGGCCGCCACCTGGCCCTGGGCACCCGCCTCGACGGTGATGTTGAGGAAGCCCGGACCCGCCAGCTCGACGCCGGCGATGCCGTCGGCCTCCTCGAGCCGAGCCGCCAACAGCTCGCCGAGCGCCCGCGGGTTCGTACCCGCCTTCTTGGCGAGCTGCAGCGCGACGTTGGTGGCGTAGTCGCCGTGCCCCTTCTGCCGCGGTCGCTCCACCGTCACCTCGCTCGGGACGCCGTCGGGCAGGGCGAGATCGCCCCGGTCGACGAGCGTCGAGAGTGCGTCGACGATCGTGGTGGAGAGCTGCGCTGGAGTCACCGGCAAAGCGTATCGAGGGGCACCGGTTTCCTTTGCACGGATATCGACCGGTAGGGTTCCTCATCGCGCCACCGACCTCACCGTCGCGGCGCATGCCTCCGTAGCTCAGGGGATAGAGCACTGGTTTCCGGTACCAGGTGTCGCAGGTTCGAATCCTGCCGGAGGCGCCACGAGAACCGCAGGCCCACGGCCTGCGGTTCTTCTCGTCTCGGGCGCTCTACGATCCCGATGTGCCGACCGACCCGACCTCCCGCGTCACCATCCACACCGACGGCGCCTGCCTCGGGAACCCGGGACCCGGCGGCTGGGGTGCGGTGCTGAGGTACGGGCGGTACGAGAAGGAGCTCTACGGCGGCGAGCCGGCCACGACCAACAACCGGATGGAGCTGATGGCGGCCATCCAGGCCCTCGAGCTGCTCAACCGCCCCTCGGCGGTCGACCTCCACACCGACAGCAGCTACGTCCGCAACGGGATCCTGTCCTGGGTGGCGAAGTGGAAGGCCAACGGCTGGCGCACGGCCGCCAAGGCGCCGGTCAAGAACGACGACCTGTGGCGCCGGCTCGACGCCGCCGCGGCCGGCCACGACGTGGCCTGGCACTGGGTCAAGGGGCACGCCGGCGACCCCGGCAACGAGCGGGCGGACGCCCTCGCCGGACGGGGTGCGCGCGAGGCGCGCGACGGCGTACTGACGGCCTGACGAGAACACGTTCCACACGCTCGGGACACCCGCTCGATGTCTGATGCGCAACACCTGGCGGCAAAGGGTGCCCACGGGGCGGTATTTGCTTCCCCTTGGGACTAGCCTTGGCGGTCGACAGCCACCCGCTATCGGCGGCGGGTAGGTCCAGCTCATCGGAAGAGGCGAAGCACGTCGTGACGCAGTCGTCAGACCAGTCCACCGGATCTCCCGTTCCTGAGGACTTCGGAGCCAACGAGTGGCTCGTGGAGGAGATGAAGGAACGGTTCGAGGCCGACCCGAGCAGCGTCGATCCCGCGTGGGCGACGTTCTTCAGGAACGGCAGCGGCAACGGCACGGCGACCAAGGTCGCTCCGGCCGCCGCGCCCGCCACGACGACGGCTCCCGCGCCCGCCGCCCCGGCCGCTGCCGCCACCACCCCGGCCACCCCGAAGGCCACCCCCGCACCCCAGGTGAGCCCCGCCTCCTCGACGACGCCGACGCCGCCGAAGGCCGACTCCCCCGCCCCGACCCCCAAGGACGCCCCGCGCCCGGCGCCGGTGACGGCCAGCGACGAGCCGACCCTGACGGTGCTGCGCGGCATCCCGGCCGCGACCGCCAAGAACATGGACATCTCGCTGTCGGTTCCGACGGCGACCTCGGTGCGCAACATCCCGGTCAAGCTGCTGTGGGACAACCGCATCGTCATCAACAGCCACCTCAAGCGCGCCCGCGGCGGCAAGGTCTCCTTCACCCACCTCATCGGCTACGCCATCGTCAAGGCGATCAAGGCGCTGCCGGCGATGAACAACACCTACGCCGAGATCGACGGCAAGCCGACCATGGTGACGCCGGCCCACATCAACCTGGGCCTGGCGATCGACCAGCAGAAGAAGGACGGCACCCGCCAGCTGGTCGCCCCCAGCATCAAGGCGTGCGAGTCGATGGACTTCGCGCAGTTCTGGACGGCGTACGAGGACATCGTGCGCAAGGCCAAGGACAACAAGCTGACCATGGAGGACTACTCCGGCACGACCGTCAGCCTCACCAACGTCGGCGGCCTCGGCACCAACAACTCGGTGCCGCGCCTCATGCAGGGCCAGGCCGCGATCATCGGCGTCGGCTCGATGGACTACCCGCCGGAGTTCCAGGGCGCGTCCGAGGACACGATCGCGCGCAACGCGATCTCCCGGATCATGACGATGACCTCGACCTACGACCACCGCGTGATCCAGGGCGCGCAGTCGGGCGAGTTCCTCGGCCAGGTGCACAAGTACCTGCTCGGCCAGGACGGCTTCTACGACGAGATCTTCCGCGCGCTGCGCATCCCCTACGAGCCGATCCGCTGGAACGCCGACATCGCGACGTCCCACGACGACCAGATCGACAAGCAGGCCAGGATCCTCGAGCTGATCCACGCCTACCGCGTGCGCGGCCACCTGATGGCCGACACCGACCCGCTGGAGTACAAGCAGCGCAGCCACCCCGACCTGCGCATCGAGTCGCACGGACTGACCCTGTGGGACCTCGAGCGCGAGTTCCCCACCGGCTCGTTCGGCGGGCGCGACCGGCGGTTCATGAAGCTGCGCGACATCCTCGGCATCCTGCGCGACTCCTACTGCCGCACCACCGGCATCGAGTACATGCACATCATGGACCCCGAGCAGCGCGCGTGGATCCAGGAGCGCGTCGAGCAGCCCCACAGCAAGCCGCCCCGCGAGGAGCAGCTGCGGATCCTGCTGAAGCTCAACCAGGCCGAGGCCTTCGAGACCTTCCTGCAGACCAAGTTCGTCGGTCAGAAGAGGTTCTCCCTCGAGGGCGGCGAGACCACGGTCCCCGTCGTCGACGAGATCGCCGAGGCGGCCGCGCAGGCCGGCCTGGTCGAGGTCGCGATCGGCATGGCCCACCGCGGCCGGCTCAACATGCTGGCCAACATCGTCGGCAAGTCCTACAACCAGATCTTCCGCGAGTTCGAGGGCAACATCGACCCGCGCACGGTCCAGGGCTCCGGCGACGTGAAGTACCACCTCGGCGCCGAGGGCACCTTCGTGGCCGGCACCGGCGAGACCATCGCCGTGTCGATCGCCGCGAACCCCTCACACCTCGAGACGGTGGACCCGGTCCTCGAGGGCATCGCCCGCGCCAAGCAGGACGTGCTCGACCGTGGCGCCGAGTTCCCGGTGCTGCCGATGCTCATCCACGGCGACGCGGCCTTCGCGGGCCAGGGTGTCGTGGCCGAGACGCTCAACCTCTCGCAGCTGCGCGGCTACCGCACCGGCGGCACGATCCACGTGGTCATCAACAACCAGGTCGGGTTCACCACCTCGCCCGGCTCGTCGCGCTCGACGCTCTACTGCACCGACGTGGCCCGGATGGTGCAGGCGCCGATCTTCCACGTCAACGGCGACGACCCCGAGGCGTGCATCCGCGTCGCGCGGCTCGCGTTCGAGTACCGCCAGGCGTTCAACAGCGACGTCGTCATCGACCTGGTCTGCTACCGCCGCCGCGGTCACAACGAGGGCGACGACCCGTCGTACACCCAGCCGCTGATGTACGACCTCATCGAGCAGAAGCGCTCGGTCCGCAAGCTCTACACGGAGTCCCTGATCGGTCGTGGCGACATCACGATCGAGGAGGCCGAACAGGTGCTGCGCGACTACCAGCAGCAGCTGGAGCGGGTGTTCACCGAGGTCCGCGAGGCGTCGGAGGCCCCCAAGGAGTGGACCACCGTCCCGGACTACCCGGACAAGTCGGTCGGCGAGACCCAGACCGCCGTCACGCCGGAGGTCCTCAAGCGGATCGCCGACGCCTACGTCACCCCGCCCGACGGGTTCACCGTCCACCCGAAGGTGATGCCCCAGCTCCAGCGCCGCGCCGCCGCGATCGCCGACGGCCCGATCGACTGGGGCACCGGCGAGATCCTCGCGTTCGGCTCGCTGCTCATGGACGGCCGGCCGGTGCGCCTGGCCGGCCAGGACTCGCGCCGCGGCACCTTCGTGCAGCGCTTCGCGACGATCATCGACCGGGTCAACGCCGACGAGTGGACGCCGCTGGCCAACCTGACCGAGGAGCAGGCGAAGTTCTTCGTCTACGACAGCCTGCTCTCGGAGTACGCCGCGCTCGGCTTCGAGTACGGCTACTCGGTGGCCCGCCCCGACGCCCTGGTGCTCTGGGAGGCGCAGTTCGGCGACTTCGTCAACGGCGCCCAGTCGGTCATCGACGAGTACATCTCGGCCGGCAAGACCAAGTGGGGCCAGGACTCCGGCGTCGTGCTGCTGCTGCCGCACGGCTACGAGGGCCAGGGCGCCGACCACTCCTCGGCCCGCATCGAGCGCTTCCTCGCGCTGTGCGCCGAGGACTCGATGGTCGTGGCCCAGCCGTCGACGCCGGCGTCGTACTTCCACCTGCTGCGCCGCCACTCCCTCGGCGGGGAGCACAAGCCGCTCATCGTGTTCACGCCGAAGTCGATGCTCAAGCGCAAGGAGGCCGCCTCGCAGCCGGCCGACTTCACCTCCGGCGAGTTCCGCCCCGTGATCGGCGACGCGACGGCCGACCCGGCGAAGGTGAAGACCGTGCTGCTCGTCTCGGGCCGGCTCACCTGGGACCTGATGGTCGAGCGGCAGAAGTCCGAGCGCGACGACGTGGCGATCCTGCGCGTCGAGCAGCTCTACCCCTGGCCGACCGAGGCCGTGCAGGCCGAGCTCGCGAAGTACCCGAACGCCACCGTGAAGTGGGTCCAGGACGAGCCCTACAACCAGGGCCCGTGGCCGTCGTTCTACCTGAACGTCGTCCCGCACCTCGGCCGGCCCATCCAGCCCGTCACCCGGGCCGCGTCCTCCACCACGGCCGTCGGCACGGCCAAGCGCCACCAGGAGGAGGCCAAGGTCCTCATCGGCGAGGCCTTCGCCTGATGTACTTCACCGACCGCGGGATCGAGGAGCTCGAGCGGCGCCGGGGCGACGAGGAGGTCACCCTGGCCTGGCTCGGCGAGCGGCTCCAGGAGTTCGTCGACACCCACCCGGAGTTCGAGACGGCCGTCGAGCGGTTCGCCACCTGGCTGGCCCGCCTCGACGACCCCGAGGACTGACGCCGACCCGGCACGAAGTTGCGTGAGAATCGCGCCGACCCGGCAGAAAGTTCTGCCGGGTCGGCGGCTTTTTCAGGCAAGTTTCTGCCGGGTCAGCGCAATTCCTGAGCCAGTTTCTGCCGGGTCGGCGCGACCGACGGCACCGACTCGGAAAGGCCGACCCGGCGGTGCAGGGCCCGCAGCGGCCCCGGCGCCCACCAGGAGCGCTCGCCCAGGAGCCGGACGCTCGCCGGGAGGAGTACGCCGCGGACCAGGGTGGCGTCGATCAGGATGGCCAGCCCGGTGCCGAGGCCGAAGAACTGGATGAAGCTGACCGAGCTCACCAAGAAGGCGAAGAAGCTGATCGCGATCAGCGCCGCCGCCGTGCTGACGATCCGGCCGGTGTGGGCCAGGCCGTGGATCATCGCCTCGTCGTTGGCCAGCCCCCGGTCGCGCATCTCCTTGATCCGGCTCATCACGAACACCTCGTAGTCCATCGACAGCCCGAAGGCGACGCAGAACAGCAGCACCATCATCGAGCTGTCCATCGGCTGCGGCGTGAAGCCGAGCACCCCGGACAGGTGGCCGTCCTGGAACACCCACACCATCGCACCGAGGGTGGCGCCCAGCCCAACCGCGTTGAGGACCAGCGCCCGCAGCGGCTGGACCACGCTGCCGGTGAACAGGAACAGGATCACGAGCGTCGTCAGCACCAGCCAGCCCGCCACCAGCGGCAGCCGGTCGCCGATCCCCGTCATCTGGTCGTGCAGCTCGGCGCTCGCACCACCGACCAGCGCCTCGGCGCCGCCCGGCGCCGGCACCGCCCGTACCTCGTCGACCAGGGCCCGCGCGGCCGCGGACATCGGGTCGAGGTCGGTGACCACCGCGACCAGGTCGGCGTCCCGGCCGGCCTGGACGTCCACCCGGACCACGTCGGGCAGCTGGCCCAACGTCGCGGCGTACGACGTCAGCTCGGCCTCCGGAACACTCGTGGTCGTGACCACCTGGATCGGGTGGGTGCCGTCGCCGGCGAAGGACGAGCGCAGTACGTCACCGGCCTGTCGGCTGGTCGCACTGGTGGGCAGTACGCGGTCGTCCGGCGTACCGAGCTCGATGCCGGCGAGGGGGATCGCCACGACCAGCAGGCCGGCGAGCACGGGCAGCGCGCTGAGCAGCGGCCGCCGCGCCACGAACCGGGCCAGGCGGGCCCAGGCCGGTGCCTCCTCGCCACGGATGCCACGCACCCGCGGCACCCGCCAGGCGTCGATCCGGTCGCCGAGCAGGCTGATGCCCGCCGGGAGGACGACGATCGCGGCGAAGGCGGTGATCAGCATGACGCCGATGCCGGCGTAGGCGAACGAGCGCAGGAAGTACATCGGGAAGACCAGCAGTGCGGCCAGCGCCACCGCGACCGTGGTCGCGCTGAAGGCGATGGTGCGGCCCGCGGTCTCCACCGCTCGGCGTACGGCGTCCGGGTGGGCGCGTCCCGCAGCCCGCTCCTCGCGCACCCGGGCCACCATCAGCAGCCCGTAGTCGACGGCGAGGCCGAGCCCGAGGCCGGTGGTGAGGTTGACGGCGTAGATCGAGACGTCGGTGACGGAGCCGAGGATCGACAGCTCGGCGAAGGTGCCGAAGATCGCGGCGACGCCGACCGCGAGGGTGACCAGCGCACCGACGACATTGCCGAACGCGAGCACGAGCAGCACCAGGATGAGCGGGATCGCGATGCTCTCGGCCAACCCGAGGTCCTGGCCGATCCGGGCGCCGACCTCCTCGCCGACCACCTCGCCGCCGCCGACGTCGACGCTCAGCGGCCCGTCGGCCCCGGCGTACGCGTCGATCACGGCGCCCGGGTCCGCCTCCGTGCCGGGCGCGAGCGAGGCCGTGACCAGGGCGTAGCGACCGTCGGTCGAGCGCATCGGACCGGCCCGGGTGTCGAAGTACGACGCCACGTCGGCCAGCGCCGGGTCCGCACGGAGCCGCTCGGTCAGCGCGGCTCCCGCGCGGGCCGCGGCAGGGGCGTCGATGTCGCCGCCGACGGCCTCGACGACGAACACGTAGTCGGCTCCCCCGGCGAACCGCTCCTCGAGCAGGCTCGCGGCGCGACTGCTCTCCGAGTCGGGGTCGTCGAAGCCGGCCGTCTGCAGCTTGCCGAAGGCGCCGACGCCGACGACCGCCGCGAGCACCACCCCCAGCAGACCGAGGCCGAGCACCGTGCGCGCCCGCCTCGTCACCACTCCACCTATCCAGCTGAACATCGCGCTCCTCCAATGTGTGCGCCCGTAAACTTTGTGGGTGTTAACTTGGCATGGATGTGTACGGGTGTCAACATGTTGCCCGTGACGACCTCGAAGCGGAGCTACCACCACGGCGACCTGCGCAATGCGCTGATCCGGGCGGCGGCCGAGCTGGCCGCGACCGGCGGCCCGGACGCGGTCACCATCCGCGGCGCGGCACGCGAGGTGGGCGTCACCCCGACCGCGGCGTACCGGCACTTCGAGAACCAGGCCGACCTCCTCGAGGCCGCTCGTGCCCTGGCCATGGACGGCATGGTCGCCGCGATGGCCGACTATCTCGCCGAGGTGCCGACCCAGGGCGACCCCGTCACCCTGGCCGTGGAGCGGCTGCGCTCGACCGGGCGCGGCTACGTCAGGTTCGCGATCGAGGAGCCGGGGGTGTTCCGCACCTGCTTCACCGGCGGCCTGCGCGACCCCGGCAGCGACGGGATGGGCGAGCCGGCGCCGTACGTCCTGCTCGGGGAGATGCTCGACCAGCTCGTCGCGGTCGGCTACCTCGCCCCGGAGGACCGGCCCGGCGCGGAGGCCGGTCCGTGGGCCGCGGTCCACGGCCTGGCGATGCTGCTCACCGACGGGCCACTGTCCGACCTGGGCCCGGCGGAGCGGGAGACCGCGCTCGAGCGCACCCTCGACCTGGTCAGCCGCGGACTGGCGACCGGCCCGCGCGGGCGCGCCACCCACTAGTGTCACCCGCGTGAGCGAGGAGCTGATCGACTACGCGGCCTGGGGCGAGCGGTTCTTCGCCACCGCCGTGACCGCCGAGCGGGTGCTCGCCGGCGTCAACGTGCTGGCCGGGCGCCCGATCGACGTCGGGCCCCTCGGCGTCGGACCGGGCCGGATCGCCAAGGTCACCGCACGCGGGACCATCGGCACCGCCACCGGCGAGCGGGTCGGGGCCGACCCGGTGTCCTTCCACGTCGACCTGCCGGTGACCTTGAAGTTCAGCATCGACCTCGGCATGGACAAGCAGCACTTCGATGCCGAGATCACCGTGCCGCTCGTCATCACCGCCCACGGCCGAGCCGACCTGGCCATCGCGCTCGACGTGACGCCGCCGCCCGCCACCCAGGTCGTCGTACGACTCAAGGCGCAGGGCCTGCGCGCCTCGCTGACCAGCAAGGCGGCCAACGTCGAGGGCGAGCTGCGCCGGTTCGTGGCGAAGTACGTCGCCAAGGAGCTCGAGAAGCCCTACGTCCGCCAGGCGACGGTCATCGACGTCGCCGGCGCCGTCGAGAAGGCCGCGGCCGGGCTCGGACCCCGCGAGCAGAGCCCGATCGCCGACGAGCTGACCGACGACCTGCCGGCCGCCATGGAGGCCGAGCTCGAGCACACCGCGCAGCTCTTCCTGGAGGACCAGTGACCGCCTATCCCCCGGCACCCTGGCACATGCACGGGTCGCTCTGGCTCTCGGTGTTCCGCCTCGCGCGCGACATCGACGAGCGGCACTCGGCCGGGACGTACGGCGTCGCGCTGGTCTCCTATGAGGAGCCCAGCCCCCTGACCTACCACGAGCTGCTGCTCGCCCGGACGGTGAAGAACCAGGCAGGCAAGGGCGCGGTGACGATCACCGACATCTGGGTCGACTCCCCCGCGTCGCAGGCCGGCGGCCGGGCGCTGTGGGCGATCCCGAAGGAGCTGTGCGACTTCGACCTCGACACCAGCTTCCGCAGCCCGGTCACCTCCACCGACTGGTCCGCCACCGTCGAGCGGCGACCGATCGTGGAGGCGAGCTTCACCGACATCTCCCGCGCCGCGATCCGGATGCCGTTCACCGGACTGGTCGAGCAGCCCGGCATCGCCGAGCACCCGGACACCGCGAACGTCGTGATGAAGGGCAGCGCCAAGGCGCTGCCGTGTCGCGGGCGGTGGACCTTCGCCGCCGACGGGCCGCTCGGGTTCATGCGGGAGGCCCGTCAGCTGGGGTCGTTCCGGATGGCGGGGTTTCGGCTCGCGTTCGACTGAGTGGAACGCGGGAGGTTGCGGTTTGGTCCCAAACCGCAACATTTCGGGTCCGGGGCACGCGGTTTGGTCCCAAACCGCAGGTGGCCAGACCAGTTGTGCACAGGCTGGGGACAACCCGCCTACTCGGCGACGTCGCCCTCCTCCAACGCCGCCACGTCAGCACCCGGCTCGACCTGGGCGCCACCACCGTGCTCGGCGAGCGCGCGCTGGGAGGAGTCCTTGATCTCGAAGATCTCGGTGGCGAAGCCGCCGACGGCCGCGGCCACCTCGCCGACGGCGCGGGTCACGATGCTCGCGACCTCGCCGACGGTCTGGGCCGCGGCCTCGGCGCCCGCCTGGAGCGCGTCCTTGGTGATCTCGGCCTTGCTGAGGTGGTCGCGTCCGTCGCTCATGGCGTCAGTGTCCCCCGCGCGGGCTCAGGCCGCCAACGAGTCCTCGGTCACGGTCCCGGGGCCGCGGACCGGCGCGACCTTCGCGTCACCGCCGGGCAGCGAGTAGCGGCAGATCTTCTTGAAGACGCTCCACAGCTGCTGGTGCAGTCGACCGGTGTTGTAGGGCAGGCCGTAGCGCTCGCAGATCTCCTGGACCTCGACGGCCAGCTCCGGGTAGCGGCGGGCCGGCAGGTCGGGGAACAGGTGGTGCTCGATCTGGTGCGAGAGGTTGCCGCTCATCAGGTGCATGAGCTTGCCGCCCTTGATGTTGGCCGAGCCGAGCATCTGGCGCAGGTACCAGTGGCCGCGGGTCTCGTTCGCGGTCTCCTCCTCGGAGAAGGACGCGACGCCGGCCGGGAAGTGGCCGCAGAAGATGATGTTGAACGCCCACACGTTGCGGACCAGGTTGGCGACCGCGTTGCCGGCGAAGGTCAGCGGGAAGAGCGGGCCGGTGAGCGCGGGGAACAGGACGTAGTCCTTGACCGCCTGGCGCCGGATCTTGCGGATCAGGCCGGGGTACAGCGGCTTGTTGTCGGACAGCTTGCGCTTTCCGGACACGATGTTCTCGACCTCGAGGTCGTGCAGCGCCACGCCCCACTCGAAGAAGGTCATCAGCAAGAACGCGTAGAGCGGGTTGCCGAGGTAGTAGGGGTGCCACTTCTGGTCGGGGTCCATCCGCAGGATGCCGTAGCCCACGTCGCGGTCCTTGCCGACGATGTTCGTGAACGTGTGGTGGATGTAGTTGTGGCTGTACTTCCACTGCTCGCCGGGGCACACGGTGTCCCAGTCGAACATCCGCGAGTTGAACGCCGGGTCGCCCAGGAAGTCGTACTGACCGTGCATCACGTTGTGCCCGATCTCCATGTTGTCGAGGATCTTCGACACGCTCAGGCAGGCGACGGCCGGCAGCCAGCCGACGACGGGCAGGTAGAACAGCGCGCGGCCGGCGATCTCCATCTTGCGCTGGGTGGTGACCACCTTGCGGAGGTACGCCGCGTCCGCCTCGCCGAGGTCGGCGAGGACCCGCTGGCGCAGCGCGTCGAGCTCGGTTCCGAGCTGCTCGATCTGCTCGGCGGTGAGGCCGTGGTACTTCTCGTCGGCCAGGGGGGTGCTCAGGGTCTCGGTGCTCATGGGAGTCTCCTCACAGGTCGATGTGGCAGTCACCGGCGGCGGCGGTGACGCAGATGCGGATCTCCTCGTCCGGCAGGGAGGACTCCTCGCCGGTGAGGACGTTGCGGACGGTGCCGGCGGTCTTGGTGCGGGTGCAGGAGAAGCAGATGCCCATCCGGCAGCCGAACTCCGGCTTCAGCCCCAGCTCCTCGGCCTGCTCCAGCAGGCTGGCGCCGGTGGCGGCGGCGGTCGCTCCCGAGCGGGTGAACGACACCTCGCCCGCGACCTCCTCGCCCGGAGCAGCGGCCCGGGCGACGGCGGGCTTGAAGAACTCCATCCGCAGCCGTGGCGAGAGCTCCCTGCTTGCCGGGTCGGCGTAGGCGTTCTTGACCAGCTCGACGAGGCCCGCGGGGCCGCACAGCCAGGTGTCGGTGTCGCGGAAGTCCGGCACCAGGCGGCGCAGCTCGAACTCGCTGAACAGCTGGTCGCCGTAGCGCAGGTGGACGTCGACGCCGTTGTCGGCCGCGGCGATCGCGGCGAGCTCGTCGGCGAAGATCTGGTCCTCGGGGCTGCGGGCGAAGTGCAGGAAGGTCACCTTGCGGCCCGCGTGGCCGTCGTACCCGTCGCGGAGCAGGGTGCGGACCATCGACATGGCCGGGGTGATGCCGGAGCCACCGGTGATGAACAGCAGCCGGCTGATCGTCGGCGTCGCCGGGCTCTCGACGAGGGTGAACTCGCCCTGCGCCTGGCTGAGGTGGAGCAAGGTGCCGGGCTGCGCCTCACGGACGAGGTACGACGACACCTGGCCCTCGACGTGCGCTCGGATCGTGAGCGTGAACCGCTCCCCCGGCGCCGACGCGGCCGAGGAGATGGAGAAAGCGCGGGTGTGCCGCTTGGCCGAGCCGGGGAGCTCGACGCCGACGAGAACGTGCTGGCCGGCGCGGTGGCCGCGCCAGGTGCTGGTGGGCTGCAGGGTCAGCGTGGCGACCGGGGCGGAGTCGGTCCCGCTGGTCTCGCGGTGGACCGAGACGACGCGGGCGCGCACCTCGTGCGCCGCCCACATCGGGTTGAGCCGCTCGAGATACCGGTCGACGCCGTGCGGGGTGGTCAGTGCCGCGGCAAGCCGCGAGCGCAGCAGCCGGCCGACCAGCGGACCCGCGCCGCCGGAGACCGGCGGAGAGATGAGCGCGGACATCGCGCCTCCTTCATTGGCGGAAGTTTGGGTGTACATCCGTACTCCGAAACTCTCTCCCGTCGGCCCAGCATTGGTCAACGACCCGACCACGTGACAGTGCACACATGTACACTCACGTAGGATCGGGCCATGGCCCAGACCCGCGTGGAGCAGAAGGAGCGGACTCGCCGCGCCATCCTCGACGCGGCGCTCGACCTGTCCGAGGACTCCACCCTGGTCGCGATCTCGCTACGGCAGGTCGCCAAGGAGGTCGGCATCGTGCCGACCGCCTTCTACCGCCACTTCCCCTCGATCGAGCACCTCGGCCTGGCGCTGGTCGAGGAGTCCCTCGACACCCTCCGCGCGCTGCTGCGCGAGCTGCGCCACACCGCCGGGGAGGACGCGGCGACGATCATCGACGGCTCGGTCGCGGTGCTCGTCGAGCAGGTCCGCCACGACCACGCCCACTACGGCTTCATCGCCCGCGAGCGGTTCGCCGGGCCGGCCGCCGTCCGTACGGCGATCGCCCGCGGCATCGAGCTCGCCGAACGCGAGCTCGCCACCGACATCGCCCACCTGCCCGGCACCGACACCTGGTCCGAGCGCGACCTCCAGGTCCTCTCCGAGCTCATCGTGGGCTCCATGGTCACCACCGCCGAGCGCCTGCTCGGCACCGAGCCCGGCTCCGCCGCCGAGGAGCGGATCGCCGACGCCGCCCGCACCCAGCTGCGGATGATGCTGGTCGGCGCCCGCAACTGGCATTCGCGTACGACGTGAGGCAACCCCGGCGGGGTGCGCACGCGTCTTCCAGATGGACCGTCCCCCACCTCCAGGAGCACCCCATGACCGTCCCGGCCCGCCGCACCTCCCCCGCCGTCGCCGCCGTCCTCGCCCTCGTCGCGGGCCTGCTCGCCACCTTCCTCGTCGCGACGCCGGCCTCGGCGGCGGCCGGCCGCACCCGGGTCGTCGTCAAGGTCGCCGACTGCGAGGGCTGCCAGGTCTTCGTCCAGCAGGGTCTGCGCGAGCGCTGGTGGGCCAGCAAGACGCGCCCGGTGCGCGACGGCAAGGTCGTCTTCGTGGTGCCGTCGAGCCGGACCCACGGGCTGTCGATCGGGATCACCGGCACCTGGGAGGCGGCCTCGCCGCACCCGTCCGGCTTCCAGGCCATCGTCGCCCTGCGCTACAAGGGCGTCCCGGCCGGCAGCGGCATCGACCAGGCCACCGCCGCGACCAAGCACCGCGCCTCGGCCTGCTTCCCCGGCACGAACGCCCACCGCGTCGTCTTTCACGTCACCGCCCGCAAGGTCACCATCGCCGGCAACGGCGGCCCGGCCGACACCACGATGGCGTGGGCCGACCCGCAGGTCCGCACGATGCGGGGCACCCTGATGGAGGTCTTCGACGGCGTGGCCGGCGCACAGGACATCGTCCCCTGCTGGTGACCGCAATCGGATGAGCGTCACGCTCGTCACGTTCGATGGACGCCCGGTCCACCCGGCAGTCACCATGTCGCGGTGCCGACCGCGACCGACCTCCTGAGCACCGCCGCCCGCAACGCCTGGGCGATCTCCCCCCTCGGCGACGGCGTCGAGCAGTACGACGGCCTCCCGGCCACCGTGCTCTGCGACGCCCCGCACCGGCGGCTGGTGCGCTACGACCGGACCACCACCGCCCGGGCGGCCCGCCCGGTGCTGCTCGTCCCGCCGCTGGCCGTCTCCGCGCGCTGCTTCGACCTGCGCCCGGGCCAGAGCCTCGCCGCCCACCTGCTGGAGGCCGGGCGGGCGACGTACCTCGTCGACTACGGGCGGATCACCTTCGCCGACCGCGGCATGGGCTTCGAGGCCTGGGTCGACGACATCCTCCCGACCGCGATCCGCGCCGTGCTGGCCGACCACGCCGCCGGTGGGGACCACGCCGACGGCGTCGACCTGGTCGGCTGGTCGCTCGGCGGCACGTTGAGCCTGCTCACCGCGGCCGCCCACCCCGACCTGCCGATCACGTCGCTGACCGCCTTCGGCACGCCCATCGACTACGCGCAGGTCCCGGCCGTCCAGCCGCTGGTCGTCGCCGACCGCCTGCTCGGCAGCCGCGCCGTCACCGCGCCCACCGCCGCCCTCGGCGGCGTACCCCGGCACCTGGTGCGCGCCAGCTACCGGGCGATGGCGCCCAAGCGCGAGCTCACCAAGGCCGTACACCTGGCGAGGAACATCCTCGACACCGAGGCCCTGGCCCGCACCAGCGCCATCGACGACTTCATCGGCGAGATGCCGGGCTACCCGGGCCGGGCGTACCACCAGATCCACACTCGGCTGATGGTGCGCAACGAGCTGGCCACCGGCACCGTGCGGCTCAGCCGCAAGCGCGAGATCCGGCTCGGCGAGGTCCGCACGCCCGTGCTGTTCGTCGGCAGCCGGACCGACAACATCGCCGACGGGCCGGCCGTGCGGGCCGGGGTGGACGTCGTACCCGGCGCCCGGTACGCCGCGGCCGACGGCCTCAGCCACCTCGGCCTGGTCGCCGGCCCGAAGGCCGCCGAGGTCAGCTGGCCGCTGCTCGACGCGTTCCTCGATGAGGTCGCTCCAGCCTCATCGGCCACACTTGACGCGTAGTTCTGTCACTTGTCGGGCGTTGCAACGCCCGACAAGTGCAGGAATCGCCGGTCGACCGGCGATTCCTGCACCCCACGCCGAGCGGTCAGTGCCCGCCGTGAGCACCCGCCGGGGTGTCGGCCTTGGCCGGCAGCAGCAGCGACATCGCGATCACCACGACACCGATCACCGCACCCGCGAAGAACGCCCACTGCAGGCCGCCCATGAACGCGTCGGCCGGTGAGCTCCCGGACTCGGCGAGGCTCTCGCTGCGGTTGGTCATGATCACGACCAGCAGCGCGGTGCCGATGGCGCCGGCGACCTGCTGGAGCGTGCCGAGCAGCGAGCTGCCGTGGGAGTACAGCTGCGGCGCAAGGTCGCCCAGGCCGATGGTGAAGACCGGCGTGAAGATGGTGGCCAGGCTCGCCATCAGCGCGACGTGGAGCGCGACCAGCAGGACGTAGGGCGTGTCGACGCCGATCCGGCTCAGCGCGAACAGCAGCGCCACCATCGCGACCGAGCCCGGGATCACCAGCGGGCGGGCGCCGATCCGGTCGAACACCTTGCCGACCTGCGGGCCGAGCAGGCCCATTGCCAGGCCACCGGGCATGACCAGCAGGCCGGTCTGCAGCTCGCTGAGCCCGCGCAGGTTCTGGAAGTAGAGCGGCAGCAGGAGCATCGAGCCGAGGAAGGCCATGAAGCCGGCCGACATCAGGATCAGCGAGACCGTGAAGTTGCGGACCTTGAGCGTGCGCAGGTCCATCAGCGGCCGGTCCGAGCGCTGCAGGTGGAGCTGGTAGAGCGCGAAGGCCGCGATCAGCACGACGCCGCCGGCGATGAGCAGCGCGGGCTCGGGCCAGTCGGCGTTGCCGACCTTGCTCAGCCCGAAGACGAAGGTGCTGAAGCCGCCGGCCGCGAGCACCACGCTGAGCCAGCTGATCGGGCTGCGGTTGGTCTCGCCGACGTTCTCGAGCTGGCGCAGGCCGACGTAGCCGACCAGGACGGCGATGGGGAGCACCACCGCGAAGATCAGCCGCCACGAGCCGAAGTGCAGCAGGATGCCGGACACCGCCGGGCCCAGCGCCGGGGCGCAGGACATGGCGAGCGTGACCTGACCCATCACCCGGCCCCGGTCCTCGGCGGCGACCACCGTCATCAGGGTCGTCATCAGCAGCGGCATCATCACGGCGGTGCCGCCCGCCTGGACCACCCGGCCGACGAGCAGCACGCCGAAGGTCGGGGCCACCGCCGCGACCAGGGTGCCGACGCTGAAGGTGATCATCGCGGTGGCGTACGCCGTGCGCGTGGTCACCCGCTGGAGGAACCAGCCGGTCACCGGGATGACCGCGGCCATGGTCAGCATGAACACGGTCAGGGACCACTGGGCGGTGGTCTCGGTGATGCGGAAGTCCTCCATCAGCCGAGGGACCGCGTTGACCAGGGTGGTCTCGTTGAGGATCACGACGAAGGTCGCCGCGACCAGCAGCTTGATGACGAGCGGAGTCCGTCCCGGGGTCGCCGGGGCGCTCGTGAACTCCTGCTCGAACGCGGCGATGTCGCCGGTCTCAGCGGGTCCGGAGGGCGCAGTCATGACAGGTCCTATCGGTTGGGTGGCAGGGGCTGGCGGTGGCCGACCCTGGGACGCCGGGTGGCTCGGGCTGGCCGTCGCTTCATTCGTACGACGAACCAGCCGTCCCCGATTCGACACGGCGGACCGAGGAAGTTCATCGGCCCGCCCCATCGGGCGCTGACAGGAGTCAATCGTCCAGCACCGACAGTCATTCCCGCCAATGGTTAAAAGGGGTCACCAACCCGAGCCCCGCCATGGCGCCCGCCTCAGCCTGCAGCCCGCCTCAGCGCGTGAAGACGATCTTCCCGAACACGTCGCCGCTGGCCATCGCGGCGAAGCCGTCGCGCGCCTCGGTCATCGGCAGCACCCGGTCGATGACGGGCCGCACGCCGGTGCTGTCGAGCAGGTTGACCAGCGCGGCCAGCTCGCCGCGGGTGCCCATGGTGGAGCCGACGACGCTGAGCTGGAGGAAGAAGATCCGGGTCAGCTCGGCGTCGTCGAGGTTCGGGCCCGAGGTCGTACCGGAGATCACGATCCGGCCGCCCGGACGCAGCGCGCGGATGGAGTGCGACCAGGTCGCGCGACCGACCGTCTCCATCACCGCGTCCACCTTCTCGGGCAGCCGGGCTCCCGACTCGAACACCTCGTGGGCGCCCAGCTCGAGCGCCTTGGCCCGCTTCGCCTCGTCGCGCGAGGTCGCGAGCACCCGCAGCCCACCGGCCCGGCCGAGCGCGATCAGCGCGGTCGCGACGCCACCGCCGGCGCCCTGCACCAGCACCGTGTCGCCGGCCTTGAGCCCGCCCTGCGTGAACAGCATCCGGTACGCCGTCAGCCACGCCGTCGGCAGGCAGGCGGCCTCCTCGAAGGACAGCGAGGCGGGCTTCGGCACCACATTGCGCCGCGGCACGATCACCTGGTCGGCCAGGGTCCCCTGGTGGCGCTCGGAGAGCAGTGAGCGGCGCGGATCGAAGGTCTCGTCGCCGGTCCAGTCCGGGTCGGAGACGACGGCGTGGACGACGACCTCGTTGCCGTCCTCGTCGTAGCCCGCCGCGTCGCAGCCGAGGATCATCGGCAGCGCCTCGGCCTTGAGTCCCACTCCGCGCAGCGACCACAGGTCGTGGTGGTTGAGCGAGGCGGCCTTCACGGTGACGGTGGTCCAGCCCTCGGGGGCGACCGGGTCGGGGCGCTCGCCCAGCACGAGGCCGGTCAGCGGGTCGTCGGCGGAGCTGGCGAAGGAGTCGGCGTAGACAGCGAACATGGTGCCGACGCTATCGGGGGATCAGACCCGCGCGACACCGTCTCGTCGTGCGGCCTCGGCCACAGCGGCGGCGACCGCCGGCCCGACCCGCGGGTCGAACGGCGACGGGATGACCAGGTCCTCCGCGAGGTCGTCGCCCACGAGCGCGGCGAGCGCGTCGGCCGCGGCGACCTTCATGCCCTCGGTGATCGCGCTGGCGTGCACGTCGAAGGCGCCCCGGAAGATGCCCGGGAAGGCCAGCACGTTGTTGATCTGGTTGGGGAAGTCGGAGCGCCCGGTCGCGACGACCCGCGCGTGGCGGTGCGCGACTTCGGGGTGCACCTCGGGGTTGGGGTTGGCCATCGCGAAGATGATCGCGTCGTCGGCCATGGTGGCGACGACCTCCTCGGGCACCGTGCCGCCGGAGACGCCGATGTAGACGTCGGCGCCATCGAACGCCTCGGCGAGGCTGCCGCGGCGACCGCACTGGTCGGCGGTGAGCTCGGCGAGCGCCTTCTTCGACGGCGTCAGGTCGGTGCGGTCGGAGCTGACCACGCCCTTGCGGTCGGTGACCGCGATGTCCTTGACGCCCGCGGCGAGCAGGATCTTGGCGATCGCCACGCCGGCTGCGCCCGCCCCGGAGATGACCACGCGGGTCGACTCGGCGTTGCGGCCGGTGAGCTTGAGGGCGTTGACCAGGGCGGCCAGCGTGACGACGGCGGTGCCGTGCTGGTCGTCATGGAAGACCGGGATGTCGAGGGCCTCCTTGAGGCGGTCCTCGATCTCGAAGCAGCGCGGCGCCGAGATGTCCTCGAGGTTGATGCCGCCGAAGCTCGGCGCGAGCCGGACGACGGTCTCGATGATCTCCTCGACGTCGGTGGTGGCCAGGCAGATCGGCACGCCGTCGACGCCGCCGAACTGCTTGAACAGCACGGCCTTGCCCTCCATCACCGGCATCGCGGCGGCGGGGCCGATGTCGCCGAGGCCGAGCACGGCGGTGCCGTCGGTGACGATGGCGACGGTGTTGGGGACCCAGGTGTAGTGACGGGTCAGCGACGGGTCGGCCGCGATGGCCTCGCAGACCTCGGCGACGCCGGGGGTGTAGGCCAGCGACAGCTGGTCGCGGGTGCTGACATCGGCCGTGGGTACGGTCGCCATCTTCCCGCCGAGGTGCAGATCGAAGACCGGCTCACCCGCGCGCGGGTGGGGGGAAGGAACGTCAGCCACGGTCATCCATCCTTTCACACCGTCCGCGCGACACAGCGCGGTGTCCGCATGGGACAGGTCACAGCGGCCGGTTCACAGCAGCCGCGGCCGGGGCCACACCCGGCCGCGCACGACGCCCGCCACGTCCGCGTCCGGCACGGCACCCCGGTGCCGGGAGTCCACGCCGGCGTCCGGGTTGTCGCTGAGCAGCCACCAGCCGCTCCCCCGGCGCTCGGCCACGCGCTTGACGGCGAGGGTGCCGTCGGCGAAGCGTGCGACCACGATCCGGCCCGGTCGCACCCGGGCGCCGTACGACACCAGGAGCCGCTCGCCGGGCCGCAGCGTGGGCCGCATGGAGTCGCCGCGGACGACGGCGAGTCCCACGCGGGGCCGACCTCCCGTTGCCGCGCGATCCATGCCGAGTAGTGTCGCAGGCAGCATTTCCCTACCCGACTGACTCTCTGAGAGGACCGACATGTTCTCCCGTATCGCCGACTCGCTTCGCGCGGCCTTCGTGGCCCCCACCGTCGAGGTCTCCGCCCACTGCGACCTGCCCTGCGGCGTCTACGACCCGGCCCAGGCCCGGATCGAGGCCGAGTCGATCAAGGCCGTCATCGCCAAGGCGCTCGACAGCGACGACCCCGACTTCCGCACCCGCGCCATCCTGATCAAGGAGCAGCGCTCCGAGCTGGTCAAGCACCACCTCTGGGTGCTGTGGACCGACTACTTCAAGCCCCCGCACTTCGAGGCCTACCCGCAGCTCCACACCCTGGTCAACGAGGCCACCAAGCTCGCCGGCGCGACCGGCACCAAGGGCACCCTCGACCCGGCCAAGGCCGACGAGCTGCTGGCGAAGATCGACGAGATCGCCGAGATCTTCTGGGCGACGAAGAAGGGCTGATCCAGAAGGACTAGTCATTCCGGGCCAGAGGGCCCAGAGCTCACGGGCCGCACGTCCATTTGACGTGCGGCTTCGTGATTTCGGCCCCATGGGAGGACGAGGTCCCTTAGCGTGACGCGGAGTCGGGCAAGTCGTTGCCCGGACCGACATCACCAACCGACCAGGGAGCACGCGGTCGGGGGGACCACACCATCCGGAGGGAGAAGCCGCGATGCATCGCGCCCTTTTCAAGATGTTCATCGGCCTGGCGGTAGCACTGGGCCTGACCTTCACGACGGCGTCCGTCTCGTCGGCGGCCCCGGCCGCGCCGGCGCGGCAGGAGCCCGCGGCGGACTGCTCCGCGCAGGGCCAGGCGCTCACCAAGGCGTACAACAACTACGGTGCCGCGAACGCCTACGTCGCCGCGGCCGACGCCAAGGTCAAGAAGTTCAAGAAGAAGCTCAAGAAGGCCAAGAAGCACCACGCGCCGGCCAAGAAGATCACCAAGCTCAAGAAGAAGCTCAAGAAGGCGAAGAAGGCCAAGCGGGCCGGCATCGCGTACCGCAACCAGACCGTCGCCGCCTACAACGGCGCCTACGCGGCGTACGCGACCTGCAAGGGCCGGCCCAACGCGGCCCCGCCGGCCACGCCCGAGCTGCCGGTCCAGGCGCTGTGCGACCTGGTGCCCCAGCTGCAGCCGCTCTGCGACGCCTTCGGCAGCGCGCTCGACCCGCTGATGACCACCTTCGACACCTTCTGCGCGATGGCCCCGGCCGAGGCCAAGCCCCTCTGCGACGCCCTCAAGGCCGGTCTCACCAACCCGACCGGTCTCGTCGACATCCTCCGGGCCACGCTGTCCAACCTCGGCCTCGGCACGGCCGTGGACGCGCTCGACCCGGTCCTCGACCTGCTCGACACCATCCTCAAGACGCTGGGCGGCGGACTGCCGGGCGGACTGCCCAGCATCCCCGGCCTGCCCAGCCTGCCGGGCCTGCCCGGTGCGGGCGGCGGCAACCCGCTGTGCTCGCTCGGCCTGCCCCTCCCCGGACTGTGCTGACAACGTCCGACTGAGCAACGACAGGACCCCGGGACCGACGTCCCGGGGTTCTTCGTTGCCGGGGTGCCTCCATGCCTTAGGGTGACCCCCGAGCCGGGCGTCCCATGCGTCCGGCCGATTCTCGGCTGTCGCCTATGGGGGGCGAGCGGCTGTCGACTTCACCTGAGGGAGAAACCGGCATGAATCGAGCCCTGCTCAAACTGATCCTCGGCGTCGCCGTCGCACTCGGCCTCACGCTGGCCGCTGCTCCGGTGGCCTCGGCCGCCCCGGCAGCCGCCACCACCGAGCGCGCGGTCGACTGCGTCGCCCAGGCCAAGGCCGTCGACATCGCGACCGCCACCCGGTCCGCGGCCCGGATCAAGATCCAGAACCTCGCCACCAAGATCTTCAAGCTCGAGAAGAAGATCAAGAAGGCCAAGCGGCACCACCAGGCGGCCAAGGTCAAGAAGCTGACCAAGAAGCTCAACAAGGCCAAGCGCAAGATCCGCAAGACCAAGATCCTGCGCGCCAACGCCGCCAAGGCCGTCAGCGGCACCCAGGTGCTGTACGCCTCCTGCCTGGCCGGCAACGGCGTCCCGCTGCCGACCTCGAAGCCGGACAAGGACAACCTGCTCGACTACGTCGGCGACGCGCTCAACCAGCTGGGCCTCGGCTTCCTGCTCGACTCGCTCGGTCTCGAGGCCGTTCTCGACCTGCTCGACCAGACCGGCCTGCTCGACCTGCTGGGTCTCGGCGACCTGCGTCCCTGACGCGACCCGTCCCCGTCCAACGGCCGTGTCCTCCGGGACACGGCCGTTGGCGTAGGGTCGTCCCGATCGGTTTTCCCACGCCACCCTGGAGGATGCGGCATGTCGGAGACGAGCAGCCCCGCTGTCGACGGTACGACGGCCGCCGACCGCCCCGACGAGGTCGAGCTGCGGCTGCCGGCCGACGGCGCCTACGCCTCGGTCCTGCGCACCCTCACCGCCGGCCTCGCGGCCCGCCTGGACTTCACCATGGACGACATCGAGGACCTGCGGATCGCGGTGTCCGAGGCGGCCGCCATGGTGCTCGACGAGGCCGACCCCGACGCCGTCCTCGACTGCCGGTTCCAGCTGGGGGGAAACCAGCTGGCACTCACCATCGCCGCCGACGCCGCGGCTCCCTCCGCTCCCGACTACGAGAGCTTCGGCTGGCAGGTCCTCGCGACCCTCGCCGACGAGGCCGCGATCGACGCCGTGGCCGGGCGCTACTCCGTCCGTCTCCTCGTTCGGTCCTCGCTCGCGTCATGACCACCGACCTGTCTCGGGGCGGCGGCCAGCGCGGCACGCCGACGAACGTCGAGGTGACCCGCAAGCGCAGCGCGGAGCTCTTCGTCGTCCTGCGCGACGAGGACGCCTCCCCCGCCGAGCGCGAGGTGGCCCGTGACTCCCTCGTCCACCTCCACCTGCCGCTCGTCGAGCACTGCGCCCGCCGCTTCCGCAACCGCGGCGAGCCCTACGAGGACCTGGTGCAGGTCGGCACCATCGGCCTGATCAAGTCCGTCGACCGCTTCGACACCGAGCGCGGGGTCGAGTTCTCGACGTACGCGACACCGACGATCATCGGCGAGATCAAGCGCTACTTCCGCGACAAGGGCTGGGCGATCCGGGTGCCGCGGCGGCTGCAGGAGCTGCGCATGCAGATCAGCGCCAGCACCGCCGAGCTCACCCAGTCGCTGGGCCGCTCCCCCACGCCGCGCGAGCTCGCCGACGCGATCGGCTGCTCGGTCGAGGAGATCGTCGAGGGCCTGGAGTCCAGCAACGCCTACTCCACGCTGTCCCTGGACGCCACCGACGACGACTCCGACGGTGGCAGCGGCCAGAGCATGCTCGACGCGATGGGCGTCGACGACGAGGCGCTCGAGCACGTCGAGATCCGCGAGTCGGTCAAGCCGCTGCTGGAGAACCTGCCGCCGCGGGAGAAGAAGATCCTGCTGCTCAGGTTCTTCAAGAACATGACCCAGTCCCAGATCGCCGAGGAGATCGGCGTCTCCCAGATGCACGTCTCCCGGCTGCTCAGCCGCACCCTCGCCCAGCTGCGCGAGTCGCTCGAGTCGGAGGCCTGAGCCACTCCGTCGCCGAAGCGGTGTTTACCCGGAACGGTCCGGGGCAGGAACCCCTGCGTCTCGACTCTTGACCGGTTCCAGAGACCTCGTCCATGCAGGGGATCGGTCCTTCCCGAAGGAGCTCCTCCCATGCGCAGGCTCGTCTCCGCTGGCGTCATCGCGATCACCTCGCTCGCGCTCGCCACGCCCGCCCTGACGTCCACCGCCGCGGCGGCCCCGGCCACCGCTGACACCGCCGTCGTGGCCGCCAAGGTCAAGGCCGGCAAGTTCAAGATCAAGAAGTCGGCCCCCGGCGTCCAGCCCGGCATCAGCAAGCTGGTCCTCACGTCCAAGGGCCTCAGGGGCTCCGGCAAGGTCAAGTACACGATCACCGGCGACAACGGCGCCGTGATCAAGGGCAAGGCCAAGGTCAAGAAGGGCAAGGCCAAGTACGTCGTGCCGGCCCTCGGCACCGGCCACTACAAGGTCAAGGCGAAGTTCAAGGGCCGCAAGGGCAAGACCAAGTTCGAGGTCTACGACTCGGCGATGACCCTCAGCACCACCGCGGTGAGCTGCTTCCGCAGCGACTTCCGCTCGCCGTACACCAAGAAGAGCACCCAGCTGTCCGGCAGCGTGAAGTACAAGGGCGCCCCGGCGACCTCGGGCTACGTCGACGTCTACCAGAACGGCAACGCCGCCGGTGGCTCGTCGTCGCCGTACCTGCTGCGCTTCGCGAGCATCAACCCGGCCAACGGCACCTTCAACTTCACCACCGGCTTCTGCTCGGCCGTCATCAACGGCGGCACCGGCAGCGCCCTCAAGGCGGGCCTGCCCAACGGGCAGTACCAGTTCCAGGCGTACTACACCAAGGACGCCGGCTACGACGACTACTTCTCGTCGAACTACATCACGGTGACCGTGGCGGACTGATCGCCCACGACCCAGCGACGGCCCGGTCCCCTCTCGGGGGGATCGGGCCGTCGGCGTTCTCGGGAGGGCTACTCGTCGTCGCCGGGACGGTCCTCCAGTGCCGCGATGGTGGCGGGGTGGAGCACCGCGGCCACGACGACCAGGGCCACCGCGGCCAGCCCGAGCGCGACGAGCAGCTCCTCGCGCAGGTTCCAGGCGAGACCGAGGACGATCAGCTGGGTGATCAGCACCGGGCCGCGCGCCCAGCCGTGGCGGCGCCACAGCGCGAGGGCGGCGCCGACCAGCACCACGCCGTACGCCGCGAAGAAGACCGCGGTCGACAGGCCGAACCCGAGCCGCTCGGAGGACACGCTGGCCAGCTCCAGGATCGCGAGGATGAGCAGCACCAGCCCCTGGACCGCGGCCAGCGAGGCGGCCACGGTGAGCTGCGGAGGTCGGTCGGACGGGTGGTCGGACGGGTGGTCGGACGGGTGGTCGAGGGGCCCTTCGGTCACCGCCGCAGCCTAGGCGGTCGGTGTCCAGCATCCGGTTGTGACCCAACAGACCACCCGAATTGCTTGATTCGCGACGCAATCCTTGGAAACCTTGCCGGAGCGATCGTGAAGCCGTTCACTTTTGCGGCTTCATGCGTGCCCGCTCCAGGGCACCCCCGGTAATGGAAGAAGAGGGCATCCCCACCCATGGATTGGCGACACCGTTCCGCATGCCTCGACGAGGATCCGGAGCTGTTCTTCCCGATCGGCAACACCGGCCCGGCGATCCTCCAGATCGAGGAGGCCAAGGCGGTGTGCCGACGCTGCGACGTGCGCGAGCAGTGTCTCGCCTGGGCGCTCGAGGCGGGACAGGACCACGGTGTCTGGGGTGGCCTGAGCGAGGACGAGCGCCGCGCGCTCAAGCGCCGCAACGCCCGCGCCCGGGTCCGCACCCCCGTCTGACCGACCGGTTCCCGGTCACTCGACCGGGATGCTGAAGCCTGCCCGGGTGCCACCGCCGGGCGCCCGACCGAGCGTCAGGTGCCCGCCGAGCTCGGACTCCACGAGCGTGCGCACGATCGACAGGCCCAGGCTGGTCGCGGCGTCGAGGTCGAAGTCCTCGGGCAGCCCTCGGCCGTCGTCCTCGACGGCGACCTCCAGCACGGTGCCGTGCCGCGCCGCCTGGATCGCGATCTGGCCGGCCGCGCCCGCGTCGTAGCCGTGCTCGGCGGCGTTCTGCATCAGCTCCATGACGACCATCGCGAGCGGCGTGGCGACCTCCGAGGCGAGGACGCCGAAGCTGCCCTCGCGACGGACGCCGACCTGGGCGGTGGTCGAGCCGACGTCGACCACCAGCCGGGCCAGCCGGTCGGCGATGTCGTCGAACTCGACCGTCTCCTCGACGGCCTGGCTCAGCGTCTCGTGGACGATGGCGATCGAGCCGACCCGGCGCACCGCCTCCTCGAGGGCCGAGGCCGCCTCGGGCGAGCCGATCCGGCGCGCCTGGAGCCGCAGCAGGGCCGCGACGGTCTGCAGGTTGTTCTTCACCCGGTGGTGGATCTCGCGGATGGTGGCGTCCTTGGTGACCAGCTCGCGGTCACGGCGGCGCAGGTCGGTCACGTCGCGCAGCAGGATGATCGCGCCGATGTGGTCGCCCTTGGGCCGCAGCGGGATCGCGCGCACGATCAGCGCGGCGCCGTCGCCGGGGCCCCCGGAGGCGCCGAGCTCGGTGTCGCGGTGCGCCCGGCCGCCGAGGACCGCGCTCAGCGTCTCCTCGTCGGGGCGCTTCTTGGGCGGTACCAGCTCCCGGGTCAGGTCGGGCAGCCGGTGACCGGTGAGGTCGCCGGTCAGCCCCAGCTTGCGGTAGGTCGACAGCGCGTTCGGGCTCGCGTAGATGACCCGGCCGGCGGCGTCGACGCGCAGGAAGCCGTCGCCGACCCGCGGGGAGTCGGCGTGGTCGCTGCGCTGGGCGGTGGACGGGAACAGCCCGGCGGCGATCATCTGGGACAGGTCGGTGGCGGCCTGGAGGTAGTTGATCTCCAACAGGCTGGGGGTGCGCACGCCGAGCAGGTTGGTGTTGCGGCTGATCACCGCGATCACCTTGCCGGCGCGCCGCACCGGGATCGCCTCGACCCGGACCGGCACGTCGTCGCGCCATTCGGGGTCGCCCTCGCGCGCGATCCGGCCCAGCTCGAAGGCCGCGTCGACCAGCTGGCGGCTGCCGGTGGCGGCGAAGGAGCCCACGATGTCGTCGACGTACGCCGTCGGGCCGGTGGTCGGACGCATCTGGTCGCCCGCCCAGAAGCCCGCCCCGTTGCGGTCCGGGAGCCACAGGACCAGGTCGGCGAAGGACAGGTCGGCGATCACCTGCCAGTCGGCCTGGATCAGCTGGAGCCAGGCGATGTCCGCGTCGTCGAGGTCGGTGTGACGCCGGGCGATCGCGGACAGGGAGGGCACGGACCCCAAGATAGGGCCTGGCCCAGCGCCGCGACTTAGGGTCCCTTCACATTGTTTGGCAGGATGGGCCCGGGGGATGAAGGCTCGGCTGCTCCGGAGGGTGTGGGTTGATGGTGTCGGTGGATTGGGCTCGCCTCCAGCAGGCCCTCCGCGACGGTGAGCGGCGTCCCCCCGCCGGTCACCCGATCGGCGACCTGACCGCACAGCTGACCCAGATGCTGGGCGACCCGGACCCCCAGGTCCGCGACGGGATGGCGTACTCCTTCCTGGCGACCTGGATCGAGCACGGCGCGTACGACGACCTGCTGGCCGGACTCGGCGACGGCATGTGCGCCGGGCTGAACACCGGCATCGGCGAGCGCGACACCGACACGGTGTTCCGGCGCAGCTTCTCGGTGCTGCTGCTCGCCGAGTGCATCCAGCGCGACACCCGGATCCGCCGGCTCCCCCCGAGCAAGGTGCTCCACTGGGGCGACCGGATCGCGGCCTGGTACGTCCGCGAGCGGGACCTGCGCGGGTTCGTGCCCGGCAAGGGCTGGGCCCACGCCGCCGCCCACGGCGCCGACGCGCTGGCCGCGCTGGCCGCCTCGCGCCACTTCGGGATGACCGAGCTGACCGTGCTGCTCGACGTGATCGCCGACCGGGTGCTCAACCCCGACACCCCGGCCCTGGTCCACGGCGAGCCGGACCGGATCGCCTACGCCGTGATGGAGGTGCTGCGTCGCGACCGGGTGCCGCTGAGCGTGCTGGAGCCGTGGGTGGTCCGCCTCGAGCAGGGCGCCCGGGCCCGGGCGCGCAGCGGCCGCGATCCCTACCGCGCCACCGGCAACGCCCAGCTGGTGCTGCGCGCGCTCTACCTCCAGCTCACCATCTCGCCGCGGCACCCCGCGGTCCGGCCCGACCTGCTGCTGGCGCTGGTCGCCTCGCTGCGCCGGGTGCATCCGTACTTCCTCGACGACGTCGGCTGACCCGGCTGACCCGGCTGCCTCGGGCGGACCTGGTGGCTAGGGTGCGGGAGTGACCACCAGCCCGGACCCCGACCAGCTCACCGGCCACGCCGGGGAGATCGCGACCCAGGTCGCCCGCGCCCACGGCGTGGAGACCATGTTCACCCTGTCGGGAGCCCACGTGTTCCCGATGTACGACGGCGCGGTCCGCAGCCAGGAGTGGGCCCAGCGCGACGGTCGCGCGCCGGTGCGGCTGGTCGACGTACGCCACGAGCAGACGGCGGCGTTCGCGGCCGAGGCGACCGGCAAGCTGACCCGGGTGCCGGGGCTCGCGGTGCTCACCGCCGGGCCGGGCGTCACCAACGGCGTCAGCGCGCTGGCGCAGGCCTCGTTCGCGGGCTCCCCGATGGTCGTCGTCGGCGGCCGGGCACCGGCCAACCGCTGGGGCAGCGGCGCGCTCCAGGAGATCGACCACCTGCCCATCGTCGGCCCGGTCACCAAGCACGCGGCCACGCTGATGACGGCGAACGAGGTGGCGGTGGGCTTCGACACCGCGTTCACGCGGGCGCGCAGCTCCCACCGCGGACCGACCTACGTCGACGTACCGATGGACGCCTTCTTCGACGCCGGCACCGGGCCGGTCCCGGTGCTCGGCGACGACCGCGGCGCGGAGCCCGACAGCGACGCGGTCGCCCGGATCGCGGGGCTGGTCGCACGCGCCGCGCGGCCGGTCCTCATCCTCGGAACCGACGTGTGGGCCGACCACGCGGAGGAGGCCGCGCTGCGGCTGGTCGAGGAGATGCGGCTGCCCGCGATCACCAACGGCATGGGCCGCGGCATCGTCCCCGGCGGCCACGCGCTGCTGGTGACCAAGGCCAGGGGCGCGGCGCTGGGTGGGGCCGACCTGGTCGTGGTGGTCGGCACCCCGCTCGACTTCCGGCTCGGGTACGGCGTGTTCGGCGGGAAGGACGGCGCCGCGCCGGCCGCCGTCGTCCACATCGCGGACTCCCCCGGCCAGGTGTCGGGGCACGCCGACCTCGCGGCATCGGTGAGCGGCGACCTGACGGCCGTCCTCGACGGGCTGCTCGAGGCGCTGGCCGGCGCGGCCCAGCCGGACCGCTCGGCCTGGCTCACGCTCCTGCAGGACACCGTCGCCGCGGCGAGCGCACGCGACGCCGAGCTGCTCGGCGCCGAGGCCGACCCGGTGCATCCGGCCCGGATCTACGGCGAGCTGGTCCCCCGTCTCGCCGACGACGCGGTCGTGATCGGCGACGGCGGCGACTTCGTGTCGTTCGCGGGCAAGTTCGTGGAGCCGAAGCGGCCCGGCTGCTGGCTCGACCCCGGACCCTACGGCTGCCTCGGCGCCGGCCTCGGCGCCGCGATCGCGGCCCGGATCGCGCGGCCGTCGTCCCAGGTGGTGCTGCTGCTCGGCGACGGCGCGGCCGGCTTCTCGCTGATGGACGTCGACACGCTGGTCCGCCATGACCTGCCCGTGGTGATGGTGATGGGCAACAACTCCGCCTGGGGACTGGAGAAGGGGCCGATGCAGATGCTCTACGGCTACGACGTCGCCGCCGACCTGGCCCCGCGCACGGCGTACGACCAGGTGGTGTCCGCCCTCGGCGGCGCCGGCGAGACCGTCACCGATCCCCGCCAGATCGGGCCGGCTCTGGACCGCGCGTTCGCCGCCGGCGCGCCGTACCTGGTCAACGTGATCACCGACGTCGACGCGGCGTACCCGCGCGCCACGTTCGGGATCTGAGCATGGCCGAGGCGACCATGAGGTTCACCGTCGGCGACGACGACACCGCGCTCGCCGTGGGCTCCGGCAGCCTGCCGGTGCTCGGCACGCCGCGGCTGCTCGCCTGGTGCGAGGCGGCCACCTGCGCGGCCGTCGAGGCGTCGCTGGGCGAGGGCGAGACGAGCGTCGGCACCCGCGTCGACCTCGAGCACCTCGCCGCCACCGCGGTCGGCGGCAGCATCGAGGTCACCGCCCGCCAGGTGTACGCCGACGGCCGGCTCAGGCGCTACGCGGTCTCGGCACGAGAGCTGGGCGCCGACGACCGGCCGGGCCGGCTGATCGGCTCCGGCGAGGTGACCCGGGTCGTGGTCGACGCCGCGCGCTTCCTGGCCCGGCTGCAGGGGTGAGCCCGTCGCCCGGGCGGATCGCCGGAGGTTGTCCACAGGTTCGGGAGACGCGCTGGCTTCGGCGTGAACGGTCTCGTAGGGTCGTGCCCGGACCGAAGGAGACCCTCGTGGCATTAACCCAGCAGGACGTCGAGCGGCGGCTCGACCAGAACCACAACGACATCGCGGGCGCCTACGAGTTGCTCACCGAGGTCAAGACGACCGTCGACGGACACACCGTCGACCTCGCCGAGCTCAAGACCACCGTCGACGGACACACCGTCGACCTCGCCGAGCTCAAGACCACCGTCGACGGACACACCGTCGACCTCGCCGAGCTCAAGACCACCGTCGACGGACACACCGTCGACCTCGCCGAGCTCAAGACCGACATCGGGGTCATCAAGACCGACGTGGCCGAGCTCAAGACCACCGTCAACGGACACACCGTCGACCTCGCCGAGCTCAAGGCCGATACCGGGGTCATCAAGACCGACGTGGCCGAGCTCAAGACGACCGTCAACGGACACACCGTCGACCTCGCCGACATCAAGGAGACCCTGACCGAGGTGCTCCGCCGGCTCCCCGAACCACCGGCGGCCTGACCCCGCGCGAGCACCCGGATTTCACCGCTGGGTCCCGGGCTGAGAGAATGGCTCGATTCACGACTTCAGGAGGAACCATGGGCAAGACCGGCCGCAAGCGCCGCGCGCGCCGCAAGAAGGGCGCGAACCACGGCAAGCGCCCCAACAGCTGAGCGCAGGCACCGACGAACCCCCGAGACCCTCGCGGTCCGGGGGTTCGGCTGTTCTCCGCGCCCGGCTCCGGGCGCGGCCACAGCCCAGGAGGGGCCGATCCGGCGGCGGGTGCCGGGCTCAGCCCTCGGTGATCCGGACCTGGATCTGCTGGATCTGGATCCGGACCCGCTCGCGCAGCTCGGCCGGGGCGGTCTCGCCGCACGAGCGGGCGACGACCGCCTTGACCGTGCGCTGGAGGTCGTAGCGCTCCAGACAGGGGCTGCAGGAGTCGATGTGGGCCCGGACCACGGCACAGTCGCCGGCCTCGAGCTCGTTGTCGATCAGCCGCACGATGCGCTCGAGGAAGTCGGCGCACTCGGCGTTGCTGGGGTCGTCCGAGACGTGCACGTGGTCGTGACCGGCGTGGTCGAAGGACTCGGACATCACTGGCCCCCCTCGAGCGGCGCGTCGCCGCCGGTGCGGACGTAGTCGGACAGCATCTCGCGCAGCTGGCGCCGGCCGCGGTGGAGGCGGGACATGACCGTCCCGATCGGGGTGTCCATGATCTCGGCGATCTCCTTGTAGGCGAAGCCCTCGACGTCGGCGAGGTAGACCGCGAGCCGGAACTCCTCGGGGAGTCGCTGCAGGGCGTCCTTCACCTGGCTGTCGGGGAGGTGCTCCAGCGCCTCCATCTCCGCCGACTTCAGCCCGCTCGACGTGTGCGACTCCGCGCGCGCGAGCTGCCAGTCCTCGACGTCCCCCGTGTCGCCGGCGAGCGCCTGCTGCGGCTGGCGCTGCTTCTTGCGGTAGGAGTTGATGAAGGTGTTGGTCAGGATCCGGTACAGCCAGGCCTTGAGGTTGGTGCCGGGCTTGAACTGGTGGAACGCGGAGAACGCCTTGGCGAAGGTCTCCTGGACCAGGTCCTCGGCGTCGGCCGGGTTGCGGGTCATCCGCATCGCGGCGCCGTAGAGCTGGTCGAGGAAGGGCAGGGCGTCGCGCTCGAAGCGCGCGGCCCGCTCCTCAGGGGTCTCCGACGCGACGTCGACGACCTCGGGGTGGGAGGCGTCGGCGTCCAGGGACGAAAGATCGGAAATCTCGGTCATCGCGTCCCAGACTACGGTGCCCACGGTCCCGGGGCGCTCCAGCGTCGCGATCATGGAAGCCTGAACGCCCCGGATCCGGGACTCATTCCCCACTCCGGCGGACTCAGCCGGCGCCGACGACCTCGCGCACGACCCACTCGAGGGTCGACTCGACCACGATGGCCATCGCCTCGGCCTCGGTGAGCGCCCCGCGCTTGGGTACGGCGAGCCCGTGGTCGGCTCCCGGCACCACGGCCAGGTCGGTGCGGCCGGGCAGCGGGTCGGGGAACTCCTCCGGCCGGCCGAACGGGTCCCGCTCCCCCTGCACCACCAGGGTCGGCACGCCGGCGCCGGCCAGCTCGTCGAGCCGGGAGCGCTCCGGCCTGCCGGGCGGGTGGAGCGGGAAGGACAGTGCCAGGCAGCCGGCGGCGCCGAGCTCGACGGCGGTGCGGCACGCCGAGCGGGCGCCGGCGGACCGGCCGCCGACCACGAGCGGACTGCGGACGCGCAGCGTGGCGGCCGCCGCCCGCAGGCCGACGTCGAGGGTGGCCGGTGGACTGGCGACCTTGCGCCCGGCCCGGCGCCAGGGCTGCTCGAAGCGGGCCACGCTGATCCCCTGGCCCGGCAGCTGGGCGGCCAGCGCCTCGAGGTCCCGGGCGTCGATGCCACCACCCGCACCATGGCTGACCAGCAGGGTCGCCATCGGCCGGCGGGCCCGGCGTACGACGAGCCGGCCCTCGCCGTGGACCGTCTCGACGAACCGCTCGTCGCTCACAGCAGGGTGCCCTGTCCGTCGTCACCGGTCTCGTCGGAGAACGGGATCGGCTCGACCAGCTCGGGCCCGTTGTTGGCGACATTGCCGACCGCCGTCGAGACCGGATACGCCGTCAGGCCGGTCTGCTGCGCGGGCCGCAGCTGCTGGAGCAGGCCGGGCAGGTCGTCCGCGGGTGTGCGCGGGTCGAGCCAGGCCTGGCGGCGCTCCGGCTCGACGAGCAGCGGCATCCGGTCGTGGATCCGGCCCAGGTCGTCGGTGGCCTCGGTGGTGAGCACCGTGCAGGTCCAGCGGAACCGGTCGTCGGCGTCCTCGGGCTTGGCGGGGTCGCGCCAGATCTCGTAGAGACCGGCCATGGCCAGGCTGGAGCCGTCGCCGGGGGTGATGAAGAAGGGCTGCTTCCTCGGCTTCCCGCGGGCGGTGCGCTGCTGGGTCTCGTACCACTCGAAGTAGCCGTCCGCGGGAAGGATGCAGCGCCGGGCGGCGAAGGCCCTGCGGAAGGCGGGCTTCTCGGCCACCGTCTCCATCCGGGCGTTGATCATCCGGCTGCCGATGCTCGCGTCCTTGGCCCAGGACGGCACCAGGCCCCAGCGCAGCGCCCGGAGCTGACGAACCGGCTCGTCGCCGTCACGGTCGCGGGAGGCCCGCTCCATGACGGCGTACACCTCGTCGGTGGGCGCGACGTTCCAGGAGGGCGGGAGGGCCCGCTCGAGGCGCGGATCGAGGACCTCGAACTCCTCGGCGAGGTCCTCCGGGCTCCGGCTGGAGGCGTAGCGGCCGCACATGAGCGTCAATCTATCGGTCTGCGCGGACCGGCTCGGGGTACCGAGCGGCCATGGCACTGAGCAGACTCATCGCCCGACCGCTGCTGGCGTCGTACTTCCTCGCGAACGGCGCCCAGGACCTCCGCGACGCCCCGGCGCTCGCCGCTCAGGCGGCGCCGGTCACCGAGGCCCTCGCCCCCGCGCTGGACAACGCGACGCCGGACCAGGTGTCCGTGCCCCGCGACCCGGTGCTGTGGGTGCGGGCGAGCGGTGCGGTCCAGGTCGCGGCCGGCCTGGCCCTGGCGACCGGCCGCTTCCCACGGCTCTCCGCGGCCCTCCTCGGCGCGACCCTGGTGCCGTCGACGGCCGCGCGCTACCGCTTCTGGGAGACCACGGACAAGGAGCAGCGCCGCGAGCAGCTCACCCACTTCGTGAAGAACACCGCCCTCGCCGGCGGCCTGCTCATCGCCGCGCTCGACACCGCGGGGAAGCCGGGACTGGCGTGGCGGGCGCGGCACGCCGCGCACGACGCGGGACGCGAGGCGGCGCTCCTCGGCGCCAAGGCGAGGGCGCACCTTCACTAGACTCAGCCGGGAGATGACGACTCCTGCCCCGCACGCCGACCCCTGGCCCGCGCCCACCACCACCGGACCGCTCCACGCGACCGTGACGCTGCCGGGCAGCAAGTCGCTCACCAACCGGGCGCTGGTGCTCGCCGCACTGGCCGACGGGCCGTCCGTCGTACGCCGGGCGCTCCGCTCGCGCGACACCCTGCTGATGGCGCAGGCGCTGACCGCGCTCGGCGCCTCGGTCGACACGTCCGGCGACGACTGGACGGTCGCGCCGCTCCACGGCGCCGTGGCGGGCGAGCGCGCCGCCGTCGACTGCGGCCTCGCCGGCACGGTGATGAGGTTCGTGCCGCCGGCCGCCGGGCTGGTGCGCGGTGAGATCGCCTTCGACGGCGACCCCCACATGCGCAAGCGGCCGGTCGGCGAGATCCTCGACGCGCTGCGCGGGCTCGGGATGGACATCGACGACAGCGACGGCGCCCTGCCCTTCACCGTCCACGGCGCCGGTGCGGTGCCGGGTGGGACGGTCGTGATCGACGCGTCGGCGTCCTCGCAGTTCGTCTCGGCGCTGCTGCTCGCGGGCGCGCGCTTCGTCAACGGCGTCGACGTACGCCACGACGGCGGGCCGATCCCCTCGCTCCCCCACGTCGAGATGACGATCGCGATGCTGCGCGACCGCGGCGTCGCCGTCGACGACGCGGACGCGAACCGGTGGGTGGTGACGCCCGGCCCGATCGCGGCGTACGACGAGGCGATCGAGCCCGACCTGTCCAACGCCGCGCCCTTCCTGGCGCTCGCGGCCGTCTCCGGTGGCTCCGTGACCGTCCGCGACTGGCCGGCCGCGACGACCCAGGCGGGCGACGCGTTGCGCGTCCTGCTCGCGCGGATGGGCTGCGCTGTCGACCGGGTGGACGCCGGGCTCCGGGTCACCGGGCCCGAGGACGGCTGGCACGGGCTGCGCGGCCTCGACGCCGACCTGCACGACGTCGGCGAGCTCGCCCCCGCGATCGCCGCGCTGTGCGCGCTCGCGCGCACGCCCTCCCGGCTGACCGGCATCGCCCACATCCGCGGCCACGAGACCGACCGGCTGGCGGCGCTCGCGACCGAGCTCGGCGCGCTCGGGGCGGACGTCGACGAGCACCCGGACGGGCTGACCATCCGCCCCTCCGAGCTGCGTGCCGGCACCTTCCACACCTATGCCGACCACCGAATGGCGCACGCCGGCGTGATCATCGGCGCCGCGGTCCCCGGTGTGCTGGTCGAGAACGTCGCGACGACGAGCAAGACCTTCCCCGACTTCGCCGGCTTCTGGGCCGGGCTGTTCTGAGGGCCGCCCATGCCGAGGTACGACGAGCACGACGTCGAGCACTACGACCGGCCGCGTCGTCGTACCCGCCCCCGGACCAAGGAGCGGCCCACCCACGACGACGCCGTCGAAGGACTCGTCGTCACCGTAGACCGCGGGCGGTTCACGCTGCTGATCGACGGGCGCACCGTCCTCGCGATGAAGGCCCGCCCGCTCGGCCGCAAGGGCGTGGTCGTGGGCGACCGGGTCCGGGTCGTCGGCGACGTCTCCGGCACCGACGGCTCGCTCGCGCGGATCGTCGAGGTGCTCGAGCGCAGCAGCACGCTGCGCCGCACCGCCGACGACGACGACCCGGTCGAGCGGGTCATCGTCGCCAACGTCACCCAGCTGGTGGTGGTCACCGCCCTCGCCGACCCCGAGCCGCGGCCGCGGTGGATCGACCGGGCCCTGGTGGCGGCGTACGACGGCGGGATGGCGCCGCTGCTCTGCCTCACCAAGGCGGACCTGGAGGACCCCGAGACGCTGCTGTCGACGTACCGGTCGCTGGGGGTGCCGTGGGAGGTCACCCGCCGCGGCCCGGACCGCACCATCATCGGCCTGGACGCGCTGCACGACCGGCTGCGCGGCGAGACCAGCGTGCTGATCGGGCACAGCGGCGTCGGCAAGTCCACGCTGGTCAACGCGCTGGTGCCCGACGCGCGCCGCGAGACCGGGCACGTCAACGCGGTGACCGGGCAGGGCCGGCACACCTCGACGTCCGCGCTGATGCTGCCGCTGACCGGGGGCGACGGCTGGATCATCGACACCCCCGGCATCCGCTCGTTCGGGCTGGCGCACGTGCAGCCCGAGCACCTGATCGAGGCCTTCCCCGACCTCGACGAGATGACCGAGGACTGCCCGCGCGGGTGCACCCACGGCGACGACGAGCCGGAGTGCGGGCTCGACGAGGCGGTCGCGGCCGGCGAGGCCGACCCGGAGCGGGTGGCGTCCTTCCGCCGGCTGCTCGCCGCGCGGTCGGTCACCGACTACTGACCCCAGACCGCCTCGGCGCCGGAGTGACCGGTGACCACGACGATCACCAGCACGGCCAGCGACGTGACCGCGAGCAGTGCGGCCAGCAGCCACCGCAGCCAGCCCTGGTCCGCCGGGCGCACCGCCCCGATCACGGCGACCACCGCGAAGCCGATCGTCCACCACAGCAGGTAGGTGCCGAGGTCCTCGTGGGTACGGAGCCGGTCGGCGAACTCTCCGCTGGCGGTGGAGAACCGGTCGGAGTCGCGGAAGTCGCTCCCGGACAGGTACGCCGCCACCACCGAGACGCATGCGACGAGCGCCCCGACGACGACCGGCCAGCGCAGCCGGTCGCGCCAGCGTGGCACCAGGGACGCCAGGGCGAGCAGCGCGGCGAGCGGTGTCAGCACCACCGCGGCGTGGACGACGAGCGGATGCAGCGGGATGCCGGCGATCTCCATGGTTGAATCCTGCACGAGCGCCGGTCGCCCGGTCGGCACGTGATCCGGCGCGGCGCACTAGGGTGCCCCTGTGGCTGCCCCCGACTACACCGACGACCTGCGTCTGGCACACCTGCTCGCCGACGACGCGGACTCGCTCACCCAGGCCCGCTTCCGCGCGCTCGACCTGCACGTGATGAGCAAGCCGGACCTCACCCCGGTGACCGACGCCGACCAGGCGGTCGAGGAGTCGATCCGGCGTACCCTCTCGAAGGCGCGCAGCCGCGACGCCGTCACCGGCGAGGAGCAGGGGACCTCCGGCCACTCCCAGCGCCGCTGGATCGTCGACCCGATCGACGGCACCAAGAACTACGTGCGCGGCGTACCCGTCTGGGCGACGCTGATCTCGCTGGTCGTCGACGACGAGGTGGTGCTCGGCGTGGTGTCGGCGCCCGCGCTCCAGCGGCGCTGGTGGGCGTCGGCGGGTCAGGGTGCGTGGACCGGCAAGTCGCTGATGAAGGCGACCGCGTGCCAGGTGTCCGACGTACGACGGCTGGAGGACGCGTCCTTCTCGTACTCCTCGATCAGCGGCTGGGAGGACCGGGGGCTCGGCGAGGACATGCTCGCCCTGATGCGCCGGGTCTGGCGAACCCGGGCCTACGGCGACTTCTGGTCCTACATGCTGCTCGCGGAGGGCGCCGTCGACATCGCCGCCGAGCCCGAGCTGGAGGTCTACGACATGGCCGCGCTCGACATCATCGTGCGCGAGGCGGGCGGCCGGTTCACCTCGCTGGAGGGCCACGACGGCCCGTGGGGCGGCAATGCGCTCGCCAGCAACGGCCACCTCCACGAGGCCGCCCTGTCCTTCCTCGGCAGCGTCGGCGACCTCGACGACGACCCCGACTGGCCGCGTACAGGACCGGGCAGCGTGTCCGATCTGCGGTCACGTCGGCAGCGGACCAGTGACGAGGACGACGCCTCCGAGTAACCTGCGTCACATGCGCATCGCTGACGTGCTCCAGTCGAAGTCGCTTCGCGACGTGGTCACCATCAGTCCCGAGGCGGGGGTCCGCGAGCTCCTCGCCGTGCTCTCCGAGCACAACATCGGCGCGGTGGTGGTGAGCGCCGACGGCGCCTCCCTCGACGGGATCGTGTCCGAGCGCGACGTCGTACGCCGCCTCCACAGCGACGGCACGGTCATCAACAACGTCGTCTCGGCGATCATGACCACCGAGGTCAGCACCTGCTCCCCCGACGACGACCTCGACGAGGTGCTCGCGGTGATGACCGAGCGCCGGTTCCGCCACATCCCCGCGACCGACGGCGATCGGGTCGTCGGGATCGTGAGCATCGGCGACCTGGTCAAGCACAAGATCGACCAGTTGCAGTTCGAGCGCGACCAGCTCGACTCCTACGTGCACCAGTCCTGACCGACCCGGCACGAACTGGCTCCCGGATCCCGCCGACCCGGCAGAAACTCGTCTGCTGAACGCGCTGACCCGGCAGAAAGTGTCCCGCGCACGAGCCACTTTCTGCCGGGTCGGCGCGATCTCGGGGCCACGTTCTGCCGGGTCGGCGCGAATCCGGAGCTACTTTCTGACGGGTCGCGCGTGCCGGACCACCCCGTCGACGGCGGCGAGGAAGACCGGCCGCCACCGGTGTACGTCGAAGACCACCGACGCGTGGCCACCCGGCGTCTCGTGCACGGTGGCGCCGGGGATCGCGGCGGCGAGGGCGCGCTGGCGGGCGGTCGGGATGGCGTGGTCGCGAGCGGTGACCACCACGGCCGTGGGTACGTCGATCTCGCCGAGCCAGGGGCGGGCGTCGAAGCGGCCGAGGGCGCCGAGCACCTCGGGCATCGCCCAGGCGCTGGTGGCGCGGAACTCGCCCCAGGCCCAGGTCGACATCTCGGCGCCGAGGTGCCGGTCGTCGGCGAGGGCCGCGCGCACGTCCAGCACCCGCTCCAGGTAGCGCCCGCGGAAGCGGTCGTTGACCAGCCCGAGCACCGGGTAGAACATCGCGTCGCCGACGCTCCCCCGCCAGTACGCGGCGGTCGAGGCGAGCACCAGGCCGGCGGTCCGGTCACGGTGCCGGCGCCAGAAGAGCTGGGCGAGCGCGCCGCCCATGGAGTACCCGACGGCGACCACCGCCCCGATCCCGAGGACGTCGAGCGCCGCGGCCGCGTCGTCGACGCACTCCTCGAGGGAGAACCGCTCCGAGGCGATGCCGCGACCGTGCCAGCGCTGGTCGAGCATCACCACCCGGTGCGTACGGCGCAGCTCGTCGAGGGTGCTGAACCAGGTGAGGTACGACGTGGTGGCCAGCCCGTGGAACAGCAGCAGCGTCGGCGCGCCCGGCTCCGGCTCGCCGGTGTCGACGACGAAGGTCTCGCCGCGCCCGGGCAGGTCGAGCATCCGGCCCTCGGGGAGCGTGGGCAGCTCGGGGAAGCGCTGGGTACGCCGGATGCCGGCGCGCACGCCGTGGACGGCGACCCCGCCGGCGGTACGGCCGACGAGCAGGCCGGCGGACAGGCCGGCGGACAGGCCGGCGGACAGGAGCGCGCGGGTCACGCAGGGTCCCTTCGCAGAGTTGGCGCCGTGGCGGGCGGCGCGAGGTCGAGCTCGGCCAGCGCAGCCGGGAAGTACGACGCCAGGACGTGCACGTCGGGCAGCAGGTCGGGGCAGGCGAGCAGCGAGAAGTTCATCCGGTCGACATAGGACCAGACGGTGACGTTGAGCCCGATCCCGTCGACGAGCGGTCCGACGCTGAACAGGTCGGCGAGCCGGGCGCCGCCGACCGTCGCGGGCTCGCGCGGGCCGGGCACGTTGGAGACGATCGCCGAGAAGGCGGCCGGGTGCCAGGAGGCCGCGTTGAGCCGGGAGTAGGCACGCACGGCGGCCGCGAACGGCCGCGGCGGGGTGAACTGGGACCAGTCGGCGAGGATCGACGTACCGAGCCGGGCCTGGATCCGCTTGGCGTCGGAGGTCGTCCGGGCGATCGTCCGCAGCCGCTCGACGGGGTCGTCGACGTCCGTCGCCAGGGTGGTGAAGAGGTTGGAGACCCGGTTGCCGCCCAGCCGCGGGACGGCGTCGCGCTCGTCGGCGCTCACCGGTACGCCGGCCAGCAGTGAAGACGCGGGGCGCTCGTCGTGGTCGGCCAGCCACCGGCGCAGTGCGCCGGAGACGGTCGCCAGGACCAGGTCGTTGAGGGTGACCCCGTCGTGCTGGGCGCGAATCCGCTTGAGCTCCGGGAGCGACAGCGTGACGGTCGCGAACGAGCGCAGCGGCGTCAGCGCGCCGTTGAACGACACTCTCGGCGCGTGCACGACCGGCAGCGGCGAGCGGGCGCCGGCGCGGCGCTCGCGGAGCACGCCGAGGATCCCGATCAGGGTGCGCCGCAGCAGCCCGGGCAGGCTGCCGACCTGAGCCGCGGCGTCGGCCCAGGCATGGCGCAGCAGGTCGATCCGGCCGGGGAGGCGGTCGGTGACGGCGTACTCCTCCTGCACCGCCTCGGGCGTCGCTGCGGAGCGGACGTCGGTCACGTTGGCGAGCAGTGCGTTGGCCGCGGCGCCGTCGGCCAGGGCGTGGTGCATCTTGCCGACGACCGCGACCCGGCCACCATCCAGCCCCTCGCAGTAGTGCAGCTCCCACAGCGGCCGGTCGCGATGGAGCGGCGTGCTCGCGATCATCCCGATCAGCTGCTCCAGCTCACGCATGCCGCCCGCGCCGTGGGGGCCGCCGACCCGGTGCCGTCGGATGTGGTGGGGCACGTCGATCCGCGGTTGGGTCACCCAGACCGGGTGGTTGAGGCCGAACGGCACCTCCACCACGCGCCGGCGCAGGGGCGGGAGCCGCTTGAGCCGGGCGAGCAGGCCGGCCACGAAGGCGTCGTAGGTCAGGGCGTCGTCGGCCTCGAGGATCGCGATCTTGAGGGTGTGCATGTGCACCGACGGGGTCTCCATGTAGAGGAAGCCCGCGTCGATGCCCGCCATCCGCTCGATGGCCGGGCGCACGTTCACGACGCCACCCCCGGCAGCTCGCGGACCATGATCTTGCCCGAGGCGTTGCGCGGCAGCGCGTCGAGGACGACGACCTCGCGGGGGACCTTGTAGCCGGCGAGCTGCGCCTTGACGTGCGCCTTCAGGTCGTCGGGCGAGGCCTCGCCGGACAGCGCGACGTACGCCGCCAGCCGCTGGCCGTAGGCCTCGTCGTCGACGCCGATCACGACCACCTCGCGGACGGCCGGGTGCGCGCCGAGCACCTTCTCGACCTCGATCGGGTAGACGTTCTCGCCGCCCGAGACGATCATGTCGTCGTCGCGGCCGACCACGTAGAGACGCCCGGAGGCGTCGAGGCGACCGACGTCGCCGCTGACCATGTAGCCGTCGAGGAACTCCTTCTCCGCGCCGGCGGTGTAGCCGTCGAAGGGCGACGCGCCGCGGACCAGGATCCGCCCGACCACGCCGGGGCCGACCTCGCGGCCGGCGTCGTCGACGACGCGCAGGAGGGTGCCGCGGACCGGCCGGCCCGCGGTGTCGGCGGCGTGGCGCAGGTCGGCCGGGCGGGCGACGCTGATCTGGCCGGCCTCGGTCGCGTTGTAGCTGTTGTGGACCAGGTCGCCGTAGCGGTCCATGAACGCGAGCACCGACTGCGGCCGCATCCGCGAGCCGCTCGCCGAGACGAAGCGCAGCGAGCGCAGCGAGTAGCGGTCGAGCACGGCCGGGGGCAGGTCCATGATCCGCTCGAGCATGACCGGTACGACGCTCAGCCCGCGCGCCCGGTGCTCGTCGACGAGCGCGAGCGTCGCCTCCGGGTCGAACCGGCGGCGGGTGACGACCGTGCAGGTCATCGTCGCCGCGATCACGAGCTGCCCGAAGCCCCACGCGTGGAACATCGGCGCCGCCACGACGACCGTCTCCTCGCCACGCCACGGGATCATCTCGAGCATGCCGGCGAGCTCGTCCGCGCCGCCCCCACTGCGGCGCGCGCCCTTGGGCGTCCCGGTGGTGCCGGAGGTGAGCAGCACGACGCGGCCGCGCTGGGCGGGCCGCGGCGGCACCCGCCCGGCGTAGCGGGCGACCAGGCCCTCGATGCTCAGCACCTCCGTGGAGACCGGGGAGTCGGTCCAGCCGAGCACCTCGACCAGGCCCGGCACCCGGGACCGGGCGTCGGCGACGACGCCAGCGAACTCCTCGTCGTAGAGGATCACCCGGGCGCCCTCGCGCTCCATCACGTCGGCGAGCTGGGGTCCGGAGAAGCCGGTGTTGAGCAGCAGCGCGCTCGCGCCGAGCCGGGAGCTGCCGATCAGCGCGTCCACGAAGCCGCGATGGTTGCGGCACAGGATCGCGACGGTGCCGACCTGGTCGGCGCCGGCCACGTCGCGCAGGCCGACGGCGAGCGCGGCGGAGCGGTCCTGCAGGTCCTGCCAGGTCAGCGTGCCGCGCTCGTCGACGAGGGCCGGGCCGTGCGGACGTCGTACGGCGGCGAGGGCGAAGCTGGTCGTCGCATTGGTCCCCTGCCGGCGCAGGATCCGGACCAGGCGGACGTACTTGGCCGGGCTCATCGGCACCAGCATCCGGCTGCCGACGAGCATCCGGAGCACCCACAGCTGGGTGCGGAGCCGGGCGAGCGCGCCGCTCATCCCAGCACCGGGAACCGGCGCCCACGCGCCAGCGCGGCCAGCGCGGCCTCCATCCGGCCGCGGACCACGCGGTCGACCTCGACCAGGTCGGGATCCGGGCCGAACTCGGCCTCGAGGTCGATCGGATCGAGCACCCGGGTGCTGATCTTGGTCGGCAGCGGCAGGTTGAGCGGTGCGGGGACCAGTCCGAACGGGAAGCCGAGGCCGATCGGGAACAGGTCGGTGCGCATCAGCCGGCGCAGCGGCGAGCGGCGTCCGATCCACTCGCCGCGGGTGAGGAAGAGCTGGGACTCCTGTCCGCCGAGCGACACCACCGGCACGATCGGCACGCCGGCCCGGAGCGCCGTGCGGAGGTAGCCGGTGCGGCCGTTGAAGTCGACGACCTTCGACTGCAGCGTGGGCCGGAAGGTGTCGTGGTCGCCGCCGGGGAAGACGATGGTGACCCCACCGCCGGTGAGGATCTCGTGGGCCGCCTCGCGGGTGGCGTTGACGAAGCCGAACCTGCGCATCACCGGACCGGCGGCCCCCGTGAAGAGCAGGTCGTGCGCCAGGCAGTAGAGCGGCCGCTCGGCACCGAAGACGTCGGCGAAGGCGACCGCGATGATCGGCACGTCCATCGGCGTCAGGCCGCCGGAGTGGTTGCCGACGATGAGAGCGCCACCGTCGGGAACCTTCTCCATGCCGCTGACGCTGGAGCGGAAGTAGCCCCTCATCGCGAGCTTGAGCAGCGGCAGCGCCGCGGCGACGTACGCCGGGTCGCGGCCGGAGAGCGCGCTCACGACGCGGTCCCGGCGACCAGCGCGCGGCCGATCCGCGACCAGCCGAACGGCTGCCAGGCGGCCGGGTCCTGGCGCAGCCGGTCGACCACCACGGAGAGCACCAACGGGCTGGCGACCATGCCGACGTGGCTGCTGACCACCTCGACGTTCTCGGCGGGCGGGTGGCCGTCGGACCCGTCCCGCTCGTCGACGGTGCAGCCGCGCCACGGGACGATGCCGTCACTCCTGGACCACACGGCGGTGAGCGGCACCGGCACCGGGCCGCGGAGCCGCTCGACGATCTCCCGGGCGTCGGCGACGATGCCGTGCTTGGCCCGGGAGCGCTCGAACATGCCGGTCGCGCGGGTCCGCTCCCCCTCGGCGCGCCACGGCGAGCCGAGGCAGACCACCTGGCGCACCCGGTCGGGACGCTCGTGGGCCAGCCACCGGGCCAGCAGGCCGCCGAAGCTCCAGCCCACGACGCTCACCGGCTCGTCGTAGCGCTCCGCGAGCTCGGCGAAGCGCCGCGGCAGGCCGGTGACGATCTGCTCGGTGAGGCCGTGGTTGCGGCCCAGCCCCCAGCCGTGGACCGCCCAGCCGCGCCGGGCCAGGTGGCCGCGGAGCCGACCGGTGAGTCGGTCGTCGGCCGCGAAGCCCGGCAGCACCAGGACCGGGCGGCCGGCCCCGAGCTCCCGCTCCCCCGGCAGCAGGTCGACGAGCCGCCCGGCGCCGTACTCCATGGTCCAACGGGGCAGCTCGAGCAGCAGCAGCCCGCGATGCGGTCCGCCGCTCGCGGACGCCTCGGCGCCGTGGTCGTGGAAGTCGTACACCTGGCTCACCCCATGTAGAACACGTTCTAATTTTGGGCAAGTATCCCCAGGGGTGGGGCCGACGGCAAGCGCGAGGAGCGCCGCGGGACGCAGATCACAGGCGTCAGCGGCGCAGCCGACCCGTCAGCCGGCGCCCAGCGGCACGCAGCCGACGGACCGGACCGAGGCCCGCCAGTCGGCGGCCGAGGCCACGAGCCCGCCGTGCGACCGAGCCGCGGATCCGCGCCAGGCCCGCCCGCCACGGCACCGAGGCCAGCGAGAACCGGGCCACGATCCGGCGCCACCACGGGGTGGCCTTGCGGATCCGGCGCAGTGCGGTGTCGACGTCGGACCAGTAGGCCCGGGCCTCCTCGGGGGTCGGCTCGCCGTCGCCGTAGACGTGGCGGTCGGCGGTGTGGGCCAGGGTGACGACGGGGACGGCGTCGTAGCGCTCGGCGACGGCGTAGGCGCTCTCGCGCCGGGTGGACCCCGGAGCCGGGCGCACGCCGAGGTCGCGGGTGCGGTCGGCGAGCTCGCGCCAGGCGCCGGTCAGCCGCTGCGTCGTGTCGCCGGCCCGTCGCCGGCGACGCCGGCGCAGGAACTTGAACAGCAGCACGCCCCACAGCGGCGAGAGCAGCAGCGCGACCTTGGCGACGTCGAAGGCGATGCCGAGGATGGTGCCGAGCACGGCGAGGACGTCGAGCTCCTTGCGCTTGCCGTCGCCCTGCTGGAGGTTGTCGCTGGCCTCCTTCGGCTCCCCGGGGACGCGCGGCGGCTGCAGCACCTGCGGCTGCGGGTCCTCGTTCGGGTCGTCATTGGGACGACGCAGCTTCTTGTCCTCGGGCGGAGTCGGGTCGAAGGGCACCCAGCCCGCGCCGTCGAGCTTGACCTCGGTCCAGGCGCTGATGTTCTCGCCGCGGACGTCGCCGCCGCCCGGCGGCACCTTGAAGCCCATGACCACCCGGATCGGCAGGCCCATCCGCTGTCCGATCAGCGCCATCGCGGCGGCGTACTGCTCGGCGTCGCCGACCGGCGTCGGCGTCTTGGCGAGCTCGGCCAGCCGACTGGCGCCGTGGCCGGCGGGCACGTCGTCGTCGATGCCGTCGGAGTAGAAGCCGTGCTCCCGGAAGGCGTCGCGCAGGAACTGCGCGAGCGGGCCGCCGTCGCCGCCGGCGAAGCCGTCCTCGGCCTGCCAGCGCTTGACCCGCTCGACCAGCTCCTCGGGCACGATCGCGGGCGTCGGCAGCGAGACGGCGTGGTCGGCCGCGAGGACGGCGATCTCCTCCTCGACCAGGGGCGCGGGCTCGATCGCCTCGACCTCGAAGGTGGTGCCGCTCTCGACGCCGCCGATCTGGGCGACGGTCCCGGTCTCGCGGTTGATGACCAGCTCCGCGGCGGCCGCGCCATCGGTGCGGCCGTCCTTGAGCGGCGTCATCGACAGCGTCTCGCCGACGCTGGGCACCCACACGCCGGTGTAGCCGGTGACGGTGATCTCGGCCCGGACCGTCGCCCGGGCGGCGGCGTCGGGGTCGTTGCGCATCCGCCGAAAGGTGCCGGAGTCATGGACCGCGTCGGGGCCGCCGGAGACGTTCCAGACGATGCCGTCGTAGGTGTCCATCACCGCGAGCCGCACCAGGGTGCCGGACTCGAGGCCGTCGACGGAGAAGAGCGACTCCTCGGTGCGCAGCGGCTCCTTCTTGTAGGCACGGAACTTCGCCAGCGGGCTGGGGTAGTCGTGGGGGTCGAACGGCGGGTCGACGTGGTCGCGCAGCACCACCCGGTTGGCCTCGGGGTCGGCGAGCGCGCCCAGCCCGGTCGCGGCGCCACCGGCCACTCCGACGACCACGAGCGTCGCCAGCACCCGGCGTCCCCAGCGCGCCCGGACCTGACGCAGCGAGCGCCAACGCAGCCACACCAGGGCGACCGCGGCGCCGGCCAGGCCCCGGGTCAGGGCGGCCTGGGCGGTGATGTCACCGAAGGCCGAGGACAGCACCAGCACCAGGGCCAGGACGACGCCCGCCAGGCCCGGCCACCGCGAGCGCCACAGCAGCACCCCGGCCGCCAGCCCCCCGGCCAGGCCGGTGACCAGCGGGACGATGAGCACGACACCGGTCTCGGCCACCGGCACGGGCAGGGTGAGCGACTCGCGCCACGACTGCACCAGGCCGACGACCAGGTCGTGCAGCGAGTCGGCCGTCGGCACGAAGCCGTTGCGGGTCCGGTCGGGTACGGCGACCGCGGAGCCGACCGCGAGATAGCCGGCCGCCGCCGCCAGGGCGGTGAGCCACGGTCCGAGGCGCCAGCGGGCCCCGGCCCACGCGACGGCCACCCCGAGCACCAGGCCGACCACGACCGCGACCAGCCAGCGCTGCCCGGCCCAGGCCTGCCCCAGCGGCCAGGCGCACAGCACCCCCAGGCCGACCACCAGGGCGGCGTCGACCAGCACCAGCCACCACGGGGGCAGCGCGCCCCGGCCGCGGCGGCGGTCCGGGACGATCAGCACCGGCCCGCTCCGGCTCGCGGAGCGCACGGGCGGCGCCGGCGGCGCGCTCGGGTGACTCATGCCGACACCCGTCGTACGGCGACCCCGAGCTCCTCGAGGCGGCCCACCGTGGCGACGCCCAGGTCACCCAGCCAGCGCACCGACGGCTCCTCGCCGACCAGGCAGCGCACCGCGATCACCCGGGTGTCGACCGGAAGGTACTGCCGGGCCCGGCGCAGGTCGGTGATCGAGACGCCCGAGCCGACGCACAGCACCATCACGCTGGCGGCCAGCTCGTCGCCGCTGAGGTGCCGGGCCACGTCGACCAGCCGCCCGGCCTGCCAGTCGTAGGTCAGTCCGGAGAGCCCGTCGAGGAAGCGCTGGGCGCTCGAGGCGGGCAGCGAGCCGTGGGAGGAGGCGGCACTGAGCTGCTGGCCGTCGGCGAGCGCCTGGGTCCCGAGGGAGCCGGCGACCGAGATCGCCAGCTCGAACTGGTCGTCGCTGGCATAGTCCTCGAGCCGCGAGCTGACCATGGTGAGCAGGTGGGAGCGACGCGTCTCCTCGAACTGGCGGACCATGAGGGTGCCGGTCTTGGCGCTCGACTTCCAGTGGATGTGGCGGCGGTCGTCACCGGAGACGTAGCCGCGCAGCGCGTGGAAGGACACGTCGTTGTCGGACACCTTCGGTACCGTGCGGCCCTCGAGGTCGCGGACCAGGCCCGCCGCGGAGCCCTCGACCCGAAGCGTCTTGGGGTGGACGTAGAGGGTGTCCATCTCGCTGAGGTGACGCTCGCGGCGCAGCAGGCCGAGCGGGTCGGAGCGCACCGCGGTCACCGGCCCGACGTCGAGCACCGCGCGATGCGCGGTGGGGACGGCGAACAGCTCCTCGTGCTCCGCGCCGGGCGCCAGGCCCGGGAGCTCGAAGGCCGCGCGGCCGGCACCGACCGGGAACTCCACGACCAGCGACCGCGACCGTCGGCCACTCGGGTTGGCGACGGTGAGGTAGCCGTTGGCCCGCTCCCCCACGATCACCCGGTCCCGGGCGAGGTCCAGCCGGGCCAGCAACGGCAGCCGGCCGATCACGAACGCCACCGCGAGCAGCAGCACCGCCCCGAGGAAGGCGCCCGCGACCACCAGCTCGCGCCAGTGCAGCATCGGCCCCGACACCAGCAGCGCGAGCGCCAGCACCGCGACCACCCAGCCCGCGGCGGTGACGGTGCGGGTGACCGGCTCGACCGCGCGGCGCACCCGCTGGGTGCGCTCGGCGATGCCGTCGCGCAGCCGACCTCCCAGTGCCTGACGGCGCCGGGACAGGTCGGTGAGCGTCCGGCGCACGCCGGCCGCCCAGGAGCGGGGACCCTTCATCGGCTCATCGACCGGCCGGCTCCAGCGGGACGGAGACCCGCTCCAGGACTCGGCGTACGACGTCCTCGGTGGTCGTGCCGCGGAAGTCCTCCTCGGGGTCGAGGACCATGCGGTGGGCGAGGACGGGGACGGCGAGCGTCTTCACGTCGTCGGGCACGACGTAGCTGCGGCCGTACGACAGGGCCTGGGCGCGCGCGGCGCGGACCAGGGCGAGACCCGCCCGCACGCTGGTGCCGAGGACCACCTCGGGCGCCTCGCGGGTGCCCTCGGTGATGCTGGAGACGTACTCGTAGACGGTCGGCTCGACGTGGACCTGCTGCGCGAGCCGGATCAGGTGGAGCACGTTGTCGCCGCTGATGATCGGCCGGAGCACCGTCGCCGCCTTGCCCTTCGGCGCGTTCGCGAGGATCTGCACGGTGTTCTCGTGGTCGGGATAGCCGAGCGAGGTCTTGATCAGGAACCGGTCGAGCTGGGCCTCGGGCAGCCGGTAGGTGCCGGCCTGCTCGATCGGGTTCTGGGTCGCGATCACCATGAACGGCTGGCCCACCTGGTGGGTCACGCCGTCGACGGTGACCTGGTTCTCCTCCATCACCTCGAGCAGCGCGGACTGGGTCTTCGGCGAGGCGCGGTTGATCTCGTCGGCCAGCACCACGTTGGAGAAGATCGGTCCCTGGTGGAACTCGAACTGCTGCGAGCGCTGGTCGAAGATCGTCACGCCGGTGACGTCGCTGGGCAGCAGGTCGGGGGTGAACTGGATCCGGTGGTGGTCACCCTGGATGGTCTGCGCGATGGCGCGCGCCAGCGACGTCTTGCCGGTGCCGGGGTAGTCCTCGAGGAGCAGGTGCCCCTCCGCGAGCAACGCGACGAACGCCAGCCGGACGACGTCGGTCTTGCCGACGATCGCCTGCTCGACGTTGGCGACGAGCTGGGCGAAGGTCTGCGAGAACCACTCGGTCTCCTCGGTGGTGAGCGACATGGTGTCCTTTCGTGGCGTGCGGTGGAGCGGTGGAGCGTACGGCGGCCGAGCCGCTAGGGGTTGAAGTCGAGGGGCGCGCTGCGGTTCGCGTCGCGGATGCGGACCTCGGCCGAGCCGGTGCCGACCCAGCGGCAGCCGTCGCCGGCGTAGAAGGTGAAGCTGCCGTCGGACGTCGAGACGGCGCGGTTGACCGCATTGCACCCGTCGGTGACGGTCTGGGTGAGGCCCGGGGTGGACACGGTGACGTCCTGGGATCCCTTGAGGAAGCCGGTGCCCTGGATCCGGAGCAGGCAGCCCTTGACGTTGGAGTTGTTGGCGCAGGCGACGAAGCCCACCGTCAGCGTCTTGGCCTTGGAGTAGGCGGTGAGGGTGACGATGTCGCTGAACTGCCGATCGCCCGTGGCCGTGGACTCCGTCCGGGCCCGGATCGACAGCGCGGCACCGCCCTCGGGGACCGAGTAGGACTGGTAGAGGTTGCTGACCGGCTCGAACGCGGCGTTGTCGACGCTGACCCAGACGGCCTTGACGTCCTTGCCGTTGCCCTCGCCCGCCTTGAGCGGGAACACCGCCTTGTACTGGTCGCCGCTGGCCGTGCTGGTCGAGAGCGACGGCGGCGTGGGCTTGCCCCACGTGTCGACCCCGCCGAGCGACTTCTGCTCACCCATCACCTGGCGGTCGCCGTTGACGGTGACCGCCCACACGGTGACGGTGTGCGGGCCGTCGTTGTCGGGGAACACGATCGACGTGCCGTTGCCGGGCGCCGAGTCGACCGTGACCGAGGACGACGGGCCGGTCTGCACGACGTAGTGACGGATGGCCAGGCCACCGTTGTCGGCGGGCGGGTCCCAGGCGATGGTCGCGGTGCGGTCGGCCGGGGACTCCCCCATCTCCCGCAGGTTGCGCACCTCGCCGGCCTTGGTCCACGGCCGGCCCGACACGCTGGGGCTGCGGTCGCTCGTGCCGGCGTCGTTGATGGCCGCGACGGAGAAGGTGAAGGTCTGCCCCTTCTGGATCCCGTCACTGGGGTCGAAGGTCTTGGAGGTGGTCGAGCCGTCGACGGTGTACGTCGACCGGTTGCAGCCCGAGCAGGTGATCTCGTAGCCGGAGACCGCGTTGCCGTTGCTCTGCGACTCCGACCAGCGTCCCCACTCGATCTGCACCCACGGGTCCTGGGTGACCGCGCCGGCCTCGCTGGCCGTGAGCTTCGGCGGGCTTCCGGACTTCATCGGCAGCCCGAATGGCGCCACCGCCTTCGACGGTCCCGAGAACTGCCGGCGCGGCTCGACGTCGTTGACCGCGCGGATCTCGAAGGCGTACGGCGTGCCGTTGGTCAGCCCCGGGATCACCCGCGAGGTGTCGTTGCCGCCGGCGGTCCAGGTGGTGGAGCTCCCGGCCTCCTTGATCTCGTACGAGGTGATCGGCGATCCCTCGTTGGCCGGCGGCGACCAGCGCAGGGTCAGCTGGCGGTCCATCCGGCCACCGGTCGGCTTGGTCTCGACGACGATCGTCGGCGGCGACATCAGCTCCGGCGCCTTGTTGGGGATGATCTGCTCCGAGGCCGGACCCTTCTCGCCCCAGCCCTCGCTGTTGCGGGCCCGGACCCGGAAGGTGTAGGCCTGCCCCGGCGTGAGGTTGACCAGACGGCAGGTGGTGTCGAGGCAGCTCTGCTGGAAGCCGTTGTCGCCGGTGACCTCGTACTCCTCGATCGGCGCGCCGTTGGTCGCCGGCTCCTGCCAGGTCAGCACCGCGCTGGATGCCTCGACCGACGACAGGAAGGGGCGGTCGGGGGCGTCCGGCACCGCGATCACGGTCACCGTGATCTGCCCGGTGGCGTCGCGCTCGCGGTCGCCGGAGGCGTCGGCGACCTTGACCCGGACGATCGACGTACCGGTCTCGGTGGGGGTGAAGCGCACCCGGGAGCCGTCGGTCGTGACACCGGCGAGCCGACCGCCGCCGCCGTCGACCTTCGCCTCGCGGACCTCCAGCGGCTCCCCCGGATAGGGGTTCACGGCGTAGTCGGCGATGTCGACGGTCTGCTCCTCGTCGCGGGTCGCCGTCACGCTGATCGCCGGGATCTGCAGCCGCGGACGGTCGCTGCCGACCGCCCGTACCGTCACCAGGCCCTCGTCCTGGCCGCCGTGGCCGTCGTCGGCGACGACCTTCACCTGGAGCGCGTCGCCGTCCTTGGCGCCACCCCCGACCTTGACGCTGAGGATGCTGCTGTCGGCGCCGACCTTGGCGGTCAGGTTGCCGTCGGCCGACTCCACCGACCACGTCATCGACTTCAGGTCGTCCTCGTTGGGGTCGCGGGTCAGCCCGGCGAGGTCGAGCTCGCCGGGGTCGCCGTCGATGGTGACGTCGAGCGAGGCGTCCCGCATCTGCGGCGGCAGGTTGCCGGACGGCTTGACGTCGATCGGGATGGTCAGCAGCGAGGTGAGCGCGGCGTCCTCGGCGGCGGTGCGCCCGTCGGAGACCTTCACGGTGACCGACGCCGGGCCGACGTGGCCACGCGCCGGGGTGAAGACCAGGGAGGTCGGCGAGCCGGGCGTGACGTCGACCAGCCCGTTGACGGCCGACGGGAACGAGTCGGGCACGATCCGCGGCTCCCGGCCGGCCCGGGTCACGACGACGTCCTTGAGGTCGAAGGTGACCGGCTCCCCCGCGAGGGCCTTGACCGGCACCAGGTCCTTGTCGGTGGTCAGCTGCGGGGGCACGTTGTCGGTGCCGGTCACGTAGATCACGCCGAAGGTGCCCGAGGACTCCTCGTCGGCGTCGTCGAGCTGGTAGAGCACGACCTGGTCCTCGGCGGCGAGCTGTACCCGGACCGTGGCCTCGTCGGCGCCCACCTCGCACCGGCCCTTCCGGCCCGCGTCGCAGCCGGTGACCCTCAGGTCGGCCTTGGCGCCGTCGAAGTCGAGGTCGTTGTCGAGCACCGGGACCTCGATCGTCTCGCCCGGGTCGCGGCCGATGATGTCGCCCAGCTCGGCCACGTCGTCGCGGGCGATCGGGGCGTAGAACGGCGCGTCGCGACTCGCGCTCACCTTGAGCACGGCGTTGTCCTCGGCGCCCGCGGCGTCGGCGATGGTGTAGCCGATGTTGGTCGCCCGGACGCCGGACTCGGGGGCGTCGCCGACCTCCAGCTCGACGAAGCCGTTGTCGTGCTCGGGCTGTGGCTCGAGGCTGCTGTTGAGCTCCGCGATCCGCAGCGGGTCGTCGTCGGGGTCGACGTCGTTGGCGAGCACGTTGTAGGAGATGGTGCGGTTGGGCTGGACCAGGACGCTGTCGTCGAGCGCCACCGGCGGCTGGTTCTCGGTCTCCTCGGGGACCACGCCGACCCGGACCTCCGCCACGCCGCGGGCGCCGTACTTGTCCTGGACGCGGATCTGGAAGAAGTCGGTGCCGGCCTTGCCCTCGAACGCCTCGTAGCGGATCCAGTCGACGCCGGTCTCGACGATGCGGCCGAGGGACGGGGCGGTGAGGATGCTGTGGAAGGCCACCGAGTCGCCGTCGGGGTCGGCGCCGCCGAGGTCGACGCCGATCACCTTGGTCCGCCCGGCGATCACCCGGTCGGTGATCGGCTGCGGCAACGGCGGGTGGTTGTTCTTCGCGGAGTCCGGGATCACGAAGATCGAGACCTCGGCCGTGGCCTTGAGCCCCTCGGCGTCGCGTACGCCGTAGATGACCGAGTAGGTGCCGGGGTCGTCGGGCGCCCGCAGCCGGAGCACGTCGCCGGCAACCCAGACGTCGAGCTTCTGGTCGTTGCGCAGGTCGGACTGGAACAGCCGCGGCTTGCCGCCGTCGGGGTCGGAGTCGTTGGCGAGCACCGGGATCGTGGTCACCGCGCCGGCCCGGACCGTCACCTGGTCCTTGTTGGCGATCGGGTGCCGGTTCTCCTTGGTCGAGCGGCGCTGCGTGATCACGAGCTGACCGGTGACGGTGCTGCGGCCGTCGGAGACCCAGTAGTCGACCGTCGCCGGCTGGCCGGTGAGGTCGACCGCCGAGCTGACCACGGCGAGTCGCTTGTCGACCACCGAGACCTTGACGCCCGGCACCGACGGCCGGCCGATCCGCTTCACCACGAGCACGTCGCCGTCGGGGTCGAGGTCGTTGAGCAGCAGGTCGACCTGGGCGGTGCCGCCGGGCGTGATGGCGGCCTTGTCGCGCACGGCGACCGGCGGGCGGTTGTCCTTCGGCGGCGACTCGATGTCGAGCCGGATCATCGAGGAGCGGGTCGCCGAGGAGTTGTAGGCGGTGTAGGAGAGGTAGTAGCTGCGCGCCTTGTCGGAGGTGAAGGTGAAGGTCCCCGACTCGAGGTCCTCGATGATCTCGGTGCCGGCGTCGTCGCCGAGCACCTTCACGTCCTTGAGGGTCAGCTCGGTGCCCTCGGGGTTGCGGTCGTTGGTCAACGGCTGGACCACGACGGCGGTGCCGGCGACGCCCGACGCCAGGTCGGGCACCAGCTCGGGTGGCGCGGTGTCGCCGAGGATCTCGACCGGCAGCTTGCCGTCGAGCACGGTGGTGCCGTCCTCGATGGTGTAGTCGATCTCGGTCACCTTGGCGCCGGTGCCGTTGTCGGAGAAGGTGATGGTGCCGTCGGGGCGGTACTCGACCTCGCCACCGCGTGCGTCGGCGTACGTCAGGGTGAGGTCGTCGCCGTCCTTGTCGAAGAAGTCGGCGAGCAGGTAGTAGCTCGAGCTGGCCCCGCTGGCGACGGTCAGCTTCGGCTCGCGCTTCGGCATCTTCTCGGGCTTGGAGTTCTGGTCGTTCTCGCGGATGTCGAGGGTGACCGTGGCGTAGACCTGCTCGTTGACCCGGCCGTCGGTGACGTAGTAGCGGAAGGTGGACGTGCCCGTGACGTCGGCCGGCACCGTGACCTGCAGCTGGGTGCCGCCGCCGACGATCTTGGTCTCGAGGTCGGGACCGCCGACGTGGCTCGTCTTGACGATGCTGATGATGTCGCCGTCGGGGTCGTGGTCGTTGAGGGCCACCACGGGCAGCACGGTGGTGCGCCCGCGCCGGGCGCCGAGATGGTCGTCCTGCGGGTCGGGCGGGCGGTTCTCCTGCTCCGGGACCTCCTCGGTGATCTCCTTGAGCTTGGACTTGTTCTCGTTCTGGGGGTCGACGGCGGGCCAGTTGTCGATCTTGGCCTTGCCGGGCTCCTGGACCAGCCACGCGTCGCCGGTGACCGAGTCGTTGAGCACGACGACATCGCGGTTGACCCGGAACTGCAGGAAGGCGCCGGGCTGCATGCCGGGGATCGGGAGGGTGTCGTCGTGGTCGTCGCCGGCGCAGTCGCGCAGGTAGTTGTGGGGCGACTGCGGGTCGGACCAGGCGGCGTAGACGCAGCCGGTGTCGGTCATCTGGACCGGCGCGGCGGGCCGCCCGGAGACGCTGCCGCGACCGACGTCGTGGACGGCGCCGCCGCTCACGGGGGTGACCAGGAGGCCCTCCCGGGTGGCGACGTAGACGTCCTCGCTGTCGTCGGAGGGCTGCTGCAGCTCGACCTCGGACGGATCGGCGGTCTCGAGGACGACCGGCTTCGCGTCGGGGCGGCTCAGCTCCAGCGAGGAGCGGTTGAACAGCACCGGGGTGTCGCCGACCACGGTCAGCGTCACCAGCGCGGGATCGGAGCCGACCCCGTCGCCGAAGTCGACCGTGTCGCCGGCGACGGCGGCGCCGGACTCGTCGAGGGTGTAGGACCGGGCGGTGCCGTCGCGACCCAGCACCCAGGCCCGGCCGTCGGTGCCGACCGCGGCGGTGAGCGCGCGCTTGACGTCGGGCGTGGTCTCCTTCGCCGCGAACCCGCGGAAGCGCTCGGCCGAGCGGACCCAGGCGTCACCCGAGACCGGGTCCACCACGGCGAAGGTGGTGCCGCCGTTGGCCACCACCGCACCGGTCGGCAGCGTGGTCGGGTCGAGCACGTTGGCCCGGACGATGTCGACCTGCTTGACCGTGCGCTCGGAGGACACGTCGTCGACGTACAGGCTGGCGGCGCGCTGGAAGATGTCGAAGTCGGCGCTGCCGGCGTCGACGCCCAGGTCGAGCTCCTTGATCTGCGGGTTCAGGCGCGCGACCAGGCCGAGCTCGCGGTTGGTGACCCACACCCCGCCGTCGTTGAGGTCGACCTCGGTGAACGGCTTGCCGTCCTGCTGGAAGGCGATCACCACGAGGGTGCCGAGCACGAGGGCGAGCACGGTCGCGGACGCCGTACGGCGCCACCGGCGGATCCTGGTCATCGTCGTCACCCCGTCGCGCAGATCTGCCGGGAGAGGGCCGAGGTCTGGCCCCCACGGGACACCGCCACCTCGACGCACACGGTCGCGTCGCGCGCGATGGTGAGGGTCTTGCTGGTGGCGTCGGTGTACTCCGCCGGGGTCGGCTGCACGCCGTCGCCCGAGAGCAGCACCTTGAACTCGTCGCCCTGCTGGGGCTCCTCCTGGGTCCAGGTGAAGGTCCACCGGTTGCCCTTGTGGGACTTGGTCACCACCGGCGCCGGCGGGCGGTCGAGCAGCTCGACCGGGTCGGGCGGATCCTCGCCCCGCAGCGTGCCGTCCGTGCGGTCGTCGTCGCCGGCGCTGCCCGCGAGCACGGCGTACGCGACGGCGCCGGCGAGGACGGCGACCACGACGCCCACCGCGATCCGGGCGGGCGCGCCGAGCCGGCGCTCCTCGGAGCGCTGCGGTCCCGAGCGGCGGCCGGAGCGTCCGGCGGACCGGCCGCCGGTGGCGGCCGGGTGCGCCGCGTGGCCGGAGTGGCCGGAGTGGCCGGAGTGGCCGGAGTGGCCGGAACGGCCTGGGTCGCGGGTGTCCTCGTCGAGACCGGGCTGCACCGGCCCCGGCCGCTCGTGGACGGCGGCCGGGATGATCACCGACACCGGCCGGACCAGGGTCCGCGCGTCGTTGGGGTGCTCCTCGCCCAGCGCGGACGGGGAGGCGTCCATCACCTCGAGCCGGGTCGGCGACTGCCGCAGCTCGATCTGGACGTCCTGGAGCTGGCGCCCCAGCACCATCGCCGACACCGGGCGGCGCTCGACCTCCAGCGCCATCGCCCGGCGCAGCACGTCGACCAGCGAGGCGGGCACGTCGGGCCGGCGCAGCGGCGTGAGCTGGCCGCGCTCGATCCGGGTCATCAAGGTGGCGTTGTCGTTGGGTGCGTCGCGGCGCTCGAACGGCGGGTGGCCGATGAGCAGGGAGTAGAGGGTCGCGGCCAGGGAGTAGACGTCGCTGCGGACGTCGTGGCTGTCGGCGCTCAGCGACTCGGGCGGCGACCACGGGATCGACAGTCCCTGCGCCCCGGCGCCGGTCTCCCCCACCACCGAGGCGATGCCGAAGTCGGTGAGCAGGGGGACGCCGAAGGTGCTGGTGAGGATGTTGTGGGGCTTGATGTCGCGGTGCAGGATCCCCGCCCGGTGGGCGGTCTCGACCGCGCTGGCGATCTTGACGCCGATGTCGAGGACCTCGCCGACCGCGAGCGGCTGCTGGCGGTAGCGCTGCGCCACGTGGGGCGGCGGGCAGTACTCCATCACCAGGAACGCCCGGCCGTCGGAGCTCACCCCCGCCTGGTAGATCGGCACGATCGAGGGGTGGTTGGACAGCTGGGCCATCACGTTCGCCTCGGCGCGGAACAGCTCGATCGACGCGGCGTCGCTGCCGCTGCGCAGCACCTTGATCGCGACCTGCCGGGTCGGCAGCTCCTGCTGGTAGCGGAACACGTCGGCGAAGCCGCCCTCGCCGACGAGGTCGACGAAGGTGAACCCGGGGATCTGCGGTGGCTGCTGCATCGGACCTCCCTCAGACCTCGTCCGGTGCGGGCACGACGGTGGCGGTCAGGCCCTTGGAGAGGGTCAGCACGTCGCCGAGCGCGACGTCGGTCGCGACACCGCGGTCCAGTGGGACCGGGACCCGGCCCTGGCGGGCCAGCAGCGTGCCGTTGGTGGACATGTCGGTCACCGTCACCCGGCCGCCGTCGGCGGAAACCTCCAGGTGGGTGCTGGACACGTACGGGTCGTCGACGGTGACCAGGGCCGGCAGGTTCTGGCTGCCGCCGACCTGCTGGATGCGGGGACTGCGCCCGATCAGGACCCGGCGGCGCACCGGCACCACCCGCCCGGTCGACAGGGCGAGCGCCACGGCCGCGCGCACGGGGACCACGGGTGGACGCATGGTCGGCGGGGGCAGGGGCGGCGCGGAGGGTGGCGCGGAGGGTGGCGCGGAGGGTGGCGCGGAGGGTGGCGCGGAGGGTGGCGCGGAGGGTGGCGCGGAGGGTGGCACGGAGGGTGGCGCGGTGGCGGCACGCAGCGCCTGGAGCTGGGCGGGGGTGATGGTGCGGCCGTCGTGCTCGGGGGACGGGTCCGCGCTCGGCCCGGGCTGCCACGACGGCGGCGGGATGGACGGCGGCGGCGCGGGGGCCGCGGGCGGCTCGGGCTGGACGGGCGGCGCCGGTTGCTGGCTGCCGCGTACGACGGTGTACTCGGACGCCGGGGCGTACTCGGGCGCCGTGGGCGTGGGCGCCGCTGGCGCGGCGGCGACCACCGGGTGCCAGGTGACGCCGGCGCTGCGGACCACGCCACCGGTGAGCGGGAGGGTGGGACCGGCGGCCGGTGGGCCGAGGGGCGCGACCTCGACCACCGCCCCGGGACCGAGCGCGGCCGAGGCCTCGGTCCACAAGGTGGCGTCGCGGCCGTCGACGGCGAACCCGTCGACCCGGACGACGAGTCCGCCGCGGACCAGGATCCGGGCCTCGGCCCCGTCGACGCGCACCGCGGCGAACTCGGGCAGCGCCCGCAGGTCGCCGCGGGAGAGCACCTCGACGACGGTGGGGGCCTCGAGGTCGCGCTCGCGCAGCGCGACGACCTCGGCGAGACGGTCGGGGGTGGTGAGGACGACACCCTCGTCGGTGACCAGGGTCGCCAGCTCGCCGGGCAGGTAGCTGGTCATCGGCCTCGGCCCTCCGGGGGGCCGGGGGCGGTGCGCTCGGCCGACGGGGCGCTGGCCCCGACGCCCTCGACGTCGACCACCACGACGGTGACGTTGTCGTGGCCGCCGGCCGCGACCGCGGCGTCGACCAGGGTCAGCGAGGTGCGGCCGGGGTCCGCGCCCTCGGAGAGGATGTGCAGGATCGCCGTGTCGGACAGCTCCGAGGTGAGCCCGTCGGAGCACAGCAGCAGCCGCGAGCCCGGCTCGGCCGGGATCAGCGCGAAGTCGGCCTCGGAGCGGGTCAGCGCGCCGATCGCCCGGGTCACGACGTGGCGCTCCGGATGGCCGAGCGCCTGGTCGCGGGTGAGCCGGCCCGCGTCGATCAGCTCCTGGACCACCGAGTGGTCCTTCGAGATCTGCTCGAGCACGCCGCCGGCGTAGGTGTAGGCCCGTGAGTCGCCGATGTTGGCGAGCAGCCAGTAGCCGTGTCCGTCCTCGAGGACGTACGCCGCCGTGACCAGCGTCGAGCCCGGCGCCGAGCTGAACTCCGCGGCCAGGGCGGCGACCCGGGTCTGCGCGGTCGCGATCGCGGCCTCGACGTCGGCGGGCAGCACCTCGTGGAGGCTGGCCAGCGACTCGAAGGACTCGACGACCAGCCGGCTCGCGACGTCACCGCGGGCGTAGCCGCCCATGCCGTCGGCGATCAGGAAGACCGGCGGCGCCACCAGCGAGGAGTCCTCGTTGACGCTGCGCACCCGGCCAGGGTGGGTGGCCGCGGCGTGCACCAGGCGGGTGGCACGCCCCGGCGACGACCAGGAGTGCGCACCCGTCGCGTCGACCCGCACCACTGCCACCCCCGAGACCGTCCCTAGCCCCATGTCCCAGGCCACCCGACGGCTGGAACGCTGGGCGCAGCCTAACCCGCACCTCCGAGTGGTGAGGCATTGGTGGAGAGGGCCCGCGCCCCCTCCTCTACGCTGGCCGGATGAGCCAGAAGCCCGAGATCGACTTCGTCGACCCCACTCCGCCCACCGACCTCGTGATCACCGACCTCACCGTCGGTGACGGTGACGAGGCCACCGCCGGCAGCACCGTGTCGGTCCACTACGTCGGCGTCGCGCTGTCCAGCGGCGAGGAGTTCGACGCGTCGTACAACCGCGGCACCCCGCTCCAGTTCCGGCTCGGCATCGGCCAGGTCATCCAGGGCTGGGACACCGGCGTGCAGGGCATGAAGGTCGGCGGCCGCCGCCAGCTGGTCATCCCGCCCCACCTGGGCTACGGCGACCGCGGGGCCGGCGGCGTGATCAAGCCGGGCGAGACGCTGATCTTCGTGGTCGACCTGCTGGGCGTCAGCTGACGCGCTGCGCGCCGACTCACCAGGGCAGGTTGTCCGGGACGTCGCCGTCGGCGACCCGGGCGGCCTGCCCCTGCAATTCCACGACGTCTCCCACCCGCAGCTGCCGCCCCCGGCGGGTCTCGACCTCCCCGTTGACCCGGACCAGCCCGTCGGCGATGACCGGCTTGGCCTCGGCGCCGGACTCGACCAGGTTGGCGAGCTTGAGGAACTGCCCGAGCCGGATCGACTCGTCGCGGATCGCGACGTCCATCGGCTCGGCCACTCGCTGAGGATAGTCCCTGCTCAAAAGCACCGGATACCGGCCGGACTTGGTGCTTTTGAGCAGGGACTACCGCAACGGATATCAGTGAAGCACCACCGAGATCGTGTGGATCAGGACTCCCACCAGGCCGCCCACGATGGTGCCGTTGATCCGGATGAACTGCAGGTCGCGCCCGACGTGCAGCTCGATGCGCCGGGCGGCCTCCTTGCCGTCCCACCGCTCGATGGTGTGGGTGATGACCGCGGTGAGCTCGGCCCCGTAGCGGTCGACGGCGAAGACGGCGGCGTCGGCCGCCATCCGGTCGAGCCGCTCCCGCAGCGGCGCGTCCGAGCGCAGCCGGGTCGAGGCGCCCTCGACCTCGACCAGCAGCCGACGGCGTACGGCGCCCGACGGGTCGGCCAGCGACGACAGCAGCGCCTTGCGCAGGGCCTGCCACAGCGAGACCGCGCTCGCGATCACGGCCGGGTGGTCGAGCACCCGGTCCTTGAGCCGCTCGGCGCGCTCCTGGGTGGCGGGGTTGGCCAGCAGGTCGTCGGCGAGCTGGCCGAGCATCGAGTCGAGTGCCTTGCGCGCCCGGTGGTCCGGGTTGCCGCGGATCTCGTCGAGCCAGCGCACCATCTCGAGGTGCAGCCGATTGATGACGTAGGTGTTGACCGAGTCCGGCGCCCACCACGGCGCCCGCTCCCCCAGCACCTCGTGGACGGTGTCGGGGTTGGCGAGCAGCCAGCCGTGCATCTCCTCGAGCATCAGGTCCACCAGGCCGTGGTGCAGGTCGTCGCGGATCGCCTCGGCGAGCAGCCCGCCGAGCAGCGGCGCGATCGGCTCCTCGCGGAACCGGGGCACCAGCGCCTCGGTCACCAGCGCCTCGATGTGGTCGTCGCGGACCTTGCCGAGCGCGAGCGCGGCGATCTCGGAGCCCTCGGTGACGACCCGCTCGGCGTTGGCGGGCACGGCGAGCCAGTCGCCGACGCGCTGCGCGATCTGTACGCCGAGCACCCGCTCGCGGATGATGTCCTCCTGGAGGAAGTTCTCTCCCACGAACTGCTCGAGCCCCTTGCCGAGGTCGTCCTTGCGCTTGGGGATCAGCGCGGTGTGCGGGATCGGCAGGCCCAGGGGGTGCTTGAACAGCGCGGTCACCGCGAACCAGTCGGCGATGGCACCGACCATCGAGGCCTCGGCGCCGGCGTTGACGAAGCCCCAGAAGCCGTCCTCGCCGAGGGTGGCGACGTAGACGGCGGCGGCGAGCAGCAGCAGCGAGACCGCGACGGTGCGCATCCGGCGCAGCGCGCTGCGGCGGACGGCATCGGCCGACGGGTCGGAGGGGATCAGCGGGCCGGACACGGGACCCATCCTTGCCTATCGGCCTGAGGGAGCCGGGGAGGAAGTGCGGCCCCGAGGCGGTGCCTCGGGGCCGCGACGACGGTGCGGAACCCCCCAGTCACCGCAGCGGTCGTACGCCGGGATCAACGACCGGTGCACCGCGAGGTTCCGGATTTACCCGTGATCGCCCGTCACGGCTATTGAACGGGTGTCAGCACGCCTGTCAGTGGGTCGCGGAGGCCCGGGTCCGGGGCACCAGCGCGGCGAGCAGGACGCCGACGAAGGCGGCCGCGGCGCCCACCCCGAAGCAGATCGCGAAGGCCCGCTCGGTGGGCAGGGCATAGCCGGCCAGGTCGAGGGTCCAGGCGGTCAGGATCGCCGCCATCGCCGCCGACGACACACTGGTGCCGATGGAGCGCACCAGCCCGTTGATGCCGACCGCCGACCCGGCCTCGGCGAGCGGCACGGACTCCAGGATCAGGGTCGGCATGGCGGCGTACCCGATGCCGACGCCGGCGGAGGTGATGCAGGTGGCGATCATCAGCTGCCACGGCGCGTCCATCAGGAAGAACGCGAACAGGTAGCCGATGCCGAGCACGGTGCCACCGATCATCAGCGTCGCCCGGGCGCCGATGACCCGGATGAGGCGGCCCGAGACGGGCGAGAAGGCCATCATCACCAGGCCGCCGGGGGCCATCCAGAGGCCGGTCTCGAGGAGGCTCTGGCCGAGCCCGTAGCCGGTCGCCGCGGGCGACTGCAGCAGCCGCGGGATGACGATCGCCTGGGCCATCATGCCGAAGCCGATCGCGATCGCGGCGAGGTTGGTGAGCAGCACGGGCCGGCGGGCGGTGGTGCGCAGGTCGCACAGCGGGTCGGTGGTGCGCAGCTCGTAGCCGCCCCACGCGAGCAGCACCAGCACGGCCCCGGCGAGCAGCCCCAGGGTGCGTCCGTCGCCCCAGCCCCACTCGTTGCCCTTCGAGACCGCGACGAGCAGCGCCACCAGGCCGACCGCGAGGCCGAGCGCGCCGACCATGTCGAACCGGCCGGGCCGGGCGTCGCGCACGTGCGGCACGAGCAGCACCACGGCCAGCACGACGACGGCGGCCAGGCCGGTCGACACCCAGAACAGCGTGTGCCAGCTGAAGTCCTGCACGATCCACGCCGACAGGGGCAGGCCCACCGCCCCGCCGACGCCGAGGGTGGCGCTCATCGCGGCCATCGCCGTGGCGGTCAGCCGCGGCGGGGTGATCTCGCGCAGCAGCGCGATGCCGACCGGGACGAAGCCCATGGCGAAGCCCTGGAGCAGGCGGCCGCCGAGCATCGGGACCAGCGAGCCGCTGAGGGCGCACACCAGCGAGCCGAGCACGAGCAGCAGGGCGCTGACCACGAGCACCCGCTGCTTGCCGTACAGGTCGGCGAGGCGGCCCGCGATCGGCATCGCCACGGCGCCGGCGACCAGGGTCGCGGTCACCACCCAGGAGGCGTTGGCCTCGCTGGTGTGGAGCAGTCGGCCGAGCTCGCCCTGGATCGGGATGACCATGGTCTGGGTGAGCGAGGCGGTCAGGCCGCCGAAGCAGAGCACCGCCACGACGAGCAGCGCGGAGCGGGCGCCCTCGGCGCCCGGACCGGCGCTCGCGCCGCTGGCCGGCGCGGAGGAGATCGCAGTCACGAGGGTCGAGTCAACGGCGTTGACCCGGCCGCTGTCAACAGCGTTGACCTACGGTGGCCATGCCCTACGGTTGCGGTGTGACGAAGACCTCCCCCGACGCGCCGCGCCTGCGTCCCGCCGGCCTCGCCACCCGCACCGCGATCGAGGAGGCGGCCCGCGGCCTGTTCGCCGAGCGCGGCTTCGACGGCGCCTCGGTGCGCGCGATCGCTGCGGCCGCCGGGGTCGACCCGGCCCTGGTGATCCGGCACTTCGGCTCCAAGGAGGCGCTCTTCCTGCGCACCGTCGACACCTCGCTCGGCATCGGCACCGTCCTCGACGGCCCGCTCGAGACCGTCGGCCGCCGCCTCGTGGCGTACTTCCTCGACCCCCGCCGGCCCGTCATCCGGCAGCGTTACGTCGCCCTGGCCCAGGCCGCGCACCACGACCAGGTCCGCGAGGAGATGATCCGCCACACCGCCGAGACGTACGTCGGCCCGCTGGCCCCGCGGCTCAGCGGCCCGCACGCCGAGCTCCGGGTCGCGCTCGCCGTCGCCCAGCTCGGCGGCCTGCTCAACCTGCTCTTCCTCCAACGCGACCCGGTCGTCACCGGTGCCGACCCCGAGGTCGTGATCGCGACCTACGGGGACGCGATCCAGCGGCTGCTCACCCCGCCCGCCCCTGACCGAGAGGACAGCTGATGCGCAACGCCCGTGCCTGGCACACCCTGACGGCCGCGCTCACCATCGCCGCGCTGGTGCTCCAGCTGGTGCTGGTGATCCAGGGCGGCCGGGTGCTCGACGAGGCGGAGCCGCCCGGCCTCGGCCTGCGGCTGGCGCGCTTCGTCGCGTACTTCACCATCCAGAGCAACCTGCTGGTCGCGGTCGCCACCACGCTGCTGGCCCGCGACCCGCTCCGCGACGGACCGGCGTTCCGGGCGCTGCGGCTGGCCTCGACCGTCGGGATCACCGTCACCGGGCTGGTCCACTTCTTCCTGCTCCGGCCGCTGCTCGACCTCCACGGCGCCGACTGGCTGGCCGACAAGATGCTGCACATGCTGGTCCCCGTCATCGCGGTGGCGGGCTGGCTCGCCTTCGGACCGCGACCGCGGGTCGACGGGCGGGCGGTCGCGGTGGCCTTCGCCTGGCCGATCGCCTGGCTGGCGGTGACCCTGGTCGTCGCCGGCGCCACGCGCTGGGTGCCCTATCCCTTCCTCGACTTCCGCGCGGAGGGCTGGGGCTCGGTGACCGTGGTCTGTCTCGGCATCACCGCGCTCTTCGCCGCGCTCATCGGCGGCTTCCACCGGATGGACCGGCGCCTCGCCCCCTCTCGACAGGTCGGGCCGCTCACGGCACCCTGATCGCGTGACCACGCTCTACGAGCAGGCCGGCGGCTTCGACGCCCTCCTCGACCTGTGCGTGCGCTGGCACCACCTGTGCCTCGCCGACCCGGTCGCCGCCCATCCCTTCGAGCACGGCCTGCACCCGCGCCACGACGAGCGGCTGGCCGCCTACCTCAGCGAGGCGCTCGGCGGTCCGCCGCTGTACACCGCGGGCTACGGCGACGAGAGCTCGATGCAGCGGCTGCACGCCGGCAACGGCGAGCACCCCGACCTCGACGAGGCGTGCCTGGAGCTGTTCGACCAGGCCCTCGCCGACGTGGGGATCGACGGCCACACGGGACGCTCCATCTCGGCGTACTTCCGGCGGGCGACCCAGGCGATGAGCGCCTACGCCGACAGCCCGGACCAGGTGCCGGACGGGCTGCGCTTCAACCACGCCTGAGCCGGCTCAGAGGTCGGCCGCCGCCAGCTTGGCCGGCGCACGCAGCAGGTCGACCCGGACCGCCCGGTCGCCGGCGACGGTCAGCACCAGCAGCGAGGTGAGCACGCCCGCCTCGCGCAGCCCGATCGCGGGCGCGCCGTTGGCCTCGACCAGCTCCACCTCGACGTCGCCGACGTACTTGGCGACCAGGCCGACCAGGAACCGGGCCACCCGCTCGGCGCCCAGGACCGGCCGGCGCGCCGCGTTGACGACGCCACCGCCGTCGGAGGTGCACACGACGTCGGGGTCGAGCACCTCCAGGAGCGCGGCGAGGTCGCCGCCGGCGGCCGCGGCCAGGAAGCGGCCGAGGACGGCCTCGTGGGCGCTGCGGTCGATCTCGAAGCGGGCGGGCTGCGCCGTGAGGTGCGCGCGCGCCCGGGAGGCGAGCTGGCGGACGGCGGCCGGGGTGCGGCCCACCACGTCGGCGACCTCGGCGAAGCCCATCCCGAACACGTCGTGCAGCACCCAGGCGGTCCGCTCGGCCGGCGAGAGGGACTCGAGGACCACGGCCAGCGCATAGCTCACCGTCTCGTCGAGGGTGATCCGGTCGGCGGGGTCGGACGCCGCGGCGACATAGGGCTCGGGGAGCCAGGGGCCGACGTACTCCTCGCGCCGGACCCGCGCCGAGCGCAGCACGTCGGTCGCGGCGCGGGCGACGACGACGGTCAGCCAGCCGGCGAGGTCGCGCACCGGCTCGCGGGCATCGGCCTCGACCAGCCGGGTCCAGCAGTCGGCGACCACGTCCTCGGCCTCGGCCCGACTGCCGAGGATGGCGTAGGCGACCCGCACCAGCCGCGGCCGGAGGGCGTCGTACTCCGCCGCCAGCGCCTGGACCCGGGCGACCGGGTCACACACCGGCCAGCCAGTCGTCGAAGGTCACCTGTCCGAGGGTGGCACCGGCACCCGGCAGCAGGCCACCCTCCGTCACCTGGCGACCGGCCCGCCCGGCCATCGGTACGGGTACGACGATCCGCCGGCTCCCCCGCGCCCGGACCGTGGCGCGCACCATCCGGCCCAGGTCCTCGGGTCGTGGCCCGCCCAGGTCGGGCAGCCGCCCGCCGGGCTCGCCCAGCGCGGCCGTCACCAGCGCGGCGGCGACCTCGCGGGCCGCGACCGGCTGGGTGCGCATCCGCAGCGCCATCGCGAACGGCCGCGGGCTGCGCTCGACCAGCTGGCCGGCGAACTCGTGGAACTGGGTGGCGCGCAGCACCGACCACGGCACCGGTCCGGTCACGACCAGCTCCTCCTGCCGGCGCTTGCCGAGGTAGTAGGGCAGGTCGACCCGGTCGCAGCCCACGATGGACAGCGCGACGTGGTGGCGCACGCCGGCGGCCACGCCGGCCGCGAGCAGGCGCCCGGTCGCCGCCTCGAAGAAGGCGACCGACCGCTTCGCCCTGAGCGTGTCGACATTGCTCGCGTCGATCACGGCGTCGACCCCGCCGAGGGCCTCCGCCAGGCCCGCCCCGGTGGTGAGGTCGATCCCCCGCGAGCGGGCGATGACGACCGGCGTGGCGCCCGCCCGCCGCACCTCCTCGACCACCATCGCGCCGACCAGTCCCGTGCCGCCTGCGACGGCGATGTTTGTGCTCATGCCAGGAGGACGAGACGGGGCGGCGGAATGTGACATCGGGATCAGTCCCCGCGGGCCTCCAGCGCGGCGGTGAGCAGCGCGACCAGGGCCTCGGTCTGCAGGTCGATGGCACCGCCCTCGACCTCCTCGCCGGCGCCGTCGAGCGCCCGGGCGGCGAGCCCGGCCTTCTTGTCGATCAGCTCGGCGATCCGGGTGTCGAGGGTCTGGGTCGCGATCACCCGCCACGCGGTGACCGGCTCGGCCTGGCCGATCCGGTGCACCCGGTCGATGGCCTGGGTCTGCTCGGCGTCGGTCCAGGACAGCTCGGCCAGCACCAGGTTGGACGCGACCTGCAGGTTGAGGCCGACGCCCGCCGCGGTGAGCGAGCAGACCGCGACCTGGACGTCGGGGTCGTTGACGAAGGCGTCGATCTCCTTCTGCCGGGTCGTCGAGGACTGGTCGCCGCGCACCGAGCTGTAGCGGATCCCCCGCTCGGCGAAGGTCTTCTCCGCGGTGTCCATCACGTCGATGTGCTTGGCGAAGAAGACGACCTTGCCGACGTTGCGGGCCAGCTGGGCGGTGTAGTCGGCGGCGAGACCGGCCTTGGCCTGGCCGATGCGGCGCATCATGGTGAAGACGTTCTCGCCGGTCTTGGTCGAGTTGTCCTCGCGCTCCCAGCCGGCGACCTGGCGGACCAGGCGGTGGTCGATGCCCTCGACCTCGGCGCCGGTGCGGCGGGTGGCGATCGCGGCGTCGTAGCGCTCCACCATCCGGCGGGCCAGCTCCTGCTCGGCCTTGCGGATGGATCGGCCGGCCTCGCCCTCGAGCTCGACCGGGATGTCGGCGACCCGACGGGCCGGGATGTCGGACGCGACGTCGATCTTGCGCCGCCGCACGATGCCCTGCTCGATCACCGCGCGGCGAGCGGCCGGGTAGAACGCCGGGTCGGCGGGCGTCAGACCCGTCTCCTCCAGCGCCTCCATCAGCCGGCCCTGCGGCACGATCTCGTCGATCCAGCCGAGGAACTGCCAGATCGCGCGGAAGTCCTCGATGTCGTTGATCAGCGGCGTGCCGGTCAGCGCCATCATGAGCGGCCGGGCGATCCGCGAGCGGATCCGCGAGGCGATCTCCAAGACGTTCTGGGAGCGCTGCGAGGACTTGTTCTTGATGTAGTGGGCCTCGTCGACGATCATCCCGCGGAAGCCGTGGGTGCCGAGCCAGCCGACGTGGCGGTCGAGGATCTCGTAGTTGACCACGAACACGTCGGCGAAGCCGTCGGCGTCGTCGCCGTCGCCGTGGAGGACGGTGGCCCGGCGGTTCGGCGTCCAGATCTCGACCTCGCGGGCCCAGTTGGTCTTGACGACGTTCGGCACCACCGCGAGCAGCGGGAAGGCACCCGCGGCCTCGGCCGCCAGCAGCGCCTGGGCGGTCTTGCCGAGACCCGGCTCGTCGGCCAGCAGGTAGGTGCGGTGCCCCTCGGCCGCCGACGCGATCAGCTGGGCCTGGTGCTCCATCAGCTCGCGCCCGACCGGGGCGTGCCGGCCGGTGAGGGCGGTGAGCTGGTCGGCGGGCGGCAGCGGCATGCACGCCGGCGCGTCCGGCGCGGCCCGCTCGAAGGAGCGGAACAGCGGCTCGAGCAGCTCCCAGCCGGCCAGCCGGCGCGGCGGGACCTTGACCCGGGCGTGCGCGAAGTCGGGGGCGAGGAAGGGATGCGAGAGCTGGTAGGCCTGCACCGAGAGCGGGGTGACCCGCTTGTCGGCGAGCGCGGCCAGCTCGGGGTCGACGGCCACCGGCGTCGGCTCGGGCTCCGGCTCGTCGACGCCGGCCTTGCGCAGCAGCTCGCGACGCATCGCCTTGGCCGACTCCGACACCTCGGCGTTCTCGTCGAGCAGCGTGAACAGGGTGCTGTCACGGGCCGCGGTCTGCGCCAGGATCGTCGCGATCCCGTCGAGTCGCTTGAGCTCCTCGCCGCGCCGGCTGTCGGAGAGCCCTGGGTCGGTCTTGACCCGGGCCCGCTCCTCGCGCGCCAGCAGCGCCACGACCTGGAACTTCGCGCGCACCTCCGGCATCGCCGAGCGCCGGGCCACGGCCGCCTCGACCTCGCGCACCGCGCGGGCGAGCTGCGGGATGATGCCCTCTTCGTTGCGACGCGTCCGCGTCGACTGCGAGTTGCGGCGCTGCTGCGTCGCTCCCCGCTGGCCTCCTCGAGCCACAGGTGTCCTTCCCAGCGGCCGCCGCCATACGACGACCCCGGTTCATCAGCAGGTTCGACCGGCGGCTCGCGCTGCTGCGGGAGGGCACCGATCGGCGTACGTCACCGGGTGCCCGTCGAGGACGGCGTCCGGTGGTGCGCTCAGCGTAGCGCACCCGACTCACAGGCTCCTGCCAGCGCCACCGCAGCGCGGCCCCAGCCGCCGCCCGGAGGGTCGAGCCAGGCCCGCACCGACGCGGGCCGGACGAGAGGAGCACCGATGAGCAAGTACCGCATGCGCGCCGCCGCCCTGCTGGCGGCCGGCGCCGTCGCCGGCGGCGTCACGGCCACCGCCCTGGCGGCCACCGCCGACGACACGACCGGCACGTCCGGCTCCGCCGTCGCCCCGGACCGCCCCGGCGGGCACGGCGGCCCCGGCGGGCACGGCCCGGGCCTGGACTCCGCGGCGCTGGCGAAGGCGCTGGGCGTGAGCGAGGACGAGGTGAAGGACGCCTTCGACGCCGTGCGCGACCAGCTGAAGCCCGACGACGCCGACCGGCCCGCGGCGGGCACCGCGCCCACGCCCCCGACCGAGGCGGAGCGGGCCGAGCGCGAGGCGGCGCTCGCGAAGGCACTCGCCGAGAAGCTGGGGGTGAGCGAGGCGAAGGTGACCGCGGCACTCGACGAGGTGCGCGCGGCCGGCGCCGCCGAGCGCCGTCAGGACCTGTCGGACCGTCTCGACGAGGCGGTCGCCGCCGGCACCCTGAGCGCCGACGACAAGGCATCCGTGCTCAAGGCGTACGACGCGGGGGTGCTCGGCGGGCCGCGCTGAGAGACGCCTACGACTCCGTGATCGGCACCGGCTCGCCCAGCGCGTCGGCGCCGAGGTGCACCAGGGTCTGCTCGGGCGAGAAGGGATGGAACTTCGCGGCCCGGATGTCGCGGTAGCACCGCTCGATCACCGAGCCCCGGAAGTACGCCGGCCCGCCCACGACCTCCATCGCGAGGTCGCAGACCTCGACGCCGGCCCGGGCGACCTCCGCCTTGGCGGTCATCACCGCCAGCACCGTCGCCCGGGACGGCACCGGGTCGTCGCCGACGAGCGCGAGCGCGCCGTCGAGCGCCCAGCCGGCGACCCGCAGCCGCGACCGCATCACGCCGACCTGGCGCTGCACGGCCACATCACCGGACCGGCGTACGGCGGCCGCCACCGCGGCGTCGTACGCCGCCTCGGCGACGCCGAGGTAGGCACCGCAGATGATCGGGAAGGCGATGCTCGAGATGACCTGCAGCGGCGGGTCGACCACGCCCCACGGGCGGTTCGCGAGCACCTTGTCGTCGGGGACGAACACGTCGACCAGGTCGATGTCGTGGCTCGCGGTGCCGCGCATCCCCAGGGTGTCCCAGTTGTCGGCGACGGTGACACCTTCGGCACCGACCGGGACGGCCAGGTTGAGGACCCGCCGGCCCTGCTCGGGATCGTCGTAGCAGGCCATGGTCGCGATGACGGCTCCGTGCCGCGACTGGCTGGCGAACCGCTTGCGACCGGTGACCCGGAAGCCGCCGTCGACCCGCACCGCCTCCCCCTGCGGCTGGGTGTAGTCGCCGCCGCCGGTCGAGACGAGCAGGATCTGCTCCTCCGCGACCCGGCGCAAGGTGGCCTCGGCGCCCGGCAGGCCGCGACGGTAGCGCCACGCGGTGAACGCGACGACGTGCTGGTGCATGGCGCTGGCCAGGGCGGTGGCGCCGCAGTGGTGGCCGAGCTCGCGCTGGAGCGCGACGAGCTCGCGGACCGTGGCGCCGTCGCCGCCGAGCTCGACGGGGACGGCGGCGCGGAGCAGGCCCGCGGCGCGCAGCTCGTCGTACGCCTCGGACACGAAGCTGCCCTCGGCGTCGTGCCGCGCTGCGTGGGCGGCGATGCGGGCGCCGACCTGGGCGGCCCGGTCGGCGGGAGTGGGACGGGTGGCCGACGCGCCGGTCGGCTGGAGGGTGGTGGTCATGGATCCACGGTCCGCCCGGGCGCACCGCCCTCTCCAGTCCACGAAGACGACCTCGCCGGTACAGGTTCTGGACTACCGCGGCCCGGCGTCGCGGGCGCACCATGGGCAGATGCCCGAGTACGGCAACTACTGCCCCGTCTCGATGGCGTCCGAGGTGGTCGCGGACCGGTGGACGCCGCTGATCATCCGCGAGCTGGTGCTCGGCAACACCCGGTTCAACGACATCGCCCGGGCGCTGCCCGGGATCTCCCGCTCACTGCTGGTCCAGCGGCTGCGCCATCTCGAGCGCCGCGGCGTGCTCGAGACCTGGCCGGCGCCGACGGGACGCGGCAGCGAGTACCACCTCACCCCGGCCGGGCGCGATCTCGAGCGGGTGATCGACAGCCTCGGGCGCTGGGCGATCGAGTGGCTCTTCGAGGAGCTGCGGCCCCAGGACGTCGCGCCGACCACGCTGATGTGGTGGATGCACCGCCGGGTCGCCCTGGACCGCCTGCCCCCGGGCCGCACCGTCGTGGAGTTCCGGCACACCGCCCCCGACGCCGTCACCATCTGGCTGGTCATGGAGCGCACCGAGGTGTCGGTCTGCCTCCAGCACCCCGGGTTCACGGTCGACGTCGAGGTCACCGCGACCACGCCGAGCCTCGCCGACGTGTTCCAGGGCTACTGCTCCTGGTCCGAGGCGCTCGACGCGGGACGCATCCAGGTCGTGGGGCTCCCCCGTCTGGTCACCGCGCTGCCGCGCTGGTTCCTGTGGAGTCCCTGGGCGGAGGTGACCCGGGAACGCGCGGATCGCGCCCTCGCCAACTAGAACCTGTTCTAGAGTCGGTCGGGTGGGTACCTATGCAGTCACCGGCTCCGCCTCCGGCATGGGCGCGGCGGTCGTCGCGCGCCTGGTCGCCGACGGCCACACCGTCATCGGCGTCGACCTCGCGGAGGCCGACGTCGTGGCCGACCTCTCCACTCCGGACGGCCGGCGTACGGCGGCCGCCGCCGTGCTCGAGCGGGCCGGCGGCTTCCTCGACGGCGCGGTGCTCGCCGCCGGGCTCGGCCCCGCACCGGGCCGGGACCGCGCGCGGCTGATCGCGCAGGTCAACTACCTCGGCGTCGTCGAGCTGCTCGACGCCTGGCGCCCCGCCCTGGCCGCCGCGGAGCGGGCCAAGGTCGTCGTGTTCTCCAGCAACTCCACGACGACCATGCCGATGGTGCCGCGCCGGGCCGTGCGCGCACTGCTGGACCGCGACGTACCGCGGGCGCTCGGCACGCTGCGCCGCTTCGGACGGATGGCGCCGTCCTTTGCCTACGGCGCCAGCAAGATCGCGGTCAGCCAGTGGGTGCGCCGCGAGGCCGTCAGCCCGGAGTGGGCCGGCGCCGGCATCCGGCTCAACGCCCTCGCTCCCGGCGCGATCCGCACCCCCCTGCTCGAGCAGCAGCTCGCGACGCCCGCGGAGGCCAGGCGGATCAAGGCCTTCCCGGTGCCGATCGGCGGCTTCGGCGATCCCGGCCAGCTCGCCGCCTGGGTGGTGTTCATGCTGTCCGACGCGGCCGACTTCCTGTGCGGCAGCGTGGTGTTCGTCGATGGCGGCTCGGACGCCTGGTTCCGCGCGGCCGACTGGCCGCGCCCGGTCCCAGCACTCCGGCTGCGCGGCTACCTGCGGCGGATGCGGGAGTTCCGCGCCGGGACTTGACGGGCAGTTCCTGCACTTGTCGGGCGTTGCAACGGCCGACAAGCGCAGGAATCACCGGTCGACCGGCGATTCCTGCGTCCCGCGCCTGAAACGAGTTGCGCAACTAGTTGCATAGCCGCCGCGGCTGGGGCATCCTCGTGCCATGGCCCTCGAGCACGCGATCCTCGTGTCGCTGAGTGAGCGCGCCGCGTCGGGCTCCGACCTGGTGCGGCGCTTCGACGCGTCGATCGGCTTCTTCTGGTCCGCCACCCACCAGCAGATCTACCGCGTCCTGGGCCGGATGGAGGGCGACGGCTGGATCACCTCCGAGGCGGTCGCCCAGGCCGACCGCCCCACCAAGAAGGTGTACGCCGTCACCGACGCCGGCCGCGCCGAGCTGGCCCGCTGGATCGGGGAGCCCACGACGCCGGACGCGATGCGGAGCAGCGTCAGCGTCAAGATGCGCGGCGCGTCGTACGGCGACCGCGCGGCCCTGCTCGACGACCTGCGCCGCCAGCTCGACGAGCACGCCAAGCGGCACTCCCTCTACGAGTACCTCGCCGCGCGCGACTTCCCCGACCCCGGCGCGCTGAGCGACGCCGACCTCGACATCTACCTCGTGCTGCGGGGCGGGCTCCTCATGGAGGAGTTCTGGATCCGCTGGCTGACCGAGTACCTCGACGCCCACACCCAGGAGAGCCCGCGATGAGCACCCCCTATCCCCTCCTCACGACGCCCGCCACCATCGGTGGCCTGGAGCTCCAGTCCCGCGCGGTGATGGGCTCGATGCACACCGGGCTCGAGGACCGGCCCTGGCACGTCGACGAGCTCGCGGCCTACTTCGCCGAGCGCGCGGCCGGCGGCGTCGGTCTCATCGTGACCGGCGGCTACTCCCCCAACATCCGCGGCTGGCTGCTGCCGTTCGGCTCGCAGATGACGACCCGGCTCAACGCCCACCGGCACCAGCGGGTGACCGAGGCGGTGCACGCGAACGGCGGCCGGATCGCGCTCCAGATCCTGCACGCCGGCCGCTACGGCTACACGCCGTTCAGCGTCTCGGCGAGCGCCACCAAGTCGCCGATCACGCCGTTCAAGGCTTCCGCGCTGTCGGCCCGGGCGGTCGAGCGGACGATCGACGACTTCGTCGCCAGCGCCAGGCTCGCCCGGAAGGCCGGGTACGACGGCATCGAGATCATGGGCTCCGAGGGCTACCTGATCAACCAGTTCCTCGCGGCCCGCACGAACCGTCGTACTGACAGGTGGGGCGGGTCGGCCGAGAGGCGGATGCGCTTCCCCGTCGAGATCGTGCGCCGGATCCGCCAAGAGCTGCCCGACTTCTTCGTGATGTACCGGATGTCCCTGCTCGACCTCGTCCCCGACGGCCAGACCTGGGCCGAGACCGTCGACCTGGCGCACGAGATCGAGCAGGCCGGCGCGAGCGTCATCAACACCGGCATCGGCTGGCACGAGGCGCGCGTCCCCACGATCGTCACCAGCGTCCCGCGCGGTGCCTGGGTCGACAGCACGCTGCGACTCAAGGCGGAGGTCTCGATCCCGGTCTGCGCGAGCAACCGGATCAACACCCCCGACGTGGCGGAGTCCGTGCTGGCGCAGGGCGTCGACCTGGTCTCGATGGCGCGCCCCTTCCTCGCCGACGCCGACCTCGTCGCCAAGGCGCGCGACGGGCGCGCCGACGAGATCAACACCTGCATCGGCTGCAACCAGGCCTGCCTCGACCACACCTTCCAGGCCAAGCGGGCGTCCTGCCTGGTCAATCCGCGCGCCTGCCACGAGACCACGCTCGTGCTCAGCCCCACCCGCCGGGCCCGGCGGGTCGCCGTCGTCGGCGGCGGTCCGGCGGGGCTCGCGACCGCCGTCAGCGCCGCCGAGCGCGGCCACGACGTGACCCTGTTCGAGGCGGCCGACGAGCTCGGCGGGCAGTTCCGGCTGGCGATGCAGATCCCCGGCAAGGAGGAGTTCGCCGAGACGCTGCGCTACTACCGCCGCCGGATGGAGGTGCTCGGCGTCAACGTCAAGCTCGCCACCCGGGCCACCCCCGACCTGCTCACCGGGTACGACGACGTGGTCGTCGCCACCGGCGTCGCCCCGCGCACGCCGGCCATCCCCGGCATCGACCACCCCAAGGTCGTCTCGTACCCCGACGCGATCACCGGCAAGGTCGCCGTCGGCGCGAAGGTCGCGGTCATCGGCGCCGGCGGGATCGGCTTCGACGTCACCGAGCTGCTGACCCACACCCCCGAGACGCTCGAGGAGTGGAAGGCCCACTGGGGCGTCGCCGACCCGGCCGTCGTCCGCGGCGGCGTCACCGACAAGGCGCCGCGGACCCCCGCCCGCGAGGTGTGGCTGCTGCAGCGCAAGGAGTCCACGCAGGGCAAGGGCCTCGGCAAGACCTCGGGCTGGGTGCACCGCGCGGTCGTCAAGGACCTCGGCGTCCACCAGCTCAGCGGCGTCGCCTACGACCGGATCGACGACGCCGGGCTGCACGTCACCGTCGACGGATCCCCGCAGGTGCTCGACGTCGACCACGTCGTCGTGTGCGCCGGGCAGGAGTCGGTCCGTGGGCTCTACGACGGGCTGCTGGCGTCGTCGTACGCCGGGACGGTGCACCTGATCGGGGGTGCCGACGTCGCCGCCGAGCTGGACGCCAAGCGCGCGATCAAGCAGGGCACCGAGCTGGCGGCCGCGCTGTGAGCGCCGCGGTGTCGAGCTTCCGGGCCGCCGTCGAGGCGCGCGACGTGGCCGCGATGCGCGCCTGCCTGGCCGACGACGTCGTCTTTCGCAGCCCGGTCGCCCACCAGCCCTATCCGGGCAAGGCGATCACCGGCGCGATCCTCGCCCACGTGATCGAGGTCTTCGAGGACTTCCGCTACGTCCGTGAGCTCCACGACGACAGCGGTCACGCCCTCGTCTTCGAGGCGACCGTCGACGGCCTGGAGCTCACCGGCTGCGACTTCCTGGTGCTCGACGAGGAGGGCCTGATCACCGACTTCATGGTGATGGTCCGCCCGCTGAAGGCGGCCCAGGCGCTGGCCGCGCAGATGGCCGCGCGGTTCGACTCGATCGTGGCCCAGGCGGGCGGCGAGGGCTGAGCCCCCGCCGCCCGCCCGCCGCCTCACAGTGCCGGGTTGTCCGCGTCTCCCGGCCGGACCTCGCCGCGCCAGCCTCCGGTCTCGGCGCCGCGCGCCTCGATGAAGGTCTTGAACCGCTCCAGGTCGCCCTCGGTACGCCGATCGACCACCTTCAACAGGTCGCCCGCCTTCTCGACGATCCCCTCGGGCTCGAACTCCATCCGCAGCGTCACCCGGGTCGACTGCCCCAGCGCGTCGGGGGCGAAGGAGACGGTGCCGTCGTTCTTGGTGCCGTCCAGGGCGCGCCAGGTGATCCGCTCGTCGGGCGTCTGGTCGACGATCTCGGCGTCCCACTCGCGGCGTACGCCAGCGATGTCGGCCCGCCAGTGCAGGTGGGTGTCGTCGAGCTGGCGCACCTCCTCGACGCCCTCCATGAAGGACGGGAAGGTCTCGAACTGGGTCCACTGGTCGTAGGCCGTGCTGACCGGGACGTCGACGGTCACGGACTTCTCGATCGTGCTCATGGATCGTGCTCCTCTCGTCGGTTCACCGGGCAATACCCGGGCCCCGGAGGCGGAACCGGGCGGATCGGGCCGGTCCGGGCCTGTCACCGTGCCCGGCCCCGGCTGGCGCGCGGGTCCTCCCCGTTGTCCCCGCGGCACCGTAGGGTTCCCCGCATGGGGATCGAGTTCCGAGACGTCGGCAAGACCTACCCCGACGGCACCGTCGCGGTGACCGGCTTCTCCTGCGCCGTCCCGTCCCACCGCACCCTCGCCCTCGTGGGGACCTCGGGGTCCGGCAAGACCACGCTGATGCGGATGGTCAACCGGATGGTCGAGCCCACCACCGGCACGGTCCTCATCGACGACCGCGACGTCCTCGACCTCGACCGGGTCGAGCTGCGCCGCTCGATCGGCTACGTCCCCCAGGCCGGGGGGCTGCTCCCCCACCGGCGGGTGGTCGACAACGTGGCGACGGTGCCCCTCCTCACCGGCACGCCCAAGCGCGCGGCCCACACGGCCGCCCTCGCCCTGCTGGAGCGGGTCGGTCTCGACCCCGCGCTGGGGAAGCGCTATCCCGCGCAGCTCTCCGGCGGCCAGCAGCAGCGGGTGGCCGTGGCGCGCGCGCTCGCGGCCGATCCCAACGTCCTGCTCATGGACGAGCCCTTCGGCGCCGTCGACCCGATCGTGCGGCGCGGGCTGCAGGACCAGCTGCTCCAGCTCCAGGCCGAGCTCGGCAAGACCATCGTGCTGGTCACCCACGACATCGAGGAGGCCTTCCGGCTCGGCGACGAGGTGGTGATCCTGCGCACCGGCGGCATCGTCGCCCAGGCCGGCACGCCCAAGGAGATCGTCGCCGCGCCCGCCGACGACTTCGTGCGCGACTTCATCGGCGCCGACCGCGCCGAGCGCGCCCTGCGCACCCTCGAGGTCGAGGGCCGCAGCGTCGTGGTCGACGGCGACGGCCGGCCGTTGGGTGTGCTCGAGTGAGCTGGCTGGAGGCCAACCGCGCCTACGTGCTCGACATGCTGGTCCAGCACGTCCGCCTCTCCGTGCCGGCCATCGTGATCAGCGTGCTGGTGGCGGTCCTGCTCGGCCGGGTCGCCTGGCGCTGGCCGCGCGCCGGCACGCTCGTCCTCGGCACCGCCAGCCTGCTCTACTCCGTGCCCGCGCTGCCGCTGCTGATCGTGATCCCGGTCCTGCTCGGCATCCCGCTGCGCTCCGGGCTGACCCTGATCGTGGCGCTGGCGGTCTACGGCACCGCCCTGCTCGCCGGCACCGCCGCCGACGCCTTCCGCTCGGTCGACGCGCGGGTGCGCGAGGCGGCCGAGGCGATGGGCTACTCCCGCGCGGGGCTGTTCTGGAAGGTCGACCTGCCGCTCGCCGTACCCGTGCTGCTGTCGGGAGTCCGGGTGATCACGGTCAGCACCGTCAGCCTGGTCACGATCGGCGCCCTGGTCGGCATCCCGAGTCTCGGCAACCTGCTCACCGACGGCTTCCAGCGCGACATCCGGGCCGAGATCGTCACCGGCGTGGTCGGCACCATGCTGCTCGCGGTGCTCCTCGACGGGCTGCTCGTCGCGCTGGGCCGGCTCGCGACCCCCTGGCGGGCCGCCACTCCCACGGGAGCGGCGCGATGAGCCTGTTCGGCGACGCCCTCGCCTGGATCACCGACGGCGCCCACTGGGGCGGGTCGACCGGCATCGACCACCGGATCCTCCAGCACCTGCTGGTCACCTTCGCCGCGGTCGCGATCGCGGCCGTGCTCGCGCTCCCCCTCGGCATCCTGATCGGCCACACCGGTCGCGGCCGGCTGGTCGTGGTCGCGCTCGCCGGCGCGGTGCGGGCGGTCCCGACCCTCGGGCTGCTCACCCTGCTCGGGCTGGCGCTCGGCATCGGGCTGCAGGCGCCCCTGCTGGCGCTGGTCGCGCTCGCCTTCCCGTCCCTGCTGGCCGGGGCGTACGCCGGGATCGAGGCCGCCGACCGCGGCGCGGTCGACGCCGCCCGCGCCATCGGGATGAGCGAGTGGCAGCTGGTCACCCGCGTGGAGGTGCCGCTCGGCGCCGACGTGATCCTCGGCGGCGTCCGCGCGGCGCTGCTCCAGGTCGTCGCGACGGCCACCCTCGCGGCGTACATCTCCGACACCGGCCTGGGGCGCTATCTCTTCGCCGGCCTCAAGTCCCGCCAGTACGACGAGATGCTCGCCGGGGCGCTCCTCGTCGCCGCCCTGGCCCTCGTGCTCGACCTCACCATGGCTGCCCTCCAACGGGCCAGCCGCCCCACCACAGGAAAGGTTCCCTCATGACCCGCACCCCTCGGTTCGGTCTCGCCCTGGTCGCGGCCGCCGCGCTCTCCCTCACCGCGTGCGGCAGCGACGACCCGCTCAGCTCCGGTGGCGACAAGGGCGGCGACACGATCGTGATCGGCTCCCAGGACTACTACTCCAACGAGATCATCGCGGAGGCCTACGCCCAGGCCCTGGAGGCCGCCGACATCAAGGTCCAGCGCGACTTCAAGATCGGGCAGCGCGAGGCCTACCTCCCCGAGATCGAGAACGGCTCGATCGACCTCTTCCCCGAGTACACCGGCCCGCTGCTGCAGGTCTGGGAGCCCGACACCACCGCCCGCCTCGCCGACGACGTCTACGCCGAGCTCGAGAAGGCCGCCGCCGACAAGGGCCTGGAGGTGCTCGACGAGTCGCCGGCCACCGACCAGGACTCCTACGTCGTGACCCGCGCGTTCGCCGAGAAGTACGGCCTGTCGACCATCGAGGACCTCACCAAGGTCACCGAGAAGATGACCTTCGGCGCCAACTCCGAGGCCGAGAGCCGGCCCAACGGGCCGAAGGGCCTCAAGGACACCTACGGCGTCGACGTGGCCTTCACGCCGATCGAGGACGGCGGCGGGCCGCTCACGGTCAAGGCGCTCAAGGACGGCGACATCCAGCTCGCGATCATCTACACCGGCGACCCGTCGATCAAGAAGAACGACCTGGTCACCCTCGAGGACACCAAGGGCCTGTTCCTCGCCTCCCACGTCGTCCCGGTCGCCAGCAAGGACCTGAGCGACGAGGCCGCGGGCATCATCAACAAGGTCAGCGCGGCGATGTCGCCCGAGGACCTGGTCGACCTCGACGCCCGCAGCGTCGACGAGCAGCTGCCGGCCGCGACCATCGCGAAGGACTGGCTCACCAAGGAAGGGCTGCTGTGACGACATGGCCGAGCTAGCCGTCACCGGTGCGACGGGAGGGCTCGGGGGACGCGTCGCCCGGGCCCTCGCGGCGCGGGGGGTCGCGCAGCGCCTGCTGGTGCGCGACCCCTCCCGTGCGCCCGAGCTCCCCGGCGCGAGCGTGGTCCGCTCGACCTACGCCGCGGGCGACCCGGAGCCGATGCGCGGCGTGCGCACCCTGCTCATGGTCTCGGCCGCCGAGTCCGCCGACCGCCTCGAGCAGCACCTCGCGTTCGTCGACGCCGCCGCCGAGGCGGGCGTCGAGCACGTCGTCTACACCTCGTTCTACGGCGCGGCGCCCGACGCCACCTTCACCCTGGCCCGCGACCACTGGGCGACCGAGCAGCACCTGCGTGCCTCCGGGATGGGGTTCACCTTCCTGCGCGACAACCTCTACCTCGACTTCCTGCCCGACCTGGTCGGCGAGGACGGCGTGATCCGCGGACCGGCCGGCGCGGGCCGGGTCGCGGCCGTGACCCGCGACGACGTGGCCGCGAGCGCGGTCGCGGTGCTGCTCGACATCGCGCCCCACGCCGGCGCGACCTACGACCTCACCGGTCCGACGGCGCCCACGTTGACCGAGGTCGCCGAGATCCTGAGCGCCCACCTCGGCCGGCCGGTGCGCTACCACGACGAGACCGTCGAGGAGGCCTACGCGTCGCGACGGCGGTGGGAGGCCCCGCAGTGGCAGTACGACGCCTGGGTGTCCACCTACACCGCGATCGCCCGCGGCGAGCTGGCCGGCGTGACCGACCACGTCGAGCGGCTCACCGGCCGCGCGGCGACGGGGCTGGCGGCGTACCTCTCCCGCACGCCACAATCGCCCGCATGACCGCTGTCGCGCTGGTGTTCGCCGGCCTCGCCGCCCTGCTCCACGGCTACATCTGGGTGATGGAGTCGCTGACCTGGACCAGCCCCCGCACCCGCGCCACCTTCGGCACCAGCCAGGCCGAGGCGGAGGCCACCAAGGAGCTGGCCTTCAACCAGGGCTTCTACAACCTCTTCCTGGCCCTGGTCACCGCCGGCGGCATCATCGCGTTCGCGGCCGACGACGACCGGGTCGGCGCCACCCTTGTGTTCACCGGCGCCGGGTCGATGGTCGCGGCCGGCCTTGTGCTGCTGCTGTCCTCGCCCGACAAGGCGCGGGCGGCGCTCACCCAGCTCGCCTTCCCGGCCGTCGCCGTGGTGCTGCTGGCGATCGCGCTGGCCTGACCCGGCTCACCGCTCCGGGCCCGGGTACCGCCCGCGGATGGACGACTCCGAGAACACCCGACCGTTGCGCGCCCTCGTGCTCTGCTGCACGCTCAAGCCGACGCCGGCGCCGTCCAGCTCCGAGCTGCTCGGTCGCCGCGTGCTGGCGGCGCTGGCCGACCACGAGGTGCAGGGCACCCTGGTGCGCGTCGTCGACCACCACGTCGCCTTCGGCGTGAGCACCGACGAGGGCGACGGCGACGCCTGGCCGACGATCCGCCAGCAGGTGCTCGACGCCGACATCCTCCTCCTCGCGACCCCGATCTGGATGGGCCAGCCCGCGTCGGTCTGCAAGGTGGTGCTCGAGCGCCTCGACGCCGAGCTGAGCGAGACCGACGACGAGGGGCGGCTGCTCACCGCCGGCAAGGTCGCGGGCGTCGCCGTCGTCGGCAACGAGGACGGCGCCCACCACGTCTCGGCCGAGGTCTACCAGGCGCTCAGCGACGTCGGCTTCACCATCCCCGCCAACGGGGTCACCTACTGGGTCGGCGAGGCGATGCAGTCGACCGACTACCGCGATCTCGATCCCGAGCCGGAGAAGACCGCCACGACGACCGCGACGCTCGCGGCCAACGCCGCCCACCTGGCGCGGCTGCTGCGCGGGTCGCCGTATCCCGCCGCCTGACGGGCGGATCAGTCGCGCGCGAGCACGAAGAAGTACGGCGGCGCGTCGCGCAGGTCCATGCAGCCCAGCAGGGTGTCGTCGTCGACCCGGCGGAACAGGTCGATGATCGGCAGGTGGTCGTAGCTCATCCCGGCCGTGACCACGCCGCGGTACTCGACCGGGCGCACCCGGGCGCGCGGCTTCCGGGTCCGCAGCACGGGCAGCGCCGCGCCCATGACCGCGCGTCCCCGGGCGACCACGCCGGACGGGATCTTGTCGACGATGCCGAACGGGATCCGGCGCGGATCCACCGACACGATGGCGCCGGAGGGCGCGCGGAACAGCAGCGGGTGCACGTCGTCGGCCGAGTCGAACTGCTTGCCGTACCAGCCCGAGGCCTCGAGCAGCCCGTCCATCGGGTGCCCGGTCGCCAGCTCACGGCCGTGCCAGCGGCCGGTGAGCTCCTCGGCACGCACGGCCGGGAGGCTGTCGAAGAGCGCGAGCGCGTCATGGAGCGCGCAGGCCGGCTCGAGGGCGGCGAGCCGGTCACTGGGAATGACAGTCATGCTGTCATTCTCGCTCATGACAGCTCGGTCGCGCGTTTCTTGACCTCGGCCCACGAGAACCGCTGCCGCAGGGTCGCGCCGCTCGGCACGCCGTCCTCCGCCTTGGCCCAGGCGGTGTAGTCGGCGAAGGAGCCGGTGCTCCCGGGCGCGGCGAGATAGCGCGCCACGATCGCCACCACGTCCTCGTCGCTCCACCGCCGACTGGTCGACCGGGTCTTGTTCGTGGCCACCCCGGCGTGGCCGCACGCGGCGTTCCACGACCCGAAGCGGCGGATCAGCAGCGCGGGCGAGGCCGCGACGCGCCGGCGCTGCCACCCGTCGTACGCCGCCGCTGTGAGCGGCTCGCCGAGCTCGGCGGCAGCCGCGGCGAGGTCGGCGGCGATCTGCTCGTCGGAGAACTCGGGGACCCGCATGAGCCCCACCGTAGCCACCCCGGCGGCCGTTGTCCGTCGGGGACGAAGACGCCCCGGATCTTCGGTCGCCGTGGCCGTGACCGTCGACACACCCGCGTCCCTACCTTCGAGGCATCCGCCACGGCGACCAGTCACCAAGGAGCCCGACCGATGCCCTTCCTCACCCCCGATGCCCCACCCGTCGACCCGGCGGAGCTGCTCGCCCGCCCCCGTCAGGAGCGGATCCGCCTGCTCGCCACGTTCTGGGCCGAGTACGGCTTCGGCACGCCGAAGCTGGTGCACACGATCTACATCGTGAAGCTGCTCGTGCTCTATGTCGTCGGCGGCGTCGCGCTCGCGACCCTCACCTCCGGAGTCGGCGGTCCGCTCGACGTCGCCCAGTGGTGGGACCAGCCGGTGATCTACCAGAAGCTGGTGCTCTGGACGCTCTTCCTCGAGCTGTTCGGGATCGGCGGGACCTGGGGCCCGCTCGCCGCGCACTTCAAGCCGATGACCGGCGGCATCGCCTACTGGGCGCGACCGGACACGATCCGGCTGCCACCGTGGCCAGGCAAGGTGCCGTTCACCGCGGGCGACAACCGCGGCGTCCTCGACGTGCTGCTCTACCTCGCCACCCTGGCGAGCTTCCTGCTCGCCGTCGTCGCCGGCAGCAGCACGACCATCGAGGGCCTCGGCGGGGTCGAGCTGGTCGACCCGCGGCTGATGGCCCTCTCTGCCGGGCTGCTGGTGCTCTGCGGCCTGCGCGACAAGATCCTCTTCCTCGCCGCCCGCGGCGAGCAGTACCTGCCGATCCTGATCGTCTCGAGCCTCGCCGGCAGCGTGCTCACCCTGGTCGACCTGATCGTCGCCGCCAAGCTCGTCATCGTCATCGTCTGGGTGGGCGCGGCCCTGTCCAAGATGAACGCGCACTTCGAGAACGTCGTCCCGCCGATGGTCTCCAACGCGCCCTTCGCTCCCCGGTTCGTCAAGCGCGCCCACTACCGCTCGCTGCCCGACGACCTCAAGCCGTCCCGGCTCGCCTGGTTCATGGCCCACGTCCTCGGTACGACCGCCGAGCTCGTCGTCCCGCTGGTCCTGCTGTTCAGCACCAACTGGACGCTCACCCTGCTCGCGGTGGGCGCGATGGTGCTCTTCCACCTGTTCATCACCCAGACCTTCCCTCTCGCCGTACCGCTGGAGTGGAACATCCTGTTCGCCTACATCACGGTGTTCCTGTTCGCCGGCCACTTCGCGGGCGACGGCTACGGCGTCGCCGACCTCAGCCGGCCGTGGCTGCTCCCGGTCCTCGTCGCGGCGCTCTCCCTGTTCCCGGTCCTCGGCAACCTGCGTCCGGACCTGGTCTCCTTCCTGCCCTCGATGCGGCAGTACGCCGGCAACTGGGCCTCGGCCACCTGGGCGTTCGCGCCGGGCGCGGAGGCCAGGCTCAACCAGCTGAAGAAGCCGGCGAAGAACCAGATCGACCAGCTCGTCGAGGGCATGGGCTATCCCGAGGACGTCGCGGAGGTGACCATGCAGATGACGCTGGCGTGGCGCTCGATGCACAGCCAGGGTCGCGGCCTGTTCTCGGTGATGCAGAACTATCTCGGCGCCGAGTACGAGACCTACTCGCTGCGCGAGGCCGAGTTCTGCTGCAACTCGGTGATCGGCTGGAACTTCGGTGACGGCCACCTGCACGACGACCAGCTCATCGACGCGATCCAGCGCCGGATCGGCTTCGCGCCCGGCGAGTTCGTGGTGGTCTGGGTCGAGTCGCAGCCGATCCACAAGCCCACCCAGGCGTACTTCGTGATGGACGCGGCCCTCGGCATCGTCGAACGCGGCACCTGGCTGGTCGCCGACTGCGTCCGGGAGCAGCCATGGCTGCCCAACGGCCCGGTGCCGACCACCGTCACCTGGCGACACCCGCAGCACCACCCGGACCGGCGCGCCCCGGAGCGCACCCCGGAGGTGACGGCGTGAGCCCGCTGGCCGCGATCCCCTTCGCCCGCGCGGAGCAGGACCCCGCCGGCCGCTGCCTTCGCGACGATGGACGGACCTTCGACAACGCCGGCTTCGCGGCCGACGTACGACGGCTCGCGCAGCGGCTCGGCAGGCTCGGGATCGCCCCCGGCGACACCGTCGCGGTGATGCTGCCGAACTGCGCGGAGATCGTCACCACGATGTTCGCCGCCTGGTACCGCGGATCCGCGCTGACCCCGGTCAACGCGGCCCTCACCGACGACGAGGCCCGCTACCAGCTCCAGGACTCGGCGGCCGCGGTGCTCGTGGGCGACGAGCGCGCCCGCGAGCTGGCCGCGTCGGTCGGGATCGCCTGGTTGGACGCCGCCTCGATCCATGCCGACACCCGTCCTCCGGAGCCCGACGCGGGCCCGGTGGCGGCTGCCGACGACTTCGCGCTGATCATCTACACCAGCGGCACGACCGGCCGGCCGAAGGGCGTGCTGCTCGACCACGCCAACCTGGACGCGATGAGCGGCTCCCTGGTCGAGCACTTCGCGCTGACCGCCGCCGACACCAGCCTGCTCGTCCTGCCGCTGTTCCACGCGAACGGCCTGATCGCGGGCACGCTGGCGCCGCTGCGGGCGGGCGGCGACGTGGTGGTCGCGCCACGGTTCTCCCCCGACACCCTCTGGGACCTGGTCGAGACCCAGCGGCCGACCTACTTCTCGGCGGTGCCGACGATCTACGCCGTGCTCGACGCCCGCACCGCGCGGGAGGTGGACACGTCCTCGCTGCGCTTCCTGGTGTGCGGCGCGGCGCCGATGCCGGCCGAGCTGATCGTGCGCTTCGAGCAGCGCTTCGGCGTACCCGTGGTCGAGGGCTACGGCCTCTCGGAGGGCAGCGTCGCCTCGACCATCAACCCGCTGGACGGGCCCCGCCGGCCGGGAACCGTCGGCGTCGCACTGCCCGGGCAGGAGGTCGCGGTGGTCTCGCCGTCCGGTGAGCGGCTGCCACCCGGCAGCCGGGGCGAGGTGGTGATCCGCGGCGCGAACGTGATGCGCGGCTACCTCGGCCGGCCCGAGGAGACCGCGACGGTGATCCGCGACGGCTGGCTGCACACGGGCGACGTCGGGATCCTCGACGAGGACGGCTACCTGCGCATCGTCGACCGGATCAAGGACCTGATCATCCGCGGCGGCGAGAACATCTACCCCAAGGAGATCGAGGAGTGCCTCTACGCGCACCCCGCCGTGCTGGAGGCCGCCGTCGTGGGCCGGCCGCACCCGGTGCTCGGCGAGGTCCCGGTGGCGTACGTCGCGCCCCGGCCCGGTCACGTGGTGACGCCCGAGCAGCTGCACGCCCACTGCGCGGCCGGATTGGCGCGCTACAAGGTCCCCGACGCCTTCGAGGTGCGCACCGAGCTGCCCAAGAACTCCGTCGGCAAGCTGGTCAAGGGGCTGCTGCGTGAGCCGAGCACGGTCTGAGCCGGTCTGCGAGGATGCCGGGATGGCGCAGCGCTCCGGGACCGATCTCGTCGAGGTGGTCGCGGCCGCGCTGCAGGCCCGCCTCGCCGACCTCACCGGCGCGCTCCGCGACCGGCTCTCGAGCCGGATCTCCGAGCTCGACGGCGACGCGGCGATCATCGACCTGCTCCACGCGAGCATCGAGGGCAACGTCGAGAACATCCTCAACGCGCTGCGCCACGACATCCCGCTCGACAAGATCGAGCCTCCGTCGGCGGCCTACGAGTACGCGCGCCGACTCGCGCAGCGCGGGGTCCCCGTCAGCGCACTGGTGCGGGCCTACCGGCTGGGCCAGCAGAACCTGCTGGAGCTGGTCTTCGCCGAGTGCGACCGGATGGACGCGCCGCCGCCCGCCCGGGCCGCGGCGTACGAGAGGGTCGTCGCGGTCACCTTCGACTACATCGACTGGATCTCGCAGCGGGTGATCACCGTCTACGAGGACGAGCGCGAGCGCTGGCTGGCCGAGCGCAACAGTGCCCGCGTCGGCCGGGTCGACGAGCTGGTCGCGGGCACGGTGACCGACGTCGACGGCGCCGAGCGGGTGCTCGGCTACCGGCTGCGGGTCAGCCACCTCGGTGCCGTGCTGTGGGTGCACGAGACCGGCACCCAGCAGGACCAGCTGACCCGGTTCACCCGGACCGCCACGGCCGTCGCGGAGGCCCTGGGCGCGCGCGGCACGCCGCTGCTGGTGCCGCACGACCGGGCCACCGCGTGGGCGTGGTTCGCCGTCCCCGAGGACGTCGTGCCCGATCTCGGCGCGCTCGCGGTCCGGCTGCGCGCCGTGGGCGAGCCACCGCTGCCCCGCCTGGCGCTGGGGCGACCGGCCTCGGGGGTGGAGGGCTTCCGACGCACCCATCTCGAGGCGGTGCAGGCGCAGCAGGTCGCCACCGTCGGGGACGACCCACGCCGCGCCGTGACCGGCTTCGACGAGCCGGGGCTCAAGGTCGCCGCGCTGCTCACCCACGACCTCGACACCACCCGGACCTGGGTGCGCGAGACGCTGGGCGAGCTGGCCCGCGACGACGAGCAGCACGAGCGGCTGCGCCACACCCTGCTCTTGTTCTTCCAGCACGACAGCAGCTACACCGCGACCGCCGAGGCGATGCTGATGCACAAGAACTCGGTGAAGTACCGGATCGCGTCCGCCGCCAAGGCGCTGGGCCGGCCGATCGGCTCGGACCGGCAGGCGATCGAGCTGGCCCTCACCGCGTGCCACTGGCTGGGGCGCGCGGTGCTGGCCGAGGCGGGCTGACCCGTGGCGGCGGCGGCTCTTGTGCGCTGGAACCAAGGCGCGCCCGCGAAGTCCGGCCTCCCGAGACATGGGAGCCGGGGCCCTCGCCGCCGTACGGTCGAGCCATGACGGACGCCCTCGTGATCGGCAGCGGTCCCAACGGCCTGGCCGCCGCGCTGACCCTGGCCCGCGCCGGCGCGCGGGTGACCGTGCTCGAGGCCGAGAACGAGATCGGCGGCGGCACCCGCACCGGCCAGCCGTTCGGCGAGGGCATCCTGGTCGACCACTGCGCCGCCTTCCACCCGATGGCGGTGGGCTCCCCCGCGCTCGCCGGCCTCGACGCGTACGGCCTGCGCTGGGCGTGGCCCGAGATCGACGCGGCCCACCCCCTCGACGACGCCGCGCCCGCGCTGCTGCACCGCTCGGTGACGGCGACCGCCGCCGGCCTCGGCGCCGACGCCCGCCGCTGGAAGCTGCTCTTCGGCGGGCCGTCGCGGGCCTACGGCCGGCTGGCCGCCGACATCCTCGGCCCGGTCGTCCACCTGCCCCGCCACCCGCTGCTGCTCGGCCGCTTCGGCACGCCCACCGTGCTGCCGGCCGCCCTGCTCGCCCGGCTCTTCCGCACCGAGCAGGCCCGCGCCCTGTTCCTCGGTACGACGGCCCACGCCATGCGCCCGCTCACCGAGGTCGTCTCCGCGGCGATCGGCACCGGCATCCTCACCGCCGGCCACCACGCCGGCTGGCCGGTCGTCGTCGGCGGCACCCAGGCGCTCACCGAGGCGCTCGCCAAGGCACTGCTCGACCACGGCGGCCGGATCGAGACCGGCGTCCGCGTCACCTCGCTGGACCAGCTGCCGCCCGCGGCCGCCGTCCTGCTCAACCTGTCGCCCACCGCCGCCCTGGACCTGTACGGCGACCGGCTCCCCGCCGGCACCCGCCGCGCCTACCGCCGCCACCGCTACGGCCCGGCCGCCTTCAAGATCGACTTCGCCGTCGAGCAGGGCGTGCCCTGGCGCGACGCCGACGTCGGCCGCGCCGGCACCGTGCACCTCGCCGGCGGACCGGCCGAGATCATCGCCAACGAGCGAGCGGTCGCCGACGGCCGGATGCCCGAGCGTCCGTTCGTGCTCCTCGGCCAGCAGTACCTCGCCGACCCGTCCCGCTCCCGCGGCGACGTGCACCCCGTCTACAGCTACGCCCACGTCCCCGCCGGCTACGCCGGCGACGCCACCGAGGCGATCACCGCCCAGATCGAGCGCTTCGCCCCCGGCTTCCGGGAGCGGATCGTCGGCGTCCACGTCACCGCTCCGGGTCGGTTCGCGAGCGGCAACGCCAACTACGTCGGTGGCGACATCCTCACCGGCGCCAAGTCGCCGGGCGCCCTGCTGCTCGGGCCGCGTCCGGGCCGCAACCCCTACCGCACCGGCGCCCGCGGGGTGTACCTGTGCTCCGCGGCAGCCCCGCCCGGCCCCGGTGCGCACGGCATGGCCGGCTACCACGCGGCGCGGCTCGCGATCCGGGACCTGGGGCTGGGAGCCCCCTCACAACGGGGCGGCGCGTAGCGGATCCGCTACCATCGAGGCATGGCGCGCAAGAGCCTCGAGGAGCTCGCCGGCCCCACCACCGCCGGCTACATCCGCCGCACCGCGGCGAACCTGCTGAAGGATGCCCGCATCCGCACCGGTCTCACCCAGCAGCAGGTCGCCGACGCCGCCGGCGTACCCCGGTCCACCATCGCCCGGATCGAGACCGGCCGCATGCAGCCCAGCATCCCCACGCTGAGCGCCATCCTGATCGCGATCGGGCTCGACATCCGGATGCGGCTGGACCTGTTCGACGACCACGACCGGGTGCTCGATCGGCGAGCCGCAGCCGACCCGGACCTCCAGGCCGAGCGCGAGGCCGCCCTCGACGAGTTCTTCTCCGAGTACGGGTTCACGGCATGAGCGAGTTCCGGCCCAGCGCCATCCTCGACATCCTCACTGATCATGGCGTCGAGTTCGTGGTCATCGGCGGCTACGCGGCGCGCCTCCACGGCGCGAGCCGTCCGACCTTCGACGTCGACGTGACCCCCGAGCGGAGCCACGACAATCTCGAACGACTCGCGACCGCCCTCACCGCGCTGAGCGCCCGCATCCGCGTCGACGGCATCGACGAGGGTCTCCCGTTCTCGACCGATGCGACCGCCCTCGCCGGCATGGCGATGCTCAACCTCACCACGCCTCATGGCGACCTCGACATCTCCATGACCCCGGCCGGCACCTCGGGATTCGACGACCTCGTCCGCGACGCACGTCCGCAGCGCACCGGCGAGAACGACTCGCGCATCGCGAGCCTCGCCGACGTGATCAGGTCCAAGGAGCATGCCGGCCGCCGCAAGGACCTGGAGGCCCTGCCCGAGCTCCGGCGCCTGGCCATCACCCTCCGAGAAGGGCACTAGACCAGGCCCTCCCCGCCGTACACCTCCACCCACGCCAGGCACGCCTCCAGCCGGGCGGCGTCCTGGGTGATCCGGTGGCCGAGCAGGTCCTCGAGCCGGGCGACCCGGTAGCGCACCGTGTTGGGGTGGACGAAGAGCTGCTCGGCGGTGGCGTCGACGTTCTGGCCGGCGCGCAGGTAGGTGAGCGCGGTGGCGCGCAGCGCGTCGTCGCCCTTGCCGCGGCCGAGCAGCGGGCCGGCGACGCGGCGGACCATGGCGCGGGTGAGCTCGCCGTCGCCGAGCAGGCTGACCAGCTCGACGGCTCGGTAGTCGTGGCAGGGCGCGGCGGCGCGCAGGCCGATCCGCTGGGCGGCGACGGCCTGCAGGTGGCTGGCCCGGAAGGCCGCCGGGCCGTGGGTGGGGCGGCCGACGGCGAGGTGCAGGCCGAGCGTGGCGACGGTGTCCGCCACCCGGTCGAGGTCGTACGCCGGCTCGTCGGGTGTGGCGACCCAGCCCCACAGCTCGCGGCTGCCGGTGAGATGGGTGAGCGGGCGCGGGAGGCCGAGCTGCTGGCACAGCTGCACGGCGACGTCGAAGAAGGGCACGTCGCCGGCGCCCTCCGGGGGCGCCGAGAGCACGAAGGCGGTCTGCCAGAGCATCAGCTTGTGACCGAGGGTCTGCTCCGCGGCGGTCGTCGGCTCGGCGCCGGAGACGAGCGCCTCGATGGTCTCGGCCCGGCGGGCGTGCGCGCCCTCGGCGAGCAGGGCGCGCTCGCCCGTGTAGTGGTCGATGAGCTGCTCGATCGACTCGTCGATCCAGCGCTCGGCCCGCAGCCAGAGCAGGATCAGGGTCTCGTCGCGCGGCACGCCCTCGGGGAACGCGTCGGCCCGGGTGTGCTCGGTGAGATAGCGGAAGACGCTCTTGTTGGCGACCCGGTAGACCTTGAGCAGCACGTTGATGTCGAGGTGCCGGCGCGCGATCGACAGGCTCAGCGCGATCGCCGAGGGCGGCAGCGCGAGCCGGAACTCGTCGCAGACGCCGACCAGGAAGTTGCGCCAGTGCGCCCGGGTCGAGGCGTGCAGGTCCTCGATCAGCGCCGGGTCGCCGGCGATCTCGGGGATCGCGGCGATGATCTCGTCGTCGACGCTGCGCACGAACTCCTCGACCTCGGCCGGCTGGAGCGCCGCCTCGGCGAACTGCGCCAACCAGGTCTCGATCGCCTCGGCGACCTCGGTCGTCATGCCACCCCCTTTGGTGCCAGGTACATCGAGAACCAGTAGAAGCCGGATCCGCCCCGCCGCTCTTGGACTCTGCCACAAATCCCCCGCCGACGTGTGGTGCCGGTCACAAGCGCCGCGCGGGCGCCCGGACGCAGGCTGGACCCACGGCACGAGCGAGAGGAAAGCGATGAGCGAGTACGACTACGTGGTAGTGGGCAGCGGGTCGGGCGGGGCGGTGCTCGCCGGCCGGCTGAGCGAGGACCCCGGGGTCTCCGTCCTCGTTCTCGAGGCGGGCGGCCGGAGCCGGCCCCACCTGAACGTGCAGATCCCGGCGGCCTTCGCCAAGCAGTTCCACACCGCGCTCGACTGGGACTACGAGTCCGAGCCCGAGCCGCACCTCGACGGACGCCGGATCTACCAGCCCCGCGGCCGGATGCTCGGCGGCACCAGCGGCATGAACGCAATGATCTACATCCGCGGCAACCGCGCCGACTACGACGGCTGGGCCAAGGCCGGCGCCACCGGCTGGTCCTACGACGAGGTGCTCCCCCTGTTCCGCCGGATGGAGACCAACAGCCGCGGCGCGAGCGAGTTCCACGGCGCCTCCGGCCCGCAGTACGTCGAGGACGCGCCCGACCCCCGCGAGGGCTCGCGCCGCCTGGTCGAGGCGATGGTGGAGGTCGGCCTGGGCCGCACCGACGACTTCAACGGCGCCCAGCAGGAGGGCGCCTCGCTCTACCAGCGGTTCACCCACCGCGGCAGCCGCTGGACGACGTACGACGGCTACCTCGCGCCCCATCGCAAACGGCCCAACCTCACCATCAGGCCGCGGGCGCTGGTCCACAGGGTCACCATCGAGAACGGCCGCGCCACCGGCGTCCTCGCCAAGGTCGACGGCACCCTCCAGACCATCCGCGCCCGGCGCGAGGTGATCCTCGCCGCCGGCGCCTACAACACCCCGCAGCTGCTGATGCTGTCCGGCATCGGGCCCGCCGACCACCTCGCGGAGCACGGCATCACCACCCTCGTGGACAACCCGCACGTCGGCGCGCACCTGATGGACCACCCGATGTACCTGGTGAACTGGGACAGCAGCCACCCCGACAACCTGGCGTCCGCGGAGAAGCCGGCCGAGCTGGTCAGGTACCTGCTGCGGCACCGGGGCATGCTCACCTCCAACATCGGCGAGGCGGGCGCCTTCTTCCACTCCAGCGTGGCCGACGACGCGCCCGCACTGCAGCTGATCGGCGCACCGGTCTACTTCTGGCAGCACGGCGCCGCGACCTACCACGGCAAGGCGATCGCGATCGGCGTCTCCCTGGTCGGCGCCCGCTCGGAGGGCACCGTGCGGCTCGCCTCGGCGGACCCGGAGCGCAAGGTGCGGATCCGCAACGACTACTTCGCGCATCCCGACGACCTGACCTCGATGGTCGAGGGCATCGAGCGGGCCCGCGAGGTGCTGGCCGCGCCGGCGCTGAAGGACTTCGCCAACCACGAGATCCACCCCGGCCCGCGGTTCGGCAGCGCCCGCGCGGACCTGGAGCAGGCCGTGCGCGAGGGCGTCGAGCACACCTACCACCCCAGCTGCACGGCCCGGATGGGCACCGAGAGCGGTGCTGCCGGGGGCGTGCTCGACGCCGCCCTGCGCGTGTACGGCGTCGCCGGGCTCCGCGTCGCGGACGCCTCGGCGATGCCGCGGGTCACCCACGGCAACACCCATGCCCCGACGATGCTGATCGGCGAGAAGGCCGCCGACCTCCTGACCGCCGGGTCCTGAGGACCCGTCTGCCAGCATGGCGGGGTGACGCCGAGCATCCTCTGGTTCCGCCGCGACCTGCGCCTCGGCGACCACCCCGCCCTGCTGGCCGCGGCCGCGGACGGCCCGGTGCTGCCGCTGTTCGTCCTCGACCCGGTGCTCTGGGGCGCGTCCGGCGACGTGCGCCGCGCCTTCCTGCTGCGCACCCTGCGCGCCCTCGACGCCGACCTGCGCCGCCACGGCCCGGGCCTGGTGGTCCGCGCCGGACGCCCCGAGACGGTGCTGCCGGCGCTCGTCGCGGAGGTCGGGGCGCGCGCGGTGCACGTCAGTGCCGACTTCGCTCCCTACGGCGCCGCGCGGGACGCCCGCGTGGAGGAGGCGTTGGGCGAGCTGCCGCTGGTCCGCACCGGGTCGCCGTACGCCATCGCTCCGGGCCGGGTGCTGACCGGCGCCGGCAAGCCCTACCAGGTGTTCACCCCCTTCCACCGGGCGTGGGTCGAGCACGGCTGGCGCCCGCCCGCCGCGTCCGATCCCGCCGCCGTGGAGTGGGTCGGCGCGCCCGGCGACGAGCTGCCGGACGAGCCGGACGTCTCCGCGGTCGACCTCCCGGAGCCGGGCGAGGCGGCCGCGCTCGCGCGCTGGGACGCCTGGCGCGGGACGGCGTACGACGACGTCCGCGACCGCCCCGACCTCGACGCCACCTCGCGGCTCTCCCCCGACCTGCGCTGGGGCACGATCCACCCGCGCACCGTCCTCGCCGACCTCGATGCGCGCAACCCGCACGCGGCCACCTTCCGCAAGGAGCTGGCCTGGCGGGAGTTCTACGCGCACGTGCTGCACCACTGGCCGGCGTCCGCGCGGGAGTACTTCCGCCCCGAGCTGCGCGGCCTGCCCTATATCACCGGGGCGGAGCTGCGCCGGCGGCTGGACGCCTGGACGGCGGGACGCACCGGCTACCCGATCGTCGACGCCGGGATGCGACAGCTGCTCGCCGAGGGCTGGATGCACAACCGGGTCCGGATGATCGTGGCGTCCTTCCTGGTCAAGGACCTGCACGTCGAGTGGCAGCACGGCGCCCGGCACTTCATGACCCACCTGGTCGACGGCGACCTGGCGAGCAACCAGCACAACTGGCAGTGGGTGGCCGGCTGCGGGACCGACGCGGCGCCGTACTTCCGGGTGTTCAACCCGACCACGCAGGCCAAGAAGTTCGACCCCGACGGGGCGTACGTGCGGCGCTGGGTGCCCGAGCTCGCCGACCCGGACCAGGGTGGGTATCCCGAGCCGATCGTCGACCACGCGGAGCAGCGCGCGGCGACCCTGGAGGCCTACCAGCTGCTCCGGAGGCACGGCTGATGACGCCGTCGATCACCGACAGCTGGCTCCCGGCGCGGCCGCGGGCGATCGCGCTGGTGCTGCACGGCGGCGCCGAGCACGGCACCGACCCCCTCGACGGCCGCAGCCTGCCGTGGCGCCGCGGCCGCACCCTGGCCCGCCATCTCGCCGCGGCCGTGACGCGCGACGACATCGGCGTGCTGCTGCTGCGCTACCGGGTCAAGGGCTGGAACGCCGGGCACGACGCGGTGCCGCCGCCTGTCGCCGACGCCCGCTGGGCGCTCGACGAGATCGCCCGCACCCACGACCTCCCCGTCGCGGTCCTCGGCCACTCGATGGGCGCCCGCACCGGCGTCGCCGTCGCCGACCACCCGTCGATGCGCGGCGTGGTCGCGCTCGCCCCCTGGCTTCCGCCCGACGACCCGGTCGCGCCGCTGACCGGCAAGCTGCTCCGCGCCGCCCACGGCCGCCGCGACCGGATCACCTCGCCCCGCGCCACCCGGGCCTTCGTCGCCCGGGCGGCCGCGGTCGCCGACGCGGAGTTCACCGACATGGGCGCCGTCGGGCACTACCTGCTCCGGCGGATGGCGCTGTGGGACGCGTACGCCGCGGCAAGCGTGCGGGAGGTGCTCGCGCCGGGCTAAGCCTGGGTGCGTGCCGCCCACCCGGGTCAGGACGGCCAGCCGGTGTACCCCTCCGCCAGGTAGGTCGACCCGGCCGTCGAGGTGACCAGCGAGGTCAGCTCGCCGACCTGCCGGCGTACGTCGAAGTCGCTCGCCTCGGGCAGCCGGTGCAGCATCGTGGTCATCCAGTAGGAGAAGTGCTGCGCCTTCCAGACCCGCCGCAGGGCCCGTTCGGCGTACCGGTCGAGGGCCGTCTCGTCGCCACGAAGGTGCAGCTCGAGCTCCTCGGCGAGCACCCGGACGTCGGCCAGCGCCAGGTTGAGGCCCTTGGCGCCGGTCGGTGGCACGGTGTGGGCGGCGTCGCCGGCGAGCACCAGGTTGCCGTGACGCATCGGCTCCTGGACGAAGCTGCGGAACGGCAGCACCACCTTCGAGGTGATCGGCCCCTCCTTCAGCACGTAGCCGTTGGCGCCGACCCGGGCCTGGAGCTCGGCCCAGATCCGGTCGTCGGACCAGGCGGCGACGTCCTCGGCCGGGTCGCACTGGAAGTACATCCGCTGCAGGCTCTCGGTGCGCTGGCTGATCAGCGCGAAGCCGCGCTCGGAGTGGCTGTAGATCAGCTCCTCGCTGCTGGGCGGCGCCTCGCAGAGGATGCCGAACCAGGCGAAGGGGTACTCGCGGAAGAACTGCCGGCGCAGCGACTCCGGGAACTCGTGGCGGCAGATGCTGCGCGAGCCGTCGGAGCCGACCAGGGTCCGGGCCGCGACCTCGTGGCGTACGCCGTCGGCGTCGGTGAACCTCATCAGCGGCCGGTCGCCGGTGATGTCGGCGACCGACACCTCGCTCACCCCGAACCGGACGTCCCCGCCGTCGCGCGCGCGGGCGTCGGCGAGGTCGATGAACACGTCGGTCTGCGGGTAGAGCTGCACGGACGCGCCGACCAGCGCCTCGAAGTCGATCCGGTGCCCGCCGCCACCGAAGGCGAGGTCGATCCCGGCATGCCGGTAGCCGTCGCGCAGCACCCGGTCGGAGACGCCGCTGTCGGTGAGCAGCCGCACGCTGTCCTGCTCCAGGATCCCGGCCCGGTGGGTGTTCTCGATCTCGACGCGGCTGCGGACGTCGATCGCGACCGATTCGATCCCGGCGCGCTGCAGCAGGTGCGCGAGCATCAGGCCCGCCGGCCCGGCGCCGACGATGGCGACCTCGGTGGTGGTGGGGGTCGGGGCGGTCATCGGTCCAGCTCCTCGAGGACGCCCTTCGCGACGGCGAAGGCGTGGTTGGCAGCGGGGACGCCGCAGTAGACGCCGGCCTGCAGGATCACCTCGGCGATCTCGTCGTCGCCGAGCCCGTTGGTGCGCGCGGCACGCACGTGCATCGCGAACTCCTCCCAGTGCCCGAGCGCGATCATCGCGGTCAGGACGGCGACCGAGCGGGTCCGGCGGTCCAGGCCGGGGCGGGTCCACACGCTGCCCCAGGCGTAGCGGGTGATCAGCTCCTGGAAGTCCTGGGTGAACGGGGTCTTCGCGGCTTCCGCGCGGTCGACGTGCGCGTCGCCGAGCACCTCGCGGCGAACCGTCATGCCGGCGTCGAAGGGGTCGTCGTAGGTCATCGGTCGGTCTCCAGGAAGCGGGTGATCAGGGCCGCGGTCGCGGCCGGGTCCTCGGCGGGGGGCAGGTGGGCGACGTCGTCGAGCACGACCTCGACCTGGTCGGGGGTGACCACGACGTCGTGCGCGCCGCCGGCCACCAGCAGCGGCACCGGCGCGAACGCGATCCGGTCGCGGACGTCGTAGGTCGCGAGCGCCTCGCAGGCCAGGGCGTAGGACTCGTCGTCGACGGACTGCAACGCGAGCAGCAGCCCGCTGCCGGTCGCCGGGTCGCGCTCGAGGAAGCCGGGCGCGAACCAGCGCGCCGCGGACCCCTCGACCATGGCGGCGGTCCCGGCCGCGCGGACGTACGCCGCCCGCTCGTGCCAGCCCTCCGGCGTACCGATCCGCGGGGCGGACGCCAGGGTCACCACCGCGTCGAAGGGCCCCGGCTCGACGGCGATCGTGAAGCCGACGGCGCCACCGAGCGAGACGCCGGCGTAGGCCACCGGGCGCCCGGCGGCGATCCCCGCGGCCCGGTCGCGGACGGCGGCGGCCAGGTCGGCGACGGTGAACGCCGACGTCGTGGGCGCACCGGCACCATGGCCGGGCAGGTCCCAGCCGACGACCTGCCAGGTCGCCGGGAGCAGGGCGGCGCAGCGCGACCAGAGGTCGGCGACCCCGGTGCCGAGGGAGGGACCCACGACGAGGACCCGCTCGGCGTCCGCGCCTCGCTCGGCACCGGTGAGCTGGGTGCAGGTCAGCTCAACCACGGGTCTCCTCCCAGCGGGCGACGGCGAGGTCGACGAGGCGGCCGGCCGCGCCGGTCCCGCCCCGGTCGTCGAGGCTGCCGGTCGCGGTGGCCGCATCGACGCGGGCGGCCATCGCGGAGGTGTCGACCTGCAGGCCGGCGACGACCTCGGCAGCCTGGCTCGCCGCGGTGACGGCGAGCTCCAGGAGCCGGGTCAGGACGGGCCACTCGGCGTGCCAGGCTCCGTCGGGCCGCTCGTCGACGGCGCCGGCCGCGGACAGGTGGAGCTGGGCGGCGAGGCCCGGTGCCTGCTGCGCGGCGGCGTGCACGAGGACGGACAGGACCGGGTTCTGCTTGTGCGGCATCGTCGAGGAGCCACCGCGCCCGGCGACGGCGCCCTCGCGGACCTCGGCGACCTCGGGGCGGCCGAGCAGCAGCACGTCGGCCGCGACGACACCGAGGGCGTCGGTGGCGGTGGTGAGCGCGTCGCCGATCGCCGTGACCGTCGCGCGCCGGGTGTGCCACGGCAGCACGGCCGCATCGAGACCGAGAGCGGCGGCGAGCGCGGGCAGCGCCTCGGGCTCGGCCAACAGCGCGCGGGTGCCCGCCGCGCCGCCGTACTGCACCGGGAAGGTCAGCGCGTCCAGCCGCGTGACGGCGTCGTCGACGCCGGCCAGCCACTGGGCCACCCGCAGCCCGAAGGTGGTCGGGACCGCCCACTGGGTGAGCGTCCGCGCCACCGCGATGTCGTCGCGGTGGGTCCGGGCGAGAGTCGCGAGGGCGTCGCCGGTGGCGACCAGGTCCGCACGCACGCGGGCCACGGCGTCGCGGGCGAGCAGGACCAGCGCGGTGTCGACGACGTCCTGGCTGGTGAGCCCGCGGTGCACGGCACCCGAGGCGTCGCCGGCGGCAGCGCGCAGCGACTCGACCAGGGGGACCACGGGGTTGCCGGCGGTCTCGGCCGCGACCGCCAATGCGGTCAGGTCGACGTCGAGCCCGGCCGCCGCCTCGGCGACCTCCGCGGCCTCGGCGTCGGTCGCGACCCCGGCGGCGACGAGCGCCCGGGCCCAGGCGGTCTCGACCCGCAGCAGCGCCGCCAGCACCGCCGTGTCGTCGGCGATCCCGGCGGCCCGGTGCGCGCCGGGACGCAGCAGGCTCATGACCGGTGCCGCGGGTAGCTCAGGAAGACCGTCTCGCGGTCCCCCTGCAGGTGGACGTCGAACCGCAGGCTGCCGTCGGCCTCGCGCTCGACCCGCAGTGTCGCGGCGTCCTCGGCCGGCAGGCCGGCGAGGAGGTCGTCGGACTCCCCCGGCAGGTAGGCGCGGGTGAACAGCCGGTCGAGCAGGCCGCGGGCGAAGACGGTCACGGCGAAGAAGGCCGCTCCCCCGTCGACACCGGCGGGCTCCACCGTCGTGAAGGCGTAGCGCCCGGACGCGTCGGTCGCCGCCCGGCCCCAGCCGGTGAACCGGCCGTCGCGGCGCAGCGAGCCCTCGACCCGCGGCACCCGGCCGGCCGGGTCGGCCTGCCGGAGCTCGAGGAGCGCGTCGGGGACGGGGGCTCCGGCGCCGTCGTAGACGGTGCCGTGGAGGCGGACCGCGCCGACCGTGCCGGCGGGGACCAGGAACGGACCGCCGGCGTACGGCAGCGCGTAGTGGAAGAACGGGCCGATGGTCTGCCCGGGGGTGGGCGCGAGGGTCTCACTCATGGTCGGCACGCTCCAACGGGGTCGCGTGGGTGCCGGTCAGCACGATGTCCCAGCGGTAGCCGGTCGCCCACTCGTGGGTGGTCAGGTCATGGTCGTAGGTGGCGACCAGGCGCTCGCGCACCGACGGCTCGGTGATCGACTGGTAGATCGGGTCGAGCGCGAACAGCGGATCGCCGGGGAAGTACATCTGGGTGACCAGGCGCTGGGTGAACTCGGTGCCGAACAGCGAGAAGTGGATGTGCGCGGGCCGCCAGGCGTTGAGGTGGTTGCGCCACGGGTACGGGCCCGGCTTGATGGTGGTGAACCGGTAGACCCCGTCGCCGTCGGTCAGGCAGCGCCCGACGCCGGTGAAGTTGGGGTCGACCGGCGCGGGGTGCTGGTCGCGCTTGTGGATGTAGCGTCCGCCCGCGTTGGCCTGCCAGATCTCGACCAGCTGGTGGCGCACCGGGCGCCCGTCGCCGTCGAGGACCTGCCCGGTGACCAGCATCCGCTCGCCGATCGGCTCGCCGCCGTGCTGGATGGTGAGGTCGGCCTCGACCGGGTCGAGGTCGGAGTGCCCGAACACCGGCGCCACCAGCTCGATCCCCTCGGGGTCGGCGTGGCGCGGGTCCTTGGTGGGGTGGCGCAGCACGGAGCTGCGGTACGGCGGGAAGTCGATCCGCGGCTGCGGCGCACCCGGTGCGGTCGCGGCCTGCGCCTCGGCGATCTCGGCGGTGATGCGCGCCTGGGTCTCCAGTGCCGGCGTGGCGGTGGTCGTGGTCACGGTCACACGCTAGGCGGCGGGGCGCGATCCGCGCGATAGAGTTCTTCCACTGAGCGAAAGGCCCTGCGTTGGCTGGCAACACGTCCGTCCCGGGCGCGACCGTCGTGTCGCGTAGTCTCGCGCTGCTCTTCGCCTTCGACGAGACCCATCGCCGGCTGACGCTGTCCGAGCTGGCCCGCCGGGCCGGGCTGCCCCTCCCCACCACCCACCGGCTGGTCGGCGAGCTGGTCGCCGGGGGCGCACTGGTGCGCCGGCCCACCGGGGAGTACGTCGTCGCCCGGCGGCTGTGGCAGGTCGGCCTGCTCGCCCCCGTCGAGACCGGGCTGCGCGAGGTCGCCGCGCCGTTCATGAACGACCTGCACGCCGCCACCCGCGCGACCGTCCACCTCGCCGTTCGCGAGGGCACCGAGGTGCTCTACCTCGAGCGCCTCTCCGGCCGCGCGTCGGTCCCGGTCGTCAGCACCGTCGGCTCACGACTCCCGCTCCACGCCACCGGGGTCGGCAAGGTGCTGCTCGCCCACGCACCCGAGGACGTCGTGACCGCCTCGCTCGCGCGGCTGGCCCGGGTCACGCCGTTCACCATCACCCAGCCGGCCCGGATGCGCGAGCAGCTCGACCAGATCCGCCACGACGGCTATGCCACCACCGTCGAGGAGATGACGCTGGGCGCCTGCTCGGTCGCGGTCCCCGTCTCCGCCGGCAGCCGTGTCGTCGCCGCCCTCGGCGTCGTCGTACCGTCGCTCAAGCGGGACCGGGCCCGCCTGGTCGCGGCGCTCCAGGTCGCGGCGCAGGGCGTCGGTCGCTCGGTGGGCTGAGCCCGCGCTCACACCTTCCGGTGGATCGACTTGAAGGCGAGGTACGCCGAGAGCCCCTCCACGCCGTACTCGACGCCGAGACCCGAGTCGTGCCGGCCGCCGAACGGCGCGGCGTGGTTGGACGCGAAGAAGTTGAGCCCGACCGAGCCGGTGTCCATCCGCTCGGCGACCTCCAGCGCCCGCGCCGGGTCCGCGGAGAACACCAGACCGCCGAGACCGAACGAGGTGTCGTTCGCCAGCGCGATCGCGTCGTCGAGGGTCTCGTAGCGGAGCACCGAGAGCACCGGCCCGAAGACCTCCTCGCGGGCGACGGTCATCGACGGCGTCACGTCGGCGAGCACCGTCGGCCGCACGAAGTAGCCCGGGCCGTCGACGGCGGCACCGCCGGTCGTGACCCTCGCGCCCTCGGCCTTCGCGCCGTCGAGGTAGCCGAGCACGACATCGCGCTGCCGCGCGGTCGCGAGCGGGCCGAAGACGGTGTCGGGGTCGAACGGGTCGCCGAGCCTGCCCGCGGCGATGGTCGCGGTGACCATCGCGACGACCTCGTCGTAGCGCGCCGCGGGCGCGAGGATCCGGGTGGAGATGTAGCAGGTCTGGCCGGTGTTGCGCATCGACGAGCGCACCAGGACCCGCGCCATGGCGTCGAGGTCGGCGTCCTCCAGCACGATGGCCGACGACTTGCCGCCGAGCTCGAGGGTCACCGGCCTGAGCAGCTCGCCGCAGGCCGCGCCGATCCGTCGCCCCACCGGCGTCGAGCCGGTGAAGGCGACCTTGGCGGTGTCGGGGTGGCGCACCAGCGCCTCGCCGACGGCTCCCCCGCCGGTGACCAGGTTGACCACGCCCGGAGGTACGCCGGCCGCCTCCGCCGCCTCGACCACGAACCGGATCGACAGCGGGGTCGACTCGGCCGGCTTCATCACGACGGTGCAGCCCGCGAGCAGCGCGGGCGCGAGCTTGATCACCATCAGGTTGATCGGGAAGTTCCACGGAGCGATCAGCACGCACGGCCCGACCGGCTCCCGTCGGACGACGGTCTCCGCGCCGCCCGCAGGGAACGGCCGCACGTCCTCGGTCTCCAGCCACGACGCCAGCGACGCGACCTGGCGCAGGATCCCCGCCGCGTTGGCGGCGGCGCCGGAGGTCTCCGCGATCGGCGAGCCGTTCTCGCGGGTGTTGGTCCAGGAGAGCGGCTCGGCCCGCTTCTCCAGCTCGTCGGCCATCCGCAGCAGCACCTCGGCCCGCTCCGACGGCGTCATCCGCGGCCACGGCCCGGTCCGGAAGGCGCGCGCCGCGGCGGCCATCGCGCTGTCCACGTCCTGGCGCGAGGCATCGGGCACGCTGCCCCAGGTCTCCTCCGTCGCCGGATCGACGACGGGCAACCGGCCGGTCCCCCGAGCGGGACGCCACGCGCCGTCGACGTAGAGGTCCGAGACGTGGGTCCACGGCAGGGCGAGCCGAGGGCGCGTCACGGCGCCACCTCGCCGGCGTCGTCGCGCAGCACGTCGGTCCTGAGCAGCCGGTTGGATCGGCTCAGGTCGGCGTGGGCCATCGCGACCGCGGCCTCGGTCAGCAGCTCCGGGACGATCTCGCGGGCGAGCCGGTCGCAGTAGGTCGCCGGGTCCAGCCCGAACCAGCCCGAGGCGAGCGCGATCCCGGCGTGGTCGAAGCGCCACAGCCGGTCGGCGTCGCGGACCAGCGCGTCCTCCAGGGAGTAGGCCTCCTTGCGGGTGTCGTGCCCGTCGACGATGGCGCACACGGCCGCGACGAACTCCTCCGCATAGCCCAGCGGCGGCAGCACCTCCCGCGCGATCAGGCAGCCCTGCCGCTCGTGCTCGAACCGGATCTCGGCCTTGCGCCAGTCGCCGGAGAAGCCCTCGGCGATGATCCGGCTCTCGTCGACCCGGCCCCAGCCGGTGTCGTGGAGCAGGATCGCGACCCGCACCAGCTCCGCGTCGGCCTCGGGGTAGGCCCGGCACAGCCGCTCGGCGTACGCCAGCGAGATCGGCAGGTGGATGTCGTTGCTGCGCGCCCGGGTCTCCGGTACGACGCCGCGCCACACCGGGTCGAGGTCCAGCCCGGCGGCCGGCGTGAGCGAGATCGGCGAGGTGTCGACCGGCCCGGACGGCGGGACGGGGGTCGGCGGCAGGGGCTGGGTCATGACGGCTTCCTCGAGATCGACTTGAGCGGGACCGCGGGGTCGGCGGCCTCGTCGGGCGGGATCGACGCTCCGCTCGCGATGGCGGCCTTGACGGCCATGAAGTCCAGGGGTGCGTTGACGCAGTCGGCGGCGATGATCGCGTCGCCGCGGTAGTAGAGCACCGCGTGCCTGCCCTTCGCCGGGTCGCCGCGGACCACGGTCCGGTCGTGCCCGGCGGACAGGCCGGCGATCTGCAGCTTGAGGTCGGCCTGGTTCGACCAGAACCACGGGACGCCGGCGTACTCCTCGGGCCGCCCGGTGATCGCGTACGCCGCCACCTTGGCCTGCTCCACCGCGTTGTTGACGCTCTCGAACCGCATCCGGTCCTGCGTCGGCGCGCCCGGGACCGGGTTCGGCAGGTTGGCGACGTCGCCGACCGCGACGGTCACCCCGTCGGAGGCGACCGCGTGCTCGTCGACCCGGATCCCGTTGTCGCAGGCGAGCCCGATCGACTCGGCCAGCTCGGTGTTGGGGATCACCCCGACGCCGATCAGCACCAGGTCCGCGCGGATCAGCCGGCCGTCGGCGAGCTCGACCCCGGACACCCGGTCCCCCGAGCCGGTGATCCGACGCACCTGCGCGTCCAGGACCACGTCGATGCCGTGCTGCCGGTGGTGGTCGAGCAGGTACGCCGACGTCTCGGCCCCCACCGCGCGCCCGACCAGGCGCGGCCCGGCCTCCAGCAGCGTGACCGTGCGGCCCATCTTGTTGAGGCTGGCCGCGGCCTCGATGCCGATGAAGCCGCCGCCGATCACGACGACGTCCTTGACCATCGGCACCCGCGCCTTGAGCTCGAGCGCGTCGTCGGCGTTGCGCAGGTAGAGCACGCCGGGCAGGTCCACGCCCTCGACCAGGAGCCGCCTCGCCCGGGCGCCGACGGTCAGCGCGAGCCGGTCGAACGGGATCTCCGCGCCCGACAGGGAGTGCGCGACCCCGCCGCCGTCGGCGCGCTTGTCGATCCGGATGATGCGCTCGTTGCGCACGACTCGGATCCGGTGCTCGTCCCAGTACTCCTGGGTGCGGTAGATCAGCGACTCCTTGGTGATCGCGCCCTGCAGGAACTCCTTCGACAGCGCCGGACGCTGGTAGGGACGGTGGTTCTCGTCCCCGAGGAGCGTGATGGGCGGCTCGTACCCGAGGGCGCGCAGGGACACCGCGAGCTGCACCCCCGCCTGGGAGGAGCCGATGATGAGCAGGCCGGCCGAGCCCTCGGGATCAGTGCTCATGGCTCAGACCTGCGTCTCCGGCGTGGTCACGTGCAGGTCCATGCCCTCGGTGACCTTGATCTGGCAGCACAGCCGGGAGGTGTCGCGCCGGTCGACGGCGGCGCCCCACAGCATCTCGTCCTCCATCTCCTCCATCGGCGGCAGCGCGGCGTAGTCGGCCGGGTCGACGAAGACGTGGCAGGTCGCGCAGGACAGCGAGCCGCCGCACTCCGCGACGATGCCGGGGACGCCGTTGCGCACGGCGGTCTCCATCACGGAGTCGCCGACGCCGGCCTCGACGGCGTGGGCCGTCCCGGTGGCGTCGGTGTAGGTGATCGTGGGCATGTCGGTCCCTCCAGGAGACTCAGATGAACTGGCGGCCACCGTCGACGACGACGGTCTGGCCGGTGACGAAGCCGGCGTCGGGGCCGGCGAGGAAGAGGGCGACGCCGACGACGTCGTCGGGCCGGCTGGCGCGGCGCAGCGCGCCCCGGTCGACGCCGTACGACGCGGCGTCGTCCATCAGGCCGAGGCTGGCGTCGGTGAGGGTGAAGCCGGGCGCGATCGCGTTGACGTTGATCGAGCGCCGGCCCAGCTCCTTGGCCATCACCCGGGTCAGGGCGATCACGCCGCCCTTGGAGGCGACGTAGTGCAGCCAGTTCTCCGAGCCGCTGTAGACCGTGGCCGAGGAGAGGTTGACCACGCGTGCACCCTCGGGCAGGAACGGGCTGCAGGCCCGCACCATCAGCCACGGTCCCTTGAGGTTGACCCCCAGCACCAGGTCCCAGTCCGCGGGGTCGATGTCCTCGAGCGGGGATCGGGTGACGGTGCCGTAGATGGCGGCGTTGTTGACCAGCACGTCGATCCGTCCGCTACCGAAGTCGGCCACCGCCTCCGCGAGCGCCGCCGTCGACGTCGCCGAGGTGACGTCGACCGGGCCGTGCCAGGCCTCGGCGCCCGCGTCGACGACGAGCTTCGCGGTCTCCGCGACGCCGGCCTCGTCGATGTCGGCGACCGCGACCCGGTAGCCCCGACCGGCGAAGCCGAGCGCGAACGCCCGGCCCAGCCCGCCGGCGGCGCCGGTGACGAGCACGGTCCGGCCGCGGCCCTCGTCGCTCCTCGGATCGGACACGGCGTCAGTCCAGGATCTCGACGCGACCGGTGCCGCCGTCGACCCGGATCCGCTGCCCGGTCCGGATCGTCGTCGACGCGCTGCCGGTGCCGGTGACGGCGGGGAGGCCGTACTCGCGGCACACGATCGCCGCGTGGCTCATCATCCCGCCGATGTCGGTGACGGTCGCCTTGATCTTGCCGAAGATCGGCCCCCACGACGGCGCGGTGATCGTCGCGACGAGGATCTCGTCCTGCTGCACCTCGCCCAGCTGGTCGGCGCTGTGCACCACGCGGGCGAGCCCCTCGACCACGCCCGGCGAGGCGGCCATGCCGGTGATCACGCCCTCGTCGCCACCCTCGTCGCCGGCCAGCCACTGCTGCACCTGCTCGGTGGTGATGCCGTAGAGCATCATCGTGAACGGCTCGGTGATCTCGGCCGGCGGGGTGTTCAGTGCCGGCTGCGGGCGCTGCGTCGCGAGCGCCTCGAAGATCCCGCGCCGGCGCTCGATCTCGGCCGGCCAGTAGTGCGGCCCGGTCGCCTCGGCGCCGACCGCCCAGCCGGTGACCAGGTCGAAGATCGCGTCGCGGACCTCGCCGCGGGTCAGGTAGAGCAGGTCCGACTCGTCGGCCCAGAAGCCGGCCGCCGCGAACACCCGGCCGAGCTCGCGGACCTTGCGCCAGAAGACGCCCATGGTCCAGTGCTCGATGTAGAAGTTGTGGTTCTCGACGTACGGGTAGGCCGTCGCGGCCAGGCCGCGCTTGGCGTCGAAGGTGGCGAGCGCCTCTCCGTCGAGCAGGTCGCGGTACTCCTCGACGATCCGGTCCTTCTCGGCCGTCAGCTCCGCGACCGGCCGCATGATCTGCTGGCCCTCGTCGAGCCGGCGGACGTAGTCCTTGATGTAGCCGAGCGGGATCTCCTGGTGCTCGAGCCAGTACTTGTCGTGGCCGTAGAAGCCGTTGCCGACGGTGAAGTTGAACCACGGGTCCTGCGCCGCCTCGTACGCCGCCAGCCAGGCCGCGCCGCCGTCGTACTCCCCGATCCGGGCCAGGGTGCCGGCCACGTCGTCGGTGTCGGCGAAGGCCGCCTGCAGGCCGCTCTCGACGGCCAGGGTGGCCAGCTTCTTGAGCTCGTCGTCGGGACGGAAGAGCTCCATGTCGACGCCCTGGACCATCTTCGCGATCGCCTGGTCCGGGATGCCGGGGAAGGCCTCCTTGCAGAAGCCGAAGAAGTCGAGATAGGCCAGGTAGCCGAGGTTGAGGAACTCGAAGTGGTACTGCCAGTTCTGGTAGCACAGCTGGATCAGCCGGTCGTAGCTCTCCATCAGCACCTCGGAGCCGTCCTTGGCCACGCCCGCGACGATGTCGTCGAAGGGCACCATGTCGGGCAGCGACTCGAAGCGCAGCGCCTCCATCTCGTCGATCGTCCCGCGCACCTTGACCCGCCACGCGTCGAGCAGCTCGTTCCAGTTCTGGAAGTAGTGCCCGGCCCGGCGCTCGAACTCCGGCACCCGCGCCGGGATCTGGTCCTCGGGGACCGGCACCGGTGACATGTAGAGGTAGCCGAGGTGGATCTTGAACTCGATGCCGTTGGCCGGCGGGATCAGCAGGTGCCGGGTGTTGTACTGCCCGAGGCACTTGACCGCGAACTCGCCGCCGATCGTCTCGAACGGCTTGAACACCGTCGGCCAGTGCTGGCTGTCGCAGAACCAGAACTTCTCGTCCTCGGCGCCGCTGAGGTTCTGGAAGACCAGGTTGTAGGGATAGAGCCTCTCCCAGCCCTCGGCCCCCTCGGGCACGGGCAGCTGGGACGGCTTGGGGAAGGACTTCATCGCGGGCGCGGTGCTGGTGCCCGGAGTCGGCTCGGTGACGGTCATCGGTTGTTCCTTGGGGTGAGAGAGCTGGTGAGTCCGGACATGAAGCCGGTCATCCCGCCCGAGGCAGGAGGCGTAGGCGTGGTGGTGGCCGCGACCGAGTGGACGGTCTCGGGGCGCGCCTGGAGCAGCAGGAGGTTCTCCCCCGCCGGCAGGTCGCTGTCGAAGGCCCACTCGATGTCCTGCGGGCATCCGTAGTGCTTCTCGGCGCGCTTCGCGAGCTGGGCGACGGCGACGAGCTCGTCGGGCTCGAGGCAGAGCCGGTCGCGCCGGTCCGGCTCGACCTCACGCTCGACGAGGCTCCCGGCCGCGGCGTCGGGGACCAGCTCGGCGTGCTTGGCGCCGCGATGCTCCTGGACCACGCTGAGCATCACCTTGTCGAGCAGCAGGTTGTCGGGGGTGACCTGGCCGGAGACGACCATCTCGCCGACGCCGTACGACGCGTCGATGGCGATCTTCGAGCGGTCACCCGTCGTCGGGTTGAGGGTGATCGCGACGCCGGCGACCCGGGCGTTGACCATCTTCTGCACCGCCACCGCCATCGACAGGCCCTCGTCGGGGATGCCGTTCTTGAGCCGGTAGAGGATCGCGCGGCTGGTGTAGATCGAGGCCCAGCAGCGGCGGATGTGCTCGCGCACGTCGGCCCAGCCGCGCAGCCACAGGTAGGTGTCCTGCTGGCCGGCGAAGCTCGCGTCCGGCAGGTCCTCGGCGGTGGCCGACGACCGGACCGCGACCGGCACGTCCGCACCGATCCGGGCCGTCAGCTCGTCGTACGCCGTTTTGGTGGCGTCCCGGACCGCGGCCGGGACGGGGCAGCCCAGCAGCAGCTCGCGGATCCGCGCCGACACCTCGTCGACCCGCACGACGTCCTCGGGGTCGAGCCCGGCGAGGAGCTCGTGGATCCGGTCGGCGATGCCGGACTCGCGCACGAACGCGTCGTACGCCGCCGTGGTGACCGCGAAGCCCGGCGGGACGGGCATCCCGGCGGCAGTCATGGTGACCAGCGAGGCGCACTTGCCCCCGAGCAGGTCGTGCTCGGGGGGCTCCCCGGCGTCGAAGAACTGGACGAAACGCTCAGTCATCGGAGCTCTCCCAGGTGACGGGCACCGCGAGCGGTGCGCGGAAGGACAGGTTGTCGCCGAACCGGATCGCGTCCGCGTCGACCAGGCGCAGGTCGGGCGCGAGTCGGGCGATCTCCTCCAGGCAGACCCTGGCCTGCAGCTTGGCCAGCATGTTGCCGAGGCAGTAGTGGATGCCGAACCCGAAGGCGAGATGCTCGCGGGCGTTGGCACGGGTGACGTCGAAGCGGTCGGCTTCCTCGAAGCGCGTCTCGTCGCGGTTGGCCGAGCCCATCAGCAGGAGCAGCTCGCTGCCGGACGGGATCGGGACCCCGCCGACGGTGGTGTCCTTCAGCGCCTTGCGCCGCCAGCCGACGATCGAGGGGCTGACCCGGAGCACCTCGTCGACCGCGCCCGGGATCAGGCTCGGGTCGTCGACGATCCGCCGCCACTGGTCGGGATGCTCGAGGAGCACGCGTACCGCGTTGGAGATCAGCGTCGTGGTGGTCTCGTGACCGGCGAAGAGCAGGCTGTAGCAGATCGACGCGATCTCGTGGTCGGTGATCGGGTCGCCCTCGGCCTGCACCCGGACCAGGTCACCGACGAGCGAGTCGCGCTCCTCGGCGTGCGCCTCGGCGACGAGTCGCCGGCACTCGGTCCAGTAGTCGACCAGGTGGTGCGCGTGCGGCACCTGCTCCTCGTCGGACAGGTCGCCCCACGTCATCGCGGCGCGGGAGTCCGACCACTTCTTGAACAGCTCGACCTGGCCGGTGTCGGCGCCGATCAGGGTGAGGATGGTGACCGTCGGGACGTCGTACGCCAGGTCGCGGACGATGTCGCCGACCCGCCCGGGTCGCTCGCGCATCGCGGTCAGCAGGTCGACGACGTGGGCGCGGATCGCCGGCTCCAGCGCCTTGTACCGCCGCGGCGTGAACGCCTTCGCGGTCACCTTGCGGATCCGGGTGTGCTCGGGGGGAACCCGCGCGGACAGGCCGGAGTAGGCCGTGAAGCCGCCCTCCTCCATGATCCGGCGGGCCTCGGGGCCACGCTCGCGGACCGGCGCCTGGGCGTTCTCGCTGCTGAAGGTCTCCCAGTCCTCGAAGACCGCCTTCACGTCCTCGTAGCGGCTGACGACCCAGTAGCCGACGCGCTCGTCGTACATCACCGGCTCCTCGGCCCGCAGCGCGGCGTACGACGGGAACGGGTCGTCCATCGCGAACGGCCGGTAGCCGTGGTGGGCCACCGGACAACCGGTGCCGGGCTCGTGCGTCGTGGTCATCTCGCACCCTTCTGGGACTGCTGGTCCGGGCTGCCGAGTGGCGCCGGTCACAAGGTCAACCTTGGCCCTCGGGCGGAGCGCTCACAATGGCCGTCTTCCGGTGGACGGAAGTCGGTGTGGGCGGGAACGCAACGACTCCCGGCCGGGTGCGGCCGGGAGTCGTTGGCGGTGCCGGTAGGGCGGTGGGGCTCAGGCCTCCATCGCGTCGGCCAGCGCGACGGCGTCGTCGCTGCCCAGCAGGAAGGCGTAGGAGAAGCCGGCGACGAGGCCGCCGACGACCGGCGCCACGATGAACAGCCAGAGCTGGCCGATCGCGTCGCCGCCCGCGAACAGGCCGACGCCGATCGAGCGCGCCGGGTTCACCGAGGTGTTGGTGACCGGGATGCTGATCAGGTGGATCAGGGTCAGGGAGAGGCCGATCGCCAGCGGCGCGAAGCCCTTGGGCGCGCGCGAGTCGGTGGCGCCGAGGATCACCCACAGGAAGATCGCGGTCAGCAGCACCTCGATCACCAGGCAGGCCAGCAGGCTGTAGCCCAGCGGCGAGCGGTCGTCGTACCCGTTGGAGGCGAAGCCGCTCTTGACGGCGTCGAAGCCGTCGGTGCCGCTGGCCACGACGAGCAGCACGGCGCCCGCGACGATGCCGGCCACGACCTGGGTGCCGATGTAGACCGGGGTGTCCTTCCAGGCGATCCGGCCACCGGCCGCCGCGCCCAGCGTGACGGCGGGGTTGAAGTGTCCGCCCGAGATGTGGCCGACGGCGTAGGCCATCACCACGACGGTGAGGCCGAAGGCGAGCGCGACGCCGGCGAAGCCGACCTCCTTGCCCGCGAGGACGGCCGTTCCGCAGCCGCCGAAGACGAGGACGAAGGTGCCGAGGAACTCCGCGGCGACGACCTTGGGTACATCAGGTTGAGTGGACATCGTGCCTCCTGGGGAAGAGGGCCCGGGAGCGGGCCTGGAGGCAGTATCACGCCGACGGGACTGTGACCTGGGTCACCGCGCCGTGGCTGCGGCCGCGCGGATCAGCGAGCTCGGCCGGGCCCGGGGCCGGCCCAACGGCTCACCGACGGCGCGATCCGGGCCGCGATCCCGCGCAGCGTCGGCAGGTGCCGGGGCATCTGGTCGGCCTGCGCGGAGTGCATGACCAGGCCGATCGAGGCCGGCGCCCGGCCTTCGGGCGTCAGCACCGGCACGGCGACCGAGCAGCTCCCCACCCGGACCTCCTCGTAGGTCGTGGCGAACCCGCGCTCGCGGATCGCCGCCAGCTCCTCGAGCAGCCGCTGCGGGTGTACGTGGGTGCGGGCGGTCACCGGGTCCAGCCGTTCGGCGACGTACGCCTCCTGCAGCCAGCGGTCCTCGTAGGCCAGCAGCACCTTGCCCACGGCGGTCGCGTGCAACGGCAGCCGGCCGCCGACCCGGCTGGCGCGCGGCACCCGCTTGGAGCCGTAGATCCGGTCGATGTAGAGCGCCTCGTGGCCCTCGCGGATGGCGAGGTGGGCGGTCTCCTGGGTCAGCGAGAAGAGGTCCTGGAGGTACGGGCGCGCGGCATCGCGCAGCTGACGGCCGGCGTGCTGGGCGACCTCCCACAGCCGCAGCCCGACGACGTACCGGCCCTCCGGGGTGCGCTCCAGCGCACCCCAGGCGACCAGCTCGGCCGCGAGTCGGTGGGCCGTCGGCAGCGGCAGGTCGGCATGGGCGGCGAGCTCGCTGAGCGACTGCGCGCTCGGGCCGTGCTCGAACGCGGCCAGCAGGCCCAGCACCTTCGAGGTGACGGTGCGTCCGCCGCCGTCGCCCCTGCCCCCGCCGTCGGTCACGGGCCGAGGCTACGCCAGCGCGATCCGCTGCGGCGTGACGTCGATCGACGCCACCGCGGCCAGGCCTAGCGCGAGGACGCGGCCCGGCTCGCTGAGCAGGTGGTCGTGCACCCGGCTCGCGATCAGCCGGTGCGCCTGCTCCCGGGTCAGGCCGAACCAGCCCATCACCGTGTCGACGCCGTGGGGCGTGAGCCGCCAGAGCTTGTCGGCGTCCTTCATCAGCGCGTCGTCGAGGGAGATCGCCTCGCGCCGGCTGTCGTGACCGTCGACGATGGCGACGATCCGCTCGGTCCGCTCGGCGTCCCAGCCGACGTCGGCCAGCACCTCGCTCGCGATCCGGGCGCCCTCCTTCTCGTGGCGGAGCACCAGGTCGGGACGGCCGCCGCCGGGCGCGATCGCCTCCAGGATCTCCGGCTCGGGCACCTGGGACCAGCCGGTGTCGTGCAGCAGGATGGCCGGCAGCACCACCTCCGGGTCGGCCTGCGGCGTCAGGTCGAGCAGGGCCCGGCCCAGGCCGTAGGCGTAGATCGTGTGCGCGTCGTTGTCCCGCACCCGCAGGTACGGCACGGCACGCTCCCAGATCGCGGCGTGCCGCTCGTCGAGCACGTAGACCCCGGGCAGCCCCTCCGCCGCGGGGAGGTGCCCGGTCACGTCGCGGCCGAGGTCGTTGCGGGTCGGCGTGAGGTGGGGCAGCACCCCTGCAGCGAACCGCCCGCCGGCCCGTCCCGGCAAGCCGCTGCTTCCGGTGGACGGAAGCGGCTCAGGCCGCGTCGTGCGCCCGCAGGTACGCCGTCAGCGGGCCCGGCAGCTGCGCCTGTCGGTCTCCCCAGTCGTAGACCACCGCCGTCCGGGCGATCAGGTCGTGCAGCGCCCGGTGGTCGCGGCGCAGCGCCACCAGCGCCAGGCCCAGCCCGAACACCGACGTGCTCAACGGGAACGCGAGCACCCGCACCACCGCCGCGGCCGGCCAGACCGGGCGGCCTTCGCGGGACACCACCTTGAGCCCGACGATCGCCTTGCCGACGGTCCGGCCGGCGACCGCGGTGCCGACGGCGACGTACAGCGCCGCCCAGCCGACGAGCACGATCGAGGCCACCGCACCCGTGCCGTCCTCGAGCGACGCGTCGAAGATCGCGTCGAGCAGGAAGCCGGTCAGCGCCACCCCGACCGAGTACGACGCCAGAACGACCGCCACGTCGATCGCCGCCGCGGCCGCCCGGCTCACCGGTCCGGCGTACCGACCGGTGACGCTCGCCCGGCTCACCCGCGCTCCGCGGGGGCCGCCACCAGCAGCACCGGGCCCAACGGCGCGGGGCCGCGCCGGCGCAGGACCCGGTCGACGATGCCCGTGACGATGGTGTCCAGCCCGGCGACCTGGCTGCGCGCGACGTCGAGGGTGCGCCCGGCCAGGTTGCCGGTCGTCTCGGCGACGAGATCGGGGATCCCGGCACGCTGCACCAGCGCCTCGACGTCCGCACGGGCCAGCAGTCGGTCGACGTCGACCCGGTCCAGCAGCCGGTTGACGTCGACCCGCTCGAGCAGGTGGTTGACATCGATCTGGTCGAGCACGGCGTCGATGTCGACATGCTCGAGGATCTCCTCGACCGGCATCGCGTCCACCACCTTGCCGGTGACCGCGCCGGCGACACGGCTGAGCAAACCCGGTTCTGAGGGCGTCATGTGGTCAGGATTCCATAGGGTTCCCCCATGAATCTGCTGGTTCCGACGTCGACGCTCGGGTGGATCGTGTTCGGCCTCGACATGGTGCTCCGCCTCGTCGCGCTCGGCGTGATCCCCGGCAACCGCAAGCCGTCGACCGGCATGGCCTGGTTGCTGCTCATCCTGATCGAGCCGATCATCGGGTTCTCGGTCTTCCTGCTCTTCGGCCGGATCCGGCTCGGCAACCGGCGGATCACCCGCCAGCGCACGGCGATCGCGACCATCCGGGAGCGCAGCGAGCAACTGCCGCTGTCGTTCGACTCCACCCGGCTGCCGCGGGCGATGGCCGGCGTGGCGATGCTCAACCAGAACCTCGGCGCACTGCCACTCACCGGCGGCAACGAGGTCGAGCTGTGGCCGGACTACCGGGCGCTGATGACCGAGATGGCCCGCGAGATCGACCGGGCCCGCAGCCATGTGCACGTGCAGTTCTACATCACCGCCTGGGACGACGTGACCGACCCGGTGTTCCAGGCGCTGATCCGCGCGACCGAGCGCGGGGTCGACGTACGGCTGCTGTTCGACCACATCGGCTCGCGCCGCATCCCCGGCTACCGGGCCATGGTCAAGCGGCTGCGCCGCACCCAGATCGCCTGGCACCCGATGCTCCCGATCAAGCCGTTGCGGGGCCGATTCCGCCGCCCCGACCTGCGCAACCACCGCAAGATCCTGGTCGTCGACGGCAGCGTCGGCTTCACCGGCTCGCTCAACCTCACCGAGCCCGGCTACAACAAGCCCGCCAACCACCGTCTCGGCCGCGAGTGGGTCGAGCTGATGGTGCGCCTCGAAGGCCCCGTCGTCGGCGCGCTCAACGCCGTCTTCGCCTCGGACTGGTACGTCGAGACCGGCCACGTCGTCGACCTCGTCGCCGTCCACGGCGAGCCGGACCGCCGCCCGGAGGAGGTCTTCGACGTCCCCTGCCAGGTCGTCCCCAGCGGCCCCGGCATCGTCGCCGAGAACAACCTGCGGATGTTCACCACGCTGCTCTACGCCGCCACCGAGCGGATCTCGCTGACCTCGCCCTACTTCGTGCCCGACGAGTCGCTGCTGTACGCCGTCACCACCGCCGCCGAGCGCGGCATCGACGTGGAGCTGTTCGTCAGCGAGGTGTCCGACCAGTTCCTCGTCGGGCACGCCCAGGCGTCGTACTACAAGGCGCTGCTGGAGGCCGGAGTCCGGATCTACCAGTACCCGGCGCCGTACATCCTCCACTCGAAGCACTTCACCATCGACGACCAGGTCGCCGTGGTCGGCTCCAGCAACATGGACATGCGCTCGTTCGCGCTCAACTACGAGGTGTCGCTGATGATGCCCGACCCCGCCGTCGTGGCGAAGATGCGACGCGTCGAGGACACCTACCGCGCCCTGTCGAAGGAGCTCACCCTCGACGCGTGGCAGGAGCGCTCCCCGGGCGCGAAGTACGTCGACAACGTGGCCCGCTTGACCGCCGCCCTGCAGTGAGGACCCCCGGTCCCTGCCCGCTGGCCCGAACGGACCAGCCCCGGCCGGCGACCGGCCGGACCTTCGCCCCACCCGTTGCCCGCGCGCTCGCCGCCCCCGATCCTCGAAGGACCACGGAGTCTCGGCAGGACCTGGGAGGACCCATGAGCGCACTCGAAGCCACCGTCGTCGAGCCCGACGGCCGGCACGCACCGGGGCTGCTCTCCCCCGACCTCGAGGCGGCGATCCTCGAGATCGCGGCCTCGGAGCGCGCGCTGGACGACCTCCTGCTCCGTGCGTCCCGGCTGCACGAGAGCCACCTCCAGCACGACCCGCGGTCCTGCCTGGTCTGCTTCACCCAGCGCTGACCCCCACCGATCCGCCGACGCACCCGTCTGCCGCGGCCGTTTCCGGGCATCTCCCTGCCATGTACATCGGACTCGGCATCCTCCTCCTCGTCGCCGGCCTCGTCCTCGCTCTCGACGTGGTGACCGTCGACATCAAGTACGTGAACGACGACGCACTCGGCACCATCCTGATCGTCGCCGGCGTCCTCGCGATCGTGCTGTCGTTGATCGTCGCGCCGCCGTGGCGCCGCGACCGCGTGGTGCACCGGTACGACGACCGTCCCTGAGCCTCCTCACGTGCGTCGGTGGAACCGGACGTCGCCGCTCGCCAACCGCTCCGCACGGTAGGCCCGGTCATGGATGCGGTGATGGTGGTGCGAACACAGACTGACCGCGTTGCCCAGATCGGTCCGCCCACCCCACGACCACGGCTGAAGATGATGAGCCTCGGTCCACACCGCCGGGATCGTGCACCCCTCGGCCCGACACCGCCGATCCCGCACCCGCAACGCCCGCCGCTGCGCCCGCGAGAACAACCGCCGACGCCGCCCCAGGTCGAGCACCTCACCCCGACCACCCAACACCACCGGCACGATCCCCGCCCCACACGCCAACCGCCGCGCCTGCCCCGCCGAGATCGACTCCACCCCATCACCGCCGATCACCTCGGCCACCGCCAGGTCGGCCCGCAGCGCGGCCAGGTCGATGGTGACCAGCACCGTCGTCGCGTCCCCACCATGCTCGGGCAACCGCGCCGGATCGAGCCGCTCCAACAACGCCGCGAACGCATCCGCGTAGGCACGATGCCGCGGCAGCCGCTCAACACCGCCCCCAACACCAGGGCCGTCACCAGGGCCGTCACGGCCGGTCCGGCGCGGTGAGGTGAACGCCTGCAGGTAGTGCTCCAGCCGCTGGGTCACCGGCGTCGGCAACACTCCCGCGACCCGGGTCCGGCCATCACCCAGATCATGGAACCGCAACGACGCCGTCTCCCGCGCCCGACGCTCCTCATCCTCCAACCGGCGCCCCTCCTCGGCCTCCACCACCTCCGGCGCCACCACCTCCAGGATCCGACGCCCCAGACGCTTCAACTCCCGCGGCGAATGCTGCGCGGCATAGCCCACCAACGTCGCCTCCGCCCGCGTAGCCAGCTCGGGACCCAGACCCGCCGGCAGGTCCGCGACCGCCCGGGCGATCACCCGCGCCTGCGCGGGCGACACCTCACCCGACCGCATCCCCGCCGCCACCACCACACGCTGCTCGAGCGCCCGCGCCAGACGAAGCTCCGCGCGCACGGGGGCCGGATCAGAGCGGGTCGCCTGGGCCAGCCAGGCCGCCACGTCCCGAGCCCCGTGAGCCACCGCGACATCCTCACCCGCCGCCAAAACCCGGGCCTTGAGCTCGGCCACCTGCGCCTCGACCCGAGCCAGACCCACCAGCGCGGACTCCTTGTCCGCCACCGACATGAACACCGGCTGCACCTGCCCCACCCGGGCCAACACCGCGCTCAACTCAGCAGCACACCCCACGATCGGGTGCGGTGCGGTGAGAACAGCGGCAGACATTGAAACTCCCAGGGCGCGACAACACGGTCTCGCCCTGCACGGAGGAACCCCTCGGGCTCAGCGGTCGTGACGCACCACACAGGTGCGCGCCATGTCCGGCAACGCTCGGCCTCAGGTCCCCGGAACCACTCGAAGCATCCCGCCGTACGGCCTGGACCCACCCTACACCACTTCGAACAGAAGTTCGAATCGTTCCACAGGTGGCGTCACAGGCTGTCACAGGCCGTCACAGGCTGTCACAGGCCGATCGACCTCAGGTAGGCGTCACCCAGGTATCCGGCCCCCAGGATCGCGCTCCACGCGCCCAGCACCAGGAACGGCCCGAACGGCACCGCGGTCCGGCGCCCTGCCTTCCCACCGGCCATCAGGAGCAGCCCGGCCACCGCACCGAGCACGAACGCGAGGAAGGCCCCCGTCAGGAAGGTCCCCCACGTCAGGTACGCCGTCATCGCGCCCACCAGGCCCGACAGCTTCACGTCGCCGAAGCCCATCCCGCCGGGCGCGACGTACCAGACGACGAAGAAGAACGCCCCGAGGACCACCGCCCCCTCGGCCGCCCGGAGCAGCGCGGGACCGTCCCCGCCGAGCGCCAGCAGCACCCCCAGCACCGGGTACGACGGCAGCACGATCGCGTCCGGCAGGCGGCGTACGTCGACGTCGATCAGCGCGAGGACGATCGCGATCGCCGCGAAGGCGAGGTACGCCGGTAGCAACCGCCACTCGTCCACCCCGAACCGCGCGGCGACCCCGGCGAACGCGATGCCGGTTCCCGCCTCCACCAGCGGGTAGCGCACGCTGATCGGCTCCCCGCAGTCGAAGCACCGCCCCCGCAGCACCAGCCAGCCGAGCACGGGGACGTTGTGCCGGTTGCGGATCGGGTGCCCGCACCGGGGGCACGCCGACGGCGGGCTGACCACCGACTCCCCCGCCGGCACCCGGTGCGCCACGACGTTGAGGAACGACCCGATCGCCAGCCCGAGGACGCCGGCGAGGACGGGGACGAGGACGTCGAGTGCCTGGTGCTCGCTCAGCGTGTGTGGTTCCAACTCAGTGGAGTCACCTGTCGGGCGAACGGCACCGGAACCCCCGTGGGGTCGTAGAACTGCACGCGCGAGGTGAGCGCCGGCGCTCTCGCCTTGCAGTCGGTGCTCACCGTCGACTCCCCGAGACACAGATGCACCTCGAGCTGGACGACGCTGCTGACGAATCCGGTGGTGAAGGTGTTGTCCGGGATCTGGAACACCGGCCCGGTGTAGCGCGGGTTGCCGTTGTTGATGTTGAACTCCATCTGGCGCGCGATCAGCCCGAACTTCAGCACCTGCGCACCGAAGTTGCTGAGGGTCAGGTTCACGTCTGCCTTGGGGACGTAGGTCGTGCCCTGCATGTACAAGGAGACCTTGTTGTTGCCGTGGTCGGAGTCGGTCCAGAGGAAGGAGCATCCACCGCCAGCCAACGGAGCGGTGACGCAGCCACTCTGCGCCCGGAGTACGGGGAGGTAGTACTTCAGCTCGAGCGTGATCGACTTGAGCGTGGTGGTCGTGCCGGCGGCTGCCTTCGCCGTGTACGCCACACTCGCCTTGGTGTAGCCGTTGGCGTGGATCTGGCTCTGCAAGGCGTTCAGGCTGGCGACCGGGACGACCAGGTTCTCGGTCGTGAGTGACGTGCTCGGCGTGATCGTCGGACTGGTGTACGACCAGCCGCCGACGCCGAGGGTGACCGACCCCGACGACCCGGCGGTCACACTCTCGGAGTGGTCGACATGGACCGTCGCGCCGGTGAGGATCGCGCCCGCCGGGACCGACGTGCTCGGAGCGAATCCGTCGACCTTCAGCGTCGTCGTCCCGCCGGTGGTGTCCCCGGACTGGCCGTCCCAGGCGAGGGACAGCTCGAGCTTGACCTGGCCGACCCGGTACGGGTCGGCGGCTGCCGTGCCGCCCCGGAGGGAGTAGGTGACGGTGGCCTTGGTGTAGCCGTTGGCCCTGATGAAGGCCTGCAGACTCGTGAGGTCGGCGCCGGTGATGGAGATCTGGTTGCTCGCCGGCGTCTGGCCGGAGGGCCACGACGGCGGCGTCCAGGTAGCGGTGCCGCTGCCGGAGACGACCAGCCGGACCGACGCGCTCCCACCGACCGGCTCGTAGTGAGCCATCGAGAGCTTCGCGGACGAGACGGTCAGACTCGGATCGCTAGGAACCGCGGCGCTCGGGGCGAACCCCTCCAGCAGGAGACTGCCCGTCTTCGAGGCCCCGCTGTTTCCCGTGGACCACAGCACGCTTCCGGTGCCGTTCGCCCGAAGGATCGGCAGTGCCGCGGCCTTGGTGCCGGGCGTGAACGTCCCGTCTCCCTTGGTCAACGTCACGTCAGACGCGTCCAGCGTGCCGCAGCAGGTGCCGGGGGGCGTGCCGGTGGTACCGCCGCGCGTCCAGGTCGCGCCCGCGCCACCCGGCCTGAGGTGCGCGACGTCCGCGTTGACGAAGGCACCCGATGAGATGACCGAGCCGCCATGGCTGATGTCCCGGGTCTCGCTGGTCAGGCTGGGCGTGCTCACTCCCGGGGTGCTGGCCTGGAGGCCGAAGAGCTCGATCGGCGCCTTGTCGGTGTGGTAGCTGCCGCACAGCTCCATCGAGGCCGTCTTCTCCAGGTGCATCTGGCTGTCGGCGCCGAAGATGAACTGCACGCCGAGCGCGGAGGTGTCGGTGAGCGGGCTGACGCAGTTGCCCGGCCCCATGTAGTCGTTGCCGTTGACCTCGGTCATCACCACCTGCGAGCTGGTGGCGAAGACGCCCGCGCGCTGGCCGCCGATCACCGGCTTGCCGTCGGGGATGACCCAGACGTTCGCGTCGTTGCCGCTTCGGCCGGGGAAGACGTTGGCCGGGCAGTAGTCCGCCGATCCGACGCAGCCGTTGTGGAAGTCGAAGTAGTAGGTACCCGGCTTGAACCAGGACGCGCTGCACAGCCTGACGGCGGCGTTCAACGCCACGACGTCGTCGTAGTAGCCCGGCGAGAACACCGCGACGTTGCCGGTGCAGCTCGTGGGCAGCGGGACCAGAGCCGGCGCCGAGGCGATGTCGGCGGCGTAGTTCGGGTCGACGTACGGCGTGTGGTTGTTGCAGTCCTTGACCGCCGGCGCGACCACCGTCGTGTCCGTGCAGGAGTTCACGGCATGGGCGTCGCCCAGGTCGAGGGCGACCGGGCCGGTGATCGCGTTGTTGGAGTAGACGCCGCCGTGCACCTTTAACGGGGAGCCCGCCGTGTTGGTGATCGAGCCACCGAGGGTGATGAGGGCGTAGGCAGCCTTGTTGTCCTTGGTGATCGTGACCGCCGGTCCTTGCTGCCCGGTGCCGCCCTGGGCGGAGCAGTGGACGTACGCGGAGCTCGGGCCGAACGAGCCGGCAGCGGGATAGAAGCCGTTGAGGATCAGGTTGTCGGTGTCGCCCGTGACGCCGCTGTTGTGGCCGAAGCAGCCCAGGCCGTCGCTCGGGTTGTTGTTGAACGCGAGCTGCGCGTCTGCCGGGGAGAAGCCGTAGCCGTTGCGCAGGTTGTTGATCGCGATGTTGGCGGCCGAGTCCGCGGCGTACGACGCGCCGGCCACGCCACGCAGCGCGACCGTGGCCTTGAGGCTCCCTCCACCGCGGGTCAGCACGACTCCGACGACGAGCGCGACCGTGGTGACGATGATCAGCGCGAACACGAGGATCGCGCCGCGGTCCCCCCTCGCCCGGAGGCGGCGATCGATCCAGCCGGTCATGTCTGTCTCCGTTCACCGGTCAAGGTGGCTGTGTAGGTGGAGCCGTCCTTGTTGTCCTGGTCGGTCGCGACGAGCTCCAGGGTGACCACCGCCGGAACGTCGTCGCCGGCTCCCGAGCAGGTGCCGAGCTTGGTGCCGTTCGCCTTCCAGCACGAGACCGTCGTCGGCCCCAGGATCGCCGGGGTGAGGTTGCGCGCGACGACGATCGACGAGTCCGGTGTCGTGGCCGTTCCGGTGCACCGCACCCGGAGCAGCTGGTAGACCGCGCCGGAGGGCTGGGCCACATAGGTGACGGTCACCTTGGTCGGGACGTCCGCGGCTGCGGTGTAGGAGTTCCAGGCCAAGGTGACGATGGGCGTGCCCGAGGGCAGGCCGCACCGCGCCAGGGTCGGGCCCGAGGTATCGGGTGCGGCGACCGACTGCATCAGAGGATAGGTGTGCGTGCCGCCCAGGCTGTTGTCGTACACCGTCGATCGCACGCCGAGACTGGCGACGTCGCTCTGCCAGTAGGCCGCCGCGAACTGGACGTCGTGCGACTCGGTCATCCTGGCGTTCGCGCTGACCGTCGTCTTCAGGTACATCATCACGACGCCGGTCAGTGCGGAGACGATGACGCCCATGATCGCGATCGTGACGACCAACTCGACGAGCGTGAACCCGGCGTCGTCATGCCGACGGGTGCGGAGGCGATCGGCTACGCGCATCGACTCACCGCCGAAGGGTCCTGGGCGCCGCTGCACGGCCTGCGCAGCACGAAGGCCAGCTTCTCGACGGCTCGGTCGTCGCCGCTCGAGACCGTCAAGATGACCAGCTGGGCCGTGTTCGCCGTACAGGCGGCGGCGCCGCCCGCCGGGTCCACCGCGCTGACCGTGAAGGACGTCGTATAGCCGTTGGGGACCGGAAAGCCCACGACCCCCGGCCGGTAGTCGGGCGAGCAGGTGAAGGCGGACTGGTGGGTCTCGACGTAGTTCTGGATCGCCTCCGCGTAGCTCTTCACGTAGGCGCCGCTGGTGGTCTCCTTGCGGTGGATGTCGGAGGTCTTCACCGCGAGCATCAGACCGGTCATGATCGCGACTCCCGCGATGCCCAGGATCACCACGGCAGCGAGAACCTCGACCAGACTCTCGCCCCGGTCGGCGTCTCCACGCTTCATGGCGATCCGCAGCATCAGACCTGGACCTGGTTGAAGATGCCGTACATCGCCGACACCAACGCCACGGCGACGAAGCCGACGATGCCGCCCATCACGACGATGACGATCGGCTCGAACAGCGCCGTGAGCTTGGCGATCTTGTAGTCGAGCTCGGACTCGTAGTACTCGGCCGTGACCTCGAGCTGGGTGTCCATCGACCCGGTCTCCTCACCGACACGCAACATCGACGTGGCCGTGCCGGGGAACAGCCGGGTCCGGGCGAGCGGGCCGGCGAGGCCCTGGCCCTCCAGCATCTGCTCGGTCACCCCCGTGAGTCGCGCGATGAAGACCCGGTTGCGCAAGGAGTCGGTCGCCACGCGGATCGCCTCGGGGAGGTTGACGCCCGCCGAGACCATCGAGGCCATCACCCGGCAGAAGCGCTCCACGAGCGCGTACTGGATCGTCTCCCCCAGGACGGGGACCTTGAGCAGGAAGCCGTGCCAGAGGTACTTGCCCCGCTCGAAGCGCTGCGAGATCACGAACAGGAGCGCCCAGGCCACGATCGCCGCGAGGATGACCCACCACCAGCCGGCGAGAAAGTCGGTGAAGCCCATCAGCATGCGGGTCGGCAGGGGCAGCTCCGCATCGAGGTCGGCGAAGAAGTCCCGGAACTTCGGCAGCACGTAGACCGACAGCACCAGGACGGTGACCACGGACATCACCGCCACGGCGATCGGGTAGATGAGGGCCGACTTGATCTTGCGCCGCGCCTCGAGATCCCGCTCGATGTAGACCGCCAAGCGGGACAGCACGGCGTCGAGCTCGCCGGTCAGCTCAGCAGAGCGGACGATGCCGCGGTAGAACTCCGGGAACACCTTCGGGTACCGCTCGAGCGTGTCGGAGAACCGCTCACCGGCACGGAGCCGGTCCTCGACGTCGTGCATCATCCGTCGTACCGAGGAGTTCTCACTCTCGGTACCGATCGAGTGCACCGCATCGAGGATCGGCAGCCCGGCCCTGAGGAAGGCCGCGATCTGCCGCGACAGGTGCATGACGTGCTCGCGCTTGATCCGCGGACCCGAGATCTCGTACTGCAGGATGCTCTTCTTCTCGGTGACGCGGAGGTCACGCAGGTCACGCTGGTAGAGCGCGATCTCGGCGTCGCCGCGGCTGGCCGCCTTCTCGGTGCCCTTGACCTGCCTGCCCTCGAGGTCGACCCCGGCGAATGCGTACTTCGGCATCTTCAGACCCCCGCGACGTAGATCGAACGCATGACTTCGGCGGCCGTCGTGGTGCCGTCGCTGACCAGCCGGACCGCCTGCTCCTGCAGGGTGCGCATCCCCTGGCTTCGGGCGAGCTTGCGCATCTGGTCGTGTGGCGCCCGGTCGACGATCAGCTCACGGACCTCGTCGGTGACGACCAGCATCTCGTAGACGCCGATCCGCTCCAGGTAGCCGGTGTGGGCGCAGAAGTGGCAGCCGGTGCCGTGCCGCCAGCCGGCGATCGGCTCCGTGCCGCCGAACTGCTGCACGAAGGCCAGCTCCTCCGGCGAGGGCTGGTAGGGCTCCAGGCACGACGTGCAGCTGCGCCGGACCAGGCGCTGGGCGACCACGGCGGTCACCGACGAGGCGATGAGGAAGGCCTCGATGCCCATGTCGAGCAGCCGGTAGAGAGCCGAGACGGCCTCGGTCGCGTGCAGCGAGGAGAGCACGAAGTGACCGGTGAGCGCCGACTGGACGGCGATCCGCGCGGTGTCGACGTCGCGGATCTCGCCGACGAGGATCACGTCCGGGTCCTGGCGCAGGATCGACTTGAGCCCGCCGGCGAAGGTGATGCCGGCCTGCTCGTTGATCTGGATCTGGTTGATCGAGTCGAAGGTGTACTCGACCGGGTCCTCGATCGTCATCAGGTTCTTCTCGGGGCTGTTCAGCTCGCCGAGGGAGGCGTACAGAGTCGTGGTCTTGCCCCCACCGGTCGGGCCGGCGCAGATGACCATGCCGAACGGCGAGTGGATCAGCTGGGTGTACCGGGCGGCGGTGTCCGCGGGCATGCCGAGCTGCTCGAGCTGGAACAGCGGACGGCTCTTGTCGAGCACCCGCATCACGACCTTCTCGCCGCCGACGACGGCGGTCGTCGAGACCCGGATGTCGACCTCGCGACCGTCGATCTCCATGGAGATCTGGCCGTCCTGGGGCCGGCGCCGCTCGACGATGTTCATCCCGCCGAGGATCTTGACCCGGCTGACGATCGCCGGTCCGATCGACGCCGGGAGGTCGAGCACCTCGGTGAGGGCGCCGTCGATGCGGTACCGCACCCGGACCCGGTCCCCCGTCGGCTCGACGTGGATGTCGGACGCGCGGTCGCGCAACGCCTGGGTGATGACCGACTGGACCACGCGGACGACCGGTGCCTCCTCGTTGGCGCTCACCGCCTCCAGCTCGGACGCCTCCCTGCGCAGCACGTCCCGGGCCTCGAACGCCTGGACCTGGCCGCCGACCTCCTGGGTGGCGCGGTACGACGTCGCGAGGCCCCGCTCGAGATCGCGGCGGGTCACGACGAGCGGGCGCACCGGCCGCTCCAGCACCGCCGCGATCGCCTGCACCCGTTCCGGCGCGGGGTCCAGCACCGCCACCACCACGCCCGTGTCGTCGAGCGAGATCGGCAGCGCGTCGAGGGTCAGTGCCTGCTCGCGGGTCAGCAGCGACAGTGCCTCCGCCTCGGGCGCGAGGGTGCGGAAGTCCGCGACGGCGACCTGGTGGTGCTCGGCCAGGGCGTGGGCCAGCGCGTCCTCGGTGATGGCGCCGCTCGCGACCAGCTTCTGGCCGAGCGTGCCGTCATGCTCGCGCACCGCGTCCAGCTGGTAGGGCTGGACCCGGCCGGCCGCCACCAGGATCCGGCCGAGCCGGTCGTCGTCCTCGTCGGTGCGGCCGACCGCGACCGGCGCCTCGGCCCTGCTGTGCTTGCCCTTGAGCCTCATCCGCGGCTGTCCTGCCTCACCGCACCGCACCCGCGGCGTACCGCGGACGGGCGTCGATGTCCTTCGGGTAGAGGCTGCGGGCGACCGCCTCCTCCTCGCTCACGATCCCGTTCTGGATGAGGTGCGACATCGACTTCTCGAGGGTCACCATGCCGTCCTGCGCACCGGTCACGAGGGAGTTGCGCAGCTGGTGCGTCTTGCCCTCCTTGATCAGGTTCCGGACGGCCGGCGTGGCGGTGAGCACCTCGTACGCCGCGATCATCCCGCCGCCGATCCGCGGGATCAGCCGCTGGTAGACGACGCACGACAGCGCCGCCGCGAGCTGGACGCGGATCTGCGCCTGCTGCTCGGCGGGGAAGACGTCGATCATGCGGCCCAGGGACTGCGCGGTGTCGTTGGTGTGCAGGGTCGCGAAGACCAGGTGGCCGGTCTCCGCGACGGTGAGCGCGAACTGGATCGACTCGAGGTCGCGCATCTCGCCGACCAGGAGGACGTCGGGATCCTCGCGCAGGACCGAGCGCAGCGCGTTGTGGAAGCTCTCGGTGTCGGTGCCGACCTCGCGCTGGTTGACCGCCGCCATCTTGTGGTCGTGGACGTACTCGATCGGGTCCTCGACGGTGATGATGTGGCAGCCCCGGTTGGTGTTGATCAGGTCGACCAGCGACGCGAGGGTGGTCGACTTTCCGGAGCCGGTCGGGCCGGTCATCAGGATCAGGCCCTGGTGCCGCATCGCCAGGTCGCGCAGCACCGGCGGCAGGCCGAGCTCGTCGGGCGTCGGGACGCTGCGCGGGATCATCCGCAGCGCGACCGCGGTGAGCCCACGCTGGGTGAAGGCGTTGCCGCGGATCCGGGCGTGCTCGCGCCAGGAGAAGGAGAAGTCGTACTCGTGGCTGGACTCCCAGACCTCGCGCTGCTCGCCGGTGAGCACCTCGGCCAGCAGCGCATCGGTGTCGTCGCGGGTGAGCACCGACTCCGACGGGATCGGGGCGAGCGTGCCGTCGACCCGGACCATGGGCGGCAGGCCGACGGTGAGCATCAGGTCGGTGCCGCGGACGTTCCACAGCGCCTCGAGCATCTGGTCGACGCGAGGTCCGATGCGGTGGGGGTGGTGGAACACGAGGATGCCTCTCGGGGTCGGGGCCGGTGCTGCGGAGGAGGGCCGCCGCCTCGGCGGCGGCCCTCCTCGACGGGCGAAGTCGACTAGCAGGCGGCGTTGTCGACGTCGTCGACGGTCGTGACGGCCGGGTCGACGGTCACGTTGCCGATCGAGTCTCCGTCGAGGTCGCTGTGCAGCCAGTCAGGGTAGAGCGTCCCGATCGTCGTGGCCGTCGGCGCAGGCGCCGTGTTCGGGTTGGGCTGCGACGCCACGTAGGCCTCGTAGGCCGTCGCGACGGTCGCCTTCGATGTCTTGCAGGCCGACGTCTGGCCCTTGTCCGTGATCCCGCGCACGGAGAAGACGACGATGGCGGCGAGGACGCCGAGGATGATGATGACGATCAGGAGCTCGATGAGCGTGAAGCCGCCGTCGTTGCGGCGGGCCGCGGAGACGCGGTCGGTGAGTCGGCGCATGCCAAAGCCTCCGGAAGGAGAGAGGGTTGATGAGAAAGGAGCAGCCCCCGAGCGCTGATGACAAGCAAACGCTGACCGTGACGCGCCGTCATGGCTTTTCCGGATTCTTTACCGCCGTTTGGGTACACCCGCCGAAACCCCGGACTTTCGTGACGAGTCGTGCTACGTCACGTCGATGACGTCGGCCTGCGCAGCGCCCGGTCCACCACGAACGGCAGGTGCCGGATGGCGACGGCGGCGAGCCGGCTGTCACGGCCGGGTACGACGAGGAAGCCGCGCCGGCGCCGGAGCGCCCCGACGAGCGTGTCGGCGACCTGCTCCGCGGTCAGCGTGGCGACGCTCTCCTCCGCGGCGAGGACCTCCGCCGGCTTGTGGCGGTTCTCCTCCTCGAAGCCGGGCGTGAGCGTGTTGGGCGGGCACAGGACCAGCACCCGCAGGCCGTAGGGCCGGACCTCGCGACGCAGCGCCTCGGCGAAGCCGATCACGCCGAATTTCGACGCACTGTAGACGGTGTAGCCGAACACCCCCGCCAGTCCGGCCATCGAGGAGGTGGTCACGATCGTGCCGGTCCCGGCACGCCGCAGGTGCGGGAGCACCGCGCGGCAGACGTGGATGGTGCCGAGCAGGTTGATGGCGACCATGCCGGTGACGTCGTCGGCGGGCAGGTCCTCGAGGTACCCCGGCCGCGCGTAGCCCGCGGTCGTCACCACCAGGTCCGGTACGCCGACCTCCGCGACCAGTGCGTCGACGACGGCACTCGTCGCGGCCGCGTCGGTCACGTCCACCGACCGCGCGAGCGCACCGGCGCCCAGCTCGGCGAGCGCCGCGTCCAGCTTGGCCGCCGATCGCGACAGCACCACGACCTCCCGCCCCTCGGCGACGAGGCGCCGGGCGACCGCGAGGCCGATCCCCTCCGAACCACCGAACACGAACGCGAGCCCAGGCATGCGCCCAGGCTGGCAGATCACTGGCCGACGTGCTCCTCGAACACCAGCACCGTCTGGGTGGCGACCACCTCGGGCAGCGACTGGATCCGCTCGAGCACCAGCTCGCGCAGGTGCTCGGCGTCGCGGGCGCGGACCAGGATCACGCAGTCGAAGTCGCCGGCCACGAGCGCGATGTGCGCCGCCTCCTCCAACGCCCACACCTTGGTGCGGAAGGACTTCCAGGTGTTCTGCTTGATCCGGACGTGGATGTACGCCGGCAGCCCGAGTCCCAGCGCCGCATGGTCGACGTCGATGGTGAAGCCGCGGATCACACCGGTGTCGACGAGCCGCCTGACCCGGGCGTAGGCGCTGGCCCGGCTGATGCCGAGGCGCTCGGCGACCTCGCGGATCGAGGTCCGCGAGTCGGCGCGCAGGATGTCCAGGATTCCACGGTCGACACCGTCCATGCCGGACAGATTGCCACGTCGGGCGGGTCGATGACAGCCAAACGTCTGACCGGACTCGCCATCGGATGGACCAGGTCCGAGACTGCAGGCATGTTCGAGGAAGCCCAGTACTTCGCCCCCGTGACCGCCGACGAGGACGGATCGCTCAAGGTCCACCTCGGCGCCGACCATCCGGGCTTCGCCGACCCGGCGTACCGGGCCCGGCGCGACGCCCTCGCCACCCTCGCCAGCAGCTGGCGGCCGGGCGAGCCCTGCCCGCGCGCGGAGTACACCGACGACGAGCACGAGGTGTGGCGGGTGGTCAGCGAGGCGCTGGTGACCAAGCACCGCGCCTACGGCTGCCGCGAGTTCCTCGACGGCAAGGAGTCGCTGGGGCTGCCGATCGACCGGATCCCCCAGCTCGCCGAGGTCAGCGAGTGGCTCGCGCCGCTGACCGGGTTCAGCTACCGCCCGGCCGCGGGGCTGGTGCCGCTGCGCGACTTCTACGGCTCGCTGGCCGACAAGGCGTTCTGGTCCACGCAGTACGTGCGGCACCACTCGGTGCCGCTCTACACCCCCGAGCCCGACGTGCTGCATGAGGTCGTGGGCCACGGCAACACCCTCGCGAACCCGCGCTTCACCGCGCTCTACGAGCTCGCCGGACAGGCCTCGCGGCGGGTCCGAGGCACCGAGGCGCTGGAGTTCGTGAGCAAGGTCTTCTGGTTCACCCTGGAGTTCGGCGTGCTGTGGGAGGCGGGCGAGCTGAAGGCGTACGGCGCCGGCATCCTGTCCTCCCCCGGCGAGATCGAGGCGTTCCGCGGGATGACCATCCGGCCACTCGACATCGCCGCGATGGGCACCCAGCTCTACGACATCACCGACTACCAGGACGTGCTCTACGTCGCGGACTCGTTCACCCAGCTCGAGGACGTCGTGGGCGGCTTCTGGGCCGAGTGCACCGACGACTCGATCGCCGAGATCCTGGCCCGGACCCCGGCGCACGCCTGACCTCAGGGCCGCCGCGCCGCCCAGGCCACCAGCTCGCGGGCCGGCCCCTCGGGCGGGTGCGGCCCGCCCTGCCACACGGCGTGCAGCCGGCGGGTGAGGTCGAGCCCGGTCACGGTGATCCGCACCAGCCGGCCGGTGGCCAGGTCGTCGCGCACGGCGTGGGCGCCGACGGCGGCGGGACCGGCGCCCGCGGCGACGGCGGCGCGGACCGCCGCCGTGCTGGACAGCTCCAGGACCGGGGTCGCGCGCGGCAGGTCGGCGAGCGCCCGCTCGAGGACGGTGCGGGTGCCCGAGCCCGCCTCTCGTACGACGAGGGGCGTGGCCGCGAGCGTCTCGGCGCTCACCCGGCGCCGCGCGCGCAGCGCCCACGGATGCTGTGGCCCGACCACGACGAGCAGCTCGTCGGTGCCGACCAGGCGCCGGCGCAGGCCACGCGGGGCCTCCGGGCCCTCGACGAAGCCCAGCGCGACCTCGCCCGCCTCGACCAGCTCGACGACGCGGGCGGTGTTGGTGGCGGTCATCGTGACCTCGGTCGGCTGCTGGCCGCGCTGCACCTGATGGGCGCGCAGGCCGACCAGCCAGCCGGGGAGCAGGTGCTCGGCGATGGTGAGGCTGGCGGCGATGTCGAGGTGACCCCGGCGGTCGGCGCGCAGCGCGGCGATCCCGGCGTCGAGCTCCTGGGCGGCGTCGAGCACCCGGTCGGCCCACTGGACGACCAGCTCGCCGGTCGGGGTGAGCTCCGAGCCACGCTTGCTGCGGGCCACCAGCGGCTCGCCGACCAGCGCCTCCATCGTCCGCACCCGCGAGGACGCGGCCTGCTGGCTGATCCCGAGCTCGGCCGCGGCGGCGCCGAGCGATCCGGTCCGCGCGACCACGACGAGCAGCTCGAGCGCCCGCAGGTCGGGGACGTGAGAACCGAGCATGCTCACAACGATACGTTGTGAGAGTCGTCGAGGGCTGCCGGGAGCACCACCCGGAACCGGGCGCCGCTCCCCCGCGCCGCCACCACTTCGACCGATCCGCCGACCGTGGCGGCGATCCGCCGGCTCAGCGGGAGGCCCAGACCGGTGCCGCCGCGGCCCGAGAAGCCGGGCTCGAACGCGCGCTCCCGGGCCGCCGGGTCGAGGCCGGGGCCGTCGTCCTCGACCTCGACGATCACCGAGCCGGCGTCCCGGCGTACGTCGAGGGTGACCACCGAGCGGGCGAAGCGCGCGGCGTTGTCGACCACCGGGGCGAGCACCCGCACCAGCACCGGCGCCGGTACGACGACCGCCGCCGCGGGGTCGACGTCGGCCATCAGCTCGACCGACCCGCCGACGACCTCCCGCAGCTCGTCGAGCACCGCGGCGACGGGCGTCACCTCGCCGTACGCCGCGCGCTGGCGGGCCATCGCCAGCAGGGTCGCGATGGTCTCGGTCATCGACCGCGCCAGGGCGAGCACCCGGTCCAGGTCGGCGTGCCGCTCCGGGGGCTCCGGGTCCCGCAGCTGCAGCAGCTCGACGGTGCCGATGATCCCGGTGAGCGGGGTCCGCAGCTCGTGGGCGAGCTCGGAGGTCAGCCGCTGCTCCGACTCCAGGGCCCGGGCCACCCGGTCGAGCAGGCCGTCGAGAGTGGTCGCGAGGTGCGCGAGCTCGGGCCCGTCGGTGACCTCACCGAACCGCTTCCCGGGGTCGTGCGCGCTCCACTCGGCCGCCCGGTCGGCCATGGTGGCGACCGGCCGCAGCGCCTGCGAGGTGATCCGGCTCGCCAGCAGCGCACTCGCCAGCAGGACGACGGCCCCGACCACCACCGTCGCCAACAGCGCGTACCGCTCCGCGCGCTCGTAGGGCTCGGTGGGCTCGGCGACCACGACGACGCCGTGCCACCCGGCGGGCGTGCGGAACGGGGTCGCCCGCAGCCGCACCCGCTCGTTCGGTGCGAGGTCGCGCACCGACGTCACCCGCGCCAGCCGGTCGGCTCCGGCGCGCTCGGACGAGGCGAGGGTGTCGACCACGATCGAGCCGCCGGCGTCGTAGACCCGCACGCCGGGCTCCACCCGCCCGGCCAGCGCCGTCGCCGGCGTCTCCCCGGCGCGGGCGACGGCGATCACCGTGTCGGCGCGGGCGTCGAGGACCCGGCCGATGTCGCGCTCGGCGGTGAGGCTGAGCACGATCTGGACGCCGCAGCCGACAGCCACCATGACGGCGACCATCAGCAGCACCGTCGAGACCACGATCCGTCTCCGCACGCCGCCAGCATGGCAGGCTGGGCGGTCCAGGGACCGGAGGGAGGGGCGATGGCACGGGTGGGCGTGTGCGAGGACGACCCGGCGATCCGCCGGGTGGTGACCGACGCGCTGCGGCTCGCGGGCCACGAGCCGCTCGTCGCCCATGACGCGGGAGAGGCGATGCGGCTCTTCGCCGCCCCCGGCGCCCCCGCCGAGCTCGCCGCGCTGGTGCTCGACATCGGCCTGCCCGACGGCGACGGCCGCGACCTGTGCCAGGCGCTGCGTGCCGCCGGACAGGACGCGCCGGTCCTCTTCCTGACCGCGCTGGACGCGCTGCACGACCGGCTGGCCGGCTTCGGCGCCGGTGCGGACGACTACCTGGTCAAGCCGTTCGCGGTGAAGGAGCTGCTCGCCCGGGTCGAGGTGCTGGCCCGCCGTGGGACGCAGGCGGGCGCGCGCGACCACGAGATCCGCCTCGACCCGACCCGGCACGCGCTCGTCGACGGCTCCGGCGAGGTGGCGCTGAGCCCCACGGAGTTCCGGATCCTGGCGGCGCTGATGGCCCGGCCCGGCGAGGTGGTCCGACGCTCCGCGCTGGTCGCCGCCGCGTGGCCGGACGGCGCGATGGTCAGCGAGAACGCGCTCGACTCCTACCTGCGCCGGGTCCGGCGCAAGCTCGCCGACGTCGACCCGGGCGCCGCGATCACCACGGCCCGGGGCGTGGGCTACCGCTTCGAGCAGTCAGGTTCCTGACAGGTTCGGGCCGCCACCCTCGGCCCATGTCCACGACAACCTCGACGACACCGTCCCGCTCGACGCGGGCCCTGCTGCTGAACAAGGTCCCGGAGGTCACCGCCTGGTTCTGGATCATCAAGATCCTGTGCACCACGGTCGGAGAGAGCTTCGCCGACTGGATCAACGTCAACCTCGGGGTGGGCCTGGTGCGCACCGCCGTGATCTTCACCGCCGTCTTCGCGGTCACCCTGGCCGTGCAGATGCGAGCCCGCCGCTACGTGCCCGCGCTCTACTGGCTGACCGTCGTGGTCGTCAGCGTGACCGGAACGCTGTACACCGACATCCTGACCGACCAGCTCGGCGTGCCGCTCTGGGTCAGCACCACCGTCTTCTCGCTCGCCCTCGCGGCGGTCTTCGGCATCTGGTGGGCCCGGGAGCGCACACTGTCGATCCACAGCATCGTCACCACGCCGCGCGAGGCTTTCTACTGGCTCGCGGTCCTGGTCACCTTCGCCCTCGGCACCGCCACCGGCGACTGGACCCTCGAGCTCACGGGCTGGGGTCCCGGTCGCTCCGTGCTGCTGCCACTGGGCCTGATCGCCGCGGTCACGGCGCTGTGGCGCTTCGGGGCGAACCCGGTGCTGGCCTTCTGGGTCGCCTACATCCTGACCCGCCCCCTGGGCGCCAACATCGGCGACTGGCTCGCCTCGCCCAAGTCGGAGCAGGGCCTGGGGCTCGGCACCTTCGGCACCAGCGCGGTGTTCCTCGGCACCATCCTGGCCACGGTCGTGCTGCTCACGGTGACCCGCAGCGACGTGACCGAGCGCCGGGCGCACGCCGCCGACGAGCCGTCGTACGACGCGGGACCGGCCCGCGAGCGGGTGGCCCTCGCCGGGTTCGGCGCCCTCGCCGCCCTGACCGTCGGCCTGCTCGCCTACACCAACAGCCAGCCGCACGTCAGCGCGCTGGACGCCGAGGAGGGCAAGGCGCCGTCGTGCGCCGCCGGCGCGATCAGCGCCGGGGAGGCCCACACCCGCGCCGGTGCGGCGTTCCCGGCGACGAAGACGGCGAGCTACCGCACCATCGTCGAGGACACCCGCCAGCTGGTGGCGAGCGGCGACCAGAGCGGCGCCGCGAAGCGGATCACCGACCTGGAGACGGCGTGGGACCAGGACCAGGCGGACCTGCAGCCGGCCGACTGCGCGACCTGGAACGTGCTCGACCACCAGATCGACGACGTGCTCACCTCGGTCCGGGCGAGCCGGCCCCAGGCCGGAGCCGAGAAGTCGGCGCTGGACACCCTCCTCACGACCCTGCCGTGACTCGGCCGTGACGGGGATCACCGCACTCACAAGATGACCTTGTGAGCACCCAACCACAACCTCGTTCTGTGAGCCGGCGCCGCCGTCCAGACTCGTCAGCATGACTCTTCGTGTTGCGATCGTGGGCGGCGGCCCCGCCGGCATCTACGCCGCCGACATCCTCACCAAGGCAGACGCCGACGTGTCCGTCGACATCCTCGAGCGGCTCCCCGCGCCCTTCGGCCTGGTCCGGTACGGCGTCGCGCCGGACCACCCGCGGATCAAGGAGATCATCAAGGCGCTGCAGCGGGTGATCGCGAAGCCGGAGGTCCGCTTCCTCGGCAACGTGGAGTACGGCGTCGACGTCAAGCTCGAGGACCTGCGCGAGTTCTACGACGCGGTCGTCGTCTCGACCGGCGCGATGGCCGACCGCGACCTCGGCATCCCCGGCGAGGAGCACTCGTTCGGCGCCGCCGACTTCGTCTCGTGGTACGACGCCCACCCCGACGTGCCGCAGACCTGGCCGCTCGACGCCACCAGCGTCGCGGTCCTCGGCGTCGGCAACGTGGCGCTCGACGTGGCGCGGGTGCTGGCCAAGACCGGCGACGAGATGCTCGTCACCGACATCCCCGCCCACGTCCACGCGGGCCTGAAGGCCAAGACCGTCACCGACGTGCACGTCTTCGCGCGCCGCGGGCCGGCGTACGCCAAGTTCTCGCCGCTCGAGCTGCGCGAGCTCAACCACTCGCCCAACGTCGAGGTGATCGTGCACCCCGAGGGATTCGACGTGGACGAGCACGGCATGGCCCACATCGCCGAGCACAAGTCGCAGAAGATGGTGCTCAACACGCTGACCAGCTGGGTCGGCGCGGACCCGGTCGGCAAGCCGCACCGGATCCACCTGCACTTCGCCGAGGCGCCGGTCGAGATCGTCGCGGACGCCGACGGCCGGGTCACCACCCTGCGCACCGAGCGCACCCACTCGCCCGGTGCCGACGGCCGGGTCGAGGGCACCGGCGAGGTGACCGACTGGGAGGTCCAGCAGGTCTACCGCGCCATCGGCTACCGCAGCAGCGCCCTGCCCGGCCTGCCCTTCGACGAGCAGGCCGCCGTGATCCCCAACGACGGCGGCCGGGTGCTCGACCTCGACGGCGCCCCGATCCCAGGCACCTACGTCACCGGCTGGATCAAGCGCGGTCCGGTCGGGCTGATCGGCCACACCAAGAGCGATGCCGCCGAGACCGTCGGGCACCTGCTGGCCGAGACCCGGCCGACCGCGACCGCCCGGCGTACCGAGGACGTGGACGCGTACTTCGCCGAGCGCGAGGTCGAGGTCGTCACGCACACCTCGTGGGAGCGGCTGGACGCCCACGAGGTCGCGCTGGGCGAGGCGGAGGGCCGGGCCCGGGTGAAGGTCGCCACCCGCGCGGAGATGCTGGCCGCCGGGCGCGGCTGACCCTGTCACGGGACTGACACCCACCGCTGGGCCGGGCCACAGCGGCTGCACAGGGAGGGTGCGCAGCATCGGGGCATGACCCGGAACCCCTTCGCCCTCGGTACCGCCGCCCTGCTGCTCGTCGCCACCGGCGCGGGCAGCGCCGCCGTCGCCTCGCACCTGGTGGCGACCGACCCCGCGTCGACGACCAGTGCGGCGACGACCGAGGTCCCGACGCAGCCGGCCGTGCCCACGACGCCGTACGTCCGGCGGCAGTCGTACGTCCCGGAGACGACCGGACAGGCCGCGACCGACGCCACGGCCGAGCAGTCGACCGGAATCGTGGAGATCTCCTCGACGCTCACCAACGGCACCGGCGCCGGCACCGGGCTGGTCCTCGACTCCGACGGCACGGTCGTCACCAACCACCACGTGGTCGAGGGCGCGACCTCGATCGAGGTCACCGTGGTCAGCACCGGGCGGACCTACGAGGCGCGGTACGTCGGTGCCAACCCCACCACCGACGTCGCCGTCCTGCAGCTCGAGGACGCGAGCGGGCTCACCCCGGTCGACCTGTCCGACACCCCGGCGGCCGTCGGCGACGAGATCACGGCGGTCGGCGACGCCGGCGGCGACGGCGGCTCGCTGACCGCCTCCCCCGGCACGGTCTCCGCACTGCACGACGACATCACCGTCGAGAGCACCGACGGCTCCGGCGGCACCGCACTCACCGACCTGATCCGAATGGACGCCTATGTCGTCCCCGGCGACTCCGGCGGCGCGGTCCTGGACGCCGACGGCGACGTGGTCGGGATGAACGTCGCCGCGTCCAGCGGGAGCGGCCAGGTGACCGGCTACGCGATCCCGATCGCCACCGTGGAGCAGGTCGTCGCGCAGATCGAGGCCGGCGACGAGGGCAACGGCGTCGAGCTCGGGTACGACGGCTACCTCGGGGTCGCGCTCGACCCCTCGGCCACCGCTCCCCTCGTCGTCGAGGTGACCGAAGGCAGCGCCGCGGCGCGCGCGGGCATCGCCGCCGGCGACACCGTCACGAAGGTCGACGGCACCGCGGTCGGCACGACCGAGGAGCTGCGTGCCGCGATCGCCGGACACGACGCCGGTGCCCGCGTCACCGTCACCTGGACCACCACCGCGGGCGGCACCGAGTCCGCCACGGTCACCCTGGGTGAGGCGCCGATCTCCTGAGCGGGGCCTCTATGTTGGACGGGTGAGCCGACCCACGATCCTCCGCGTACCCCCGCTCAGCCCACAGCTCAACGACGCCGTCGGGGAGCAGTACGACGCCGTCGACCCCGACGACCTCCCCGCCCGCGCCGACGACGTGGTCGGCATCGTGTGCACCAACACCGGCCGGGTCGGCAGCGACCTCATCGACGCGCTGCCCAACCTGGGCGTGATCGCCAACCACGGCGTCGGCTACGACAACATCGACGTTCCGGTGGCGCTGGCGCGCGGGATCGCGGTCAGCAACACCCCCGAGGTGCTCGACGACGCGGTCGCGGAGACCGCGATCGCGTTGCTGCTCGGCGTCCGCCGCGAGCTGGTCGCCGCCGACCGGTTCGTCCGCGCGGGCCGCTGGACGGCGGGGGCCTACCCGCTCACCGCGCAGGTGGCCGGCAGCCGGGTGGGCATCATCGGGCTGGGCCGGATCGGGCGGGCCGTGGCGACCCGGCTGGAGGCGCTGGGCTGCGAGGTGAGCTATCACAACCGGCGCCAGGTCCCCGACGTCGCCTATCCGTACGCCGCCTCCGCGGTCGAGCTGGCCGCGGCCGTGGACAGCCTGGTCGTCGTCGTACCGGGCGGCGCGGCGACGGACGGGCTGGTCGACCGGGCCGTGCTCGACGCGCTCGGCCCCGACGGGGTGCTGGTCAACATCGCCCGCGGCTCGGTCGTGGACCAGCCCGCGCTCGTCGCCGCCCTCCAGGAGGGCCGACTGGGCGGCGCGGGACTCGACGTCTACGCCGACGAGCCGAACGTGCCCGCCGAGCTGGTCGCCCTCGACACCGTGGTGCTGCTCCCCCACGTGGGCTCCGGCACCCACGTCACCCGGGCCGCGATGCGCGAGCTGACGCTGCGCAATCTCGCGTCCTGGCTGGCCGACCGCACCCTGCACACCCCGATCCCCGAGATGGAGGCCTGATGGACCTCGGACTGGCCGGCAGCGCGGCCCTCGTCACCGGCGGCAACCGCGGCATCGGCCGCGCGACCGCGACCGCCCTGGCGCGCGAGGGCGCGCGGGTGGTCCTGCTCGGGCGCGACACCGCCACCCTCGCCGCGGCGGCCGCCGAGATCGGCGCGGCCGGTCACGTCGCGGCCGACACCACCGACGACGCGGCCGTGGTCGCCGCGGTCGACGAGGCGGCGCGGCTGCTCGGCGGCCTCGACGTACTGGTCAACTGCGCGGCCCCGCGGGCGACCCGCGCCGCGGCCCCCGGCCTGGCCGGGCTCGACGACGCCGACTTCCTGCGCAATGTCGACACCAAGGCGCTCGGCTACCTCCGCGTCGCGCGGGCCGCGGCGCCGTACCTGCGCCGCCAGGGTGGGGCGATCGTCAACATCAGCGGGATGAACGCCCGCTCCACCGGCAACATCGCCGGCTCGGTGCGCAACATCGCGGTCGTCGCGCTCAGCAAGAACCTCGCCGACGAGCTGGGGCCCGCCGGCATCTCCGTGAGCTGCGTGCATCCCGGGCTGACCGTGACCGAGCGCACCGACGGCGACCCGGAGTACGCCGCCGTGGCCTCGACGAACGCGCTCGGTCGTCCGATCACCGCCGCCGAGGTGGCCGACGTGGTCACCTTCCTGGCATCCCCGCGCGGCCGGGCGGCCAATGGTGCGGTGATCACCGTCGACGGCGGGCGCCCCGGGCCGGTCTGGGCCTGAGCCTGGCCGAGCCGGGTCAGTAGCTGAACGAGGTCGCGCCCTCCTCGCCGATCCACTCCCACATCGGAACCGTGCCGCCGAGCTCGGCGCCCTCGATCAGCTGCCCCGGGTCCAACGCCTTGGCGTTGAAGCACAGGGGGCAGACCAGGTAGCTCCCGCCCGCCGCGCGATAGCGCTCCAGCAGCTCCGGCAGGGAGGGGCAGCCCTCGCAGGCGCGGCCGGTGGCGACCCCCGGCACGGCCAGCCGCACCGCCTCCTTGGTCAGGAAGATCAGGGTCGGGCGCCCGTGCTCGGCCGCGCCCAGCGCGACCAGGAAGGCCACCGTCACCCGCTCGGGGTCCTCCATCCCGGTGGCCAGGCTGACCACTGCCTTGTTCGACATCGTCGTCTCCTCTCGTCGGGAGTACGACGCTAGGAATCCGGCGTACCTGCGGGCATCGGTGCCGACGCGCAACCACGGGCCCCGGCCGCGCCCGGCGCGTACGCGTCGGCGCGTCAGGGACGCGGGTCGATCCCGAGCACCCGGCACACCGCGGCGGCGCGGGCGGTCCGTCCCGAGAGGCCGAGTTTGAGATAGACGTTCTGGAAGTGCCGCTCGACGGTGCGCACGCTGAGCGTCAGCCGCTCGGCGATGGCGGCGTTGTCGAGCCCCTCGGCGGCGAGCAGGAGCAGCTCGCGCTCCCGCGCGGACAGCTGGCCGACCGGTACGACGGCCCGGTCGGCGGCGAGGAAGCCCGCCAGCTCGGCGCGGAACACCTGCCACGCCGGCTCGTCGGCGAGCAGCACGTGGTTGCGCGAGTCGAGCAGCACCAGCCGGGCGTCGGGGATGGCGGTGGCCAACCGCGGTCCCCACCCGGGCGCCACCCGGTCGCCCTCCGCGTGCAGGACCAGCGTGGGGGCGGCGAGCGCGGGCAGCAGCTCCCGCACGTCGACGGCGTGCCGGGCGACCCGGCTGCAGACGGCGTTCTCGGTGTTGGTCGACGTGCGCTGCAGCTCGTCCATCCAGGTCATCTGCTGTTCGGTGGCGTCGGGGATGAAGGCGTGGGTGAAGACCCGGCGGAACAGCGGGTCCGGCCGGGCCCAGCCGGCCCGGATCATGGCCAGGAATGCCTGCTCCGCGGCCTCGTCCTCCTGCTCGAGGCCCCCGCCGGCCATGGCGCCGTACAGGACCAACCGGCTGACCCGCTCCGGGTGGGCGTGCGCGTAGGCGATCGCGACGGGGGCGCCGCCGGACATCCCCAGCACCGCGAACCTCTCGAGGCCTGCCGCCTCGACCAGCGTCTCGAGGTCGGCCAGCCGGCGCTCCAGGGAGAAGTCGCGGACCTCCCACTCCGAGAGCCCGAACCCGCGCTCGTCGTAGCGCACCACGGTGGCGAGCTCGCCGAGGTCGTCGAGGAAGTGCCGCCAGACCGGGCTGTGCCAGTCGTGCTGGAGGTGGCTGAGCCAGCACGAGACGATGAGCAGCGGCGGGCCGGAGCCGTGGCGCGCCCAGGCGATCCGCACGCCGTCGTCGGCGCGGCAGAAGCGGACCTCCTGGGTCACGGCACTCGCCACGACAGGAGCGTACGCCCGTCAGGTGCCGGCCAGGCCCGCTTCGACGACGTCGATCGCCCCGGCCGCGGCCGCCAGCAGCCGCTTCGCCAGTCGCGCGTCGACGCGGCCCTCGGCGGCGGCCCGCTGCACCTCGCGGGTCATCCCGCGGGTGGTGCCGACGAGGGCGGAGGCGACCGTCCAGGCGCGGAGGTCGTCGCGCAGGTCGTCGCCGAGCTCGGCGACGAGCAGGTCGTGGAGGGCGGCGGTCGCGCGGTCGGCCTCCAGTCGCTCGCGGGCCTGGAGGCTGGGACTGTCCTGGACGATCCGGGCGATTCGGGACAGGCCGGCCAGGACCGGGGACGCCGGGTCGGCGAGCACGCCGCGCGGCTGGACGACGTAGTCGCGGAAGGCGCTGATCACCCGCTGGCCGGCGGGCCGGTCCCGGACCGCCGCGAGCAGGTGCTCGTGGAACGCGGCCATCCCGTCGTAGATCAGGTCCTCCTTGGCCGGGAAGTAGTTGAAGACCGTGGCGGTCGAGACATCCGCCGCGGCGGCGATGTCGGCGACCGGGACCTGCTCGAAGCCGCGCTCGGCGAACAGCTCGATCGCGGCGTCGGTGATCCGCTGTCGCGTCTCCTGCTTCTTGCGCTCGCGCAGTCCCAGTTCGGCCATGGCGGCAGCCTAGCTTGACTTCGGCTCACTCCAAATTTAGAGTCGCTATAAAATTTTGCTCACACCAAGAAAAGAGCCCGCCATGACCCAGACCGCCGTCCCCGAGGCGGAGCCGCTCGACCGGACCGCCCGCACCGTCATCGCCGTCGTCGTCCTCGGCATGATCACCACCGTCCTCGACGCGACCATCGTCAGCGTCGCCACCGACCGCCTCGCCGCGGAGTTCACCGTCTCGCTGACCACGATCCAGTGGGTGATGACCGGCTACCTGCTGGCCTTCACCGCCACCATCCCGCTCGCCGGCTGGGCGATGGACCGCTACGGCGCCCGCCGGGTCTGGCTGCTCGCCGTCGGCGTGTTCACCCTCGGCTCGCTGCTGTGCGGCGCTGCGTGGTCCGCGTCCTCCCTCATCGGCTTCCGGGTGCTCCAGGGCGCGGGCGCCGGCCTGGTCAGCCCGGTCGGCATCGCCATGGTCGCCCGCGCCGTCGGCCCGCGGCGGATGGGCCGGGCGATGGCGGTCGTCGGCATCCCGATGATGCTCGGCCCGATCCTCGGCCCGGTGCTGGGCGGCGTCCTGATCGACAGCGTCGACTGGCGCTGGATCTTCCTGGTCAACATCCCGGTCGGCCTGGCCTGCCTGGCCTGGTCGGTCCGCGCGCTCGCCGCATCCCCTGGGGCCGGTCGCGAACGACTCGACCTCCTCGGCCTGGCCCTGCTCTCCCCCGGCCTGGTCGCGCTGGCGTACGGCGTCACCTCGCTCGCCTCGTCCTCGTCCTCACGCACCGCCGTCGTCGGCGGGATCGGCGGCGGCACGCTGCTGCTGGTCGCCTTCGTCGGGCACGCGCTGCGGGTCGACCGGCCGCTCGTCGAGCTGCGCCACTTCGCGACCCGCGGCTTCGCGACCGCCACCGCCGTGCAGTTCCTCGCCGTCGGCGTCCTCACCGGCGCGGGCTTCCTGCTCCCGCTCTACCACCTGCTCGCGCGCGGCGAGTCGGAGCTGACCACCGGGCTGCTGCTGGTCCCGCAGGGCGTCGGCGCCGCCCTCGCGATGGCGCTGACCGGCCGGCTCGTCGACCGCGGTCGGGGGCGGGCCGTCGTCCTGGTCGGCGTGGGGCTGCTCGCGCTCGGCTTCCTCGGCTACACGGCCGTCGGGAGCGCACCCGGGCAGGTCTACCTCGGCGTCGCGCTATTCGCGATCGGGCTCGGCGCGGGCTGCATCTTCGCCCCGACCAGTGCGGCGGCGTACGCGGCGCTCGACCATGCCGCGATCCCCCGCGCCACCACGACCATGAGCATCGCCCAGCGCACCGGCGGTGTGGTCGCGACCGCGGTCTTCGCCACCGTCCTGCAGCACCAGCTCGCCGCCGGCGTACCGGCCGACGCCTTCGCCGCCGCCTTCCGCTGGCCGCTCGCGATCGCCGTCCTCGCCCTCATCCCGGCCCTGCTGCTCCCCGTCACCCGCCGACCCGGCAGAAAGTAGCCCCGGATTCGCGCCGACCCGGCAGAAACTGGCCCCGGATCAACGCCGACCCGGCAGAAACTGGCGCCACGCAAAGCCACTTTCTGCCGGGTCGGCGGGAAACACGAGCCACTTTCTGCCGGGTCAGCGCAATACAAGAGCCAGTTTCTGCCGGGTCAGCGCATGTGGGGGTAGGCGTGGTCGGTGGGAGGGACGAGGGTCTCCTTGATCGAGCGGGGCGAGGTCCAGCGCAGCAGGTTCAGCGCCGAGCCGGCCTTGTCGTTGGTGCCCGAGGCCCGGCCGCCACCGAAGGGCTGCTGGCCGACGACGGCGCCGGTGGGCTTGTCGTTGACGTAGAAGTTGCCGGCCGCGAAGCGCAGCTCGTTGCTCGCCCAGTCGATCGCGGACCGGTCCGCGGCCAGGATCGAGCCGGTCAGCGCGTAGGGAGCCGCCGACTCCGCCTGTCGTACGACGTCCTCGAAGGCGCCGGGCCGGCTGTCGTCGTACACGTGGACCACGAGGATCGGGCCGAAGTACTCGGTCGAGAACATCTCGTCGGAAGGGTCGTCGGCGACGACGACGGTGGGACGCACGAACCAGCCGACGCTGTCGTCGGCGGTCCCGCCCGCGATGACGGAGAGGCCCGGGGTGGCGGCGGCGCGCTCGAGGGCCGCCTGGTGCTTGGCGAAGGCCCGCGCGTCGATCACCGCGCCGGTGAAGTTCGCGAAGTCGGTCGGGTCGCCGACGGGCAGCGCGTCGGTCTGGGCGGCGAGGTCGGCGCCCATCCGGGCCCACAGCGACGCGGGGACGTAGGCCCGCGACGCGGCCGAGCACTTCTGGCCGGAGTACTCGAAGGCGCCGCGGATCAGCGCCGTGCGCAGTACGTCGGGGTCGGCCGACGGGTGGGCGATCACGAAGTCCTTGCCGCCGGTCTCCCCCACCAGCCGCGGATAGGTCCGGTACGACGGCAGGTTGGCTCCCACGGTCGCCCACAGCCTCTGGAAGGTAGCGGTGGAGCCGGTGAAGTGGATGCCGGCGAGGTCGGGGTGCGCGAGCGCGACCTCGGACACGGCGAGCCCGTCGCCGGGGAGCATGTTGATCACGCCCGGCGGCATCCCGGCCTCCTCGAGCAGCTCCATGGTCAGCGACGCGGCGAGCTGCTGGGTGGGCGACGGCTTCCAGATGACGGTGTTGCCCATCAATGCCGGCGCGGTCGGCAGGTTGCCGGCGATGGCGGTGAAGTTGAAGGGCGTGATCGCGTAGACGAAGCCCTCGAGCGGGCGGTGGTCGGTGCGGTTCCAGACCCCGGGAGCATTCCGGATCGGCTGCTCGGCGAGGATCTGGCGGGCGAAGTGGACGTTGAACCGCCAGAAGTCGATCAGCTCGCACGCCGCGTCGATCTCGGCCTGGAAGGACGTCTTCGACTGCCCCAGCACGGTCGCGGCGTTGAGCCGCTGCCGCCACGGGCCCGCCAGCAGCTCCGCGGCACGCAGGATCACCGCGGCGCGCTCGTCGAACGGCAGCGCCCGCCAGCCGGGAGCCGCCTCCCGGGCGGCGGCGATCGCGGACTTCGCGTCGTCGGCGGTGCTGTTGCGCAGCACGCCGAGCACCTTCTGGTGGGCGTGCGGCTGGACGACGGCGATCTCCTCGCCGCCCCCGGGCACCCGTTCGCCGCCGATGTGGGCGTCGAGCTGGCGCGTGGTGCCGCCCAGCGCGTCGAGCTGCGCGACGAGCGCCTCGCGCTCGGCACTGCCCGGCGCATAGGTCAGGTTGGGCTCGTTGACGGGAGCCGGCGGGGTGGTGATGGCGTCCATGTCAGGTCCTCTCGGTGGGGGCGGTGCGGTCAGCGAAGCGGGTCAGCGGTGCGCGAGGGCGCGCAGGAAGAAGGCGACGTTGGCGGGGCGCTCGGCGAGACGCCGCATGAAGTACCCGTACCAGTCGGTGCCGAACGGGAGGTAGACGCGCATCCGTACCCCGTCGTCGACCATCCGCTGCTCGAGCTCGGGGCGCACGCCGTACAGCATCTGCGCCTCCCACCGGTCCGCACCCCGACCCGCACCCACCGCCGCAGCCACCGCGCGGTCGAGCATCGCGGGGTCGTGGGTGGCGATCATCGGGTAGCACTCGGCGGCCATCAACGCGTCGATCGCGCGCTCGTAGGCGTGGTCGACCTCGGCCTTGCGCTGAAGGGCGACCGACGCGGGCTCGCGGTAGGCGCCCTTGACCAGCCGGATCCTGGCGCCGGTGCCGTCGAGGTCCGCGATGTCGCCCGGCGTCCGGCGCAGGTTGGTCTGCAGCACGTTCCCCACGAACGGGTACGTCGCCCGCAGCGCACCGCCGATCGCGAGCGTCGAGTCGACGGTCGTGTGGTCCTCCATGTCGAGGGTGACCGTGCAGCCGAGCGCCGCGGCCGCGTCGGCGACCTCGGCGGCGTGGTCGGTGGCGATCGTCGTACCGCCGGGCAGGGCCTGGCCCATCGCGGACAGCTTGAGCGAGAGGTCGGCCCCGGCGGCACAGCCCGCCTCGGCGAGCGCGGAGACCAGGGCGAGATAGGCGTCGCGCATGGCCCGGGCGCCGGCGAGGTCGCGCACGTCCTCGCCGAGCACGTCGATGCTCACCACGCGACCGGTGGCGACCAGCCGGCGGGCGGCGGCGACCGCGTCGGCGGTGGTCTCGCCGGGCACGAAGCGGTCGACGACCTTGCGGGTGGGCGGGAAGGACTCCACCGCGCGCCGGGCGCGAGCGCTGCGGGAGGCGCGGTTCAGGGTGTGACTCAGGGCCTGGTCGAGCATGCTTCCACGCTAGGAGCGCGCCGGGTCACACGAAACGGACGTCTGTCACTTCTTTGACCCACCAGCGTGTGACACTTGTCCAGTGAGCTCGCTCGACGACCTCGTGGAGGACATGGCCCGGCTGACCGACGCGCCGTGCACGCTCGAGGACCCGGACTTCCGCCTCATCGGCTTCTCCGACCACCGCGGCGACGACGTCGTGGACTCGATCCGGCAGCGCTCGATCCTGCAGCGCCGGTCGAGCGACGACGTCCGAGCCTGGTTCCGGGGCCAGGGCATCGAGGACTCCCCCGGACCGTTGCGTACCCCGGCCGACCCCGACCTCGGGATCGTCGCCCGGCTGTGCGTCCCGGCGCGGCACCTGGACCGCGTGCACGGGTACTTCTGGCTGATCGACCCCGACGGCCGGATCCCCGTCTCCACCTGGCCCGAGGCGGTGCGGATCGCCGAGTCCGCGGCCGGGCTGCTCAATGTCGCCGAGCGCCGCCAGGGCCACCGGGATGCCCTCTTCCGCGAGCTGGTCGAGGGCGGTCGCCTGGCCGCTCGGGAGTCGGCGGTCGACCTGGCCCTGGCCGGCGGTCTCGACCTGCAGGAGCCGGTCACCTGCGTGCTGCTCGAGCGCCCGGAGCTGCTCGACCAGGTCGCGAGCCGGCCCTCCCGCGCCGGCGTGGTCTGGGTCCGGTCCGGTCCGGGCGTCGCCGGGGCCGTGGTCCGCGCCGGTCTCGTCGGCGCGACCGACGGCCTCACCGACCTCCTCGGCGCCCTGGGCCTGGGCCGCCGGGTCGACAGCCTGGACCGGGTCACCCGGGCCGCCACCGGCCCCACCGTCCCGGGCATCGACGCCCTCGCCGCCGCCCACCGCGGCGCCCGGGTCGCGCTGCGCGTGGCCCGGACCGCCGCGCCCGGCACCGTCGTGCGCTGGGAGTCCCTGGGCCCGCTGGCCCTGCTCGGCGTCACCCGCGACGACGACCTCGAGTCGGCCGTCATCGCCCCGCCGGTCCGCGCGTTCCTTTCCGGCGCGGCGCCCGACCTGCTCGGCACCGTGCGGACCTGGCTCGACGAGGCCGGCAGCGTCGGCCGTACGGCGGCCCGGCTCGCCGTGCACCGCCAGACCGTCTACCACCGGATCGCGCAGGTCGAGCAGGCCACCGGCTACGACCTCGGCCGGGGACCGGACCGCCTCCGGCTGCACCTCGCCCTGGAGCTCGCGCCGTACCTCACCGGCTGAGGGAGCTCGGGAAAGCGGTGGAGCCGGGTGCACCGACCGACGTACATTCGTGGGGTCGGACCTCGCGCAGAGGTCTCCTGCCCTTCATGCCTTCGTGGCCGAACGGAAATACGGACCCTGGACGATCCATCCGACAGGCGCCGTACGACCTGGCGGATGCACGCGAGCGGAGACGGAAGGAGGTATCGGCGGCCATGACCACCGTGATGCTGCTCAACGCCTCCTACGAGCCGCTCGGCACGGTCACCTTCCAGCACGCCGTGCGGATGCTGTTCCGAGAGGTCGCCACCGTCGAGGAGGCGCACGAGGACCGGATGATCGGACCGCACCCGTGGCCCCGGGTGATCCGGCTGGTCCGCTACGTCGCCGCGAAGTGGATGTACCGGCCCGCGGCGTATTCACGGACCAATGTGCTCAAGCGGGACCGTCACCGGTGCGCCTACTGCGGGGCGTACGCCACCACCATCGACCACCTGCTCCCCCAGAGTCGCGGTGGCGGCTGGACCTGGCTGAACACGGTCGCGGCGTGCAGCCCGTGCAACGGCCGGAAGGCGAACCGCACCCCCGCCGAGGCGGGGATGCGGCTGCGGCTGGACCCGTTCGTGCCGACCCGCGCCCAGCTCGCCGTGGGCTGAGGCCCGCGGGCCCTAGAGTTCGCCCCGTGCGCCGGTCCACCAAGCTCGAGCTCGCCTATGTCGCCCTCGCGGCGGCCGACACCGCGCTGGCGGGGTCCGGCCGCCCGTGGGCGCATCGGGCGCGGCATGTCACGAAGCCGCTGCTGCTGCCCGCCCTCGGCTCCGCCCTCGCCACCGACGCCCGCGCCCAGGGCTCGCCACTGCGCACCACCACCCTGCTCGCGCAGGCCGGCGGCTGGGGCGGCGACGTGCTGCTGCTCGGCTCCGGCGAGCGGGCCTTCGCCGCAGGCGCGACCTCCTTCGGGCTGGGCCATCTCGCCTACCTGACGGGCTTCCGGCGCCATCGCGACCGTCGTACGCCGATGGCCGGCAGCCGCGCCGCGCGGGTCGTCGCCCTGCTGTGGGCCGCCAGCGGGCCGGTGGTCGCGGCGCGGGCGGCCCGGCAGGACCGCCGCCTGGGCGGGGTCGTGCTCAGCTACTCCGCGCTGCTGGCCACCACGGCGGCCGCGGCCACCCACCTCGACCCGGCCCTGCCGCGCGACGCGCGCCTGCTCACCGCCGCGGGGGGACTCACCTTCCTCGCCTCCGACGCGGTGCTCGGTGCCCGGACCTTCCTGCTCCCCGACGCGCCCGCGCGACTCGAGTCGGTCGTGATGGCGACCTACACCGCGGCGCAGCTGCTGCTCGCCGAGGGCGCGGCACGCGCCGGTCGCTGAGGTCACCGGTCCACCCGGACCCGGCGCCTGCGGCACACTGGGCCCGGTGAGCACGCAGCCGACGATCACCCGCGCCGCCGACCTGCCTCGCGTCCCGTGGCGCAACGGCCAGGGCGTGACCACCGAGCTCGCGCTCGGCGGCGATCCCGACGACTTCAGCTGGCGGGTGAGCCTGGCCGAGGTCGCCCGGAGCGGCGACTTCTCGGCCTTCCCGGGGGTCGACCGGATCATCATGCTGGTCGAGGGCGACGCGATGACGCTGCACCTGCCCGGTCACACCCAGGTGCTGCGCACAGACGAGCCGTTCGGCTTCGACGGCGGCGTGCCCGTGCGGTGCACGGTCGACCGGCCCACCCGGGACCTCAACGTGATGACCCGGCGCGGCGTCGCCCGGGCCACGCTCGAGGTCCGGGCGGTGACCGCGGATCCGGTCGACGTACCGGCGGCGGGGACGGTGGTGCTGGCCGTGCTCGACGGCAGCGTCCGCCTCGCCGCGGCCACGCTGGCGGCCGGCGACGTCGCGGTGACCGACGAGCCGGTCGAGCTGAGCGGCGCGGGCCGGGTGGCGATCGCCCGGATCGAGATTACCGACGGGTAAGTAGTGACGAACCCTCACCACAAACGGTAGAACACGTTCTGATTCCTACCGCCTGTGATGGAGGTCACATGTCCGCAAGCCCCCGCTCCGCGTCCCGGTTCACCCGCCGCGGCTTCCTGGCGACGACCGGCGCCGCCGTCGGAGCCGCGTCGCTCGGCGTACCGGCGCTGACCAGTCCCGCCGCCGGGGCCGCCATCGGCAACGGCGCCCAGGTCCCCGCGCTCGTCATCGGCACCGGGTACGGCGGCGCGGTGGCCGCGCTCCGGCTGGCCCAGGCCGGCGTGCCCGTCGAGATGGTGGAGATGGGCATGTCGTGGGACACCCCGGGCTCCGACGGCAAGATCTTCCCGAAGGTCACCTCGCCGGACAAGCGCGCCTACTGGCTGCGCACCAAGACCAAGGCGCCGGTGAGCAACTTCTTCGGCTTCCCGATCGACTCCACGATCAGCCGGTACACCGGCGTCCTCGATGCGGAGGAGTTCGCCGGCATCACCGTCTACCAGGGCCGCGGCGTCGGCGGCGGGTCGCTGGTCAACGGCGGCATGGCGGTCACCCCGAAGCAGTCGCGGTTCAGCTCGATCCTGCCCTCGGTCGACCCGGCGGAGATGTACGGCACCTACTACCCGCGCGCCAACGCCGGCCTCGGCGTCGGCTCGATCGACCCGGCCTGGTTCGAGACCGCGGCCTGCTACCAGTACGCCCGGGTCGGGCGGAAGCACGCCCAGCGCTCCGGCTTCGCGTGGACCTTCGTGCCCGACGTCTACGACTGGAACTACATGAAGGCCGAGCAGGCCGGCACGGTCACCCGGTCCGCGCTCGACGGCCAGGTCATGTACGGCAACGACCACGGCAAGAAGTCGCTCGTGCAGACCTATCTCGCCCAGGCGCTCGCCACCGGCCGGGTGAACGTCTCGGCGCTGCACAAGGTCACCTCGGTCGCCCCGGCGTCCGGCGGTGGCTACACCGTGACCATCGACCAGATCAACACCACCGGCGACACGGTGGCGACCAAGACCGTCACCGCCGCGAAGGTGTTCTTCGCCGCCGGCAGCGTCGGGACCAGCAAGCTGCTGGTACGGCTCAAGGCGACCGGCGTCCTGCCCGCGCTCAACAACGAGATCGGCAAGGGCTGGGGCGACAACGGCAACGTCATGTGCGGGCGGGCCAACCACATGTGGGACGCCACCGGCACCCTGCAGTCGACGATCCCCTGCTCCGGCATCGACAACTGGGACGCCGGGGGCGCGTTCGCGGAGGTCGCCCCGCTGCCGACCGGCATCGAGACCTACGCCTCGCTGTACCTGTCGATCACCAACACCACGCGACGCGCGGAGTTCTCCTGGAACACCGCCGCCGGCAAGGTCGACCTGTCCTGGCAGACCGCCTGGAAGCAGGACTCGATCAACATGGCCAAGACCATCTTCGACAAGATCAACAGCAAGGAGGGCACGATCTACCGCACCGACCTCTTCGGCGGCTACAAGATCTGGCAGGACGGGCTCACCTACCACCCGCTGGGCGGCGCCGTGCTCAACAAGGCCACCGACAACTACGGCCGGCTCCACGGGTACGCCGGGCTGTACGTCATCGACGGCGCGCTGATCCCCGGCAACACCACGGTCAACCCCTTCGTGACGATCACCGCGCTCGCCGAGCGCAACATCGACCACGTGCTGGCCAACGACCTGTGACGCCCGGCGTCACAGCCGCGGGTCGACCGGCTCCGACTCCAGTGCCAGCACCGCGAACACCGCCTGGTGCACCTGCCACAGCGGCCGGCGCTCGACGAAGCCGGTGAGCGCGTCCAGCCCGAGGCCGTGCTCGCGCAGCGCGAGCTGTCGCTTCCTGCCGAGGTGGCGCTGGCGGAGCAGGTCGAGCGCGTCGGTGTAGTCGGGACCGTAGATGATCCGGAGGTACTCCCGGCCGCGCACCTTCAGCCCGGGCTGCACCCGCCCCGCGACCGGGTGGGCCGGCTTGACGACCATGCCCTCCCCGCCGGCGGCGGTGAGGTCGAGCCACCACCGGGTGGCCGCCTCACGCTCGGCGGGCGAGGACAGGTCGACCAGCCGGTGCCGGGTCGGCGCGACCAGGTCGCCGTCCATCCGGGCCAGCTCGGCGAGGTGCCAGGGGTGCGGCTCGGTGTGGGCGAGCGCCCGGCCCTCGGCGGCCAGGATCTGGAAGGGTGCGACGGTGACCCCGTCGAGGCCCTCGGTCGGGCGGCAGTACGACGCGTAGGCGTCCCGGAACGCGGTCGCGTTCACCCGCCGACGGGCGACCCGGTCGGCCAGCGCCGCCACGTCGAGGCCGCGAGCGGCTGCCTGGTCGAGCAGGTCCGCGGCGACCGGGAGCGCGGTGCGGGCGGCGGCCCCGACGGCGGCGTACTGGTCCTGGATCAGGCCCAGCGCCTTGGCTGACCACGGCAGCAGCTCGCAGTCGAGCGCCAGCCAGTCGGTGTCGAGGGAGGCGAACAGCGGCGCCGCGGCCGCGCGCAGCCGGGCGACGAGCTCGTCGGCGAGCACCGGGTCGGCGAAGAACGGCCGTCCGGTGCGGGTGTGGACCACGCCGGTGGAGCCGTCGCCCACGCCGAACCGGCGCTCGGCCACCTCCGCGTCACGGGCCAGCACCGCGATCGCCCGCGAGCCCATGTGCTTCTCCTCGCACACGACGTGGGTGACGCCCCAGCCGGCGTACTCCTCGAAGGCCTGCGCGGGGTGCTCCAGGAAGCCGTCCTCGGTCGCGGTGGCGACCGGCGACATCGTCGGCGGGAGGTACACCAGCCAGCGCGGGTCGACCGCGAACCGGCTCATCACCTCCAGCGCGGCGGCGGCGTTCTCCTCGGGCACCTTCACCTTGCCGGCGTACGGCGAGTCGAGCCAGCGGGTGCCGGCGACGTCGCCGATCGCCAGCACCGACGGCTCGCGGTCGCCCGGCGCGGCCGCGAGCGGGCGCACCGGCGCGTACCACTCCTGCTCGGCCGGCACCGCCACGATCTCCCGCTCCGGGTAGCGCAGCGCGGTGAGCGCACCGCCGAAGACGACGCCGGTGTCGAGGCAGATGGTGTTGTTGACCCACTCGGCGCGGGGCACCGGGGTGTGGCCGTAGACGACCATCGCCTCGCCGCGGTACTCCTCCGCCCACGGGTAGCGCACCGGCAGGCCGTAGGCGTCGGTCTCGCCGGTGGTGTCGCCGTAGAGCGCGAAGGCGCGGACCCGCCCGGACGCGCGGCCGTGGTAGGACTCCTTCAGGCCGGCGTGCGCGACGACCAGGCGGCCGCCGTCGAGGACGTAGTGGCTGATCAGGCCGTCCATGAAGGCCAGCGCCCGCTCCCGGAACCCCTCGGGCTGCGCGGCCAGCTGGTCGAGCGACTCGGCCAGCCCGTGGGCGACCTTGACGTTCGCGCCGCGTAGCGCGCGCACCAGCTTGGCCTCGTGGTTGCCCGAGACGCACAGCGCGGTGCCCGCGGCGACCATCCCCATCACCAGCCGCAGCACGCCGGGGGTGTCGGGGCCACGGTCGACGAGGTCGCCGACGAACACCGCCCGCCGGCCCTCGGGATGGCTGGCGCCGGTGGCGGCGCCGCTGGCGTCGTAGGTCAGCCGCCAGCCGAGCTCAGCCAGCAGGGTGCGCAGCTCGGACGCGCAGCCATGGACGTCGCCGATGACGTCGAAGGGCCCCGTGACCTCGCGCAGGTCGTTCCACGAGCGCTCGCGCTCGATGGTCGCGGCGGCGATCTCCGCGACACCGCGCAGCACGTGGACCCGGCGGAAGCCCTCCTTGCGGATGCGGCCCAGGGAGCGCTTCAGGTCGCGCTGCTGCCGGGTGATCACGTGCCTGCCGAAGGCGCGGTCGGGGCGGCTCGCGTTGCGCTCCACCGCCACGCTCTCGGGTACGTCGAGCACGATCGCGTCGACGAGCACGTCGTGGCTCTTCGCGAGCCGCACCAGCTCGGCGCGCGCCGCCTGCTGGACGTTGGTCGCGTCGACCACGGTGAGCAGGCCGCGGCGCAGTCGGGTGCCGACGATGTAGTGGAGCACGTCGAAGGCGTCGGGGGTCGCCGACTGGTCGTTCTCGTCGTCAGCCACCAGGCCGCGGCAGAAGTCGCTGGAGACGACCTCGGTCGGCCGGAAGTGCGCCCGGGCGAAGGTCGACTTGCCGCTGCCGGACACGCCGACGAGCAGCACCAGGCCCATCGCGGGCACGCCGAGCGTGGTCGCGGTGTCAGTCATCGGCGTTCTCCTTCCGGGTGAAGACGGCCAGCTGGGTGGGACTTCCGTGGGTCCCGTCGACGTCGCCGACGCCTCGGTGCTCGACGGCGTAGCCGTGGGTCGCCGCGACCCGGGCGCACCAGTCGGCGAACTCTGCGCGGTCCCACTCGAAGCGGTGGTCGGGGTGACGCCGGCCGGTGAGGCCTTCGTAGAGCACGTTGTAGTCGCGGTTCGGGGTGGTCACCAGCACCGCACCGGGACGCGCGGCCCCGAAGACCACCCGCTCCAGGGCGGGCAGTCGCGGCGGGTCGACGTGCTCGACGACCTCCATCAGCACCGCGACGTCGTACCCGGCGAAGCGGGGGTCCTCGTAGGTCAGCGCACCCTGGAACAGCTCGAGTCGACCGGCCTGGCGCTCGCTCATCCGGTCGACGTGCAGCCGGCGGGCGGCGTACTGCAGGGACCGGGTGGACACGTCGCAGCCCGCGACCCGCTCGATGCCGGGGGCCTTCAGCAGGCGGTCCAGGAGCTGGCCCGGACCGCAGCCCAGGTCGATGACCGAGCGGGCCCCGAGCTCCGCGATCGCGGCCAGCACCGCCTCGTGGCGCTGCCGGTTGAGGGGGACCCGCCGCTCCTCCGGCTGCAGCACCTCCTCCTCGCCCACCTCGGCGTCCGGCCCGGTGTCGTCGAGCTCGGTGTCGTCGAGCTCGGCCAGGCGCGCCAGTGCGAGCCGGGTGAGGCCGCCACGACGGCCGAGATAGCGCCGGGTGATCAGCGTGCGGTCCGGGTGGGCCGCCAGCCACGCGCCGCCCGAGCGCAGCAGCTTGTCGACCTCGTCCGGTCCCTGCCAGTAGTGCTTGGACTCGTCGAGCACCGGGAGCAGGACGTGCAGCTGGCTGAGCGCGTCGGCCAGCCGCAGCTCGCCGTGCAGGGTCAGCCGGAGGTAGCGCGAGGCACCCCACGCGGGGAAGCCCTCGTCGAGCGGGATCGGCTCGGCGTCGACTCGCCACCCGAGCGGCTCGAACAGGCGCCGCGCGATCTCCGCTCCCCCGCGGCACGGCAGCACCGGGATCGCGATCTCCAGCGGCAGCGCCTGCTCCGCCAGCTCCGGGCGCGCCTTGCAGATCCCGCTGCGAGCGGTGCTGAAGACGTCGGCGAGGGCGACGCCGAGCAGGGATGAGGCGGCGTACGAGCGGTCGTTGACGTACTGCGCCAGGCTGAAGTCGGGCGTCTCGCGTCCTCGCCGCCGCGCCAGCCGCACCGGATCGACCTCCAGCAGCAGCGCGGCGGTGCAGCGCTCCTCGCTCGCCTCCGGGTACAGCACCGTCGCCGTGCCGAAGGACTGCGCGAACTCCTGGACCCGGTCCGGGTGCTTGTGCAGCAGGTAGCCGAGGTCGGTCGCCGGCCGGTGGGTGGTCGAGATGGTCAGCAGCACGTCGTCATCCTGCCTGGGAACGGGTGGGCGGTGGTGGACCGTGTGCCCGAGAGCGCGCGGATGCGGGCTCTCGGGCACACGTCCCCGGTCGGGGCCGCTCAGAACGGCCAGTGCTGGTCGCGGCCCTGCTCCAGGAGCGGGATCGCGGCGAAGCCCTAGTCGCTCAGGCCGCCGAAGGTGTGCCGGTTCGGCACACCGGACGGGCCGTGGCCGTGGCGGTAGCCGGCCAGGTTGAAGGTGTGGACCGGCACGTCCGCCGGCACCGCCGCCGTCGGCTCCTCGCCCCGCCAGCCGGCCCAGGCCTGCTCGTCGGTGACGATCACGACCCGGTCGTGGCGGCGGAAGTGCCGGCGTACGGCGGCCGCGGTGTTCGTGCCGCCCAGGTCTCCCATCCGCTCGGCGAGCGCGAGCACGGACTCGCCGCGGCGCACCCGCACCGGCCGGCTGTCGGTGCCGAACTCGACCAGGTCGGCGGCCTCGGCCCGGACCGCGAGGGCCGCGCCGAAAACCGCCGCCGCGTCCGCCCGGGTCACCGTCGAGCGGCCCGAGAGCCGGCAGAACATCGAGCCGGAGCGGTCGACCAGCACCAGGGTGCGGCCCGGCAGCGCCGGGACGTTGGCCAGGCTGGCCTGCAGCGCCTGCTCCAGGGCCCACGCCCAGCGCAGCGACGGCGCGGCCCGGTACGCCGACAGGAACCGCAGCGGCAGCTGCCGCGAGCGCGCGACCTCGGCCGGGTCGGCCAGGGTCGCCGCCACCCCCGCCGCCACCTCGTCGGAGACACCGGCCTCGTCGAGGTTGCGGAGGTTGCGCAGCAGCGCCATGTAGCCCAGCGACGGCACCAGCGCCTCCCACACCGCGGCGTCCAGCGGACCCTGCAGCCAGCCGGCGACCTGCTCCCAGGTCATCCCGGCCGGGCCGAGCAGGTCGGCATCGGTCGCGAGCAGCGCGCGCCGCTCCGCCACCGGCACGGCGAGCAGTCGCTCGCGCGCCACCAGCAGCCCGAGCTCGGCCGGAGCCGGCTCGGGACGGTCGTGCCGCCGGTCGATCGCGTACCGGAACAGCACGCCCTGCCGCGCGTCGCGCGGACGCGGGTGGGTCAGCTCGAGCACGTCGGCGAAGCGGTAGCCGCGACCGCGGGCGTCGTACTTGACCAGGGAGCGCTCCGTGTAGAGCCGCGCCGCCGCGTCGGCGACACCGCGCTTCACCGGCTTCGGGAAGGCGCGACCGTAGCGCGAGGCCCAGTAGGCCAGCAGCTCGCCCGGCTCGTCGGCCCGGTCGAGCGCCGCATCGACAAGCGCGCGGTTGTCGCCGGCCAGACCCGCGTCGAGACGCGCCTTGACCGCCTCCGCGGCCACCACCAGCGCGACCGAGCGCAGGTGTACGCCGGTCCGCAGCCAGCGCACCAGCCGCAGCGTCCAGTCGACGTCGTCGACGGCGACCGAGGCCACCAGCGCCCGCAGCCGGGCGTCCCGCTCGGCCGCGGCCTCGTAGAAGGTGTCCTCCGCCACGAAGGAGGTCACCGCGAGCAGGAAGAGCTCGCCCTTGGCGTCACGGGCGTAACCGGGCGCGCCCTCGTGGGTGCGCCCGGTCGGCCGGGCGGCGCCGCGGACCGCGGCGACGCCGGAGCGCCGCAGGTCGCGCAGGTTGAACTTGGTCATGGTGGTGTCCCTCCTTCCGAGGGCGGGGTGGTCGGGTACGGGTCCAGGAACGACGAGAGCCGCCCGCTGCGACGGCAGCGGGCGGCTCTCGTGGGTGCACGGGGGGTGCACTACACGAGAGGCCTCGGCGGCTTCGTGCACCTCATCGGGACTCCTCGTCCGTCAGCTCGTTCGTGGGGGTGGTTCGGGGCGCGGGTGCCGAGATCCAGGTCGACCAAGGTGCTTTCCGACTGCTCTCCCGACTGAGCTACACCGCGGTCACCCGCGGGGTGGGACTCGAACCCACGACCTGTCGATTACAGGATGAAGTAACCCTGGTCTTCGCACCGGCACTCGCGCCTGCGGCAAGGATGCCCGCGCCGGCCGGGCGGCCGCAACGGATTTAGCCGGCGCTCGGGGATCGGCGAGGATTGGCGGGGATCGGACGAACCAGGCTCATCCGATCCGCGCCGATGACCCGGCGGGGGCCGGCGGTCAGCCCCGCCAGCCCCGCTCGATCGCCTCGATCACCTTCGGGCGCAGGTCGCTCGCCGCGATCACCTCGTCGACCGAGCCGACCTCCACCGCGCGGTGGATGTCGTGGACGCCGTCGAACTCGGCGGCGACCTCGGCGATCTTGTCGGCGCGCAGCTGGGCGCGCAGCTCGGCGAGCTCGACGACCAGCGCGCCGCGCTCGCCATCCTCGGCGTGGTCGATCCGCTCCTGCAGCTCGGCGACCTTCGGGTCGGCCGCGGCCCGCTTGGCGACCTCGGCGGCGAACACCACCGCGGCGGCGGGCGCACCGCCGAGGACCGAGGCGTAGGAGCCCTCGATCGCGAGCACGGTCATCGCGGGGTTGAGCTGCTTGGAGAACACCACGAACGCGCCGCCGTGGTAGCGCGAGATCACGCAGAACACGATCGGGCCCTCGAAGTTGACGATCGCGCGGCCGATCTCGGCGCCGTACTCCAGCTGGAGGTTGCGCATCGACTCGGGCGAGCCGTCGAAGCCCGACAGGTTCGCGAGCACGACGAGCGGCCGGTTGCCGGAGGCGGCGTTGATCGCGCGGGCGACCTTCTTCGACGAGCGCGGGAACAGGGTGCCCGCGGTGTAGGTGTCGGGGCCGTCGGTGGGCGGGAAGCCCGCGCGCGGGACCGGCTTGGACTCGATGCCGACCAGGCTGACCGGGTAGCCGCCGATCCGGGTGTCGACGACGACCGCGGTGTCGGCGTCGGCCATACCGGCCCAGCGCTCGAGCAGCTCGTGGTCGGCGTCGGCGAGCGCCCGCATCACGGTGCGGATGTCGAAGGGCTTCTTGCGGTCCGGGTTGTGGGTCGCGGAGAAGATCTCGCCGACGGTCGCGAAGTCGGTGCCCGGGTGCGGGTACGACGTCACGTCGCGGTCGACCGGGTCGCTGGACTCCGCGCGCCGCGGGCCGGCCTCGCCGGGGGCGACGTAGGTGTGGTCGTAGTGCGCCATCAGCACGCCGAACGCGCCCGCCAGGTCGGGCACCCAGTACTGCGCCTGGCCGTTGGGGCCCATCACCCGGTCGTAGCCGCCGATGCCGTGGTTGTCCTCGGCCGAGACGCCGCCGGAGAAGTCGAGCGACTGCTTGCCGGTGAGCACCATCGCGCTGTCGGGGGTCATCACCAGGATGCCCTTGGTGTGCATCAGCATGGTGGCCTCGGCGTTCCAGTACGGCTGGGCGCCGACGTTGATCCCCGCGACCACGATGTTGATCTCGCCGCCGGCCTGGGTGAAGTGCACGATCCGGCGCAGCGCGGCGGCCACCCAGTCCATGTTCTCGGTGCCGCTCTCCATCGAGATCCGGGCGCCGGCCGAGACGGCGAACCACTCGACGGGTACGCCGAGCCGCTCGGCCAGGTCGATCGCCGCGATCACCCGGGCGCACTCCGGCTCCGAGAGCGCCCCCAGCGACATCAGCGGGTCGCCGCAGAGCACCACCCGGGTGACGCCCTCGGGGTGGAGGGGCGTGGGGGTGGAGACGACGGCGACGATGATGCCGGCGGTGTTCTGGCCGGGCGCCCGGTCGACGGGGACCAGGACGCCGGACCCGTCGAGGTCGTGCTCGACCACGGTGCCGCCGCCGGCGAGCACCGGCTGCAGCTCGTAGGGGTAGACGAGGCCGCGACGGCGGGCGCGGAGCACCTTGCCGGCGTACTCGTCGAGCGGGGCCAGCGGCTCGGTCGGCGGCGGGACGATGTCGGCCACCACGCCGGCGCCGGGCTTGGCGTGGAAGCGGATCGCCAGCGGGGTGGTGGTGCCGTCGGGGCCGGCGACCCGGCCCTCCGCGAGCACCTCCTCGATGCCCGCCCCCTCGCTGAGGGGGGTGATCTTGCCCTGCAGCGCGGTCAGCTGGTCGAGGTCGGCCTCGACGACGGGCCACACCGTCACCCACACGTGGTTGACGTCGAGCTTGGTGCCCTCGCGCCCGCGCGCGGTCCGCACCCGGCGGATCGCCTCGAGGCAGTTCTCGACCGCGCGCTCGGCGTGCGGGAGCGCGATCACCCGGCCCTCGTCGTCGCGTACGACGGCCAGCTGGCGCACCTGCGCGGCGGCGACCAGGCGCCGGTCGGCGGGGTTCGTGCGGGCCACGCACTCGTAGAGCAGCACGTCGTCGGGAGCGGCGAGCCGGGTCACGTCGAACTCGCGCAGCCGCCAGAGGTTGAGCCGGCGCCCGACCATCGGGTGCATGCCGCGGACCAGGGTGTCCTCGACCAGGCCGCCGCCGCCGGACTCGTCGGGCCGGAAGGTGAAGTAGTCCACCGGCTGGGGGGCGGCCGGGCAGACCGCGACCGAGACCCGGCGGGCCCGCGCGGCGAAGTCCTGGCCGGCGAGCAGCTTGGCGAGCTCCGCCGAGGCGCGGTCGGGCTCGGCGGGCGCGTCGGGCCAACGCAGGTAGATCTCGACGACGTCGTCGTGGTCGGCCGTGAGGGCGGAGCTGATCGCCGTACCGAGGTCGCTGCCCGGGTCGGCGAGCTCGGCGATGTCGCCGATGGTGGACACCACGCGGGTGGCGCCCTTGTCGTCGGTGGCGTACTCGGCGTGGACCACGGGACGCCCGGCGCCGCTGACGGTGAGGTCGTGCAGGTCGAACTCGAGGTAGTGCCGACGGATCAGCACCTCCAGCAGCGGCTCCCGCTCGGGCAGGCCGTCGGCGAGGCGGTCGCGCAGGAAGCCGACGAGCTGCTCCGGGATCGCGGTCAGCGCGGCGATCCGGGCCTCCCGGTCGGGCGCGGCGGGGTCGGTGAGGGCGGCCACCTCGGCGGCCACCCCCTCCAGCACCGCGCGCCGCTCGTCGTCGACCAGCGGCTGGTCGAACCAGGCGAACCGGACCGACCGGGCCAGGTCGCCGACCACGGCGAACCGGAGCTGGGTGGCACGCACCAGCCGCTCCAGCAGGGCCCGGGCGTCGGCCCGCTCCTCGGCGGGCGGCGGCGGCGCGCTCAGCCAGCGCTGGAGCACGCCGACCGCGATGTCGACGTCCGAGGGGTGCTGCTGGGCCAGGAAGACCCGGAACACGGCCTGCTCCAGCTCGGGGGTGCGCTCCAGGTCGGTGACGCCGTAGTGCGCGAGCACCCGGAGCAGCTTGTCGCGGAAGTGGTCCGGGAGCGCGCCGCGGTCGGGGTCGAGGCTGCGCAGGTAGGTGTGGAAGTGCTCGCGCGAGCTGTGCACGCGCAGCTCGGTGTGGCCCTCGTCGCCGGCGGGCCGGTTGCGGCTGAGCTCGGCGAAGTCGGCGAACAGGGCGAGCAGGTCCATCTCGGCGCGCAGCGCGCCGGGCTCGCGGGTGGCGAGGTGGCCGGCGAGGAGGGCGCCGCGCTGGTCGGGCGCCACGTCGTAGCCGAGCAGCTGGCCCGTCAGGGCGCCGAGGCTGTCGGTCGCCACGCTCGCCCGGTGGGAGGTCGGCAGGTCGAGGTCGACGGTGGCCGCGCTCGCGCCCGCGCCGGCGTCCTCGGCGTCGCCGGTCGGGTCCAGGCGCACCAGCGGCGCGCCGGTCTCCACCTGGCCGCCGACGCGGACCAGGAGCTCCTTGATCCGGCCCGCGAAGGGAGCCGAGAGGACCGTCTCCATCTTCATCGACTCCAGCACCAGCACCGGCTGCCCGGCGGCGACCTCGTCGCCGACGGCGACCGGGGTCGCGACCACGAGCGCCGGGGCGGGCGAGCGCACCATGCCGCCCTCGTCGCGGCTGACCCGGTGCATCACGTCGTCGACCTCGACCAGGTGGACCGTGCCGTGGGTGGCGGTCACCAGCCGGTAGCGGTGGCCGTCGACGGTCAGGCGGCCGTGCACGTCGTCGAGGCGGTCCAGGACCGCGGTGACGGTGCGCTCCTCGCCGCCGCCGGCCACCGTGACGTCGTACCGCGCGCGACCGGTCTGCCGCACCGTCAGCGCGTACGTCGTCCCCCGGAGCTTGAGCTCGATGGTGCGGGACGGGTCGTGCTGGACCTGCGGGCGACCACCCTGGGCGGCCTGGAGGAAGCGGGCGATCTCGGCGCGCTCCTCCTCGTCGTACGCCTCGATCGCGGCGGCGACCAGCGCGACGCCGGAGTGGCGGGCCGACTGCAGGCGACCGCCCGACTGATCGCCGCGGACCCGGTCGATCCACCCGGTGTCGGCCCAGGCGGGGGCACCGGTGGTGACCTCGGGCTGGTCGAGGAGGTCGAGGATGAAGCTCTTGTTGGTGGCGCCGCCGTCGATGACGACCGTGGTCTCCCCCATCGCCCGCCGCAGCCGGGCCATCGCCTGCTCGCGGTCGGCACCCCACGCGATCACCTTGGCGATCATCGAGTCGAAGTCGGCGGGGATCACGTCGCCCTCGGCGACGCCGGTGTCGACCCGGATGCCGGGTCCTGCGGGCAGCTCCAGGCGGGTGATCCGCCCGGGCGCGGGCGCGAAGTCGCGGTCCGGGTCCTCGGCGTTGAGTCGCGCCTCGACGGCGTGGCCGCGCTCGGCCGGCCGCTCGCCGGACAGCGGGATGCCGCGCGCCACCTGGATCTGGAGCGCGACCAGGTCGGTGCCGGTCACCTCCTCGGTGATCGGGTGCTCGACCTGGAGGCGGGTGTTGACCTCGAGGAAGGCGAAGGACCGGGTGCCGGGGTGGTAGAGGAACTCGACGGTGCCCGCGCCGGCGTACCCGACCGCGTTGGCGAGGCGCTCCGCGGAGCCCTTGAGGTCGGCGGCCTGGGCGTCCTCCAGCAACGGGGACGCGGACTCCTCGATGACCTTCTGGTTGCGGCGCTGGACCGAGCAGTCGCGCACGCCGATCGCCCACGCGGTGCCCTGGCCGTCGGCGATCACCTGCACCTCGACGTGGCGGGCGTCGGTGACCAGCTTCTCGAGGAAGACCACGCCGCTGCCGAAGGCCCGCTCCGCCTCGTCCCGGGTGCGCTGGTAGGCGTCGGTGAGCTCCTCGGCCGAGGCGACCTTCCGGATCCCCCGGCCGCCACCGCCGGCGGTGGCCTTGAGCATCAGCGGGTAGCCGACCTCCTCGGCGCTGGCGAGCGCCGCCTCGAGGCTGTCGACCCCGCCGCGGCTCCACGGCGCCACCGGCACCCCGACCTCCTCGGCGATCAGCTTCGAGCCGATCTTGTCGCCGAGCTTGCGCATCGCCTCGGCGCTGGGCCCGACGAAGGTCACGCCCAGCCGGGCGCACAGCTCCGCGAACGCCGGGTCCTCGGCCACGAACCCCCACCCGACCCACGCCGCGTCGGCGCCGGTCTCGACCAGCGCGCGCTCCAGCACGGCGAGGTCCAGGTACGGTCGGGCCGCCGCCGCCCCGAGCAGGTACGCCTCGTCGGCCTCCCGCACGAAGGCCGAGCCCGCGTCGACGTCGGTGTACAGCGCGATGGTGCTGATCTGCTCGTCCCCCGACGCGTGCCGGGCGTTGAGGTCCCGCACGGCGTGGATGAGACGCATGGCGGCTTCACCGCGGTTGACGATGGCGATTCGCGAGACCGTTGGCACGGTCCCGACCCTTCCATCTCGCGACGCGCCGGGGACAGCGCGGATCCCACAGGCTTGTCGGCGAATCGTTGTGGGGTCCGTCCAGCGGCGGGGGCCGCGACGCCCCGAGCACGGGCCGAGAGGACCTTCGACCCCCGCGGCGGGCGACCTCCGCCCCTGTCGGGCACCCCCTCCCCGCTGGTCGACTGACGCCATCGACCAACGAAGGAGCCGACCATGACCACCCTCACCGCCCACGTCCATCACCTCATCGACCACGACGAGGAGGCGGCGGTCACCGAGACGGCCGCCCGCCGCGCCCTCGGCGCCCTCCGGATCGGCTTCGGCCTGACCTTCCTGTGGGCCTTCGTCGACAAGCTGCTCGCGCTCGGCTACTCGACCGGCGTCGCCCAGGACGGCTCGGTCGACCGGTTCGGTCCGGACGCCTGGATCCATGGCGGCAGCCCGACCCAGGGCTTCCTCGGCTTCGCCGCCGACGGTCCGTTCCAGAGCCTGTGGAACTCCCTGGCCGGGACCGCCTTCGCGGACTGGTCCTTCATGCTCGGCCTGCTCGCGATCGGCGTCAGCCTCACCTTCGGGATCGGCATGCGCCTGGGCACCCTCGCCGGCTTCGTGATGTACCTGCTCATGTGGTCCGTCGTCCTGCCCCCGGCGAACAACCCGGTCCTCGACGACCACCTGCTGGGCGCCGCGACCATGGTCGTCCTCGGGCTGACCGGCGCCGGCGCGACCTGGGGCCTGGGGCACCGCTGGGCGCGGCTCCCCCTCGTCCGCCGCTTCCCCGTCCTGCGCTGACGCCCCGGGGCGTCAGCCGAGCGGCGCCTCGGCCGGGCGCAGCACCAGGCGGATGCCGGGCCGGCCCCCGACCTCGACGACCTCGAGGCGGCCGCCGCCGGACTCGGCGGCACGCCGCGCGATGTCGAGCCCCAGTCCCGTCGAGCCGCCGCCGGCCGCGCCCCGGCCCAGTGCCGACACCGGGACGCCGGGACCGTCATCGAGGACCTCGAGCAGCACGCCCTCGCCCGTCTCCGCCAGGCGCACGGCGAAGGACGTGCCCTCGGGGGTGTGGGCGACGACGTTCTCGATCAGGGCGTCCACCGCCGCGGCCAGGTCGTCGGCGCCGACCCGCACCCACACCGGACCGGGCGCCACGAGGAGCTCGCTCGTCCGGCCCTGGTCCTCGGTCAGCGGAGACCAGAACGCCGCCCGGTCCGTCACGACCGCGGCGGCGTCGCAGCGCAGGTGCACACCGGCCCGGACGCCGCTCCGGGCCGCCCGGATCAGATGGCTCAGGCTCCGCTCGAGTCCGCCGACCGCGGCCTCCAGCTCGTCGCGCGCCGGTCCGGCCGGCAGGCCCTCGACCCCCAGCCGGACCGCGGTCAGCGGGGTGCGCAGCCGGTGCGACAGGTCGGCGGCGGCCTCACGCTCTCCGGCCAGCAGCTCCTCGATCCGGTCCGCGAGCGCGTTCAGCTCCGTGGCCACGCGGGCGACCTCGGCCGGCCCACCGGCCGGGGCGCGAGCGGTGAGATCGCCGGAGCTCAGCGCGGTCGCCGTGTCGGCGGTGCGCCGCAGCGGCCGGACGATCCGGCGTCCGGTCACCTCGGCGGCCAGCCAGGCAAGTCCCAGCAGCACCAGGGCCGTCACTCCGGCGGCCAGGAAGCGGTTCCGGGTGCGCTCCGCGACCCGGTCGCTCGCGACCGCCGCCACGACCTGGGCCACGCCGGTCGTCGTCCGGCAGTCCACGACGACGAACCGGCGCCCGCCGGCCGACACGATCCGTGGCGCGGAGACCACACCCAGGTCGTCGCGGTCGCGGTCCCCGCCCGCCGGGGCACCGCGCGGGACGCCGTCGAGGTCGTTCGCGGCGCCGACCACGGAGCCGTCGGGGAGACGGACGGACACCGACGTGCCCTCGCGACGGTTCAGGCGAGCGAGATAGGCGGCGAGCACCGGCTCCTCGGCCCCGCGCGCCGTGAGGTAGTCGGCGGCTCCCTGAGCGGCGTAGGTCGCCTCCTGGTCGGTGCTCGCCCGCGCGTCGGCGTGCAGCATGATGGCCAGCGGCACGCCGGCCAGCACGATGACGAGCGCCGCCGTGCCGACAGCGAGGGCGATCACCCGGGTGCGCAGGGTCGTCCTCACGCCTCCGGCTCCACGATCTTGACCCCGACGCCGCGCACGCTCACCAGGTAGCGAGGCCGGGCCGCCGACTCCCCGAGCTTGCGCCGCAGCCACGACAGGTGCACGTCCACGGTCCGGTCCGCCCCGCCCCACGGCTGCTGCCACACGTCGGCGAGCAGCTGCCGCTTGCTCACCACCTCGCCGGGGCGCTGCATCAGGGCCTGCAGGAGGTCGAACTCCTTGCGGGTGAGCTCCAACGCCCGCCCGTCGAGCTCGACCGAACGCCTCATCGGGTCGAGGACCAGCTCGCCGACCCGGAGCCCGGCGTCCTGGCCGGGCTCCGGTCGGGCGCGCCGCAGCACCGCGCGGATCCGGGCATCGAGCTGGGCCGCCGAGAACGGCTTGACCAGGTAGTCGTCCGCGCCCGCGTTGAGCAGGCGCACGATGTCCGCCTCGTCGTCGCGGGCCGTCGCGACGATCACCGGGGCCGCCCCGAGCGCCACACTCACCTCGAGCACCCGGGCCCCGTCGACGTCGGGAAGGCCCAGATCGAGAACGACGACGTCAGGCGGGTCGGAGCTGAGCGCCGCCATGGCGGTGCCACCCGTGGCCACGCTGGTGACGACATGGCCGAGGGTCCGCAGCCCGCGGCCGAGGCCGGCCCGGATCGCGTCGTCGTCCTCCACCAGCAAGACCCGGGCCATGAGGGGAACCGTACGCGTGCCGCCGCTGTCGATGCGTCTCCTTGACCTGGATTTGAGGTGCCCTTGCGGTGCCACTGACGGACGTCGCGACAGGCTCGGCGTCGTCCGATCCCCGACCACCCCGATCACCGAAGACGGAGAGCCCCATGTTCGACCTGGTCAACGGCCTGCCCCTCCACCCGCTCGTCGTCCACGCGGTCGTCGTCCTGCTGCCGTTGGCGATCCTCGGCACCCTGGCGATCGCGGCCCGGCCGGCCTGGCGCCGGCGCTACGGCACGCTGGTCCTCGGCATCACCCTGGTGGCCACGTTGCTCATCCCGGTCGCGACCTCCAGCGGGGAGGCGCTGGAGAAGCACGTCGGCGACCCGGGCGCCCACGCCCGGATGGGCGACCAGCTGATCTGGTTCGCGCTCCCGCTGCTGGCCCTCGTGGCCGCGCTCGTGTGGTCCGAGCGCCGTCCGCCGTCGGGCTCGGTCCTGCGGATCGTCGCGGTCGGCGCCGTCGTCGCGGCCCTGGCCACCGGCGTGCAGGTCTATCGGGTCGGCGACTCCGGGGCCCGGGCCGCGTGGGGCGACCAGGTCGCGTCCTCCGGCGCGGAGTGAGGCCCGGCACTCCCGGTCAGGCGAGCGCCAGGAACAGCTTCTCCATCTTCTTGGCGTCCACCGAGTCCGGCCCACCCTCGACCAGACACTTCTGCAGCCCACTGGCGACCAGCGCGTAGCCGCCTCGCCCGACGGCCTTGTTGACGGCGGCCAGCTGCAGCAGGGCGTCCTCGCACTCCGCCCCCTCCTCGAGCATCCGGATCACCGAGGCGAGATGTCCGTTCGCCCGCTTGAGGCGGGTGATGATCGCCTTGATCTCCTCAGGCTCCAGCTTCATCGAGTCGCTCCCGTCTGGTCGGTCAGGACCTCCATCATCCCGGCCAGCCGGGCGCGCGCGTCGGCGGCCACCTCGGCGAGCTCCGGGTCGGGCGCCAGCGTCGCCATGAAGCCCGGGTCGAGGACCTCCACCCGGGTCCTCCCCTCCCCGGCGTCGGCGACCACGACATTGCACGGCAGCAGGGTCGCGATCCGCGGGTCGACCCGCAGCGCCCGGTGCGCGAGCTGCGGCCGGCAGGCGCCGAGGATCACCTGCGCCGGCACGTCCTCGTCGAGCTTGGCCTTGAGCGTCACGCGGATGTCGATCTCGGTCAGGACGCCGAACCCGGCCTCCCCCAGCAGCTCGCGCACCCGGCTCACCGTGTCGTCGTACGACGCCGGGACGGTCGCGGTGAGCGTGAAGTCGATGGTGTCCATGTGCTCTCTCCTCTGTCGATTCGCTATCCCCCTGGGGGGTTCTGCTAACGTCTCCGAATCGTAACCCCCCGGGGGGATAAACGGAAGGAGGCGCCACCGTGGCGCAGCACACCTCGCGGCCCGGCCCGCTCGGCCGTCTCGGCGTCCGGGTCATCGAGCACGGGCGCATCGTCGCGATCATCTGGGTCGCCGTCGTGATCGGACTGGGCGTCTTCGCCCCCTCGGTGGAGAAGCGCCTCTCGGGCGCGGGCTGGCAGGCCGACGGCTCGGAGTCGGTGACCGTGCGCGATCTCGCCCAGGAGCGCTTCGGCGGGAACGCGAGCCACGCGATCCAGGTCGTCGTGCACAGCACCGACGCTCCCCTGGACACCGGCGAGGGGGCACGCGTCCTGGCCGCGGTCACCCAGGCGCTCGAGGCCGAGCCGCGGATCTCCGAGGTGGTCGCGCCCACCGTCGGCGCCAGCCTCTCCCCCGACGGTCGCACCGCGGTCGTCCTGGGCGGGGCGGGCGCCGACACCAACGAGATGGTGCGCGTCGCGACCGACCTCAAGGAGGAGCTGCGGCACCTGTCGACGGACACGATCCAGGTCAACCCGACCGGGTCCTCGCTGCTCTGGTCGGACTTCAACGAGGCCAACCTCGAGGCGATGCTGACCTCGGAGCTGGTGTCCTGGCCGGTGACCCTCGCGATCCTGGTGCTCGCCTTCGGCGCGCTCGTCGCCGCCGGCCTGCCGCTGCTGCTCACCCTCGCCGGCCTGGTCGCCTCGGCCGGCTCGCTGGTGCTCATCAACGAGCTGGTGCCGGTGTCCATCTGGGCGATGAACTTCGCGATGATGTTCGCCCTCGCGCTCGGCATCGACTACGCGCTCTTCCTCGTCGTCCGCTACCGCGCGGCGCGGATGGGCCAGAAGGGCTCCGTGCAGGAGGCGATCGCCGAGACGATGGACACGGCCGGCAAGGCGGTGCTGCTCTCCGGTGCGACCGTCCTCGTGTCGCTGTCCGCGGTGCTGCTGGTGCCGTCGCCGGCGTTCCGCTCGATGGCCGGCGGGATCATGATCTCGGTCGTCTTCGTGCTCGCCGCGACGCTGACGCTGCTGCCGCTCGTGCTCGCCCGGCTCGACGACCGCATCAACCGGTTCGCACTGCCCTGGGTGAAGGTCGGTGAGCACCGCTCCCCCGTCTTCGACCGCTGGGGCGCGCACCTGTGGCGGCGCCCCGTGGTCTGGGGCGTCGGCGCGACCGTCGTCCTGCTGGCGCTGGCCGCGCCGATCCTCGGGCTGAAGACCGGGATGCCGTCGATCAAGGTGCTGCCCGAGGACGCCAGTGCGCGCGTCGGCTACGCGCAGGTGCAGGATGCCTTCGGTCCCGGTGCGCCGGGGATGCTGCAGGTCGTCGTCGACACCGCCGACGCGGGTACGGCGGCCGCCGTGCTCACCGACGACGCCGGCATCCGGGCCGTGCTCCCGCCGGTGCCCGCCACCGACGGCGACCTCACGATGATCCAGGCGATGCCGACGGTCGACCCGTCCGACCCGGCACTGCCCGCGACGATCGAGCGGCTCCGCGCCGACCTGCCGTCGTCCGCCCTCGTCGGCGGCGCCGCGGTCGAGAACATCGACCTGACCGACCAGCTCCAGCGGTCCACCCCGCTCGTGATCGGCGTCGTGCTGCTGCTCGGCTTCCTGCTCCTGCTCGTCGCCCTCCAAGCACCGCTCATCTCGCTGCTCGGCACCCTGGCCAGCCTGCTGTCCACCGCCGCGGCCTTCGGCGTCGCCCGGCTGCTGTTCCAGGACGGCCACGGCTCGGGCCTGCTCGGCTTCGAGCACCAGGGCTTCCTCGACGCCTGGGCGCCGGTGTTCTTCTTCGCCATGATCTTCGCGATCGCGATGGACTACACCGTGTTCCTGCTGGCCTCGGCCAAGGAGCACTGGGAGCGGTCCGGCGACCCCCGCGAGGCCATGGTCGGTGCGGTCGCCCACTCCGGCCGGGTGATCTTCGCCGCCGGCGGCGTGATGGTCGCGGTCTTCTTCACCTTCGCGCTCTCCGGCCCGCTGCCGCCCAAGGAGATGGGCGTGATCCTCGGCGTCGCCGTCCTGCTGGACGCCTTCCTGGTCCGCCTGGTCCTGCTGCCCGTGCTGCTCCGCCTCTCCGGCCGGGCCGCCTGGGCCACGCCCGCCTGGCTGCGCCGGGCCCTGCCCACCATCACCTTCGCCCACGACTGAGCCCACGACTGAGCCGCCGCTTTCCACCCGCCAGAGAGGAACACCATGACCGACACCCACTCGCCCCACGCCAAGCCCGTCCTCGACGAGCTCTCCCCGCTGCACCGCCGGCTGCGCCGCGCGATCCCCGACGTCTACCAGGGCTTCGGCGCGCTGTCCCAGGCCGCCTTCGCCGACGGCGCGCTCGACACCCGCACCAAGGAGCTGATCGCCCTGGCGATCGGCGTCGTCGAGGGCTGCGACGGCTGCATCGCCTCCCACGCGCAGGCCGCGGCCCGGGCCGGTGCCACGAGGCAGGAGGCCGCCGAGGCCATCGGCGTCACCTTCCTGATGCACGGCGGGCCCGCGACGATCCACGGCGCCCGGGCGTACGACGCGTTCTGCTCGTTCGCCGACGCGCTCGAGTCGACTGCCGCGGAGGCCTGAGCCGTGTGCCGTCCGGTGCGCTGCAGGACGTGCGCAAGACGACCTGGGCCGGGTGCGGCCAGCACGTCGCGTCGGTCCGGGCCCGGGTGCCCGCCGAGGAGTGGTGCGCGGGCCACGAGCGTCCCGACAGGCCGAAGAGATGGTGGCGGCGCTGAACGTCTCGCCCGCCCCCTCCGCGGGCTCGGGTCGCAGGTCCCGAGGCTCGGGACCTGCGACCCTGTGCCTCGCCGCCGTGATGGCGCAGGCTGAGGTCGTGCCCCCCGCAACGAGAGGAACCGGCATGGACGCCTACGAGGACCTGCAGCAGGCGACGCTGCACGACATCCCCCGCTCCGAGTGCCTGCAGCTGCTCGGCCTGGCCCGCGTCGGCCGCATCGTCTACGCCGACGACCAGGGGCCGGTCGCGCTGCCGGTCAACTTCCGGATGGACGGCGAGACCGTCCTGTTCCGGGTCTCCCCCGCCAGCGAGATGTGCCTGCGTCTCAACGACGCCGAGGTCTCCTTCCAGGTCGACCGCCTCGACGACTTCCACCAGACGGGCTGGAGCGTGCTGGTGCGTGGGCGGTCGTCGTACGTCGAGAGCGCGGACCTGCCCGCCCTAGAGTCGACCCGTCCGCTGCCGTGGGCGCGCGGCTTCCGGCCGGTGTACGTCCGGGTCAGTCCGACACGGATCAGCGGCAGGCGGCTGGTCGATGACTGACGCGGACGGCATGGCCGACCTCAACGAGACCACGACCCCGACCGGGCGCATCGACGGCCGGATGCCCAGCCCTCCCCAGGTCACCCCACGGCCAACGGTCACCCGGGGTCGTGCCCTTTGGCCCTGTCGGCCCACCCGTGGCCGGCGCAGGCTGGGCCCATGAGAGACAACTCCCGCATTGTCGTCGGGTACGACGGATCGTCCGGCGCTGATGCCGCGCTCGTCTGGGCGGCCCAGGACGCGGCGGTCGGCGCCGCTCCGCCGCCCGACCTGCATGTCGTCGTGGTCGGCACGGCGATGGCCCCGGCCCTCGGCGAGTACCGCCATGTCATGGACCGCGCCGTCGAGGAATGGTGCGCGAGCGCCGCGGAACGGCTCGGCGCTCTCGGTCGCGCCGACGCCGAGGTCGAGGTACGGCACGGCTCGGTCGTCCCCCAGCTCCTCGACGCGGCACGGAGCGCGTCGCTGCTCGTCGTCGGCAGCGCCGGCCACGGGTTCGCGGCCGGCACGCTGGCCGGCTCGGTCAGCCAACACATCGCGCGCCACGCGCCATGCCCCGTGGTCGTCGTACGGCCCCGGCACTCGACGGCGGTGGACCGGATCGTGGTCGGCGTCGACGAGTCACCGTCCTCCGCTCAGGCGCTCCGATTCGCCTGCGAGCGGGCTCGACGCACGGGCGAGAGCGTCGCCGCGGTCCACGGCTGCTTCTCGGCGCTCGCTCATGTGCTGACCTTCGACGGCGCCGAGTCCGAGCTCGCCGACCGTCAGCTGGCCGCCGCCGAGCAGCTCGTCCAGGACCTCTGTCGCGCGTGTGCCGCCGAGTTCCCGGACGTCTCGATCGAGCCGGAGGCGGTCCCGGTCCGCGCCGGGCAGGTGCTGGTCGACGCCAGCCACGCCGCATCGCTGGTCGTCGTCGGGTCTCGGGGCCGCGATGCATTCAGCGAGATGCTGCTCGGCTCGGTCAGCCAGCACGTCCTCGGCCACGCCCGATGCCCGGTGGCCGTCGTCCGCTGAGCCTTTCGGCGCGCACGCCCGTCCGAACCAAAGGAGCACGACATGTACGCATCCGTCGGCGATCGCCTGATTGTCCGCAGCAACCGGGTCGGTGGCCCCGTCCGCGACGGTGAGGTCCTGCAGGTGAGGCATTCCGACGGGAGCCCGCCGTACGTCGTGCGTTGGTCGGACAACGGTCACGAGTCGGTGTTCTTCCCCGGCCCCGACACCGAGGTCCACCACGTCGCCCCCGGCTTGGCCCCGGACCCCGGCGACGACGCGGGCTGAGCCACGTCGGCCGGACTCGGGACCTTCGGCCCTGCCCCGAACTCGCCTGGCGGTTCAGGCTGGTCGTCGAGTACAAGGAGATGCCCATGTCGGACCCACGAGCGCGCCGCCAGGCTCGCCAGCACCTCGCTGACCGGTTGATCCTCGAGTACGCCGGTGCGGTCGCGCCGGCCAGGTGCTGGCCGCGGTCCTGCGTGCCGAGCAGCTGCTGCAGGCCTACCACCCGGACGAGGACCGGCGGATGGCGCTGTGCGAGGAGCTCGTCCGGCACCGGCTCGCCGAGAGCATGACCCTCCGCCCAGCACCCCGGCTCGTCATCGCGTCCTGACCGGACCGTCCACGGCGGTCCCTTGCCGAGGCCTCTCAGTCGACGCGCACCCGCTCACCGAGCGTGGGGACGACGGCGCAGATGCCCAGCTCGTCCTCGATCCGCCCGGCGAGCGCCGCGGAGGAGTGCGGCTCCCCGTGCACGACGTACACCGTGGTCGGGGGCGCGGCCGCCGAAGCCACCCAGGCGACGAGGTCGTCGGCGTCGGCGTGCACCGAGAAGTCCGGTACGTCGACCACCTCGGCGCGTACCGGGACGTAGTGCCCGTGGATCTTGAGGTGCCGCGCGCCGTCCTGGAGCTGTCGCCCACGGGTGCCGGGTGCCTGGTAGCCCGTGAGGACCACGCAGTTGCGCGGGTCGGGCAGCTGGTGGGCGAGGTGGTGGACGACCCGCCCGCCGCTCGCCATGCCGGACGCCGAGGCGATGATGCACGGCTGGTCAGGGTCGTTGAGGCGGCGGGACTCGCCGGCATCCCGCACGGCGTGGAGGTCGAGAGCGCGGAGCCTCTCCAGTGCCTCCGCCCGATCGGCCCGGAGCTGCGCGGAGCCCTCGTGCAGGGCCCGGAGATACACCCCGAGGGCCTCGAGTGCCATCGGGCTGTCGACGTGGATCGGCACCCGCGGGATCAGCCCGGCGCTCTCGAGCCGTTCGAGCTCCAGCAGCACCAGCTCGGTCCGGTCGACGGCGAAGGCGGGGATGAGGACCGTGCCGCCACGGCCGACGGTGCGCCGCACCGCGCCGGCGAGGACGCCGGGCTCGGCCGTCGGGTGCACGCGGTCGCCGTAGGTGGACTCGAGCACCAGCGCGGTGGCGGCCACGGGCGCGGGCGGTGGCTCGAGGAGCGGGTGCCCGTCGCGGCCGAGGTCGCCGCTGAAGACCACCACGTCCCCGGCGATGTCCACTTCGAGGGTCGCCGAGCCGAGGATGTGCCCGGCCGGGTGGAGACGGACTCCCACGGATGCCGTGACCGAGTGGTGCTCGTCATACGGCAGAGGCGCGAACCGGCGCAGCGTCCTCTCGACGTCGTCCGCGGTGTACAGCGGCAGCGCCGGCCGGTGCCGCGACCAGCCGGACTCGTTGGCGTAGCGCGCCTCCTCCTCGAGGAGATGGGCGCTGTCCCTCAGCACGATCGCGGCCAGCGCGGCCGTCTCCTTGCTGCAGTGGATCGGCCCGGCGAAGCCGTCCTTCACCAGTCGCGGCAACTGGCCGCAGTGGTCCAGGTGGGCATGGGTGAGCAGCACGGCGTCCACCGTCGCCGGGTCGATCGGCAGCGGCTCCCAGTTCCTGCGTCGCAGCTCGGACGGGCCCTGGTAGAGGCCGGCATCGACGAGCACCCGGCTGGTGTCGTGCTCGAGCAGGAAGCAGCTGCCCGTGACCGTCCCGGCTGCTCCCAGGAAGGTCAGGATGGGACTGACCGGCCCCACGGTCGGGGCGCGGGATGACATCGTCGGTGTGGTCGGCATCGCAACGACCTTCCTGCTCTGCGGTGCGGTGGTCTCACTCACCGACGCTAGGAGCGGCCTCGGCGCCGCGACAGGGTCCTAGGTCCCCGCACCCAGGGCCGTCGTGCCGTCAGGTCCGGCGCAGCTGCCGAGGCTCGTCCAGCGACTCTCCCGCCGCGAGGCGCACCTTGACGTCGACCAGGTGGATCCCGTCCTCGGTGACCAGCACCGGGTTGAGGTCCAGCTCGGCGATCTCGGGTACCTCGACCGCGAGCTGCCCGAGCGCTGAGGCCGCGCGTGCGAATGCCTCGACGTCCGCCCGCGGCGCGCCCCGGAAGCCGTCGAGCAGTGGCCAGGTGCGCAAGGTGCGCAGCGCCCGCATGATCTCCCCCGGCACGAACGGCGGGAGCAGGAACGCGCGGTCGTCGGCCAGGTCGGTGCTCACCCCGCCCGGCGCCACCATCACCAGTGGGCCGAGAACGGGGTCGCGCACCATGCCGAGCGCCATCTCGACGCCGGTGACCATCGGCTGCACCAGCACCGGACAGGCCCTGCCCATCCGGCGCTCGATGTCGTCGGCGGCGAGCGCCACCTCCTTCGGGGACATCAGCCCCGTGGCGACCAGCCGCCGCTCGGTGCGGTGGACCACGTCTGCGCTGGCGACCTTGACCGCCACGGGGAAGCCCATCTGCGCGGCCGCCTGTGGTGCGTCGGCGGCGGTCGTGACGACGCCGGCGGACTTGAGTCCGTAGCGGTGCAGCAGCGCTGCGGCGTCGCCGGGTGCGACCCAGCCATCGACGCCGCCACGGGCGAGCAGGTCGATCGCCTCGTCCCGGGACTTCCGCGCCCGCACCGGGTCCGGGGCCGGAGCTGGGGGAACGACGTCGCGACGCCATGCGGCGTACCTCACCGCCCGCCCGAGCGCGGCCACCGCGGCCGCGCTGGACCGCAGCGTCGTGACTCCCGCATGGGTCCCGTCCGCATCCACGCCCAGTCCGACCGCGATCACGGGACGACCCGGGTGACGACGTCGTACGTCGGCGAGGGCGTCGAGCACGCCCAGGACGTCGTTGGTGTCCGTCGCGACCAGGACCACGAGCAGGGCGTCGACCTCGTCGGAGGCGAGCATCACGTCCGCGAGCGCGGCGACCCGTTCGGCGTCGGCGCCCGCTCCGGCGTCGACCGGGTTGGCCGATCCGGTGGTCTGCGCGACGCGATGGGCGACCTCGGCACGCAGCGCCGGTGAGAACGCGACCACGTCGAGGCCGGCGTCCTGCGCCGCGTCGGCCGCCAGCACGCCGAGCCCGCCTGCGTTGCTCAGGACCGCGATCCGCGGCCCGGCCGGGAGCGGCTCGCGGGTCAGGACCGTGACCGTGTCAGCCAGCTCCTCGGCGTCCCGGCACGCGATGACGCCGCTCTGGGCGCACAGGGCCGCCACCCCGACCGCGGAGGTCGCGGCGGCGGCGGTGTGCGAGGCGCCCGCCCGCCGGCCACCGGCGGAGCGGCCGCCGACCACCGCGACCAGCGGCTTGCGCTCGGAGAACAGGCGTGCGAACCGAGCGAACTTGCGCGCGTTCCCGAACGACTCGAGATAGAGCGCGGCGCAGGTGACCTCGGGGTCGTCGTACCAGGCCGCGAGGAGGTCGTTGCCGGAGACGTCGACCTTGTTGCCGAGCGAGACGAACGTGCGCACGCCGACGCCCTCGTCGGCGAGCAGCTCCATCAGTGCGATGCCGACACCACCGGACTGGCTGGCGACGGCGAGGCCCCCGGGGCCAGGCGCCCGCAGTCCGAAGGTCGCGTTGAGCCGCACGTCGGGGGCGTTGTCGAGCACGCCGAGACAGTTGGGCCCGACCACCCGGACTCCGTGGCGACGAGCGGTGCGGCCCAGCTCCCGCTGCAGCCGCGACCCGTCCGGACCCATCTCGCCGAAGCCCGACGAGACCACCACGGCGCTCCGCGCTCCCCCGGCGATCGCGTCCTCGAGCGCGTCGAGGACGCCCGCCACCGGGACAGCGATGACCGCGAGGTCGACCGGCGTCCCGTCCGCGAGTGAGTCGCGGGCGGGCACGCCGGCCACGACCCGGGCACGCGGATGGATGGCGACGACATCGCCCGCGAACCCGTCGCGGCGCACGGCCGTCAGCACCGCCGCGCCGATGCCGGTTCCGTCCCGGCGGGCGCCGTAGACGGCGACCGACCGGGGAGCCAGCAGCGGGCGCAGGGACCGGGCCTCCGCCACGAACTCGCGCAGGTCCGCGGCCTCCTGGACCGCCGGCGTGACCGCGATGTCCAGGTCCAGTTCGCACTCACCGACCTCGGTGGTCCGGGCGACGGTGAACCCCGCCCGGGCGAAGACGTCGAGCATCCGATGGTTCTCCGCGAGGACCAGGGCGGTGAACCGCCCGATCCCCCGGTCACGGGCCCGCGCGGCGAGATGCTCCAGCAGCAGGGTCCCCAGGCCGTGACCGGCCAGGTCGTCGGCCACGAGGAACGCCACCTCACAGCTCGTGGCGTCGATCGGCTCCGCGGTGGCCAGGGCGACCAGGCGGTCCCCGGACAGCGCGACGAGCGCGATGGTCTCCGGGGAGTCGAGCACCCGGTCGACGTACAGCCTGGCCGCGCGGCGCCCGCCGCTGAAGAAGCGCAACCGCAGCGCGTCATCAGAGGCCCTCTCGTGCAGCTCATGGACACCGGCGCTGTCGGCGGCCTCCAGCGGCCGGATCTCCGCCAGGCCACCGTCGCTCAGCAGCACGTCGGCGGAGGTCACCGGGCGATCCTGTTCACCGGCAGCCCGGCCGTCAGGTCCCAGCCCGATCCGGTACGCCGACCGGTCAGCTCCTCCCAACGCAGCTGGAGCCACGCCTCGTCCTCCCGGCGCACCCACCGTGGCGGGCCCGAGCGTCGTCGTTCGGAGCCGGTGCGCTCGCAGTCCCGCACCCGCTCGCCGTGGCCACGGGCCACGACCGACCAGCCGCGGGCGCGGTCGTGGTCGACGTGGTCGACCTCCAGGAGCACCGGTGCGCCGTCGGCGCAGCGGTCCAGGAGCGATCCCGGCCGGGTCCGCACCCAGACGGCGTCGCCGTGAGTGGTGTAGTTGACCGGGACGATCTCCAGGCGCCCGTCGGCGACCAGCACGACGCGCCCGAACACCCCCGAGCGCAACAGCCGCTCGCAGTCGCGGACATCCAGCTCCTCGAGCGTGCTCATCGCCCTCGGCCCCATCGGACCGTGACCACACCCGGTATGGCGCCGACCGCGTCGAGAACGAATGCACGGCGGCCCTCGTCGGTGGCCTCGAGCCCCGTGAGCTGCACGATGCCGTTGCGCACCCGCACCCCGCACCCGGACACCCGGGCGCGGGCGAGGACGTCGGCCACGTCTGCCTCGAGCTGTTCGTCGTCGTGGGCGAACGCACGGACCACGTCGCTGCGACTGACCACCCCGACGACCTGGTCCGCCGCGTCGACGACCGGCAGGCTCTTCACCCCGGTGCGGGTCAGGATCGCGCGCAGCTCGGCGACGTCCGTCTCAGGATGCACGAGGGCGATCACCCTGCTCATCGCGCTGCCCACGGAGTCGGTCAGCCGGGAGCCCGCGAGGATGTCGGCCTCGCTGATCACGCCGACCACCCGGGAGCGCTCGTCGACGACCGGTAACGCGGTGACGGCATGCCGGGCCAGCAGCCGCGCGGCGGCGCCGAGCGGCAGGTCGGTGCGCACCGTGACCGGGTGCGGACTCATGATGTCCTCCACCAGCACCGGGATCACCCGACCCGGGCCAGGACGGGAGCGTCGAGCTCGTCGAACCGGTCCGCGGGGCAGCCCTCCGCCAGTACCGCGGCCCGGCCCACCTCCAGACGCGCGACCGGGACCCGGGACGGCGCGCAGGACAGATAGGCCGGCCCGAGCCCCGCGAGGAAGCCGATGGACGCGGGATCGCCCGCGTGCTCGCCGCACACCGCGATGGGGAGCTGGGGACGACGACGCCGGGCGCCCTCGACCGCGAGGCCGAGCAGATAGCCCACCCCCTCCTCGTCGATCGTGGCGAACGGCGAGCTCGTCAGCACGCCGTCGTCGAGATAGCGCGGAAGGAACATGCGCTCGGCGTCGTCGCGCGAGAGCCCCCAGGTCAGCTGGGTGAGGTCGTTGGTGCCGAAGGAAAGGAAGTCGGCGTGCTCGGCCAGATGACCAGCCGTGACCGCCGCCCGGGGCGTCTCCACCATGGCCCCGAGCCGATAGGGCACCCGGCCCCGGCGGGCCGCGACATCGTCCGCGGCCTGCCCGACGGAGCGGGCGACCGCGACGAGCTCGCCCACGGAGCTGACCAGGGGCACCATCAGCTCGAGATCCACCGCACGCCCGCGCTCGCGCAGGTCGGCGGCCGCCTCGAACACCGCCGTCGCCTGGGCCACGACCAGCTCGGGCCGCACGATCGCCAGGCGGACACCCCGCAGGCCCGTCATCGGGTTCGCCTCGTGCAGGCGGCGGACGGCGGCGAGCCGGGCCCGCAGCCTCTCGTCCGGACACCCGTGCGCCGTCGCCGTCGCGGTGCGCACGGCGAGCTCGGTGAGGTCCGGCAGCAGCTCGTGGAGGGGCGCGTCGAGGAGGCGGATGGTCAGGGGCCGACCCGCCGCCGCGGCGAGGAGGACGGCGAAGCTCTCGCGCTGGAGCGCGGTCAGCTCGCGGAGGGCGTCGGCCCGCTCCCCCTCTCCGCCGATGAGGAAGCGCTCGAGGTAGGTGCGGCGGTCGCCGAGGAACAGGTGCTCGGTGCGCACCAGGCCGACCCCCTCGGCGCCGTAGCGGACAGCTCGGTCGATGTCGCGCGCGGTCTCCGCGTTCGCCCGGACGTCGATCCGGCGCGACCGGTCGGCATGCGCCAGGAGCCGGGCGACCGCGGTCACGACCGGGGACTCGACCGAATGCCCGTCGAGCCAACGGCTCACGTCCGAGGACACCGTGCGATGCCGGCCGCGGTAGACGCCACCGGTGACACCGTCCACCGAGATCACCTCGCCCTCGGCGAACAGCCGCTCACCGGCGAGGCTCACCTGACGGGTGTCGGGGTCGATCTCCAGCCCCTCGACCCCGCACACGGCCGGCAGTCCCCTGCCGCGGGCGACCACGGCGGCGTGGGACGTCCGGCCGCCCCGTGCGGTGACCACGGCGCAGGCGGCGTCGAGGCCCGGCAGGTCGTCGGCCCGCGTCTCGGGCCGGACCAGGACGACCTCCTCACCGCGGGCGGCAAGGGCGAGAGCCGTCCTGCTGTCGAGCACGACCCGGCCGACCGCGGCACCGGGCGAAGCGGCGAGCCCGGCCGCGGCCGGGGCGACCGGCCCGGTGTCGAGCCGCGGGAACATCAGCTGCGTGAGCTGCTCACCGCTGACCCGGACCAGGGCCTCGTCCTCGGTGATCATCCCCTCGTCGACCAGGTCGGCCGCGATCCGGAAGGCCGCGGCCGGGCTGCGCTCGCCGACCCTGGTCCGCAGGATCCAGAGTCGGCCGTCCTCGACGGTGAACTCGACCTCGCACAGGTCCCGGTAATGACGTTCGAGCGTGCCCATGACCTCGCGAAGCCTCCGGTACGACGCGCGGTCGATCTCCCGCAACCGGGCCAGCGGCACGGCCGCCTGGACTCCGGTGACGGCCTCCTTCCCCTGCGCGCCGGGGAGGTAGTCACCGTAGGCGCCGGCCTCCCCCGTGGCGGGGTCCCGGGTGAAGGCGACGCCGCTCCCCGAGGAGTCACCGTGGTTGCCGAACACCATCGCCTGGACGTTGACCGCGGTCCCCAGGTGGTCGGGAATGTCGCACCGGCGGCGGTGGAGGCGGGCCCGCTCGCTGTGCCACGAGGCGAGCCCGGCGTCGATGGCGAGGTCGAGCTGCTCTCGGGGGTCCTGCGGCAGGGTCCGGCCGGCCACCTCCAGGCACAGCCCGTGGCCCCGCTCGACGAGGTCACGCAGCCCGTCGGCGGTGAGCCCCGCGACCTCCGCGACCCGCCGGTCGTCGAGCACGGCCCGGGTCAGCTCCGTGAACCGCTCGGCGGGCACGCCGAGGACGGTCGCGCCGAACATCTCGACGAGGCGCCGGTAGCAGTCCCACGCGAAGCGCTCGTCCCCCGCCAGCCGGGCCAGCGCCTCGACCGTCTCGTCGTTGAGGCCGACGTCGAGGATCGTGTCCATCGGGCCGTCCATCGCGCCAGGCACCGAGCTCGCCTCTCCCGTGCGGACGGCCAGCAGGAGGGGCTGCTCGCGGTCGCCGAGCCGGCGTCCTGTCCGCTCCTCCAGGAGGGCGAGGTGATGCCCGAGGTCGCCGTTCAGGCCAGGGGGTCGGGCTCCGTGCTCCAGCACCTGCCGGCAGGCCGCGGTCGTCACCGTGAAACCGGGCGGCACCGGCAGGCCGAGCTGCACCATGCGCGCCAGCGCGGCTCCCTTGCTCCCGAGCAGGTCGCGGTCGGGGTTGCCGGGGGCGTCGAACGAGTAGACGTAGCTGGTCACCACCCGATCGTCATCGGACCGGGTCGGCGCCGGGCAGGGCCGAAGGTCCTCAGGCCGGAGGGTCATCGGGACCGCACCGCCGGGCGCCGGTCGGTGATCGCCTGCCAGAGCCGGGTGTACTCCTCCACGTCGATCTCACCGCGGGCGAGTCGCTCGTCGAGGATCGCGAGCGGATCAGCGGTGGTCCTGGCCCGCCCGAGCCAGCGCGCGCCGAGATAGACGCCGGCGCCCGCGAGCGACCAGACCACTGCCATCATCAGCAGCATCCCTGGCCAGCCGAAGTAATAGTGATCGTCGTTCCACATCATGGCCGTCACTCCTCGGGTCGTGGAGGTCCTGACCCGTCGAGCGTGGCGCGGCAGCCCGAGCCGGGGCGAGGGGCGAACCACCCCTCCCGACGGGACCAAGTTCCCGCCCGGGAAGGACACTCCGTCCCTCCCCGAGCCGCCCCGACGCTCCTAGCGTCGGAGCATGCATCGATCAGAGGCGCCCGGTCACCGCGGCAACGGGGTCGCCCGTCACCCGGGCATCGAACGCTACTTCCAGCGTCGGGCCGAGGACTGGCAGGCCAGGCTTGCCGACGCGATCACCGCGTTCGCCGGGTCGATGCCGTTCGTGTGGATCCACACGGTGGTCTTCGCGCTCTGGATGCTCGCCGCCGAGCGCAGCCCCTGGCCGACCCTCACCCTGGTGGTCTCCCTAGAGGCCATCTTCTTGTCGACCTTCGTGATGATCGGCCAGAACCGCCAGGCCGAGGTGCAGCGGGCGAAGGCGGACCACGACTTCGTCGAGCAGGAGCTCGAGCTGAAGACGAACACCGACCTCACCCGGCAGATCCACGTGCTGACCGAGGAACTGCACCGGCGACTGGTCGAGCCCCAGACGAGGGCGCCCGAGGGGGTCGACGCATGACCGACGTGCGCCCCGTCACCGCGGCGGCCTCGGCACCCCACGCCCCGACGCGACGGCGCGACCGGGCCCTCGGCCCGGTGCTCCTGCTGCTCGCCGCCGCGCTGGTCCTCAACAGCGCGCTCGGACCGTTGGGCAGCGACATCCTCGCCTATCCCCTGCCGGACTCGCTCCTCAACCAGCTGCTCGGACTCGAGGCGGTCACCCTGGCCCTCGTGGTCCCGGCCCTGGTCACGGCCGCCGTGCTGGCGCTCCACGACCGCCCGGGAGCGGCCCTCCTCGCCCTGGGACCGACGGGCTACGTGGCCTACATGTTCGTCCAGTACGTCATCGGACCCGAGCGCCTCGCGTACTCGCCCGCGGTCCTGCTTCATCTGGCGATCGCGACGCTCGCGGGCGCCGCGGGCGTGTGGTGCTGGTGCCGGGCCGTCACCGCCCCGGGCCCCCGGATCTCCGATCGCACCAGGCACGCGCGCGTCGCCTGGCTGCTCCTCCTCGCCGCGTTCGTCGTGGCGCGCTACCTGCCGTTGCTCGCGGGATCGGTGACCTCCAGCCCGATCCCGGCCGAGTATGCCGAGGCTCCCTCGTTCTACTGGTCGATCGTGCTGCTCGACCTGGGTGCCGTCGTACCGCTCGCCGTGGCGGCCGCCGTCGCCGTCGGTCGTGACCACCCGGCCGCCGCGGCTGCCTGGTTCGCGGTGGTGTCCTGGTTCGCGCTCGTCCCTGCCTCCGTCGCGGCGATGGCCGCGGCGATGATCCTCCGCGACGACCCGCAGGCCTCGGTGGCGACGCTGGTCATCACCACGGCGGCCAGCCTCGCGTTCGCCGTCCCTGCCCTGCGCGCCGGCCGGTTGGTGCTGCATCGAGCCAGGGCGACGTCGTGACGACCGCATCCCGCCGTCGGCCCACCGGTCGGCTCGCACGCTGCGTGGTGGGCGCCTTCTTCCTCGTGACGGGAGGCGTCCATCTCGGCATCGTCATCTCCGACGCCGAGTTCTACCGGCCGTTCGCCGACGAGGCCCTGTTCCCGTTCGTGCGCGACGCATGGGCCGAGGTCTTCATGGCCCGTCCCGAGCTCTACGGACTGCTCCTGATGGCCGGCGAGATCGCGCTCGGCGGATGCCTGCTCGTCGGCGGGCGCGCAGCCCGCGTCGGATGGGCCGGAGTGATCGCATTCCACCTGCTGCTGGTGCTCTTCGGCTGGGGATTCCTGTTCTGGGTCGTGCCGGCACTGGGGGTCCTGGTGCCCCTCGCCTGGCGGGACCTCGCCTCGGAGCGCAGGTAGCGCCCGCGCCGCCACACGACCGGCCGGTCAGCGCAGCATCGTGCCCGCGCGCTCCAGCTCGAGGTCGAGGGGCGGAAGCTGGCCGCTCGTGGCGGGCACCAGCAGCACCGGGCAGTCCGCGGCGTGGAGCACCGGGCGCAGCACGCCGCCGAGGTGAGGCCCGAATACCGGCGCCTCGCCGCGCAGCAGGACCACCAGGTCGGCCGCGGCGGACTCCTCGAGCAGGTCGGTCCGGGGATCGGCGAGGTGGACCTCGACGTTCGCGATCACGCCGGGGAACGCCCGTCGCCAGGGCCGGAGCAGGTCGTCGATCGCCGACGCCGCGCGCTCCACCAGCAGCGCCTGGGGCGTCCACGCGTCCGGGCGGTCGCCGGAGACCCGGTCGTCGGGCTGCCAGGCGTGGACGACACGGACGATCGCCCCGGACTGCTCCGCGCGCCGGAAGGCCGCGCCGAGCAGCTCCGCGCTGTGAGCCGGCTCCTTCAACGCGACCAGGATCCGTTGCCGAGGGGTCTGGGCGTCGTGCCAGCCCTCGGGTACGACGGCGACCGGCGCGGTCGCGTGCGCCGCGACGTCCTCGGTGGTCGCTCCGCCGAGGAGCCGACGCAGGCCGGTCCGGTGCTCGCGCCCGATCACCAGCAGCCGGGCATCTTCCGCGGACCCCAGGAGCACGGACGCGGGAGCACCGTGACAGGTGACGACCTGGACCGCGACGTCGCCTGCCAGCCGGGACGCCTCGGCGCGCAAGGTCGCCTCCACCTGCCGGCGCTCGGCGTCCAGCTCCTCCGCGAGGACCGGCAGGTCCACGAAGGCGGAGGTCCGCAGTGGCATGGCGTGCACGATGCGCAGCGGCGCCGCGCCGCGGCGCGCCTCGGCCAGGGCGTAGCGCAGCGCTCCGCTGCTGGCGTAGCCGCCGTCGTGCCCGACGACGACGGGACGGGGCGCGGTGGTGGTCATGGTGCCTCCTCGGGGTCGCTCCGAGCCTCGCCTCCCGACGAGGCCGCGGGCAGGGGCGCTGCGCCCGGACCTCGAGGGACCTTGGTCCCGCGCAGCCTCTTGGCGACGCCGTCGACGAGGATGAGCGCTCCGGCCGACCCGAGGACGAGCAGCCAACCTCCGGCGTCCGGGAAGCTGCCTCCCAGCAGGTCCGCGACCGGTGGCACGCCGAGGAAGACCAGGAGCAGCAGCACCTCGGCGGCGACGGCGACGAGCACGAGCCGGTTGCCGAGCAGGTCGAGCCGCCACACGGGCAGCCGGGTGCTGCGGCAGGCGAAGGCGTTGGCCACCTGGGTCCCGGCGATCACGGCGAAGGCCGTGCCGGAGGCGACCGCCAGGGTCGACGGGTCGGGGGTGCTCCCCCACCGCCAGCCGTGGCTGGTCAGCACGACGGTGAACGCGGTCAGCGCCAGGATCGCCTCGGTCAGGCCGAGCACCAGGAACGCCCGGACCGCCAGGCCGCGGTCGATGAGCGTACGTCGACGACGTCCTCGCATGACGTCGGCACGTCCCGGCTCGGCCCCGAGCGCGAGCGCCGGCAGCATGTCGGTGCCGATGTCGAGCGCCAGCACCTGGAGCACGCCGATGGCGAGGGGGAAGCTGCCGCCGCTGAGCGCCCAGGCGGCGAAGGGCGCGAGCTCGGCGACGTTGTCGGTGAGGTGGAAGGTGAGGAAGCGGCGCACATTCTGGGTGGTCGCCCTGCCCAGCTCCACGGCGGTCACGATCGTGGCGAAGTGGTCGTCGAGGAGCACCAGGTCCGCGGCCTCCCGTGCCACGTCGCTGCCACTCGCCCCCATCGCCACGCCCACATCGGCGGCCCGCAGGGCCGGAGCGTCGTTCACGCCGTCGCCGGTCATCGCGACCACGTGTCCACCCCGGCGCAGCGCCCGTGCGATGCGCAGCTTGTCGGCGGGGGTGACGCGGGCGACGACCGCGCCGCTCTCGGAGTCGAGCAGCGCCGCGAGCTCACCGTCGTCGGCGGGCAGGTCCTTGCCCTCGACCACCACACCCCCCTCGCGCAGCAGGCCGACCTGGCCGGCGATCGCCCGTGCCGTGCGGGGATGGTCGCCCGTCAGCATGGCGACCCGGATCCCGGCCCGGCGGCACTGGCCGAGCGCCGCCGCGACGTCGGGACGCGGGGGGTCCTGGAGGCCGAGCAGAGCGTGGAAGGTGAGATCGTGCTCGTTCGCCTCGCCCCCGTCCGCGGGCCCCGGGCGACCGGCGACGGCGAGGACGCGCAGGCCGGCATCGGTCAGCTCGGCCAGTGTCGCGCGAAGACCGTCGGGAACCGCACGGCAGCGCGCGAGCACGGCCTCCGGGGCCCCGAGGACGGCGACCTGCCCGTCGTACCACGCCGAGCTCACCATCCGCTCCGGCGTATAGGGACAGCGCACGACGACGTCCTCGACCGGAGCGCCGACGCGCAGGGCCAGGGCGTGCAGGGCAGCCTCCATCGGGTCGCCGACGGGCGACCAGTCCCCGTCTCGGTCCCTGACCCGGCCCGTCACGCAGCGCAGGGCGGAGCGGGCCGCCTGCCGCAGGTCGGCCAGGTCGCCGGTGCCGGTGAGCACAGCGGTCGGCGCGTACCCGTCGCCGGCGATGTCGTGCCGTCCCGACGGCGTGACGACCGTGACCACGTTCATCCGGTTCTGGGTGATGGTGCCTGTCTTGTCGGTGCAGATGAAGGTGGTCGCCCCGAGCGTCTCGACCGCGTCGAGACGGCGCACGAGCGCCCGCTCGCCCGCCATCCGCTGCGCGCCGCGGGCCAAGGAGAGGGTGACGGTCGGCAGCAGGCCCTCGGGGACGAGCGCGACCGAGACCCCGACGCCGAAGAGGAACGCCTCGGTCGCGTCGAGACCGAGCAGGAGCGAGCCGAGGCCGAGCCCGATCCCGACCGTGAACGCCACGACGGCCACCACGCGCACCACCTTGCGCAGCTGCACGGTGAGCGGGCTCGGCGGGCGGTGAGCGGTCTCGGACAGACGCGAGATCCCGGCGAGGGTGGTCTCGGGACCGACGGCGACCACTCGGGCCCGGGCGCGTCCCTGGGTGACGAAGGTGCCGGACATGAGCGTGTCGCCGACGCCGTGGACGACGGCGGCGCTCTCGCCGGTGAGCAGTGACTCGTCGACGGCGAGGCCCTCGGCGGAGATCACCCGCAGGTCCGCGGCGATCCGGTCGCCTGCCTCGACCAGGACGATGTCGTCGACCACGAGGTCGGTGGCGTCCACCGGGACCCGATGACCGGACCGGATGACCAGCGCCCGGGACGGGAGCAGCGCGCGCAGCCTCTCGGTGGAGCGATCGGCGTGGAACTCCTGCCAGAAGGCGAACAGGGCGTTCAGCACGACGATGAGTGAGATCGCCGTGCCGAGCTCGGGCATCCCGCCGATCACCGCCAGGGCGGCGGCCACCCAGAGCAGGACCGCGAGCAGGTGGGTCATCTGGTCGACGAGCAGCCGCCACGCCGGCTTGCGCCGAGCGCGGGGCATCACGTTCGGTCCGTGGACCCGGCGGCTCTCCATGACCTGCTGGTCGTCGAGCCCCGCCGGCGGCTCACCGACCGCCGCCGCACGCGCGGCGCCGGTCACGAGTCTGCTCCGGCCGCCGCCGGGCCGTCGTAGCGTCCCGACGGCGTGACCAGCGTGCCCGACGTACCGGCGAGGATCGCCGTCACGTTCTCCAGCGCACCGATCGCCGCCATCCCCCCGGTGAGCTCGACGAAGCGGCACACCGCCTCGACCTTGGGGCCCATCGACCCCGCCGGGAGGTCCAGCTGCCGAAGCCCCGCCGGCGTCTCCCGGTGGATGGCCGCCTGACGAGGCGTGCCGAAGTCGCGCATCACGGCCGGCACGTCGGTGAGGACCAGCAGGGCGTCCGCGTCCAGGGCCTCCGCGAGCACCGCGCTGGTGAGGTCCTTGTCGACGACCGCCTCGACGCCCCGCAGCTCACCACGCTCGTCCCGCACGACGGGGACCCCGCCACCGCCGGCGCACACGACCACCGCGCCGAGGCGCAGCAACGCACGGATGAGCGGCGTCTCCACGACCCGCTCCGGACGCGGCGAGCCGACCACCCGGCGCCACCCTCGGCCGTCGGCACGCACGGTCCAGCCCCGCTCGGCGGCCAGCCGGCGTGCCTCGGCCTCCGGGTACACCTCGCCGACGAACTTCGTCGGCTGGTCGAACGCCGGGTCGGCGGCCGACACCAGGGTCTGGTTGACGATCGCGGCGACCTGGCGCCCGGGTAGCCGGTTCTGCAGCGCCTGGAGCAGCCAGTAGCCGATCATCCCCTGGGTCTGCGCACCGAGCACGTCGAAGGGGTAGGGCGTGGTCAGCCGCGGGTCTGAGGCGCTCTGCAGGGCGAGCACCCCGACCTGCGGGCCGTTGCCGTGCGTGACCACCAGCTCGTGCTCGACGGCGAGCGGAGCCAGCGCGGCCACCGCCCGGCATACGTTGGCCTCCTGGATGTCCGCGTCAGGCCGCTCGCCCCGGGTCAGCAGGGCGTTGCCGCCGAGGGCGACGACGATGCGCACCTCAGTCCCCCAGCGTCGCGACGAGGACCGCCTTGATGGTGTGCATCCGGTTCTCGGCCTGGTCGAACACGATGGAGTGGGGCGACTCGAAGACCTCGTCGGTCACCTCGAGCGCGGTCAGTCCGGTCTGCTGGAAGAGCTCCTCGCCGACGCTCGTGTGCCGGTCGTGGAACGCGGGCAGACAGTGCATGAACCGCACCGCGGGGTTGCCGGTCGCCTTCACGACCCCGGCGTCGACCCGGTAGTCGCGCAACAGCGCGATCCGCTCGGGCCAGCGCTCCTTGGGCTCACCCATCGAGAGCCACACGTCGGTGTAGAGGAAGTCGACGCCGGAGACCCCCTGCGCGACGTCCTCGGTCAGGCTCAGCCGGGCGCCTGTCTGCTCGGCGAGGCTGCGGGCGCGCGCCACGACCTCGTCGGTGGGCCACAGTGCGCGGGGCGCGACGATGCGCACGTCCATCCCCATCATCGCGCCCGCGACGAGCAGCGAGTTCCCCATGTTGTTGCGGGCGTCGCCGAGGTAGGCGAAGGCGATCTCGGAATCCGGCTTCCCCGCGTGCTCGCGCATGGTCAACATGTCGCACAACGTCTGAGTGGGGTGCCACTCGTCGGTGAGACCGTTCCAGACGGGGACGCCGGAGCGCTCGGCGAGCACCTCGACGTCGGCCTGCCGCGACCCGCGGTACTCGATGCCGTCGTACATCCGGCCCAGCACCCGGGCCGTGTCCGCCATCGACTCCTTGTGCCCGATCTGCGAGCCCGAGGGATCGAGGCAGGTCACGCCGGCGCCCTGGTCGCGAGCGGCCACCTCGAACGCGCATCTGGTGCGGGTGGAGGTCTTCTCGAAGATCAGTGCGATGTTCCTGCCGGCCAGGCGCGGCTGCTCGGTCCCGGCCCGCTTGGCCGCCTTCAACGTCGTGGCGAGGTCGAGGAGATAGCGCCATTCCCCCGGCGTGAGGTCGAGCTCCTTGAGGAAGGACCGGTTGCGCAGCGGTGATGCCATCGTGCTCAGATCCCCTCGCGCTCGATCGGACAGGTCATGCAGCGCGGGCCGCCGCGACCGCGCCCCAGCTCGCTGCCCTCGATGGTGATCACCTCGATGCCGTGCTTGCGCAGGTGGGTGTTGGTCGTGACGTTGCGCTCGTAGGCGACGACCACACCAGGGCGGACCGCGAGCACGTTGCACCCGTCGTCCCACTGCTCGCGCTCGGCCGAGCGGACGTCCTGGGTCGGGGTGAGCACCCGGATCCGGTCCAGGCCGAGCGCGGCCGCGATCGCGGAGTGCATCTCCTCCGGAGCGTGGGCGGTGACCGCGAGCTCCTTCGCGGTGTCCCCCGGCTCGATGGTGTACGCCGGCAGCGGACCGAGCCCCGCGTACTGGGTGAAGGTCTCCTCGTCGACCATGGTCATCACCGTGTCGAGGTGCATGAACGCTCGCTTCTGCGGCATGGCCAGTGCCACGATCCGCTCGGCGCTGCCGGCCTCGAAGATCCGGCGCGCCATCCGCTCCACACCCTGCGGCGTGGTCCGCTCGCTCATGCCGACGAGGACCGAGCCGCGGCCCAGGACCAGGATGTCCCCGCCCTCGGTGGTCGCGGGCGCCCCGCCGGATCCATCGGCCCACCACCGGAAGCCCGCGTCCGCGAAGGCCGGGTGCCAGCGGTAGATCGCCTCGTAGTGAACGGTCTCGCGCGTTCGCGCGCGCTTGCGCATCGCGTTGACCGAGACTCCGTCGTACACCCACGCGGACGTGTCGCGGGTGAACAGGTGGTTGGGCAGCGGGGCAACGACGAAGTCGTCGGTGGCCATGGTCTGCACGGCGACCGACCGCGGCTCCTCGATCCGCTCGAGCAGCTCGCGCTTCGTGATCCCCCCGATCAGCAGCGTCGCCAGCTCGTCCGGCGGCAACGAGGTGCCGAGGTTGTGGAGCGCATCCGCCGCGAGCGGCCCGTAGAGACGCTCGTCGAAGGTGTGGTCGAGGACGTGCCGGCGGGCCTCCGGGATCTCCATCGTCTCGGCGAGCAGCCGGTCGAGCAGATGCACCACGACACCCTGGTCGCGCAGCGCCTCGGCGAACGCGTCGTGCTCCTGCTTGGCGCGCTTCACCCACAGCACGTCGTCGAACAGGTAGGCGTCCTTGTTGGTGGGCGTCAGACGCATCAGCTCCACCCCCGGCCGGTGCAGGATCGCCTGGCGCAGCGGGCCCACCTCGGAGTCGACGTGCAGGTTCATCGGCATTCCTCTCTGGTTTCCTGGCCCCGATCCTGCGCGACCCCGGCGCCACGGGGAGGGGTCCTAGGTCCCGTCGCGTCGGGCACATCGACCGATCTGCGCGAGGCGACGACGGTGCTTCGGTGGTCCGGACACGGCTTCGACTGGAGGTACCCGCCATGAGCACGACCCACCGGGCCGAGCGCCCGACGACCCCACCACCGCCGGACGGCGAGATGGTGGTCCGCCGCAGCTTCCACTTCCCCAGCGCCTTCGCCGTGCTCTTCGGCGTGACCATCGTCGTCTGGCTGCTCGCCTTCGTCATCCCGTCCGGCACCTACCAGACCGACGCCGACAGCGGCCGGCCGATCCCGGGGACCTACGCGACGTCGGACAGCGGACTCTCCTTCGGCGACCGGCTGATGGACCTCTTCATGGCACCCGTCAACGGCCTGTACGGCATCCTCAACCCCGACGGGAAGATCGGGCCGTACGAGTCCGGTGAGCTGTACGGCGCCGCCGGCGTCTTCCTGTTCGTCCTGGCCATCGGCGTGTTCATCACCATGGCCATGCGCACCGGCGCGATCGACGACGGCGTGGCCCGGGTCGCCCAGCGGATGAGCGGGCGCGGCACGGCGCTGATCGCGGTGCTCATGATCCTGTTCTCGATCGGGGGCACCACCGAGGGCATGGCCGAGGAGACCCTCGGCTTCTACGCGCTCCTCATCCCGCTGCTGCTCGCCCTGGGCTACGACCGGATGGTCGCCGCGGCCACCATCCTCGTCGGCGCGGGCATCGGGGTGCTCGCCTCGACCGTCAACCCCTTTGCGACCGGGGTCGCCTCCGACGCGGCGGACATCTCGATCGGCGACGGCATCGGCTTCCGGTTCCTGATGTACCTCGTGCTGGTGCCGGTCGCCGTGTGGTGGGTCACCCGCTACGCACGCCGGGTCAAGGCCGACCCGTCCCGCTCGTTGGTCGGGCCGGTCGACGGCGACGACGAGCTGCGCGGACACGGCCTGCGCGACGTGCCGCGCCTGACCGGGCGACAGAAGGCGGTGCTGACCATCGTCGCGGTGACCTTCGCGTTCATGATCTTCGCGATCGTGCCGTGGGCACAGGTGATCCACGGCCCGGACGCCACCAGCTTCGCCTGGCAGCTGGACTGGTACTTCCCCGAGCTCGCCGCGCTGTTCCTGGTGATGTCGCTCGTCGTCGGCCTGGTCGGTGGTCTCGGCGAGCACGGAGTGAGCGAGGCCCTCTCCCGCGGAGCCGGCGACTTCGTCGGGGTCGGGCTGATCATCGTGCTGGCCCGCGGGGTGACCGTCATCATGAACAACACCGAGATCACCGGCACCGTCCTGCACGCCATGGAGAACACCGTCAGTGGCACCTCCTCCGGCGTGTTCGGGGCTGTGATGTTCCTGATCAACGTGCCGCTCGCCTTCCTGGTGCCCTCGACCTCCGGGCACGCCGCGCTGGCCATGCCGATCCTCGCGCCCCTCGCCGACTTCGCCGGTGTCGGGAGGTCGGTCGTGGTCACGGCCTTCCAGTCGGCGTCGGGCGTGGTCAACCTGATCACCCCGACCTCTGCTGTGGTGATGGGTGGCCTGGCGCTGGCCAAGGTCCGCTACGACCAGTACCTGCGCTTCGTCCTGCCGCTCGTCGGCATCCTGCTCGTCCTGGGTACGGCCGCCCTCGCGCTGGGCGCTGTGGTGTCCTGAACCCGCCGATGCTCAGCGCGGCACGGACCAGATCAGCGCCGTGCCGCCCTCGGGCGCCGACTCGACCGTGAGCGTCCCGCGCCGCTGCTCGGCGCGGGACCGGATGTTGGCCAGTCCGCTCTCGGCGACCGCACCGGACATGCCCCGACCGTTGTCCCGCACCGTCAGCACCACCTGGTCTCCGGCCTCGAGCACCACCTCGACGGCCGTCGCCTCGGCGTGCCGGCTGGCGTTGGAGAGCCCCTCGGCGAGCACCGCGAGCAGGTCTGGCACGACCTCGTCGGGCACCAGCGTGCGCACCGGGCCCTCGAAGCTCAGCGACGGCCGGAACTTCAGGGTCGCGGCGGCGCGGTCGACCAGCCGGGTGACCTCGGCCTGGACGTCGCCGGCCGACTCCAGCGAGCTCAGCCCGAAGATCGCCCGCCGGATGTCCTTGATCGTGGCGTCCAGGTCGTCGACGGCCTGCTCGATGCGGGCCGCCACCTCCGGCCGCTGCACCAGCCGGGTCGCGCCCTGCAGCCCGAGGCCGACGGCGAAGAGCCGCTGGATGACGAGGTCGTGGAGGTCCCGGCCGATCCGGTCCCGATCCTCGAAGACAGCCAGCCGGCGCTGGTCCTCCCTCGCCTCGGCGAGCTGCAGCCACAGTGCCGCCTGCTCGGCGAAGGTCGAGACCAGCTTGGCGTCGAGCGCGTGGAAGCGGTCCTCGTGCTCAGGGGTCCAGGCCAGCGACAGCTCCCCACTGATTCCCGCCGACGGCGTGAACGGCACGGCGAGCACCGCTCCGTCCCCGTCGCCGATCTCGGCACCGCTGCTGGCGAGACGCTGCTTCTCGCCCTCCTCCGTCACGATCTCGGCCCACGCCCCGTCAGCAGCGGCCAGCTCGCGGGCCTGCGCCACGAGCCCGGTCACCGCGTCGTCAGCGGAGTCCGGGTCGGCGAGCACGGCGCCCAGCGCGGCCGTGGCCCGCGCCCAGGTCTCGCGGGTCGTGGTCTCCTCGTAGAGCCGCGCGTTCTCGATCGCGACGCCCGCGGCGGCCGCGAGCGCGATCACGATCTCCTCGTCCTCGGCGGTGAAGTCGCCCCCACCGGCCTTCTCGGTCAGGTAGAGGTTGCCGAACACCCGCTCCCTGATCCGCACCGGCACACCGAGGAACGAGCTCATCGGCGGGTGGTGCTCGGGGAAGCCGTACGACGCCGGATGCTCGGCGATGTCGTGCAGGCGCAGCGGCTCCGGCCGGTCGATGATCAGCCCCAGCAGGCCGTGCCCGGTGGGCAGGTCGCCGATCTCGGCGGCGAGCTCGGTCGAGATGCCGTGGTGGACGAACGTCCGCAGCCGGCGCTGCCGGCCGGCGCTGAGGACGCCGAGAGCGGCGTAGCGCGCATCCACGAGGCGGCTGGCGATCGCGACGATGCGGGACAGCACGCCGTCGAGGCTGAGGTCGGCGGAGATCGTGACGACGGCGTCGAGCAGGAGCTGGAGCCGGGCCTGCTGGTCGAGCGCACCGTGCATCCGGTCCCGGACCTCGCGCACGAGCTCCTCGAACTCCACCTGTCCCAGATCCACCGCCCCGCCGGACGCCGCCTCATCCACGGCCCAGACGCTACTCCGTGCGCGGGCCGAAGGACCTGGGAACCCGGGACTCTTGCATCTGACCGCGCGGGCGGAGCAGGACGAGGATGGAGCCGTCCCCGAAGAGGAGGTGGTCGCGATGCAGACACCCGATGACCGGCCGGGCCGGCTGGTGGAGCTGTCCGAGGACGAGTGCTGGGAGCTTCTCCGCTCCCGTCCCGTGGGCCGGGTCGCCTGGTCCGGGATGCACGGTGTGTCCGTCGTCCCCGTCAACTTCGCGGTCGACGGCGACGCCGTCGTGCTGCGGACCACGCCGTACTCCGTGATGGCCCGCGACTGCGCGGGCCGCGAGGTCGCGTTCGAGGTGGACGCGATCGACGAGGACAGCCGCCTGGGCTGGAGCGTCGTGGTCCGCGGCCGCTGCGAGCGCGAGGAGCGCGCCACCGAGGGCGTGCACCCCTGGGCCACGGGGTCACGGGTGCTCGGCCTGCGGATCGAGGTCCGCTCGCTCACCGGCCGGCGGATCGTCGCCGTCGACGATCAGCGCGGGCGCGGTGGGTTCTTGACCGCGTAGATCGCGGCCTGCGTACGGCTGGACATGCCGAGCTTCGCCAGCAGCGACGACACGTAGTTCTTGACGGTCTTCTCGGCCAGGTGCAGGTCGCGGGCGATCTGCCGGTTGGTCAGCCCCTGGCCGATCAGGTCGAGGATGCGTCCCTCCTGGTCCGTCAGCGACGCGAGCTCCTTGTTGACCGGTGGCCCGGAGCGGATCCGGTCGAGCACCTGGGCGGTGACCGAGGGGTCGAGCGTCGACTGCCCGGCCGCCACCCGCCGCACGTTGTCGAGCAGGTCGCTGCCGCGCACCTGCTTGAGCACGTAGCCGGCGGCGCCGGCCATGATCGCGGAGAAGAGCGCGTCGTCGTCGTCGTACGACGTCAGGATGAGCGCCTTGATCGAGGGGTCCTGCGAGCGCACGTCGCGGCAGACGTCGATGCCGGAGCCGTCGGGCAGGCGTCCGTCGAGGATCGCCACGTCGGGCCGCAGCGCGGGAATCCGGCGGGTCGCCTCGGCGGCCGAGTCGGACTCCCCCACGACGACGATGTCGCCCTCGCTCTCGAGCAGGTCGCGGATGCCGCGCCGGATCATCTCGTGGTCGTCGAGCAGGTAGACCCGGATCTGGTCGGCCGGGCGGGCATCGTCGTCGCTCACCCCACCCACGTTAGTCCCGTTCGGCGCCCGCCGGGGCGGGACCGCGCACCTTCGAGCTCAGGACCTTGTGCCCTGCCCTGTGCGTCGCGCGTGCGCCAGCGTGGAGGCTCATCGAGGACGAGGGGGATCTCAGCCATGGCCAACCGACTCAGGACTCGCTCGGAGACCGCGCCCGGAGCGGTGGTCGAGCGGCTGGTCTCCCTGGCCTGCCTCGCACCGAGCGTCCACAACACCCAGCCGTGGCGGTGGCGGCTCGACGGCGGCGTCCTGGAGCTGTCCGCCGACCTCCGCCGCCGGCTGCCCGCCGAGGACCCGCTCGGGCGCAATCTCACGCTCAGCTGCGGCGCCGCGCTGCACCACCTGCAGTTCGCCGCCCGTGCCCTCGGCTGGGAGACGAGCGTCGAACGGCTCCCGCTCGGGGCTCCGGACACCCTCCTCGCCCGGGTCGTGGTGTCGCGCACCATCCGGCACGCCGTCGCGCGCGGCGACATCGACCTGCTGCGCTCCCGGTGCACCGACCGGCGCCGCTTCACGGCCTGGCCGGTGCCGGCCGACCGGCTCGACGAGCTGTCCGCCCGGGCCGCGCTGTGGGGGGCCCGGGCGGAGCCCGTGACGAGCGACGCAGCGCGGTTCCGGCTCGAGCTGCTCGCCAACCGCGCCATCAGCTGCCTCGAGGTCGAAGGGCGGCGGCTGCTCGAGCAGGACCGCTGGATCGACCGGGACGGTCCCGACGGCATCCCGCTAGAGCTGCTCCCCGATGCTCCCGACCCGCTGCACGCGCGGTCCCGGTTCCGGCCCGGCGTGCTCGAGGACACCCGACTCGTGATCCACGGCGGCGAGCGAGTGATCGCCCTCGGCGGCGACCGGGACGACGTCGGGAGCTGGCTGCGCACCGGCGAGGCGATGAGCGACCTGTGGCTGGAGGCCACCCGCTCCGGCATGTCGGTGGTCCCGATGAGCCAGCCGATCGAGGTCGAGAGCACCCGTCACGAGATCGCCCACACCGTGCTCGGCGACCGCTTCGAGCCGCACCTGCTGCTCCGGGTCGGCTGGCAGGCGATCGGTCGCCGCGAGCTCCCCCGCACGCCCCGCCGGCCCCTGGCCGACGTCCTCGACCAGTGAGGCCGAAAGTCCCATCGGTGTGGGCAGTCCGGCCGTGGGCCGGCCCGGTCGTGGCTTCCTAGCGTGGTCGTGGCCCGGCACCCGCCCGGCCGTCTCTCCCGATTCCCGCCTCCCGATCCAGCCAGGAGCTCCCGTGGACCCGACCGACATCGCCCGATGGCAGTTCGCCATCACGACCGTCTACCACTTCCTCTTCGTCCCGATCACGATCGGTCTCTCCGCGATCATCGCCGGCTACGAGATCACCTGGCTGCGCACCCGCGACGAGCGCTGGCTGCGGCTGACGAAGTTCTTCGGGAAGCTGTTCCTCATCAACTTCGCGATCGGCGTGGTGACCGGCATCGTGCAGGAGTTCCAGTTCGGGATGAACTGGAGCGACTACTCCCGCTTCGTCGGCGACGTCTTCGGCGCCCCGCTGGCCGTCGAGGGGCTGCTCGCCTTCTTCCTCGAGTCCACCTTCCTCGGGTTGTGGATCTTCGGCTGGGACCGGCTCTCGCCCCGCCTGCACGCCGCGTGCATCGTCCTGGTGCACGTCGGGACGCTGTTCTCGGCGTACTTCATCCTCGCGGCGAACTCCTGGATGCAGCACCCGGTGGGCTACGCCTTCAACCCCGAGACCGGCCGGGCGGAGATGAACGACTTCGCCGCGGTGCTGTTCAACAAGGTCCAGCTCGTCACCTTCCCCCACGTCGTGCTCTCGGCTTACCTGACGGGCGCGGCGTTCGTGGTCGGCGTCGCGCTGTGGCACCTGCGCAGGGCCCGCACCGACGAGGACCGCCGGCTCTACCGGCCCGCCGTGCGTACCGGCGCCTGGATCGTGCTCGTCGCCGCGCTCGGCGTGGTCGTCAGCGGCGACGTCCAGGGCAAGATCATGACCGAGGTCCAGCCGATGAAGATGGCCGCGGCCGAGGGCCTGTACGAGACCGAGGCGCCCGCCGACTTCTCGGTCTTCCAGCTCGGCACCCTCGACGGCGAGCACGAGACCTTCTCGGTGAAGATCCCCGGGCTGCTCTCCTTCCTCGCCACCGGGACGCCCGGCGGCGAGGTCCAGGGGATCAACGACCTGCGGGCCAAGTACCGCGAGACCTACGGCACCGACCCCGGCGCGGCCTACTACTCCCCCGGCGACTACACCCCCGTGATCCCACTGACCTACTGGACGTTCCGGCTGATGATGGGCCTGGGCATGGCCGCGGCGGCGATCGCCGCGTGGATCCTGTGGGCCACCCGGCGCGGCCGGACCCCCACCGGCCGCACCGTGCTGGCCGCCGCGATCGCGCTGCCCTTCCTGCCGCTGCTGGCCAACTCGTTCGGCTGGATCTTCACCGAGCTGGGCCGCCAGCCGTGGGCGGTGTTCGGCCTGATGACGACCGAGCACTCGGTGTCCCCCGGGCTCTCGACCGGCGAGGCGTGGACCTCGCTGATCGCCCTGACCGCGGTGTACGGCGTGCTCGCGGTGATCGAGGTGCGGCTGATGCTGACCTGGATCCGCAAGGGCGCCGACGACCTGCCTCCCGACGTACCGACCGATGCCGACCGAGGCGAGGACCGTCCGCTCGCCTTCGCCTACTGAGAACCGGAGACAGACACCGTCATGGAGCTCACCACCGTCTGGTTCATCCTGATCGCCGTCCTGTGGATCGGCTACTTCACCCTCGAGGGCTTCGACTTCGGGGTCGGCATGCTGCTGCCCGTGCTGGGCCGCGACGACACCGAGCGGCGCGTCATGATCAACACCATCGGTCCCGTGTGGGACGGCAACGAGGTCTGGCTGCTGGTCGCCGGCGGCGCGACGTTCGCCGCCTTCCCGGAGTGGTACGCCACCTTGTTCAGCGGGTTCTACCTGCCCCTGCTGCTGATCCTGCTCGCACTCATCGTCCGCGGGCTGGCGTTCGAGTACCGCGCCAAGCGGCCCGACCTGCGCTGGAAGAGCCGGTGGGACCTGGCCATCATCGTGGGCTCGTTCGTGCCGTCGCTGCTGTGGGGAGTGGCGTTCGCGAACATCCTGCGGGGCGTGCCGATCGACGCGGACCTCGAGTACGCCGGCGGCTTCCTCAACCTGCTCAACCCGTACGCGCTGCTCGGCGGACTGACCACCTTGGCGCTGTTCCTGACCCACGGGGCGCTCTTCGTCGCACTCAAGACCGACGGCGAGATCCGGCACCGGGCGCGGCGGCTGGCGGTGCCGCTGGTCGCCATGACCGCGGTGCTGGCGGTGGCCTTCCTGGCCTGGACCCAGCAGCAGACGGGCAGCACCGGCTCGGCGGTCGCCTTCGTGGCCGCCGCGGTCGGCCTGGTCGGCGCCGGCCTGGCCGCGCGGGCTGGCCGTGAGGGCTGGGCCTTCCTCGGGACGTTCGTGGCGATCGGGCTCGCGGTCGCCGGTCTCTTCCTGGCCCTGTTCCCGGACGTGATGCCGACGACGCTCGCTGACGGGACCAGCCTGACCACGACCAACGCTGCTGCGACGGCGTACACCCTGAGGATCATGACGGTCACCGCCGTGGTGTTCACGCCGCTCGTGCTGGCCTACCAGGGCTGGACCTACTGGGTCTTCCGCAAGCGGATCGCCACCCACCACATCCCCGCGGCGGCGCCGGCCGGGACCGCGGGCGCCCGATGAGGCCGTCGGACCCGCGCCTGCGCGCGCTCCTGGCCCCGGCGCGGGCCGAGCTCGCGGGGGTCGTGGCGGCCGGCGTGATGGGCGGCGTCGTGGTGCTGGCGCAGGCCTGGGCGGTGACCGGCCTGCTGGTCGCCGTCCTGCGCGGCCAGGAGCTCACCGGCTGGGCGCTGGCCGTCGTCGCCGCCCTCGGCGCGCGGGCGCTGAGCGGCGCGGCCGGTGACCTGTGCGCCGCGCGCGCCGCCTCGGTGATCGGGACGGTGCTGCGGCACCGTCTGGTCCGCGCGTACGTCGACCGGGCCGGGCCCGCCGCGGGCACCGGCGCGGAGGCCGTGCTCGCCACCCGCGGCGTCGCCGCGGTCGAGCCCTACGTGACCCGCTACCTGCCCGCCCTGGTGGTCGCCGCCGTCCTGCCGCCGCTGACGGTGGTGGCGATCGCGAGCCAGGACCTGCTCAGCGCGGTCATCGTCCTGGCCACCCTCCCCCTCGTGCCGGTCTTCGGCGCCCTGGTCGGGCTCGCCACCCGCGACCGGGCCGAGGAGCAGTGGCGGGCGATGGCGTCGCTCTCGGGCCACTTCCTCGACGTGGTCCGCGGCCTGCCCACCCTCGTCGCCCATCGGCGGGCGCGCGCCCAGTCGGCGCGGATCGGGGAGGTCACCGACCGCTACCGGAGGGCGTCCTTGGGCACCCTGCGGATCGCCTTCGCCTCCTCGGCCGTGCTCGAGCTGGTGGCGACCCTGTCGGTGGCCCTGGTCGCCGTGACGGTCGGCGTCCGCCTCGCCGGCGGCGGCCTGGGGCTGCACACCGCCCTGGTCGTCCTGCTGCTCGCCCCCGAGGCGTACTGGCCGCTGCGCCGGGTCGGTGCGGAGTTCCACGCCGCCGCCGAGGGTGCGACGACCTTCGCCGCGGTCCACGACGTGCTGGCCGCGACACCCGAGGCCGACGCCGACCGCACGGCACCGCCGGACTCTCCGCTCGTCCTGGAGCGGGTCGGCGTCACCTGGCCGGGGCGGGCCCGGCCCGCGGTCCACGAGGTCACCGCACTGGTCCCGGCGCGCGGTGTCACCGCGCTCACCGGGCCGTCGGGATGCGGCAAGTCCACCCTGCTCGCGGCGATCGCCGGCCTGGTGCCGCTCCAGGACGGCACGATCGCCGCCGGTGGCCGCCCGGTGGGCGGTCCGGACTGGCAGTCGCAGGTGGCCTGGCTGCCCCAGCAGCCGCGGTTCGTGGCCGGCAGCATCGCCGAGAACCTCCGGATCGCGCGGCCGAGTGCGAGTGACGACCAGCTCTGGGCGGCGCTGCGGGAGGTCGCCCTGGAGGAGCGGGTGCGCGCCCTTCCCGAGGGGATCGCCACGGCGCTCGGGGAGGACGGCCTGACCCTGTCCGCCGGCGAGCGGGCCCGGCTGGCCCTGGCCCGGGTCGTGCTCGCCGACCGGCCGTGGGTGCTCCTCGACGAGCCGACCGCCCACCTCGACGACCTCACCGAGCAGGTCATCGCCGACACCATCCTCGCCCTCGGGCGGGATCGCGGCGTCCTGGTCGTGGCCCACCGGCCGCGCCTGGTCGGCATCGCCGACCGGCGCATCGAGCTCCCGGCGGCCCCCGCCCCGGCCACCCCCGATCGAGCGCCGGCCGTGGCGCGCCCCGCGCCACTCCCTGCCGCGTCCACCCGACCGGTCGCGGCCGCCGACCCCGAGCGCCGCCGGCTGCTCGGCGCCACCGTCGTCGGCTCCCTCGCCTCGGCGTCCGGCGTGGCCCTGACGGCGACCGCCGGATGGCTGATCGTCCAGGCGTCGACCCGCCCGGCCGTGCTGACCCTGCTCGTCGCCGTGGTCGGCGTGCGGGCCTTCGGGCTGGCCCGCCCCGTCCTGCGCTACGTCGAGCGGCTCTGGTCGCACGACGCGGCGCTGCGGCTCCTGGCCCGGCGCCGGGTCGAGGTGTACGACGCCCTGGTGCCCCTCGTGCCCGCACGGCTGGGCCGGCGCCGCGGCGACCTGCTCAGCAGCGTGGTCGACGACGTCGACAGCGTCGTCGACCGGCAGCTGCGGGTGCGGATGCCGCTGGTGCAGCTCGGCCTGGTCGCGACGATGGCGAGCCTGGTCGCGAGCTCGTTCCTGGCCCCCGCCGGCGCCGTCGTGGCGGCCCTGGCGGTGTCGGGTGGACTCGCCTTCCTGCTGGCACGTCATGGAGCCCGCACCGCGGAGCGCCGCCTGGTCGCGCTGCGCGCCGAACTGTCCGAGACCGTCGTCGAGGCGGTCCAGGTCGGCGGTGAGCTGCGGATGTGGCAGCGGTCGCTGGCGACGGCCGACCGCGTGGCCGCGATCGGTGCCCGGATCGGCGCGGTGTCGGCGACCGCGACCCGCTGGCTCACCGCGGCCCGGGCCCTCGTCCTGGTGGGCAGCGGCACCGCCGTCGTGGGGATGGCGGCGCTCACCGCCGGCCCGGTGGCCGAGGGGACCCTCTCCGGTCCCGTCATGGCGCTGCTGGTCCTGCTGCCCCTCGCCCTCGCGGACGTCGCCGCACCCGCCGCCGACGCCGGCGTGCTCGCCGCGCGGACCGCCGCGGCCGACGAGCGCCTGCGCGCGCTGGAGAGCACGCCTCCGGCGGTCGCGGACCTCCCGAGCCGCACCGCTCCGCTCGGGGACGGCGTCGAGCTCGACGAGGTGACGGCACGGTGGGACCTGCGTGCGCCGCTGACCCGGCCAGTCAGCCTCGACCTGGCGCCCGGCTCCCGGGTCGCGGTCGTCGGGCCGTCCGGGTCGGGCAAGAGCACGCTCGCCGCCGTGCTGCTGCGCTTCCTCGACCCGGTGTCCGGAGCGGCCCGGCTCGGCGGCGCCACGCTCGAGCACCTCGCCCCCGACGACGTACGACGGCGGGTCGGGCTGGTCGACGACGACCCCTATGTGTTCGCCACCACCCTGGTCGAGAACGTCCGCCTCGCCCGCCCCACCGCGAGCGACGCCGAGGTCGAGGACGCCCTGCGCCGGGCCCACCTCGGGGCCTGGCTGGACGGGCTCCCCGACGGACTCGGCAGCTGGCTGGGCGCCGGTCACGGCGGCCTCTCCGGCGGCGAGCGGGCCCGTCTGGGCATCGCCCGCTCGCTGCTCGCCGCGCACCCGGTGCTGGTGCTCGACGAGCCGACCGCTCATCTCGACCACCCGACGGCCGAGGCGCTGGCCCGCGAGGTGCTGGCGGGGCCGCGCGAGCGCGCGGTGCTCTGGATCACCCACGGCAGCGCCGGTCTAGACCTCGTCGACCTGACCGTCCGCCTGGAGCGGCGGGCCGAAGGTCCCGCCAGGTCGGGGGCGTCGGCCCGTACCGCCGCGACGCGGGACTCCGGAGGCTGGACCCATGACCACGACTGAGTCCACGGGCGAGCACCCGATCCCCGCCAACAGCATCGTCGTCGCCGTCGACGGCTCCGACGACGCGGACCGCGCGGTGCACTGGGCCGCCGAGCAGGCGTTCCTGGAGCGGCGGCCGCTGACCGTCGTCACCACCATCCACAGCCCGGACGTCCCGGCCTCGGCCTGGGGCGGCCTGGGTGCCGTCTACGCCTACGACCCCGAGCAGCTGCTCGCGGGCGGGCGGGCCGTGGCCCAGGAGGCGGCCGAGGTCGCCCTCCACCTGCACCCCGGCCTCGACGTCACGACGGTCGCGCGGATCGGGGATCCCCGTCACCTCCTGGTGGAGATCTCGCGCGACGTGCACCTGATCGTGCTGGGCTCGCGCGGCCGCGGCGCGCTGCGCAGCAAGCTCCTCGGCTCGGTGAGCGCCGCGGTCAGCCGCGACTCGGGCTGCCCGGTCGTCGTCTGCCGGCCCCGAGGCCGTCAGGAGCAGAGCCGGCTGGGCATCCTCGTCGGCGCGGACGGCACGCCCGAGTCGCTGCCCGTCATCGAGTTCGCCTTCCAGCAGGCCTCGCTCACGAACCTGCCGCTCACCGTCGTGCACGCCGTCTGGGACGAGGTGGGCGCCGTCCACGGTCCTGTGATGGTGTCGCCCCGCGAGGCCGGTCTCGACCAGTACCGGGTCCTGCTCGGCGAGAGCGTCGCCGGGATCTCGTCGAAGTTCCCCGAGGTGCCGCTCGACCTCCGCCTCGCCCGCGGGATGGCCGAGGACTGCCTCAGCGACAGTAGCGCCCAGTGGGACCTGATCGTCGTCGGGCGACACCCGGTCGACTCGCTGCTGCGCCTGGTCACCGGCGCGGTCGCCACGTCCGTCGTCGAGCGATCGCACACCACCGTGGCCGTCGTACCGCAGGCCGACGCGCCGGAAGAGAGCTGAGCCGCCGTGAGCACCACCACCCTGCGTCCCGGAAGCATCGTCGTCGGAGCCGACGGCTCCAAGCACGCCGCCCGCGCGATCGCCTGGGCCGCGGAGCAGGCGGCGCTCGAGCGCCGTCCGCTCGTGGTCCTCAGCGTCGACGAGGGCGCGGTGCACCGCACCAACGCCGAGGCGGTCCGGCTCGCGCGCGAGCTCGCCCCCGACGTCGAGGTGATCGGCCTGACCGCCGCCGACGACCCCCGCGGCACGCTGGTCGAGCTCTCCCGCGAGGCGCACCTGATCGTGGTCGGCTCACGCGGGCGCGGCACGGTGCGCACGATGCTGCTGGGCTCGGTGAGCGCCACCGTCAGCCGGCTGTCGTACTGCCCCGTCGTCGTGTGCCGGCCCCGGGCCGAGGAGCAGCGCCGCACGGGCGTGCTCGTCGGCGTCGACGGCACCGAGTCCTCGCTCGGCGTCCTCGACTTCGCCTTCACCCAGGCCTCCCTCCGCGGGCAGGCGCTCACGGTCGTCCACTGCGTGTGGGACGTCGTCGCCGCCGTGGCCGGGCTGCGCAACGTGCGCGTCGAGGACGTCGACCTGGGGCCCGAGGACGAGGCCCACCTGCTGCTCGCCGAGACCGTCGCCGGGTTCTCCGAGAAGTTCCCCGACGTCCCGGTGACGCTCCGCGTCACCCACGGACTCGTCGACGACGTGCTCGGCGGCCGCAGCGCGGCCTGGGACCTCGTCGTCGTCGGTCGTCATCCCCTCGACACCGTGGGCCGCCTCGTCACCGGGTCGATCGCGACGGCCGTCGTCGAACGGGCGCACACCAGCGTCGCCGTGGTCCCCGAGGCATGCGTGGTCCTTCCGGCCTGAGCCGGCCTGAGCCGGCGCGAGGCCGGCGCGAGGTCAGCGCGAGGTCAGCGCGAGACCGGACGCGCCGACAGGGACGCCAGCGCCGCGAGGATCCGCTGCGCGACCTCGTCGACCGCCCCCAGGCCGTCGACCGTCGCGAGCAGTCGCCGGCCGTCGTACTCGGCGGCGAGGGGCGCGGTCTCGCCGGCGTAGACGTCGAGCCGGCGCCGGATCACCGCGTCGGTGTCGTCCGCGCGGCCCTGCTGCTGCGCCCGCAGCAGCAGCCGGCGCACCAGCTCGTCGGGGTCGGCCTCGAGCAGGACCACCGCGTCCAGCGCGGCCCCGTCCCGCTCGAGCATCTCGTCGAGCGCGGTGACCTGCTGGAGGGTGCGCGGATAGCCGTCGAGGAGGAAGCCGGCGTCGCAGTCGGCCTCCGCGAGCCGGTCGGCCACCATGGCGTTGGTGACCTCGTCGGGCACGTACTCGCCGGCGTCCATGAACCGCCGCGCCGTGCGCCCGAGCGGCGTCAGGCCCGCGACGTTGGCGCGGAAGATGTCACCGGTCGAGACCGCGGGAACGCCGAAGCGCTCGGCGATGGCGGCGGCCTGGGTGCCCTTGCCGGCACCGGGCGGACCCATGAGAAGCAGGCGCATGCGGCGGACACTATCCGGGCCGGTGCTGCAATCACGTTGCACGTCGCGGGCGGCCCGGCCGTCGGGCGAGCCGATCCCCTCCGTCCGGGCAGTCCCAACTGCGGCCTGCTCGCAGGGTGTGGAGCGGCCGAGGAGGTCGGCACAGTGACGGGGACCACAATCCCCTGGAGGTACTGATGTCCGCTGAAACCCTCGTCCCCGACGGCAATCCCGGCCTGATCGGCGTGCCGACCTTCCTGGTCGGCTCCGTGGCCCTGGGCCTGGTCCTGGTCGGCTTCGTGCCGGCGAGCGCCGGCGCCGCGTCGATCCCGATCATCGCCACGGCCACCGCGTTCGGCCAGGCGGTCGCGGCCGTGTGGGCCACGCGCCTGAACCAGAACGCGGTGGCCGCCATCTTCGGAATCTTCACCGGCTTCTGGTCCAGCTACGCGGCGCTCGTGCTCGGCCTCGCCCACGGCTGGTTCGGGATCGTCCCCGCCGACGCGGTCCGGACCCAGGAGCTCTTCCTCGGCTCGTGGCTCGCCGTGATCGTGCTGCTGACGCTCGCGACCTTGCGCCTGCCCCGTGCCTTCACGGTCCTGTTCGGCCTGATCGACCTCGCATTGCTCCTGGTCCTGCTCGGCACCGCGCAGGGCAGTACCGAGCTGACCCGGATCGGCGGGTACACCGTCTTCGCCTTCGTCAGCGTCGGGGCCTACCTCTTCCTCGACGCGATGTCGCAGGCCACCGGCGGGCGCGCGCTTCCGCTCGGCGCGCCGATCCGCGCCTGACCCGATGCAGGAACGGCACCGCCGGTCGGAGCGGGGCCGTGGTGGTGTGCTGGACCGCACCCCACCACAGCCCCGCGCCGTAGGACAGGTCGTCGAGCCGCCGCAGCACGAGGTACGTCGACAGGTCCAGGTCGGGCCGGGAGCGCACCCACTCGACCAGGCCGTCGAGCACCGCGCCGGCCAGCCAGGCCCGTCGTGCCCGACGCGAGAGCAGGGCGGCAGGGACCATGAGCGGCCACCAGTGCCGGTTCATCGCCGCCGCGCACTGCTGGGCCGCGGCCGCGACGCCGTAGGGCGCGAGCCGGATGGCGACGCCCCAGGGGCGTTCACTGGCGCCCATCGCGCCGGCGGTGCGGGCGACCACCCCTGCGCCCACGCCGGCGGCCACCCCGAGTGCCCACGGGCGCTGCACCACGAGCACCAGCGCCACGGCCACGGTGAGGGGCCCGGCGACGACGGGCGCCACCGCGTCGCCGTGCCGCAGCGCGAGCGGCGCGGCGCTCGTGCCGTAGAACGCCTTGCGTGCCAGCCAGGCGCGCGGCGCGGCGCGGTGCTCGTGGGCCACGACCGCCTCGGGCACATAGCGAACCGCCCAGCCGTCGCGGACCGTGCGCCAGACCAGGTCGACGTCCTCCCCCACCCGCATCCGCTCGTCGAAGCCCTCCCCGAACGCGCCGACCCGGCCCACGAGACAGGCCGACGGGACGTAGGGCACCGGTCCGCCGGGGACGACGAGCGCGCCGACGGCGCCCAGGTCCAGCGACGAGCGCACGGCCTCGTAGCGCGCGACCCGGCCGCGCCCGTCGCCGAGTCCGGCGATCCGAGGGGCCACCACTCCCACAGCCGGGTCGGTCAGCTGCAGCAGCAGGGGTCCCAGCCAGCCGGTGGTGGGCACCACGTCGGAGTCGACGAACGCGACGAGCTCGGTCCGCACGGCCCGCAGCCCGGTGTTGCGGGCCGCCGCGGGACCGCGACACACCGGATGGCGGACCAGCTCGGCGCCCTGGTGGGCCGCGACGGCCGCCGTCGCGTCCGGATCGGTCGAGCCGTCGTCGACGACCACCACCCGGAGGCCACGCAGCGCGCCGAGGAGCCGGGCCAGGCTCTCGGGGCGGTCCTTGACCGGGACCACCACCGTCACGTCGTCGAGCCGCCACGGGACCCGGCCCCCGTCGACCTCGGCGAGACCGCGGTCGAGCAGCATCCGGGCCAGGCGCGCGCTGGGCGGCGCATCGACGACGAGCTCGGCGCCGGCGAGGAGCCCGACCGCCGCCGGGCTCAGGAAGAGCATGCGCGACGGCGCACCGCCGAACAGCGCGCGGCCGCCCTCCCCTCGCCAGGTGCTCGCGAGCAGCCGGACCGTCGTGCCCGGCGGCAGGTCGCGGCTGGCGCCGAGCTCGGGCCAGGTCGAGCGGGCCGGCTCCATCGTGCTCGCCTCCTAGAGGGGGCTCTCGTCGCAGAACCGGTCCGGCAGTCTCGTCGGCCGGCCGGGCATGCCCAGGACGACGGTCGCGGGCCGGGAGTGGTCCTGGGACGGCTGCGGGAGGCCGGAGCGGTCCCGCTCGGCCAGCGCCGTGTGGCTGTTGCCCTTGACGCACTCGGGATCGGGCCCGTCGAGCGGCAGCCCGGTGAAGAATTTGGCGGCCATGCAGCCGCCACGGCAGGCGTCGTACGCCGAGCACGACCGGCACGCTCCCCCGGACGTCGGCAGCCGCAGCTCCCGGAAGAGCGCGGAGTCCTGCCACACGTTGCGGAAGCCGCCGTCGGTCAGCAGGTTCCCGGCGAGGAACTTGTCGTGGATGGCGAACGGACAGGCATAGACGTCCCCGACGGGGTCGATCAGACACACGACACGCCCGGCGCCGCACAGGTTCAGGCCGGGCAGCGCGTCGCCGAAGGCCGCCAGGTGGAAGAACGAGTCGCCGGTGAGGACGCGCTCGCCCTTCGCGACCAGCCAGTCATAGAGGAAGCGCTGGTCCTCGGCCGTGGGGTGCAGCTCGTCCCAGACATCGGCGCCCCGGCCGCTCGGACGCAGCCGGGTGATCCGGAGCGTCGCGCCGTAACGGTCCGCCAGCGCCTGGAATTCGTCGAGCTGGCGCACGTTCTCGCGGGTGACCACGACCGAGATCTTGGCGTCCGCGAAGCCCGCCTCCTGCAGGTTGGCCAGCGCCCGGATCGCGGTGTCGAAGGAGCCGCGCCCGCGCACGGCGTCATTGACCTCCGCCGTGGCGCCGTCCAGCGAGATCTGGACGTCGACGTAGTCGGAGGCGGCGAGCCAGGCCGCCCGCTCGGGGGTGATCCGCACGCCGTTGGTGGAGAACTTCACGCCGACCTGATGGTCGACGGCATACTCCAGCAGCTCCCAGAAGTCCGGGCGGATCGTGGGCTCGCCACCGCCGATGTTGACGTAGAACACCTGCATCCGCTGCAGCTCGTCGATGACGGCCTTGGCCTGCTCCGTGGAGAGCTCGCGCGGATCGCGGCGTCCCGAGGACGACAGGCAGTGCACGCAGGCGAGGTTGCAGGCGTAGGTGAGCTCCCAGGTGAGACAGATCGGGGCGTCGAGCCCGAGCTCGAACTGGTCGACGAGCCGGGGCACGGGGCCCGAGGTCGCACGCTCTTCGAGGATGGTCATGAGACGGTCACTTCCTGACGTGGGCTGATCATTCCCGACCGGGCGAGGGCGGCCAGGGCGGCGAGATGGCGGCGGCGGTCGTCCTCGGCGACTCCGGCGACGTCGAGTGCGGCGTACGCCGAGGCGGAGTCGTCGAGGGCCTCCACGACCCGCACCAGGGCGAGGTCCTTGAGGAACGACAGGCGGCGCGACCCGAAGTCGTAGACCAGGGCGCCGAACGGCTCGGGCCGGAGCACGACCGATGGCGTGCGCCGCCACGCCCGGTGGGGGTCGAAGGAGGTCATCTCGAGGCGTCCCGTCGGGTCAGTACACGCCGCACATGCCGTCGATCGAGACCTCCTCGACGAGCAGGTCGGCGTCGACCAGGTCGGTGTCGGTCGGGTCGGTGTCGGCGGGAGCGGGAGCGGGGTGCTGAGCGTTCATGGCTGAACTCCTTCGCGTGCGGTTCGAACGGACGAAAGTGACGTTAGGCGCGCCGGCGCACGCTCAGCGCCGTCCGGAAGTGCACATCGACCTGCCCGATCGGAGAGGTTCTGCGAGGTGCCGAGCAACGCCGGGCCGGCGCCCTCTCCGATCGGGCAGGTCGCGCCCGGACCATCCGTGGGGCTCACGCTCCTCACGCCGGATGGTTTGCGTTTCCCGTCCTCCCCACCGGCCTGTGACCGGCCTTACGTTCCGGTCGTCAGCACGTCCCACCAGGAGGTTCCTCATGCAGGTTGACGAACTGCTCAAGCCGTTCCCGATCAAGGAGTTCCACCCGTTCCCGCGGGCGCTCATGGGTCCCGGAGCGCACGAGCTCATCGGTCCGGAGGCCATCAAGCTCGGCTTCACCAAGCCCCTCGTCATGACGTCGGGCCTGCGCGGCACGAATGTCGTCCAGAAGATCGTCGACTCGCTGAAGTACCACGGCCTCGACGCCGTCGTGTACGACAAGGTCGAGTCCAACCCCAAGGACTACAACGTCATGGACGCGGTGGCCCTGTACCAGCAGAACAAGTGCGACTCGTTCATCTCCATCGGTGGCGGCTCCTCGCACGACGCCTGCAAGGGCGCGCGGATCTCGGTCGCCCACGACGGCCGCAATGTCAACGACTTCGAGGGCTTCAACAAGTCCGAGAACCCCAACAACCCGCCGCACATCGCCGTCTCCACCACCGCCGGCACCGGCTCCGAGACCTCGTGGGCCTACGTCATCACCGACACCACCACGGACCCCGAGAACCCGCACAAGTACGTCGCCTTCGACGACGCCTCGGTGGCCACCCTCGCCATCGACGACCCGGTGCTCTACTTCGACTGCCCGGTCGACTACACCGCCCAGTGCGGCTTCGACGTGCTCGCCCACGCCTCTGAGCCCTACGTCTCGCGACTCAACTTCGAGCCCTCGCTGGGCAACGCGATCCGCGCGATCAAGCTGACCGCGGAGAACCTGCGCGAGGCGGTCTGGAACGGCCAGGACCTGAAGGGGCGCGAGGGGATGATGTACGCCCAGTACATCGCCGCCCAGGCGTTCAACTCCGGCGGCCTCGGCATCATCCACTCGATCTCGCACGCCGTCTCGGCGTTCTACGACACCCACCACGGGCTCAACAACGCGATCGCGCTCCCCCGGGTCTGGGCGTTCAACATGCCGGCGCAGTACGGCCGGTTCGCGGACATCGCCGAGGCCATGGGCGTCGACACCCACGGGATGACCAAGCCGCAGGCCGCCGACGCCGCGCTCGCCGCCGCGATCCGGCTGCTGCGCGACGTGGGCATCCCGGAGAACTTCGTCTCGGTCACCCAGGACACCTACTCCAAGAACCGGCTCGGCCAGGGTCCGACCGCGTACTACGAGAACGCGAAGGTGATCAAGGGCGACGACGCCGACGTGGACCGGATCACCCACCACGTGCTCGGCGACGCCTGCACCCCGGGCAACGCGAAGGAGTGCACCTTCGAGACCGTCCGTCCGGTCGTGGCGCACTGCATGACCGGTCACCTGGACGATCTCCTGTCCTGAGCCACCCCGTGACCCGGTCCGGCCCGGGTGAGCCGGGGGCACGTGCCCCCGGGCCGGACCGATCCACGCACCAATCCACCGCCCGTCGCCCCCAGGAGGCAGCCATGTCCGCCCGACCCCTCGACGCCGTGCGCGATCCCGCCGGCTTCGCCGACGTCGCCGACGTCATCGACCAGTTCGCCGAGCACGGCTATCTCGCCGACGAGCGCCTGGCGACCACCGTCTTCCTCCAGGCCCACCTGGAGAAGCCGATCCTGCTCGAGGGTCCGGCGGGCGTGGGCAAGACCCAGCTCGCGAAGTCACTGGCCGAGGTGACCGGACGCCGGCTGCTGCGCCTCCAGTGCTACGAAGGCCAGGACGAGACCACCGCGCTCTACGAGTGGGACTACGGCAAGCAGCTGCTCTACACCCAGCTGATGCGGGAGAAGGTCGGCGCGCTGGTCGCCGACTCCCCCGACCTCGCCGGCGCGGTGGACACCCTCGCGGGCGAGGAGAGCGTGTTCTTCTCCGAGCGCTTCCTGGCCGCCCGCCCGCTGCTCGAGGCGATCCGCTCCGAGGAGCCGGTCGTCCTGCTGGTCGACGAGGTCGACCGCGCCGACGAGGCGCTCGAGGCCGTCCTGCTCGAGCTGCTCGCCGAGTACCAGGTCTCCGTCCCGGAGCTGGGCACCTTCCGGGCCCGGCACACGCCGTACGTCATCCTCACGTCCAACAACACCCGCGACCTGTCGGCGGCGCTCAAGCGGCGCTGCCTCCATCTCTTCCTCGACTACCCGGACGCCGAGCGGGAGCTCGACATCATCAGATCCAAGCGGACCGGGCTCTCCGACGAGCTGGCCCGCCAGCTGGTCGGCGTGGTGCGGGGGCTGCGCGAGCTCGACCTGCGCAAGGCGCCGAGCATCTCCGAGACGGTCGACTGGGCCCGCACCCTCTCGGTGCTCGGCGCCGAGGAGCTCACGGCCCAGACGCTGGCCGCGACGGCCAACGTCGTGGTGAAGTACGAGCGCGACCTGCGGCGCGCCCTCGACGCGCTGCCGCGGCTGGTCGACCCGAACGCGGTCGTCCCCGACCACCTGCCGGAGCACGGCCACGGGCACGGGCATGGCCACGACCACGCCCACGACCACGGGCACGATCACGAGATCCCATCCGGCTCCGAGGGGCCCGACGGCGCCGAGGTGCGCCGGGCCAAGGACCAGCCCGGCCGCCACGACGAGGCGTACTACGGCACCGGCAGCATGGGCCCGGCCCGCTCCGTCCCGGCCGGCCAGGGCGCCCGCTCGTTCGGCTCGCGCCGCCGGCCCTTCTGACGCCGGAGGCACTGGGTCATGGACGGCGCCCTGCACCGTTTCGTGCGGCTGCTGCGGCTGCACGGCATCCGGATCGGCATCTCCGAGGTGGTCGACGCCTCCCGCGCCGCCGGCGCCCCGGGGGTGCTCGGGAACCGCGAGCTGCTCCGCAGCGCGCTGCGCGTGACGCTGGTCAAGGACCAGCGCGACGAGGCCGCCTTCGACCGGGTCTTCGACCGCTTCTTCCGGCTGCGGGCGGTCCTCGACTCCCCCGAGGAACACGGGCACTCCCATGCCCACGACGACCTCCAGGACGACGGCGAGCTCGACGAGTTCGTGCTGTCCGAGGAGCCGGGCCGGACCCCCAGCCAGGGACACAGCCACGGCAAGCCCCAGGACATCAGGGACTTCTTCGACCCCGAGGATCTCGCCCAGCAGTACAACCTGCACCAGGAGGCGAACAAGCTCGACCTCGCCGCGATGACCGACGAGATCGTGCTCTCCAACGACGGCGCCGCCTCGCCCGCGAACGCCGCCCGGGTCCAGCTCGACACCTCGCGGCTGCACAACCCGGGCCGGCCGGGCCGGCTCGCCGACCGGACGGGGACCCGGCTCGACTCGGAGCTGACGGTCGCCGAGGAGCTGGCGCTGCTGGCCTGGCTCGACGAGGGCGACGACGAGCGGGGGGAGGGCAGCACGGTCGACGCCGGCGACCTGGCGGCGCTGCGCACCGCGCTCTCCGGTCTCCTCGACGGCCTGCCCGAGGCGCTGCAGCGCCACCTGGAGGAGCTGCTCGCCACCGACGCCGCGATCGAGTCCCGCGAGATCAGGGCCCGCGAGATCGACCGGATCGGCGAGGCCGAGCGGGCCACTCTGGAGGAGTCGCTGCGCCGGCTGGTCCGCAGCCTCCACGGGGCACCCCGGTCGCGGCGCCGGGAGGCCGCGCGCGGCAGCATCGACGGCTCCCGCACGATGCGCCGCAACCTGCGCAGCGACGGAGTGCCCTTCCGCCCAGTGACGGTCGCGAAGGTGACCGATCGTCCACGCCTGCTCGTGCTGGCCGACGTCTCGCTCTCCGTCCGGGCCGCGGCCCGCTTCACGCTGCAGCTGGTCCACGGCCTGCAGGGCATGGCCTCCCACGTGCGGACCTTCGCCTTCGTCTCCGACCTGGTCGAGGTGAGCGACCTGTTCGCCGAGCACCCGATGGAGGAGGCGCTCTCGCTCACCCTGTCCGGGCTGCCCGCGGGCGGCGTGCTCGACGTCGACACCGACTCCGACTACGGGTCGGCCTTCGGTCAGCTCCTCGACGAGTTCGGGGGCGGGGTCAACCGGCGTACGACGGTGGTGGTCCTGGGCGACGGGCGCGGCAACGGCAACGACCCCGGGCTCGGCGCCTTCGAGGAGATCGCCCGCCGCGCCCGCGAGACGATCTGGATCACCCCCGAGCCGCGGTACTCGTGGACGCTCGGCAGCTGCGACCTTCCCGCGTACGCCGCGCACTGCGACCGGGTGCACGTCGTCCGCGACCTGGCCGGACTCGACCTGGTCACCGCGCACCTGACCGAGCTCCGATGACGACCACGCCCGCCGCACCGATCGATCCGCTCCACAGCGAGCGCCCCGGCGTCTACGCCGACGCTCTGGTCGAGGTTCGCCGGAGCGCGGCCGCCCCGCCGCACGCGATCCGGACCGCCTCCTTCGCCTTCTGGGCCGACCGCGAGCGATTGCACCTCGTGCACCAGCTCCCCGCGGACCTGGTCGACAACGACCTCGCCGGACTGATCGCCGGCGAGCTCTTCGCCCCGGGCTGGTTGGAGGGCAGCGAGCTCTTCGAGCGGCTGATGACCGGCATCGTGCTCAGCATCTCGCCCGACCCGCTGACGGCATGGACGCTGTTCTACCGCAACACCCTCGACCGGCTCACCCACGCCGGACCACCGGCCGAGGGCGGCGGGCGCCGCGGCCACGACCTCGTGGAGGGCTCGCTCGCCGGCTACGCACCGGTGTACCGCCACGCCCACGAGCTGATCGCCCCCGGCTCCATGTTGGAGCTGGGCAGCTGCTTCGGCTTCTTCAGCCTGCTCAGCGCCGGGCACCTCGAGGTGACGGCGAGCGACCTCAGCACCAACACGGTGCGCCTGCTGGCCCGGGTCGCGCCGCGGCTCGGACGCCGGCTGGACACCCTCGTCTGCGACGCCGCCCGGGTGCCGCGCCCCGACGCCTCCTTCGACACCGTCGTCGCGCTGCACCTGCTCGAGCACATGTCCTCCGAGCACGGTCGGGCCGTCCTGGACGAGATGCGGCGGGTGGCCCGGCAACGGGTCGTCATCGCGGTCCCCTACGAGGAGGAGCCGACCGCGGCGTACGGACACGTGCGTACCTTCGACCACGACGACCTCGCCGAGCTCGGCGCGCACAGCGGCTGGCGCTGGCGGGTCCACGACCACCACGGCGGGTGGCTGGTGCTGGACCGCCGGTGAGCTCGCCCCCACCCGCGACCGCGACAGGTCAGATCAGGCCGTCCTTGCTCGCGACGTAGACCGCCTCCGCGCGACGGCTCACCTGCAGCTTGCGCATGATGTTGCTGACGTGGAACTTCGCCGTCGTGTCGGAGATGAAGAGCTGGCGCCCGATGTCGCGGTTGGACATGCCCCGCGCGAGCAGCCGCAGCACGTCCTGCTCGCGGTCGGTCAGCCGCCGGTTCTCGGCGGCCGTCTCCGCGTTGATCCCGCGCACCATCGCCGCCGCGCTGCGCGAGTCGAAGGCGCTGTCGCCGCGGTGCACGGCGCGGATCGCGCGGACCAGCTCGGTGGTGTCGACCTCCTTCACGACGTACCCGCGCGCGCCCTGATGGATCGCCTCGAGGACCAGCTGGTCGTCGATCACCGTGGTGAGGACGAGCAGCGCGACCTCGGGATGGACCTGGTGCAGGCGGGCGCACAGCTCGATGCCCTCGTTGTCGCCCGACGGCGAGAGCCGCAGGTCCAGCAGTACGACGTCGGGCCGGGTCGCCGCGACCACGGCCAGCGCCTGGGCGGGGGTCGCGGCCTCGCCCACGATCCGCAGGTCGCCCTCCCGCTCCAGCACCGAGCACAGGCCCTGGCGCACGATCGCATGGTCGTCGACGAGGACGACGCCGATCGCGTCGGGACGGTCGTCGAGTCGGGTGGGTTCGACCGTGGACGCACTCATCTGACTCTCTCCTCCGTCGATGGCCCGGCGCCGAGCACGGCGCCGGACAGTGGGACCCGAGACTCGATCGCGACGCCACCGGCGCGGGAGCGCCTGATCGACAGGCTCCCTCCGAGCCCCTCGGCGCGCAGGGCCATGCCGACCAGGCCGCGGTGCCGGCCGTCGGCAGCGCCCCGGCGGGCCAGGCGCATGGTGCGCCGCATCGCCGTCGGGTCACCGTCGCCGTCGTCGCTGATCCGCAGCACGACCGTGTCCGCGAGATAGCGCAGCCGGACCAGGGCCCTCGTCGCGCCGGCGTGCATGGCGACATTGAAGAGCGCCTCGCCGGCGGTCCGCGCCAGGGCGTGCTCGGCCGCCGTGCCGAGGGGCACCGGGCTGCCCTCGATCCGGAGCCGCACGCTCAGATGCGGCCGGTGCTGGGCAGCGACCTCGGCCAGCAGCTCGGGCAGGCTGGCCACGTCCTCGGCGGCCCGCTCGTGGTGCAGCGCGTAGATGACCGACCGCAGCTGCTCGGTCGCCTTCGCCATCAGGTCGCGCGCGCGGTCCAGCTCGGGGACCACGGGGCCGCGCGGTCCGGCGCCGCTGCCGAACTCACCGCGCAGCACCTCCACGGCCAGGCCGGCGCTCAGCACGGTCTGGGCCACGCTGTCGTGCAGCTCCAGGGCGATCCGACGGCGCTCCCGCTCCAGCAGCTCGCGCTGGTCGGCCACTCTCAGCCGCTGCTCGGCCGCGCGCAGCTCCTCGGTGCGCGACGACAGCGTCCGCGCCTGCTCGGAGACCTCGTCGAAGAGCTGCTGCGCGCGCCGCTGCTGGGCCAGTCCGGTCCGGTACAGGTCGCCGGTGTGCAGGGAGACGGCCGCGAGGTTCGCCAGGATGTGGAGCACCGACAGGTCCGGGGGCTCGAGCGGCAGGTCGGACCGGGGCGCGGCCGCCAGGCCGCCCAGGACGCCGCCGTTGATGAGCATCGGCACGACCACCCCCGTGGCGCTGTCGACGGCCCGGGGCGGCAGGTCGCCCCCGACCACCCGCGCCACGGCGTCACGCGCATCGGCGGGCAGCTCCTCCAGGCTGTCGCTCACCAGGCCGGCGGCGTCGACCGCGAGGAAGCGCGGCCGGGTCGACGGCAGCGCGTGCGCGCCCAGCGCGAGGACCGTCCAGCGGGCGTCGAGGTGGCCGGAGGCCACCCGGACGATCTTCTCCAGCAGCGCCCGCGGGCCCTCCACCGGGTGGACCAGGGCCCGGGAGATGGAGTCCATCGCGGTGACCGTGCGCTGGAGTCGCTCGTTCGAGCGCTGGTACGCCGAGTAGTAGGTCTGCTTGCCCGACCGGACGCCGGTCAGCGCGGCCAGGTCCGGCAGGTCGGCGCCGCCGTCGGCGGCCTGGCTGGGCCCCTGCGCGGCGGGCGCCTGGGCGGTCACAGCGACTCTCGGAAGATGCCCGCGATGTCGTCCTGGTCGGCGGGCCGCGGGTTGGTGGCGAGGCAGGCGTCCTGGGTCGCCGTCACCGACATGCGGTCGACGTCGGCGGCCGTCACGCCGAGCGCGCCGAGGCTCCGGGGAGCGCCGACCGACTCGGCCAGGTCCTGGACGTACTCGGCCAGCAGCTCGGCCGCCTCACGCTCGGGCATGCCCTGCACGGTCAGGCCCATCGCCTCGGCGAGCATCGCGAACCGGTCCGGCACCACCTCGGCGTTGAACCGGATGACGTGCGGCAGCAGCACCCCGTTGACCACGCCGTGGGGCAGGTCGAAGAGCCCGCCGACCTGATGGCTCATGGCATGGGTCGCGCCGAGGATGCTGTTGGAGAAGGCCAGCCCCGCCTCGAGGCTGGCCTGGGCCATCCAGAGCCGGGCCCGCTCGTCCCCGGGAGCCTCGACGTTGCGGCGCAGGGCCTTGCCGACCAGGCGCGCCGCGGACAGCGCGTGCCCGTCGGCGAGCGGGTTGTGGCCCAAGGAGACGAAGGACTCGACGGCATGGGTGAGCGCGTCGAGTCCGGTCGCGGCCGCGAGGTCGTGCGGCATGGTGGTGAGCAGCCGCGGATCGGTGACCGAGATGTCGGGCACCAGCGACCGGCCCATGATCGTCATCTTCACGGCGTTCACGGTGTCGGTCACGATGCAGAACTGGGAGACGTCGGAGCCGGTGCCGGCCGTCGTCGGGATCATCAGCAGTGGCGGGATCGGCCGCGTCACGAGGTCGACGCCGGCGTAGTCGTGGATCGAGCCGCCGTTGCCGCTCAGGATCGCGACCCCCTTGGCCGCGTCCAGCACCGATCCGCCCCCGATGCCCACGATGACGTCGGCGCCCTGCTCGACGTAGGCCTCGTGGGCGGCCTCGATCTCGTGGTCCTTGGGGTTGGGACTGATCCGCGACCAGACCTGGGGGTCGAGTCCGACCTCGCACAGATGCCCGAGCAGCTCCATCACCCAGCCGGCGTCGATGATCCCGGGATCGGTCACCACGAACGGCCGGCGGGCGCCGAGGCGTCCCGCGCAGAAGCCCGCCTCGGCCAGCGAGCCGAGCCCGAACACCATCTCCGGCACGTGGAACTTCAGCAGTCGGCGGTCGGCGCGGGCGGCAGTCGGTGGTGCGGGCGTGGCGAGCACTCGAAGGACCTCCTGAGTCCCGTCATTCGCTCGGTTCCGAGTGACGGTCGCCACACCGTAGTTGCATCAAGGTTGCAATCTGGTTGCACCCGTCGCCGGCTGCGCGGCGGCCGTCGGACGCTCCAACCGGGCGCCCCACCGCTCCTCGACCCGGCCGATGCGCCACACCGCCGTCGAGACGCCCCAGGCGAGCACGAAGAGCAGCACGATGGCGTAGCCGACGTACTCGAGGTCCACCCGGGTGAAGACCCGCCAGGGGCCACCGACCTGCTCGCCGAGCATGGCGCCCAGGGTCGTCGCGCCGATGATCATCGCGACCACCACGGACAGGGCGGTCACTACCAGGTTGTAGTACGTCTTGCGCACGGGACGGGTCAGCGCCCAGCCGTAGGCGAGATTCATGAAGGCGCCGTCCAAGGTGTCCAGCAGGGACATGCCGGCGGCGAACAGCACCGGCAGGGTGATCACCGCCCACCACGGCAGGCTCGCCGCGGCGGCGCCGCCGGCCAGCACGAGCAGGCCGATCTCGGTGACGGTGTCGAAGCCGAGCCCGAACAGGAACCCGATCGGGTACATGTGCCAGGGCTTGCGGACCGAGCGGTTGACCCGACCCAGGACCCGGTTGAGCACCCCTCTCGCCTGCAGCCGCCGCTCGAGCTCGGCCTCGTCGAAGTGGCCGCGGCGCATCGCCGTGATGACCTTAACGATGCCGACCAGGGCGACCAGGTTGAGGAGCCCGACGGTGAGCAGGAAGACGCCGCTCACGCTCGGTCCCCACACGCCGGCGGCCCGCAGCAGCGCCGAGTCGTCGTCCTCCACGCCACGGGCGAGCGCGCGCACGCCGAGGGCGATGCCCATGACCATGACGAACACCACGGAGCTGTGCCCGAGGCTGAACCAGAAGCCGACGCTCACCGGCCGCTGGCCGTCCGCGATCAGCTTGCGGGTGGTGTTGTCGATCGCGGCGATGTGGTCGGCGTCGAAGGCGTGGCGCATGCCGAGCGTGTACGCCGTGAGCCCGAGCCCGACGCCGAGGACGCCGCCCCCGACGTCGAAGTGGCGGGGCGCCACCACGAGCACCAGCAGGCCCCAGCCGATCAGGTGGAGGAGGAGCACGAAGCCGAGCGTCCTGGCGAGGCTGCGCCGCTCCTCGACGCTCAGGCGCGGACCCCTGGGGGCCGCCAGTGTGGCAGTGGTCATGCCAGCGCAGCCTTCGCCTTGTTGCGAACGCATCGCAACAGCGCCGCGGCCGAACCGTCCGTTCGGAGAGGTGGCTCGACCCGACCAGCCAGCCGTCGCCACGCCGTACGGATGCAACCCTGGTGCAACGTGACGGCTGTCACGGTGAGGAGGTGGAGGCCGGCATGCGGGCAGAGGTCGCTGCGTCCTGGCACCGGTCGGCGGCCGCGGGTGTGCCCGCCGACGAGGTGGCCGCGCCGATCACCCTCGACGACGGCGACCTGCGCTCGGCCCGCGCCCAGCACCCGCTCGCCCCCGTCTTCCCCCTCCTCGACGACGTCCTCGGCCAGGCGGCCCGGGACTGCGACGCGACGATGGCGGTGGCCGACGAGGCCGGACAGCTGCTCTGGGTCTGCGGATCCGGCACCGCCCTGCGCCGGGCCGAGTCGATCGGCTTCGTCGAGGGCAGCAACTGGGACGAGCGGCTGGCGGGGACCAACGCTCCGGGCTTGGCGCTGCGCCTCGACCAGCCGAGCAGCGTCGTGCGCGGTGAGCACTTCCGGCACGCGGTGCGTGGGTGGAGCTGCGCGGCCGCGCCCATCCACGACCCGGCGAGCTCACGGCTGCTCGGCGTCCTCGACGTCACCGGCGGCGACGAGATCGTCGTGCCCCAGACCATGGCGCTGGTCCGCGCCACGGTCCGGCTCGCGGAGGCCGAGCTGGCCCGGGACCGTCTCGTCGCCCGCGAGCCCACCGAGCGGGCCGGCCGTGCGACGGTCCGGATCGAGGCGCTCGGTCGCAACGAGGCGCTGCTGGCGGTGGACGACGATCGCGGCCACACCGGACGGCTGCGCCTGTCCCCTCGTCACAGCGAGCTGGTCCTGCTGCTCGCGAGCGCGCCCCGCGGCCTGTCCGGCGACGAGCTGAGCGTCCTGGTCTACGAGGACGAGAGCGGCTCCTCGACCCTGCGCGCGGAGCTCAACCGGCTGCGGCACCTGCTCGGCGAGACCTTCTTCGGCTCCCGGCCCTATCGGCTGCTGTCGGGCGTCAGTGGCGACTGGCTCGCGGTCGAGGCGATGCTCGCCTCCGGCGACGTCGCCGGCGCGGTGCGTGCCTTCCGGGGTCCGCTGCTGCCCCGTTCGAGCGCGCCCGGCGTGGTCCGGCTCCGCGAGGCACTCACCGCTCAGCTGCGCGCTGCCGTGCTGCACGCCGGCCAGCCCGACCTGATGTCGTCGTGGACCCGATCGGCCTGGGGCGCCGACGACTACGAGATGTGGACCCGGCAGCGCGACCTGCTGCCTCCCGGATCGCCGCTGTGGGCGCTCGCCAGCGGACAGCTGGCCCGCCTCGACGCCGAGTTCGCCGGCTGAGCCGATCGGCAACGTGGCTGCAACGTCGCGGCTCCTAACGTGCTGTGAACGGCGTCACACAGGGCGTCGCGTCTCACCGTCAGGAGCATTCAGATGACCATCTACGCAGCCCCGGGCCAGCCCGACTCCCTCGTCGCCGTCCAGAGCCGCTACGACCACTACATCGGCGGCGAGTGGGTGGCCCCGGTCAAGGGCCAGTACTTCGAGGACATCTCGCCGGTCAACGGCCGGGCGTTCACCGAGATCGCCCGCGGCACCGCGGAGGACATCGAGGCGGCGCTCGACGCCGCGCACGCCGCGTTCCCCACCTGGAAGCGGACCTCCACCACCGAGCGGGCGAACCTGCTCAACAAGATCGCCGACCGCATCGAGGAGAACCTCGAGGCGATCGCCGTCGCCGAGTCCTACGACAACGGCAAGCCGGTGCGCGAGACGCTCGCCGCCGACATCCCGCTCACCGTCGACCACTTCCGCTACTTCGCGAGCGCCATCCGCGCGCAGGAGGGATCGGCCGGCGAGCTGGACGAGAACACGGTCGCCTACCACTTCCACGAGCCGCTGGGCGTCGTCGGCCAGATCATCCCGTGGAACTTCCCGATCCTGATGGCCGCCTGGAAGCTGGCGCCGGCGCTGGCCGCCGGCAACTGCGTGGTGCTCAAGCCCGCCGAGCAGACCCCGTGGTCGATCCTCAAGGTCATCGAGCTGATCGGCGACCTGCTGCCGGCCGGCGTGCTCAACGTCGTCAACGGCTTCGGCGTCGAGGCCGGCAAGCCGCTCGCGACGTCGAGCCGGATCGCCAAGGTCGCGTTCACCGGCGAGACCACCACCGGCCGTCTGATCATGCAGTACGCCGCGGAGAACATCATCCCGGTCACGCTCGAGCTCGGCGGCAAGTCGCCCAACGTCTTCTTCGAGTCGGTCGCCACCGAGAAGGACGCCTTCTACGACAAGGCGCAGGAGGGCTTCACGCTCTTCGCCCTCAACCAGGGCGAGGTCTGCACCTGCCCGTCGCGCGCCCTGATCCAGGACTCGATCTACGACGAGTTCCTCGCCGACGCCGTGATCCGCACCGAGAAGATCGTCCAGGGCAACCCGCTCGACACCACCACCATGATCGGCGCGCAGGCGTCGCTCGACCAGCTCGAGAAGATCCTGTCCTACATCGAGATCGGCAAGGCCGAGGGCGCGAAGGTGCTCACCGGCGGCGAGCGCAACGTCCTCGAGGGCGACCTCGCCGAGGGCTACTACGTGAAGCCGACGATCTTCGAGGGACACAACAAGATGCGGATCTTCCAGGAGGAGATCTTCGGCCCGGTCGTCTCGGTGACGCGCTTCACCGACGAGGCCGACGCGCTCGAGACCGCGAACGACACCCTCTACGGCCTCGGCGCCGGCGTGTGGTCCCGCGAGGGCTCCCAGGCCTACCGCGCTGGCCGCGAGATCGAGGCCGGCCGGGTCTGGACGAACTGCTACCACCTCTACCCGGCGGGCGCGGCCTTCGGCGGCTACAAGCAGTCCGGCATCGGCCGCGAGAACCACAAGATGATGCTCGACCACTACCAGCAGACGAAGAACCTCCTGGTGTCCTACTCCCCCGACGCCCTCGGCTTCTTCTGACAGGCGTTGGCCCGGTCATGCCCTCCCTTCCGCACCGGGTCGACCTCACCGGTGAGGCTGCGGACCTGCTCCGCAGCCTCACCACCGAGCACGGCCCCGTCATGTTCCACCAGTCCGGCGGCTGCTGCGACGGCTCGGCGCCCATGTGCTATCCCGACGGCGAGTTCCGGCTCGGTGGCGCCGATGTCCACCTCGGCGACCTGGACATCGGCCTGGACCGCGACGTCCCGGTCTGGATGTCGAAGGCCCAGTTCGAGTACTGGAAGCACACCCACCTCACCATCGACGTGGTGAAGGGGCGGGGCGCCGGCTTCTCCCTCGAGGCGCCGCGCGGCCTGCGCTTCCTGATCCGGTCGCGGCTGCTCACCGACGAGGAGTCCGCTGCGCTGGACGCGGCCGCCGGCGGGTGACGGTCGCTGGCTGGTCAACCGGCGAGGATCCGCGCCACGCCCTCGCGATAGGTCGTGACCGGGAACTCCGGGAAGCGGGCCGCGAACTTCGAGCTGTCGAAGATGTTGTCGTCGCGGTAGCGGGCGAGCAGCTCGCCCATCTCGCCGAGCGGCCGGACGATGCGACCTCCGAGGCGGAAGGCGAGCAGGGGCAGCACCGTGTACCCGATCGAGCGCCCGGTGACCTCGCCGGCGATCTCGACGAGCTCGGCGTAGGACTTCCGGTCCGGGTCGACCGGCAGGTGCCAGGTCTGGCCGTAGGCGTCCGGCGTGTTGCCCAGTAGGGCGAGAGCGCGGCTCGCGTCGGGGGTCCAGATCAGCGAGCGCCTGGCCCTGGCGTCGACCGGGACGAGCGGCCGCTTGCCGGCCTTGATCCGGTCGAAGACCAGCGAGTGCGTGTAGCTCTTCGTGTGGCCGGGACCGTAGAACTCGGGCGCCCGGCCGATCAGCGCCTCGACCCGGCCGGCCCGCATGGCCTCGAGCAGCAGGGTGGCGATCTCACCGCGCACCCGTCCCTTGCGTCCGCCGGGTGCGAATGCCGTGGACTCGGTCTGGGGCGTCGACGTCCCCGGATACATGTAGGTGTTGTCGAAGAAGACGAGCTTGGTGCCGTGCTCGGCGCAGGCGTCGATGACATTGCGCATGATCACGGGGAACCGACGCTCCCACAGGTCCGAGTCGAGCGGCAGGCCGACGGTGAGATAGGCGATCTCGCTGTCGGCCACCGCACGACGGGTGGCGTCGGCGTCGGTGAGGTCGGCGGGGACCGGCTCGTCGGTGTCGTGCACTCGCGACGGCTTGCGGCTGACCAGGCGGAGGTCCTGGGTGTGGCTGCGGTGGAGCTCTCTGACGAGCTCGTCGGCGATCGGGCCGCCCGCGCCGAGAACGGTCTGCATGGGGTCTCCTTCAGCTGGATGGTGCGGTGTCGTGCCACCACGTGACGATGCGGTCGACCACCGTGGCCGGGGTGCGTACCCAGCCGATGTGGTCGTTGCTCGTCCCCGGGGGCAGTTGGTCGGCGGTGTGGTGCCAGCGAGTCACCGCGGCCGGCGCGAACAGCCGGTCGGCGAGTGCGTCGACGGCCCCGAGCGGCGACAGCGCGTCGTCGCCCAGGCTGACGACGAGCGCCGGGGTGGTGATCGGCCGGTCGATCGCGTACGGCGGCCGGCCGGTGAGGACCATCCGCGCCCACTCGCGCATGAGGGTGCGCGCGCCGGGACCTCCGAACGCGGGCTTGGGCAGGTAGCCGAGGAGCGCGGTCATCACCGGGACCACCAGCGCGGCCATCGCGGCGAGGTGGAGGCCGCCGTAGCGGAAGTGGCGGTAGTGCGGGATCGCGCCGCCGACGGTGATCACCCCGTCGGCCGGCGGACGGGTCAGCTCGTGCCCGGCCACCAGCTGTCCCCCGAGGCTGTGTCCGAGCAGGAGCACCGGCCGCTCGGGCGACTCGGCCCGCGCGGCGGCGACGGCGAAGGCGATCTCGTCGATCTCGTCGCGGTAGCTCCAGTCCTCCCGTCGGCTCGCCCGGGGCTCGCCGCGCTCGAAGCCGCGCCGGGGCAGCGCCCTGGCCTGCCACCCGCGGCGCTCGATCTCGGCGACCAACGGTCGGTAGTACCCGGAGCCGATGGCCATGGCCGGGGAGACCAGGACGATCGGCGTGCTGCGCGGGGACATCGGCTCCTCCGGACGTACGATATGTTTACGGTGCTCACACAGTATGGGAAGGCGAAGTAAGCAATGTCAACATCGGAGAAGAGCGGCTACCACCACGGCGACCTGCGCACGGCCCTGCTGTCGACGGCGATGGGGCTGCTCGAGGCCGGCGAGCCCTTCTCGCTGCGCGCGGTCGCGCGCGGAGCCGGCGTCTCCCCGACGGCGCCCTATCGCCACTTCCAGGACCGCGACGCCCTGGAGTCCGCGCTGGCGGCCGAGGGCTTCCGCGACCTGCTCGCCGACCTGGGCGCCGACGGCAAGCCGCCCGCCTCGCTCGACGACCTGGCCGAGTTCGCCGTCGCCTACGTCGCCTTCGCCCTGCGGCGCCCGGCCCTGTTCCACGTGATGTTCGGCAAGCCCTGCGACGACGCCGACGACGAGCGGGTCAAGGCCGCGGACGCCCTCCACGAGCTGCTCGCCGTCTCGCTCGACCACCTCTTCCCCGGGGCAGACGCCTCCGCCCTGGCGTCGGCCGGCTGGGGGCTCGCCCACGGACTGGCCTGCCTGCACCTCGACGGCAAGCTGCCGGCCGGCTCCAGCGAGGAGATCGCCGAGCGGGTGCGCGGCGCCTTCCTCGCCATCACCTCGGTCGGCCACTGACGCCGACACTCCTTGTTGACACTGCTCACATGCCGTGCGACCCTCGGTGTTGACACCGCTTACATCACAGGAGTGCGTCCATGGCATCGAGCAGCAGGCTGAGCGACCGGACCGTCGAGGTCGACCTCGGAGGGCGACGCGTCGCCGTCCCCGAAGGCGGCCTCTACGACCGGTACCGGATGGACACCGACCTCGACGAGCTCGCCCGCGACCCCCGAATCAGCAGCGTCGACTTCTTCCGCCGGACGCCCAAGACCCGCGTCGAGTCCCGCATCGGCCCGACGCTGACGCCGAACTTCTACTACCGCATCGCCACCGCCCGGCTCACCATGCTCGCGCCGACCAGGGCGATCCGCGCCCGGCTGCCCGAGGAGCTGGACCCGCTCGAGATCGTCCCCGGCCTCGGCCTGGTCTCGGTGATGGCCTTCCGGTACGACGTGTGCGACATCGACTTCTACACCGAGGCCGCCGTCGGGATCGCCGTGCGCCCGGCCCGCCACGGCGGGCCGGGCCTGCTCGACCTGGTCACCGGGCTCACGAACGACGCGCTGCACTCCTACGTCCTCTCCCTGCCCGTCAGCACCGAGATCGCCCAGGTGCGCGGCCACGACGGCTACGGCTTCCCGAAGTGGGTCACCGAGCTCGACGTCGACATCGACGCCGAGCGCACCACCGCGCGGGTCGCCAACGACCGGGGCGGCCTCGACCCCGCCCTGTCGGCCCCCACGCCGCGGCAGACCGCCCGGCGTACCGGGGAGCAGGTGTCGACACTCACCTCCTACACGACCATCGACGGCGCCTGGCACGCCAGCACCAGTCAGCTCAACCTGCTGTCCTCGGGCAGCACGCGACTCCCCCGCGGCCTCGACCTCCGGCTCGGCGAGGGCCGGATGAGCGACGACCTGCGCTCGCTGAGGCCGATCCGGACGGTGCGGCTCGACGTCACCACGGAGGGCCAGCTGGCGCTGCACCTGCCCGTGCCCACCTCGGTCCGCGAACCCGTCCGCACCCCACGGAAGGCAGACCAGACATGACCAGGCACATCCTCCACGTCGTCACCAACGTCGGCCACTACGACGACCCGGCCCACCCCACGGGCCTGTGGCTCTCCGAGCTCACCCACGCCTGGCACGTCTTCGAGGAGCAGGGCTACGAGCAGACCCTGGTCAGCCCCGCCGGCGGCGCGGTCCCCCTCGAGCCGCGCGCGCTGAAGTTCCCCAACGACGACAAGACCGCCAAGGCCTGGCGCGCCGACCCCGCCAAGCTGGCTCTGCTCGAGAGCACCGCGAGCCCCGACCAGATCGACCCCGCCGACTACGACGCCATCTACTTCACCGGCGGCCACGCGGTGATGTACGACTTCCCCGGCAGCGAGGGTCTCCAGCGCATCACCCGCGAGATCTACGAGCGCGGCGGCGTCGTCTCCTCGGTCTGCCATGGCTACTGCGGCCTGCTCGACACCCGGCTGTCCGACGGCAGCTACCTCATCGACGGCAAGAGGATGACGGGATTCGCGTGGTCCGAGGAGGTCCTCGCTCGGGTCGACAAGCTGGTCCCCTACAACGCCGAGGAGCGGGCCAAGCAGCGCGGCGCGCGCTACCAGAAGGCGAAGCTCCCCTTCGTCTCCTACACCGTCACCGACGAGAACCTGGTCACCGGCCAGAACCCGGGCTCGGCCAAGGCCACGGCCCGGGCGGTGGTCGCGGCCCTGGAGGGTGGGACGCCGCGCGGACGTCACTGAGAGCGCCCGCGAGGGCCGTCGGCGAGAATGCCGCCATGGCACCTCGTCTCCTCGTCCTGTTCGCGACCGTCCTTGCCTTCGGCTCGGCGTGCGCGACGGCGACCGACCCCGCCCCCGACGACGCCAGCGCGCCGGACCGCCGCGACGAGGCCACGTCGGTCGCGCCGACCCGCTTCACGATCGTGCCCGACGACTACCACGTGCCGTACGCCGGCACGGCCGAGGACGGACGCAGGTTCTTCCTGAGCGACGAGCTCTTCGCCGTCGACGCGAAGAGCCCCGACGGGACCGCCTTCGTGGGCCTCTTCCTGTGGGACGCCGACGGTGGCTTCGCTGAGATCCGCGTGGATCCGGTGCCTCGGGCAGAGGGAGTGCCGCCGGGCCAGGCGCTGAGCGCCGGCGCGGACGAGCTGATCGAGCAGCGGCTCGCGGAGCTCGGCGACTACCGCCTGGAGCCCATCACGGTCGAGCCCTTCCTGCAGACTGTCGACGGCGTCACCTTCGGCTGGGCCGTCACGGAGTTCGAGGGTGAGTACTCGATCAACATCGAGCCCGGTGACTTCATCGCGTACTACGAGCCATGGGACGGAGTCGACTACGACACGTGAGTCCGGCCGCCCGTCCGGGCGTAGCGTCCCCCCGTGGCCTCGATCGACGTCTACAACAACTCGGAGGGCTGGCTCGTGCTCTGGCTCGAGCCACTGGGGGAAGACCGTTGGCTGCGGCCCCGGGAGCGCTTCACCGTTCACACTGCCTATGAGGGCTCGAAGACCCCCTTCGAGATCGAGTTCTGGGTCAGCGAGAGGGATCGGGCCGCGGGGATCGAGAACGTCAACTGCTGGGTCAACGAAGGGAACGCGTACGCCGAGGTTCGCGATCAGTCCGGAGCGCTGGTCGAGTGCGGACATCAGCGTCCCGCCGATGTCGACGCGCGGTGGACCGCTCAGCTCGAGGAGCTCGAGAAGCGACAGCGAGACGAGCCGCACGGAGGCTGAGGGGAACCGGGCTCGGCGCATTCTCGACGGCTACGGCGATCGGCGAAGCCGCCGTGGCGACCTCAAAAGGCAGATCGAGGCCAGACGATGTCTGGCCTCGATCTTTTCGTAGCGGGGGCAGGATTTGAACCTGCGACCTCTGGGTTATGAGCCCAGCGAGCTACCGAGCTGCTCCACCCCGCGTCGGTGAACCCAACGTTAGAGCATGCCCCCAAAGCCCGCCAAATCGGGGCCGTCCGGGGCTACGAGGAGGGTGGTCCCAGGCGGGGAACCGGGGCCCGCCAGCCCCGTCGGTCGGCGAGCAGCCGCCACCCGATCGTGACCGCGGCGGCCGGGGCGAGGATCACGGCGTGGGCGACGCCGAGCTCGGCGAGGGTGGCGGCGAGGGCGGCGCCGGCGAGGGCGGGGATGGCGTAGAGCTCGCCGTGGCGGAAGATCACGGGGATCCGGCCGGCGAGGAGGTCGCGGATGATGCCGCCGCCGACGCCGGTGACCATGCCGAGGGCGGCGGCGGGGGCGGGGCCGAGGCCGAGCTCCTGGGCCTTCAGCGCGCCGGCGACGCAGAACAGGCCGAGGCCGAAGGTGTCGAAGAGCCTGATCACTCCCTCCAGGCGGCCGACGGCGGGGTGCAGCCGGAAGGTGACCAGGCCGGCGACGACGGGGACGAGGAGATAGCGCCAGTCGGCGACGGCGGGCGGCGGGACCGCGCCGATCACGACGTCGCGGATCACGCCGCCGCCCAGGCCGGTGGCCATCGCCAGCACCACGACTCCGACGATGTCGAGCTGGTTGCGTACGGCGACCAGCCCGCCGGAGATCGCGAACACGAAGATCCCGACCAGGTCGAGAGTCAGCAGCATGCGGCGATCATGTCGCAGTTACTGCTTCTTCTCCTCCTTGTCGCGCTGGTCGGCGAGCTTGACCGCGCTCTCCACGGCCTTCTGGGCGACCTCGAGCTGCCTGGCCCACTCGACCGTGTCGCCCTTCTGCTGGGCGGCGGTCGCCGCCGCGAACGCCTCGTCGGCCGCACGGAGCTGCTCGGCGATCTGCTCCTCGATGGTGCCGGTCGGCTGTCCGGGGTCGGGCGTTCCGGTGTCCGGCTCCCCCGGGGTCGGCTCGCCGGTGCCCGGCGTCGGCTGCCCGGTGCTGAGGTCGATGTTGAAGGCGTCGCTGAGGGCGGCCGGGAGCGTCTCGCCGATGCCGACGTTCTCGCCGTACTTCACGATGACGTACTGCAGGATCGGGAAGCTCGACGAGCCCGTGGTCCGGACGACGTAGATCGGCTCGATGTAGATCAGGCCGCCTTCGACGGGCAGGGTGAGCAGGTTGCCGTAGCGCGGTGGCGTGTCGCGCTGCACGTTGAGGTCGCGCAGCGTCTCGATGACCCGCTCGTCCTGCTTCATCTCGTTGACGACCTGGCCGGGCCCGGGCGAGTTCTGGTCGGTCATCTCCAGCAGCCGCAGCTTGCCGAAGGAGTCCGCCTTGGTCGCGTCCGAGTTGACCTGCAGGTAGGACGCGACGGTGCCCTTGCGGTACGGCACGAACACCGAGGTGAGCGACCAGTCGCTGTCGACCGAGTCCGCGGCGCCCGTCGCATAGAGCCGGTACGGCGGCTGGAACACCTCGCGCGAGGCGTTCGGGTCCTCGGGGACCTGCCAGCGGTTGTTGCCCTGGTAGAAGTCGCCCGCGTCGGTGACGTGGTAGCGCGCCAGCTGGTAGCGCTGGACCTTGAACAGGTCCTCGGGATAGCGGATGTGGTCGAGCAGCTCGGCGTCGATGGCCGACTTCGGCTCGACGGCGCCGGGGAACGCCTTCATCCAGGTCTTGAGGATCGGGTCGTCCTCGTCCCACTGGTAGAGGGTGACGGTGCCGTCGTAGGCGTCGACGGTGGCCTTGACCGCCGAGCGCATGTAGTTGATCTCGTCGGTGGGGATGGTCTGCAGCCCGGTGTCCTGCTGCAGCGAGTCGTCGATCATCGCGGCGAAGGACTCCCGCTGCGCGTTCGGGTAGCGGTCGGTCGTGGTGTAGCCGTCCAGGATCCACACGATCTTGCCGTCGACCACGGCGGGGTACGGGTCGCCGTCGACGGTGAGCCACGGCGCGACCTTCTCGACCCGCTCGGTGGGGGTGCGGTTGTAGAGCACCTTCGAGTTGCCGTTGACCCGCCCGGACAGCACGAAGTTCGGCTCGCCGAACTTGATGGCGTACATCAGCTGGTTGAACGTGCTGCCGATCGGGACGCCACCCTTGCCGTCGTACGTCGTGCGCTGCACGTCGGGCGAGTTGCCGGCGTTGGCGAGGCCGAGCTCGACGCTGGCGTCGTCCTTGCTGGCCTTCCCTACGATGGAGTACGACGGGCTGAGCTCGCCGTAGTAGAGCCGGGTCTCGAACTTGCCGGCGTCGGTGAGGTCGGTGCGGCCGCTGGTGCCGCTGCCGATGCCCTCGGCCCACACGATGCGGCCGTTGACCTCGTCGCTGGTCGCGACCTGGTTGGCGTAGGCCGCGATCAGGCCCTCGCCGTGGGTGTAGACGGTGTGCAGGTTGGACCAGTTCTGGTCGGAGGCGTCGATGCCGGACTGGTCGAGCTCGCGCGCGCCGAGGACGAGCGGCTCGTTCTTGCCGTCGATCTCGTAGTGGTCGACGTCGAGCACCTTCGGCACCGAGTAGTACGACCGGATCTGCTGGCGCTGCTGGAAGGTGTCGCGCACCTGCTGCGGGTCGACCACCGGCGCGGCGGTGAGCTGGCCGAGCACCTGCTGCGCCGCCTCGCCGCTGGGCGTCCCGGTGGCCGCACCCGGGAAGTCCTCGGTCGCGACGTCGCTGAGACCGTAGGCCTCGCGGGTGGCCTCGATGTTGGCCTTGATGTAGGGGTTCTCCTTGTCGGCCTCCGACGGCTTGACCTGGAAGTTCTGCACGATGGCCGGCCAGATCATGCCGAGCAGGACCGCGGAGAGCGCGAGCAGGGCGAGACCGACCGACGGCAGCTGCCAGGTCTTGCGCCACACGTTGAGGAAGAACAGCACCGCGCAGATCAGCGCGACGCCGACCAGGATGTTGCGCGCCGGGAGCATCGCGTTCTCGCCGGCGTAGTTCATGCCGGTGAAGAGCCGGTGGTCGTCGGCGACCAGGTCGTAGCGGTCGAGGTAGTAGTCGACCGACTTCATCAGCACGAACGCGCCGAGCAAGACCGAGAGCTGGACCTGCGCGGCCGAGGAGAAGCGGTCGTGGGCGACCTGGAGCCGGATGCCGCCGTACAGGTAGTGGACGATCGCGGTCGCGATCAACGACACGATCGCCACGGCCATCGCGAAGTCGATGACGAAGTTCCACCACGGCAGGTCGAAGACGTAGAAGCCGATGTCCTTCTTGAAGTAGGCGTCCTTGCTCCCCCACGGCTCGGCGTTGCGCCACAGCAGGAAGGTGCGCCAGTGCCCGATGGCGGAGGTGCCGGCGAAGATGCCGACGACCACGCCGACGCCCGCCAGCAGCCAGCCCCGGATCGGGGTGACGGCGTCGCGGTAGCGGTCGACCCCGTCGGGCCCGGCCATCAAGAACAGCGGCCGGAAGCGGAACGCGAGGTACATGTTGAGCGCGACGATGCCGCCCATCACCGCGCCGAAGACGACGAACAGCCCGACGCGGGTCCACAGCATGGTGTTGAACACCCCGCTGAAGCCGACCTCCTTGTACCAGAGTCGGTCGGTGTAGATGCTCGCGAACGCGCTGAGCAGGAAGAACCCGACGATGAGCACCACACCGGTGATCACCAGCGCTCGGGTACGCCGGCCGGGCCGCTCGGGCGCGGGGCGCTCCGGCTCCTCGTCGAACAGCTCACTCATCGGTCTCGTCCTCCGCGTCGTCGAGCAGGGTGGCGCGCAACAGCTCCAGGAGCCCCGGCACCAGATCGTTGCCGCCCATGACGGCACTGTCCTCGTCGTGGCTGCGCATCCGCAGCGCGCAGTAGCTCGCACCGTGCCGGGTGACACCCGCGACGATGCGGACCTCCTCGGCGTCGGGGTGCTCGCGGGCGAACTCCGCGGCGGCCGCGGGGTCCTCCGGCACCTGGCCGTCGGCGGCGGGCGGCAGCACCAGGCGCTCGACCACGGCCGCGCAGCCGGTGACCACGGCGGGCCACTGGATGCCGGGGAGCACCTCCTCGAGCTGCTGCCCGGTCGGCAGGTCGTCCTGCTCGACGGGGGTCAGCGAGCCCTGCTCGGCGGGCGCGTCCAGGCCCAGCTGCGCGGCCAGTGCGGGCTCCTGGGCCACCAGGCGCGCGGTGTCGACGAGGGCGTAGAGCCGCGCCTGCTGGTCCCAGCCGGCCCGGGCGTGGTGGCCCTCGATCTCGAGCACCGCGGCGGCCAGCGCCGGGTCGACGTCCAGGTCGTAGTCCATGGTCCTTGCTCCGTCAGCAGTCCGTCAGCGGTCCGTCAGCAGCTCGGCAGGGCGGCGTCGTGGTCGCCGACCCACTTCTCCAGCGCGAGGCGGGCCTCGTGCATCGTGGTCGCCTTCACCAGGCGCAGGTCGGGGTCCAGGCCCTTCACGTCGGCGCAGTTGTCCTTGGGCACGAAGAACAGCTTGGCCCCGGCGGCCTGCGCGCCCGCGATCTTCTGCTCGATGCCGCCGATCGGTCCGACCTTGCCGTCGGAGGCGAGCTCGCCGGTGCCGGCGATGGTCGCGCCGCCGGTCATCGAGCCCGGGGTCAGCGTGTCGTAGATCGCCAGCGAGAACATCAGCCCCGCGCTCGGGCCGCCGACCTGCGGGTCGACCCGCAGGTTGATGGTGAAGGGGAACTCGTAGCCCAGGCCGAGCGAGACACCGACCCGCGGCTTGCCGTCGATCTGCTCGGGCTTGAGCCGCACGGTCAGCTCCCGCTTGTCGCGCAGGATCCGGAACTCCACCAGCGAGCCGTCGTCGTGCTTGCGGACGGCCGCGACGATCTGGTCGGCCGTCGTCACCGGCTCGCCGTCGACCTCCTTGAAGACGTCGCGCACGAGCAGCTTGTCCTTGGCGGGGCCGTTCTCGTCGACCAGCGCGACCTGCACCGCGGTCGGCACCTGGTAGCCCAGCTCGGTGAGCGCGACCGCCTTCGCGACGTCCTGCGAGGTCGTCATCTGCACCGCGCCCTCGGCCTTCTCGTCGGCCTGCGAGGTCTGCGGCGGGTGCACCACGTCGTACGGCAGGATCGCCTTGTCGGGGTCGACCCAGCGCGACAGCGCCTCGCCCAGCGACAGCTTCTGCCCGTACGACGACGCCACCACCGTCGTGAACCGGATCTGCCCCTTGTCGTAGTAGGCCTCGTGCCCGTCGACCTGCACGACCTCCGCGTTGTCGGCGTCCTTGCCGAGGATGTCGTACGTCGGGCCGGGGCTGTAGGAGGCATAGGGAAGCGGCACCACGAGCGCGATGCCGCCCAAGATCAGCACCAACGGTGCCGCGATGCACGCGGCGATCAGGCGCTGGCTCATGGCGCCTACCTTGTCAGATGAGTCCAATCAGGACGCGCGGCGGTCACCCGTGGCGTCGCCGGCCTGGTCATCGGCCGGGTCGGCCGCATCGACGACCGGCTGTTCCGCCTCGCCACCGGCCACCACCGACGGCCGGGCCTGCGAGGCGCGCAGGGCCACGCCGGTGTGACGCTCGGGAGCCCGGCGGGGCGCGGCGTATCCGGGCCGGGAGCGCTGCTCGCGGGTCAGCGCCTCGCCGAGCCGGCGGGCCGCCGTCTCGCGGTCGACCTCGCCCCGGCCCTCGCGGCCCCACCAGGCGACCCACGCCATCGAGGCGAGGGTGAGCACGGCGGCCGGCAGCAGCCAGAGCAGGATCTCCACCCCACGAGGGTAGGTCGGGCCCGGTCGCCGTGCGGTCAGGACACGCTACGGCGAGCCGACCCACTCGTCGGAGCCGTCGGTGAAGCGCTGGTGCTTCCAGATCGGCACCTCGGCCTTGAGCGTGTCGATGAGGTCGCGGCTGGCGTCGAAGGACGAGCCGCGGTGCCCGGCGGTGGTGGCGACGACGACCGCCAGGTCCCCGATCGCGAGGTCGCCGACCCGGTGCACGGCCGCGACCGCCGTGACGTCGTGGGCGTCGGCGACCCGCTCGCACACCTCCCGCAGTCGCTCCAGCGCGGACGGGTGCGCGGAGTACGACAGTCCGGTGACACCCTGCCCGTGGTCGTGGTCCCGGACCCGGCCGACGAAGAGCACCAGACCGCCGGAGGCGGCGTCGTCGAGGCTGTCGAGCACGTCGGCCACCGAGAGCGGCTGGTCGGAGATCGCGACGAGGCGCACGGCGGGGTTCGGCATGCGGCCCACTCTAGGGGCACTCCAGGGGCCCGCTCAGGGCTGTCCCCGACACCGCCGGTTGTGGATCGGGCGTAGTTTTGAGCCATGACCGACAACCCGGGCGACGACCAGCCGAACCCGTTCAAGGGCACGCCCTTCGAGCAGATCTTCGGCGCCCTCGGCGGCGCCTTCCCCGGTGGCGCCTTCCCCGGCGGCCCCGGTGGCGGGATGGCGTTCTTCCAGCAGCTGCAGTCGCTGATGCAGCCCCACGACGGCCCGCTGAACTGGACCGCCGCCGCCGACATGGCCCGCAAGTCCGTCGCCCAGGAGCCGGACCCCTCGCCCTCGCAGCGCGACCAGGACCGGGTCGCCGACGCCGTCCGGCTCGCCGACCACTGGCTCGACACGGCCACCGGCTTCCCCTCTGGCATCGGTACGACGGCCGCCTGGAGCCGCGCGGAGTGGCTGGTCGAGACCCAGCCGGTGTGGCAGGTGCTCGTCGAGCCGGTCGCGGCCCGCTCCGTCACCGGCCTGTCCAGCGGCCTGCCCGAGGAGATGAAGGCGGCGGCCGGTCCGCTCGTCGGCCTGATCGGCCAGGCCGTCGGCGGGATGATGGCGATGCAGATCGGCCAGGGCCTCGGCGCGCTGGCCGGCGAGGTGCTCACCGCCTCCGACATCGGCCTCCCCCTCGGCGCCCCCGGCAAGGCGGCGCTGGTGATGACCAACGTCCGCGCGTTCGCCGAGGGCCTCGACGTGACCGAGGACGACGTCGTGCTCTACCTCGCGCTGCGCGAGGCCGCGCACCAGCGGCTGTTCGCCCACGTGCCGTGGCTGCGCGAGCACCTCATCGGCTCGGTCACCGACTACGCCCGTGGCCTGGAGATCAACGCCCAGCAGATCCAGGACCGGGTCCAGGAGCAGCTGCGCGGCATCGACCCGACCAACCTGGAGGCGATGCAGGGCCTGCTCGAGGGCGGCATGTTCGACCCGCCGCAGACCGAGGCGCAGACCGCCGCGCTGTCCCGCCTCGAGATCGCGCTCGCGCTGGTCGAGGGCTGGGTCGACGAGGTGGTCGGCCAGGCCACCGCCGAGCGGATGCCCGCCGCCGCCAAGCTGCGCGAGGCGGTCCGCCGCCGCCGGGCCGCCGGCGGTCCCGCCGAGCAGACCTTCGCCGCGCTGGTCGGCCTCGAGCTGCGCCCGCGCCGGCTGCGCGACGCCTCCACCCTGTGGGGCGGGCTGCGCGCCCGTTCCGGCCAGGAGGCCCGCGACGGGGTGTGGATGCACCCCGACCTGCTCCCCACGGCGAGCGACCTCGACGACCCGCTGTCGTTCCGGGCCGACGCGACCGCGCCGGAGTCGCTGAGCGAGGACGAGTTCGACGCCGAGCTGCGCAAGCTGCTCGACGGTCCGGAGTCCTCCGACTCCCCCGACACGCCCGACTCCCCCGCCGAGTGACGCTCCACGCCGACGCGCTGGACGTGCTGCGCGGCTGGCGCGCGCCCGATCCCGCCGAGGAGGCGCTGCGCCGGCGCTATGTCGCGCACCTCGAGTCGACGCCCGACGGGATGCGGCGCTCGTCGTACCCCGACCACCTCACGGCCGGCACCCTGGTCATCGACGCGACGGGCGAGCGGGTGCTGCTCAACCTGCACCGCAAGGCCGGCCGCTGGTTCCACTTCGGCGGCCACTGCGAGGACGACGACGCCACCCTCGCCGCGGTCGCGCTGCGCGAGGCGCACGAGGAGAGCGGGCTGCGCGAGCTCGCCTTCCACCCCGAGCCGGTCCAGCTCGACCTGCACACCGTGCCCTTCTGCGGCGACCGGGGCGAGGTCGCCCACCTCGACGTGCGCTATGTCGCCGCCGCTCCGGCCGATGCGGTCGCCGTGGTGAGCGACGAGTCGCTCGCCGTGCGCTGGTGGCCGGTCGACGACCTGCCGGAGCTGGAGCCGGCGATGCACGCCCTCATCGCCCGGGCCCGCGCGATCCTGGTCTGACGGCGCTCAGTCGACGTCCTCGCCCGGCACCACCTGCTCCGACGGGGGCCGGTCGATCCGCGCGGCGTCGGACCAGCCGGCGAGGTAGCCCTTGGCCTTCTCCGCGGACGGGTAGTGCGCGACCCAGCCCCAGAACCGCTCGTCGTGGTGGGGCTCGATGAGGTGCGCCAGCTCGTGGACGATGACGTAGTCGATCACCCACTCCGGCATCCGCTGCAGCCGCTCCGAGAGCCGGATGGTGCGGTCCTTCGGCGTGCACGATCCCCAGCGGGTGCGCTGGTTGCCGACCCAGCGCACCGACTCCGGCACCGCGATCCCGCCGAGGTACTCGTCGCTCAGCTCCCGCGCCCGCTGCATGAGGTCCTCGTCCTCCCACCGGCGCGGGGTCGCGGCGCGCAGCTCCTTGCGCTCCACCCGGGCCACCATCTTGGAGACCCAGGCCCGCTCCTCGGTGACCGAGAGGTTGTCGGGCATCAGCACCACGATGGTCTCGCCCTCGCGATAGGCCGTGACCGTACGCCGGCGGCGCTGCGACCGTCGTACCTCCACGCGCGGGGTGGGCATGGCTCGACCCTAGGGCCTCGCCCACTCCAGCAGGCGCTCCACGGGCCACGTGTTGACGATCCGGTCGGCATCGATGCCGGCGGCCTCGGCGCGCTCACAGCCCAGCAGCGGGTAGTCCAGCTGCCCCGGCGCGTGGGCGTCGCTGTCGATCGAGAACAGGCAGCCGACGTCGCGGGCCAGCTCGAGCAGCCGGGTCGGCGGGTCCCGACGCTCGGGCCGGGAGTTGATCTCGACCGCCACCCCCTCCTCCGCGCACGCCTCGAACACCGCCCGCGCGTCGAAGCGGGACTCCGCGCGGGTGCCCCGGTTGCCGGTCACCAGGCGGCCGGTGCAGTGCCCGAGCACGTTGGTGAACGGGTTGCGCACCGCGGCCACCATCCGCCGGGTGAGCGGCTCGGGGTCCATCGCGAGCTTGGAGTGCACGCTCGCCACCCGGACGTCGAGCCGGCTCAGCATCTCCTCGCTCTGGTCCAGCGCACCGTCGTCGAGGATGTCGACCTCGATCCCCTTGAGCAGTCGGAAGCCGTCGCCGAGGTGGGCGTTGACGGCCTCGACGACCGCGAGCTGCTTGGTGAGCCGTTCGGCGGAGAGCCCGCGCGCGACCTTGAGCCGCGGCGAGTGGTCGGTGAGCACCAGGTAGTCGTGGCCGACCTCGATCGCGGTCATCGCCATCTCCTCGATGGGCGAGCCGCCGTCGGACCAGTCGGAGTGGGAGTGCAGGTCGCCGCGCAGCCGGGCCCGCAGCGCCGTGCCCGCACCGTCGGCGGTCAGCGGGGCGCCGTACTGCTCCTCGACCTCGACCAGCTTGTCCGGCACCCGGCCGCTCGCCGCCTGGGCGATCACCCGGGCGGTGCTGGCGCCGACGCCGGGCAGCTCGGTCAGCGTCCCGGCCGCGGCGCGCGCGGCCACCTCGTCGGGGTCCAGCGGCAGGATCGCCGCCGCCGCGCCCCGGTAGGCCTTGACCTTGTAGCTGTCGGCCCGGCCCCGCTCCAGCAGGAAGGCGATCCGGCGCAGCGCCGCCACCGGCGTGCCGTCGTAGCCCTGCTCGCTCACCCGCACCTCCGTCCTCGAGAAATCTGTTGTCCACAGGCCGTGGAGGAACCTGTGGGCTCCATCTTCGCTGGTCACCCGACGGTACGACGCCCGCCCGCGCCCGCCGGGCCCGGCCTCGTCCCCAGCCCGATGCTCGGTTCTCCCCCGTCCATCCACGGCCCGAGCCCGTCCTCCACAGCTTTCTCCACAGCCCTGTCCACAGCTGGGGGAAGCCTCGGATTGACCAGGCCCGCCGAGATGCCTAGGTTCGTCCCCGACGAGGCCCCTCGGGGCCGCAGCACCTCGCTCGCAAGGGGAAGGCAAGCGAGAGGCCGCGGCACCGGGGGTCTCTTCCTGTTCCGGCCGGTCCCGGCCTCGCTCAGCGGCCGGTGAAGACCGGCGGCCGCTTCTCCTGGGCGGCCCGGATGCCCTCGAGCAGGTCCGCCGTCGCCAGGGTCACCGACTGGGCCAGGCCCTCCCACTCCAGCGCCGTCTCGATGCTCGCGTGTCCGCGCTGCAGCGCCCGCTTGGTCAGCCGGGTGGCGATCGGCGCGGCGGCCGCCACGTCCGCGGCGGTGGCCAGCACCCCCGCCCGGAGCTCGTCGGCCGCCCAGACCCGGGAGACCAGGCCCAGGCCGAGCGCCTCGTCGCCGTCCACCAGCCGCCCGGTCAGGAACAGGTCACGGGCGACCGCCGGGCCGACGGTGTCGGGCAGCAGGTAGGTACCGGCCATGCCCGGGTGGATCCCCAGCTTGGTGAAGGGCACCCCCATCCGCGCCCCGCGGGCGGCGTACCTGATGTCGCAGGCCAGCGCCAGGCACAGCCCCGCGCCGATCGCCGGGCCGTTGATCGCGGCGATCGTCGGCACCTCCAGGCGCCGGATCGAGAGCCAGGCCCGGTAGAAGGGCAGCATCCGCGCGCGCAGGTCGTCGACGGTCGCGTCGGGCTCGGAGGACAGCCAGGACAGGTTGCCGCCCGAGCAGAAGGCCGTGCCCTCACCGGTCACCACGACCACCCGCACGGTGGGGTCGCCGGCCAGGTGGTCGACCGCCCGGACCCACGACTCGGTCATCTCGTCGCTCATCGCATTGCGCAGCTCGGGCTGGTCCAGGACCAGCAGCGCGACCCCCTCCGAGGGGCGCTCGAGGCGCAGGTGGGTCAGGGACGGCGGCGTAAGCCGGTTCACAGCGGATTCAGACATGCGGGGCACGCTACTGCGACTCCGCGGCGGCGTGCCGTAGGGTCAGGGAGGTCCGGAGTGCTGCTCCGGACCCCGACGGGCTTCCCCCCATGTCCCCGTCGCGACGACCGAACGAACAAAGATGAGCAAGGAGGCCGTCATGGCGGAGACCTGGAGCGGCGAGTTCTACTGCGTCAAGTGCAAGGAGAAGCGCGAGGCCGAGGGCGAGGTCAAGGTGAACGAGAAGGGCACCCGGATGGCCAAGGCCGTCTGCCCCGTCTGCGGCACCAACCTCAACCGCATCCTCGGCAAGGCCTGATCCACAGGCACCCAGCCGACTTTCACGGGCGGCTCCACCACGGTGGAGCCGCCCGTGGCGTGTTTTTCCGCTGCCTCCCAAGCCTGTGGACGAGCGCTGCGCCACCGGCCGGCCCCGTGCCACGCTGCCGCCATGGCCCCTCGGACCCAGCTGCTGCGCCCCGGCGTCCCGGTCCTGCGCCGCTCCCCCGGCGTGCTCCAGGTCGGGCTGGCGGGCCCGGTCGTCCGGCTGCCCGACGTCCCGGCGGTGCGCGGCCTGCTCGACGAGCTGACCGCGCCGGCCGGCCACCTGCCCGCCCCCTCGCCCGGCGAGCTGTCCGACGAGGCGGCGACGGCGCTCCGGCGCCTGGTCGAGGCCGAGCTGGTCGTGCCGGCGGCGGCCGACCCGCCGGCGTACCTGCTCGCCCAGGCCGGGCCCGACGCCGTACGACGCCAGGAGGCTCGGGCCGCGGTCGCGATCGCCCTCGACGCCTCGCCCGCCGTCGACGCCCTGCTGACTCCGCTCCTGGCCGCCGCGCGGCTGGGCCGGGCCACCACGCCCGACGAGGCCACCGTCCGACTCGTGGTCGCCGACGGTCCCCACCACCGCGAGCGGCTGGACCCGCTGGTGCGCGGCTCGGTCCCGCACCTGCTGGTCGCGGGCGACGCCACGGGCGTGCGGATCGGCCCGTTCGTGGTCCCGGGCCGCACCGCCTGTCTGCGCTGCGTCGACGCCCACGAGTCGCTGCGCGACGAGCGGCTGCCGCTCCTGGTGGCTCAGGCCGCGCGGCAGTGCGCCGAGCGGCCGCCGCCCCGGGATCCGGTGCTGGACCGGCTGGCGCTGGCCTGGGCGGTGCGGGACCTGACCCGGTTCGCGGAGGGCGCCGAGCCGAGCACGTGGTCGAGCACCGTCGACCTGGGCCCGGCCGGCGCACCGCTGGTCACCCGCTGGGGACGGCATCCGTGGTGCGGCTGCGCGTGGGACGGCTTCCTGGACCTGCCCTGAGGGCCTGCCGGCGCGCTCACCACCACTCGCTGTCGAGCTTGGCCTCCATCGAACGCAGGTGGGTGCGCGAGCACGTCTCGCAGTAGCGCCGGACCCGGCCCCGCTCGACCGACGTGGTCCAGGTCAGCGGCGGCTGTTCGCCCTCGACCTGGCGGCCGCAGAAGTCGCAGGTGACGCTCACGCTCACGTTCACCCGGCCAGCCTAGGCACGCCGGGCGCCGGCGTACCGCAGAAATGCCGGAAGGGCCGGCCCGACGATCGGTCGGTCCGGCCCTTCCTTCTCACCCGCGATCAGGTGCCCTCCGAGGAGGTTTCGGAGAATTCCGGTCTCGCTGGTCCGCGACGCGGACTCAGAGTGCGCGAGCGAGGGCGAGACGAGCCTGCTGCGCTGCACGCTCGGCCTTGCGGCTCAAGCGGCGGGCGCGGGCCATCCTGCTGGCCGCGCGCAGCTGCTGCGCCTCTCCCAGGCGCATGGCCATGTGGGCACGCGCCAGGTCTTCGTTCATGAACTGGGTCATCTCAAGCTCCAAGGGAAAGTGGTGGAAACGGTGGAAGGGTGGTCGGTGGCACTACGCCGCGGCGTCCTTGCGCGGGCGGCCCCGGGGCCGCTTGCGCGGGATCACCACGCCGGCCAGGAACAGCTCGCCGCCCCAGACGCCCCACGGCTCGCGCCGCTCCAGGGCGCCGGACAGGCACATCGCCTGGACCGGGCAGTCCAGGCACAGCGCCTTCGCGGCCTCGACGTCCGACGGGGACTCTGCGAACCACAGCTCCGCGTCGTTCAGCCGGCACGGCAGCAGCTCGTCCAGCGTCGGCTCGAGAACACTGGTCGTCATCTGCTTTTCACCTCCTCAACTTCTGACCTGATCGCGTTGTCATTTCGGGTGGGGATCCGGACTTCGCGTATCTCGGTCTGAGAAGTACGAAGGCCGCGGATCCCGGTCTGTTCGGGTTCCGCGGCCTGGAGGCTGCCGAGCTGAGCTGGGTCAGATCGGTGGGCTCCAGGCTGGGAGACCCGGGACGTAGGCGGCGTTGGCGCCACGGTGGTCCGTGCCGGCGATGCGCTCCCGCTTGGCGGCCGTGCTCGCGAGAGCGAGCGGCGCGCCGGCGAACGGCGCAAAAGCGGTCGCAACCGTGGCCGGACGCACGGCGATGCCCTGGACCTCGAGGGTCGCGAGGGCAGAGGTGGCGCAGCCGAGGGTCACGGGCAGCACGGGCTGCCAAGCGGACGTCATCACCGGGAAGACCGGGTTCATCGTCATGTTCTCCATCAGGGCCACCTCCTTCGGTGCGTGTGGGCGCCAGCCTTGTCAGAGCTGTGGTGCGCGGTGGAACTTGCCTGACGACCGTAATGGCCGGTCAACGAGGCGCGCAAATCATTTATCGGTGTTTTTCGAGGTTTTTTCGAAACCCGCCTCCGCGGGCCCTCAGCCGCCCTCGGCGACCAGGGCGAGGACCGCGTCGCCGTAGCGCTCGATCTTGCTCGGCCCGACCCCGTTGACCTTCGCGAGCGCCGCCATCGAGGAGGGCTTGTGCTCGGCGATCAGCTCCAGCGTGGCGTCGGTGAAGACGACGTACGCCGGCAGCGGCTTGCCGTCCTCGCCGGCCTCGCGCGCCGTCTCGAGGCGCCAGGCCTTGAGCCGCTCGAAGAGCGCCTCGTCGTAGCGGACCGGGTGGTGGGCGCAGCGCCCCCGCTTCTTCTCCGCGGCCGTGGTCAGCGGCTGGAGGCAGTCGCGGCAGCGGGCGACCTTCGTGCGGCCGCGAGTCTGCTGAGGCTGCTGGCCGGCCGGGAGCATCGGCACGATGAACCGCGACGGCTGGCGGCGCGGCGCCTGGCCCGGGTTGCGGGCCGCGGCCCAGGACACCATCAGCTCGCGCCGAGCCCGGGTCATGCCGACGTAGAGCAGCCGGCGCTCCTCCTCGACCGCGTCGGGCCGGGCACCGTCCTGCTCGGCGTAGACGATCGGGACCGTGCCGTCCTGCACCCCGCAGCAGAACACGGCGTCCCACTCCAGGCCCTTGGCGGCGTGGAAGGTGGCCAGGGTGACCCCGTCGGCGGTGGGGGCATGCTGCTCGGCGGCGCGCCGGTCGAGCTCGTCGACGAAGGCGGCCATCGAGGCCTCGAGGCCGCGCTCGGTCGCGAACTCCTCGGCCTGGTCGGCCAGGGCCTGGAAGGACTCCCACCGGTCGCGGACCTGGCCTCGCGAGGTCGGCGGCTCGGCGGTCCAGCCCATCGCCCCGAGCACGTCCTTGACGACCTGCAGCCACGGGCTGCCGTCGCCCTCACCCGAACGGGCCGCGCCCCGCAGCCGGGTCACCGCCTCGAGCACCTCGCGCCGCTCGAAGAAGCGCGCGGCGCCGCGCACGACATAGGGGATCCCCCGATCGGCCAGCGCGTCCTCGAAGGTCTCGGACTGGGCGTTGATCCGGAACAGCACCGCCATCTCGCCGTAGGGCGTGCCGGCCCGCTGCAGCCGCAGGATCCGGTCGGCGACGCTGCGCGCCTCGGCGACCTCGTCGGGCTCCCCGACGTAGCGCACGGTCGAGCCGGACGGCTGCTGCGAGCGCAGGTCGACCCCGGCGCTGGGGGTGCCGGAGAGCAGCGTGTTGGCGGTCTCGACGATCTGGGGGGTCGAGCGGTAGTTGCGGACCAGCTCGATGGAGCTGGTGCCGGGGTAGCGCTTCGGGAAGTCGCGCAGGTAGTCGGCGTCGGCGCCGGCGAAGCTGTAGATCGTCTGGGCGGGGTCGCCCACGACGCACAGCTCGTCGCGCCCGCCGAGCCACAGGTCGAGCAGCGCCGACTGGAGCGGCGAGACGTCCTGGAACTCGTCGACGACGAACCACTTGTACTGCCGGCGCACCTGCGCGGCGACCCGCTCGTCGGAGGCGAGCACGCCGGCGGTCAGGAGCAGCACGTCCTCCATGTCCATCCGCCCCTGGTCGCGCTTGACCAGCTCGTAGGCGTCGATCACCCGGCCGATCGCCTCCGGCGTCTGGTCGGCGACCGAGCGGCCCTTGGCCGGCGCGATCCGCGGGTAGTCGTCGGCCCCGACGTTGCTCACCTTGGCCCACTCGATCTCGGAGGCGAGGTCGCGCAGCAGGGCCTGTTCGGCGCGGATGCCGAGGTGGCGGCAGGCGGCGGCGAGCATCGGGATCTTGGACTCGGTCAGAGTCGGCAGCTCGGTGCCGTGGACGTGGGGCCAGAAGTAGCGCAGCTGGCGCAGCGCCGCACTGTGGAAGGTGCGCGCCTGCACGCCCGGCGCCCCCAGCTGGCGCAGCCGCTGACGCAGCTCGCCGGCGGCACGGGTGGTGAAGGTGACCGCCAGCACCTCCGTCGGCGCGTAGACGCCCGCCATCACGCCGTGGGCGATCCGGTGGGTGATCGCCCGGGTCTTGCCCGTGCCCGCACCCGCCAGCACCCGCACCGGTCCCCGCAGCGTCTCCGCGACCTGCCGCTGCTCGGGGTCGAGCGCGGAGAGGAGTCGTTCGATGGACTCGGACATGGCGGCGGGCGCTCCTTCGGGGGCTGCGTCGATGGGGTTCGGTGGGGTGGAAACCAACCTAGACGCAGCCCCCGACACGAGGTCACCGACGGGTCAGCGGCGGACCTTGACCGCGCCCGACGTCGCCGATCGGTCGGCGTACCCGCCACGGTGGACGGTCACCCGGACCTGGATCCGCCTGCCACGGTCGGCCTTGCCGAGCTTGTAGGTCGCACCGGTGCGCCCCGGCACCACCTTGCCGTTGCGCAGCCAGGCGTAGGACACCGACGTGGGCGCGGGCGCCCAGGTGCCGGCGCTCGCCCGCAGCCTCCTGCCCGCCCTCGCCTTGCCGGACAGGACCGGCGCCTTGGCGAGGTCGAAGGCGTGGCTCGCGCTCCCACCACCGCCGCCGCCCGCACCGCCACCGGGACCGCCGGCCGGCGGGGCCGACAGCGCGGCCGGGGACCAGTCGGGCTCCGTGCCGCCCGCCGCGATCCGGCTCAGGGTGGTGCCCTCGGCCGAGCAGGCGGCGAGCCCGCGCGCGACCCACAGGTCGCCGCCCTCGCTGTAGACCGCGGAGTCGCTGTCGGGACCGAAGGTCGCGTCGACCGCGACCGGGTGCCCGGCCTCCGGGGTGACGTAGCACTCCGGGTTCGCCGTCGGCTTGCCCGGCGTGCCCGTGCGCGGGTCGCCCACCGTCGTCTTCATCGCGAACCCGGCGCCGCTGACGCCGAACAGCACCCGCTTGCCGTCGCGCGACACCTCCGGCTCCACGAGCTCCACGAACCGGCCGAAGATGTCGTCGGAGAAGAACCAGGGCCGCGCCGCCTGCCCCAGGTCGCCCAGGTGGACGTCGCCGTTCTTGTCGAGCGTGACCCTGCTGTCGCTCACCCAGGCGGGCTGGTAGCCGAGCATGATCCCGTACTTGTCGGGTCCCGACCACTGGGCGGCATCGGTGAAGCTGGTCGCCGCCTCGGTCTCGAACCAGCCGCCGTTGCCGTAGCGCTCCAACCGCAGCTGGCTGTACGCGATCTTGGTGCCGTCGGGCGAGATCTCCGCGCCCTGGACCGGGCTGATCGTGACGGTGTCGTAGTCCGGCACGAAGATGTCCTCGGGCACGATCCGGTTGAGGACCACGCCGTCCTGGCCCATCCGGACGATGGTCCTGCCCTTCATCACCGCGATGACGCCGCCGTCGGACATCGTCGGGTGCTCGTACGGCGTCGCCTCGGTCCCGTCGGTCGTCACCGCCCGCTGGCCGCTCCCGTCGGGCCGGGTCAGCCAGACGTTGAACGCGTGGATGAACACGATCGAGCCGTCGGCCGCGGTCGCCGCCGGGGTGGCGCGGGCGGCCTCCCCCGTGGTGATCGTGACGGTGGGGTCGGTCGGGGTCGCCGCCGACGCCGGGTGGGCGAGCGAGAGCAGCGCGGCCGTCGCCAGGGCGCTCACCGAGAGCAAGGCGGCGGGACGGGTGCGGGACATCGGTACTCCTCGTGGACGGGGGTGGGTCGCCCCGACCGTCCCGGGCCCGGTGTCCCGGTGGTCAGTGGCGCGTGTCCCGACCTGCGTCCCGGGTCGCCCCACGGAACAAGTCCACCGCCTCCATGGTTGAGTGGAGCGAGCCCGACCCGACCGGAAAGAGCCCCCCGATGACCTTCACGATGTACACCACTCCCTGGTGCGGCTACTGCCACCGCCTCAAGAGCCAGCTGGACCGCGAGGGCATCGCCTACGAGATCGTCGACATCGAGGCGCAGCCCGAGGCGGCTGCGATCGTCGAGTCCGCCAACAACGGCAACCAGACCGTCCCCACCCTCGTCTACGCCGACGGCACCGCGCAGACCAACCCCAGCGTGGCGCAGGTCAAGGCGAAGCTCGAGGCGCTCGCCGTCTGATCGCCCGACGCCGCCCGGCCGCCGGGCCGCCGGGCCGCCGGGCCGGCCGGCGTCACCAGCTCCCGGGCAGGGTGCCGCCGTACCAGTCCTCGATCAGCGAGCGGCTGATCGAGATGCCGCTGCCGGGCAGCACCAAGGTGCCGTCCTCGGCCTGGCTGAGCATCTCGGCGCGGGTGAACCAGCGCGCGTCCTCCACGTCCGCGTCGTCGAGCCGGATCTCCTCCGAGACGGCCCGGCCGTGGAAGCCGAGCATCAGGCTGGACGGCAGCGGCCACGGCTGGTTGCCGAAGTAGCTCACCTCGCCGACGACGACGCCGGTCTCCTCGAGCACCTCGCGGCGCACCGCGTCCTCGAGCGACTCCCCCGGCTCGCAGAACCCGGCGAGGGTCGAGTAGCGCCCCGCCGGCCAGTTGTGGTTGTGGCCGAGCAGGCAGCGCTCCTCGGGCGAGCCGGGCTCCCCGGCCGCGATCAGCATGATCACCGCCGGGTCCGAGCGCGGGAACTGCGGCCGGCCACAGTCCGCGCACACCAGCTCATGGCCGGCCGCCCGCGCCACCAGCGTCCCGCCGCAGCGCGGGCAGAACCGGTGCGCCCAGTGCCACTCCGCCAGGCCGATCGCGTGGAACACCAGCGGCGCCTGGTCGACCTGCGCACCGCTGAGGTGGGGCAGCAGCCCGCGCAGCGCCACCCACCGCTCCGGCTCGGCCTGGGCGACCTCGCCCGGGACGATCACCGCCCACCAGGTCACGCCGCCACGCTCCCCGAGCAGCACCCGCACCCCGTCCGGCGCGTCCGCCGTCGACACCCACTCCAGGCCCGCCTCGCCCGGCCGCACCCGGGTGCCGGCGATCACCAGGACCCGGCCGGCCGGGTCCGACCAGCGCTGGTCCAGCCACGCGTCGTCCGTGCGGAGCAGGCCCAGCCGGTCGTGCGGGTCGGCGGCCAGGGACTGGTGCGGGTACGTCACGGTCCGAGCCTAGGGCGCGGGCTCAGGACACCTCGCCACGCCCCGGGACGGCCCGGCCCTGCCCGGCCTACGCTGACCCATGGACGCCAGCACCCTGCGGGCCGCTCAGGCACCGCTGAAGGACCGCTACCGCTCCGACCCGCCGTCGGCGCGCACCCCCACCACCGCGACCGGCGACTACCGCACTCCGGACGTCACCGCCACCATCGACGGGTACACCGGACCGGTGCGCGCCGGGCTGCACCCCGCCACCGGTGGCGACGGCGGCGACGCCTGCTCGGCCGACCTGCTGCTCCAGGCGGTGCTCGCGTGCGCCGGGGTCACCTTGCGGGCGGTGGCGACCGCGATGGACGTCGAGGTCCGCTCCGCGCGGCTGCGGGCCGATGGCTGGTGGGACGCCCGCGGCACGCTCGGCATCGACCGGGAGGCGCCCGTCGGGGTCCAGGACATCGTCGTCACCCTTGCCCTCGACACCGATGCGGACGACGCCGCCCTGGGCCGTCTGGCGACCGCGACCGAGCGCTACTGCGTGGTGGGCCGCAGCCTCGCCCAGCCGCCGGAGATCCGGGTCGTGCGCGCCTGACCCGGGACTCGCCGCGGTCTCACCGGAAGAGGGCCTCCACCTCCTCCCTGGTCGGCAGCTCGCGCGGCTCCACGACCCGACCGGTGCGGACGTAGTAGAACGCGGCCCGCACCCGGGCCGGGTCGAGGTCGTGGAGCTCGGCCCAGGCCAGCCGGTAGAGCGCGAGCTGGAGCGGATCGGCGTCCTCGTGGGCGCCGGTCTTCCAGTCGACGACCAGGAACGAGCCGTCGGGCTCCTGGTAGACCGCGTCGATCCGGCCACGGACGACCTGTCGCCGGCCCTCGCCCCGGTCGAGCACGAGCGCGAACGGAGCCTCCACGGCGTGCGGCTCGCGGTTGCCGAACGGCCCCTCCTCGAACCGGCCGACCAGCTCCTTGAGATCGGCCTCGTCGTCGATCCCGACGTCGGCCCGCCCCGACAGCTCGTCGGGGTCGAACAGCCCCTGCTGCCCGAAGCGCGCCTCGACCCAGGCGTGGAACCGGGTGCCGAACCGGGCCGCCGGGGCCGGCGGGCGCGGCATGGGGCGCGCCAGGTCGCGGGCGAAGCCCTCGGGGTCCTCCCGCAGCCGGCTCAGCGCGGTCGCCGACAGCGAGGTCGGCAGCTCGACGGTGATCTGGGAGGACCGGTCGGCTCGGGCCTCCGCCAGCAGGCGCTCGATCTCGGCGTCCCAGTCGGCCACCCGCGCCGCGTCGATCAGGTCGAGGTCGAGGTCCTCGTCGAGCGACGGGTCGGCGGCGGCCACCCGGGCGGCCGCGTCGAGCCGGCGGGCGGTCTCGGCACCGACGCCCTCGACCGGCCAGGGTCGGGAGGGGTCGATGGAGTCGAACGGGTTGGTGGCGCCCTTCTCGGGCTTGTCGCGCCACTCGACGTCCTCACCCCAGGCCGCGCAGAGGTCGCGGATCGTCGCCTGGAAGGTGGAGGGGCCGTAGGGGCTCTTGCGGGTCCCCCACAGGAACGAGGTCACCCAGAGGTGGTGCTCCGGTCGGGTGAAGGCGACGTAGCCGAGCCGCAGCTCCTCCTCGGCCTCGTGCTCGCGGGTCGCGACGCGATAGGCGTCGAGGGCCGGCTTGTCGTGACCGGCGAGCTGGGGCAGGTCGGCGGCGTCACCGCGCAGTGGCGCGGGCAGGACGCTCGGCGAGGAGGTCCACAGCGACCGGCCCTGGGTGCTGGGGAAGCGTCCCTCGCCGACCCCGACGCAGAAGACCGTGGCCCACTCCAGTCCCTTCGAGCGGTGCACCGTCAACAGCTTGACCGAGTCGGCCTCGGAGGGGGTGGCGACCTCCAGTCCGTTGCCGGCCTCGTCCTCGGCGGTGAGCCAGGCGATCAGGGCGGGCAGGGTGACGTCGCCGTCGACGGCCTGGAAGTCGGCGACCGCCTTCACGAACAGGTCGAGGTTCTCGCGGCGCGCGGCCGCGGCGGCGCTGACCGACGAGGCGAGCTCGACGTCGACACCGGTGACGTCGATGATCCGGCGGACCAGGTCGAGCAGCGGCTCCCCGATCGCCGCCCGCAGCTGGCGCAGCTCGGCGCGCAGCAGGCCGAAGCGCTCCCGCGCCTCGGGTGAGTAGGGCGCCTCGCCGGGGTCGGCGAGCGCGTCGTCGAGGCACGGGATCTCGGCGGGGTCGATCCCGTCGGCGATGGCGACGAGCTGGTCGTGGATGGTCTCCGCGTCCTGCCGCCCGCCCCGGCCGACCAGCTCCAGCGCCCGCTGCCCCAGCAGCCGCAGGTCGCGGGGACCGACGGCCCAGCGGGGACCGGCCAGGAGGCTGAGCAGCGAGGCGTTGTCGGTGACGTCCTGGACGAGCTTGAGCGTCGCGACGACCGTGGCGATCTCGGGCAGCCGGACCAGGCCCGCCAGCCCGACGATCTCGACCGGGACATCAGCGCCGGTGAGGGCGTCGAACACGGCCTCGCCGTGCTGGTTGTCGCGGCTCAACACCGCGATCCGGCCCCAGGGCGTGCCGGCGGCATGGGTGGCCCGCACCTCCTCCACCAGCCAGGCGAGCTCGTCGAGGTGGGTCTCGAAGACCTTGACCCGCACCGAGCCCGGAGCGCTCGAACCGTGCTCGAGCGCGGCCACCTTGTCGCCGTAGGTGGCCATCAACGGCGCCGCGAGGGTGTTGGCGACGTCGAGGATCCGGGTGTCGGAGCGCCGGTTGACCGTCAGCGGGAGCACCGGCACCGGGCTGCCGTCGGCGGCCGGGAAGACCTCCGGGAAGTTGATGATGTTGGAGACCGAGGCACCGCGCCAGCCGTAGATCGCCTGGTTGGGGTCGCCGACGGCCATCACCGCGTGTCCCTCGCCGAAGAGCCGGGCGAGCAGGGTCGCCTGGGCCACCGAGGTGTCCTGGTACTCGTCGAGCAGCACCACCTTGAACCGCTGGCGCTCGGCCCGTCCCACGTCGGGCTGCTCGTGCGCCAGCCGCGCGGTGAGCGCGATCTGGTCGCTGAAGTCCATCAGCCCCAGGTCGGCCTTGAGCCGTCGGTACGACGACACCAGGCCCATCAGCTCGGCCCGGCGGTCGATGACGTCGATCGCCTTCTGGATCTCGCCGAGGTAGGTCTTGCGGGCCTTGCCGTCGCGCTCGACGACGAGCGCGCGCTCGAACGAGGCCCGCTCCCCCTCGTCGAAGGCGAGCACGTCGGAGGGACCGACGAGGTGCTCGCTCATCGCCCCGTCGAGGGCGAGCAGGTTCTGGATCACCGTGGGCGGGTGGTCGGACAGCTTGGCGACGGCGCCGTCGTAGCGGTCGACGGCGCGGGCGCCGAGCTGGTAGCGGGCGGCGTCGGTGATCACCCGGGTGTCGGGCTCGTGCCCGATCCGCAGGCCGTGGTCGGTGAGCAGCGCGGCGGCGTAGGCGTTGTAGGTGGCGACCGTCGGCTCGAGCACCTCGGCGTCCTCGTCGACCGGCGCGGTCGCGGAGCGCTGGACGTCGAGCACGCCCGCCGCGAGCAGCGCGGCGCGCACCCGCTGGCGCAGCTCGGCGGCGGCCTTGGTGGTGAAGGTGAGGCCCAGGATCTCCTCGGGCCGCACCTGACCGGTCAGCACGAGGTAGACGACCCGCGCGGCCATCAGCGTGGTCTTGCCGGAGCCCGCGCCGGCGATCACCACGACCGGCGACAGCGGCGCGGTGATCGCGCGCCACTGCTCGGGGCTCGGCGGGAAGTCCGCCTTCATCGCGCGCTGGAGGTCCTCGGGGGTGCGGATCTCGGTGGGCAGCGGGCTGGTCATCGCTCCACCACCGAGCCCGGGCTCTTGACCGGGCAGAGCGGCACGAACCCGCAGTCGCGGCAGTGGTCACCGGGCACCGCGGGGAAGGTCTCCTCGCGCAGCAGCCGGGCGACGCCGTGGATCCGGGTCCGCAGGGCCGCGCGCTCCGGACCGTCGGGGGCGTGGGCGTCCTGGGCCTGCCGGGTGATCTCGGAGGTGCCGTCCTCGAGACCGAGCTGGATCAGCTCGGCTCCTCCGCTGACCAGGCCGGTCAGACCCTCGTCGGGACGGTCGAGCGCCCCCGCGTCGACGGCGTACTGGTAGAGGGCGAGCTGCACGTGGTCGCGCACGGCCGGCCCGGAGGGCTTGCCGCGGCCGGTCTTCAGGTCGACCACGATCACGGCGCCGCTGCCGTCGATCTCGACGCGGTCGGCGTAGCCGTGGATGCGCACGGGCGTGCCGTCGTCCATCGTCACGACCGTCGCGAAGCGGGCCTCGGTCGCCAGCACCCGGCGTGGGTTCTGCTCGTGCCAGGTCAGGAAGCGGGCCAGGGCGCTGCGGACGCGCTTGTGCTCGCGCTCCTTGGACCAGGGAGTGCGGAAGTCGAGCCGGTCCCACACCCGGTCGACCTCCGCCATCAGGACGTCGAGGTCGGCGGCCACCGACCCGTCGGCGACCCGCTCGGCCAGGGCGTGGACGAGCTGGCCGAGGTTGGCGGACTGGTGGGACCGGACGACCCCGCCGGCCTCGTTCTCCAGGAACCAGCGGGCCGGACAGCTCGCGATCGCGTCGAGCACGCTCGCGGAGATCGGCACCGGCTGGTCGGTGGCCCGGATCGGCTCGGCCGACCTCGAGAGCCCCCGGGTGCCCCACCAGGTCGCCGGGTCGGCCGACGGCACCAGCGTGCGGCGGCCCGAGGACTCACCGGCCAACCGCGCCAGCCGGCGCGCCGCCGCGGCACGGAGCGGCTCGGGGGCATCGGGATCGGCGAGGGTGCGCCGCAGCTCGGCGACCAGCCCGGGCAGCGACAGCGGCCGCGGCGGGCGCCCACTGAGCGCGACGATGTGGTCGCGGTCGGGGACCAGCTCCTCGAGGAAGCGCGACGGCTGCTCGCCCTCGTCGTCGGGCGAGGCCACCGCCGTGACGACCAGCCGCTCGCGGGCGCGGGTGCAGGCGACGTAGAACAGCCGCCGCTCCTCGGCCAGCAGCGCTCGCGCCGTCACTTCGGGGAGGAGTACGCCGGGTCCGATCCGGTCGGCGCGCAGCAGGCTGCTGCGCAGCCGCAGGTCGGGCCACCCGCCGTCCTGGACGTGGGCGACCACGACCAGTCGCCACTCGAGCCCCTTGCTCCGGTGGGCGGTGAGCAACCGGACCGCGGCGCCCCGGGCGCCCCGGTCGGCGAGGGTGTCGGCGGGGATCTCCTGCTGGACCAGGCCGGCGAGGAAGGACGCGGCGGCGAGGTGCTCGCGGCGCTCCTCCATCCGGCCGGCGAGGTCGAAGAGGGCGCACACCGAGTCGAGGTCGCGGTGGGCGCGCCGCGCCGCCGCGCCACCGGCCTCGACCGCGCGACGCAGCCGCGCGGGCCAGCTGGTGCCGGCCCAGAGGGTCCACAGCAGCTCCTCCGCGCTCGCTCCGGCGGCGGCCTCCTCGCGGGCACGGAGCAGCAGCCGGGTGAGCTCGCGGGCCCGGTCGGCCTCCGGCGCGTCGAGCCCGTCGAGGGTGGTCGCGTCGACCACCGCGAGCCGCACCAGCTCGCGCGAGCTGCGGGGCGTGCCGCCGGACTCCTGGCAGGCGGCCTTCTCCCGGATCCGCAGTTGGCGCGCCAGCCGGCGCACGTCACCCGCGTCGAGGCCGCCGAGCGGTCCGGTGAGCAGCGCCTCGGCGCGCCCGGCGTCGAGGTAGCCGACGTCGCCGGGGTCGTCGTTGTCGAGGTTGATCACCGCGCGCAGGGCATCGAGCAGGGGCAGCACCGCGGGATCCCGGGCGAGCGGGATCTCGTCGCTCGCCACCTCGACCGGCACCCCGGCCGCGCCGAGCGCCCGGCGGAGCGGGGCGATGGTGGCCCGGCCGGAGCGCACCAGCACCGCCATCTCGTCCCAGCCGATGCCGTCCTCGAGATGAGCCCGCCGCAACAGGTCGGCCAGCCGGTCGGCCTCGGCGCGCTCGGTGTCGAAGGTGAGAACCTCGACCCGGCCGTCGCCGTGGGGTCCGGGCTCGCACTCGGGGGCGAGGAATGCCTCGCGGGCGCTCTCGGGGATCGTGCCCGGGAGGCCGATGCGGCCGGCCACCCGCTGCGCGGCGAGCTGGATCCGCATCCCGAACCGCCGGGTCGTCCGCAGCGCGACCACGTCGGCGGCCCGGCCGTCGGCCTGGGGGAACTCGGTCGGGAAGTCGAGGATGCCGCGCACCTCGGCACCGCGGAAGGCGTAGATCGACTGGTGGGGATCGCCGACCACCACCAGGTCGCGACCGTCGCCCGCGATGGCCCGCAGCAGCGCGACCTGCCCGGGGTCGGTGTCCTGGTACTCGTCGACGAACACGTGGCGGAACTGCTCGCGCAGCTCGGCGCGGTTGGCCTCCGCCTCGATCCGGGCCCGGCGGATCAGGTCGGCGTAGTCGGTGGCGCCCAGGGAGTCGAGGGAGGTGAGGTACTGCTCCAGGAACAGGCCCGCCGCCACGAACTCGTCGATCCCCTCGGCCTCGCCCAGCCGGAGCAGCTCGTCGCCGTCGAGGCCCTTCTCGCGGGCCCGGCCGAGCACCGCGTGCACCTCGCGGGCGAAGCCTCGGGTGGCCATCGCCTGGCGGAACCGCTCGGGCCAGCGCACCGACTCGGGGTGGTCGGCGAGCAGCTCGCGCAGCACGACGTCCTGCTCCGGCGCGGACAGCAGACGGAGCGGCGCTTCGTAGAGGCCGGCCGGGGCGTAGCGCCGGACCAGGGAGTAGGCGAAGGAGTGGAAGGTCGAGCTCAGCTGGGTGCCGGTCGTGCGGCCGAGGCGGGCGGTGACCCGGTCGCGCAGCTGGTCGGCCGCCTTGCGCGAGAAGGTCAGCGCGAGCACCTGGTCGGGCCGCGCCCCGCGCCGCTCGATCCGGTCGACGATCGCCTCGACGAGAGTGGTGGTCTTGCCCGTGCCGGGTCCGGCCAGGACGAGCAGCGGCCCACCCGGGTGGTCGACGACCTGGCGCTGGTGCGCGTCGAGGACCGGCACCGACGCCGCCGGCGGCGCCGGGGCGAAGTGGTAGCTGGTCGGAGCAGTCGTGGTTTCCACGGACGCCACTCAACCACCCCCTCCCGACACAATCGCGGTGGTCCTGGCTCGGAGGGAAAAAGGTGAAGGGCCCTCGTGAGTATGAGTCACAAGGGCCCTTCGGGTTGACCGGTACTGGTGACGCTCCCGGTCGATCATCCGGCTGCTGCGATCCCGCGAGCCTCGTCACCCGGCTCGCGCGGCCGGCGTCCCCGTGAGGGGCCGCCTCGCTCCGACCCGAAGGTCTCGGCCTGGCCGGCTGGATCGACGCCTTCCGGCTGATCCCGCTCTCCCGGAGGAGTGCGTGGGAGAAGTTCTACGCCCGTCCATCGACCCGCCGCAAGGGGTTTCCCCCAGGTTTTTCGAGGGTTTCTCGTTGTCCACCGACCCTCGGCGTGTCCTCCACAGCGGGCCCCGACCTTCTCCACAGACGGGCGCGCGTCCTCCCCAGGCGGTGGGAATTCCTGTGGACAAGTCGGCGCCCTGAGTATCGGCACTCAGCGAGAGATGAGTCCCCGCCGACTGTCGGAGGAGGACGCGAGATGGCGCAATGGACCCATGCGCTATGCCGACCCGCTGCTCTGCCCCGACTGCCGCACGACCCTCCCGTCCGGCGCGCCCGTGTGCCCCACCTGCCAGCTGCTGGTCCGTCACCCGCTGGCCGTGGACCTGTTCGGCACCCTCCAGCGGGCCGACGGGCTCCTCGCCCGGCTGCGGACCGAGAGCGACGCCTTCCACGCCCGGCCGGCCCCGGCCACCGCCGCCGCCGCGCCCGCGGCGACCGCGGCGACCTCCCTCGGCGGACCACTCGCCCCGCCGGCCGCGCCGATGCCGGCCAAGCGCGCCCCCTCGGCCGGCCTGCCGTCGTACCCGCCTCCGGCGCCGGCCGTCGCCCCGCGCCCCACCGGCGTCTCGTCCGCCTCGGTCCCGAAGATCCTGCTCGGGCTCGGGGCGTTCTGCCTGCTCGTGGCGGCGGTGATCTTCCTGACGGTGACCTGGTCCTCGCTCGGGGTCAGCGGGCGCACCGCCGTCCTCGCCGGGCTCACCCTGACCGCGGGCGCGTCCGCCCTGCTGCTCCACCGGGTCGGGCTGCGGATCGCCGGCGAGTCATTGGTCGTCGTCGCGCTCGGGATGCTGGCCCTCGACGTCGTGGGCGCCGGTGCGGCCGGCTGGTTCGGCGAGGCCGGCGGCGCCACCGTGGCCTGCGCGACCGGCGCCGTCGTCGCCCTGGCGGCCATCGCCCTCGGCCTGGTCCGGGTCTCCGGCCAGCCCCGGCTGGTCGCGCCGCAGGTGATCGCGGGCCTCGGCCTCCTCATCGCGTACGCCGGCGCGGTCGCCGCCAGCGACCACTGGCTGGTCGCCGGTCACGTCGTCACCGGGGTCGCCCTGGCCGTCGTCCTGCTCGGCCGCCTGGCCCTCGCGCCCGCCCTGCTCTGGAGCAGCGCCGCCGCGGCCGCCGTCGCCTGGGTCGGCACCGCCGGTGCCGGGTTCGTCGAGTCGGCGCTGACGCCGGACCTCCACCAGCTGTGGGCCGAGGGCTCCGGCTGGTCGCTGCTGGTCAGCGCCGCTGTCCTGCTCGCGCCCGGCGTCATCGCCCGGCACCGCGACCTGGTCCTCGCCGGTGCGAGCGGCGCCGCGATGCTGGTCACCGTCGTGGTGACCCTGCCCTGCATCGACACCGACGCGCGCACCGTCGGCCTGGTGGCCCTCGGTACGACGGCCGCCTGGGTCCTCGCGCTCGGGCTGCTCTCCCGCCCGGCCCGCGTCGTCGCCATCGCGCCGTCCGCCGCCGGGAGCCTGGTGCTCCTCGGGCTGGCGCTCGAGACCGTCGGCACGGCGCTGGACCGCTGGGACCGTGTGCGGGATGTCTTCGGCCAGCCGTTCGGCGTACGGCTGACGACGCCCGACGCGGCCACCGAGCCGCTGCTGCTCGTGCCGTCCGTGCTGACCGTGCTCGCCTGCATCGCGGTGGCCGACCGCGACCGCACCCGGCGCTCGCTGCCCGTGTGGGGCCGGGCCGCGGGCCTGGTCGCGGGTGTCGGCGTGGCCGCCACCGTCGCGTCGTACGACGTCGCGCTGGCCGCACCGCTCGCCGTGCTCACGCTGGTCGCCCTCGGCGCGCTCGCCCTCGCCGTGCTGACGAGCGGGGCGGAGGCGATCGCCTGGGCCGCCGTGGGCGCGGCCACGACCGCCGCGGTCGGCCTGGGCGCGCTGCCGAGCGAAGGGCTCACCCTGGTGAGCGTCGCGCCGCTCACCGTCGCCCTGGTCGCGCTCTCGGTGCTCGGCCGGCAGCCGGCGACCCGGGTGATCGCGGGCGCGTCGGCCCCGGCGGCGCTCGGGCTGACCACGGCGGCCGCCGCGATGGTGCTCGGCGACGATCCCGCGTGGGTGTCGGTCCCGGTGCTGCTCGCCGTGGGCGTGCTCGCGCTGGCCCGCCCCCGCCTCGACGTCGAGATCCCGGCGGTCGGGGTGGCGCTCGTCGCGTTCCCGGTCACCCTGGTCGCGGCGGCCGACCCCGGTGGCTACACCGCCCTGTGGCTGACCGTCGCCGGGTGCCTGACCTCGGCGACGGCGCTCCTGCACGAGTCCCGCCGCGGCTGCGCCTACGCGGGCCTGGCGCTCCTGCTGCTCGCCAGCTGGGTCCGGCTCGCCGACCTGGAGGTCACCGCCCCGGAGCCGTACACGCTGCCGCTCGCCGTCGGCCTGCTCGGCCTGGGCCTGGCTCGGCTGCGGCGCTCGGCGGCGGTCGGCACGGTGGAGGCGCTGCTGCCCGGCCTGCTGCTGGGCACCGTCCCCTCACTGCTGTGGGTGCTCCACGAGCCGGTGTCGCTGCGCGCACTGGCCCTCGGCGGCGCCTGCCTGGCGCTCACGATCGCGGGCGCGACGCTGCGCTGGAGCGCGCCGCTGGTCGTCGGCGCGAGCGTGGGCGCGGCGGTGGTGCTGCGCGAGCTGGGGCCCTACGCCGGCGAGTTCCCGAAGTGGGTCTGGATCGGCCTCGCGGGCACCCTGCTGACCGTCGTCGGCATCACCTGGGAGCGCCGCCTCCGCGACGTGCGCGAGGCGGTCGGGTTCCTCGGTCGGCTCCGGTGACGGGCGGCTCGTGTCGACCTGCTAGACAAGACGCATGGCTACCACTGCACTCGGGGGGAACCCCGTCAACACCGTCGGCGACCTGCCCGCCGTCGGCTCCGCCGCCCCGTCGGTCTCCCTGGTCGGCGCCGACTTCGGCTCCGTCACCCTCCCGGAGGGCCAGCGCACGGTCCTCAACATCTTCCCGAGCATCGACACCGGCGTGTGCGCCGCCAGCGTGCGGAAGTTCAACGAGCTCGCCGCCGGCCTCGACAACACCGCCGTCATCAACGTCTCCCAGGACCTGCCGCCGGCGCTCGGCCGGTTCTGCGGTGCCGAGGGCATCGACAACGTCCAGGTCGGCTCCGCCTTCCGCTCCTCCTTCGGCGAGGACTACGGCGTGAAGATGACGGACGGCAAGCTGGAGGGCCTCTTCGCCCGCTCGATCGTCGTGCTCGACGCCGACGGCACCGTGCTCCACTCGCAGCTCGTCCCCGAGATCGCGACCGAGCCCGACTACGACGCCGCCGTCGCGGCGCTCGCCTGAGCCAGGCCTCCGGGGGCTAGTCCCCGGTCTCCGGGTCCCAGAAGGCCCGGCGCATGTCGAGGGCGCCGCTGCCGCTGCGCAGCGGCGTCCCCTCGGCGAGATAGAGCTCGCGCGCCCGGTCGCCGTGGCTCGGTGGGAGCGTGCCGTCGGCGCGCACCACCCGCCACCACGGCACCGGCGCGCCGTACCGCGCCATCACCGACCCGACCTGGCGCGGCCCCCCGCCGGCGACAGCCGCCACCGCGCCGTACGTCGTCACCCGGCCCGGCGGGACCTGCTCGACCAGCTCGAGCACCCGCTCGACGTACCCCTCGTCCACGGACCCGATCATGCCCTGGCCCCCGGACAGCGGAGAGCCCCGCCCGGCCGGACGGGGCTCTCGGTGCTCCCTCGGTGCGGCCCGGGTCGTGGTCCCGGGCGCCCTCCGATTGGTGCGACGCGGCGGTGCGGCCGCGTGCCCTGACCAACGACGACGTCGCGTCGCGGTCACGGCGTTCGGCGTGTCGGGCGGTTCTCGACGGCGGATCTTCGCCGTAACCCTTGCGCGACACCACGATCTTCGTGTGGGCTACGTCACGACGCCGGAAGTTCCGGGAGCCGGCGGGAATGCACCGGGGACGAGAACGGGCCCCGCGATCCGATTCGGATCGCGGGGCCCGTTCGACGCGCGGAGGTGCTCAGTACGACGGCTGGCTCGGGTCGATCTGGTTGACCCAGGCCACGACGCCGCCGCCCACGTGGACCGCGTCGTCGTAGCCGGCACCCTTGACGATCGCCAGGCACTCGGCCGAGCGCACGCCGCTCTTGCAGTGCAGCACGACCTGCTTGCCGGAGTCGACCGGCGGCAGCTGGCCGAGGGCGGTTCCGTTGAGGAAGTCGCCCTTGGGGATGAGGACCGCGCCCGGGATGTGGTTGATCTCGGCCTCGGCGGGCTCGCGCACGTCGACCAGGACGAAGTCGCGGCTGCCCTCCTCCTTCTCCTTGATCATGGAGGCGAGCTGGGTCACCGAGATGGTGGCGTCGACCGCGGCGTCGGCGGCCTCCTCGGAGATCGCGCCGCAGAAGGCGTCGTAGTCGATCAGGCCGGTCACCGTGGGGTTCTCGCCGCACAGCGCGCAGTTGGGGTCCTTGCGGACCTTGAGCTTGCGCCACTCCAGCTCGAGGGCGTCGTAGATGACGAGCTTGCCGATGGCCGGCTCACCGGCGCCGATCAGCAGCTTGATCGCCTCGTTGACCTGGATCGAGCCGATCGACGCGCACAGCACGCCCAGCACGCCGCCCTCGGCGCAGGAGGGGACCATGCCCGGCGGCGGGGGCTCGGGGTAGAGGCAGCGGTAGCAGGGGGCGTCGTCGGCCATGGTGGGCGCGAAGACGGAGGCCTGGCCGTCGAAGCGGTAGATCGAGCCCCACACGTAGGGGATCCCGAGGAAGTACGCCGCGTCGTTGACCATGTAGCGGGTGGCGAAGTTGTCGGTGCCGTCGACGATCAGGTCGTAGCCGCGGAAGACGTCCATGACGTTGTCGTTGTCGAGGCGCTCCTCGTGGAGGACCACGTCGACCAGCGGGTTGATCTCGAGGATCGACTCCTTGGCCGAGAGGCCCTTGGCCTTGCCGAGGTCGGACATGCCGTGGATCACCTGGCGCTGCAGGTTGGACTCGTCGACCTCGTCGAACTCGGCGATGCCGAGGGTGCCGACGCCCGCGGCGGCCAGGTAGAGCAGCGCGGGGCTGCCGAGACCGCCGGCGCCGATGACCAGCACCTTGGCGTTCTTGAGGCGCTTCTGGCCGTCCATCGCGACGTCGGGGATGATCAGGTGACGGCTGTAGCGGCGGACCTCGTCGATGGTCAGCTCGGCGGCCGGCTCGACCAGCGCGGGAAAGCTCACGGTGTTGCTCCTCGAGTACTGCTCGGTGGATGGGGGGCCTGGGCGCAACGCTGCGGCGGCCCGGGCTGTTCCCTCGATGCGTCCATGGTCCCTGCCGGCTCCAAGGCCCGGGCGCCACGTCCCGCCATCCGGACCCCGGCTACTTGCGAGTAGTCTCGGATGCGTGGTGACCGAGCAGTTCGACCTGGACGAGCCGCGGCCGCGCGGCGTACGACTCCCGCGGCGTGAGCGACGTGCTCAGCTGCTGTCCGCAGCCCTCGAGGTGTTCGTCGCCCAGGGCTACCACGCCGCGGCGATGGACGACATCGCCGAGCGGGCGGGCGTGTCCAAGCCGGTGCTCTACCAGCACTTCCCCGGCAAGCTCGAGCTCTACCTCGCCATCCTCGACGCCGCGTGCGACTCGATCATCGCCAACTGCCGGCGGGCGCTGGAGTCCACCCAGGACAACAAGCAGCGGGTGGCCGCCGCGATCGACGCCTTCTACGCCTACGTCGGCCACGACACCGGCGCCTTCCGCCTGGTGTTCGAGTCCGACCTGACCAGCGAGCCCGCCGTGCGCGGGCACGTCGACCGGGTCACGACCGAGTGCGCGGCGATGATCGCCAACGTCATCGAGGACGACACCAACCTGCCGGCCGCGGCCTCCCAGCTGCTCGCCGTCTCCCTGGTGGGAATGGCGCAGGTCAGCGCCCGGTTCTGGCTGACCGAGAACGAGGGCGCGATGGCCGGCCTGAGCCGTGACGAGGCCACCGCGCTGGTGGCCGGGCTGGCGTGGCGCGGCATCCGGGGCTACCCGCTCGAGCACTAGGACAGCGCCACTAGGCTTGCGCCGTCCCCACCAACGAGGAGTGTGACCATGACCGTCGAGGTCAAGATCGGTGTCCAGAACACCGCCCGTGAGCTCGTCATCGAGACCGACGAGTCCAACGAGGCCGTCGCGAAGCTGGTGGCGGACGCCATCGCCGCGGCCGACGGCGTGATCACGCTGACCGACACCAAGGGCAAGGTCACCGTCGTCCCCGCCGCCAAGCTCGCGTACGTCGAGATCGGCCGCAGCACCTCCGGCCAGGTCGGCTTCCGCTCCTGACCCCCGGCGGGAACTCCGCGCCCCCTCCCGGGCGTTGAACAGGCACGACCCCGGGAGGTGAGCGACGGTGCTCCAGTTCCGCTTCGCCGCGCGCAGCGAGACCGGTCGCGTGCGCCTCGAGAACGAGGATGCCGGCTTCGCGGGTCCCTACCTGCTCTGCGTCGCCGACGGGGTCGGCGGGGCCGAGGCCGGTGAGGTGGCCTCGGCCACCACGTCCTATGTCGTGAGCGCCCGGGCGCTCGCCCATCCCGGCCACGAGCCGGCCCGGCTGCTCGGCGCGGCGACCCGCGAGGCGCACGTCCAGCTCGCCGCCGGGATCGCCGCCGACCCCCGGCGGGCCGGGATGGCGACCACGCTGACCGCCGTGCTCACCGACGGCATCCACACCGCGCTCGCCCAGGTCGGCGACTCGCGCGCCTACCTGCTGCGCGACGGCGAGCTGAGCCAGCTCACCCACGACCAGACCCTGGTGCAGTCCATGGTCGACGCCGGACACCTGACCCCCGACCAGGCCGCGGCGTCGCCGTACCGCAACGTGGTGCTGCACGCCGTCGACGGCGAGCACGTCCCCGACCCCGACCTGCTGCTGCTCGACCTGCGGTCCGGTGACCGGCTGCTGCTGTGCAGCGACGGCCTCACCGACGTGCTCTCCCCCGCCGCGATCGCGCTCGGCCTCGGCCTCGACAGCCGGTCCATGGCCGCCGACCGGCTGGTGCTGGCCGCGCTCGACGGAGGCAGTCGCGACAACGTGACGGCGATCGTCGCCGACGTGGTCGACGCGCCGGCGATCGCGGCCAACGGCCTGGTGCTGGGCGCGGCCACGGACCTGGCGAACGTGGTCGACCCGGCCGCCGTCCGGCCGCTGCGCTCCGCCTGAGCGATCCGGCGGGCCTACACTGGGAGGGTGAGCGCGAAGCGGTCCTATGAGTACGCGCGCCTGTGGGTGCCGCTGTACGACGCTGCCGCGCTCACCGTCACCCGCCCGGTCTACCTGATCGAGGCCGCCGACGGCTTCGAGGGCGTCGCCGCGGAGAAGAACACCACGCTGATGGGACTGTTCACCGAGCTCGGCCGGGCCGGTTGGCGGATCGACACCACGCCGCAGCGGGTCGACCACCCGTCGCCGGAGTTCCAGATGCTCATCGACGCCACGCTCGACGAGGCCGACCACGCGGTCTCGCCCGACGAGGTCGCCCACGCCGTCGGCTCCGGCGGCGACCCGGCCGGCGCGGTCACCGAGTTCGACGTCTACCCGATGCGCCGCCGGCTCTCCTGAGCGCTGCCTCAGGCGAAGAGGTCGCCGTACTCCTCGACCCGCTCCAGCACCTGAGCCGGCGTGAACTGGTCGAGGCCGAGCGGGTCCTCCGCCCCCTCGGCGACCTCGTCCCAGCCGACCGGGGTGGCGACCTGGGGGCGCGGCGTGCCGCGCAGCGAGTACGGCGCGACCGTGGTCTTCGACCCGGCGTTCTGGGACCAGTCGAGGAACACCTTGCCGCGGCGCCGGGCCTTGGTCATGGTCGCGGTGACCAGCTGGGGGTGCGCGGCCTGCAGCTCCTCGGCGATCTCCTTGGCGAGCTCGCTGGTCTCCGCCGAGGGCAGCGGCTCGGCGAGCGGCGCGTACAGGTGCAGGCCCTTGCTGCCGCTGGTCACCGCGACGGCGGCGAGGTCGCGGGCGGCCAGCGCCTCCTGGACGTGGAGGGCCACCTGGCAGCACTCGTGCAGGCCCGCGGGCTCACCGGGGTCCAGGTCGATGACGAGCCGGTCGGCGCCGACCGGCTCGTCGTCCGCGTCGACGGTCCACTGGTGGACGTGCAGCTCGAGCGCGGCGAGGTTGACCGCCCAGACCAGGGTCGGCAGGTCCTCGATGATCGGGAAGACGAGCGTGTCGCCGTGCCGGCTCGGACCCCGGCTGCCGGTGGTCGGGACCTCGGCCGTGCGCACCCAGCTCGGCGTGCCACGGGGGGCGTTCTTCTCGAAGAAGCTGAGGTCGCCGACGCCGTGGGGCCAGCGGATCCGGGTGACCGGGCGGCCGGCGAGGTGCGGCAGCAGCGCCGGCGCGACGCGCACGTAGTAGTCGAGCACCTCGCCCTTGGTGGTGCCCGTGCTCGGGTACAGCACCTTCTCCAGGTTGGTCAGTCGCAGGGTGCGGCCCTCGACGTCGACGTGGACCTCGGTCTGGGGGTGCTCGGCCTTCTTGGGCATCACAGGTCCTCGGGGGTCAGGTCGGCGCGCACGCCCTGGTACGACGGCTGCCGGAGGCGCTCGTAGCCGAGCCCGTGGGTGTCGACGTCGACGACCACCACCGGCTCGACCCAGGTGGTCCCCTCGGCGTCGACCCGCGGCACCTCGTCGGCGAACGGACTCGCACCGCGGGTCAGTGGTCCCAGCAGCGCGGCGAGCGCGCGGGACTGCTTCGGGCCGATGCCGGAGCCGACCCGGCCCCGGTAGGCCAGGCCGTCGGCGGTCGGCTCCCCCACCAGCAGCGCGGCCAGCCGGCCGGTCGTGCCCGTCTGCGAGCGCCAGCCGCCCACGACGAACGAGGCGCGGTGCCGGTGGGCGAACTTCAGCCAGTGGTGGGTGCGCTCCCCCGGGCGGTACGGCGAGTCGCGGCGCTTGCTGACGATGCCCTCCAGCCCCTGGGCGCGGGTCGCCTCGCGGAGCATCGCGCCGTCGTCGTACTCGGCCGGGACCTGCCAGCCGGACCGGCCCAGGTCGAGCTCGGCCAACCGGCGCCGGCGCTCGTGGAGCGGCAACGGGCACAGGTCCTCGCCGTCGAGGCGGAGCAGGTCGAAGACCATGTAGGTCACCGGGATCCGCGTGGCGAGGCGGGCCGCGGTCGTGGCGTTGCGGACGTGCATCCGCTCGGCGACCACCCGGAAGTCGGGGAGGCCGCGCTCGTTGAGCGCGATGATCTCGCCGTCGACGACCAGGTCGCGCACGCCCGCCGGCGGCGTGACCAGGTCGGGCCAGGCCGGGGTGATCCGGTTGCCGTTGCGGCTGGTCAGCGTGACCGTCGCGCCGGGACCGCCGTCGAGCGCCGCCAGCGCCCGGACGCCGTCCCACTTGACCTCGTGGCACCACTCCTCGCCCCGGGGGACGTGGGTGCCCGCGGTGGCGAGCATCGGGCGCAGGTCGGGCACGCACTCATCCTGTCAGGAACGGGTAGATTCAACTCATGCGTGCGATCTGGAAGGGGGCCGTGTCCTTCGGCCTCGTCAGCGTGCCGGTCAAGCTCTACAGCGCGACCGAGAGTCACGACGTGTCGTTCCGTCAGGTCCACGCCAAGGACGGCGGCCGGATCAAGTACCAGCGGATCTGCGCCATCGACGGCGAGGAGGTGCCGTACTCCGACATCGCGAAGGGGTACGAGACCGAGGACGGCGAGATGGTCATCCTCACCGACGACGACATGGCCAACCTGCCGACGACCTCCTCCCGCGAGATCGCGGTCGAGAAGTTCGTCCCGAGCGACCAGATCGACCCGCTGCTGTTCGAGAAGTCCTACTACCTCGAGCCCGAGGGCACCGGCGCCAAGCCCTACGCCCTGCTCCGGCAGGCGCTGCTCGACGCCGACCGGATGGCGGTCGTGACCGTCGCGCTGCGCCAGCGCGTGACCACGGCGGTGCTGCGGGTGCGCGAGGACGTGATCGTGCTGCAGACCATGATGTGGCCCGACGAGATCCGCACGCCCGACTTCAGCGTCGAGACCGGCGAGGTCAAGGACGCCGAGGTCAAGATGGCGCACATGCTGGTCGAGACCCTGTCCGGCGACTTCGACCCCTCGGAGTTCGAGGACGACTACGCCGACGCGGTCCAGGCGGTGGTCAAGGCCAAGATCGAGGGCGGCGAGGTGCAGCGCACCGAGACCTCCGCCAAGACCGGCGGCGAGGTGGTCGACCTGCTCGCCGCGCTGCAGCGCTCGGTCGAGGCGGCCAAGAGCTCGCGGGGCGAGGCCGAGGAGAAGCCGGCGAGGAAGGCTGCTGCCAAGAAGGCCCCGGCCAAGAAGACGGCGGCGAAGAAGGCTCCGGCAAAGAAGACCGCGACGAAGAAGACCGCGACGAAGAAGGCGGCCAAGAAGGCGAGCTGACGCTCCGCCGCAGCCGTCCGCGGGCTTCGGCGGTCGGGCTACGGTCCCGGTCGGTCGCTCCAGTCGCCGATCGTGACGTCGACTCTCCACACCCCCTGATCGAGTTTCGGCCTTCCACAGGCGGGTTCCCGCCCCCGGTTTGTGTCGTACGTGGGTGGGACGATCCAGTCATGGATCTCGGAACCCGCTCCCGTTCGACAGCAGCCTTGCTGTGCGGGCTGCGGGCCGAGGTCGAAGGCCGCCAGGCCTCCCTGGTCCGCGACTGGGCGACCATCGCGGAGTGGGCCGGCGACCACGTCGTCACCGGGCCCGAGGGTGCGGCGACGATCACCGAGGGCTATCTCGACACCGGCGTCCCGATCGCCGGCGCGGGTGCACCCCTGGTCGGTGAGTTCGCGTTGATGGAGCTCGTCGCCGTCCTCGGCAGGTCCCCGGATGGCGGGAAGGCCTACGTCGGGCGGGTCATCGAGTGCGCCTGGCGACTCCCGAACGTCTACGACGCCGTGGCCACCGGGAGGTTGGAGCCGTGGGGGGCCGAACGGATCGCCGACCTCACCCACCCCCTGTCCGCCGACGCTGCCTCGTTCGTGGACCGGCAACTCTGGAACGCCTCTGGGGTCGGGTGGGCGCAGCTCGAACGCCTCATCACCGAAGCGATCCTCCGGTTCGACCCCGAACAGGCCGAGACCGACCGGCAGAAGGCTGCCGACCACGGGCACTTCGACATCAGCGAGGTCGACGACCACGGGCTCGTGCACCTCGACGCGCTGATGGACGCCGCCGACGGCCACGACCTCGACCTCGCCGTCGGACGCCGTGCTGACGTGCTGGGGCGGCTCGGCGACGAGTCGTCCTTGGATGTGCGTCGGTCCAAGGCAGCCGCCGAGCTGGCCCGCCAGGACCTCGCCCTGGACCTGTTGATCCCCGACCCGAGACCGGGGAGGTCGTCGCCACCGTCCCGCGAATGGCTCCGCACCCGGCACACAACCATCATCGTGCGACCGGTCATCGACCTCGCCGACCACGTCCCCGTCACGGCCTACGAGATCCCCGACCGGCACAAGACCCGCGTCGCGTTGCGTGACCACACCTGCCGGTTCCCCCACTGCACCCGTCCCTCGAACAGGTGCGACATCGACCACCACCGACCCCACGCCGAGGGCGGGGCGACATGTCCGTGCAACCTGGTCCCACTGTGCCGGCGGCACCACCGCGCCAAGACCCACTCAGCGTGGCGTTACGACATCGTCATCCCCGGCTCGTATGTGTGGATCAGTCCCAGCGGGTTCCGGTTCCGGGTCGACCACCGCGGCACCCACCCCATCCACGACACCAGCGACACCAGCGACACCAGCCCGCCCGACCAGTAGCGACCGAGCCCCACACCCCGCAGGACCCCACGTCTGCGGGGGCACCGGCAGGTCCTAGTCGGTCTCGTCCTCGGCCTTCTCGATCAGGTCCTTCACCACGTCGATGGACCGGATCCGGCCGCTGGTGACGGTGCTGCCCTCGGCCGCGAACAGTGAGGTCGGGATGCCGATCAGCTGGCCGTCCTCGTTGATCGCCATGCCGCCGGAGTTGCCGGGCGCGATCCGGGCGTCGGTGTCGAGCTCGGAGCGCGGGCCGAGGTCGGGGTCGTTGAGGACCGTGGAGATGACGCCGGTCGTGACCGTGATCGACTCGCCGTCGCCGGCGACGGCCGGGAAGCCCAGCACGGTGACGTTGTCGCCGGCGCGCAGGTCGCCGGAGCTGCCGATCGGGACGGTGGGGAGGTCGAGGTTGCCGTCGATGGGCCCGCCGTTCTCGTCGGCGTAGATCTGGACGACGGCGACGTCGAGGTTGCCGTCGGCCTCGACGACCCGGGCCCGGTAGGCGGCCGGGGCGTTGGTGTCGGTCATGCCGTCGGTCAGCGAGATGAGCAGGTAGTCGGGGTCGGCGATGCGGACCTCGTCGCCGTACTTCTGCGCCAGGCCGGGTGACTCGGGTGCTGCGACGTGGGCGTTGGTGAGGATGAGGCCGTCGGAGCGGATGATCGAGCCGGAGCCGTGGTAGGTGCCGGTGTTCGACGGGTCGTCGATCAGGTGGCTCTCGGCGGTGATCTTGACCGTGGCGGCCTTCGCGGCCTCGAGGACGTCGGTGCCGCCTCCGCCGCGCGGTCGGCTCGGCTCGTCGCGGCCGGCCAGGAAGGCCACGCCGACGACGCCGACGACGAGCAGCAGGGCCGCGGCGACGCCGCCGATGACCGCGAGCCGCTTGCGGAGCCGGCGCCGGGCGATCCGGCGCTCCTCCTCGGCCGCGGACAGGATCGGCACCAGGGTCAGCTCGGGGCCCGCGACCGGATGCCCCAGGCGCAGGCCGAGCCGCTCGTCGAAGCGGGTGGTGGCGACCCGGCGCCCGTCGTGGAAGGTGCCCTCGTTGGAGAGGTTCGTGTAGGTCCAGCCGCCCGGAACCGGGTCGATCCGGCCGTGGACACGGGAGCAGGCCGGGTCGCCGATCACGACCGTGCAGTCGCTGCGACGCCCGACGGTGATCGGCGTGGGGTGGCGGAACCGGTGCTCGCGGCCCTCGGCGATCAGCAGCAGGTCGGGTCCGCTGCGCGGGGCGGGCGCGGCGCCGGGCGGGCCCGACGGGCGCGGCATCGCGAGGATCTGGGTGGCGTCGTTGCCGGAGATCGCCGGCGGCAGGCCCGGCGCGGCGGCCGGGCGGGAGCCCGGGGGTGGCGGCGCCCACGAGGGAGCCGACGGCATCGGGACGCCCATCGGCGGGGTGGCGGGAGGCGGCGACGCCGGCGGCGGAGCGACCGGGTACGGCGGCCGGGTCGCCTCGTTGACGACATAGGCCGGGGCGGCCGGCTCGGCGGGCGTGGCCGGCGGCGGGGCGGGCGCCACGGGGGTGGCCGCGGCGACGTCGTACTCCTCGGCGGGGATGATGGCGAGCGTCGAGCCGGGAGCCGGCGGGCCGCAGCGCACGGCGATCCGGCGCTCGATGGGGTACTCGGTGACCCGCTCGTCGTCGACGTAGGTGCCGAACTGGCTGCCGCGGTCGACCAGCACCCAGCCGTACTCGGTGGCGTGGAGCTCGGCGTGCTGGCGCGAGACCGAGCCGGCGGTGAGCACGACGTCGGCCTCGATGGCCCGGCCGATCCGGTAGACCGGCTGTCCCTCGAGGCGCAGCACCCGGCCCTCGACCTCGATGACGAGTGCGGACACGACGCTCACCCCTGTCCGTCGGGCGCGGGCCGGCGCACCTGCACCGTGGCGTTGCGGAGCTGGATCCGGGCGCCCTCGACCAGCTCGATGGTGCGGTCCGGCTCGAGCAGGAAGCTCTGACCGCCCGGGTAGGCGACCGGCCACGAGAAGTCGGAGGCGTTGTGGAGGCCCCACCGGTCCGGGGCGTCGGGGTGGCGGCGCACCCGGCCGAGCACCTCGGGGTGGTCGACGCCGGAGGTGAGGTGGTCGGAGCGCAGCGTGGTCTGCGGCCCGACGGCGACGGTGCGCCGCCCGACCTGGAGCAGATACGGCGGACGCACCTGGGTGCGGTCCTGCCAGCAGGTGACGCTCTCCTCGCCGGGACTCCAGAAGTTGGTCGTGCCGCACGTCGGGCACGCCAGCATCCCGTCGCGCAGCCGGTCGAGCGCCTTGATCCACTGTCCCTCGGTGACCCGGGCGCCCGGGTTGTCGATGCCGTCGACGAACGCCTGGACGAACAGGTCGCGCAGGAACTGCGGGTAGATGCTCCAGTACTGCTGCACGATCTGAGCCGGCCGGTTCTCGGACCGGGTGGGGTGCATGCAGAACAGCGGCTCGGTGCCGAAGTGGGTCATCAGCCAGTGGGCGTCGCGCATGCCGGCGTCGGTGCGCGCGCCCTCGAGCGGGTGGCCGAGGAAGAGGGAGTAGAAGAGCAGCACGGCCAGCGAGTGCCGGTCGGTGTCGGTGTTGGGCAGGGTGCGGTAGGTCGTGTCGCGGACCACCTCCGGCGCCATGAAGTACGGCGTCCCGAGGACCCGGCCGGTGCCGTTGTCGATGCCGACGTTGTCGTTGTCGCAGATCAGCACGTCGCCGTTGCCGGGGTCGAAGAAGACGTTGCCGAAGGAGATGTCGCGGTAGCACAGCCCGCGGGCGTGCAGCCGCAGGAAGCTGTAGCTCAGCTGGCGGCACAACTCGATGATCGAGGCGAAGGAGACGTCGAGCGGCTTGCCGTCGCGGTCGGCGTTGAGCAGCAGGTAGCTGAGCTCGAGGTAGCGGGGGTGGCGCAGGTGCATGACGTAGCCGAAGCTCGGCTCGGTGCCGACCCGGGCCATGCTGAGCGGCCACAGGAAGCGCTGGTGGGGCGACCCGATCTCGACGAGCTGCTGCATCTCGTCGTACTGCTGGGCGGTGGCGCTCTCGGGCTTGTACCACTTCAGCGCCAGCGGCTCGCCGGAGTCACGGCGCACCTCGAACACATAGCCCTGGCCGCCCTGGCCGAGCAGCGACGTCACCCGGGCGCGCCCCAACGGCCCGAGGTCGACCTCGACGCCCTCTGCCAGCACCATGGGTGTGACCGACCTCCGTTATCGCGTTCTCTGACCCGTGACAGGCTATAACCTCGACAGAACGGCGAGAGTTGAAACCCGACGCCCCGTGGAAGGAGGCCTGCGATGAGTGACCGGCTCGGTGGCGCCCTGGCGCGCAAGCCGCTGCACTTCATCTTCGTGCTCGACGTGTCGGGCTCGATGTTGCGCGGTGGCCGCATCCAGGCGCTCAACAACGCGATCACCGAGGTGCTGCCCCACCTCAAGGACGAGGCCCGGGCCAACCCGCACGCCGAGATGCTGGTCCGGGTCCTGGCGTTCGCCAACGAGCCGCAGTGGATCATCGAGGAGCCGACCCCGGTCGACCAGATCCACTGGCGGCGGCTGGAGGCGGTGCCCCGCGGGTTCACCGAGCTCGGCAGCGCCCTGCAGACCCTCGCCGGCGCGCTCGACCACCTCGACGAGTCCAACAGCGCCTTCCCGCCCGCGATCATCCTGGTCTCCGACGGCCGGCCCACCCAGAGCAGCGGCGTCACCTTCGCCGAGGGCCTGCAGGCCCTGCTCAACAACCGGTGGGGGGCGACCGCCGTACGCCTGGCGCTCGGAGTGGGCCGCGACGCCGACATGCACTCCCTGCGCCGGTTCATCGGCGACGAGGAGGTGCCGCTGCTGCGCGCGGACAACCCCGAGCAGCTCGTCGAGTACATCGTCTGGGCCTCCAAGGCGGCCAGCAAGGTCGCCTCGCGGCCGGTCGTCGGACCCGGCTCCGGCGTGCCCGCGGCTCCGCCGAGCCCGATCGGCGACCCGATCTGGAGCACCCTGGGATGACCGACCGGCCGGACGCCGATCCGGTGTGGAGCACCCTGTCCGGTACGACGATCGGCTCGGTCCACGTCCGCGACCAGCTGCCCATCCAGGACGCGGTGCACACCTGGACGTCCCCCGAGTCCGGCCAGGCGGTGGTCGCCGTCGCCGACGGGCACGGCCACAAGCTGCACTTCCGCAGCGACACCGGCGCCGCCCTCGCGGTGGTCAGCGTGATCGAGGAGCTGCGCCGGATCCTGCCGGCGGTCGCCGCGACCGGGGCCGACCGGGAGGCCGCCCGGGACCTGCTTCGGGGCGCCGCCGCCGGGCTGGTCGACACCTGGACGGCCAAGGTCCGCCACCACGCCGAGGCGCACCCGTTCACGGAGGCCGACCTGGAGCTCGGCGCCGCCGAGGACCCGCTCCGCCCCTACGGCTCGACCGTCCTCGCCTGTGCGGCGGTCGACGGCCTGGTGCTCTTCCTGCAGATCGGCGACGGCGACATCGTGCTGGTCTCCGGCGACGGCACCGCCTCCCGGCCGCTGCCCGAGGATCCCGACCTCGACGGACTGCACACCAGCTCGCTGTGCCAGCCACGGCCGCTCGACGCGCTGCGGATCTCGGTGCTCGACGTCCGCGAGCGCGACGTGGCGCTGGTGTTCCTGTGCACCGACGGCTTCGGCCGCTCCCGGGTCGACGCCGACGGTTGGTGGCGCCAGACCGGCGAGCAGCTGCTCGAGTTCGCCCGGGCGCGTGGCCTGGGCTGGGTGCGCGAGCAGCTGCCGGAGTGGCTGGCCGAGCCCGCGCTCATCGGTGGCGACGACACCACGATGGCGCTGCTGGTGCGCGGTGACGTCGCGGGGATCGACCGTCCCGACCTGGCCGACACGGTGCCGGCACCCGAGGGCTGAGCGGGACGCTCAGTCGTCCGAGGGCCACCAGGCCTCGAGCTTGGCGAGGTCGCCGTCGAAGTTCCGGGCGACGCCGTAGCAGTAGCAGTCGTCGGCGTTCCAGTCCCAGTAGACCGTCGCGGTCTCGCCGGTGCTGTCGGTGTAGGCGTAGTAGCCGCCCTCGGTCGGGCCCTCGCCGAAGCGCCAGGTGCCGCCGCCGCCCTGGGAGCCGGCCTGGTCGTACTGGCGCTTGTAGTACTTGCGGTCGGCCTTCATCTCCTTGCGGGTGGTGTAGCGGCCGACGCTGACGAGGATGCCGCTGTCGTCGGTCTCGCAGCTGCTCTCCTCGGTCTCGCCGGTGAAGAAGGTGCGCTCCCGGGTGCACTTGGCGACGTCCATGTTGATCTTGATGAACTCGATGAGCTTGGGATGGGCCGGCGCGGTCGGCTCGGTGACCCGCGGCGAGGTGCTGGTGAAGCTCGCGACGACGGCGTCGATGGTGGCGGTGCCCTCGCCCTCGAGGAGCGCGGACTGGCGGGCGCCCTTGCTGTCCCAGTAGACGACCGCGGGATCGGTGGTGCCGCCGCGCTCGGGGTCGTACTCGTAGAGCGCGGTCGCGTCGTTGTCGGCCGTCATGGTGCCGGCGCGGTAGTCGAGACGGGCGGTGCGAGCCGCGACCAGGGCCGCCTCGTCGGCGTAGGTGACCAGGCGCAGGGTGCCGGTGCTGACCGTGCAGGTCACGACCTCGCTCTCCCCCGCGCCCGGCTTGCCGGCCTTGCAGTCGGAGGTGCCGGTCGAGATCTGGCTGGCCAACGTGCCGTAGCGCTCGTCGAGGGACGCCGCGTCGACGGCGACCGCGGGCTCCTTCGGCCCGCTGGACTCGGTCTTGCCCGGGCCGGGCTCGTCGCCGCCTCCCGAGAGCGCGACGGCGGCGGCGATCCCGCCACCGACCACGACCACCCCGGCGACGGCGGCCGCGACCCAGACGCCGGCTCCGCGCTTCCGGGCGGCCGGCGCCGGGTAGCCCGGAGGCGGCGCATAGCCGCCCGGCGCGGAGGGGTACGACGCCGGCGCGGCGTACGGCGTCGGCGCGGAGGAGGTCGCCGGGGGCGCCGGCGGCCAGGCGGTGGGCGGCGGCGACGGGTACGGCGGCGCCGGCGCGCGGGCCGGCGCGACGGTCGGGGGCGGCAGCGGGCCGCCGGCGGGCCGGCTGGAGCGGTAGCGGAGCACGACGGCGAGCGGGACCTTGCCGACGGCGTACCCGAGCACGGCGGCCGCCCAGCTCGACGCCGCCTGGTCGTCGCCGCCACGGTCGCGGGCCAGGCGCAGCCCGGCCTCCTCGACGGCACGGCCGGGATCGGCGCCGCCGTCGATCATCTCGCCGAGCGGGTGGAGCACGCCGAAGCGGACGGCGTCGACGAGGAGGTTGATGTCGCCGGTGGTGGCCTGGTCCTCGGCGAGGACGTCGTCGAGGACGCCCCGGAACCCGGAGGCGTCGTCGAGGATCCCGGGCCCGTGGTCGGCGACCAGCTCGCGCAGGGCGTCGTGCAGCTCCATGCTCAGACCGCCGACCCCAGCTCGGCGCCGAGCCCGGCGATGCGGTCGGCGACCTCCGCGGCGGTGCGGGGGCGGGCGGCCACGTCGGTGGCGAGGCAGGCCTCGACCAGCTCCCGGGCGGCCGGCGGCAGGTCGGGCGAGAGGCGAGGCTGGGAGGCCAGGATCGAGCGCACCAGCAGCAGCGGCTCGGTGTCGCGCAGCTCGCCGTAGACGCCCTGGCCCGTGATCGCGAAGTGCAGAGTGGCGCCGAGGGACCAGATGTCGCTGGCGCGGGAGGCCTGCGCGCCGAGCATGATCGCCGGGTCGGTGAACTCCAGACCGATCTGCCCCAGCCCGGTGGTCACCATGCCGGGCGAGAGCAGCTGGGACAGGCCGAGGTCGGCGAGCCGCCCGCCGTCCTCGGCGAGCAGCACGTTGGCCGGCTTGATGTCGCGGTGGGCGATCCCGCGCTCGTGCAGCGCGTGCGCGGCCAGCGCGGCGTCGCGGACCGCGGCCACCCGCCGGCCGGCGCCGATCTCGACCTGTGGGCTCTCCAGGGAGCCGAGCGGCAGGAACTCCATGGCGTAGTAGAAGGCGCCGCCGTGGCGACCGGCGTCGTAGACCGCGACCAGCCGGTCGGAGTCGGCGACGCTGAAGTGCTTGAGCTCGCGGGTCGCGCGGCGGAAGGCGTCGTCGGAGGTGGGCCCGGCGATCACCTTGACCACCACCTCGCCGGCCGGGATGCCGAGCCGGGCGGGGGCGGTGGCGAGGTAGTTGGTGCCGTAGTTCGACTCGCCCAGCGGGCGGACGAACACGTAGTCAGCGATTCCCTGCACGCGGATCCTCCAGCGCCTCGTCGTCGGCCGGCTGCCTCGGCCAGGGACCAGCATGGCACGCGGCGGGGACGGGGAGCAGCGATTCCCCGGTCACGGGAGCCGCAACCGGTGTAGCGTTCCGGACGCCCTCAACGACCGAGGAGGCACGTTGATCGACCCCACCGCGGCATCCGTGGTCCCGACCACCGACCCGTCGACCTACCTGCCCGCGCAGCCGATCTCCGGCGACCTGAACGACCAGCTGCTGCAGACCGACTTCTGGACCGACGACATGGTCGCGGCCGCCGGGATCCCGATCGTGGACGTCCCGTTCGTCACCATCGGCGGCGGCATCGGCAGCTTCGTGACCGTCGACTACCTGCGCATCGCCGGCGTGCCGACCTCGCAGATGCGGGTGCTCAGCACGCTCGACTACCCGTGGCAGACCTACGAGTACCTCACCCGGGTCTCGCAGGTCCCTCGCCCCGAGCGGATCCGCTCCGACTCGGCGTCGCGGCCCGACAACATCTGGGGCTTCCCGTCGTACGGCTTCGCCGAGGGCGTGCGGCACTTCAACCTCAAGGTGCTCTGGCAGCTGTTCAGCGAGCCGATCTTCGAGGACTACTACACGCCCAAGGCCGGCAACGTCTTCGAGCAGCTCGAGCGCGAGGCCAAGCGGATCTCGTACGACGAGATGCTGGTCAAGGGCCTGGTCCGCATCGTCCGGCGCCGCTACGGCGGCGGCTACTTCACCATCCTGACCCCGCCCGAGGGCGCCTCCGCCACCAAGCGGGTCGCCTTCCGCTCGCAGTACGTGCACCTCGCGGTCGGCTACCCGGGCCTGAAGTTCCTGCCCGAGCTGCAGCGCTACCGCACCGAGAACAACGACTACCGCCACATCGTCAACGCCTACGAGGCCCACGAGCACGTCTACGAGCGGCTGGTCCAGACCCCCTCGACGGTGCTGGTGCGCGGCGGCGGCATCGTCGCCTCGCGGATCCTGCAGCGACTCATGGACGACCGCGAGAAGCATGGCGCCCAGACGAGGATCGTGCACCTCTTCCGCACCTACATCCGCGGCACCAACGACGGCTACGGCAACGAGGAGGACCCCCGCCCCGGCGGCGGGCGCACCCGGGTCACCATGCGCCGCCGCGGCGGCGACGGCTGGGCCTACCAGGGCTTCAACTACCCGAAGTCGGTGTGGGGCGGCCAGCTCAAGGCGCAGGTGCGCAATCTGGAGGGTGAGCAGCGGGCCGAGCTGTACAAGCGGATGGGCGGCACCAACACGCCGTACCGCAAGAGCTGGCAGCGGCAGATGAAGCAGGGCCGGCGCGAGGGCTGGTACACCTGCGTCGTCGGCACCGTCGACGAGATGCGGCCCAGCGGCGAGCGGATCCTCAACCAGGTCCGCACCGCACAGGGCGTGGTACCGGTCGAGGTCGACTTCGTCATCGACTGCACCGGCCTCGAGGCCGACATCGCCGAGCACCGGCTGCTCAAGGACCTGCTCGACCACGGCGGCGCCGGCCGCAACCCGGTCGGCCGGCTCAACGTCGACCGCACCTTCGAGCTGATCGGCACCCAGTCCGGCGGCGGCGTCATGTACGCGTCCGGCGCGACCACGCTCGGCGGCTACTTCCCCGGCGTCGACACCTTCCTCGGCCTGCAGGTCGCCGCGCAGGAGATCTACGGCGACCTCCACAGGCGCGGCTTCTGCAAGCGGATCGGGCCGGTGCGCTCGACCCTGCAGTGGTGGAAGTGGCTCGCCGGGAGCGCACCGTGAGCCGGCTCGTCGCGACGCACCAAGGAGTGAGTGCCTGATGCTGCCCACCCTCAACGGCCGGCTGCAGACCCGGATCTTCATGCTCGTCGTCTTCGGCGGGCTGATCACGCTGGTGCTGACGCCGATCCTCCCCGGCGACCCCGACTACCGCACGACGTACCTCATCCTCGCGGCGGTGCTCGTGCTCGGCGTGCTCTGGGAGCTGGTCTACCACGCGATCCAGCAGCTGCGGTGGGAGAAGGACTGGCCCACCATGTTCGGCCTGATCACCGCGCTCAACGAGGGCGCGCTGGTCTGGCTGCTGCTCGACCTGGAGCTGGTGCCCGGCATCGACTACCCCTACGACGGCGTGCCGTTCTGGGCCTTCTTCATCGACTTCTCGGTGATCTGGCTGGTCATCTGGGTCTGGACCAACGGCCCGATGCGGGTCCCGTTCATCCGGTGGCGCTTCTTCGGCGGAAGGATCATTTGACGATGACGAGGCACACCTCGGCAGACGACTGGACCGCGGCGACGGTGGTGCCCGGTCCCGGAGGCGGCACCCTCGCCCGGTTCGGGCCGGTCGTGCTCCTCGTCGGGTCCGACGACCCCGACGTCGTGCGCCCGTATCTCGAGCACGCGGAGATGGTGGCCGCCAACGGCGGCCAGGGCCGCCAGCTGGTCCGCGGGTTCGCGCTGATGCTGTCGACTGCCGTCGACCAGTCCCCCGGCTTCGCCGCGATCGCGCCCCACACCACCGGACTGGCGGTCTTCGTCGACGGCGACGTCGTGGTGCGGGTCGACGGCGAGGAGATCAGTGGCGCGGGCTCGCTGGCCTGGGTCGAGCGGCTGATCCCGTGGCCGGTGACCTCGGTTTCGGCATCGCTGCCGGGCGTCGTGGCGCCGGCCGACGGGTCGTCGTACCGACTCGACGGCGGGGTGGTGCCGGCCGGGTCGTTCGCGGTGCCCTCCGGCGACGGCACGCCGGCCGAGCCGGTCCGCCCGGCGACCCAGGTCCGGGCGGCGCCGGAGCCGGTCGTCGAGCCGGTCGTCGAGCCGGAGATCCCGGTCGTGGCGCCGGTCGCGGGCCGCCCCCTGCCGCCCGCGCCGGCCGACGAGCAGGTGAGCTTCCAGTCGGTGCTGATGAGCGAGGTCGACGAGGACCTCGACGACTTCGAGCCGCTGCCGATCGTGGAGGACGCGGCCCAGGTCCACGACGACCACGCCCACGCGCAGGTGCGGGGCGTGTACTGCAAGAACCAGCACTTCAACGACCCGCGGGTGCTCTTCTGCGGGATCTGCGGGATCAACATGGTCCAGCAGACTCCGGTCCTGGTGAACGGTCCGCGGCCGCCGCTGGGCGTGATCGTGCTCGACGACGGCGCGGTGTTCCAGCTGGACACGCCGTACCTGCTCGGGCGCGACCCGGCCCCCGACGAGCGGATCGTCTCCGGGGAGTTCCGCCCGCTGCCGATCATCGACCAGTCCAACCAGGTGTCGCGGGTGCACGCCCGGCTCGAGCTGCGGGGCTGGGACGTCGTGCTCCACGACAACAACTCGACCAATGGCACCTACGTGCACCTGCCGAAGACGCCCGACTGGGTGCGGATGCCGCCCGGCAGCGAGCAGGTGCTGGTGCAGGGCACGCGGGTCCGGATCGGCCACCGCACGCTGGCGTTCAACACCCATGCCGGCAACGCCACCGGCTGAACGGTTACACCACTTTGTCGAATAAAGTGGTGTAACGTGGCGGGGTGAGCCAGGAGCGCGGCGGCGTCCAGTCCGGGTTCGTGCTCGGCTGGGAGCAGCATGCCTGGGACCGCGCGCCGGACCTCCCGGCATCGCGCCGCCAGTCGCTCGCCGCCCGCGGTCCGTACCAGGCCGCCGTGCCGGCCGCCATCGCCGGGCTGGACGTCCGCGTCGACGCCGCACTCCAGGCGGAGGCGGAGGATGCGGTCCGCGAGATCACTCGCTTCGACGCCGAGGTCACCGCCCTCGCCGAGCGGCGCGCGGCCCAGGAGGGCGCGGCACCGGTTGCGGAGATCGCCCCGCTGGCCTCGGTGCTGCTGCGCACCGAGTCCGCCTCCTCCTCCGAGATCGAGGGCGTCACGGCCGGCGCTCGCGCCCTCGCGCTGGCCGCCATCGACGCCCAGGCCGGGCCGAACGCGCGGCTGGTCACCGCCAACGTCACTGCCCTGCGACGAGCCATCGAGCTGGCCGACGCGATCGACGTCGAGGCGATCCTCGCGGCGCACGAGGCACTGCTGGGCCCCCACGCCTACGCCGCGCCCGGTCGGCTGCGGGACCAGCAGGTGTGGATCGGCAGCACCGCACGGAGTCCGCACACCGCGTCCTTCGTGCCACCCCATCCCAGCCGGGTTCCGGCAGCCCTCGACGACCTCATCGCCTTCGTGCACCGCGCCGACCTGCCGGCGCTGGTGCAGGTCGCGATCGCGCATGCCCAGTTCGAGACCATCCACCCGTTCAACGACGGCAACGGGCGGACGGGCCGCACGCTGGTCCATGCGATGCTGCGCGGCGCCGGCGTCACCCGGACTCTGACGGTCCCGGTATCGGCAGGCCTGCTGACCGACACCTCGGCGTACTTCGACGCGCTCACCGACTACCGCCGCGGGATCGTCGAGACGATCATCCGGCAGTTCGTCGACGCCTCGTTCCGCGCCATCGGCAACGGGCGCCGACTGATCGACGATCTCGAGGAGGTCCACCAGGCCTGGAGCGACCGGCTCCCCTCGCGCCGCGGATCGGCGGCGCGGCAGCTGCTTCCCCATCTGCTGAGCCAGCCCGCCGTCGACGTGGCCTACGTCCAGGGGGCGACCGGCGTCGCCCTCTCGGCCGCCCAACGGGCGGTCGAGCAGCTGGAGGCGGCCGGCATCCTCAGCCGCGTGGGAGGCGGACGACGCAACCGGGTCTGGGTCGCCGCCGAGGTGATCGACGCACTCGACGCCTTCGCCGAGCGGGTCGGGCGGCGCGGCTAGGCCCCGCCCTACACGACCGCCTCCGCGGCGAGCGGCACGGCTCCGAAGTCGACCGGCGCCGCGTCCAGCTCGGCCCGCACCCGGACGGCGGCACCCCCGCCGAACGCCCCGACCTCCAGCGGGACGGCGGCCAGCGGGCCCGCGTCGGCCGCCGGGTCCGCGAACCGCACCCCCCGCGCCTCCAGTGCCGAGCGGACAGCGGCCTGGCGACGGCCACCCTCGCCGCGCAGCGCGAGCGTGGCGCCTCGGGCGAGCGCGACCCGGGCACCGTGGACGACGGCGGCCTCGCCGTCGCTGCCGGGCGCCCAGTCGACGACCACCGGCGCGTCGGGGGCGGGCGGCGTCGTACCGGCGGCGACCACGACGACCGGGGACTCGTTGGCGGCCACGACGGCGGCGAGCGACGGGTCGTCGGACCAGGCGACCAGGCCCTGCGGGGCGAGTGCGCCGACCAGCTCGACCAGGTCCTGCTCGACGTCGGCGCTGGGGTGCGCGATCACCCGGACGGGTACGCCGAGCTCCTCGCCGAGGTGGACCAGGACCTGCTGGCGCTCCATCGCCGCGGCCATCTCGGCGAGGTCGAGGGAGAGCCCGCTGCCGACCTCGAGCGGCCGCCCCTGCGGCGTGAGGTCGGCGAGCACGATCTCGGCGGGCCGGGCGCCGGCGAGCGCGGCCACGGCGAGCTCCACCGGCAGCCGGTTGTCCTGGCCGTCGCGGGCCAGGACCAGGATCCGGTCGACGGCCTCGGCGCCGAGGGCGGCCCGCTCCGCCTCGGCGATGTCGCGGGCGACCCGGCGCTGGGGGTAGACGAACGACAGCAGCGGACCGGTCATCACCGTCGTGACCAGCGCCATCACCACCATCATGGTGAACAGCTCCTGGCTGAGCAGGCCCTTCTCCAGGCCGACGTTGAGGATGATCAGCTCGGTCAGCCCGCGGGTGTTCATCAGCAGCCCGAGCGAGCTGGCCTGCCAGTGCGGGACCTGCTGGAGCCGCGCGCCGACGTACGCACCGACATACTTGCCGACGATGGCGACCGCGAGGATGCCCAGCATCGGGACGATGTGCTCGGTCCCCAGCCCGCGGATGTCGACCTTGAGGCCGGAGAGCAGGAAGAACACCGGCAGCAGCAGAAGTACCGAGATCTGCTCGAGACGGACCAGGATCTCGTGGCGCAGGGCCGCGGCGTTCTCGTGGGGGATGATCGCGCCGAAGAGGAAGGCGCCGAAGATGTAGTGGATGCCGAGGACCTCGGTGGTGGCCGAGAAGAGCAGCATCCCGACGAGCACGACCGACAAGATGGTGGGCGTCAGCTCGCCGGCGCGCTGGTAGGCGCGGGTCAGGCCGGAGAGGGCGGGGCGCACCACGAACACGGCGACGGCGACGAACGGGACGGCGAGGTAGATCGCCCAGGCCGGCAGGTGCCCGTGACCGGCGTCCACCCCCGCGATCGCGAGCACGACGGCCAGCAGCGTCCAGGCGATGATGTCGTCGGTCGCGGCGCAGGCGAGCGCCAGGCCGCCGGTCTCGGTGCGGTGCATCCTGCGGTCGGTGAGGATCCGCGCCAGCACCGGGAACGCGGTGATCGACATCGCGGCGCCCATGAACAGCGCGAACGGCCAGAACTCCGCGTCGGCCGGCTTCAGCGCCTCGGTGGCGCCGCTGCTGACGAACAGGTGGGCCAGCCCGATGCCGAGGGCGAAGGGCAGCGCGATCGAGGTCAGCGACACCGACACCGCGACCTTCTCGCGGCCGCGGACCAGCGAGAGGTCGAGCTCGAGCCCGACCACGAACATGAACAGCACCAGGCCGACCCGGGCGAGCACGTCGAGGAAGCCGCGCTGGTCGACCGGGAACAGGTCCTGGCTGAGCTGTACGCCGAGCAGGCTGGGCCCCAGCAGCACCCCGGCCGCGATCTCGCCGACCACCGGCGGGATGCCGATCCGGGCCACCGCGGCGCCGGCCAGGCGCGCGACGACGATGATCAGCGCGAGCAGGGCCAGGAGGACCGCGAAGTCGAGCACCGTCGCAGCCTATTGCGTCAGACGGCGCGCTGTTCGGGATACGACGAGCGCCGACGACGAGCCTCGACCACGGTGTGCGGGCGCCGGTCGACCCGCCGTCTCGTACACCGAGCGAGGCGCGAGGCGACGGTGGGGCCGCATGTGCAGCGCCAAGATGTCCGCCAAGCCATGAGGTGCGTAGACACGGAGGCTCTCCCCGTCGCGAGTGACGCCGACGGAGCAGGTCGTCGACGCGAAGGAGCAGATGGCGTCGGCCGCGCTGGCGAACGGCTCGGTGGGCGTGCCGAACCTCTCCTCGTACCAGAGATGAACGCGGGCCTCATTGCGCACCTCGACCGTGGCGACGAGGTCTCCGAACAGGGTCTCCGCCGCGGAGACGATGCGATCCTCCGCCTCCCACGACAGGTCGGAGTCGTCGAAGTAGAAGATGTCGTAGTCCTTGACTCCATATCCCGGAGGCCGACCGTCGACCGCGTTCCAGACGTTCTGGAAGACCGCTCCCGCCGTCAGCCACCGTTCTGCCAAGCCGAGCTGCGGGGTGCGGTCCACGATGGCGTGGCCCACAGGAGATCACCTTTGCTGAAACTACTCGGCCACCCTCGACACACCCGAGAAACAACGCGAAAGCGCCCGAGATCGCGTTGCACTCGAACGGATGTTCGAATACCATGAGGTGGTGATCTCGGACCTCTCGGAAGCCACGCCGGAGCAGCTGCTCCGCGCTTCCGAGGACCGCGTCCGGATGGCCCGCCAGGTCGAGGTCGACAAGCTCGAGCTGTTGCTCGCCTGGGCCGACCTGCATTCCGGTGACCCGCAGGCCGAGCCCGACGCGGTGCCTGCCAGGTTCGGCGGTCCGCGGCTCATCGCCCTCGGCGGTGACGGCACACCACAGGTCCAGGACCTCGCGCTGGTCGAGATCGCGATCGCGCGCCACGAGGCCGTGATGACCACACGCCGGGCGCTGGCCGACGCCCTCGACCTGCGCCACCGCCTCCCCCAGGTCTGGGCCGGCGTCGGCGAAGGCCGGTGCGAGGTGTGGGTGGTGCGCAAGGTCGCCCGGATGGCGCGTCGCCTCGACCGGCACCAGATCCGGCTCGTCGACACCGCGGTCGCTGCTGCGTTGGACGCAGCACCCGCGCGGGTCCTGGCGATCGCCGAGGCCAAGGTCATCGAGGCCGACACCGCCGCCCACACCGAACGGATCAAGGCCAACCAGGACAAGAAGGGCGTCTGGTTCTCCCGACCCCGCTCCGGTGGCCAGGTCGACGACCCCGACGCCAACACCGACAGCCAAGCAGGGATCGGGACCGTGTTCGCCCGCCTCGACGAGGCCGACGCCCTCGAGTGCGCCCGCACGGTCGAGGACCTCGCCACCGCACTGGCCGCGCACGCCACCCCACCTCTCGACGGGCAGGACCCGTTGCCGATGGACCACTGGCGCGCCGAGGCGTTCGCGATGCTCGCCGACCCCGCCGCCGTGCTCGCGTTCTACCGCTCGATCGAGGCTCCTGACGAACACGAAGCCGACGCCACGACTGGGGGCGCGGCGGAGATCGTCGTCCACGTCGCCCAGCAGGCCGACGGCACCCTCGGCCCCCTCGCCCGCGTCGACGACCTCGGTCCCCGACTCCTCGACCAGGTCCGCGACCTGTTGCGCCGCCAGACCGCCGTCACCCTCACCCCGGTCATCGACCTCCACACCGGCCGCTCGGTCAACGGCTACGAGCACCCCACCGACGTCAAGCACCGCACCGAGCTCAGGACGCTCGGCGACGTCTTCCCCCACGCCACCGGCCTCTTCACGAGACACGGCCGGACACCGGACCACGACCACACCACGCCCTACGACGACAACGGACCACCCGGCCAGACCGGCGACCACAACGACACCCCACTCACTCGACACCACCACCGAGCCAAGACCCACCTCGGCTACACCGTCCTACAGCTCGGACCCGACCGCTGGGTCTGGGGCACACCCCACGGCCTCTACCGCCTCGTCACCGGCGGCGGCACCCGACCCATCACCCGAGCCGAGTACCACCTCCACGCCCAGCAGGCGATCGTCCTCGCCGACGACTACGCCGCCTGAAGGCCGGTCCTCAGGTGGTCTCCCACCGGAACAGCCGCGCGGCGAGCAGGGTGACCACGACCGCGAAGCCCGCCAGGATCCCGAGCGGCGCGAGGGCGGCGGCGGGACCCTCACCGCGGACCATCACGTCGAGCATGCCGGTGTTGAAGTGCTTGAGCGGCATCAGGTCCGAGAGCCGCTGCAGCCAGGTGGGAGTGCCGTCGAGCGGGAAGAAGGAGCCGCTGAGGAAGGCCATCGGGAGGACCAGGAAGTTGGCGAGGTTGACCGCGCCCTCGGTGGTCTTGGCGAGCGCGCCGGCGAGCAGTCCGAGCGCCATGAAGCACAGGGTGCCGACGGCGACCAGCGGGAGGGCCATCCACCACGAGCCGGTGAGGGTGAGCCCGAACGCCGCGGCGCCGAGGCCGAGGAAGATGGCGAGCTGGCCGAACGCGATGAGCAGGGTCACGGCGACCCGGGCGCCGACGATGGTGCCGGTGCCGACGGGGGCCAGCTGGAGGCGGCGCAGCAGCTTGGACTGGCGCCAGCCCTGCAGGGTGGCGGCGGAGCCGAAGGCGGCGCTCATCGCGACCGCCCAGCCGAGCAGGCCGGGCGTGACGAACTGGATGACCGACAGCGACTCGTCCTCGACCCGCTCCGCCGTGAAGGAGTACGCTGGCGGCTGGCCGGTGGCGGCGACGTTGGCGCCGTCGACGAAGGCGCGCAGCGTGCCCTGGGTGACGGCCGCCTTGACCTGGTCGGTCTGGGTGTAGTGGGCGACCAGGTCCGCGCCCTGCTGCTCGATGGCGACGTCGGCGTCGCCCTTGCGGACCTGCTCGAGGGCAGCGGCCAGGTCGCTGGTCCGCTCGACCCGGAAGGTCTCGCGGAAGGCGTCGGCCGCGGCGTCGGGCAGGTCCTCGATGAGCGGGACGGCACCGACCTGGATCAGGTCGACCTTCGACTGGTCCTGGTTGCCGAGGATGCCACCGAACAGGACCAGGAACATGAGCGGGAACACGACGGCGAAGAAGACCGCCGCCTTGTCGCGCAGGAAGCCGCGCAGGATCGCGACCGAGAGTGCCCAGAACGCCGACTGCCGCTCGCCGCTCATGCGCGGTACTCCCGTCCGGTCAGGGAGAGGAACACGTCCTCCAAGGTGCCGGTCTGCACGGTCACGCCGTCGAGGTGGTCCCCCGCGGCGAGGGCGCCGACGACGCCGGCCGGGTCGCGGGTGACCAGGACGACGCCGTCGACGTCCTCGTCGACCTCGACCACCCCGGGGATGGCGGTGGCCTGGGCGGCGGTGAGCGCGCCCGGGGCGACCCGGATCCGAGCCGGGGCGTCGAGGCCACGGACCAGTGCGGCCGGGGTGTCGAACTGGAGGATCCGGCCGTGGTCCATCACCGCGACCCGGTCGCAGAGCACCTCCGCCTCGTCCATGTAGTGGGTGGTCAGCACCACGGTGCGGCCGCTCTCGTTGATCGAGGACAGCAGATCCCACAGGTTGCGCCGCGCCTGCGGATCCAGCGCCGCCGTGGGCTCGTCGAGGAAGACCAGCTCCGGGTCGTGCACCAGGGCGCAGGCGATGGACAGCCGTTGCGCCTGGCCGCCCGAGAGATCCTCGACCCGGCTCTCCGCCTTGTCGGTCAGTCCCACCCGCTCCAGCCAGTCGTCGGCGGTGGCGCGGCCGACGCCGTACAGGCTGGCGAAGGTGCGGATCTGCTCCCGGGCGGTCAGCCGCTCGAAGAACGACGACGCCTGGAGCTGGACGCCGATCCGGGGCTGGAGCCACGGGTTGCGCGGCCACACCGGCTCGCCGAGCACCTCGACCCCGCCGGCGTCCGGCTGACGCAACCCCTCGACCATCTCCAGGAGCGTGGTCTTGCCGGCGCCGTTGGGTCCGAGCACCCCGACGAACTCCCCCTCGGCGACGTCGAGGCTCACCTGGTCGACGGCGACCAGGTCGCCGTACCGCTTAGTCAGTCCGGTCACGTGGATGGCAGTCATCGCCGACGACCCTAGCCGGAGCTCAGGCGAGCAGGCCTCGCACCACCCGCAGCCCGACGGAGACCTTCGCGATGTCGGCCGGCTCGTCGGCGCAGACCGCTGCGAGCGCGCCGATCGCCTTGTCGACCACGCCGCCGGCCTGGGCCTCCCAGGCGGCGACCCGCCGGGACGCCGCCTCGGCCGGGTCGTCGGTGCCGTCGAGCTCGCCGGTGGCCTCCAGCACCTCGGCGGTGAGCCGGGCGTGCACGGCGTACAGGTCGTCGCGCAGCGCGGCCCGCGCCATGGTCTGCCACTGGTCGGCGCGCGGCAGGTCCACGATCCGGCGCTGCAGCACGGACAGGCCGAGCCGCTCCCCCAGCGCGAAGTGCACCCGCGCGACCTCGGCCGGCGAGAGCTCGTGGCTGTCGGCGATCTCGACGACGTTGAGCAGCGTGTAGGCGACGTCGAACGACGCGACCCGGCTGGCGAGGTCCTCGGGAACGTCCTGGTTGACCAGGGACGTGCGCCGGGCCTCGTACGCCGCCAGCTCGGCGCCGGTCAGCAGGTCGGGCAGCTCCAGCATGGTCTCCTGCACGTCGGTCGCGAAGAACTCGACATTGCCCTGGCTGTCGAGCGGCGGCCGCCGGTTGGTGACCAGCCAGCGCGACGCACGCTCGACCAGGGTGCGCATCTCGACCCGCATCCGGGTCTGCAGCGCCGCGTCGAGGACGTTGTCGTACTGCTCCAGCTCGCGGCGCAGGTCGAGCGAGCCGAAGATCTCGCGCGCCACGAAGTTGGCGCGGGTCAGCTCGGCCGCACTCGCCCCGGTCTCGGCGGCCAGCCGCGGCCAGTAGGTCATGCCGGCGCCGTTGACCAGGTCGTTGACGACCTGGGTCACGATGATCTCGCGGCGCAGCGGGTGGTCGCCGACCTGGTCCATGAAGTCGGTCTGGACCGGCACCGGGAAGTAGGACTGCAGGTCGAGCTCGAGATAGCGGTCCTCGGGCAGGTCGGAGGACAGCAGCTCCTCGGCCAGCACGATCTTGGTGTAGGCCATCAGCACCGCGAGCTCCGGTTGGCTGAGGGTGCCGCCGGCCTCGATCCGGCGGGCGACCTCGCGGCTCGAGGGCAGCGCCTCGAGCTCGCGGTCGAGCAGGCCCTGCGCCTCCAGGTCGCGCATCCACTGTTCGTGGACGTGCAGCAGCGAGACGGCATTCTTGGCGGCGTTGGCGAGCGCGAGGTTCTGGTCGTAGTTGTCGCGCAGCACCAGCTCGGCGACCTCGTCGGTCATCGAGGCGAGCAGCTCGTTGCGCTGCTTGCCGGTCAGGTCGCCGTCGGCCACGATCCGGTCGAGCAGGATCTTGAGGTTCACCTCGTGGTCGGAGGTGTCCACGCCGGCGGAGTTGTCGATGAAGTCGGTGTTGATCCGGCCGCCCTCGAGCGCGTACTCGATCCGGCCACGCTGGGTGAAGCCGAGATTGCCGCCCTCCCCCACGCAGCGCACCCGGAGCTGACCGCCGTCGACCCGGATCGCGTCGTTGGACTTGTCGCCCGCGTCGGCGTCGGTCTCGGTCGATGCCTTCACGTAGGTGCCGATGCCACCGTTCCAGAGCAGGTCGACGGGTGCGAGCAGGATCGCCTTCATCAGCTCGGCCGGGGTGAGACGGGTGACCCCGTCGTCGAGCCCGAGCACCGCGCGGACCTCCGCACTGACCGGGATCGACTTCGCGCTGCGCGGGAAGACGCCGCCGCCCTGCGAGATGAGGGACCGGTCGTAGTCCTGCCAGCTGGACCGGGGCAGGTCGAAGAGCCGCCTCCGCTCGGCGTACGACGCCGCGGCGTCGGGCGCGGGGTCGAGGAAGATGTCGCGGTGGTCGAAGGCCGCCACCAGCCGGATGTGCTCGGAGCAGAGCATGCCGTTGCCGAACACGTCGCCGGACATGTCGCCGATCCCGACGACGGTGATGTCCTCGTTCTGGCAGTCGATGCCCAGCTCGCGGAAGTGGCGGCGCACCGACACCCAGGCGCCCTTGGCGGTGATCCCCATCGCCTTGTGGTCGTAGCCGACCGAGCCGCCGCTGGCGAAGGCGTCGCCCAGCCAGAAGCCGTAGTCGGCCGAGACTCCGTTGGCGATGTCGGAGAAGGTCGCGGTGCCCTTGTCGGCGGCCACGACGAGGTAGGAGTCGTCCGCGTCATGACGGACGACGTCCGGCGGCGGCACCGTCTCGCCGGCCACCAGGTTGTCGGTCACGTCGAGCAGGCCGCGGATGAACGTGGTGTAGCAGGCCACCCCCTCGGCCAGCCACGCCTCGCGGTCGGAGGAGTCGGGCAGCTGCTTGGCGTAGAACCCGCCCTTCGCGCCGACCGGCACGATGACGGTGTTCTTGACCATCTGCGCCTTGACCAGGCCGAGGATCTCGGTGCGGAAGTCGTCGCGCCGGTCCGACCAGCGCAGTCCGCCGCGGGCGACGGCGCCGAAGCGCAGGTGCACGCCCTCGACCCGCGGCGAGTACACGAAGATCTCGAAGCGCGGCCGCGGCTCGGGCAGGTCGGGGATCGCCGACGGCTCCAGCTTGAGGGAGAGGTACGGCTTCGGGACCCCGTCGTCGGTCTGGAAGTAGTTGGTGCGCAGGGTGCTGCGGATGTGGGTGAGGTACGAGCGCAGGATCCGGTCGTGGTCCAGGCTGACCACGTCGTCGAGGGCGGCCTGCACCTGCGCGACCAGTGCCTCCTCCCGCGCGGCCCGGTCGGCCTCGGCGGCAGGGTCGAAGCGCACCTCGAACAGCGCCACGAGCAGCTGGGCCAGGTCGACGTTGTCGACCAGGGCCTGCTCGATGGAGTCGACCGCGAACGGGCTGTTGCCCTGCTTCATGTACTTGGCGTAGGCCCGCAGCAGCATCGCCTGGCGCCAGGTCAGCTGGGCGCGCAGCACCAGCCGGTTGAAGCCGTCGACCTCGGTGTGGCCGTCCCACATCGCCCGCATCGCCGACGCGAACAGCTCCCGGGCGTGGTCGGGCAGCACCTCGCCGTAGCGCAGGCCGAAGTCGTAGATGTGGGTGACCCGGCCCAGGCCGGTCAGGCCGTAGGGACGCTCGTCGACCACCTCGACGCCCATCGACGCCAGCATCGGCAGCACCGTGCTCAGCGAGAGCGGCTCCCCGACCCGGAACATCTTGAGCCGGGCCTCGCCGTCGGGGGCGTCCACCTCGGCGTACAGCGACTGGTCGCGGCCCTCGTCGCCACGGATCCCCTCGATCCGGCCGAGGTCGACCGCGGCCGTGCGCGGGGTGAAGTCCTCCTTGTAGGCCTCGGGGAAGGCGTCGAGGTAGCGGCGGCCGAGCAGCGCGCCGGCCTCCTCGCCGTACTCCGCGATCACGGCCTGCAGGAAGTCCTCCTGCCAGGAGCGCGACGCCTCGACCAGGCGCCGCTCGAGGTCGGCGGTGTCGATGTCGTCGGGGATCAGCTCGCCCTTGGGCAGGTGGACGACGAAGTGCACCCGCGCGGTCGTCGACTCGTTGATGCTGACGTTGAACTCGACCGCGTCGGGACCGATCCGGCCCTTCCCGATCTGCTCGGTGAGGATCTCGACGAAGCGGTGCCGGACGCCGGTGTTGTAGCGGTCGCGCGGCAGGTAGACGAGCACCGAGAGGTAGCGGGCGTAGGTGTCGCGCCGGATGAAGAGCCGCACCGCCCGACGCTCGCGGGCCTGCATCGCGGCCTCCACGATCGGGCCCAGCTCGGCGACCGGGGTGTGGAACAGCTCGTCGCGCGGGTAGGTCTCGAGAGTGTCCAGCAGCGCCGCGCCGTCGTGGCTGCGGGCGTCGTACCCACCGCGCTCGAGGACCTCGGCGACCTTCTCCCGCAGCAGCGGGATCCGGAGCAGCGACTCGGTGTAGGCCGCACTGGACAGCAGGCCCAGGAAGCGGCGCTCCCCCACCACCTCGCCGTCCGGGCCGAAGGTCTTCACGCCGACGTAGTCGAGGTACGCCGGGCGGTGGATCGTCGAGCGGGAGTTGGCCTTCGCCAGCACGAGCAGCCGCTTCTCGCGGGCCTTCGCCTTCACCGCGTCGGGAAGCTTGGAGAAGGCCACCGAGGTGTCGCCCTCGGCGGGGTGCTCGCGCAGGATGCCGAGACCGCTGCCGGGGACCGGCCGCAGCACGTCGTCCTCGGGCTCGCCCTCGACGGACACCCGGTCGAGGACGTACTCGCGGTATCCGAGGAAGGTGAAGTGCTCGTCGGCGAGCCAGTCGAGCAGCTCGGCGGCCTGCCGCACCTCGTCGGCGGGCAGCGGCGGCGGGTCCTGCTGCAGCGCGGTGACGATGTCGGCCACCCGGGCCTGCATGCCCGGCCAGTCCTCGACCGAGGCGCGCACGTCGCCGAGCACGCGCCGGCAGTCGGCCGCGACCTGCTCCGGGCTGTCGTCGCCCTCGCCGCTGAGCCGGCCGATCTCGATGTGCATCCAGGACTCGCGGATCGCGCCCTCGGCGGGCGCCGTCGAGCCGGACGAGACCGGCTCGGCCGACAGCAGCCGCCCCGACTCGTCACGACGTACGTCGAAGGTCGGGTGCACGACGGTGCGCACGTCGTGGAGGCCGCGGGACAGCTCCATCGTCGTCGAGTCGACGAGGAAGGGCATGTCGTCGACCACGACCTCGACCACCGAGTGACCGCCGGCCGACCAGCCGTTCTCGGCCACGGTGGGCGTATGGACCCGGACCTTGGCCTGGCCCGGGGCCCGCTCGAGCGCGAGGTGGTACTGGGAGGCGAAGGCGCCGTAGACGTCGAGGTCGCCGCGGGCGGCGAGCTCCTCGGTGGCGACGTGCCGATAGTAGGCCGGCAGCAGCGCGGGCAGCGCCTCACGGGGCGGCGCCCCTGATCCCTTCGCGGGTCCGGCCGCGGCGGCGGCCTGCTCGAAGATGCGGTCGCGGTCGGCCCCCTGCGAGGAGGGCAGCGTCGTCATTGACACGACTCGACACTAGGACCTTGTCGTCACGGCTCACAACCGAGGCGTGCGACATGATGTCTCGTATGCGATACCGCCGAGAGCTCGCCTACGACGCCCCGCCGGAAGAGGTGTTCGCGATGCTCGCGGACCCCGCCTTCCGGGAGAGGGTGGGCGCCGCCCAGGACGTCGTGTCCATCGACGTCACCCTCACCCCCGCCGGGGCCGGGGCCGGGTTCACCCTGGTCAGCGACCAGGTGCAGAACACCGCCGGCCTGCCCGCGATCGCCAAGAAGATCGCCGGCGACACCACCCAGGCCGTGGTCCGCGAGTCGTGGGCCGACACCTCGTCGGGCACGATCGAGATCACCGCCCCCGGCAAGCCCACCAAGGCCACGGGGACCATCCGGCTCACCGCGGCCGGCACCGGCACGTCGTACGTCCAGGAGCTCGACGTGGTCGTGAAGGTGCCGCTGATCGCTGGCAAGCTGGAGAAGCTGATGGCCGACAACATCGACGCGGGCCTCACCACCGAGCACTCGGTGGGCGTGGCCTGGCTGAAGGGAGAGCACTGAGATGGCGACCCGACTGGTGCACGAGATGACCTACGACGCCCCCGCGATCGAGGTCGCGGCCATGCTGAGCGACCCGGTGTTCCGGGAGACGGTGTGCCGCAACCAGCGCGCGACGTCGTACGCCGTCGAGATCGAGGGCAATGTCGACGCGAAGGCCGTCCGGATCGAGATGGAGCAGCCGACCGACAAGGTGCCGGCGTTCGCGAAGAAGTTCATCGGCGAGACCACCACGATCGTGCAGACCGAGACCTGGTCCAGCCCGCTGAAGGCCACCGTCACCGTCGGCATCCCCGGCAAGCCCGGCGAGATCAACGGCACCGCCACCCTGGTCGAGACCGCCGGCGTGACCAAGGAGACCGTCGAGCTGGAGATCAAGGTCAAGATCCCGCTCGTCGCCGGCAAGATCGAGGAGCTGCTCGCCAAGCTGCTCGGCAGCGCGCTGCGCGCCGAGGAGCGCACCGGCAAGGAGTGGCTCAGCCGCTGACGTCCAGTACGGCGGCCAGATCCGACAGTGGCTGACCGAGGATGTCCCGGATCACCTCGACGTCGATCCGGAAGTACTCATGGACCACGACATTGCGCAGACCGGCGATGGAGGGCCAGGGCACTTCCGGATGGTCGGCCTTGAAATCAGCCGGAAGCGCCTTCACCGCCTCGCCGATGACGGCCAAATTGCGGAGAATCGCGTCATAGGCCATCAGTGCCAGCTCAGGGGACTCGAGGTAGTCACGGTATGCGCGGCAACGATCGATGGCAGACCGGACGTCCTGAAGCCGCTCCGCACGGGAACGACTCACACCGCCACCGCGTCCGCCAGGGCGGACGCCGACACTTCATGTCGAAGCAGGTCCGCGGCGACGACGTCGACCTTGACATCCAACAGGTCGGACAGCTCTTCGGACAGTCCGGCGACTCTCAACAGCGAGTTTCCTGCGCCCGGTACGAGGTCGACGACGAGATCCAGGTCGCTGTCCTCCGATGCGTCACCGCGGGCGACTGAACCGAACATCCGAGGATTGACCGCGCTGTAACGCTGGAGGATCGCCTCGACTTCCGTACCGCGCCGGGCCAGCACGGCACGCAACCGGATGGCTGCGGGAGTCGGCTCCGTCATGGATCCAGCGTAACGACGGAGGTCACACTCAGCCACCTGCTGCCGTGGTTCGGCCTCAGTGCTCCTCACGGCGTCGTGGCTCGACGCCGTGCTCGTCCGCCTCGTCGAGGTCCTCGTCGGCCTCGGCGCGGCGGCGCACCATGATCACGATCCCGAGCACGACGAACGGCCCGAACGCCAGCACGATCGTGGCGATCTGCTCGACCGGGTGCAGGGCACCGAGATGCAGCGGGATCACGGAGCCCATGCTGCCACTCAGCTCTGCTCGCCCTTCGCCGACCCCTTGCCCGCCGACCCCTTGCCCGCCGACCCCTTGCCCGCCGACCCCTTGCCCGCCGCCTTCGTCGTCCGCCGCCCGCGGGGCGCGCGCTGCCGGGTGGCCGAGGACAGGTCGGTCAGCTCGTCGAGCGCCTCGCGCACGCACGCGCCCAGCACCTCGGCGTCGGCGATCCAGTCCCGGTCGGCCGTGATGCCGTAGTAGACCCCGCCGTCGTAGGACGTCACGCCGATCGCGAGCGGGTGCCCGGGCGTGAGCGGCGGGACGGGATAGCTGGCGAGCATCCGGGCGCCGGCGGCGTACAGCGGGGCCTGCGGGCCGGGGACGTTGGTGACCGAGAGCTGGTAGCCGCGGCGCAGCTCGATCGAGGCGACCCGCGAGCCGATGGCGTGGAAGGTGGTCGGGGCGAAGCCGGCGATCCCGGCGAGCCGGTTGGCGGCGACGCTGCGGCCGGTGTCCTTGTGGGCCTGGAAGGAGTAGGACACCTGGTGCAGGCGGACCACCGGGCTCGGCTCGCCGATCGGCAGGTCGACGAAGTGGGCGGCGATCTGGGTGCCGAGCGAGGTCGCCTCGAGCTCCTCGTCGATGACCGAGACGGGGACGACGGCCCGCACCTGGCGCATCCCGCCCATCGACTCCGAGCGGGTCATCAGCCAGGCCCGCAGGGCGCCGGTGACGGTCGCGAGGATGACGTCGTTGACGGTGCCGCCGTGCGCCTCGCGGATCCGGCGGTAGTCGGCGAGCCGGGTCTCGACGGTGACGATCCGCCGCTGCTGGGAGAGCGGGCCGTTGATGACACCGCGGGTCTTGGGCCGGCGGCCGGTGGCGGCGGCGAGGAAGGAGCGGGCCCGCTCGCTGCGCTGGTCGGCGGTGCGGGCCAGCGCCCGTGAGCCGGTGCGGACCGTGTCGAGCAGCTCGCCCGGGTCGGTGAGGTTCTCGCGGACGGCGGTCGCCAGCAGCTGGGCGGGATTCGGCGATCGGCGCGGCTGCCAGTCGTCGGGCTCCAGCGCCCGCGCCTCCGGCTGGAGGTCGAGGAGCAGCTGACCGAGGTCGACGGTGTGGACGCCGTCGACCAACGCCTGGTGGGTCTTGGAGAGCAGCGCGACCCGGCCACCCTCGAGGCCCTCGACGAAGTAGATCTCCCACAGCGGGCGGCTGCGGTCGAGCGGACGGGACACGATCCGCGACACCAGCTCGAGCAGCTGGGCGGAGCTGCCGGGCCGCGGCAGCGCGGAGCGTCGTACGTGGAAGCCGAGGTCGAACTTCTCGTCGTCGACCCACACCGGGTTGGCGAGATGACCGGGCACCGCCTGCAGCCGCTGGCGGTAGCGCGGCACGAACGCGATCCGGTCGCGGATCAGGCCGACCAGCCGGCCGTGGTCGAACGCGTCGGGACCCTCACCGGGATCGAAGATCTCGATGGTCGCGTTGTGCTGCGGCGTCTCCGCGGACTCCTGCTCGAGGAAGGTCAGATCGCGAGGGCGCACCCGATCCACCACGTGGTTCCCCCGTCTCTCTGGTCGGATCCCCGGAACACCGACGACCGGCCCCATCCGGTCGCCTTGGGATCACATGAGATTCTGGCAGACAACATCGATCATCCGTGGATTCGTCCGCGGATGTTCTGCGACAGGAGGAACCATGCAGCGGCTGCCACGGCGCGCCCTCGGTACGGCGCTCGCCGGGATCATGCTCCTCGGGACCGCCACCGCCTGCGGGTCCGACGAGAAGGCAGGATCGGACGACGAGGTCGTCACCGTCGACATCACGGTCAAGGACGGCGCGATCACGCCGAAGGGCGACCGGGTCAAGGTCGCGGCCGGCCAGAAGATCGACCTGGTCGTGACCTCCGACACGGCCGGCTCGCTGCACATGCACTCCGACCCCGAGCAGGAGTTCCCCTACGACGTCGGGACCGAGACCTTCCCGATCACGATCGACCGGCCCGGCGTGATCGAGGTGGAGTCGCACGACCCGCCGCAGATCATCGTCCAGCTCGAAGTCCGATGACCCCGCTGTCCGGCACCGTCGAAGCCCACGGCATCGGCGGTCAGGCCGACCTGCCGATCTCCCTCGAGCTCGCGGTCTCCGGAGCGGTCGCCGCACTCGTCGTCTCGTTCACCGTCCTCGTCGTCGCCTGGCGCCGGCCGCGCTATGACGCCGGCGCGCATCCCGGCCACCCCGCGCCCGCGTGGCTGGACCGCGTCACCGGCTCTCCCGCGTTCGCCATCGCCCTGCGCCTGGTCGGCATGGTGGTCGCGCTCTACACCGTGTTCGTCGCGGTGCTCGGCCAGGACAGCCTGACGAACCCGTTCTTCGGCATCTTCTACGTGTGGTGGTGGGTCGGGCTGGTCTTCGCCTCGGCCCTGTTCGGCCCGGTCTGGCGGGCGATCAGCCCGGTGCGCACCATCAACGCCGGCATCGCCCGGCTCGCCGGCAGCGACCCGGACCACGGCGTCCTGACCTATCCGGAGCGACTCGGCTACTGGCCGGCGGCGCTCGGCCTGTTCGCCTTCGTCTGGCTGGAGCTGGCCTCGACCCATCCCACCGAGCTCGGCTCGGTGCGGCTGTGGTGCGCGATCTACGTCGGCGCGATGCTCATCGGCGGCGCGGTCTTCGGCAACCGCTTCTACGAGAGGGCCGACCCGTTCGAGGTCTACTCCTCGCTGATCGCGAAGCTCTCGCCGTGGGCCCGGGTCGAGGGCCGGCTGGTGCTGCGCAGCCCGCTCGCCAACCTCGCGACCATCCCGCCCACGCCCGGCCTGGTCGGCGTGGTCGCCGTGCTCTTCGGCAGCACGGCCTTCGACTCCTTCGCCGAGTCCTCGTTCTGGGTCAAGACCTACCAGAACGCCTCGGTCAGCAAGTTCCTGCTCGACAACGTCGCCCTCGTCGTCTTCTGCATGACGGCCGGCCTGCTGTTCGCCCTGGCCTGTGCCCTGACGCCGTCGCGGGGCGAGATCCCCCGCCAGCAGCTGGCCCGTCACTACGCGCACTCGATCGTGCCGATCGTGCTCGGCTACATCGTCGCCCACTACCTGACGCTGTTCATCGACATCGGTACGCAGACCCTGGCCCGGGCGAGCGACCCGCTCGGCAGGGGCTGGGACATCCTCGGTACGGCGGCGGTCGAGCCGACGTACTGGTTCTCGTACCACCCCGAGGTGCTGGCCACGATCAAGGTGCTGGCCGTGGTGGTCGGCCACGTGGTCGCCGCCGTGGCCGCGCACGACCGCGCGTTGACCCTGCTGCCGAAGCGGGACCAGATCACCGGGCAGCTGCCGCTGCTGATCGTGATGGTGGGCTTCACCGCGGGCGGGCTGTTCCTGCTGTTCAGCGCCTGAGCGGACCGAGCGCGAGCACGACGCGCAGTCCCTGGTCCACCTCGGCCATCAGGTGGTCGGGCACCCGGCCCACGGGCCGGGCGTCGAGGTCGCGGCGGTCGACGGTGATCAGCGAGGTCACATTCGCCACCGAGTCCTTCGGCAGGCCGGTGCCGGCGGCCGGGAGGAAGACGTTGCCGGGCAGGGCAGCGGTGGCGGTGTTGGTCGTCAGGGTCAGCACGATCGTGGTGGCGAGCCGGCTGCGGTTGTAGTCGTCGGACTGGATCACCACGACGGGACGCCGCTTGGCCGGACCGCTGCCGACAGGAGCACCGAAGTCGCACCAGTGCACGTCGCCCCGGTTCACCACTCGTCGTCCATCCCGGCCTCCAGGCGCGCCCCGCCGTCGACGCCGAACCAGGTCGAGCCGTCGGCGTTGACCACGTCGACGACGGCGTCGATCGCGGCGGTGAGGTCACCGGCCTCCAGTTCGTCGGCGTACCGGCTGGCCGCCGTGGCATAGAACTGGGACCGGTTCATGCCGTGCCGTGCCGCCACCCGCTCCACGCGGGCGAAGACGTCGTCGGGAACCGAGATCGCGGTCTTCACCGGCCCAGTATAACGTGGTATGACCGTCACGCCGACTCCCTCGCCATCGCGTCGAGCAGCCGCCCGAGTCCGCGGGTGAGCGCGGACTCGCCACCCTCGACGAGCAGCCGGCCGGCGACCAGCGCGCGGTCGACGGCGGGCTGGTCGTCGGGCAGGAAGTGGACGGCGAGGTGGGGGCCGAAGCCGGCGAGCATCGCCGCCACGTCGGCCTCGCGCCAGCCGAGACCGGGCCGCATCCGGTTGACGACGACGCGGACCCGCGCGTCGGGGACCAGCTCGTGGAGCTCGGTGAGCGCGCGGGCCAGCCGGGCCAGCCCGACCGGGTCGGCGGAGCCGACGAGGAGCACCTCGTCGGCGACCTCGACCGCCTCCCGGGTCAGCCCGTTGCGCTCGGGACGACCGGTGACCTCGCCGGCGTCGGGCTCGAGGCTGAAGCCGGTGTCGAGCACCACCTGGCCGTCCAGGCGGGCCCGCTCGACGATCGCGGTGAGGGTGCCGGGACGCAGCTCGACCCAGCGGTCGGGGCGCGGCAGCCCGGTCAGCAGCCGCAGCCGGTCCGAGAGCCGGCGCTGCACGCTCTCGAACCGGGCGTCGAGCATGCCGGCGGGGACCAGGCGCGCCGCCGAGAGCAGGCCGGAGACCTCGTCGAGGACCCCGAGCTGCTGGGCGACGGCACCACCGTAGGGATCGGCGTCGACCAGCAGCGTGCTCAGCCCGCGCCGCGCCAGCTCGCCGGCGAGGCCGCTCGCCACGGTCGTGCGGCCCGGCGCTCCCCCGCCGCCCCACACCGCCAGCACCCGGCCCGCGGGTCCGGCGGCCCGCCGCGGCACCGGCTCGGCGGGCGGCGGCAGGTCGTGTGACGGCACCGGTCGGGTGGGGTCGTCCGGCAGCGTGACGACCAGCTCCGCCAGCTCGCCCACCCGGTCGGCGGCGAGGACCGTGACCACGCCGATCCGGGCCGCCCGGGGCCGGGCGAGATCGGGGTCCGTGGCGACGCCGACCACCCGGACGCCGTACGGGAGCAGGTCGGCGACGACCTCCTGGTCGAGGCCGGGCAGGTCGGCGGCGACGACCGCCACGTCGGCCTGACCGGTGCGGGCGGCGGCGAGCAGGTCGGCGACGTCGACGCATCTCTTGAGCAGCACGGTCCCCGGATGCCGGGTGAGCGCGGTCAGCGCCGACGACTCCCACGCGGCACCGGAGGAGACCAGGAGGACGACGCTCACGACGGCCACGGCGGCCTCACGAGCGCTGCAGGATCCGGATCACCGGGTCCTGCAGCGAGCCGAGGAGCGCCTCGAAGGTGGCCGCCCGATCGTCCTCGACCGCGACGACCAGCTGGCGTGCACCGCCGACGGCGAAGGTGTCGTCGTACGCCGGCGCGGCGACGACCGTCACGCCGTCCAGCGCCGGGCCGTCGGCCCCCTTCCGCCCGGCGCCGGCGCCGCCGCCGTCGGTGAGCCAGACGTCGACCACCGAGCCGGCGACGACGTCCGGCGGCACCCGGTGGGGGTCGACCTCGAGCGGGACGCGCAGCACGTCGGCCTCGTCGGCCACGCCGACCGCCGAGCGGGCCAGCAGCTCGCCCTCGCCGACCGTACGGACCAGCACCAGGCCGTCGGGGACCGGCCGGTCGGCGGCGAAGTAGCGGCCCAAGGTCGAGTCGTCGGCGAAGCGCACCCGCTCGACGACCAGGTCGCGGGCGGCGACGGGCGTGCCGACGCCGCGCTCGCCGGTCATCGCCCACACCGCGACGGTGTCGTCGGCGGCCGCCAGCAGCCGGGCGCCCAGCACGACCGAGCCGGTCACGAGCAGCACGCCGAGCCACAGTCGCGGGTCGCGCCAGGCGGGTCGCGCCGCCCGGCGCGCGGCAGGCGGGATGGTGGTGCCGGCGGAGCTCCCGAGATCCCGAGTCATCGGGCCATGATGCAGCGCGATCCCGCCACCGTCACCTGGTCATCCACAGGCACTTCGCGTCCTGTGCTGCGACGGTCGGAGCCGGGTGCGACGATGGGTCCCATGCCCGACCTTCCCGGCAGCCCGCGCTTCCTGACCCTCGCCGACGTCGCCGAGGTGCTCAACACCTCCAGCGCGCAGGTCTACGCGCTGGTCCGCCGTGGCGAGCTCCCGGCGATCAAGATCGGCGGGCGCGGACAGTGGCGGGTGGAGGCGAGCCGGCTGGAGGACTACATCGCCCAGCAGTACCGCCACACCGAGCAGTACGTCGCCGAGCACCCGTTCGTGGAGTCCGAGGTCGACTGACCTCGTACCCGACCGGACCGGAACGGGCGGCGGCGCCGCCGCCGTCAGCCGACCTCGCCGTCGAGGGTGACCTTGACCTTCCTCTCCTCCGAGCCCCGGGTGATGGTGAACTCGATGGTCTGCCCGGGCTGGTAGGTCCGGATGGCCACGATGAGCGCGGTGCCGTCGGCGACCCGGCTGCCGTTGACCTTGGTGATCACGTCGCCACGGCGCAGGCCGGCCTTCTCCGCCGGGCTGCCGGCGACGATCTCGTCGAGCACGGCGCCCTCGCCGGTGGGGACGCCGCCGGTCTTCACCTTGGCGCCGATCACGGGATAGCGCGCCTCGCCGGTCTTCAGGATCTGGTCGGCGGTGACCCGGACCTGCTCGACGGGGATCGCGAAGCCGACGCCGATGTTGCCGGCCTCGGAGTCGACCGAGCCGCCTCCCGCAGTGGCGATGGCGGAGTTGACGCCGATCACCTCGCCCTTCTGGTTGACCAGCGGGCCGCCGGAGTTGCCGGGGTTGATCGCCGCGTCGGTCTGGATCGCGTCGATCCAGGACGAGTCCTCGGCGGAGGACCCCGTGGTGACGGGGCGGTGCAGGTAGCTGACGATGCCCGAGGTCACGGTGTCGGGCAGGCTGAGCGGCGAGCCGATGGCCACGACCGGCTCCCCCACCTGGAGCTGGGCGGCCGAGCCCATGGTGGCGGGCTTGAGCCCGTCGTGCCTCTTGACGTAGAGGATGGCGAGGTCGTAGATGGGGCTGCGGCCCACGACCTCGGCGTCGTAGCGGTTGCGGTCGTGGTCGACCACGACGATCGGGCCGTTGTCCTTGGCGGCCTCGGCGACGACGTGGTTGTTGGTGACGATGTGGCCGTCGCCGTCCATCACCCAGCCGGAGCCGGTGGCGCCGGCCGCCTCGCCGCCGTACTCGGCGATGATCTGGACAGTGCTGGGCAGCACGGCCTGCGCGACCGCGGCGACCGAGCCCGGCGCGGCAAGCGGCGGGTCCTGCTGGAGGTCGACGCCCGCGAGACCGTCGCCGGAGTAGCCCGGACCGGACGGCGAGTCGTCGGAGAGCCGGTCGTAGGCGAGCGCGCCGAGCAGGCCGCCGCCGAGACCGACGACGAGCGCGATCGCGGCGACGACCGGGATCACCCAGCCGGCGAGCCGCGCACCGCCGCGCTCGGCGGCCGACGCGGGCATCCGCACGGTCAGGTCGGGCGCCGCGGCGGGGGCCGGCGGAGGGGGCAGCAGCGAGGGGGCCAGGCCGGGCAGTGGCGTGGTCGGCTCGGGAGCAGCGTCCTCGAGCGGCGCGGCGCCGGGCGCGGGCGGCGCCCACTGGGGGCGCGGGGTCGGGGACGACGGCACGTCGAGCGGCGCCAGGGGCGCGAGCGGCTCGGTGGGCTCGTGGTCGGGGTCGTGCGCGTCGGTCACGGGACCATCATGTCCGATCGCCCCACATCCGGCCGACGCCGGGACGGGAGGCTCAGGGCAGCATCCGCTGCAGCGGCACCGGAAGGAAGGCGCCGCTCACCGGGGTCCTGGCCGGGCCACTGCCCGGCGTGGGCACGGTCGTGTTGATCTGGGAGGCGGGCGGACGCCGGTCGGCGGGCGGGGTGGACCCCGGCGCGAACCCGAGCGCCAGCACCCCGAGCATCGCGGCGCCGATCGCGCCGCCGCCGATCATCACCGCACCCGTACGACGATGGGTGGCGTGCGGCTCGGGCCCGAGCAGCGCCTCGCCCGGCGGCATGCTCAGCAGCGAGCCCTTGAGGTCGGACGGCGCGCCGCGCCCGGCGCCGCACAGACCGGCCAGCCGGGTCTTGACCCAGCCCTCCCGCTCGACCAGGTCGCGGCACGCGTGGCAGGCGTAGACGTGGGACCACGCCTCCTCGGCGTCCCGAGCCGAGAGCTGTCCGTCGAGGAGCGCGCTCACCCGGTTGCCGAGGTGGCCGATCACGTCGCGACTCCCTCGGAGACGAGCGGCGCGGGCCCGGCGTACCGGGTCCGGCCGGCCGCGGGGGCGCGGTGGGCCAGGGCGGTGCGCAGCAGCGCACGGCCGCGGTGGATCCGGGAGCGCACGGTGCCGAGCTTCGCGCCGAGGATCTCGGCGATCTCCTCGTAGCTGAGGCCCTCGATGTCGCACAGCACGACGGCCGCGCGGAAGTCCGGGGGCAGCGCCGACAGCGCGGCGGCCACGTCGTCGTCGAAGGTCTGGTCGGCGTACGCCAGGTCGGGGGCCGGGGAGGCGCTCGCGAGGCGGGCGGCGCGCTCGTCGGAGAGCGCGTCGAAGCGGATCCGCTGCCGGCGGCGGGCCTGGTCGAGGAACAGGTTGGTCGTGATCCGGTGCAGCCAGCCCTCGAAGGTGCCGGGGGTGTAGGTGTGCAGCGAGCGGAAGACGCGCACGAAGACCTCCTGGGTGAGGTCCTCGGCGTCGTGGCGGTTGCCGGTCAGGCGCAGGGCGAGCCGGTAGACGCGGTCGGAGTGCTCCTCGACGATGGTTCCCCAGTCCAGGTCGGACGGCCCCTGCCCGGTGGGCTGGGGGTGGGGATCGACGGGCTCCTTCATGGTGGCCTTCTTCCGCTGGATCAGCGCCAAGGTGTCCTGGCTCCTCTCACCGTAGGGGTACCAACTGAGCGTTCCCTGTGAACTGCCCAATCATCGACCCAACGAGCGGGCGCCGACGGGTGTTCCCGGCGACGGTCCACGGGACCGGGCCCCGGCGGCACTAGGCTGAGTCCGTGGCTCCGACACCGATCAACGCGACCAGCTGGACCTTCGCCGACGCCTACGTCGGGGAGGACGACGTCCTGACCTCGGCGCGCGCCCGCGCCGAGGAGGTCGGCGTGACACCGATCGGCGCCGGAACCGGAGCCACCCTGCGCTTCCTCGCCGCGGCGCTCGAGGCCCGCGCCGTCGTCGAGATCGGCACCGGCACCGGCGTCTCCGGCGTCTGGCTGCTGCGCGGCATGCGCCCCGACGGCGTGCTGACCACCGTCGACGTCGAGGCCGAGCACCAGCGCCTGGCCAAGGAGTCGTTCAAGGACGCCGGCGTCGCGCCGCAGCGGGTGCGCACCATCGCCGGCTCCGCGCTCGACGTGCTTCCCCGGCTCACCGACGGCCACTACGACATCGTGTTCGCCGACGGCGACAAGCGCGAGTACGGCGCCTATCTCGCCGAGGCGCTGCGCCTGCTCCGCCCCGGCGGCGTGGTGGCCTTCGACAACGCGCTGTGGCACGACCGGGTCGCCGACCCGGCCCAGCGCGACGACGAGACGGTCGCGATCCGCGAGCTCGTGCAGCAGGTCGCCGCCACCGAGGGCCTGGTCCCGGCGCTGCTGCCCGTCGGCGACGGACTGCTGGTCGCCAAGAAGGAGTGGGTCCCCGAAGCCGACTGAGCCCGGCCCCGCCGGCCGGGAGAAACGAGTGCGACATGACCAGCACCGACACCACGGGACCGCGCCACCTGCTCGAGGAGCTCGAGCCCGTCGTCGCGGCCAACCTCGACCGGCACCTCGCCATCGCGCAGGAATGGCACCCCCACGACTACATCCCGTGGAGCCGTGGGCGTGACTTCGCGATGCTCGGCGGCGAGGACTACTCCCCCGAGCAGTCCGAGCTCTCCGAGGTCGCCAAGGCCGCGATGTTCACCAACCTGCTGACCGAGGACAACCTGCCGTCGTACCACCGCGAGATCGCCACCCGGTTCGGTCGCGACGGTGCCTGGGGCACCTGGGTCGGGCGCTGGACCGCGGAGGAGAACCGACACGGCATCGCGCTGCGCGACTACCTCGTCGTCACCCGCGGCGTCGACCCGGTCGAGCTAGAGCGGGCCCGGATGGACTACATGACGACCGGCTACGACTCCGGCGACAAGAGCGCGCTCGAGGCCGTCGTCTACGTCTCGTTCCAGGAGCTCGCCACCCGGGTCTCGCACCGCAACACCGGCAAGGCCACCGGCGACCCGGTCGCCGACGCCCTGCTCGCGCGGATCGCCAAGGACGAGAACCTGCACATGATCTTCTACCGCAACATCGTCGCGGCGGCGCTGGAGATCGCGCCGGACGAGACCATGCGCGCGATCGCCGACGAGGTGATCGGCTTCGAGATGCCGGGCGCCACCATGGCGGGATTCCGCCGCAGCTCGATGATCATCGCCAAGGCCGGGATCTACGACCTGCGCCTGCACCACGACGAGGTGATCATGCCCGTGCTGCGCCACTGGGACGTCTTCTGCCGCACCGGCCTCGGCCCGGTCGGCGAGCAGGCTCGCGAGGAGCTGGGCACCTTCCTCGGGGCCCTCGACGAGCAGGCGAGTGCCTTCGTCGAGCGGCGCGCCGAGCAGCGCGCCCGCCACGCGGCGAGCTCCGCGCGGCCCCAGGTCATCGTGTCCTGAGCGGGGCGCTCAGCCGCCGATGCCCGCCACCGGGTCGGCCGAGCCGAGCCAGGACAGCAGCAGCCGGGAGCCGAAGCCGGACGGGCCGACCGTCCACTCGTGCCATTCCTTCTCGACGTCGCCGACCGAGGCGATGTCGAGGTGCGCCCACGGGACGTCGCCCACGAACGGCTGCAGGAACAGCGCGGCCGTGATGGCACCGGGGCCACCGGGGTCGTTGGCGGCGTCGGCGACCTTCGAGGCCAGCTTGTCCTCGTAGCCGCGGTAGAGCGGGAAGCGCCACACCGGCTCGCCGGCCCGGGCGCCCGCCGCGTCGAGGGCGTCGGCCAGGGCGTCGTCGTTGGCGAACAGCCCGCCGACCTGCTGGCCGAGCGCGACCTTGACCGCGCCGGTGAGGGTGGCGATGTCGACGACGACCGCCGGGTCGAGCTCGGCGACGGCGTACGCGAGGGCGTCGCCGAGGACCAGGCGGCCCTCGGCGTCGGTGTTGCCGACCTCGGTCGTGCGGCCGCCGCGGTGCGTGATCACGTCGCCGGGGCGCAGGGCGCTGCCGGAGATGGCGTTCTCGGCGGCGGCCACCAGGCCGACGACGCGCACCGGGCAGTCGACGTCGGCCAGCGCGGCCATGGTCGCCAGCACCACGGCGCCGCCGGTCATGTCGCGCTTCATCGAGCCCATCGACGCGGCCGGCTTGATGGACAGGCCGCCGCTGTCGAAGGTGATCCCCTTGCCGACGAGGACGACGACCGGGAGCTTCTTGGCGGCACGGGCGGAGACGCCGGCCGGGGTGTAGTCGAGGCGGATCAGGCGCGGGGGCGTCGCGGACGCGGCGCCGACGGCGAGGATCCCGCCGAAGCCGTCGCGGGCCAGCTCGCCCTCGTCCCAGATCCGTACGTCGAGCCCGCTCGCCGCGGCGATCTCCTCGGCCTGCGCGGCCAGCCAGGCGGGGTTCTTCAGGTTCGAGGGCACCGTGGCCAGCAGCCGGGAGCGCCAGCCGGCGCCGCCGAGGGCGACGGCGCGCTCGAGGGCGGCGCGGTCGGTGCCGGCGGCGGACAGCACCACCCGGCGTACGGGCTGGTGCTCGGGTCCGGTCGAGCGCCAGTGGAAGACGAACGAGCCGAGCATGGTGCCGGCCACGAACGCCTCCAGGGCGATCGGGTCGTCGGGCGAGGTGTCGGCGGCCACGGCCGGGATCGAGGTGACGACGGCGGCGCGGTCGCGGGCGGCCTTGGCCATCGCGGCGCCCGCGCGGCGCAGGTCGATCGGGCGCGCGGCGCCCACGCCGACCAGCAGCACGACGCGCAGCGCGGGGTTGGTGGGCGTGCCGTCGGGGACGGGCACGACCGCGACCTCGGCGCTCGCGCCGGTCAGGCCGTGGACCTCGGCGATGCCGACCAGGTCCAGACCCAGCTCGTCGGCCAGCTCGGCGGCGCCGGGGCCGAGGAGCACGCTCCCGTCGTCGCCCGGCAGCACCGGGAGCGCGACGACGTCGACGCCCTTGATGGCGCCGGGGAGGAGCTCGCTCGCGGCGAACTCGGGAGGTGAGACCTGACCCGGCAGGACCGGGCGGGCGGCGTCAGCCGATGACATTCTTCAGCGCGTCACCGAGCGCGGCAGCCTCCTCGGCGTTGAGCTCGACCACGAGCCGGCCACCACCTTCGAGCGGGACGCGCATCACGATGCCGCGTCCCTCCTTGGTGACCTCGAGCGGACCGTCGCCGGTCCGAGGCTTCATCGCCGCCATGCGGCACCCCTCTTCCACTACCTCTGCGAGCCGCCGGAGCCCTGTGCCACCGACTGTGCGCAAGGGTCATTATTCCCCATGACACGAGCCGGGCGCAGCGCACCTCGACACCAGCGCGCCTCGGTGTTTGCCCGCGCCCCGGGGCGGGCACGTCGCCGACATGCTCCGAACCGCCCTCGCGCCCCTGGCGACGACGCTCCTGCTGCTCCCCCTCGTCGCCGCCTGCTCGAGCGACGAGCCCACGGCGGATCGCACCCCGACGCCGTCCGGGAACGGCAGCGCCGAGCCCGGCCCCACCGCGACTCCGGAGCCGGCGCCGCTGACGGTCGGCTCGTTCCGCTATGTCAGCCCGTGTCGCCTGCTCGGGCCCGACGACGTCCTCGAGCTCTACGCCAAGCCGGGCCCCTACGCCGACATCGCCCAGGAGGGCATCGACTCCCCCGAGCCGGCCGACCCGCTCGGCAACCCCGTCGAGACCCAGTGCTGGTACCGCCTCTCCGACAAGGCCAACACCTCGGTCCATCTCTACGCCGACCAGTACCCCTCGGAACAGGCCGCCCGGAAGGAGTTCCGCCGCACCCTGCGCCTGGGCCGCGGCACCCTGTCGAAGCAGATCGAGCGCGACCTGCGCCACGACAGCCCGCTCGCCGACGTACTCCGGGCGCTGCTGGAGGTGCAGAGGGAGAACGAGGCCAAGGGCGGCGGCGTGCTCACGCCCGCGATCGGCGAGGACATCAGCTATGTCGCGGGCCGGGGCTGGTTCCAGGCCCTGCGCGGCAATCTCGTCATCCGGCTCGAGCGCAGCCAGTACGACAGCAGCCCGTTCGACGCCACCAGCATCCGCGGCACCGTCAAGCAGTCCCGGGAGGCGTTCCGGCGCATCGACGAGCGCCTGGCGGACCCCGACCTCGACCAGACCCGGATCGACCCCTGGTGGCCCACGACGAACGCCGACGGCTGGGCGCCCTTCGCCCGAGTGTGCGACGTCCTCGACGACGAGGTGATGGCGTTCGGCACCGGCCGGACCACCCCCGACGCGCTGAGCGAGGAGGGCGTGCTGCTCCGCCCGCAGGCCCGCTACCGACGCAACAGCCGACCCGGCAGCCGCGCGGTGTCGAACCGGTGCGAGCGGCGCCAGGCCGGGGTCGCCGACGGCGAGACCGCGATGTACGCCGACCTGCAGATCTGGTACGCGCCGCCCGGCTACTCGGGGCGGGAGCTCCTCGACGGCGCCTTCGTGCGGGCCATCTCCGGCGTCGACGCCGAGGCCAAGGTGAGTGTCGACCAGTGGCGCAGCCAGGGCTACCTGAGCGACATCGACGTCGCGGGCGCCGACCGCGCCTACACGCTGACCAGCGAGCCCGACGGCAAGAGCGACCGCTGGATCGCCGCGCAGGTCGGCGAGCGGGTGCTGATCCTCGACATCTCGGAGTACGGCGACCAGTCGGTCAGCGTGCCGCTCGGACAGCTGCTCGCCGCGATGGAGGCGGCCATCGCGAGGCTCGAGGACGCGACCGGCTGAGGGGGCGCAGCCTGGATCAGTCGGAGTCGTCCTCAGCGGCCAGCGCGGCGTCCACGACGTCGATGACGCTGTCGCGCTCGCCGCCGTCGAAGCGCGCCATCGCGCGGCCGATCGGGTCCTCGACCCGCCCGGACGGCAGCACCACCACGGGGACGCCGTCAGCGCCGTCGCCGGCCGTCCACGCTGCACCGGGCACCGTCCGAACCAGCACCTCGCCCAGGTAGGCGCCGGCCGCCCAGACGTCGGGCTCGCCGCGTGCCGGGCCGCGCCCGGGACGCCGCGACCAATGGTCCAGCGAGGACTCCACCTGGTCGACGCTCTCGGCGGAGAAGTCCAGGATCTCGGCGCCCGCCGGGTGCTCCTCCGCCCACCGCTCGGCGAGGACCCGGACCAGGGCCGACGGGGCGGGCCCCCGATCGGGGACGACGGGGGGCCGGTCGCCCTCCATCTCCCGGGCCAGCCGGGTGAGCAGCGCGTCGACCTCGTTCATCCGGTAGCCGCGCAGCGCGAGCGAGAAGCGCACCCGGCGCAGGTCGTCGGCCCGCACCGGGCGGGCGGCGGGCACGAGGGCGTCCGGCCGGTCGTCGTACGCCGGCGCCATCGGCTCCCCCCGCCCGGAGGCGAGCAGGGCGACGCCGCCCATCGCCAGCACGATGAGCACCGCGAACACCCACATCATCGAGTGGGACATCGGCGCCTCAGCCGTGCTGGTCGCGGGCCGCGACCATCAGGGCCACGGCCTCGTCGACGTCGTCGGTGAGGGTGAGCATGTCGAGGTCGGACTGCTTGATCCGGGCGTCCTCGAGCATCGAGCCCTCCATCCAGTCGATCAGGCCACGCCAGTGCTCGACGCCCATCAGGACGATCGGGAACTGGGTGATCTTGAGCGTCTGCGCGAGCGTCATCGCCTCGAACAGCTCGTCGAGCGTGCCGAGCCCGCCGGGCAGCACGACGTAGCCCTGGCTGTACTTGACGAACATCATCTTGCGCACGAAGAAGTAGCGGAAGTTGAGCCCGAAGCCGACGTAGTCGTTGAGCTTGGCCTCCCACGGCAGCTCGATGCCGAGGCCGATGCTCTCGCCGCCGGCCTCCGTCGCACCCCGGTTGGCGGCCTCCATCGCGCCCGGCCCGCCGCCGGTGATGACCGCGAACCCGGCCTTCGCCAGGGCGCCGCCCACCCGCACCCCGATGTCGTACGCCGGGTGTGTGGCCGGGATCCGCGCCGAGCCGAACACCGAGATCGCGGGCCCGATCTCGGCGAGGTCGTTGAAGCCCTCGACGAACTCGGCCTGGATCTTCAGCACGCGCCACGGGTCGGTGTGCACCCAGTCGGCGTCGCCGGTGCTGTCGAGCAGTCGCTGGTCGGTGGTCGAGCCCTCGGGACGTCCCGCGCTGGGACGGGGGCCCGGGCCGCTGCGCCTGGTCATGCGTTCTCCTGGTTGCTCGGGGTGCTGGGGACGGTGGTCAGCCAGCCGCGCAGCTGCTCCTCGCAGCGCACGATCTGGGCGACCTCGACGTGCTCGTCCTGCTTGTGAGCCAGCATCGGGTCGCCGGGGCCGTAGTTGACGGCCGGCACGCCGAGTACGGTGAACCGGGCGACATCGGTCCACCCGAACTTCGGCGCGACCGTCCCGCCGACCGCGTCGATGAAGGCGCGTGCGGCCGGGCGGTCCAGGCCGGGGAGGGCGCCGGGAGCGGTGTCGGTGAGGGTGACCTCGAAGCCGGCGAAGAACTCCTCGACGAAGGCGAGCGCCTCGGCCTCGGAGCGGTCGGGGGCGAAGCGGTGGTTGACCGTCACGACGCACTCGTCGGGGATCACGTTGCCGGCGACCCCACCGCGGATGCCGACCGCGTTGAGGCCCTCGTGGTACTCCAGCCCGTCGATCACCGGCCGGCGCGCGTCGTACTCGGTGAGCCGGTTCAGGACCTCGGCGGCGCCGTGGATCGCGTTGACCCCGCGCCAGCTGCGCGCGGAGTGCGCCCGCTCGCCGCGGGTGCGGACCTCGACGCGCAGCGTGCCCTGGCAGCCGGCCTCGACGCCGGCGTTCGACGGCTCCATCAGGATCGCGAAGTCGGCCGCGAGCAGGTCGGGGTCGGACTCCCCCAGCAGCCGCAGCCCGTTGTGGAGCGACTCGATCTCCTCGGCCTCGTAGAGCACGTAGGTGACGTCGTGGACCGGCTCGGTCACGGTCGCGGCGAGCTTGAGGATGACCGCGTCGCCGCCCTTCATGTCGCAGGTGCCGAGGCCGTGCAGGATGCCCGCCTCCACGTCGTACCGGCTCGGGAGGTTGGCGTTGACCGGGACCGTGTCGAGGTGGCCGGCGATGACCACCCGGCTGGGGCGGCCGAGGTCGGTGCGTGCCACGAGCGTGTGGCCGCGGCGGGTCACCGTGAGGTGCGGCAGCGCGCGCAGTGCGGCCTCGACGGCGTCGGCGATCCGCTGCTCGTCGCGGCTGACCGACTCGATGTCGACCAGCTGGCGGGTCAGGGTGACGACGTCGGTGGACAGGTCGATCGCGGGCACGGGTGACAGTCAACCAGCCCGGGGTTCACGGTCCGCTCAGGGACGCACCACGGAGCGCGCCAGGTGGCGCGCGGCCGGCAGCACCACCCGGACCGGCGTGCCCTTCGCGAGCCGTGGCAGCCGCGCCACGGCGACCCCTCGGCGCGAGGCCGTGGGACGCTGCACGGTCCGCCAGCGCCCGTGCTGCTTGACCTGGACCGCGACCCGCAGGCCGCGGACGCTCTTCGCCGGAGCGATCGCGACCTTCGCCCGGGTGCTGCCTCGGACCTGCTTCAGGTCCAGGGTGGCGTGGCGGCGCACCTTGAGCTTCACGACGGGCGACACCGAGGGCGCCCAGGTGTCGTTGGCGTAGGACCTGCCGCCGGTGAAGCTCATCCGGAGCCAGACCGACCGGTCGATCGCCCAGGTCCCCTCCCACCAGACACCGGGTCCGCTCTCGGTCTGGACCGTGGTCCAGGTCGTGCCGCGGTCGTAGGACGCCTGGACGTGGGTGTCGCCGGCCCAGATGTTGCCCTGCACCGGGTTCGTGTTGCCCGTGCACACACCGTCCACCGTTCCGCTGAGCCGGAAGTACTCCCCGTAGGTGAACGTCAGCTTCTCGGGCACGCCCCAGGTCCGGTGCGAGGCGACCCACCGGGAGGAGGTGGTGCAGGTGGCGTTGGTGGCCTGGGCCGGTGACGGGGCGAGGACGGCGAGTCCGGCGACGACGGCCAGACCGAGGAGGGCGCTCAGGGCACGACGGAGCAGGGGGCGCATGGTTGCATCATGTGCCCCCTGCGACAGCGGCAAACTCGCCGTCTCCGGGTCAGGCGAGCGCGACCGCGATCGCCGCCTTGTCGCCGTCGCCGACCACGACCTCGGTCGCGCCGGAGGGCGCCTCCTCCGCCACGGTGTACGACGTCGCCAGGGTCTCCCCCGCGATCAGCGCCTCGTGGGCGCGGGCCGCGGCGAGGACGGGCGCGGTGCCTGAGACGACCAGCTCGATCCGGTCGGTGACCCGGAAGTCGGCGTCGCGCCGCGCCTGCTGGACGGCGCGCACCAGGTCGCGAGCCAGGCCCTCCTCGGCGAGCTCGGGCGTGACCACGGTGTCGAGGACGACGAAGCCACCGCCGGGGAGCATGCCGGTTGCGGTGCCCTCGGCGGCGTCGCCGGCGACGGTCTCGAGGGTGTACTCGCCCTCGACCAGGGCCAGCCCGCCGGCGGTCACGGCGCCGGACGCGTCGACCGACCAGTCACCGGACTTGGCGCCCTTGATGGCGAGCTGGACGTCCTTGCCGAGGCGTGGGCCGGCGGCACGGGCGTTGACGGAGAGCCTCTGCTCGACGCCGTAGCCGGCCGCCTCGTCGGAGTCGGCACCGACGAGGCGCACCGACTTGAGGTTTAGCTCGTCGGCGACGATCGCGGCGAACGGCTCCAGGGCGGCCGGGTCGGACACGACGACGGTCAGGCCGGAGAGCGGCAGCCGGTTGCGGAGGCGGGCGGCCTTGCGCAGCGCGGAGGTGGCCGAGCACACCTCGCGCACCTCGTCCATCGCCGCGACCAGCGAGTCGTCGGTCGGCAGCGCCGAGACATCCGGCCAGTCGGCCAGGTGCACCGAGCGGCCACCGGTCAGGCCGCGCCAGATCTCCTCGGTGGTCAGCGGCAGCAGCGGCGCCACGGCCCGGCAGACGATGTCGAGGACGGCGGCGAGGGTCTCGAACGCCTCCGGCTTGCCCTCCCAGAACCGCTCGCGCGACCGGCGGACGTACCAGTTGGTCAGCACGTCGAGGAAGGACCGCGTCGTCTCGCACGCGTCGGCGATCGCATAGTCGTCGAGCTCGGAGGTGAGCTTCTCGACGTACTGCCGGGTCTTGGCCAGCAGGTAGCGGTCGAGCGGGTCGGTGGAGTCGGTGCGGCCCGCGGCGTCGTACTGCTCCGCGTTGGCGTAGAGCGCGAAGAAGTACCACGTGTTCCACAGCGGGATCATCACCTGGCGCACGGCGTCGCGGATGCCCTGCTCGGTGACGACCAGGTTGCCGCCGCGCAGGATCGGCGAGGCCATCAGGAACCAGCGCATCGCGTCGGCACCGTCGCGGTCGAAGACCTCGGAGACGTCGGGGTAGTTGCGCAGTGACTTCGACATCTTGTTGCCGTCGGAGCCGAGCACGATGCCGTGGCTGATGCACGACGAGAACGCCGGCTTGTCGAACAGCGCGGTGGCCAGGATGTGCAGCGTGTAGAACCAGCCGCGGGTCTGGCCGATGTACTCGACGATGAAGTCGGCCGGGAAATGGTTCTCGAACCACTCCTTGTTCTCGAACGGGTAGTGCACCTGCCCGAACGACATCGACCCCGAGTCGAACCACACGTCGAGGACGTCGGCGACGCGGCGCATCGTCGACCGCCCGGTCGGGTCGTCGGGGTTGGGCCGGGTCAGCTCGTCGACCCACGGCCGGTGCAGGTCGGGCTGGCCCTGGGCGTTGAGCGGCAGCCGCCCGAAGTCGCGCTCGATCTCCTCGAAGGAGCCATAGACGTCGACGCGGGGGTACGCCGGGTCGTCGGACTTCCACACCGGCACCGGCGATCCCCAGAACCGGTTGCGGGTGATCGACCAGTCGCGGGCGTTGTCGACCCACTTGCCGAACTGGCCGTCCTTGATGTGCTCGGGCACCCAGCGGATGTCCTGGTTGAGCTCGGCCATCCGCTGCTTGAACGCGGTGACCTCGACGAACCAGCTGCTCACGCCCTTGTAGATCAGGGGCTCGCGGCAGCGCCAGCAGTGGGGGTAGGAGTGGTCGTAGGTCTCGCGGCGCAGCAGCAGGGTGCCGGGCGTGACCGCCCCGCCCTGCCCACCGTTGGTGACAGCCTTGAGGTCGTCGATGATGTGGGGGTTGGCGTCGAAGACGAGCATCCCGGCGTAGTCGTCGACCGGCACGGTGAACCGGCCGTCCTTGCCGACCGGCATCACCGGCTCGATGCCCTCGCGGTCGGTGACCTCCTTGTCGACCTCACCGAACGCGCCGGCGCTGTGCACGAGGCCGGTACCGTCGGTCGTCGTCACGGCCTCGTCGGCGGCCACGACGCGGAAGGCGTTGGCGTGGTCGGCGAAGTAGGAGAACGGCGGCGCGTACACCAGCCCCAGCAGGTCGGAGCCCTTGCCGCGCCAGGTGACCGCCGGCTCGTCCCCCAGCTCGCGCGCGTACGCCGCCAGCCGGGCCTCGGCGAGCACGAGCCGGTCGCCCTCGTGGTCGACGACGACGTAGTCGATGTCGGTGCCGACCATCACCGCGAGGTTGCTGGGCAGCGTCCACGGGGTCGTCGTCCAGATCATCAGCCGGGCGCCCTCGAACGGCCCCGGCGTGGTGATCCGGAAGCCCACGGTGACGGCGGGGTCCTGACGCATCTGGTAGACGTCGTCGTCCATCCGCAGCTCGTGGTTGGACAGCGGCGTCTCGTCGTTCCAGCAGTAGGGCAGCACCCGGAAGCCCTCGTAAACCAGGCCCTTGTCGAACAGGCTCTTGAAGGCCCACAGCACCGACTCCATGAACTCGGGGTTCATGGTCTTGTAGTCGTTGTCGAAGTCGACCCAGCGCGCCTGGCGGGTGACGTAGTCGCGCCACTCGCCGGTGTACTTGAGCACCGACGCGCGGCAGGCGTCGTTGAACTTGTCGATGCCCATCTCGACGATCTCGTCGGTGGTCTTGATGCCGTTGAGCCGCATCGCCTCGAGCTCGGCGGGCAGGCCGTGGGTGTCCCAGCCGAAGCGGCGCTCGACGCGCTTGCCGCGCATCGTCTGGTAGCGCGGGACGATGTCCTTGACGTAGCCGGTGAGCAGGTGGCCGTAGTGGGGCAGGCCGTTGGCGAACGGCGGGCCGTCGTAGAAGACGAACTCGTTCTCGCCGTGGGCGCCGGGGTCGCGCTGCTCGACGCTGGCGCGGAAGGTGTCGTCCTCGGCCCAGTAGGCGAGGACCCCCTCCTCGATCCGCGGGAAGCGGGGCGAGCTCGGGACGGCACCCTGGCCGGCGGTCGGGTCGGTGGTGACCTTCGGATAGGTCATCGGGCTTCGGTCTCCTGGTTTCGTCTGCAGCTGCGGGCTGTGCCGCAGGGACGATCCTGGAGGACCGCGGTACCACCCTGCTTGCCCCGCACCGACCTGCGCGCGGGGCCTCTCGTTCACGGCTGTGACGGGCCTGCCCGCCGGGTTCTACTTGCCTGTCGGCTTTCTTCCCGGAGCTCGCCGCTGATGACGGCTCGAACGCTGTGTGCCCAAGCGTACGGCGGCCGGGCGCCGTACGGGAAACCGGATTGCGCCCGGGCCTACGGTGAGTCCATGACCGGCGAGCTGGCGAACCTGCGCGAGTACCTCACCCACTACCGCGAGACCCTGGAGCGCAAGTGCGCCGGGCTGACGCCGGAGCAGCTGGCGACCCGCTCCGTGCCGCCGAGCTCGATGAGCCTGCTGGGCCTGGTCCGGCACCTCGCGCGGGTCGAGCACTTCTGGTTCCAGCGGGCCCTGGTCGAGGTCGAGGGCGAGCGGATCTACGACGACGGCGACGCGGGGTTCGCCGTGGTCGAGCCCACCGAGGCGGCCGTGGCTGAGGCCTGGGCCGCCTGGCGCGAGCAGGTGGGTCTCGCCGACGCCTGGCTGGACCGGCTGACCGACGAGGAGCTCGGCCGGGTGGTGACCTTCCGCAAGGGCACCGAGACCTCGAGCATCCGCGACATCCTGCTGCACATGGTCGAGGAGTACGCCCGCCACTGCGGGCACGCCGACCTGCTGCGGGAGTGCCTCGACGGCGTCACCGGCGAGTGAGCGAGGATGGCCCGGTGAGCTATCTCCTCGACGACGCCGTCGAGTCGGAGCCCCTCGGCGACGGCACGCACCGGGTCCAGGTCACCGCCGACTGGAACACCGCCAACGGCACCCCCAACGGCGGCTACGTCCTCGCCCTGCTCCAGCACGCCGTGCTCCAGGAGTCGGCGCACCCGGACCCGCTGACCATCGCGATCACCTACTTCCGTCCCGCGGTCGCCGGGCCCGCCGAGATCCGGGTCCGGGAGGTGCGCAAGGGCCGCCGGGTGTCGACGTACGACGCCGTGCTGGTGCAGGACGCCAAGGAGATCGCACACGCCGTGGTCAGCACCCACGACTGGGACGCGACCGGGAGCGTCGAGCACACCCCGCACGCCGCCCCCGACGTACCCCGGCCCGAGGAGTGCACCGACGCGAGCGAGCTGATCCCGGCCGGGATGGTGCCGATCCTGGACCGCTACAGCTACCGCGCGCCGGTCGTCGCCGGCTGGCTGCGCGGCGACCCGACCGGGGTCACCGAGTCGCTGTGCTGGATCCGCGCGGTCGACGAGCGTCCCGTCGACGCGCTGCTGGCCGGCGCGATGGTCGACGCCTTCCCGCCGGTGACCGCCGAGATCGGGCACCTCGCCTCGGCCACCATCCAGCTCACCGTCCACTACCGCCGGCGTCCCGACACGGTCTGGGCGCTCGGCCACGTCGTCACCCGCCATGTCATCGCCGGCTACCACGACGAGGACGTCGAGCTGTGGGACGAGCAGGGCCGGCTGATCGCGCAGAGCCGGCAGCTCGCGATCCTCGCGGAGGGCTGAGTCACCGCTCGGTCACCGCTCGGCCACGGTGACCGTCGTACCTCCGTCGAGGGTGGGCGTGGTAAAGCTGACGGCGCCGGCCCGGTCCAGCGAGAACTCGGTGCGCGGGTGCCGGATGTCGGTGCCGCCGCCGTCGCCCTCGCCGGCCATCGGGGCGCTGGTCTCCAGCGCCACCTCGCCGCCGTCGACCTGGACGACGGTGACGACCAGCTCCTCGGTGCCCACCACCTCGACGGTGAAGCTCTCGCCCGCGGCGAGCTCGTAGCTCGTCACGACCGGCTCGGGCTGCTCCTCGGTCCACCCGTTCCAGTCCTGGACGGTGACCTCGAGCCGGACCGGTCCGTCGTCACAGCCGGCGAAGGCCAGCACGGCGAGCAGCAGCGGCGCGAGCAGGAGGCGGGGTCCGAGAGCCATGTCCGTGGGACGACGCCGCGCGACCGGCGGTTCCCGCGACGCCCTAGAATCTGCTCACGTGACCGCCGCTTGGGGCTTCGGCCTGACGACCTCCACCGCCGACACCGCTTCCGCACCGGGAGTGGTCCTCGACACCTGGTTCCCCTCGCCCGCGCTGGGCGAGAGGCCCGCCGACGCGCAGCCGCCCGCGGAGCTGCTGGCGCTCGAGGGCGCCGACGAGGCGCGCGGGGTCACCCGCAAGGTCAACCTGGTCGAGATCGCCGACCTCGCCGCCGCGCCCGCCGACACCGTCGAGGTGTGGCTGCGCCTCCACCTGCTCTCCGCGCGGCTGGTCCAGCCCCACGGGCAGAGCCTGGAGGGGATCTTCGGCCTGCTCACCAACGTCGTGTGGACCTCGGCCGGCCCGTGCGCCGTCGAGGACTTCGAGCTGACCCGGGCCCGGCTGCAGGCCGCCGGCCAGCACGTCACCGTGTACGGCGTCGACAAGTTCCCGCGCCTGGTCGACTACGTCATCCCCTCCGGCGTCCGCATCGCCGACGCCGACCGGGTCCGCCTCGGCGCCCACCTCGCCGAGGGCACCACCGTGATGCACGAGGGCTTCGTCAACTTCAACGCCGGCACTCTCGGCACGTCCATGGTCGAGGGCCGGATCTCCGCGGGCGTCGTCGTCGGCGACGGCTCCGACGTCGGCGGCGGCGCCTCGATCATGGGCACCCTGTCCGGCGGCGGCAAGCAGGTCATCTCGGTGGGCCGGCGCTGCCTGCTCGGCGCCAACGCCGGCATCGGCATCTCGCTCGGCGACGACTGCGTCGTCGAGGCCGGCTGCTACGTCACCGCCGGCACCAAGGTCACCGTGCTCGAGCCCGGCCAGGACGCCCGCGTGGTCAAGGCGGCCGACCTGTCCGGCGCCAGCAACGTGCTGTTCCGCCGCAACTCGGTCTCCGGCGCGATCGAGGCGGTCCCGTGGCAGGGCGAGGGGATCGCCCTCAACGCCGCGCTGCACGCCAACTGAGCACGCCGCGCCGTCACCAGCCCCCACGCACACTGGTCCCGTGAAGCGCAGGGCCTGGGGCGTCGTCGTCGCCATCACGGTCCTCGCGACCGTGGTGGCGATCGGCATCGGCGTGCTCCGGGCCACCGACGAGCTGGTCGGCGGCCCGAGCGGTGACTGCACCGTCACCGTCGGCGGCCACACCGTCGACGTCAGCGGCGAGCAGGCCGAGAACGCCGCGCTGATCGCCGCGGTCGCCGTCCGCCGGGGGCTGCCGGCGCGGGCGACGTCGATCGCCCTGGCGACGGCGTACCAGGAGTCGAAGCTGCGCAACATCGACTACGGCGACCGCGACTCCCTCGGCCTGTTCCAGCAGCGCCCCTCCCAGGGCTGGGGCACCCGCAAGCAGATCCTCGACCCGGTCTACGCCACCAATGCGTTCTACGACGCGCTGGTGCGCGTCGACGGCTACGAGACGATGGAGATCACCGTCGCGGCCCAGGAGGTGCAGCGCTCCGCCTTCCCCGACGCGTACGCCGACCACGAGGCCGACGGCCGCGCCCTCGCCTCCGCGCTCACCGGCTACTCCCCCGCCAGCTTCAGCTGCGATCTCGCGGGCGGCGCCCCCACGGCCGACGCCGAGCTGGTCGCCAGCGGCCTCACCCCGCGCGCCGACACGGTCCGCACCGAGCTGCTCACCCGGTTCGGCCGGCTGCAGCTCGGCGGCTTCGAGCCCGAGGGTGTGAGCACCGGTCACATGGAGGGCTCCGCCCACTACGACGGGCGCGCCATCGACGTCTTCGTGCGCCCGATCTCCAAGGCGAACAAGGCCAAGGGCTGGGCGATCGCGCACTGGGCGGTCGCCAACGCGGCGCGGCTCGACATCCGCACCGTCATCTTCGACGCGAGGATCTGGACCGCCGGCCGCGAGGGCTGGCGTGACTACGACCCGCCGTCGTCGGCCGGTGACCGCAAGGTGCTCGAGCACCGGGACCACGTGCACATCGACGTCTTCCGCTGAGTTCTCCACAGACGGCGGCATCCGCGTTGTGCATACGATTGTATGCGCTTACCGTGGAGGCATGGATCGGATCACCATCAACGTCGACGACGACACCGGCAGCGCCATCCGCGAAGCGGCCGCGAGCTCTGGAGAGTCGGTCAGCGCCTGGATGTCGCGCGCCGCCGAGATGAAGCTGCGCAACCAGCTGCTGGGCAAGGCTCTCGACGAGTTCGAGGCTGAGTACGGCGCGTTCACCGAGGAGGAGCTGGCCGAGGCCCGGGCCTTCTTCCGGCAGAAGCCCGCGCGCTGGACCGAAGAGCCCTCGTCATGAGCCTGGTCCTGGACACGGGGGCGCTGCTCGCCGTCGAGTGGCGCCACCGCGCGGTGCTCGCCAAGATCCGCACCGCGCAGGCGGAGGGCGTGCCGGTTCGGACCAGCAGCGGCGCGGTCGCCCAGGTCTGGCGCGACGGAGCCCGGCAGGCGCTCCTGGCGACCACTCTGCGCGGTATCGACGAGCGGCCGATCGACCCCGGGTCGTCACGACGGATCGGCCGCCTCCTCGCCGAGACCGGCACGAGCGACATCGTCGTTGCGCACGTGGCCGTGCTGTGCGACGACGACTCCCACCTGCTGACGTCGGACCCGGGCGACCTCGATCAGCTGCTTCGCGTGCTCGGCCGGAGCGTGACGATCAAGCGGGTGTGAGCCGCTCCACCGCCGCCGCGATCCGCTCGTCGGTCGCCGTGAGCGCGATCCGCACGTGGTGCGAGCCGGCGGCGCCGTAGAAGTCGCCCGGCGCGACCAGGATGCCCTGGGCGGCCAGCTCGGCGACGAGCGCCCAGCAGTCGGGGCCGTCGGGCCCCTTGGTGGTCCACAGGTAGAGCGAGGCCTCGGAGTGCTCGATGGTGTAGCCGGCCGCCTCTAGCGCCGCGCGGAGCGTCGTACGACGGGCCCGGTAGCGCTCGTGCTGCTCCTTGACGTGGGCCTCGTCGCCGAGCACCGCGGCCATGGCGTGCTGCTGGGGCGCGGGCATCATCAGGCCCATGTTCTTGCGGACCGCGAGCAGCTCGGCGATCACCGCACGGTCTCCGGCGACGAACGCGCAGCGGTAGCCGGCGAGGTTCGAGCGCTTCGACAGCGAGTGGACGACCAGGATGCCCTCGGCGGAGCCGCCGCAGATGTCGGGGTGGAGCACGGAGAGGGCCTCGCCCTCCCACACGCAGTCGAGATAGCACTCGTCGGAGACGAGCAGGACCCCGCGCTCGCGGCACCAGTCGACGACCTTCTTGAGGTGCTCCTTGGGCAGCACCCGGCCCGACGGGTTGGACGGCGAGTTCACCCACAGCAGCTTCGGGGTCTCGGGACCGAAGGCGGTGAGCGAGTCGCTCGCCACCGCGCGGGCGCCGACCAGCGCCGCCCCGACCTCGTACGTCGGGTACGCCAGCTCCGGGTAGCCGATCAGGTCGCCGGGGCCGAGGCCGAGGAAGCTCGGCAGCGAGGCGATCAGCTCCTTGGAGCCGATCAGCGGCAGCACCTGGTCCGGGCCCAGGCCGGTGACGCCGTGGGTGCCGGCAAGCCAGTCGACGACGGCCTGCCGCACCTCCGGGACACCCACGGTGAGCGGGTACCCCGGGGCGTCGGCGGCGGCGACCAGCGCCTCACGCGCGACCGACGGCGTCGGGTCGACCGGCGTGCCGATCGACAGGTCGACGATCCCGTCGGCGTGCTCACGCGCCTGCGCGGCGTACTGGGTCAGCTTGTCCCAGGGGAAGTCGGGCAGCCGGCCCGAGACGGCTCCCGGCGTCACCAAGGCGGCTCAGTGATCCTGGTTCTGCGGCTCGAGCGCGGCGATGAACTCGGCGTCCTTGTCGATCTCGCCCATCTTGGCGGCACCGCCCGGCGAGCCGAGGTCGTCGAAGAACTTGACGTTGGCGTCGTAGTAGTCCTTCCACTCCTCCGGCACGTCGTCCTCGTAGAAGATCGCCTCGACCGGGCACACCGGCTCGCAGGCGCCGCAGTCGACGCACTCGTCGGGGTGGATGTAGAGCATCCGCTTGCCCTCGTAGATGCAGTCGACGGGACACTCGTCGACACACGCACGGTCCTTGACGTCGACGCACGGCTGCGAGATGACGTAGGTCATCGATTCCTCCTGAGACCAACGAGCGCGGATGCTCGACACGAAAGTGTTTCGTGTCGGGGCTCAGCCTAGTATCCCGGTCGTGCCGGACGCGTCAGGACCCCAGGAAAATGGACACGAGCCGGGGCAGCACCTGCTCGGTCCCCACGTCGTGGGCCAGCGGGTCGTCGTCCGCCGGCTGCTGCGGGGGGTGACCGGGCCGAGCGGCGGCCCGGCCTTCACCGACGTGCTCGGCGTCTGCCTGTCGTGGGCCGACGGAGCCTGCGTGGTGCAGCCCGAGACCGGCGCGGCGGTCACCGTCGCGATCGCCGACATCGTGTCCGGAAAGCCGGTCCCGCCCCGGCCGGCCGCCCGGCTGCGGGTGAGCGCGCGCGATGCCGAGTCCCGCACCGGTGGGCTGTGGACCACTGTCGAGCGCGAGCCGCTCGGCGACTGGGAGCTGCGCACCGACCGCGCACCGGTCGGCCGGCTGCTCAAGCGCGCCAACTCCTGCCTGGCGATCGGCGACCCCGGCCTGCCCTTCCCCGAGGCGGTGGCCGCGGTCGAGGCGTTCTACGCCGCGCGGGGGCGCGACCCGCTCGTCCAGGTGGAGGCGGACTCGGCGGTCGAGGAGGCCTTCGCCCGCGCGGGCTGGCAGCGGCTGGCGTACGGCGAGTCCGACCTCCTGCTCGCCTCGGTGGCCCGGGTCCGGCGGTCCCTCCCCCGCGCGAGCGCGCACCAGGTCGAGCTCTCCGCCGACGGCGTACGCGCCGTCGCGTCGGTCGACGCCGGCTGCGACCCGGTGGCCGAGGCGCAGGCCGTCGTCGACGGCGACTGGGCCGGCCTGCACGCGGTCACCGTCGACCCGGCCCACCGCCGGCGCGGCCTCGCGACCGCCGTGGTCGGCGAGCTGCTGGGCTGGGCGGCCGAGCGGGGCGCGCTGACCGCGTGGCTGCACGTCGAGACCGACAACCCGGGCGGCCGCGCGTTCTGGGACGCACTGGGCTTCGCCGCCCACCACACCTGTCGCTACTGGGCGCCCCGCGCCTCGAGCTCCTGGCACCGTCCCTGACGTAGCCTCCCGCCATGCAGGAGAACCCCGCGGCACAGTCCCGCCACAGCACCGACGGACCGGGTGTCTTCGAGAGGTTCGTCGACGCGATCAACCTCCGGATCAGCCGGGCGCCCTTCTTCGGCGTCATCGTGGTCGCCCTGCTCGCGTGGGCGCTCAGCAAGCCGCTGTGGGGCAGCACCACCAAGTGGGAGCTGGGCCTGCACACCGGTTCCGCGATCTTGTCCCTGCTCCTGCTCGTGCTCCTCGAGAACGCCAGCCGGCGCGGCCAGGAGGCGGCTCAGGAGAAGCTCAACGTCATCGCCGAGGCGCTGTCGGACCTGATGACGCACCACGCCGCCGACTCCGAGGAGCTGCGCGTGGCCGCCCGCCGGCTCCGCGAGGCGGTCGGCCTCGAGGAGCGTCACTGACCCACGACTGCGGCGTCAGCCCCGCGCGAGGAAGTTGAGCAGGTCGTGGCGGGTGAGCACCCCGACCGGCTTGCCGTCCTCGTGGACGAGCACGGCGTCCGCCGACTCCAGCAGCGGCACGGCCGCCGTGGCGTCCTCGGTGGAGCCGATCGTCGGCAGCGCCGCGGACATGTGCTGCTCGACGGAGTCGGTCAGCTTGGCCTTGCCGGTGAACAGCGCGTCGAGCAGCGCCCGCTCCGAGACCGAGCCGGCCACCTCGGCCGCCACGATCGGCGGCTCGGCGCGGACGACGGGCATCTGGGAGACGGCGTACTCCTGCAGGATCTGGACCGCCTCGGCGATGGTCTCGTTGGGGTGGGTGTGGACCAGAGCGGGCAGGCCGCCGCTCTTGGAGCGCAGGATCTCGCCGACGGTCTGGGCCGGGCGGGGCTGGCCGGTGCTGAAGCCGTACTGCGCGAGCCAGTCGTCGTTGAAGACCTTGCTGAGGTAGCCGCGTCCCGAGTCGGGCAGCAGGACCACGATCACCGCGTCGTTGCGGCCCTCGGCCGCGAGCTCCTGGGCGAGCTGGCGCGCGGCGTAGGCCGCCATGCCGGAGGAGCCGCCGACCAGCAGCGCCTCCTCGCGGGCCAGCCGCCGGGTGAAGGCGAAGGAGTCGGCGTCGGAGACCTCGATGATCCGGTCGGCCACGCCCCGGTCGTAGGTCTCGGGCCAGAAGTCCTCGCCGACGCCCTCGACGAGGTAGGGCCGGCCGGTGCCGCCGGAGTAGACCGAGCCGGCCGGGTCGGCGCCGACGACCTGGACGTCGGAGTTCTGCTCCTTGAGGTAGCGGCCGATGCCGGAGATGGTGCCGCCGGTGCCGACGCCCGCGACGAAGTGGGTGATCCGCCCCTCGGTCTGGCGCCACAGCTCGGGGCCGGTCTCCTCGTAGTGGGAGCGGGGGTTGTGGGGGTTGGAGTACTGGTCGGGCTTCCAGGCCCCCGGCTCGTTGGCCAGCCGGTCGGACACGTTGTAGTAGGAGTCGGGGTGCTCGGGCGCGACGGCCGTGGGGCACACGACCACCTCGGCGCCGTACGCCTTGAGGACGTTGCGCTTGTCCTCGCTGACCTTGTCGGGGCACACGAAGATGCACTTGTAGCCCTTCTGCTGGGCCACCATCGCCAGCCCGACGCCGGTGTTGCCGGACGTCGGCTCGACGATCGTGCCGCCGGGCTGCAGCGCGCCCGAGGCCTCCGCGGCCTCGATCATGCGGGTGGCGATCCGGTCCTTCACCGAACCGCCGGGGTTGAGGTACTCCACCTTGGCCAGCACCAACGGTCCGTCGGCGGGCAGGTCGAGGGAACGGTTGAGCCGGACCAGCGGGGTGTTGCCGATCAGCTCCAGCAGGGACTCGACGTACTCCATGCGAACACCGTATCGGTGTCTCCGTAGCATGGCGTGCGTGAGCAAGGCGTCCGCAGCCCGCAAGCTCGCCGCCGCCGCGCTGTACGGCGGGGGCGGGCTGTCCGCGCTGGGCGCCGGCCTCTACGGCGTGCTGTCCGCCGAGGCGCGGATCGCACGCAAGACCATCGGCCCCGCGCGCGACGAGCCGCCGCCGGACGCGACCGGCTGGTACGGCCGCGGCCGACCCGGGCCCGCGATCCGGATCGCCGTCCTGGGCGACTCCAGCGCGGCCGGCTACGGCGTCGAGCGGGTGGAGGAGACGCCTGGCGCGCTGATCGGAACCGCCGTCGCCGAGCACGCCGACCGCCGGGTCTACCTGCGCGAGTTCTGCGTCGTCGGCGCCAAGTCCTCCGACCTCGCCGCCCAGGTCGACCGCGCCCTGCCGATCGAGCCCGACGTCGCGGTCATCCTGATCGGCGGCAACGACGTCACCCACACCGTGCGGCCCTCCCACTCCGTGCGCGCGCTCGCCGACGGCGTACGCCGGCTGATCGGCGCGGGCGCCACCGTGGTGGTCGGCACCTGCCCCGACCTCGGCACCATCCAGCCGATCGCACCTCCGCTGCGCCAGGTCGCCCGGGCCTGGTCGCGCCGGCTCGCCGCCGCGCAGACCATCGCCGTCGTCGAGGAGGGCGGCCGCACGGTGTCGCTCGGCGACATCCTCGGCCCCGAGTTCGCGGCCGCGCCCGCGCTGCTGTTCGGCCCCGACCAGTTCCACCCGTCGGCCGAGGGCTACAAGGCGCTCGCCGACGTCCTGGTCCCCTCGGTGCTGGCCGCCCTCGAGCAGGCGCCCGAGGAGGCCGGCCTGGAGGCCTACCGCGGCGAGGGCGTACTCCCCGTCACCCGCGCCGCGGTCCAGGCCGTCAACGAGCCCGGCACCGAGCTCGGCGGCACCGAGGTCGGCGGCCGCCGCGCCGGGATGCGCGGGCTGTGGGTCGAGCTGCGGCACCGCCGCTCGCGCCATCACGTCCCCGGTGAGGCGCCCGAGGAGCACGAGAGCGCGCCCGACCCGGCCTGAGGTCGGGGTGGGGTGCTCGGTGCGGGTCGGTGCGGGTCGGTGCGGGTCGGTGCGGGTCGGTGCGGGTCGGCGCGGAGGCGCTGTAACACGCAGTCCGCCGCTCTACCTGACCCAAGACGTCGCGAAAGGGGGTCCGTGCGGGTCCGATACACCTGACACGGGTCCGCCAGAGCAGCGAACTCCGTGTTACAGCCCCGTCGGCACGCCACCACGCCAGCCCACCCGCCCCCAGCCCACCGCAACGCACGACGGCCCCGGTCCCACCGAGGTGGAGCCGGGGCCGTCGTACGACGCGGAGGTCAGTCCTGCTGGAGGATCGCGAGGATCCGGAGCAGGTTGGTGTAGATCCAGACCAGGCTGACGAGCAGGCCGAAGGAGGCCCGCCACGACTCGCGCTCCGGGAGGCCGTTGGCGATCCCCTGCTCGACGAAGTCGAAGTCGAGGATGAGCATGAACACACCGAGCACCAGGCCGGCGACCGCGAAGAGGAGGCCGAGGGTGCCGTTCTCGAAGATGCCGACGCCGCCGCCGAAGAGGCCGAGCACCAGCTCCATCAGGCTGAGCGCCACCATGCCGAACATCGCGGCGATCACGAAGGTACGGAACTTCTGGCCGACCTTGATGTCGAAGAACTTGTACGCCGCGAGCGTGCCACCGAAGGCGGCGAAGGTGCCGATCACGGCCTGGACGACGATGCCGCCCATACCGGAGGAGTCCGCGCCGTAGACGGCGTCGTACAGCTTGCTGATGCCACCGAGGGCGACACCCTCGGCGAGCGCGAACGCGATGACCAGGGCGGGGCTGATCACCCGCTTGAACGAGTTGACCAGCGACAGGATGAAGGCCGCGCCGGCGCCGACGATCATGATGCCGGAGAGCGTGCCGACGGCGTCGGCGTTGTCGAGGTCCGGCGTCAGGAACCAGGTCGCCGCGGCGGCGAGGATCGTGATGCCGAGGGTGATCGCGGTCGACTGCACGACCGAGTCGATGGTCATCCGGCCCTGGCGGGCGGGGGCCTCGGGCGCCGGGTAGCCGGGCTGGGCGTAGCCGCCGTACTGCTGCGGCTCACCGAAGCCCTGGTAGGCAGCGGCTCCGGACCGGTTGAACTCCTCGGAGCGCCGGAACACGGGGTTGTTGCTCTGCATGGTCTCCTCCGCAGGCTTGCGAGTCTGCCGGGCGGCCACGGTGGCTGCCCTCCACCTACAGTCTAGGTGTCTCGATGCCTGGGGAACGTACGACGACTGCCGAAGGTTCCCCAACCTGTGGATCAGTTGTGCCGCAGCCGCACCACCGTGTCGCGGACCAGCAGCGGACCGTCGGGGGTGGCCTGCTCCCGCACCGGCGTCTCGGCGACCTCGACCACCCACGGGCCGTCCGGCTGGTCGGCGCCGAGCGCCTCGAGGACCCGGTCCGGCTCGAACATCAGGCCGGGGCCGTGGTCGTGGCGGGCACCCGTGGCGACGTCGTCGGGGTGGTGGGCGGTGACCAGCAGCCGGCCGCCGGGCGCGACGGCGGCGGCGATCCCCCGGTAGATCTCCGCGAAGTCCGGCTGCGGGACGTGCAGGAAGCTGACCGTCACCAGGTCGAAGGTACGCCGGCCCGCGGGCCGCGGGTCGGCGAGCGCGTCGTAGAAGCCGAGCCTGATCCGGTCCTCGACCCCCTCGTCCTCGGCGTGCGCGGCGACCTTGGCCAACGCGACCTGGGAGACGTCGACGGCGGTGACCTGCCAGCCCTGGTGCGCGAGCCAGATCGCGTCGCCGCCCTCGCCGCAGGCCACGTCGAGGGCGGTGCCGGGGGTGAGGTCGCTGGTCTGCTCGACCAGGCGCTGGTTGGGCCGACCGCTCCAGACCCGGTCCGTACCGGCGTACCGCTCGTCCCAGAAGCCGGCGGTCAGCGCGTCCCGCAGCTCGGCGAGGGTCTGGTCGTGATGGTGCTCGTGACGGTGCATGCCATCACTGTCTCGCTTCAGGTGGACCTGAAGTCAACTGCTGCTGTCGGCAGCGCACCGCTGCCGTGGGCGGATCCGCCTTCTCCGGCGCGATCGGGCCGCCGACAGTGGCCCCATGAGCGACGACAACCGACCACGCACCTTCGACGACCGGGTCCGGCGCGAGCTGCTCCAGCAGCGCGTGCTGGTCCTCGACGGCCCCCTCGACGACGACAACGGCGTGCTGCTGACCAGCCAGCTGGTGGCGCTGGCCGCCGACGACCCCGGCGCCGACATCGCGCTGTGGATCCACTCCCCCGGCGGCTCGGTGCCGGCGATGCTCGCCATGCGCGACGTGATGCGGCTGGTGCCGTGCGACGTGGCGACGCTGGCCCTCGGCATCGCCTGCAGCGCCGGGCAGTTCCTGCTGTCCTCCGGCACCCGCGGCAAGCGGCGCGCGCTCCCCCACGCCCGGGTGCTCATGCACCAGGGCTCCGCCGGCATCGGCGGCACCGCCGTCGACATCGAGCTGCAGGCCCAGGACCTGCGCCAGACCCGCGACACGGTGCTCGCGCTGATCGCCGAGGACACCGGACAGCCGCTGGAGCGGGTGTTCGAGGACTCGCTGCACGATCGGTGGTACTCCGCCGAGCAGGCGCTGGAGTACGGCTTCGTGGATGAGATCGTGTCGTCGTACGACGTGCTGATGCCGCCCCGGCGGGTCCCCCTCGGCCTGGGGGTGGGGCGGTGAGCAGCTACCTGGTCCCCAATGTGATCGCTCAGCATCCGCGGGGCGAGCGGATCATGGACGTCTACTCGCACCTGCTGACCGAGCGCGTGGTCTATCTCGGGACCGCCATCGACGCAGGGGTCGCGAACTCACTGGTCGCCCAGCTGCTGCATCTCGAGGCCGACAACCCGGACCGCGACATCCAGCTCTACATCAACTGCGAGGGCGGCGACCCGAGCGCGATGCTGGCGGTGCACGACACCATGCAGTTCATCCGGCCGCAGGTCGCGACGACCTGCATCGGGCAGGCGATCGCGGTCGGAGCGGTGCTGCTCGCCTCCGGCGCGGCGGGCAAGCGCTCCGCGCTCCCCCATGCCCGGGTCGTGCTGCACCAGCCGGCCGCGCAGGGCCGCGGCGCGATCCCCGACCTGATCCTGCAGGCCGACGAGGTGGTGCGGGTGCGCGCCGACATCGAGCAGATCCTGTCGCGGCACACCGGCCAGGACACCGCGACGCTGCGCGCCGACACCGACCACGACCGGGTGTTCACGGCGTCGGGCGCCCGCGAGTACGGGCTGATCGACCACGTGATCGAGGAACGCGGACCGGCGGTGGTGACTCAGGCGGCGAGCGCCAGGGCGTAGCCGCCGCGCACCGACACCGGCGCGGCGAGCGGCTGGAGGTCGCCGGCGACCGAGGTGGTGAGGTCGAGCAGGGTCGTGCCGAGCGCCCCGAGCACGGCCGCGATCATCTCGCTGCTGGGCTCCTTGATCCCCCGCTCGATCTCCGAGAGGTACTGCGGCGAGATGCCGGCCCGGCCGGCCGTCTCGGTCAGCGTCTCACCACGCCCCCGGCGCAGGTCGCGCAGCCGTCGTCCCACCAGGTCCCGCCACAGCGGCTCCGCCGCGTTCGTCTCCTCGGCCATGCCTCATCGTAGGTCGGCGGGTCGGCCCGGCCGGGCTGTCGGCGCGGAGTTCTGCTCTGAGCAGAAGGGTGCCCCCGCTGGGACTCGAACCCAGACTGCGCCGCTTTTAAGGCGGCTTCCTCTGCCGATTGGGATACGGGGGCGCGGCCCTGCGTGGCGGCCGCGGGGCCGACCTACAGGTACGTCTGGCGAGGATAGATCGCGTGCGCGCCGGCGACCCGGTCGAGGAACAGCAGCCCGTCGGTGTGGTCGATCTCGTGCTGCAGCGCCCGCGCCTCGAACGCGTCGGTGGCGAAGGCGACGGTCTCGCCGGTCCCGGGGAGCTGGCCGCGGACGGTCAGCCGCGCGGCGCGCTTAACGTCGCCGGTGAGGTCGGGGACGCTCATGCAGCCCTCGCGGGCCCGCTCGTTGCGGCTAGACTCGACCACCTCGGCGTTGCAGAGCACGAAGGTGCCGTGGTGGGTGCGGGTCTTGGGGTGCGCGGCGACGTCGACGCAGAAGACGCGGACGCCGACTCCGACCTGGTTGGCGGCCAGGCCGACGCAACCCGGGCTGACCCGCATGGTGGCGACCAGGTCGGCGGCGAGCAGGACGATCTCGGGGTCGGTGGGGTCGACGTCGGCGCCGCGGGCGGAGAGCACGCCCTCGGGCGCGCGGACGACCTCGCGCACCTTCCCCGCGACACCGAGCTCGGCCTCGGTCCAGGCCGCGACCCGCTCGCCGCTCACAGCTCGTCGGCCTCGGCCGGGCGCAGGGTGGCGGTGACACCGACCCGCTCGGCCGAGGCCCGGATGGCGTCCTCGACGGCCGCGACGTCGGTGCCGGCGGGCAGGTCGAGCTCGGCGACGAGCAGGTAGAGGTCGCCCGCGAGGCGGGTGGTGAGGTCGGTGACGTTGCCGCCGGCCGCGGCGACCTCGGCGATGAGGGCCGACACGATCCCGGAGCGGTCACCGCCGTGGACGGTGAGCACCCAGGCGCTGCCGCCCGGCGCGACCGTGGCCACGTCGGCGACCGGACGCACGGCGACGTCGAGGTCACCGTCGGCGGCGAGCGGCGCGAGGACCCGCTCGATCGCGGCGGCGTCGGCGTCACCCCGGCACAGCAGCATCATCGCGAAGTGGCCCCGCAGCAGGGTCATCGTGGAGTCCTCGATGTTGAGCCCGAGCTCCGCGAGGCCGGCGGTGGTGGCCGCGATGATGCCGGGGCGGTCGTGGCCGATGACGGTGACGGCGTAGAGGTCGGAGCTCACGGCGTCATCCTCCCAGGCCGTCGGCCTCCTCGACCTCGTCGGGGCCGGCCTCGGGCGGCGCGTGCTGGGCGAGTACGTCGGCCATCCGGGCCCGGGCGCCCTCGATCCGCGAGGAGACCGCCGCCGCGGCCCAGGTCAGGTCGGCGATCGCCTCGGTGACCTCGTCGCACAGCTCAGTCGCGTGCTCGAGGACCAGGTGCGCCTCGCTCCGGATCCGGCGAGCGGCCTGCTCGGCGCGCACGGTCGCCTCGGCGACGTAGTGCCGGGCGGTCTCCTCGGCCTCGGTCATCGACGTGCGCAGCGCCTCGGCACGGATCACGTCGGCGTCGAGCGTGGCCGCCTCCGCCAGGTCGTGCACCAGGGCGTCCACCTTGGTCCGCTGCTCCGCGGCCCACTCGGCGACCTCCAGCCGGGTGCGCTCGGCGGCCTCCCGAGCCTCGAGCACGATGGCCTCGGCGGCCCCGCTCGCCTCGTCGCGCACCTGCCCGGCGAGGGCGAGGATGGCCTGGGCGTCGCGGTGGGCGTCACGGGTGGCGCGCAGGGTCGCGGCGTGCTGGTCGGGGTCCGCCCGCAGCTCGCCGTCGTCATCGGATCGACTGGACACGTGCCACTAGTGCACCGAACCGGCTGTTTGATCCGGGCCGAGCGGAATTCGCTCAGCTCCTCCCGACGTAGCGGAACGCGGCCCAGTGGTAGGGGTGCGGATGCCGTCGCGCCACCCGGCGCCGGGCCCGGCGCAGCGCCACCGCCGGCTCACTGCCCGCCGCCAGCTCGTCGTAGAAGTGCGTCATCAGCTCGAGGGTCACCTCGTCGTCGACCGCCCACAGCGCCGCGACCACGCCCCGGGCTCCGGCGGCCAGGCAGGCCGGCACCAGCCCGACCTCCTCGGCGGTGTGGTCGGGCGAGCGCCCGGAGCTGCACGCACTCAGCACCACGACCGCCCCGTCGAGGGGGACGGCCCCCGCGGCGACGTCACCGGCGCGCAGCCAGCCGTCGGCGAGCCGCAGGCCCGAGCCGAGCGGGTCGTCCGGGCGGAACACGCCGTGGCAGGCGAAGTGCACGACCTCGGCGCCGGCCGAGCGCCCGGCGACGGCGGCGCTCGTGGCGGCCGGGCCGACCAGCACCTCGGCCGCGGGCAGCACCCGGCGGATCATCGCGGCCTCGTCGGCGATCGACGGCGCGTTCGCGTCGGGTACGGCGATCACCAGGGTCCCGAGGGCGGCCGCGGCGGCCGGCTCACCGGCCGGGTCGGCCGGCGCGCCGGGCCGCGCGAGATGGGAGTACCACGGACCGACCTCGTCGAGCAGTGCGTCGAAGGGCACGCCGTGGAGGTGGCGGTGGCCCACGACCTGGAGCCGGTCGTCGAGGTCCTCGAGCAGGTCCACGACGGGCGCCAGGAGCAGGTCGAAGAGCCCGTCGAGGGCGGCCGAGCTGGTGTGGCCGGCCGGCACACCACAGCCCGGCGCCATCAGCAGGCACTCCTGCTGCCACGCCCGGACCAGCCGGCGGCTGCCCTCGGTGGCGCTGGTGAGCACCCGCGCGTCGACGTGGCCGTCGCGGGCCACGAACACCACGATGTCGTCGCCGGCGACGTAGAACTCGACGAGCGAGCCGTCGGGCACCGACGGCAGCACCTCCTCGACGGGCTCCCCGGGCCGGACGACCGCGGCGACGGCGACGGCGTCGGCCAGCAGCGACTCCAGCCGCCGCCCGCGCTCGACCGGTGCCGCCGATCGGGCCGGGTCGGCGACCGGCAGCCGCACCGGGGCCCGCTTGGCGGCCCGGGCCCGGCGCAGCGCCTCGACCCGGCCGGCGTGGTCGCCGCGCTCGATCAGCAGCAGGATCAGCTCCTCGGCGGCGTCGGTGAGCGACGGGCAGCCGACCCGCCCGCGCGGGCCGAGCCGCTGCTCCCAGGCCCGGCCGGCGGCGAGCGCTCGACGCAGGGTCTCGACCGCCTCGGCGACCTGGCGGGTGCGGCGCTCGTGGCGGGCTCGGGCGAGCAGGACGTCGACCTCCAGCTCGGGGCTCCCGGCCTGGGCGGCCCGCTGGTCGGCCTCGTCGAGCAGGACGGTGGCGGCGTCGACCTCGGCGACCCGGGCGGCGGCGAGGCGGGCGTGGACGGCGACGGCCGGCGGCGTGTCGGCGTCCTCGGCGGCCAGCACCCGGTCGGCCGCCGCGCGGGCGCCGTCGAGGTCGCCGAGCGCCCGGGCCACCTCGGCCCGGAGCAGCCAGGTGCGCAGCCGCATCTGCCGGCTGCCGCACTCGCCGAAGAGGCGGTCCGCGACCTCCAGCTCGGCGGCAGCGGCCCGCCGACGTCCCCACGCCAGGGAGGCCCGGGCGCTCGCGAGGGCGGCGCGAGCGGAGTGCTCGACAGCACCGATCCGGACGAAGACCTCCTCGGCGGCACAGGCCTCGGCATGCGCCTCGGCGGCACAGCCGGCACGCAGCAGGGCGCCCGAGCGGACGAGGGCGTGGAGCGCGACGTGCCACTGGGTGTGCGGGACGTCCGGGGCGACGCAGTCGAGGACGTCGAGGGCACGGGCGACCTGACCGGTGGCGGAGTACGCCTCCGCCACGCGGGTCGCGACGGCGGCGGCACGGTCGGGCTGGCCGGCGGCGGCGTAGGCCCGCCGGGACCGGTCGAGCTCGAGGAGCGCGCTGTGGGTGAGCCCCGCGTCGAGCGCGGCGAGTCCACGGCGGTGCTGCAGGCGCGCGATGCTGTCGACGTCTCCGAGCGCGGCGAACAGGTTCTCCGCACCGTCGTACTGGCGCAGCGCGGCGCCCAGCTCGCCCCGGCCCGCGCGCGCGTCGGCGAGCTGGCGCTGCACGAGCGCGCCGAGCCGCGGCACCCGGAGGTCGTGACGGGCGAGCGCGCGGAGCTCGGCCTGGAGCCGCAGCAGGCCCGCCTCGGCGGCCGCGAACTCGCCGACCAGGAGCTGCACCTCGAGTCCGCCGGCCGCCGCGCGGACGGCCTCGGCCGGCTCGCCCGCGGCGAGCCAGTGCCGCCGGGCGGTGCGGTAGGCGCTGGCCGCGGCGCCGAGCTCGCCCGACGCGACGGCGAGGTCTCCGCGCAGCCGGTGCAGCCAGGCGACCCGGGCGACGTCGCGCTGACCGGCCAGGCCCGACTCGGCCCGGTCGAGCAGCTCGGCGCACCGCTCGGTGTCGCGATGGAGCCAGTGCTGGGCCTCGTCGATGAGGTCGTCGATGTCACCCCCGGCACCGGCCGGCAGGCAGTCCCCGAGACTCATGACCTCAGGAGCGGAGGTCGAGCAGGGCCCGGACCCGCGTCGGTCCGGAGGTCAGCCACAGCTCGTCGACGCCGACGGGCACCCCGCGCGCGTCGAACCGGCCGTCGGGGGTGGACCGCACCGCTCGGCGCAGGTCGCCACGCTCGAGGAAGGCGAGATCGAGGCCGCCGACGCCCGACGGCAGCATGACCAGCCCCTGGACGTCGACCTCGCCGACGCCCGAGGCGGTCGCGTCGAGCACGAAGCGCCCGAGCTCGCTGTCGAAGGCGAGATGGACGCCGCCGTCGCCGAGCGAGCGGACACCCGCCACCCCGACCTGGGAGCGGGTGTCGTGGAGCAGGGCGGCGTCGGACCAGTCCCGGCCCTGCCGCGGCCGGTGCAGCTGGTCGAAGACCCCGCGCAGCCGGAGGCCGAGCTCGGGCGGACGCTGCTGCAGGGGCATGGAGGCGGCACCGGAGACGAACTCGAGGATCCACTCGACGCTCTCGAGGGTCGCGGGGTCGCCCACGGCGACGTACGACGCGACGTCCTCGGCCGCCTCGGTGGCGAGTCGGCCGTCGAGCCAGTCGACGAGCTCGGTGAAGCTCGGCCGCGCGGTGCTCACGCCTCCTCCCCCATGATCACCCGCAGCTTGTCGAGGCAGCGGCCGCGGAGCGGGCCGATCCCTCCGATCGACCGCCCGAAGCGCTCGGCGATCTCGGCGTAGCTGGGGGTCTCCGGCTCGAAGTAGAGCGCGAGCAGCAGGTCGCGGCAGGTGCCGCCGAGGGTGGAGAGGGCGTCGTGGAGCGCGGTGGTGGTGGCCCAGTCGGCGAACGGGTCGCTGGACTCCTCGGGCGTGTTGTCGAGCGAGGTCGTGCGCCGGCTCAGGTTGCGGGAGCGCCAGGCCTGCCGGCGCGCGACCGTCATCAGCCAGGAGGCGAGCTTCTCGTCGTCGCGCAGCCGGTCGAGCGCGTCGATGAGGGCCACGAAGGTGGCCTGGGTGACGTCAGCGGCGTCCTCGGCGCTGAGACCGTTGCGCAGGGCGACGGTGTAGACCAGCCGCTCGTAGCGGCTGACCAGCTGGTTCCAGGCATCCGAGTCGCGGCGGCGGCAGCGGATCAGCAGGTCGGAGTCGGTGACCATCTCGCTGTGGCGAGGTTGCGGTCGACCGGTACGGCCGGTGGGCCGTAGCTCGGTGACGCGAGCTGAGTGCTCGCTCAATGACGTCATTTCGGGTCCCCAAGAAATGTCGCGGAACGCACCCCCACGCGTTCCTGAAAGAGGAGAGCCCACGCTCGCCACAACTGCGATCCGCCCGAGAGATCTTGCCGGTCGGACCCATCCGGCGCCGGCCCTCGGGTCGCTTTGGACCATAGGCGCCCGTCGCGGGGCCGGGCAAGGCCGTCCACGGCCTCTCCACAGGCCGACGGATCAGACCGGGCTCCCCCGCACACCAGTGCTGCGTGAACCCCGTCGCGACCTCCCGAGCCCCGAGGAGGAGCCCCTCCCGAGCCGAGGCTGACACCGTGTCGCAGCTACCTCGGGGTGGCCCGCGCGGGTCCGCGGGCGGCATGTCGGGCGGTGCCCGACCGGGGCCGGAGCGCGCCCGGTGTCGCGCACCGCCGGCGTCGCGCGGCCTTGTCGAGCCTCGGTCAAGGCTTGACCCGGAAACATTCCCCTACTTACCAAGATGTGACAACCTCATTGGCAACCGGGTGAGCCGGCGTCCCGAGCGCTCGGCCACCGCCCCCCAGAAGGAGAACCCCGATGAAGACTCGCAAGATCCTCGCCGCCACCGCCGCCGCTCTCGCCGCCACCCTGGCCGCCACCCTGGGCGCCCCGTCGACCGGCGCGTCGGTCGTGCTCGCCGACCGCCCGGCCGGCTGCTGCTGATCCAGCAGATCTAGGAGACCCGGACGGGCCGCTGGGCCCGGCCCGCACGCGCGCGCAGCCGCAGCCCGCTGGCACTCGCCGCCGACTTGATGGCGGCATGGGCGGCGGCGACCTCGCCGAGATACTCGAAGAGGTCCGCCAGCTCGCACCACGCCTGGGCCACCCAGCGGTCCGCCTCGGTCCGCCGGGACAGGAGCTCGGCCGCCTCGCGGCAGGCCTCGACGGCCTCGTCGTCGCGGCCGAGCTCGGCCAGCGCCTCGGCCTGTGCCATCGCGGCCTCGGCCGCCCCGAGGCTGGCCTCCTTCGGGGTGCCGGCCCGGGCGGCGGTGGCGACGTCCAGCGCCTCGTCGGCCTGTCCGTCCATCACCAGGGCCCGCGCCAGGATGGTCTGGGCGTGGGCGACCTGGGCGGTGGACCCGCTGGAGGACTGCAGCTCGTCGGCCGCCTTGGTGACGTGCTTGATCGCCGTCTCCACGTCGGGCGACTCGGACCCGAGGTGCAGCCGGCCGAGCTCGAGACGCAGGTAGGCGAGGTTGCGGGCGTCCTGGCCCTCGCCGAGCAGCGCGAGCGCCCGGGTGGCCAGGGTCAGCGCGGACTGCGTCTCGCCGCGCTCGGAGTAGGCGATGCTCGCGTTCCAGTACGCCGCGCTCCGGGCCACCGGCGAGGCCATCTCCTCGGCGAGCGCGATCGCGTCGGTGCAGATCCGGGTCGCCCGGCTGAGGTCACCGCGCTCGATGTGGGCGAGCGCGACCGTCATGGCCAGCTGCACCGCCTCGTCGGTGCGCTCCAGCCCGCTGGCCACGATCTCGGGCTGGATCCGCTCGCCGACCTCGATGGCGAGGGCGAGGTCGCCGGCCTCCCGGTAGCAGCGGCTCAGCGCGATGCCGCACTTGATGGCCGCGACCCCGCCGACGTCGGCGAGCAGGGACTCGAGCTCGCGGATCGCGTCGTCGAGCCGCCCCGTCACCTCCAGCGAGCGGGCCACGACGAACCTGCCCCGGACGGTGAGGTCGGTGACCGACACCCCCTCCGCGCGCGCGAGCGCGGCGCGGGCCTGGCGCTCGGCGTCGACGGCCTCGCCGTTCTCGAGCGCGAGCTCGGCGTAGCTGAGCCCCAGCCGGATCTCGTCGACCTCGGCCTCGGACGCACCGGCGACCAGCTCGGCGACGTCGACGCCGAGCCGCTCGCTGATCACCGTCAGCGCCGCGAGGGTCGGGCGCCGGGCGCCGGACTCGATCCGGGAGACGTAGCCCACGGAGTACGCCTCGCCGACGAGGTCGGCCTGGTTGAGGCCCCGGGCCACCCGAGCGGCACGCACGCGCGAACCGAGAACGGCCGGATCGACCGTCCCCAGCAGCTGCGCCCAACGTGCGTCGATGTGACTCATCGGGAGAAATCCTAGGCGAACTTCCTCATGACGAGAGTCAAACGTCGGGATCGGCCGGACGTCACGGACCACCTGGGACGGGGGTCCCGCACCCATAGTCGGCACCCGTCCGAGGCGGGTCGGCGAGGGCGCCGGCGAGGTCCGCCGCGAGGCCACCCGTCGGGTCGGGCGGATCCCTCCGCACCCCCGTTCTGGGGCTTGCGCCGGGGCTCGAAAGGCGCTCGAAAGTGGCTCGAAATGGCCTTCTCAGGCGGGAAAACCGCGAAGGTAAAATTCTCGAATTCACCCGCCGAGTCACCCGAATCACACCCCGGAACGGCCCCATGGCCGCGCGAGGGCGGGCCCCGGAGGCCCCGGACCGGCGTCGACCGACCCGAAGCCGGCTCTCACGATGACGTCGGATCTGATAACCCGGGCCCCTCGTGAGGCCGCCATCGGGCCGTTCAGGACAGCAGCGACCAGGCGATCCCGTCGAGGATGTCGGTCTCGGCCACCGTGACCACCTCCACCGAGAGCCGGGCCAGCACCCGCGCCAGGATGAGGGCGCCGGCGTCGATCACGTCGGCCCGGCCGGGGTGCATCCAGCCGAGCGCGCGCCGCTCGGCGACGGAGAGCGCCAGCAGCCGCTCGACCTGCGCCAGCAGGTCCGGCACGGCGAGCGCCCGAGCGTGGATCAGCTCGCGGTCGTACGCGGCCAGGCCGAGCGTGCCGGCGGCGATCGTGGTGTTGGTGCCGGCGACGGCGACCACCGAGCGAGCGGCGGCGGGGTCGACCGGGCACGCGTCGAGCGCGGTGTCGACGTCCGCGACGACGGCGGCGATCTCGGCGGGCGTGATCGGGTCGTGGCGCACGTGCCGCTCGTGGAGCCGGACCGAGCCGATGTCCATGGAGTGCGCCGCGCGGGGGCCCGTCGCCGGATCGCCGAGGATCAGCTCGGTCGAGCCGCCCCCGATGTCGACGACCAGGGTCGGGCCGCGGAGCTCCACGGAGGCCGCGGTCAGCCCGCGGACCGCGCCGGCGAAGGCGAGCCGCGCCTCCTCCTCGCCCGAGAGCACCTCGGGGGCGATGCCGAGCCGAGCGTGGACTCCCGCGGCGAACTCGCCGGCGTTCGAGGCGTCGCGGGTCGCCGAGGTGGCGCAGAACCGGGTCCGCTCCGGTCCCACGCCGACCGCCCGGACGATCGCGGCGAGCTCGTCGATCGCGACCCAGGCCCGCTCCAGCGCCTCCGGTGCCAGCCGGCCGGTCGCGTCGACGCCCTGTCCGAGCCGGATCATCCGGCTCTCCCGGCGCACGCCGACCGGGTCGCCCACCGGGTCGCCGACGAGAAGCTTGATGGTGTTGGTGCCGCAGTCGATCGCGGCGACCGGCTCACTCATCCGGGCCGTCGGCTCCCGGCGCGACGCACGGCCCCTTGGCCCACCACTCCCCGAGGAGCTCCAGCACCTCGTCGCCGAGGGGGTTCACGCCCGGCCCGGCCGCGAGCGCGTGGCCGGCCAGGACGTGCAGGCACTTGACCCGGTCGGGCATGCCCCCGGCGGAGATGCCCTCGATCTCGGGTACGTCGAAGCGCCCGGCCTCCCCGATCGCGGCCCGGTCGGCCAGGTAGGCCTCGTGGGCGGCACGATAGGCGGCCGCCAGCTCGGGGTCGGTGCCGAGCCGGTCCTGCATCTCCCGCATCAGTCCCGACGCCTCGAGCGTGCCGATCTTCGAGTTCACCCGGGGACAGGTGAGGTAGTAGGTGGTCGGGAAGGGCGTCCCGTTGGGCAGCCGCGGCTCCGTCGCCACCACGTCGGGATTGCCGCACGGACACCGGTGCCCGATCGCGTGCACGCCGCGTGGAGGCCTCCCGAGCTGGGCCGCGATGACCGCCTCGTCCGTGCTGGTCATGGCGTCGCTCACTGCTCGAGGTCCTCCTTGGGAGCCTTGATCTCGTCCTGGGGGTCGCGCACCGTGGTGGGCGGGTTGCCGGCGATCTTCATCGAGTCCCAGGCGTCGTCGTACCAGGTGCGCCGGTCGGGATCGGCGACCTTCGCGGGATCGCCCAGCTCGGCCGAGACGTCGAGCGGCTTGCCGTCGGCGTCGACGACCACGAACGGCGTCTCGCCCTTGGCGACGTAGCCGAACCGGGCCCGCGCCTGCTGGGCGACGTAGGCCGGGTCGTCCCAGCGCTTCTTCTCGTCGCGCAGGTCGTCGATCTTGTCCTCGCGCTGGGCGATCTGCGCCTCGAGCGCGTTGATGTTGCTGCGCTGCTGGAGGTAGGCCCGCAAGGAGGAGGCGTAGGACACGGCGAGCACGGCGAGGACCAGCACCACGATGGCCGCCCGGCTGGTCAGCCGGGCCTTCTGCTGGTGCTCGGCCCGGGCCCGGACCAGGGCCGCCTCGCGCTCGCGGGCGGCCTTCTTGCGCTCGGCCTTCAGCCGCTCGGCGTACCGCGGCCCGGACCGCCCCGAGACGGGGCGGCCGGGCTTGCGGGACGTACGGCGGTCGTCGGCCATCGGATGCTCCGGTCGGTCAGCCCTGGTAGCGCGGGAAGGCGCCGGCGCCGGCGTAGCGGGCGGCGTCGCCCAGCTCGTCCTCGATCCGGAGGAGCTGGTTGTACTTCGCGACCCGCTCCGACCGGGCCGGGGCGCCGGTCTTGATCTGGCCGCAGTTGGTCGCGACCGCGAGGTCGGCGATCGTGGTGTCCTCGGTCTCGCCCGAGCGGTGGCTCATCATGTTGCGGAAGCCGTTGCGGTGCGCGAGCTCGACGGCGTCGAGGGTCTCGGTGAGGGAGCCGATCTGGTTGACCTTGACCAGCATCGCGTTGGCCTGGCCGCCGGTGATCCCGCGCTGCAGGCGCTCGACGTTGGTCACGAACAGGTCGTCGCCGACGAGCTGGGTCTTGGCGCCGAGCTGGTCGGTGATCGCCTTCCAGCCCTCCCAGTCGTCCTCGTCGAGCGGGTCCTCGATGCTGACGATCGGGTAGTTGGCCACCAGGTCGGCGTAGTAGGCGATCATCTCGGCGGACGTCTTCTTCGCGCCCTCGAACTGGTATCCGCCGTCGTCGAAGAACTCCGACGCGGCGACGTCGAGCGCCAGGACGACGTCCTTGCCGAGCTCGTAGCCGGCCTTCGCGACTGCCTCGGCGATCAGGTCGAGCGCGGCCCGGTTGGACTCGAGGTCGGGCGCGAAGCCGCCCTCGTCGCCGACGCCGGTGGCCAGTCCCTTGTCCTTCAGCACCGACTTGAGCGCGTGGTAGACCTCCGCGCCCACGCGCAGCGCCTCGCGGAAGGTCGGCGCGCCGATCGGCGCGATCATGAACTCCTGGATGTCGACGTTGGTGTCGGCGTGCGCCCCACCGTTGAGGATGTTCATCATCGGCACCGGCAGCAGGTGGGCGTTGGGGCCGCCGACGTAGCGGTAGAGCGGCAGGTCGGCCGAGTCGGCCGCGGCGCGGGCCACGGCGAGCGAGACGCCGAGGATGGCGTTGGCGCCGACCTGGGCCTTGTTGGGCGTTCCGTCGGCCTCGAGCAGGGTCTGGTCGATCAGCCGCTGGTCGGCGGCGTCGAGACCCTCGATCGCCGGCCCGAGCGCCTGGATCACGGCGTCGACGGCCTTCTGGACGCCCTTGCCGACGTACCTGTCACCGCCGTCGCGCAGCTCGACCGCCTCGAAGGCGCCGGTGGACGCGCCACTGGGCACGGCGGCCCGGGCGAAGGACCCGTCGTCGAGGAGGACCTCGACCTCGACGGTGGGGTTGCCGCGGGAGTCGAGGATCTCGCGTGCTCCGACGGCTTCGATCGCTGCCACGTGTACTGCTCCTGGAGTCGGGGGGACGGGCTGTCGTCGCGGTCAGCCTAGTGGCTGCCGCCGCGAGATCGTCGGAGGTGGTCCCGTGCCCCGGCTGCGGCATGCTGGGGCCGTGACCGCACCCGATCGCCCGGAGGCGACGCCCCGGCCGCGACGCCGCCCCCACCACGTGTACGACGCCGGGCGGGATCCCGAGCCGCGCGACTCGCTCGCCAACGAGCGCACCTTCCTGGCCTGGGTGCGCACCTCGCTGGCCCTGGTCGCCGGCGCGGTGGCGGTCAGCTCACCCGCCCTGGAGTTCACCCTCGCCACCCGGCTGGTGCTGTCGCTGGGCCTGGTCGTCGTGGCCGGGGTGGCGCTCGGCGTCGGCTGGCACCGCTGGACCCGCACCGAGATCGCGATGCGGACCGGCGGGGTGCCGCCGGGCTTCACCGGCGGCATGGTGGTGCTCGGCGCGGTCGGGCTGCTGATGGCCGGCGCGCTGGCCAGCACGATCATCAGCCACTGACCCTGCTCGATCAGGGCTCGGTCAGGGGGACAGCACTGCTGTGGAGCGGCTCCGAACGCTCCTCCTCCGTGTATGGGAGAGTCGGGACCGTGCCCCACGTGATCGACGGCGCGATCCCGCTGCTGCGACCCGAGAACCTCGCCGAGCACGAGCCGGACCTCCGGCGGGGTGGCATCACCGCCGTCGCCCCGACGGTCGCCAGTCTCGAGGGGTACGCCGAGGCGATGACGGTCGTCCGGGCGTGGCACGCGTGCGCGGCGGCGGCGCCAGACCGGCGGCGGATCTGCACCGCGCCGGGCGACCTCGCGGCCGCCCGCGAGAACGGACAGCTCGGGATCGTCCTCCACTTTCAGGGCGGCGATCCGCTCGAAGGCAGCCTCGACCACCTGCGCGCGTTCGCGGCGGCGGGCGTCCGGGTGCTGCAGCCGACCTACAACGACGCGAACCTGCTCGGCGGCGGCGCCTTCGCCGAACCCTCCGCGGGTCTCACCGCGCTCGGCCGCGACGTCGTCGCCGAGATGGGTGCGCTCGGCGTCGTCTGCGACGTCTCCCACGCGAACGAGCGGACGGCCCTCGACGCGATCGCCGCGGCGGGCGGTCCGGTCCTCGCGTCGCACTCGAACGCCCGCGCCCGCTACGACCACCCGCGCAACCTCCGCGATGTCGTGATCCGCGAGATCGCCGCGCGGGGCGGTGTCATCGGTGTCTGCGGGTTCCCGGGCTTCCTCGGCCCCGAGGGGCGGCGACCGACCGCGGACGACGTCCTCGACCACGCGGCGCACATCGCCGACCTGGCCGGCCCCGAGGCGGTGAGCCTCGGGCTGGACTTCGCCGACGAGGACGAGGACGACGTCGCCTTCTTCGGCTACGACCCGGCCTTCTACCCGCCGCCTCCGTGGGACTACCCGGTCGGGATCGCGGGCTTCGCGGACTTCCCGGGATTCGCGGCGCGGGCCCAGGCGCGGGGTTGGGACGAGCAGTCGCTGGCCGGCCTGATGGGGGACAACTACGCGCGGGTACTCGGCGCGGTGGCCTAGACGTTCCTCCCCGAAGGGGCGCCGTCGCGAGGGATGTCTCCGGGTCAGGCCTCCAGGCCCAGCTCGGCCATCCGGGCCATGTGTCGCTCGGTGAGCCGGGTGAACATCCGGCCCATCGCGGCCAGGTCGAGGCCGGGGCGGTCGACGCCGCCGGCGAGCAGCGCGGTCAGCGCGTCGCGGTCGGCGGCCACCCGCTGTGCCTGGGTGAGCGCCTCCCCCATCAGCCGGCGGCCCCACAGCGCGAGCCGGCCGCCGAGCCGGGCGTCCTGCGCGATGGCGGCACGGACCCGGTCGACGACGAAGGTCGCGTGCGTGCCCTCCTCCATCGAGGTGACGACCAGGTCGCGGGTCTGGGGGTCGAGATAGGCCGCGATCTCGCGGTAGAAGTCGTTGGCGAGCCCGTCGCCGACGTACGCCTTCACCAGGCCCTCGTGCCAGTCGGCGGGAGCGGTGTGGCGGTGGAAGGCGTCGAGCGGCTCGCGGAACGGCAGCATCGCCTCGAACGGGTCGGCGCCGAACGCGCGGATCCGGTCGTGGAGGGCGTGCACCTTGGTCAGCTCGCCGCTCGCCATGGTCGCCAGGTCGACCTTGTCGGCCAGGCTCGGCGCGAGCTTGGCGTCCTCGGCGAGGCGCTCGAAGGCCGAGATCTCGCCGTACGCGATCGCCCCCAGCAGGTCGACGACGGCCTCGCGGTAGGCCGGGTCGGAGTCGGCGAAGTCGGGGCTCGCGGCGGCGGATTCAGCCATGCGCTGAGCGTACAAGTACGCTAGGGGGTGGTGAGAGCCAGTCCGATCCCCTGAACCACCCGGGGAGCACGGCCGGCCCGCCCGGGCACCCGCCCACGTATGTGCGCGGCTGAGTGTGAACAGCCGCATTGATCTGGCGCCATGCCGACCGGCTGACGACACTCACGAAAGCGAACAGAACACTGACTTCCAACGACACCACCGCTGCGTCCACCACCGAGACCGCGGCGGAGGCTCCGACCTTCCGCGACCTCGGCGTGATGCCGGCGATCTGCGACGCGCTCGAGCGGGCCGGGATCGTCCATCCCTTCGCCATCCAGGAGATGACCCTCTCCGTCGCGCTGATGGGCACCGACCTGATCGGCCAGGCCCGCACCGGCACCGGCAAGACCCTCGCGTTCGGGATCCCGGTGATCCAGCGCAGCGTCGCGCCCACCGACCCCGACTACGCCGAGCTCCCCCAGGGCAAGCCCCAGGCACTCATCGTGGCGCCGACCCGCGAGCTCGCGATCCAGGTGTCCAGCGACCTCGAGATCGCCAGCCGCGACCGCGGGCTGCGGGTCCTCACGATCTACGGCGGCGTCGGCTACGAGCCCCAGATCGAGGCGCTCGAGAGCGGCGTCGACATCGTCATCGGTACGCCGGGCCGGCTGATCGACCTCGCCAACCGCCGGGTCCTCGACCTCTCCCACGTGCACGCCCTGGTCCTCGACGAGGCCGACGAGATGCTCGACCTCGGCTTCCTGCCCGACGTCGAGAAGCTGCTCCGGATGACCCCGGAGACCCGCCAGACCATGCTCTTCTCGGCGACCATGCCCTCCGCGATCGTCTCGCTGGCCCGCATGCACATGCGGCACCCGATGAACATCCGCGCCGAGTCGTCGTACGAGAACGCGACCGTGCCGGCGACCGCGCAGTTCATCTACCTGGCCCACGACCTCGACAAGCCGGAGATCCTCGGCCGCCTGCTGCAGGCCGAGGACGCCGACAAGATGATCGTCTTCACCCGCACCAAGCGCCAGGCCCAGCGGGTCGCCGACGACCTGGTCGAGCGCGGCTTCAAGGCCAGCCCGCTGCACGGCGACATGGCGCAGGTGGCGCGCGAGAAGGCGCTGACCCGGTTCCGCGAGGACAAGATCAAGGTCCTCGTCGCCACCGACGTCGCCGCCCGCGGCATCGACGTGTCCGGCGTCAGCCACGTCGTCAACTACACCTGCCCCGAGGACGACAAGACCTACGTCCACCGGATCGGCCGCACCGGCCGCGCCGGCGCCTCCGGCATCGCGATCACGCTGGTCGACGCCACCGACGTGCACCGCTGGAAGATGATCAACAAGGCCCTCGACCTGCCCTTCGACGAGCCGGTCGAGACGTACTCCACCTCCGAGCACCTCTTCCACGACCAGGGCATCGCCCCCGGCACCAAAGGCCGGATCGCTCCCCCGGCGCCGCCCGCCCCCAAGGGCGAGCGGGCCGAGCGCTCGGGCGAGCGCTCCGAGCGTCGTTCCAGCGACCGCAACCGGACCCGCACCCGGACCCGCACCCGTGGCGGCAAGCCGGTCGAGGACGGCGCCGAGGCGTCGGCGCCGAAGGCCGAGACCGGCGAGGGCGCGGCCGCCGAGGGCGGCGAGCGTCCGGCCAACCGCAACCGCCGGCGTCGTCGCCGCAGCAGCGGTGGCGGCGCGGCGAAGGCCGAGACGCCCAGCGCCTGAGCGCACCCAGCGACAACAACAGGAGCCCGGGCCATCGGCCCGGGCTCCTGTGTCGTTGTGGCGCTGTCGCGAACCCCCGCCACCACCGAGCGGCCTGACCAACACAACAGGAGCCCGGACATCCGTGTCCGGGCTCCTGTGTTGACTTGGCGAGCGCCAAACAAACCTCAGCTGGCGAGCGGCTCGACCCAGATGTTGCCGACGACGACCGGGTGGTCGCTGATGCCGTTGTAGACCTTGGCGTAGTCGCTGAACTTGGTGCCGGTCCAGGTGGCGAGCATCCAGTCCGGTCCGGCCTTGGGCGGCACCGGGCAGGGCTTCTTCTTCGTACCGCCGATGGAGACCAGGTCGGTCGCCTTGGCGACCCGCTGGCAGAACTCGACCCGCTCGTTCATGTCACCCATGACGAGCACCGGGTTGCCCTTGGCGCCGAGGCGCTTGATCAGCTTGATCTCGCGGTCGGTGGAGACGTCGCGCTCGTGCTCCAGGCCGCCGGGGGCGTTGTGGATCGCGACGACGTAGAGCACGCGCTTGGTGCCGCGGTTCTTGAGCTTGACCCACGGGATGGCGCGCATCTTGCCCATCGAGGGACGGTAGATCGCACCCTTGTCGAGGACGTCGAACTCGTCGGTCTTCCACGCGATCTGGATCGCGCCGCTGAAGTTGTCGAGGGTGCGGCGCGGCCAGAACTTGAACCGCGAGAGCCGGTGCCGCAGCACCTTCAGCTGGGACTGGTGCACCTCCTGGAAGGCGACCACGTTGCGCTTGCGCTGCTGGACCTGGGTCGCGGCGGCGTTGGCGCGGCCGATGCCGCCGGGCGCCATCGAGGCGGTGAGGATGTTGAAGGTCATCGCGCGGACCTCGAACCCACCGCCCTTGGCGGCGGGGACGGCGGGGGTGCCGTCGGGCTCAGGCGCGGCGGCCGTGGCGCTCTGGCTCTGCGCGAGCGAGGCGCCGAGGGCGAGGACCAGGAGGGCGACGCAGATCTTGGCGAGGTGCTTCCCGTACGTGGCGAGCATCCGGGCACCCTAGGCAGAAGCCCCCGCTCCGGGGCAAATCGAGGTCAGGCGGTGACGACGACGGTGGTGCCGACCGGGGCGAAGTCCCACAGCGCGATCGCGTTGGGGCGGGCCTGCCGGATGCAGCCGTGGGAGAGGGGGGTGCCGAGCTGCTCGCGGGTCTGGACCGGCTTGCCCTCGTCGACGGGGATGGTGTGGAAGCCGATCGCCGCGCCCTGGGTGCCGCGGGTGAACCGGACGAAGTATTCCATGGTGCCGGAGTCGTCGACGCCGATGGCGTGGCGGCTGCGGGAGTAGACGGCGTACGTGCCGGGGTCGAGGTTGTCCTCGACGCTGCCCGAGACCAGGTAGGTGCGGGCGACCTCTCCGTCTCCGTCGACCAGCCAGACCCGCTGCCGGCCCTCGCTGAACACGATCCGGCGGCCGGTCCCGGACCGCGGCGGCAGCTCGGTGGAGTCGGAGAGCGCGGCGAGCGGGGCGCTCACGTCGGCGAGGTCGGCGGTCGCGGACGGCTGGAGCGCGGTGAGGTCGTCGCGCTCCGGGGTGGCGCTCTGGGTGGAGGCGGCCGGCGTCGTCGGGCTGTCCTGGCTGGCGGCGGCCGGCGCCTCGGGCTCGCCGGGGAGCAGTCCGAAGCCGCCCGCGACCGCGACGGCGGTCACGCTGAGCGCCGCGGCGACGGCGGTGATCCGGCCGTAGCGCGGGCGCACCGGCGTGGCGCGGCGGCGGCCGGCGGCGCGGCGGGCGCGGTGGCGGCCGGGATCGGGGCGGGCGGCGTGCTTCGACACGGCGTTCAGCGGGCCGACCGGGCGAGCAGGGAGCCGGCGACCTCGCGGTAGGCCTCGGCGCCCTTGCTCGTGCGGCTGGTCGCGAGGATCGAGCGGCCCGCGGCCGGCGCCTCGGCGAACTTGATGGTCTTGGGGATCGGCGGCTCGACGACCTCGAGGTCATAGGTCTCCGCGATCGTGTCGAGCACGGCGCGCGCGTGGTTGGTGCGGCCGTCGTAGAGCGTCGGGAGGACGCCCCACACCGCGAGGTCGCGGTTGGTGAACCGGCGTACGTCGTGGACGGTGTCGAGCAGCTGGCCGACCCCGCGGTGGGACAGGGTCTCGCACTGCAGCGGGATGAGGACGCCGCCGGCCGCGGTCAGCGCCGCGACGGTGAGCACGCCGAGCGAGGGCGGGCAGTCGAGCAGCACCCAGTCGTAGCTGCGTCCGCTGGCCTGGAGGTCCTCGAGCACCCCGCGCAGGACGTGCTCGCGGCCGGTGCGGGTCAGCAGGTCGGCCTCGGCGCGGGCCAGCTCGATGGTCGCCGGCAGCAGGTCGACGCCGTCCTCGGTCTCGAGGATCACCTCCCCCACCGCGGTGCCCTTGGTCAGCACGTGGTGGACCGAGAGCTCGAGGTCCTCGGGGTCGATGCCGAGCGAGAAGGTCAGGCAGGCCTGCGGGTCGAGGTCGACGAGCAGCACCCGCTGCCCCCGCTCGGCGAGGGCCGCTCCGATCGACGCGACACTGGTGGTCTTCGCGACGCCACCCTTCTGGTTGGCGACAGCGAGGATCGTGGGAGCCGCCTGCACGCTGTTCATCGGGACCATCATGCCCGATCGGGGCCTAGGGTTGCGGCATGCCCACAGCCCTCGTGACCGGCGCCACGGCCGGCATCGGCCTCGAGTTCGCCCGCCAGCTCGCCGCGCGCGGCCACGACCTGGTCCTGGTGGCCCGCGACGAGGCCCGGCTCGGGTCCGTCGCCGAGGAGCTCCGCTCGTCGTACGCCGTCGGGGTGCAGGTGCTGCCCGCCGACCTCACCTCGCTGGACGCCCTCGCCCGCGTCGAGGCCCGGCTGGCCGACCGCGCGGCGCCGGTCGACCTCCTGGTCAACAACGCGGGCTTCGGGCTCAAGGAGCGCTTCCTCGACAACCCGGTCGACGTCGAGCAGGCCCAGCAGGACGTGCTGGTGCGCGCCGTGCTGCGGCTGACCCATGCCGCGCTCGGCGGCATGGTCGAGCGTGGGCGGGGCGGCGTGATCAACGTGTCGAGCGTGGCCGCCTTCCTGCCCCGCGGCACCTACAGCGCGGCGAAGGCCTGGGTGAACTCGTTCAGCGCCTGGGCGCACCAGGAGTACGCCGGTCGGGGCGTCACCGTGATGGCGCTGTGCCCGGGCTTCGTCAAGACCGAGTTCCACCAGCGGCTCGGTGTCGACCGCGACGCCTCGGCGCCCCGGCTGCTGTGGCTGGAGCCCGACCGGCTGGTCCGCGACGCGCTCGCCGACTTCGACCGCGGCCGGGCGCTGTCGATCCCGTCGAAGCGCTACCAGGCGATCGTCGCCGGCACCCGCGTGGTCCCCAGCTCGCTGCTCCAGCGGCTGCAGTCGCTGGGGCGGAAGTGAGGGGCCGGCTCAGCCCTCGCCGGCGATGAACGCCCGGACGGCGTCGGCGACCAGCTGCACCGCGATGGCGGACAGCAGCAGGCCGGCGATCCGGGTGACGAGCAGGACGCCGCCGTCGCGGATCAGGCGCAGGATCGGCAGCGAGTAGCGCATCGCGGCCCAGAGCGCGACGTGGACGCCGACCACGCCGAGGGCCACGGAGACGCCGTCGCCCCAGGAGCCGATGTCCTGGACGAACAGCATGGTGGCGACGATCGCGCCCGGGCCGGCGAGCAGCGGGGTGCCGAGCGGGACGAGGGCGATGTTGGCGTCGGCGGAGGCGGTCAGCTCGTCCTGCTTGCCGGTGAGCAGCTCGAGGGCGACCAGCAGGAGCAGCAGGCCGCCGGCGCACTGCAGCGCGGGCAGCGAGATGTGCAGGTAGTTGAGGATCTGCTGGCCGAAGAGCGCGAACAGCGTGATCACCAGGAACGAGACCGCGACCGCCTGCCAGGCGGCGCGCCGGGCGGTGGCCGCGCTGCGGCCCGCGGTCAGCGACAGGAAGATCGGCACCGTGCCGACGGGGTCCATGATCACGAAGAGGGTCACGAACACCTCGACGAGCAGCACGGCGTCGATCATCGGCGCACGCCCCCGACCAGGCCGGTGGGCGAGCCGAGCTCGGCGGCCCGGTCGAGCAGACGCCGCAGCTCGCCCCGGGAGGTGGTCTCGCAGCCGAGCTCGTGCCCGGTCTTGCCGGTGCCGTGATGGTCGCTGGAGCCGGTGACCAGCAGCCGCAGCCGCGAGGCGATCCCCCGCAGCTGCCCCCGCTCGGCCCGGTCGTGGTCGAGGTGGTCGACCTCGATGCCGCCCAGCCCGGCCGCGGCGAGCTCGGCGAAGGCCGCCTCGTCGAGCACCGACGCCGAGCCGCGCCCCCACGGGTGGGCGACCACGCTGACCCCGCGGGCGGCGGTGACCAGCCCGATCATCTCGACCAGGTCGGCGGCGTACCGGTCGACGAACGCCGGGCCGTCGTCGGCGAGGTAGCGGGCGAACGCCTCGTTGCGGTTGCGGACGACGCCCAGGCGCACCAGCAGGTCGGCGACGTGGGGGCGCCCGGTCACCTGGTTGTCGGGACTCACCTCGGCCAGCGCCTCCTCGGTCGCGGGTACGCCGAGCTCCCGCAGCCGGGCGAGCATCGTCGGCACCCGCGCCTCGCGTCCCTCCACGATCCGGCCGAGCTCGGCCTGCAGCGCCGGGTCGGCGTCGTCGGGGAGATAGGCCAGCAGGTGGACACCGGCCCCACGGAACCGGGTGCTGACCTCGATCCCCCGCACCAGCCCGATGCCGACCTGCTCCGCCGCCGCGGCCGCCTCGGCCCAGCCGGCCGTGGTGTCGTGGTCGGTGAGCGCCACCACGTCCAGCCCCGCCGCCGCGGCCGCCCGCACCAGGTCGGCGGGCGCCGCGGTCCCGTCGCTGACGCTGGAGTGGGTGTGGAGGTCGATCGTCACCGTACGAGGCTAGTGCCCGCGGCGGGCGGCCGTCGCCGTCAGGCCGCGGCGGGCACCCGCTCGCCCCGCTCGGCCTGCTCGACCTGCTCAGCGGCCACCGGGACCGGCCAGGTGAGCGGCGTACCGGCCTCGCGGGTCTTGGGAGTGACCAGGTACGCGATGAGCACCGCCGCCCCGATCCGGGGCAGCTCCCCCAGCGAGCGGTAGGTGAGGTGCAGGGCCTCGCAGCGGGGCGAGAACTTGGCCTTGAAGGCGTGCAGCGAGCTGAACCCGTAGAGCGGCTCGAGCAGCCGCGCCGAGCGCTCCAGCCCCCGCTGCAGCCAGCCCTCCGCCTCCCCCGCGCTGCGGGCCAGCGGCGCCGCCGACAGGGACACGACGGTCGCGCCCTCCGCCTGGAAGGCCAGGCACGACTCGGCGATGAGGAACTCGATGACCGGCCGGAAGCCGTCGTCGGGGCGTCGCATCAGGTCCAGGGTCCAGCCGTCGATCCGGCCGCCGGCCCCGTGGACGGGCAGCCACGAGAGGAACCCGTGCACCCGGTCGTCGGCGTCGAGGGCCAGCGCGACCCGCACCCGCGGGTCCATGGCGTGGTCGACGCCGCCGAGGGTGAAGCCGAGCTCGGGGGTGCGCTGGCGGCGCAGCCAGGCCGCGCTGATCTCCCGCACCTGGGCGATGATCCGCGGGTCGGCGTCGGCGAGGGCGACCAGCTCGAACCGGATGCCGTCCCGGGCCGCGCGGTTGCGGGCGGTACGCACGTCCTGCCACCGCTTGCCCCGGAACTCCAGGCCCGGCAGGTCGAGCAGGGTGTCCTCGCCGATCTGCAGGCTGCGCCCGCCGACCGTCCGCGCCACCGGCCCGGTCACCGCGAAGTGGCTCGGGACCAGGTGCTCGTCGTCGCAGAAGGCCGCGAACTCGCGCGCCGCGCGGGCCCGCCAGTCCGGTGTGCCGATCGGGTCGCCGAGGGCCAGCGCGACGCCGAGGTGGCGGCGGTAGGCGAGATAGCCCTCGCCGCGCGGGTCGTAGAAGTAGCGCACGCCGGGCCAGGTGGTCATCCAGGACAGGGTGCCGCCGCCGTCGCGCCGCAGGTGCTCGATCGCGCGGTCGCGGTTGACCAGCGGCCGGCGCCGCGGGCCGATCAGGGAGCCGATCAGCAGGCCGGCGGCGACCGCCACCAGGTGGACGACGTCGGCGAGATGGCCGATCAGGAAGAGGGAGAGCACGGCGTACCCGACCAGGCCGGTGCGGACCACGCGCCGGGGGACGGTGCCGAGGAAGGCGGTGATCGTGGCGCCTACGGCGAGCGCGCCACCCGACGGGCCGACGTCGCGCGCGTGCTGGAGGGAGTCCGGGCCGACGGCCAGGATCAGCGCGCTCGCGACCACGACGCTGCCGACCTGGGTGACCAGCCAGAGCAGGGCGGTGCGCAGGGTCCCGAGCCGGGGCTCGGCGTACCCGATGCACAGCGCGAAGCTCAGCAGCACCGGTAGGTAGCACCAGGGGGCGATGGCGAGCAGGGGGCCGGTGAGCAGGGTTCCCCAGTGGCCGGCGGCCAGCGGGTCGGGGCCGTAGGCCAGGGCTCGGCCCCAGTCGTGGTCGAGGATGTCGCCGGTCAGCGCACCGGAGCCGAGGCCGACCACGACGAGGGTCAGCAACCCGAGCACGGTGAACGGCCGGCGACGGAGGGCGGTTCGGAGGGCTGGCATGCGTCCAGCCTTCCGCCGCGACGCCGCGCCGTCAGGGGCCCACCGACCCCGATCGGTGGTGGTGCCCGCACCACCCCCGGGGTGGGGACGGCCTCACAGCTCGGCGAGGACCACGACCCGGTCGCCGGGCTCGACGACCACGGTCTCGCTCTTGGCGAGGTTGACCGCGACACCGACCCGCGAGCCGGCTTCGGCCAGCCGGGGCGAGGAGAACCCGATCGCGGTCTCGCCCCGGCGGGCGGCGGCCGCGACGACGGTCGCCCAGGAGAGCTCACGGCCGGGGCCGACGTACCACTCCGCCGGGCGCAGGTAGATCTCGCTGCCCTCCTCCTCGAGCAGGTCGTGGAAGACCGGCTCGATCCGGGAGTCCTCGGACAGCTGCGCGACCATCAGGCTCACGATCTCGCCGCTGACCACGACGTCGTCGATGTCGGCGACCTGGGCGAGCACCCGGTTGCGGTCGTCCATCATCTCGCTGATGACCGGGGCGCTGCTCGCGGAGCTGGCCAGGATGTCGCGCACGTGGAGCAGCGTGATCAGCGTCGTCGCGTCGGCGGCCTCGGCGTCGAGGTCGTCGGAGTAGCAGAGCACGATCACCTGGTCGCAGCCCGGTGCGACGTGCTCGTCGAGGACCGCGCGGCGGGTGGTGGCGGCCTCGACGACGGTCACCGCGAGGTTCGCCGTGTCGGGTACGCCGGGCGCGCCGTGCTCGGTCACCACGGTGAGGGTCGAGCCCGGGGCGGCGTACCGGTCCAGCTCGCGCAGCACGATCGGCGCCCGCTCGTTCCACCCGAGGACCACGGCGTGGGTCGGTCGCGGCTGCTCCGCCGGCTGGCCGGCGAAGGCGTCCTCGGCGACCGTGGCGCTCGAGCGCGGCGCGGTGGCGAGCACGGAGTCGTCCTCCGCGATCACGACGAGCGAGCGGTCGCCGACGACGGTGTCGGGCGCCGGGTTGAGCTGCACGCTGCTGCCGGTGGCCACGCCGATCACGGTCAGCTGGTCGTAGTGGAGCTGGGCGTCGGCGTAGGTCGCGCCGGCCAGCTCGTGCTGCTCGAGGAAGTAGATCTCGTCGCCGTCGTAGTCGAAGAGCTCGCGGTACACGGCGGCGGCGCCGGACTGGCGCGAGGTCTGGACGACGAGCTTGGCGACCGTCTCGCGGATGTCGAGCAGCGAGATGCCGCCCGGCCGGTCGCGGCCGATCAGCCGCGCCACCTCGAGGTTCGCCGGGTCCCGCAGCTGGGCGACGACCCGCGGGCCGGCATCGGCCGCGAGCAGGGAGCGCAGCGCGAGCAGCGCCTTGATCACGTCGCGGTCCGGCTCGGCGCCGTCGCCGGACAGGACGACGACCGAGCGGGCCGCGGCGGGGCTGACGATGGCGAGGTCGTCGATGTCGGAGGGCGCTCCGGAGCGGCAGACGACGCGGGTGCCGCGCAGGTTCGGCACCTTCGCGCGGATCTCCTCCTCCATCTCGACCTTGTCGCGGTCGGCGAGCACCGCCACCACCGGCCGGCGCCGGCTCTCGTTGGCGATCGACAGCTCGCTGATGACGGTGAAGATCGAGTCCGACCAGCCCAGGATGACCGAGTGGTCGCTCTCCAGGACCACCGACCGGCCGCGCCGCAGCTCGGCGATCCGGGCGTCGATGCCCGCGGCGATCACGCCGATCAGCGCACTGACGATGAACAGGCCGGCCACGGTGAGCACCAGCATGGTGACGATGAAGCTCCAGCGCGCGCCGGTGTCGCCGGCGACGGTGCCCGGGTCGAGGGCGTGCAGCAGGGCCTGAAAGGCGGCCTCCCAGAACCCGATGTGGTCGCGCCGCATCCCCGAGACGATGTCGATGACGGCGAACACGACGACCAGCAGCACGGTGACGGCGAACAGCCAGGCCACCAGGGCCGGCGTACCGCGGGCCATGGTGTTGTCGAAGCCGTAGCGCAGGCGGGCCCGCAGGCCCGTCGGCGCGCTCCGGGTGCGGACCGTCAGGTCCGAGCGCTGGGCGATCGCCTCTGCCGTACGACGCCGCAGCGCCTGCGCGTTCCGCGCCATGCGGGCCTCCTCGTGGTCCGCTGGGGATGCTCTCGCATCCGGGCGCCGCCAGGAGCGGAAATGGCCAAAGTCGGGACGGTCACCAGGACGGCGCCGGGCCGCCGAACGGCAGGGCGACCAGCTGGGGGCCGGTGGCGGAGATGTCGCGCAGGATCCAGTCGTCGCGCAGGAGCAGGATCGCCGAGGCGGGCCGCAGCACCAGCCACAGCCACCGGCCGCCCGCCTCGCCCGCCAGCACGGAGCGGTCCCACTCCCCCGGTGAGGTGCTGACCGAGACCGGCCACAGCCCGACCGGGTACTGGTCGACGCGCACCCGGACCGGTGGCGGGCCCTCGCCGACCTCGTGGCCGGGATCGAGCGGCTCGGTGTCGCCGGCGCTGGCCAGCCCGGCGACCCGGGCGCCGAAGCCGGTGCCGGGCTCCTCGCTGATCACCATCACGTCGACCGGGCCGTCGAGCTGGCTGGTGCCGGCCACGCAGGCCATGGTCGCGCGGGCGCTGTCGCCCTCGGAGACCACGGCCGCGAAGTCGCTGACGGACCACCCCGGCCCCAGCGGCCACGGCAGGAAGGTCGGGAACGGGCCGACCCGCTGGAGGTGGGCGGCGAACTCCTCGTAGGACGACGTCAGCGGCCGCCACAGCGGGACGACCACGCCGTGGTCCGGGCAGGACCAGCTCCCGTCCCCCACCTCGGCCACGGGGGCCGGACAGCGGGGGCACTCCACCCGCACCCCGGACTCCGCTGGCTCATCGGTCGGCATGATCGACACCGTGCTGCGCGACGCGCCGTTCGTCAAGCATCCGCCCCGCTCCTCGCTCAGCTGTTCCAGCGCAGCAGCACCGGCGTCTCCCGCTCGTGCCCGAGCTCGGACAGGGTCGCCGTGTCGAGGCGGAACAGCCGCCCGTCCGCGACCGGCAGCCCCAGCCAGCGCGCCGCCAGGGCACGCAGCACGTGGCCGTGCGCGAACACCAGCACCGGACCGCCCGCCGCCCGGATCCGGGCCACCACCCGGTCGCACCGCGCGGCCACCGCCGCCGCCGGCTCGCCGCCAGGGCTGGGATGGGTCCAGACGGTCCAGTCCGGCACCTCCTCGCGGATCTCCGCGGTCGTGCGGCCCTCGTAGTCGCCGTACCCCCACTCGAGGAGGTCGTCGCACACCTCCGCGTCCGGGAAGCCGGCCAGCTCCGCCGTACGCCGGGCACGCAGCAGCGGGCTGGTCAGCACCTCGGCGAAGGCGGTGCCGGCCAGCCGGTCGGCCAGCCCACGAGCCACCTGCTCGCCCTCGGGGAGAAGCGGCAGGTCGGTGCGGGAGGTGTGTCGCCCCGAGACACTCCACTCGGTCGCGCCGTGCCGGGCCAGGAACGCGGAATCGGCCATGCCGACATCCTGCCAGCCACCCCCGAGCAGTGGCAGGATCCCCGCATGCCCACCCTCCACCGCTACCGGCTCGCGATCGCGGCCGGGTTCGCCACCCAGGGCTTCGTCTTCATCGGGCTCACCACCCGGCTGCCCGATCTCAAGGACCGCTGGGACCTCTCCGAGCTCGGGATCTCCGGCGTGCTGCTGGCGATCGTGCTGCTGGCCGGCGCGGGGTCGGTGCTCGCCGAGCGGCTGTCGGCGCGGACCGCGAGCGCGCGGGTGCTGCGGGCCGGGCTGGTGCTGGTGGCGGGCGGGGCGGCGCTGATGCTGGCGGCGCCGGCGTGGCCGGCGTTCCTCCTCGGCGTGGGGGTCTACGGCGTCGGGCTGGGCATGGTCGACGCGACCACCAACATGCAGGCGGTCGCGCTCGAACGACGCTACGGCCGCACCATCCTGCCGAGCTTCCACGGCTCGTGGACCTTCGGCGGACTGGTCGGCGCGGCGCTCACCCTCGCCACGGCGGACCTCGACCTCCCGTGGACCGCGCTGATCACGGTGCTGCCGCTGGTCGTGGCCGGCGCCCGCTTCCTGCCGCGCGACCCCGAGGCCGCGCTGGCCGGTCCCGGGCCCGACCTCGCGATCCCGTGGCGGCCGATCCTGATGGTCGGCCTCGGCATGGTGGTCTTCTACATGGTCGACACCGCCGCCCAGACCTGGGGCGCGGTCTACCTCGACGAGGTCGTCGACGCCCCCTCCCGGTGGGTCGCCCTCGCCACCCTCCCCTACCTGGTCGCCAGCCTCCTGGTCCGGGTCGCCGGCGACTCCCTCGTCGAGAGGTACGGCGTCACCCCGGTGCTGCGCGTCGGCGCGGTCGTCGCCTGCGGCGGCCTGGTCGTGGTCACCGCCGCCCCGACCTGGCCGGTCGCCGTCCTCGGCTTCACGCTCACCGGCGCGGGCATCTCCGTCGTCGCCCCACTGAGCTTCTCGGCGGCCGCCCGGATCGCCGGCGGCTCGGTCGAGCGGGTGGACGCGGTGATCGCCCGGTTCAACCAGTTCAACTACGTCGGCGGACTGCTCGGCGCGGTGCTCACCGGCGTGGTCGGGAAGGACGAGCTGAGGTTCGGGTTCGTCGTACCGATGGTGCTGGTGCTGACCCTGCTCCCCCTCGCGCGCTGGTTCGCGGCGCGGACGGAGGCGGAGACACCGCAGGAGAGCGCGGCCTAGGAGGCCAGGCGCGTGTCGTCCACAGGCCGGGGCGATCCGCCTGGTTCGGCGTCGACGACCGTGATCTAATGGAGACACGGGCCCGGAGGCCGTCCCCATGGACGTTTAGCCGGGCCCGTCTTCTGTGTCCGCGGCGATGTCCGCGACCACCAGGTCACTGACCGCGCGCCGCCACGGCTGCCCGCGCTGGAGACACCACGCCACGGCATCGCTGACCCAGAGCAGGGGCTCCGGGCGCGAACGACGGCTGCACCGCTCCAGCCAACCAGCGGCGCCCGTCCTCCGCGCCCGGCTATCCACAGGCGCGAGTCACCCCAACCGCGGCTCAGCGGCGCGCCGTCGGCCGGCACACCCGGCAGGTCGCGAGGTGCGCGTTGTCCTCCCCCACGGGGGTGAGGTCGTCGCGGTGGGCGATCAGCGCACAGTCCCGGCGGTGCATGGTGGTGCCGCCGCCGGCGACGACGGGGATGGCGCCCACGTCGTGGCCCTGCTCGTCGGTGCGGGCGGAGGTGGCGGTGACCTCGGCGAGGACGAGCAGCGTGTCGGCGAGACGCTTCGAGGACTCGCGGCCGTCGGCGGCGATCCGGGCCAGCCAGGCACCGAAGTAGAGGAAGCCGCCGACGAAGGTCAGGCCCAGGCCGAGCATGCCGCCGGAGACGACATAGGACATCTGGTCCCACTGGTACGGCGTGTTGGCGGCGCCGTACCAACCCAGGATGATCACCACGATGCCGAGCGGGAGCATGATCGCGCCCGCCCAGAACAGCACCACCTGGAGCAGGGCGTAGTGGTTGTCCTTGAGGGGCGCGATGCCCGAGCGGGTGGACTCGCCCGCCCGGGGCAGGCTGCCGGCGCGGCCGGAGGGGGTGGCGGCGGTGGTCATGGGCTCAGGCCTTTCGGAGGTCGGGCAGGCCGCTGTCGAGGCCGTGGGGACAGGAGGCGCCGAGACCGAGGGCCGCGGCGCCCAGCCGGCGGAACCAGGACCCGGCGACCGCCGCGAGGGCGAAGGCGGCGACGAGGAGCATGCCGGGGATGGAGAACAGCTCGGGCAGGCCGGCGCTGGTGGGCGCGGCGTCGACCAGGTCGCCGGTGGGCGCGGAGCCCGCGGTGGGCACGGTGCCGACCGGCACCGGCGTCGCGGCCGACGGTACGCCGACCCCACCGGCCGCGGCGGGCGGCGCGGCCTCCGGGGCGGCGGGCGGGGCGGCGGCCTCGTCGGTGGCGGGCGGCGGGGCAGAGATGTCGATCGGCGGCACCGTGTCGACCTCGGCCTTGGCGACGCCGAGGGTGACGACCACCTTGGGCGCCAGGTTGGACAGACCGGAGACGACGCCCTTGAGCGGTCCGGCCTGGGCGGGGATCAGCTCGCCGAGGACGCTGGTGGGCAGCGCCTTGAGCAGCGGCGAGAGCAGCTGGGTGTCGATGGTGATCCGCAGGCCCTGCGACAGGCTGGTGCCGGCGTCGCCGTCGACGGTGCGGACCTGCTCGGGGATCTCGAAGGTGACGCCGAGGGCCTTCAGCGCGTCGAGCGGCAGCTGGTCGAGACCGGGGATCGGGGTGGTCTTGCCCATCGCGACCGCACCGTCGGGGCCGAGGCCGAACTCCTGGCCGGCGATCGCCAGCTTGCCCCAGACCGCCTTGCCGGTGGCGGTGCCGGTGCTGCCGTCGGAGGTGGCCTTGGCGACGGTCTCGACGCCGCCGAGGGTGATCAGGCCGCCGAGCAGCCGGATCTCGCCCAGGGTGGCCCGCGAGACGCCGACCACCTTGCTGTCCTTGGCCTCCATCTTCGACGTGGACACGTAGCCGTCGACGTCGACCAGCGCCGCGAGCTGGGGCGGCAGGCCGGGCGCCGACGCCGGGGTGGTCGCCGAGGCGCCGCCGAGCCCACCCCCGAGCCCACCACCGAGCCCACCACCGGTGAGCATCCCGGTGATCCCGTTGAGCAGGTCCATCAGGCCGCTCTTCTGGCTGGGGTCGGCGACCGGGCCGTCGGGCCCCTGCACCGTGCCGTCCGGTGAGAAGCCGGTCTCCGCGCTCGCCGTCCCCTCGCCGGAGGTGGTGGTCATGATCGCGCCCGGGATCGACTCGTCCTTCTGGGTGGGCGTGTCGCCGGGATACTGGGAGTTGACCTGCATCGGGTAGCCGTTCGCCGTCAGCGGCGTCGACGGCAGCCCGAGCTGCTCGCCGAAGGTCTTCAGGCCCTCGCCGACCGGGTCACCGGGCCAGAACAGGCTGGAGCGGCCGCGCGACTCGCCCGAGTCGGCCTTGACCTTGCTGTAGCCGAGGTCGAACTCGACCTGGGCCTGCCCCGCGTCGACGGGGATCGGGATGCTCGGCTCGAACACCTCGACCCGGATCGGGGCCGACCAGGCCTGCGTGGTGTACCCGCCGTAGGGCGCCGCGCCCCCGTCGGCCGACGCGGGCTGGGCGGCGGGACCGGCGGCCAGCAGCGCCAGGGAGCCCACCAGAGCGCCGGTGACGGCGAGTCGGAGTCGGTGGTGTGTCGCGGTCATGCTGCCCCTCCCAGGATGACGTCGGCCATGGTCTCGAGGATCTCCCCCGGCTCACCGGTGGCCACGATGCGTCCACCGCTCATCACGGCGGCATAGTCGGCGACCCGCAGCGCGGTCCGCGCGAACTGCTCGATGCACAGGATGGACACGCCGGACTCGGCGATCCGGGCGACGGTCTCGTAGAGCTCGTCGACGATCAGCGGCGCCAGGCCCATCGACAGCTCGTCGAGCAGCAGCAGCGCCGGGTCCGAGGCGAGCGCCCGCGACATCGCGAGCATCTGCTGCTCGCCCCCGGACATGGTGCCGGCGAGCTGGTGGCGCCGCTCGTGCAGCCGCGGGAAGTACGCGTAGGCGGTGTCCAGGACGGCCGAGGCCGGGACGCCGGCGTACGACATCAGGACCAGGTTCTCCTCCACCGTGAGGTTCGGGAACACCGAGCGGCCCTCGGGGATGGTGCACAGGCCGACCCGGGCCAGCGCGTCGGACGCGGCGCCCTGGACGTGGACGCCGGCCAGGTGGATGTCGCCGGACGTCGCCTCCTTCTGGCCGCTGATCACCTTGACCAGCGTCGACTTCCCGGCACCGTTCGGGCCGAGCAGCGCCATCACCGCGCCGCGGGGCACGGACAGGTCGACGCCGCGCAGCACCTCGATCCGGCCGTACGCCGCGTGCAGGTCGATCACGTCGAGGATCGGGACGCTCACGAGACCACCTCCAGCACCGTGGTGTCGCCCTCGTCCTCGGCGTAGCCGAGATAGGCGCGCTGCACCTCCGGGTCGGTGCGGATGTCGGCGGGTGCCCCGGAGGCGATGATCTCGCCGAAGTCGAGCACGTGGATGTCGTGGCACACGCTCATCACCAGGTCCATGTCGTGCTCGACCATGAGGATCGAGCAGCCCTCGGCGGCGAGCTCGACCAGCAGCTCGCCGAAGGCGTCGGTCTCGGTCTCGTCGAGGCCGGACGACGGCTCGTCGAGCAGCAGCAGCTGCGGGTCGCTCGCCAGGCACCGGGCCAGCTCGAGCAGCCGCGCGGTGCCGGTCGGGACCGAGTCGGCCCGCTCGTCGGCGTAGTCCGCGATCCCGACCCGGTCGAGCAGCACCTCGACGGAGACCGCGCCGCGCCGGCCGCCGAACCAGGCCACTGGTCCGCCGTGGATCTCCTGGGCCACCCGGACGTTGTCGCGCACCGACAGCGACCCGAACGCCTCGAGCCGCTGGAAGGTGCGGCCCACGCCGTGCCGGGCGCGGCGGTGCACCGGCCAGCCGGTGACGTCGCGGTCGCGGTAGCGCACCCGGCCCTTGGTCGGCCGCTGCAGGCCGGTGATCACGTTGAAGCAGGTGGTCTTGCCGGCGCCGTTGGGGCCGATCAGCCCGGTGATCACGCCCCGGTCCGCGGTGAAGGTGGCCCGGTTGACGGCGGTCACCCCACCGAACCGGACCACGACGTCGTCGACCTCGAGCAGCGCCATCGCTCAGCCCACCCTCTCCATGTCGACCAGCGGCACGTCGACCGCACCGTCGGTCCCGTCGGGGCTCCCGCCGCGGGGCAGCAGTGACTGCAGCCGGCCCTCGAGCCCGGGGGCGACCCGCCCGCGCAGCCAGCGGCCGACCCGGAACAGGTGGTTGGCCAGGCCGTTGGGATCGCGGCCGAGGAGCACCGCGCCGAAGCCGATCACCGCGAACATCAGCCCGGCCAGGCCGGGCGAGGCCGCCTGGAGCTCGGGCAGCAGCATCAGCGCGAACCCGCCCAGCAGCGCGCCGGTCACCGAGGTGGCGCCGAAGACGACGGCGAGCAGCAGCACGAGCAGCGACTGGAAGTAGAGGAAGTCCGCCGCGCCGACGGTGCCGCGCAGGCCGGCGAACAGGCCGCCCGCGAGGCCCGCGATGCCGGCCGAGAGCGCGAACAGGCCGACCCGGAACCAGCGCATGTCGAGGCCGAGGGTGCCGCACGCCGACGGGCTGTCGCGCATCGCGACCAGCAGCCGGCCCAGCGCCCCGCGCCGCAGCACGAGGAGGCCGAGCGAGAGCAGCACGAAGGCGAGCACCATGAACCAGACGTACGCCGTGTCCGAGCCGATCCGCAGCCCGACGATCGAGAGCCGCTCGGCGGCCAGGGTGCCGTTGAACTTGAACGCGAAGTCGGCGTTGAAGACCACCTTGTCCATCAGCACCGCGAACGCCATCGTCGACAGCGCGAGGTAGAGCCCGGTCAGCCGCAGCACCGGCAGCGCCACCAGCGCTCCCGCCGCGGCCGCGATCAGCGCCGAGAGCAGCAGCCCGAGCAGGTTGGGCTCGTCGAGCTTGGCGTAGGCGAGCGCGCCGATGCCGGCGAAGGTGAACTGCGCGAGCGAGACGTGGCCGCCGTACCCGGTCAGCAGCACCAGCGAGAGCATCACGATCGCGTACGTCGCCGCCACGCCGACCAGCAGCACCTGGTTGGGCGCGACCAGGTTGACGACCAGCAGCACCACGACGAGCAGCCCGGCGCCGGACCCGAGCGAGAGCCTCATGGTCGGCACCGGCGCGGTGACGATGCCCTTGACCTGACCGATCCGCAGCTGCGCCTGTGGCATCAGCACCACGATCGCGAACAGGAAGAGCGCCGGGATCACCGCCCGGAAGGAGTTGATGACACCCTCCTTCGGCAGGTAGGCGACGGCGAGCGACTCGAGGACACCCAGCGCCATCGCCCCGCCGAAGGTCATCGGCAGGCTCTTGAGCCGGCCGAGCATGGCGGCCGCATAGGCGTTGATGACGAGGAGGGTGAGGGCGTAGTAGTCGAGCAGCACGACGGGAGCCAGCAGGATGCCGCCGAGCGCGGCCAGCGACATGCCGATCGCCCACGACAGCGCGGCGACCCGGTCCGGCTTGCCGCCGAACAGCCGGAGCAGGTCGGGATTGTCGACCGAGGCCCGCATGGCGGTGCCGATCCGGGTGCGGTTGAGCAGCAGGTAGAGCCCGAAGGCGACCGCGATCGCGCAGACCAGGGTGATCACCTGGTGCGCGCTGACGTAGGTGCCGCCGACGTTCCAGGTGGTGCCGTTCCAGAACGGCAGCAGCGAACGCGGCTCCGGCGGCCAGATCTGCTGGGCCAGGCCGATCAGGCCCACCAGCAGGCCCACCGTCACGACGAGCGCGACCGAGACGGGTCCCTCGCCGAGGCCACGCGTGACGAAGCGCTGGATGAACCAGCCGATCGCCGGCGCCACCACGCCGAGCACCAGGATCAGCGACAGCACCGTGGGCATCCCCTGGCGCTGGGTGAAGTCCCAGAACACGAAGGACAGGAACATCCCGAAGGCACCGTGGGCGATGTTGAACACCCGGGTGGTGGTGTAGGTCAGCACCAGGCCGCTGGCCATGATCGCGTAGGCGGCGCCCGTGAACAGGCCCAGCAGCGTGTAGGAGAAGAGGGAGCCCACGGCGATCAGCCCCCGACCCCGGAGTCGACGACATTGCCGCACAGGTAGGTGCCCGAGGAGACCTGCGACCACTGGCCGCCGCTGAACTGGAGCATCTTCAGACAGGGCGGGGTGGCCCCGGTCGAGAGGTTCATCGCCGTGTGGGCTCCGTTCCCGGTCCAGGCCGTGGTGGCGCGGATGGCGTCGACGAGGGAGGCGCGGGTCAGCTTGCCGCCGAGCGCGATCGCCTTCTCCACGAACAGCCGGGTCGCCGACCACGCGAACAGGCCGTAGTAGTTGGGGATCGCACCGGGCTTCACCTGCTGCAGCCAGGAGAGGTAGAGCTGGATCTCCGCGTTGGCCTTGTTCTCGAACAGGTCGTTGGGCGAGAAGACGTAGGTGCCCTCGGCGACCGCGCCGGCCTGCTGGATGTAGCGCTTGTCGTAGATCGTCGGGTCCTGCAGGTAGAAGTCCGGCTTGAAGCCCTGCTGCTGCATGGCCTGCTGCAGCTTCACCGTGTTCTGGTACGGCCCGTAGTAGATGACCGCCCGGATCCCCTTGTCCTTCATCTGCTGGACGTAGGGCGCGAAGTTGAACTCCGCGACGTCGATGCCCTGGACGTACTTCGCCGACCACCCGGCGGCCTTCTCGAAGCCGGCCGCGAGGCTCTTGGCGTTGACCGGAGCCGCGCCGGCGTTGATGTAGAGGAAGGCCGCGTTCTTGACCGCGTCGGGGTACTTGGCCGCCAGCCACTTCGCGGCCGGGTCGGAGATCAGGTTGGTGCGGATCGAGTAGGTGCCGAAGCAGGTCTTGCAGGCCTGTCGCTCCGGGTTGACGATCGTCGAGCGCAGGTCGGGGATCCCGCACGCGTTGGCCGTGGCCGCGCCGCCGGAGTCGAAGGCCGACATCGAGCCGACCGCGGCGAAGGCGTCGCTGCAGGCCTTGACATAGGCCTGCTGGTCGGCGCCGGCGTCGGCCCGGCTGTCGAGGTTGACCAGCGACAGCTTGCGCCCGCAGACGGTGTTCTGGGAGTTGAAGTACTCGACGTACGCACGCGTGGCCTGCTGGGCCGACTCGAAGATGCCCGGCACCGGACCGGAGATGTCGGAGACGTTGGCGAGCGTGATCGCGCTGTCGGTGATGCCGGTCTGGTTCTTGAAGCCGTCGCAGGAGCCGGCCTTGGCCTCGCCCGTGGGTGAGCCCTTGCCCTTCGACTTGCCGCCGCCGCTCGCGGCGCCGCCCGTGGCGCCTGCCGCCGGGGCGCCGGCGTCACCCCCCGTACCGGCCGCGGGTGCCTCGCCCGCGGCCGGTACGTCGCCCGCGGCCGGTGCCTCGCCGGCCGGGAGTCCGGTGTCGCCGCTGGTGCCGGTGGTGCCGGTCGTCGTACCGCCGCCCTGGCCGCCGGCCTTCGCCACGGTCGCCGGGTCGAGCTGGGAGCCGCAGGCGGTGAGGGCCAGCAGGACGACGCCGGCCGCGACCGCGCGGCGGACCCGGGTGCGCGCGCCCATCAGCCGCTCACCCCGGAGTTGACGACATTGCCGCACAGCCAGGTGCCGGGCGAGACCTGCTGCCAGCGTCCGCCCTTGTACTGGATGATCTTCTGGCACGGCGGGGTCTCCGCGCTGCCGACCCGCATCGCCGCGTGGGCGCCGTTGTCGGTCCAGTCGTTGACCTTGCGGACCGCCGCGACCAGGGACTCCCGGGTCAGCTTGCCGCCGAGGGCGGTCGCCTGCTCGACGAACAGGCGCATGGCCGACCAGGCGAACAGGCCGTAGAAGTTCGGCACCGCGCCGGGCTTCACCTGGTTGAGCCAGGACAGGTACAGCTGGATCTCGGGATTGGCCTTGTTCTCGAACAGGTCGATGGTCGAGTACACGAAGCTGCCCTCGGCCAGCGAGCCGGCCTGCTGGACGTAGCGCTGGTCGTAGATCGTCGGGTCCTGCAGGAACACGTCGGGCTTGAAGCCCTGCTGCTGCATGGCCTGCTGGAGCTTGACGGTGTTCTGGTAGGGCCCGAGGTAGACCACCATCTTGATGCCCTTGTCCTTCATCTGCTGGACGTAGGGCGCGAAGTTGAACTCCGCGACGTCGATGCCCTGGAGGTAGTTGACCGACCAGCCCATCTTCCCCCAGGCCGCGGCCTGGCTCTTGGCGTTGCCGACCGCGGCGCCGGCGTTGATGTAGAGCATGGCGACGCTCTTGACCGCGTCGGGGTACTGGCTCGCCAGCCACTTCGGGCCCGAGTCGGCGATCAGGTTGGGGCGCACCGAGTAGATGCCGAAGCAGGTCGAGCAGGCGGCCCGCTCGGAGGTGGTCATCGCGGCCCGGATGTCGGGGAGTCCACAGCCCTGGGCGGTGCTGGCGCCGCCGGAGTCGAAGGCGCCCATCGAGCCGACCGCGGCGAACGCCGAGCTGCACGCCTTGGTGTACGCCTGCTGGTCGGCACCGGCGTCGGCCCGGCTGTCGAGGTTGGCGATGGCGAGCTTGCGACCGCAGATGGTGTTCTGCGAGTTGAAGTACTCCACGTAGGCGCGGGCGGCCTGCTGGGAGGCCTCGAAGATGCCGGGCACCGGCCCCGAGAGGTCCGCGACGTTGGCCAGGGTGATGGTGCTGTCGGTGATGCCGGTCTGGTTCTTGAACCCGTCGCACGACCCGGCCTTGGCGGTGCCCGTGGGCGAGCCCTTGCCCTTCGACTTGCCCCCGGCGTCGCCGCCCTTCGGCGTGCCACCGCCGCCCGCGGCGGCGTCCGGGCCCCCTCCGGCCGTGGGCGCCTGCCCGCCGGCTCCGGCGTCGGAGCCGGGCACCTCGCCGCCGGCGGCCGGGACGCCGTCGCCGGAACCGCCGACCGGGGCCGCGACCCCGCTCGTCTGATCGGCGCCGGACTGGCCGTTGACGCTCGCCACCGTCGCGGGGTCCAGCTGGGAGCCACAGGCGGACAGCGCGAGCACGATGACGGAGACGCCGAGCAGTCGCCGCACACGCGGGGGTCGAGGCATGCCCGACCAACGAGCCGCCTGTGACCCAGGTCACGGCCGAAATGAAACTTGTTTCAGTTTCGCCGCGGGACGCCAGGCGACGCGCGGGGCAGAGCCCGGGGGAACCGTGCGGCCCCCTCGATCGTCCCAGGCATCATGAGGACCATGCGCCTGCCCACCACCCTCGCGACCGCCGCCCTGACCGTGCCGCTCCTGCTGGCTCTCTCGGCCTGCACGAAGGAGTCGGAGCGGGCCGCCGACACGACCTCCGCGGCGCCGAGCAGCACCGGCGCCCCGACGCCGAGCGCGACGCCGTCGTACCCGACCTTCGCAGCGCAGGACTACAGCTACCACCTCGAGGTGCTCTGCTTCTGCCCGCAGCTGGGCACCGTCGAGGTCGTCGTACGCGACGGGAAGGTCACCGAGGCGACCTCCCTCGACGGCCCCCAGGCGGGGGCCTCGGCGCCCGAGTTCGCCCGGCTGAGCATCAACGACATCCTCGCCCAGGCGCACGCCCCCGAGATCGCCAAGACGAAGATCGACTGGCCCGACGGCCAGGACCACCCCGGCTCGGTCATGATCGACCGGATCGCGCAGGGCGTCGACGACGAGGTGACCTACACGATCAAGGACGTGCAGGTCACCCCGGAGGGGTGAGCGTCAGCGCGGGACGAGCGCCCAGTAGTCGAGGTCGAGCAGCACGCCCGGGGCGTACTTGCCGTCCTCGCCACGCAGGGTCATCGACTCGTCGCGGCCCTTGGTGGCCACCAGCCGCAGCCGCAGCGCACCGACTCCGGGCGCGGCGGTCTCGGCCTTGTCGAGGACCTCGGACCAGGCATAGACGGTGTCGCCCGCGAACGCCGGCGCGGCGTGGGCGCCGGCGTTGATCGCGGCGATCAGCTGCGCGTTGGCGAGACCGTTGAACGACAGCGCGCGGGCCAGCGAGATGACGTGGCCGCCGTAGACCAGGTTGCGGCCGTCGGGTCGGGCCTCGACGTTGAAGTGGACCTTGGCGGTGTTCTGCCACAGCCGGGTGGCCTGCTGGTGCTCCGACTCGGTGAGCGTGACGCCGTCGACGTGGTCGATCCTCTCCCCGACGGCGTAGTCGTCGAAGCGGTGCGGCTCGCCCGCCGCACCGAAGTCGTACTCGCTGTAGTCGAGCCCCTCGGGCAGGACCAGGTCGCTCGGTGCCACCACCGACGCGAGGTCGGGCACGACGGTCTCCGGCGCGGGGGCGTCGAGGTCGCGCTTGTGGACCATCACCCAGCGCGCCCACTCCAGCACGACCTCCTCGCGCTGGTTGACCGCGGTGGAGCGGACGTAGACGACGCCGCTCTTGCCGTTGGAGTTCTGCTTGAGCCCGATCACCTCCGAGGAGGTGCTCAGCGTGTCGCCGGGCAGGACCGGGCGGCGGAAGCGGCACTCGGCGTACCCGAGGTTGGCGACCGCGTTGAGCGAGACGTCCGGGACGGTCTTGCCGAAGGCGATGTGGAAGGCGATCAGGTCCTCGACCGGGTGCGGGTCGAGCCCGACCGACGCCGCGAACACCGCGGACGACGGTAGGGCGAAGCGGGTCGGGTAGATCGAGCCGTAGACCGCCCGGTCCCCCTCGGTCACCGTGCGCGGGGTGGCGTGCCGGATGACCTGCCCGACCGCGAAGTCCTCGAAGAAGTTGCCCGGGTTCGTCTTGCCCGACGGCGCGGCGGTGCTCACTTGAGCTTGTACTCCTTGAGCAGCTGGCGGCCGATGATCATCTTCTGGATGTCGGAGGTGCCCTCGCCGATGAGCATGAACTTGACCTCGCGCATCAGCCGCTCGATCTCGTACTCCTTGGAGTAGCCGTAGCCGCCGTGGATCCGGAAGGAGTCCTCGACGACCTCGTTGGCGTACTCGGAGGCGACCATCTTGGCCATGCCGGCCTCGACGTCCATCCGCTTGCCGGTGTCCTTGAGGCGCGCGGCGCGGACCATCATGTTGTGGGCGGTCTCGACCTTGGTCGCCATCTCCGCGATCCGGAAGAGCACCGCCTGGTGCTCGGCGATGACCTTCCCGAAGGTCTTGCGCTGCTGGGCGTAGGCCACGCCGAGCTCGAAGCCGCGCCAGGCCAGGCCGCAGGCGCGGGCGGCGACGTTGACCCGGCCGACCTCGACGCCGTCCATCATCTGGAAGAAGCCCTTGCCGGGCTCGCCGCCGAGGATCTGGTCGGCGCCGATCCGGTGGCCCTCGAGGATCAGCTCGGTCGTCTCGACGCCCTTGTAGCCCATCTTGTCGATCTTGCCGGGGACGGTGACGCCCTGGGCGGTCTCGCCGAAGCCGGCCTCCTTCTCGACGAGGAAGGTGGTCATGTTCTTGTAGACGCTCTCGGCACCCTCGTCGGTCTTGACGAGCAGCGCGACCAGCGTCGAGGACGCACCATTGGTCAGCCACATCTTCTGGCCGGTGATGGAGTACGAGCCGTCGTCCTGCTTCGTGGCCTTGGTCGACACCGCGGAGACGTCGGACCCGAGGCCGGGCTCGGACATCGAGAAGGCGCCGCGGACCTCGCCGGTGGCCATCCGGGGCAGGTACTTCTGCTTCTGCTCCTCGGTGCCGTGCTGCATGAGCAGGTAGGCCACGATGAAGTGGGTGTTGATGACACCCGACACGCTCATCCAGCCGCGGGCGATCTCCTCGACCACCAGGGCGTAGGTCAGCAGGGACTCACCCAGGCCGCCGAACTCCTCGGGGATGGTCAGGCCGAAGACGCCCAGCTCCTTGAGACCGTCGACGATCTCCTGCGGGTAGGTGTCGGAGTGCTCGAGCTCCTGGGCGACCGGGATGATCTGCTCGTCCACGAAGACCCGCACGGCCTTCAGGATCTCGGACTGGTCCTCGGTGAGGCCTTCGGTCTGGCAAAGCCGGGTCATCGCGTTCCCTTTCGCTGGTGGTGCCGGACCGCACTGTACCGGCGGGTAGCGGACGAGACCGACGACCGTGAGACATGTCACCGCTCGCCTGGAAACCCGCTTCCGAGCGGGCGCCTAGCCTGGTCTCCATGAGCGAGTACGACGCCCCGGGCAGCCCGACCGACGCCGACCTCACCGCCGCGCTGCGCGAGTTCAGCGCCTCCGTCACGGCCTTCACCGCCGCCGTCGCCGAGCTCGACCGGGTGGTCGAGCGGGCCGACGGCCTGCTCACCCGCGCCGACCGGCTGCTGGCGCCGCTCGCGGCCACGCAGCAGGTCGGCGACCAGATCAAGGTCGCCGGTCAGCTGGCCTCCCAGGTCGCCTCCGCCGCGGTGAAGCGGGGCGTGGCCGCCGCGAAGACGGTCACGGGGCCGTAGGGACCCCACTCCCCACGACCCCGCCGACCGGGCTCAGCCTGGAACCAGGCTTCGGTCAGATCGTCCGGCCCACGGCCGCGAAGAACCGGATGAACATCTCGTCGTAGCCGAACTGGTCGGAGCGGATCTGCGCCGCCGAGCCGGGACGCTTCTGCTCCTTGGTGACCCAGACCCGGCTGGAGTCGATCCGCACCGCACGGGTGCCGCCCGACGTACTGGCGAGGACCAGGCCCTTCGGCAGGCCGTACTGGCCCCAGTTCGGCTTCCGCTTGGCCCACGACTTGTGCTTCTTCTTGGTGCCGAGCAGCTTGGCGAGCTTGCGGTCCAGGTCGGTCGCCTTGCGGTGCCCGGTGATGATCTGCACCTCGACGCCGCGGGCCCGCGCGTTCACGATCGCACGGTAGATGCTGGTGCCACCGAGCTTCTTGGTCGCCAGGTGCAGCGCGGAGCCGGGCGGCGCCTGGTTGATGGCGCTGCGCACCAGGCGCAGGGTCGCCTTCTTGTCGTCCTTGTTGGACATCCAGCCCGGCGCGAAGGCGCCGGCGCGCGGCCCGACGTTGCCGAGGTCGACGGTGAGCAGCTTGTGGTCGGAGTTGAGCTCGGTGGTCGTCAGGTTGGTGACCGGCAGCAGCGGGTCGCCCTGGTAGAGGTAGGCGTGGTCGATGACCGCGCCGCTGTCGTGGGTCGGCGGCGCGACCCCGAACAGGTCGAAGGCGTTGACCAGGCCCATCGCCGCGATGTCGTTGCGCGGGTAGGCCGCGCTGCGGAAGTTGACGTTGACGTCACCCGCCATCAGCACCGGCCCCTGCGCGGAAAGGGTCTGCGCGAGACCCGCCAGCCGCTGGTACGACGGCAGCGTGATGCCCGGCGTGTACGCGGTGACCGGCGCGAAGTGCACCGCCACCACCGACACGGTGCGGCCCTCGGCGTTGCGCAGCGTGGCCCAGTTGGCGTACCGGACCCCCCAGTGCACCTTCTGCTTCTTCGACTTCCCCCAGACCTCGCTGATGTTGTAGGTCCCGGCGGCGATCTTGGTCCACCGCGAGGTGTCCCACACGACAGCGGTGGCGCCGGTGTAGGTGCCCGGCGTGCGCTGGATGGCGTAGCCCGGAGGCGCGAGCAGCGTGTCGGGGCGGCTGGACACCTCGTTGAAGGTGATGAAGTCGGGCAGCTGCGCGAAGACCTGGCCCAGGTCGGCGGCGGTGCGGTCGAGCGACATCCCGGACTTGATGTTGGCCTGGACCAGGCGCACCCCGCCCGCCGCCGACGGGTCGGCCTGCGCGGCGGTGCGGGCCAGGTCGTCCCGGCCACCGCCGCCACCCGCCGCGAGCACCAGCAGGGCCGCGAGGACCGCGAGCGCCGTGACCGTCGCCGGTAGGGCTCGAAGCCGTCGAAGCGAGCTCAGCGTGCGCATGGGACCTCCCGATTCCGGTGCCGAGAATGCACCGAGCGAACAATTTCCTCAGGAATCACATCAGTAACAACTTCACCATGGCAATACAGCGCGAATAACTACAATGATGTAATTCATCAAATGACAACGATGTAATTCGCCGCGGAATACACGGGTTCCCATCAGGGAGATGGCGTGCGATTTCCTGCGCCTTTCGGCGAGAGCGCGGCCGACCTGAGCGGTCGCCCGCGTCAGCGGCGGCGCAGCGCGCCGAGCAGGCCCCGCTTGCCGGTGGCCGGCTCGGGGTTCATCGCCACCCGCTGGTCGCGGACCTCGCCGAGCATCACGGCGACGAGATCGGTGGCGACCTCGGCGACCTCGGCGTCGCTCACCGTGTCCGGCGTACGACGCGCGGGCAGCTCGGCGGGGATCTCCAGGCGGGAGAGGTCCCCGACGACGTCGACGGGATGCGTGCGCAGGTAGGCCAGCGCGGCCTCGTTGCGCTCGCGGCACTCGGCGATCCGGTCGGGCTGGGGCCAGAACTTCTCGCCGCGGCGCGGGACCAGGCGCTCGTCGGCGAGGAAGGTGCGGATGAACATGCCGCGGTCGCGCGCGCCACCGAGGGACTTGCGGGCGACGAGGTGCTGGTTGACGCGGCGCAGCACCTCGGCCTCGACCACGCCCATGGACTCGTTCGGGAAGGACTGGGTGAGGTCGTAGGCGCCGGCGCGCAGGCCGAGCAGCCCGGCGAAGCGGTGCCAGATCTCCTCGCGCGGGGCGGTGGTGTCGAGCGGGAGCACGTGGATCCGCTCGTGGGCGACCGCCTCGGCCCAGCGCTGGAGCACCAGGTGGAGGTCGAGGGTGCGCCAGTTCCACACCTCCCGCGGGTCGTCGGACACCTCGCGGGAGTAGTCGGACATCGGCGTGGTGCCGCGGTTCTTCAGGCTCTCCTGCCAGCTCGCGGTGAACAGCCCGAGCAGGTCGCGCGCGGTGATCACGACATGCACCTCGGCGGGAGCCAGCTGCGCCGCCATCCGCCGGGCCTGCTCGGCGCTGGCGGCCGCGAAGAACTCGTGGGTGATCAGCGCGTCGCCGTCGTGGGACGCGATCTCCGCACGCAGTCGCTCCCAGGCGGTGCGGTGCTCCTCGGACGCCTTGGGGATCCGCGGGTCGTCCCGGACGATCCGGCTGGTCCACAGGTGGTCGAACCGGCCCAGTCCCGGCAGCAGCACGCCGTCGGCCAGCAGCTGCTCACGCGATCCCCAGACGATGGTCTGGAGATAGGTCGTTGCCGTCTTGGGCAGCCCGATGTGGACGAAGACGCGACGTGCCATGACCAGCCGACCCGCCTCAGAGACTCTTGTCGAACGCCTCGATCGCCTCGGCGATCCGGGCCTCGTCACGCTGAGCCAGCGGGATGAGCAGCTCCTGGACGACGTCGACCAGCTCCGCCATCCGCACGTAGTGGCGCTGCAGCTCGGCGACCTCGGTCTCGAGCTTCTCGATCCGCAGCCGCTGGGCGCGGACGGTGGCGAACAGGTTCCAGCGATTCTGGGTCATCTTCTCTTCTTCACGCATCGACAACTCACCACTCCGCGACCACGACGGCCCGGCCGGCCCGGCCCGGCGCACCGGGCTCGACGTCCGTGGACAGGACCGATCCCCCGAACCGCCCGATCGACGCGAGGACCTCGTCGAGGGAGACAGGATACAAACCCGCGTCGGCCTCGCCCTCGCCCGTCGCGAACTCGGCGTGCAGCCGGCCGCCACCGCGCAGCGTCATCGCGGCGAAGCGCAGCAGCCCCTCGCGACCACGGTCGGTCGTCGCGTCGAGCACGTGGCGCGCGAGCATCGCCCGCGGCCCGTCCTGGCGAGCCACCCGGGCGCCCTCGCCGAGGACCGAGCGGAGCTGGGTGAGGCTGATCATCCGCACGTCGAGCGCATGCCCCTCGCGGCCGGCGACCCGGCCGGCCTTGCGCAGGGTCAGCGGGACGTAGTCGTAGGCGGTGGTGCGGAAGCCGGCGCGGGCGAGGTGCAGCGCGTCGCTGCCCCGCCCGGCGCCGACGTCGAGGACATGGGTGCCCGCGGCGGTGTCGGCGGCGAGCCGGAGGGCGAGCGCGGACGCCGGCGCGTTGACGTCTCCCTTGCGGTGCGCCTGGTCGGTCTGCCAGTCGCGGCGGTACGGTGAGAGTCCGCGGAACCAGCTGTCGAGGCGCGCCTTGACCCGCGGGGAGGTCTCGAACTTGAACGCCGGGTCGGGCACCCTCCAGTGCGGGCCGTACATCGCCTCGAGCAGCCGTTCGGGCTCCGCCGGGGCGGGGAACTCGTGGCCGGCGAGGGTCACCGTCGAGAGCGGGAGGATCCACTCCTCACGGAACTCCACTCCCACCTCCCCCATCAGGTAGAGCCTGCCGTCGCCGGCGAAGAAGCCACCGAACAGGTCGAGGCCGCGGACCGACCCGTCGCTCTCCTCGACGTCGATCCGGAACGCCGCGCCGCTGTAGCGGAAGGTGGCCATGCCCCGCCGGGTCAGCGCGCGCTGGAGCCGGAACGACTCGCGGACGACGTCGACCGGAGAGGTGTGCCGCGAGACGTAGCCGAGGTCGGCGTCGGAGTCGTGACCGAGGAAGTCCTGCTCCCGGACCGCGCCGAGGAGCGTGCCGTACGCCGGGAACGCCGCGATCCCCTCGTCGTCGAGGATCGAGATGACCAGGTGCATGGCCTCGAGCAGCGGCTCGAGCTGGTCGCCGCTGCGGACCGAGAACTCGGGGTGGAAGCGGCCGGACTTGTCGAGCGCGATCGGCAGGCCGGACTTGTTGACGAAGGCGATCCGCTCCTCGGCCGTGCCGAAGCGGGTCTCCGCGTCGTGGAGGACCGTGCCGGCGACGTGGTCGCGCACCGCGAGGCGGGTCGCTCCGTCGAGGAAGCGCACCATCCGCTCCGGCCAGGCGATCCGGCGCTCGCCGGGCAGCTCTGGATCGAGCTCCTCGGTGTCGCGCACCGACCAGAACGACCAGATCCGGCGCTCGTCGAAGAGCACGTCGAGGGCACGGTCCTCCTCGACGCCGGTGAGCACCAGGCCGGCGGCGTCGGCGGACCGCACGGCCGGGCCGGACGGGTTGGTCATGGGGTCATGCTGTCAGACGAGCCGGCGCAGCTCGTCGGGGATGCGGACGTACGGCGGCTTCACCAGTGCGAGGTGCTGGCCGGCACCGGTGGCCCGCCACAGCTCGCCCTCGTGCTGCACGATCGCGGCCAGCTTCTTCGGCCCCGGCCGGAACCTGCCGAGCTCGTCGGCCGCCACGGCCTGCTCGAGCTGGGCCGAGCCGGTGCGCAGCGCCTCGACGATCTCGTCGGTGGGCTTGCTCCAGCTCGACTTCAGCGCGCGCCCCTCGACGACGGCCGCCTGGTGACGGCGCTCGGCGAGCAGCTCGAGCTGAGCGAGATCGGCGAACTTCAGGTGGAACATGAACAGGTCGGGGTCCGGCGCGAACGGGTGCTTGATGCCGTGGGAGGCGTGTCCCCAGTCGGCGTCGACCCACTTCAGGGCGGGCTTGCACATCAGGGGGTGAACCGGGCGAACTCGCGCTGGCTCAGCAGCGAGGGCGCGTCGAAGTCGAGCTCGGGCTCCACGCCGATGCGGTGCACGACGTTGTAGCCGAGCACCCCGGCGACGTCGGTCCCGCGGCGGGCCGCGGCGAAGTGGCGCAGCGAGGCGTGCCGGGCGGGGTCGGCGACCACGAACTCGTCGGCGTCGGCGAGCAGCACCGCGTCGTAGGCGAAGAGCAGGGACTTCGCCAGCCCGCTCAGGATGCCCATCCGGGACGGTTCGAAGGTGTACTTGTCGAGGTACGGCAGCCGCAGCACCGTGCACGGCAGGTCGTCGGTCGAGCCGTCGACGCTGTGGTCGTCGATCACGAACACGTCGTCGGCGCCGACCTGGCGCTGGTAGTGGTCCACCCAGCGGCGCAGCACCGGACCGCTGTCGCGGGTCATCGTGATGACCGCGACCCGGGGCAGGCCGTCACCCGAGGGCCGGTCGGTGGTGGCGCGGGCCGGCTCGGGGCCCGGGGCGCCTGCGGTCGCGCCCGTCTCGCGGCGTCCACGCCACTTCATGCCTGCTCCTCCCCCGCACCGCGTCCGGCGGTGCTCCACTTGGTGAGGGCGACCTGGAGCCCGTCGAGCGCGGCCGCCAGCACCTCCTCCGTCGGTACGTCGGCCGGCTGGAGCCCGGGGACGGCGCGTGGGCGCAGCTCGTCGAGGTCGCCGACGACGCGGTGCTTGCCCTTGCGCAGCCGGGCGACCTGCTCCTCGCCCTTGGTGCGCGCCCAGGGGTCGTCGTACCCCAGCCGCTGGCCGCCGCCCGAGCGCAGGGAGAGGCCCCGCTTGGCGAGCTGGTGCTTCACCAGACGGTCGTAGAACGCGGGCAGCTCGCCCTTGCCGCTCGGCCGGAACCGGCGGTTGAGCTCGAGCAGCAGCAGCGCGCTGGGCAGGTCGATGCTCGGGTTGCTGCGGACGTCGAGGGCGATGCCCTGCGGGTCGATGCCGACGGCCTCGGCGAACCGGCGCCACAGCAGGTCGCCGGGCGCCCCCGCCGGCGGCACGGTGACCAGGCTGAGCGCCCCCCTGTCGAGCCCCTTGGCCCAGCGTCCCGCGATCGCGGGCACGTCCTGATGGCGCCAGAACCGGGTCGCGGACGGGGTCAGGTCCTTGCGCGCGCCGAGCGCGGCGACGTAGTCGGTCCAGCCGACGACCCCACCGTTCTGCACCGACTCCAGCCACATGGCGGGCACGTTGCGCGCCAGGTCGCGACAGGTCACCACCGCCTCGACCCGGCTCTCGGGGAAGGTCTTGCGGATCCGCTGGATCTGTCGCTCGTCGCGCGGCGCGAGGTACTCCATCGAGACCACGGCGGTGCCGGGCCAGGCCCGGATCTCGTCGACGAGCTGCTGCCAGATCCCGTCGGACGGCATCGGCGGCTGCCCGGGGCCGCCGAAGGCGATCAGCTCCTTGACCGCCCGGACCTGGCGCCGCCAGCGCCGCCCGGGGAAGAGCACGCCCCGCTCGGCCAGCTCGGCCTTGTTCTCGCCGAGCACGTTCTGCAGGAAGCTGGTCCCCGACTTCATGGTGCCGACGTGCAGCACCACCCGCTGCGCCATGTACGCCCTCTCGGTCTCTCAGGTCCTGGCGGCCGAAGCCCGGGCCGCCGCCTCTCGGCAGCGACCCGGGCCCGGGATCCGCGTCGTCAGTTCAGCTCGGCCTCGAGCTCGTGGAACGGGTAGTCCTTCGGGCCGAGGTACTCGCTGCCCGGCTTGATCCGCACCTGCGGGTCCGGGTCGGCGGAGTTGACGTAGTTGGCCAGTGTCCGCGGCGCGGTGTTGTAGATCATGTCGACCCAGTCGGCGTACTTGGCGGCCATCGGGGCGTCGTCCCAGAAGATCAGGTCGTGCTCGTCGGAGAACCAGCCGAGCTGGGTCCAGTTCTCGCTGCTGGAGAGCACCGCCGTCGCGTTGGGGTTGCCGTCGAGGTTGCCCTGTACCGAGAGGCCCTTGAGGTGGACGTAGCGGTCCTTGAACTTGTTGGCCGTCGCGCCGGTGATGTAGACCATCTGCTTCGCCGGGACCGGGGCCAGGATGCTGCGGATCTTGCCCGACATCATCATGAAGACCACCCGGACGTCACAGCCCTGGGAGTGCAGCTCGCGGACCTTGCGCGCGATCCGGGCACCGCGCTCGTCGCCCCACACCGCGTTGGCCACGCGCACCTTCGTGCGGCCGTTGGCGGTGTTGGCGGCGCCATTGCACTGGACCTTGTTGAGGACCCGCAGCGGCGGGTCGACCTGGTCGCGGTGCGGCGCGAACTGCGTGGTGATGGTGGAGCCCGGGGTGGTGGTGCTGGGCACGGTGAACTGCAGGGAGGGGAAGCTCTTGTCCTTCTTGGCCTGCTCCCACATGGTCATCCAGCCGTCGTAGAGGGCCTGGTTGTCGGTGACCGTGGTCCAGTCGTTGAACTGCTGGACGGCGGCGGCGCCGGTGAAGTTGCCGGAGCCCTGCATCACGATCCAGCTCGTGGCGCCGGACTTGCTGACCAGCATCATCTTGTTGTGCATCGCGCCGCCCTTGCCGCGGCAGGTGGCCGAGCAGGTGCGGATCCAGCTACGCAGCTCCTTGGGGCGGTCGGCGTTGCCCTTCTTGAGCGCCCGGCTCAGGATGCCGTAGGAGCGGTGGGAGCCCTGGGCCTTGGCCAGGCCGCGGGCCATGATGATCTGGACCGAGACGCCGCGCTTGTGGGCCGCGATCATCTTGCCGGCGAGCAGGGGCGAGTCGAAGTTCCAGGTCATCAGCCGGACGGTCTGACCGCCCTCGACGTTCTTGAGCGTCTTGATGATCTTGCGCTGGATCGCGCCGCGCTTCTTGGCCTTGAACGGGTGGTTGAAGGTGATGCCGGGCGTGACGACGTAGGCCGGGTTCGGCTGCTTCTTCGCCGCGACCGTGGCGGCGACCGGAGCGGCGTCGGCCCGGGTCAGGCCGCCCTGGGCGGCGACCAGGAGGCCCGCGGCGACGAGCAGCGCGGCGAGCGCGGCCACCCCTCTCGTCCGACCTGCTGTCGACGGGGTCCCCCACACATTCGCCACGACCTGACTCCTACCACTTCACCCGAGAATTGACCGGGTTCCGAACGGGCACATCCCCTTCGGGAGGCAGGCGGCTCTCGACCCTTTGACGCGGGCACTATACCCGCCAGGTGCGGCTGAAACCCGCCGCACACGGCCCCGCCGTTCGCGTCTTGTCAGTCGGTCTCGCCGGGCGCGCCGGGGGTGCCGGGGGTGCCGGAGCTGCCGGGATCGCGTGGCTTGGCCTTCGCGTCGCCCGTGCACTTCTCGGTCTTGATCCCGCCCAGGGTGAACTCGGAGCGCACCGGCAGGTGGTCGGAGCCGCCCGCCGGCATCACGACCGAGCTGGTCGCGGTGAGGTCGGGACCGCCGTACAGCAGGTAGTCGATGCGGGTCCGCGGCTTGCCGGCCGGGTGGGTCGCGCCACCACCGCTGCCGGCCACCACGAAGCTGTCGCTGAGCCGCGAACTGAGGATCCGCTCCGGGCCGGAGTTGGGCCAGGTGTTCATGTCGCCGCCGAGGATCTTCGGTCGCGGGTCGGCGGCCAGGATGCTCGAGATCCGGGTGGCCTGGGCGGTGCGGATGTTGGCGGAGGTGTTGTCGAGGTGGGTGCTGTAGATGCTGACCTCGACGCCCTCGACGTCGATCACGACGTGCAGCAGCCCGCGCGGCTGGGCGCGGCCGATGTTGGGCAGCGGGGTGTTCTCCGAGGAGAGGATCGGGTACTTCGAGACGACGGCGGTGCCGTAGAGGCCGTCACCGAAGGTGACATTGCGGCCGAAGGCGGAGCCCCACCCGCCGAGTCGCTCGGCGAACCAGCCCGCCTGGTCGACGCTGCCGGTGCTGCGCCGCTTGTAGTCGACCTCCTGCAGCAGGATCACGGTCGCCTTCGACTGCTGCATCACGCCGAGCAGGCGCTCGAGGCTGCCGGCACGGGCCGACTTGATGTTGTAGGAGAGCGCGGTGAACTGGGTGGTGCCGATCTGGGCCCGGCACACCAGCTGGGCGGACTTGCGCTCGGCCTCCATCGCCAGGGGCGGGACGAGCACGCCTCCGGTGTCGGTCGGCACCGGCGCCGTGGGCGTGACCGGGTCGCCGACGTCGGTCGCCCTCGGGGCGGCGGACTCGCGCCGGCCCTCGTGGGCCACCTGCGGATCGGGGGCGTCGGGCGGGAAGATCAGCGAGACGCTCAGCCCGGCGAGCACGACCACGACGGCCACCAGGGTGACGACCATGTCGACGGAGGAGACGGCAGGGCCCAGCCGCTTGCCCGCGCGGGCACCCCGCTTCCCCTGCTCCTCCACGCCGGAATGGTAGACGACGACGCGGCGGCGCCGGGCTTCTTCGCTCCCTGGGGCACACTGGACGGCGATGCCCACCCAGTCACCCGGCCCGCGCCCGTGCTGCGTCCCCGCGGGAGCCCCCACGGGAGCCCCCGCGACCACACCGGTCACGGTCGGCGGCGCCGGGCGCGGGACGGACCCGGTCCCGCTGGCCGTGATCCCCGGCGGCGCCGCCGCCCTCGGCGACCACTTCGGCGACGGGTACGCCGGCGACGGCGAGGGCCCGGTGCACGAGGTGGAGCTGTCGGCCTTCCGGCTCGGCACCACCACGGTGACGAACGCCGCGTTCGCCGCGTTCGTCGAGGCGACCGGCCACCGCACCACCGCCGAGGCCGAGGGATACTCCGCGGTCTTCCACACCGACGTCGCGGCCACCGTCGCCGACGTCCTGGGCTACTCCCCCGCCACGCCGTGGTGGGTCGGGGTGCGCGGCGCCGACTGGCGCCACCCCGAGGGTCCGCGCTCCGGCGTCGACGAGCGCGCCGACCACCCCGTCGTCCACGTCTCCCACGACGACGCCCTCGCCTACGCCCGCTGGGCGGGGCGCCGCCTCCCCACCGAGGCGGAGTGGGAGTACGCCGCCCGCGGCGGCCTGGCCGGCCGGCGCTACCCGTGGGGCGACGAGCTGATGGCGGGCGACTCCTGGCAGGTCAACATCTTCCAGGGCGAGTTCCCGGCCACGAACACCGCCGACGACGGCTGGACGACGACCGCGCCGGTGACGGCGTACCAGGCCAACGGCTACGGCCTGCACCAGATGGTCGGCAACGTCTGGGAGTGGTGCGCGGACTGGTTCGACCCGGCGGCGTACGGCACCCGCGAGCGGCTCGATCCGCGCGGACCCGCGAATGGTACGGTCCGCGTGATGCGCGGGGGCTCGTTCCTGTGCCACGACTCGTACTGCAACCGCTACCGGGTCGCCGCCCGCTCGGCGGCTCCGCCGGACTCCACGGCCTCGAACCTCGGCTTCCGCTGTGCCGCGGACGTCGTCCCCGACCGCCCCGTCGAGAAGGAGAACCTCGCGTGACTCGCCCCGGCCGCCTGCGCCTGGCCACCGCCGCCGTCCTCAGCGCGAGCGTGCTCGCCGCCTGCTCCGGCGGAGGTGGGGGCGACGGTGAGGCCGGACCGGGACCGATCGTGAAGTTCGACAAGCCCGGCGAGCAGCCGTCGGTCGCCGCGCCCTCGCCGAAGGACACGGTGCTCGGCCCCGACGCGACGCCGGCTCCGGTGGCCTCGCCGGAGAAGCCGAACCTGCTGATGATCACGATGGACGACGCGGCGATGAAGGACATGCAGTTCATGCCGCACCTGCAGGAGGTGATCGCCGGCCAGGGCGTCACCATCGAGCAGGGCCTGGCCCCGACGCCGATCTGCGTGCCGGCGCGGGCCTCGCTGCTCACCGGTCAGTACTCCCGCAACCACGGCGCCGTCACCGTCGGCGGCGAGGGTGGCGGCTACCAGGCGTTCGACGACGAGAACACCATGCCGGTCAGCCTCCAGGAGGCCGGCTACGACACGATGATGGTCGGCAAGTACCTCAACGGGTACACCAAGGACGAGGTCCACCACCAGCCGCCGGGCTGGACCGTGTGGCGCCCGACGGTCGACTTCGCGACGTACAACTTCGAGCACCCGCAGCTGCTCGTCGACGGCAAGATCAAGGACTACGACACCTACTCCACGACGCTGCTCAGCGACCAGTCCAACGGCCTGATCGAGGACCAGGCCGACAGCGACAAGCCCTGGTACCTGTGGGTCAACTACGTCGCGCCCCACCACGGCAGCCCCCACGAGAGCGACGACCCCGACGGCATCTCCACGACGGTCCCCGACAAGCGCGACCGCGACACCTTCGAGGACCTCGAGCTCGACACCACGCCGGAGATGTTCGAGGCCGACCCCAGCGACAAGGCACTGATCCGCAACGCGCGGCAGAAGTGGTCGGAGAAGCGCCGCGCCGGGCTGCGCGAGGCGCGCCAGCAGCGGGTGGAGGCGCTGCAGGCCGTCGACCGCGCGATCGAGCGCACCGTCGCCACGCTGAAGAGGACCGGCCAGCTCGAGAACACCTACATCGTGGTGACCTCCGACAACGGCTTCTACGTCGGCGAGCACAACCTCTACGGCAAGCTCTGGTACTTCCGCGACGCGATCAACATCCCGATGTTCATCCGCGGGCCGGGCCTGCCCGCCGGCACGACCACGCGGGCGCCGGTCACCAATGCCGACTGGGCGCCCACCTTCGCCGCGCTGGCCGGCGCCACGCTGGGCCGCGAGGCCGACGGGGTCGACGTGATGCCGTGGCTCGACAGCGACGCCACCCGCCGGGTGATCCCGATCTCCGGGTGGCCGGTCAAGGGCGGCCTGAACCCGCTCTACACCGGAGTGATCGTGGGGCCGTGGACCTACGTCCGCGGACGCAAGGGGCGTGGCGAGCTCTACTACACGACCAACGACCAGTACCAGCTCTACAACCTCTACGGCGACCCCCGCTACAAGCCGGTGCGCCAGCAGCTGCGCCAGCTGTGGCAGCAGACCAAGGACTGCGCCGGCGCGACCTGCCCGCGGACGTTCATGAAGTAGCAGCCGCGACCGGTAGCGTTGCGCTTCGTGAGCACCACCCCCTCCCGCGTGTTCGCGGCCAGGCTGGTCGGGCTCCCGATCTTCGACCCCCAGGGCGACCAGGTCGGGAAGGTCCGCGACCTGGTCGTGACCCTGCGCACCGAGGGAACCCAGCCGCGGGTGCTCGGGATGGTGGCCGAGGTGTTCGGCCGCCGCCGGATCTTCGTGCCGATGACCCGGGTCACCAACATCGACAGCGGCCACGTCTACACCACCGGCCTGCTCAACATGCGCCGCTTCGAGCAGCGCTCGACCGAGACCCTGGTCATCGGCCAGATGCTCGACCGCACGGTGACCATCAAGGAGAGCGGCATCACCGGCACCGTCTACGACGTCGCGATGGAGCCCGCCCGCACCCGGGACTGGGTGCTGTCCCGGGTGGCGGTGCGCGAGCCGTCGAAGGGCTTCCGGCGCCGCGGGCAGTCCCACGTCGTCGAGTGGCGCGACGTGGTCGGCCTGACCCGCACCGACGACCGGCAGGGCGCCACCCACCTGGTCGCCGCCCTCAACGAGATGCGCCCGGCCGACGCTGCGAGCATCCTGCACGACCTGCCCCCCGAGCGCCGCACGGCGGTCGCGCTGGCGCTCGACGACGAGCGGCTCGCCGACGTGCTCGAGGAGCTGCCCGAGGACGACCAGGTCGAGATCCTCAAGGGTCTGGACTCCGAGCGCGCCGCCGACGTCCTCGAGGAGATGTCGCCCGACGACGCGGCCGACCTGGTGAGCGACCTGCCGCCCGAGACCGCCGAGATCCTGCTGGGGCTGATGGAGCCCGAGGAGGCCGAGGACGTCCGCCGCCTGATGTCGTACGTCGAGAACACCGCCGGCGCGATGATGACCTCCGAGCCGGTGATCCTCGGCCCCGACGCGACGATCGCCGACGCGCTCGCCCACGTCCGCAACCCCGAGCTGACCCCCGCGCTCGCGGCGCTGGTGTACGTGTGCCGCCCGCCGCTGGAGACGCCGACCGGCAAGCTGCTCGGCGTCGCCCACATCCAGCGGCTGCTGCGCGAGCCGCCCTCGACCCTGGTCGCGGGGGCGCTCGACGACTCCATGGAGTGGCTGCGCCCCGAGGCCTCGATCGACGAGGTCGCCGCCCACCTGGCGACCTACAACCTGGTCGCGGCACCCGTCGTCGACGAGGACCGGCGGCTGATCGGCGCGGTCACCGTCGACGACCTGCTCGACCACATGCTGCCCGCCAACTGGCGCGAGCGGGCCCGCGAGCGCGGACGGGGCGAGTCGTGAGTGAGGCGCGTCGCGAGCGGCTCGACACGCCGCGCGAGGAGCGGCGCCAGCTGGTTCGGCGCCCGTCCTACAACGCCGACACGTTCGGCGTCTTCGCCGAGCAGTTCGCCCGGTTCATGGGCACCGCGACCTTCCTGATCTACATGACGCTGTTCGTGGTGGGCTGGATCTGCTGGAACCTGTTCGCGCCCCGTGACCTGCGCTTCGACGACTACCCGTTCATCTTCCTGACCCTGATGCTGAGCCTGCAGGCGTCGTACGCCGCCCCGCTGATCCTGCTCGCGCAGAACCGGCAGGAGGCGCGCGACCGGGTCGTCGCCGAGCAGGACCGGCAGGCCGACGCGCGGGCGCACGCCGACATGGAGTTCCTCGCCCGCGAGGTCGCCTCGCTGCGGATGGCGGTCGGTGAGGTCGCCACCCGCGACTTCCTGCGCTCCGAGCTGCGCTCGCTGCTCTCCGACCTCGACGAGCGGGCCGAGGAGCGTGCGCAGTCTCACGAGGACGGCGCCGACGAGGCGTCACCTGCCAGTCCCTAGGGTGGGCCTCCCGCTCCTCGGCGGATGCCCACGTCGTCCAGTGCGTGCGATGGCAAGGCGCCGGTGCGCAGGCAGACTGGACGTCTTTCCAGCATCGGCAACGCCGCCAGGGTGCGTGCTGGGCGGGGTGGGCGCCGCCATGGGAGTGGGAGGCGCACCCTAGACTCAGGGGTTGTGACTACCACGCAGTCCCCGTCCGTCGAGCAGGTCATGACCGCGCTCAGCAAGGTCAACGACCCCGAGATCAAGCGACCCATCACCGAGCTCGGGATGGTCGAGGGCGTGGACATCGCCGCCGGCGACGGCGGCTCGGTGGTGACCGTCAAGGCGCTGCTGACCGTGGCGGGCTGCCCGCTCAAGGACACCATCAACCGCGACGTGTCGGCCGCCGTGGCCGCGCTGCCCGGCGTGACCCGGGTACAGGTCGAGCTGGGCGTGATGACGGCCGAGCAGCGCTCCGGCCTCCACGAGACCCTCCGGGGCGGCCAGGCGCAGCGCGAGATCCCGTTCGCACAGCCCGGCTCGCTCACCAAGGTCTTCGCCATCGCGTCCGGCAAGGGCGGGGTCGGCAAGTCGTCGCTGACCGCCAACCTGGCGATCGCGCTGGCCCAGGCCGGCCGCAAGGTCGGCCTGGTCGACGCCGACATCTACGGCCACTCCATCCCCGCCATGCTCGGCGTCGCGGACTCCCGGCCCACCCAGGTCGACGACCTGATCATGCCGGTCCCCACCCCCTCCGGCGTCTCGGTCATCTCGATCGGCATGCTCAAGCCGCGCCGCGACCAGGTCGTCGCCTGGCGCGGACCGATGCTCGACCGGGCGCTCGTGCAGATGCTCGCCGACGTCTACTGGGGCGACCTCGACGTCCTGCTCCTCGACCTGCCCCCGGGCACGGGCGACATCGCCATCTCGCTCGGGCAGCACCTCCCCGGTGCCGAGGTGGTCGTGGTGACCACCCCGCAGGAGGCGGCCGCCGAGGTCGCCGAGCGCGCCGGCACCATGGCCTCGATGATGCACCAGCGGGTCGTCGGCGTCGTCGAGAACATGAGCTACCTGCCCTGCCCCCACTGCGCGGAGGAGGGCAAGGAGCACCGGCTCGAGATCTTCGGCACGGGCGGCGGCGAGCGGGTGGCCGGCACCCTGTCCGAGCGCTTCGGCTACGACGTGCCGCTCCTCGGCGAGGTCCCCCTCGACGTCGCGCTGCGCGCGGGCGGCGACGCCGGTACGCCGATCGTCGAGTCGGACCCCGGCTCGCCCGCCGCGGTGGCCCTGCGCGCGGTCGCCGAGCGGCTCGGCGGACGTGGACGAGGCCTGGCCGGCATGCAGCTCGGGCTCACGCCGACCAGTAAGTTCTGACCCACCATGTTCGGGATCGGGTTCGGCGAGCTCGTCGTCATCGTGTTCCTCGCCGTGCTCGTCTTCGGCCCCGACAAGCTGCCCGACCTGGCCCGCCAGGCCGGGCGCCTGGTCCGCGACCTGCGCCGCTTCGCCACCAACGCCCGTGACGAGCTGCGCGCCGAGCTCGGCCCCGACTACGCCGACCTCGAGCTCACCGACCTCGACCCCCGCGCGATCGTCCGTAAGCACATCGCCGAGGCGATGGCCGAGCTCGACGAGCTGGAGGACACGATCCGTGGCGCCGGCGAGGACGACGCCCCCGCGCCGGCGCGGATGCTGGAGCCGGGCGAGCTGCCGCCGTACGACTTCGAGGCGACCTGATCCCGGTCATGGGCTCAGGCTCGTGACTGCGCCGCGGCGAGGGCGCTGAACGCGATCAGCACCGTACGCCGGCCCTCGGCCTCCGCGAGCTCGCAGAAGTCCGCGCCCACCCGGCGCAGCACGCCGTCGTGGCGGCCGCCGTCGCGCAGGTGGAGCAGGCAGGGCTCACCGGCCTCGGCGAGCCGGCGCAGCGCGGAGGCCAGGCCGAGCCGGGTGATCGGTGACCACGCGACCTCGGGCACCGCGCGCTCGGAGGCGCCGCCGACGCTCGTCACGGCATCCAGTGCGACCACCCAGTCGTGCTCGCCGGCCGCGAGCAGCAGCCAGCCGCGGGCGACCCGCTCGACCGTGCCGCTGACCGGGCCGGGGCCGTGCAGGCCGAGGGTGACCCGGCGGCCGACGCTCGCCATCAACCGCCCGGCGAGGGTCACCTGCTGGTACTCCGCACGGCTGCGGTCGGCCAGCTCGAGGTCGCGCTCGGCCGCGTAGAGGGCGCTGGCGCGGCCCTCGAGGTCGTCGAAGAGCGCGAACAGCTCCTCCTCCCAGCCCATGGACCCACCCTCGCACGGGGCGCTCGGCATTCTGCGCAGCCGCCGGATCCGACGATTGACACCGCTCAGAGAACTTGCTCATCCTGAATCAAACGTAAGCAAACGCAAAGGTTCTCGGGATGAATCAGGCCACCGCCCGCCAGGTGCGACTCCGTGCGACCCTGCTCTGGATCCTGGTCACGGCCGGTCTGGCCGGGCTCGGCACGCTCACCGCGCCGTCGGTACGACGCCTGGTGAGCGCGCCCGGCCCGGGCTTCGCCGAGCTGCTGGTCCAGGCCTGCGCGGCCGCGGCACTGGTCGCCGGGGGCGTGCTCTGGCTGGCCACCACCGAGGTGGTCGCCGGCGTACTGCGTGCCCCGGCCGGCCGGAGCGGTCGCGCCGGCCGGCCCGTCGGCCCGGTCCGGCTCGCCCTGCTCGCCGCCTGCGGCTGCACCGTCCTCGCCACCACCCCCGCCCACGCGCGCGCTGACCCGGGGCCCGGGGACGGACCGCTCGGCAGCGGCGCCCTCCACGCCGCCACCGCCCTCGGCGCGGACGCGCTCAGCGGCCTGCCCCTCCCCGACCGGCCCGTCGGGCAACGCCCCGCCCGCCCCCGCGACACTCGCCCGGTCGCGGTCACTGTCCGCCCCGGCGACTCGCTGTGGACCATCGCCGCGCGGCGCCTCGGGCCGGATGCGTCGCGAGCCGAGGTGACGTCGTACTGGCAGCGGGTGCGGGCGCTCAACGCCGACGCCCTCGGCCCCGACCCCGATCTCATCCGGCCCGGCCAGACGGTCCGGCTGCCGCCCGCCTGACCGCACCGGTCCGATCCGCAGGAGGAACCATGTCCGCCGTACCCCACGACCTCGTCAGCCTCCGGGCGCCGGTCCCGGTGAGCTCCACCCAGGGCACCCTGGCGCTCGCCCTGCTCCCCCGTCAGGCGCCGCCACCGGGCCGGCCGCCCCAGTGGCGCCCACCGGTCCGCCCCGGCGCCGTCGTCGTGCCGATCGACCACCGACTGCGCCACGCCATCGAGGAGTGGACGCACCGCTTCGTCCAGGCGGCCGTCGAGATCGTCGGCGGCGACCGGCCCGTGTCCCAGCTGGTCCGCTGGACCACCCGCGACGTGTACGCCGACCTGCACCGCCGCGCCCTGCTGGTCGCCCGGGCGGGCGGCCACCAGCCCGGGCTGGCCCGGGTGCAGCCGGTCCGGCCGCGGGTCGAGAGCGTGCACGCCTGCTTCATCAGCGACACCGTCGTCGAGTGCGGGGTGCGGGTGCGCCACGGCGACCGGTCGCGCGCCGTCGCCGCCCGGTTCGAGCGGTTCGACCAGCGCTGGGTCTGCACCGCCCTCGACTTCTCGTGACCAGTAGCGCGACCCGTCAGAAAGTAGCTCGAGAAACACGCCGACCCGGCAGAAAGTTTCTGCCGGGTCAGCGTGTTTCTCGAGCTACTTCGAGCCGGGTCGGCGGGATCAGCCGCGCAGGGCCATCCCGGTCGGGCCGCCGGGAGCGCCGTGGCAGCGCTTGTACTTCTTGCCGGAGCCACAGGGGCACAGGGCGTTGCGGCCCACGTCGCCGAACTCGTCGTCGGCGGTGGAGACGGCGCCGCTGCCGCGGACCTCCTCGTGCCCGGTCTCGTCGGGCGCGGAGTAGGTGAGGTTCTGCGGCTGCTTCGGCGCGTCGAGGCCCTTGGCCCGCACCTTCGGCGCGGCGGCCTTCAGCTCGGAGGAGATGGACTCCAGGTCCATCTCGCCACCGGCCTCGAGGCCGACGCCGACCGGCGGCTCGGCGAAGGCGCCCTCGTGCATCGGGCCGGCGTGGGCGGTGCCGTCGGCGTGGTAGTGGATCTCCTCGTCGTCGTCCTCGACCTGGACCTCCAGGTTGAACAGGAAGCCGACGGTCTCCTCCTTGATGCCGTCCATCATGGCGGCGAACATGTCGAAGCCCTCACGCTGGTACTCGACCAGCGGATCGCGCTGGGAGTAGGCCCGCAGGTAGATGCCCTCGCGTAGGTAGTCCATCTCGTAGAGGTGCTCGCGCCACTTGCGGTCGAGGACCGAGAGCAGCACCCGACGCTCGAGCTCGCGGGCGACCTCCTCGCCGACCTCCTCCTCGCGCCGGTCGTACGCCGCGTGGGCGTCGGCCTTGAGCACGTCGATGAGGTGCGACTTCTCCAGCGCGGCCTGGGTCCCGGCCTCCTCGACCAGGTCCTTCCAGGAGATCGAGACCGGCCAGAACTGCTTGAGGTCGGTCCACAGCTGCTCGAGGTCCCACTCCTCGGCGAACTCGTCGAGCGAGCCGTTGACGAAGCCCGTCACGACGTCGTCGATGAAGGTGCGGATCTGCTCCTCGAGGTCGACGCCCTCGAGCACCTCGCGGCGCTCGCCGTAGATCACCTTGCGCTGGCGGTCCATCACGTCGTCGTACTTGAGGACGTTCTTGCGGGACTCGAAGTTCTGCGACTCGACCTGGCCCTGGGCGTTGGCGATCGCGTTGGTGACCCGCTTGTTCTCGATCGGGACGTCGTCGGGGATCTTGAGCAGCAGCAGGACGCGGTCGACCCAGTCGGACTTGAACAGCCGCATCAGCTCGTCCTGCAGGGACAGGTAGAAGCGGCTCTCGCCGGGGTCGCCCTGGCGGCCGGAGCGACCGCGGAGCTGGTTGTCGATGCGACGGGACTCGTGGCGCTCGGTGCCGATGACGTAGAGGCCGCCGAGGTCGCGCACCTCGTCGTGCTCCTTGGCCACCTGGTCCTTGAAGCGCTCGACCATCGCGGGCCAGGCCGCCTCGTACTCCTCGGCGGTGTCGCCGGTCGGCTCGAGGCCCTGCTTGCGCAGCTCGGCGTCGGCGAGGAACTCGTAGGAGCCGCCGAGCATGATGTCGGTGCCGCGACCGGCCATGTTGGTGGCGACCGTGACCGCGCCCTTGTGGCCGGCGAGCGCGACGATCTTCGCCTCCTCGGCGTGGACCTTCGCGTTGAGGACGGAGTGGGCGACGCCGCGCTTGGTGAGCTGCTGGTGGAGGTACTCGGACTTCTCGACCGAGACGGTGCCGACCAGGACCGGCTGGCCCTTCTCGTGGCGCGCGACGATGTCGTCGACGACGGCGTCGTACTTCGCCTCCTCGGTGCGGTAGACGAGGTCGGGCTGGTCCTTGCGCTGCATCGGCTTGTTGGTCGGGATCGGGACCACGCCGAGCTTGTAGATCTTGTCGAACTCGGAGGCCTCGGTGAGGGCCGTACCGGTCATGCCGGAGAGCTTGTCGTAGAGGCGGAAGTAGTTCTGGAGGGTGACGGTGGCGAGGGTCTGGTACTCCTCGCGGACCTTCACGCCCTCCTTGGCCTCGATGGCCTGGTGGAGTCCGTCGTTGTAGCGGCGGCCCGCGAGCATGCGGCCGGTGTGCTCGTCGACGATGAGCACCTCGCCCTCCATGACGACGTACTCCTTGTCGTTGCGGAACAGCTCCTTGGCCTTGATGGAGTTGTGCAGGAAGGAGATGAGCGGGGTGTTGGCCGACTCGTAGAGGTTCTCGATGCCGAGGTGGTCCTCGACCTTGGTGATGCCGTCCTCGAGGACCGAGATGGTGCGCTTCTTCTCGTCGACCTCGTAGTCGACGTCGCGGGTGAGCTTCTGGGCGATCTTGGCGAACTCGCCGTACCACTTCACCTCGTCCTGGGTCGGACCGCTGATGATGAGCGGGGTCCGGGCCTCGTCGATGAGGATCGAGTCGACCTCGTCGACGACGGCGAAGTTGTGGCCGCGCTGGACGCACTCCTCGAGCGAGGAGGCCATGTTGTCGCGCAGGTAGTCGAAGCCGAGCTCGTTGTTGGTGCCGTAGGTGATGTCGCAGGCGTACGCCGCGCGCCGCTCGTCGGGGCGCATGCTCGGCAGGATCACGCCGACGGTCAGGCCGAGGAAGTGGTGGACGCGGCCCATCATCTCGGACTGGAACTTGGCCAGGTAGTCGTTGACCGTGACGACGTGGACGCCCTTGCCCTCGAGGGCGTTGAGGTACGCCGGGAGGGTCGAGACCAGGGTCTTGCCCTCACCGGTCTTCATCTCGGCGATGTTGCCGAGGTGGAGCGCGGCGCCACCCATGATCTGGACGTCGAAGTGTCGCTGGCCGAGGACCCGGCGCGCGGCCTCGCGGACCGTGGCGAACGCCTCGGGCATGATGTCGTCGAGGTCCTCGCCCTCAGCGAGGCGCTTGCGGAACTCGTCGGTCATGCCCCGCAGCTCGTCGTCAGACATCGCCTTGAAGTCGTCCTCGATGGCGTTGACCGCCTTGGCGATGCCCTCGAGCTGGCGGAGGATCTTGCCCTCTCCGATGCGGAGGAGCTTGTCGATGATCACTGGCACGCGGCCACTCTACCCAGCGGTATCTACTCGCCCGATTCTCGGCGCTGGTCATAGGCCGCGAAGGCCGCGGCCCGCTCGGTCTCGATCTTGCGGCCCAGGCCGTACGCCGTGCCCCACAGCAGCGCGAAGATGCCGCCCACGACGAACATGAGCGGGGCGAGGAAGCCGAGCGCGACGGCGCCGACCTGGAGCACGTGCCCGAGCAGGTAGGCCGACTCCCGGCGCAGCATCCCGGCGACCAGCACGCACAGCACCGCCAGCCCCAGGCCGAGCGGCAGCGCGACGCCGGGGCTGATGTCGGAGATGCCGATCATCACGGGGGTGGAGAGCCCGACCGCGATCGCCTCGAGGGAGAGCACGGCGGCGCACATGCCCCGGCGGGGCGACCTCTCGCGCTCGTCGGTCACTTGCGGCCTCCGAGCAGCACCCGGGCCTCGCCGACGGTGACGACCGAACCGGTCACCAGCACCGCGCCCGAGCTGAGCGCGTCGGTGCCGTCGGACTCGGCGAGCGCGGCGGCGGCGTCGATGGCGTCGGAGAGGAGCGGTACGACGGTGACCCGGTCCTCCCCGAACACCTCACGCGCGATCACGGCGAGCCGCTCGGCGGGCATCGCCCGTTCGGTGGAGCTCTGGGTGACGACCACCTGGGCGAGGTGCGGCTCGAAGGCGGCGAGCAGGCCCTCGGCGTCCTTGTCGCCCATCACGCCGACCACGCCGACCACCGGGTCGAACTGGAAGGAGTCCTCCAGCGCGGCCGCGGTCGCCTCGGCGCCGTGGGGGTTGTGGGCGGCATCGAGCAGGACCGTGGGGCTGCGGCGGACCACCTCGAGCCGGCCGGGCGAGGTGATCTCGCCGAGCGCACCGCGCACGATGTCGTCGCCGAGCGGCTCGTCGCCGCCGACGAAGGCCTCGACCGCGGCGAGGGCGGTGGCGGCGTTCTGGGCCTGGTGGGCGCCGTACAGCGAGAGGAAGACGTCGTCGTAGCGTCCGCGCAGGCCCTGGAGGGTGACCACCTGACCGCCGACGGCCGGGGTCCGGCTGACGACGCCGAACTCGAGCCCCTCGCGGGCGACCGTCGCACCGACCTCGGCCGCGCGCTCCAGCAGCACCGCCGCGACCTCGGCGCTCTGCTGCGCGAGCACGGCGACCGCGCCGGGCTTGATGATGCCGGCCTTCTCGCGGGCGATCTCGACGGGCGTGCCGCCGAGGTAGTTGGCGTGGTCCACGGCGATCGGGGTCACCACGGCCACGTCGGCGTCGATGACGTTGGTGGCGTCCCACGAGCCGCCCATCCCGACCTCGACGACCGCGACGTCGACCGGCGCGTCGGCGAAGGCGGCGTACGCCATCCCGACGACCGCCTCGAAGAAGCTGAGCGGGTGGTCCTCGGCCTCGTCGACGAGGTGCATGTACGGCGCCACGTCGTTGAAGGCCCGCACGAACGCCTCGTCGTCGAGCGGCTCGCCGTCGACGCTGATCCGTTCGCTCATCCTCTCCACGTGGGGGCTGGTGAACCGCCCGGTGCGCAGGTCGAGGGCGCGCAGCAGCGCGTCGATCATCCGCGAGGTCGACGTCTTGCCGTTGGTGCCGGTGAGGTGGATCGAGCGGTAGGCGTGCTGCGGGTCGCCGAGCAGCTCGGTGAAGGCGCGGATCCGGTCGAGCGAGGGCTCCAGCCGGGTCTCGGGCCACCGGGACAGGAGGGCGTCCTCGGCCTCGTCGAAGGTCTCGGCTGGGCGCGCTGCGGGCTCGTTCATGGCGCCGCCGAGTCTAGGGTGTGGCAGCGAGAGGGAGGGAAAGCATGGGGGCTCGGCGAGGTCTGGCGGTGGCGGTGGCCGCGATGCTGGCGGTGCCGGGGTTGTCGGCGTGCTCGGCCGCCGGCGACTCCCCCACCGCCGAGCCGACGACGAGCGAGGCACCGCTGATCCCCGAGCCGAGCGCGCTGCCGACCGCACTGCCGAGCGACGTGCTCGCCGGCGAGATGCAGGACCTGGCCAAGCTCGCCGAGCGCCTCGCCCAGCAGCTCCCGGCGCAGCGCCGGCCGGAGCCGGTGCGGATCGCGGGCAGCAGCACCCGGTGGCAGCCGGGGGCGGCCTACCGCGGAGTGTTCGCGGATCCCGACATCCTGCGCCACGACGGCCGCTGGTACGCCTACGCCACCAACACCTCGCACCTCAAGCTCCCGGTGCTGACCTCGCGCGACCTGACGACCTGGACCCCGCTGGCCACGAGCGGCGGGGGCCGGATCGACCCGATCGAGGTCGCCGGCTGGGTGCGCAGCAGCGACGGCGGCCGCGACCTGTGGGCGCCGGGCGTGGCCGAGGTCGGTGGCGGCTGGACCGCGGCGTACGCCGCACCGGCCGGCACCCAGGGCGGCCAGCGGCACAACTGCATCGGGCTGACCCGCGGCCCCTCGCCGGCCGGGCCGTTCCGGCCGGTCGGGGAGCCGCTCTGCTACGGCGAGGCCCAGCTCGGCGTCATCGACCCCGACGTGTTCGTCGACGAGCACGGCGTGGCGTGGCTGCTGTGGAAGTTCTCCGGCGTCGTCAACCGCCGCCCGGCCGGGCTGTTCATCCGTCGGCTCAACGCCGACGGAACCGGCTTCGCCGACGGCTCGCAGACCCGGGAGCTGCTCACCCTCGACCGGCCGTGGGAGGGCGACACCATCGAGAACCCGAGCATGGTCCAGTTCCGCGGGGTCACCTATCTCTTCTACTCCGGCAACTCGTGGGAGCGCGCCGACTACGCGACCGGGTACGCCATCTGCGCCGGACCCGAGGGGCCGTGCGTGCGCCAGAACCACGGGGAGCCGCTGCTCTCCACCGCCACGACCGGCCGGCTCGGTCCGGGCGGCGCGTCGGCGTTCGTCGACCGGAAGTCGCTGCGACTGGTCTACCACGCGTGGGACCGGGTCGGGCAGACCCGCCGGCTGCACGTCGCCGGGCTGTGGCAGCGCGACGACGGCACGCTGGAGGTCGTGGACCCGGGCTGACGGCGCAGGCCGAAGGGGCTACGCGTCGAAGGGGAGCAGCCGGAAGCTGTCGCCTCCCCAGAGCGGCGTGATGGCGCGGAAGTGCCGCTGGTCGACGGTGAACAGGCTGCGGGTCCGATGATCCTGCGCGTGCACGACGAGCGTGGCGTCGGTCAGGCCGAGGGGGAAGTCACCGTAGACCCCGGCGACGCCGGCGGCACGGGCGGCGATGGCCTGGTCGAACGGGACGACGTCCATGGTGTCCAGGACGTCGTCGAGCACCGCGGCGCGGGCCTGCTCGCCGAGCCGGGCACCGACGAGGTGGTCCAGCTCGGCCAGCACCAAGGCGGGCACCAGGAGCCTCTCGTCGACGCCGCTCAGATACTCCCTGGCGGCTGCGTGGTGAGCGTCGGAGCGGTCGTAGCAGGCGTAGATCGCTCCCGTGTCGGCGATGATCGTCACGCGATCCCGAACCCGGTGTCGGAGAGGATCTGGTCGACATCGGTCGAGGTGGACGACGCCCCGCTGTCGTACAGGCCGAAGCGCATCTCGCGAGCGGTTCGGCCCCGGCCGCGCAGCTTCTCGGTCAGGGCCTCACGGATCACGTCGGCCTCGGTGCGCCCTTCGGCCGCGGCGCGCGCCTCGAGCGCGGCCTTGAGGTCCTCAGGGAGGTAGATCGTCGTGCGCACCATGCCACCAGGGTACGCCATATGCGTATGGCGCGCCCGGTCTCAGCGCCGGCGCGCGGTGACCAGGTACTGCAGCTGCACCTCGTGGTCCGGGGCCACGCCGAAGCGGCGGTCCAGGTCGAGGATGCTCGTCAGCGGCGTGACCCTCACCTCGGCGAAGCCCGCGGCGGCGACCAGGTCGCGGGTGGCGTCGATGGACGTCGCGGCGGCGAGCGGCAGCAGCGCGCGGACCTCGGCGTCGTAGCGCTCGACGAAGTCAGCCGAGGTGTCGCGGTCGAGCCCGGTCGGGAACCAGGTCGAGTCCACCAGCGCCAGCACTCCCCCGGGGCGCAGCAGTCGCCGCCAGGAGGCCAGCGCGCGCTCCGGCTCGCGCAGGGTCCACATCAGGTAGCGGCTGGTGATCGCGTCGAACGAGCCGTCGGGGAAGTCCGGGGCGACGGCGTCGCCCCGCAGGAAGCGCGGCGGGTGCGGCGCCCGCGCGGCGTGCTCGCGGGCACGGGCCAGCATCCCCTCGGCGAGGTCGGTGGCGGTGACGTCGTGGCCGAGCTCGGCGAGCAGGAGCGCGACGTACCCGCTCCCGGTGCCGAGGTCGAGCACCGTGGCCGGCGCGGGCGGCAGCGCGGCGGTGAACACCTCGGTCCAGGCGGCCCGGTCGTGCTCGCGCCGCTCCGGGCGCTGCTGGTAGTCGTCGTACTCCGGCGCGCGGCCGGTCCAGTAGGCGTCGATGTTGGACTGGGGCGTCGAGTGCGTCATGCGGGGAGCCTCTCGGGTACGGCGGCGAGCGGGTGGAAGAGCAGCTGGGGGTGGCCGGCGGCGTCGGTGCGGGTGACCCCGATGCCGTAGACCCGCTCCAGCAGGTGCGGGTCGAGGACGGCGTCCGGCGAGCCGGCCGCGGCGACCCGGCCCCGGTCGAGCAGGACCAGGTCGTCGCAGTAGCGCGCGGCGAGGTTGAGGTCGTGGAGCACCACCACCGCGCTGGTCGCGACCTCGCGCACCAGGCCGAGCACCTCGTGCTGGTAGCGGATGTCGAGGTGGTTGGTCGGCTCGTCGAGGAGCAGGAAGTCGGCCTCCTGCGCGAGCGCCCGGGCGACGAGGACCCGCTGTCGCTCGCCACCGGACAGGTCGGCGTACGGACGCGCGGCGAGGTGGGTGCCGCCGACGCGCGCCAGCGCCGCGTCGACCACGCTCCGGTCGACGTCTCCGGCCCGCTGGAAGGTGCCCAGCCGCGGCAGCCTGCCGAGCGTGACCATCTCCCGGACGCTCAGCATCGCGTCGGCGTCGGACTCCTGGACCACGACCGCGATCCGCCGGGCCACCTCGCGCGGTCGCAGCCGGGCCAGGGGGACGCCGCCCACCGACACCCGGCCCCGCTCCGGCCGCAGGGAGCCGTAGAGCAGGCGCAGGGCGGTGGTCTTCCCGCTGCCGTTGGGGCCGAGCAGGCCGAGCACCCGGCCCGGACGGGCCTCGAGCCCGACGCCGCGGAGCACCGGGCGCTCGTCGTAGCCGAAGTGGAGATCCTCCGCGACGATCACGAGGCGAACCTCGCCCGGACCTGCGCCAGGCCGTCCAGGGCCAGCGGCGTCGGCGGCTCGACGTAGTTGAAGAGCAGCGGCAGCAGCTCGCCCTCGCGGACCGCGGTGATGCTGTCGGCGCCGGGCAGGCCGGTCACGGCGGCCACCACCTGGTCGGGGTCGCCCGCGCTGTGGAGCAGGACCAGGACGTCGGGGTCGCGGCCGATCAGCTCCTCCGCGGTGACCTCGAAGACCCGCTCGTCGGTGTCGGCGAAGACGTCGTCGAGACCGGCCGCCTCGAGGATCGGGTGCGCCATGCTGCGGGCGCCGTAGGCGTAGGTCACGCCGCCGCCGACGGTCGGGTAGAGCACCGCCGCGGTGCGCCGCTCCCCGCCCGCCGGGGCGCTCAGCTCCGCGACCCGCTGCTCGATCGCGGCGTTCGCGGCGGTCGCCTCGTCGCGCCGGTCGAACACCTCGCCGTAGGTGCTCATCTGGTCGGTGATGTCGTCGAAGCCAGGGTCGTCGAGCCCCCGCGGGCACATCGCGGGCTCCTCGATGAGCGGGATCCCGACGGCGCCGAGGGTGTCGCGGCCGAGGTTGTCGATCTCGCCGAGCACCAGGTCGGGCTCCTGGTCGATGACGACCTCCTTCGAGATGAGCAGGTGGCCCGAGGCGTCGGTCTTGCCGGTCAGCGCCGGGATGTCCTCGAGCGCCGCCCAGGTGGCGTCGTCGTAGTAGTCGCGGGGGTACTCACCGGCCCGGGCGGTGACCCGGTCCAGGACGCCGAGCCGGGCCAGATAGGGCACCGCCGCGCTCTTGAGCAGCACGACCTCCTCGGGCGCCGCGTCGAAGGTGACCTCGGCGCCGCAGTTCTCCACGGTCACCGGATACGGCCCGGAGCCCCCGGAGGCGGAGCGCTCGCTCGCCCCCAGGCCGCAGGAGGTGAGGGCGAGCACGGAGGCGCTCGCGGCGAGGACGGCGAGAGGACGGCGCATGGGGTTCTCCTGGGGTGGGGATGGCTGGACTCAGGCCGTGGTCGCCTGGAGCCGGCGGACGAGGACGAGCAGGAAGGGGGCGCCGACGACAGCGGTGACGATCCCGATCGGGACCTCCTGCGGCGCGAGCAGGACGCGGGCCACGATGTCGGCCCAGATCAGCAGGATCGCGCCCATCAGTGCGGCGACCGGGATCGCACGCACGTGCGCGGCGCCGACCGCGCGGCGGGCGAGGTGGGGCACCACGAGACCGACGAAGCCGACCGCGCCGGCGGCCGACACCACGACGGCCACGCACAGCGAGACCAGCACGAGCAGCCCGGTGCGCAGCCGCTCCGGCGACACCCCGAGGGCGAGCGCGGTCTCGTCACCGACCGCCAGTGCGTCCAGCCGGCGGCCGAGCACGGTGAGCACGGCGATGCTGAGCAGGACCACCACGACGGCCAGGGTCAGCGCCTGGCCCCACGCGGCGAGGGCGAGCGAGCCGAGCAGCCAGAACATCACCGAGCGCGCGCCCTCCGCGGAGTCCGAGGCGAAGATCAGGAAGCTCGTGACGGCCTGCAGGGCGTAGCCGACGGCGACGCCGGCGAGGAGCAGGCGGGTCGAGGTGACCCGGCCGGCGGAGCGCGCGACGACGTAGACCAGGACGGAGGCGGCGAGGGCCCCCACGAAGGCGCTGGCGGACAGCGCGTGCTCCCCGAGGCCGAGGGTGACGCCGAACAGGATCGCCGCCGCCGCGCCGGTCGACGCCCCCGAGCTGACGCCGAGCAGGTAGGGGTCGGCGAGCAGGTTGCGCACCATCGCCTGCAGCGCCGCGCCCGCCACCGCCAGGCCCGCGCCGACGACCGCGGCGAGCAGCACCCGCGGCAGCCGGACGTCCCACACGATCGCGTCGCGCGGTGCGCTCCAGGTCTGCTCGGCGGGGGTCAGGAAGAGGTGGTGCCCGACGACCCGGACCACGCTGTCGAAGGGCACGTAGACCGCGCCGAGGGCGGTGCCGGCGACCACCGACAGCACGAGGACGACGAGCAGGACAGCGGTCCAGCGACGCGCCACCCCGACCCACCTCCTTGTTGCAAGGACTTTGCAACAAGGAACCTATCGCAACAGCTCGCGACCCGGACGACCTGGGTCAGCGCGCGGCCGCACCCCGGAGCCGCTCGACGTGCATCCGCAGCCACCCCGCCACCTGCCACATGGTCGGCTCGGCGGCGTCGAAGACGTCGGTGTGCCGCCAGTAGCCGTGCACCTGGCCGAGGTAGCGGGTGCCCACCACCTCGACGCCGGCCTCGGCGAGGACCAGGACGAGCTGCTCGCCCTCGTCACGCAGCGGGTCGTGCTCGGCGGTGGTGACCAGCGTCGGCGGCAGCGTGCCGAGGGCGGTGGAGCGGAGCGGGGCCAGGTCGGGGTGCTCGAGGTCGGCCGGCGTGGCGGCGTACTGCTGCCAGTACCAGGCGGCCTCCGCGGGCTCGAACCCGTCGGCGGCGGTGCGGTAGGAGTCGAAGGAGGCGGTCGGGTCGAGGAAGGGATAGATCAGCACGACGCCGGCGAAGCGGCCGGGATGGCGCAGCGCGGTGACCAGGGCCAGGTTGCCGCCGGCGCTGTCGCCGTGGATGAACGCCGGCAGCCCGGCCAGCTCCGGCTGCTCCCCGAGCCAGCGGACCGCGGCGGACAGGTCGTCGGGCGCCGCCGGGAACGGGTGCTCCGGCGGGCGCCGGTAGTCGACGCTGAGCACCGCCGTCCGGCTGAGGCTCGCGAACCGGCGGACGGCGGCGTCGTGCACCTCGACGTCGTTGAGCACGAACCCGCCGCCGTGGGCGTGGACCACCACGGCGTCGTACCCGGCGGGCAGGTAGAGCCGGGCCGGCACGCCGCCCGCGTCGACGTCGCGCACCTCGGCGACCTCGGGGCGCGGCTGGTCGGCCGCGGCGGCCCGGGCACGCTCGCGCTCGGCCGCGATGTCGAAGGCGGGATCGGTGACGGCGAGCTCGCCCGCGGCGTTGGCGATCGCCGCGCGGGCCTGGGGGTGGAGGGCCATGCCCGCACCCTAGGCGCGGACCGGCCGACCGGGCTCAGCGGGCGCGGGACCTGGCCTCGAGGCACTGCACTCCCGGCGTCGGCGCGGACGCCCGGACCTTGACGAACACCTTGCCGGCGGCGCGCCTGCGCAGCTTCACCGTGAACCTGCCGCTGGCCTTCGCCCGGCCCGTGCCGATCTTGCGCGCCTTGCCCTTGCGCGGCTTCGCGTAGGCGACCACCGCGCCGGCGCGGCAGGCGGGCTCGGCGACGACGCGGCCCTTCGCCCGGCCCCCGGCCACCGCCCGGAGCTTGACCACGCGGGCGACCTGGCGCGGCGGGAACAGGTGGGCGTCGACGGTGATGGCGCCCACCCGGTTGGCGGCCCGGTCGATGAACCACAGCCGGCCGTCGCCGCCGAACTCGATGTCCGTCGCGTTCCAGGGTGCGATCGACGCCCGGGAGATCTCGCCACCGGGCGTGATCCGGCCGATCGCGCCGGCCTCGGCCCACCACAGGGCCCCGTCGGGGCCGAGCTCCAGCGAGTGGGGCACCGGGTCGCCGGACTGGCCGGCCAGCCGCGGCAGCGCCCAGGAGACGAACCTGGAGCCGTCGAAGCGCCCGATCGCTCCGCCTCGGTAGGTCGCGAAGGGCGGCGCACCCCACACCTCGTGCCCCGTCGCCCAGAGCGCGCCGTCCGCGCCGTACGCGAGCGACCCGGTCGACAGCGAACCGCCCCAGGGCGCGGGATGGGTCGTCGCCTGACGGTCCTCGCCGAGACGCTCGAGGTTGCCGCCGTCGCCGTACCAGAGCGCACCGTCGGGAGCGAGCGCCATCGGGACCGACCGGTCGTCCACCGCGTTCGGGAGCTGCCAGCCCTCCACCTGCCCGTCGGCCACGCCGAGGAGCCGGTACATGGTGTGGTCCCCACCGAGCTCGCTGACCCACACGCCGCGCGACCGGCCGGCCGTGATCGCGCCGAACTGCGCGTACCCGTCGGAGAATCGGTCGAGGTAGGCGCCCGAGGTGGGCATCCGGTTCACGTTCGCGCCGGCGTGGGAGAGGAACCAGAGATCCCCGTCACCACCCGCGACCAGGTCCGTCGGCCCCGAGGACTGGCCGGGGTCGTGCGCGACGGGGAACTCCTGGATCGCCCCGCCGACGGTGATCCGACCGATCTTCCAGCCCTTCTCCTCGGCGAACCAGAGACTGCCGTCCGGGCCCCTCGTCAACGACTCCAGGCCGGCGCCCGCGGTCGGCACCGGATAGGTCGCGAGCGTCGGCCCGGCGGCCGGTGCCGCGGGTGCCGTCGGTGCGGCCGCCGCGGCCCGGTCGGCGCGGGCCGCTCCCTCCGCGACACCCGCCGAGGACGCGATCAGCAAGGCTCCGGTGACCGCGACCACGCTCGTCCTGACCCGCACGCTCCCACGCTCCTCACGACATCGATGACGAGCGTCCACCGTGCCCGGGCCGGGGCGGGCCGGTCCCCGATCCCGAACGTTCCCGAACGCCCGGCAGGTACCTTCACCCGCGTGACCGTCCGCCGCCCCGCCTCCGACGAGGGCGCGGCCTGGACCCTCGACGACGTCGCCGCGGGCCTGCGTGAGCTGCGCGCGGCGGCGGGCAGCCCGTCCTACGCCCGCGTCGCGGAGCGGATCGTCGACGCCCGTCGTGACCGCGGCCTGCCCGAGGCGGAGTGCCACGTCGGCCGCGTCACCGTCTACGACTGCTTCCGCGCCGGGCGGCGCCGGATCGACGCCGACCTGGTCGCCGAGATCGTGCGCGCACTCGGTGCGGACGGCGCGACGGCGGGCCACTGGCGCGAGCGCAGCAGCGCGGCCCAGCATCGCCGTGACGCCGGCATGGTCGGCACCGCCGTCGCCCCGGTGCCGGCTCCGGAGGAGCCCGCGGTGGACCGGGCCGAGCTCGCCGCGGTCCTCGCCGCGCTCGACGCCGGCACCCGGACCGTGGTCGTCGACGGACTGGCGGGGAGCGGCAAGACCCACCTGGCACGACGGGTGGCCCAGGTCCTGGTCTCGTCCGGACGCGTGGCCGGTGGGATCCTCGTCGACCTGCGCGGCTTCCACGACGACCTCCCGCCGGTCATGGCCGAGGCCGCGCTCACCGCCGCCGTCCGCGCCCTGGGCGCGGGCGCGGCACCGACCGCCCAGCGCGTCCGCCGCCAGCAGTACGCCGGACTGCTCCGGGAGCGCCCGCAGGTCGTCGTCCTCGACGACGCCGCGGACGAGGAGCAGGTGCGCCCCCTCCTGGTCGGCGCCGGCCCGACCGTGCACCTGGTCACCAGTCGGCGAGCGCTCCGGATCGAGGGCGCCACCGCGGTCACCCTCGGGTCGTTCCGCCCCGAGGAGTCGGTCCGACTGCTCGGGGCGATCGCCGGCTCCGAGCGGGTCGCCGCCGAGCCGGAGGCGGCGACGACGCTGGCGGCCGCGACCGGCCACCTCCCGCTCGCGGTGTCCCTGGTCGCGACCCGGGTGGCCGCCCGCACGACCTGGCCGCTGTCCGACTTCGTGACCGTGGCCGACGCACGCCGGCGCGGCCTGCGCATCGACGACGCCGTCGCCGCGACGCTCGCCGCGACGTACGCCGCCCTCAGCCCGGCCGCCCAGCGGCTGCTCCGGCTCCTCTCCGCGCCGCCGGTCGAGCAGCTCGACGACACCGCCGTCGCCGCGGTCGCCGGCACCTCCGGCCCGGACGCCGAGCCGGCCCTGGCCGAGCTGTGGCGACACCACCTCCTGCAGCGCGCGGCGCCGTACCGGCTGCGGATCCACCCGCTGGTGCGCACCTTCGCCCTCGACCGCTCCCACGACGAGGACCGCCCGCGGGAGCGCGACGACGCCCAGCACCGGCTCGCCCACCACCTGCTCGCCCTGGCCTGGGCCGACCACGTCCACCTGCGCGCGGGCAGCGGCCGTCCGCCACCGCCCGGGCTGGACCTGCCCGACCTCGACGCCGACGAGGTCCGGCGCCGCATCGACCGCGAGGCGGACACCCTGCTGCTGCTCGCGGGCCTGGCGGACGGACCGCTCACCCTCGTGCTTCCCGACCTCGCCCCGGCGCTCGCGGCCCGGCTCGACCTGTGGGGCCGGTACGCCGACGGCCGGGTCCTCCACGAGCGTGCGTGGGCGGTCGCCCGCGCCGCGCGGCGACCCGACGCCGTCCTGCGGACCCGGCTCGACCTGGGCCGCACCCTCGTCCGGCTCGGCGAGCTGGACGCCGGCGGCGACCACCTCGGCGCGGTGCATCCCGCCCTCGAGGAGGCCGGGCTCGCGGTCGAGGCCCGGGAGGCGCTGGGCGGGCTGGCGATCGTGGCGGCCCAGCAGGGCCGGCCGGCCGAGGCGGCCGCCCTCTTCCGGCGGTGCGCGGCACTCGCGGCCGAGACCGGAGACCCGGTCGGCGAGGCACTCTCCCTCGACAACGTCGCCATCGTGGAGCACCGGCTCGGCAACTTCGGCGAGGCGCTGCGTCACCATCAGCTCGCCCAGCAGGCAGCGATCCGGGCGGGCGCCGTCGCGCCCCGGGCACTGAGCCTGGTCAACACCGCGACCCTCCAGCTCACCCTCGGCGACCCGGAGGCGGCGCTCGCCGCGGCCGACGAGGGGATCCGGCTGGCGGAGACCGTGGGCCACGACCCGGTCCGCGGCTACGGCCTCACCGCCGGCGGCCGGGCGCTGGTCGCCCTCGGCCGGCCGGCCGACGGGATCGCCCGGCACGACCTCGCGCTCGAGATCGCCCGCCGCTCGGGCGACCGGCTGCTCGAGGCATCGGCGCTGTGTGGCCGTGCGGTCGGCCGGCTGGTCCGCGACGAGCACGCCGCGGCGGGCGACGACTTCGCCCGGGCGGAGGAGATCGCGGTCGCCGCCGGGCTGCTCCCCGAGCAGGTGCGCGCCCGTCGCGGTCTCGCCGACACCGCCGCGGCGGCCGGCGACGACGCGGCCGCGGCGGACCACCTCGACACCGCGCGAGCGCTCGTCGAGGCAGCACCCGAGGCCGAGCGGGTCTACCTGCGGGCGTGGCTCGAGGGCCCCGGCTGACCCTCGAGGTGTCCCTGGCCGACCAGGTCGATCCGCACGGTGTCGACCACCGGTCGATAGCCGAGGGCCTGGTAGAGCGCGTTGGACGTCGGGTTGGCCTGGTCGGTGAACAGGATCACCCGGTCACCGCGCGCACGCAGCAGTCGCGACACCTCGGCGACAGCAGCCCCGGCCCAGCCGCGGCCGCGCTCCTCCTTCGGCGTGAAGACCGGGCCGACCCGGCTCACGCCGTACGCCGGCGGGTTGGCGCCGACCATGCTGACCACCCGGCCCTCGGCGTCCTCCCAGAACCAGAGCACCTCCTCGGCGAGCTTGCGCCGGACGTCGTCGATGCCGAACGCCGCCGCCTCGCCGTCGTGTCCGGCGGCGCGGCCGGCCTGCTCGTCGGCGTCGAGGAAGAACTGCTTGACCCAGGCGAGCGCCAGCTCGGCCTCGTCCGCGCGGACCGGGCGCAGCCGTCCGGGAACCGGTCGCGGCGCGACCAGGGTGCCGAGCTCGAAGAGCCGGTGGTGCAGGCCGTTGACGACGCCGCGGCCGGTCGCGGTGGCGACCACCGCCGCGAACCGGTCGGCGGCGGGCCGCAGCCCGGTGGCTCCGCCGACGTCCTCGCCGCGCGCGAGCACCGCGGCGGCGAGGGCGTCGACCGCGCCGTCGGGCATCGACAGGAGGTAGACGGGGTACGGCGCGAACGGTGCCGTGCGCATCGCGATCCCGGCGATCGCGCCCTCGGGTCCGGTGACCACCGCGAACCAGCAGTGCGCCAGGCCGCCACGGCCGGTGGCACGGAGCCGGTGCGCGATCGTCGTCACGACGGTGCCGGTCACCGGATCCTGGGCGAGGTGCGCGCCAGCGCGGGCGAGGAACTCCCCCGCGTCGTCGGCGAACCAGACGTCGTACCCGCTGCTCATGGGCTGATCGTCGTCGCCCGGTCTCACCCGGACAACGGGTTTTCGTCAGCCGTCGAGACGGGCCAGCTCCTCGTCGACCACCGACGGGTCGAGCTTGACGAAGACCGGGGTGGGCTTGGCGACCGGGCGCCCCACCTCGACCGGGTGCCGGCCCCAGGACGGGAAGCCGGTGTAGTCGCCGGTGATGATCGGGTAGCCGCGCTCGGCGTCGTCGAGGTCGGCGACCTCCTCGATGACCGGCATCGGGGCGATCGCGCCGATGCCCCCGAGCGCCCTGTCGACCTCGTTGGCCGAGAACGGCAGGAACGGGCTGAGCACCAGGTTGAGGTCGGCGACGCACTGCGCCATCACGTGCAGGATGGTGCCGAGCCGCTCGCGCTGCGCGTCGTCCTTGAGCTTCCACGGCTCGGAGTCGGAGACGTACTTGTTGACGTCCGCCACCGCACGCATGGCCTCGCCGATCGCCTGCTTCTGACGGTGCCGGGCGATCAGGTCGCCGACCGTCCCGAACGCGGTCTCGGTGACGGCCAGCACGGCCTCGTCCTCGGGGCGCAGCGGACCGGCGGCCGGGATCTCGCCGAAGTTCTTGGCGATCAGCGTGGCGGTGCGGTTGACCAGGTTGCCCCAGCCGGCGACCAGCTCGTCGTTGGTACGCCGGACGAACTCGGCCCAGGTGAAGTCGGAGTCCTGGCTCTCCGGCCCGGCCGCCGCCACGAAGTAGCGGAAGGCGTCGGGCTGGTAGCGCGCGAGCAGGTCGCGGACGTAGATGACGACCTTCTTGGAGGAGGAGAACTTCCGGCCCTCCATGGTCAGGAACTCGCTCGAGACCACCTCCGTCGGCAGGTTCAGCTCGCCATACGTGCGCGGCTGGCCGCCCTTGGCGCCCTTGCCGGCGTACGCGAGCAGCTCGGCCGGCCAGATCTGGGAGTGGAAGGTGATGTTGTCCTTGCCCATGAAGTAGTAGGACAGCGACTCCGGGTCGTTCCACCAGGCGCGCCACGCGTCCGGGTCGCCGCTGCGGCGGGCCCACTCGATCGAGGCCGACAGGTAGCCGATCACCGCGTCGAACCAGACGTAGAGCTTCTTGGTCGGGTTGTCCCGCCAGCCCTCGAGCGGGACGGCGATGCCCCAGTCGATGTCGCGGGTCATCGCGCGCGGGCGGATCTCCTTGAGGATGTTCTTGGAGAACCGGATCACGTTGGGGCGCCACAGCCCGGTCGCCTCGCGCTCGTCGAGCCAGGCCTGCAGCGCGTCCGCCAGCGCCGGCAGGTCGAGGAAGAAGTGCTGGGTCTCGATGAACTCCGGCGTCTCGCCGTTGATCTTCGAGCGCGGGTCGATCAGGTCGTGGGGGTCCAGCTGGTTGCCACAGTTGTCGCACTGGTCGCCGCGCGCACCGTCGTACCCGCAGATCGGGCAGGTGCCCTCGATGTAGCGGTCGGGCAGGGTGCGTCCCGTGGACGGCGAGATCGCGCCGTAGGTCGTCTGCTCGACGAAGTAGCCGTTCTCGTAGACGCCCAGGAACATCTCCTGGACCACGGCGTGGTGGTTGCGCGTGGTCGTGCGGGTGTAGAGGTCGTAGCTGATGCCGAGGCCGACCAGGTCCTCGACGATCAGCCGGTGGTTCTGGTCGGCCAGCTCCTGGGGCGTCAGGCCGGCCTCGTCGGCGGCGATCAGGATGGGGGTGCCGTGCTCGTCGGATCCGGAGACCATGAGGACCTCGTTGCCCGCCATCCGCTGGTACCGGCTGAAGACGTCGGACGGAACGCCGAAGCCGGCCACGTGGCCGATGTGGCGGGGGCCGTTCGCGTAGGGCCAGGCGACAGCGGAGAGGACGTGCGTCATGCCCTGAATCCTAGGGTCGGCGCCGTGCCGGTCGGTCAGCGGCGGGACTTCTTGATCCGGCGGGCGGTGCGCAGCCGGATCTCCGGGAGCGCGTCGTAGAGGTACTGACCGGGGCACTCGGTGTCGTTGGTGTCGCGGTGGCCGTCGATGACGGGCAGCGTGACCACCGTGCCCGGGGGGTAGAGGTCGCTGCCGTGGGAGAGCACCGCCGTGCTCCCCAGCGGGTCGCGGTGGTACTTCCTCAGCTTCCAGGCCGCGACCTTCGCGACGCCCGCGAGCACCTTCGGCGCCGGCGCCGCCTCCTGGTAGGAGCCGAGCACCGCGATGCCGACCGAGGTGTGGTTGAAGCCGAGGGTGTGGGCCCCGCGGGTGTCGCGGTCGCCGTCCGCGCCGCGTCGCCCGGCCCAGATCCGGCCGAACCGGTCGACGAAGTAGTTGTAGCCCACGTCGGACCAGCCCAGCGTCTTGGTGTGGTAGCGGTAGATCGCCCGCAGGATCCGCGGAACGTCGCGCTTGCGGTAGTCGTTGCCGGTCGCGGTGTGGTGGACGTGGACCTGCTCGACCGTCTTCACCCGCTTCGGCCTGCCCGTGGCCCAGCGCTCCTTGGCACCCCAGGCCCGCCGGCTGCGGATCCGGGGCCGCAGCGAGCGGTGCCGCTTCGGGCGGGCGTCGACCGGGTCGCCGGGGTGGTCGCCGGGGTGGTCGCCGGGGTGGTCGCCGGGGTCGACCAGGGTGAGCACCGGCCGCTCGACGGCACCGGTCACCTCGACCTGGACGCCGTCGCTGTCACCCACCCACAGCGGCGCGGTGCCGGCCCGCGCGGCCCGGGCCTCCGTCGTACCAGGGTCGGGGAGGTCACGCAGCGCCGGCACGTCGCGCCACGGGCCCCAGCCGCCGGCTCCCCGCACCCGCACCCGGACCTCCGCCTGGCCGGCGCCCGCCGCCCAGGTGACCCCGAGCAGCGCGAACCGATCGGTGCGCTGCTCCGCGGTCCGCAGGACCGCGCCCCGCGCCGCGACCTGCGGGTCCGGGGTGAGCGCGACGTCCACGGAGCCGCCGACCCCGCCGGGGTCGGGGCGCAGCCGGAGCCGGCCGGTGGGCGCCGCGGCCGCCGGGCTCGCGGCGGGTCCGACGAGCGGCAGCGCGACGACCGCGGCCCCGATCGTGGCGAGGTCGCGACGGCGTACGGAGGGATCCGAGAAGGTCATGACTCACGAGCATGCGTCATCGCACCCAGGCCCCGGAAGCGCCGGCGCCGCGTGTCGCGATCCGCTGTCGGGTCTTTCCACGGACGCGACTTGACGCGCAGTTCTGTCACTTGTCGGGCGTTGCAACGCCCGACAAGCGCAGGAATCGCCGGTCGACCGGCGATTCCTGCAGCCCCGACCTCAGGAGAAGTCGAGCTCCCCCGTCCGCGTCCGCTTGAGCTCGTAGAAGTACGGGAAGGACGCGACGGCGACACAGCCGTCCCACAGCCGCCCGGCGTCCTCGCCACGCGGGATCTTCGAGAGCACCGGGCCGAAGAAGGCCGCGCCGTCGATGTGGATGGTGGGCGTGCCGACGTCGTCGCCGACCGCGTCCATGCCCTCGTGGTGGGAGGCGGCGACCTTCTCGTCGTACGACGAGTCGGTGGCGGCGTCGACCAGGCCGGCGTCGAGCCCGACCTCGGCGAGCACCTCGGCGATCAGCTCGCGCGCGCCGTCGGGCTGCTCGTGGAGCTTGCGGCCCTCGAGGTGGATCCGCTGGCCGAAGGCGTCGTAGAGGGGACGCAGCACCTTGTCGCCGTACTGCTCCCGGGCGGCGATCAGCACCCGGACCGGCCCCCAGGCCGGGGCGAGCATCTCGCGGTAGCCGTCGGGGATGTCGCGGTCCTTGTTGAGGTACGCCAGGCTCATGACGTGCCAGCGCACCTCGATGTCGCGCACCTGCTCGACCTCGAGGATCCAGCGCGAGGTGATCCAGGCGAACGGGCACAGCGGGTCGAACCAGAAGTCAGCGACGTGGGGCGCCGGCGCGGGCGCGGAGTTCTCGGCCATGGTTCGCCAACCTAGCCGAGCACTCCGACATTCCCGGACCGGCGATCGCGCCCCTCAGCGCACCTGGACCGAGCCGACCACCTTGGGTGCCGCCGGCACCTCGGCCGAGCCGAGGTAGCGGACCCGCACCTTCTTCGTCCCGCGCGACATCGGCACCTTGACCTTGACGATGCCGTCGCTCAGCTTGACCTCGCGCTTCCACGAGCCGATCCGGACCAGCACCTTGCCCGTGACCGGCAGCTTCCCCACCGCGGTCACGCGCACCCGGACGATCGCCCGCCCGCGGTTCGACTTGGTCTTGAGGATGACGTTGGCCGGACTGGTCACCGTCCCGGAGGCGGCGAGGGTCTCGACGGCCGGGGCGAACTGCGGCTTGGCGCCCGCCACCTCGACGCTGACGGTGCGGCCGACGTCGTCCGGGGCGAGCTGGTACGTCGCCGCGCTGGCCCCCGGGATCTCGACTCCGTCGCGCAGCCACCGGTAGGTGGGCACCGCGTCCGGTTGGTCGTAGCTGCCGGGCGTCACGGTCAGCACCTCGCCGAGCGCGGGCGTGCCGCTGAGTGCGGCCGGCGCGGTCGCGTGGACGGCGCCCGCGAGCACCGGACCGAGCGTGTAGAACGGCGAGACGTAGGTGGTGAAGCCGTCCGCCTTCGCCACGACCCGCATGCTCAGCGTCTTGCCGACCAGGTCGGGCGTCAGCGCCAGGTCGGGCGTGATGATGTCGCCGATCCGGACGCCGTCGGCGAACCAGCGCCACCGGTTCTCCGCCGGCGTCGGGGTCCAGCCGCCCGCGGTCGCGGTGATCGTGGTGTTGACGACCAGCGGTGCGCTCACCACCGGCGTCGCGGTCTGGGTGAACACGTTCTCGGTCGGCGTGGGCGTCGGGGTCGGTGTCGGGGTGGGCGTCGGGGCCGCCCGGTCGACGAAGTGGATGAAGCCGGTCGGCCAGCGTCCGCTGGTCCGGGTGATCGAGCGCCAGTGGAAGGTCCCGCCCCAGGCGTCCTCGGACACGATGATCTCGTCGGCCGAGACGACCCGCTCGACGTACGCGACGTGGCCGGCGGAGCCGGCGCCGTTGGAGTACTTGCCCCACCAGGCGATCGCGCCGACGTTCGGCGTCTGGTCGGTGATGGAGCTCATCGCCTTGCCCCACTCGCTGGCGTTGCCCTCGCCCGACCAGGGCCGCACGTTCGGCATGCCGGCCTGGATCATCCGGTACGCCGCGTAGTTCGTGCAGTTGTGGCCGGCGTACATCCGCCAGTACATCGAGCCGTTCGCGGCGCCGTACCCCGCGTCGGAGTAGCCGGCCTGGACGCAGGCCGCGTAACCACTGCAGAGATAGGTGGTGCCGGCCGATGGGAGCAGCGGAGAGCCGGGGGGACCGGCCCCGGGTCCGGCGAGGACGAGGTACGACGCGAACAGCGCGCTGGCGGCAGTGGTGGTCCCCCAGCGCGCGGCGCGGCTCGATGTGCGCATGCCGAACACCATCGGCCACAACGACCCCAGTACGCAACAAAAACCCCCCAAATCTCTCCATTCACCGGCGTGTCGCATTGACTTTCATGAGTTACATGGTTGTAGTTCGCGCCCGCCGCTCCGATTGTCCGACAACTTCGCGCGGATGCAAGGATGACTGCCATGCCCGGCACCAACCTCACCCGCGACGAGGCGGCTACCCGCGCCGCCCTCGTCGACGTGACGTCCTACGTGATCGACCTCGACCTGTCCCGTGCGACGCAGGAGGGCGTGGAGACCTTCGGGTCGACCACCACGCTGACCTTCACCTGCCGCCAGCCGGGCTCGGCCACCTTCGCCGACCTGGTCGACGCGACGGTCCACGAGATCACCCTCAACGGCGTGGCGCTCGACCCCGCGACGGCGTACGCCGACAGCCGGATCGCGCTGCCCGACCTGCAGGCCGAGAACGTGCTGGTCGTCAGGGCCGACTGCACCTACTCCCACACCGGCGAGGGCCTGCACCACTTCGTCGACCCGGCCGACGGCAAGGTCTACCTCTACTCCCAGTTCGAGGTGCCCGACGCCCGCCGGGTCTACACCACCTTCGAGCAGCCCGACCTGAAGGCGCCGTTCACCTTCAACGTGACCGCCCCGGCGCACTGGAAGGTCGTCTCCAACGCCGCGACGCCCGAGCCCACGCCGGTCTCCGACGGCGTCGCGATCTGGAGGTTCCCCGCGACCAAGCCGATGTCGACGTACATCACCGCGATCGTCGCCGGCGACTACTACGAGGTCCAGGACGTCTACGAGGGCGCTCACGGCACCATCCCGCTCGGCCACTACTGCCGTCAGTCGCTCAAGGACTACCTCGAGCGCGACCGCGAGGAGATCGTCACCCTCACCAAGCAGGGCTTCGCGTTCTTCGAGGAGGCCTTCGGCTACCCGTACCCGTTCGGCAAGTACGACCAGCTCTACGTGCCGGAGTACAACATGGGCGCGATGGAGAACGCCGGCTGCGTGACCCTGCGCGACGAGTACCTCCCCCGCTCGCGGCAGCCGCGCTCGTTCTACGAGTTCCGCGCCTCGGTGATCCTGCACGAGATGGCCCACATGTGGTTCGGCGACCTCGTGACCATGAAGTGGTGGGACGACCTGTGGCTCAACGAGTCCTTCGCCGAGTGGGCCTGCTACCACGCCGAGGCGCTCGCCACGTCGTACGACGACGCCTGGACCGGCTTCACCAACGCCCGCAAGCAGACCGGCTACCGCGCCGACTCGCTGCCCTCGACCCACCCGATCGCGGCCGACAACGTCGACCTGCACGCGGTCGAGGTCAACTTCGACATGATCACCTACGCCAAGGGCGCGGCGGTGCTCAAGCAGCTCGTCGCCTGGGTCGGGCTCGACCCGTTCCTCGCCGGGCTCAAGCAGTACTTCCACGACCACGCCTTCGGCAACACCGAGTTCGCCGACCTGCTGACCGCGCTGGAGAAGGCGTCGGGCCGCGAGCTCACCGGCTGGGCCCAGGAGTGGCTCCAGACCGCCGGCACCAACACCCTCTCCCCCGCCTTCGAGCTGGCCGCCGACGGCACCTTCGCCTCGTTCGCGATCAACCAGGCCGCGCCCGAGGACCACCCGACGCTGCGCCGGCACCGGGTCGGCATCGGCTTCTACAACTCCTCGCCCGAGGGACGCCTGGTCCGCACCGACTACGTCGAGGTCGACGTCGACGGCCCGCGCACCGAGCTCGCCGACCTGGTCGGCAAGGCCCAGCCCGAGCTGCTGCTGCTCAACGACCAGGACCTGGCCTTCGCCAAGATCCGCCTCGACGAGCGCTCGCAGGCCACCGCCATCGCCCGGCTCTCCGACCTCGACGACTCGCTCGCGCGGGCGCTGGTCTGGAGCGCCGCGTGGGACATGACCCGCGACGCCGAGCTCGCCGCCACCGACTTCGTCGAGCTGGTGCTCGGCAACATCGGCCAGGAGACCGACGCGTGGGGCGTCAGCCGGATCCCGGTGTACGCCGCCCAGGCGGTCTCGCTCTACAGCGACCCGGCCCGGCGTGCCGACCTCGGCGCCCGCTGGGAGCAGGGCCTGCGCGGCCTGCTCGCCGCCGCCGAGCCCGGCACCGACCACCAGCTCACCTTCGCCCGCGCCTACGCCGCCGCGGCCACCAGCGACGCGGCCGTGGCCGAGATCGAGGCGATCCTCGACGGCTCGCTGAGCTTCGAGGGGCTTGCCGTCGACCAGGACCTGCGCTGGGCCCTGCTCACCGCGCTGGCCCGCGTGGGGCGCGTGGACGACGTACGCATCGACGAGGAGCTGGCGGGCGACAACACCATCTCCGGCCAGGAGAAGTCCGCCGCCGCCCGCGCCGCCCAGCCCACCGCCGAGGCCAAGGAGCGCGCCTGGACCCAGGCCCTGCTCGACCCGTCGGTGCCCAACGAGACCCAGCGCAGCGTGGTCCTCGCGTTCTGGCAGCCGGGGCAGGAGGCCGTGCTGGCGCCGTACGTCGAGCGCTACCTCGCCGAGGTCGCCGGCACCTGGGAGCGGCTGGGCTCCCACAAGGCGTCGGTCGCGCTGGAGTTCATCTTCCCCCGCCTGCTCGCCACCCGGGCCACGCTCGACGCCGTCGACGCCTGGCTGGCCGCGAGCTCCGACGCCGTCAACCCGGGCGCGCTGCGCTACGTCCGCGAGGGCCGGGCCGACGTCGCCCGTGCCCTGGCCGCCCAGGCCACCGACGCCCGGGCCTGACCCGGCAGGAACTGGCTCTCGAATTGCGCTGACCCGGCAGAAACTGGCTCGCAAAACGCGCTGACCCGGCAGAAGTTTCTGCCGGGTCAGCGCGATTCTGAGGCTATTTCGAGCCGGGTCAGCGCAATTGAGAGGCCAGTTCGAGCCGGGTCAGTCCTTGGCGAGCTCACCCAGCAGCTCGATGCCCCGGGTCAGGCCGCCGGCCAGGTCCCCGGTCGCGAACCGCTCGGTCATCGCCGCGACGGCCTGCGCCGACTCGTCGTCGGTGAGCCGCTCGCGGGTGTGGCCGCCGGTCACGATCTCGACCACGCGGCGGTCCGGGTCGACCATGATCAGGATGCTGCGCGAGGGCAGCACGAGGGTGTTGTGGAGGCTGGTCGCGAAGTCGCGCGGATCGCCGCTGGCGGCGCCGACGAAGACCGAGATCTCGGCGCGGCAGACCTGCTCGGCGTTGCGGATCGTGACGTCGAGGGCGGCGCGCTCGGACGCCGAGAGGGCGGTGCTGCTCATGACCGCGGACTACCAGCTGCCGCCGGCGCCGCCGGCCTTGGAGTCGTCGGAGTCGGGGGCGGCCAGCTCACCGGCGGCCTTGCGCGGGCCACCGAGCCACTGGTTCTCCGGCTCGAGCGCGTTCATGCTCAGGTCCTCGCCACGGGCCAGGGCCGGGGCGACGTAGAGCAGCGTGATGACGATGAAGACCAGCAGCGGGACGCCGCCGAGGTACAGCCAGGCGTGGAGTACGTCGATGTCGGGCTTGGCCTCCCAGCTCGCGGCACCGTTGCCGGGACGCGGCTCCGGGGTGTCGGCCGACGCGGAGCCCGCTCCGGCGACGACGAGCAGGGCGCTCACCCCGACGAGGGTGCACACGGCGAGCAGGCGGCGTACGGCAGTGCTGGTCACGTGCCGCATGCTATCGGCTCCCGATCAGGCGTGCGGTAGTGGTGTCCGCGGCGGGCCTCAGGTCGCTTTGGGACACTGGGCGGATGTCTGCTCTCCCCCTCCCCCTCGCCCTGGTCGCCACCGCCCCGACCAGCCCGTGCGCCGACGGTGAGACGGTCTGCGACCTGACCTGGGACGTCACCGGGAACCGCCGGCTGGCGGAGTGGTCCGACGTCATCATCGGCAAGCCGCTCGCGATCATCGGCCTGGTCCTGCTCGGCGTGCTCGCCCGCTGGCTGCTGCACCGGGTGGTCGACCGGATCGCGCGGCGAGCCGAGCGCGGCGTGCTGCCGGAACGGGTCGAGAGCGCCGTGACCGCGCGCCGCAAGCAGCGCGCGGCGACCATGGGCGGGGTGCTGAAGAGCATCATCACGTTCATCGTGGTCGCGATCGTCGGCACCATGGTGCTCAGCGAGGTCGGCGTCGACATCGCGCCGATCATCGCCAGCGCCGGCATCATCGGCATCGCGCTCGGCTTCGGCGCCCAGTCCCTGGTCAAGGACTTCCTGGCGGGCATCTTCATCTTCATCGAGGACCAGTACGGCGTCGGCGATGTCGTCGACGTGGGCGACGCCAGCGGCACCGTCGAGGCGGTCACCCTGCGGATGACCCGGTTGCGCGACATCGAGGGCACCGTCTGGTACGTCCCCAACGGCGAGATCGTGCGGGTCGGCAACAAGAGCCAGAACTGGTCGCGTGCGGTCGTCGACGTCCGGGTCGGGTACGACGAGGACCTGGCCCGGGTGCAGCGGATCCTGCGCGAGGTCGCCCACGACCTGTGGGAGGACGACGAGTTCAGCCACGTGATCATCGAGGAGCCGGAGGTGACGGGCGTGGAGCTGATGGAGCCCGACTCGGTGACCATCCGGGCGATGGTCAAGACCGCGCCGCTCGAGCAGTGGGCGGTCGCGCGGGCGCTGCGGCAGCGGATCAAGGCCCGCTTCGACCACGAGGGGATCAAGGTGCCGTTCGCGCAGCGGGTGGTCTGGCACCGCGAGGACCACCGCGACCACGCTGACGACCAGCGTGACGATGCGAAGCAGGGGGCGGCGCGGTCCACCGTGAGCGACGAGGGATGATGGATCGGTGAGCGACGAGACGAGCTTCTACGACGAGATCGGCGGGTTCGAGACCTTCCGCCGGATTGTCGCGAAGTTCTACGAGGGCGTGGCCGCCGACGAGGTGCTCCGCCCGATGTACCCGGAGGCCGACCTCGGCCCGGCCGAGGAGCGCTTCCTGCTCTTCCTGGTGCAGTACTGGGGCGGGCCGACGACCTACTCCGACAACCGCGGGCACCCCCGGCTGCGGATGAGGCACGCACCGTTCGCGGTCGACCTCGACGCGCGGGACCGGTGGCTGCGGCACTTCCGCGCCGGTCTCGACAGCGTGGAGCTGACGCCGGAGCAGGACGCGCGCTTCTGGGAGTACGTCACGCACGCGGCCACGTTCATGGTGAACACCCCGGGCTGAGAATTTCTCCCGGCTCGATGTAACACCCGGCCGGGGTCACGACATGTTCCGGTTGAGAGCACACCCGCCTCGTCCCTCAGCAGAGCAGGCCATGACCCACGAACGCGCCACCGAGCGGCTCCGCGTCGACGTACCGACGCTCGAGCCCGACCCGGCGTTCCTCGGCATGCTCACCCACCTGAGTGCGACCTCGCAGGCCACGCTCCCCCGATCGACTCGGTCGGCCGGATTCCGCCTGGTGCTCGCGACCGGCTCCGTTGCCGTCATCGCGGCCGCCACCTGGGCAGCGGGCGTTCCCACCGGCGGAGGTGTCCCACACTCCCCCGCCGACAGCCCGACCCGGATCGGACCGTCCGGCACACCGAGTCCCGGCGACGTCGGAACCCCACACTCCGACGTCACCACCACGCCCGGCAGCCCCCTGTCCCCGGGGCTGCCGGGCAGCACTCCCTCCTCCGACTCCGAGCACGCCGCCGACCCCGGCGGCGCCGACGGGAGCAAGTCCCGCGGCTCGGACGACACCGGTCGCGACGACGACGCGCGCGGCGGACCGCCCCCGACCCACCCGGGCAAGGGCAAGGCGAAGGCCAAGGGCCACCACAAGGACAAGGCCCAGGGGAAGGCCAAGGGCCACGACCGCGAGCCGGGCGAGGGCGAGCAGGGCGACTCCCCGCGCGGGCCCGGCGTCTCGTCGGGCCAGTCCGGCCAGGGCAACCAGTCCGGCCAGGACGACGGCGACGACGACCAGGGCAGCGACCAGCAGCGGCCGACGCACTGACCACGGGGAAATGTCCCACTTCCCGCTCGCAGGCGGGACAATGGGCAGCGCGGTCCGGGGCAAGGTCCGGACCGTGCCAGAACGACAGGGGTGGGGACACGTCCGGTGCGGGCAGACGACGAGCTCGTCACTGCTGCCAAGCACGGTGACGCCGCAGCGTGGCGCGAGCTCTATCGCGACCACGCCGGTCGCCTGCTGCTGTGGCTGGAGGCCCGCTCCTCGCCCGGCGGCGAGGCGCCCGACGACATCGCGGCCGCGACCTGGCTGGTCGCCGCCGAGCGGATCGCCGACTTCCACGGCAGCGGCTCGGACTTCGGCGGCTGGCTGTTCGGCATCGCCCGCAAGCACCAGGCCAACGCCGGCCGCCGTACGGCCACCCGGACCAGGGGCTTCGACAGCCTCGCCGCCGATGCCGAGCACACCGCGCCCGGACCCGAGACCCGCATCCTGGCCGACGAGTGGGTACGCCGCGCGCTGGCCGAGCTGCCGCCCCGCGAGCGCGACGTGATCGCCTGTACCGAGGTGCTCGACCTCGATGTCGCCTCGACCGCCGCGGCGCTCGGCATGACGGCCGTGGCGGTGCGGGTGGCCCGGCACCGCGGCCTCAAGCGGCTGCGCACTCAGCTCGCCCCGGATTAGAACGCGTTCTATTCTGAGCGCATGACGCTGCTCGTGGCCGACGACCGCCGGGTCCGCACCCTCACCCTGAACCGCCCCGAGGCGCTCAACGCCTTCAACGAGGAGCTGTACGACGCCACGGCGGAGGCGCTGCTCGCCGCCGCCGCGGACCCCGAGGTCGCCGTGGTCCTGCTGACCGGGTCCGGGCGCGCGTTCAGCGCGGGCACCGACCTGCTCGAGATGCACCGGCTGGCCACCGATCCGGACTTCCCCCGGGGCAAGCACGGGTTCATCGGCCTGGTCGACGCGCTGGTCGAGTTCCCCAAGCCGCTCGTGGTCGCCGTCAACGGGCTCGGCCTCGGCATCGGCGCGACCATCCTCGGGTTCGCGGACCTGGGCTTCATGGCCGACGACGCCCGGCTCAAGTGCCCGTTCACCTCGCTCGGCGTGGCACCGGAGGCCGCGTCGTCGTACCTGTTCCCGGCGTTGGTCGGCCGGCAGCACGCGGCCTGGGCGCTGCTGTCGTCGGAGTGGATCGGCGCGGCCGAGGCGCGTGCGATGGGCCTGGTGAAGGAGGTCTGCGCGCCCGGCGAGCTGCTGGCCACCGCCCGCCGGCACGCCGAGGTGCTCGCCGCGAAGCCGATCTCGTCGCTGGTCGCGGTCAAGCGCACCATGGCCGAGCCGCACCGCGCAGCGATCCGGGCCGCCCGGGACCGCGAGAACGCCGCCTTCGCCGAGCTGATGGGCGGCCCCGCCAACCTCGAGGCCCTCGCCGCCTTCGCCGAGGGGCGGGAGCCCGACTTCACCTCGCTGCCACCGGGCTGGTGAGCCGGGCGGCACCCGGACGGCTCAGCCCACCACCATGTCGCCGAGGGCGTCGGCCAGCGCCTCGTGGAAGCCGGCGGGCGGCGTCACCGAGCGCTGCGTCTCGGCGTCGAAGAAGACCAGCACCACCTTCGAGCGCGCCAGCACCGCGCCCTGCGCGGACCGGTTGGTCCCGTCGGTGATCTCGGACTCGAGCGTGATCGACTTCGTGCCGATGCGCGAGACGACCGTCCAGCTGTCGTACGACTGCGGCCGGAGCACGATCGGCGCGACGTACTCGACGTCCGACCGCGCGATCACGCTCGCCATCCGCGGGAAGTCGGTGAGAGCCTGGCGCAGCCGCCCGAGGCTCGCGATCCGGGACTCCTGGAAGTACTCGAAGTACCGCACGTTGTTGACATGGCGGTAGATGTCGAGGTCGGAGAAGCGCACCTGCACCGGGTAGTGCGACGCCCGGTCGCGGGGCACGTCGACGAGGACCGGCCGGGAGCGGACGTCGCCGAGCTCGGCGTACGGAGCCAGCGCGGCGCGCTCCTGGTCGTCGAGCCGGCGCGGCTGCTCGGTCGCGAGCACGAACGGCGCGAGCACCGTGCGGGCCCGCAGGTAGACGGCGCGGGTGCCGTCGGGCTGCTCCTCGAAGATCTCGTGGTCGAGGGTGAAGCTCGCCGTGCGGATCTCGCTGACCCACGACTCGATCGCCACCGACTGGAAGCGGAAGCGCAGCGGCGCGTGGAAGGTGACCTCGTGCCGGCGTACGACATAGGCGTCGTCGTGGTGATGCTCGACGCCCGCCGCGGTCCGGCAGGCGTGCAGCAGGGCGCCCCGTGCCTCCTGGAGGTAGTCGACGTACTTCACGTTGTTGACGTGGTTCAGCTGGTCGATGTCTCCCCAGCGCAGGGGGCAGTCGTAGCGGTGCCGCACCCCGCTCATGCTTCCAGACCCGGCGGCCGCCTGGGCCGCGACTCCGCATGCGGGACCCCGGCTGTGGTGTCCGCCACGACCGGAACAGGTTCCAGTCGCGGCCCACTACGCTGTGGCCGTTTGTGCCCCGTCCCCCGCACCGAGGAGTCTCCATGCCCGAGGCCGTCATCGTCTCCGCCGCCCGTACGCCGATCGGGCGCGCCAACAAGGGCTCGCTCAAGGACTTCCGCCCCGACGACCTGACCGCGTTCATCGCGCAGGCCGCTCTCGACAAGATCCCCGCCCTCGACCCGAGCGACGTCGACGACTTCTACCTCGGCGTCGGCCTGCCCGGCGGCGAGGCAGGCAACAACATGGCCCGGATCGTGACCACGCTGATGGGCACCGAGATCCCCGGCGCGACGATCACCCGCTACTGCTCCTCGTCGGTGCAGACCTCGCGGATGGCCTTCCACGCCATCAAGGCCGGTGAGGGCGACGTCTTCATCTCCGCCGGCGTCGAGACCGTGTCACGCTTCCAGTTCGGGACCTCCGACCACCTCCCCAACACCAAGAACCCGCTGTTCGCCGACGCGCAGCAGCGCACCGAGAAGTACGCCGAGGGCGGCCAGGTCTGGCACGACCCGCGCGAGGACGGGCTGCTGCCCGACATCTACATCGCCATGGGCCAGACCGCCGAGAACGTCGCCAGCATTCGTGGGCTGCGGCGCGAGGACCTCGACCAGTTCGGCGTACGGTCCCAGAATCTCGCCGAGAAGGCCATCGCCGACGGCTTCTGGGCGCGTGAGATCACCCCGGTCACCCTCCCCGACGGGACCGTCGTCAGCACCGACGACGGCCCGCGCGCCGGCGTGACCTACGACGCGCTCGCCCAGCTGCAGCCGGTCTTCCGCCCCGACGGCGTCGTGACCGCCGGCAACTGCTGCGCGCTCAACGACGGCGCCGCCGCGGTCGTCATCATGTCCGACACCAAGGCCGCCGAGCTCGGCCTGACCCCGCTCGCCCGGATCGTCTCCACCGGCGTCTCCGGTCTCTCCCCCGAGATCATGGGCCTCGGGCCGGTCGAGGCCACCCGCAACGCGCTGCGCAACGCGAACATGACGATCGACGACATCGACCTCGCCGAGATCAACGAGGCCTTCGCAGCCCAGGTGCTGCCGTCCGCGGAGGACCTCGGCATCCCGATCGACAAGCTCAACGTCAACGGCGGCGCGATCGCCGTCGGCCACCCCTTCGGCATGACCGGCGCCCGGCTGCAGAACACGCTGATCAACTCGCTGCAGTGGCACGACAAGTCCACCGGGCTGATCACCATGTGCGTCGGTGGCGGCCAGGGGATGGCGATGATCCTGGAGCGGCTCAGCTGATCCGCCGACCCGGCAGAAGGTAGCTCAGGGTTCTGGCCGACCCGGCAGAAGGTCACCTCGGCATGGCCACTTTCTGCCGGGTCGGCGCGATTCGCGAGCCAGTTTCTGCCGGGTCGGCCAGAAAACCGGGCCAGTTTGTGCCGGGTCGCGAGCAGGGCGCGCCCGCGATCGAGGCCTATCCTCTCGACAACCGCGGCGCCAAGGTCGACCAGACCATGGCGTACGCCGGCCTGAAGGCCAACTTCGACGCGGCCGGCTTCCGCCACGTCGCCGACACGTCGTCGGTGCTGAGTGGACACCCGCGAGTACTGATGCGCCGCGATCTAGACTGACGCGGTGACGGAGGCGAAGGCGGCGTCCAACCAGGAGCCACGCTGGCTCGACCAGGACCAGCAGCGGACCTGGCGATCGTTCCTGCTCGGCACCACCCTACTGCTGGACCGGCTCGACGAGGACCTGCGCCGCGAGCACGGTCTGTCGGCGGTCGAGTACGAGATCCTGGTCCGGCTCTCGGAGGCCGGCGGCACGCTGCGGATGGCTCAGCTCGCCGCCGCCCTCGCCCACAGCCGCAGCCGGGTCACCCACACCGTCAAGCGGATGGAGAACGCCGGCCTGGTCGCCCGCGAGGAGTCGCCCGACGACGGCCGCGGCGTCGACTGCCGGCTCACCGACGCGGGCCTCGCCACGCTGCGCACCGCCGCACCCGACCACGTGGAGACCGTGCGGCGCTCGCTCGTCGACCTCGTCGACGCCGCGGATCTCGAGGCACTGGGCCGGGTGATGGACGCGGTCTGCGATCAGCTCATCTGCGCGCACCCGGAGCGCGAGATCCGGTCCTAGCGCCCCGGCGCCGCCGACCGCGTCAGTCGCGGGTCAGGCGGCGGTGCGTGACCCGGTGGGGGCGGGCGGCCTCGAGGCCGAGGCGCTCGATCTTGTTCTCCTCGTAGGAGGCGAAGTTGCCCTCGAACCAGAACCAGGCGCCCTCGTCGTCCTCGGTGCCCTCCCAGGCAAGGATGTGGGTGGCGATCCGGTCGAGGAACCACCGGTCGTGGGAGGTGACCACCGCACAGCCCGGGAAGTCGAGCAGGGCGTCCTCGAGCGAGGACAGGGTCTCGACGTCGAGGTCGTTGGTCGGCTCGTCGAGCAGCAGCATGTTGCCGCCCTGCTTGAGGGTGAGCGCCAGGTTGAGGCGGTTGCGCTCACCACCGGAGAGCACGCCGGCCTTCTTCTGCTGGTCGGGGCCCTTGAAGCCGAACGACGCGACGTAGGCGCGGCTGTTCATCTCGAAGTTGGCGACCTTGATGAAGTCCAGGCCGTCGGACACGACCTCCCAGACGTTCTTGTTGGGGTCGATGCCGCCGCGGCTCTGGTCGACGTAGGAGATCTTCACCGTCTGGCCGACCGTGAGCTTGCCGGAGTCGGGCTGCTCGCCCCCGGTGATCATCCGGAACAGCGTGGTCTTTCCGACGCCGTTGGGACCGACCACGCCCACGATGCCCGCGCGGGGGAGCGTGAAGGAGATGTCGTTCCACAGGATCCGACCCTCGAAGCCCTTGGTGAGGTGCTCCGCCTCTAGGACGACGTCACCCAGTCGCGGCCCCGGCGGGATGTTGATGTCGGCGGCGTCGATCTTGCGGGCCTTGTCGGCCTCGGCCGCCAGCTCCTCGTAGCGGGCCAGACGCGACTTGGACTTGGTCTGGCGCGCCTTGGCGTTGGAGCGCACCCACTCCAGCTCCTTCTCGAGCATCTTGGCGCGCTTGGCGTCCTTGGCGCCCTCGACCTTGAGCCGCTCCTTCTTGGTCTCGAGGTACGTCGAGTAGTTGCCTTCGTAGCCGTGGATGGAGCCGCGGTCGACCTCGGCGATCCACTGCGCGACGTTGTCGAGGAAGTAGCGGTCGTGGGTGACGGCCAGCACGGCGCCCGGGTAGCTCTTGAGGTGGCCCTCGAGCCACTGCACCGACTCGGCGTCGAGGTGGTTGGTGGGCTCGTCGAGGAGCAGCAGGTCGGGCTGCTGCAGCAGCAGCTTGCACAGCGCGACCCGGCGCCGCTCACCACCGGACAGGTTGTCGACGAGCGCGTCGGAGGGCGGGCAGCGCAGCGCGTCCATCGCCTGCTCGAGGCGGCTGTCGAGGTCCCAGGCGTTCATGTTGTCGAGCTCGGTCTGCAGCTCGCCGGTCTCGGCCATGAGCGCGTCCTGGTCGGCGTCGGGGTCGCCCATCTCCATGTAGGCGTCCTCGAGGCGCTTCATCTTCGCCTTGGTGTCGGCGACCGCCTCCTCGACGTTCTCGAGCACGGTCTTGCCCTCCGTGAGCGGCGGCTCCTGCTGGAGCATGCCGACCGTGGCGTCGGGGTCGCGCACGATGTCGCCGTTGTTGGGCTGGTCGAGGCCGGCCATCAGCTTGAGCAGTGAGGACTTGCCCATGCCGTTGGGACCGACGACGCCGATCTTCGCGCCGTGCAGGAACGACAGCGTGACGTTGTCGAGGACCACCTTGTCGCCGTGGGCCTTGCGAACGTTGCGCAGAGAGAGGACGTAGTCAGCCACGCCCCAAATCTACGCAGCGACGACCACGCCGTCGCGCTCGGGGTCGCTGCCCGGACCGGAGGCGGCGGCCTTGACGAAGCTGGAGGTGCCCCGGGTGAGGTCGTGACCGATCGTGACGGCGTCGATCTCGAGCACGACCACCTCGCTGCCGCTCTTGTTGACGTAGGTGTGGTGGCCGAGTCGCCCGTGGACCACCACGGGGTCGCCTTGTCGCAGGGACGGCTCGGCGTGGGTGGCGAGACGGCGCCAGGCGCTGACGGCGTACCACTGGGTCTCGCCGTCGACCCAGGCGCCGGAGGAGCGGTTGAAGTGGCGGGGCGTGCAGCCCAGCCGGAAGTTGAGGACGGGCACGCCGCCGACCTCACGGAGCATCGGCGTCGTGCCGATCCAGCCCTGCACGGTGAGCATGGTCTGGTTCATCGGATCTCCCTTCGTCGCGCCGGTCGCGAGATCGACCGGGTGAGGCCGAGTCCACCCGATCGGTACGACGAAGACCATCGAGTCCCGCGCCGCTGTGGAGGGGCGCGGTGGAGAGCCGCGGCTGTGGAGAGCCGAGGGCTCGGCAGGAGACTGCTGAGACGCGTGGGTCAGCCCCGCGCGGCCTCCACACCCCGACGGAAGGCACCGTACGACGACAGCTCGGCCCGCATCGGCTGCACCACGTCGCTCTCGAGCACCTGGTGCACGACGCCCCGGAGCCGCTCGTCGGCCTGCTCGGCCCGCTGCCGCGCCAGGCCGCGGACCAGCATCCGTCCGAGCGCGGAGAGCAGCAGCCCGAGCACCAGTCCCCCGATGCCGAGCACGGCGGGCAGCGGGAGGCCGGCGACCTCGGTGAGGTCGCCGGTCGTCCCCTGCACGGCGGCGACGCCCCACCAGACGAGCCCGCCCACGGCCGCGAGCAGGAGCAGCCAGTGCAGCAGCCGGACCAGGCCCACCCAGGCGGGCAGCCGGCCACCGAGGTCGACACCCTGCAGGCCTCGCTCGAGCTGGTCGCCCGTGGCGGCGAGCCGGCTGGCGACCGCGTCGCGCACCCGCGGCGCCCAGGCCGGCCCGACCCCGTCGGACGCCTCGTCGGCGAGACCACGGATGGTCGTGTCGACCGCCGCGCGGTCGAGCGGGGCGACGGCGGGCTCGCCGCCGGGCACCTCCTCGTCACGCCGCCCGAGCAGGGCGAGCGGCGGCCAGGTGACCGCGCCACGGGCCCGCTCGCCGATGGTGCGCTCGATGCCGTCGACCACGGCGGAGACGCCGGCCGCGTCGGCGACCCGGTCCTCGACCTCATCGATCCGGCGGGCGGGCAGCTCGCGGGCCGGGGTGGTGCCGCCGGCCTGCTCGAGCCGGCTCGCGGCAGCGGCGATGTCGGCCTCGACGCGCAGGGTGGTGCTGCGCTTGTCGTGGACGCGGCGCAGGATCTCGGCGCGCAGCTCGGCCATGCCGATGCCCTCGCGCGCCGAGATCGGCAGCACCTGGACGTTGGGGAGGCCGTCCTCGGCGAGCAGCCGCTTGACGTCGTCGACCATCGCCTGGCGCCGCTCGAGCGGCACCGTGTCGATGTGGTTGAGCGCCACCAGCATCACGTCCTGGTGGGTGCCCATCGGCTTGAAGTAGCGGTCGTGGACCGCCGCGTCGGCGTACTTCTGCGGGTCCAGGATCCAGACCATCAGGTCGGCGACGGCGATCAGTCGGTCGACCTCGAGATGGTGCGCCACCTCGGTGGAGTCGTGGTCGGGCAGGTCGAGCAGGACGACGCCGTCGAGCTCGGACTCCGACGGGGTGTCGAGCATGGAGTCGCGCATCGTCTGGTGGCGCGGCGGGATCCCGAGCCACTCCAGCAGCTCGCCGGCGCCCTCGCTCCCCCACACCACCGCGGTCGCCCAGGAGGTCGTAGGACGGCGGATCCCGACCGACGACAGCTCCAGCCCGGTCAGCGCGTTGTACGTCGAGGACTTGCCCGAGCCGGTCGCTCCGGCGATCGCGACCACGGTGTGCCGGGCGGAGAGCCGCAGCCGGCCGGTGGACTTGTCGACCGCCGCGGCCACCTCGTCGAGCAGCGCGTCGGCCACCCGGCCACGCGCGGCCTCGACCGCCGCGCCGAGCCCGTCGACGCGCGCCGCGATGGGCGTGCCGCGGGTCGCGAGGTCGGCCGGGATCACGTCGGTCCCGTCAGCCAGCGGTGCAGTCACAGATGTCCACCCGTCCCCTTCTTGGCCGCGGCGAACCGCAGGTCGTCGACTCGTCGCGCCGCCTGGCGGAGCTGGTCCGGCGCATCGGGCTTGAGCTCCCACTGCGCGGCCGGCGCGAGATAGCGGGCGCGCTCGGCGCCCATCAGCGTCGTGAGCCTGCGGGCGAGCGTGCCGCGGGCCTGGTCGATCACCCGCGCCGCACCGGCCTCGCCGATCGTGCTCTCCAGGAGCGTGCGGCCCAGCGCCACCGAGGCGGCCGCGGCGCCGGAGCCCCCGGTCCCGGCGAGCGCGACGACGCCGAGCGTCACGGCCAGGCCGCGGGCGCCCAGGGCGAGGAAGCGGGCGCTGTGGCGCGCGTCGCCGGCCTCGTGCTTGACCAGCTCCTGGAGCTCGTCGTGCCAGGCCCGGATCTCCTGCTCGGCCTGCGAGCGCAGGCCGCGTCCGGCCCGGGCCAGGTCGTCGGTCGTCGACTCGAGCAGCGCCTCGCCGTAGGAGCGCTCGCGCCAGGCGGCGGCCGCGGTCGCGGCGGCCCGCTCGGCGTGATCGGCGACCAGGGCCTCCAGGCCCATCTCGATCGCGACGCCCACCCGCTCGGCCTGCTGGGGCTTGCCCTTGATCGCGTTGACCAGCCGCTCGCGCACGAAGCCGACCTTGGCCTCGAGGGTGCGGGTGAGCTCACCGCTGCCGACGAACTCCTGCCAGCGGGCCAGCAGGTCGCCGCGCAGCAGCGTGCCGTCGCCACCGGCGGCGAGCAGCGCCGCCTGGGCGTCGTCGTAGACCTGGTCGGCGATGGTGAGCAGCTCGCCGACGGCGTCGACCTGGAGCGCGACGGCGTCGGCGATCGGGAATGCCTTGCGGGTGACGGTGCGCACCGCGCCGGCGACGGTCTGGTTGACCACGTCGCGCTTGGCCGCGGCGTCGGAGGCGAGCGCCGCGAGCCAACCGTTGATCTCGGTGCCGTACGACGCCGGGAGCAGCCCGTCGTCGCTCACCTCTCCCTGGGGTACGGCGAACAGCGGGCTGTCCTTGAGCCCGCGCGCCGCCATCATCCGGGCCAGGTGGACCGACACGGTCGCGACGTCGTCGGGGGGCGTCCGGCTGAGCACCAGGGCGACGGCGGTGTTGCGCTCGACGGCGTTCTTGAGGTGCTCCCACGGGACCTGGTCGGAGTAGCGCGCCGCGGAGGTGACGAACAGCCACAGGTCGGCGGCGGCGAGCAGCTGGGACGCCAGCTCGCGGTTGCGCTCGTCGACCGAGTCGACGTCGGGCGCGTCGAGGATCGCCAGCCCGCGCGGCACGGCGGCGCTCGGGACCAGCTGGATCGCGAACTGGTCGGTGGTGGGCTGGCTGACCCGGGCGAGCTCGGGCAGCAGCCGGTCGGCGCCGAACCAGCGGCCGTCCTCGGGATGGTGGACCAGGACGGGCGAGCGGGTCGTGGGCCGCAGCAGGCCGGGAATGGTGACCCGGCTGCCGATCAGGGTGTTGACGAGGGTGGACTTCCCGGCGCCGGTCGAGCCGCCGACGACGACGAGCAGCGGCGCGTCGATCTCGGTGAGCCGCGGGATGATGTAGTCCTCGAGCTGCTCGATGATGTGCTCGCGCCCGACCCGCAGCGCGTCGACGCCGGGGAGGTCGAGCGGCAGCGGGGCGTTGAGGAGGGATCCGTGGAGCCGGACCACCTCGGTGAGCATCCTGCTCCCGAGGAAGGTGTCGTCGAGATCGGCGCCGAGGGTCATCGCTGGGGTACCACCTGTCCGGGAAATGCGATCCGCGGTCGGGCCGCCTGGATCCGACCGAGGAAGTCCTGTCCACGCACCTGCCAGTCGGCGGGCGCGGTGCCGCGCAACAGCCGATGGTGCAGGTAGCCGAGCTCGATGGCGGCCTGCTGGTAGTCGCGCATCGCGCGCTCCGCCTCGGGGCCGCCGGCCTGTCGCGCGTAGCGCCGCGCCTCACGTCGCGCCCGCAGGTCGACCACCCAGCCGATGTCGGTGGCCGGCAGCAGGCCGCGCTGCGCGGCGTCGGTGAGGGCCACGCGCAGCACGTGGGCCTCGGTCTCGCGGGCCCACCAGGCCAGCGCGATCATCCCGATGAACGCGGGCGCCATGATCACGACGTACACGATGGCGAAGCTGCCGAACCCGAAGACGGTGGACCCGTTCCACGTCGCGTGGGCCAGGACGGCGAGCAGGTAGCCGCCCAGCGGCGCCAGCCAGCGGACCGCGGGCCGGCGCGACGCGACGGCCAGGCCGACGCCGACGCCGGTGAAGGCGGTGAAGAGCGGGTGCGCGAAGGGGCTGAAGATGCCGCGTACGACGAAGGTGCCGGTGATCGCCTCGATCCCGCCGGGCCCCATCCCGTCGGTGCCGTTCCAGGCGGCCGCGAGATAGAGGATGTTCTCGGTGAAGGCGAAGCCGACGCCGACCATGCCGGCGTACACGATCCCGTCGAGGATCCCGTCGACCTCCGCGCGGCGCCACCACAGCAGCAGCACGAGGAAGAGCCCCTTGCTGGCCTCCTCGATCACGGGCGCGACCACGGCCAGGGAGAAGGTGTCGGTGAACCCGACGAGCAGGCCGCCGAGGCCCTGGACCACGATCGCGGCCATGGTCGCCACGAAGGCGCCCCACGCGAGGCCGGCGACGAGCAGCGCCCGCGGCTCGGGCTCGTAGCGGTCCAGCCACAGGTACGCCGCCAGCACCGGTCCGACCGGCAGCGCGGCCAGCGCGGTCGCGAGCAGGGTGATGCCCGGGGCGCCGGAGAGGGCGAGGATCACCAGCGTCAGCAGCGCGCCGAGCACCACCGCCACGGTCACGACGACCGTGAAGGCAAGGCTGTTGCGGCGGACCGGGGGCATGGGGGAACCCTATCCGGAGCGGCTGCTGCGCCCCCGATCGCCGGTGAGATGGGCGAGCGCGACGCTACCCGAGGACCGGCGTCGTCGCGAGCGTCGCGCTACGTGCGTGATGGCAAGGCGGCGGTGCCTCGGGGAGCGTCTAGATTGGTGCTGTGAGTGCGGACACCCCCAGCGACAGCGCCCAGAACGCCCCCAAGACCGAGCAGCACGACCCCGCCGTGCCCGAGGCCTATGCGGCCTTCATGCGGACCGGCTGGGACGAGCGCGAGGACGACGTCGCCCGCCACCCGGTCGCCGACCTGGCGGCCGGACGCCGGGCCCGGCTCGCCGAGGCCTTCCCCGGTGAGCGCCTGGTGCTGCCCGGGGGCGGCTACAAGGTGCGCGCGTACGACACCGACTACCGCTTCCGCGCCGACACCGCCCACGCCTACTACTCCGGCAACCACACCTCCGACGCCGTGCTGGTCGTCGAGCCCGACGGCTCCTCGGTGCTCTACGCCCGGCCGCGCTCGGGCCGCGACACCGACGAGTTCTTCCGCGACCGGCAGTACGGCGCCCTGTGGGCCGGCAAGCGTCCCTCCGCCGGCGAGCTGGAGGCGGCGCTGGGCCTGACCGTCAAGCACGTCGACGAGCTCGCGGCCGACCTGGCGCGGGGCGCGAAGACGCGCGTGCACCGCGGCGTCTCGGCCCAGGTCGACGGCCTGGTCGCCGGCGACGAGGGCCGCGACGCCGAGCTGGCGCGGGTCGCCTCCGAGATGCGCCTGGTCAAGGACGCCTGGGAGATCGCCGAGCTGCAGGCCGCCGTCGACGCCACCACGCTGGGCTTCGAGGACTGCGTGCGCGAGTGGGACCGCGTGATCGAGCACGGCGAGCGCTGGCTCGAGGGCACCTTCTTCCGCCGCGCGCGCACCATGGGCAACGACCTCGGCTACGACTCGATCGTGGCGAACGGCTCGCACGCCACGACCCTGCACTGGATCGAGAACTCCGGCCCGGTCGTCCCGGGTCAGCTGATCCTGTGCGACATGGGCGTCGAGGGGGCCAACCTCTACACCGCCGACGTCACCCGCACCCTCCCCGTCGACGGCACCTTCACCCCGCTGCAGCGCGACCTCTACGGCCTGGTGCTGCGCTCCCAGGAGGCCGCACTCGCCGCGCTGCGCCCGGGTGAGCGCTTCCTGGCCGGCCACGACGCCGCGATGCAGGTGCTCGCCCACGGGCTCGACGACCTCGGCCTGCTGCCCGTCAGCGTCGACGAGGCGCTCTCCCCCGACTCCCGGGTCTACGCCCGCTGGACCCTCCACGGCGTCAGCCACATGCTCGGCATGGACGTCCACGACTGCGGCCAGGCCGCGCCCGAGGCGTACCGCGAGGCGGAGCTGGTCGAGGGCATGGTGCTCACCGTGGAGCCCGGCCTCTACTTCCAGGCCGACGACCTCCTCGTCCCCGAGGAGCTGCGGGGCATCGGGATCCGGATCGAGGACGACGTCGTGGTCCGTGCCGACGGCGTCGAGAACCTCTCCGCCGCGCTCCCCCGCACGCCGGACGCCATCGAGGAGTGGATGGCGACCCTGCGCGGGTGATGTGACGTCCGTCACGGTACTTTTCTCCCCTCAGCAGCGAAGGAGAGAGCGATGGCGGACAAGACGATCGTGACCGGGGTCGACGGCAGCGACACCGCGCTGGCCGCGGCCGAGCGGGCGGCGGTGCTCGCGGGCGCCCTCGGCGCCCGACTGCACGTGGTGTCGGCGTACGGGCGCTTCGAGCAGGAGACGGTGAAGATCGGCAGCGACACCATGTACCTCAGCTCCGAGAAGGACGCCGAGGACCTCGCCGCGAAGGTCACCACCACCCTGCGCGCGGCGTACCCCGACGTCGAGATCACCAGCGGCGCCGCCGAGGGCAAGCCCGGCGAGGCGCTGGTCGCGACGGCCGAGGCGCTCGGCGCCGAGCTGATCGTGGTCGGCAACAAGCGGGTCCAGGGCATCGCCGGGCGGGTGCTCGGCAGCATCGCCCGCGACGTCGCGGCGCACGCGTCGTGTGACGTGTACGTCGCGCACACCCACGCGAAGTAGCCCGCTCCCCGCCCCGGGGCCGCCCGCGACTTCCGAGTAACCCCGGGGCGGGACGAGACTGGTGCCGTGCCCTCCAAGACCGCCACTGCCTCGTCGTACTCCATCACGATGCGCCTGCACACCACCGTCGACCACGGTGTCGTGGGCGAGGTCGCCACCGCGATCGCCTCAGCGGGCGGGATGGTGACCGCGATTGACGTCGCCGACTCCAGCGCGCACCGCCTCACCGTCGACGTCACCTGCTCGGCCGCCGACGCCGAGCACGCCGCGGAGCTGCAGGCCGCGGTCGCCGCGGTCGACGGCGTCGAGGTCCACAAGGTGTCCGACCGCACCTTCCTCATCCACCTCGGCGGCAAGATCGAGGTCGCCTCCAAGGTGCCGCTGCGGACCCGCGACGACATGTCGCTCGCCTACACCCCTGGCGTCGGCCGGGTCTCGATGGCGATCCACGAGAACCCGGAGGACGTGCGTCGCCTCACCATCAAGGGCAACGCCGTCGCCGTCGTCACCGACGGCTCGGCCGTGCTCGGGCTCGGCAACATCGGCCCCGGCGCCGCGCTGCCGGTGATGGAGGGCAAGGCCGCACTGTTCAAGCGGTTCGGCGAGATCGACGCCTGGCCGATCTGCCTCGACACCCAGGACACCGACGAGATCGTGCGCGCGGTCGAGCTGATCGCGCCCGGGTTCGGCGGCATCAACCTCGAGGACATCGCGGCCCCGCGCTGCTTCGAGATCGAGGCCCGGCTGCGCGAGCGCCTCGACATCCCCGTCTTCCACGACGACCAGCACGGCACGGCCATCGTGGTCCTCGCCGCCCTCACCAACGCCCTGCGCGTGGTGAAGAAGGAGGTCGGCAGCGCGCGGGTCGTCGTCTCCGGCGGTGGCGCCGCCGGCACCGCCATCGTGAAGCTGCTGCTCGCCGCCGGGGTGAACGACGTCGTGGTCGTCGACCGGCACGGCGCGCTCGTCTCCGGCGACGGCGGCCTGTCCGAGGCGCACCAGGAGCTGGCCTCGCTGACCAACCGGGACCGGCGTACGGGCGGGCTGCAGGAGGTGCTCCAGGGCGCCGACGTGTTCATCGGCGTGAGCGCCCCCGGCATCCTCAAGCCCGAGTGGATCCAGACCATGGCCGACGACCCGGTGGTCTTCGCCCTCGCCAACCCCGACCCCGAGGTCGACCCGGCCGCGGCCGCCCGGTTCGCGGCGGTGGTCGCCTCGGGCCGCTCCGACTTCCCCAACCAGATCAACAACGTGCTCGCGTTCCCCGGCGTGTTCCGGGGCCTCCTCGACGCCCGCGCCTCGGAGGTGACGATGGAGATGATGCTGCGCGCCGCGGCGGCGATCGCGCACGTCGTCCGCGACGAGGAGCTGAACGCGTCCTTCATCATGCCGTCGGTGTTCCACCCCGAGGTGCACCACGCCGTCGCGGCGGCGATCGCCGGCAGCTGATGCGCGGCGCCCGGGGCGTCGCCGGCGTCGAGGGCGGCTAGGGCTGACCCGGGCATGGCGGCTCGGCGGGTGGCGGCGGGTCCGGGCCGACGTGCACCTGAGGGGAATCCGGGGGAATGGTGCGGAAGTCGGCCGCCGACCACACGCGCGCGCGTTGGTTGTTCTTGCTGGGGATGATCCGGAGCGTCACCGATCCGGCGTAGCACTGCGGTCGCAGGTAGTAGCACTCGTCGGTGTCGGGGCAGTAGACGCAGAAGAGGTCGACCTCGGCCTTGTCGGTGCGGCGGGTGTGCGCGCCGTACTGGTCGGCCCACGAGGACTTGAAGGGGACGTAGACCGCCCCGGACACCGCCGCGCGGTACTTCACCTGGACGCGGAGGAAGGCGCCGTCGCGATAGGTGACCAGGTCGAAGGGGGCGTGCTCGGTCATCGGGACCAGGACCCGGTATCCCTTGCCGACCAGGTCGGCGTACGCCTTGGCGACGCCCAGGTCGCCCTTGTCCTTGGTGTGGTGTGTCATGCCGCCTCCCGAGCCGCGTGATGTCGTGTCGGGCACATGCTCGCCCGGAGGGTCGACACAATCCGGTGCACGCGGCGGGCGATACCCTCGAGGCCTGCCCCCGTGGCGCAATGGATAGCGCAGCGGATTTCTACTCCGATGGTTGCGGGTTCGACTCCTGCCGGGGGCGCCAGGCATCACAGGTCCACGTCGACGCTCCCCACCGAGCCGTCGGCGTAGGTCACCTCGAGCGGGACCGGGCCACCGTCGGCGAGCTCGTCCCCCGGGAACCAGAGCGCGAACCGGCCCTCCCCCAGGCTCGCCTCGACCCGGCCGTGCGCGGCGCTCTCGTAGGCGACGCCGACGACGTCGTCGCCGGCCAGGCCCGCGACGAGGGACAGCTCGCCGGCGTCCAGGGAGCCGGTGCCGAGGTCGGTGGCGATCAGGCCGCGGGCTCCCGGAGCCGGTACGTCGGCCGTGCCGACCGAGCCGATCAGGTCGTCGAACAGCCGGCGGCTGTCATCGGTGATGCACAGGCCCGAGAAGCCGCCGGCTCCGCTGAGCAGGACCAGCGTCCAGTCGCCGCGGCGCTCGGCGATGGCGGGCACCGCGCGCGCCAGGCCGGCGCCGTCGACGGCGGAGGCGTCGGCGAGGTGGTCGCGGCAGGTGCCGGCGGCGTCGGCGCGAGCCGCCGTTCCGACGACCTCGCGGGGATGCGGGCTCCAGGTCGCGAACGCGGCGTCGCCGCCGACCACGGAGGGGGCCAGCACGACTCCGCCGGCGACCACGGTCACGGCGGCCGCGGTGGCGCCCACGACGCGCGTCGGTCGGCGGCGGGGCGCCCGGTCCGGCGCGGTGGCGAGGATCCGGGCGAGATCGGCCTCAGCACGCGCGTCCACTCCCCCGGCCACGCCGGCGGGCGGGTCGGCGGGGTCGAGCGAGCGGAGGAGGGTGAGCAGGTCGTCGGTCATGGCAGGGAGGTCCTTCCAGGGACGGCGGCCGGCGGGGCGGCCGGCCGCGGGAGGTGGTCGAGGTGGAGCCGCAGTGCGCGGCGGGCGCGGCTGAGCCGCAGCCGGTAGGCGACCGGCGAGATGCCGAGGACGGCGGCCGCCCGCGGCGCGGACAGCCCGTCGAGGACGGCGAGCGCGATCGCCTCCTGGTGGACGGAGGAGAGTCGCTGCCAGGCGCGGGCGAGGTCCACCCGGCGGGCGGCGGCGTCCGCGGTGAGGTCGTCGGGCGCGGGCGTGAGCGTGGCGTCGGCCAGCCGCACCCCGAGCGCCGTACGCCGACGGTCACCGCGGCGAGCGTTGAGCAGGTGTCCGCGCGCGACGCCGTACACCCAGGCCCGGGCGGCGTCCTCGTCCTCGGGCAGCTCGGCGACGCGGCGCCACACGACGAGGAAGACCTCGCCGACGACGTCCTCGGCGGCGCCGGCGTCGACCCGGCGCTGGACGAAGCGCACCAGGTCGTCGTACAGCGCGCGGTAGAGCTCGGCGAACCGGTGGCGGGGATCGGGTGCTCGGGGATGACTCATGCCCCGTTCCTGTCCGCCACCGGCCCGAGTGTGTCACTCGCCGCGCGCGAAGACCTCCCACAGCTCGCCGAGCTCGGCCGCCGTGACCTCCGCGCCGGTCGCGTCGGCGTGCCGCTGCACGTGCCGGCCGAAGGCGATCTCGCGCTCCCGGTCCAGGACGACGCCGTGCTCGCGCTCCAGGAGATAGCCGATCCCGCCCTTGCCCGACTGCGAGTTCACCCGGATCACCTCCTCGTAGGTGCGGCCCAGGTCGGCGGGGTCGACCGGCAGGTAGGGCACCCGCCACGCGATCTCGCTCTCGGGACGCCCGGTCGCGAGCGCGTGGGCGCGGTGCTCGGCCAGGCCCTTGCGGATCGCGTCCTGGTGGGTGCCGCTGAAGGCGGTGTGGACCAGGTCGCCGACGTAGGGATGGCGCGGATGCACCTCGATCCGGTTGCAGTGCTCGACGGTCCGCCGGACCTCGTCGATGTCGGAGAAGTCGATCATCGGGTCGACGCCCTGCGCGTGCAGGTTCAGGGCGAGGGTGGCGAGGTCGACGTTGCCGGTGCGCTCGCCGTTGCCGAAGACGCAGCCCTCGACCCGCTGCGCGCCGGCGAGGACGGCGAGCTCGGCACAGGCGACGCCGGTGCCGCGGTCGTTGTGGGGGTGCACCGACAAGACGACGGCGTCGCGGCGCGCGAGGTGCTTGTGCATGTACTCGATCTGGTCGGCGTACACGTTCGGCGTCGCGACCTCCACCGTGGCGGGGAGGTTGAGGATGACCGGTCGCTCGGGCGTCGCGTCCCACAGCGTGGTGACGGCGTCGCAGACCTCCAGCACGTAGTCGGGCTCGGTGAGGTTGAAGACCTCCGGCGAGAACTCGAAGCGTACGTCGGGCAGCCCCGCCGACAGCTCCAGCACGTCGCGGGCGCCGGCCAGGATCAGGTCGGCGAGGGTCTCGCGGCTGTGCCCGAGGACGACCTCGCGCCAGGTGGGTGCGGTGGCGGTGTAGAGGTGGATGACGACGGGATTGCGCATCCCCCTGACCGACTCGACGGTGCGCTCGATCAGGTCGCGGCGGGCCGCGGTGAACACGGAGACGGTGACGTCGGGCGGCGCGAGCTCGGAGGTCGCGAGCAGCCGCACGAAGTCGAAGTCGGTCTGCGAGGCGGAGGGATAGCCGACCTCGATCTCCTTGTAGCCCATCGCGACGAGCAGCTCGAAGAACCGGCGCTTGCGCGGCGGGTCCATCGGCTCGGCGAGGGCCTGGTTGCCGTCGCGCAGGTCGACGGGCACCCAGAGCGGGGCCTCGGTGAGGCGGCGGGCGGGCCAGTCGCGCTCGGCGAGCGGGACGGCGACGCGGTCGAACACGTCGCGGTAGCGGTGGGACGGCATCCCGGAGGGACGCTGGCGGTTCCAGTGGGCGGTCATGCGGGTTTCCTTGCCGGTCGTGGGGTGGCCGGCGCACGCATCACTCCACGACGGGGAGCCAGCCGCACCAGGCCCCGCCGCGGCGGGGAAGGAGCAGGCTGGTTCGCATGGCGTAGACTCTAACTACTCCTCAGACAAGTAGACAAGAGAGCCATGCCCGCCCAGGTCCGACGTGAGCCGCTCGCCGACCAGGCGGCCGAGCTCCTCCTCGCGCGGGTCCGCGCGGGCGAGTGGCGCCTCGGGCAGCGACTGCCCGGCGAGACCACGTTGGCGCCGCAGCTGGGCGTGGGGCGCTCGACCGTGCGCGAGGCGATCCGCCAGCTGGCCGGGCGCGGCGTGCTCACGACCCGTCAGGGTGCCGGGGTCTTCCTCACCGCGCTCGACGTGCGGGAGGACTGGGACCTGGTGCTGCGGCGGGCCGACATCGTGACGGTGATCGAGGCGCGCACCGCGATCGAGGCGGAGGCCGCGGCACTGGCGGCCGAGCGGCGTACGCCGGCCGAGCTGCGCGCGATCCGCCGGGCGCTGGCCGACCGGGCCGAGCGTCGCACCGACGTCGAGGCGCATGTCGACGCCGACATGGCCTTCCACCGGGCCGTCGTGGTCGCGGCCCACAACCCGGTCCTGGTCGAGCTGTTCGACGGCTTCGTGCCCCGCAGCCGCGCGGCGATGGTCGCGATGCTGCGGCTGCGGCCGGGCTTCGACCACGCCACCGACCACGAGGCCCACGACCTGTTGTGCCGGGCGATCGCGGACCGCGACGCCCCGACCGCGGCCCGGCTGAGCCGCACCCATCTCACCTCGCTCAAGGAGAGCCTGACATGAGCAGCACCGTCCTCGACCTCAACGACGTCGTCTTCCGCCGCGGCGGAAGCGAGATTCTGCATGGCGTCGACCTGACCGTCCGAGCCGGCGAGCACTGGGCGCTGCTCGGCCCCAACGGCGCGGGGAAGAGCACACTGCTCGGCTTCTGCAGCGCGCAGGTGCACCCGACGTCCGGCACCGTCGACGTGCTGGGCCGCCGACTGGGCCGGGTCGAGCTGCAGGAGCTGCGCCGCCACATCGGCCACGTCAACCCGCGGCATCCCCTCCAGTCCGGGCTCACCGTCCACCAGGTCGTGCTGACCGGCATCACCGGCACCATCGAGCTGCCGATGCGCTGGACGCCGAGTCCCGAGGAGATCGAGCGCGCCGACGAGCTGATCGTCGAGGTCGGCCTGGCCCACCGGCGCGACGCCCGCTGGCCGAACCTGTCCCAGGGCGAGCGCGGCCGGGCGCTGATCGCCCGCGCCCTCACCGCGCAGCCCGACCTGCTGCTGCTCGACGAGCCGACCACGGGACTCGACGTCGCGGCGCGCGAGCAGCTGCTGAGCGTGCTCGACCGGCTGGCGCACACCGCCCCCGAGGTGGCCTCGGTCCTGGTGACCCACCACCTCGAGGAGCTGCCGACCACGACCAGCCACGCCCTGCTGCTCGCCCACGGGCGGGTCGTCGTCGCCGGCCCGGTCGCCGAGGCGGTCACCACCGAGACCATCACCCGCACCTTCGAGCACCCGATCGAGGTCGACCGCGACGGCGGTCGGTGGCGGGCCCGGGCGCTGCCCCCGGCGCGCCTCCACAGCGCCTGAGCCGGTTCGACGTAGAAAGGACGCAGCCCCGCGGGAGGTATGAGCCCCGTGGGGCTCGTTCGTCCCTACGACGCGTACGACGCGATCTCGGCCCGGATCCGGTCCTTGACCTCGTCGGGGGCGAAGGACGCGTCGACGGCCGCGCGGGCCAGGGCGGCGAGGCCGGACTCGTCGAGGCCGAGCAGGTCCGCGGCGATCTCGTACTCCCGGTTGAGGGTGGTGCCGAACATCGGCGGGTCGTCGGAGTTGATCGTCACGACGACCCCGGCCTCCACGAACCGGGGCAGCGGGTGCTCGTCGAGCGAGCCGACCGCGCGGGTGGCGACATTGGACGACGGGCAGACCTCGAGCGGGATCCGGTGCTCGGCGAGGTGGGCGAGGAGCGCGGGATCGGAGGCGGCGGAGGTGCCGTGCCCGATCCGCTCCGCCCCCAGGTCACGCAGCGAGGTCCAGATGGTCTCCGGGCCGGTGGTCTCGCCGGCGTGCGGGACGGAGTGCAGGCCGGCCGCGCGGGCGGCGGCGAAGTGCGGGACGAACCAGTCCCGCGGTACGCCGATCTCCGGGCCGCCGAGACCGAAGGCCACCAGGCCCTCGGGCCGGTGGTCGAGGGCGAAGCCCAGGGTCGCGTCGGCCGCGGGGATGCCGGACTCCCCCGGCACGTCGTAGATCCAGCGCAGCACCAGCCCGAAGTCCCGCTCCGCCGCGACCCGGGCGTCCTCGATCGCCTCGGTGTACGCCTCGATCGGCATGCCGCGATCGGGGTCGTGCGGCAGCACGGAGGTGTACGGCGTACAGGTCAGCTCGGCGTACCGGACCGACTGGCCCTCGTGCAGCTCACGCGCGATCTCGTAGGTGAGGTAGCGCACGTCCTCGGGCGTGCGCACCAGGTCGACGACGGCGAGATAGACCTCGATGAAGTGGGCGAAGTCGCGGAAGGCGAAGAAGTCGCGCAGCAGGTCCGGGTCGGAGGGGACCGTGCCCGGGTGGCGCTCGGCCAGCTCGGACACGATCCGCGGCGAGGCGGAGCCGACGTGGTGGACGTGGAGCTCGGCCTTGGGCAGACCGGCGACGAAGTTGCTCAGCACGCGCCGATCCTGCCAGCCGGCCCCGCCCTCGGTCACTCCAGTTCGGAGATCAGGTTGCTCGCCATCTCGTCGATGGTCCGCCCGCTCTGGAAGACCTCGCCGTCGAGCAGGATGGTCGGCGTCCCCGTGACGCCGCTGTCGGCGGCCTCCTTGGTCGCCTTGTCGACCCATGCCTTCTGCGCGACGTTCTCGATGTCGGCCCGCACGTCGCCCTCGGTGGCGCCCGCCTCGACGGCGAACTTCACCAGGTCGTCGTTGGTCACCGCGCCCGGGTCCTTCTCGGAGGGCTGGTTCTCGTAGAGCAGGTCGTGGAACTTCTTCGCGACCTCGGGGCCGGACTTCTCCAGCACCACCGCGAAGGCGCTGGTGGCGCGGATCGGGTAGTCGCCGATGCGGCTGAGCAGGTCGAAGGGCCGGTACTCGACCTGCACCTTGCCGTCGGCCGCGAGCTGCTCGAGGTCCTTGCGGGTCGCGCGCTCCAGCTCGCCGCAGTAGGGGCACAGGAAGTCCTCGTAGATGACCACGGAGTGCGGCGCGTCCGCGCTGCCGATGGTCACGCCGTAGTCGCTGGAGCCGGCGTCGGCCGCCTTGACCTCGTCCTTGTTGAGCAGGCTGATCACGATCGATCCGCCGACGATGAGCACCATCACGGCGAGCACGCCGGCGATGGTGAGGACCCGGCGCCGGCTCTCGCGCTTCTTCTGCGCGGCCCGCATCTCGGCGGCCTTCTGCGCTCTCGCATTGGCCTTCGAGTTCGACGACATCAGCTCACGGCTCCTTCGGTGGTGGCCCGCTCCTCGGGCCGTTGGGCGAACAGGTGGGAATCCAGGGACAGCCGGGTCCGGCGAAGGGACGCGACCAGGAGGGAGGCCAGCAGCAGGGCCGCGTCGCGAGCGATCTCCCAGGGGTACGCCGAGGCGGCGCCCGCCTTGGTCCCGCCGCCGCCGAAGCAGCCGCAGTCGATCTCGATGCCGCGCGCCCACACCGAGGAGATGCCGACGATGAAGGCCGCGAAGAGCAGCGCCGACACCGCCGCGGCGGCCCGGGTGAACACACCGACGACGAGGGCGAGCCCGACGGCCAGCTCCACCGCGGGCAGCGCGATCCCGACCGCCTCGGCGAGCGAGGACGGCAGCAGCTGGTAGGCACGCACCGCGTTGATGCTCGCGTCGGGCTGGGTGATCTTCAGCCCGCCGGCGACGATCCAGACGCCACCGGTCACCAGGCGGGCCACCAGGCCCGCCCAGGCCAGCGCGGATCGCCCGGTGTCGCTCATGCCGGTGAGGCTAGCCGGGCCCGCTGAGCGGCTGCTGAGAACGGCCCGGGCGGCGGGCGCACCGCGTAGTGTCCTCCCTCGTGAACGAACGACTCGTGTGGATCGACTGCGAGATGACCGGCCTCGACCTCGGTGCCGACGCCCTCGTCGAGATCGCGGCCCTGGTGACCGACTTCGACCTCAACGTCCTCGGCGAGGGCGTCGACGTCATCATCAAGCCACCCGCGGAGGCGCTCGACCAGATGATCGAGTTCGTGCGCACCATGCACGAGTCGTCGGGGCTGCTGTCCGAGCTCGAGCACGGCGTCACGCTGCGGGAGGCCGAGGAGCAGGTGATGGCCTACCTGCGCGAGCACTGCGGCCCCGACAGTCGTCCCCCGCTCGCCGGCAACTCGGTCGCCACCGACCGCGGCTTCGTCGCGCGCGACATGGCCGAGCTCGACGCCTTCCTGCACTACCGGATCGTCGACGTCTCCTCGATCAAGGAGCTCTCGAAGCGCTGGTTCCCGCGCGCCTACTTCAACGCGCCGACCAAGCGCGGCAACCACCGCGCCCTGGCCGACATCCAGGAGAGCATCGAGGAGCTGCGCTACTACCGCGACACCGTGTTCGTGCCCCTCCCCGGCCCCGACTCGGACGCCGCCAAGGAGGCCGCGGCCCGGCACGGCGGCTCCATCACGGGTCTCGGCGACCGGGAACCCGATACCGATTCCTGATTCGGGAGCGCTAGCCTCTACACTCGTCCCGGCTCGCAAGAGTCATGGTGGGTATAGCTCAGCTGGTAGAGCGCTGCGTTGTGGTCGCAGATGTCGCGGGTTCGAGTCCCGTTACTCACCCCAACGACACCGGCCCCGGTCCTCGCGGACCGGGGCCGGTGTCATCTCGGCTCACACTCAGCGCCGCGCGACCGCCTTCGCCGCTGGGCTCCAGGCCCCCTGACCGGCTCCGTTCACGGCCGCCACCCGAACCCAGACCTTCCGGCCGGCCTTGCCCCGCACGACCGCGCGCGGCCCGGCGACGGTGACCGAGCGCCACGGCCCACCGCGCTTGGTCCGCACCTGGACGACGTACGACGACGCACCGGGCACCGCGGCCCACGTCGCCACGACTCTGCGGTGCGGCTTGGCCCGCAGCGCCGGGCGGGTGACCGGGCCGGGCGGCTGCGTGGTCGGCGGGAGCACGACCGGGCCGGTCGGCGTGGCGGTGGCCACCGCACTCCACGGCCCGGGGCCGTTGCCGTTGACGGCGCGGACCCGGAAGTGGACCGGGACGCCGTTGGCGAGCCCGGTCGCGTCGTACGACGTCGTGGCGACCGTGCCGAGCGTGGTCCACGGTCCGGCGGCCGAGCCCGCGCGCTGCACCTCGTAGCCGGTCGGTGCGGGCTCGCCGATCGTCGCGGGCGCATCCCAGGTGAGCGCGACGGCACCCTCCCGCGCCGTAGCCTCCAGGGGGATCGGCGCGCGCCAGGGCGGCAGCGTCGCCAGGTCGCGCCTGAGCGGGACGTCGGTGCGGGTGTCCTGCCCGGCGACCAGGCCGACCAGCGCCGGCGAGGGCTGCAGTGTCCAGGGACCGGGGGTGGGCAGGGTCAGCTCGGAGTAGCTCGACCCGCCCGCCGCGACGCGGGTGACTCGCCATTGGCCCGCGGCGTCGGTGGTGTCGCAGTGCGGGATCTCCTGCACCCAGGTCCGCACGCATACCTCCACGCCGTCGACCGGCGGCTCGCCGGGATCGCGGGCGCCGTCCGCGTCGAGGTCGAAGTACAGCGTCCCGTGAGCCGCACCGTTGGGGTGCGCGACGACCCCGGTGGGCGCGGTGACGGCGCCGGCCCCGACCGTGACGGTCGCGGTGGCGGGCGTGGTCAGCGACCAGCCCGCGTTCGGGCCGACCGCCTGGGTGACCGCGTAGTCCCCCGGCGGCAGCCCGGTGAGCGACCACTGGCCGTCGTGGACGGGGACGGTGAGGTCGATCCCGTTGCCGGGCGCCGGCCCGACGACCCGAACCGTGCCCAGCGCCTCGTCGGGCAGCGCGGGGTCGCCGTCGGCCTGCCCGTCGCCGGCCACGTCCTCGACCAGGCTTCCGTGCAGCGAGCCGGCGGCGTCGTACAGGCCGATCTTGACGGTGCCCGGCCCCTCGGCGCTGACCCGGCCGTACCGGGCGGCCTGGTTGACGGCGTACCGCTCGGCGGAGCGGGGCGGGACGATCCGGTAGACGCCGTCGGGCAGTCCGGTGAAGGTGACCCGGCCGTCGCCGCCGGTGGTGCCCGTGCAGTCGTCCGAGGTCGCGGCCGCGGTGGCCGAGCAGCTCAGCGGTACGCCGGGCACCGGCGTCTCCCCCGGGTCCTGCTGGCCGTTGGCGTTGGTGTCGCGGTAGACGAGCGCGGACAGGCTGCCGCGGTGCCCCGGCGCGGCGCCGACGGCCGAGAGCCCGTAGTCGACGCCCCGCCAGCCCCAGCCGGTGGCGTCGATCGGCAGCCGGTACGGCGCGGCCGGGCTCACCAGCGCCCGCCGTTCGCCGGCTCCGTTCGCCACGGGCCACACCAGCCAGGTGCCCGGGGTGTTCGAGCTGTCGTGCCACGAGCCGTCCGCCGCGACGTCGACCGTGTGGTCCAGGACGGCAGCCCCCTCGGCGTCGAGGGTGACCGCCTTGATCCGGATCCCGGCGCCGGTGGTGCCGAGGCCCGGCTCACCCGGCCCCTGGGCGCCGTTGCCGTCGCTGTCGGCGTACACCTTGCCGTCGAGCAGGTAGCCGCTCTGGTTGGTCAGCGACGGGGTGACCACCTCGAGGGTCGGGTCGCTCGCCACCGGCGACTCGTTGCCGCCGGCGTCGAGGGCGTGGATCCGGTAGGTGTAGCCGGTGCCGGGACTGAGCCCGGTGTCGGTGAAGGTGTGCTCGTCGAAGGCCAGGTCGGTGACCGGGGTGCCGTCGCGGAAGAGCCGGTAGCGGACCGGGGCGCCGTGCCCGGTGACGCTCGGCAGGGTGAGCGCCACCGAGTCGAGGCCGGGTGGCGCGCTCGTGATCGGGCCGGTCCAGGTCCACGGCCCGACCGGGGTGCTGGTGGCCGGCGTGAAGGTCACCGTCAGCGGCGCGCTGAGGTTGCCGGCGGCGTCGGTGGCCACCACCGCGAAGGTGTACGGCGTGCCGACGGCGAGCCCCTTCAGCTGGTACTGCGTCGCTCCCGGCCCGACCTGGTCGACGGCCACGCCCGCGGCGTCGAGGATCCGGTAGCCGGTGATGGCGATGTTGTCGCTGCGGGTCGTGGTGGACCAGTCGAGAGCGCCGCTGGCGAGGTAGCCGAGCGTCCCCGTGAGCTTGGGCGGGCAGCCGTCGTACGGCGGGGTGATGGGCGGCGCGAGGAGGGTGGCGGCGCCCCCGCCGTTGACCAGGTGGTGGTACCCGTCGGCCTGCCGGAGGTAGGCGAGCGTCGTGTTCCCGGTGGGGTCGGGGATGCTCTCGGCGAAGATCGTCGATCCGTCCGGTGCGTAGAGGGTGCCGAGCCACACGTGGTTGACGCCGTCGTAGCGGACGTAGGCGACCGCGGACCCGTCCGGCGCGAAGGTGACCCGGGGGAAGAAGATGCCGGAGCCGCCGACGCCCCAGCCGCTCCCGGCCGGGGAGGGGCGGTCGGCGTTGAAGAACTTCGGCGTCCGCGGCGCGGTGTTGCTGGCGCCGAGCGCGACGAAGCCGTCGTCGGGACCGAACTGGACCTGGTCCGACAGCGCCGGCGTGTAGGTGGTGAGCTCGTCGACGACCTGCTGGCCGGTGACGGCGTCGACCACCTTGGTGATGCCGAACGCGTTGTTCGTGGTGTCCCTCGTCGCGGCCGCGACGAACTCCTGGTTCGGGCTGAACCCGACCCGGATCTCGTCCATGTCGGACCGCAACGACCGCTGTCCGGCCGGTACGAGCGACGTGGCGGGGTCCGCGCCCTGCATGCGGAACGCCATCCAGCGATAGATCTTGCCCGTGGCCTGCCTGGTCGCCAGCACCACGGTGTGCTGGTCGCTGCTGAACCCGAAGGCGACGAGGTCGCCGCCCAGGGTGTCGTCGACCACCTGGGTCTGGTCGTCGTAGGTGTAGACCCGCAGCCGGGTCGCGGGCTGGCCGCCGGACACCGCCGCCTCGACCGTCGCGTAGTAGGCCGGGAACCCGTTGTCCGAGATGTAGGTGCCCAGCGCGCTCGACGGCAGCGGCGCTATCGGGGTGCCGGTGGCGAAGGCCCCGGTGTGCCCGATCAGCTGACAGGTCCGGTCGTTCGGGGCGCCCTTCGTGGCCCGCGCCGGCGCCGGGACCCCCACGATCCCGGCCGCCAGCACGGCCACGACCAGGCCGAGCACCCCGACCACGGCTTTCCTCGTCCACGCACGCATCGCCCCAGCCTGGGCGAGCGGGGGCGTCGTACGCGTCAGGGAGCGACCCGCATCCTTGACTTGGCCCACCCGAATTCTCTGACTAAAGTCAGAGAATGCTCACCGACGTGCTGCGCCGCTTCAACCTCACCTACACCCAGCGCATCGGCGTCCTCGACGAGTCCTTCCTCGGCACCGGGCGGCCGCTCGCGGTGTCCCGGCTGCTGTTCGAGGTCGGCCGCGCGCCCGGGGTGAGCGTGCGCGAGCTGCGCGACCGGCTCGACCTGGACTCCGGGCAGCTCTCCCGGATGCTGCGCCGGCTCGAGGCCGAGGGGCTGGTCGCGACCGAGCCGGACCCGGCCGACCGGCGCCGCCGGGTGGTGCGGCTGACATCCGCCGGCGACCTGGCGTACGACGACCTCGAGCACCGGTCCGAGGCACGGGCCGCGGAACTGGTGGCGCCCCTGACCGAGCGCCAGCAGGAGCGCCTCGTCGAGGCGCTGCGCACCGCCGACCTGCTGGTGCGGGCGGCGACGGTGCGGCTGCAGGAGGTGAGCACCGAGCACCCGATGGCCCGCGAGGCGACCCGGCGCTATGTCGCCGAGCTCGACGCCCGGTTCCCCGGCGGCTTCGACCCGGGCGGTCCGGACGCCCCCGAGCCCGGGGCGACGTACGTCGTGGCGACCTCCGACGGCGAGCCGGTCGCCTACGGCGGCATCCGCCCGGTGCTCGACGACGAGACGGCCGAGATCAAGCGGATGTGGGTGCACGCCGCGTGGCGCGGCGCCGGGCTGGGAGCGCGGATGCTGCGCCACCTGGAGTCACTGGCCGCCGCGCAGGGCCACCGCCGCGTCGTCCTCGACACGAACGGGACCCTGCGCGAGGCGATCGCGATGTACGAGCGCTCCGGCTACGAGCGGGTCGAGCGCTACAACGACAACCCCTACGCCGAGGCGTTCTTCGCCAAGCGGCTCTGACTCAGCCGCCGATCGGCAGCCCGAACCGACCCTTCTGGAAGTCCTCGTAGGCGGCCATCACCTCGGCCTTGGTGTTCATCACGAACGGCCCGGCCCAGGCGATCGGCTCGCGGATCGGCTGCCCGCCGACGACGATGACGTCCAGCTGGGGCGAGCGGGACTCCTGGCGGTCGTCGGCGGTGATGGTGAGGTAGTCGCCGGCGCCGAGGACGGCGGTCTGCCCGGTGTGCACCGGGCTCGGCTCGGTGGCGCCGACGGTCCCGGAGCCGTTGAGGACGTAGACCAGCGCGTTGTAGTCGACCTGCCACGGCAGGTCGAGCCGGGCGCCGGGCTCGAGAGTGGCGTGCACCAGGGTCATCGGGCTGTACGTCGAGCCCGGACCGGCGTGCCCGTCGACGTCGCCCGCGATCACCCGGACCAGGGACCCGGCGTCGTCGCTGGTGAGCAGCGCGACCTCGCCGGAGCGGATGTCCTGGTAGCGCGGGTCGTTCATCTTGTCGGTCCTGGGCAGGTTGACCCACAGCTGGATGCCGTGGAACAGGCCTCCGGCCTGCACCAGCCACTCGGGCGGCGTCTCGATGTGCAGCAGCCCGCTGCCGGCGGTCATCCACTGGGTGTCGCCGTTGGTGATGCTGCCACCGCCCCCGTGGCTGTCCTGGTGGTCGAAGACGCCGTCGATGATGTAGGTGACGGTCTCGAAGCCGCGGTGGGGGTGCCAGGGCGTGCCCTTGGGCTCACCGGGCGCGTACTCCACCTCGCCCATCTGGTCCATCATGATGAACGGGTCGAGGTGCTTCATGTCGATGCCGGCGAAGGCCCGCCGCACCGGGAAGCCCTCCCCCTCGTAGCCCTGCGGGGCGGTGGTCACCTGCCACACCGGGCGGGGCTGGTCGCCGAGCCCCGGCGCCTTGAGGCGCGGCAGGACAGTCAGGTCGTCGACGGTGATGGCGGGCATCGCATCCACCTCCAGGTGGCTGGTCGGGTTAGTTGCCATGTCAACCATAGCCCATCGCGGGGCATTCCCGCACCTGCCTCCGGAGTTCCCTAGAGTCGAGTCATGACCCGGGGGAAGTACGACGTCGTCATCGTGGGCGCCGGCCACAACGGACTCACCGCGGCGGCCTATCTCGCCCGCGCCGGGCTCTCCGTGCTGGTGCTCGAGCGGCTCGGCCACGTCGGCGGGGCGGCCGTCTCGGCGCAGGCCTTCCCCGGCTACCCGACCCGGCTCTCGCGCTACTCCTACCTGGTCTCCCTGCTCCCCGACCGGATCGTGGCCGACCTCGGGCTCGACCTCGCCCTGGTGAGCCGGTCGACCGCGTCGTACTCCCCCACCGTGCGCGCCGGCCGCCCGACCGGCCTGCTCGTCGAGCGCGGCGAGGGCGAGGCGACCCGGGCGTCCTTCCGCGAGCTGACCGGCGGCGACGAGGAGTACGACGCCTGGCGCGCCTTCTACGACGGCGTCGGGGAGCTGGCGCGGGCGGTCGCCCCGACGCTGACCGAGCCGCTCGTCACCGACGCCGCGATCCGCGCACAGGTCGACCCGGAGATCTGGCGCGACGTCGTGGAGCAGCCGATCGGGATCGCCATCGAGCGCCGGTTCCGCGACGACCTGGTCCGCGGCGTCGTCGGCACCGACGCGCTGATCGGCACCTTCGCCTCCCTGCAGGACCGCTCGCTGGTCCAGAACCGGTGCTTCCTCTACCACCTGATCGGCAACGGGACGGGCGAGTGGCGGGTGCCGGTGGGCGGGATGGGCGCGGTCACCGACGCCCTGGCCCGCGCGGCCACCGACGCCGGAGCCGAGATCGTCACCCGCGCGGGGGTGAGCGCGATCCGGCCCGCCGGACCGGACGAGCCGGTGACGGTGCGCTGGCACGACGGCTCCGTGGAGCACGGCGTCGAGGCGTCGTACGTCCTGGCGAACGTCGCACCGTGGGTGCTGCGGATCCTGCTCGGCGAGGAGGAGGACCCGGCCACCAAGCCGGAGGGCGCCCAACTCAAGGTCAACCTGCTGCTCTCCCGGCTGCCCCGGCTGCGCTCGGGCGTCGACCCCGAGGTCGCCTTCGCCGGCACCCTGCACCTCGCCGAGACCGCCGCCGACCTGGAGGTCGCCTGGGCGGCCGCCCGGCGCGGCGAGCTCCCGAACCCGCTGCCCGGCGAGGTCTACTGCCACTCGCTGACCGACCCCTCGATCCTCGGCGAGGTCCCACCCGGCACCCACACCCTCACCTACTTCGGCCTCCACACGCCGGCCCGCCTGTTCGCCGACGATCCCGAAGGGATGCGCGCCGAGGCGCTGCGCCGGGCGATCGCGTCGCTCGACGCGGTGCTGGAGGACCCGATCGACTCCGTGGTGCTGCGGACGCCGGACGGCGAGCCGTGCATCGAGGCGAAGATCCCGCAGGACATCGAGGCCGACCTCGCCATGCCGGGCGGGCACATCTTCCACGGCGACCTCGAGTGGCCGTGGGCCCCGGCCCGGGCCCGGCTCGAGACGCCCGGCGAGCGGTGGGGCGTGCAGACCGGACATTCCGGCGTACTGCTGTGCGGCTCGGGCGCCCGGCGGGGCGGCGCGGTGTCCGGGCTGGGCGGTCACAACGCGGCGCGGGCGGTGCTCGAGTCCCGGTAGGCCATGCCGATTTCACCGGGTCGGACTACGCTGGTAATGTTCCATCTCGCGTTCAGGCGCAGGCGCCATTAGCTCAATTGGCAGAGCAGCTGACTCTTAATCAGCGGGTTCGGGGTTCGAGTCCCTGATGGCGTACAGATCAAGAGGCCCGGTCGTCAGACCGGGCCTCTTCGCATCTCCGCCTCCGCCGACCACCCGAGAGAGCCGTGCGCCCGACCTCCCTGCTCGTCGCCGTCCTGGTGGCTCTCGGCGTACTCGCGACCGCTCCCGCGTCGGCCCGGGCCGACGAGCCGCCGAGCACCGGAGGCGCGTCGCCGACCGCCCCGCGGACCTTCGAGGTGGTGGCCCACCGCGGCGCGACCGGACCGCACCGCACCGAGAACGGGCTGCGCGCGCTGCGCCACGCGGCGGCGCTCGGGGCGGACCGGGTCGAGATCGACGTCCGGCCGACGGCGGACGGCCGGCTGGTCGTCATGCACGACGCCCTGCTGAACCGTACGACGAGCTGCCGCGGGCCGGTCTTCGCCCGCACCCTGGCCCGGATCGAGCGCTCCTGCCGGCTGCGCGACGGCACCGAGGTCCCCTCGCTGGCCGCCTATGTCACCGAGGCCCACCGGCTCGGGGTCGGCCTGCTCATCGAGCTCAAGCGGGCGCCCGGCTGGCGGCGCGCGACCTGGCGCTACCTGCGCGCGGCCCTCGACGGACTGGACCGCCCCGACCAGGCGCGACTGCTGTCGTTCAACCCCGCGCTGCTGCACCGCGCCAAGAAGGCCGTGCGCGGCGTACCGCGGATCTGGATCGCCCACCGCTTCCGGCCGAGCGTCCGACAGGTCGCGAGGACCGCCGACGGCGTCTCGCTCGACGCGCGCTTCGTGACCCCGCGCCTGGTCCGCGCGCTGCGGGCCGCGGACCTCCTCGCCCTCGGGCAGATGTCGAACCGGCCCGCCGACTGGCTGCGCTACCTGCAGGCCGGCGTCGACGGCAGCAGCACCGACCGCACGGCCACCCTGGTCCGGTGGTGGCACCGCCGCCAGCCCGTCGCGGACTGACCCGGCGCCGCTCCCCCACCCCGCCTCACTACTCTTCGGGGCGTGGAACCGACCCAGCGCCTCCAGATGCTGCCCGGCGTCGAGCTGATCGAGGAGATCGGACGCGGCGGCTTCGCCAAGGTGTGGCGGGGCCGGCAGCTCGCGGTCGACCGCGACGTCGCGGTCAAGATCGACGACCGGGTGCTCGACGAGGACGCCAACCGGCGCCGCTTCGTCCGGGAGGCGACAGCGGTGAGCCGGATCAGCGGGCACCCGCACGTCGTCTCGCTGATCGACGTCGGCGTCACCCGGGACAACCGGCCGTACCTGGTCATGGAGCTGTGCACCAACGGCAGCCTGGCGTCGTACCTCACCCAGCACGGGCCGATGACCCCGGACGAGGCGATCGAGGTCGGGCTCGCGGTGACCAGCGCGCTGGCGGCCGCGCACGAGGCCGGGATCCTGCACCGAGACATCAAGCCCGGCAACATCCTCATCGACGCCTGGGGCACGCCCCGGCTCTCCGACTTCGGCCTCGCCGCGCTCCCCCAGCCGGGTCAGGACCCGTCGGTCAGCCTCGAGGCGCTGACGCCGGCGTACGCGTCGCCGGAGGCGTTCGCCCTCTCGCCGCCCACGCCGCAGTCCGACGTCTTCTCGATGGGCGCGACCCTGCACGCCATGATCTGCGGCTCCTCGCCGCGGCGCTCCGGCGACGGCAGCCCGGTGCCGATCGAGCAGCTCCTGGCCAACCTGCACGCCGAGCTCCCCGACCCGGGCGTCCCCGGCAGCGAGGCGCTGATGGGGGTGATCCGCACCGCCACGGCGTACGACGCAGCGCGGCGCCACCCCACCGCCCGCGAGCTGCACGACGCGCTGCGCGCGATCCGGCCGGGCGGGTCCGGCGAGGGCAGCGGCGCGGTCGTCGGCGGGCCGCGGGCGAGCTTCACCCAGCTGCGCCCACCGCCGCCCCCGCGACGCCCCACCGCCCCGGCCCGGCGCCGATGGCCGGTCGCCGTGGCCGCCGCGCTCGCCGGACTCGGCGTGGGTGGGGTGGGCGGCCTCCTGCTCGCCCCCGACGACGGTGGCGGTCCGGTCGCGCCCACCGCGCTCGCCTCGGGCGCCGCGAGCGACCCCGCCGAGCCGGCGGTCGACCCGCTGAGCGGCGCACCCGAGCTCGGCTCCTGCTACAGCGGGGTCCAGCAGCTCGGCCAGGCCCTCAGCGCCACCAAGGGCGAGTGCGCCGACGACAGCTGGTTCACCTTTGCGGTCGGCGAGCTCGCCGAGTCGACCAGCGACATCACGACCGACGCCGTCGACGCCGACACCACGGTGCGCGGCACCTGCACCGCCGCCACCCTGCGCGGCTACGACGCCGACACCGGCAGCACCCGGCCGAAGGGAAGCTACGACCTGTTCGTGCTGCCGCCGAGCAGCACGGCGTACCTGCAGGGTCAGCGCTGGTTCGCCTGCCTGGCCCGGCTGACGTCGTAGCTCCGTAGCACCGAGGTGCTACGTTCGTAGCATGACGACGATCAGCCAGCGCGAGCTCCGCAACGACAACGCCGCGATCGTGCGGCGGGTCGAGGCGGGCGAGAGCTTCACGGTCACCCGCCGCGGCGTCCCGGTGGCCGATCTCGTCCCCCACGGAAGCGTGCGGCCCGACATCCGCTTCACCGCCGCCGACGCGGTGGTGGTCGCCTTCGCCGGGGCGCCGATCGCCGACCCGGGTGCCTGGCTGCGTGACATCCGCGCCGTCGACGAGCTGCTCGACGACGCCGACCGCGACCCGTGGGCCGCTCGTGGCTGAGCACCCCGCGGTCCTGCTCGACACCTCTGTCGTCATCGACCCTCCGGCCGACCTCGCCTCGATCGCCGAGAGGGTCGCGATCTCGACGCTGTCCGTCGCGGAGCTCGCCAGCGGGCTGCAGAGCGCCGCGGACCCGGTCGAGCGGGCTCGACGGGAGGCGCGCTTCTCCCAGCTGCTGACGACCTACCAGCCGATCCCCTACTCCGCGTCCGCAGCACGGTTGTACGGCGCCCTTTGCGAGGCGGTCCGGCAGACCGGCCGCAGCCCTCGTCCCCGCCGGTTCGACCTGCTGCTCGCCAGCGTCGCCGGCGACCTGGGCCTCCCCCTGCTGACCAGGAATCCCGGCGACTTCACCGACATCCATGAGGTCGTCCGGGTGGTGGCGGTCTGACCGGTCACGTCGCCGGGTACCACCTGCCCGACCAACAGGAGGTACCCGTGCTCCACGACCGCAACGACATCGCCGCGGCCCTGACCGAGGCGGCCCGGTCCATCAACAGCCACCGCTCAATCGACGACACCCTCGAAGCGATCGTCCGCGCCGCGCAGCAGACGGTGCCCGGCTTCGAGCACGTCGGCATCTCGATCACCCACGGCAACGGCCGGATCGAGACCCGGGCCGGGACCGGGCAGCTGGTCTGGGACATCGACGAGCTGCAGTACAAGCTGCACGAGGGTCCCTGCTACGACGCGATCACCTCGGGCGGGGTGACCACGATGCCCGACATCGCGACCGAGCAGCGCTGGCCGCGGTACGTCGAGGAGGCGGCCCAGCACGGCCTGGCCGCCCAGATGGGCCTCCAGCTCTACAGCGACGAGAGCACCCTCGGCGGTCTGAACTTCTACTCCTGGCAGCCCGGCATCGACCCGGACGCCATCCAGCTGGCCGAGCTCTTCGCCGCCCACGCCTCGATCGCGCTGGGCCGCGCGCGCCACGAGCACCAGCTCAACGAGTCGGTGACCACCCGCCAGGCGATCGGCACGGCGATCGGCATCGTGATGGAGCGCTACCGGATCCCGGAGGACCGGGCCTTCCAGTTCCTGGTGCGCGCCAGCAGCACCGGCAACGTCAAGCTCCGCACCATCGCCCAGGAGGTCGTGGACACCGCCAACCGGGACTTCGCCGTACCCGCGGCCGAGGGCGGCTGAGATCGTGCGCGGTCGCGGCGTCAGTCGCCGGCGACCTCCCCGGCGAGGATCTGCTCGGCCGGGAACCAGTGGGTCTGGACGTGACCCTCGTCCTCGTAGGTGACCAGCGCCTTGAGCCGCTGGCTGTCCCACTTGAGCACCAACCCGGGGACGGGCGGGCCATCGACGGTGACCTGGACGTGGACCTGCTCGGTCATGCGGACTCCTGCTGCACGTGGGGTCGGCACGACCCTCGAGTAGCCCGCGTCCTGAGCTGCGGCCCCCACGCTACCCGGCGGCCGGCCGGGACCGGCGGCCGGATGCCGGGCGTCGGGACGGGTATCGCGGACAGATGGACACCACGACAGCCACCGCACACGTCCGGGTCTCCGCCTCCCCCGGCCAGGTCTGGCGGGCGCTCACCGAGCCCGAGCAGATCCGGGCCTACCTATCCGGCGCCGAGGTCGACACCACCTGGGAGCCGGGCACGCCGATCACCTGGCGCGGAGAGTACGACGGACGCTCGTTCGAGGACCGGGGCGAGGTGCTGGAGGTGGAGCCGGAGCGGCGGCTCGTCGTCACGCACTACAGCCCCCTGACCGGGCAGCCGGACCGCCCCGAGAGCTACCACCACGTCACCTGGAGCCTGCGCGACGACGGCGACCGCACCGAGGTGTCGGTCACCCAGTCGCTCGTCGAGGGCGAGCAGGAGGCCACGGCGCGGGAGAGCTGGACGAACGTGCTGCGCCAGCTCAAGGAGCACGTCGAGCGGGGCTGACCGGCCGCGCTACGACGTGTGGTGGGCCCACAGTTCCTCGGCGAGCCGGACGCCGGCGGTGTCGAGGTCGGGCGGGTCGAGGACGGTGGCGGTGGGGCCGGCGGTGAGCAGCAGCCGGCCGACCCGGTCGGCCACGGGCGGGAGCAGGTCGAGGTCGACGACGACGTCGCGCTCGTCGTCCTCGACGAAGCGGACCTGTTCGGCGTAGAAGTCGGCGACCCAGCGCGACTCCTGGGGCAGCAGCACCCGGACCAGGGTGGTGGCGCGCTGACGGGCCAGCTGTCCGGCGAGGTCGTCGGGAAGCGCAAAGGTGCGGTCGAGCACCTCGATCGAGCGGATGTTGGACAGCAGGTAGGTGCGGATCCGGCCCTGGTCGTCGACCGGTCCGGCGTCGACCTCCCAGCCGCGCCGGGTCTGGACCAGCCGGTAGGGCTCGACCTCGCGCTCGCGCACGCCCGGCTCCCAGGCCCGCGAGTAGACGATCCGGACCGCCCGCTGCTCGTCCTGCGCCCGGCGCAGCAGCGACAGCAGCCGGCTCGGGCCGGCGGCGCTCGTCAGCCCGGCATGGCCGGCGTCCTCGCCGAGCATGGTGTGCGCGAGGACGTCGAGGGCCTCCGCCAGCTCGACGTTGTCGGGCTCGATGTCGAGCAGCGCCTGCGCGGCTGCGTGCACCCGCGCCAGCTCGCCGGCGTCGACGTACTCCACGCCGAGGTCGATCGGGCTCTCCGACACCAGCCGGACCACGTCGGCGGTGCCGGGGTCCTCGGTGCCGCCGTCGGGGCCGAGGAACTCCAGCACCTCGGGCCGCGAGAGGCCCCACTCGCCGCCGACGTCGGCGGTGTAGAAGGCGAGCAGGTCCTCGCGCAGCTCGGCGACCGTGGTGTCGAACTCGGCGGCCAGGTCGGCCAGGGTGCGCCCGTCGGGGTGGGCGGCGAGGCGTGCGAAGACCTCGGGCAGCCGGGCGATCCGGGTGACATAGCGAGGCACGCTGCTCACGGCGTGGCCTCGTCGCCACGGGCGGCCGCCAGGAAGGCGAGGAAGTCGGCGCGGGCCGGCTCCGGCCCCTCGATCCGGACCCGGTCGTCGAGCTCGACCAGACGGGCGTGCAGCGCCGCGCGATGGGTGACCCGGTAGCGGAGCAGCACGTCGTCGCCGGCGGCCGCCACGGCGACCGGCTCCCCGAGCCACCGGCGTACGTCGGGCTCGAAGCCCGCCGCGGCGCGCAGGGTGACCTCCACGGGCGGGTCGACCTCCCAGGACATCGGGTGCAGCTCGACGTGCCGGGCCGGCGGGAGCGGACGGGAGGTGCGCGGGTCGTCGACCTCGACGTCGACCATCCGGGACACGACGAAGGTCTTGAGCGCGGCGCCGGCCACGTCCTCGACCCCGCGTAGGTACCACACGCCGTTCTCGGTGCGGACCGTGTCGGGGTGGACCACCCGCGGGGTGCCCTTGTAGCCGAACCGGAGCAGGCGCAGGTCGCGCACCGCGTCGACCACGAGCCGCAGCGACTCGGGCACCGAGAGCTGGACGGCGGCCCGGGCCTGACCCGGGTCGTCCGCCGAGGTCAGGCCGAGTCGCTGGACCAGGTCGCCGTCGTCGGCGAGCAGCATCGCTCGGCGCAGCGCGGCCTGCTGGCCGAGCGAGAGCCGCACCCGCAGCCGGTTGTCGACGGTGGTCATCCGGTACCAGGACGGCTGACCGGGCTCGGCGAGGTTCTCGATGCGCCAGCCGTGGTGCTCGAGGTGCCGGATGTCGCGCTTGAGCTGGTCGTGTCCGGGGGTGTCGGGGAAGCCGGCGACCTCGTTGAGCCGCGCGGCGCTGACTCCCTGCTCCGGGTGCGCCTGCAGGACCGCGGCGATCCGCACCAGCCGCTCCATCGGTCCCCGCTGGTCGCGTCCCGGCCCGTTGGCCACCCTCGCCCCCTCCGTCTCGTCAGTCGTCGAACGTGCCGTGGCGGCCCGCGCCGCCGGCGAAGCGCGTCGCCCCGTCGAGCGTATCGGCGCTCAGGGAGCGCAGCCCGTGGCGCCACTCCAGGGCCAGCGCCTCGTCGAGGCTCCGCCCGTCCTGCTCGTACGACGAGAGCCGGTCCTCGCGCAGGCAGGTCTGGGGGAAGCCGGCGAGCTGGGTCGCGAGGGCGACGGCCTCCTCGAGCGCGGCACCCGGCGCCGAGACCCGGTTGGCCAGGCCCATCCGCAGCGCCTCGTCGGCGCCGACCTCGCGGCCGGTGAGGATCAGGTCCAGGGCGTGGGAGTGGCCGATCAGGCGGGGCAGCCGGAAGGTGCCGCCGTCGATGAGGGGCACCCCCCAGCGGCGACAGAAGACGCCGAACGCCGCACCCGGGTCGGCGACGCGCAGGTCGCACCACACCGCCAGCTCGAGACCGCCGGCGACGGCATAGCCGTCAACCGCGGCGACAACCGGCTTCGACAGCAGCAGCCGGGTCGGCCCCATCCCGGCCGGACCGGCGTCCGGGCCGGCGCCCGGCGCTCCGACGTCGACCCGGCCCTCGGCGACCGCCTTGAGGTCGGCACCCGCGCAGAAGACCCCGCCGGCGCCGTGCAGGACGGCGACCGAGGCGTCCTCGTCGGCGTCGAAGGCCACGAAGGCCTCGGTCAGCAGCCGGGCGTGCTCGGCGTCGACCGCGTTGCGCACCTCGGGCCGGGACAGCGTGACGACGGTGACCGGACCGCGCTTCTCCACCTCGACGGACATGGGCCGAGCCTAGAGCGTGGGTCCGTCACGAACCCGCGAGGTCGATCGACTCCACCAGGTCCTGCGCGATCTGCTGCGGCGTCCAGGCGAAGCGCACCCACTTCTCCTGGGAGTACAGCGCGGTCTGGTCGGCCGACCACGGCGACGCCGGGTCCTCGTCCTGGCCGTAGGTGAGGATGGTGCGGGCATCCACGCTGCCGTCGGCGAGATAGGAGACCGCCTGGATGTGCGAGGAGCCGTAGCTGACCGCCTTGTAGGCGTCGGTGTTGGCGGCCGGGTGCCGCGAGGCGACCGCGTTGGCGTTGCCGGCGAGGTCGCCGTCGCCCCCGCCGAGCGGGTACGCCGGCGCGCCGCGGTCGCCCGCGACCTGCAGCGAGCCCCAGGGCGCGTCGAAGGCCACCCCGGCCGCCCGCACGGAGTCGATGGCCGCCTTCATCGCCGCGACCACCGCCGGGCCGGTGCGCAGGCCACGAGGGGTGTTGATCGGGTCGGCGGGGTTGAACGGCACCGTCCACAGCTCGGTGCCCTTCGGCGCGCGCTGGACGAAGGCCTCGAACAGGTGGGTGCCGACGGAGTCCACGTCGGAGTGGCCGTCCCAGGCCGCCAGCACCGCGCACGCGGCCGGCTCGCCGGTCCGCGCGCACACCTGGTCCAGCCGGCCGTCCTGGCGCATCACCTCGGCGGCGCGGACCCGGTTCTCGTACTCGTGCCCGCGCAGCGACTCCGGGGTCTCCTTGCCGCCTCCGGCAAGGCGGTCGATCACGTACTGCTGCACCATCCGGGTCCGCATCGTCCGCGCGCACCTCTCGCAGCCGATGATGTCGGCGAAGCCCTCGAGGCGGACCTTGTCGTTGGGCGTCCAGTAGGAGTCGTTGGCGTTCATCACCCAGTCCCGGCGGACCACGGCCGGCAGGTTGCCCGGACCGAAGATGCCCGGGCGCTGGGCGTCGGCGTCGGTGCCCCACGCGCACATGCCGTCGGCGAGCAGGCCGTTGAGACCCGGCAGCCCGGCGACCGTCTTGAGCAGCAGACCGACCGGGGTGAGGCAGCGGGCCACCTTCGCGTTGCTGACGTTCGGCACCACGCTGTGGTCGGCGTACAGGACCTCGCCGGTGCGGTCGGCGGCGGTGGTGTTCACCCAGGGCATGCCGCCGCCCGCGTCCTGCTTCGCGAGCAGGTCCCGGCTGCTGGTCGCCTCGCCCATGGCGAGGAAGGTGTCGATCGTGCGCAGGTGCTCGGCGTTGGCGTCGCGGATCGCCCAGAAGCTGAGCGGCGACCAGCCCATGAACTGCGACGGGCTGTCGATGACGTAGCCCTGCGGCGTGCGCCACAGGTCCTCGCGCACGGTGCGCACCGAGCCGTCGGGCTGCTTGACGGCGACGTCGACCCAGCGCCGCTCGGCCTTGCGGAGCAGGCCGTTGGCGCTGAGGTAGAGCGGGCCGGGACCGACGGTGAGGTACTCGTAGGGCGTGAACCGGTACGCCGTCGACACGGTGTGGCTCCACGCCACGTCCCGGTTCCAGCCGATGTTGACCACCGGCGAGCCGATCAGCGAGGCGCCGGCGACGTCGTACACGCCGGGGATGGTGAGCTGCTGCTGGGTGAACTTGTAGCGCCCCACCCACGGGAAGTGCGGGTTGCCGAGCAGCATCCCGCGCCCGGTCGAGCTGGCGTCGCCGCCGATCGCGGTCGCGTTCGAGCCGAACGCGCTGTCCTGGCCCAGCGAGCGGCGCAGCTCCTCGCGCTGCTCGTCACTGAGCTGCGCGGCGTACGCCGGCACCTCCTCGCTCGTGGTCGGCAGCGGCAGCTTCAGGCCGAGGTCGGGCAGTCCCGGGTCCTGCAGGGTGGGCGGGTCGGCCTCCACGATCTCCTTGACGAAGTTGCCGGACGAGGCGATCAGGTTGGCCAGGTAGACGCCGTACCAGAGGTCGAGCTCGGTCGCGTCGGGCTTCAGCCAGGTCGCGTCGGCGCAGGCCGGGTCGGTGACGGTGTTGTCGCGCAGCCAGCGGTTGATGCCGGCGGTGTAGCCCTTCACCATCTCGCGGGCCCGGGCGCTCGGACCGGCCGGCGAGGCGAGCAGGCCCTCGACGACCCGGCGGTTGCGCAGGTCGGTGACGAAGGCGTCGACCTGCAGATTCGACGCGTCGAGCGACACCCCGTCGAGGTAGCGGCCGGTCGCGCCGAGGTAGCGCGAGCGCTCGCCGCGGGCGGTCAGCACCGTGTCGGCGAGATTGCAGATCGAGGAGCGGGCGGTGGCGTACCCGCTGCCGTAGCCCAGCGAGCCCCAGTCGGCGGCCGTGATGTGCGGGATGCCGTGGTCGGTGATCGCGATCGTGGCGTGGTACGCCGGATCGGCGGCCGCCTCACGGGCGGCGGCCGGGTGGGACGCCGCGACGGCGGGGGCGACCAGGGCGGCGACGAGCAGGCTCAGCAGACGTGGGGAGCGCACACGGGTGTAACGCGTTCCATCGAACGTGAGTTACGTCACAGGTAGAGTCCGGCCGCCTCGTCGCCGAGCCGGTCGGCGGCGACCGCGTGGATGTCGCGCTCGCGCATCACCACGTAGACCTCGCCGGACACCTCGACCTCGGCCTTGTCCTCGGGGTCGTAGAGCACCCGGTCGCCGGTCACCACGGCGCGGCAATGGGGCCCGACGGCGACCACCCGCGACCAGGCCAGGCGCCGGGCGCCCATGGCCGCCGTGGCGGGGATGACGATGCCACCGGACGAGCGGCGCTCGCCGGCCTCGCTGTCGGCCTCGCACAGGATGCGGTCGTGCAGCATCTTGATGGGGGTCTTGTCGGACACGAGCGGATGACCTCGGCGCGGGCTCAGTGGGTGATCTTGCGCAGCACGACGAACAGCGCGATCACGCCGACGACGCCACCGGCCACCTTGAGGATGTTGTCGGTGCGCGGCTCGCCCGTGCGGACGTCGACGAAGTGCGCCTTCACCTGCGCCACCTCGCGGCTCACGATGGTCTTGGGGTGCGAGCGGTACAGCAGCTGGTCGATCGTGCCCGCGAGGCGCTCACGGGCCTCCTCGATCTCGCGCTCGATGTCAGAGGGAGTCTCACTCACCGGGGCAGGCTATCAACCGCGATCGCCCGCGGGTCGAACCCCCAGGGCAGTTCCAGCCGGTGGGCGTGCATCAGCGCCTCGTCGGTGAGCACGTCGTACGTCGTGCCGTCGGCCACGACCCGGCCGTCGCTGAGCACCACGGCACGGGGGCAGAGCTCGAGTGCGTAGGGCAGGTCGTGGGTGACCATCAGCAGGGTGACGTCGAGGGCGCGCAGGATGTCGGCCAGCTCGCGCCGCGAGGCGGGGTCGAGGTTGGAGCTGGGCTCGTCGAGGACCAGGATCTCCGGCTCCATCGCCAGCACGGTCGCGACGGCCACCCGACGGCGCTGGCCGAAGGAGAGATGGTGGGGCGGACGGTCGGCGAAGTCGGCCATGCCGACCTGCTCGAGCGCGTCCATCACCCGGCGCTCGAGCGCGGCGCCCTTGAGGCCGAGGTTGGCGGGGCCGAACCCGACGTCGGCGCGGACCGAGCCCATGAACAGCTGGTCGTCGGGGTCCTGGAACACGATGCCGACCCGGCGGCGGATCTCGAGCAGGTTCTTCTTGGTGACCGGCAGCCCGCTCACCGCCACGCTGCCCCCGCCGTGCCCCGTCTCGCCGGACAGGATCCCGTTGAGATGGAGCACCAGCGTGGTCTTGCCGGCGCCGTTGGGGCCGAGCAGGGCGACCCGCTCGCCGGCGTGGACGTGGAGGTCGACCCCGAAGAGGGCCTGATGGCCGTCGGGATAGGCGAAGGCGAGCTGCCGGACGTCGAGGACGGGGGTCACCGCGTCGCCTCCGGGAGCTTTCCGTCGTACCCCCGGGACAGCATGGCCAGATGCACCCGCTCCCCCCTCTCGTAGGACCTCACGAACAACGCCCCGAGCGTACGCGCCAGGGCGGGCCAGTGCCGCGGCGAGCGTGGGTCGACGCCGCGCGAGCGCATCGCCGTGACCATCCGGGCGAGGTCGCCGGTGACGACGTCGAGGTAGCGGATCATGAAGCCCATGATCTGCACGATCAGGTCCGGCATCCGCAGCCGCTGCAGCCCGCGCAGCACGTCCGTCGCCTCGGTCGTGGCGGCCAGGGTCAGCGACGCCAGCACGCCCAGCGTGCCCTTGGCGACCAGGCCCCAGGCCGCCTGCAGGCCCGACTCGGAGAGCGAGACCTCCCACCCCCCGATCGGCACGCCCACCCGCGGTCCCTCGGCGACGAACGGCATCAGCGCGGCGAAGACCAGGAAGGGCACCTCCACGACCATCCGCGGCAGCAGGTAGGTCACCGGCACCCGCGCCAGCAGCACCACCCCGAGCAGCAGCACGAGATAGCCGCCGAAGACCGGGTACCACTCCCGCGGCGTGGCGACCACGGTCAGCACGAAGCCCAGCAGCACCAGGACCTTGAGGTGCGCCGGGGCGCGGTGCACCACGGAGTGGCCGTGGAAGTGCAGCCGGTGCCCGTGCCCCGCCCCCACGGCTCAGTCCTGCGACTCGGTGGCCGGACCGCGCCGGCGCAGCACCCAGAACAGCCCGCCGCCGAGGCCCAGGGTGAGCAGGACGCCGGCCACGCCCGCGATCCCCCCGCTCAGCCGTGCGTCGTCGACGCCCTTGGTGCTGTAGTCCGCGAACGGGCTCCCGGTGTCGACCGGGTCCTTGGCCGAGTCGATGAAGCCAGTCTGGTGGGCGACGTACTCCAGGCCGTCGGGGTGGCTGCTGGCGTAGTAGCTGCCGACACCGGCGACGAGCAGGGCGACGAACAGCCCGATCACGAGGAAGCGACGGCTCTTCACGCGACGACCTCCTCGCTGCCGAGCAGGGGCCGTCTCCCGGCGAGCCCGCGGGCGCCGTGGACCAGGTCGGGCCGCGAGGCGACGACCGCGCTGACGACCAGGCCGGTGATCACCGCCTCGCCGATGCCGATCACGGTGTGCCAGCCGACCATGGCGGCGAACACCTTGCCGGTGGCGATGTCGGCGGTGCCGCCGACCGCGAACAGGAGGGCGAACACCGTGGCTGCGGCCGGCACCGACACCAGGGCGCCGAACGCGGCGGCGGCCGGCACCGAGCCGAGCTTGCGCGGCAGCACCGCGAGGGCGAGCCGGAACCCGGCGTACCCGACGAAGACGCCGACCAGGCCCATCAGGGTGATGTTCGTGCCGAGCGCGGTCAACCCGCCGTCGGCCATGAACAGGCCCTGGACCAGCAGGACCACGCTGATGCACAGCGCGCCCGTCCACGGGCCGACCAGGACCGCGGCGAGCGCACCGCCGAGGAGGTGACCGCTGGTTCCGGCGCCGACCGGGAAGTTGATCATCTGGCCCGCGAACACGAAGGCGGCGACCAGGCCGGCCATCGGCGCCGTGCGGTCGTCGAGCTCGGCGCGCGCCTTGCGCAGCGCGACCCCGACGCCGGCCGCGGCGACGACGCCCGTCACGACCGAGGTCGGGGCGTCGAGGAAGCCGTCGGGGACGTGCATGGTTGCTCCTCCACTCGATCCGGTGTTCGGACAGCCGGCACCGGGGTAGTTAGATGGTCACGAGCACCGACCACTTTATTGCATGTTGCTTGCAACAGCAGCACCGCGTCAGGAGAACCCATGAGCGACCAGGCCAGGCTGGCGGCGGGCGACCGCGCCCCGGACTTCTCCCTCGCCTCCGACGAGGGCGGCGAGGTCAACCTCTACGACCTGCTGAAGCAGGGCCGCAAGGTGATCGTCTACTTCTACCCCGCCGCGATGACTCCCGGCTGCACCAAGCAGGCGTGCGACTTCACCGACTCGCTCGACGCGCTCCAGGGCGCCGGGTACACCGTGGTCGGCATCTCCAAGGACGCCACCACCAAGCTGGCGAAGTTCCGCGAGCGCGACGGCCTCACCATCACCCTGCTCTCCGACCCCGAGCTGGCGGTGCACCGCGCCTATGGCGCCTACGGCGAGAAGAAGCTCTACGGCAAGCTCGTCGAGGGTGTCATCCGCTCCACCTTCGTCATCGACACCGACGGCGCTGTCGAGCTCGCGCAGTACAACGTCAAGGCGACCGGTCACGTGGCCAAGCTCCGGCGGGATCTCGGACTCCCGGTTCCGCCTGCCTGACCCACGACCGCCCGGCACCGCCCCGGCCCCATCTCGTACCTGAAGGACTCCCGATGAAGCTGCACCAGTCGCTCGCCGAGCTCGCCCGCGACCACGGCACCGCGCTGTTCCGCGACGCGACCGCGTTCCGCGGCTCCCTCGACGACTACCTCGACGAGGGACAGGCCTCCGGCGGCACCATCAACCTGCTGACCGACGCGGTCCGGCTCGGTGCCCTCGACGGCCTGCTGACGATGCTCGCCAGCGGCGCCAACCCGGCCGACGCCGTGGAGTCCGCCGGCCAGCGCCTGGCCCGCGATCGCGGCAGTGCCGACGTCCGCGGCTGCCAGTGGGCGATCGCGGTCCTCGGGTTCGCCCTCGGCAAGGTCCCGGAGTCGCTCGTCGACGGGCTCGACCCCGACGCCGGCACGGCCGCTCCGCCGAGCCACGGCCCCGGCGGCACCGCCCCCACGCAGCCTCCGGTGACCTCGCCGGTGCACCAGCCGGTCACCTCGCCGGTCCAGCAGCCGTTCGCGGCCCCGGGCCACCAGTCGGGCCAGCCGTCCGGCCAGCAGCCGATCGTCTCGCCGCCCCACCAGGCCGGCCCGCCCTCGTACGCCGCGCCGGGGCAGGCGTCCTGGAGTCAGCCGACGCCGCCGAAGAAGTCCAACACCGGCTTCATCGTCGGCGCCATCGCGGTGGCCCTGGTCGTGATCGTGGCCGGCATCATCGGCATCATCGCGATCGCCGGGAGCGGGGACGACAAGAAGGCCGACGACCCGACCTCGAAGACGACCGACGCCGAGACCGGCAGCACCGACCAGCCGACCGACGAGCCGACCGACGAGCAGAGCGACAAGCCGAGCGGCAATGTCGCCACCGGGACCGGCTACGAGACCGAGCTGCCCAAGGGCTGGGTCGACGGCACCGACGACTTCACCGCCCAGAACCCCGGCCTGAGCACCCTGGACCGGGTGTTCATCTGGGGCGCGACCTTCAACACCGCCCGCGGCAACGTGATCGTGGAGACCCAGTCGGCCTACGGCAGCACCGACCCCGCCGACCTGGCCGACGACTGGAAGACGGCGCTCACCGCCGACGACACCACCGCGACCACCACCGACATCGACGACACCACGATCGGCGGCGAGACGGCGCTCGGCGTCGACATCAGCCGCACCAACGACAACGGGATCGACGTCGCGCAGCGGTCCTACCTGGTGATCAGCGGCGAGACGGCGTACTCGATCACGGTCTCGCTGAAGGACGGCGACGACGACGTGCTCACCAAGTTCGACGAGATCCTCGGCAACTGGCAGTGGACGGAGTGAGGTGACCCGGCGCGGCCGGCAGCTGCTCGGCTGCCTGCTGGCCGCGCTGCTGCTCGCCCTGCTGGCGTCGGCCCCGCCCGCCCGGGCCGACGACGGCGACGGCGACGGCGTCGAGGACGCCGCGAGCGCCGAGTCCGACCCGGTCGCGGCCGAGCAGGCGCTGGCGGAGAAGTTCGCGCCGGTGCTGATGCTGGTCCACCAGGACCACGCCTGCGGTCCGGGCGAGCCCTACTCCCCCAGCGCCGTCGAGGTGCTCTTCGACAACCCGACGGTCGCGCTGCGCGGGCCGTGGACCCAGCGCGACCTGGTGCGGGTCGGCCCCTCGGCCGAGGAGGTGTCGGCCGGGCTGCCGGGCTACGAGCTGGACCTGCCCGGCAACCCGCTCGCCCCCGGTTGCGACTACGAGAAGTGGGCCGAGCGGCAGTGGCGGGGGACGAAGCCGACGATCTACGCACACCTGGCCACCCAGAAGGGCGTCCCGGACCGGATCGCGCTGCAGTACTTCTTCTTCTACGCGTTCAACGACTACAACAACAAGCACGAGACCGACTGGGAGCGGATCCAGCTGGAGTTCGCCGCACCCGACGCCGCGACCGCGCTGGCCGACGGGCTGGTGCCCGAGGTGGCCGTCTACTCCCAGCACTACGGCGCCGAGCGGGCGACGTGGGGCGCCGACGACGACGCCAGGGACGACAAGCTCGAGCTCGACGACGACACCCACCCCGTCGTCTACGTCTCCGCCGGCTCCCACGCCAACCAGTTCTCGGCCGGCGTGTTCATGGGCAACACGGCCGCCACCGGATTCGGCTGCGACACCACGGCCGGTGACCACGACGCGGTCCGGGCCGAGGTGCGGACCATCCCGTCCGACCCGGAGCTGGCCCGGTCGGCGTACCCGTGGATCGGCTACGAGGGCCACTACGGAGAGGTCGGGCCGAAGCGGTTCTACGCCGGCCCCACCGGCCCGAACCGCAAGCAGGCCTGGACCAGGCCGTTCACCTGGTCGGGGAAGGCCCGCGACTCCTCGATCGAGGTGCCCGGCGGAGGTGCGAGCAGCACTGCCGTGGCCGAGACCTACTGCGACCTCGTCGGCGGCGGCAGCGACCTGTTCCGTCGCTACGTCGACGACCCGGGCCGCGGCCTGGTCGTGCTCGTCGCGGCGCTGCTGGCTGCCGGCTGGCTGGTGCGGCGTACGTCGTGGGCGACGACCGCGCTGCCGCTGCGGGTGCGCCGTTCCAGCGGCCAGGTGGTCGCCGCGTCGCTCGACGTGCTGCGCGCGCGGCCGGGACTGTTCGCGCTGGCGATGGCGCCACCGGCGGTGCTCAACGTGCTGGCCGCGGTGCTCCAGGGCGTCACCGTCGCGAGCGCGGTCCCGGGCTGGGTCGGCGGCGCGGCCGTGCTGCTCGGAACCACCGCGCTGCCGGTGTCGGCCGGCGCACTCGCGGTAGTGGTGCGGGTGCTCGACGAGGACGGGCTCGACGCGCCCGTGGCCCTGCGCTCGGCGTACGCGACCAGCCTGCGCCGGCTCGCCGCGGGCCTGCCGGCCATGCTGGTGACGGCGCTGCTCGTCATCGGCCTCACCACCTCGGTCGTGCTCGCGCCGTTGGCCCTGGTGGTGCTCACCGCCGGGGTGCTGCTGGTGCCGGTGGTGGTGCTGGAGCGACGGCGCGGCTTCGCGGGGCTGCCCCGCGCCGTCCGGCTGGTCCGGCACTCCTTCGGCACCCTGGTGCCGGTGCTGGCCCTCGGCCTGCTGCTGCTCACGACCGTCGGCGCGGTGGTGGCGGCGCTGCTGTTCGTGGTGGTGCCGGTGCCCTTCCTGGTGCTCAACACGGTGCCGTCTGTGGTGCTCGGCGTGGTGTGGCCGTTCGTGGCCCTGATGTGCGTCTACGCCTACGCCACCGCGCTCGCGCGCTCGGCTCAGCCGAGCCAGGAGCGCGCGGCCGTCACCAGCGCGGCCACACCGGACTCCAGCGTCGCGCCGGCGAGCGGCGCATAGCGCGGCGAGTGGTTCGAGGGCAGGTCCGCGACCAGGGCGCGGATCTCCTCGACGGTCGTCGCGCCCGCGAACAGGGCCGGGTCGGCGCCGCCGAGCAGCCAGTAGGCACACGGCGCGCCGGCGGCGTCGGCGAGGATCCCGACGTCCTCGCTGCCCGTGACCGGACCGGGGTCCACCACGATCCAGCGACCCGCGGCGGCGAACGCGTCGCGGAGCCTGTCGCAGGCCACGGCGTCGTTGACCACTGGCGGGAACGACGTGAGGGCCTCGATCTCGGGCTCCCGCGTCGCGCCGGCGGCGGTCGCCTCCGCGCGGGTCATCCGCCCGACCGCGTCCAGCACGCTGGTCCGCACCCGCTCGTCGGCGGTCCGGATGCTCAGCCCGAGCACAGCCTCGTCGGGGATGACATTGGGCGCGACCCCGGCGTGGAAGGAGCCGACCGTGACCACCACGGTGTCGGTCGCCGCGATCTCCCGCGACACCACCGTCTGCAGCCGCTGCACCAGCGCCGCTCCCATCACCACCGGGTCCACGGTGGCCTCCGGGCGCGATCCGTGACCCCCCGAGCCGTAGAGCGTGATCCGCAGCGCGTCGGACGCCGCGAACGCCGGCCCCGACCGCACTCCCAGGACGCCGACCGGTACCGGTGCGACATGCTGCCCGAGCACGACGTCCGGCGTGCCGAACCGCTCGAAGAGACCGTCGTCAACCATCGCCTGAGCCCCACCGCCGCCCTCCTCGTCGGGCTGGAACACCAGCAGCAGCCGGCCCTGCCAGGCCTCGTCGTCGACCAGCGCCGCCGCGGCACCGAGCAGGCAGGTGGTGTGCAGGTCGTGCCCGCAGGCGTGCATCACCGGCACCGTCTCGCCGTCGTCGTTGACGGCCGTGGCGGTGCTGGCATAGGCCAGCCCGGTGTCCTCGCGCACCGGCAGCGCGTCCATGTCGGCGCGCAGCAGGACCGTGGGGCCCTCGCCCCGCTCGAGCACCCCGACCACGCCGGTGCCCCCGACGCCGGTGGTGACGGCGTAGCCGAGGGCGGTCAGCTGCTCGGCCACGATGCCGGCGGTGCGGTGCTCCTGCCGCCCGAGCTCGGGGTGGCGGTGCAGGTCCTGGTAGGTCGCGATCAGGGCGTCGAGCTCGATGGCCATGCCCCGCACCCTAGACTCGACCCGCTCGAGCCGGAGTGGTGGAACTGGCAGACACGCGGCACTTAGGATGCCGTGCCTTCGGGTGTGCGGGTTCGAGTCCCGCCTTCGGCACCGACCAGATCAGGTCAGCCCAGCAGCTGCGCCACCAGCGGAGCCACCTCGCGCAGCGCCTTGCCGCGGTGGGAGATGGCGTCCTTCTCCTCGCGGGTCAGCTCCGCGGTGGTGACGCCGGGGCGCTCGTCGGCGACGAAGAGCACGTCGTAGCCGAAGCCGCCGCTGCCCCGGACCTCGCGGATCACCCGGCCGTCCATCCGGCCCTCGACGACCAGCTCGCGGCCGTCGGGGTGGGCGACGGCGACGGCGCACGCGAAGTGCGCCGTACGACGCTCGTCGGGCACGTCGGCCAGCTGGGCGAGCAGCAGCTCGTTGTTGCGCTCGTCGCTCTTGGGCGGGCCGGACCACCTCGCGGACAGCACCCCCGGCATGCCGTTGAGGGCGTCGACGCAGAGACCGGAGTCGTCGGCGAGGGTCGGCAGTCCGGTGGCGGCGACGCCGGCGCGGGCCTTGACCAGGGCGTTGCCCTCGAAGGCCGGCTGGTCCTCGACCGGCTCGTCGAAGGCGTCGACGTCGTCGAGTCCGACCACCTCGACCGAGGTGAGGTGCTCGGCGAGGATCCGGCGCATCTCCTCGAGCTTCTTGGCGTTGCGGGAGGCGACCAGGACCTTCACGAGCCGAGCGCCTCGCGCTGCAGCCGGGTCAGGTCGGCGCAGCCCTTCTCGGCGAGGGCGAGCAGGGCGTCGAGCTCGGCCCGGTCGAAGGCGGCGCCCTCGGCGGTGCCCTGGACCTCGACGAACTTGCCGTCGCCGGTCATCACGACGTTCATGTCGGTCTCGGCGCGCACGTCCTCGACGTAGGGCAGGTCGAGGCGCGGCACGCCGTCGATGATGCCGACGCTGACGGCGGCCACCGAGCCGGTGAGCGCCTTGGGGACGCGGAGCGTGGCGCAGGCGTCGGCGAGGGCGACATAGGCGCCGGTGATGGCGGCGGTGCGGGTGCCGCCGTCGGCCTGAAGCACGTCGCAGTCGATCTGGATGGTGTTCTCGCCGAGCGCCTTGTCGTCGATGACGGCGCGCAGCGAGCGGCCGATCAGGCGACTGATCTCGTGGGTGCGGCCACCGATCCGGCCCTTGACCGACTCGCGGTCGGAGCGGGTGTTGGTGGAGGCGGGGAGCATGGCGTACTCGGCGGTGACCCAGCCCAGCCCGGAGCCCTTGCGCCACCGCGGCACGCCCTCGGAGGCGGACGCCGCGCACAGCACGCGGGTCCGGCCGAACTCGACCAGCACCGAGCCGGCCGGGTGGTCGAGCCAGTTGCGGGTGATCTTGATGGGGCGCAGCTCGTCGTCGGCGCGGCCGTCCTCGCGGGTGCTCATGGACTCAACCTACCGAGCGGCGGCGAGCGCCCTCCGCACCGCCCAGGGCCCCAGGTCCCGGGCACGGCGGCCGAACCAGGGCGCGCCCTCGGTGACCATCCAGGCGACGTCCCGCCGCCAGCTCGGCTCGCAGCCACCGCCCGGCTCGAGACCGGGCAGCGGGAAGTCCAGGCCCGCGGCCCGCAGCCGCTCGGCCCAGGCCCGGGCCAGTGCGCGGTGTCCCCGCTCGGACGGATGGAAGCGGTCGATCGACCAGCAGGCCCGGTCGGTGACCTCGGGCATGAGGGCCAGGTCGAGCCGGAGCCCGCCGTACGTCGCGTACAGGTCGTCGTAGACCTCGTTGACCAGCCCGATCCGCTCGGCCATCGGCCTCACGATCACCCGCGGCAGCCCGAGCACCGCGGCGTGGTCGTGCCAGCGCACCGTCATCAGGGTGGCGCCGCCGGCGACCAGGGCCCCGGCGACCTGGCTCAGGTCGGCGTGCAGCCGCTCGGGGTCCCAGGTGGAGCGGAGGGTGTCGTTGACGCCGACCAGCAGCGACGCCAGGTCCGGGCGGTGCGCGAGCGCCTGGTCGAGCTGCTCCTCGCGGACGACCGCGGCCGTGGCCCCGGAGAGGGCGACATTGCAGAACGACACGTCGTACGACGCTCGCAGCGCCTCGGCGAGCAGGCGCGCCCAGCCTCGCCACCCGCCTGCGGGGACCGGGTCGCCGAGCCCGACGGTGGTGCTGTCGCCGAGGGCGGCGAAGCGCAGGTATCCGTTGCCCACGTCAAGCAACCGTGGCGGAGCCCGCTACGCGCAGGCCCCGCCACGGTGACGTGTCCGGCAACCTTCGGTGAAGGCCCGGGGGTGGGTGCTACTTCACCTCGGCGCGCAGCAGCCGCCAGGTGCCGAGGAGCAGCGGGAGACCGACCCAGATCAGCACCGAGACGATGACGTGGGCCAGCCCGAGCCCACCGGTGTGGAGCGTGACGTCGAGGTCGTTCTCCAGGGAGCGGGCGTCGGCGTCGCTGACCTGGAAGGGCAGCAGCGCGATCCGCATGCTGATCCACGGCAGGATCGACTGGGCCCAGTCGAAGGCGATCCACAGCACGTACATGATGCCGGGCACGATCACGCCGCCCTCGAGGATCCACACGTAGACGTAGTAGAGCGCGAGCGCGCCGGGGCTGCTGAGCAGGAGCAGACCGAAGCCGAAGCCCATCAGCAGGTAGAGCACCTGGGTGGCCAGGGCCCAGCCGAAGGTGCCGGCGGTGACATTCCAGCTCGCGTCGGTGCCGGCGATCGCGGCACACAGGATGTTGCCGATCAGGCCGAGGACCAGCGCCAGCAGGATGGTCGCCACCCCCAGCGCCATCACCGCGACCAGCTTGGCGAGGACGACGCGCAGCCGGCTGGACTCCAGCGCGAAGGTGACCATCGCGGTGCGCTGGCTCCACTCCTGGGTGACGATCGTGATCGCCATGACCGGGACCAGCATCGAGACCGGGATGGTGAGGATGTTGAGCCAGTCGTTGGCCGACGGCGGGGTCGCGTCGGCCAACGCCACCACGAGCACCACGATGGCGAAGACCAGCGCCAGCAGGCCGGCGGTGATCGCGAGCAGCCAGCGGCCCGCCCGGGTGTCGAGCATCTTGCGCCACTCGACGCGGATCAGCCGCGAGAACGGGACCCGCGGGGTCCCCGAGACGTCGAGGGTCAGCTGGGGAGCGGCGATGCTGCTCATGCGGGGACTCCGTTCGGGAGGGCGTCGCGCTGGGTCGACGAGGTGAGCTCGAGGAAGAGGTCCTCCAGGCCGGCACCGCCGGACCGGAGGTCGGTGAGGACGACGCCGGCGGCCAGGGCGGCGCGACCGACCTGCTCCGGGGTGGCCTGCACCTTCAGGCCGGTCCCCGCGACCTCGATCGCGTGACCCTCGTGGGTCAGCGCGGCGCCCAGGGCGGTGTTGTCGAGGGAGGTGACCAGGGTGACCGGCGTGCCGTTGGCGCTCGCGAGCAGCGTCTCGCGGTCGCCCTGGGCCACGATCCGGCCATGGCCGATGAGGATCATCTCGTCGGCGATCTGCTCGACCTCGTGCAGCAGGTGGCTGGACAGCAGCACCGTGCCGCCGCGGTCGGCGTACCCCTTGAGCAGGCCGCGCATCCAGCGGATGCCGGCCGGGTCGAGGCCGTTGGCCGGCTCGTCCAGGATCAGCACCGACGGATCGCCGAGCAGGGCGTGGGCGATGCCGAGGCGCTGCTTCATGCCGAGGGAGTAGTTGCGCAGCCGGCGACCGGACTCGCTCTCGGTCAGGCCGACCAGGGCGAGCATCTCGTCGACCCGGCTCTTCGGCAGGCCCATGGTCTGGGCCGCGATCGCCAGGATCTCGCGGCCGGTGCGGCCGACGTGCTGGGCGGAGGCGTCGAGGAGGGTGCCGACATGGCGCCCCGGGTTGGGGATGTCGGCGTACCGCAGCCCGCCGATGGTGACGTGGCCGGAGGTCGGCGGCGTGAGACCGACCATCACCCGCATCGTGGTGGACTTGCCGGCGCCGTTGGGCCCGAGGAAGCCGGTGACCCGGCCGGGCTGGCAGGCGAAGCTGACGTCGTCGACGGCGGTGAACGCGCCGTAGGAGACCGTGAGGCGATCGACTGTGATCATGGGTCCAGCCTGCCCGACCGGCCCGGCTCGGGCATCGAACCGGCGTCGCGAGTCGCCCCGACCAAAGTAGGTGGTGGCTCGGTCCCCGGACGCTGCCGCTCCCCGCCCGGAGGCTCTAGGGTCGCTGTCGTGGAGGAGCCGACGCCGGACGACTACCAGCCTCGGCTGCGCTGGTACGGCCACGTCTGGCGCTACCTGCTGATGCTGGTCGTCAGCGCCCTGGTCTGGGCGCCGGCGGTCGACGAGCAGGTCGACGAGCTCCCGGTGCTGTTCTGGGTCGACATCGTGCTCGGCGTCGTCGCCTACGTCGCCGTCGCCTACCGGCGACGCTGGCCGGTGCCGATCGCGGTCGCGACCATCCTGATGACGCCGTTCAGCTCGATCGCGGCCGGGCCGGCGACCCTCGCGACGGTCTCGCTGGCCACCCGGCGGCGCTGGTGGCAGGTCATCGGGATCGGCCTGCTCAACCTGCTCGGCGGCTGGGCCTACTACTGGGTGCAGCCGATGCACGACACCGACCCGTGGTGGCTGACCGCCACCGTGAGCGTCGCGGTGTGCGCGGCGATCCTGGCCTGGGGCATGTTCATCGGCTCGCGTCGCGAGCTGATCTGGACGCTGCGGCAGCGGGCCGAGACCGCCGAGGCCGAGCGCGACCTGCGCGCCGCGCAGGCCCGGTCCAACGAACGGGCCCGGATCGCCCGCGAGATGCACGACGTGCTCGCCCACCGGATCTCGCAGATCTCGATGCACGCCGGCGCGCTGACCTACCGCGAGGACCTGTCCGCCGACGAGATGCGCAGCAGCGTCGCCGTGATCCAGGCCAAGGCGCACGAGGCGCTGACGGACCTGCGCGAGGTGCTCGGCGTGCTCCGCGACGTCGACGGAGCGGCGGCCGCCGGTCCGCTCACGGGTCCACAGCCGACGTACGGCGACCTCGAGGCGCTGGTCGTCGACGCGCGCGCGGCCGGCGCCGCCATCGAGTACGACGACGGGCTGAGCGGCCCGCTCCCCGACGCCGTCGGGCGCACCGTCTACCGGATCGTCCAGGAGGGCATCACCAACGCCGGCAAGCACGCCCCCGCCGCCACCCTGCGGATCGCGGTGAGCGGCTCCCCCACGGACGGCGTGAGCGTCGTGCTCCGCAACGCGCTGGGCTTCGGCCCCACCCGCACCCCCGGCGCGGGGCTGGGCCTGGTCGGGCTCACCGAGCGGGCCGAGCTGCGTGGCGGCGTCCTCGAGCACGGCATCGAGCACACCGCCGAACCCGCCGGCGCCGACGTCTTCGTGCTGCGCGCCTGGCTACCGTGGGCCGCCGAGCCCGGTCAGGGAGAGGACCACCCGTGAGCGACCAGATCCGCGTCATCATCGTCGACGACGACCCCTTGGTGCGCTCCGCGCTGGGCCTGATGCTCGGCGGGCAGGCCGACATCGCCGTCGTCGGCGAGGCCGCCGACGGCCGGGCCGGCATCGCGCTGGCCCGGGAGCTGGCCCCCGACGTCGTCTTGATGGACATCCGGATGCCCGTCCTCGACGGGCTCGCCGCCACCCGGATCCTGCACGCCGACCCCCGGCCCCCGCGGGTGATCGTGCTGACCACCTTCGACGCCGACGACTACGTCGTGGGCGCCCTGGCCGCGGGCGCCGACGGCTTCCTGCTCAAGGACACCGCTCCCCCGGAGATCGTCGCCGCCCTCCGCAAGGTCGCCGACGGCGACCCGATGCTCTCCCCCTCCGTGACCCGCACCCTGATCGAGCGGGTCCGCACCGAGTCCGGCGACAGCCGGGCCGCCGACGCCCAGCGCCGCCTCGACCGGCTCACCGAGCGCGAGCTCGAGGTCGCCGGCGCCGTCGGGCGCGGACTGTCCAACGCCGAGATCGCCCGCGAGCTGCACCTGTCGGTGCCGACGGTGAAGGGCCACGTCTCGAAGCTGTTCGAGAAGCTGGAGACCACCAACCGGGTGCAGATCGCGCTGACGATCAGGGACGCGGGGCATCCGGTGGAGTGAGGCCCCGGCCTACAGCTCGTAGACCGTGCCCTGCGCCGCCAGCTCCGTCGGCCCGTCGTACGCCGCCTCCGCCTCGGCCAGCATGGTGGCCGCGTCGTGCCACGGCGGGACGTGGGTGACCACGAGCCGCTTGGCGCCGGCCTTCGCGGCGACCTCGCCGGCCTCGGTGCCGGTGAGGTGCAGGTGCGGGGGGTTGTCGTCGCAGGAGCGGAAGGACGCCTCGCACAGGAACAGGTCGGCGTCGGCGGCGATGTCGGACAGCGTCGCCGTGGGGCCGGTGTCGCCGCTGTAGGCGAGCACCTTGCCGAAGGCGGAGACCCGCAGGCCGTAGGCCGGGACCGGGTGGTCGACCTCGTAGGGCTCGATCCGGAAGGGCCCGATCTCGATCGGGTCGCCGTAGACGCGGAAGGAGAACTCCTCGCGCATGCCGGGCTTGCGGGGCAGGTCGTAGGCCTTGGCCAGCCGCTTGGCGGTGCCCTTCGGTCCCCAGACGGGGATCTTCGGCTGGGTGCCGGTGGGGTGGTACTTGCGCAGCACGTAGTAGCTGGTCATGTCGACGCAGTGGTCGGCGTGCAGGTGGCTGATGAACACCGCGTCGACCTGCAGCGGGTCGACATAGCGCTGCAGTGCGCCGAGGGCGCCGTTGCCCATGTCGAGCACCAGGCTCCAGGTGCGCAGCGCGTCGACGGCCTGCACCAGGTAGCAGCTCGCGGGCGAGTCCGGGCCGGGGTAGGAGCCCGAGCAGCCCACGACGGTCACCTTCACCGTGTTCGGCGCTGGTGGCACGCGCAGCGCCGTCGTCGCCGGCGCCACCGTCGCGCTGTCGTCCACCATCACCGCACACCCCCTGCGAACTGACCCGCCGCGACCAGCTCCGGTCCGAGGAACCGACGCCCGATCGTCTCGAACTCCGCCGGGGAGCCGGTCGTCGTGAAGGTGTACGACGGCTCGCCGGTCGGCCGCATGAGGCCGGAGTCGGCCAGCATCCGGTAGACGTCCTTGGCGCACTCCTCCGCGCTGCTCACCAAGGTGACGTCGTCGCCCATCACATAGGAGATGACGCCGGTGAGCAGCGGGTAGTGGGTGCAGCCGAGGATCAGGGTGTCGATGCCGAGCTCGGTGAGCGGGTCGAGGTAGTCGTGGGCGACCGCGATCAGCTCCTCGCCTCCGGTCACCCCCGCCTCCACGAAGTCGACGAAGCGCGGGCAGGCCCGGGTGGTCAGGGAGATCTGGGGCGCCGCGGCGAAGGCGTCGTCGTAGGCCATCGACTCGGCGGTCGCGCGGGTGCAGATGACGCCGATCCGGCCGTTGCGGGTGGCGGCGACCGCGCGCCGGGCGGCGGGGTAGATCACCTCGACCACGGGGACGTCGTAGCGCTCACGGGCGTCGCGCAGCATCGCGGCCGACGCGGAGTTGCACGCGATGACGAGGGCCTTGACGCCCTGGTCGACGAGATGGTCGAGGCACTCGAGGGCGTACTCGCGCACCTCGCCGATCGGCTTGGGGCCGTAGGGCTGGCGGGCGGTGTCGCCGACGTAGGTGATCGACTCGTGGGGCAGCTGGTCGATGACCGAGCGCGCGACGGTGAGCCCGCCGAAGCCGGAGTCGAAGATCCCGATCGGTGCATCGAGCTCGAAGCCGACGCCGCCGTCGGGATGGTTCACCTGCCGCACCCGGTCAGACTACGGCGTCGATGTGCCCGCAGTCGGCATTCCGGGACCGAGATCACGTCCGGCCCGCGTCGCGACGTAGGGTCGTCAAGGTGACTTCCCTGCGCCGCCCCGCCGCCGTCCTCGCCGCCACGCTCGCCGCCGCGCTCCTCGCCGCCCCCGGGCCGGCCACGGCCGACCGCGCCGACGCCGGGCGCGCGACGGTCAACGGCAAGCACGTCATCGCGATCTCCGTCGACGGCCTCAACCCGCGCGCGCTCAACCGGCTCGGCCGCGCCGGTGCGCCGAACCTGCACCGGTTGATCAAGGACGAGGGCGCCGGCACCCTCAACGCCCGCACCCAGCTCGAGATGACGGTCACCCTGCCCAACCACACCAGCATGGTCACCGGGCGCCGGATCAAGGCGAGCAAGGGCGGGCACGGCGTCACCTGGAACGACGACAAGGTGACCAAGACCGTCCAGCAGGCCGCCGGCCACGACGTGGCCTCGGTGTTCACCCAGGTGCACGAGGCGGGCGGCACGACCGCGGTCTACGCGACGAAGTCGAAGTTCTGGCTCTTCGAGCGGTCCTGGCCCAAGGCGGTCGACAAGAACGTCATCCAGGTCGAGAAGAACGGTGCCGTCGTCAAGGCGCTGCGCAGCGACCTGGCCACCGACCCGGCGTCCTTCTCCTTCGTCCACCTCGGCAAGCCGGACCAGGTCGGCCACCACTCCGGGTGGATGTCGGCGAAGTACCTCAAGGCCGTCGCCAAGATGGACGCGCTGGTCGGCTCGATCATGGACCAGGTCAGCTCCACGCCGGCGCTGCGCGACAACACCGTCATCGTGCTGACCTCCGACCACGGCGGCATCCCCGGCACCAAGAACCACGCGATCAAGACCAACCGCGAGGACTACCGCGTCGCGTTCGCCTTCTGGGGCGCCGGCGTGGCCCAGAAGGACCTGTACGCGCTCAACCCGGACCGGGCCAAGCCCGGTCGCTCCCGCCCCGGCTTCGGCGCGTCCCCGCAGCCGATCCGCAACGGCGAGGTCGCCAACGCCAGCCTCGACATCCTCGGCGTCGGACCGGTGCCCGACAGCCTGTGGAACGTCGAGCAGGACCTCGACTGGAAGTGACGCCCGCGGTCAGCGGCGGCGCAGCTCGGCGGGCGTGGGCCAGGGGTTGAACCGGCAGCCGGCCGTGCCCTTGGACTGCTGCATCATCACCGGCGCGAGGGCGCCGCGCCGCGGGCAGGACGCATGTCCGTAGCCCAGCCAGTGTCCGGTCTCGTGGTTGACGACCATGTGCTGGTAGTCGCGCAGCGCGAGCCCCGCCTCGCGCCACGCCGGTGACGCCCCACGCCAGCGGTCGAGGTTGATGATCACGTTGCGCCCGACCCGGCACGACCACTGGGCGCTGCAGGCGCCCGAGAACGCCGGCACCAGCCGCGCCTGCGCGAGCCACAGCGTGAACGCACCCCCGCGCCTGACCTGCTTGAAGCGCACGCCCCTGCCCCGCCAGCCCCGCGGGTCGTCGTACGTCTCCTGGACCAGGCCGCGCGCCTGGGCGAGATCGACGCCGCCGAGGCTGCCGCGGGTGCGGACCTCGTAGCGGACGGTGCGGCGCACCGGGACCCGGTGCTTGACCCGGCCGACCGGGAGACCGGCGGCGGTGTCGGCGTACCCGGTGGCGCCGACGACCACGGTGACGTCGAGCCGGTGGCCGACGTCCTCGGGCGCGATCTCGTGCCTGCGCCCCACCGCCCCGGGGATCGGGACGCCGTCACGCAGCCACTGGTAGCCGACCCGCTCGGGGGCCGGTGACCAGGCGCCCGGGTCGGCCACCAGGGTGCGGCCGAACCTGCGCGCGCCGTCGTACGACGCCGGCTGGACCTGCACCAGCGGCGGCGGGTCGTCGGCGACCGCGGGCGCGGCGGGGATCGCCAGCGCGGCGGAGAGGGCGAGGGCCAGGCCGAGCAGGACGCGGGTCACGCTCATCGAGCCTAGGCGTTCAGGCCCAGAGCTGGCCCTCGAGGCGGTCCTCGGCCTCGTCGACGGTGCCCTCGTAGGCGCCGGTGGAGAGGTACTTCCAGCCGCCGTCGGCCACCACGAACGCGATGTCGGCGGACTCCCCCGCCTTGACCGCCTTCGCGGCCTGGCCGAGCGCGGCGTGCAGGATCGCGCCGGTGGAGATGCCGGCGAAGATGCCCTCCATCTCGAGCAGCTCACGGACCCGGCGGACGGCGTCGCGGGGGCCGACCGAGAAGCGGCTGTCGATCAGCTCGGCGTCGTAGAGCTCGGGCACGAAGCCCTCGTCGAGGTTGCGCAGGCCGTAGACCAGCTCGCCGTAGCGCGGCTCGGCGGCGACGATCCGCACCTCGGGCCTGGCCCGGCGGAAGAAGCGCGAGACACCCATCAGGGTGCCGGTGGTGCCGAGGCCCGCGACGAAGTGGGTGATCGACGGCAGGTCGGCGAGCAGCTCGGGACCGGTGCCCTCCTCGTGGGCGAGCGCGTTGGCGGCGTTGCCGTACTGGTAGAGCATCACCCAGTCGGGGTGCTCGGCCGCCATCTGCTTGGCCACCCGCACCGCCTCGTTGGACCCGCCCGCGGCGGGCGAGGACACGATCTCGGCGCCCCACATCCGCAGCAGCTGGCGCCGCTCCTCCGAGGTGTTCTCCGGCATCACGAAGACGGTGCGGTAGCCCTTGAGCTTGGCCGCCATCGCGATCGAGATGCCGGTGTTGCCGGATGTCGGCTCGAGGATGGTGCAGCCGGGACGCAGCGTCCCGTCCTTCTCGGCCTCCTCGATCATCTTCAGGGCCGGACGGTCCTTGATCGAGCCGGTGGGGTTGCGGTCCTCGAGCTTGGCCCAGATCCGCACCCGCGGACCGTCGGGTGTGCCGGGCGCGTTGAACGGCGCCGACAGTCGCGGCAGACCCACCAGCGGCGTGTTGCCGACGGAGGTCAGCAGGCTGTCGTAGCGCACCATCGTCGCCGGCGTACGTCAGCGAGCGCCGCCGGCGACCGCCGGCAGGATGACGACCTGATCGCCGTCGGAGAGCGCGGCGTCGAGGCTGCCGATGAACCGGACGTCCTCGTCGTTGATGTAGATGTTGACGAACCGGCGCAGGTCCTCGCCCTCGATCAGGCGGTCCTTGATGCCGGGGTGGTTGGCCTCGAGGGAGTCGATCAGCGCGCTCAGCGTCGCTCCGTCGGCGTTGACCGCCTTCTCGCCACCGGTGTAGGTGCGCAGGATGGTCGGGATCCGGACCTCGATGGCCATGTCAGCTGGTCTCCTCTGCTGCTTCGTTGGCGCCGGCGACCACGACCTCTTCCTCGGTCACGACGCCGTCGACGATTCTGTACGACCTGAACTCCACCGGGCCGGGGTTATTCCCGTGCTCCCGCGTGCTCACCAGCACGTAGTGCGCGCCCGGCTCGCCGGCCAGGTTGATGTCGGTCACGCTCGGGTACGCCTCGGTCGCGGAGTGCGAGTGGTAGATCACCACCGGCTCCTCGTCGCGCTCGTCCATCTCCTTGTAGAGCTGGAAGAGGTCCGTCGAGTCGTACTCGTAGAACGTGGGACTGCCCGCCGCGTTGACCATCTCGATCAGCCGCGCCGGCCGATCGCTCCCGATCGGGCCCGCGACCATGCCGCACGCCTCGACGGGGTGGTCCCGCTTGGCGTGCCCCACGATGGCGTCGTACGTCGCCTGGTCGATCCGCAGCACGCGGTCAAGGGTATGGGCTCCACCGTGGTGGGTCGGAATCGGGCCGGGTGGCGGGACGCAGTCGCTGTAACACGCTGTTCGCTGGTGTGGGGGACGCGGGCGTGCTGTAACACGCAGTTCGCTGGCGTGGGGGACGCGGGCGTGCTGTAACACGCAGTTCGCTGCTCCTACCCACCCGTGCCGCATGTACCAGACCCCCACGGACGGGGTTTCGCGACGTCTCGGGTCCGGTAGGCCAGCGGACTGCGTGTTACAGCGGCCGGAGCGCCACCCACCACGACTCCCGAGCAGGCTCACCCAGCAGACGTGACCGACTTGGCCCGGATCCGCTCGGCGGTGGGCCAGCGCACGTCGCGCACCCACCCGAGCTTCTCCAGCACCCAGATCACCCGCGCCGAGGTGTCGAGCTGGAACCTCTTCACGCCGTGCCGCGCCGACGTCGGGTCGGCGTGGTGGAGGTTGTGCCACGACTCGCCGCCCGACGGGATCGCGAGCCACCAGACGTTGCCGGAGAAGTCGCGGGAGGCGAAGGGGCGCTCGCCGAGGGTGTGGCAGATCGAGTTGATCGACCAGGTGACGTGGTGGATCAGCCCGATGCGTACGACGGTCCCCCAGAAGAACGCGGTCAGCGCGCCCTGCCAGGACCAGGTGAGCAGCCCTCCGAGGACGGGCGGGAGGAGGATCGAGGTGAGCACCCACAGCCAGAACAGCCGGGAGATCCGGATCAGGTCGCGGTCCTTGGCGAGGTCGGGCGCGTACTTGTCGATCGGGGTCTGCTCGGGGTCGAACAGCCAGCCGACGTGCGCCCACACGAAGCCCTTGGTGAGCCCGCGCAGGCTGTTGCCGTAGCGCCATGGCGAGTGGGGGTCGCCGTCCTTGTCGGAGTACTTGTGGTGCTTGCGGTGGTCGGCGACCCAGCGGATCACCGGGCCCTCGATCGCCATCGAGCCGAGGACCGCAAGGGTGACCTTCACGGCCCGGTTGGGCTTGAACGACTTGTGGGTGAAGAGCCGGTGGAAGCCGACGGTGATGCCGTGCAGCGTCAGGGCGTACATCACGAAGGTGATCGCGACGTCGCTCCAGCCGAGCCAGCCGCCCCACGCGACGGGGATGGCGGCCAGGAAGGCGACGAAGGGTACGGCGATGAACAGGCCGAGGGCGAACCGTTCCCAGAAGCCCTGGGTGTCGCCACCCATGGTGGCCCTGGGGGTCGGCGGCTGCGGACGCTCGTCGATCGCGGTCACGCGGACCAGCCTAAGCGGTGACCCGGTACCTGCGCTCGGGCCGTCCGGTGCCGCCGTACCGGAGCCGGACCTCGGCGGCGCCGGTGTCGACGAAGTGCTCGAGATAGCGGCGAGCGGTCACCCGCGAGAGCCCCACCGCGTCGGCGGTCTCCGAGGCCGAGATCTCGCCGGCCGCGCGGGCCGCCTCGAGCACCAGGTCCGCCGTCTCGGCGCTGAGCCCCTTCGGCAGCCCCTGTGGTACGACGGCCGCCCGCCCCGCCCCGAACGCACGGTCGATCGTGGCCTGGTCGACCTCCTCCTCGCGCTCACCACCGTCGGGCAGGGTGGCGAGCGTGGTCGCGACCCGGCGCAGGCGGTCGGCGAGGTCGGCGTACTCGAAGGGCTTGACCAGGTACTGGAGCGCACCGCCGTGGAGCGCGGCGCGCACGGCGGCGGCGCCGCGCTCGGCGGTGACCATCACGACCGCGACGTCGCGGCCCTGCTCGCGGGACTGGACGCGCAGCCGCTCGAGGACCTCGAGGCCGGAGAGGTCGGGCAGGTGGACGTCGAGGAGGACCAGGTCGGGCAGCAGGGCGGCGGCGAGCTCGAGCGCCTCGGCGCCGGTGCGGGCGGTGCCGGCCACCTCGAAGCCGTCGGTCTGCTCGACGAAGCGGCCGTGGATGCGCGCGACCATGAAGTCGTCGTCGACGACGAGGACCCGCAGCGTCCGGCTCACGGTCGCCCATCCTGGCCGACGGCGCCGCTGATGGGGAGAACCACGCGGAACTCGGCGCCGCTCCCGTCGGCGAGGCCGGCGTCGTCGACGACCACCTCGCCGCCGCGCTGGGCGCAGATCAGGCGCACGAGCGGCAGCCCGATCCCGCGCCCGCCCAGCACCTCCTCCTTCGTGGAGAAGCCGCGCACGAAGATCGCGTCGCGCAGTTCGTCGGGGATGCCGGGGCCGTGGTCGCGCACCCGGAGGTGGACGGTCCGGTCGTCGGCGTGGATCCACACCTCGACCAGCGGGTCGGGGCGGCCGGCGCAGGCGTCGACCGCGTTGTCGACCAGGTTGCCGAGGACCGTCGTGAGGTCGGCGCTCTCGTCGGGGTCGAGCGCGGGCAGGCGGGAGCCGGGGTCCAGCTCGAGCGCCACGCCCCGCTCCTCGGCGACGGCGTGCTTGGCCACGACCAGGGCCGCGACGGCGGGGTCGGCGAGGCGCTCGGCGACCCGCTCCCCCACCTCGGCCCGGTGCCGGGTGAGGGTGCCGACCAGGGCCGCCACCTCGTCGTACTCCCCGAGCTGGACCAGCCCGGAGATGGTGTGCAGCCGGTTGTCGAACTCGTGGGTCTGCGCGCGCAGGGTGTCGGTGATGGAGAGGTTGGAGCTGAGCTGGCTCTGCAGCGAGACCAGCTCGGTGCGGTCGCGCAGGGTGGTGACGGTGCCGATGCCACGGCCGCCGGACGACGCGTCGCCGCGGTTGAAGACCACGACCCGGGAGCCGACGAGGGCCAGCGCGTCGCGGACCTCGGCGCCCTCGCCGGTCAGCAGCGCCACGACATGGGGGTCGAGGCCCAGCTCGTCGACCCGCCGCCCCACCGGGTCCGGACCGCGCTCCAGCCCGAGCGTGGCCCGGGCGGCGTCGTTCATCGCCGTCACCCGGCCGTCGGTGCCGACGCCGACCACGCCCTCCCGGATGGCGTGCAGCAGCGCCTCGCGGTGGTCGGCGAGGTGGGCCAGCTCGGTCGTGCCGAGGCCGCGCGTCGACCGGCGGACGACGCGCGCCACGAGCCAGGTGCCGACCAGGCCGAGCAGCGCGCCCAGGCCCAGGAAGAGACCCAGCTCGGGCACCGCCTCGGCGAGCTGGTCGCCCAGTGACGGGTACGCCGCCTCCGCCACGATCGCGCCGACCGCGCCGTTGTCACCGGGCAGGTCCGCGATGACCGGCGCGTACGCCGCCACCCGGCGCTCGCCCCCGGCCTCCACGTCGACCGTCCCGCCCCGCCCGGCCGCCACGTCGATCCCGGCCCGCTTCCCCACCCGGCTGGCGTCGGTGGCGGCGAGGACGATGCCGTCGGGCCCCACCACGAGCACGTCGGTCGCGCCGGAGAGGCGCACCCCGCGCTCGGCGTACGACGTGAGGTCGGCCGTCACCTGCCACAGCTCGGTCCCGTCCCGCACCCCCTCGAGCGCGGTCCGGACGAAGTCCTGCACGGCGACGTACTCCGCCACCGACCGCATCTGCGCGCCCCGCTCGTCGGCGAAGTCGGCGTTGGACTGGCGGATGCTGAGCACCCCGACGGCCACCAGCAGCACGACGATGACCAGGAGCTGGAGGAGCAGCACCTTCGCGGCGAGGGTCAGCTCCCCGCGACGCCACCGCAGCGGGTTCACCGGCGTGACCACAACGACCACAACCTCCTTTGCGTCCGCAAGCGTGACGGCCGCCACAGGCCACGGACATGCTGACACGGATCGTCCGTGACGACGGTCACCACCCAACCCGGAGGTACCCCATGCATCGCCCAGGACGTGCCCTGACGGCACTCCTCGTCGCGCTGGCGCTCGCGGTCGTCGCGAGCGGCTGCGGCGTCACCCGCGGCTCGGACGACCCGAGCAACCGGCGGCTGCGGATGATGATCCCCAACAGCGTCGGCGGCGGCTACGACCTCACCGGCCGCGCCGCGGCGCGCGCCATGGAGGACAACGACCTCACCGGCCGCTTCGAGATCACCAACGTGCAGGGCGCCAGCGGCACCGTCGCGATGCAGCGGCTGGTCAACGAGAAGGGCGCCGACGACCTCATGATGATCATGGGACTCGGCGTGGTCGGCGCGGTCTACACCAACAAGTCCAGCGCCACCCCGCTGAAGATGACGCCGATCGCGCGCCTGGTCGAGGAGCAGGAGGGCATCCTGGTGCCCGCCGACTCGCCGTTCGAGACGGTCGACGACCTGGTCGCCGCCTGGAAGAAGGACCCGGGCGGCCTCACCGTGGGCGGCGGCTCCAGCAACGGCGGGCCCGACCACCTGTTCCCGATGCAGCTGGCCGCGGCGATCGGGGTCGACCCGAAGCAGGTCAACTACATCCCCTACGACGGCGGCGGCCCCCTCACGACCGCGCTCCTCGGCGCCAAGATCGACGTCGGCATGTCCGGCCTGGGCGAGTTCGAGGGCCAGATCGCCGACGGCAAGCTGCGCGTGCTCGCCGTCTCCGGCGCCGAGCGCCTCGACGGGATCGACGCGCCGACCCTCACCGAGGTGGGCGTCGACCTGGTCTTCACCAACTGGCGCGGGGTGCTCGCGCCGCCCGGCATCTCCGCGGAGCAGCGGGCCTACCTGACCGAGCTGCTGACCGAGATGCACGACACCGCCGAGTGGAAGGACGCGCTCGAGGCCAACGGCTGGACCGACAACTTCGCCACCGGCAAGGAGTTCGAGGACTTCCTCGCCGAGCAGGACGACCGCGTCGCCGACACCCTGAAGGAGCTGGGACTCGCATGAGCGCGACCACCAACCAACCCACCCGCCTGGTCGACAAGGCACAGTACGGCCTGGCCGCCTTCCTCGTCCTTGCCGGCGGCTACGTCCTCCTCGACGCCGCCGGCCTCGAGAACGGCTTCGCCGACCAGCCGGTCCAGCCCCACACGCTGCCGTACGTCGTCGGCGCGGGCCTGGTGCTCCTCGGCATCCTGCTCGCCGTCGCCACCGCGCGCGGGGACCGGCCCGAGGCGGAGGAGGGCGAGGACGTCGACCTGACCCAGGGCACCGACGTCCGCACGGTCGGGCTGCTCGCCCTCGTCCTCGTCGCCAACATCGCCCTGATCGACCTGCTCGGCTGGGCGATCACCGGGGCGCTGCTGTTCGCCGGCTCGGCCGTCGTCCTCGGCAGCCGCAGCTGGGTGCGCGACCTGGCCGTCGGCGTCGCCCTGTCGGTCGGCAGCTGGTACGGCTTCTACGTCGGCCTCGGGATCCCGATCCCCGCCGGCATCCTGGACGGAGTGCTCTGATGGACCTGCTGCTCGACGGCTTCCAGACCGCCCTCACCCCGGAGAACCTGCTCTTCGCCGCCCTCGGCGTGCTGCTCGGCACCGCCGTCGGCGTACTGCCCGGCATCGGCCCCGCGATGACCCTGGCCCTGCTGTTGCCGGTGACCTACAGCGTCGGCGCGGACAGCGCGATCATCATGTTCGCCGGCATCTACTACGGCGGCATGTACGGCGGCTCGACCACCTCGATCCTGCTCAACACCCCCGGCGAGTCCTCGTCGGTGATCACCGCCATCGAGGGCAACAAGATGGCCAAGGCGGGACGAGCGGCCCAGGCCCTCGCCACCGCCGCGATCGGCTCGTTCGTGGCGGGCAGCATCGCGACCGTGCTGCTGTGGGTCGTCACCCCGCAGGTCGCCGACATCGTCGTCACGCTCGGCTCGCCGTCGTACTTCGCGCTGATGGTGCTGGCGCTGTTCGCCGTCACCGCGGTGCTCGGCTCGTCCAAGCTGCGCGGCTTCATCGCGCTCTTCCTCGGCCTGGCGATCGGCCTGGTCGGCACCAGCACCGGCCAGGCCCGGCTGACCTTCGGCGAGCCGCTGCTCGCCGACGGCATCGACATCGTCGTGGTCGCGGTCGCGCTGTTCGCGGTCGGCGAGGCACTGTGGGTCGCCGCGCACCTGCGCCGCAAGCCGCTGGAGATCATCCCCGTCGGCCAGCCCTGGATGAGCCGCGAGGACTGGGGCCGCTCCTGGAAGCCCTGGCTGCGCGGCACGGCGTTCGGCTTCCCGTTCGGGGCGCTGCCGGCCGGTGGTGCGGAGCTGCCGACCTTCTTGTCGTACGCGACCGAGAAGCGGCTCTCCAAGCACCCCGAGGAGTTCGGCAAGGGCGCCATCGAGGGCGTCGCCGGCCCGGAGGCCGCCAACAACGCCTCGGCCGCCGGCACCCTGGTGCCGCTGCTCGCGCTGGGCCTGCCGACCACGGCGACCGCCGCGATCATGCTGGTCGCGCTGCAGGGCTACGGCTTCCAGACCGGCCCGACCCTGATGGACGACCACCCCGACCTGGTGTGGGGGCTGCTCGCCAGCCTGTTCGTGGCCAATGCACTGCTGCTCGTGCTGAACCTGCCGATGGCGCCGCTGTGGGCCAAGCTGCTGCGGATCCCCCGCCCCTACCTGTACGCCGGCATCCTGTTCTTCGCCTCGCTCGGCGCCTACAGCGTCAACTTCCAGGCCTTCGACCTGGCGCTGCTGCTGGTGATCGGCGCACTCGGCTTCTTCATGCGCCGCTTCGGCGTCCCGGTGCTGCCGCTGATCATCGGCGTGATCCTCGGTCCCAAGCTCGAGGAGCAGCTCACCACCGCGCTGAAGATCTCCCAGGGCGACGTCAGCACGCTGTGGAGCGAGCCGGTCGCCGTCGTGGTCTACGTCGTGATCGCGCTGCTGCTCGTCGCGATGGCGTTCGCCGGCCTGCGCCGCCGGCCCGCCGAGCCCACCCACCCGCAGGACGAGAAGGAGCTGATCGAGCGATGAACCAGCCCGCGAGCATCGTGGTCGCCTACAGCGCGGACCGGTACGGCGAGGCCGCCCTCGAGCACGCCGCCGACCTGGCCCGCAAGGACCGCGCCCGGCTGGTCGTCGTCAACGCGACGCTCGGCAGCAGCCTGGTCGACGCCCGGTTCGCGCACGACGCGGACATCACCGCGCTGCGCGACCGGCTGGCCGCCGAGGGACTCGACGTCGTCGTACGTCACGACGTGGTCGAGGACGTCGCCGACGCCGTGGTCGCCACGGCCGACGAGGAGCAGGCGGCGTTGATCGTGGTCGGCATCCGGCACCGCACGCCGGTCGGCAAGCTGCTGCTGGGCAGCGTGGCCCAGCGGATCATCCTCGAGGCGCACTGCCCGGTGCTGGCGGTCAAGCCGGCGGGCTGAGCTCAGCGCACCGCGGCGACCAGCGTCTCCTGCAGGAAGCCCAGCCACTCGTAGATGTGGTGCGCCTGGGCACGCGGGTCGTCGTCGGGCAGCGAGTACCAGTAGTCCTCGTCGCCCTCCTCGACCTCGAGACGGGTGCCGAGGGCCAGCCGCAGGTCGGTGAACGAGCGCATCCAGACCAGCGCGGTCTCCGGATCGAGCTCGACGTCGATGGTGATCTCCTCGTCGGTGGGCTCGGCCGGCAGCCCGGCCTCCTCCAGTACGTCGATCACGCTCGCCGCGGCCCGGGCCTTCCCGTCGCGCAGGGTGCCCTCGGTGTAGCGCCGGAACTCGCCCGCCGCCTCCTCGTCACCCTGGTAGGCGTTGGGGAAGAGCCGGCGCAGCACCGGGTCCTCGGGCTCGGTGGTCGGACCGGAGAAGTCGAGCAGCGCCTCGAGCGGGTCGCGCTCGGTCGCGGCGACGGCCGACTCGTTGTGGAGCAGCTCGATCAGCTGGGCGGCCAGCGAGCGCAGCAGGTCGGCCTCGAACGCCGAGAAGGTCGCGATGGCGCGCTTGCTCCGGCGGTGCCGCACGAATCCAGAGGTCACTACTCGGCCTTCGACAGGGTCGCCCACAGGCCGTACTCGTGCATCGCCTGCACGTCGCGCTCCATCTCCTCGCGACTGCCACTGCTGACCACGGACCTGCCGTCCTCGTGGACCTCCATCATCAGCTTCTCGGCCTTCTTCTTGCCGTAGCCGAAGTGCTTCTGGAAGACGAAGGTGACATAGGACATCAGGTTCACGGGGTCGTTCCACACCACCGTCACCCAGGGGGTGTCGGCGAGGGTGATGTCATCCGGGGCGAGGTCCTGCTGGACTCCCGGATCGACCTTCTCCGGACTCGCGGTCGTCACGGCCCCATGGTGTCACAGGGGCCTGGCTGGCTCGCACGGGCCGGCGCTGGGGTGGGGGGCGGAGCGGGGCGGCCCGGCCGCTGTAACACGCAGTTCGCTGCTCTACCGGACCCGAGACGTCGCGAAGCCGGGTCCGTACGGGTCCCGAACAGCAGACAGGAGTCGGACAGACCGGCGAACTACGTGTTACAGCGGCTTACAGCGGCTCCGAGATGACACCCGCCGCTCCCACGACAGCCGCGCCCCACGCTGAGGCCTGGCGCGGCGTCCGCCCCTCAGGAGCACCACTTGTCGGCGATCGTGGTGACCACGTTGTAGTTGCGGTTGGTGGCCACCACCTGCAGCACCTTCTCGCACTTGAACGGGTCCACCCCACCGGCCTGGTAGCCGGGCCCGAGCAGGAGGTGGACCGCCCGGCGGCGTACGACGGCCGCGTTGACCTGGTCGCCGCGGGCCTCGAGCTCGGCGGCCCGCGCGGGGTCGGGCTCCTCCTTGAGCAGGTAGACGTAGTGGCGCTCCAGGTCGGGACGGGAGGCGGTGAGCTCGCGCGCGTCGTCGGCGATCGCACGCAGCTCGGCGGGGGTGTAGACGATGGTCGGCACCTCGAAGCCGGCCTGCTCCCGATAGGCCCGCTCGAGTGTCGCCTCGACCTTGGCCCGTGAGCGCAGCGGCATGGTGAGCCGGACGTTGCCGGTGTTGATGTGGGTGAGCACGTCGGCGCCGCCGGCCGCCTCGGTCGCGGTGACGATGTCGACCTTGGCGAACTTGCGGTTCGGCCCGAGGTTGATGGCGCGCAGGAAGGCGACGTAGGTCGGCATGGCGCTCATTGTGGCGTGCGCCACCGACCCTCGACTTTTCCATAGGTTTCCTATGCAATAGGGGTCGTGAGCGATGTCGACGGCCTCAGCAGCGATCTCACGGTGTACGCCGCCCGCCTGGTCCGGCTGGTCCGCCGCGAGCACGCCCCGTCCGCCGGCATCCGGGTGCTGTCGATCCTCGACGAGCTCGGCCCGCTCGCGATCACCGCGCTGGCCCAGGTCGACCGGTGCTCGCAGCCGACGATGACCGGGCAGGTCAACCAGCTCGTCGAGGTCGGCTGGGTCACCAAGCAGCCCAACCCCGCCGACGCGCGCAGCAGCCTCGTCGACCTCACCCCCGCCGGCCGCGCCGAGCTCGGGCGGATCCGCCGGCTCAGCGCCGCGCTCGTCTCCGAGCGGCTGGCGCGTCGTACCGACCTCACCGCCGACGACCTCGCGACCGCCGTGGCCGTGCTCCGGGCCGTCCTCGAACCCCCCTCGGAAGGAAACTCGTGACCGCCACCGCCGATCCTGGCACCCACTCCCCCGCCCACGCCGCCCCGGGCGGCTCGTTCCTGCGCCAGCCGCGCGCGGTGTGGGCGGTCGCCTTCGCCTGCGTCATCGCCTTCATGGGCATCGGCCTGGTCGACCCGATCCTCAAGGAGATCGCCGCCAAGCTCGAGGCGACGCCGAGCCAGGTGTCGCTGCTGTTCACCAGCTACATGGCGGTGATGGGCGTCGCGATGCTCATCACCGGCGTCGTGTCCACCCGGATCGGCGCCAAGCGCACCCTGCTCACCGGCCTCGTGCTGATCATCGTCTTCGCCGGCCTGGCCGGCATGTCCGGCTCGGTCGGCGCCGTGATCGGCTTCCGCGCCGGCTGGGGCCTCGGCAACGCGCTGTTCATCGCCACCGCGCTGTCCACCATCGTCAGCGCCTCGAAGGGCTCCCTGGCCCAGGCGATCATCCTGTTCGAGGCCGCCCTCGGCCTCGGCATCGCCTCCGGCCCGCTCGTCGGTGGCCTGCTCGGCGAGCACTCGTGGCGCGGGCCCTTCTTCGGCGTCTCGGTGCTGATGACGATCGCGCTCGTCGCGACCGCGATCTTCCTCCCGGCCACCCCGCCGGCCGCCCGGCGTACGACCCTGCTCGACCCGTTCCGCGCCCTCGCCTACCCGGCGCTCGCGGTGATCGCCGTGGTCGCGGTCTGCTACAACCTCGGCTTCTTCTCGCTGCTCGCCGCGGGGCCGTTCGCGCTGCCCGAGGCCGGGATCATGCAGATCGGCTGGATCTTCTTCGGCTGGGGCGTGCTGCTCGCGGTCGCCTCCGTCGCGCTGGCGCCGTGGGTGCAGCGCAGGGTCGGCACCGTGCCCGCACTGATCGGTGCGCTCGCCCTGTTCGCGCTCGACCTGATCGCGATGGCCCTCGGCGCCGCCCACTCGGGCGTCGTGATCGCCGGCATCGTCGTCGCCGGCGCCTTCCTCGGCGTCATCAACACCCTGGTCACCGAGGCGGTGATGGGCGCGGCCCCGGTCGAGCGCCCGGTCGCGTCGGCGGCGTACTCGTTCGTGCGGTTCACCGGCGGCGCCGTCGGCCCGTACGTCGCCCTCAAGCTCGCCGAGCACCAGGGCTCCGCGGCGCCCTTCTGGTTCGGCGGGATCGCGGTCGCCGTCGGCGTCGTGGTCCTCGTGGTCGGCGCCCGCACCATCCACACCGCCCTCCACGGCGCCCCCGCCGCCCACTCCCCCGAGGAGGCCGAGGCCGAGGCGCTGGGGGATCTCGCCTAGCGCGACCCGGCAGAAACTGGCTCTGGTTTTGCGCCGACCCGGCAGAAACTGGCTCGGGATCTGCGCCGACCCGGCAGAAAGTAGCTCGCGCGACCGCGACTTTCTGCCGGGTCGGCGCGACACAAGAGCCAGTTCGTGACGGGTCAGCTGAAGATCATGCAGCTGGAGCTGGCGTAGGCGACCAGCTTGCCGGCGCCGTCGTAGAGCTTCGCCTCCGCGAGAGCGGTACGACGGCCGCGCTGGAGCACCGTGCCGACGGCGCGCAGCCGGCCGGAGTCGACGGTGACCGGCTTGAGGAACTTCACGGTCAGGTCGAGGGAGGTGTAGGCCTCGCCGACGGCGAGGGTGGAGTGCACGGCGCAGCCGCAGGCGGAGTCCAGCAGGGTGGCGAAGACGCCGCCGTGGACGCTGCCGATCGGGTTGTAGTGGCGCAGCTCGGGATCGAGCTCGAAGATCGCGGTGCCGCGCTCGGGGACGTCCATCCCCGCGAAGCCGAGGGTCTCCGCGATCGGGGCACCGGGGATCAGCCCGTCGCGGATCGCCTGCAGCTGCTCGAAGCCGTCGAGCTGGGTCTGGGTCGCGGACTCAGTCATGGAGCCATCAGACCAACCCGGGCTGAGTCTGTCAATGAGACTTGGGTCGCTATGCTGGTCCGATGAGCACCCCGCCGGCACTCGCCTGGTCGGTCGACAACTGCACCCTCGGCCGGGCCATGGCGATCCTCGGCGAGCGGTGGACGGTGGTGGTGCTGCGCGAGGTGTTCCTCGGCGTACGCCGGTTCGACGACATCCGGCGGCACGCCGGCATCCCCCGCCAGGTGCTGACCGACCGGCTCGCCACCCTGGTCGCGCACGGCATCCTGCGCAAGGAGCCCTACCGCGAGGACGGCGCCCGCACCCGCCACGAGTACCGGCTCACTGAGAAGGGACTCGAGCTCCAGCCGATCCTGCTCGCGATCAGCCACTGGGGCGATCGCCATCTCGCCGATCCGGGCGGGCCGCCGACGGTGTTCGTGCACCGCGAGTGCGAGCAGCCGGTCCACGTCGAGGTGCGCTGCGCCGCCGGGCACGCCGTCGAGCCGCGCGGGGTCGCCACCCGGCCCGGCCCCGGCGTCCGTCCGTTCGCGGGCTGACCCTCAGGCGCGCGAGCGCGCCAGCAGGTAGACGAAGTACGGCGCCCCGATCAACGCCACCACCAGGCCGGCCGGGATCTGCGCCGGCGCGATCACGGTCCGGCCGACCAGGTCGGCGAGGCCGAGCAGCACCGCGCCGACCAGGACCGCCACGGGGACCGAACGGGCGTGCCGGCCGCCGACCAGGGCCCGGGCGAGGTGCGGCGCGACCAGGCCGACGAAGCCGACCACGCCGACCGCGGCCACGCTGGTCGCGGCGAGCAGCGCGGCCGTCACCAGCACCACCAGGCGCACCGACTCCAGCCGTACGCCGACCAGCCGCGGCGTGTCCTCGTCGAGCGCGAGCAGGTCGAGCTCGCGGCGTACCAGCCAGGCGAGCGGCAGCGCGACGACGAGGACGACAGCGACGGGCAGGACCTGCTCGAAGGTGCGGCCGTAGGTGGTGCCGGACATCCAGGTGTAGATGCGCGGCGTGTCCCAGGGGTTCGAGCGGACCAGCAGGAAGGTCGTGAGCGCCGCGGCGCCGTACCAGGTGCCGATGCCGATCAGCAGCAGCCGGTCGGCGTTCAGGCCGTGCCGCCAGGACAGCCCGTAGACGAGGGCGAAGGAGAGCAGTGCGCCGACGACCGCGCCGATGAGGATCGCGGTGTTGCCGGCCGCCTGCGAGACGCCCGCGCCGGTCACCACGACGACCGCGCCGACGCCCGCGCCACCGGTGATGCCGAGGATGCCGGGCTCGGCGAGCGGGTTGCGGCAGGTCGCCTGGACCAGGGCGCCGGACAGCGCCAGCGCCGCGCCGCCCAGGACGGCAGCCGCGACCCGCGGCGCCCGCTCGTCGAGCGCGAACTGGATGAGGGGCGCGGCCTCGCCGTCGAGCCACAGCCCCAGGTCGCCGGCCTTGAGCCAGGTGTCGCCGGCGAGCAGCCCGAGCAGCACGACGGTCGCGGTCGCGAGCAGCACGACGGTGAGGACGACGAGGAAGCGCAGCCGGGTGCCGACCCGTACCCGCGCCGCGGCCGGCTGCCGGGTGGGCCCCGAGTCCCGGCTGCGGCGCGCGAGCACGACCATCACCAACGCGCCCAGCAGGGTGGTGGTGATGCCGGTCGGGATCGAGATCGCCTGGTCGGCGCCGAGCACCGCCCGGATCAGGGCGTCGGCGAGCACCACCACGACCGCGCCGGTCAGGCCGGCGGCCGGGATCAGGACGGCGTGCCGGTTCAGTGCGGGCACCAGCCGACCGCACAGCCGCACGATCACGGGTGCGAACAGGCCGACGAAGCCGATCGGGCCGGCCAGGGTCACCGACGCCGCCGTGAGCAGGACGGCGAGCACCGTCCCTGCCGCGCGCGTCGACCGGACGGGTACGCCGAGCACCGCCGCGCTGTCGTCGCCGAGCCCGAGCAGGTCGAGCCGCCGGGCGAGGAGCAGCGCCGCGAGCGTGCACACGACCACGACCGGCGCCGCCTGCTCGAAGGCGCGCAGCCCGAGCTGGCTCAGTGACCCGCTCCCCCAGGCGAACAGGCTGGTGGTCTCCTCCTGGAAGAGGATGAGCAGGGTCGAGGTGGCCGCCTGCAGCGCGAGGGCGACCGCGGAGCCGGCCAGCACCAGCCGGGTGGTCGCCGTACCGGCACCGCCGGCGAGACCGAGCACCAGGAAGGCCGCGAGGGAGCCGCCGACGAAGGCGGTCAGGCCCGAGGCCCAGATCGGGACGGAGATCCCGAAGGCGGCGACGACGGTCACCGCGAGGTAGGCGCCGCCGGTGACGGCGAGGGTGTCCGGGGACGCCAGCGCGTTGCGGGCCAGCGACTGGAACAGCGCGCCGGCCACGCCGAGGGCGAACCCGACCGCGATCCCGGCGGCCAGCCGCGGCACCCGCGACCCGATGAGCACGTCACCCGCGTCGGCGCCGGCACCCGTCCCGGACCGGTCGCCGAGCAGCCAGCGGACCAGGTCACCCGCGCCGATCGCGGAGGTGCCCTGGGTGAGATGCCAGGCCGAGACGCCCAGGAGGACGACGACGAGCAGCAGGGCACCCGTGGCGCCGGTGACACCCGCCCGTCCCAGGCGAGGCCGAGCCTCGGCCGGCCCGGGAGGCGTGGTGATGCGCTGCTGCTGCTCGACGCTCATCGTCCGGGCCGCTACTTGGTCAGCAGGTCGACGTACGCGTCGACGATCTGCTCGGCCGAGCGGGGGCCGCCGAAGGTCCAGATGCCGGCGGGGAACGCGAAGGAGCGGCCCTCGGCGACGGCTGGGATCTTCTGCCACACCGGGTTCTCGGCGAGGGCGGCGTTGATGTCGCCGTCGGGGTCGACGGTGCCGGTGTGGAAGAAGGTCGCGTCGCCGAGCTCGCTCATCCCCTCGACGTCGGTCTGGCCCAGGCCGTAGGCCTCGTCGACCTCGCCGGTCCAGGCGTTCTCGAGACCGAGCTCCTCACCGAGCTCACCGATCAGCGAGCCCTGGCCGAAGGGACGGATGGAGACGTTGCCGCCCTGGATCCAGCCGTCGAAGTAGACGAACCTCCCCGCCGCGTCGGAGACCTGCTCCTTGGCGTCCGCCAGGTGCTCGTTGAAGTCGTCGACGACGACCTTCGCGCGCTCCTCGCGCCCGGTCGCCTGGGCGATCAGCTCGAAGGTGTCGATCATGTTGGCGACCGGGTCCTTGGCGTCGGCGCCCTTGGTGGCGAGCACCGGGACGTCGTACTTCGCGAGCTGCTTGAGGATCTCGTCCTCGGGCGTGTACGCCTCGACGATGACCAGGTCGGGGTTGGTGCCGAACAGGGTCTCCAGGTTGGGCTCGCCGCGGGTGCCGACGTCGGTCACGCCGTCGGGCAGCTTCTCGGCGGTGTCCCAGGTGGTGTAGCCCTCGACGTCGGCGACCGCGACGGGCGTCAGGCACAGGGTCAGCACGTCCTCGACCTGCTGCCACTCCAGGACGGCGACCCGCTCGGCCGGCTTGTCGAGCTCGACGGAGCGGCCGTAGCTGTCGGTCAGGCTCACCGGACCGGTGGCGGTCGTCGTCTCGTCGGCGGTGCAGTCCGCCGAGGCGTTCGCCTTCGGCGCCGCCTCCTTGTCGGCGCCGGTGTCGGTCGTCCCACAGGCGGCCAGCAGCAGTGGCAGCACCGCCACGGGAGCCAGGGCGGCGATCGGTCGGGTCTTCATCGGATTCCTCACTGGTGGGGGTCGGCCGCGGAGTCAGCGGCGTCGGTGGTGGTGCCGGCCCTGGGCCTCCACCCGCACCGCGCCCGTGTCCGGGTCGACGAGGCAGCGGATGGGCAGCCCGTACACGGCCGAGAGGTGCTCGGCGGTGAGGACGTCGGCGGGTGCGCCGACTGCGCGGACCGCGCCCTGGTGCAGCAGCACGACCTGGTCGGCCACGGTGGCGGCGTGGTTCAGGTCGTGGAGGACGACGCCGAGCGCCGCCCCGTGCTGGTCCGCGAGGTCGCGGACCAGGTCGAGCGTCTCGACCTGGTAGCGCAGGTCGAGGTGGTTGGTGGGCTCGTCGAGGAGGACGACGGCGGTGTCCTGGGCCAGGCACGTCGCCAGCCAGACCCGCTGCAGCTCCCCGCCGGAGAGCTGGTCGACGGCACGGTCCGCCATCGCGTCGATCCCGGTGACCGCCATCGCATGGTCGATCGCCTCCCGGTCGGCGTCCGTCACCCCGGCGAACCGGCCGCGATGGGGGTGGCGGCCGAACGCGACCACGTCGCGCACCTCGAGCCCGGAGGGGTGTGGGCGCGACTGCGAGAGGAGGGTCACCCGGCGCGCGAACTCCTTCGCACTCAGCGGGGCCGCATCGGCGTCGTCCAGCGTGATCCGGCCCTCCGCGACGGGGTGGAGGCGGGCCAGCGAGCGCAGCACCGTCGACTTGCCGCTGCCGTTGGGGCCGATCAGCGCGGTCACCTCGCCGGGGGCGAGGCGCACGGAGACGCCGTGCACCACCGTGCTGCGCTGGTAGCCCAGCACCAGGTCGCGTCCTTCGAGCACCGTCGTCACGGGAAGGAAGCGTAGCCTAAGTTAGGGCAGGCTTTCCTTTGGGGGGGTGGGGGTGCAGGAATCACCTGTCGACAGGCGAAACTGTCACTTGACGGGCAAAACTGTCACTTGACGGCCGTTGCAACGCCCGACAAGTGCAGGAATCGCCGGTCGACCGGCGATCCCTGCACCCCCGTTACGACGACTTGCGAACCGCCCACTCCCGAATCCGCTCGATTCGCTTCTGCAGCTGATCAGCATTGGCCACCGCGGCGGCCGGGCCGCCGCACTCCTTGCGGAGCGCCGCGTGGGTGATGCCGTGGGCCTGGCCGGTGCGGTGGTGCCAGGACGCGACGAGGGAGTTGAGCTCGCGCCGCAGCAGACCGAGGTGCTCGTGGGTGGTGACCTCGGCGACGGTGTCGGCGGGGCGCTCCTCGACCGCCGAGGTGCGGGTACGACGACGGTCGGCCTGCCGCTGCTGGAGCAGTGCGCTCACCTGGTCGGGCTCGAGCAGGCCCGGGATGCCGAGGAAGTCCATCTCCTCGTCGGAGCCGACGTGGACCTCGCCCTCGTGCCCGAACTGGGCGCCGTCGTAGAGCGCGTGGTCGAAGCGGGCCTCGGAGCCGAGGGCCTCGAAGGGCCCCAGCTCGAGCTCCTCCGAGGCCGCCTCGGAGGCGTTGGCCTGGTTCATCAGGTCCTCTTCGGCGGCGAAGATGTCGCCGTCGTCGCTGACCTTGCGCTTGAGCACGTGGTCGCGCTGCGCCTCGAGCTCGGCGGCGAAGGAGAGCAGGTTGGGCACCGACGGGAGGAAGACCGACGCGATCTCGCCGCGCTTGCGGGCGCGCACGAAGCGGCCGACGGCCTGGGCGAAGAAGAGGGGGGTCGAGGTGGTGGTCGCCCACACCCCGACCGCCAGCCGCGGGACGTCGACGCCCTCGGACACCATCCGGACCGCGACCATCCAGCGGGAGTCGTTCTCGCTGAACGCCGAGATCTTCTTCGACGACGCCTTCTCGTCGGAGAGTACGACGGTCGCCGACTCGCCGCTGATCTGCTTGAGCAGCTTGGCGTAGGCCCGCGCGCTGTCCTGGTCGGAGGCGATCACCAGGCCGCCGGCGTCGGGCACGTGGCGGCGTACCTCCGAGAGCCGCTTGTCGGCCGCCGCGAGCACCGACGGCATCCACGAGCCGTTGGGGTCGAGGGCGGTGCGCAGGGCCTGCGAGGTCATGTCCTTGGTGAGCGGCTCGCCCAGGGAGGCCGCGACCTCGTCGCCGGCGCGGGTGCGCCAGCTCATCTGGCCGGAGTAGGCCAGGAACAGGACCGGGCGCACGACGTGGTCGGCGAGCGCCTCGGAGTAGCCGTAGGTGTAGTCGGCCACCGAGGTCGGTACGCCGTCCTCCCCGGGCGCGTAGGTGACGAACGGGATCGGGTTGATGTCGGAGCGGAAGGGCGTGCCGGTCAGCGCGAGGCGGCGCGCGGCCGGCTCGAACGCCTCCCGCACCCCCTCGCCCCAGCTCAGCGAGTCGCCGGCGTGGTGGATCTCGTCGAGGATCACCAGGGTCTTGAACCGCTCGGTGCGGATCCGCATCGCGAGCGGGTTCACCCCGACGCCGGCATAGGTGACCGCGACGCCGACGTAGTCGCTGGCGATCTTGCCGGAGCCCGCCGAGTACGTCGGGTCGATCGGGATGCCCGCGCGCGCCGCGGCCTCGGCCCACTGCAGCTTGAGGTGCTCGGTGGGCGCGACGATGACCAGCCGGTCGACGAGGCGCCGGCCGAGCAGCTCGGCGGCGACGGTGAGCGCGAAGGTGGTCTTGCCGGCGCCCGGGGTCGCGACGGCGAGGAAGTCACGAGGGTTGCGGGCGAGGTAGTCGGTGAGCGCAGCGGACTGCCAGGCACGCAGCGACGGCGCCGTGCCCCAGGCTGCCCGCTCCGGCCATGCCGGACCGAGCGAGGTCATGCGTCGGGACCGGACCCTTCCGGGCCCTTGTCGTCGGACAGGCCCTCCCAGATCTCCTTGCAGTCGGGGCAGACCGGGAACTTCTCCGGGGCCCGGCTGGGCACCCAGACCTTCCCGCACAGGGCCACCACCGGCGTGCCCATGACCATCGCCTCGGTCAGCTTGTCCTTCTCCACGTAGTGGGAGAAACGCTCGTGGTCGCCCTCGTCGGTCGGGACGGTACGGCGGTCCTCCCGGACGTCCGTGTCTGTCGAGAATCCGATCGTGGTCACATCTCGCAGTCTAGTGCCCCCCGCTGACATCCACGTCCTTCGGGAGCTGACGCCACACCACGATCGCGACCAGCAGCGTGATGACCGCCCCGACCAGACCGACCGTCGCGAACGCGTCGGTGTACGACGCCAGCGCGGCCGGCTCCACGGGGGTGCCGAGGGCGCCGGTGACGGACTCCACGGCGGCGTCCGGCGCGCCGCCGGGGAGCCCGTGGCGGTAGACGACGCCGGCGAGGCTGCCGAGCAGGGCGATGCCGAGCACGCCGCCGACCTCGTAGGACATCTCCTCGACCGCGGCGGCCGAGCCGGCCTGGTGGACCGGCGCGGCGCCCATGATCAGCGCGGACGCCAGGCCCAGTGCCGCCGTGCCGAAGCCCACGAGCAGCAGCGCGCCGGCGACGCCGGCGTAGGGCATCGGGTGGGGCAGCAGCCGGAGCAGGGCCAGGCCGGCGGCGAGCACGACCAGGCCGGCGACGATCACGTTGCGTGCCCCGAACCGGGCGGCGACGGCGGGCGCGAGCGGCGGGCCGACCAGGCCGCCGAGGGCCATCGGGAGCAGCGCGACGCCGGCCCGCAGCGGGCTCCAGCCCTGGACCAGCTGCAGCCACTGGGAGCCGACGAACAGCAGCGCCATCATCGCGGTGCTGCTGACCAGCGCGGTCACGACGCCCGAGCGGAAGACGGGGTTCGCGAACAGGCGCACGGCGAGCATCGGGTCGTCCTGGTGCAGGCAGCGCAGCACGAACAGCGCCAGCATCGCGACACCGGCCGCGAGCACGAGCAGGGTGACGACGTCGACGTCGCCCTTGCCGAGGTGCTTGACGCCGTAGACGGCCGCGACCATGCCGCCGACCGAGAGCACGGTGCCGAGCACGTCGACCCGGCCGGGCCGCTCGGAGCGGCTCTCCGGGAGCAGCAGCAGGCCGGCGACCAGCGCGGCCACCATGAGTGGCACGTTGACCAGGAAGGCGGCGTGCCAGCTGAACGCGCTGAGCAGCGCGCCGCCGACGATCGGGCCGACGGCGCCGCCGACGGCCGCGGTGGCCGCCCACAGGCCGAGCGCGAACGCGCGCTCGCGGGCGTCGGGGAACAGCGCCCGGATCAGCGAGAGCGTCGCCGGCATGATCATCGCGCCACCGACGCCGAGCAGGGCACGCACGGCGATCACGTCGCCCGGGCTGCGCGCGACCAGCGCCGCCAACGACGCGACGGCGAAGATGGCGAAGCCGGTGAGCAGCATCCGGCGCCGCCCCCAGCGGTCGGCGAGCGCCGCCACCGGGACCAGCAGGCCGGCGAGGACCAGCGAGTAGACGTCGACGATCCACAGCTGGGCGAGCGCGCCGGCGTGCAGGTCCTCGGTCAGGTCGGGCAGCGCGACGTTGAGGACGGTCATGTCCATCACGACGACGAGCAGGCTGGCCGCCAGCACGGCCAGTCCGCCCCACCGGCGGCGGTCCCGCGCCGGAGCGGACCGCGGGGCGGAGAGCGCGCTCATCGGGCGGCACCGCCGTCGAGGAAGGTCGAGCGCACCAGGTCCTGGGCGTCGTTGCGGGCGATGTCGCCCGCGACGAGCCCGTCGCGGGCGGCGACGAGCAGGCCGTAGACGCTGTGTCCCAGCCAGCGCGCGGGCACGTCGGCCCGGAGTACGCCGGCGGCCTGGGCCGCGGCGTACAGCGCGACCTCGTCGGCGAACAGCGCGTCGGCGCGCTCGCGCAGGTCGGGGGCGTTGACGACGGTCGGGTCGGTGAGCGCGATGCCGAGCTCGTCGGCGTCGACCACGAACTGACCGAGCATCTCGTCCAGGCAGGCCCGGATCCGCGCCGGGTCGCCGGAGGCCGCGACCGCCGCCACCTCGCACTCGTCCAGCGTCGCGGCCCACCGGTCGAGCGAGCGGACGCCGATCTCGTGCAGCAGGTCCTCGCGGCTGGCGAAGTGGCGGTGGACGGTGGCTCGGCCGACCCCCGCGGCGGTGGCGATCTGCGCCATCGATGCGGTCGGGTCGGTGGTGAGCAGGCGCTGGGCGGCGGCCAGCACCGTGTCGCGGGTGGGCATCGTGCCTCCTGGTCGTGAGACATCAATGTCTCACATGAGACACTATTGTCTCAACTCCGCGAGCGCCCCGCGCTCGCGCCAGAGAGCTCAGTTGAGCTCGGGATCCGCCGGCCGGGTGGCGTGGAAGGCGAGCTCGCCCGGCTGGCGCCGCAGCACCCGGCGGCGCAGGTCGTGGGTGTCGCCGAGGAAGACGTCCTCGACCCGGCTGGGCACGACGTACCAGCTGCCCTCGGCGATCTCGGCCTGGAGCTGGCCGGCGCCCCAGCCGGCATACCCGGCGAAGATCCGCAGTCGGTCGACGGTGCCGTCGACCAGCTCGCGCGGGGTGTCGAGGTCGAGCAGGCCGACCCGGTCCCACAGCGGCCGGAAGCCGGCGGCATGCTCGCCGCCCGGGGAGGCCAGCGCGACGGCCAGGGCGCCGTCGGTGGCGACCGGTCCGCCCTGGAAGAGCACCTCGGGCTCCTCCACCACCTCGCCCCACTCCCCCAGCACCTCCGACACCGGCAGCGCGGTGGGCCGGTTGAGGACGACGCCGAGCGCGCCCTCGTCGTTGACGTCGAGCAGCAGCACGACGGTGTCGACGAAGTTGGGGTCGAGCAGGTCGGGCGACGCCAGCAGCAGGCGTCCGGCGCTCAGCTCGCGAGACATGGCTCCATCATCCCCCCTGCGTACGCAAAGCGACCCCGGGCCCGGCGCGAGGTTGGGAGGGAGACGCGCGGGGCCCGGGGCCGCACCCGGGAGGGGGCTGGTGCCGGTTGGCTCGGGAGGGTCAGGCCGCGACCACGGCCCGGAGGCGCTCGAGGAGGGTGCCGCGCACCTCGGGCTCGGCGTACACGGCGTCGGGGGTGACGATCGGCATGCCGCGGTGCAGCAGCCGGGCCCGCTCCTCGATCTCGGCACCGATCCGGTCGGCGGCCTCGTCGCCGATGCTGGTGCGCCCGGCCATCACGGCCAGCAGGTGGTGCTCCTTGAACGAGGCGGCCGCCATCGCGGTGGCCATCGCCTCGTCGATCGGGTGGGCGCGGTAGTGGTCGATGATCATCCGGACGCCGGGCAGCTCGTGGGCGGTGTTGCTCCACGCGATCTCGACGGCCTCGTGGAGGTCCATCGGCTGGTGGGCGAGCATCCGCTCGATCTGCCCGGAGAGCCGGGTGTGCCACTTCAGGGTCAGCGCGGCGAGCAGGTCGAGCTCGTCGCGGAAGGCGGTGGACACGCCGTCGACGTCCATGGGCAGCAGGCCGTCGCGGCGGACGGCAGAGGTCGCGATGACGGAGCGGAGGGTCTCGCCCCGGTTGTGAAAGGCCGTCCAGGTCATGGTCAGCACTCCTGTATCGATCGGCGGTCGTCCGGAACTCCGGGTATCCGACATACCGCTGGTACGTACTACGAGTATGGAGCCGACCGCGGGTATGCCCAAGGCTCCGGCACCGTGATCCCGCCCACCCCGGGCAGTGACCGGTGTCACGTGGGTGACTCCTATGCTGAAGCGGTGGCGAAGGCATCGGTGTCGAAACTCGTCCCCAAGGTCCCCGTCCCGGGGGTCCCCGGGGCCTCCCGGCGAGCGGCGTACTCCGCCTCCACCAAGCGCGCGCTGGTCGAGGTCGCCGAGCAGCTGTTCGCCGAGAAGGGGTACGCCGCGACCTCCCTCGACGCCATCGTGTCCGGCGCCCGGGTCACCAAGGGCGCGCTCTACCACCACTTCTCCGGCAAGCAGGCGCTCTTCGAGTCGGTCTTCGAGCGCGTCGAGCAGGAGGCCGCCAAGCGGATCCAGAAGTCGCTGCGCGGCCAGAAGGACCCCTGGCGCAAGGCCACCCAGGGACTGCGCTCGTTCCTCGACGTGGTCCAGGAGCCGCCGTACCGGCGGATCGTGATCCAGGACGGCCCGGCCGTGCTCGGCTACGAGCGCTACCGCGAGCAGGAGGAGCGCTCCACCTTCGCCAACATCGTCGAGATCGTGCGCGCCACCCTCGACGCGGGATCCTGGGACCTCGACGACGACATGCTGCAGACCTTCGCGCGGATCTTCTTCGGCGCGATGTCCTCGGCCGGCGAGTCCGTCGCCACCGCCGCGGACCCCGAGGCCGCCGCTCGACGGGTCGAGGCCGCGATCGGCTTCCTGCTGGCCGGCGTGCAGAGCCTGGTCGAGCAGGGCATCGCGATGCCGAGCATCCCCGGCCCGGACGCCGACGCGAGCGCCGAGGAGGAGTGAGCCGGGCGGCTCAGCGGCGGCTCAGTTGTAGGTGACCGCCCCGGTCGACGCGGCGCCCTTGCCGGGCACCAGCTCGAGCCAGGTCTTGCCGGCGGGCACCGCGACCTCGTTGCCGGCGGCGTCGCGGAAGGTCAGCTCGGCACCCTCGTCGGCCTTCTCCCAGGTGACGTCGACGGCCTGGCCGCCGTGGAAGATGACCGCCTTGCCCTTGCCCTCGAAGTGGGAGACCGGGACCGGGTTGCCGGCGGGGTCCTTGTACGGCGCCAGGCTGGTGCGCACCGTCGCCGCGATCACGGTGTCGGGCTTGAAGACGTCGCCGTCGGCCATGTAGCCGTTCTGGAGGACGTACTTCGCGCCGTCGTACTTCCAGCGCGAGGTGCGCCCCGCCGACAGCTTGATGTCGAGGTTGGTCGCCGCGGCGCCGGCGGGCAGCGGGGTGTCGCCGAACGGGAGGTAGTCGGCGGGCCGGGTGGCCGTGCCGCGCGCGGACGCGCCGATCTTCTTCAGGTTGGCCATCACGCTGTGCAGCGAGTCGTGGGTGCCGTCGTTGATCCGCACCACGTTCGGGTTGTTCATGTCGAGGAACTTGATGCCGGCCTTGCGCAGCCCGTTGAGCGTCACCGGCGCCGCGCCCGAGGTGATGATGGTGGCGCCGAGGGGCTTGGCGATCCCGACGTCGGTGAGCCGCATCGACCGCACCGGGCCGGCCTTCTCGGGGAGCTTCTCGTAGAAGAACACCGCGAGCCGGGTGATGCCGCCCTCGACCAGCTCCTCGACGACCAGGTCGGCCTGGCCGACCCCGATCTGCGGGTCGCTGGCCGAGGAGTTGTCGATCTTGACGATGTACGCCGGGTGCTTGCGCGCCGGGTCCGCGCCGCCCTCGGTCAGCTGACCGGTCAGCGGCCAGGTCGCCGGCGGCGCCGGGGTCTCGCTCGCCGCCGTCGGGCTCTCGTCGCCGCCGCCCGACTTCTTCTCGCCGTCGTCACCGCCCCCACAGCCCGCGAGCGCGAGGCTCAGCACGACGAGGGAGGCGGGCAGGGCACGGCGGAGGATCGAAGGACGCACGCGGCAAGTCTGACCCACCAGCGAGCCAGACGACGGAGCCGGCCCCGCGTGTCGCGTGTGACGGATCCGGCCGCGGATGCGTCGTACCGGGAAAGCAACCGTCCTCCGGGAGAGACATGATCGAGCCCGTGCCCGACTCCTTCGACGCCTTCGCCCGTGCGCAGGCCGCCCGGCTGCACCGTGCGGCCTGGCTGCTGTGCGGTGAGCGCACCCAGGCCGAGGACCTGGTCCAGGAGACGCTGGCGAAGGTCTACGTCCGGATGCACCGTCGGCTGGGTCCGCGGCTGGACAACCCGGCGGCGTACGCCCACACGGTGCTGGCCCGCACCTACATCAGTGCGCGCCGGCGGCGCAGCAGCACCGAGACGCCGTACGCCGACCTGCCGGGGCTCGAGGTCGAGGGCACCCCCGACCATGCCGAGGCGACCGACCTGCGGCTGGCGCTCGACGAGGCGCTCGCCGGGCTGACGCCGGTCGACCGGGCGGTCGTGGTGCTGCGCCATCTCGAGGACCTGTCGGTCGAGGAGGTGGCCACGACCCTCGGCCTCTCCCTCGGGGCGGTCCGCAACCGCAGCATGCGCGCGCTGGCGCGGATGCGGAAGGAGGTAGTGCGATGAACGAGCAGGAGCTGAGCGCCGTCCTGACCCGGGCCGGCGAGCGTCTGGACCCCGATGTCGCGGCGCTGGTCGCGGGTGGGGTCCGCCGCGGCCGTCGGCGCCGGCGGCGCGCCAGCGCGACGGTCGCGCTCGGCGCCGCCACGGTCCTCGCCCTCGGGGGGATCGCCTGGCAGAGCGCGCCCGGCGGCGGCGGCCGGAGGGCCGAGGACCTCGCCGTGGCGACCTCGCCCAGCTCGCCGGACGACCAGCGCCGGCTGCCCCCGGACGACGTGCTGGTCGAGCGGCTGCTCGACCACCTGCCGGAGGGCGAGGTCACCGACGTGACGACGGAGGCGAGCGGCGGCGGGCCAGACTCGCCCATCCAGCGCGGGCTGGAGATCAGCCTGCTGCTCGACGGCGTGCGGGTCGAGGTGCGCCTCGGCGACATGAGCATCGATCCCACGCGCTGGGCGAGGTTCGTCGCTCCCGGGTCGATGCCCGAGGGCTGCGACGCGTCGCTGGTCGACGCCGACAAGGCGACCTGGCACGAGGCGATGCGCACCGCCAGCGAGAACGCGCCGACCTTCTCCTCGCCCGAGGAGGTCGAGCTCACCCCGGAGCAGGAGTGCGTCTCGTGGGTCAGCCGCAAGCGAGAGCAGCGGTGCGCGGCGAAGCCGGCCTGCCTGGCCAAGCGGACGACGTACTCGGCGAAGGAGACGTGCGGCGCGCCCGAGTGCCGCGAGCTCGCCGACGGCTCCTGGCTGTGGCCGCGCACCGGCGACGGCGGCGACGGCTCCGACACCAGCGGGTTCCGCGGCAACTGGGCCGGCCTGTTCGCGCCCGACGGCTGGATGATCGACGTGGCGGCGTTCAACAGCCCGGATCCCGACGCGGGCAGGCCGCGGGTGCTGCGCGACGACCCGCCGCTCAGCCTGGACCAGGTGAGCGCACTGGCGACCGCCGCCTTCTGGTTCGACTGAGTCGGGAGGGTGAGGGTGACCTCTGGGTCACCCTCACCCTCCCGACTCGGGCTGGCTCAGGTGCCGAGGCTGATGCCGCCGTCGACGTAGAGCGTCTGTCCGGTGATGTACGACGCCTCGTCGCTGGACAGGAAGGTCACCGCCGCGGCGATGTCCTCGGGGAAGCCGACCCGCTTGACCGGGTTGGCCTCGGCGTTGAGGCGGCGGAACTCGTCGACGTCGAGCTTGAGCCGGGCCGCGGTCGCGTCGGTCATCTCGGTCGCGATGAACCCCGGCGCCACCGCGTTGACGTTGATCCCGAACGGCCCCAGCTCGATGCCCAGGGTCCGGGTGAAGCCCTGCACCCCCATCTTCGCGGCCGAGTAGTTGGCCTGCCCCCGGTTGCCCAGCGCCGAGATCGAGGAGATGTTCACGACCTTGCCGTACTTCTGCTCCACGAAGTGCCTCTGCGCGGCCTTGGTCATCAAGAACGCACCCTTGAGGTGCACGCCCATGACCAGGTCCCAGTCCTCCTCGGTCATCTTGAACAGCAGGTTGTCGCGCGTGATGCCCGCGTTGTTGACCAGGATGTGGATCCCGCCCAGCTCCGTGACGACCCGCTCGACCGCGGCGTCGACCGACGCCCCGTCGGAGACGTTCGCGCCCACGCCGACGGCCTTCGCGCCCTCGACCAGGGGCAGCTTCGCCGCGGCCTCGGCCGCCGCGGCCTCGTCGAGGTCGACGATCGCGACCGAGGCGCCCTCCTCGGCGTACCGGCTGGCGGTGCCGAACCCGATCCCTCGTGCGGCTCCGGTGATGACGGCGACTCGCCCGTCGAAACGACCCATGGGTGCTGACCTCTCAACTCGGGTAGACGATCGGCCGCAGCCTACGACCCCAACGCCGCGCGCAGGCGGGCGGCATGCTCCGCGGACTCCCCGGCGGCGTACGTGGTGCGCGGCCAGAAGAAGCCGCGCAGCCCGTCGCCCTTGGTCCGGGGGACGACGTGCAGGTGCAGGTGGGGCACCGACTGGCTCACCACGTTGTTCATCGCCACGAAGCTGCCCTGCGCGCCCAGCCCCTCGACCACGGCGGTCGCCAGCCGCTGGGCGGCACCCAGGAAGCCGTCACGCTGCCCGGCCGGGAGGTCGGGCAGCGTGACGACGTGGTCGCGGGGCACGAGCAGGACGTGGCCCTTGAACACCGGGCGCCGGTCGAGGAAGGCGAGCAGCTCGGGCTCGTCGAGCACGATGTCGGCCTCGGAGTCGCCGGCGACGATGGAGCAGAAGATGCAGTCCGCCATGCCGCCGAATCTAGACCGGTCCGGGGACGGTCAGGCCGCGCCCTCGCCCGCCAGCCAGGAGTCGCGGGTGGCGACGGCGAGGTCCGGGTTGTCGGAGAACAGCGCGTCGACCCCGGCGTCGAGGAAGGCGTCGATCTCCCCGGCGAGGTCGCCCTTCGCGTTGGGGTCGGTGCCGATGCGGTGGTTGGTCGGCAGGAACTGGTTCTCCACGCGCATGGTCCAGGTCACCACCCGCAGGCCCACGGCGTGCGCGTCGGCGACGAGGGAGCTCGGCGCTCCGATCGCGCCCGCGGGATCGCGCGGGATGACCAGGTTCTTGGTCGGCGCCACCCAGTCGGCGTAGGTCGCGATGTCGGCGAGCCGCGCCGGCGTGACCTGCTCGGCCCGCTCCACCAGCTGGGCCAGCGGCACCCGGGTCATCCCGGCGAGCCGGCGCAGGTTGCCGTCCTCGAACGACTGGATGACGACCTTGGCGTTCGGCCGGTCCAGCCCGTTGCGGCGCAGGGTGCGCACCAGCGGCTCCTCCAGGCCGAGCCCGATCGAGCCGAAGTACGTCGGGTGCTTGGTCTCGGGCGCGATCCCGATGGTGCGACCGGTGCGGCCCGACTCGCGCTTCACCAGCCGGATCACCTCGTCGAGGGTGGGGATCTCGAACTGCCCGTCGTAGCGGGTGTTGTCGGGCCGGACCTGCGGCAGCCGCTCCTTGGCCCGCAGCGTCTTCAGCTCGGCGAGGGTGAAGTCCTCGGTGAACCAGCCGGTGATCGCGACCCCGTCGATGGTCTTCGTGGTGCGCCGGTCGGCGAACTCCGGGTGGGTGGCGACGTCGGTGGTGCCGCTGATCTCGTTCTCGTGGCGGGCCACGAGGACGCCGTCCTTGGTGGAGACCAGGTCGGGCTCGACGTAGTCGGCGCCCATCCGGATCGCGAGGCGGTACGCCGCGAGGGTGTGCTCGGGCCGGTAGCCGGACGCGCCGCGGTGCGCGATCACGATCGGCTCGGCGCCGGGGTGGCGGTCGGGGCGGCCCGCGCCGTGGCCGGGCGCGGCCTGGGCGGGTACGGCGGCGGCGCCGAGGGCGACGACGGCAGCGGTGGTGGCCATGAGGGTCCTCCCGAGGAGGCTCGTCCGAGTCATGGCCCTCAGCCGACCAGGCACAGGTGGCCCGGCGGGGAGACGCGGATGAACGTCAGGCGAGCAGGAGGATGCCGAGCCCGATCACCGGCGCGGCGCCGGCCTCCGGGACAATGAGCCGGTGGCGTACTGGCACCGGACCGCACCGCACACCTTCTCCCCCACCGAGCACGTCGGCGGCGCGTGGGACGACACCACCCAGCACATCGCCCCCGCGCTCGGCATCCTCGCCCACGAGGTGGAGCGCGACCGCGACGCGCGACGGTCGGACGGGCTGGTGGTGAGCCGGCTGTCGTACGACATCCTCGGCACGGTGCCGATCGAGCCGCTCGACGTGGTCGTCGAGGTGCTCCGACCGGGCCGCACCATCGAGCTGGTCCAGGCCACGGCGTCGTACGCCGGCCGGTCGGTGGTCGTGCTGCGGGCCTGGCTGGTCGAGCCCCACGACACCACGCCCCTCGCCGGCACCGACCTGCCGTCGATCCCCGGCCCCGACGAGCTGGCGCCGTGGGACATGGCCGGGCTGTGGCCAGGCGGCTTCATCGCCTCGATCGAGGTGCGGCGCCAGGAGCTGGGCCCGGGCCGCTCGATGGTGTGGGTGCGCACCCCGCACGACCTGGTCGCCGACGAGCCGGTCAGCCGGCTGGCGGCGGTGGCCGGCCTGATCGACGTCACCAACGGCATCGCGGTGCGCACCGATCCAACGAAGGTCGCCTTCCCGAATCTCGACCTCACCGCCCACTTCCTGCACCACCCGGCCCCGGGCTGGCTGGGGCTGGACACCACCCAGTCCTACGGCGCCGGCGGGATCGGCGTCACCAGCTCGAAGATGCACGACGAGAACGGCCCCCTCGGCACGATCGCCCAGACGCTCACCGTGCGTCCCTAGCCACGGCGTTCTCCGGAGCCGCGCGATCTCTCATCGGTCACCTGCCCGATCCGCTGGTCCCGCGCACCGTCCTACGGTGCGCCGAAGACCCCGAGCAGAGGAGCCGAGATGACCGACCAGAACACCCCCGGGCCAGACGAGATCGGGTGGCTGAGCGCCACCGACCTGGTTGCCGCCGTCCGCTCGCGCCGACTCCGGGTGGCCGAGATCGCCGAGGCCATGATCGCGCGGGTCAAGCAACTGAACCCCGCGCTCAACGCCCTCGTCTGGTTCGACGCCGAGCAGGTACGCCGGGACGCCGCCGCCCTCGACGCCGCCCAGGACGCCGGCGCCGACCTCGGCCCGCTGCACGGCGTGCCGTTCACGATCAAGGACCTGACGGCGGTCGCCGGGGTGCCGCTGACCTTCGGCATGAAGCCGCTCGCCGAGAGCGTGGCCGACCATGACGCCGTCATCGTCGAGCGGCTGGTCGGCGCCGGCGGGCTCTTCCTCGGCAAGACCAACACGCCGGAGTCGGGCTACAAGGCCTGCACCGACAACCACCTGTTCGGTCCGACGCACAACCCATGGCGGCCGGGCTTCAACGCGGGCGGCTCGTCCGGCGGCGCCGGGGCGGCCGTGGCGGCCGGCCTCGGGCCGCTCGCCGAGGCGAGCGACGGGGGCGGGTCGGTGCGAATCCCCGCGTCCCTGTGCGGTGTCGTCGGGGTCAAGGCCTCGACCGGCCGGATCCCGCAGACCGTGCTCCCGGGCCGCTACTACTCCTGGGCCTATCACGGCCCGATCGCCCGGACCGTCGCCGACGCCGCGCTGATGCTGGACGTCGTCTCCGGTCCCGACCCGCGCGATCCGCTCAGCCTGCCCGACCGGGTCGACTTCACCGCCGCGATCGCCGACCGCGACCTCAGCGGGGTCCGGGTGGCGTGGTCACCGGACCTCGGCCTGGGCATCCCCGTCGACCCCGAGATCCTGGCCGTGTGTGAGGAGGCCGTCGGCGCGCTGGCCGCCGCCGGCGCCGAGGTCGAGAAGGCGGAGCCGGACTGGGGTGAGCTCGACCCGCAGCTCGCGATGTGGCACGGGATCTGGGTCCCGGGCTTCGCCTCGGAGCACGACCTGCTCGACTGGCCCGCCCTGCGCGGCGAGGTGGACGACGAGCTGATCGAGCTGATCGCCGAGGGCGAGCGGCTCACCGGGGTCGAGGTCGGCCGTGCCGACGCGGCCCGCGGCCAGATGTGGGACGTCTTCAGCCGCTTCATGCAGCGGTACGACGTGCTGGTCTCGCCGACCGTCGCCGCGCGCACCTTCCCGCACGGCCAGTTCGCCCCGGACCATCTCGCCGGCCGTCCGCTGCGCGAGCAGCTCCTCGGCTGGTTCCTGACCTATCCCTTCAACCTGCTGACCACCCCCGCCCTGTCCGTGCCGGCCGGCTTCACTTCCGACGGCGGCCCGGTCGGGCTGCAGCTGGCCACCGGCCTGCACCAGGACGCCCTGCTGCTCCGGACGGCGGCGGCGCTGGAGGAGCAGCGGCCATGGGCGCACCACTTCCCGGCGTCCTGCCGCTGACCAATACTGGGGCGGTGCCCGTCGCCGTGCCGTCTCCGCCCCGTGCGTATCCGTCGACCTCGCGCCGTGCTCGCCAGCTCCTCGAGCTGGCGAGCACGGCCGTGCCGTTCTGTGCCTGGGCCGTCGGCTATCGGGACGCACGGTCGGGCACGATGCGGCCGCTGGTGCACGCGGGCTACCGACCGGAGCTGATCGACTTCATCTTCGGCGAGTTCGGCGAGCTGCCGCTGACGCGGCGGCTGCTGGCGCGGACCGGGACGCCGTACTTCTGGGAGGACATCGCCGGCTTCGCCGACGGCCCCGTGGCGCGGGACGTGCTCCGCCCGAGCGGCTTCACCGAGGGCAGCTCGATGTCGCTGCGCGGGACGGACGGTCGCCCCGTCGGCGTCGCCCACCTGAGCCTGGCCGAGGATCGCGTCCCCGCCAACGCCCGAGCGATCCTCGCGAGCCTCACCGAGGCGTTGGGCGAGCTGGCGGAGACGACCTCCCGGGCCTCCGGCCTGTCGCTGACGCCGCGCGAGGGCGAGGTCCTCGCGCTGGTCGCGAAGGGCCGCACGAACCCGCAGATCTGCGCCGAGCTGAGGTTGTCCCGCAGCACCGTCGGCACCCACATCGAGCACATCCTGGCCAAGATGGGCGTGGCGACCCGGGTCGAGGCCGTGGCGCGGGCGTTCGCGCTGGACCTGGTCGCCCCCTGACGACGTACGGTGGACGGCATGCGCGTCGCCGTCGTCGGAGGTCACGGAAAGATCGCTCGCCTGCTCCACCCGCTGCTGGTCGCGGCCGGTCACCAGCCGGTGGCGCTGGTGCGCCGCGAGGAGCAGCGCGCGACGCTCGAGGCGCTCGGCGCCGAGGTGCGCCTGCTCGACATCGAGAACGACGACGTCGCGGCCTTCACCCGCGCGTTCGAGGACTGCGACGCCGTGGTGTTCAGCGCGGGCGGCGGTCCCGACGGCAATGCCCGGCGCAAGCGGACGGTCGACCTGGAGGGCTCGCTGAAGTCGGCCGCCGCGGCGTCGGCAGCGGGCATCCGGCGGTTCGTGCAGGTCTCCGCGATCGACGTCGACCAGCCCGTGGCGCCCGACGCCGGCGAGGTCTGGGCCGCCTATGTCGCGGCGAAGCGCGATGCGGACGCCGCGCTGCGGGCCGGCCCGCTGGACTGGACGATCCTGCGCCCCGGACGGCTCACCGACGACCCGCCGACCGGCCGGGTCACTCTGGGCACCGACGTGCCGCGCGGGGAGGTCCCCCGCGCGGACGTCGCCGCCGTGCTCGCCGCCGTCCTGGACCACCCCACGTCCGTGGGGCACCAGTGGAACCTGGTCGGCGGCGAGCTTCCGGTCGCGGACGCGGTCAGACTCTGCTCCCTCGACCGTTGAAGATCGAGAAGCCGCCCGGGCCGACGAGCAGGCCGAGGACGATCAGCACGATGCCGAGCACCACGCTGCCCTGGATCAGGGTCACGACGCCCACGATGACCAGGATGACGGCTGCGATCCACAAGAGCATGCCCATGGCGGGCTCCTTTCCTTCGCCCACCGGCGGTGGGGTCCCCCGGAGGTACCCGCCGGACAGGCCGGCAGACCTCACGCCGGCGGGCTCGTCGTAGCCGCCCGCACCAGCCCGGCGAAGAGCCCGGTGTCGGCGTCGACCTCGGGATGCCACTGCACCGCGAGCCGGAACGGATGGTCCGGATCCTCGATCGCCTCGAGCAGGCCGTCGGCGGCCCAGGCGACCGCGGTGAAGCCGGGGTGCTCGCGCACCGACTGGTGGTGGTGGCAGGCGACCGGTGGCGGGCCGGCGAGCAGCGCGCCGAGGCGGCTGCCGTCGGCGACCCGGACGGTGGTGCGGCCGTAGGCGTCGCCACCCGGGCTGTGCTGCTCGTGGTCGACCAGATCGGGCACGTGCTGGTCGAGGGTGCCGCCGGCGTGGACGGCCATCACCTGCATGCCCCGGCAGATCCCGAGGACCGGCAGCGCCGGGTCGGTCGCGGCGGCCGCGTCGAGCAGCGCCAACTCCCACGCGTCCCGGTCGCGCCGCGGCCCACCCGTCTCCGGGTGGGCCGGGGCGGCGTACCGCTCGGGGTCGACGTCGGCGCCGCCGCTGATGACCAGCCCGTCCAGCCGTCGTACGACGTCGCGGGCCGCGTCCGCGAAGGGCTCGGTCGGCGGCAGCAGCACCGGCACCCCGCCCGCCGCCTCGACCGCCCGCGCGTAGGCGGCCGGCAGCAGGTCGGCGGTGGTGTCCCAGACGCCCCACCGGGCGGGCTCGCGATAGGTCGAGAGCCCGATCAGCGGCCGCACCGGGATCACAGGGGCGTGACGTAGGCGCCCGAGATGCCGCCGTCGACCAGGAAGGTGGAGGCGGTGATGAAGGACGACTCGTCGGAGGCGAGGAAGAGGACCGCGTTGGCCATCTCCTCGGGCTCGCCGAACCGGCCCATCGGGACGTGCACCAGCCGGCGCGCGGCCCGCTCCTCGTCCTTGGCGAACAGCTCCTGCAGCAGCGGGGTGTTGACCGGTCCGGGGCACAGCGCGTTGACCCGCACCCCCTCGCGGGCGAACTGCACGCCGAGCTCGCGCGACATCGACAGCACCCCGCCCTTGGACGCCGAGTAGGAGATCTGCGAGGTCGCCGCTCCCATCACCGCGACGAAGGACGCGGTGTTGATGATCGAGCCCTTGCCCTGCTCGAGCATGTACGGCAGGGCGGCCTTGCAGCACAGGTAGACCGAGGTCAGGTTGACCTCCTGCACCTTGCGCCACGCGTCGAGGTCGGTGTCGAGGATCGAGTCGTCCTCCGGCGGGCTGATGCCCGCGTTGTTGAAGGCGATGTCGACCGATCCGTAGGTGTCCTTCGCCGTGGCGAAGAGGGCGTCGACCTCCTCCTTCGACGTCACGTCGACGTGGGCGTAGGTCACGCCCAGCTCGTCCGCGATCTCCTTGCCGCGGGCGTCGTCGACGTCGCCGATGACGACCTTCGCCCCCTCCTCGACGAACCTGCGGACCGTGGCCAGCCCGATCCCGGAGCACCCCCCGGTCACGACGGCGACCTTGCCTTCCAGACGACCAGACAACGCGTTCTTCCTTCCGTTCGGTGAGTCAGTCATGAGCGATGAAGACGTTCTTCTCCTCGGTGAAGGCGTTCGGCGCCTCCGGGCCCAGCTCGCGGCCGAGTCCGGACTGCTTGAAGCCGCCGAACGGGGTCCAGTAGCGGACCGAGGAGTGCGAGTTGACGCTGAGGTTGCCGGCCTCGACCGCGCGGGCCACGCGCAGCGCGCGCCCGACGTCGCGGGTGAAGATCGAGCCGGACAGGCCGTACTCGGTGTCGTTGGCGAGCCGGACCGCGTCGGCCTCGTCGTCGAACGGCAGCACCGCGACGAGCGGACCGAACACCTCCTCGCGCCACACCGGCGCGCGGGTGTCCTCCGCGACCACCACCGTCGGGGGCAGCCAGAAGCCGTCGGCGAAGGATGCGTCGCCGGGCACGCTGCCGGTGATCACTGCCTCGGCGCCGTCGAGATAGCGGGCGACGCTGTCGCGCTGCTGCGCCGAGACGAGCGGCCCCATCTCGCTGTCGGGGCTGGCCGGGTCGGCGACCCGCAGGGCCTTGACGGCCGTCTCCAGGCCGGCCATGAACTCGTCGTACGCCGAGCGCTGGACGAGGATCCGCGAGCGCGCACAGCAGTCCTGGCCGGCGTTGTCGAAGACGGCGTACGGCGCCGTGGCGGCGGCTTTGGCCACGTCGGCGTCGGCGAAGACGATGTTGGCGCTCTTGCCGCCGAGCTCGAGGGTCAGCCGCTTCACCTGGTCGGCGCAGCCGGCCATGATCCGCTTGCCGACCTCGGTGGAGCCGGTGAAGCACACCTTGCGGACGCCCGGATGGGTCACGAAGCGCTCCCCCACGACCGAGCCCTTGCCGGGGATCACGGTGAACACGCCCTCAGGGAGGCCCGCCTCCAGGGCCAGCTCCCCGAGCCGGATCGCGGTGAGCGGCGTCAGCTCGGCCGGCTTGAGCACCACCGTGTTGCCGGCCGCCAGCGCGGGCGCGAAGCCCCAGCCGGCGATCGGCATCGGGAAGTTCCACGGCACGATCACGCCCACCACGCCCAGCGGCTCGCGGAAGGTGACGTCGATGCCGCCCGGCACCGGGATCTGGCGGCCGAAGAGCCGCTCCGGCGCGGCGGAGTAGTAGTTCAGGACGTCCCGGACGTTGCCTGCCTCCCACCGGGCGTTGCCCAGGGTGTGCCCGGCGTTGGCGACCTCCAGCAGAGCGAGCTCCTCGAGGTGGGCGTCGACCACGGCGGCGAAGGAGCGCAGCAGCCGGGCCCGCTCCCCCGGCGCGAGATCCCGCCACGCGGGGAAGGCCGCCTGGGCGCGGGCGATCAGCGCGTCGGTCTCCTCGACCGAGGCCTGGCTGACCTCCGTGATGGGGACGGCGGTCGCCGGGTTGAGGACGGTGACGGTGGACATCTCTCCCTTTCTCACATGCGCTCGAAGCTGCGGCGCAGCTCCCAGTCGGTGACGGCGGCGTCGAAGGCGGCGAGCTCGACGTCGGCCATGTTGGTGTAGTGGTCGACGACCTCGTCGCCCAGGGCTGCTCGGGCGACCGCGGAGTCACGGAAGGCGTCGCGGGCGTCGCGCAGGGTGCCGGGGACGCGCGGCCGGTCGGAAGCATAGGCGTTGCCGACCAGGGCGGGCTCCAGCTCGAGCCCCTTCTCGATGCCGTGCAGGCCGCCGGCCAGCATCGCGGCCAGCGCCAGGTAGGGGTTCACGTCGCCGCCGGGCACCCGGTTCTCCATCCGGGCGCCGGCGCCTCGGCCGACCAGGCGCACCGCGCAGGTGCGGTTGTCCTCACCCCAGGCGATGGTGGTCGGCGCGAACGACCCGTCCGCGAACCGCTTGTAGGAGTTGACGTTCGGCGCGTAGAGCAGGGTCAGGTCCGGCATGGTGTCGAGGACGCCGGCGACGAACGAGTCGTAGAGCGCCGAGCGGGTGCCGGCGGCCTCGTCCCAGAAGACCAGCGAGCCGTCGGTCCCGCGCAGGGACAGGTGGATGTGGCAGGAGTTCCCCTCCCGCTGGTCGTACTTCGCCATGAAGGTGAGCGACTTGCCGTGCGCCGCGGCGATCTCCTTGGCCGCCGTCTTGTAGACGGCGTGGTTGTCGGCGGTGACCAGCGCCTCGTCGTACAGGAAGCCGATCTCGTGCTGACCGAGATTGCACTCGCCCTTGGAGCCCTCGACGTTCATGCCGGCGCCGTACATGGCGTTGCGGATGTCGCGGATGACCGGCTCGATCCGGGTGCCGCCGAGGATCGAGTAGTCGACGTTGTACTGGTTCGCCGGGGTCAGGCCGACATAGCGCCGGTCGGAGGCCGACTCGTAGCTGTCCTCGAACAGGATGAACTCCAGCTCGGTGCCGGCCAGGGCGGTGTAGCCGAGCGCCGCCGCCCGGTCGAGCTGGGCGCGCAGGATCGCGCGCGGCGAGGCCGCCACCGGCCGGTGGTCGGGCCAGGTCAGGTCGCACTGCACCAGCGCCGTGGCGGGCAGGTGGGGCAGCAGCCGCAGGGTGTCGAAGTCGGGCACGAACTCCATGTCGCCGTACCCGCGCTCCCACGAGGTCATCGCGTAGCCGTCGACGGTGTTCATCTCGATGTCGACGCCCAGCAGGTAGTTGCAGCCCTCGGTGCCGTGGGCGAGGACGACGTCGAGGAAGTACTGCCCGTGCAGCCGCTTGCCCTGCAGCCGGCCCTGCATGTCGGTGAACGCGACGACCACGGTGTCGACGCTGCCCTCGCCGATCAGCGTGCGCAGGCGGTCGAGGGTCAGGTGGCGGTCGTTGCGGGTCATGGGTCTCCCTGTCCGTGCTGGTGTCGGTCGGTGCGCACCGGCTCAGCCGAGGAGGCCACGCAGCAGCGCGGCCGTGTCGTCGCAGTGCTGCTCCATCGCCCGGCGGGCCCGGGTCGGGTCGCCGCCCAGGATCGCGGTCACGATCGCGCGGTGCTGCGCACCGGAGTGCTCGATGTTGACGTCCAGGACCGGGATCGCCTGGAGCATGTCGTGCAGGCAGGCCTGCACGTCGGTGACCGCGGCGACGGTCCGCGGCGAGCCGGTCACGCCGGCGATCGCGAGGTGCAGTCGCGAGTCGGCCTGCCGGTGCTCGGCCGGGTCGGCGGCGCCGTCCACCGCGGCCAGTGCGGTGGTCAGCAGCATCCGTTCGCTCGCGCTCAGCTCCCGGCTCGCCGCCAGGTGGCAGGCGCCCGGCTCCACGACCCGCCGGAACACCAGCGAGTCGAGCAGCTCCTCGCGGCGCTCGGCGATCCCCCCGTCGGGGCGCGGCTCGCCGGGCGCCGTGGGCCGGTACGCCACCACCGTGCCGCCGCCCCGGCCCCTCGTCGTACGGACCATGCCGGCGGCGCGCAGGCCCGCGATCGCCTCCCGCAGGGTGGCCCGGGCCACCCCCATCCGCTCGGCGAGCTCGCGCTCGGGCGGCAGCGCCGCGCCGTACGCGAACACGCCGAGCCGGATCGCCGTCGCGAGCTGCTCGACGCAGCTCTCGAAGGCGTGCCCGCGCACGGGGCGGAGCACGATGTCGCCGAGAGGACGGGCCTGATCGAGGTCCGGCGCCGGGTCCGGGGAAGGAGTCATGGTCCGAGTGTCGACCCGTGGTGGCTAGACGGCCCCGGCCGGGTCCGCCTCGTCGACGGTGCGGATCGGGCCCTTGAACCAGTTCTTCGCCGACAGCTGCCACCACACCGTGATCCCGAGCAGGATGCCGAGGGTCACGATCGGCGCGTAGTTGACGAACTTCCACTCGAAGTCGTCGCTGAAGGGCACCGCACCGGGCACGAAGGGCATCATCAGGTAGATCGAGACGATGACGATCTCGGCGACCGCGAGCGGGTTCATCCACTTGTACTTCGCGCCGTTGTTCCACGGCCCCACCTCGAACTTGTCGCCGTGTCGCCAGCGCAGGAAGATCGGGATCGCGAAGGACAGGTAGAGCCCGATCACGGCGATCGAGGTGACGGCGTAGAACGCCACCGGCACCACGATCGTCCCGACGTTGACCTCGATCAGCGCCGGCGCCGTCACGATCGCGCTCACCACCGCCACCAGGCCGACGGCCTTGGCCGGGACCCGGCTCGCCGAGAGCTGTTGCCAGTGCCGCGAGCCCGGCACCGCGCCGTCACGGCTGAACGCGTAGAGCATCCGGGACGCCGAGGTCATGCACGCCGTCGCGCAGAAGACCTGCGCGGTGGCCGAGATGAACAGGACCAGACCTGCCTTGGTGCTCCCCAGCGCGCTCACGAAGATGTAGGCCACCCCGCCCCCGCCGACGCCGGCGTTGTCCGGCGCGCCGTTGAGGTCGGGGATCGCGAAGGTGACGGCGAGCAGCAGGATGTAGCCGCCGACCGCGGAGTAGGCGATCGACTTCCACACGCCCTGCGCCGCACCCTGCGAGGCCGACTGGGTCTCCTCGGAGAGGTGGACCGAGGCGTCGAAGCCGGTGATCGTGTACTGCGTCAGCAGGAAGCCGAACGGGATGATCGCGAAGAAGAAGCCGAAGCTCGACGTGCTGCCGTCGCCGAAGCCGGAGTTGTTGAACCGCTCGGTGAAGACGTAGCTGAAGCTCTGGTGGTGGTCGGGGACGACGACCAGCAGCACCACGATCGCGGCCGCGCCGAAGACGTGCCACCACACCGAGATGTTGTTCATGACCGCCATCAGATGACCGCTGAAGATGTTGACCACCGCGGTGAACGCCAGCACCACCAGGAAGGTGAGGAACACCCGCGAGAGCGAGTAGTCGGCGGCATAGCTCTCCGACCAGGTGCTGATGGTCAGGTCGATGAAGGTCGCGCACCCGTAGGCGACGCCCGCGGTCACCGCGATCAGGCCGACCATGTTGAGCCAGCCGGCGTAGAACCCGGCGCGCGGCCCCCCGAGCTTGGAGGCCCACCAGTAGATGCCGCCCGAGGTGGGGTACGACGACACCAGCTCGGACATGGTGAACCCGATGATCAGGATCAGGATCGACAGGATCGGCCAGGACCACGAGATCGAGATCGGGCCGCCGTTGTTGAAGCCGGCACCGTAGTTGGTGAAGCAGCCGGCCAGGATCGAGATGATCGAGAAGGAGATCGCGAAGTTCGAGAAGCTCGACCAGCTCCGCTTGAGGTCCTGCTTGTAGCCGAGCTCGGCCAGCCGCTTCGCGTCCGCATCGAGATGCGGATCGGCACCCGGGTCGTTGGTCACTGCCATCAGCCGTCCTCTTTCGCCAGGGGGATGAGGGGGAACTGGCGGCAAGTGTGATCCGGACCACGATCCGGTGTCAATGGTCCGACTTCAAACCTTTAAATTCAGGGCTGGTCCCGCACCTCGACCCGACCGACCCGCAGCACCTTCACGTCCAGCTCGTCGATCACCAGCCTCCGCACCCGCCCCTCCCCCAGCACCAGCCGCTCGATCGCGACCGCACCGACCGCCACCGCGCCGAGCGCGAGAGCGCCCACGGCGGCGGCGCCGAGCGCGGAGGCGCCGTACGCCGAGAGCGCGGTGGCGGTGCTGGGGCGGGGTCCAGGGATCTGGTGGTTCGTGGGGTGCATGCGTCGATCCTGGCAGGCGCAAGCCCAGGCGCGAGTCGGGCGACTCAGCGGCCGACGGCGCCTGGTCGGCCCGCCGGCCCCGTCACGCGTACGTCGTGATGCGGATGGCCGCCTTGGGCTTGGGCTCACTCACCGTCGACCTCGAGGCGGGTCCGACGGAACCGACCCCCGCCAGGGGGTGCGGGCGGCGAAGCCCCCGCCCGCCGAGCGGAGCGAGGCATGACATGACGAACCGACGTGGCCCGCGCACAGCGCGGGCACACGTCGGTCAGAGGTGAGTGGAGCTGCGGGGAATCGAACCCCGGTCCTCGAGCGCCGAGCCAGGTCTTCTCCGGGTGCAGTTCGTGATGGCGTGTTCTCGGCCCCGACGCTCGCACGAACACGTCGTCGACAGGCCCAGTCAGGTTTGAGTCCCGATCAGCCACCCTGACGGCAGCTGAGCAGCAAGTCTCCTAGATGACGCCTGGGTCCGGGACGGAGACGGATGCCCGGTCAGACGCTTCGATCACCGCTCAGGCGGCGAGAGCGAAGGAACTGCGCTTAGCGTTGGCAGTTATTGGTTTCCAGCGATCGTTTACGAGATGACGCTGGCTTCTCGACCCGCTTCCCCTGGAACAAACGTCCCAAGTCGAAACCGATCAGCCCCTCTTGAGTTGTGTCGACGTCAGTCTACCCAGTGCCAACGACACCGGCCCACCGGATAATCCCCGGTGGGCCCGTGCCGGTGCGGCCGGAGCCGGGTCAGCCCAGGAAACCGGCCAGCCAGTCGGCGACGACGGGGATGTCGATGCGCTGGTAGCCGTCGATGTAGCGGCAGTTCTGGGTCAGGCCGTACGACGTGACGCCGACGACCTGGCCACCGAGCCACAGCGATCCGCCGGAGTCGCCGAAGCAGGTGCCGCCGGTGCCGAACGGGTCCTTCTCGTTGCCGTTGGTCTGGATGATCTGCGGCGTGATCTTCTGGCCGGGCATCTCGACGTACCGGCGGATGATCGGGTAGCTCATCGGGGTGGGCTTCTGGGGGCCGGACTCGGCCTGCCGGACCTCGGTGCCGTAGCCGACGGCGGTGAACAGGGTCTTGCGCGGCTGCTTGACCGCGTCGACGGTGCCGACGGGCGCGAGCGGCGCCGGGGCGATGGTGGTGACCGGCTGGTCGAGGACGACGACGCCGACGTCGTTCCAGTTCCGCAGGTCGGTGAAGTCGCTGTACTGCGGGTGCGTGTACGCCGTGCCGGACAGGTAGCCGGCCGCGGCGAGCTCGGCGGCGGTGTAGCCGGCGCTCGGGTCGGCGGCGACGGGCAGCGGCGACGGCGGGGCCTCGGCGACCACGCTGGCGAAGGTGACCAGGGTCTTGCCGAGGGTGCCGGAGGTGCAGTGCGCGGCGGTCACCAGGACGGTGGGGCTGATCAGTGTCGCCGAGCAGCGGAACCTGCCGTCGGCGTCGTAGAACGCGATCAGGCCCACGTTGGGGTGGGTGTCACCGTCGACGGTGCCACCGGTGCTGGCCGACGCCGGCGAGGAGGGTACGACGAGCCCCAGGCCGGCCAGGGCGGCGACGGCGAGGGCCAGGAGACGAGCGCGCATGGTTCTCCTACGTGCTGGATGTGGGAGGACCAGTCCAGCACCGCCAGGCTGGCGGCGGAAGAGGCTCTTCGGTCAAGATCCTCCGGCCGGGAGGCCGAACAGCCGGACGGCGTTGCGCCAGCACACGTCGCGCAGCCAGTCGTCGCCGAGGTCGAGGCGGGCCAGGCCCTCGAGCTGGTGGTGGTAGGGGTACGGGATGGTCGGGAAGTCCGAGCCGAGCAGCACCTTGGCCCGCAGCTCCCTCAGCCGCGGCACCAGCGCGGCCGGGTAGGCGCCGTCGCGGTCGAAGAAGTCGGTGAAGACCATGGTCGTGTCGAGGTGGACGTTCTCGTAGCGCTCGGCGAGCACCAGGAAGTCCTCGTACTCCGGAGCCCCCAGGTGCGCGATGAACAGCCGCAGCCGCGGGAACCGGCGCAGCAGCCGGGCGACCGAGTCGGGGCCGGTGAAGGCGTTGCCGACCGGCCCGGATCCGGCGTGCACCGTGACGGGCGTCCCGGCGTCCTCGAGGACTCCCCACACCGGGTCGAGGATCGGGTCGTCGGCGACGAACTCCCCCACCTGCAGGTGGATCTTGAAGATCCGGACCCCGTCGTCGACCAGCTCGGCGACGTACTTCTCGGCCTCGGGCTCGGGGTAGAAGGTCGCCGAGCGCAGGATCTCGGGCGCGGTCGCCGCGAAGTCCCGCGACCAGTCGTTGAGGTACGACGCAACGCCCGGCTTGTGGGCGTAGGGATGGGTCGGGAAGGCGCGCAGTCCGAAGGCGCGGAGCAGGGCGAGCCGCTCCTCGTGGGAGTCGCGGTAGCGGATCGGCCAGGGCCGGCCGATCTTCGGTCCGGCCTCGTCGAAGACCGCCCACACGGCGCGCTGGATGTTGGGCGGCAGGAAGTGGGTGTGGACGTCGACCAGGCCGGGGAGCCCGAGCGGCTCCCAGAACGCGCGCACGGCGGCGGCGTCCGCCGCCCGGTCCTGGGTCACCTCCTCAGTCACTCATGCCCTTGAGCCGGCGGCCGATCGCCTCCTGCTTCTCGCGGTCGGCGGTGCGCTCCGCGATCGCCTGCCGCTTGTCCCACGACTTCTTGCCCTTGGCGAGGCCGATCTCGATCTTGGCCCGGCCCTTGACGAAGTAGAGCGACAGCGGGATGACGGTGTGCCCCTTCTCGCTGACCTTGCGCTCGATCTTGTCGATCTCGACCCGGTTGAGGAGCAGCTTGCGCTTGCGGCGCGCGGCGTGGTTGGTCCAGGTTCCCTGGGCGTACTCGGGGATGTGGACGCCGTGCAGCCAGGCCTCGCCGCCCTCGATGTCGACGAAGCCGTCGACCAGGCTGGCGCGGCCCATCCGCAGCGACTTCACCTCGGTGCCCTGGAGCACCATGCCGGCCTCGAAGGTGTCCTCGATGTGGTAGTCGTGGCGCGCCTTCTTGTTGGACGCGACGAGCTTGCGCCCGCTCGCGTCCTCCTTCTTCGCGCTCGACTTCCCCGACGACTTGGCCATGCCCCGATTCTCTCAGGAGCACGCAACGGGGTTTGTCACAGGTAGCCCATCGGGTCGACGGTGTCGCCGTTGCGCATCACGATGAAGTGCAGGTGGCAGCCGGTGGACCAGCCGGTCGAGCCGGAGTACCCGACGACCTGGCCGCGGGAGACCTTCGCGCCCTCCTTGACGGCGTACTTGCTGAGGTGGTTGTAGACCAGCACGATGTCGGCACCGTTGACCTTGCCGATGGCGAGGTAGAGCCGGTTGCCGTAGACCTCGTCGTAGTACTCGTCGATCACGGTGCCGGACTCGCCGGCCCACAGCGCCGCGCCGCAGCCGGTGCCGAAGTCGGTGCCGTTGTGCAGGCCCCAGTAGCCGTAGATCGGGTGGATCCGGTAGCCGTAGGGCGAGGTGACCGGGCCCGGGCCGGGACGGGCGAGCAGCCCGGCGGTGGCGCCGTTGTAGCTGCCGCCCTGCTTCTTCGACAGCTCGATGATCTTCTGCCGGATCTTCGCCTCGCGCTTCTCCAGCCGCCGCAGCGCCTCGCGGTCGGCCTCCCGGGCCGCGACGACCTCCTGGCGCAGGCCCTTGTTGTGGGCGACCAGGTTCGCGACCTGGGTCTCGGTGGCGGCGGCCTGGTCGACCAGGGCGCGCACCGTCGCGACGTTGTCGTCGGCGGCCTGCTTGGCCGCGGCGACCTGGTCGCGAGCGGCGCGGACCGCGGCCCGCTGCTGGGCCATCGCGTCCTCGGCGGCGACCAGCGCCACCAGTGCGTCGTGCTGACGGCCCATCACCAGGTCGTTGGCGGTCTGCCCCACCAGCACGTCCTCGATGTCGCCCGCGTCGGCGTACGCCGAGAGCAGGGCGAGCCGGCTGTCGCCACCGGTGGCGATCCCGATGACGGTCTCGCGGCTGGCGCTGCGCTGGGCGGCGACGTCGGCGCGGGCCTGGGCCAGCGCGGCCCGGGCCGTCGTGAGCTGGGCCTGGGCCTCGGTCAGCCGGCCGGCCAGGGTCGCGGCCTGCGCCTGCGCGTCGGCCAGCTCGGCCTGGACGGAGGCGAGCCGGCTGCGGGCGGTGCCGAGCCGGGCCTTGGCCTTCGCGAGCCGGTTGGCGATCTTCGCGACCTGCTGGCTGGCCTCGTGGATGTCGCCCTTGACGCTGGCGATCTCGCCCTGGACCTGGTTCTGCTTGTTCTTGAGGTCGTCGCGGTCGTCGGCGTGGGCCAGCGGGACGGCCAGCCCGGCCACGGCGACGAGGGTGGCGACGCCGGTCACCAGCCACTGCGGGTGAGCCCACACGGGCAGCCGGTCGCGCAGGTCGGGCAGGGCACGGCGCAGCCACGGGGCGCTGGGGAAGGAGCGCACGGTAAGACCAATCAGTGTTCGGGGAAGTGAACCCCTCGACCGTATCGGCCGACGATCAGACTTTGACGTATTTGCGGGTCAGCAGGAGTGTCGGGATCAGCGTCAGCGCCGGGCCGAGGATGACGATGCCCGGCGGGAACAGCCCGATCAGGGCCTGGGTGTAGTCGTTCCAGTCCACCCAGGGCAGGAACGAGACGTGCTCCGCCAGCGCCTGCTCGACCCCCCAGTGCTGGAAGGCCGCGAGGACGCCGGCCGCCAAGGCGACGCCGACGATCGCGGCCACCAGCGACTCGAGCAGGAAGGGCAGCGCGATGTAGAGCGTCGAGGCGCCCACCAGCCGCATGATCGCGATCTCCCGGCGCCGGGCCAGGGCCGCCAGCCGGATCGTGTTGGTGACCTGGAGCAGCGCCGCGAACAACAGGAAGCCGGCGCCGATCCACGAGCCGTACTTGAGCACCGTCATGATCCCGAAGATCTGGCCGAGCGCCTTGCGCTGGTCCTTGATCCCGGAGACGCCGTCGAGGCCCTCCAGGGCGCTGATGATGCCGTCGGCACGCTCCGGGGTCTTCAGGGTCACCCAGTACGCCGCCGGCCAGCCCTCGGCCGTGACGATCGGGTCCGGCCCGGTGTACGTCGACTCCGGGAGGGTCTTCTTGGCCTTCTCGAAGCCCTCCTCCTTCGACTGGTAGGCGAAGGAGCGGACCTCGTCGTTGTCCTCGATCTCCTTCTCGATGCGCTGCTGCTGGTCGGCGGTGACCTCGCCGCTCGCGCAGTTCGGGCTGTGGGAGGGGTCGTCGTCGGTGCACAGGTTGACGAGGATCTTGAGCTCGTCGCCGAGGCTGTCGCGCGCGACGGTGGCCTCGCGCTGGACCAGGATGCCGATGCCGGCCAGGGACAGCGACACGAACAGCGTGAGGATGACGGCGAGGTGCATCGACAGGTTGCGGCGCAGGCCGGTGCGGAGCTCGGTGAAGACGTAGCGAAGCTGCATGAGGAAGGCTCTCTGGATCGGGCTGGATCGGATCCGGGTCAGTGCTGGAAGCCGTAGCTGCCGGACGCCTCGTCGCGCACGACCTTGCCGTGGTCGAGCTCGATCACGCGCTTGGTGAACTGGTCGACGATGCCGTGGTCGTGGGTGGCCATCACGACGGTGGTGCCGGTCTCGTTGATGTCACCGAGCAGGTTCATGATGCCGACGGACGTGGCCGGGTCGAGGTTTCCGGTCGGCTCGTCGGCGATCAGGATCATCGGCCGGTTGACGAACGCGCGGGCGATGGCGACCCGCTGCTGCTCACCGCCGGACAGCTCGTCGGGCATGCGGTCGCCCTTGTCCTTCAGGCCGACCAGCTCGAGCGTCTCGGGCACGACCTTGCCGATCTCGCGCCGCGACTTGCCGATCACCTGCTGGGCGAAGGCGACGTTCTCGGCGACGGTCTTGTTGGGCAGCAGCCGGAAGTCCTGGAAGACGGTGCCGATCTGGCGCCGCAGCCGCGGCACCTTCCACCCGGCCATCCGGTTGATCTCCTTGCCCGCGACGTGGACGCGGCCGGTGGTCGGGCGCAGCTCGCGCAGGACCAGCCGCAGCGCGGTCGACTTGCCGGATCCCGACGTACCGACGAGGTAGACGAACTCGCCCTTGTCGATGTCGAGGGTGACCTGGTCGAGCGCCGGCCGCCCGGGGCCCGGATAGCGCTTGGTGACCTTCTCGAAGCGAATCACTGACCTGACGGTACGCGACGGCCGAAGCCGACCGGTGGACGCGTCGCCGGTGGGTCGCCGGCACGTCAGGCACGTCACGTCGTGGGATCCGAACACCGCGTCGGTAGGGTGACGACCGTGCCGACGGTCCTGCGAGCGCTGCTCCTCTCCGCGCTGATCACGGCCGGAACCGTCGCCGTCGGCGTGGCCAGGTCCGGCGACGCCACGCCGACCCGCGAGCCGGCCGCCTACGAGGGCACTCCCCTCGCCGACTTCGACACCTCGAAGGCGGTCGTGGAGCGCGCACCCTTCTGCGACCTGGTGCCGGCGGCGGCCGTCACGAAGGCGCTCGGCGGCAAGGCCACCCTGGCGGCCTACGACAACGGCGAGCAGTCCGAGGCATTCCCCGGCGGCGACGTCGCCCACGAGTACGGCTGCCGCTTCTCCCCCTCCGATCCTGCCGTCGTCGGCGAGGCCCGGGGCTGGGTGTTCGCGCCGCCGGTGACCCCCGACGCGGCCCGGGCGATCGCCGCCGCGTCGGTGACCAAGAGCTGCACCGCGCTGCCCGCCGCGCCGGCGTACGGCGATCCGTCGGCGGGGGTGCTGTGCGCGGGCGAGGGCGTGCAGACCGTGTCCTTCCGGGGCCTGTTCGGCGACGCCTGGCTGGCCTGCAGCCTGACCCTGCCCGCCGATGTCGCGCAGGACGAGCTGGTCGACCGCGCGGGGCGCTGGTGCGTGGCGGTCGCGCAGGCCGCCTCGGTCCCGCTCAGCTGAGCGGCCGGGACATTCGTCCCGACCTGGCGCGCGAACCTTCAGGAGGTCCGCGCGGGCTGCCGATGGGCTGCCCATGCAGCATCTCCTGCACGCGGGTACGGGACTCGCGGGGCTCGCGGCGCTCGCGCTCGCGGCCGGCGTGCTCACTCTGCCTCCCGCATCCGCGGACTCCGGCGTACCGGGGCTGACCGCGGCCGAGCAGCGGCTGCTCGCGACGGACCCCTCCGTGGAGGTGGCGCACGACGGGACCCTGTACGCCGTCGACGAGTGGGCGCCGCCGGCCGGCCCGGCGCCGGCCGCGGAGAGCCTGGAGCCCGCGGTCGCCGAGACCATCGCCGCGACCGCGACCGTGGACACCTTCGCGCTGCACAGCCGACCGGGCGCCGCGCGCACCATCTACCTCGACTTCGACGGCGTCAGCCTGCTCCCCAGCAACTCGTGGCTGCTCAACGGCCTCAGCAGCCTGCTCCTCGGCGGCTGGTCGATGGACCTGCTCCCCCTGCTCTTCTCCGACAGCGAGCAGGCCGTGATCCGCGAGGTCTGGGCACGCGTCGCCGAGGACTTCGCGCCCTGGGACGTCGACGTGACCACCCAGGAGCCGCTCTACGGCGGCCTGTTCCGCAGCTCCGCCAGCGACCCGACGTACGGCGCCCGGGTGGCGTTCACCAGCGACAGCTCGGTCCAGACCCAGCTGTGCGGCGGCGGGTGCGGCGGCATCGCCTGGATCGGCACGTACGACGAGGTGGTCCCCGGCGAGCTGCACAGCCCGGCCTGGGTGTTCCCCGCGTCGCTCGGCCAGCGGGCCAAGTACATGGCCGACGCGGCCGCGCACGAGGCCGGACACACCCTCGGCCTCGCCCACGACGGGACCGCCAGCAGCGGGTACTACGCAGGCTCGACCCTGTGGGGGCCGATCATGGGCAGCCCCTACAACGCCGCGGTCACCCAGTGGTCGCGCGGCGACTACCCCGGCGCCAGCAACCGCGAGGACGATCTCGCCGTGATCGGCGCACACGGGCTCCCGCAGCGCGTCGACGAGGCCGGCAGCACGCCCACGACCGCCGCCGACCTGACCACGTTGCCCGACGAGGGCGGCGTGATCTCGAACCCGTCGGACAGCGACTGGTACGCCCTCACCGACTGCGGCGGCACCCTCACCGCCAGCGTCACCCCCGCCGCCGTCGGGCCGAACCTCGACCTCGTCCTCGAGCTGCGCGGCCCCGGCGGCGCGGTCCTCGCCTCCAGCGCACCGCAGAGCGGCCGCACCTCGGCCGGGGTGCCGACCGGCCTCGGCGCCTCGCTCACCGTGCCCCTGTCGGGCGGCCCCTACTACCTCGCCGTCTCGGGCGGCGGCTCGGGCGCCGGCGGCGCCGGCGCCTGGTCGAGCGGTGGGTACGACGGCTACGGCAGCCTGGGCCGCTACCAGGTCCAGATGGCCGGCTGCGCCGGCGGCGTCGGCGTACCCGTCCCTCCGGACAGCGAGGTCGTCCCCGACCAGACCGCCGACGCCGTCCCCACCCCGCCGGCCACGACCATCTCCCGGCCCGGCGCACCGCAGCGCCCCGTCGTACGCGCCGGCGCCCGCGGGGGCCGGCTCACGATCGGCGTACGGTGGACGGCGCCGACGAGCAGCGCCGGCCCGATCACCGGCTACCGGCTCGAGGTCTTCCGCCTCGACGCCCACGGCCGGATCCTCGCCCGCACCCGCACCGGCGTCCTCTCCGGCGACGCCGCCGGCGCCGACGTCCGCCTGCCCCGCACCGGCCGCTGGGCGGTCCGTCTCAAGGCCCGCAACGCCCTCGGCTGGGGCCCGTACAGCCCACGCTCGGTGGCGGCGAAGGCTCGCTGAGGATTTACTCGCTTAAAATGGTCTAGTTAACTGTCTTTGTGGCGGTTGGTTGGGGCGGGCAGCGAGATGTGCGGCGGGACGGCCGGCGGGACGGGCGGCAGGACGGGCGGCGGGACGGGCGGTTCCGGGTCCCCCGCTGGGCCTGGCGCGGCCTCGGCGCCACGACCGTGGTCCTGCTGCTGATCGGCGGAGAGGTCGCCGGCGCGCTGGGCGCAGCCGTCGCGTTCGCCTCCGCCGAGGTGGTGTTCGACGCCGCCGAGCTGGAGCGCTGACCCCACGCCGTGCGGCCGGCGCGGGCTGGCGCTGCTGGCGGTCCACCGGGCTGGCGGTCCACCGGGCTGTAACACGTAGTCCGCCGGCCTACCCGACCGCGGTCGTATCTATCGGACCCCTACAGACCCCATTTCGCGACGTCCCGGGTCAGGTAGAGCAGCGAACAACGTGTTACAGCGCCGACAACACCCGCCCGCACCGCCCGCACCCGCCCGCACCCACCCGGAGGCGGGTCAGCGAGCAGGGAGAACTCAGTCCTGCTCGGCACCCCGCCGCCAGCGGATGCCGGCCTCGAGGAAGCCGTCGATCTCGCCGTCGAACACGGGCTGCGGGTTGCCGGTCTCGTAGCCGGTGCGCAGGTCCTTGACGATCTGGTACGGGTTGAGGACGTAGTTGCGCATCTGGTCGCCCCAGCTGGCGGCGACATCGCCCTTGAGGTCCTTCTTGAGCGCGGCCTCCTCGGCCTTCTTCTTGGCGAGGAGCTTGGCCTTGAGGACGATCATCGCGGCGGCCTTGTTCTGCAGCTGCGACTTCTCGTTCTGGCAGGACACGACGATGCCGGTGGGGAGGTGGGTGAGGCGGACGGCGGAGTCGGTGGTGTTGACCGACTGGCCGCCGGGGCCGCCGGAGCGGAAGACGTCGACGCGGATGTCGTTCTCGTCGACCTCGATCTCGTCGGTCTGCTCGAGCTGGGGGACGACCTCGACGGCGGCGAAGGAGGTCTGCCGCCGGCCCTGGTTGTCGAACGGGCTGATCCGGACCAGGCGGTGGGTGCCGACCTCGACGGAGAGGGTGCCGTAGGCGTAGGGCGCGTGGATCGCGAACTCGGCCGACTTGATGCCGGCCTCCTCGGCGTAGGAGACGTCGTAGACCTCGACGGGGTACTTGTTGCGCTCGGCCCAGCGGGTGTACATCCGCATCAGCATCTCGGCGAAGTCGGCCGCGTCGACGCCGCCGGCGCCGGAGCGGATGGTGACGATGGCCTCGCGCTCGTCGTACTCACCGGAGAGCAGGGTGCGGACCTCGAGGCCCTCGACGGCGGCCTTGACCCGGCCGAGCTCGGCGTCGGCCTCGGCGAGGGTCTCGGCGTCGCCCTCCTCGGCGGCCAGCTCGGCGAGGACGCCGAGATCCTCGATGCGCTGCTGGAGGCCGCGGAAGCGCTCGACCTGGCCCTGCAGCGAGGAGAGCCGGCCGGTGACGCGGGTGGCGTTGGCCTGGTCGTCCCACAGGTCGGGGGCGGCGACCTGCTCGCCGAGGTCGGCGATCTCACGCTCCATCTTGGGCAGGTCGAGGACCTGCTCGATGGTGTGCATCGTCGCAGTCAGCTGCTTGATCTCGGCGTCGTAGTCGGGGCCTGCCACAAGGAGCAAGGTTACGGCGCGGCGCCGGAAACACCGAGCCGGGGCGGTCGGCGACGACCGCGAAGGTAAAGAAAACGTGAACCCTTCTCACAAAACCTGTGTGCGAGGCGTCACAACCTGCTTGAATCCCGCTCACTCCCTCCGCCACACGGTCCCCGTGTCCGTCCTTCTCGGGTGGCACCCCTCCTCACGGGACGGTGACGCATGCTCCCTGCGCCGATCGACAACTCACTCCTGCCCGCGGTACGCCGACGCGCCGCCCGCTCCTTCCGACGACGGATGGCGTGGCTCAGCGTCCTCGCGACGGTCGTCGCGGGCCTGGTGGCCGCCGGCGGCCTGCCCGCCCAGGCCGTCCAGGCGAGCGGCGACGAGGTCCCCAGCTGGTCGCCCGGCTGGTCGTGGACCTACGCCACCGTCTTCAACTACACCGCCGACGGCACCAACGTGACGATCAACGAGAACGTCACCTACACCGTCGCCGGCGTGGAGAACTACCAGGGTCAGCCGGCGTACAAGCTCAACCTCACCGGCACCATCACCGGTGGTGGGGGCACGACGGCCGTCGACGGTGTCGGCAACGCGACGCTCTCCAACTTCTCCGGCAACGTGACCGGCACCCGTTACATGCGGCGCTCGGACCTGGCGCTGCTGAAGGAGACCCAGTCGCAGTCCCTGGCCGCCAAGGCGCAGGTGTCGATCATCTCGACCAACATCACCGCCAACATCACCTTGTCGATGGACCCGACCCGCGGCTGGCGGCTGGTCCAGTTCCCGACCGAGGCGGGCAACACCTGGACCACCGACGCCGACGTCGATTACGACGGCGGGTTCAGCTACGACGCCGGCTCGCTCGGCGGCACCGGCTCGTCCACCTTCGACGGCCAGCTCCAGTTCGACGGCCCGGTCACCGTGGCCGACGAGAGCCTCGCCGTTCCGATCGGCACCGTGAGCACCCGCCGCGCGCTCTCGCAGAGCACGGACGGCGCGACCCGCGCGACCATGTGGTACTCCCCCAACCACCGCAACGCGGCCCGGCTGCTGCTGGCGATCCCGCTCGACGGCGGCTCCCTGACCCTCGACCAGAAGCTCGCCGGCGCCAGCACTCCCGCCCCCGCGACGTCGCTGACCAGCACCATCACCCCGTCGCTGACCTGCGCGGGCGCGGACCTCACCGTCACCGGCCGGCTCAGCACCGGCGCCGCCGGCGTGCCGGTCACCATCGCCCTGGACAAGTCGCCGGTGAGCGCCGGCGCCGCCGCGACGACCAGCACCACGACCACCGCGGGCGGCAACTACACCGCCACCCTGCAGGCGCCCGCGGAGGCCGACGGCTACCAGCGCAGCGGCATCCGCGGCAGCTGGGGCGTCGTCGCCACGGCGGCGGGCGCGGCCAGCACCTCGACGGTCCTGGTCACCCCGAAGAACTGCACCACCCTCGCGTACGGCGGCGACACCGGCGCCGCGCAGGGCAGCACCGCCACCGTGCGGGCCACGCTGACCGACCGGACCGGCGCCAGCACCGCGGGCCGCACGGTCACCTTCAGTCTCTCCGGCGGCGCCTCGGTGAGCGCCACGACCGACGCCGCGGGCGTCGCCGAGACCCAGATCCCCGTCGCGGGTCCGCCGCGGACGGCCACCCTCACGGCGTCGTACGCCGGTGACGGCGGGCACGAGGCCGCCACCGCGCAGACCTCGTTCGCGGTCGGCACCATCGCCACCACGACCGCGGTCGTCGCCCAGCCGGGCGTCGTGACCATCGGCGACCCGGTCCGGTTCACCGCGACGGTCACCCCGAGCCACGGCGGCCAGCCGGCCGGCACGGTGCTGTTCAACGTCGACGGCGCCGACTTCGGCTCCCCGGTCCCGCTGAGCGGCGGCCAGGCGACCAGCGCCCAGCTCTCCACCCTCGGCCTCGGCTACCACACGGTGATCGCCACCTACAGCGGCAGCGGTGACCACACCGGCAGCGCCTCCAGCGCGGTCACCTTCCGGGTCCGCGAGCCGCTGCTGGCCACCAGCACCTCCTCCTCGGTCTCCCCGACCTCGGCGGTGCGCGGCCAGCCGGTCACCCTCGCCGCGACGGTCAGCACCGGCGCGGGCACGCCCACCGGCGACGTGGTCTTCACCGTCGGCGGCACCGAGGTGGGCCGGGCCGGCGTCGACGTCAGCGGCAACGCCTCGACCGTCGTCACCGACCTCCCGGTCGGCTCCAACCAGGTCGTCGCCAGCTACACCGGAGACGACGTGTACGCCGGCAGCACGGCCACCCAGCGCACCGTGAACGTCGCGAAGGCGGCGGTCTCGGTCACCCTGGACGGCCCGGCCGGAGGCGCGGTCAGCGGCCAGGCGCTCAGCTACACCGCCACCGTCGCGGTCCAGGCCCCCGGCGGCGGTACGCCGGCCGGCCCGGTCCAGCTCCTCGTCGACGGCTCCAACGTCGGCGCCCCGGTCGCGCTGGACAACGGCGTCGCCGTGTTCGCCCCGGTCACCACGCTCGGCGCCGGCAGCCACACGGTCGAGGCCCGGTACGCCGGGAACGCCGACTACCTCGGCGGCTCGGACCAGCTCGACCAGGACGTGGCCGAGGCCGACACCACCACCGTGGTGCAGGCCAACCCGTCCCCGTCGGTGCAGGACCAGAACGTGACGATCACCGCGGCGGTCGCCGCCGTCAGCCCGGGCGCCGGCGCACCCACCGGCACGGTGACCTTCTACGCCGGCTCCGAGTCCCTCGGCGCCGTGCCGCTCGTCGCCTCGGCCTCGGGCAGCGTCGCCACCCTCGAGGTCGACGACCTGCCGGCGGGGACCCACCAGCTCACCGCGCGGTACCCCGGCGACGCCGACTACCGCGCCAGCGAGTCGGCCGCGGTCGCCCACACGGTGATCGCGGGCACGGCGGTCGTGGCCACCACGACCACGCTGACGTCGAGCGCCAACCCGTCGACGTACGGCGAGGGCGTGCGCTTCCGCGCCAGCGTCACCGCCGAGGGCGACACCCCGGCCGGCACGGTGCAGTTCTCGGTGGACGGCCAGGACCTGGGTGGTCCCGTGGCCGTCGAGGACGGCGTCGCGACCAGCCCGCTGGTCGACTCCGCGGAGCCCGGTGACCACACCGTGATCGCCAGCTTCGACGCGGCGCCCGGCTTCGCCGGCAGCGGCGACCTGCTCACCCAGTCGGTCCAGACCGGCGCCGCGACGGTGTCCGTCACCTCCTCGGCGCCGACCTCCGGCGTCGGCGAGGGCGTGCGGTTCACCGCGGAGGTCAGCTCCGACACGGGCCTGGCGCCCACCGGCGTGGTGCAGTTCTCCGTCGACGGCCACCCGGTCGGCGCGGCGGTCACCCTGGTGGACGGGGTCGCGACCAGCGCGTTGCTCGCCGACCTGGCTCCCGGCAGCCACACCGTCGGGGTCCTCTACTCCGGCGACCTGCGCTACGGCGCCGGCACCGCGAGCCTGACCCAGGTCGTCGGCGTCATCGCGACCACGACCGGGCTCGCCCTCGACCGGGACTTCTCGGTCTACGGCGACGCCGTCACCCTGACCGCGACCGTGACCCCGGCCGAGGGCCGGCTCGGCGCGCCGACGGGCACCGTGACGTTTACCGAGAACGGGCAGGTCGTCGCGACGGCCACGCTCGCTCCCGGCGCGAACGACACGGCCGTGGCGACCGCGACGGTCTCCGGGCTGGGCGCGGGCAGCCACGCGATCAAGGCGCAGTACGCCGGCACCAACCGGTTCGGGCCCAGCACGTCCGGCGCCCGCACCCTCACGGTGGCCAAGCAGCCGACCGCCATCCAGGCCACGCCGGCGGTGGTCTCGCTGACGCCGCTGCTGATCCCGCTCGGCCAGCTCCGGGCGACGGTCACCGCGGGCGGCAGCCCGCTGGCCGGCGTACCGCTGGAGTTCCGGATCGGTACCAAGCTGGTCTGCACCACGGTGACCAACGAGTCCGGGTTCGCCGTCTGCAACGCGGCGCCCCAGCTCCTGCAGCTCACCCTCAACGGTGGCTACAACGTCACCTACGCGGGCGACGCCAACCACCTCTCCTCCACGGCGCACGGCGCCATCCTCAAGTGAGGCGGGCTCCGATGAAAGGAACGTCTGTGCGGCGCATGATCGCGGCCCTCGCGGCCACCACTGTGGGACTCGGGATCCCCGTCGTCCTGGCCTCCTCGGCCGCGGCCGACATCACCTCCCCGGCGGACGGCGCGGTCCTGCGGGGCAACGCCACCCTGGCCGCCAGCGGAGCGAGCAACGGCAGCCTGTGCGTCAACGGCAGCGGTCCGCAGACCACGCTGCAGCTGATCAACTCGGCCAACACCGCCGTGATCGACAACGTCCAGGGCGGTGAGGGCGCGAAGTCGCTCACCTTCGACACCCACTCCTACCCCAACGGGGCCTACACGGCGCGGGCGATCGAGCGGAACCGCACCGGCACCATCTTCTGCTCCAACAACACCAAGACGACCAACCGGTCGGTGACCATCGACAACATCACCCAGCTCGCCTACACCGGGGCCACGGAGGGCGCCCAGAACACGTCGGTGACGGTCAAGGCCACCCTCACCGACCCCAACCTGGCCTCCTCGGTGCTGCCCGGCCGGACGGTCACCTTCAGCCTGTCGGGGGGCGCGTCGGTCAACGCGACCACCGACGGCAACGGCGTCGCCACGGCGTCGCTGCCGGTGTCCGGTCCGCCGCGCTCGGCCACGGTCACCGCCTCCTTCGCCCAGACCGCGTTCTACAAGGGCTCCTCGGTGGGCACGCCGTTCGCGGTGCAGAAGAACCCGACCACCACGACCCTGCTCCCGCCGGCCTCGGTGGTGCACGGCGAGGCGGTCTCGTTCACGGCCCAGGTGACGCCGGACAGCGGCACCAGCACGCCGACCGGGACCATCCAGTTCACCGTCGACGGGGACGACTTCGGCGCTCCCGTGCCGGTCTCGGGTGGCGCCGCGTCCTCGGGCTCGACCTCGACGCTGAGCACCGGCACCCACACCATCGGGGCGCGGTACAGCGGTGACGGCAACCTGGTCGCCAGCACCGCCACCACCCAGCAGCTGACCGTCGCGAAGGCGCCGACCAGCACGGTGCTGACCAGCACCGGCTCCCCGACGGTCAGCGGCCAGGCGGTGACCTTCACCGCCACGGTCGGCGTCGTCGCCCCCGGCGCCGGCGACCCCGCCGGCGGCGTGCAGTTCAACGTCGACGGCGAGCCCTACGGCACCGCCGTGGCCCTCACCGGCGACACCGCCGAGCTGACGATCGCCAACCTGGCCCCGGGCAACCACACCGTGCAGGCGACGTACAACGGGAACGGCGACTTCGCCGGCAGCTCCTCGGCCGAGCTCACCCACGGCGTCGACCGGGCGGACACCTCGGTGAGCATCACGACCTCGAACGCCGACGCCGTCGCGGGCGAGCCGCTCACCTTCACCGCGGACGTCGACGTGGTCGGCCCCGGCGCCGGCGATCCCAGCGGTGGCGTGCAGTTCTTCGCCGACGGGAACGCGATCGGCTCGCCGGTCCCGCTCAACGGCGGCAGCGCCGTCTCGGCGCCGGTCAAGCTCGACGCCGGCGACCACGTGATCACCGCGAACTACGAGGGCGACACCCGCTTCGCCGGCGCCACCGCGTCGCTCGACCAGGAGGTCGCCGCGGCCCACACCGCGACCCAGGTCGTGGTCTCCCCCAGCCCGTCGGTCTTCGGCCAGTCGGTCACCATCACCGCCACCGTCACCCCGGTCGCGCCCGCGACCGGCGCCCCCGGCGGCGTCGTCCAGTTCACCGTCGACGGCCAGCCCGGCCCGTTCGTCACCCTGGAGGACGGCAGCGCGGAGATCACCACCAGCGCGCTGGCGCGCGGCAGCCACGACGTGAAGGCGACCTACTTCAGCTCCGACCCGAACTTCGTCACCAGCACCTCGCCGGCCGTGAGCCACACGGTCAACAAGGCGGCGTCGAAGACCACCGTCACCAGCAGCTCCCCGACCGCGGTCTTCGGCCAGCCGGTGACCTTCACGGCCACCGTCGGCGCCGTCGCCCCGGGCGCCGGCTCGCCGTCGGGCACGGTCACCTTCACCGACGGCGACACCGTCCTCGGCACGGCTCCGGTCAGCTCGGCCACCGGCGGGGTCGCGTCGCTCACCATCGACTCGCTCACCGTCGGCCAGCACGCCGTCGTCGCGACGTACGACGGCGACGACAGCTTCACCGGGAGCAACGGCTCGGTCGCGCAGAAGGTCCAGCGGGCCCAGACCTCGACCCTCGTCTCCTCGTCGGCCAACCCGTCCCAGCCGGGGACCGCGGTCCGCTTCACCGCGACCGTGAGCCCGGTCGCCCCGGGCGCCGGGGAGCCGACCGGAACCGTCCAGTTCAAGGTCAACGGCGCACCTCTCGGCGCGCCGGTCGCCCTCGTGGACGGCTCGGCCACCAGCGCCGACTTCACCAACCTGTCCGCCGGCACCTACCGGATCTCGGCGGTCTACGGCGGTGAGTCGCGCTTCGTCACCAGCACCGGGCTGCTCGACCAGGGCAACGGCCAGACGGTCACCAAGGCCGGCTCGGCGACCGAGCTGGTCTCCGACGACGCCGAGGCGGACGCCGGCCAGACGGTGACCTTCACCGCCACGGTCCGCGCGGTCGCCCCGGCCACCGGCAAGCCGACCGGTGTCGTGCAGTTCTGGGACGGCAGCACCCTGATCGGAGCGGCCGGCCTGACCCCGGCCACGGCCGCCAACACCAGCACGGCCACCTTCGCCACCGCCACCCTGGCTCCCGGCGCGCACGAGATCCGGGCGACGTACGGCGGCAGCGTGACCTTCGAGGGCTCCAGCGAGACCACCTCGCAGCTGGTCGGCGCCGGGGTCACCGTCGTCGGGCTCACGTCCAGCGCCAACCCGTCGTCGTACGGCGACCGGGTGACGCTGACCGCGACCGTGGCCGACTCGGCCCCGGCTCCGGGCAAGCCCACCGGCACGGTGACCTTCCGGTCCGGCACCGACGTCCTCGGCACGGCGAGCCTCGCCACCGTCGACGGCCGGCAGCAGGCCACGCTCGACGTCGACGGCCTGGCCGCCGGCAGCTACCCGCTGACGGCGACCTACTCGGGTGACGGCTCCCGGGCCGCCGCCACCTCGCCGGAGCTCAGCCAGGTCGTGCAGCGCGCGGTCACCCACCTCGACGACCTCAAGGTGATCACGACCAACCTGCTGTCGCCCCGCCAGGTGGCCGCCACCCTGCGCGGGCCGGCCGGCCAGCCGCTCGCCGGTCAGCTGCTGGTGTTCTCGACCAACACCACCGTGTCGGGTGGCTACCTCGAGCTGTGCCGGGCGGTGACCGACAGCACCGGGCGTGCCCAGTGCAAGGTGCCGCCCGCGGCGCCGGCGTACCTCAACACCGACGGGTTCACGGTGACCTTCGGCGGGAACGCGAACTACCTGCCCACCACGGACCACGGCGCCGGCCGCTGACCGTCGGCGGGCTCGGCAGGTCCCGCCGCGAGGGGCGCGTCCACACCGGACGCGCCCCTCGTGGCGTTCGTGGGGCTCAGCCCTTGACGTCGATGGTGGCGAACATCTGCTCGACCATCGCGTCCGCCTCGGCATCGCCGACCGGGAGCGTGAACTCGACGGTGAAGAACCTGTCGTCGACCACGGCGCCGATCACGTAGCGGCGCTCCTCGTCGGTCTGGCCCTCCAGCACGAAGCAGTTCACGCCGTCGACCACCCGGTCCGCGACCCGGTGGGTCGGGACGGGATCGTCGGCCTGGAGCTCGCCGTAGCTCACCGCCTTCTGCTCGGTGTCGGTTCCGGGGCCGGCCAGGATGTCGCCGACGAGCACGGAGATGACGCCGCCCGACGGCAGCCGACGGCCCGCGTTGTAGCTGGTGCCGAACTTGGAGACGTGCCACTTCGGGAGGTCGACCAGCCGCAGGCTGACCCCCTCGACGCTGAGCTTCCTGCCTGTCGCCGGAGTCACCGTGGGTGTCGGCGAGCCGGTCTCCGAGGCGGCTGAGGAGGACTCACCCGGCGTGCTCGGACCGGCGCTGGGCCGCCTTCCAGCCTCGCCAGGCGTGTCGTCCGCGCAGCCGGCCAGGGTCAGCGCCAGCGCGGCCGCGAGGACCGCCGTCGGCAGCGGCCGCAGCACCCGAGAGATCATCCGTCCCACCCTCCAGCCCAAGATCGGAGGAACCAGTGTGGCATCGTCGTTTGCATCGTCATGTCGCTGGGTAGCCGGTACCCGTCGACCGCTCCTCGGGACCTCGAAGGACCTCACCATGACCCTCGGACCATTTCCGATTCCGATCCCCGTGATGCCGCTGTTCAACCCGGCCCTCCTCGCCGGGATGGAGGCCTTCGAGCTGTTCCTCATCGAGACTCAGGTCACAGCGGTCTACAACACCCTGGACGAGCAGATCAAGGAGCTGCAGAACGTCGCCTTCACCAAGAACGGCGCCGTCCCCGCGTCTGCGTACGGGCAAGGCAACGAGGCCACCACGCTGTCCTACGAGCACGGCCGTGCCCACAACGTGATCGTCGACTCCCTGGTCGAGATGCGCAAGGACCTCGGCGTCTTCCAGGACGCGATCCTGGCCGCCAAGGCCGCGATCATCGACGCCGACGAGCAGGCCCAGGCCGACCTGCAGGTCGCGGTGCTGCGCACCCAGGGCCTCGACCTCGGCAGCCCAGAGCCGGAGCCGCCGACGCCCGGCGTTCCGACCGGAACCGACACCGACACCGACGGAGGCGACGTCTGATGGCCGGCCAGCACCTCAACGACCTGCTGCACCGCACCCGCAACATGTCGAGCGAGGACGTGCTCACCGCTCAAGTCGCGTGGGAGAACACCGCCACGTCGCTCGACAAGGTCCACGAGGCGCTCGCCACCGCGAGCGAGAAGATCCCCGAGGGGCTCGGCGGCGAGCAGGTCCGCGACATGGTCAAGGAGTCCTTCACCCTCGCCGCCCAGCGGGTCGGCGAGCGGCACGGCCAGGTCGCGGCTGTCTCCGCCGCGCTCAAGCACGCGTCCACCGCGATGGCCGCCGCCGAGCAGGAGGCCAAGAACCCGCCCGGAGCGCCGGGCGAGGCCCCGCCGGTCCCCGAGAGCACCAACGACCCCGACGTCGACGCCGAGAACATGACGGCGTACGCCAAGGACAAGTCGGCCTACAACGAGAAGGTGACCGCCTACGGCGACGCCGACGAGCGGGCCCGCAAGAAGGTCCAGGCGCTGCTGGAGAAGTACGACGCCGCGGTGACCGCCTTCCAGGCGATCGAGGGCGGCGAGGAGAAGGAGCCCAACGGGCCCGGAACGCCCACCGGACCCGGCGGCCCGCGCTATACCCCGCCGCCGCGCTCGACGCCGGTCGGCACCTGGATCGGCTCCGGCGGCCCCGGTGACATCGGCAACCCGGTCGGCCCCGAGAACCCGACCGGCGACCCCGACTACCCCGACTACCCCGGTCCCGGCGGCCACGTTCCGGGCTACCCCGGCCCCGGCTACAACCCGCCACCCATCGACACGCTGACCCCCAACCTGCCGCCGCTCGACCCGGGCCCCGGTGGCGTCGGCTCCGGCGGGACGGGCGACCACACCTTCACCGCCGGCCCTGCCGTCCTCGGCGGCGCCGCCGCCGGTGTCTTCGGCGCCGCGCCCGGCGTGGTCCGGGGCCTGCGCGGCCTGGTCGGCGGGCGCGGCCTCGGCAGCAGCGGCGTCGGCGCGATCGGCTCCAGCACCCGAGCCGGCGGCCCCGGCTCCCTGGGCCGCGCCGGAGCCGGCACTCCCGGCAGCCCGGTCGGCCGGGGCACCGGACGTGGCGGCGCCGCGGGCCGTGGTGGAGCGGGTGGCCGCGGCGGCGGCGCGGCGGGCGCGGCCGGTGGCCGCGGGCGGCGCCGCGACGAGAAGGACGGTCAGGACCGCGACCTGTTCGACGACGGCGAGGACTGGATCGACGACGAGGGCGCCGGGCCCGGCGTCCTCTCCTGAGCCGCGCTGTCCTGGGCGGGGATTCATCACGGGATGTAGGTGAGTCCGCGCTTCCCGTGCGGAGTCCCGCTACAGGAGTGCTGTCTCACCTACATCCCGTGATGAATCCGCACTAGCGGACCCGGACCGCCGTCGTCCGCACCACGAGCGGCGCATAGCCCGGGGCGGTGTAGGTGACCACGGCGCGGACCTTGGCCCGCTTGAGCGCCTTCTTGAGCTTCAGCGTCGGCTTCGTGGCTCCCGCGATCGGCTTGCCCTTCGCCAGCCACTGGACCTGGACCGTGGCCGCCGGCGTGCTGGCGCCGGGCACGACCGTGAGCCGCTTGCCCACCTTGGCCTTGCCCGCGAGCGTCGGGACGCTCGCCAGGCTCAGGGTGCCCGGCTCGACCTGGGTCGCGGTGGTCCCCCAGGCGTAGCCGAACAGGGTGCCCGGCGCGCTGGCGGCGACCCGGACGGCGAGCCGCACGCCGACCAGGTCGGGCGTGATCGCGAGCGTGGACGTGGTCGCGCCGGCGATCGCCCGGGCGCCGGCGTACCACTGGTAGCTGACGGCCGTGGGCTGCTGGGCCCAGGTGCCGGGGCCGGCGGTGACCGTCCTGCCGACCTGGAGCGGCCCGCTGACGGTCGGCGGGGCGGTGTTCGGCAGGGCCGCCGGCGAGGCGACGACGGTGGCGGTCGGCGCGGAGGTGGCGGTACCGCTCGTGTAGCCGTCGAGGGAGGCGGTGACCTCGACCGTGATCGTCTCGCCGAGGGCGGCCGGCGGCACCTTCAGGGTCGGCTGGGTGCCGATCGGCTGCGCCGAGCCGGTGCGGTACCAGGCGTAGGTGTAGGTGTAGTCGCCGGAGAACGGGTACCAGAGCCCCGGGCCGGCGGCGAGGGTGTCGCCGACCCGCGCGATGCCGTTGATCGCGGGCGGGCTGTCCGGGGCGTTGCGCACCTGGTTCAGGTCGAGGTGCACGTCGAGGTCGGTCTTGTCGGCGCCGACGACGACCGGCGTGGCGTCGGCCAGGCTCCGCTCGTCCTCGTAGAACTCACCGTGGGTGAGCGTGGCGTCCGCGTAGGCGAAGCGGTAGCTGCCGGCCGGGAGCACCAGGCGATAGCGGCCGTCGGCGCCGGTCCGGGCCTGGGCGAGGAGCGTGTCGTCCTCGCCGTAGACGACGACATAGGCGTCGGCGGCGGCGCTGTCGTCGGGGGCGGTGACCTGTCCCGAGACCAGGTACGCCGCCGCCAGCGCGGCGTCGACGCCCGAGACCGTCTGGCCGTCGGCGACCGAGATCACCTGGGCGTCGGCGCGGGTGGCGACGTCGTCGTAGAACTCGGGGGCGTAGGAGGGGTCCGTGCAGGACGGGCCGCACTCAACGAACTGGATCCGGGTGTCACCGGGAGGTGCCGGCACCTTGTAGCGTCCGGCACTGTCGGTCGTGACCCACACCGCCGTCCAGCTCTGGTCGGGCTTCTGGAACCAGGCGCCGACCGCGACCCCCTCCAGGCCCGCGCCGCCGGCGTCGGCGGTGACGGTGCCGGTGACGAAGCCGTGCGGATCGGCCGCGTGGGCGGTGGGAGCGACGAGCGTGCCGAGTCCGAGCAGGGCGGCCGTGGTAGCTGTGGCGACCGTGGCCGCGCCCATGAGCTGCTTGCGCATCAGTGAAGAGTCCCCGTCGTCATGGCCACGGGACTGCCCGGGCGCGCTGGTGCTGTCCGGTGTCCAACGACCCGGCCGGGGGAAGGTCCCGGCGCGCTCAGCCCAGCTCGGGATCGACCACCGCGGAGCCGACCGCGCGCACCGTCGGACCTGCCGGCGCGCCGGGCAGGCGCAGCGGCAGCGCGACCGGCGCGACCAGCTCGACGACCAGCCGGTCGCCGTCGACCCGCACCGTCGCCCGCAGGCCCGGGTGCGCCGCAGCGGCGCCGCTGTCGCGCAGGTACGCGCGCACCGCCGCCTCGGCCTCGGCGCGCGAGATGGCCAGGCCGCCGGTGGCCAGTCCACCGGCGTACGCGTCGGCGCCCTGGGCCCCGAGGTCGGCGCCCTGGAGCGCGGCGCCGTCGGCGAGCGCGGCCAGGCGCTGACGGGCGAGATAGGCGGCGCTCGCGTCGACCACCACCGCGACGAGCAGCAGCACGACCGCGGCGCAGCCGACCACGAGCGGCGCGGTGCTGCCGCGCTGACCACGGGTCACGGCTCCCCCACCTCCTGATAGCGGCCGATCGGGACCCGTTCCTCGGCCGCCAGCGCGAATCGCGGCCGGCCCAGGCCGAACAGGTCGGGGAGCAGCGGCAGCGCGACGGCCGACGCGACCCGGACGGTGATCACCGAGGTGCCGCGGTGGCAGGCCGTCGGGTACGGCGTGCAGGTGACCGTCACCGTCACGGGCGCGCCGGCCAGGCCCTGGTCGGCCAGCACCTGGCGGGCGACCGCCCGCGCCCGCCGCTCGCCGGTGGCGTCGTCCGGCGCCAGCGCATAGGCACGGGCCGCGGCGCGCGCGGCGCCGCTGACCCCGAACGAGCCACGCTGCACCTCGGCCACCGACAGCACCACCCACAGCAGCGGCAGCAGGAGCAGCAGCGCGAGCCAGACCACCTCGACCAGCCCGCTCCCCCGCTCCACGTCGGCCCGGGGTCTCACCGCGGGTCCTCCAGGACGGCCCGACCGGTCACGGTGACCGCGACCGCCGGACCGCCGACCCCGAGCGCCGGCACCTCGGCACGCACCACGATCTCGATGCCGGGACTGCCCTCGACGAGGACCCGGCGGGCCGCGACGTCGTCGGCGTACCGGGGCGCCAGCGCGGCCGCGATCTGCGCCCGGGCCCGCGCCACCCCGTCGCCGGGCTCCCGGTCGGCGGTGGCCGCGAGTCGCGCGCCCTCGGCCGCGGCGGCGGCCAGGGTGGTGCGCACGTGGAGCACGAGCGCAACCTGGACCAGCCCGAGCAGCAGCGGCACCAGGACGACGGCCGCCAGGGTCACATCGACCAGGGCCGAGCCCCGCTCCGTGCGGCGCCGGCTCACTTGACCGAGTCGAGCGCCGACTGCAGGATCTCGACCAGCCGGGGCTCGGCGACGGCCCACAGCGCGACGCCGATGGAGATGGTCATCAGGGTCACCAAAACCCAGCCCGGAACGTCACCCCGCTGGTCGTGTCGTCGTCTGGACATGTGACTCCCTTCGGGTTCAGTAGCTGAGGGACAGGCCGATCAGGCCGGGCCAGAAGGCGAACAGCACCGTGGTCGGGAGCACGAGGAAGACGACCGGCACCATCATCGCGATCTCCTTGCGCGACGCCTGCTCGATCAGCGCCCGGCGTCCGGCCTCGCGGACGTCGGCCGCCTGCGCGTGGAGCACGTCGGCGAGCGGGGTGCCGCGCTCCACCGCGACCGCGATGCCGTGGGCGAAGCGGGCGACCACGCCCAAGCCGGTGGTCGCGGCGAGGCGGTCGAAGGCGTCGGCGATCGGCTCACCGGTGCGGACCCGGGCCAGCAGGTCGCCGAGCTCGCGGGACAGCTCGCCCCCGCTGCGCCGGACCACCCGGTCCAAGGCGCCCACGGGGCCCTCGCCTGCGGAGACGCTGAGGGCGAGCAGCTCGGCCACGGTCGGGAACTCGGCCAGCATCGCCGACTCGCGTCGCCGCACCTGGGCGCTGAGCCGCTGGTCGCGCAGCAGCACGCCGGACCCGAACGCCGCGGCGCAGGCCACCAGCAGTGGAGCCGCGGCGCCCGGGTGGGTCCAGCTGCGGAGCAGGCCGGCGGCGGCCGCGAGCGCGAAGCCGGCCAGGCCCCACTGCACCTGCTGCACCCGCAGCTCGTGGACGGTGAGCGTCGAGCCGGCCCGGGCCAGCCGGCGCCGCACCGAGGGCGCGCCACCGAGCACCCGCTCGACCCCGTCGGCGGCCCGGCGCAGCACCGGCCCGAGCAGCGCGACGGCCGACCCGGGGGCCCCGGCGGCCGGCGTACGACGGGCGGGGGTGAGGTCGCGGAGATACGGCAGCACCCGGTCCTCGATCCCGGGCCGACGCGGGACGGTCAGCCGGGCGACGACGAGGACCAGGCCGAGGGCGGCCACGAGCCCGAGCAGGGCGCCGGCGACGAGGGGGCTCACCTCAGGATCCGCCGCTCGACGGGCAGCCGGCCCAGGCGCACCATCAGCCGGTAGGCGAGCACGCAGGCGCCGGCGCCGAGGGCCAGGACGAGCGCGCCGGCGGCGGACTGGTAGCGCGAGATCACGTCGGGCTGGGTCGCCATCAGCAGCAGCACCAGCCACGGCGCCGCGACCGCCAGCCGCGCGCCGTTGACCGCCCAGGACTGCCGCGCCTCGAGCTCGGCGCGGGTGCGCAGGTCCTCGCGCAGGTAGCCGGACAGGTTGCGCAGCAGCCGGCCCAGCTCGCCGCCGCCGACCTCGCGGGCGATCCGCAGCCCTTCGACCACCCGGTCCCCCACCGGGTCGGCGAGCCGGTCCGCCAGGCGGTCGAGGCAGGCGCCGAACCGCCCGGACACCTGGTAGTCGAGCGCGAAGGCGGCGAACGCGGGCCGCAGCGCGTCGGGACCACGGTCGGCGAGCGCGGCGACCGCCTCCGGCAGCGACATCCCGGCCCGGACCGCGGACGCGAGGTCGTCGACCGCCTCCGGCCAGACCTGGGCGAACTCGCGGTGCCGACGGCGGACCCGGCCGCGGACGACGGCCCAGGGCAGGTACGCCGCGCCCACGCCCAACACCAGCGCGATCGGCCCGGTCCGGGTCAGGCCGAGGACCACGACGCCGGCGGCGACTCCCGCCGCGGCGGACAGCAGCGCGAGCGTGCGGGGCGCGACCTCCGGCAGCCCGGCCTCGGCGAGCAGCCGGCGAACCCGGCCGGCGGCGCGGGGCGGGCGCGGCGCGGGCCGACGACAGCCGGACCACACCAGCAGACAGCCGACGCCGAAGCCGAGCCCCACCAGCGCGCCCATGCGTCAGCCCGCCTCTCGCTCCGCGTCGTGGAGCAGCCCCACGACGTCGATCCCGACCCGCTCGAACCGGTCGAGCCGCGGCGGCAGCCCGGTCGCCCGCCGCAGCGCGCCGCCCCGCCACGCGAACAGCGCCTCGGTCTCGATCACCTCCCCCTCCAGCCGCCCCGGAACGGCGACGATCTCGGTGACCCGGCGCACGCCGTACGGATCCAGGGCGAGGTGGACGACGAGGTCCACCGAGGCCGCGACGGTCGGGACCACGAAGCGCGCCGAGATGTTCTCGCCCGCGAGCAGCGGCAGCACGCACGCCTTGGCGAGCGCCTCGCGGGCGCTGTTGGCGTGGAGCGTGCACATGCCGGGGATGCCGGCGTTGAGCGCGAGCAGCAGGTCGAGGCACTCCTCGGCCCGCACCTCCCCCACGATCAGCCGGGACGGCCGCATCCGCAGCGACTCCTTGACCAGGTCGCGCAGTCGCACCTCGCCGGTGCCCTCCAGCCCCTCCTGCCGGGTCTGCATCGCCACCCAGTCGGGATGGGGGAACCTGATCTCGAAGACCTCCTCGGCCGAGATCACCCGCTCGCCGCCGGGGATCGCGGCCGCCAGGCAGTTGAGCAGCGTCGTCTTGCCGACCTGGGTGCCACCGCTGACGAGCAGGTTCAGCCCGGCCCGCACGGCGGCGTCGAGGAAGCGCGCGGCCGCCGGCGTGAGCGCGCCGAGCTGGACCAGGTCGTCGAGCAGGCTGGCACGGACCACGAACTTCCTGATGTTGACCGCCGCGAAGCCGCGCGCGATGCCCTGCAGCACGACGTGCAGCCGGTGCCCGGCCGGCAGCATCGCGTCCACGAACGGCCGGCTCAGGTCGATCCGCCGCCCTGTCGACGCCAGCATCCGCTCCACCAGATCGGCGACCTGCGCCTCGCTCAGCACCAGGTTGGTCAGCTCGTGGCGGCCCTGCCGGGCCACGAACACCCGGTCCGCACCGTTGATCCAGATCTCCTCGACGGTCGGGTCCTCCAGCAGCGGCTGCAACGGCCCGAAGCCGGCCACCCGCGCCACCAGCTCCGCCACCAGGGCGTCGGCATCGCCGACCGGCGCCACCACCCCGGTCAGGCTGCGCTCGTCGTGCTCCCGCACCAGCGCGGCGGCCCGCCGTCGTACGGCCTCGACCTCGCGTTGCGGGTCGATCCCGTCGCGTCGTACGGCGGCCCGCAGCTCCTCGTCGAGACGGGCCACCACCTCCTCGGACGCCGGCGTGACCGCGACCGGCGGCTGCAGAAGGGCCATGACGACTCCCGGGACAGGTCTGGCGACGGGCAGGCCAGCACCGTAGGTCGCGCTTCGGGAGGCGGGAAGGCGGCTCGGCCGCCGCGGTGGAGCAGCGCGGCTTTCTTGTCATCCGAGTGACAAGAAAGCCGGGTGCCGACGACGCTGCTGCCCTCGACGGACCTCCGGTGCCGAGGCGGGACCGGCGCTCGCGGCCAGAACTTGTCACCCAGGTCACAAGTGGCGCGGTCCGCGGGCATGAGCAGCCCCCACCCGGGCAGAGGCGCCCGATCGAACCCGACGAGAGGAGCAAGCCGTGGAGATCGGAACCATCGCGGAGTGGGTCGGTGGGGTGGCGACGGTCCTGGCCACCGCCGCCGCCGTGTTCGCCGGCGTCATCGCCTACCGCGCCTACCGGCGTGAGGAGGACAGGGACCGTCAGTCACTCGCCGCGGGCGTCCACGCGTGGCTGGCGCGTGACACCGCGGAGGAAGGTGGCGGCCAGCGACTGATCGTGACGAACCACGGCTCGTCGCCGGTCTACGAGGCGCGGGTCGAGCTCGTGATCAACGGCCAGGCCGCCAACGCGCCGAGCCGCGCCGGGACCTGGCGGGTGCTCCCGCCGGGGCAGTACGTCATCGCACCCCATGACACCTACGTGTGGTCGCTCCCCGACCCCGTCGACGACCCGCACCGGTGCCGGCCCTACACCCGCAGCGCGCAGCATCTCGTCCACCGCCTGACGTTCACCGACGCCCGCGGCGTGCGCTGGCAGCGCGAGGGGGCGGGCCGGCTGACCGAGCTCAGCGACCCGCCTCCCGCGTCCCCGGACGCACGGTAGGTGCGGCGGCGACCGCCTGCGCCAGCACGGCCCGCTGCTTGCGCAGCTTCTTCTTGAGCTTCTTCAGCTTCGCGGTCAGCCGCTTGACCTTGGCGCTCTGCTTGGCCTTCTTGGCCGCCTTCACCGCTGCCTTGACCGAGGCGACCTTCTGCTGGGTCGCCGCGACCTTCGCCGCGGCCTGCGCGAGCGCCAGCTCGGCGGCGGTCGGCGAGGCCGGCGGGCCCGGCGGGGTCACCACGGGCGGCGTGACGACGGCGGGGACGGCGAAGTCGGCGGGCAGGTGGCCCTCGCGCAGCGAGTGGTCGTCGGTGTCGCCGTCGTCGGTCCAGACGACCTCGACCAGGCCCCCGACGGCGGTGCTGCGCGGGCGCACGGCCATGCCCTCGTTGTTGAGGTTGGGCATCCCGGCCGGGCGGGCGAGCGAGTGGGTGACCACGAAGTCGCCGTTCTCGACGCTCAGCAGGTTGAAGGTGCCACCACAGCTGTCGTCGCACAGCGCCCACAGTGCCTGGCGGTCGGGGTCGTAGGCGACGTCCATCGCGAACGGGAAGCCGGACGCCTCCACCTTCACCTCGACCGGGGCGGCGCCGGGTGCGAGGGAGAAGAAGTGCAGGGCGCCGGTGGCCTCGACGGCGGCGACGAACAGCCCCGGCGTCGGGTACGTCGCCGCGGAGTACGCCGTGCCGCCCACCTTCCAGCCGGCGGCGACCAGGAAGGCGTCGGGCACGTAGGTGATGCCCTCGAGGCCGAGGTTGGCGCCGGTGGTGACGAAGGAGTCGACGTCCCACTCGCCGACGGCGGTGAGGTCGGTGGTGGCCGCGGTGACCGCGGAGACGTCGTACCGCTCGATCTTGTTGGCGGAGACGCCGCTGTTGTCGTTGTCGCGCTCGGAGGTGACGTAGACCGAGCCGTCGGGGCCGACGGTCACGCCCTCGGAGTCGGGCTTGCCGGTGCCGGACGCGAAGTGCAGCTTCTTGCCACCGGCCCAGCCGTCGACGGCGACATAGCTGCCCGCGACCTTGCGCATCTTGTGCAGCGTGTTCTTGTTCTGCACCACCCACAGGATGCTCGGGTCGGTCGGGTCGAAGGCGGCACCGGACGCGTCGCCGTCGCCGTTGCCGTCGGCGTCGGCGAACCCGTCGACCTCGTCGACGGTGGCGACCTCGGCCGGCCCGGGCCAGGCCGTGGTGTTCAGGCCGGGGCAGGCGTTCGCGGCGCCCCAGGTGGCGGTCGGCGTCTCGACGTAGGAGACGGTGCCGAACAGGTCGCACCTGCTGTACGACGCGATGCCGTCCTCCTGCCAGGCGTGCCCGGCCGCGGTCGCGCCGTCGCTCGGCCGGCGCAGGCTCAGCGCGTCGGCGCTGTCGAGGCCGACGATGCCGCTGGCGACGTAGAAGACGCCCGGGGCCAGCGAGGTCGCCGCCGGGACGGTGTGGACGACGGTGGCGGACGCGTCGAGCAGCTCCCACCCGGAGATGTCGACGGCGCTGTCGCCGGTGTTGAGCAGCTCGGCCTTGCCGGCCACGTTCGAGACCTCGTTGAGGACGACCGTCGTGACCAGGGCGGGCGAGAGCCTGGTCTCGCACGACGCCGCGTTGTCCCGGCCGAAGCTGTTGGTCGCGACCGGCCAGTACTCCTCGGAGCCGTCGGGGCAGGCGGCGTACGAGCGGGCCGCGGAGGCGAAGGTGTCGGAGACGCCGGCCTGGCCGTCGCCGTAGCTCACCTCGTCGATGAGCTGGCGGCCGGCCGCGTCGGCGCCCGGTCCGTAGACCTTGACGCCGTCCCCCTCGCCGGACAGCCCCTTCTTGGAGGAGAAGGCGACGTAGCCGCCCGCGGGGATGGTCGGCTCGGTGGCCGCCACGAGGGCGCTGCCGTCCCACACCTTGAGGTCGGCCAGGCTCAGCCGGACGGCGGCCGTCGCGGCGCCGCTGTCGACCTGGTACCAGCCGTCGATGCTGACCGGGGCGGTGCCGGTGTTGACCAGCTCGACCGCGTCGCCGAAGCCCGGGTTGTCGGGGTCGCCGGCGTTGAGGGAGGAGACCTCGTTGATCTCGACGTCGTCCCAGTTCGGGTCGAGGGTGGGCTCCTCGCCGCCGCCCGTGGTGAACGAGTTGACCGTGCCCGGGGTGGCCGCCGCCGACAGCTTCCACAGCCCGACGCCCGGGGTGGTCCGCGCCCACGAGGGCGAGGCGTGGCGGGTGGTCGTGCCGTCGGCCGCGTAGCCGACCCAGGTGGTGTCGACCAGCGTGCCCTCGTCGTTGGAGAGGTAGAGGTGGTCGTCCTTGCTCAGCCCGAAGCCGCCCGCGACGAAGGTGACGCCCGCCGGCGGCGTGGCGGCCTGGGTCTCGATCGCGAGGTAGCCGCCCGGCGCGAGCACGGCGCTGCTGCCGCCGAGGACGATCTCGTCGCCGACGGTCCGGGTGCCCGCCCCGTCGGCGAGCTGCCACCCGGTCAGGTCGACCTGGGTCAGGCCGTTGTTGCGGATCTCCACGAAGTCGGCGCCGTCGGAGAAGTACTCGTTGAGCGAGACCCCGGCGTCCTCGGCCGAGAGCGCGTTCGAGCCGCCGGGCGTCGCCGTCGCCGCCTGCGCGAAGGGGCCGGTGCCGTCCGTGGTGCGGGCATAGCTCGGGGCGGCGTGGGTGTCGGCCGGGAGGTCGACGTACGCGTCGATGACGGTGGCCTGGTCGGGGCTGAGCAGGTGCACCTCGTCGGACTTCCCGAGCCCGAAGCCCTGCGGGTACGACGGGTCGCCCGGGAAGACGACCGCGTAGCCTCCGGCCGGCAGCACTCCGTCGAGCACGATGTCGTCGCCGCCGGCGATGCCCTTGTCGTCGGTCAGGTGGTAGCCGGTGAGGTCGACGTTCGCGGTGCCCTTGTTGTAGAGCTCGATGAAGTCGGTGTTGGCGTTCCAGCCGTTGGTGCTGAACTCGTTGATGACGACGCTCCCGAGTGCGCCGGACGGGTCGGCGGCACGCGCGGGCGCGGTGACGGCGAAGAAGGACAGGCCGGTGAGGCCGACGGCGCCGGCGGCGAGTGCCGCCACGGCGCGGGAGGGGGATGTCACGGCAGGAGGTTCCTCGGGTGAATGGTGATGGGTCGGTAGGACTCAAGGTCCACGCACCGGGAGAACGTCGGGTGAATGCCGTACGACCTCGGACGGTCGGGGACGCGGCGGATGGCTCCCCCGCGCTCGTAGCAGACTGCTACATTGGATCCATGACGACGATGCCGACGCGGATCGACGGCGCCCTCTTCGCGGCGGCCAAGTCGTCAGGCGCCCGCAACTCCCGCAGCGCCGCCCAGCAGCTCGACCACTGGGCGCGCATCGGCCGCGAGCTCGAGGCATCCACGACCCTCAGCCACCGCGAGATCGAGGCCGTACTCGCCGGCGGTGGCGCGTACGACGCCCTCCAGGAGCGGGAGCAGGCCGTCGTCCGTGCGGCGTGGGACGAGGGCCTGGCGGAGCGGCTCGACACCTTCGACCTGAGGCAGGTCATCGCCGCCCAGGGCGTCGGCTGGGTCGAGAACGACGACCAGGGCAACCTCACGATCACCGACGCCGACTGACCGTCCCGGCGTGGCCACTCCCGTCCTGCACCTCCTCGCCGGACCCAACGGGGCAGGCAAGTCGACCTTCGTCGTCCACTACCTCCAGCCCGTCACGCACCTGCCGTTCGTGAACGCCGACGTGATCGCCGCCGAGCGCTGGCCCGGCGAGGAGCTGGAGCACGCCTATGACGCGTCCCGCGCCGCCGCCGAGCAGCGCCAGACCATGATCGCGGCACGCCGGTCGTTCATCTCGGAGACCGTCTTCAGCCATCCCAGCAAGGTGGACCTCGTCGCCCAGGCGACCGCACACGGCTACCTGGTCCACCTGCACGTGATCATGGTGGCCGCGGACACCCCGGTCGAACGCGTCCGGCGGCGAGTCCGCGCGGGCGGCCACGACGTCCCGGCGGCGAAGGTGCGGGAGAGATACGCGCGGTTGTGGGACCTGGTCGCGACAGCACGCCGCCTCGCGGACCGCACCACCTGTTACGACAACTCGTCCCTGGCGACGCCGTTCCGGGTCGTCGCGAGCTACGAGCGCGGGCGCCTGGTCGGCTCGGCCGACTGGCCGGCCTGGACGCCCGCGCCCCTTCGGGACTGAGGGTTCGGCCCCAGTCTCACGCTCCGCGGCGCGCGGCCTGGCGACGCAGCTCGGCCTTGGCGAGGGCGTTCTTGTGGACCTCGTCGGGGCCGTCGGCGAAGCGCAGGGTGCGGATGCCGGCGTACATGTTGGCGAGGGGGAAGTCCTGGGACAGCCCGCCGGCACCGTGCACCTGGATCGCCTTGTCGAGGATCCACTGCACGGTCTCGGGGGTGGCGATCTTGATCGCCTGGATCTCGGTGTGGGCGCCCTTGTTGCCGACGGTGTCCATCAGCCACGCGGTCTTGAGGACGAGCAGGCGCAGCTGCTCGAGCTTGACCCGGGACTCGGCGATCCAGCCGCGGACCACGCCCTGGTCGGCGATCGGGCGGCCGAACGCCACCCGGGACTCCGCGCGCTCGCACATCAGCTCGATGGCCCGCTCGGCGATGCCGATCGAGCGCATGCAGTGGTGGATCCGGCCCGGGCCGAGCCGGGCCTGGGCGATCCCGAAGCCGCCGCCCTCCTCGCCGATCAGGTTGCTCGCCGGGACCCGGACGTCGGTGAAACGGAGCTCCGCGTGACCGCCGTGCTCGTGGTCGTCGTAGCCCATGACCTGCATGCCGCGCACCACCTCGAGGCCCGGGGTGTCGCGGGGCACCAGGATCATCGACTGCTGGCGGTGCCGGTCGGCCGTGGGGTCGGTCTTGCCCATCACGATGAAGATCCTGCAGTTGGGGTTCATCGCGCCGGTGATCCACCACTTGCGCCCGTTCAGCACGTACTCGTCGCCGTCGCGCACGATCGACAGGCCGATGTTGGTGGCGTCGGAGGAGGCGACATCGGGCTCGGTCATCGCGAACGCCGAGCGGATCTCGCCGTTCAGCAGCGGCTCCAGCCACTGCTTCTTCTGCTCGTCGGTGCCGAACAGGTGCAGCACCTCCATGTTGCCCGTGTCGGGCGCGGCACAGTTCATGGCGGGCGGAGCGAGGTGGATCGAGCGGCCGGAGATCTCGGCGAGCGCGGCGTACTGGACGTTGGTCAGGCCCGCGCCCTCGACGTCCGGGTGCTCACCGGGAAGGAAGAGGTTCCACAGCCCGCGCTCGCGCGCCGCGGCCCGCAGCTGCTGGATGACCGGCGTCGAGTCCCAGGCCCACGGGTCGTCGAGAGCGGCGAACTGCTCCTCGAAGAGCGCCTCGGCGGGGTACACGACCTCGTCCATGAAGGCGAGCATCGTGGCGCGCAGCTCCTCGGTGCGGGCGTCGAATCCGAAGTCCATCAGTTCTCCTTCATTGCGGTGAGGCCGGCGTCGAGCAGGGGGTGGATCGCGGCGCCGATGTCGTCGAATCCCTCGCCGACGGTCTGGCCGGCGAGGAAGCGGTAGTGGATGCCCTCGAGGATGGCAGCCAGCTTGAAGGCCGCCAGCCCGAGATACCAGCCGAAGCCGGACAAGTCGCGGTCGCTGGCGGCGGCGTACCGGGCGATGATCTCGTCCTCGCCCAGGAAGCCGGGCGCGGTCGAGGCGTCGGTGACCGCCTCGCCGACGGTCGCGCCGAGCCGGTGGTAGGTCAGCATCAGCGCCAGGTCGGTGAGCGGGTCGCCGAGGGTGGCCATCTCCCAGTCGAGGACCGCGGTCGCCCGGTCCGCGCCGTCGGCGGTGTCGACGAGCACGTTGTCGAGGCGGAAGTCGCCGTGCACGATGCCGGTCGCCGACTCGGCGGGCACCGACGCGGCCAGCCGGCGGTGCAGCTCGTCGGCGGCGGGCAGGTCGCGGGTGTGGGAGGCATCGAGCTGCTTGCGCCAGCGCGCGACCTGGCGGCCGAGGAAGCCCTCGGGACGGCCGAAGTCGGCCAGCCCGACCCGCGCCGGGTCCACCGCGTGGAGGTCGGCGAGGATGTCGACCAGGCTCTCCGAGATGGCGCGGGTGCGCTCGGCGCCGAGCAGGCTCAGCTCTGCCGCGCGGCGGTAGGGGGTTCCGGCGCACCGCTCCATCACGTAGAACTCGGCACCGATCACCGTGGGGTCGGCGCAGAAGGCGTCGGTGCGCGGCACCGGGACGGCCGTGTCCTGCAGAGCCGACATGACCCGGTACTCCCGGCCCATGTCGTGGGCGGTCGCGAGCACGTGGCCGAGCGGCGGGCGTCGGACGATCCACTCCGCGCTGCCGTCGGAGACGACGAACGTCAGGTTGGACTTGCCGCCGGCGACCAGCTCGGCGGTGAGCGACGAGCCCGCGCCGGGGACGGCGGCGGCCAGCCAGGGGCCGAGCGCGTCGAGGTCGAGGCCCGGCGGGTTCACTCGACTCCCCCGGTGAGGGTGACCCCGCCGTCGACGACCACCGTCTGGCCGGTGATCCACGCGGCGTCGGAGGAGAGCAGGAAGGCGACGACGCTGCCGATGTCGTCAGGCTCGCCGAGCCGCTTGAGCGGGTACTGCGCGGCGACGTCGGCCTCGCGGCCCTCGTAGAGCGCGGTCGCGAACTTCGTCTTCACGACCGCGGGCGCGACGGCGTTGACCCGGATGTCGGGGCCGAGCTCGACGGCCAGCAGCTCGGTCATCGAGATCAGCATGGCCTTGCTGGCGCCGTACATCCCGATGCCGGGAGCGGGCTTCACGCCCGAGACCGACGAGACGTTGACGACGGCGCCGCCGTGCTCCTTCAGCCACGCCGCGTGGACGCGCTGGGTCCAGGCGAGGGTGGCGAGGCAGTTGACCTCGACGATCTTGCGGGCGGCGTCGAGGTCGAGCTCGATCATCGGGCCGTACGCCGGGTTGATGCCGGTGTTGTTGACGAGCAGGTCGGCGCTGCCGAACGTCTCGATCGCCTGGCGTACGACGTCCGCCTGGTGCTCCGCGTCGTCGGCCCTGCCCGCCACGCCGAGCGCCTTCGACGCCCCGCCGAGGGCGACGACGGCTTCGTCGAGGGCCTCCTTGCCGCGGCCGGTGATGACGACGCGCGCGCCCTCGGCGACCAGCCGCTCGGCGATCGCGAGGCCGATCCCCCGGCTCGCTCCGGTGACGATCGCGGTCTTGCCCTCGAACCTGCTGCTCACGTGCCTGCCTCGCTGTGTCGACGGAGGTTACTAAGCGCTTGCTTAGCGTGTAGCCTGAGTGTGCCCGGAGCCCCCGGACCCCGTCAAGACCCGGAGGTACGACGATGCCGACGCCCCCGACGCCCTCCTCCCGCGCCGAGGTCACCCGGGCGCGACTGCTCGAGGCGGCCGTCACGGCGTTCTCCGAGAAGGGCTTCCACGGCACGACGACCCGCGACATCGCGAGCGCGGCCGGGATGAGTCCCGCGGCGGTCTACGTGCACCACAAGTCCAAGGAGGAGCTGCTCTTCGTCATCTCGCGCCGGGGCCACCAGCAGGCGCTCGAGGTCGTCCGCGGGGCCCGTGCGTCCACGCCGGACCCGGTGGCACAGGTCGAGGCGGTGGGACGAGCCTTCGCGGCGTACCACGCCCACCACCACACGGTGGCGCGGATCCTCAACTACGAGCTGGCGGCGCTGAGCGACGAGCACCGCACGGTCATCGACGAGCTGCGCACCAGCATCGACCGCGAGCTGCGCGACCTGGTCCGCGCGGGCGTGGCGGCCGGCGTCTTCGCCACCCCGGACCCCGCCCTCGCCGCCACCGCCCTGGCGTCGCTGAGCATCGACATCGCCCGCTGGTACCGCGAGGACGGCGAGTGGTCCCCCACCCAGATCGGCGACTACTACGCCGACCTGGCGCTGCGCCTGGTGGGAGCGACGCCTCCGGCGTAGGGCTGCGGTTCCGCCGTCGTATCTGACGAATGGGTCGCAATTCGGCGCGCACCGCAGCCCGTTCGTCAGATACGCGGAACGGACCCGACCCCGAGAGTCAGCGGGCGACCCGGATCATCTTCTTGTTGACGAACTCGTCGATGCCGAGGGTGCCCAGCTCGCGGCCGTAGCCGGAGAGCCGGACCCCGCCGAAGGGCAGCTCCACGGCCTCCAGGCCGACGCCGTTGACGAAGACCATGCCGACCTCGAGAGCGCTGGCGACGCGGTCGGCCTGCTCGGGGTCGGTGGTGTAGAGGTACGAGCCGAGGCCGTACGGCGTGTCGTTGGCGATCCGGACCGCGTCCGCCTCGTCGGCGGCACGGAAGACCATGGCGACCGGGCCGAAGAACTCCTGGTGGTACGCCGGGTTGTCGGGCGTGACGTCGGTGAGGACGCCGACGGGGTGGAACGCACCGTCGCGCTCCCCCGCCGCGACCAGGGTGGCGCCGGCCGAGACCGCCGCGGCGACCTGGCCGGCCAGCTCCTCGGCGGCCCCGACCGAGGAGAGCGGGGCGTCGGTGCCGGCGGTGGCGATCTTGGCGGTGAGCAGGTCGACGAACGCGTCGTACAGCTCGTCGACGACGACGAACCGCTTGGCGCCGTTGCAGGCCTGGCCGACGTTGCCCACCCGGGCGGAGAGCGCGTCGTCCACGGCTCCCTCGAGGTCGTCGGTGGAGAGCAGCACGAACGGGTCGGAGCCGCCGAGCTCGAGGACGCACTTCTTCAGGTGCCGCCCGGCGAGCTCGCCGATGATCGAGCCGGCCCGCTCGGAGCCGGTGAGCGAGACGCCGTGGATGCGCGGGTCGGAGATCACCTCGGCGATCTGGTCGCTGGTCGCGTAGACGTTGACGTAGGCGCCCTCGGGCAGGCCGGCGTCGGCGAAGATCTCGGCCTGGAGGGCGGCCGAGCGCGGGCACTGGGCGGCGTGCTTGAGGACGATGGTGTTGCCGAGAAGCAGGTTCGGCGCGGCGAAGCGGGCCACCTGGTAGACCGGGTAGTTCCACGGCATGATCCCGAGCAGCGCGCCCACCGACTGCCGGCGGATCAGGGCATGGCCCTCGCCGCCGAGCAGCTCGATCGGCTGGTCGGCGAGCAGCGTCTCGGCCCGGTCGGCGTAGTACTGGTAGATGTCGGCCGAGAACAGCACCTCGCCCTTGGCCGCTCCCAGCGCCTTGCCCATCTCCAGGTTGATCGCCTCGGCGAGCTGGTCGGCCCGCTCGCGGTGCAGCTCGGCGACGCGGGCGACCAGGGCGGCGCGCTCGGCCACCGTGGTCCGGCGGCCCCAGGTCTCGTGGGCGGTCGCGGCGGCGGCGACCGCGGCGGCGACCTCCGCGTCGGTGGCGGTCGGGAAGGTCTCCAGCACCTCGCCGGTGGCGGGGTTGCGGACGGCGTACTTGCTCATCAGGACTCCTGGGACAGGTCGATGGACACGCGCGGATCGAGGGCGAGGGTGCCGGGGTCGACGACGCAGGAGCCGCCGTCGACGGGCAGCACCACGCCGTTGACGTACGACGCCGCGTCGGACAGCAGCCAGCCGACCGTCGCGGCGATCTCCTCGGGCCGCGCCGCCCGGCGCTGGGGTACGACGGCCGTGGCGAGCCGGTAGGCGTCGTCGGTGGACAGGCCGCGCTCCGCGCCGAGCTCGGCCATCTCCATGTCGCCCATCTCGGTCGCCGTCCAGCCGGGGCAGATCGCGTTGGCGCGCAGCCCGTCGCGGCCGTGGTCCACGGCGAGGGACTGGGTGAGCAGCAGCAGGCCGGCCTTGCTGGCGGAGTAGGCGGCCATCCCGTCCGCGGCGCGCAGGGCGGCCACCGACGAGACGGCGACGACGGCGCCGCGAGCCGCGAGCAGGTGCGGCAGCGCGGCCCTCACCAGCAGGAACGGGGAGGTCAGGTTGACCCGAACCGTCTCGTCCCACTGCTCCGGGGTCACCTCTGCGACCCCGCCGACGTGGATGATCCCGTGGTTGAGCACCAGCCCGTCGAGCCGGCCGAAGGTGGCGACGGTGTCGTCGACGACCCGTGCGACGCCCGCGGGCTCGCTGACGTCGGCGACCACGACGTGCGCCCCCGTCTCGTCGGCGACCGCGCGCAGCGGGGCCTCACGGCGCCCGCAGACCACGACCTGGTCGCCACCCGCGGCCAGCAGCCGCGCGACGGCGGCGCCGATCCCAGTGCCACCGCCGGTGACCAGGACGACCCGGTCGGTCAACGCCCCGCCACCTCGTCGAGGAAGTAGTCGACCAGGGCCGCCGCCCGGACCCGGATGTCGGGATCGAGGGAGCGGATGTGGTCGACCAGCACCTCGGGGTCGAGCCCCCGGTTGCGGGCGTCCTGCTCGCCGCCGTCCTGCAGCCACAGCGCGAAGCTGTCGGCGTCGATCTCGGGGTGGAACTGCACGGCCAGGTTGCGGCGCAGCACGAAGGCCTGCGGCGCGGCCGCGTTCACGCCGACCACCGTCGCGTCCGCGGGCGGCACGAAGCGGTCGTAGTGCCACTGGGTCCAGATCCCGGCGACCGCGGGCACGCCGGACACGACGTGCGGCCCGATCTCCGGCATCGGCGAGGCGACCACCTCGCCGCCGTGGGCCTGGGCGAGCATCTGGCCGCCGAAGCAGATGCCGAACACCGGGATCCCGGCCTCGTCGGCGGCCTGCAGCAGCTCGGTCTCCGGCTTGACCCACGACGCGACGGCGTCGCTGTAGGAGCTCCACCGCGCGCCGAGCACCAGCACGGCGTCGTACGCCTGGGGGTCGGGGAGGTCGACGTCCACGCCGGGGTCGTCGAGGCGGTCCGACGGGACCACCCGCAGGCTCTCGATCTCGTAGCCGCGCTCGGCGAAGCGCCCCTCGATCGACCCCGCGGTCTCGAGGTAGTCGTGCCCGATGACCAGCAGTCGCTTCCGGTCCGCCATCAGCCCATCGCCTCCGCCCGCTTCATGACATCCTTGCAGAACGCCTCCATCTCGCTCTTGTCGTCGATGTACATCGACGGCTTGATGCAGATGGTGGTGAAGCCCTGCTCGAGCTGCTCGGGAATCGAGTCCATCGACTCCCCCAGGTCCGCGAGCGAGTGGTCGTCGGGGAAGGAGTAGCGCACTCCTCCGACCAGCTCCAGCTCCGCCAGGTCGCGACCGGCCTCGGCCATCGCGTCGCGGATGATCCGGAGGTCCTCGGCCGTGGGGCGGCCGAAGGGGTGGAAGCCGTGGCCGTACTTCACGATCCGCTCGACGACCGCGCCGTGCGCCTGCTGCCCGCCGAACCACATCCGCGGGCCCTCGGGCCGGAACGCCTTCGGCTCGAGGTAGATGTCCTCGAAGTCGAAGTAGCGGCCGTGGTGGGTCGCCGGCGACTGCTCGAACACGAGCTTCATCACCTCGAGCTGCTCACTGAGGATCTTCCCGCGCTCGCGGAAGGGTACGCCGAGGGCGGCGTACTCGTCCCGGCTCCAGCTCACGCTGGGCTGGACGACCAGGCGCCCCTCGGAGATCAGGTCGAGGGTGCCGAGCTCGCGGGCCAGCAGCAGCGGGTGGCGCAGCGGCGCGAGCACCGCCGCGCCCACCAGGCGGATCCGCTCGGTGACGCTGGCGATCGCGGAGAACAGCATCAGCGAGTTCGGCCACGGCATCATCGGATCCTGGTTGCCGGGCGCCGCGTAGTCACGCGGGTTGCCCATCACGCCCTTGTCGCTGGCGTCGCGGCCGAGCACGACGTGCTCGGAGATCATCACCGAGTCGAAGCCGGTGTCCTCGGCGATCCGGGACCACGTGACGAGGTCGTCGAGATGGCGACCGTCGGTGAGGGTCCAGTTCTCGCTGAGGATCATCAGCATGCGGGGTGCGGGCACGGTGCGTCCTTGGTGGCGGGGGCGACGGTCAGTGGGTGTTCGAGAGGTCGGGCTTGCGGATGCCGCGGAACTCCCAGTCGCCGCCCTGCGCGGTCGAGAGCACCTCCTCGCTCTCGGTCGGCTGGGCGCCGACGTCGCCGCGGATCGGCGTGGGGCCCTCGACGATGTGGTTGCGCAGCGTGCCGAGGCCCTCGACCTCGACCTCGACGACGTCGCCGGGGTACACGGTGCGGGAGATGGCCGGCGTACCCGACATCAGGATGTCGCCGGGCTGCAGCGTGATGGTGCGCGCGATGTCGGCGACCAGGTAGTGCATGTCCCACTTCATCTCGCTGGTGTTGCCGTCCTGGCGCACCTCGCCGTTGACGAGGGTGCGGATCCGCTTGTCGTGGAAGTTCCAGCCCTCGACGACGCCGGGCCCGACCGGGCACAGCGTGTCGGCGCCCTTGACCCGCAGCATCGAGCCGGAGTCGGTGTCGCGGAAGTCGTGCAGGCCGTAGTCGTTGCCGATCGAGTAGCCGCGGATGTAGTCGCCGGCCTCCTCGGGCGAGATGTTGCGCGCCGTCCTGCCGATGATGATCGCGATCTCGCCCTCGTAGTTGAGCCACTTGCAGCCCTGCGGCCGGACCACGGCGGACTCGTGCGCGTTGAGCGCGGAGACCGGCTTGTGGAAGTACGTCGGCGCGGGCGGCAGCTTCGTCATCATCTCCTCGACGCGCGAGGAGTAGTTGAGGTGGACGCAGACGATCTTGCTCGGGGTCACCGGCGGCAGGTGGGTGGCCTCGGCGACGGCGACGCTGCGGCCGTCACCGGCGACCAGGGTGTCGCCCTCGCGGCGTACGTCGACGGCGTTGCCGTCGAGGAGGATCCGGCGGTACTCGGTGGTCATCTCTTGGTTCCTCTCGGTCGGCTCAGCCGGCGGCCGGCACGTCGGCGCCGGCGCCGCTCATCTGGCGCACGTAGTCGGGGTCGGTGGGCGTGGGGTGGGCGGCCGGGAAGCCACCCTCGGGACGGTCGAACCACAGATGCACCTGGCCGGTGCCGACGGAGTTCTCGTACTCGCCGTACTGACGGCCGGGGGCGGTGCAGTCGCCCTCGCCCAGCGCCCCGATCATCATCAGGTAGTGCTGGAAGCGGGCCTCGGGCTTGAACTTGTAGAACTCGTCCATGGTGTCGAGCACCCGGGCGTGGTCGCCCTCCTTGAACCACGCGATCCGCTCGGCGTCGGCGGCCGCGGCCTCGGGCGTGAAGATGTGCTCGGCGCCCGCGGCCTCGTGGTCGCGCAGCTGGCGCAGGCCCCAGAAGGTGTGGGACATGGCGCCGGACGCGATGAGCAGGACCTTGCGGTCGGACTCGGCGATGGCCGCGCCGAGGGCCCGGCCCAGCCGCAGCGCGTCCTCGCCGTCGGCGGTCTGGCACACGCCGATCGAGATCCACCTCTTGTCGGGCAGGCCCTGGCCGAGGTACTCCCACACATTGGTCGTGGCGTAGAAGATCGGCAGGCTGTGGTCGTCGATCGCGGTGATCCACGTGGAGTGCTCGGGCGCCTTGCTCGCGATCAGGCGCGCCAGCTCGGGGTCGCCCGGGAAGTCGTAGTGACGACGGCACATCCCCCGAGGCAGCTCCTCGGAGGTGAACAGGCCGCTGCGGCGGTCCTGCGCGGTGACCACCCACTCGACGGTGGTCGCCCAGTGGGAGTCGAGCACCACCACGGTGTCGTAGTCGAGCACGTCGAAGACGTCGCGACGCAGCTGCCGCAGCCCGGAGACCAGGGTGCTGTCCTCGCCGTTGTTGAGCTCGCGCCGGATCTCCTCCGGCAGCACGATCGTGGGGACGTGCGCGATCAGGCCCGCGCCGACGACCTCACCCATCGGTCTCACCTTCCTCTCCGGTGCCGGCGTCCGTCCAGCCGGTCGGCGAGAAGACGCTGTTCTTGATGTCGGTGTAGAAGTCGAAGGACCAGATCCCGCCCTCGCGGCCGATGCCCGACTTGCCGTTGCCGCCGAAGGGGGCGTTGAGGTCGCGCACGAAGAAGCAGTTGACCCACACCGTGCCGGCGTCGAGGGCCGCGGACACCCGCTCGGCGCGGTCGCGGTCGCCGGTGACGATGGTGGCGGCGAGGCCGAAGGGGGTGTCGTTGGCCAGCGTGACGGCCTCCTCCTCGGTCTCGAAGGTGCTGATCGTGACGACCGGGCCGAAGACCTCCTCGGTCATGATCTCCGAGTCCTTCTTGGCACCGACCAGGATCGTCGGGCGGAAGTAGAGCCCACCCAGCTCCTCGTTGGGACCGCCGCCCAGCAGCGGCTCGGCACCGTCGGCGAGGGCCCGCTCGACGAAGCCGGAGATCTGCTCGAAGTGACGCCGCGAGATCAGCGCGGAGACGTCGGTGCTCTCGTCGCGGGGATCGCCCTGGTTGAGCTTGGCGGCGCCCTCGACGACGCGGCGGGTGAACTCCTCGGCCAACGAGGAGTGCACGTACATCCGGGCCGCCTTGAGGCAGACCTGGCCGGCGTTGTCGAACTGCTCGACGGCGATCTCGACGGCGAGGTCGAGGTCGGCGTCCTCGAAGACGAGGAGCGGCGACTTGCCGCCGAGCTCGTAGGACAGGGGCACGATGTTGGTGGCCGCGGCCTTGGCGATCACGCCGGCGGTCGGGACCGAGCCGGTGAACGCGAGCCGGTTGATGCCCGGGTGCGCGGTCAGCGGGGCACCCGCCTCGGCACCGGTGCCCTGGACGACGTTGAACACCCCGGCGGGCACGCCCGCCTCGTGCATGATGTCGGCCAGCAGGCTGGCGGTGAGCGGCGCCCACTCGGGCGGCTTGACGACGATCGTGTTGCCGGCCGCCATGGCCGGACCGATCCGCCAGGTCGCGAGCATCAGCGGGGCGTTCCACGGCGTGATGATCGCGACCACGCCGGCGGGGTCGTAGGTGACCCGCTCGCGGTGGCCGCGGCCCGGGACCTCCAGGTCGGGGTGGCCGAGCTGGTGCTCCGCGAAGTCGGCGAAGGCCCGGAAGTTCATCGCGACGCGCGGCATCACGCCGCGGCGGTGGCTGCGGATCAGGGAGCCGTTGTCGCGGGTCTCGACCCGGGACAGGTCCTCGACCCGGGCCTCGATCCCCTCGGCGACGCGACGCAGGATCGCGCTGCGCTCGGCGACGGGCAGCGCCGCCCACGCCGGGAAGGCCGCGCGGGCGGCGGCGACGGCGGCGTCGACCTCGGCCGACGTACCGGCGGCGACCTCGGCGATCGGCTGCTCGTCGATCGGCGAGATGTCGGTGAAGGTGGCCGCGGACGCGACCCGCTCGCCACCGATCCAGTGGCGGGTGTCGACCTGGACGCCGTCGACGTCGACCAGGTAGTCGGTGGTCCCGGTCATCGCGCGGCCTCCCAGACGCCGTCGGTGCTCGTGGCCAAGGTCGAGCCGCCGTCCCACACGACGCCGACCTGGCGGTAGTAGCCGCCGATGACCTCCTGGACCTCGAGCCGGTGCAGCTCCTCGGTCGGCGACTCGAACAGCTCGAGCTCGACGTCACCGGAGTACGCCGGCCCGGCCTCGAACGAGCTGGAGCCCGAGGCGATCAGCTCGGCGTACGCGTCCGGACCGCCCTTGGCGATGCCCGGGTAGACGCGGTGGTGGGCCATCGGGTGGCCGTTGACGAAGCCGTTGGTGGGCGACTCCTCGGTGAGGGTCAGCACGGCCTGGGCCAGGCGCCGGTCGCCGGCGGCGAGGGTGGCGCCGAAGACGCCGCCGGGCGCGACCTGCGGGGCGGCGTGGGCGAAGGGGTGCGGGCGGGTCTGCCACATGGAGCCGAGCTTCTTGGGATAGCCCTGGTGCATGCCGCGGGCGATCGCGAAGTCCTTGTCGACCCAGATGTAGACGCAGCGGGAGTAGGTCACGCCCTCGTAGGCGCACCGGACGACGACGAACGCCTCCTTGTACTGCGAGCGCACCGGGTCCAGCAGCTCCTCGCGGGTGCCGGAGCAGGACTGCCAGTCGGCCCAGATCAGCGCCACGGCACCCGGGTCCTCCGGGGCGAGCTCGAGCGGGGCGGGCAGCAGCTCGGCGACGCGGGCCGGGTCCGTGCGGTACTCCACCGTCAGCAGGTCGCCCGAGTAGTACCACGGCGGCGACGGGATCAGCGATGACTGGCCGGTCGCGGTGCGGGGGAAGAAGAACCCCTTCATGTCGTTCATCGGGCCTCAGCTCCGGTCGAGGATGTGCAGGTCGTTCGGATCCGTACGATAGCCACCCGCGGAGCGAAAGACCACCCTTGCGCCGGACATTTTCGAGGGATATTGTTCGGATCCGAACGATCTACCTGAACGGATGGAGAACGCCGTGGACAAGCCGCCGTACGTCCCGCTGGCCGACGTCGACCTGGTCGACCTCGACCGCTTCGCCGGGCCCGAGGCCTGGGGCATGCTCGACACCCTCCGCAAGGAGGCGCCGGTCTTCTGGCAGCGCGAGACCGACGGCGGCCACGGCTTCTGGGCCGTCACCAAGCACGCCGACATCTGCGAGGTCGACAAGGACCCCGAGACCTTCACCTCCACCAACTTCGTGAACCTCGAGGAGGTCGAGCCGGAGCTGCAGGAGGCCCGCCGCTCCATCCTCGAGATGGACGGCCTGCGCCACCGCGCGCTCCGCAAGCTCATCTCGCGCGAGTTCAGCCGGCCGAACCTGATGCGCAACTACGAGGAGCTGCTGCGCGACATCACCCGCACCACCGTCGACGCCGCCCTCGCCAAGGGCGAGTTCGACTTCGTCGAGGACGTCAGCGCCGACTTCCCGATCCAGGTGCTGGCCCGGCTGCTCGACGTACCCCAGGAGAAGACCGGCCAGCTCATCGACTGGGGCAACGAGATCATCGGCTTCTCCGACCCCGAGCACGCGCGTGTCCTCATGTCCGACGCCGAGAGCGAGCAGTACAAGCACCTGCCGTTCCGCTCCCCCGTCTCCCAGGAGGTCTTCGACTACGGCCGCGAGCTCGCCGCGAGCCGGCGCGGCGGAGAAGGGACCGACCTGGTCAGCCAGCTGGTCAACAAGATCCCCGAGGACGGCCAGGCCATGACGGCCTCGGAGTACGACTCGTACTTCCTGCTGCTCGTCGTCGCCGGCAACGAGACCACCCGCCACACCATCACCCACTCGATGCTCGCCCTCATCGAGCACCCCGAGCAGCTCGCCAAGCTCCAGGCCGACCCGTCGCTCATCCCCGACGCCGTCGAGGAGTTCCTGCGCTGGGCCTCCCCCGTCTACCACTTCCGCCGTACGGCGACCCGCGACATCGAGCTCAACGGCCAGGAGATCAAGGAGGGCGACAAGGTCGTCATGTGGTTCGCCTCCGGCAACCGCGACGAGGAAGTCTTCGAGAACCCCTACGACTTCGACGTGACCCGTCGCAACATCGACCACGTGACCTTCGGCAAGGGCAGCCCGCACCTGTGCATGGGCAACAACCTGGCCCGGATGGAGATCCGGCTGATGTTCGAGGAGCTGATCCCCCGGCTCGCCTCGATCGAGCTGAACGGCGAGGTGCGGCGGGTGCGCAGCAACTTCGTCAACGGGATCAAGACGCTCCCGGTCAAGGTCGTCACCAAGGACTGACGCCGGGACCGGCAGCGGACCGGCGCACATCGGCGGGGATCGGATGAAACTGGTTCATCCGATCCCCGCCGTCGTCTCTGCTCGCCTGAGCACTCACCCCGCGGGCAACCGGCGGAGCGCAGGAGGCAGGGGGTTGGCGGACCGAGCCCCCTCGGTCGCGGCGGTCGCAGCGGAACTCCGCCGCCCCGCTCAGCCCTCGTCCGCCACCAGCCGCCGCAGGATCTTGCGCACCTGCAGCGCCGCGAGGTCGGCGGCGACGTTGACGTCCTCGCCGTACCCGTCGCGGTCGATGACCTGCTGCATGGTCTCCAGGATCTTGCGGACCTTGAGGTAGTACGACTCGAAGATCGGCCGCAGCGCCTCGGAGGCCTCGGAACCGGGCGCGAAGTTGCGGCTGACCCGCCACAGGTGGCGGGTGTGGCGGTCGTCGACGGGGGTGACGGCGTGGGTGAACCGGAAGGTCTGGGTCCCGCCCTCGGCGGCCGGAACCAGCACGTCCCAGCGGTCGGCCCACAGGCCGGGGGCGAGGAAGGCGCCCTCCTCGCGCTGCGGGTACGCCGCCGTGGCGGACGCGCCGGAGATCTTGGCCTGCCACTCGGGCATCGGCGCGGCGGGCCAGTCGCGGTGGAAGTGGACCGTGGTCTCGGTGAGCTCCACCTCGAGCGCCGGGGCGACGCCGGTGAGCGCGGGCGGGGAGATGACCGGGTCGACGACGGCGACGTGGGTGATGTCGGCGAAGTTGTCGTGGAGCAGGCCGACGCCGGCGGCGGTCTCCCACCCACCACCGAAGGTCTCCCATGCGGGATCGGTCAGCCATGGCGTCGAGACCGGGGAGCGCAGCGTGGCGAGGGACGGCTCGCCGAGCCAGACCCAGATCAGGTCGCCCTCCTCCACCACCGGGTACGACGGCACCCGGGCGCCGTAGGGCACCTGGGCCTGGGAGGGGACCCGGACGCAGGCGCCGGTGCGGTCGTAGGCGAAGCCGGAGTACCCGGAGACGATGGTGTCGCCGTCGACGTGCCCGAGGCTGAGCGGGTAGGGCCGGTGGGCGTCGCGGTCGCCGAGCGCGGCGACGGAGCCGTCGCCCGTCCGGAACAGGACGACGGGCCGGTCGAGCGCGCGGGTGCCGAGGGGCGCGATCCCGAGGTCGGCGGACGCCGCGAGGGCGTACCAGGCGTTGCGCGGGTAGCCGGTGCTGCGGTCTCTCATCTCGGGCTCCCTCACAGATCGAGTGTCAGGCTCGCGCCACGGCAGCGGGAGACGCAGATCATCATGAACTCGTTGGACTCCTTCTCCTCCTCGTTGAGGATGGAGTCGCGGTGCTCGACGTCGCCGTCGACCACCTCGGTCTCGCAGGTGCCGCAGACCCCCTCCAGGCAGGAGCCGACGACGCTGACGCCGGCCTCGCGGCAGACCTCGAAGATCGACCTGTCGGCGGGCACCTCGAGGGTCAGTCCCGAGCGCTGGAGGACCAGCTCGAACGCCGAGTCCTGCTCGTCGGCGCCGGGCGCCTTGGCCGAGAAGCGCTCCAGGTGGAGGCTGCCGGCCGGCCAGGAGGCGGCGCAGCGCTCCTCGACCGCGTCGAGCAGCCCGGTCGGACCGCAGGTGTAGACCAGTGTGCCCGGCTCGGGCGTGCCGAGCAGCGCGTCGAGGTCGGGGAAGCCGACCTCGTCCTGGGGCAGCAGGGTCACCTTGTCGCCGTACGCCGCGAGCTCGTCGAGGAAGGCCATCGAGGAGCGCGAGCGGCCGCCGTAGACCAGCCGCCACTCGGCGCCCGCGGCCTCGGCCTCGGCGATCATCGGCAGCATCGGCGTGATGCCGATGCCGCCGGCGAGGAAGAGGTAGCGCGGCGAGGCGACCAGCGGGAAGTGGTTGCGCGGTCCGCGCACCCGGACCGTCGCACCTTCGCGCAGCTCGGCGTGCACGGCCTTGGAGCCGCCCCGGCTGTCGGGTGCGCGGAGCACGCCCACGCGATAGCTGCTGGTGTCGGCGGGACTGCCGCACAGGGAGTACTGGCGGACCAGGTCCTCCCCCAGCACCAGGTCGACGTGGGCGCCGGGCGTCCACGGCGGCAAGGGCGTGCCGTCGGCGGTGGCCAGCGTCAGCGCCACCACGTCGGTCGCGGCCTCCACGGCGGCGACCACCGTCAGGTCCGCCTCGAACTCGCGGACGATCGGTTGCGTCGTCACGGGTCTGTCTCCCCTCTGCGCCGACCACCTCACAGGTGGTAGGCGTACTCCCGGAACTCCCAGTCGGTCACGAACTGCCCGAACCGCTCGAGCTCGTTGCGCTTGTAGGCGACGAAGGTCTCGACGAACGCCGGCCCGAGCAGGTCGGCGAGGTCCTTGTCCTCCTCGAGCGCGTCGATGGCGGTGCCGAGGTCGGCCGGCAGCCGGTCGGCCTTGGTCGGGTCGTAGCCGTAGCCCTCGAGCTTGTCGGGCGGGGTCAGCTTGTCGCGGATCCCGAGGTACGCCGCCGCGAGCAGGCTGGCGACGGCCAGGTACGGGTTGGCGGACGCGTCGCCGAGGCGCAGCTCCATCCGCGAGGCGCGGCCGCGCTCGGGCGGGATCCGGACCATGGCGCTGCGGTTGTCGAGGCCCCAGTCGACCAGCCAGGGCGCGAGGGTGTCGGGCCCGAAGCGCTTGTAGGAGTTGATCGTCGGGTTGTGCAGCGCGGCGAGCGCCGGGGCATGGGCGAGCACGCCGGCGATCGCGGCCCGGCCGACCTCGGACAGCCCGTCCGCGCCGTTCGGGTCGTCGAAGAGCGGCTTGCCGTCGGCGTCGACGGTGCTGAAGTGGATGTGGAAGCCGGAGCCGCCCTCGTCGTTGAACGGCTTGGCCATGAAGGTCGCCAGCTTGCCGCGGCGGCGCGAGATCTCCTGCACGGCCGCCTTGAACCGGAACGCCCGGTCGGCGGCGTCGAGGGCGTCGGAGTGCCACAGGTTGATCTCGAACTGACCGCCCGAGAACTCGTGGTTGGCGGCCACCACGTCGAGGCCGTACGCCGACAGCTCGCGCAGCGACGCGAGCAGGGTGTTCTCGGGGTCGCCCTTGAGGCCCGAGACGTAGACGTTGCCGGTGGCGTCGCCGTACCGCCGCCAGCCGTTGGGCTTGGTCTCGTCCTCCTCGAGGACGTAGAACTCCAGCTCCGGGCCGACGACCGGCTGCATGCCGAGCTCGGCGAAGCGGTCGACGACGCGCTTGAGCACCTGCCGCGGGCTCTCCTCCGACGGCGAGCCGTCGGGGTTGTAGACGTCGCCGATGACGTGCGCCACGCCCGGCTCCCACGGCACGGCCCGCGCCGTCGCGAGGTCCGGTACGACGACGATGTCGGGCAGCCCCGCCGACAGCCCGCCCGCGATGTCGATGACGTCGCCCATCGGCGAGGTCGCGTAGACCGAGCGGCAGAACGCGACCCCGTCCCCGACGGTGCGGTCGAACCGGTTGGCCAGCACGTCACGGCCGCGCTCGGTGCCGATCAGGTCGCTGTAGCCGATCCGGACGACGTCGATCCCGTCCTCCGCGAACTGCTGGGCAGCCGCGCGCAGGGCGTTCTCGTCGATGTGCTCCACGGTCAGTCTCCGTTCGTCGTGCTCTGCTGAACCATCATCAGCCGATGGCGGGGTCGGTGGCGAGGTGGTCGTCGAAGCGCTCGAGGTCGCTGTTGAGGCCGTCGTAGATGTCGGGGCGCCGGCTCTTGAGGTAGAGCGCCTGGGCGACGCCGACGACGAGCGCCAGCACGAGCAGCCACGGCAGGCTGGTGATCACCTTCTCCGTCGAGCCGGCGACCACGTCGAAGTGGGTGACGGCCATGACGACGATGAAGACCAGGCCGACGAAGCCGATGCCGGGCGCGATCAGGGTGCTCCCGATGCGGGGGTCGGCGCTGCGTCGGAAGTGGACCACGATGGAGAGCGCGGCGAGCGCCTGCAGCACCACGATGGCCAGCGTGCCGAAGCCGAGCATGGCCGGGACGACCTGCAGGATCGGGTCCAGGTCGAGCACCCGGAACAGCAGTGCGACAGCCAGCGCGAAGCCGGCCTGGAGGGTCCCGGCGAGCACCGGGGAGCCGCCGGCGCTGGTGCGGGACAGGGCCTGGGGCAGCACCCGCGCCCGGCCGAGGGAGAACAGGTAGCGGGTGGCGGAGTTGTGGAAGGCGAGCATCGCGGCGAAGAGGCTGACGAGCAGCAGCACCATCATCACCTTCATCATGAACTCGCCGAGGTACTCGGCGCCGAGGCTGAACACCAGGTCGCCCGCCTCGAGGTGGTCGATGCTGGTCTGCTGGGCCTCCGCGACCCCGGTCGCGCTGACGACGGCCCAGGTGGTGACGGCGAGCAGCAGGCCGATGATCGTGATGGCGAGATAGGTCGCCCGCGGGATCGTCTTGAGCGGGTTCTTCGCCTCCTCGCTGAACAGCGAGGTGGCCTCGAAGCCGAGGAAGCCGGTGCCGGCCAGCAGCAGGCCGATGGAGAGGGAGCCGGAGGTGATCGCGTCACCGGAGAAGGCGGAGAAGTCGTAGCCGTGCTTGAACAGCACCGCGACGTCGAAGATCACCAGGATCGAGGTCTCGAGCACCAGGGAGACGCCGAGGACCTTGGAGCTGAAGTCGATGCCCCGCACGGCCATCAGGTAGGCCACCACCATGGACAGGCCACCCCAGAGGAACCAGTTCATCGAGAAGCCGAACAGGAAGTCGATGAGCACCATCATGAAGAAGCCGCTGGTGCCGATGGTGCCGACGACGAAGAAGTTGTAGCCGAGCGTGGCGATGTAGCCGGCCGCGAGACCGGCGGGGCGGCCCAGGCCCTTGACCACGAAGGCGTAGAAGCCGCCGGCGTTGACCAGCTGGCTGGACATCTTGCCGTAGCCGATCGCGAAGAGCAGCAGGATGGCGGCCACCGCGAGGAAGGAGAACGGCGCGCCGCCCCCGTTCCCGAAAGCGATCGCGAGCGAGGCGACCACGACCATGCCGGTCAGTGGCGCCACCGCGGCCAGGACCAGGAAGACGATCGCCCCGACGCCGAGCGTGTTCCTGCGGAGAGTGGTGTTGACGGTGTCCGACATCGGGACTCCTTCGCTGTACGCGCGGCCGGGGCCGGCGGTCACCGGCACCCTTTCGCCGGATCGTTCGGATCCGTACGATAACCACAATGTGACCCAGGGCACCAGACCCTCGGAGGAGGTTTTCCGAAGAATGTTTGCTCCCAAACGATCTACGGCGACCGAGGCGATCGCTACGCTGAGCCGCATGCCGGACCGCCACACGCTCGAGGAGACCGAGCGCGCGATGAAGGACCACGTGGGAGCCCTCCCCCTGGACTTCGCCGCCGCGAACGCCCTGTCCAACCTGTTCCGCGCCGCCAACGCGGTGCGCAGCGAGCTGACCAACCGGGTGCTGCGCCAGCACGACATGACCTGGACCGGGTTCGTCGTGCTCTGGGTGGTGTGGATCTGGGACGGCATGGAGACCCGCCATGTCGCCGAGTCGGCCGACATCTCCAAGGCCACCCTCACCGGGGTCGTCAAGACCCTCGAGGCCCGCGGCCTGATCGCGCGCGAGGGCGACGACAACGACCGGCGCCTGGTCCGGCTCCGGCTGACCCCCGAGGGGATCAGCCTGATGGAGCAGATCTACCCCGAGTTCAACGCCGTCGAGTCCGAGATCATCGGCCAGCTCTCCGAGCGCAAGGTCAGCACCTTCACCAAGACCCTGCGCGAGGTCGTCAACGCGGTCGAGGGCCAGCACGAGGACTAGGACGCTAGACCAGCGCCCGCTGCCGCGCCGCCTCGACCAGGGCGCGGAACAGCCCGGCCTGGGCCGGGTCGGTGGCCGCGGTGTCCTCGGGGTGCCACTGCACGCCGAGGTACCAGCCCTGGGCGCCGGCGAGCTCGACGGCCTCGATCACGCCGTCGGCCGCGTGCGCCACCGCCCGGAGACCGGCGCCGAGCCGGCCGATGCCCTGGTGGTGGTAGCAGGAGATGCTCGGCGTGGTCCCGACGATGCCGGCGAGCACCGCGTCCGGCTCGACGGCGATCTCCTGCACGACGTGCCGGTGGGTGCGCTCGCCGAGGTCCTGCACCAGGTCGCCGCCGAGGGCCACGTTGACCACCTGGGTGCCGCGACAGATCGCGAGCAGCGGCAGGCCGGTGCCGAGGGCGTGCCGCGCGACGGCGAGGTCGAAGGCGTCCTGCTCCTCGTCGACGTCGTACTCCGTCGCGTGCGCCTGCTGCCCCGCCCAGCGGGCGGCCAGGTCACCCCCGCCGGGCAGCAGCACCCCGTCGGCGTACCACAGCCGGGCGGCGACCTCGGCGTCGTCGACCACGGCACCCGGGGCGACCGGGTGCACGACGAGCGGCTCGCCGCCGGCGGCGTACACCGCCTCGGCAAGGGCCCGCGCGGTGACGTCGGCACGATAGCGCAGCGCCGACGCGGACTCCGAGAAGCGCGCCGGGAGGGCGATCAGCGGACGGCGGCTCATGGCGCGATCAGGGCGGGCGGGTGGTCCTCGACGAAGCGCGTCGCGCGCTCCCACGCGGCGGCGAGCTCGATGACGCCGGCGTCGTCGTGGTTGCGGCCGATGACCTGCAGCCCGATCGGGAGTCCCGACGGCCCGAAGCCGGCCGGCATGGCGAGGGTCGGCGCGCCGAGCAGGGTGCCGATCGCGGTGACCTCCATCCAGCGATGGTAGGTCGACATCGCCACGCCCTCGATCTCCGTGGGCCAGTGGAGGTCGGCGTCGAAGGGCATCACCTGGGCGGTGGGGAGCAGCACGTAGTCGTACTTCTCGAACAGCACCCGGAACGCGTTGTAGAGCCCGGTGCGCTTGACCGAGGCGTTCCACACGTCGAGCCCGGAGAGCGCCGGGTTGCCGTCGGCGCCGGTGAGCAGGCCCTCGATCTCGTAGACCGCCTCCGGCTTGAGATGGGGCCGCCACGCGGGGTTGTCGTAGACGGGCTTGTTGAGCCCACCGCTGATCCAGTGCCGGAACACCAGCCAGGTCGGCCACAGGTCGGCGTTGCCGGCGAAGCCGGGGCCGCTCGGCAGCCCGTCGAGCCGGTCGACGCTGGCGCCCAGCGCGCGCATCCGGTCGACCGCGGCGCCGGTCACCGCCAGCACCTCGGGCTCCATCGGGAGGTAGCCGCCGAGGTCGCCCAGCCAGGCGAGCCGCACGCCGCGCAGGGACGAGCGGCGCACCGTGGCCAGCGGCTCCGGGTCCTGCTCGATCGAGAGCGGCGCGCGGACGTCGTAGCCGGACATGGTGGCGAGGAGCAGCGCGAGGTCGCGGGCGTCGCGGGCGATCGGGCCCTCGGTGCCGCCCTGCTGGACGAACTGCTCGTTCCCGGCGCCCGGCACCCGGCCGTACGACGGCCGCAGGCCCAGCACGTTGTTCCACCCCGGCGGGTTGCGCAGTGAGCCGAAGAAGTCGCTGCCGTCGGCGACGGGAAGCATCCGCAGCGCGACCGCGACGGCGGCGCCGCCGCTGCTGCCGCCGGCGGAGCGGCTCTGGTCATAGGCGTTGAGCGTCGTACCGAACACCTCGTTGTAGGTGTGCGACCCGAGCCCGAACTCCGGGGTGTTGGTCTTGCCGATGAAGATCGCACCGGCGGCTCGGACCCGCTCCACGAAGAGCGCGTCGGCCGCGGCCGGCGCGGCGGAGGGGACGCCGGGCCGGCCGAAGAAGCCGGCCGAGGTCGGCAGGCCCTTGACGTTGGCGAGGTCCTTCACGGCCTGCGGGAAGCCGTGCATCCAGCCCTGGTACCTGCCCCGGGCGAGCAGCCGGTCCTTCTCGGCCGCCTCGGCGAGCAGCTCAGCGCGGGGGCGGAGCCCGACGATCGCGTTGACGGCGGGGTTCACCGTGGCGATGTGGTCCAGGTAGGCCGTCATCACCTCGACGCAGCTGACCTTGCGCTGGCGGATCGCCGCCGACAGCTCGGCCGCCGACCACCACACGATGCGACGCAGGTCCCGGGGCCGCTTCACCGCGGGCCAGGTGACGTCGGGGGCGGCCGAGGCGGGCCCAGCGGAGGAGGCGAGGGCGCCGAGCGCGACGCCGGCGGCCGTGGCGCCGGCGACGATGCCGCGCCGAGAGACTGAGGTCATGGAGAGTGCGTTCCTTTCGACCCTTCACCGAGATCGTTTTGATACGAACGATCTTGTTCGGATCCGAACGTAAGTGACGGCGAGCACGTCCGCAAGACCCGTCCCGGGTTTCGGGAACGCGCCCCCGAAGCCTTGCCAGCCTCCGGCGCGGTCCCTACCGTGAGGAGCCGAACCGTCCCGTCCGTCACCGTGGGGGCAGCATGGCCGCACCCGTCTCGGATCGCCTGATCGACCTCCTCGGCGACCTGGCCGCCCTCGCCACACCCGACGAGGCGACGGCCGCCGTGCCCCGGCTGCTGGAGCGCCTGGCCGACGGACTCGGCGCCGCCGCGTGCCAGCTCGACACGACGCTCACCCACGCCGACGACCCGCGGACGCCGTCCTTCCAGACCGTCGCCTGCGTGGGCTACTCCCCCGAGGTCTCCCAGCATCTGTGCGCCGACCTGGCGCCGTCCGAGCACGGACAGCGGGTGCTCGCCGCGACCGGCGGCCTGCGGATCGACGAGGACGACCCCTACGACTTCCGCCGCTCCGCCCACTACCTCGACGTACTCCACCCCGCGGGCTACGACGACGGCATCTCCCTCGCGCTGCGCGACTCGGGCGCCCACCTGGTCGGCATGCTGCACCTGTCCGCGCGCAGCACCCGCGACTTCGCACCCGAGCTCGTCGGCGCGCTCCCGCCCCTGGGCCGCGCCTTCGCCCGGCTGACCACCGTGGCCACCTGCTCCACGCCCGACGTCACGCTGCCGCCCGAGTACGCCGTGGTCCGCGTCGACACCGCCGGACGGGCCAAGCCCGTGGTCGGCCGGGCCCCGCTGCACGTCGCCCTCGACGAGGAGCTGCTCGGCATCATCCGGTCGATCCTCGGCACCGGCACCCGGTTCGCGACCTTCCTGCACCAGCAGGCGGGCCGGCTGGTCGAGGTCCGGGTGCACTGCCCGTCGGGACGACCGGCGCCGCGCCAGCCCTGCACGGTCGCGACCCGGCCGGCGCTGTCCACGCTGGGGCTGACCCTGCGCCAGCTCGAGGTCCTCACAGCCGTGGCCACCGGCGCCGGCAACCGCGAGATCGCCGACGAGCTGTGCCTGACCCAGCGCACCGTCGCCGCCCACGTCGAGGCGATCCTGGCCCGGCTGGGCAGTCCGTCCCGGGCGGGCGCGGCCGCGAAGGCGACCGCCGCGGGCGTGCTGCTGCCCTCGGCCGACCCGGCCTCGGTGCGCTCGCTGACCCGGGTGCTGCCGCAGCCGATCCGCTGACCTCGCGGTCGTTCGGGTCCGAAGATTGGCAATTCTGCCAATGACCCAGGTCACACCGCGGTCCCACGATTGCGGGACCGCGCCGGAAGCACCGGCGCCGCACCCCTGGGAGGCGCGATGGCGACCGGCTACCTGTACCACGAGCTCTTCGGCTGGCACGACACCGGAACCAACGCGGGGCTGTTCCCCGCCGACCACCGGGCGGGCATCCAGCCGTTCCAGCACTTCGAGAACGCCGAGACCAAGCGCCGCATCCACGAGCTGGTCGTCGTGTCCGGAACCATCGACCGCCTCACCCGGCTCGAGCCGCGCAAGGCGACCGACGAGGAGATCCTCGCGGTCCACACCGAGGAGCACCTCGCCCGGATCGAGGCCGAGAGCGAGCAGCCCAAGGGCGGCGACTCCGGCGACGGGCTGAGCCCGTTCGGGCCGGGCGGCATCGAGATCGGGCGGCTCGCGGCCGGCGGCATGATCGAGGCCACCACCGCGGTCGTCGAGGGCCGGGTCGACAACGCCTACGCGCTGATCCGGCCGCCGGGCCACCACGCCGAGCCCGAGACCGGCCGCGGCTTCTGCATGTTCGGCAACCTCGCGATCGCGGCCCGGGCCGTGCGGCGTACCCACGGCGTCGGGCGGATCGCGGTCCTCGACTGGGACGTCCACCACGGCAACGGCACCCAGAAGACCTTCTGGGAGGACCCGGACACGCTGACCATCTCGCTGCACCAGGACCGGGTGTTCCCGCCCGACTCCGGCCTGGTCACCGAGCGCGGCGAGGGCGCCGGCTTCGGGTACGCCGTCAACGTGCCGCTCCCGCCGGGCACCGGTGGCGGCGGCTACCTCGCCGCGATCGACCGGGTCGTCGCGCCGGCGATCGACCGGTTCCGCCCCGACCTGATCCTGGTCGCGAGCGGCTTCGACGCCAACGCCACCGACCCGCTCTCGCGCCAGGCGCTGACCAGCAGCGACTACCGGGCGATGACCGAGCGGCTGCTCGACCTGGCCGCCACGCACTGCGACGGCCGGCTCGCGATGAGCCACGAGGGCGGCTACAACCCGGTGTACGTGCCGTTCTGCGGGCTCGCCGTGATCGAGGCGCTCGCCGGCGTGACCGAGCCGCTGACCGACCCCTACGAGCCGATCTTCGGCGGGATGGCCGGGCTGGAGCTGCAGCCGCACCAGAGCGCGGTCCTCGACCAGGTCGTGCCCCTCCTCGACGACATCCACGCCGGCACCCGCGCCGGGTCGTGACCCCTCCTCCTCCCGATCGGAGCACCACCATGAACGCAGTCGTGAAGAAGACGGTCGACCGGCGCAGCTTCCTCGCCTGGACCGGCGGCATCGGGGCCGCCGTCCTCGCCTCCGCCTGCAGCGCACCGTCCAGCACCAAGGCCTCCGGCGACAAGGTGGCCTCGTCCAGCAAGGACGTCGACACCGTCGCCTGGGACTACCCGTTCACCTTCCTGCCCGTCTACGCCGGCGTCGCGAAGTTCGCCAAGGAGCGCGCGAAGGAGAAGGGCGTCGCCCTCGAGCAGACCAACGACAACGGCAAGCCGGACGTCCAGGCGTCGAACCTGGACACGCTGATCGCCAAGAAGGTCCCGGCGATCGTGTCCTTCCCGATGGTCTTCGAGGCCTTGGAGACCCAGGCCTCGAAGGCCCTCTCGGCCGGCATCATCTGGGTGACCTACGGCGGCACGCTGAAGAACCAGAGCGCCTCGATCACCTTCAGCTTCGAGGAGGGCGGCCGCAAGCTCGGCGAGGACGCCGCCGCCTGGGCCAACCAGGCCCTCGGCGGCAAGGGCAAGGTGGCCTTCCTCGTCGACGACACCATCCAGCTCGGCATCGAGCGGACCAAGGGCATGATCGACGCCTTCACCAAGGCCGCGCCGGACATGGAGGTGGTGGGCCGCGAGCAGGCGATCGACCCCGACACCGCGCTGACCAAGACCAAGGCGATCCTCGCCAAGCACCCCGACGTCAACGTGGTCCTCGGCATCACCGACGGCGCGGCCTTCGGCGGCTACAAGGCGCTGGTCGAGTCGGGGCGCTCGGAGACCGACGCCAAGACGTACGTCGGCGGCCAGGACGGCGACCTGGGCTCGCTCGAGCTGATCAAGAAGGGCACCTTCTACCGGGCCTCCGCGGCGCTGCAGCTGCGCGACATCGGCAACGCGGTGATCGACGTGCCGCTGGCCGTGGCCGACGGCAAGAGCGACGCCGAGGCCAGCACCGACGTGCCGATCACGCTGGTCAAGCAGGGCGACGCGCTGCTCGACGAGATCATCGCGCAGTACGGCTGATCGCGATGACACTGCGGGTCACCGGGCTGCGCAAGTCCTTCGGCGGCGTGCACGCGCTGCGGGGTGTGGACCTCACCGTCGAGGCGGGTGAGGTGCACGCCCTGCTCGGCCACAACGGCGCCGGGAAGTCCACCCTGATCACGGCGCTGGGCGGGGCCTTCCACCCCGACGGCGGCACCATCGAGGTGGGCGGTCGCAGCTATGCGGGGCTCACCCCGCGGCAGTCGATCGACGCGGGCATCGCGATCATCTTCCAGCACCTCAGCCTGGTCGACTCGCTCTCGGTCGTGGACAACATCTTCCTCGGCCAGGAGCACCGCCGCCTGGGCGTGGTCGACCGGCGCAGCCAGCGCGAGGCGGCGCGGCGGCTGCTCGACCGGCTCGGGGCCACGTCCTCGATCGACAGTCGGGTCGGCGACCTGCCGATGGGACAGAAGCAGCTGGTCGAGATCGCCAAGGCCCTCTCGCGCGACCCGGTGGTGCTGATCCTGGACGAGCCGACCGCGGCGCTCTCCTCGCACGAGATCGGCGCCCTGGAGCGGACCGTCCGCTCGCTCCAGCAGCAGGGCCTGGCGATCTGCTACGTCACCCACCTGCTCGGCGAGGTCGAGCGGCTGGCCGACCGGATGACGGTGCTGCGCGACGGCCGGGTGCACGTGTCCACGACGCTGGCGGACAAGACCCGCCGCGACATCATCGAGGCGATCGCCGAGCCGCCGACCGACCTGCCGCCCGCCGGTCCGGTGCACGACGCCGACCCACCGCAGCTCGTGGTCCGCGGTCTCGCCGGGCCGGGCATCGGTCCGGTCGACCTCGAGGTCCGGCCGGGCGAGATCGTGGGGCTGTACGGCCTGATCGGCTCCGGTCGTACCCGCACCCTGGAGATGGTCTTCGGCCGGCGGGCCCGTCAGGGCTCGATCACCGTCGGCGGCCGGGAGGTACGCCGGGCGACGCCGCGCGCCGCGCTCGCCGCCGGCCTGGCCCTGGTGCCAGGCGACCGTGGCCGCCAGGGCCTGTTCGCCTCGCTGAGCGCGCTCGACAACGCCCTGCTCCCGGCGCAGGGGGTGCTCTCCCGGTTCGGGCTGCGCCGGCGCCGCGCCGAGGCCGAGGCCTTCGAGCGGCTCGCCGCCTCGCTCTCGGTGCACCCGGCCACCCCTGACGCGCCGGCCCGGGCCTTCTCGGGCGGCAACCAGCAGAAGCTGCTGCTCGGCCGGTGGGTCAACGGCATCCTGCCGACCACCGTGCTGCTGCTCGACGAGCCCACCCAGGGCGTCGACGTACGTGCCCGCCACGAGATCTACCAGGTGGTGCGCGCCATCGCCTCGGAGCGTCGTACGGCGGTCGTCTTCGCCTCCACGGATCCCGAGGAGGTCGTCGCCCTCGCCGACCGCGCGCTGGTCATGCACGAGGGCCGGGTGGTCCGCGAGCTGGCCGGCGCGGCCCTCGACGAGGACGCCCTGCTGCACGCGATCCACCAGTCCGACTCCGACCTCCAGGAGCACCTGTCATGACCTCCCTCCACCTGCGCCGGCTCGCGCGCTACCCGCTGATCCCGGTCATCGTCGTGATGGCGATCGGCTTCGAGCTCGCGACCGGCAGCTTCGTCGGCAGCCAGAACCTGCTCGGCATCGCCACCGACAGCGCGACCCTCGCGATCGTCGCCGTCCCCTCCGCGCTGCTCGTGATCAGCGGCTATCTCGACCTGTCGGTCGGCTCGACGTACGCGCTCGGCGCGGTGGCCGCCGGCTGGCTCGCCTCCGAGCACGGCGGCGGCCTGCTCACCTGCGTGCTGCTCTCCCTGCTGGCCGGGCTGGCGGTGGGCGCGGTGAACGGCTTCCTGTGCTGCGTCGTCGGACTCTCGCCGTTCATCGTCACGCTCGGCACCCTCACCGCCGTCCGGGGGCTCGCGCAGCAGTTCGCGCCGCTGCCCCTGACCGGCTTCGGCGACTCCTTCGCCTGGCTCGGTGGGGCGAAGGTCGCGGGCCTGCCGTCGCCCGTCGTGATCGCCCTGGTCGTGGTGCTCGTCGCCGGGGCGATCCTCGCGCTCACCCCGGTGGGGCGGCACATCTACGCGATCGGCGTCTCCCGTGAGGCGGCGTACCTGTCCGGCGTCCGGGTCCGCACCGTGCCCTTCGCGCTGTTCCTCGCCACCGGGGCCTGCGCGGCACTCGCCGGTGCGATCAAGGCATCGGTGCTCGGCGCCGTGCAGTCCGGTACGGCGGGCACCGGGTTCGAGCTCGCCGTGCTGACCGCGGTCCTGGTCGGCGGGGTCGCCCTCACCGGCGGGTCCGGAACACTGTTCGGGGTGGTGCTGGGAGTCGCCTTCCTCGGCATCCTGCAGAACGGGCTGACCCTGGTCGGCGTGCCCACCTTCTGGCAGCAGGTCGCCCAGGGTCTCGCGCTCGTCGTCGCCGCCGGGCTGGCCTACCTCGCACCGCGCCTGGAGGCGCTGGCCGCGGTGCGGCCGCCGACGCTCCGGCGAGCGGCGCCGGCCACGACCTGAGCCTCTTCCACCCAGCCTCGTCTGTTTTAGAATCGCGGGGTGGACCTGGTGAGCGCCTCCGGCGCCGTCGCGATCGGCGCGCTCGCCGACCCGACCCGGCGCGCGCTCTACGACTACGTCGCCCGCCAGCCCGACGCCGTCGGCCGCGACGCCACCTCCGCCGCACTCGGCATCGCCAAGCACACGGTGAGCTTCCACCTCGACCGGCTGGCCGAGGAGGGCCTGCTGGAGGTGGAGTTCCGCCGGCTCAGCGGGCGCAGCGGGCCGGGCGCCGGCCGGCCCAGCAAGCTCTACCGGCGCTCGGCCCGCGAGTTCGCGGTCACCCTGCCGCCCCGCCGCTACGACCTGGTCGGCGACATCCTCGCCGCCGCGGTCGGTCGGGCCGGCGCCGGTGAGGACCTCGACGCCGCGCTCGCGGCCGCGGCGCACGCCGAGGGACAGGCCGTCGGCGGCGCGGCCGCCGGTGCCGCCGGTGCCGCCGGGGTCGCCGCTCGCCCGGGACTGCCCGACCTGGCCTCGGTGCTGGCCGGCCAGGGCTACGAGCCTGCCGTCACCCCCGGCTCGGTGTGCCTGGCGAACTGCCCGTTCGACGCGCTCGCCCAGAAGCACACCGCCCTGGTCTGCGGCCTCAACCGGTCGTTCGTCCAGGGCGTGGCCGACGGCCTCGGCTGCGCCGGGGTCACCGCCCACCTCGAGCCCGATCCCCCGCACTGCTGCGTGACCGTGCGGGCCGATGGACACGCAGCCCCGAGCGGAGAATGATCGAGGCGTGGCCATGTTCGAGGTGGCAGACGCCTACATCAGCTTCATGGGCCGGTTCTCCACTCCCCTGGCCCCGCTCTTCGCCGACCTGGGCCTGGCCGGGGTCGCTCCGACGTCGGCCGTGCTCGACGTCGGCTGCGGTCCCGGGATGCTGACCGCCGAGCTGGTCCGCCGGCAGGGAGCCGCCCAGGTCAGTGCCGTCGACCCGGTCGGGAGCTTCGTGACCGCCGCCGCTGCCGCGCACCCCGGCGCCGTCGTACGCCAGGCGTCGGCGGAGTCCCTCCCCTTCCCCGACGATTCCTTCGACGCCACCCTCGCCCAGCTCGTCGTGCACTTCATGACCGACCCGGCGGCCGGCATCGGCGAGATGCGGCGGGTCACCCGCCCCGGCGGACGCGTGAGTGCGTGCGTCTGGGACCACGGTGGCGGCACCGGCCCGCTCTCGGCCTTCTGGGACGCGGTCCGCGTCGTCGCCCCCACCGTCCCCGACGAGTCCTCGCTCCCCGGCTCCAACGCCGGCGACCTCGCCGCGCTGCTGGTGGCGACCGGGCTGCACGAGGTCACCGAGGTCCCGCTCACCGTCGCCGTCACCTTCGCCTCCTTCGACGCCTGGTGGGAGCCCTACACCTTCGGCGTCGGCACCGCCGGCGTCGCCTTCGACGCACTGTCCCCCGAGCAGCAGGTGCGGGTGGTCGAGCTGCTGCAGGCCGAGCTCGGCGACGGGCCGTTCACCATGTCGGCCACCGCGTGGGCGGCGACCGGTGTCCGCTGAGGCTGACGACGCCGCCGGGCGGGCCGCCCTCGACCGCTGGATCCTGTCCGGAGGGCACTGGGAGGTGGTCGGCGAGCGTGACGGCCTGGCCACGGTCGCGCTGCTGACGTGTGACGGCGGGCAGGAGATGGAGCGGGTCGTCGTACCGGTGGCGGGGTTGCCGGGCTCCTGACCTCGACCTACGGTCAGAACACGCGAGTTCGCGCTGGCGCGCCGCGCGTCGACACGTGATCAGGCGGCGCGTGGTCGTGCTGGTGCGTAGGCGGCCCCGGCCTTGCGGAGGTTGTCGAGGGTGTTGCGTGGGGGTGGGGTCCAGACGGGTTGACCGGTGTCGTGGTCGATGTGGACGACCCAGGGGGTCTGGTGGATCAGGACGTGGTGGTGGCGACACAGCATGACGAGGTTGTCGAGGCTGGTCGCGCCGCCGTCGGCCCAGTGGACGACGTGGTGGGCATCGCAGGCCAGGGGCATGCGGGTGCAGCCGGGGAACGCGCAGTGCCGGTCGCGGATGACCAGGGCGATCCAGATCGCGGCGGTGACGAGTCGTTGGGCACGGCCCACATCGAGGACCTGGCCCTGGGCCCCCAGGACGCCGGGGATGATCTCGGCATCACAGGCCATCCGGCGCACGGCGGTCGCGGAGAACCGGGCGCCGGTCGGGGTGTGCCCGTTGCGGGCCAGGCCGGCGTCGATGACCTTCTGCTTGAGCGATTCCTGGTCGATCAGCACGACCACGCGTGGCTTGGTGCCGTGGTCACGGGGCAGCTCGTCGGTCGCGGTGAGCCGGTCACACGCGTCGACGAGGGCGTCCCACAGTCGGGCACCCGCATCGCGGGGGTCACGCCCGTCGTGACTGCAACCCGGCGTCAGACAGGCGGCACCGGTCGCGACCCCGTCGTCGTCGAACATGGGCTGGCCGGGTCGACGGGTGACGCCGCCACAGGCGCCGGGTTCGGTGGTGGCCGGGGCGGAGAGGGGTGGAGGGTGGCCTTGATCCTCTCGGCGTCCTCGAGGGTGCCGTAGCCCTTGAGGCGGACGCCGCCGTGGCCGTCCTCGGCGAAGGAGAGGTGCCGGGCGTTGTGGGCACCGCGCTCGGCCTTGGCCTTCTCCTTGTCCGCGTTCACCAGTGCTGCGTCCGGGTCGAGCTCACGGACCACGTCACCGAAAGCGTTCTGCAGATCAGTGGCGTCATGACCACGGGTGTCGACCAGCCCGAGCATCGCCCCGGCCACCGCGGTCCGGAACTCCGACACCCGGGGCAACGTGTGCACCTTCGAGGCGATCGCCCGCGCCTGGGGCAGGGTGACCCGCCCGGTCTCGAGGGCGGCCTGGACCTCGGGCAGGTCGCGCAGCTGCTCGACCGCGCGGACCAGCCCACCCCCGGCCCCCTTGTGCCCGCCCGTGACATGGGTCAGGTAGTCCTTGACCGAGGCCCAACCCAGGTCTTGCACCGCATCCGTGGCTTCGAGTCGAGCGACCCCACGCAACAGGGCGGCGTCGAGGAACGACCGGGACGCGGCGATCGCCTCCACGCCAGCCACCGTCTCGGGGCCGTCGAGGACCTCCCAGTCGGCACCGGCCAGATCCGCGGCACGCTGCGCCACGGCGGTTGCCGTGTCGAGCGCCCCGAGAGAAGTCATGCGCTCATCCTACTCGAACATATGTTCGAGTCAAGTCGTGCGGCGGGTTCTTCGCTTGCTTCAGCTAGACGCCGCGGGCCACGCTGCCGTCCACTCCTGCGATAGAGGTCAATTCGTGTTGATTGCCGACAACGACCCGGCCGATCACCACGAGGTCGAGGTGCGCTTCGACGACGTGGAGTCGCCGTGATCAGTGACGACCGATAGCCTGCGAACGAACAGTCCGGGCGCCCAGCCATCGCATGCTCGTCAGGAAGCCCCCTCGCCCTCAGCCTCCACCACCGGGTCCGGCAGCGTCCACCGGTCGCCACGTCGCGGGTGGATGAACCCGAAGTAGTACGCCACCCCGATCCCGACCGTGACCAGGCCGATGACCAGCTGCGAGGGCGCGTCCCGCCCGACCTCGGCGCAGACGTACAGCATCCCGGCGACGAGCAGCACCGGAGGGAGCGGCCACAGCGGCATCCGGTAGCCACGCGACATCGCGCGGCCGGCGCGCCGCAGCCGCAGGGCGCAGGCGCCGACGACGAGGTAGACGAGGGCGACGGAGGCGCCGGTGGCCGTGATCAGCCAGGTCAGCGGGATGAAGGCGGCGGTGAGCGCGGAGAGTGCGCCGACCAGGAGGGTGGCGTTGACGGGCGAGCGGAAGCGCGGATGGATCCGGCCGAGCACGTCGTCGACCGGGCCGGGCCAGGAGCGGTCGCGGGCCGAGGCGTAGACCAGGCGGGCGATCTGGATGATCACGGCGATGACGGCGTTCACGATGGCCAGCGCGACGCCGACGCTCACCGCGGTGTTGAGCGCCGAGCCACCGCGCTCGAGGAGGAAGTAGTTCATCGGGGCGTCGCTCCCGAGCAGCGCCTCCATGCTGGGGGCGCCGATGACGGCGGCGGCGAGCGGGACGATCTCGACGAGGGCGGTGACGACCAGCGAGACCAGGATGACGCGGCCGATGGTGCGGTCGGCGTCCTTGGTCTCCTCGACGTAGTAGACGGCGGCGCCGTACCCGTTGAAGGCGAACAGCGCGACCGGCAGCAGCGCGATGATCGCGGCGACGCCGACGGTCTCGAGGCCGTGGTCGCCCGCGGCCTGCGCGGAGAGGAAGGCACCGGGACCGCGCTCGGGGTTCAGGAAGCCGAGCACGGTCAGGACGACGAGCGCGAGCAGCTCGGTCGCGAGGAAGACGCCGGTCACCCACGCGTTGGTGCGGATGTCGAGCGCCGCGACGGCGGTCGTCGCCACGATCACCACGACCCCGACCCAGACCCCGTCGAGCGCCGACCAGGCGGCGCTGAGGTAGTCGCCGGTGCCGAGCGCGATCACGGCGATGATCAGGATCCCGTTGACCATGGTCAGCATGAAGGTGCCGAACCCGAGCGGACGGCCGAGCAGCCGCGCGGTCCAGGTGTACTCACCGCCCGTGACCGGGTACGTCGCCGACAGCTCGGCGTAGCAGACGCCGACGAGCACGGCGGCCAGCGCCGCGAGCCCGAGGGTGAGCACCGAGGCGCCGCCGACGCCCAGCAGGATCGCCGGGACGATGATGAAGACGCTGGACGCCGGCGTCACCGACGAGAGCGTGATGAGGATGTTCTCGCGCATCGTCAGCGAGCGCGCGAGCTCCTGCTCGTAGCGGCCGGCGGAGGCGACCTGGTGCAGCTCGGACATGGCACCCCTTTCTTTGACGCTGAATCAAAGAACTGATTGGATACCGCTGTCAATAGGCAATCTGTAACCTCTGCTTTCCTGACGGTGCGTTAGGAAAGCAGCGAGGAGGCACGGGGTGGCACGGTTCAAGGACCAGGAGCAGCGGCGCGACCAGATCGTCGCCGCGGCCCTCCAGGTGCTCCGCGAGGTCGGGGCCGCGGGCCTGCGGATCCGCGACGTCGCGGCGCGCGCGGGCGTCTCGACCGGCACCGTGCACTACTACTTCGACGACGTCCAGGGCCTGCTCAACGAGGTCCACGCCCGGGCCCGCAAGCGGTTCTACGACGACCGGCTCTCGCTGGTCACGCAGTACCCCGACGCCCGCGACAAGCTGGTCGCCACCATCCGTGGCGGCCTGCCGTCCTCCCCCGACGACGACCTGGTCGGTGCGCTCTACCAGCTCGACGGCCACCTCCGGCTGCGCGAGGACAACGCCGAGCTGTTCGCCGCGCTCTACGACACCCAGGTCGCGATCTACGTCGGCATCCTCGAGGTCGGGGTCGCCCAGGGCCACTTCACCCTCACCTCCGAGGCCACCGACATCGCGCAGAACCTGGTCGCGCTCGAGGACGCGTACGGCGAGCACATCGTCATCGGTATCCGCTCCCTCGACTACGAGCGGACCGTGTCCCTGATCTGCGGGTACGCCCGCCTCGCCACCGGCTGCGCCGACATCACCCCCGAACGAGAGGTCTCCCGTGCCCACTGACCGGCCCCGCGCCCGCGACCTGCTCGCCCTCCCCGGCACGCCCGGTCCGCACAACGCGATCACCGACGTCCCCGGTGTCACCGTCGGCCTCGAGACGCTCATCAGCGGGACCTCCGTCCGCACCGGCGTCACCGCGATCCTGCCGCGCGGGCGCGACGGCGTCGGCGAGCCGTGCGCCGCGGCGTCGTACTCCCTCAACGGCAACGGAGAGCTGACCGGGACCACGTGGATCGAGGAGTCCGGCGCCCTCACCATGCCGGTGCTGATCTCCAACACCCATGCGGTCGGCGCCTGTCACACCGGCACCGTCGAGTGGGTCCAGGAGGTGCACCCGCGGCTGGCGGCCCAGTGGCTGCTGCCGGTGTGCGGCGAGACCTGGGACGGCTACCTCAACGACATCAACGGCGGCCACGTCCGCCCCGAGCACGCCCGCGCCGCGCTCGACGCCGCGACCGCCGGACCGGTGCCCGAGGGCTCGGTCGGCGGCGGCACCGGCATGAACTGCTACGCCTTCAAGGGCGGCACGGGCACGGCGTCGCGGGAGGTGGCGTTCGCCGGCACGACGTACACCGTGGGCGTCCTGGTCCAGGCCAACTTCGGCGACCGCCGCGAGCTCGTCGTCGCCGGTTCGCCGATCGGCCGGGCCCTGAGCGACGACAACCCGATGGAGGACCCGGGCTGGTTCGTCCGCGACCTCGGCCTCGCGGCGCCCGCCGTCGCCGGGAGCCTGCCCGGCGGCGTCGGCTCGGTGATCGTCGTGGTCGCCACCGACGCACCGCTGCTCCCCCACCAGTGCAAGGCGCTGGCCCGGCGGGTCCCGCTCGGCCTGGCCCGCACCGGCACCGCCGGCGGGCACTTCTCCGGCGACATCTTCCTGGCCTTCTCGACCGCGCCGGCGCCCGGGCTGCGCAGCCAGATGTACCCGCCGCCGACCGAGCTGGCCGAGCAGCGGGTGCTGCCCTGGGGGGCGATCGACCCGTTCTACACGGCGGTGGTCGAGGCCGTCGAGGAGTCGGTCCTCAACGCGCTGGTGGTCAACGAGGAGATGGTCGGGCGCGACGGGCACCGCACGCCCGCGCTCCCCCACGCCGTCCTCGCCGACCTGCCGGCAGCCGTCGCCCCGCGAAACTGAGGGCGGCCGCCCCGGGATCCCCTTAACCTTGGCCGGGTGCCAGACCGTGGGGACGTCGTACCGCTGCGCCTGCTCGGCCCGATCGAGGTGCTCGACCAGGCGGGCGCGAGCGTCGACATCGGCTCCCCGCGCCACCGCGAGACGTTGGCCGCACTGGCCGTCGACGCGGGCCGGGTGGTCTCGACCGACACCCTGCTCGACCGGGTCTGGGGCGAGAGCGCCCGTGGCGGCACTCTCGCCAACCTGCAGGCGGTCATCTCCCGGCTCCGCACCCGGCTGCGCGAGGCGGGCGTGCCGGCCGAGATCGCGACGGTCCCGCCCGGCTACCGGCTCGACCTGCCCGCCGGCGCACTCGACACCGCCCAGCTCGCGACCGGCATCGAGGCCGCCCGGACCGCGCTCGCGGCCGCGGACCCGGAGGCCGCGCGCGACCGGCTGAGCGAGGCACTCGGATGGTGGCGCGGCGAGCCGCTGGCCGACGTACCGCAGCCGTTCGCGCGCACCGAGGCGCTGCGCCTCGAAGGCCTGCGGCTCACCGGCGAGGAGCTGGCCGCCGAGCTCGACCTGAGCGCGGGCCAGGCCGCGTCGGCGGTCGCCCGGCTGACCGGACTGGCCCGGCAGCACCCGCTGCGGGAGTCGGTGCGCGGGCAGCTGATGCGAGCGCTCTACCTGGCGGGCCGGCAGGCCGACGCGCTGGCGGAGTACGCCGACCTGCGGGCACAGCTCGTGGAGGAGCTCGGCGTCGACCCGGGGCCGGCGGTGCAGCGGCTGCACCAGCAGATCCTCGAGCAGGATCCCGCGCTCCGGCCGGTCCCGGCGGCGCCCGTCGCCGCACCCGCTCCCGGATCGGCCCGGCCGGGCCGGCCCCCGCGCCCCAGCGCGGTGCCGTCGACCGACCTGCTCGGCCCGCTGATCGGCCGCGAGCGCGACGTCGCCCACCTGGTCGACGTCCTGCGCTCGCCGACCTCGCGGCTGGTGACGGTCACCGGCGTCGGCGGCTGCGGCAAGACCCGGCTCGCGCTGGCCGTGGCCAGGGCGGCCGAGCCGGCGTTCGCCGACGGCGTCAGCGTGGTTCCACTCGCGCCGCTGCACGACCCGTCGGCGGTGATCCCCGCGATCGCCCGATCGGTCGGCGTCGCCGAGGGCGGCGACCCGTTCACCGCCCTGCTCGACCTGCTCCGCGACCAGCACCGGCTGCTGCTCCTCGACAACGCCGAGCACCTCCTCGACGCGTGGCCCGAGGTCGCCACCCTCGCCGCCGCCTGCCCGGAGCTGCGGATCCTGGTGACCAGCCGGACCCCGCTGCGGGTCCGCGGCGAGGTGCTCTTCCCGCTCACCCCGCTCGACCTGCCCGCGGCCGCCGAGCTGTTCGTGACGCGCGCGGCCGCGACCGGGCTGGCCGCGACCGGCAGGCTCCTCGACCCGGACGACCCGGTGATCGGGCAGCTCTGCCAGCGGCTCGCGGGGATCCCGTTGGCGATCGAGCTGGCCGCGGCCCGGGTCCGGGTGCTCCCGCCCGACGCGATCCTCGCTCGGCTCGACGAGGTGCTGGCGGCGGAGGGCGCCCGCGACCTGCCGCCCCGCCAGCGCACCATGCACGCGGCGATCGACTGGAGCTTCGCACTGCTCTCCCCCGTCGAACAGGCCGCCTTCCCCCGGCTCGCGGTGTTCAGCGGTGGCTTCGGCATCGACGCGGCGGCGGCCGTCCTCGCCGACCTGGTGGGGCCGGCCGACGTGCTCGCGCTGCTCGAGTCGCTCGTCGACCAGTCACTCCTGGTGGTGACGCCGGGGCCGAGGTTCCGGCTGCTGGAGCCCGTCGCGCAGTACGCCGCCACCAGGCTCTCCCCGTCCGCCGAGAGGACCGCGCGGGACGCGCACCTGAGGTTCTTCGGGGCGCTCGCCTCGGCGCGCGAGCCGTCCCTGCGCGGCGAGGGCACCGTCGAGACGCTCGCGGAGATCGAGCTCGAGCACGCCAACCTGGTCGCCGCCGTCGAGTGGTCGCTCGCCTCCGGCCAGGCCGACCTCGGCGGCTGGCTGGGCTGGCACCTGTGGCTCTTCTGGTGGATCCGCGGCGCCCTGCGCGAGGGACGCCGACTGATGCAGGCCGTGCTCGCGCACGACGTGCCGGATCCGGTGCGGGTACGCGCCGGGGCGGTCGTCGGCGCGCTCGCGTTCGCGCAGGGCGACCACGCCGACGCGGAGGCGATCTGGACCCGGAGCGCCGACCTCGCCCGTCGTACCGGCGACCTCGAGGGCCTCCCCTACGCCCACGGCGGGATCGGCCTGGTGGCGCTCGCCCGCGACGACGCCGACCTCGCCGCCACCGTCATCGGCGAGACGATCACGCTGTGCGAGGACGCCGGACTGGCCGGCGAGTGGCTATGGACCCTCTCGCACGTGTGGCTCGGCACCGTCGAGCTGCTCCGCGGCGACGCCGAGGGCGCCGGCCAGCTCGTCGACCAGGCGGTCGCCGCCGCCCGCCGCCGGCACGACCCGCTGGCCGTCTACATCGGGCTGTTCACCGCGATTCAGGTCTCCATGGCCCAGGGTGAGCCGGACCGCGCCCGACGCCAGATCGCCGAGGGCGTCCTCCTCAGCCACGCCACCGGCGACCACGCCAACCTCGCCTACCTGCTCGACGCGCTCGCCGTCGTCGAGTCGCTCTCCGGCACCGAGGACGCGCTCGCCCGGGTCGGCGTCCTCCGCGGCGCCGCCGCCCAGCTCCGCGCCGGCACCGGCGGCAACGTGTACGGCTACTACCGCCCCGACGAGACCCTGATCCAGCAGGCGGGCGAGGTCGCCCGCGCGGCGCGCGGCGCCGCGACGTACGACGCCGACGTGGCCGCCGGCTGGGCGCTCGACGTCGACCAGATGGTGGCGCTGGCGACGGGCTAGGTGCCCGGGACGACGCTGTAGACGTACATGTCACGCCGGTCCGAGCCCACCCGCTCCCACGCGCGCAGCAGTCCCTCGCGCTGGTAGCCGCACCGCTCGGCCGCCCGCCACGAGCCGTCGTTCCACGGCTCGACGTGGAGCTGCAGGCGCTCGACCTCCGGCAGGGAGAGCGCCCAGTCGGTGAGCGCGGCGAGCGCCGCTCCGGCGTACCCCTGGCGGCGGTGGGCGCCCGCGACCCAGTAGCCCGTCGTCGCCCGGCCGGCCGCGATCTCCGCGGTCCACAGCCCGATCTGTCCCACGGCCTCGTCGGTCACCACGTCGGCGATCGCGAAGGAGTAGCCCTGCCCGGCGCGGAGCCGGTCGTGCTGGCGCTGGAGGTAGGCCCGGGCGTCCGCGGCGGAACCCGAGGTGGGCACCGTCGTGACCAGCGGGATCAACGGGTCGTCGGCGACCGACGCCACCAGCGCGGCGTCGCGGGCCTCGAACGCCCGCAGCCGCACCGGCGGGTGCTCGATGCGTGGGAGGTGGTCGGGCAGCATGGGGCGACTCCACCACCAGCTGCGCCCCGCTGCCAACGGGTTTCGCGCGGATCGCGGGCACTCCGGCGCGCCCGCGAGCAGAGGTCGCGGGGTTCGGGGCAGGGTGGCTACTCGTCGGGCGCGGGGAGGCAGGCCCACTCCTCGACCAGCAGCTGCTCGCGGGCCGGACCCCAGCACTCAACCGCGACAGCGCGGGGGCCGTCGACCGAGAGCGGGTTCCGAGATCCATGACCGGAGGCTCTCACCCACCCCCGACACAAACCAGCGGGGAAGGCCACCCGGGACCCGACCTCCCCGACCACGGCGCAAGCGACCGGCAAGCCGGCCACAAGCGGCCCGCGCCACCCTCGAGCCATGACCACCACCTGGCTGCCCGCGTCCTGGGTGCACCCGACCCGGGTCCCGGTGACGGACGGACACCACCTGCGCCCGATGGGCCCCGCCGACGTCGACCTCGACCTGCCGGCGGTGCGCGCCTCCCGTGAGCGGCTGTGGACGACCTACGGCCAGGCGTGGGGCTGGCCGCCGGTCGACCTGAGTCGTGAGGCCGACCTCGACGACCTGGCCCATCACGCGGCCGAGATCGAGGCCCACGAGTCCTTCCTCTACGGGCTCTTCGACGCCGAGGAGACCGTCCTCCTCGGCTGTGTGTACGTCGACCCGCCGGCCAAGGTGGGCGCGGACGCGGAGATCTCGTGGTGGGTGGTGGAGAGCGCCCTCGGCAGCGAGGTCGAGGCGGCGCTGGACGCCTTCGTCCCGCGGTGGATCGCGACCAACTGGCCGCTGGCCCGTCCCCGGTACGTCGGACGCGACCTGACCTGGGCGCAGTGGCTCGCCCTGCCCGACCTTCTCGAGGAGAACCGATGAGTCCCCGTATCTTCCTCCGGCTCGCCCTGGCCGCTCTCGCCGCCGCCGTCGGCCTCGCGCCGCTGCTGGCTCCGGCCCCTGCCCATGCCGGACAGGTCGGGGTGACGATCGGCATCACCGGCGCCGGCCGGGTCGAGGTCGTCGAGGGCTCGATCGAGGACGGCGGCGGGACGGCGTGCGACCGCACCAGCAACCTCGACCACCGGGTCACGCTGACCTGTGCCCGGATCCGCAACGAGGAGCCCTTCGAGGCGTGGGTCTGGCTGCGGCCGTCCTTCTTCGGCGTACCGGCGGGCTGGGAGTTCGTCGAGTGGGAGGGCTGCGACGAGACCCGCTCGAACAGCAGCGGCACCCGCGACTGCGCGGTGCACTCGGGTGCGTTCTCGACGGTCGACAAGTACCCGGTCGCCGTGTTCCGCGACGTCGACCCGCCGGAGATCACCGGCTTCACCCCGACCCAGGTCGTCAACCAGCAGGGCGGGTTCAAGTTCGCCTTCTCCGCCCGGGGCGCGGTCCGGATCCACTGCAAGCTCGACTACGGCGCGTGGGAGCCCTGCACCTCGCCGCGGACCCTGGTCCTGCCGGAGGGGCCGCACCTGTTCGCGATCCAGGCCGAGGACGCCTCGGGCAACCTGAGCCACTCCTTCTCCGTGCAGGTGCACTCGATCGACACCGGCTTCACTGCGAAGCCGCCCAAGCTGAGCAACAGCCGGTCCGCGGACTTCGCGTTCACCTCGGCCGGCGGTACGGCCTTCGACTGCGTGCTCGACGGCTACCCGTTCACCTGCGACAGCGGGGAGGGACACTTCGCCGACCTCGCCGACGGGACGCACACGCTGAGTGTCGCGGGCCGCAACGGCACCTGGGTGGATCCGGTCCCGGCGCAGTACGAGTGGACCGTCGACGCCACCGCGCCGGAGACGACGCTGAGCGGCGGCCCGGTCGAGGGCTCGACGAGCTTCGACACCACCGCGACGTTCACCCTGGACGCGCCGGGGGCGACGACCTTCTACTGCACGATCGACGGCGCCGGCACGCCCTGCGACCGTGGCCAGGTCGTCCTCACCGGCCTCGCCCCCGGACCGCACCGCTTCGAGGCGACCTCGCGTGACGAGGCCGGCAACCGCGACCAGACCGCCGCCGTACGCCGGTGGACGATCGGCGTCCGCGACCGGACGGCGCCCGACACCACCCTGAACGGCGGGCCCGCCGAGGGCTCGGTCGTCACGACCACCGAGGCCACCTTCGAGGTCGGTACGACGGAGCCCGGGTCCCGAACGACCTGCACCCTCGACGGCGCCGACCTGCCCTGCCCGGTCGGGCCGCTGAGCCTCACCGGGCTCACCCCCGGCACCCACGTGCTCACCGCGACCGCCACCGACGCCGCCGGCAACACCGACCCGAGCGCCGCGACCCGGACCTGGACCGTCCCGGTCCCCGCGGCCGCCCTGAAGCGCAAGGGACGCACGCTCAGCCTGCGGGTCACCGACGCCCGCCGCCTGGCGCTGGTCGTCTCGACGGGCAGGCGGCCCGGGAAGGTGAAGGTCTACGCGGGCAGGCGGCTGGTCTCGAAGCTCTCGCTCCAGCGCGCCACCCCGACCCGGGTCGTCGACCTGACGAGCTTCACCTCACCGTGGAGCGGCAAGGTCCGCATCGTCGTGGTCTCGCGCCGCGGCACGGTGCGCGTCGAGGGAGTCGCGGCCCCCACGCGCTGAGGACCCCGGGTCCTCACCCTCGACACCGAGGCGCCGCCGGTCGTTCCGTGGACGACGACCGGCGGCGTCGCCGGTTCGGTCAGCGCCGGCGCCGGGCGGCGTCCCGCAGCGCCTGCTCGGGGTCGACTCCCTCGGCTCGCGCCTCGGCGACGAGCGCGAGCAGCCGCTCGCCGAGATCCGCGGAGCCGGCGTCCAGGTCCAGCGGGAGCCCGGCCCGCTCGCGCCGGGCGAGCAGTTTGTCGGCGTACAGCAGGGCGGGGAGGGCGGCGGGCAGCTCGGCCGGGGCGGCGCGCTCGGCCGCCTTGATCCGTTGCCACCGCTCGTCGACCTGGGCAGCAGTGAGCTCGCCGGTGTCGTCGGCGCCGAACACGTGGGGGTTGCGGCGGCGCATCTTCTCGGTGATGCCGCGGGCGACGGCGTCGAGGTCGAAGTCGCCGCGCTCCTCGGCGATCACGGCATGGAAGACGACCTGCAGCAGCAGGTCGCCGAGCTCCTCGGCGAGGTGCGCGAAGTCGCCGCTCGCCTCCGCCTCGTCGATGGCGTCGACCGTCTCGTAGGTCTCCTCGAGCAGGTAGCGCACCAGCGAGCGGTGGGTCTGCTCCTGCTTCCACGGGCACTCCGCCCGCAGCCGTCGCATCACGGCGACGAACTCGGCGACCGCCCCCTCCGCCTCGTCGGGCACGGCTCAGCCCGCGGGCGCGGCCGCCGCGGGGTCGACGGCCGGACCGCAGCGCTGGTCGGCGGGCAGCGCGGCGACCTGGGCGGCGGTGAGCGCCCCGGTGTCGGCGGCGCTCGTGGCCTCGGCGCTGACCGGCACCGAGAGCGGGTCGCCGTCGAAGGCGCCGGTCTGGGCGTCGTAGGAGCCGAAGACCGGGTTGAAGGTGACGTCGTGCTGGTCGAGCCAGTCGGTGATCAGCGCGATGCCGGCCGAGACGGCCGCGTCGCCCTGGGCTCCGGAGTCGGCGGCGCCGAGCTCGGCGACCGGGTCGCTGAGGCGCTGCTGGATCCAGGTCAGGAACTCGAAGGTGTCGTAGTTGTCGTCGTCGATGACGCCGAGCGCGTCCCACGCGTCGTGGACGGCGGTCCGGTCGATCTGCTCCACCGGCAGCGCGATGCCGTGCTCGGGCGCCAGCTCGTCGACGGCCACCGCCTGGGTCCAGCCCACCACGAACTGCGCCCGGATCAGCGCGGTCGGCGCCGGCTGGGCCTGCGGGTTGGCCGCCCGCAGCGCGCAGTAGTCCTCGACCGCCTGGTCGACCTTGCTGAGCGAGAGCCGCTGGCCCTCGACCTCGGCGGCCACGCCGGGCTTCACCTCGTTGTCGCTGACACCGCAGCCGGCGGTGAGCAGGGCGACCGCGGCGAGGCCGGCTGCCGCGGACCGGAACGACACGACGTTCGTACGACGCACACTCACTCCTTGGGGTCGATGACCGAGTCGATGACGAGTCGAGCCCATTCAAGCAGGGCCACCCCCTCGAGCGGGGTCCCCGTCCGTCCCGGGATGCCGGGGCGTGGGACCAGGATCGACTCGAGCTGGTGCTTGACGATCGACTTCGGGTAGAGCCGGTTGAGCCGGATCGTGCGCGACTCCGGCAGCACGACGGGATGGAAGCGGACGTTCTTGCCGACGGTCGTGATCTCCTTGACCCCCGCCTGGCGGGCCCGGGCGCGGAAGCGCGCGACCAGGAGCAGCGCGACGACCTGCTCGGGCGGCTCGCCGTACCTGTCGTCGAGCTCGGCGGCGATCTCGTCGACGTCGGCGTCGGTGCGCACCTCCGCGAGCCGCTTGTACATCTCCAGCCGCAGCCGCTCGCTCGGGATGTAGTCGTGGGGCAGGTGGGCCTCGACCGGCAGCTCGATGCGGACCTCGTCGAGCTGCTCGGGCGCACCCCCGTCGGAGCGGAAGTCGCGGACCGCCTCGCCCACGAGCCGGACGTAGAGGTCGAAGCCGACGTCGGCGATGTGGCCGGACTGCTCGCCGCCGAGCAGGTTGCCGGCGCCGCGGATCTCGAGGTCCTTCATCGCGATCGCCATGCCGCCGCCGAGGTCCGAATGCTGGGCCAGCGTGGCGAGCCGCTCGTGGGCGGTCTCGGTGAGCGGCTTCTCGGTCGGGTAGAGGAAGTAGGCGTAGGCCCGCTCCCGCGACCGGCCGACCCGGCCGCGCAGCTGGTGGAGCTGGGACAGGCCGAGGGTGTCGGAGCGCTCGATGATCATGGTGTTGGCGTTGGAGACGTCGATGCCGGACTCGACGATGGTCGTGCAGACAAGGACGTCGAAGTTCTTCTCCCAGAAGTCGACCATCACCTGCTCGAGCTGGTGCTCCCCCATCTGGCCGTGCGCGGTCGCGACCCGGGCCTCGGGGACCAGCTCGCGGATCTTGGCGGCGGCCTTCTCGATCGAGCTCACCCGGTTGTGGATGTAGAACACTTGGCCGTCGCGGAGCAGCTCGCGCCGGATCGCCGCGACGACCTGGCGGTCCTCGTAGCCGCCGACGTAGGTCAGCACCGGGTGCCGCTCCTCGGGCGGGGTGGTGATCGTCGACATCTCGCGGATGCCGGTGATCGCCATCTCCAGGGTGCGCGGGATGGGCGTCGCGGACATCGACAGCACGTCGACGGAGGTGCGCAGCCGCTTCATCGCCTCCTTGTGCTCGACGCCGAAGCGCTGCTCCTCGTCGACGATGATCAGGCCCAGGTCCTTGAACTTCGTGTCGGCGTTGAACAGCCGGTGGGTGCCGACCACGATGTCGACGGTGCCGTCGGCGAGGCCGGCGATGGTCTCGGCGGCCTCCTTGTCGGTCTGGAAGCGCGACAGCGGCTTGAGGTTGATCGGGAAGCCGCTCATCCGGTCGCTGAACGTCGTGAGGTGCTGGTTGACGAGCAGCGTGGTCGGCACCAGGACGGCGACCTGCTTGCCGTCCTGGACCGCCTTGAAGGCCGCCCGGACCGCGATCTCGGTCTTGCCGTAGCCCACGTCGCCGCAGATCAGCCGGTCCATCGGGACCGTCCGCTCCATGTCGCGCTTGACCTCGTCGACCGTGGTGAGCTGGTCGGGCGTCTCGTGGAACGGGAAGGCGTCCTCGAGCTCGCGCTGCCACGGGCTGTCGGGACCGAACGCGTGGCCCTGGGTGGCCTGGCGGGCGGCGTACAGCTTGATCAGCTCGGCCGCGATCTCGCGGACCGCCTTGCGCGCCTTGTTCTTGCGCTTGGTCCAGTCGCCGCCGCCGAGCCGGTCGAGGCTGGGCTGCTCCCCGCCGACATAGCGCGTCACCTGGTCGAGCGTGTCGGCCGGCACGAACAGCCGGTCGGGCGGGCCGCCGCGCTTGGAGGGGCCGTACTCGAGGACGAGGTACTCGCGGATCGCGCCCTGCACCTCGCGCTGCTTCATCTCGACGAACCGCCCCACGCCGTGCTGCTCGTGGACGACGTAGTCGCCGGCCTTGAGCTCGAGCGGGTCGATCTGGCGCTTGCGGCGCACCGGCATCGCGCCCTTGTCGCGGGTCGACGCCTTGGCGCCGACGATGTCCTCGCCGGTGAGGATCGCGAGGCCGCGCCCGGCGTCGACCAGGCCGTGGCCGAGGTTGCCGCAGGTGATGGTGACGACCGCCGGGTCGAGCTCGTGGCCGGTGGGCAGGTCGTCGACGAGCCGGGCGGGCACGTCGCGCTCCCCCAGCGCCTCGACCATCCGCTGCGCCGGGCCGTGGCCGACGTGGACGACGACCACGCTCGTCCCCTCGCCGCGCCAGCGGGCGATGTCGGTGAACGCCTGCTCGACGTCCCCTCGGTACGACGGCGCCGGCGATACTCCCTGCTCAAAAGCACCGTTTTCGGGCGTTTCTTCGTGCTTTTGCCCCGGGACTATCGCCTGGTCGAGCCCGAACGGGCTGAACGTCCACCAGCTCTGGCCGCGTTCGCGCGCGTGGGTGCGGACGTCGGCCAGCGAGTGGTAGGAGGCCGCCTGCAGGTCGATCGGCGCCTGCCCGCCGCTGGCGGCCGTGGCCCACGACGCCGCCAGGAACTCCTCGCTGGTCGCGACCAGGTCGTGGGCGCGGGCCCGCGCCCGCTCGGGGTCGAGCACCAGGATCCGGGTGTCGTCGGGCATCAGGTCGACGAGCAGCTCGAGCTCGTCGACGAGCGCCGGGATCAGCGCCTCCATGCCCTCGACCGCGATGCCCTGGGCCAGCTTGTCGGTGATCTCGAGGAGCTGGGGGTGGCGCACCCCGAGCTCGGCGGCGCGCGCCCGCACCTCGTCGGTGAGCAGCAGCTCGCGGCACGGCGGCGCCCAGAGCCGGTCGACCTCGGCGATGGTGCGCTGGTCGGCGACCGCGAACGAGCGGATCTCGTCGACCTCGTCACCGAAGAACTCCACCCGCAGGGGGTGCTCCTCGGTCGGCGGGAAGACGTCGACGATGCCGCCGCGCACCGCGAACTCGCCGCGCTTCTCGACCAGGTCGACCCGGGAGTACGCCGCCCCGACCAGGCCCGCGACGACGTCGTCGATGGCGACCTCCGCACCCTTGGTCAGCTCGACCGGCGTGAGGTCGCCGAGGCCCTTGACCTGCGGCTGCAGGATGCTGCGCACCGGCGCGACGACGACCTGGACCGGCCCGGTGGCGGCATCGGTGCCGGGGTGGCACAGCCGCCGCAGCACCGCGAGCCGCCGCCCGACGGTGTCGCTGCGCGGGCTGAGCCGCTCGTGGGGCAGCGTCTCCCAGCTCGGGTAGTAGGCCACCCCGGTGGGGTCGAGCAGGTCGCCCAGCTCGGCGACGAGCTGCTCGGCCTCGCGCGTGGTCGCGGTGACGACGAGCACCGGGCTCCCCGAGCGGGCCAGCCCGGTGGCGAGGAACGGGCGCAGCGCCTCGGGCCCGGTCAGCTCACCGGTCGGCTGGGCACCGCTCGCGGCCGCGGTGAGCGCGGCGGAGAGCGTCGGGTCGGCGAGAACGGCGTCGGCGAGGCCGGCGAGACTCACGGGGCACACCTTTGGTCGAGGGACACGACGAGCGCCCCCGGTCTCGGAACGACCGGGGGTACCGCCCCAGCCTACGGCTCCCCGCCGACAGTGAGGCCGCGCCGGGTCGGCCGACCACGTGGACCGGGCTCAGCCGAACCGGCCGTTGACGTAGTCGTAGGTCCGCGAGTCCTGCGGGCTCTGGAACATCGCCTCGGTGTCGCCGTGCTCGACGATGACGCCGGGCTGGCCCTGCGAGGCCAGGAAGAAGGCGCACTGGTCGGAGACCCGGGCGGCCTGCTGCATGTTGTGGGTGACGATCACGATCGTCACCTCGCGCGCGAGCTCGAGCATGGTCTCCTCGATCACCCGGGTCGAGGTCGGGTCCAGGGCCGAGCAGGGCTCGTCCATGAGCAGCACCCGCGGACGGATCGCCAGCGAGCGGGCGATGCACAGGCGCTGCTGCTGGCCGCCGGACAGACCGCCGCCCGGGGCGTCGAGGCGATCCTTGACCTCGTTCCAGAGCCCGCCCTTGACCAGGCAGGACTCGACGAGGTCGTCCTTGTCGGACTTCTTCATCCGGGTGCCGGTGAGCTTGAGTCCGGCGAGCACGTTCTCCTGGATCGACATCGCCGGGAACGGGTTCGGCTTCTGGAACACCATGCCGATCGCGCGGCGGGCGTCGATCAGCCGCTTGCCGGGGTCGTAGATGTCCTCGCCGTCGAGCAGCACCTCCCCGGCGAGCTGTGCCGACGGGACCAGCTCGTGCATCCGGTTGAGGATGCGCAGGAAGGTCGACTTGCCGCAGCCCGACGGACCGATCAGGGCGGTGATGCCGCCGGCCGGCATGGTGAGCGAGACCCGGTCCAGGACCTTGTGGTCGCCGAACCACGCGGTGATCTCGCGGGCCTCAAGCTCGGCGAGGCTCGCCGGATCCGGTACGTCGACGGAGGTCGCCGGGTCGAGGCGGGGTACGTCGGCCGTCGCGGCGCCCGGCGGAGCGGGCGGCGGCGGGACCGCGGGGAGGGACATCGTGTCGACGGCGTCCGGGTTCATGGGCTCTTCCTGTCGTGGGACGGTGCCGGGCGGCCCGCTGGGGCCACCCGGCACCGGTGCTACGGGTGCTACGGGTGCTGCTGGGTGCTGCCGGTGCGGGTGGTCAGCAGGCCGCGGCCTTCGCGCTGTTCGCGGCCTTGAGCGCCTTCTTGGCCTTCTTGAGCTTGACCTTGACCTTCTTCTTCGCGGTGCCCTTGGCCTTCTTCAGCTTGGACTTGAGCTTGGTGACCTTGGCCTGCGCGGTGTCGGCCTTGGCGGTGGCGGCGGTGCAGGCGGCCGACGGGCCGGCCGTGACGACCACGGTGACGGTGCCGGTCGAGGGCTGGAACACGGTGCCGGCCTTGGGCGCGTACACGGCGGTGTAGGTGTGGCTGCCGACCGGGACGCCGGTCAGGCTCGCCGTGGCGGTGCCGCCGATGAGCGGGACGTTCGCCTTGACGACGCTGCCGCCCTCGCGGAAGGTGACGGTGCCCTCGGGGGTCTTCGAGCCGTTGATCGCGGCCTTGAGGACCACCGCGCCGTTGCCGTTGTGGGTGCCCGTGACGCCGGCGGTGGTGGTGACCGGGGCGACGTCACCGCTGATGCTGAAGTCGGTCGTCGCCGACGTGGTCTGCACGCCGCACACGCCACCGTCGTCCGGCGTGGCGAGCTGGTCGAAGCCGGCCTGCTTGATCAGGCCCGCGGCCTGCTCGGAGCACAGGAAGCCGTCGGGTCCGAACAGCGCGGTGATCTCCGGCTTGGCGACGTCGGTGCCCCGGACCACGTTGTAGAGCGCGCGCTCGGCGGAGAAGCCGCCCTCGAGGCGCAGCGTGCCGAGCAGGTCGGCACGGCCGGCGGAGAACGGCGCGATCGCGTTGGGGTCGTTCTTGATCGCGGCGTCGTCGTGCTCCTGCACCGGGGTGACGGTGCCGGCGAGGACGACGGCGGTGCCACCGTTGGCGGCCTTGAGCTGGGCCTCGAAGAAGCTGCGGGTGCCCGAGCCGGACTGCGGGATCTTCGGCGCGATCACGCCGCTGGTCGTGCTGCCGGGGAGGTCACTCCAGTTGTCGTAGGTGCCGTTGTAGATGTTGACCAGGTCGGCGGGCGTGATCGAGGCCGGCGCGTTGGACGTCTTGGAGACGGCCATCTTCAAGGTGTCGAGCGCGAACGGGAACTGCTTGAGGCTCGCGGCGATCTCGTCGGAGCTCAGCGTCGAGGAGGACCGGGCGAAGTCGATCGCGGCGACGTTGTTGGCGCCGTAGAGCCGGCCCTTGCCCGCGCCGGAGCCGTTGGGGCGGGTGATCGGCGCGGCCTCGCCGGGCAGGGTCAGGTCGCCGCCGCTGGTGGCGGCGTAGGTCACCAGGCGGGAGGTCGGGGCCGGGGTCGCGGCGTTCCACGCGTCGCCGAGGAGCTTGAGCGCGTGCTGGCTGGTGTCCGAGCCGACACCGATCACGTCGGTGGCCACCGGGGTGATGCCGGCGGTGTCGTCGGCGTCGGCGACGTACGCCGCGTGGGCGGGCGCGGAGCCCACGGCGAGGGCGCCGAGGGCCAGGGTCGCCGCAAGAGCGCTCCCGAGGGTGGTGCGTACAGACATCAACTTCCTCTTTCTGGGATCTTCTTTGGTTGGGTCGGTGGTGCGGTCGGTCAGATCAGGTTGGGGAGCAGCCGCAGGGCGGTGTCGGTGGTCAGCCAGGACAGGGCGAGCACCGGCGCGACCGCGACCACCCACACCTGGGCGCGGCTCCAGCGCTGGCGCGCGAGCTGGGCCGCGACGACGGCGCCGATGAAGAGCGCCAGCCACAGGGTCAGCAGCGGCAGCGCCTCGGTGCCGGACTTCATCGCCTCCTCGGACTCCGGCACGCTGGGCGAGAGCCCGCCCGGCGCGGGGAAGCCCTCGGCCGCCTCGGCGTCGACGTAGACGGTGCTGCCGGGCATCAGCCGCGCGAAGCGGCCCTCCCCCGCGGCGGTGACCAGGGTCAGCCGGGCCGCCCCAGCCGGGGCGGGCTGCGGCAGCGGGTCGCCGTCGCGCCGCACGCCGATCACCTTGAAGCCGACCTCGCCCTGGCCCATGGTGACCGTGATCGGGTCGCCGACCGCCAGCCCGCCCAGGCCACGGAAGGGCGCGCCATAGGTCGTCGAGCGGCCGTAGACGATCGAGGTGCCGACCTGCCCGGGCAGCACGGTGTCGCGGCGGTGGCCGGGCCCGGCGAACAGGTCGCCGGCCGCGGTGCCCTCGACCACGGTCTCGTCGATCCCCAGCGCGGGGATGTCGAGCAGCGCGACGGGGGCGCCCGGGTCGGTCACCGGCCCGATCGGCGCGGTGGCGCCGGCGAGCTGCATCCGCAGCTCCCGGTGCAGCAGGGCCTGGGCGCGCTCGTGGGACACGCTGCCGAGGACGAGCAGGTGCACGGCCAGCCAGGCGCACAGCACCGCGACCACGGTCAGCGTCGAGCTGGCGAGGAGTCCCGGCTCGCTGGGCGGCGGCGCGGGCGCCGGCGGACGTCGGCGGCGGCCGGCCTCCTCGGTCCCGACCTCGTCGGGGGCGGCGACGCTCATCGGACCCACCGCCGGCGCAGCGACATCAGCCGGGTGACCAGCGACGCGGCGGCGGCGAGGGTGCCGATCACCAGCAGCGCGGGCAGCATCGACAGTGCCGTGCCGGAGCTGGCCGCCTCGGTGCGGGCGGTCACGGTCGGCGCCGGCTCGGCCGGCGCCGCGGGTACGGCGGCCTCCGGCGCACCCGCGGGAGGAGCCTCCACGGCCGGCGCGGCGGGCGTCTGGGTCACGGTGCCCCCGGCGGCGGCACCGCCCTCGGCCGGCGGCGCGTGCTGCGCCTCGACCGCCTTCGCCGTCGCCTGGGCGGTGCGCCACAGCTTCGCGGTCACGCCGCTGCGGCGCAGCGGGAGGTAGCCCTCGGGGAGCTCGCCGTTCGCCCGGCCGGCCCGCTGGCCCTCGGTCGTCGCGATCCGGATGAAGGAGGCGACGGTCGCGGCCTCCTTCTGCTTCAGGCCGTGGGTCCGGGCCGCCGTGTAGACGATCTGGGTGCCCGGGTAGGCGCTCCTGGCCGCCAGCAGGTCGTCCTGGCCCAGCACGAACGGACCGAGGCGGTCGCCCTTCTTCTGCTTCGCGACCTCGATCGCCTTGCCCAGCGAGGCGCTCGACGGCGCGACGTACGCGCTGCCCCTGGTCCGCAGCGCGGCGGTGCGCAGGCCGTAGCGCTCGGCGTCGCCGAGACTGACGATCCCGAGCAGGAAGCGCGCGCCGTAGGGCTGCCGGTCGATCCGGCCGATCTTCCAGGCCTGTCCGACCGCGTTCAGGTCGGCGTCGCAGCGGGTCTGCACGTTCGGCCACGAGTCGATCAGGGCGTCCGCGATCTTGCGCAGCGTGGTCACCGGCGCCGCAACCTGGCTGAGGTAGACCGACGGGTTCGCCTGCCGGCACGGGTCCTGGGTGGTCGGCGTGTAGATGTCGAGAAGGGGCCACTCCGCGGCCGGGACCTCGAACTTCCGGTACGCCGGGTTGACCTTCATCCCCCACGGGTCGGGCTTGCCCTTGATGAAGCTCATCGCGTCCTTGTCGGCGGCGATGTACTCGGTGAGCTGGGCGACGATGTCGGAGGAGTTCGACAGCGACAGGAGGGTCGCCCCCGCCTCGGTGGTGCGCTGGCTCAGTCCCGGGTTGAGCGCGACGAACTCGGGGTCGGCCTGGATGCTCAGCGGGTTGGTCTCCAGGCCGGGATGCCCCTTGCCGAGCGCGGAGCCCGGATAGCTCTGGGTCAGCAGCTTCGCGATCAGCCGGGCGTTGAGCCGCAGCTCGCCGTACTCGCCGGCATTGTCGGGCCGGTCGATCACGTACCCGATCCCGAACCCGGTGACCGCGGTCGGCGCATAGCCGACCGGATCCTCGCCGGTCGCCTCGTGCGGCGCGGAGACGAAGGCCGCGGGCGAGTCGCCGCTCTGCATCAGGTTCCAGCCGGCCTGGTCGGGCATCTGGTTGAGCTGGAACTTGAAGCGCTTCTTGTTCAGGCAGTACGCCGGCGCCCACTGCAGGCCGGCCTGGGCCATCAGCTCGGAGCCGGAGAAGGAGACGGGCGGCCGGCTGTCGAGGACGTCACAGGCGTCCGGCGGCAGGCCGAAGGTGATCGGGATCGAGACCCGGTTGCGCCAGTTGGACGCCGACCACCACAGCGCGGGCCCGACGGCCTGGTCGATGCCGAGGCCCGCGAAGTTGCTGCTGCCGGAGGCGAACTCGCCGTACTGCCGGCACTCCTCGCCGAGCCGCTTGGCGTCGTCGCTCGGCGGCGCGCAGCTCAGCCCGGTGATCGGCACGACCACGATCGAGCAGGCGACCGTGTTCGAGCAGCCGAGCGACTCGTTCTCGGTCTTCGAGCGCACCTCGAAGCCGACCTGGCCGTTGCCGTCACCGTCGGTGAAGGCGGCGACCTCGGAGGCGGGGAAGGCCGAGCCGACCGCCGCCTCGGGCGGCATGGTGTCGCTGTCGCAGGCCAGGTAGCGGGTGCCGGAGGCCGCGACGAAGGGCGTCAGGTGGGTGAGGGTGCCGTCGACCTTGGCGGTCTTGCACTTGTCGTCGGGCAGTGCGTCGACGCCGGACAGCGGCGCCTTGTCGGCGTCGCCGGCGTACTGGTCGACGGTCCACAGCGCCTCGTACGGCGACCGGGCGACCTGGGAGCGCTGGAAGAAGGAGGAGGTCCAGCAGGTCTCGGGACTGAGCTGCTGCGCGGCCGGGAGGCTCGCGTCGTCCCGGCCGCGACACTGCATGACGACGACCGGGTACTCCTGGCTGAGCCCGTTCTCGCCGTACGGGTTGCTCGCGCGGCCACCGCTCGGCGGCGCGCCACTCCACGAGATGTCCACCCGCTCGCGACCACGCAGGTCCGTGGTGTGGTCGGCGCGTACCGTGAACGCGGAGGAGGTCACCGACTCGACGGCGCCCTGCGCGTCGACGAAGGTGCGCTCGATGGTCTTGGTCTGCTCGAAGCCGCCGGCCGGGGCGACCCGGGCCGCCGGGTCCGTGGGCCGCGCGGCGGCCGGACCCGCGCCCGCGCCGGGGGCGAGCAGGGCCAGGCCCATCAGCGCGGCCACCGCGACGGTGCCGGCCAGGCCTCGGCGGCGCTCCCGCGGCGCGCTCATGCCGCGCTCCGGCCGAGCCGGCGCCGGCGCAGCAGCATGCTGACCACGCCGGGCACCAGCACCAGGAGCAGCAGCTCGACCACCGCCAGCACGCCGAACGGACGCCGGTCGCCCGCACGGTCCGCCACCAGGGTCGGGTTGGCGTACACCTCGGTCGGGGTGGTCCCGGTCGCGGCGACGGGGGCGGCGCCGGTCTCGGGATCGACGGTGGCGGGCTGGCCCTCGGCCACGGGTGCGCCCGCGCCGGTCGCGGCCGGGGCTGCCGGCGCGGCCGGGTCGACCGGCGTGCCCTGGTCGGTGGACGGCTGCCCCGTCCCGGTGTCGGTGCCGCACGGCCCGGCGCCGCTCTTGTCGCAGGCGGCCGGCTGCGGGGCCTTCTTCGCGAGCACGTTGTTCTTGAGGTTCTTGCCGTCGAAGGTCGGGTTGTTGCAGCTCTTGACGTCGCGGTCGGTCAGCTCGACGGCGGGGTCGGCGGCCTTGAGCTTGGCGACCTGGTCGAAGCCGGCCTGCACCAGGTTGAGCGGCAGCGGCGAGTAGCCGTAGGAGCCCGCGCTGGTCTGGCCCCCGCACAGCGAGTAGTAGATGAAGTCGGCGAGCGTCTGCCGCTTGGCCGTGGTCATCCGGGTGTCCGAGCCGCCGGTCGGGATGATCATGTAGGAGTACGACGAGATCGGGTAGGCCCGCGGGTCCGCGTTGACGTAGACCCCGGTCAGGTCCTGGGTCAGCGTGGTCGGGTTGATGACCGCCTTCGTCAGCGCGACCGCGGTGTTGTACTGCGTCGGCTCGATGAAGTAGCCGGCCTTGTTGAGCACCTTGACGACCGGGTAGTTGGCGTTCTTCGGGTAGGAGTACTCGACGTACCCGATGGTGCCGTTGCCCGCGAAGCCCTTGACCGTGTTCATCACCTGGTCCGAGCCGGACTGGGCGACCATCCGCGAGCCGGACTTGCGCGGGTAGTACGACGTCAGCCCGGACTTTCCGAAGTACGGCCGCCACAGGCTCGGGTACTGGTTGTCCATCCAGGTGGTGAACTGGGCGGTCGTGCCGGAGCCGTCCGAACGGACGACCGGCGTGATCGGGAGCGAGGGGAAGGCCCGGCCGTTGTTGTCCTTGGTGATCGCGGCGTCGTTCCAGTTGGTGATGGCGCCGGTGAAGATCTTGGTGATCGTCTCGCCGGAGAGGCGCAGGTTGCGCACCAGCTTGCCGCCGACCTTGAGCTGGTAGGTGAACGCGGTACCACCGGCCACGATCGGCAGGTAGGCGTAGGGCCGGTCCGACTTGTCGGCGTTGCCCTGCTCGTCGACGCCCTGGTACGGGATCTCGGAGATCGCGAAGTCGTTGGTCGACTGCGCGAAGTCCTTGCGGCCCTTGCTCGAGCCGCCGCCGGTGTAGACCACCTTCATCCCGTTGGCGTCGACGTCGGCGATCCACTTCTGGACGATCAGCTCCGACCAGGTCGAGCCGGTGCCCTCGATGGTCGTGTACGTCGTGCGGTGCGCCCCACCGTCGTCGGCGGCCGCCGTACCGGTCGCCGAGGCCAGGACGGCGAGCCCGGCGAGGAGCGCGAGAAGGGTGCGGACGCGGGAAGTCATGCGGTCTCTCCGTGGGGGCGGGTGCGGCGGGGGCGGAAACGGCGCAGGCGGGTCCGGTGCCGGCGGGGCCGGGCGACCAGGCGGGCGATCACGAACAGCGCGAGGACCAGGGTCATCAGCACGACGGCGGCGCCGAAGGCGCGGCCGATCGCGTTCGGCTCGCCGCTGCGGACCTGGGTGTAGATGAACAGCGGCAGCGAGTTCATCGCGCCGCCGACCGGGTTGGCGGTGATGAACGGCGCCGCGCCCGAGGTCAGCAGCACCGGGCTGGTCTCGCCGACGCCGCGGGCGACGCCCAGGATGACCGCCGTGGCGAGTCCGGGACGCGCGGTCGGCAGCACGACGTGCCACACGGTGCGCCAGCGGCTGGCGCCGAGCGCCAGGCTGGCCTCGCGCAGGTTGCCGGGCACCACCCGCAGCACCACGTCCGCGGCCCGGGCGATGATCGGCAGCATCATCACGCCGATCGCGAGCCCCGCCGCGAGGCCGGACCGCGGTACGCCGGCCGCGAGGATCACGGTGGTGTAGATGAACAGGCCGGCGACGATCGACGGCAGCGCGGTCATCGCCTCCACCACCGTGCGCACCACCTTGGCGAACCGGCCGCCGACCTCGGTCATGAACACGGCGGTGCCGATGCCGAGCGGCAGCGCGACCGCGAGGCCGATGCCGAGCTGGATGCCCGAGCCGATGATCGCGTGCAGCACGCCGCCGTCGGTGAACGGCGCCTTCGGCTCCACGCCGGCCATGTCGTCGGTGAAGAAGTTGAGGTGGGTCAGCGGACGCCAGCCGCGCAGGAACACGAAGACCACGGCCGAGACCAGGGCCAGGCCGACGGCCACCGCGCCCGCGGTGACCACCACTCCCGCGATCCGGTCCCGGACCTCGACGAAGGTCGTGCTCATCGCGGACAGCAGGCCGGTCATCACGATGCCGGCGACGAGCAGCACGATCACGAACCAGGCCAGGCCGCTGAGCGGCAGGAAGCGCTGGGTGATCAGCCAGGTCGCCCCCAGTGCGGCGATCCAGGCGCCGACCCGGGCGAACAGCTCGTCGGCGTTGGGCCGGCCTACGGCCCGCCGCGGCACCGGCGGGGGTGCATCGGCAGCGCGGGTCGGGAGCGTCGTACGCGGCGCGGTGGGCGCGGCCGTCGGCTCGACGACGACCGGGCCGGGCGAGGTCAGCGCGGTCATGCGTCGGCGTCCGCTCCGGAGCGGCTGCGGTTCACGATCACGGCCGCGAGCGTGTTGACGCACAGCGTGATCAGGAACAGCACGAAGCCGGCGGCGAGCAGGGCGGAGAGCTGGGCGGGCGTCGCGTCGCCGAACTGGACCGCGATCAGCGCGCTGACCGAGTTCGCCCCGATCTCCAGCACGTTCCACTTGATCTCGAACGCCGGCGAGATGATCAGGACGACGGCGATCGTCTCGCCCAGGGCCCGGCCCAGGCCGAGCATGGTGCCGCCGATGATGCCGCCGCGGCCGAACGGCAGCACGACGCTGCGGATGACGCCCCAGCGGGTGGCGCCGAGCGCGAGCGCGGCCTCCCGCTCCCCCGGCGGGGTCTGCGAGAACACCTGGCGCATGACGGCGCAGGCCATCGGCAGCACCATCATCGCGACCGCGATGCCCGCGCAGAAGGCGCTCGAGACATAGCGGCTGGTGTCCCACACGGCGCTGTCGGGGTCGGTCCCGCGGATCTTGAAGAAGGGCACCCAGCCGAAGTTGCGCTGCAGCCACCAGGCCAGCTCGGCGGCGTACGGCATGACCAGGAAGAAGCCCCACAGGCCGTAGACGATGGACGGGATGGCAGCCATCAGGTCGACGGCCGACACGAGCAGTCCCTTGACCCGGGCGGGGGCGTACTCGCTGATGTAGAGCGCGGTCAGGAGCGCCAGCGGGAAGGCGAAGGCCATCGCGACCAGGGCGATCGACACGGTGCCGACCAGGACGCCGGCGATGCCGATCACGTCGATCTCGGGCTGCCACCGCTCCTCGGTGAGGAAGGAGAGCCCGTAGTGCCGAAGGGTCGGGACCGCCTGCCAGGCGAGGAAGACGCCGACGCCGCCGGTGATGACCAGCACGGACGCACCGATCGCCCGCGAGACGTTGACGAACACCGCATCGGCACCCGTGGCCTTGCGGGAGATCCGGCGCGGCTCCACTTCGGGCGCGCTCGGATCGACGAGGGGCAGGCTGGTCACACGTCGTCCTAGGTCGTGGCCACCCGAGAAAGGCCGTCTCGCCGCGCGGGATCGCGCGGCCACCGGGAACGTTGGCGGCGAATCCTGACCAGTGAGGGTGACGACGGTGAACGGGACCCGAACGGTGCCGCCGCTTTGGATTAACTTGTCAGGCGGTGGGGTCGCTCACCCGGCCGACGAAGAGCGGGGTCGCGTGCTCGACGTCGTGGATCACGAAGAGATAGGGCCGGTCGACCAGGAACGGCTCGGTGAGCGGCGCGCTCTCGACCCGGACCACCACGGCGGTCGCCGCGGCGGCCTCGGTCCCCTCCTCGTCGACCGCGATGAAGCCCTGGTGCAGGACCTCGGAGACGACCAGGGGCAGGTCCTCCTCGGTCATCGGCGTGAAGTCGGCCGCGCCGTCCTGGAACGCCGTCGGCATCCCGAGCGCCGAGAGGGCCGCCTTGAGGGGCGCGGCGGTGCGGAAGGTCCAGCGCGGGAGGCTGAGGTCGACGGAGGCCGGCTCGCCCCGCCCGAGGAAGGCCGCGAAGCCGCCGGCCCGGACCTGCTGCTCGACCCGGTCCAGGGCGCCCTCGTCGGGGAGCACGACGCTCATCGCGAGTCGCCGCCCGGCGTACGGCAGCACGACGGCCCGCCAGCCGTCGCCGGCGCTGAGCGAGGTCGCGAGCTGGGGCAGGCGCATCAGCTCGACCTCGACGTCCGAGCCGTCGGGACGGTGGAAGCCCCCCGTCGTGGTCGCGCTCTTCTCGAACGGCTCCTCCCACGGCGCCTTCAGGTAGATCGCGTTGACCAGGACCAGCCGGGTCAGCTCGTCGAGGGCGTCCTGGGGCACCAGGTCGACGATCCGGTCGTGGGTCCGCTCCTCCACCCAGGCGTTGATCGCGCGCCGGGCCCGCTCGGTCGCTCCGACGAAGTCGACGGTGCGCAGGCCGGCGCCGTACTCCTTGGCGAGCAGGTCGAGGAAGTCGGCCGCCCAGGCCACCTCGCGCTGTCCGAACAGCTGGTCGGCGGTGCTCAGCGCGAGCTCGGCCGTCGAGCCGTCGGCCCGCTCTTGCCGGCCCGCGAGCCCCTCGACGTGGGCGCTCAGCGCGTTGACGCCGCGATGCCAGCGCTCGCCGAGGTCACCCACCCCCAGCACCGCACGCATCTCCTCGGCGGTGGTGCCCGCCGCCCCGGTGAGGGTCATGCCGAGCGCGAGCGCCACGGAGTACGGCGAGAGCACCAGGTTGCCGTCGCCGGCCGCCAGCTCGCCGTACAGCCGCCCGGCGAAGCGGTCCAGGCCGGCGACGACGGGCGCGACCAGGGCGGGGTCCCCCGCCGCCCGGCGTACGTCGGAGGAGACCAGGTCGATCTCCCCCGGGGCGGGCTCGGGGTCGACATTCGGTTCGTCACCGCAGGCGGTGAGCAGCCCGGCGACGAGGCCGGTGAGGCCGAGCTGGAGTGCGGTACGACGGTCGAGGGCGGTCATGCCCGTGGGACGCGCCCCGCGGCCGCGAGGTTCCGGGTCAGGATCCCGGCGGACCCACGACCAGCGCGACACCGGTCAGCGCGGCGACCGCCACCAGCCCGACGCCCAGCCCGCGCAGCGGGTTGGCGAGCAGCCAGCCGACCAGCCGGTCGGGCAGCGAGCTGCCGGCGCCGGCGGGCAGCCGCCAGGTGTCGCCGAGCCAGTCCCTGCGGATCGCCCACCACTCGAGCGGCAGCGTCGCCAGCGGGGGCACCGCCGCCACCAGGGCGAGCAGCCCCCGGCCGGCCGACCAGCGCCGGTCCACCCAGACCACCACCGTGGTCACGACGTACGCGACGAAGACGACGCCGTGCAGCATCCCGAAGATCCGGACGCCCGCCTCGTTCTCCGCGGGTCCGTACTTGAGGAACATGCCGAACAGCAGTCCCGTCCAGGTCACCGCCTCCGCGATCGCGACGGTGCGGAACAGGCGGGTGGGGGTGTTCACGGATGCTGACAGTACCCGTGTGACCCAGGTCGCTAGGGCTAGGAGCCGAACCGGCGCTCGCGCTGGGCGTAGGCCCGGATCGCGCGCAGGAAGTCCACGCGGCGGAAGTCGGGCCAGTAGGCCTCGCAGAAGTAGAACTCCGACTTCGCGCTCTGCCACAGCAGGAAGCCGCCGAGCCGCTGCTCCCCCGACGTGCGGATCACCAGGTCGGGATCGGGCTGCCCCTTGGTGTAGAGGTGCTCCTCGATGTGCTCGATGTCGATCTGCTGGGCGAGCAGCTCGAGCGGCGTGCCGAGCGCGGCGTGCTCGGTGAGCAGCGAGCGGACGGCGTCGGCGATCTCGCGACGGCCGCCGTAGGCCACCGCGACGTTGACGATCATCCCGTCGACGTCGGCCGTGGCCTCGGCCGCCGCCTTGAGCCGCTTGGCGGCGGCGTCCGGGAGCAGGTCGAGCGCGCCCACGGGGTGCAGCCGCCAGCGGCGCTGGTCGGCGAGCGAGTCGACCGCCTCGACGATGATCTCCAGCAGCGGCTCCAGCTCCTGGGCCGGACGGTTCAGGTTGTCGGTCGAGAGCAGCCACAAGGTGACCACCTCGATCCCGACCTCGTCGCACCAGCCGAGCAGCGGCTCGATGTTGGCCGCGCCCGCGCGGTGGCCGTGGGCGGTGTCGCGGCCCACCGCCTTCGCCCAGCGCCGGTTGCCGTCGAGCATGACGCCGATGTGCTTCGGCAGGTTGCGCGGCATCTTGCGAAGCATGCGCGCCTCGTACGCCGGGTAGAGCACCCTGCGCGCACCGCGCTTCCAATCCGCCACATCCCGATGTTAGCCGGGCTACCGGGTCTCCCACTCGACTGACACGATGAGACCGACCCGAGAACCGACAGATAGGACGACCATGACCGCAGCCGCCTGGCACCCGGACCCCACCGGACGCCACGAGCTCCGCTACTGGGACGGCTCCCAGTGGACCGACCACGTGTCCGACCAGGGCGTGCAGTCGACCAACCCGCTCTATCCGTCGGCCGACGCGGGCGCCGAGACGGCCGCCGACTCCTCGGGCTCCGCCGACTCCTCCGCCGACTCCTCCGCCGACTCCTCCGTCGACGTCTGGGTCGGCAGCCAGGAGGCCGCCGCCGCCGACTCCGCCGCCGGCTCCGGGGACTTCGGCGAGGTGGCCGCCGACCGCGGCACGAGTGAGCCGGCCTTCTCCTTCGACGCGGTCACCGCGGTCGCGCCGCGCGCCGCCCAGCCCGTCGCCCAGCCCGAGCCCGCCGTCCAGGCGGAGCCGGCCGCCCAGCCCGAGCAGGTCCTCCAGTCCTGGGGCGACCAGCCGGCGCAGGCGTACCCGTCGAGCCAGCCCCCGGCGTACCAGCCCGCCCAGCAGCCGATGGTCCAGCAGCCCGCCGCCGGCTACGGCCAGCAGGTGCCGTCCGACGCCTTCGCCGGCATCTCCGGCGAGCTGATCGACGGCCGGTTCAGCGAGGTCGACGGCGCGGGCGCGATCCTGCAGAACAAGAAGCTGCTGCGGGTTCGGATCACCGAGCCGTTCATGGCCAAGCAGGGCTCGATGGTCGCCTACCAGGGCAACGTCAACTTCAACTACCAGGGCGGCGGCGCCGCGAAGTTCCTCAAGAAGGCGCTCACCGGCGAGGGCCTGCAGCTGATGCGGGTCGAGGGCCAGGGCGACGTCTTCCTCGCCGACCTCGCCCACGACGTCCACATCCTGCAGCTCACCAACAGCGGCCTGTCGGTCAGCGGCAAGAACGTGCTCGCCTTCTCCGCCTCGCTGGACTGGAACGTCGAGCGGGTCAAGGGCGGCAGCATCGCCGCCGGCGGCCTGTTCAACACCACCCTGCGCGGCACCGGCTGGGTCGCCATCACCACCGAGGGCGCCCCCGTCGTCCTCAACGCCGCCGAGGCCCCGACCTTCGCCGACGCGAACGCGCTGGTCGCGTGGTCGGTCCACCTGCAGACCTCGATCCGCTCCACGATGTCCGCCGGCGCCCTGATCGGCCGCGGCTCGGGCGAGGCCTTCCAGGTGTCCTTCCAGGGGCCGGGCTTCGTCATCGTGCAGCCCTCGGAGGGGCCGCCGGTCACCACGGCCTGACGCCTGGGATGGCCCGAACGGGCTACGCCGACGACGGCCGGACGAGTGATCTCTGAGCGTGAGATCACGTTCGTCCGGCCGTCGTTGCGTCTGTGGGCCGCGGGTACCCTTCGGTGCATGAACCAGGCCATCCACCACGCGAACGACAAGGTCCGCGCCCGGCTGGACGACCTCGGGGACCAGATCAGCGACAAGGTGGCCGAGATCAAGCCCAAGCTCCGCGGCTGGATCCACCTCGTCTCGACCCCCCTCGTCCTGGCCGCCGGAGTCGTGCTCATCTGCCTCTCCCCGACCGCCACGACCCGGGTCGGCTCGGCGCTGTACGCCGGCTCCGCGCTGCTGCTCTTCGGCACCTCCGCGCTCTACCACCGCGGCACCTGGTCGCCGAAGGTGTGGACGATCCTCAACCGGTTCGACCACTCCAACATCTTCTTGTTCATCGCCGGCTCCTACACCCCCTTCGCGCTCACGCTGCTCGACGGAGCCTCCCGCGTGATCATGCTGTCGGTGGTCTGGACCGGCGCCCTGCTCGGCATCGCGTTCAAGCTGTTCTGGCCGAGCGCCCCGCGCTGGCTGTCGGCGCCGATCTACATCGCGCTCGGCTGGGCGGCGATCTTCTTCATCCCGGCCTTCTTCCACGGCGCGACCGCGCTCGGGCTCGGCATCGGGATCGCCATCTTCGTGCTGATCGCGGTGGGCGGCGCGCTCTACACCATGGGCGGCCTCGTCTACGGCTTCAAGTGGCCCAACCCGTCACCGCGGGTGTTCGGGTTCCACGAGATCTTCCACGGCTTCACGATCGCCGCGTTCGTGGCCCACTACGTCGGCGTCTCGCTGGCGACCTACTCGCTGCGCTGACCGGGGACCCGTTCCAGCAGCACCAGCACCTCCGCGTGCGGGGTCTGCGGGAACATGTCGAGCAGCCGACCCCGCACCGGCCGGTACGACGCGAGGTCGGCCAGGTCGCGCGCCAGCGTCGCCGGGTTGCAGCTGGAGTACAGGACGTGGTCGGCCCCCGACTCCTCGAGCCGGCCTGCCAGCTCGTGGCCGAGGCCGCGCCGCGGCGGGTTGACGACGACCAGGTCGGCTCCGGCGAGCAGCCCGGCGTGCTCGGGCGCGGTGGCGTCGCCGACCGCGAAGTCGACCTCCCCCGGCAGCCCGGCCTCGTCGCGGGAACGCTCGGCCGAGGCGATCGCGTCGGCGCTGATCTCGATCCCGCTCACCCGGCGGCCGGGGGCGGCGAGGTGCAGCGCGAACCCGCCGACCCCGCAGTAGAGGTCCACCACCCGCGTCGGCGCCAGCTCGGCCGACCAGGCCACCGCCTCGGCGTACAGCGCGGCGGCGACGGTGGTGTTGGTCTGGAAGAAGCTGCGCGGGCGCAGGTGCAGGCTGATCCCGCCCAGTCGCATCGGCAGCGTGTCGGCCTCGGTGAGCACGATCTCCCGCTCCCCCTCCAGCACCGCGCGGTGCTCGGGCTGGACGTTGAGTGTCACCACCCGGACCGCCGGCAGCGCATCCCGCAGCCAGCCCAGGTGCTTGCGCACCCGCGCCTCGACCGCCGTCGAGCGCACCACCAGCCGCACCATCAGCTCGCCCTCCGGCGATGCCGTCACCAAGAGGTGCTTGAGCTCGCCCCGCTGGCTCACGGGCGCCCCCGAGCCCACGTCGTACGGCGTCAGGTCGGCGCGCCGCACCAGCTCCGCCAGCACCGGCAGCGCCGCCACGATCGCCGGCTCATGCAGCGCACAGTCCCGCAGGTCCACCCCGGCTCCGTCGGGCCCGAGGATGCCCAGGGTGGGCTCGGCCGCGGTGCCGCCGACGACCATCTTGGCCTTGTTGCGGAAGCCCGCCATCGGGCTGGCCACCGGCGGCAGCCACTCCAGGCCCGGCGCGTCGACGAGCGACCGGGTCGCGGCGAGCTTGGCCGCCAGCTGGTCGTCGTACGGCTGACCGAGCCAGGTGCACGAGCGGCACTCCCCCGCCGTGAAGTGGGCGCAGTCGAGCACGGCGAGAGCCATGGCTCCATCGTAGGCGCGCACTAGGCTGCGCCCGTGCCGTCCCCGCTCGAACGCGTCCAGGCCGCGCCGGTCCTCGCGACCGTGCGCCGCCTCGAGCAGCGCATCGCCGCCCGCTTCCCGGGGCGCGGGCTGAACAAGGTCGCCGGCGAGCTGGCCGGCCTGGTCGAGACCGTCGACTCCTCGACCGCCACCGCGCGTGGCCGCCGGTCGTGGCTGCGGCCGCTGTCGCGGTTCGGGATCGTGGCGGTGCTGGTCGTGACCGTGGCCGTGATGGTGCTCGCCGTCCGCTCGGCGCTCGTCGACGCGCCCGACGACGGACTGGCCTGGATCCCGCTCGCGGAGAGCGCGGTCAACGACCTGGTGTTCGCGGCGCTCGGGATCTGGTTCCTCTACTCCGTGCCGGAGCGACTGCAGCGCACCCGCCTCCTGGAGCTCCTCCACCGGCTCCGCTCGCTGGCCCACATCATCGACATGCACCAGCTCACCAAGGACCCCGAGCGACTGCGCACCGAGTTCGTCCCCACCGACGCCAGTGTGGCGATGGACCTCGACACCGACCAGCTCGAGCACTACCTCGACTACTGCTCCGAGCTGCTCAGCCTGGTCGGCAAGACCGCCGCCCTGTGCGCGGAGGCATCCCGCGACCCCGTCGTGCTCGACACCGTCAGCACCGTCGAGACGCTCACGGTGTCGCTGGAGCGCAAGATCTGGCAGAAGATCGCGGTGCTCAACCACCACCGCGAGTCGCCGGGCAGCACCTGACCGTCCCCGCCCGTCCCTGACCCCCTCCCACCCGGCAGGCGCGCCACCCGACGCTGTAACACGCAGTCCGCCGCACTACTCGGCGCTTGTCAGCAGGACGAGCGCCATTTCCGGCCGTTTGCTGCGGACAAGTGGCGACCAGTCGGGTGGACTGCGTGTTACAGCCGACCTCGGCGCGCCGGACCAGGTGCCGGAACAACCCCCTCCCACTTGCTGAGAGTCTTAAACACCACTTATCGTTCTAAATATGAGCTCACTGACCCCTCGCGAGCGTGAGGTCCTGGAGCTGGTCCGGGTCCAGCCGCTCCTGGACGCCCAGGCGATCGCCGACCGCCTCGGCAGCACCCGCGCCTCGGTCGCCATGGCGCTGTCCTCGCTGACCCGCAAGGGCGCGATCGCGGGGCGCGGCTACATCGTGCGCGACGAGGCCCAGGTCGTCGTGCTCGGCGGCGCGGTGATGGACGTCAAGGCGGTGACCGACGCGCCGGCCGGGCTGCACACCAGCAACCCGGCGACGATCCGCACCTCGCCCGGCGGGGTCGGGCGCAACATCGCCGAGGGGATCGCGCGGCTGGGCCGGCGTACCTTCCTGGTCGCGGCGCTCGGCGACGACGTGTTCGGGCGGGAGCTGCTCGCCCACACCGCCGACGCCGGCGTGTACGTCGACCACGTGGTCCGCGGCGGGTTCGCGACCGGCACCTACCTGGCCACCCTCGACCACGACGGCGAGCTGGTCGTCGGCGCGTCCGACCTGCGCGCCACCGATGCGCTCACCGTCGACGCGCTCGGCCGGGCCCGGGACCTTGTCCCCCGCGCCGACTTCCTGGTCGTCGACGGCAACATCCCCGCCGACGTGGTGCGCTGGGCGATCCAGGCGTGCGCGCAGCACGACGTCCCCCTGCTCCTCGACCCGGTCAGCGTCGCCAAGGCCGGCCGCCTCGCGCCCCTGCTCGACGGCTCGCCGATCGACACGGTGACGCCCAACCTCGCCGAGCTGGCCGCGCTCACCGGCGCCGGCGCCCCGGTCGCCGACACCAAGCCGGCGATCACCCGCGCGGCCGCGGAGCTGCACGAGCGCGGCGTGCGCCGGGTGTGGGTACGCCGGGGCCGGCGCGGGAGCCTGCTCAGCGACGAGGGCACGGTCACGACGCTCGCCGCGCGTCCGGCCGAGGTGGTCGACGTGACGGGTGCCGGGGACGCGATGACCGCGGCGTACGTCGTCGCCCGCACGGGCGGCGAGGGTCCGGTCGCGGCCGCCGAGCTCGGCCATGTCGCGGCCGCGCTCACCATCGCCCACCCCGACAACGTCCGACCCGACCTCGCCACCGCACTGCACGCCGACCACCCCCACCGAACGGAGACCCTCTCGTGACCAGCCCCCACCCGCTCCTGTCCGTCGCCCCCGAGGTCGCGGAGGCGCTGGCTGCCGGCGGGCCGGTCGTCGCGCTGGAGTCGACGATCATCAGCCACGGCATGCCGTACCCGCGCAACGTCGAGATGGCCCGCGAGGTGGAGCAGATCGTGCGCGACGGCGGCGCCACGCCCGCGACGATCGCGGTGCTCGACGGCGTCCCGCGGATCGGGCTGTCCGCCGCCGAGCTCGACGTGCTCGCCTCCGACCCGTCGGTGACCAAGGTCAGCATCCGCGACCTGGGGTACGTCGCCGCCCGCCGCGCCCACGGCGCCACCACGGTCGCGGCGACCATGCGGCTGGCCGCGCTCGCGGGGATCCGGGTGTTCGTCACCGGCGGCCTCGGCGGCGTGCACCGCGGCGCCGAGGCGTCGATGGACATCTCCGCGGACCTGACCGAGATGAGCCGCACCGACGTCGCGATCGTCAGCGCCGGCGTGAAGTCGCTGCTCGACATCGGTCGCACCCTGGAGGTGCTGGAGACCCTCGGCGTCCCGGTCGTCGCGTACCGGTCCGACGAGTTCCCGTCGTTCTTCTCGCGCTCCAGCGGGTACGCCGCGCCGATGCGTCTCGACGAGCCGGAGCAGGTCGCGGCGATGATGCGTGCGAAGTGGGCGCTCGGCCTCGAGGGTGCGGTCTCGGTCGCGAACCCCGTCCCGGCGGAGGACGAGATCCCCCAGGCCGAGATCGAGCGCACCATCCAGCAGGCCCTCGCGGACGCCGACGAGCGCGGCATCCGCGGCAAGGACATCACGCCGTACCTGCTCGGCCGGATCGTCGAGCTCTCGGACGGCGCCTCGCTGGAGACCAACATCGCGCTGGTGCGCGACAACGCCCGGCTGGGCGCGTCGATCGCGGTCGCCTACGCCGCGCTCACCTCATGAGCCGCCGGCCGGTGACACCGTTGAAACGTTTTACACACGGGTAACCGCGGGCGGCGCAAAGCGTCATCGGCGCCGCCTAGACATGAGGGGCCACGTCCCCCATGGAAAGGTCCCGTTCCCCAGATGAGCTCCCCCATGACCGGGCGCCGCGCGATCCGCGCGGTCTCCCTCCCCCTGACGGCCGCCCTGGCCGTCGGGGCCGTGACGCTCGCCGACCCAGCATCGGCCCTGTCCAGCGTCACCACCGCCAACGGCGCGACGATCAACATCAACGACGCCCGCCGGCCGGGCCTCGACACCGGGTCGATCCGCAACGTCAGCGGCTCGCGGATGGAAGGCTTCGGCAACGTCTTCCTCCACGTCGACGCACCCGCGGGCGAGGAGCCGCGGATGAACGACCAGATGGTGCGCGGCTTCGGCCTCGCCCAGGCCGGCCCCGGCAGCTACCGGTCGACCGCGTCGGTCCGGCTGGGCGACGTCCTGATGAGCCGCAGGGTCCATGTCGCCACCGGCACGAACACCACCAGCTTCTACGACACCTACACCAACGCCTCGACCGAGCCGGTGACGATCAAGGTCTCCTTCGGCGGCTCGCTCGGCTCCGGGCTCACCACCACCGGCTCCCCCAACAAGGCGACGGTCAGCGCCACCAGCAGCGGCGACGCGATCGTCGACCCCGCCGACACCTGGATCACCGCCACCACGCCCGGCAACACCCGGCCGACCGGTGTGGTCGTCGGCACGGGGGTCGACGCCCTCGGCGACCAGCAGTCGGACCCGTTCACGACGGCGTACGTCCCGACGGGCAGCCGGTCCAACGACCTCGGCTTCATCAGCGAGCTCACCATCGAGCCCGGCCGCACCGAGTCGCTCCTGCAGTACGTCGTCGTGGGCGCGCTCGCCGACACCACCCAGATCACGACCGACACCGCGGCGCTCGCCGCCGCGCCGGACCTCTCCCAGCTGACGATCGACGAGATCTGCACCCTGCAGAACTGGGACGTCACGTCCTACGCCGCCGCGTGCGCCGGCGCCGAGCCGCTGCAGCTGCCCGCGGCACAGACCGAGGCGGTCCCGGTCACCGACGCGTCGTACGACGTCACCGGGAAGACCATCGCCGACCTCCAGGCCGCGATGGTCTCGGGCGAGACGACCTCGGTGGAGATCACGAAGGCCTACCTCGACCGGATCGAGGCCTACGACTCGGGCGCCTACGGCTTCCACTCGTTCATCACGGTGGCCAAGGACGCCGTCGCCCAGGCCATGGCCGCCGACGCCGCGCGCGCGGCGGGCGAGTCCGGAGACCTGCTCGGCGTGCCGATCGCGCTCAAGGACCTCTACGACACCAAGGACATGCCGACCTCCGGCGGCACCCTGGCGCTCGAGGACTGGGAGCCCGGCGCGGACGCCTGGCAGGTGGCGCGACTGCGCGACGCGGGCGCCGTGATCATCGGGAAGACGAACCTCTCCGAGTTCGCCAACTCCGGTTCGTGGAGCGAGAGCGGGTTCGAGCAGACCTGGAACGCGCTCTACCCGTCGAAGTCCTCCTTCGGCTCCAGCGGCGGCTCCGCGACCGCGGTCCGTGCCGACCTCGCCGCGGCCGCCATGGGCACCCAGACCGGTGTCTCGCTGTACGCACCCTCGACGGGCGCCAGCCTGGCGACCTTCCGCGGCACCGACGGCCTGACCAGCACCAACGGCGTGATGCCGCTGACCTGGGCGACGGACTACGCCGGGCCGATGGCCAAGTCGGTCACCGACCTCGCCTCGCTGCTCGACGCCACCGCCACGCGGACCACCGGCAACAACCCCGACGACCTGCTCACCTCGCGGGTGGACAACGACCTGCGCCCGACCGAGTGGAAGACCGCGCTGCGCGCCGACGCCCTGCAGGGCAAGGTGATCGGCTATGTCCCGGCGGCCTTCCAGTCCACCGCGATCACGGACGACAACGCCGGCCAGGTCGCCCTCGCCCAGGTCCGGGCCGCGATCGAGGCCGCCGGCGGCACTCTCGTCCCGCTCGCCACGGCGCAGACCGCGCCGCCCGCCCCGACCGGCAGCTTCCCGACGTCCGGCAGTGCGGGCGCCGAGGGGTGGGAGCGCTACATCGAGGAGGATCGGCCGGGCACCTTCCCGTACACGACCAAGCAGCTGATGGAGAACCCGGCGAACCTGCCGTACAACGTGTCCGGCAACTACACCGCCCAGCCGATGGACGACACGAGCGTCGAGAACCTCCTGGCCCGGCGTGACGCCTACAAGCAGACCGCCGCCACCTGGATGGACACCGCGTTCGGGTCCGAGCCGGTCGCCGCCGTGGTCTACCCGGGCTTCCTCACCAGCATCGGCAACAACGACGCGACCTCGGCGATCTTCTCCTCCGACCGCGCCTCCGGGGTGATCACCCAGACGATCGGGCTGCCCACCGCGATCCTGCCCATCGGGCGCAACGACGAGGGACAGTCCAACAACGTCCAGGTCGTCGGCCGCGCCTGGGACGACGCCGCGGTGCTCGGCCTCGGCTACGCGCTGGAGCAGCAGACGCATGCGGCGATGTCGACGGAGTTCGCCCCCGCTCTGCCCTGGAGCGGGCCCGCCGACTCGGTGACCGCCGTGACCCTGGGCAGCACCGCCACGACGTACGCCACCGCCACGACGGCCACGGTCACCGTGACCGCCGATCCGGAGGCGACCGGCAGCGTCGAGGTCGAGGTCGCCGGGACCACGGTCACCGGGACGCTGTCGGGAGGGACGGCGACCGTCACCCTGCCCGGCTCCCTCCCGGTCGGCACCCACCTGGTGACCGCCCGGTACGCCGGATCGGCCACGGTCGCGCCGAGCGCCGCCACGGCGACGCTCAAGGTGTCCCACGCGGCGCCCGCGGTGACGGCCGAGCTCAAGAAGAAGAGGGTCAAGCCGGGCAAGCGCGCCCGACTGGTGGTCACCGTGACCGGGGCGCCGGTCACCGGCGGCACCGTGCTCGTCTACGACGGCGGCAAGGTCGTCGCGACCCAGACCCTCAGTGACGCCCGGTCGGTCGTCAAGCTGCCGAAGCTGAGGCTCGGCAAGCACCGCCTCCGCGCCTATGTCGTGGCCGGCGACGACTACCGCGCCGCCTGGAGCGGCAAGGTGGTGCTGAAGGTCAGGCGGTAGCCCTCACGGGTGGTTGTCGGTGCCGCGGCCTCGGGGCCGCGGCACCCGGCTATCCCGACTGCCCCGACTGCCGTCGCACCGCCCGCTCCACGACCGCGGCCGCGGCCGGGTAGCCGCTCGGCTCGGGGCCGATGTAGGTCAGCCGGAGGTACGGCGCCGGCGGCTCCGCGGGGAACCACTCGTCGCCCGCGGCCACCCACACCCCGTCGGCCGCGCAGTCGCGCACCAGCTGGTCGGCGTCGACACCGTCGGGCAGACGAGCCCACAGGTGCAGGCCACCCGGCGGGACGACGTCCAGGGTGAGCGCGGGCGCGTGCTCGCGGACGGCCGCGACGAGCAGGTCGCGGCGCTCGCGGAGCTGACCGCGCAGCCGGCGCAGGTGCGAGCGCCAGCCGGGATCGCTGACCACCTCGACGGCGGCCTGCTGGAGCAGTCCGCTGACGTACATCGACTCCGCCGCGCGGTCGGCGAGGATCCGCTCGCGAGCCGGCCCGCGGGCGATGACCGCGGCGACCCGGATCGCGGGCGAGACGCTCTTGGTCAGCGAGCGCAGGTAGACGACGTGGCCGGTGTCGTCGCGTGCCGCCAGCGGCAGCACCTCGGCGTCGATCCCGAAGTCGTGGGCCCAGTCGTCCTCGACCAGGAAGGCGTCGTGCGCACGCACGACGGCGAGCACCTCGTCGCCGCGCTGCTGACTCCAGTGCGCGCCGGTCGGGTTGGCGAAGCTCGGCTGGGCGTAGAACGCGCGGGCGCCGGTCTCCCGGAACGACCGGTCGACCTGCGCGGGGTCCGGCCCCTGCGCGTCACTCGGCACGGGGACCAGCTCGACGCCGGCCTGGCGACCGGCCTGGATCGCGCCCCAGTACGTCGGCGACTCGATGAGCAGCGGCTGTCCCGGCGCGGCCAGGGCCCGGAAGATCGAGGCCAGCGCGCTCTGCGAGCCCGGCGCGACGATCACGTCGCTCGGCGTGACGGCGCTGAGCCGGGCCGGCGCCGCGTCGGCCAGCTCGGTCGCGAACCAGGCGCGCAGCTCCGCGAGGCCCGCCGCCGGCGGTCGCGACGTCGCCGCCGCGCCGCGCGCGGCCCGGCCGAGGGCGGCGCGGACCAGCCGCTCGGGCAGCAGGTCGGGTCCCGGGTAGCCCGCGTGCAGGGCCTGCGCCTCGGGCGGCGGGGTCTGCAGCGGGGCGGCCACCTTCGCCAGGTCCGCCCGGCGGCCCCGCAGCGCGGCGGTCTGCCAGCCGAAGTCCGGTCCCCGGGCCGGACGGACCGCGCGCACGAAGCTGCCGACCCCGGGCCGACTCTCGACCAGGCCCTCGGCCACCAGCCGGCGCAGCGCCTTCTGCACGGTGACCGGGCTGGCGGCGTACTCGGCGACGAGCCGGCGCGACGACGGCAGCTGCGCCCCGGGGGCGGCGTCGCGGATCCAGGCGCGGAGCTCGGCCACGATGCGGGCACTGCTATCGTTGCTCATGTCAGTACACAGTAGCGCTATCACTCCCCGCTCGGGTCTGCTATCCGCCGTTCCGGCCGGGCTGGCCTGGGGCCTCCTCGGCGTTTTGGCGTTCTCCTTCACGGTGCCGCTGACCCGGGTGGCCATCGGCGGCCTCGACCCGCTATTCATCGGCGCCGGGCGCGCGGTCGTCGCCGCCGCACTCGCCACCGCCGCCCTCGCGCTGACTCGGCAGCGGCTCCCCCGCGGCCGGCAGTGGCTGCGACTCGGGGTGGTCGCGGGAGGTGCGGTCGCCGGCTTCCCGCTGCTGACGTCGTACGCGCTGACCGAGGTGCCGGCCAGCCACGGCGCCGTGGTGATCGCGATGCTGCCCGCCGCCACCGCCGTGATCGTGGTGCTGCGCACCGGTGAGCGCCCGGTCCGCGCGTTCTGGCTCTTCGCCGCGCTCGGTGCGCTCGCCGCCGTGGGCTTCGCGGCGCTGCAGGGGGACGGCGCCGGCCACGTCCAGCGGGCCGACGTGCTCCTGGTGATCGGGGTCGTCGTCTGCGCGCTGGGGTACGCCGAGGGCGGTGCGGTCTCCCGCGAGCTCGGCTCCTGGCAGACCATCTCGTGGGCGCTGGTGCTCGCCGCCCCGGTCATGGTGGTCCTCACCGCGACCAGCCTCGCCACCCACCCGCCGTCGGCGAGCCCCACCCAGTGGCTGTGCTTCGGCTACCTGTCGTGCGTCAGCATGTTCCTCGGCTTCTTCGCCTGGTATCGCGGCCTGGCGATCGGCCCGATGGCACAGGTCAGCCAGGTCCAGCTCGCTCAGCCGGTGCTGTCCATCGCCTGGGCCGGACTGCTGCTGGGCGAGCCGATCACCTGGCTGACCGTGCTCGGCGGGCTCGCCGTCGTGGCCTGCGCGGCCGGGGCCAGCTCCTCGCGGCGCCGGTCCCCCGTCGTACCGGACAGAATGGCTGCGAAATCGGCCGATTGACGACCATTTCGTCCGGTACGACGAGGAACCCGGCCCGCGTCTAGCTCTTCCCGCGCCCGTACAGTCCGCGCACGACCTTCGTGAGCTGCTTCTCCTCCTTGGCGGTGCGCCGGAAGGTGGTCAGCGCGATCGCCGGCTTGAACCGCTGGCGGGCGATGGCGTGGGGGTAGGTGAACTCGCGCAGCCCGTCGGGGCCGTGGATCCGGCCGAACCCGGAGTCGCCGACGCCGCCGAAGGGCAGGGTCGGGATGCCGGCGAAGGAGATCACCCCGTTGATCGCGGTCATGCCGGCCCGCAGCCGCTCGGCGATCTCCATGCCGTGCTCCTTGGAGAACACCGTCGAGCCGAGCGCGTAGCGGGTGCCGTTGGCCCGCTCGACCGCCTCGTCCATGGACGCCACCTTCGACACGGTGACAGTCGGACCGAAGGTCTCCTCCTGCACCGCCGCCGAGTCCTCAGGTACGTCGACCAGCACCGTCGGCTGCACGAAGCGCGCCCCCTCGGCCACCGGGCCGCCGACCAGGGCCCGGCCGCCGCGGGCCAGGGCGTCGTCGATGTGGCGGCGGATGATGTCGACCTGCGAGGGCATGGTGATCGGGCCGACCTGGCCGCCGGGGCGGGCCTCGAGCTGCTGGGCCTGGGCGACCAGCTCGGCGAGGAACTGGTCGTAGACCCGGTCGTGGACGTAGACCCGCTCGACGCCGGCGCAGGTCTGGCCGGCGTTCGCGGCCGCGCCCCACAGCGCCGCCTCGGCGGCCTCGGCCACGTCGGCGTCCTCGGCGACGATGAGCGCGTCCTTGCCGCCGGCCTCGATCACCACGGGCGTGAGGGTGTCGGCGCACGCCGCCATCACCCGCTTGCCGGTGGCGGTGGAGCCGGTGAAGGCCACCTTGTCGACACCGGCGCGGGTGAGCGCGGCCCCGGTGTCGCCGTACCCGGTCACGACCTGGAGCACCGGGCGGCCGACCGCCTCCCGGAAGGTGGCGGCGAGCCACTCGCCGACGCCGGGGGTGTACTCGGAGGGCTTGAAGACGACGGCGTTGCCGGCGGCGAGGGCGTAGGCGATCGAGCCCATCGGGGTGAAGACGGGGTAGTTCCAGGGGCCGATGACACCGACCACGCCGAGCGGGCGGTACTCCACGCTGGCCGCCTGGTTGACCATCAGCAGGCCCGGCGAGACGCTGCGCCGCTTGAGCACCTTCTCGGCGTGGCTCGCGGCCCAGGCGAGGTGGTCGACCGCGAGCGCGGTCTCGAGGAGGGCGTCACCCGTGGGCTTGCCGGTCTCGCGCGCCATCAGCGCCGCGAGCTCCTCCATCCGCCGGGCGATCACCTTGCGCCAGCGCACCAGCGCCTTCTTGCGCCCGTCGAAGCCGAGCGCCTGCCACCACTCGGCCTGCTTGCGGGCGGTCGCGACGGCGGCCTCCACCTCGGCGGCGGTGTGGATCGGGTGGGTGCCGACGACCTCGCCGGTGGCGGGGTCGAGCGAGCTGAACGTCTGCGCGGCGGGAGCGGCGGGAGCGGCATCGGTGCTGGTCACGCATCCGAACCTACTCGCCGGTCAGTTCGAGCGGAATGGAGTCAGGAACAAGACGGCGAGCGCGACATGGGCGGCGACCACAACGCCGGCGATCACGACCGCGGCCACCGGCCGTCGCCGGGCGACCCATTCGGCAGCCTGGTAGCCCAACGTGATCAGGCCGAGGGCCACCGTGACGTGCAGCAGCACGGCGAGCGCGATCCCCGAGATCACGCCCGCGATCGCGAACCGGCCCCAGGTCAGCCCGAGCAGCAGCGGTACGACGACCGCCCCCGCGAGGCCGCCCACCAGCTCCATCCCGAAGGACCGGTCTCCCATCCACGGCACCTCGTCGATGACGTCGAACAGGTCCAGGGTCGCCAGCACGCCGAGCACGACCACGATCGCCACGCTCGCCGCGGCCGCGACCCGGTAGCGCAGGTGGAGCGCACGGCTCCAGGACGCCGAGCCGTGCCAGATCGTCGACAGGGTCACCGCCGACCACACCAGCCAACTGCGCACCGGGCCGGTGTCGGTGTCGCGCATCGCCGCCCGGAACACCCGGTCGGCGGCCACCCGGTCGAGCACGTGGCCCTCGGCGGAGACATACGTCGGCGCCTCGTCGGGCGCGTGGACCAGGCCGTCGTGCAGCAGCGCAGGCGGGAGGTGGCGTCCGGTGCGGGGCACCAGCCAGGTGAAGATCGTGGGCACCGAGGTCAGGTCGGTCTCGAAGGTGCCGAGGTCGGCGGGGACCAGCAGGTCGCCGTACGCGCGGTCGCGGTAGGCGATCCGGTGCAGCATCCGGAACCGCTCGGTCCTGCGGTGGACGTCGCCCGCCTCCACCCGCTCCAGCACGATCGTGGGTGGCTGCGCCGAGCCCTCGTCGTGGAAGCGCTCCGGCTCCGGCCGCACCGGTCGCCACGGGCTCAGCGTTCGCATGACTCCGTCCCCTTCCCGAGCCGGGCCAGCCCCTTCCGGTCGCCCGGACCGAAGTCTTCCCGACCGACGCTCCGCGCGTGCATCAGCTCGCGCCGCGAGTCGACGTGGTCGAGGCCCAGCACGTGCCCGAGCTCGTGGAGCAGCGTGGCCCGCTCGTCGCCGTCGTCGTCGAGGGCGTCGACGTCGAGCACCACCCGGCCGGTGACGTACCACAGCCAGCGCGAGTCCTCGCGCGCCGCCGAGCCACCGATCCCGGCGACGTCGCCGGCCAGGTCGGGGATCTCCTCCGCGCGGGCCCAGGCGACGAGCACCGGCGGCTCGGCGCTCTGGTCCTCCCCGGTGTCGACGGGCCGCCGGGCCGTGGTGCCGACGTACGCGAACCGGAAGCCGCTGACCGCCGCCACCTCGGCGACCGCGTCCCGCACCCGCGCAACCGCCTCGTCGTCGCTGCCGGGAGCGTGCAGGGGGTTGACCTCGTAGCGGATCGGCTCGCAGGGACGCCAGGTCACCGGCTCCCCGGCGCGATAGGGCTGCTCGTCGAGGAAGGCGTACGTCGGGTCGGGCGGGGTGTGCCCGAGCCCGGTCGCCCCGACCGCGAGGACGCCGGCGAAGAGGGTCGCGCTCACCAGGAGCACCCCACCCCACAGCCGGCGGCTGCTCACCCGATCCCGTCCGGTTCGGTCACCGGACGCTCGCACACGAAGCCCCGGCACACGTACGCCGCCGGGCGTCCGTCGACCGGCGTGCGTCCCGCCAGCAGCGGGATCTCCTCGGTCGCCCCCTCAGCCGCGACCACCACGGCGCCCGGCAGGGTGAGCGCCTTCGCGACGAGGGCGTCGCGCTCGGGACCGGAGGGGCCGACGACCGCGACCTCGAGCGGCCCGTCGAGCATGGTCACCGCCGCCGCGAGCGACCAGCCCGCGAACCGCGGCGCCCTGTCGGCGAGCACGCTGACCGTCGCCAGCGCCCGCTCCGCGGCGTCCCGGTAGCGGCCATCCCCGGTCAGCGCGTGCGCCTCCACCAGCGCGTGGACCAGGCTGCTGAACCCGCTCGGACTGGCGTTGTCGCCCGGATCGCGCGGCCGGGCGACCAGCACCTCCGCGTCGTCGGCGGTGTCGTAGAAGCCCCCGTCCGCAGCGGCGAAGCTCGCGAGCGCGGTGTCGAGGAGCCGGGTGGCCAGGCGCAGCCAACGCCCGTCGGCCGTCGCCTGGGCCAGGGCGAGGAGGCCCGAGGCCACGCAGCCGTAGTCCTCCAGCACGCCCGCGTGCGCGCCCACCACACCGTCGCGGGAGACCCGTAGGATCCGGCCGTCCTTCACGTGGAGCCGCTCGAGCAGCTCGGCGGTCGCGCGGGCCGCCTCGACGTAGTCCGGCCGGCCGAGCCGCCGTCCCGCGTCGACCAGTCCGCTGATCGCGAGCCCGTTCCACGCGGCGACCACCTTGTCGTCGCGCGCCGGACGCGGCCGCTGCTCGCGCGCGGCGAGCAGCCGGCGTCGTACGTCGGCCAGGCGGCTCCGGTCGGCGGGGTCCTGGGGGTAGTGGCGCAGCTGCAGCGTCGACATCCCGTGCTCGAAGGTCCCCTCCTCGGTGACCCCGAACAGCTCCGCCGCCCAGGCCCCGTCGGTCGGCCCCAAGACCTCGATGAGCTGGGCGGGCGTCCAGGCGTAGAACAGGCCCTCCTCCGCATGCCCGCCGGGCTCGGCCGGGCTGTCCGCGTCGAGCGCGGACGCGAAGCCACCCTGCTCCGTGCGCAGCTCGCGCAGCATGAAGTCGGCCGTCTCCGTCGCGATCCGGTCCCCCAGCTCGCTGCCCAGCCGCGCGTAGAGGCCGAGCAGCTGGGCGTTGTCGTAGAGCATCTTCTCGAAGTGCGGCACCACCCAGGCCCGGTCGACGGCGTACCGCGCGAACCCGCCGCCCACCTGGTCGTACATCCCGCTGCCCGCCATCGCCGCCACCGTCCGCGCCAGCATGTGCCGCGCCTGCTGCACCGACTCGCCCCGGTAGCGGCGCAGGAACTCCAGCACCATCGTCGGCGGGAACTTCGGCGCATCCCCGAACCCACCCGCCATCGCGTCGTACTCCTGCGCCAGGGTCGCCACCGCCCCGTCGATCCGCTCCCCCGTCAGCGCGTACGCCGGCAGACTCGCCTCCTTGCGCAGGTGCTCGGCCACGCTCGCCGCGGTCCGGCGTACGTCATCGCCCCGGTCCACCCACGCCCCCCGCAGCGCCTGCAGCACCTGCGTGAACGACGGCGACCCGTGCCGCGGCTGGTCCGGCAGGTAGGTCCCCGCGAAGAACGGCGCCCCCTCGGGATCCATCACCACCGTCATCGGCCACCCACCCTGCCCCGTCATCGCGGTGGTCGCCTGCATGTACACCGCATCGACGTCCGGCCGCTCCTCGCGATCCACCTTGATGCTCACGTAGTGGGCGTTGAGATAGTCCGCCGTCGCCTGGTCCTCGAAGGACTCGTGGGCCATGACATGGCACCAGTGGCAGGCGGCGTAGCCCACTGACAGGAGGATGGGGACGTTCCTCCGCTTGGCCTCCGCGAACGCCTCCGGTCCCCACTCCCACCAGTCGACCGGGTTGTCCTTGTGCTGGAGGAGGTAGGGGCTGGTGGCGTCGGCGAGGCGGTTGGGCACGTGTCCACGCTAGTCCGTGGTTGTGGAGGGTCGGGGAGACCAGCGTGACGTGCCAGAACGACTCGCGCTGCACGACGGCACCGGCCAGACCTGATGCCGCGTGAGCCAGCCTATTTTTCGAAGACATTCTATGGCGACGTGGGTGACAGTTAGCTGCGCGACGACGGACCGTCATAGGCGGCGGAATGCAGCAGGCACTGCTTGCCGTGCCGATCCACGGAAACCCAGTGGCCGGCTTCCGCGCAGCTGGACGAACCCGACTGACACCTTGGCCGTGGTTATCACCCCGCTAAGACGGGTGCTCCGCCAGTTCAGAACGGGTGATCGGAGTCGTATAGGAAGCACGGTTGGCACATGGACCTGCATGAGTTAACGGCGCAGTCGCAGGCAGCAGATCTACGGGGCCGCTTTCCCGATATGGGCGCATACCGCGAGTCTTAGGTTCACCCGCCGTCGTTTGAAGGTAGGAGCACATCGACGAGATGCTCTCGAAGACCCTCCACTGACAACCCGTACCGCACGATGGCCTCGGTGGCGACGGCGAACAAGGCGGGATGTGCACCTGGCGAGACTGTGATTGTGCCGCCACAGTCCAGTTCTATATCGTCGGAAGATACCAGGGAATCCAGGGCATGGCGAAGACGTGCGGCCAGCGCTTCAGCAGCCCGCAGTTCGTGTATAGTGTTCCGCGCCCGGAGTAGCCAACTGAGCACATCAGGTTCGGGATCCCAGATATCCACCTCGGACCATTCCGGTTCCGACGCGAACTCGCGAATCGGAAGGCCGGGGAGATGTTCGGGTGAGTCGTCGTTGCGCGGAGGCGCGGGCAATTCAGGACCGTCATACGCGGGATCCCACGGAGTGCGAGCCGACACTGATTCAAGCCACAGTGAGCGAGCAAGGCTATCCGCCGTCTGCGATCGACAGCGATCAGCGACCGACGTCGCAACGAGTTCGAGCAGAATTGCGCTTCGCATGGGGTGGCGTCGCAAGTCGGCTCGAGCATCAGCCAAAATCGGGTCATCTTTGGACCGCATAGTCAAGGTCACCAGACTTGTCATTTGAGTTTGACTGAGTCGTAGGAACCCGCCGAGATTTGTCGGCTCAATGACGACGACCTTCGCCTTCTTCGTGAAGGCCTGTCGGATACTGCGAAGTCTTGAGTTGATCTTGTTGTTCTTGACCGATACGTCGGCGGCAAGTACCGCACACCACAACGCCGTCGGGCCGTAATGATCGACGGATTCGCTGTGTTGAGTGCGTAACTTGGCGACGAGGTCGGCCTCGTCAATCTCCTTGTGGGACTTGACTTGAAGACACACGTAGGACTGTCGGTCGTTAGCCGTTAGCCTCACGACGATGTCGGCCCCTTGGTCTCGCAAGCCTTGAACGTCGTACTCCACGTGCTGGTCGGCCGGAATGCAGCGCAACAGGTCGTCGAGTTGGTCTCTTACCCGCGGGAGGAGGTCCGAGTCGTGACGTAGTTCGCGAAGCTCGCGGGTGCGGTCGACCGGAACGCGGTAGAGACGGAATGCCTCCAAGATGAGCCTGGTTCCCAAATCTACGCTGCTGGTGCCCTCCTCGGTTGTCATTGACGAGCATCCCCGACTCTCAGCGCCGCTGCGTAGTCGTCTCTATCCCAGGAGAAGGCACACGTCGCCACCATGTTCATAGTCAAGCAGCCGTCGATGGAGCCGTACCGCATGCCGCGGCAGGTCATGGCCGCTTCGCGACGGAAGGGCGGCGCCGGACGGCGCAATCGCGCGCTCTTGCCGCGGTGCGCTGCCAGCGCGGTTCTAGAGGTCGGTCTCGTGTCGGACCATGCCGATCTACGTCTACGTGTCGCCGGCCGCGACAACCGCTTTCAGCGATCAGTTGGGACTGGGTCGGTAGCTTGGATACAGGGGGCGGCCCGCGATCAATCAGAGGGCGGGCGCGGAGGCTCCAGCCGCTCTCGCGCGGGGTCCGGCGTCGGTATTGAGCTTTACATGCCGGCCGATCCTGTTCCCTTTGGCTAGGATCTGGCGCGAATCACTCAAGCTGGGGATCGCTTTCGACCTGTTCGGCGAGGCCTCGCAAGTTCTCACGGAGACCCAGCCCACCACTTCGACTTCCACGAAGACGGGACTGGTTCTTTGTCGAAGATGGCCAGTAGTCCGAGGTTGCTTTCAAAGGGGTTGCGGCCACGCGGTGACCTGATCGCGACCTGGCCGACTTCCGTCGAGATCTGCGCTGGTGGAAGTCCGCCCGTCGGTCGAGCTTGGCGGTAGTAGGCCGCGCGTCACGATCGTCCGGCCCCACACAACCAGCTGCGCTCATTTGATGCGCTCTCGACGATCGTTGCAGTTCAGACTCCTAGCCCGAGTTCACGTCCGTCGCCGCCACAACTTGCGATCGGCGCGGACCCGGGCCAGGTAGCGGTGAGCAGCGGCACGACGCGCGCCTTTCCCGACTCGCCATACCCGCGGCTGCATCGGGCGACGCAACACGCCGCACAGCGGCACCCCATACGAACGTGTCGCAGGGCAGACTGTCCCAGTGACGCCTGAACCCACCGACGCCAGCATGGCCGAGGATTCTGCGCCTGTGATGCGGCCAAACACTTTGGAATCCATGATTTCGGAACTGAGCGAGGTCACGGGCATGGATTTCGCCGAAGCAGAGAGCCCGTTTCGCACGTTCATGACCGGAGTGGAGTCAGGCGTTCAGGAATCGGAGTTTTTTGGCGCCCTTCTCGATATACATTCGGACCTTTCGGGAGAGCGCGTCGTCGGCAACATCCGCGGTGTCGAGGCGTGGGCAGACGGAGAGCAGAGTTTCCGCTTGGTTCCGAAATCTTGGGAATCCGTGGTCGACAAGCTCTACCGCATCAACATCGAGGAAAATCGACAATTCTCGCTGCCACCTTTGGTGCTCGATATCCATGAGCAAGCCGCCAGGGTCCCTACGCCGTCGCGACAGCGGTGGATTACTCCAGACCTAGCACATCAGGTGGCGGACGACTTGATCAGAACTAAGTTCGTGGTGCCGTTCGCGGATGGAGTTGTGGCAGTCAGTGACCGCATTATTGAAGCGACGAATCGTTGTGGCCTGCCCACCTATCGGCGGTATCACGCCAAGGATTCGGGTTATCATGCGCGCCACCATTACGCCTTGGTATCAGTCCCGGGATACGACGGTTCTGATACGACGGTCGCTGTCGAAGTAAAGGTTCTCACCAAACTTCAGGACACATTGGGAGAACTAACCCATATGCTCTACGAGCTGAAGCGCACTGGGACTATCCGGTCCGAGGAGAAGCGGAAACTTGCCTGGCTTTTCGAGTCGCCTGACTTTTCTGCCTCGTATATCGGACACGCAGGTCACTACATCGAAGCTTCGATCGTAGAACTCAAAAGGAAGCTTCAGTCATTCGAGGGAGCAATCAACCATGGATAACCCGGAGCCGCGGGCGCAGTACCTCAATGTAGTCCTCCGCCAGATTGCTCGAACCGCGCTCAGGATCCCCCGGTTTCAGCGTCACTTCGTCTGGGATGAGCGTGACGTGATCGAGTTGCTAGGCAGTATTCAAAGGGGCTACCCAATCGGTAGTGTCTTGACTTGGCGCGTCGAGGCGTCCGACGAGTACTTTTCGGGGTTTCGTCACGATCCCTTTCCGGAGGCCGATGACGCTTTGGCGACATTCGAGGTCGTCCTGGACGGCGCGCAACGGCTGTCGAGTCTGTACGGATGTCTTCGCAATGCAGCGGCAAGTCCGATCTATCGTGTCGTTTTCGACACACGCAATCAGTCATTTCACCATGCGAGCGCGCACGTTGACCCGTGGCAGATCCCGATGGATGCCCTCTTTGATAGCCGGCGATTCTTGGAGGTGCAGGCGACTATCTCCACTCTCGCAGACTCGGAAGATTTGTTGCCGCGTGCCCTTGATCTGTATTCGACGTTTCAGGACTACCAGATCCCGATCATCGCGATCTCTAACGCGGTTCTCGAAGATGTGGTTGAGGTCTTCCGACGCGTTAACAGTAGTGGTACTCCCTTGTCGAGTGTCGACTTTGTCCGGGCGTTGACCTGGCAGTCGAGCTTCGACCTAGAGGAGACCTTCGATGCCTTCGCAGAGCGGTTTCAGGCCACTCCCCTCGAAGGCTTTTCGGAGGATTTTCTGGTGCGCTGTCTCTCCATCGCTGCCGGCCTATCACTTGATAGCCGGGACAGTCGGCAACTGAAAGTCTTGTCCTCTCGTCCAGGCGGTCTTTCAGAGGAACTCTCTGCAATGGAGACCGCCTTGGAGGAAGTCGCGATCTTCCTAGGAAAGATCAACGTACGCAGTATGCGTGAGGTGCCATACGAGGTGCAGCGTCTCCTTCTCTTCTCCCTCAAGCTCTACAAGTTGGACGTGTCAGACGATGTGCTTGAGGACTGGTTTTGGCGCTCCACCTTCGCAGAGGAGCACCAAAGCAAGCCCGAGTCCTACGTGACCAGGCTCGTAAGGTCGATGCGAAGCGGAGATCCTCAGCCAGCCCTTGAGGTTCGGAAACCCATCGATGCGGGCTTGCTGGCGACTCGAAGCCGGCGGGCCGGATCGGCTGTAGCCATCGGTTTCGAGTTGTTGTTGCGGCGACTGGGGGCTCGGTCTTTGCTGTCAGGAGAGGAGGTCTCCGTCCACGAGGGGATGCACGGACTCCTATATAGTCGAAGCGAGCTTGCAGAAGTAGCCAGCGACGGCCTTGCACTGCCGTCGGGTGGGCCCCTCTCCAACATAGTACTTCTTAGCGAAGCCGATGCCATTGAATGGCGCTATCTCCGCAAGACCCACTCTGTGGGTGAGCTATTCGCGTTGTGCCAGTCGCGGACAGAGTCGGCTGCGGAAATCTGGTCGTCCCAGGGACTAGGTGACGTCGAAGGTAGATCAGCGGCGGAGGTGCTCACCAGCAGGTCGGCCCAACTGCTGGCCGAGTTCCTTCCGCCGGGGGCATCGCAGCGCAGTGGCGGGTCAAATAGCTCTCAGCACTGGCTAGAGATCCAGAGGGCGGTCCAGCGGTTTATCGGATTCGACCCAATGAGGGAGCGAGTAGACGAGCGACTGACGGACTTGCGGATTGCAATGATCGCGCTGGTCGACGATCTGCCCGAATGGAACGGACTGGATAGATGGCTGGAGGCCGAGCGTTTGCTGGGCGCTGGCCTGGGTCGGCAAGTGATTGAACAAGCGCAACCCTCGGATTCTACGGATCGGCGACTAGAGATTCTCGGCCCGTACCAGTTGTGGGCCCATGCGCTCACGAACAACCTGCGTTTTCTACGAAGCCGCGGCTATGACCCTCATCTTCTCGCTGACCTTGCTCAGAACGCGGAGCGAGCTCAGCGTGGGGTCTACGAGTCGAATGGCTGGATTGCGCCGCAGGGGTAGGACGGCAACTTGGGTGCGGCGGGAATCTAGTTCGGGTGGTACCCCTAAACGTTTGAGGGCGACTTTCTCATCGCCGTTGTGCGGGCTTGGTATGTAGTGCGTATGGCCTGGCCCTGCTCCGCGCGTCATCCTTTGGACGGGTGATCCGAGGCAGCACGCTGATCTCGGGGCGACCGGAGGCGACAGCGCGAGTGCTAACTACGCATGGTCTTGAGCCGCGTCATGGGGGCGGAACGATGCAGGTGGGACCCACAGAGATCATGACGCGGGACCATCGCGTCGCACATTTGGATACCTGGCCGATCCCAAAGGCATCCCGGACGTGCCTCGGGGCCGAACCCGCGGCCCGCTACCTCAACTCCCCAACAGCAGCCGAGGTCCGACCGCGGCCGGCTCTGCTCGTCAACCCCGCCTCACTACAGTTCCCCCATGACCACCCCCCGCGCCGCTGCCCCCGGCGCCCAGACCCTCGCCCGCGGCCTCCGCGCGCTCGAGCTGGTCGCGGGCGCGACGGAGGGCATGTCGGTGCAGGAGCTGTCGGCGGAGCTCGACGTCCATCGGTCGATCACGTCGCGGCTGTTGACGACATTGGCGGACTTCCGGCTGGTGACCCGGGGCCAGGATGGCCGGTACCGGCCGGGCGCGGGGCTGGCGGCGCTGGCGACGGGCGTGCACATGACGCTGCGGGAGGCGGCGGAGCCGATCCTGCGTGACCTGGCGGCGCGGCTCGACGCGACGGTGTCGCTGCTGGTGGTCGAGGGGGATGAGGCGGTGGCGCTGACGGTGGTCGAGCCGCCGCGCGCGAGCTTCCTGATCTCGTTCCGCACCGGCGGGCATCACCCGCTCGGGCGCGGGTCGGCCGGGATCGCGCTGCTGGCGGCGCTGCCGCCGCAGCCGGGTGAGCCGGAGGCGGTCGCCGAGGCGCGACGGGCCGGCCATGCCCGGACGTACGGCGAGGTCGAGCCCGGCGCGTACGGCGTCGCCGCGCCGATCCCCCACGTCGCCGGCATGCCCACGGCCTGCATCAACCTGATCACGCACCGCGTCGAGGTCGCCGACGCCGCCGCGCCCGCCATCGAGGCGGCCGCCGCCGAGCTGCACGCCCGGCTGAGCTGACGCCGGCCCACCAAGCCGACCCGGTCCCCGGGTCGGCTACTTCAGCCTGCCCGGCGCAGGCCCACCCCTTGACACCGGCGCGTGCCCGTGGTCACACTGACGTCAACGGTGTGTAAATAACGAATGTCGACGTGTAAATAACGAGCGAAACGAGGAGACATGACGCTCACCCAGGAGTCCGCCGCCCGCGACCTGACGCTCGACTCGGGTGTCCGCCTGCGCTTCTACGAGGCCGGGGACCCGCTCGCGCCGGTCGTGGTCCTGCTGCACGGCTCGGGCCCCGGAGCGACCGGGTGGTCCAACTTCTCGGGCAACATCGAGGCGATCGCGGACGCCGGCTTCCACGTGCTGGCGCCCGACATGCCCGGCTGGGGCGACTCGGACGCGGTGGCCACGGTCGACATGGACCACGACCGCGACCTGGTCGGCTTCCTCGACGCGCTCGGTGTCGAGCGAGCGGCGCTGGTCGGCAACTCGATGGGCGGCCACACGGCGGTGCGCTTCGCGACCCTCCACCCCGAGCGGATCACCCACCTGGTCACGATGGGCGCCTCGCTCGGGCGCGGCCCGGCGTCCCTGTTCGGCCCCGGTGACGGACCGAGCGAGGGACTCAAGGTCCTCGTCCGGGCGTACAAGGACGCGAGCCCCGAGAACATGAAGGCCCTGGTCGAGATCATGACCTTCGACAAGGAGCGGTTCGCGACGCCCGAGCTCACCGCCGCCCGCTCGGCCGCCGCCCTCGCCCGCCCCGACCACCTGCGCAACTACGTCGAGGGCCTGGCCCACGGTGCGCCGATCCCCATCAAGGTGGACCGCGACCGGGTCGCGGAGATCGCCGTGCCGACGCTGCTGATCCACGGCAAGGACGACCGGGTGCTCCACTACGAGACGACGCTGTGGCTGCTCGCCAACATCCCGAACTCCCGCGCCGTGCTGCTCAACCGCTGCGGGCACTGGGCGATGATCGAGCACGCCGCGGAGTTCAACCGCCTCGTCGTCGACTTCCTCACCCACAGCTGAGGAGGGCCGGTGACCACCGAAGCAACGACGCAAGCAACGACCGAAGCGACGACCGACGCCGACGTGATCATCATCGGCGCGGGCCCGGTCGGCCTGACCCTCGCCAACCTGCTGGGCGTGCGCGGGCAGCGCGCGATCGTGCTCGAGTCCCGCGCCGAGCTGATCGACTACCCCCGCGGCGTCGGCCTCGACGACGAGTCCATCCGCACCCTGCAGACCGCCGGACTCTGGGAGGCGGTACGCCCCTACACGGTCCCCCACCACGTCGTCCGGTTCGTCAACGGCCGCGGCCAGGTGCTCGCCACCAACGATCCCCGCACCGACGAGTTCGGCCACCCGCGCAAGCACGGCTTCATCCAGCCGCTCGTCGACCGCGAGCTCGCCCGGGGCCTGGACCGGTTCAGCACGACCGAGCTGCGGTTCGGGCACACCGTCACCGGCCTCGACGACGACGGACGACGGGTCCGGGTCACCGCCCAGCGCCCCGACGGCAGTACCACCCACCTCACCGCGTCGTACGTCGTGGGCTGCGAGGGCGGCCGGTCCTTCACCCGCGGCTGGATCGGCGCCGACTTCGTCGGGAAGTCGCCCTCCACCCGCTGGCTGGTGGTCGACGTCGACAACGACCCCCTCGGTACGCCGTCGGTCTACCTCGGCGCCGACCCCCGCCGTCCGTACGTCTCCATCGGCCTCCCCCACGGGATCCGCCGCTGGGAGTTCATGCTGTTCGACGACGAGCCGACCGACCTGGTCGACAGCCCCGCCTTCATGCACCGGCTGCTGGCGCCGCACGTCCCGGACCCCGCGTCGCTGGCCGTGATCAACAAGCGCGTCTTCACCCACCACGGCCGGATCGCCTCGACCTTCCGCAAGGGCCGGGTGCTGATCGCGGGCGACGCCGCGCACCTGATGCCGGTCTGGCTGGGCCAGGGCTGGAACTCGGGCATCCGCGACGCCACGAATCTCGCCTGGAAGCTGACCTCCGTCCTCACCGGCCAGGCCGACGACGGGCTGCTCGACAGCTACACCACCGAGCGCCACCAGCACGCCTCGGACATGATCGACATCAACATGGCCGCGGGCGCGATCATGAAGTGCGGTCCGGTCAAGGGCCGGCTGCGCGATCTCGCGGCCGCCGCCCTCAACGTCGCCCCGTCGGTGAAGGCGTACTTCTCGGAGCTGCGGTTCAAGCCGATGCCGCGGTACGCCGCCGGCGTGGTCGTCGACCAGGCGACCCTGGAGCCGGGCCGCTCGGACGCCGGGTTCGAGCGCAACCGGCTGCAGCCCTTCACCGACGCCGCCGGTCGCCTCTCCCCCGTCGGGTCCCAGTTCATCCAGCCCCGGGTCACGATCGCCGGGGCCGCCGACGTGCTCCTGGACGACGTCCTCGGGGACTGGTGGGCGATCGCCGCCTGGGGCAACGACCCCAGCCGGCTGCTGTCCGCCGCCGACCTCGCGCTCGTCGAGCGCCTCGGCATCCAGCTGGTCAGCTTCGTCCCGGAGACCCAGCGGACCTGGGCCGAGCAGCGCTTCGCGAACGGGCCGGTGCCGGTGACCGTCGTCGGCGACCCGTCCGGCCGCCTCAAGTCCTGGTTCGACACCCGCTCCTGCGGCGTGGTCGTGCTCCGCCCGGACCGCTTCGTCGCCGCGGCCGCGCTCGCGCAGCAGGCCTCCGCGGCGTTCGCCGCGACCCTCACGGCGGCGTCCTACCGCCCCGCGGCGGCGTCCGTCCCCGCCCTGGAAGGAGCGCCGGCATGAGCCTCGCGCTGGTCTGCATGTCCCACAGCCCGCTGCTCGACTTCGCCGAGCCGCCGCCGGAGGTCACCGAGGCCGTCGACGCGGCCTTCACCCAGGCCCGCGACTTCGTGGCCGCCTTCGACCCGACCCTCGTCGTCTCCTTCGCCCCCGACCACTACAACGGCTTCTTCTACGACCTCATGCCGCCGTTCTGCATCGGCTACGAGGCCCGCGGCGTCGGCGACTACGGCACGACCGAAGGCCCCCTGGACGTGCCGACGGCCGTCGCGGAGCGGCTCGCCCAGCACGTCATCGACCGCGACGTGGACGTCGCCATCTCGCGACGGATGGACATCGACCACGGCGCCATCCAGCCGCTGGAGATCCTCTTCGGCGGCATCGACACCGTGCCGACGATCCCCGTCTTCGTCAACGGCGTGGCCCGGCCGTTCACCCGGATGCGCCGGATCCGCCAGCTCGGGCTCGCGATCGGCGACTTCCTGGCCGGGTTGGACGAGCGCGTCCTGGTGATCGGGTCCGGCGGCCTCTCCCACGACCCGCCCGTCCCGCAGTGGGCGACCGCGAGCGACCAGCAGCGCGCCATGCTCCTCGACGGACGGCACCCGACGGCGGCCGCGCGCGACGCCCGCCAGCAGCGCGTGATCGACACCGCCCGGGAGTTCGCCGCCGGCCGCGCCGAGATCCGCGACCTCAACCCCGAGTGGGACCTGGCCCTGCTCGACGTACTCGCCTCGGGCGATCTCACGGCCATCGACGCGATGACGCCCGACCAGATGGCGTCCGACGCCGGGAACTCCGCCCACGAGGTCCGGACCTGGGTCGCCGCCTACAGCGCGCTCTCCGCGGCCGGCGCGTACGACGTCACCTCCCGCTTCTACCGCCCGATCCCCGAGCTGATCGCCGGCTTCGGCGTGACCACCGCCCTCCCCCGCACCCCCGCGCTCGCCCGCGGCTGACCCCGGAGCACCCCATGGAGCTGAGAGAGACCATCCGGCGCACGACCATGACAGCCTTCCAGTGGAAGGTGGTGGCGCTGTGCATCCTGCTCACCGTCGTCGACGGCTACGAGATCCTGATCACCGCCTTCACCCTGCCGGCGCTGATCGCCCACTGGGAGCTCAGCACCGGCCAGGCCGGCCTGGTCGCGTCCATCGGCACCCTCGGCATGGGGATCGGCGCGGTCGCGCTCAGCCCGCTCGCCGACCGCGTCGGCCGGCGCCGGCTGATCCTCGGCTCGCTCCTGCTGATCGTGACCGGCATGGTGCTCAGCGGACTGGCGCCCACCTTCGAGTCCTTCCTCGCGGCCCGCTTCTTCGCCGGTCTCTTCCTCGGCGGCATCGTGCCGAGCATCAACGTGCTGGTGTCGGAGTACGCCTCCGACGAGCGCCGTGGCTCGGTGATGGGTGTCTACGGCATCGGCCTGCCTCTCGGCGCGGCGCTCGGCGGCTTCGCCTCGATCGAGCTGATCGACACCTTCACCTGGCGCGGCCCCTATCTCGCGGCGGCCGCCGTCACCGCGGTCCTGCTGGTCGCGGCCTGGCGGATCCTGCCCGAGTCGGTCGGCTACCTGACCGAGAAGCAGCCCCCGCGCGCGCTGGAGACCTACAACGCCATCGGCGCCCGGATCGGCGTCCCCCCGGTGACCAGCCTGCCGGTGCCGACCTCGGCGGCCGCCGGGCGCCGGGTCTCGGTCGTCACCGACGTCTTCAGCGGCCTGATGCTGCGCCGCACCGTGCTGCTGTGGATCTCCTACGCCCTGCTGATCGCGTCCTTCTACTTCGCCAACAGCCTCACGGCGAAGCTCGTCGCCCAGACCACCGGCAAGCCCGACATCGGCATCACCGCGCAGTCCCTGGTCGCCGTCGGCGGCGTGGTCGGCGCGCTGGCCTTCGCGTGGCTGTCGTCGCGGATCCACCCGCGGGTGGTCACCGGCGCCATCATGTTCGTCGGTACGGCGGTCTTCCTGGTGTTCGCCGCGTTCTTCTCGAACCCGTCCCTGGTGCTCCTGCTCGCCGTGCTCGTCGGGTTCTCCGTCAACGGTGGCGTCGCGGCGTACTACGCCATCAGCCCGCCGATCTACCCCACCGCGGTCCGGGCCACCGCGGTCGGCCTGATGATGGGCGTCGGCCGGGTGGTGGCCTTCCTCGCCCCCAACATCGCCGCCTTCCTCGAGGAGCGCGGACTGTCCGCCCCCGACCTCTACCGGCTGTACGGCGGCATCCTGGTGCTGTCGGGCGTCGCGGTCCTCCTGCTGCACCGCAGCTATCGCGGAGCGGACTCCGAGGACGCGATGGAGGCCGAGACCCGGGCCGGATCGCTGGTCGGTGAGGCCGGCATCGGCGCCACGATGCGGTGATCCCTGCTTGGATGCGGGCATGCAGCTCCCGCTCCGCGCCGCCCGGGCGCTCACCCGCCGCGTCGTGCGCCCGGTGCTCGGCACCCGCCTGTCCCCCGCGCACCAGCGGCGGGTGATCGACGCGCTGATGAGGTTCCCCGTTCTGCCGACGGGCACCTCGGTCCGACCCACCACCCTCGGCGGCGTCCCGGCCGACCGGGTCACCACCCCGGCCAGCGGCCACGACCGGGCCCTGCTCTATCTCCACGGCGGCGCCTACCTGGCCGGCTCGCCGATCACCCACCGCGCCGTCGGCGCCCACCTGGCCGACGCCACGGGCACCGTCGCCCACGTCCTCGACTACCGGCTTGCACCCGAGCACCCCTATCCCGCCGCGGTCGAGGACGCCCTCGCCGCCTATCGCGCGCTGCTCGACACCGGCCTGGCGCCGGAGCGGATCGTGGTCGCCGGCGACTCGGCGGGCGGCGGGCTCGCCCTCGCCCTGGCGCTGCGGGCCCGCTCGCTCGGCGTCCCTCTCCCGGCGGCGCTGGGCCTGATCTCGCCGTGGGTCGACGCACGACTCGGCGGCCTCGCTGACCACATCGACGACCCGCTCCTCACCCGCGGCTGGCTCGAGCTCGGCGCCCGTTCGTACGCCGAGCACCACCGCGAGCACCCCGAGGTCTCGCCCCTGCTGGCCGATCCCGCCGACCTGGCGGCGCTGCCGCCGCTGTTCGTGCACGCGGCGAGCGAGGAGCTGTTCGTCGACGACGTCGAGCGGTTCGTCGCGGCCGCGCGGGCCGCGGGCGCCGCCGTCACCTACCGCCGGCTCGAGGGGCACTGGCATGTGTCCCACCTCTACGCCGGGATGGTCCGCGAGGCGAGCGAGGTGGTCGCCGAGCTGGGCGGCTGGCTGCGGTCGGCCCTGCCGAACGGCTAACGCCCGGTCCAGCGCGGCTCGCGCCGCTCGAAGAAGGCCCCGATCCCCTCCGCGACGTCGGCGGAGGCGAGCAGCCGCTCGTGGGCCGCGTGGCTGGCGGCCCAGCTGGTCGTCTCGTCGCCGTTGATCTCGTCGTGCGCGAGGGCGAGCGCCGCGCGCACGGCGAGGGGCGCGTTGCCCGTGATCGTGGCGGCGAGGCCCAGCGCGACGTCGAGCGCCGTCCCCGGCTCCACCAGCCGGTTGACGAAGCCGAGCCGCTCGGCCCGCTCGGCGCCGATCGGCTCGCCGGTCAGCAGCAGCTCGCGGGCGACGTTGGCGGGCAGCACCCGCGGCGCGCGGAAGACACCGCCGAAGTCCGGCATCAGGCCGCGCTTGACCTCGGGGAACCCGAAGCTGGCCGTGCGCGAGGCCACCACGAGGTCGCAGCACAGCACCAGTTCGAGGCCGCCGCCGAGCGCGTAGCCCTCGACCGCGGCGACCAGCGGCTTGGGACGAACCCGCGACATGATCCCCGCGATCCCGCCGCGCTCGGTCGGCTCGCCCGGTCCCTCCGCGAGATCGGCGCCGGCCGAGAACACCGCCGGACCGCCGGTCAGGACCCCGCACCACAGCTCGTCGTCGTCCTCGAGCAGGTTGAGCGCCTCGTCCAGGCCGCGGGTCACCGCGCCGTTGATCGCATTGCGCTTCGCCGGGCGGTCCAGCCCGATCACGAGGGTGCGCTCGACGCGAATGGTCTGCACGGCGGGGGCGGCATCGGGGGCGCGGTCACTCATGCACGACAATCTAGGGATGACCATGGAGATGTTCATCCACGACGAGATCCCGACCGACGAGGTCGAGCGTCGCGAGAAGGCCGTCTCCGCGCTCGCCGACTCCGTGCGCGAGCTCGTCGACGCGACCATCCGCAGCACCGTCGCCGACGACGAGCTGGCCGCCGTGCGGGCCGAGGTCGACGACCTGGTCGCACGCCTCCGGAGCGCCCAGCTCCCCGGGCCGGCGGGCGTGCGCTACAACTCCGCGGGCCGCAGCTGGAACTGGGGCAACGCGGTCGTCGGGCGCGGCAACGCGATCGCGCCGCCGGTCGACATCGTGCACGACGAGTTCGGCGCCGCCACCGCCGAGATGACCCTGGGCGCGGCGTACGAAGGACCGCCGGGGATGGTGCACGGCGGCGTCTCGGCGCTGATGCTCGACCAGATCATGGGCGAGACCGCGAGCGGCTTCCGCCGGCTCACCATGACCGGCACCCTGACCCTGCGCTACCGGCGGCCGCTGCCGCTCGGCCCGGTCCGGATGACGGCCCGGATCGCCCACGAGGAGGGGCGCAAGATCACCGTCGAGGCCCAGATCGGCGTCCCGGGACAGGACGCCGCGGTCGAGGCGACCGGCCTGTTCCTGATCCCGAGCTGGGCGCCGGTCGACGAGACCGAGCAGGGCTGGGCACGCTCCGCCGAAGGCTAGATCGGCCGAAAGTACGAGGGACAGCTCCTTCCATCGGCCGGGGGAACCCGAGCCTCGCGGCCGATCCGCCCGGAGCCGACGTCGTCGAGTCTGGAGTCGCAGCCGATCCGAACGCGACGAAGGACCCGCCGATGAGCTCACCGAGCAGTGCCCTCACCCCACCCCGACTCACCCGGGAGCGGGTCGTCGCCGCGACGGCGCTCGCGTTGGCCGCGTCCTTGGTGGTCCAGAACGCGGTGCTGGTCGCGGTCGGGGCCCCGGCCTACGGGGACCCGATCGAGAAGGTGCTCGCCTTCCACGCGGAGCACCGCGCCGCGGTCGCGTTCGCGGTCGGCCTGGAGGCGCTGAACCTGCCACTGCTCCTCGGGTTCGTGACCGGACTCCACGGGCTCGTTCAGCGGCGCGGAGGCGCGGGTGCGGACTGGTCCCGCCTCGCCGTGGCCGCCGGCGCCACCCTCGCGGCGGTCTTCGCGCTCTACGCCGTGCTGTGGAACGGCGTCGTGCTCTCTGCCGGCGAGCTCAGCGAGCCGACCCCGGAGTTCGAGCTCGTCTGGCAGCTGCATGCCGCCGCCTTCGCGCTGGCCCTGCCGGCGCTCGGCGCCACCTTCGCCGGCGCGGCCCTGGCGGCGCGGGCGAGTGGGCTGACGCCGCCCTGGCAGCACCTGCTCGGCGTCGTCGGCGGGGTGCTCCTGCTCGCCGCGGGGCTCGGCAGCCTCGCGATCGCGGACGGCTCTGCGCTGCTGTTCGTGGGCATGCCCGGCTACGCCGCCTGGATCGGGTGGCTGCTCGCGACCGGCCTGCGGCTCGCGCGCGGGCCCAGGGTGCGGGCCTAAGGTGCGGGCCTAGGGTGCGGGCCGGTCGACCTGGTCGACCAGACGCTGCGGCGCCTGCAGGCAGAAGGAGTCGGTGAGCAGCTCACCGAGCTCGACCCAGTCGGTGTCGTCGTCGACGAGCAGGCCGACGACGTTGCCGCCCCAGTCGGTCTTGAAGTAGGGCGCCCCGAGGTGCTGGAAGGCCATCACCTCCTCGGGCTCGGCCCGGAAGGTCACCCGGAACAGCTGGTCCTCGCCGCCGAAGACGTGCGCGACGGTAGCCGTCGTCCCCGCGACCCGCCAGCGCACCCCGACCCAGGCGTCCTCCTCGCGGCACTCGGGCAGGCGGGCGAAGATCGCGCGCAGCCTGGCGACATAGGCGCCGGGGACGTCGGGACGGGTCGGGCGGGCCACGACAGGAATGTCCCACACCCCACCGACAGCGCCAGACCCACCAAGTCGTCAAGGAAAGGTTGACATGTTCCTCACGTCAAGAGATCGTTGACACATGCCCGACAAGTCCCTCGTCCTCATCCTGCTCGGCGTCGCCCTGGTCACCCTCACCCTCTCCCTCGACCTCGACGGCCTGCTCCGCGGTCTGGGTCAGGGCGCCGGCGTCGCGCTCATCCTGGTCGGCGTCGTCGTTCTCTCCGCACGGCTGCGCAAGGGCAAGGACGACGGCATGTGGCTGCCCAGCCGCGACGAGGACCAGCGGTGAGCGACCTCGCCGAGGCGATCGGGCGCGCGATCCTGGCCGGCGCCGACCCGCAGGACCAGCTGGCCCTGGTCCGGCGTACGGCGGACGCGGACGCGGTCACCGCCGGCCTGCTCCTGCAGGCGGTCCACGCCGCCCGCGCCGGCGGCCACAGCTGGTCGGCCATCGGGAGCACCCTGGGCCTGACCCGCCAGGCCGCGCAGCAGCGCTTCGGACGCGAGCCAGCCACCACCGACGGCCCTGAGGAACGCTGGCTCGGGCCGGTCACCGCGTTCGACGAGATGCAGGAGCTCGAGCTCGCCGGCCGCCTCGGCTGGCGGACGACCGGCGCCGGCCTGCTGCGCCACCGGATGGTGCGCACCCCCACCCGCTGGGAGCACAAGCGGATCGTCTGGTCGGGCGGCGTGGGCCGCTACGAGCGCGAGGGCTGGCAGGTCGGCTGCCGGGCCTTCCCCTGGGTCTACCTGGTCCGCGACACCGGCGAGCCCGCCACCACGACCTGATCCGGCCTGACAACCCTCTCCCTCCCCCACCCCGTCTTCACTCACGGAGGTGGAGAATGCGCGAGGCTGTACCCGTGCTCGACGACGAGGCGACCCACCGGCCGCCCGCATTCGAGGAGTACGTCGCCGCGCGCGGCCCGGCGCTGTGGCGCAGCGCCTGGCTGCTGACCGGCGACCGGCACCGGGCCGAGGACCTGGTCCAGACGGCGCTGCTGAAGTGCTGGCGGCGCTGGGATCGGATCGCCGACCCGCAGGCGGTCGACGCCTACGTGCGGCGCACCATGGTCACGACGTACACCGACTGGTGGCGGCGCCGCTGGAACGGCGAGGTGCCGACGGGCGAGCTGCCCGAGCCTGCCGCCGGCGAGGTCGACCCGGGTGTGCGCCAGGACGTGGTCGCCGCTCTTGCCCGACTCCCTCGGGGACAGCGGGCGGTCGTCGTGCTGCGCTACTTCGACGACCTGACCGAGGCGCAGACCGCGGCCGCCCTCGGCATCGGGATCGGCACCGTGAAGAGCCAGACCTCGCGCGCCCTGCGCACCCTCCGCGAGTCCGGACTACTGGAGGAGAGCGATGACTGAGCGCCTGCGTGAGCTGCTGGAGCTGGCCGTGCCCGACGACGCCCCGGTGTTCGAGCCGCACACCCTCGCCGCGACCGCCCGGCGCCGGCGGAACCGGGGCCGGGCCGTGACTGCCGGGCTCGCCGCCGTGGTCCTGGTCGTCGCCGGGGCGATCGCGCTCGCGGGAACGCGCGGCGACGACCGCGACCACGTCGCGCACGACCCCGACCCTTACTCCATGGCCCCCTGCCCGAGCCGTCTCCCCGATCTCGCGGCCGGCGTGTACGAGGTGGACTCCCTGGCCGGCGCCGTCGCCATGCGCTGGTGCCCCGACCCTGGACCGGCCCCGACCACCGGCACCCGGACCGAGCTGACGACGATGGACGCGCTCATCGACCCGGATGCGCTCACGACGCTCCGGGAGGCCGTGGCCGAGTTCGCCGGAGAGCACTGTGGCCCGGCGAGCACGGCCGTCGCCGACCGCCGCTCGCTGCAGATCGCCTACGCCGACGGCCGCACCGTCCTGCTCGCCGCCGGGGTCTGCTCCCGGGTCCTCGTCGACGGCGCAGACATCGACGGCGGGATCCTGCAGATGGCCTACCTCCGGGCGCTCGACCAGCAGCGCAACGACCTTGCCTACACCCGCGCGTACGACGGCCCACTCGAGTGCGTGCCGTCCCAGGTGCCGAACGTCGCCCAGCCCGGGCGGGAACTGATCGTGCGTGGAGGTGTGTGCCACGTGGGCGACACCGAGGCCACGCCACTCACCGAGACCCAGCTGCGCCGGATCGCCGACGCCTGGGACCACCCCGGCATCCGCACGGACGAGGAGTGCGTGATCGAGGGGACCGAACCGACGTTGGTCCTCACCACGAACCGTGGCGACGTCATCCGCCTGCAGGACGACGGCTGCGCGCAGCCGCGGCTGGCCTTCCACGGCATGGGTGGGGCGTCGTTGAGCCTGTCGATGGGCGATCTCGGGATCACGCCCTGAGCTCGCCCACGTCCTCCGCGTCGCCCTGGAAGTAGCTGTCGAGCAGCCACTGCGCGCGCCGGCCACCCCAGCGGGCCAGCCGGTCGGGCCCACCGGGCAGCCGCTTGAGCACCCGGTAGCGCAGCGTGTTGAGGCCGACCAGGTAGGCGTGCGCCCACGGCGGGCGCATCGGCAGGCCGAGCTCGCGCATGCTCTCGGGGCCGAGGAAGACGGTCAGCATGGAGAGCAGGCGCTCTCGCTCGTAGCGCGCCCGCAGCGGCTGCAGCGCGGCCGGCCAGCCCGGGTAGCGGCGCAGCGCCTGGGCCTCGACCACGGCCTGCGCGAGCTGCGGCCCGGCCTCGGTCAGCGGGCCCTGGGCGAGCAGCACGTGGTAGTCGATCCGGTGCCGCTCCCACTCGTCGTCGACGAGGAAGTCGGGGTGCACGCCCATCAGCCAGCCGACGTACTTCCACAGGTGCATGAGCGCGCGCGAGTCCCGCTGCGAGATCGGTACGCCGAGCGCCCGCGAGCCGATGATGAGCACCCCGTCGAACAGCCCGAGGGTCGAGGCCTGGTCGGCCTGGTTGATCGGCAGCCCCCACTGCGCGGTGTCCCAGCTGTCCTCGAAGGCGTGGTTGACCAGGGCGTGCATCAGCCGGACGTGGACCGTCAGCCGCCAGCCCTCGCCCGGCGCCCGCCCGTCGCGCGGCGCGACCAGGGAGCCCGGGTCGGTGAGGCTGGCGCCCCACTTCTGGGTCTCGGCGAGGCGGCGCAGGGTCTGGGCCCCGGTCAGCCCGCCGGTGGCGACGAGCAGGTCGGTCGGCCCGCCGAAGCGGTAGCCGCCGACCAGGGAGAGCTGCAGCAGCACGTCCTGTGCGTTCTGCCCGAGACGCCGGAACACCCGCGCTCCCTCCTCGACGAGGTCGCGGTCGAGCCAGTCGGGGTCGCGCTCGAGCTCGGCGAGGAAGTCGACGAGCGCCGGCGGCGCGTCCGGTACGGCGGCCAGGCCACCCTCGAGGGCGCGACGGAACTGGTCCATCCGGACCCGCCCGGGCGCGTCCCCTCGCAACCGGATCGCGTCCGCGAGGCGCGCACCGAGCTCGTCGCGCTCGAACATCGCGCGGCCGATCCGCTCGAGCAGCGCCTCGTCGGTGCCGTGCACCCGACCGACCACCTTGAGCGGGCGGCCGAGGCGGCGGTTGCGCTCACCGCCGGCGCGGAAGCGGGTCGGGTAGGGACGCTCGAGGGACTCGCCGCTCGCCGGTGCCAGGTCGGTGCTCATGACATCATCCTGACGCGAGTCATTGCTCGCATTCAACTCGCGAACGGACGCAGCCACGCCACCCGACCCGACGACGCTCTACAGTCCTCCCGTGCGCAAGGCCCCGCAGCAGGCCCGGTCCCGGGAGATGGTCGAGCGGATCGTCGCCGCCGGCCGCACGGTGCTCGTCGAGCGTGGCTACGACGCCTTCAGCACCAACCGGGTCGCCACCGTCGCGGGCATCAGCCCGGGCTCGCTGTACCAGTACTTCCCCGACAAGGCCGCGATCCTCGAGGTCGTCATCGACCGGTACTGGGAGGAGGTGGCCGACCGGGTCGCCGCCTCGCTGGCCGACCGGATCGACGAGTTCGGACCGTCGATGGTGCGGGCCACCGCCGACGCGCTGCTCACCGCGCTGGAGGCCGACCGCGAGCTGCTGCGGGTGGTCGCCGAGGAGCTGCCGGTGCAGCGCAACCGCGAGCGGCGCGCCGCGCTGGAACGGCGGGTCCGCGAGCTGGTGACGACCTACCTGGCCGCGCGGCCGGGCTCCTCCAGCCGACCGCACCCGGCGGTCACCGCCTGGGTCGTGGTGCTGGCGATCGAGAACCTGGCCATGCGCTGGGTGCTGGACCAGCCGGAGGCGGTCACCCGCGAGCAGCTCCTCGACGAGGTGCTGGCGCTGGTCAACGGCTACCTGGGCTACCTGTCGGAGTGACCGGTGAGGGCCATGCCGAGCCCGAGCCCGATCATCGACGTACCGCCGATGGTGCCGAGCGCGCGTCCGCGCCGCTCCGAGGCCACGAACCAGTCGCGCGCCCGGCCCGCGGCCAGGGCCCAGGCGGTGTCGCAGACCAGCCCGATCGCGATCGCGACGCAGCCGAGGACCAGCATCTGCGCCGGCACCGACGCGCCTTCGCCCGACCGGTCGACGAACGGCGGCAACAGCGCCGCGAACATCATGAACTTCTTGGGATTGCTGACGCCGACCAGGACGCCCTGGCGCAGCGCTCGGCCCGACGACAAGGGCACCCGCGTCTCGCCCGCGCCGAACCGCAGCTCGCGGCGATGGCGCAGCGCCTGCACGCCCAGCCAGACCAGGAAGGCCGCGCCGGCGAGCTTGATCCCGGTGAAGACCAGCTGGGACTCCGCGACGACCGCGCCCAGCCCGAAGCACACCAGCACCATGACGACCAGCACTCCGGCGGTGTTGCCGAGCACGCTCGCCAGGGCCACCCGCTGGCCGTAGGAGACCGCGCGGCCGACCACGAACACCACGCTCGGGCCCGGGATCACGATCAGGACCAGGGCCGCGAGGCCGAAGCCGAGGAGCTGGTCCGGACCGATCATCACTCGGCCTTCGGTGACTCCGGGTCGTCGGCCGCCGGCGCGTCGCCGTAGACGCCGGCGTCCTTGGCGCGGGCCGCCGTCCGCAGGCTCCGGGTCAGCGCGAAGCCGATCACGGCGACCGCGACGATCAGCAGCAGGAAGATCCAGAACGCCGTCCAGCCGGCCACGATGTTGGTGTCCTGGTCGACCGGCTTGTCCTTGGCGGCCACGGCGGAGACGACGGTGGCGACGACGGCATGCATGGGACCAGTCTCTCAGGCGGAGGGGGTGACACCGGCGAAGAGGTCGTCCTCCGGGGTCGAGGACGCGACATGGCTCACGACCAGCTCGAAGTCCTCGGTCGGCCAGACCTCCTGCTGCAGCTCGCGCGGGATCGCGAACCAGAACCCGTCGGGGTCGATCTGGGTGGCGTGGGCGAGCAGCGCCTGGTCGCGGACGCCGAAGTAGTCGCCGCACGGCACCCGGGTGGTGATCCGGGCGTCCCACTCGGGCTCCGGCTGCCACTCCTTGAGCCGCTCCTCCCACGGCGACTCCAGGCCGTGGGCCAGCATCGCGTCGTGCAGGGCCTGCATCCGGGGGCGGTTGAACGAGTGGTGGTAGTAGAGCTTCAGCGGCTGCCACGGCTCCCCCGCGTCGGGGAAGCGCTCGGGGTCGCCGGCCGCCTCGAAGGCCGCGACGCTCACCTCGTGGCAGCGGATGTGGTCGGGGTGCGGGTAGCCGCCGCGCTCGTCGTACGTCGTCACGACGTGGGGCCGGAACTCGCGGATCTGGCGCACCAGCCGCTCGGTCGCCTCCTCGAGCGGCACCAGGCCGAAGCAGCCCTCCGGCAGCGGCGGCTTGGGGTCGCCGTCGGGCCAGCCGGAGTCGACGAAGCCGAGCCAGGTCTGGGAGATCCCGAGGATGTCGCGGGCCCGCTCCATCTCCTGGCGGCGCACCTCGGTGATGTTGGCGAGGATGTCGGGCCGGTCCATCTTCGGGTTGAGGATCGAGCCCCGCTCACCACCGGTGCACGTCACGACACGGACGTCGGCCCCCTCGGCGACGTACCTCGCGGTGGAGGCGGCGCCCTTGCTCGACTCGTCGTCGGGGTGGGCGTGGACGTGCATCAGGCGCAGCCCCGAGCGGTCGGGGGCGGGCGCGTGCGAGGAGGGCATGCCCACCATCGTAGGGATTCCCGTCATGGGACCATGGATCGGTGAGCACCTCCCCCGGCAACCTGGCCCAGCGCTACGGCGCGCCGTCCCGCGGCCGCCGCACGGCGGTCGTGGTCGGTGCGGTCGCCGTCGTGGTCGTCTTCCTCGGCTGGCTGCTGTGGGCGATGCTCTTCCACGCGAACCCCGCGGTGTCCTCGGAGGAGATCGGCCACGAGGTGGTCGACGACCACACCGCGACCATCCGGTTCCGGGTGACCTACGGCGACGGTCCGGTCGACGCGACCTGCGTGGCGCGCGCGATCTCCCACGACAAGGCCGTCGTCGGCGAGCAGTCCTTCACTCCCGGCCGCGACGAACAGGCCGTGCAGAAGTTCACCCTGCGCACCGAGCGGCGCGCCACGACGGTCGAGTGGATCGGCTGCAAGGCCGCCGGTCAGCCGCGGTACCGGTAGACTCGATCGTTCATGTACCCGGACGGGTACGCGAACGAGCAGTGCAGGAGCACCCATGACGCAGACCGACCAGAGCGGCCAGAACACGATCTGGCTGACCCAGGACGCCTACGACAAGCTGCAGGCCGAGCTGGAGCACCTTCAGGGTCCGCGCCGCGCCGAGATCGTTGCCGAGATCAGCGCCGCACGCGACGAGGGTGACCTGAAGGAGAACGGCGGCTACCACGCCGCCCGCGAGGAGCAGGGCAAGAACGAGGCCCGGATCCTCCAGCTCAAGGACATGCTCCGCCGCGCCGAGGTCGGCGAGACGCCTCCCGACGACGGCGTCGTCGAGCCGGGCATGGTCGTGACCTACAAGTTCGACGGCGATGACGACGACGAGGCGGAGTCCTTCCTCCTCGGCGCGCGTGAGATCGAGCCCGAGGGCCTGACCGTCTACTCCCCGCAGTCGCCGCTGGGCCAGGCCATCAACGGCCGCAGCAAGGGCGACACGGTGAGCTACGAGGTCAACGGCAAGACCCAGACCGTGGTCATCCTCGACGCGCGGCCCTACGCAGGCTGACCGGCTGACTCCTCCGGACCGCCGGCCTCCTCCTCGGGGGCCGGCGGTTCGGCCATTTCGGCCAGGTGCAGCACCACGGCGTTGGCCGCGGCCGCCAGCGGTACGGCGACCAGCGCACCCGCCACGCCGGCGACCAGCACGCCGCAGGCGATCGCCAGGATCACGCCGAGCGGGTGCAGCGAGACCCAGCGGCCCAGCAGGAAGGGCTGCAGCACGTGGCCCTCGAGCTGCTGGACGCCGATCACGACGGCCAGCATGAGCAGGGCCGTGATCGGGCCCTGGTCGACCAGCGCGACCAGGATCGCGACGCTGCCGGCGATGGTCGCGCCGATCATCGGCACGAAGGCACCGAGGAACACCAGCACGCCGATCGCCAGCACGAACGGCACCTTGAGGATCGCGGCGCCGATCGCGATGCCGATCGCGTCGACGAGCGCGACGACCACGGTCGCGCGGACGAACTGGACCAGCGACAGCCACGCGACGCGGCCCGAGCTGTCGACCCGCTCGCGGGCGTTGCGCGGCGCGAGGCGCACCACCCAGGACCAGATCCGGCCGCCGTCGGCGAGGAAGAAGTAGGTCGCGAACAGGGCGATGAAGAAGCCGGCGACGACGTGGCCCAGCGCGGCGCCGACCTCGGTGACCTGGGTGATCACCCCGCCGTCCTTGGACCGCTCGCTGATCAGGTCCTGGGCGCTCTTGATGTAGTCGTTGATCTGGGAGTCGCTCGCGTGGAGCGGTCCGTCCTTGAGCCAGTCGCGGATCTCCTGCAGCCCCTGCACCGTCGAGTCGGCGAGGTCGGTCGCGCCGGCGGCGACCTGCTGGCCCGCGAAGGACAGCAGCATGCCGACCACCACGAAGCCGGTGATCACCACCAGCAGCGCCGAGAGCCCCCGCGGCAGGCCGGCCCGGTTGACGCCCTGCACGAAGGGCGCCGCCAGCGCGCTGATCAGCAGCGCGACCGCCAGCGGCACGGTGACCACCGCGAAATAGCCGACCAGCCACAACAGCAGGTAGCCCGCGCCCGCGATCAGCAGCAGCCGCCAGGCCCAGCCCGCCGCCAGGTCGAGGCCGTAGGGCACCTCGGCCCGGCGCAGGTTCGACGGCCCCGTGGAGAAGGACGGGGGCTCGTGCCGCCGCTCGTCACGCTCCTCGCGCAGCAGCGCCCATTGGTGGGCGAAGCGGCGGAACAGCCGCTCCTCCCGCTCCCCCTCGTCGGGACCGAGCGGCGGCTCGTCCTGCGCCGCCTCCTCGACCGCGCTCTCCTGTGCGGCAGCGGTCGTCGGGTCGTCGGGCTCGGTGGGGCCGTCGCTGGTCACCCGGCCAGGCTAGACGGTCCCTCAGCCGGTGACCGCCAGCGCGCGCTCCAGGTCGGCGAGCTGGTCCTCGGACGTCTCGATGCCGACGCTGAGCCGGATCAGGTCGGCCGGCACCTCGAGGTCGGTGCCGGCGACACTCGCGTGGGTCATCCGGCCCGGGTGCTCGATGAGCGACTCGACCCCACCGAGCGACTCGCCCAGGGTGAAGACCTTCGTGGCCGCGCAGATGGCGAGCGCCTGCTCCTCGCCGCCCTTCACCCGGAAGGACACCATGCCGCCGTACCTCTTCATCTGGCGGCTGGCGACGGCGTGGCCGGGGTGGTCGGCGAGGCCGGGGTAGATCACCTGGCTGACCGCCGGGTGGGTGCCGAGGAAGGCCGCGACCGCCTCGGCGTTGTCGCTGTGGCGCTCCATGCGCAGCGCGAGCGTCTTGAGGCCGCGCAGCACCAGCCACGAGTCGAACGGCCCGGCCACGCCGCCGATGGAGTTCTGGTGGAAGCCGATCCGCTCGGCCAGCGCGTCGTCGTCGACGACGAGCGCCCCGCCGACGACGTCGGAGTGGCCGCCGGCGTACTTCGTCGTCGAGTGGACGACCACGTCGGCGCCGAGGGCCAGCGGCTGCTGGAGGTAGGACGAGGCGAAGGTGTTGTCGACGACGAGCAGCGCACCCGCGTCGTGGGCCACCGCCGCCAGCGCCTCGATGTCGCCGATCGACAGCAGCGGGTTGGTCGGCGTCTCCACCCACACCAGCCGGGTCGCGCCGGGCCGGATCGCCGCACGCACCGCGTCGAGGTCGGTCACCGGCGCCGGGCTGTGCTCGACGCCCCACACCGTGGCGACCTTGTCGAAGAGCCGGAAGGTGCCGCCGTAGGCGTCATTGGGCAGCACCACGTGGTCGCCCGGCTTGCACAGCGCCCGGATCAGGGTGTCCTCGGCGGCCAGCCCGGACGCGAAGGCGTACCCGTGGGCGCCGCCCTCGAGCGCCGCCAGCGTGGACTCCAGCGCGGTCCGGGTGGGATTGGCCGAGCGGCTGTACTCGTAGCCGTTGCGCAGCCCGCCCACGCCGTCCTGGGCGTAGGTCGAGGTCGCGTAGATGGGCGGGATCACCGCACCGGTCGTCGGGTCGGGGGCGTAGCCGGCGTGGATGGCCCGGGTCTCGAAGCCGGCGCCGTCGAGGTGCTCGTCGATGTGGTTGTCGCTCACCGTTCGAGCCTACTCAGGTCGCAGGACGGCGCGGTCGAGCGCCGTGGCGATCTCGGCGACGTCGGTCGATCCGTCAGCCACCGCCATCACCAGCTCGAAGGCATCGTCGTCGGCCATGACGAGGACGATGCCGTTGACGCGCAGGAAGACGTCGGTCGCCAACCACGCCAGCCTCTTGTTGCCGTCGACGAGCGCGTGGTTCCGGCCGATCGAGTGCAGCAGCGCTGCCGCCTTGTCGAACAGGCCCGGGTAGGCGTCTTCGCCGAAGACGGTCGTGCGCGGCCGAGCGACGGCCGCCTCGAGCAGCCCTGCGTCGCGCAACGGCCCGGCCCGGAGGTCGGCGGTCAGCGCCAGCAGATCCTCCAGATCGAGGTGCTCGACCATCAGACCGAACCGAGTCGGTCGAGCACCTCGTCCCAACGCTCTCGGGACGCGGCCGATGCCGCGGCCACCCGGCTCCTGTGCTGCGTCCGCCGGTGCAGGTCGAGCACCGCGCGGCGAACGACCTCCTGCTTCGAGAGCCCCTGCGCCTCAGCGAGCTCGGCAAGGGCCGCCTCGAGCTCGTCGTCGGTGCGCAGCGTGAAGGCCATGGGCGTCATTCTACCCCTCCTTGGCATCAAAGTGATACCACTCACCCTGGCCCGCTCCCCCGTCACTGTCGAACGGCTTTCCACAGCGCCCCGCCGTGACCAAAGCGAGCAGTTGCTCGTTTCTGCCATGTGACCGCCCTCACCCGGCTCCTCGCCGCCGCCCTGCTCCCCTGCCTGCTCACCGCCGGAGCCCTGGCCGCACCCGCCTCCGCCACGGCGTACGACGACGACCCGGACCCGCTGCGCGGACTCCTCCTGCCGCCCCTGGACGCCGCGGTCGCCCTGCTCGCCCCGCTCCCGGTCCCCGCGACGCCGTACGCCGGGGACGTCTGCGTCGACGGCGCGGACGCGTGCATCGACGAGGTGGTGGCCCGGATGGAGTCACGTCTGGACGGGCTGGTGAGCACCTGCTCCCACAGTGCGGTCTTCTCGCTGGCGTACCTGCGGGTCACCGAGAACGTGCGGGACGCGGTGCGCAGCGGCTACTTCGCCGACCGGGCCTGGCTGAACCGGGTCGACGCGGTGTTCGCGGAGATGTACTTCGACACCACGAGCAGGTGGGCCGCCGGACAGCGGAGCGGCATCCCGGCGGCCTGGCGGATCGCGCTGCAGGCCGAGGACGACCGGGCGATGAGCGGGCTCGGCAACTTCCTGCTCGCGATGAACGCCCACATCAACAGCGACTTCCCCCGCGTGCTCGCGACCGTCGGCCTGACCGGCCCCAACGGGAGCCACAAGGCCGACCACAACCGCTACAACAACCGTCTCGACAGCCTCTACGCACCCGTCTTCGCCGAGGAGGCCGCCCGCTTCGACCCGACCTTCGACGACATCGACGCCGGCACCGCGGAGGAGGCGGTCGCGGGCGTGATCATGCGCGGCTGGCGGGAGATGGTGTGGCGCAACGCCGAGGCGCTGGCCCTCGCCCGGACCCCGGCGGCCAAGCGCCTGGTCGAGAAGGAGATCGAGGTCTACTCCGCGCTCCAGGCCCAGCTGATCCGCACCTTCTTCGTCGCGAAGTCGGTCAAGCGGGACGCGTGGTGCGCCACGCACGGCGCCGGCTGAGGCCCCTTGCGCCGCGGGAGACAATGGAGCCATGTTCTCCCGCCGCAAGACCGAGATGATCGACCCCGCCGAGGCGCTGCCCGGCCGCACCACCCCGGCGTTCCCCCTCCCCGCGCGGCACGAGGTCCTCGACGCGCCGCTCGTCACCGACGACGTCCCCGACGGCCTCGAGGTCGCGATCTTCGGCCTCGGCTGCTTCTGGGGCGCGGAGGAGATCTACTGGCAGGTCCCCGGCGTCTGGTCCACCTCGGTCGGGTACGCCGGCGGGGTGAGCCCGAACCCGACGTACGAGGAGGTCTGCAGCGGCCGCACCGGCCACACCGAGGCCGTCCGGGTCGTCTTCGACCCCGACCAGGTCTCGTACGCCGACCTGGTCAAGCAGTTCTTCGTCGTCCACGACCCCACCCAGGGCATGCGCCAGGGCAACGACATCGGCACCCAGTACCGCTCGGCGATCTACTACACGAGCCCCGAGCAGGAGCAGACCGCCCGCGAGCTGACCAAGGTCTACGGCGACGAGATCGCGCGCCGCGGCTACGGCGAGATCACCACCGAGATCGAGCCCGCCGGCCCGTACTACTACGCCGAGCCGCACCACCAGCAGTACCTCCACAAGGTCCCCAACGGCTACCGCTGCCACGCCAACACCGGCATCGCGTTCCCCGAGAGCGCCTGACCCGATCGGGCCATGGCGACGACGGCGCCGGAGTGCGATCGTCGGAGGATGGCCGAGGACCCGGTGACGAGCAATCCGGACCACTACGCGGTGGTCTTCGAGAACGACCGGGTGCGGGTGCTGGAGTACCGCGACGCGCCGGGTGACCGGACCACGCCGCACGCCCATCCCGACAGCGTGATGTACACGCTGTCGGCCTTCCGGCGCCGGCTGGTGTCGGGCGAGCGGCAGCGTGAGGTGGAGCTGGCGGCGGGGACGGTGGGGTGGCTGCCGGCACAGGAGCACCACGGGGAGAACATCGGGGACACGCCGACGCACGTGCTCTTCGTCGAGCTCAAGGAGGGCGGCGGCGCCGGGGAGCCGACGCTCGGGCCGGCCGACTGAGCCGGCGTACTCACGCGCGCGCCCCCGCCGGGCCGGGATCCTCGGGGCATGACCAAGACGACCTATGCCTTCTACCTCCAGTCCGCCATCTCCTTCGCCGCCGCCCTCGTCTTCATGGTCGGCGGCATCTACTTCCTGCCGGTCGACGGCTGGATCCGCGCCTTCCTCTGCCTCGGCGCGCTCTTCCTGGTGAACTCGTCCTTCGCGCTCGCCAAGTGCGTGCGCGATCAGCAGGAGGCGCGGGCCGCGGAGATCCGGGTCGACGCCTACCGGTGAACCCGGTTGCGCCCATGCCGGACAATGGGGCCATGGCTGACCTTCCCCGGAAGGCCGCGGCGCGCACGGCGCGGCTCGCGGCGCTCCCCCTCGGGTACGCCGGCCGCACCGCTCTCGGCTTCGGCAAGCGACTCGGTGGGGCGCCGGCGGAGGCCGTGATGAGCGAGATCCAGCAGCGCACGGCCGAGCAGCTGTTCAAGACGCTGGGTGAGCTCAAGGGCGGGGCGATGAAGTTCGGCCAGGCGCTGAGCGTCCTGGAGTCGGCGCTGCCGGAGGAGATGGCGGCGCCCTACCGCGAGCAGCTCACCCGGCTGCAGGACTCCGCTCCCCCGATGCCGACCCAGACCGTGCGCGACATCCTCGGTGAGGACCTCGGCCCCGACTGGCGCGACCGGCTCACCTGGCTCGACGGGGCGCCGACGGCGGCCGCGAGCATCGGCCAGGTCCACGAAGGCCGCTGGTACGACGGCCGCCGGGTCGCGGTGAAGGTCCAGTATCCCAACGCCGGCGACGCGCTGATGGCCGACCTGCGCACCCTCGCCCGGGCGGCGCGGGCGATCGGCCCCCTCATCCCGGGCGTCGACATGAAGCCGCTGGTCGAGGAGGTCCAGGCCCGGGCCCGCGAGGAGCTCGACTACGACCTCGAGGCCGAGGCGCAGCGGGAGTTCGCGCAGGCGTTCCGCGACGACCCCGACATCGTCGTACCCGACGTCGTCGCGGTCGGTCCCCGGGTCCTGGTCACCGAGTGGCTCGACTCGGCGGGCTCGCTGGCGTCGATCATCGCCGACGGCACCCGCGAGGAGCGCGACCACTACGGCGAGATCTTCACCCGCTTCCTATTCTCCGGCCCGGCCCGCACCGGCCTGCTCCACGCCGACCCCCACCCCGGAAACTTCCGGGTGATCCCCGCCGACGACGGCGGACCCGGCCGGATCGGGGTGCTCGACTACGGCGCCGTAGCCCGGCTCCCCCAGCGCGGGCTGCCGGAGCCGATGGGCCGGCTGATCACGCTGTGCGCCGCCGGCGACGGCGACGGGCTGATCGCGGACCTGCGCGCGGAGGGCTTCCTCAAGGACCGAATCCGGATCGAGCCGGAGCTGCTCATGGACTATCTCGCGCCCTTCGTCGACCCGACCCTGGTCGAGCGCTTCCGGTTCAGCCGGGAGTGGATGCGCGAGCAGTTCCAGCGGATCAACAACCCCAAGGACCCGGCCTACACGGTGAGCATCAAGCTGAACCTACCGCCGTCGTACGTCCTCATCCACCGCACCTGGCTCGGCGGGGTCGGCGTGCTCAGCCAGCTCGAGGCGGAGGCGCCGTTCCGGGCGATCATGCAGGAGTTCCTGCCGGGCTTCAGCCCCGCGGGTCAGGGCTGAGCGTCGGTCAGGCAGTAGACCCGGCCGACCGGGTCGGCGAGCACCGTCCAGTGCCGGTGCTGCGCCAGCACCCGGGCGCCGAGGCCGAGATGGCGCTCGGTCTCCGCGGCACGATCGGTGGTCCCCCAGTCGAGATGGGCGCGCACCTCGCCGGTGTCGTCGGCGCCGAGGCGCTGGACCAACAGCCCGAGCGGCTGACCGGCGGGCGCGTCGAGCACGTCGAACTCCTCGGCGACCGCGGAGCGCCGCGGTCGCCAGCCGGTGACGGCGGCCCAGAAACCCAGCTCGCGGTCGTACGCCGACCGCGGCACGTCGATCGCCACCTGGCGCACCCGAGACGCGGACCCGGGCCCGTGGGTCGTGGCCGCGGGCGGCTGGGCCGCGGCATGGTCGACGAAGCAGAACACCAGGCCGGCGGGCGAGGCCATCACGACGTAGCCGCGGTCGGCGACGATCGTCGCCCCCGCCACCCGCGCGGCGTCGGCGGCCGCCAACGGGTCGGCGACGTGGAGGTCGAGGTGGATCCGGTCGGGGCCGGCATGGCGGCGCTGCACCTTGAGATAGGCGTCGCCGTCGGGCGGAAGCAGCGTCGCGAACTCGTCATGGGCGCCACGCGGGGGCGAGACGGCGTACCCGGTCGCCTCCTGCCAGAAGCCCACCGTCTCCTGGTGGTGCGCGGGCGCGCTGTCGAGGAAGGCGGTGATCCAGGACGGATGCATCGCGCGGTCAGCCCCCGACCGGGGCGCAGTCGTGTCCGCAGCCGTCGGCCGGGAGCGGGCCGTCGGCGTGGGCGGCCGGCCGGTGCAGGACGGCGGCGGTGGCGGTGACGACCACGTCGTCACCGTCGCTCACGGCGCTGCCGTCGACGAGCAGGGTGAACCCGTGGCGCTCGCGCGGCGGGAACACCACGGTCACCGTGGGGTTCTCAGCGAGGTTGCGCAGCGTGCCACGGCCCGGCCCGGCGATCCGCAGCGTGCCGTCGTCGCCGGCGACCGGGTCGACGGTCACGACCTTGACCTGGGGCGAGGACGTCGACAGCAGGTAGCCGCTGTCGAAGTCGGCGAGGGCCTGGCGCAGGTCCGCGGGATCCACCGGGATGCTCATGAGCCCAGGGTAGGGCGCGGCACCGACCCTCACCACAGGCCGAGCACGCCACCCCCGAGCCGGACCACGAAGGCGCTCACCACGGCGATGAAGAACAGCCGGACGAACCGCGCGCCGCGGGCGACGGCGGTGCGGGCGCCGAGGTAGCCGCCGACCAGGTTGCAGGCGCCCATCACCAGGCCGACGTCCCACAGCACCGCGCCGTGGGGGACGAACAGCAGCAGCGCGCCGACGTTCGTCGCGAAGTTGGCGAGCTTGGCCTTCGCGGAGGCCTGCAGGAAGTCGTAGCCGAGCAGCCCGACGAGGGCGAACACGAAGAAGCTGCCGGTGCCCGGGCCGAGGACGCCGTCGTAGCAGCCGATCACGAAGCCGACCGCCATCGCGGCGACGAGGTGCCGGTGGCCCGCGAAGCGCAGGGCGGTCCGCTCGCCGAGCTCGGGACGGACCAGGACGTAGCCGCCGACCACGACCAGCGCCACCAGCACGATCGGCTCGAAGGCCTCGCGCGGGATCCGGGACGCCGCCAGGGCGCCGGTGAAGGCACCGACCAGTGCGAGCCCCATCAGCGGCAGGGCGGTGCGCAGGTCCGGGCCGATCCGGCGGCAGTAGGTGAGCGAGCTGGCGGCGGTGCCGCACACGGAGGCGAGCTTGTTGGTGGCGAGCACCTGCACCGGGCTCGCGCCGGGCAGGCCCAGCAGCAGCGCGGGCAGCTGGACCAGGCCCCCGCCGCCGACCACCGCGTCGACGAAGCCCGCGGCCAGGGCGGCCAGCGCGAGCAGGGCGATCACGGTCACGCTGAGCTCCGCCACACCGGGACTCTACGAGGGCCACGGCAGGTCCTCGACGGGGCGGTCGGCGTACGCCTCGGCCACGGCGCGCGAGGTCGCGACGCACCGGGTGGAGAGGTCGACCTGGACCAGTGCCGCCCCGAGCACCAGGTGGAGCACCAGCGCGCCCCTGGTCGCGGTCAGCAGCGGGCCGGCGGGGTCGGCGACCCGCCAGCCGTCGTCCCGGAGCAGGCCGACGGCCGCCGCCGTCGCCTCGGGCGGGGCCAGCTCGCCGGAGGAGTCGAGGTGCACGAAGTCCTCGAGGACCACGCCGCGCGGCGCGAGGTCGTCGCCGCAGACCGCGAACGAGCGGCTCCCCCGCACGCCGCCGAGCCCGAGCTGGGCGGCGATCTCGTGGAGGACGCCGGCGCGGGCCCGGTCGGCGTCGCGCACCACCGCGGCGACGTCGGCACGGCCCGCGCCGGCGCCGGCGGCACAGCCGGCCGTGACGAGCGGCAGGCCGAAGGCCAGGACCACCCGGTGGGTCCAGCGCGTCGTCATGACATGGCCCCCAGCGGGCCGTGCTCCCACAGCCAGGTCCCGGCCTCGGCGAGGCCGTCGGCCACGCTCGCGGCGCTCGCCGTCGCGAGCAGCTCGGGCAGGGTGAGGTGACCGCCGCCGTCGGCGCCCCGGGAGGGCTGCTCGACGACCTCCTCGTCGGCGCCCACGACGACGTGGCCGACGTTCGCGAGCGAGGCACCGGTGAAGTACGACGTGTGGTTGGCGAGCAGCTCCTCGGCCCGGAGCCCGCCGTCACCGGTCGCGAACCGGGTGCCGCCGAAGGCCACGTCGGCCGGGTCGTGTCCCAGCGGGCCGAGGCCGCCGCGGTCACCGCTGCCGAGCAGGGACACCGGGTCGTGGTCCTTGCTGCCGACCCAGACCTGCGCGTCGGTGAGCTCGCCGGCGGTCGCGGCGGGAACGCCCGGGCTGCCGAGGAGGACCGCGTCGTCGACGGGGAGGCCGCCGAGCAGGGCGTGCCCGAGCGTCGTGGAGCCGTAGCTGTGACCGACGACGGTCAGCTGGGCGGGCGGTCCCTGGTCGGAGGCGCGCACGCCGGCGACGAAGTCGAGCAGCCGCTCACCGCCGGCCGCCGCCTTGACGGGGAGTGCGACCCCGTCGACGTCGGAGCGGCCGAGCGGGTCGAGCGGGTCGAGCGGGTTGCCGTTGGGGGCGTCGTAGTCGGCCCAGTAGACCGACGCGACGCTGCCCTGGCCCTCGGCGACGGCGGCCTGGTGGAGGTCGAGGGTCTTGGGGAGGTTGCCCGAGACGCTGCCGGTGTCGGTGGTCAGCCCCGGCACGGTGACCGAGACGTGGTCGGCGGTGTCGGGGTCACCGAACGCGACCGCCACCCCGCCGTCGCCGGAGTGCAGCTCGGGGGTGTAGACGACCAGCTCGGTCAGGTGGCGGCCGGTCACGGGATCGAGCAGGTCGCGGTACTTGTCGAGTCCCTTCTGCACGGCTCGCGCGTTGGCGAGCGCACGCTCCTCGTCGAGGTTGAGCTGTCCGTCGCGCTCCCGCTCACCGTCGCGGTCGAGGTCGCGGGCCAGGTCGCCGCGGTTGGCCCGGTCGCGGTCGGCCATCGGTACGCCGGCGGCCTGGCCGACCAGGGCGGGCTGGGCGGTGATCAGGGCGGTGCGCTCGGCCGGGCTCAGCCCGCGCCACCACTCGGCGAGAGCGACCGGGTCTCCCCGCAGCCGACGCAGCCGGCCGGCGAGCACGCCGGGGTCGGGCCGGGCCGGGTCGGCCGCGGTCGCCATGCCCTCCGGGACGCTGTCGACCTCGCGCAGCGCGGTGACCAGGGCGGCCTCCGCCTGCTCCCGGTCGGCACGCCAGGCGTCGACCCGGTCGCGCAGCTCACCGGCCCGCGCCGCCAGGGCGGCGGCACGGCGCCGCAGCTCGGGCAGCCGGCTCTCGGCGGCGACCAGCACGTCGGCCGCCAGCGCGTCGATCTCGCCGTTGAGCACGGTGCGCTCCCCGTCGAGCCGGGCCCGCCTCGCGAGCAGGCGCACCAGGCGCTCGCCGAACCGGTCCACCGCCGTCACCGCCCGGTCGAGCGCCGCGACCCCCGCGTCGAGTCGGACCGCGACCCGGGTGGCGGCGTGCTCGTGGGCCCGGGCGGTGTCGCCCTCCCAGGCGGGCGCGGCGATCGAGGCCGCCCAGCCGTGGACGTCGGCGATCGCGATCGCGGCGGCGCGCAGGTCGGTGGCCAGGTCCTGCGCGCCGGCCGGCGTGGAGGTCAGCAGCGGACAGGCCGGGACGTGGGCGGGGACGTGGACCAGGGTCACGGCCGGCTCCGCTCCGTCGCGGCGGACTCCGCCCACGGCAGCAGCGCCCGCAGCCGGTCGGCCTGCACCCGGTCGACGAGGACGAGCAGGCGATGGAAGAAGTCCGCGTCGTCGGCGTGCTCCTGGGCCAGGCGGGCCAGGGCCCGGACCTCCTCGACCCAGGGCTCGGCGAACGCCGTCACGGCCGCCGTGACCGCGGCCGAGAGGTCGTCGCCGGACATCCGGGCCAGGCGGCGCCAGGCGCCGTCGAGCTGGTCGGCGGCCGCGTCCCAGCGGCCGCGGGTCGCCGCGAGCACGGCGTACGGGATCTCGAGGGTGATCGTCATGGCCGGGCGGATGCCCGAGCGGCAGGGCCGGGAAACGGCCGGATCCGGTTGTCCACAGCGGCCCCGGATCTACGCGGGATCAGCCCGCCCAGAACCCGCGCGAACCGAACCAGTCGCCGTAGCTGCCCGGCCCGGAGCCACGACCGCCGGGCCCACCGCGGCGCGAGCCGAGGTAGGAGCCGACCACCGCGGCGCCGAGGTCGTCGGACTCGGGGGCGATCACCGAGCCGTCGACCCGGCGGGCCATCGACTCGATGAACCGGGCCAGGCCGGGGTCCTCGCCCAGCCGGAAGAAGGTGGTCTGCGCCCCCAGCCGGCGGGCGTTGTCGAGCTCGCGGACGGCGAGGGCGATGGTCATCGGGTGCGGCGGGTAGGCGAAGTAGACGTCGCCGCTCGACTCGAGGTGGGAGGTCGGCTCGCCGTCGGTGACGACGAGCAGCACCGGCTGGGCGTGGGGATGCTTGCGGAAGTGCCGGTTGGCCAGCAGCAGGGCGTGGTGGAGGTTGGTGCCCTTCGCCCAGCGGGCGTCGAGCGCGGTGAGCTCCTCGATCCGCATGGTCTGGGCGTGCCGGCCGAAGCCGATCAGCTCCAGGCTGTCGCCGCGGAAGCGCGAGCCGATCAGGGTGTGCAGCGCGAGCGCGGTCTGCTTCATCGGCACCCAGCGCCCGTCCATCGCCATCGAGAACGAGGTGTCGACGCACAGCGCGACCGCCGCCTGGGTGCGGGCCTCGGTCTCGGCGACCTCGACGTCGTCGATCGAGAGCAGCGGGCCGCCGGGCTCGCCGGCACGGCGCAGCACGCCGTTGAGGATGGTGCGCGGCAGGTCCCACGGCTCGGTGTCGCCGAACTCCCAGGCCCGGGTCGCCCCGGACAGGTCGCCGGCCGCGCCGGCCTGGCGTACGTCGCGCTGGCCCTGGCGCCCGGACATCCGCTGGGCCACGTCGCGCAGCAGGGCCTTGCCGAGCTGGCGCATCGCCTTGGGCGTGAGCCGCAGCTCGCCGTCGAAGCCGCGCTCCATCGCACCCGACTCGCGCAGCGCCTTCTCGAGCTCCTGGAGCTTGCGGGCGTCGACCGCGGCCTCGTTGCCGAGCTGGCGGGCGAGCTTGTCGAGGTCGACCCAGGAAAGATCAGCGGAGCCGAGGCGGGCGCCGCCAGGATTGCTCGCCTGGGCCAGCTGGTCGGCCAGTGCGTCGAGGTCGGCGAGGTCCTGCAGCACGCCGGTGCCGTCGCCGAGGCCGAGGCCGGTGGTCGAGGGGTCGCCGTCGCCGAACTGCTCCGAGCCGCCCCAGTCCTCGCCCGGGCGCAGCGCCATCAGGTTCTGGTCGAGCCGGCCGAGCTGGTCCATCAGCGCCGGCGAGCCGAACGCCTGGGCGGAGAGCTGCATCAGCTCGGCGCGCTGCTCGGGACTCATCGAGTTGAGCATCCGCTGCGCGGCCGCCGAGCGCTGGGCGAGCGCGTCGAGCAGCTCGTCGACGTCCTGGGGGTTCTCGGGGAAGTGCTGGCCGTGCTTGGCCATGAAGTCCGCGAAGTCCTCGGGCGTGTCCTCGCCGCGGGCATGCTTCTCGAGCAGGTCGTTGAGGTCGCCGAGCATCTCGCTGATGGCCTGCCGGTCCTCGTCGGTGGCGTTCTCGAGGGCCTGCTTCATGCCGGCGAAGCGCTGGTCGAGCAGCTCGCGGCCGAGCAGGTCCTTGATCTGCTCGAAGGCCTCGCGTGCCTCGCGGGACTGCCAGTCGTAGTCGCCGAGCTCGGTGACCGCGGCCGCCGGCGAGTCGGGCAGGTTCTGCAGCCGCAGCTCGCGGAAGGCGCGGTCGCCGTCGTCCATCATCGCGTCGCGGGCGAGCTGCTTGCGCTCCTCGAGGACCGCCTTCTCGAGCAGCTCACGCACCTCGTTGAGCGTGCCGTCGAGGTTGTGGCGCTGGAGCAGCTCACGGCGCCGCTCGGCCACCCGCCGGGCGAGGTCGTCGAGGCCGGCCTGGTCCTGCCCGCCGCGGCGCAGGAACTCGCGCATCGCGCGCTCCGGGCTGTAGCCGGCCATCACGTCCTCGCCGATCGCGTCCAGTGCCTCGGCGATGTCGACGGGCGGGGCGAGCGGGTCACCGCCGTCGTAGCGGCGGTAGCGGCTCACGGCTCCCTCCTTCGTACGTCGGCGCCGGCGCGCAGCGCGCGGGGGATCTCGGCCACCTCGTCGACCACCTCGAGCAGCAGCCGTACCGTGTCGGCGGGCGCGGTGGTGTCGAGCACGACGTCGTAGTCGATGCCGGTCGAGGTCCAGACGTCGTCGAAGCCGCCGTCGGCGGTGACCGCCACCCCGTGCACGGGTACGTCGAGCCGCTGGGCCTCGCGGTAGGTGTCGTTGAGAACGCACAGCGCCACCGCGAGATGGAGCACCTGGGCGCCATTGGTCGCGGGGCCGGCGAGCACGCCCTCCTCGGTCCAGGTGTGCGGCAGCACGACCCCCTCACCTGCGCGGAGGGTGCCGGACGAGACCCGCACGCCGAACGGGGAGGGATCAGCCATAGATGGTCTCCACGCCGTCGGAGTCCTTGCCGATCTTGCGGGCCAGGAAGAGCCCCTCGAGGGCGAGCTCGATCGCGGCTGCGCGCTCGCCGTCGGTGCGTCCGCCACCCGATCCGTTCACCCGCTCGCAGACCTGGTCGTAGAGGTCGGACTCCCCCAGCACCGGCAGGCCGGTGAGCACGTCGCGGGCGGTGACCTGGCCGCCGGTGACGACGGTCGCGCCCTCCTCGATGGCGTCGACCAGCAGCGCGAAGTCGAGCCCGCGGAAGCGCTCCCGCACGGTCTCGGCGGTGGCCGTGCGCAGCAGGTGGGTGAGGATCTCGGCCTCCCGGCCCTCCTCGCCCGACTCGAACTCGATCTTGCCGCCGAGGACGTCGACCGCGGTCTCCAGGTCGACCACCCGGGCGACCGCCCGGTCCTCCCCCTGGATGGTCGCCCGGCGCAGGGCCGCGGCGGCGATGGTCTCGGCGCCGGCGATCGCGAACCGGGCGGAGACGCCGGAACGCTGGTCGACCGCGCTGGACTCGCGCAGGTTGCGGGTGAAGCGGGCCAGGATCTCGACCAGGAAGTCGGGTACGTCGACCCGGTCGGGCAGCAGGTCCGCCTCCTGCCGGATCACGGCGATCTCAGCGTCGAGGGCGCGGGGGTAGTGGGTGCGGATCTCGGCGCCGAAGCGGTCCTTGAGCGGGGTGATGATCCGGCCGCGGTTGGTGTAGTCCTCCGGGTTGGCGGAGGCGACCACGAAGACGTCGAGCGGGAGCCGCAGGACGTAGCCGCGGATCTGGATGTCGCGCTCCTCCATCACGTTGAGCATCGCGACCTGGATCCGCTCGGCGAGGTCGGGCAGCTCGTTGATGGCGACGATGCCCCGGTGCGAGCGGGGGATCAGCCCGAAGTGGATGGTCTCGGGGTCGCCCAGGGAGCGGCCCTCGGCGACCTTCATCGGGTCGACGTCGCCGATCAGGTCGGCGACGCTGGTGTCGGGGGTGGCCAGCTTCTCGGCGTACCGCTCGTCGCGGTGGCGCCAGGAGATCCGCAGCTCGTCGCCGTAGGACGCCACGGCGGCCTTCGAGGCCACCGTGACCGGCTCGTAGGGATGCTCGCCGAGCTCGGAGCCGGAGATCACCGGCGTCCACTCGTCGAGGAGCCCGACCAGGGTGCGCAGCAGCCGGGTCTTGCCCTGGCCGCGCTCGCCCAGCAGGACGACGTCGTGGCCGGCGATGATCGCCCGCTCGAGCTGCGGGATGACGGTGTCCTCGAAGCCGTGCAGCCCGGGCCAGGGGTCCTCCCCCGCAGCGAGCCGGGCCAGCAGGTTGTCGCGGAGCTCGGCGCGCAGCGGCTTGAGCGCGTGGCCGGAGGCACGGAGCTCGCCGAGGGTGGAGATCGTCGGAGCCGGAGTGGTCACCATCTCACGCTACTGCGGCCCGCAAGGGGTTTCCTGGCCCTAGTCTTCGACCGTGGCGATCGTCGTCGGGGTCCTGTGCGTGCTGCTGGTCGGCCTGCTCGGCCTGGTGCTGGCGTTCGCGCGGGACCGCGGGCAGCTGCAGCGCCGGCTCGCCGACACCCAGGCGCACGTCGCCCAGCTCGAGTCGGACCTCGACGCCGCGCTGCGGCCGCCGCCCCCGACCAACTCGGCGGAGCGCGCCGTACGCCGGGTGATCCGGACCGCGTCGAAGGTCCGCTCCCACGGGATCACCGGCCTGATCCAGTCGACGGTGGAGGACCTGCAGACCTGGGCGAGCGATGCCGAGCGGGCCGACATCCTGAACATGGCCGCCTCCGACGGCACGGTCACCCTGTTCTTCTCCGACATCGAGGACTCCACGCCGCTCAACGACCGGTTGGGCGACGCGACCTGGGTCAAGGTGCTCGCCGCGCACGACCGGGTGCTGCGCGGCCAGATCGAGAGGTATCGCGGCCAGGTCGTCAAGACCGCGGGCGACGGCTTCATGGTCGCCTTCCGCGACACCGAGGCGGCCTGCCGCGCCGCGCTCGGCATCCAGCGCGACCTGCCGCGCGACGTCACCCTGCGCCGCCACGGGCCGATCCTGGTCCGGATCGGCATCCACACCGGCCAGGTGGTCGCCCGCGACGGCGACTACTTCGGCCGCAACGTGGCGATGGCCGCCCGGGTCGCGAACCTGGCCCACGGCGGCGAGATCCTCGCGAGCGACGCGGTCCGCGAGGCGCTCGACGACGACGCCGCGCTGACCCTCGTGGAGCGGGACGCGGTCGAGCTCAAGGGGCTCGCGGGAGAGCACGTGGTGTGGGAGATCCTGCCGCCGGCGGGCTGACCCGGCGCGACTCGACGGCACGGATGACCAGCTCGACCACCAGATAGCCGGCCACCACGCAGGCGCCGCCGGCGAGCACGTCGAGAACGAAGTGGTTGGCCGTGGCGAGCACCACCAGCACCTGCAGACCGGGATACGCGACCGCGACGATCCGCCACCGGGTCCGCCCGAAGCCCCAGAGCTGGACGGCACACCACAGCGACCAGCCGAAGTGGAGCGAGGGCATGGCGGCGTACTGGTTGGTCGCGTCGCCGAGGCCCCGCGGCGCGGACGCGGCCGACCCCCACCAGCCGTAGTCGGCGAACTGGGCCATCACGTCGATGGTGCCGAGCTCCGGCATCAGCCGCGGCGGCGCCGTGGGCAGCAGGGCGTAGCCGACCAGCGCGATCGCCGAGGCGGCCACGAGCGCCCAGTAGCCGCGCCAGTACTGGCGCCCGCCGCGGCGCCGCGACATCAGCAGCACGGCCGGCGTCATGGCGTAGTGCATGAGCGCATAGAAGTAGCAGGCGGCGACGGCGAGGGCGGGTACGCCGAGGAGCCACCCGTTCAGCCGGAGCTCGACGGCGTCGAACAGGCCACCCTCGAGGCCGGCGATGGCCCGGGCGCGGGCGATCGCGGCGACCGGGTCGTCGCCCCAGCCCGCACGGATCAGGTTGTAGGCCGCGAACAGGGCGATGAGGACGCCCATCTCGACCAGCAGCGCCCGCCAGCCGGTCAGCCGCGCCCGCGCCGGCGCCGGCGAGGTGGTGACGGTCGCGGTGGCGGCCACGGCGAATCCTCTCCCACAGCGGATGTGTATTCTGCATATGCAGAGTACACAGAGCCCGTAGGATGGCGCCACCGGATGACGGAGGGGGAGAGATGGACGCGGCCGCGGAGTGCACCGAGGCCCTGGGCGGCGGCCCGGGAACGGACCCGGCGCGTGCGGTCGCCACGGCCTTCTCCCGCCTCGAGGCGCACCGCCGCGGCTGGGAGCAGCGCACCCCCCTCGGGGTCGCCGAGATGCGCCTGCTCTGGCTGCTCCGGAGCGCCGAGGAGTGGACCCTGCGCGACATCACCGCCCACCTCGGGCTCGAGCAGTCCACGGTCAACCGGCAGGTCAACGCGGCGGTCTCAGCCGGGCTGGTGACCAAGCTGCGCACGCCCGGCCAGCCCAGCTTCGGCTTCCGCGCGTCGGACGAGGGAGTGCGGCGCTTCGAGGCGTGCGTCGGAGAGGTGCTCGGCCGTTACCAGCACGCCCTCGACGCGCTCGGCGAGGACGCCGAGCGGTTCGTGGACCTGCTCGACCGCTTCGTCGACGACCTGGTGGCCGAGCGTCCGGGCGCCGACTGAGCGTCGTATCTGACGGACGGGCTGTGAACTCGGCGAATTCACGACCCATTCGTCAGATACGACGAGCCGACCCGGCCCAGATCAGCGGGTGAGGATCACCGACGAGCCGTGGCCGAACAGGCCCTGGTTGGCGGTGATGCCGACCCGGGCGCCCTCGACCTGACGGCCCTCGGCCCGGCCCTGGAGCTGCCAGGTGAGCTCGCAGACCTGGGCGATCGCCTGCGCCGGCACCGCCTCGCCGAAGCAGGCGAGGCCGCCCGACGGGTTGACCGGGATCCGGCCGCCGAGCGTCGTGTCGCCGGCGCGGAGCAGGGCCTCGGCCTCGCCGCGCTTGCACAGCTGCAGGTCCTCGATCCAGTCCAGCTCGAGGGCGGTCGAGAGGTCGTAGACCTCGGCGACGTCGACGTCAGCGGGGTCGACGCCCGCCTCGTCGTACGCCGCCTGGCCGATCGACTCCTTGAAGGTGCGCTCCGGCACCCCGGTCACGGCCGAGCAGTCGGTGGCGAGCAGGGGCATGTCGATGACCGTGTTGGGGAAGGTCGGGGTGACCGTGGAGACCGCGGCGACGGTGACCGGCGAGGCGATGCCGTGCCTCTTCGCGTACTCCGCGCTGGTCAGCACCACCGCCGCGGCGCCGTCGGAGGTCGCGCAGATGTCGAGCAGGTGCAGCGGGTCGGACACCATCGGCGAGGCGAGCACCTCCTCGACCGACGACTCCTTGCGGAAGCGCGCGTACGGGTTCTCCAGGCCGTGCCTGGCGTTCTTGACCTTGACCTGCGCGAAGTCCTCGGCGGTGGCGCCGTAGAGGTCCATCCGGCGCCGGGCGTAGAGCGCGAAGTACGCCGGGTTGGTCATGCCGAGCAGCCGGAAGCGGAGCCAGTCGGGGTCGTTCCACCGCTCCCCCGCGTTGGGCGCGAGGAAGCCCTTGGGGGTGGTGTCGGCGCCGACGACGAGCGCGACCTCGCTCAGGCCGGCCAGGATCCGGGCCCGCGCGGTGTCGATGGCCTGGGCACCGGTCGCACACGCGGCGTACGACGTCGCGATCCGGGCGCCGTTCCAGCCCAGGGCCTGGGCGAAGGTCGACCCGGCGACATAGCCGGCGTACCCGTTGCGGACGGTCTCGCCGCCGACGACGAGGTCGACGTCGGCCCACGCGATGCCGGAGTCCTGCAGCGCCGCACGGGCGGCGTGCACGCCGTACTCGGTGAAGTTGCGGCCCCACTTGCCCCAGGGGTGCATGCCCGCACCCGCGATCACGACGCTCATGCGGCCACCGGCTTCCAGCGGTAGATGGTGCGCTCACCGGTCTCGTCGACGTTCAGCGTCTCGATGACGAGCTCGACCTGCGCGCCGACGCGCAGGTCGCTCACCCCGAAGCCGTCGGCGACCTGCCCGAGCACGACGATGCCCTCCGGCAGCTCGACCGCCGCCAGCGCGAACGGCTGGAACGGGTCGGCGGCCGGGAGGTACGGCGCGGGCGGCTGGTACTGCGCGTCGGTGTAGGACCACACCGTGCCCCGCGGCGAGAGCTCGACGCTGTCGTGCTCCTGGCCGTCGCAGGCGGGATTGCGGCAGTAGAAGGTGGCGGCGCCGGCGTCGGAGGACACCGGCGGGAACACCAGGTTGCGGCACGCGGTGCAGCGCGAGGCGAGCAGCCGCGGCTCCTCACCGGTGGTGAACCAGCCCTCGATCACAGGGGTCATGGCCCGCACCCTACCAAGCAAGTGCTTGGCTAAGCGAGGGCCGGTCGGCGCGGGGCGAGCCGGCGGCTACTCCCCCGGGTCCGGACTGCCACCGGCGGGCGGAGCCGGCTTCTCGCACTTGACCGTGTCGGCGGGCGTGTAGACCGTGTGGAACTTCTCGGTGTGGTCGACCGCGCTGTCGCCGTGCTTGCGGAAGATCCGGGTGACGTCGACCTGGAAGCCGGACCAGCCGGTGTTCGGCTCGCAGTCGGGGGTGGTGAGCGTGCGGACCTTCGGCGGCACCGTGGCGTAGCGCCCCGAGGTCTGGGAGTCGATGTCCCACTTCTTGGTGGACCACATCTGGACGGTGACCTTGCCCTGGCGCGACCAGGTGCTCGGGACCACCCAGGCGTGGATGAGGACGCCGTACTCGGTGTCGTTCTGGAAGCGCAGGTCGACCGTCGGCCACGCGACGGTGGCCTCGCGGCCGACCGGGTAGCGGTCGATGTAGAACGAGTGCGGCTTGTGCTGGATGTCCTTGAGGCCCGCGAAGAACATGGCGTTGAAGGTGGTGGTCGCCATCTGCGAGACGCCGCCGCCGAGGTCCTTCTTGAGGATGCCGTTGCTGATGATGTAGCCCTCGGTGAAGCCGTTGGCGGCGGTGCGCTCGCCGACGATGCCGTTGAGCGAGAACTCCTCGCCCGGCTTGAGCAGGGTGCCGTCGATCAGCTCGGCGGCACGGCCGATGTTGATGTTGCGGTAGTCGGCGTGGGGGTAGTACGTCGAGAACTCGGAGACCTTGTCGACGATCTTGAGGTTCTCGGCGTCCTTGGTCGTGAACGCGGCGTCGGTGACCTGCGCGGTGACCGGGCCGCTGCGCGAGCCGTCGGGGGCGGTGAGCAGGCCGAGGAAGACCTGAGCCGCCTCGCCGGAGTCGAAGGTGACGCCGGGCTTCGCCGGGACGATCTTCGGCTTCCCCTTCTTGTTGATCTTCACCGTCGCGTCCACCGGCGCACCGTTGGCGGTGGCGCCCTTGACCAGCTCGGTCAGGGCGGCCTCGTCGACATGGGGGGCGAGCTTGCCGTTCTCGGGCCGCATCGAGAGGACCGGGGCGAACTTGGCCGGGGTGAGCTTCACGTCGTTCTCGCCGAACTGCAGCGTCACCGGGTTCGCCATCGCGGGGTTGGCGAAGGAGTCGAGCGCCTCGGCGACGTCGGCGGCGTCGATGTCGGGCTGCGCGGGGGCGACCTCGAGCTCGACGGCCTTCTCACCCGACAAGAAGGCGTCGGTGATCGCGGTCCGCGCCTGGTCACGGTCGACCGCCTGGCCGGCCTGCGGCTGGGTGGTCTGCACGCCGTCGGAGGTGAAGGTGACCGTGCCGTCCTGGGGCGGCGTGCCGAGGCCGTCGGAGAGCTCGGTGAGCTTCTCGTCGAGCAGCCTCTCGTCGACGTCGACGACGGCGTCGACCTTGCCACCGCCGGTGAAGTAGTCCCACTGGCGCGCCGGGCTCCACGAGTCGCCGGCACCGGCCGCGTCGACGGACGCGGCGTAGTCGATCGCCAGGCCGATCTCGCCCGGCTGCACCTTCGCGTCGTTGACCTTGCCGCTCGCGCCCTGGTGTCCGACCCGGACCGTGATCGGGGAGTCGGCACGCGAGCCGAAGGTGTCCTCGAGCTTGGCGATCGCGGCCGACCGGGTCAGCCCGCCGACCTCGACCCCGGAGATGGTGGTGCCGGTCGGGACCTTGTCGCCGGCGACCGCGTGCGCGGCGGCGTACCCGCCACCGGCGAGCAGGACGAGCAGGACGATGACGACGACGACGATCCTGCCGCCGGGGCGCTCGGCCTTGCCGCCCGTCTCCCCACCCGTGTCAGACTCCCAGAAGGTCACCGCGACATCCTAAAGAGGGCTTGCTCACCCTTCCGCATTCCCGGCCGTGGTGCGCCGGGGCAGCAGGCCGACGAACCCGGAGCCGAGGACCACCGCCCCGGTCGCGAGGAGCAGGTAGCCGGACGCGTCGTTGGCGATGACGTAGTCGCCCTCCGGCCGCGGCACCGAGGCCACGCCCAGCACGGCCGTCCAGCCCGCCGCGAACGGCAGTCGGCGCCACCAGCCGCCCGGCAGCGCCACCAGGGTGGCGGCGGACGCGGCGATGCCGAGCCCGAGGCCCCAGCCGTAGCCGTGCAGCGCCACCGAGGCCAGCCCGACCACGGCTCCGAGGACCAGGCAGGCGAGCGCGACCAGGACCTTCACTCGCCGGGAATGCCGGCGAACAGGTCGGTCTCCCAGCCCGTCTCGGGGTCGAGCGGACCGGCGGCGCCCTTGACCAGCCGGTACTGCTCGCGCCCGAACGCCTGCGCGCCCACGTTGTTGGACAACGCGAAGAACGGCCCGTCGGTGGTGATCTGAGTGGCGTGCGCACGCAGGGCGTCGAGCTTCTGCGCGACGTGCTCGCTCGCGTCGACCTCGCAGGTGATGTCCTCGTCGGGCCGGAACATCGGCGGCAGGTCGCCGTCGGGGTCCATCCCCTCGAAGGTGGTGGTGTCGCCCGCCTCCCGCAGCCGGCGCAGGCCCTCGCGGATCCGGCTCTCCGAGATGGCACCCCAGTAGATCTTCGCGATCTCCCAGGGCGCGCCCAGGTCACGGCGGTACGACGGCGCGGCGGCCAGCTGGGCGGCGTACATCGCGACCCGGTGGGCCTGGATGTGGTCGGGGTGGCCGTAGCCGCCGAACTCGTCGTACGCCACCAGCACCTGGGGCCGCACCTCCCGGATGACCGCGACCAGGTGGGTGGCGGCCTCGGTGAGGTCGGCATTCCAGAAGGCGTTGGCGTGGATGTCGTCGGCCGCCACGGCGTGGCCGTCCTCGTGCCACTTCATGCCGGAGTCGCGGTAGGTGCCGAAGCCGCCGAGGAAGCGGTGGTCGGTGACCCCCAGCGCCTTCATCGCGGCCTCCAGCTCGCCGCGGCGGTGCTCACCCAGCCGGTCCTCCTTGTCGGCCGCGAGGTGCTCGAGCTCGGGGACCAGGATCTCGCCCATCTCACCCGCGGTGCAGGTCACCAGCGTGACCCCGCGCCCGTCCGCGACGTACTTCGCCATCGTGGCGCCCTGGCCGATCGACTCGTCGTCGGGGTGGGCGTGCACGAGGAGCAGCCGGTGGGCGGCAGTTGCGGTCATGAGGACGAGCGTAATGATGGGCCCCATGCGGAACCCCGGGCGCCTCGCTCTGCTCCTCGTGATGACCGCCTCGTCCCTCTCCGGGTGTGCCCTCCTCGACGGGAGCTCGCGGCTCGAGGAGGCGCTGGAGTACCTGCCCGCCGACGCCACCACGGTCACCTTCGTCGACCGGGCGGCGATCGCCGAGCGGGTCGGCGACGGGTCGCCGGAGACCGCGTACGGCACCGAGCTGTCCCGCTGGTCGGAGGTCATGGACGAGGCCGCCTTCGACGACTCCGACGTCGAGTGGGAGGCGGTCGCGAGCGGCGAGGGGGTGGGCCGGGTCTGGAAGATGTCCGACGACCTCGACTTCGACGCCGTCGCCGCCGACCTCGAGGACGCCGGCTACGAGCGATCCGGCTCCGCCGACCGCCCCGTCTTCACCGTCGACCTCGCCGCCGCCGACGAGAACGGCCTGGTCGGCGGCCGCTACCCCGCCGTCTGGCTCACCCTCGCCCTCGTCCCCGACGAGGAGCTGATCGTCTCCGGCTCCGAGGTCTCGGCGCTGCTCGACGCCGTCGCCGACCACGCCGACTCCCTCGCCGACGCCGGCAGCTTCGGGGACCTGCTCGACACGGCTGAGGACCAGGACGGGCTGGAGTACGCCGGACTGACCGTCGCCCCGCCGTGCGGCGGGTCCGCCCGGCCCGGCCCGGACGGGATGGCCCTGTTCGTCACCCCCGACGAGGTCACCGGCGTCCGGCTGTTCGCGGACGACGAGGCGGCGACGGCGGACGCCGAGGAGCTGACGTCCTCCCTCGACGAGCAGGCCGGTGACACCGGGTTCGACGCCGATCTCGACGTGGAGGCGGACGGGCGGACGGTGCGCGCCGAGGCGGGTCCCGGCGACCGGCGGGTCATGGCGCAGGCCTGGACGCGGCTGGACGGCCCGTTCGCCTGCCCGCCGGCGACGTAGCGCTGCATACTCCTTGCGCATGGGGACCATTCCGGGCCGCTTCGTCGCGGCCGTCGTCATCGCGCTCGTCGGCACCGCGCTGGCCGGCTGCTCCGGAGTCGGCGACGGTGCCGGCAGCGCCGACGACGCACCGCCGACGGAGCCGGCGACGACCCGGCTCGAGCAGGCGCTGCACTACCTCGCACCCGGCGGCGGCCCGGTCGCCTTCTTCGACCGCACCGCCTTCGCGACGCGGCTGGGCCTGGAGGACCTGGAGACCGGGGCGCCCGACGCCGACGTCGCCCGCTGGTTCGACGCCGCCCGGGCCGAGGACTTCCTGCTCGAGAACACCAAGCTGACCAACTACCTGCGGCTGATGCAGGATGCCACCTTCAGCGAATTCGACGTCGAGTGGCAGCTCGCGGAGACGCGCGCCGGCACCACCGTCCTGCGGATGTCCGACGACCTCGACCTCGACGAGGTCGCCGACGACCTCGTCGCCGCCGGCTTCGAACCCAGCGGCCCCAAGGCGAGACCGATCCTCCGTCCCGATCTGGCGCGGTCCGACGACAACGGCATGCTCGGCGGCAGGTACCCGTCGATCGAGCTGTGGGACGTCGCGCTGGTGCCGGAGAAGCACCTGATCGTCACGGGTCATCACGTCGCCGAGGCGCTCGAGGTCATCGACGGCGAGACCGAGTCCCTCGCGGACGCCGGCACCTACGACGCCCTGCTGGCGCTCGACGGCGACCCGGCAACGGTCGAGTACGCCGGGCTGACCGGCGGCACCTGCACGCTCGACGGCGAGGACGCCGGCGGGTCGGGCGCCGCGCTCTTCCTCCACCCCGACTCGACAGTCCGATGGTTCCGGGCCTTCGCCACCGCGACCGCAGCGCAGGACGACGCCACCGCCCTGGGTGCCGCCGTCGCCACGGAGAAGCCGGACCGCAAGGCCCTGTCCGTCCGGGCCGACGGTGCCGTGGTGCGGATCGAGGCCGCGTTCGCGGACCGCGTCCAGCTCACGACCAGCTACCGCGTGGTCGAGGGCAGGACGGCCTGCAGCGGCACGGTCACTCCGGACGCTTGACCCGCTTCGGCGCGTCCGGAAGCGGCAGCACGAAGCCCGCCTTGGTGGGCGCGGCCGGGGTCTCGTCGTCGTAGTCCAGCCAGCCGTCGTAGGTCTCCACGAGCATCTCCAGCTGGATCTCCGGGGCGTCGGTGAGGACCGCCCACGGGTGGTCCTCGTCGTCGTCCTCGCCGGCGAGGCGCTCGCGGACGACCTCGGCGGCGAAGCCGCCCCGGACCAGTACCAGCGCGGCGGCGCGCGCGTCGTCCTCGTCGAAGAAGATGCCCCGCATGGGTGCCATTGTCCCAGACTCGGGCGTGCCGACGCCCCCGCGGACCAGAGTTCGCGGGGTGCGGGGCAGGGGCACTACTCGTCGGGTGGCGGCAGGGGGTGGGTGCCGCGGTGGTCGACGCGGAACCGGAACCCGGACGGGCTGGTCCACACGTAGGTCGCGGGGTCCGGGATGTCGTAGCGCCAGCGGGAGTGGGTCTTGGCGCGGTGGTGGCGTCGGCACAGTGGAACCAGGTTGCACGGACAGGTCGGTCCACCCGCACCGTGGGGGCGATGGTGGTCGAGGTCGCACCGGGTGCTGGGGCGGGTGCAGTGGGGGAACCGACAGGTCGGATCGCGCAGCGCGACGCGGGTGCGGTGGCGGTCGGGGATCTCGTAGGAGTCGACCGGCACGTGGTCGGCCAGGTCGATCACCGGCCGCACGATGATCGTGGTGTCACGGGCCTGGAGCCATTCACGGACCTGAGCGGTGGTGACCGGGCAGCGGCCCTCGTCCCACCGTGCGACCCGGTTGGCCCCGACCAGGCTGGTGTCGGTGACGTGCACGTTCAACACCACCTTGCGGCCCGGGACGGTCGCGACCACCTCACCGGTGTCGGGGTCCGGGACCAGCAGGTCGAGCGCCAGATCCTGGCGGGCCAGCTCGGCGGCCGCCTTGGACCGCCGCACGTCCAACGACGACTCATCGCCGAGCCGACCCAACACCTCAGCCCGACGGGCGACCGCGAGGTCGAGGTCGCGCCCGTCAGCAGCATCCAGCAGCGCGTCGAGGTGGACCAGACCGTGCTGGTCGACCTCCCCGACGTCGAAGCGACGCTGGTCGGCAGCGACCTGGCGGTCGGCTTCGGCCCGCTCGGGGTCGAACCGCAGCGTCGCCTCGGCGACGAGGCGTTCGAGCTGGGCCCACCCGACCCCGGAGGCGTCGTACAGCTGTCGGTCCACGAACGCCGCCGCCTCAGCGCACAGAGCGTGGGTGAGGTCGGCGATCCGTTCGGCGCGCCACGGCGCCAGCCGGCCGGCCAGGACCGCGGCGTAGACCCGGGGCAGCCGCCACGCACAGGCAAGCACGCGTCCGACATAGGCCCGGCCACCGTCAGGGGTGCGGCCCAGGACCGCGACCAGCTCCATCAGCGCGAACTCACTGACCAGCGGCGCACCGTCGCCCGCGACCGGGACACCGGTGTCGAGGAAGCCCCCGGCGATCGTCGCCGCGCCCTCGGGACCGATCACGATGTGGTCGCCGGCCCACTCCACGATCGTGGCCCATTCGCGAATGAGGGAGGCTTGGCGGCCTTCGACCTCGGCACGCAGCCGCGACAGCAGCGAGACTGTCGCGCGGGGCCGGGTTCCGAGATCCATGACCGGATGCTCCCACCAGGGTCCGACACAATCGGACCACCGACCGCTCACGGCGTCCGGGCCACGAGGCCTGGGCTACCGTGGCCGCCGTGTCCGGACTGCACCTCACCCGCACCGCCGAGAACAGCGACGAGATCGAGGCCCTGGTCGCGGCCCTGACGGCGGACGGCGGTGGCCGGGTGGGGATGGCGGGGATGGCTCCCGACCTGCCGCTGCGGCTGCGCCGCACGCTCGCGCCGCTCCCCCGCCTGCTGGGACGCAAGGTGAGCCGGGCCTGGACCTGGGAGGCCGCGGACCGGCGCGACCCGAACTGGTACCCGCAGGGCATCACCACCTCGGTCCGCACCGGCTTCCGCGAGGCGCACGGGCACGACCTGCTCGTCACGTCCTGGTACGCCCGGAAGGCGGGGGGCTCGCGGATCAGCGTGGTCGACGTCGAGCGGCGGCGCTACGGCCACGTGCTGCTGGTGGTGCCGACGCTGGTCGACGGCAAGGCGGGCTTCCGGCCGCTGAAGGTGCACGCCGGCGGCATCGTGTGGCACGGCGACCACCTCCATGTCGCGGCGACCGGCGCGGGGATCCACAGTGCCCGGGTGGCCGACGTGCTGCGGGTGCCGGCCGGGTCGGCGTACCACACCTTCGGGCACCGCTACCTGCTCCCGGTCCGGTTCACCCAGCAGAGCGGGCACGACGAGGGCGTGGAGCGGCTGCGCTACTCCTTCCTCACCCTCGACCGCAGCGACGACAGTCCGACCCTCGTCGTGGGCGAGTACGGCAGCGCGAGCCAGACCCGGCGGGTGGCGCGCTTCGCGCTCGACGCCGACAGCGGCCTGCCCCGCCACGAGGTCGACGGCCGGGCGGTGGCGGACGTCGACGACCGTGGGGTGCCGCGGATGCAGGGCGTGGCCGCGGTCGACGGCACGTACTACATCACCCGCTCACGTGGCCGGAGCAAGCCCGGCAGCATGTACGTCGGCCGCCCGGGCGCGCTGCGCGAGCACCGGTGGGCGACGCCCCCGGGACCCGAGGACCTGGTCTGGTGGCCGGAGACCGGCTGCCTGTGGTCGGTCAGCGAGCACCCGCGCCGGCGCTGGGTGTTCGGGATGCGCCGCGCGGACCTGCCGGGCTAGTCAGCCTCGCGCCAGCTCCTCACGCAGCGCCGCGAGGAAGGCGTCGACGTCGTCCTCGGTGGTGTCGAAGGAGCACATCCACCGCACGTCGCCGGCCGCCTCGTCCCAGAAGTAGAAGCGGTGCCGCTCCATCAGCCGGCGGCTGACGTCGTGGGGCAGCCGGGCGAACACGCCGTTGGCCTGCACCGGGTAGAGGATCTCGACGCCGTCGAGCTCGCGGACGCCCTCGGCCAGCCGCTGCGCCATCGCGTTGGCGTGGCCGGCGAGGCGCAGCCAGAGGCCGTCGGCGAGCAGCGCCTCGAACTGCACCGACACGAACCGCATCTTGCTGGCCAGCTGCATCGACAGCTTGCGCAGGTGCTTGAGGTGGCTGACGCCCTCGGGGTTCAGGATCACGACGGCCTCACCGGCCAGCGCACCGTTCTTGGTGGCACCGAAGGAGAGCACGTCGACGCCGGCGTCGGAGGTGAACGACCGCAGCGGTACGTCGAGTGCGGCCGCCGCGTTCGCGAGCCGGGCACCGTCGAGGTGCAGCCGCATGCCGAGGCCGTGGGCGTGCTCGGCGAGCGCGCGGATCTCGTCGGGCGTGTAGAGGGTGCCGAGCTCGGTGGACTGGGTGATCGAGACGACCTGGGGCATCGCGCGATGCTCGTCGTCGAAGCCCCACGCCTGCCGGTCGACGAGCTCGGGCGTGAGCTTGCCGTCGGGGGTGGCGACGGGGTGCAGCTTGAGCCCGCCCATCCGCTCGGGGGCGCCGCCCTCGTCGACGTTGATGTGGGCGGTCTCGGCGCAGATCACCGCGCCCCAACGGTCGGCGAGGGCCTGCAGGCCGACGACGTTGGCGCCGGTGCCGTTGAAGACGGGGTACGCCTCGACGCCGCCGCCGAACAGGCCGGCCATGATCGTCTGCAGGTGCTCGGTGTAGGCATCCTCGCCGTAGGACACCTGGTGGCCGCCGTTGGCGAGCGCGATCGCGGCCAGCACCTCGGGGTGCACGCCGGCGTAGTTGTCGCTGGCGAACTGGCGGGCCTCGGGGTCGTGCCGCCGCTCGGCAGCGGTCGATCCGGTGGTCAGGGTCGCGGCGTCAGCCACAGTCGCTCTCCGTTCAGCTCGGCGCTCGGCCGGTCCCACAGACCGGCGATCGTCTCGGCCAGGTCGTCGACGTGGGTGAAGCCGTCGAACGCGGCGCCCGGGCGGGCAGCGCGCATCGCGTCATCGAGCAGGGCCTTGACCACCAGGATGGTAGCGGCGGCTTCCCCGCCCGAGCGCCCGAAGGCGTGGGCCAGGGCGAGGGTCCAGGCCTCGGCGGCGGCCTTGGCGGCGGCGTAGGCCGCGTTGCCGGCCGTCGGCGTGCCGGCGCCGGCGGCGCTGACCACGACGAACCGGCCACCCGACTCCACGAGCGCCGGCTGCGCGGCCAGCGAGGTGTGCTGCAGGGTGCGGACCAGGAGCGGCTCGAGCACCGCCCAGTGGTCGAGCGCCTCGGCCGTCAGGCCCTTGCCACCGCGCCAGCCGCCGACGAGGTGCACCACCCCGTCGAGGCGGCCGTGCGCGGCCACGATGCCGTCGACCCAGGCGCGGGTCGCGTCGGCGTCGAGCAGGTCGACGACGCTGGTCTCGGCGTCCAGGCCCTCGAGTCGCGCCCCGTCGGCGTCGGCGGCGGCGACCACGACACCGGCCGCCGCGAGCCGGCGGACGACGGCACGACCGGCCGGGCCGCCGGCTCCGGCGACCGCGATGACCCGGGTCATGCGGCGGCGGTGATGCCGCGGGTCTCCGCGATGACGTGCTTGAGCTTCTTGGCCAGCGCCTCGAAGAACATGCTCAGCGGGAACTCGTCGGCGAGGACGTCGTCGACGAGCTCGCGCGGCTGCTTGGAGAAGTCGAGCGCGTCGGCGCCCCGGGCCCACTTCGAGGCCGGGTGGGGCGCGAGGTAGCGGCTTACCAGCGCGTAGGCGGCCTGCCAGTGCACGATCTTCGGCCGGTCGATGCCGTCGCGGTAGAGCTGCTCGATCTCGGTGCACAGCGCATTGGTCACCTGGCGCGCGAGCTCCCAGTCGATGCGCAGCTTGTTGTCGGTCCAGCGGATCGCGTCGTGCTGGTGCAGGTAGGCGAACAGCAGCTGGCCGCCCAGCCCGTCGTAGTTGCGGGTGCGCTCGCCGGTGACGGGGAACCGGAACATCCGGTCGAGCAGGATGGCGTGCTGGGCGTCCGCGGCGACCGCGTTGCCCTCGGCCTCGAGCTCGACGGCCGCCTTGAACGCGGTCAGGTCGCAGCGCAGCTCCTCCAGGCCGTACATCCAGAACGGCTGGCGCTGCTTGATCATGAACGGGTCGAACGGCAGGTCGCCGTGGCTGTGGGCGCGGTCGTGGATCATGTCCCAGAGCACGAAGGCGTCCTGGCTGCGCTGCTGGTCCTCGAGCAGCCCGCGCACCTCGTCGGGCAGCTCGACGCCGAGCAGGTCGACGGCGGCGGTGCCGACGCGACGGAAGCGGGCGGCCTCGCGGTCGCAGAAGATGCCGCCCCAGCTGAACCGCTCGGGCACCTCGCGCACGGCGACGGTCTCGGGGAAGAGCACGGCCGAGTTGGTGTCGTAGCCGCTCGTGAAGTCCTCGAAGGCGATGCCGCAGAACAGCGGGTTGTCGTAGCGGGTGGCCTCGAGGTCGGCCAGCCACTCTGGCCAGACCATCCGGAACACGACGGCCTCGAGGTTGCGGTCCGGGTTGCCGTTCTGGGTGTACATCGGGAACACGACCAGGTGCTGGCGGCCGTCGACCCGCTCGGCGGCGGGCTGGAAGGCGAGCAGCGAGTCGAGGAAGTCGGGCACGCCGAAGCCCGCGTCGGTCCAGCGCCGCAGGTCCGCGACCAGGGCGCGGTGGTACGCCGCGTCGTACGGCAGCAGCGGCGAGAGCTCCTCGACGGCGGCCACGACCTGGTCGACCGCGGCGGCGACCGTGTCACGGGACGGGGCGCCGTCGGCGGCGAGGTCGACGGATCCGTCGGCGAGCTGCCAGGTGCGGATCCGCTCGACGACGTCCTTCAGGGTGTGCCAGGCCGGGGCGTCGACCACGGCGTCGCGGGTGTCGATCCGGTCAACGAGAGAAAGAACGTCCGTCATGTCTCCCATTAGACAGGAAATCTTCCTGTTCGATCAAGCCTGCGCCGCCTCACGTCCGGCCACGAATGCCGCCACGCACCGCCGTACTTGGTCCTCGGTGTGCGCCGCGGAGAGCTGCACGCGGATCCGGGCCGCGCCGCGAGGGACCACCGGGAAGCTGAAGGCGGTCACGTAGACGCCGTGCTTCTGCATCTCGTCGGCCACCCGAGCGGTCAACGCGGCGTCGCCGAACATCACCGGGACGATGGGGTGCTCGCCGGGCAGCAGGTCGAAGCCCTCGGCCTCCATCAGCTCGCGGAAGAGCGCGGCGTTGGCGCGCAGCCGCTCGCGCAGCTCGCCGGAGCCCTCGACCAGGTCGAGCGCGCGCAGCGTGCCGGCGACGATCGAGGGGGCGAGGGTGTTGGAGAACAGGTACGGGCGCGAGCGCTGGCGCAGCAGCGCGACGATCTCGCGGTGCGAGGAGACGTAGCCGCCGGACGCGCCGCCGAGCGCCTTGCCGAAGGTGCCGGTGTAGATGTCGACCCGGTCGGCGACCCCGCACAGCTCGGGCGTGCCGCGCCCGCCTTCGCCGATGAAGCCGACGGCGTGGGAGTCGTCGACGAAGACGAGCGCGTCGTACCTCTCGGCGAGATCGCAGATCTCGCGCAGCGGCGCGAGGTAGCCGTCCATCGAGAAGACGCCGTCGGTGACGACGACGCGGAAGCGGGCGTCGGCGGCGGCCCGCAGCTGGGCCTCGAGGTCGGCCAGGTCGCGGTTGGCGTAGCGCAGCCGGCGCGCCTTGGAGAGCCGGATGCCGTCGATGATCGAGGCGTGGTTGAGCGCGTCGGAGATGATCGCGTCCTCCGCGCCGAAGAGGGTCTCGAAGACGCCGCCGTTGGCGTCGAAGCACGACGAGTACAGGATCGTGTCGTCGGTGCCGAGGAACTCGGAGAGCCGGCGCTCCAGGTCGAGGTGCTGCTCCTGGGTGCCGCAGATGAAGCGGACGCTGGCCATCCCGTAGCCCCACTCGTCGAGCGCGCCGCGGGCCGCCTCGAGCAGCCGCGGGTCGTCGGCGAGGCCGAGGTAGTTGTTGGCGCAGAAGTTCAGCACCTCCGCGCCGTCGGCGACGATCTCGGCCTGCTGCGGGCCGCGGATGCCGCGCTCGCGCTTGGTCAGGCCGGCCTGCTCGATGCCGTCGAGCTCGGCGGTGAGATGATCCCTGAAGTTCCCGTACATCACAGCTCCGTCCAGTCCAGAACAACCTTGCCGACCCCGGCGGATGCCGCGATCTCGAATCCCCGCTCCCACTCGCGCGCCGGCAGGCGGTCGGAGATCACCGAGCCGATCGCCGTGCGCAGGGTGCTGCTCGACTGCAGCATCGCGCCCATCGCGTTCCAGGTCTCGAACATCTCGCGGCCGTAGATGCCCTTGAGGGTCAGCATGTGCGTGACGACCTTCCCCCAGTCGATCGCGAACGGCGCGCTCGGCAGGCCGAGCATGGCGATCCGCCCGCCGTGGTTCATGTTGTCGATCATCTGCGGCAGTGCCGACGGGGCGCCACTCATCTCGAAGCCGATGTCGAAGCCCTCGCGCATGTGCAGGCTCTGCTGGACGTCGGCCACCGAGCCGACCGACACGTCGACGACCGCGTCCGCGCCCATCGCCCTGGCCAGGTCGAGGCGGGCCGGGCTGACGTCGGTGCCGACGACGTACCGGGCGCCGACGTGGCGCGCGACAGCGATCGCCATCAGCCCGATCGGGCCGCAGCCGGTGACCAGCACGTCCTCGCCGACGAGCGGGAACGCGAGCGCGGTGTGGACCGCGTTTCCGAGCGGGTCGAAGATCGCGCCGAGGTCGGGGTCGACGTCGGGATGGTGCACCCAGACGTTGCCGGCGGGCAGGCTGAGGTACTCCGCGAACGCGCCGTCGCGCTGCACGCCGAGACCGATGGTCCGGATGCACATCTGGCGGCGGCCGGCGCGACAGTTGCGGCAGGTGCCGCACACGATGTGCCCCTCGCCGGACACCCGGTCGCCGACGGCCACGTCGGTGACGAGCGGACCGACCTCGACCACCTCGCCGTAGAACTCGTGGCCCGGCGTGAGCGGCGCCCGCACCGCACCGGCCGCCCACTCGTCCCAGCGCAGGATGTGGAGGTCGGTGCCGCAGATGCCGGTGCGCAGCACCTTGATGACCACCTCGGCCGGCCCGCAGGCCGGGTCGGGGCGGTCGACGAGCGTGAGCCCCGGCGCCGCCTCGGCCTTGTAGAGCGCCTTCATGGCTCCATTGCAGCGCTCGCCGACCGTGCAGAGCAACGGGGACTTCCTGCACCATCCTTGAAGTGTTCGCTTCACAGTAGAGTCATCGGCGTGGAGGTCCACCAGCTCACCGTCCTGCGCGAGCTCGGCGCGCTCGGCAGCGTCACCGCCGTGGCCGAGGCGCTCCATGTCTCCCCCTCCGCGGTGTCCCAGCACCTCGCCGCCCTCCAACGCCAGTTCGGTACGCCGCTCACCCGTCGCACCGGCCGGGTGCTGACCCTCACCGACGCCGGCCGGGTGCTCGCCCGGGCCGGCGCCGAGGTCATCGACGCGATGGCCGCCGCCCGCGGCGCGGTCGAGGAGTTCGAGGGGGCGCCCGGCGGCACCGTCACGCTGAGCAGCTTCCACAGCGCCGGACAGGCGGTGTTCGGGCCGCTGCTGCGCGAGCTCGGCGCCCATCCCGACGTACCCGACCTGCGGCTGACCGACGAGGACGTCGCCCAACGCGACTTCCCCGCCCTCACCGCGCAGTACGACCTGGTCCTCGCGCACCGGATGGAGCACAGCCCGCCCTGGCCCACCGACGACCTGCACGTCGTCACCCTGGCCCGCGAGCCCCTCGACGTCGCGCTGCCCGCCGGCCACCCGCTCGCCACCCGCCAGCGGCTGCGTCCGCGCGACGTGGTCGGCGAGCGTTGGGTGACCAGCCGGGTCGGCTACTCCCCCGACGACGTCCTCATCGCCGTCTCGGCCCTCACCCGCCGCCACGCCGAGGTCGTCCACCGGGTCAACGACTACGGCGCGGTCGCCGCGCTCGTCGCCGCCGGCTCGGGGATCGGGCTGCTCCCCCGCTACACCTCAGCGCACCCGGACGACGACGTGGTGCTCCGCCCGCTCCACGGCCTGAGCACCAGCCGCACGATCGACGTCCTCGCCCGGCCCGAGACGCTGCGCCGGCGCTCCGTGCAGCGGGTGGTCCAGGCGCTGCGCCGGGTCATGGAGCGGCTCGTCGACCCGCACGGTTGACCGCGGCCCTGTTGAATGGCCCCCATGAGCGAGGAGACCTGGCTGGCGCGCGCGGTCGAGCTGGCGACGGCCAACGTGGCCGACGGCGGCGGCCCGTTCGGCGCGGTGATCGTCCGCGGCGGCGCGATCGTGGCCGAGGGCCAGAACCGGGTCACCCGCGACCTGGACCCCACCGCCCACGCCGAGGTGCTGGCGATCCGCGCGGCGTGCACGGCGCTCGGCACCTTCGATCTCGCCGGCTGCGTGCTCTACACCTCGTGCGAGCCCTGCCCGCTGTGTGTCTCCGCCTCGCTGTGGGCCCGCCTGGACCGGGTGGCGTACGCCGCCGACCGCGACGACGCCGCCCGCGGCGGGTTCGACGACCGGGCGTTCTACGAGCTGTTCGACCGGCCGCGCTCGGAGTGGTCGATGGAGGTCGGCCAGGTCCGGCTGGCCGGCTCCGCCGCGCCGTTCGACGCCTGGCTGGCGCACGAGGGCCGCACGGCCTACTGAGCCAGCACCGCCACGGTCACCACCGTGACCAGGACGCAGATCAGCAGGCCGACCACGAACCCCACGCCCAGCAGCACGCCGTAGCCGACCCGGCGCACCCGTACGCCCGACCGCCGCGCGGCCAGGAGGAAGGCGGGGCCGCCCTGCCGGGCGAACGCGGAGGCGTCGGCGGCTACGTTGCCGGCGCGCGCCGCGGTACTGCCCAGGTGGGGGCCGTGGCCCGCGGCGAGATGGGCGGCGCCGCCGGCGACGCCGAGCGCCGCGCCGAGCACCGGACCGAGCGGGCGGGCCAGCACCGGGTAGGTCCGGCCGCCCGCGGTCACGGTGATCCGCTGCGCGGCCGAGGACACGCCGGCGAGGTGCGCCGGGACCCGGAAGACGTCGACGAAGCCGGTCGGGCTCTCGCCCGGCGCGAGCAGCGCGACCACGCCGTCCTCGACGACCAGCCAGACGGGCACCGCGCCGCCGGGCACCATCCAGTAGCCCTGGAAGGCGCCGCGGGGCTGCGGGTAGTGGGCGCTCATCGGGTGGCGTACTGGCCGAGGTAGGCGTCGGACATCCAGGTGTCCCGCTCCGTGCGCAGGGCGTCGCCGGTGAACTGCGCGTCGCGGATCAGCAGGTACTTCGTGCCCGACTGGGGATTCCAGGGCCCGCGCGGGTCGTTCCAGGTGACGTCGACCGCGCGCCAGCTGTCGCCGACCTTGACCTTGTTCCACGCGTGCCCACCGCCGTCGGCCAGCTCGCCCGAGACGACGACCGACTCGATGCCGGCCTCCTCGGCGAGGGCCTGGAAGGCGTAGGCGTAGCTCATGCACACGCCGGTACCGCTGACCAGGATCCCGTCGGTCTCCCAGGCGTAGCGGAAGCTCGCCGGGGTGTCGGAACGGTACTTGCCCGGTGACGCGTCGATCGCGGCGTGGTCGTAGTCGGCGTTGTCCACCAGGTAGCGGTTGATGGCCGCCACCTTGTCGGACACGCTCATCCCGGACGAGATCTGGCTCTTCACGACCTCCGCGGCCCGGTCGGCGATCCTCTTCTGCCGCGACTGCAGCTCCGTCACGGAGTACGCCGCCTCGACCTGGATCACGGTGCCGTCGAACGAGAAGGTGTCGAAGTACGCCAGGGCATAGGGGTTCTGGTAGACCGCCTCGCTCAACGCGTCCTGGACGTCGGGCAGACCCGGCTGGTCGGCGAACGCGGAGAGGTCGATGGCCGTGGCGCCCGCGATCAGCTGCTCGGCGATGAACGTCGTGAGCTCGTTGCTGCCGAACACCGGGTAGTCCGGCGGGGGCAGCTCCGGGGCGGGCTTCTTCGGCAGGTCGGCCCGGATCACGATGCCGGCCTCGTCCAGCCCGGCGAGCGGGTAGTCGCGCCGCGCGCGCTCGTTGAACGTCGCGACCGCGGCGTCGATGTCGTCGACGGCAGCGACGGGGATCCGGACCGGATCCACCAGCCGGGTCCCCCGGCCCCGCAGCGGGACCACCCAGTCGGTCCCGTCGCGGGTCACCTCGGCGCGATCGACGCTCGCACCGGTCGCCCGGGTGGAGCCGTCGATGGAGACGAACAGGAACCGGCTCGGCAGCGCGGCCAGACCGCGGTTGACGATGTCCGCTCCCTGGTCCCACGTCCGGTCCGAGCGGACCGGCAGGGTCTCGAGGCCGTTGAAGTCGATCGGCGCCATCACCGACGGCGTGCGGTCGACGACCGCGACGACGCCGAGCCGGGCGTCGACCCTCTCGGGGACCAGCTGCGGCAGGGACGCCTGGGTCGAGCCGTCGACCGTGGTCAGCTTCAGCACCTCGTTCTGGGTGCAGCTGTGGAGGCACTTCTTCGTCGCAGCCGACGACCAGGTCGCCTCGGTCGTGCGACCGAGCACCTGCACGGTGTCGTCGAGGTCGGCGCGCCGCTGCTCCAGCACGACGAGGTACTCGCTCGCGCCCTCGACCCGGGTCCACTGCAGCAGCGCGTCGCCGTCGGGGGTCACCGTCGAGGTGACCTGGGCCGGCGCCGTGGTCTCGGCGACGAAGTCGACCTGCCTGACGAGGGGTCGCGGCCGCTTCGTGCCGTCGGGCGTGAGGTACTGGACGACGTACACGTGCGGGTTGAGGTTCCAGAACGTGCCGAGATCGGCCAGCGTGCCCTTCGCCTCGCCGTCCCGCCGCGTGATGTGGGTCCGCTGGACCCGCAGCGGCGTGATGGCCAGGTGCGGGTCGTCGTCGGAGGAGGTCAGGTCCGGCAGGATCGTGATCGGCACCGGCTTGGTCAGCGCCGCGTCGGCGTACACCTCGATCTTGCCGGGGTCGCCCCGCCAGGGATCCTCGGCGTCGGCGTCGTACGTCGCCGCGATGCTCAGGTCGGCATGGGTGCCGACGCCGGAGACAGCCGTCGAATAGTCGTAGCCCGGCACCGCGCTCTCGACCTCGGCGGTCGTCGGGAGCTCCGCCCGGGAATCCTCGAGCAGCCGCTCGCGCAGCGCCTCCGACCGGCTCTCCCGCTCCTCCTTCTCGTCGTCGCCACCGAGCACCAGGACCACGGTGAGACCGACGACCAGGACGATCACGAGGCTCAGCGAGCCGAGGACGGCCAGCCAGGGGAAGCGCCGTTGCGGCGCCGGCGGCGGTGCGGGCCAGCCCGGCGGGTGGGGAGCCGACATCACTCCATCACTCCTGGTCCAGCGAGCTGGGCTTCTCGAGGGTCGGCGCCGTGACCTTCGGCACCGGCTGGTTCCCGCGGTCCGGGAAGGTGTCCTGGCACTCCTCGAGAACCGCACGCTGGGCGCCTTGGATCTCGGTCCCCTGCGCCGTGAGCTCGGGCGGCAGGGTGGTCTCGGGGTACTCGCCTCGGCTCAGCGCATCCTCGGCGTCCTGCTTCCACTCCCGGAGCGCGCGGTAGTAGGACACCTTGACGGTGGCCTCCTCCTCCACGAGCGCCGCGACCTCGTCGTCGGTGATGTCGGCGAGCGCGGCGTCGTAGACCTCCTGCACCTTGTCGGGATCGAACTCGGTGGCCGCCCAGATCTCGCTGTTCAGCACGACGTCGGTGTAGACCTCGCACGACGCCTGGTGCGCGCCCTCGCGGGCGTCGTCGCCTTCGGAGTCGTCACCCCGGACGACGAGGGCGACCACGCCGATCACCCCGAGCACCAGGACCAGGCCACCGGCGAGCAGCGCCAGCGTCAGGCCGGTCCGGGGCCGCTTCGGCGGCGGGCCACCGGGGACCGGCCAGGTCTGCGCGTACGGCGGCGGGGGCGGGGGCGGCGGGGGGTAGCTCATGGAAGGTGGGGGGTCCTTACGCGCGGTCGGCCCGCAGCGTGAGCGGGCCGTTGAAGGTTGAACCTAACCGCGGCCCCCTACCCTCAAACGCGGGCGCCCGCCTCCGTGAGCAGTTCCACAGCGACGGCCAGCGCGATCCGGGCGGGCTCCTTGCCGGTGACCGTCGGCGCCCCGATCGGGGTACGCACCCGGCCGAGCACGGGCTCGTCGTGGCCGAGCTCGGCGAGGCGGGCCCGGAAGCGGGTCCACTTCGCGCTGGACCCGATCAGCCCGATCGAGCCCGGCCGGTCCGAGCGGAGCAGGGCGTCGAGGAGGGCGAGGTCCTCCGCGTGGTCGTGGGTGAGCACCAGGACGTCGGCTCCGGCCGGCAGGTCGGCGACCACCAGCTCGGGCAGCACCGGCACCTGGTGGATGTGTACGTCGGCCGGCCCCGACCGCAGCGGAGCGAGCCGCGCGTCGCTGAGCTGGTCGGGCCGGGAGTCGACGAGGTGCAGCTCGAGGTCGTGCCGGCTGAGCAGCAGGGCCAGCTCGAAGCCGACGTGGCCCATGCCGAAGACCGCGACCGCCCGTCGTACCGGGACGGGCTCGTAGAGCAGCGTCACCTCGCCACCGCAGCACTGGACGCCGTGCTCGGCGGGCGCCCGGTCGGAGAGGTCGTGCCGCTCGGTCAGGGCCGCGGCGGCGGGATCGGCGAGCAGGACCCGCGCCCGTCGTACGGCGACCTCTTCGAGGTTGCCGCCGCCGATGCTCCCCCAGGTCGCGTCGGGCGAGACGACGAGCTTGGCACCGGCCGCACGCGGCGCGTGGCCGCGGACCTCGGTGATCGTGACCAGCACGCCAGGGGTGCGGGTGTCGCGGAGGTGCTGGAGCGCGCGCAGCCAGTCCATGCTCAGCTCCTGACCCGCTCGATCGCCCACCACACCGCCTCCGGTGTCGCCGGGGAGGCGAGCTCGACGCTCACCCCTGGCGGGCCGAACCCGGCGACCGCGTCGCGCAGCGCCTCGCGCACGGAGAACGCAAGCATCAGCGGCGGTTCCCCGACCGCCTTGGAGCCGTAGACCACGCCGTCCTCGGTCGCCCGATCCAGGAACGTGACCCGCAGGTCGGCGGGCAGCTCGGACAGGCTCGGCAGCTTGTACGTCGATGCCGCCTGGGTCGCGAGCCGCCCACGGCCGGGTCCGTCGGAGCTGTCCCAGCGCAGGTCCTCGAGCGTCAGCCAGCCCAGTCCCTGCAGGAAGCCGCCCTCGACCTGGCCGAGGTCGCTGAGCGGCGAGAGGCTGTCGCCGACGTCGTGGACGATGTCGACGCGGCGCACGTCGTAGGCACCGGTGAAGCCGTCGACCTCGACCTCGGCGGCGGCGACGCCGTAGGCGAAGTACTTGAACGGATGGCCGGTCATCGTGGTCGCGTCCCAGGACAGGCCCTCGGTGCGGTAGAAGCCCGCCGCCCACAGCTGGACCCGGTCGAGGTAGGCCTGCCGGACGAGGTCGTCCCAGGCGGCGGTCGGGCCCAGCCGCTCGCGGACCGGCGCGATCCGCGCGAGGATCTGGTCGCAGGCGTCCTTGACCGCCGCGCCGTTGAGGTCCGCGCCCGAGCTGGCCGCGGTGGCGGAGGTGTTGGGGACCTTGTCGGTGCGGGTCGGCGCCAGCCGGACCCGCTCGACCGGCAGGGCCAGCGCCGTCGCCGCGACCTGCAGCATCTTGGTGTGCAGCCCCTGGCCCATCTCGGTGCCGCCGTGGTTGATCAGCACCGAGCCGTCCTTGTAGACGTGCACCAGCGCCCCCGCCTGGTTGAACGAGGTGAAGTTGAACGAGATCCCGAACTTCACCGGCGTGATCGCCAGCCCCCGCTTGCGGTGGGGGCTCCCGGCGTTGTGGCGCTCGACCTCCTTGCACCGCACCGCGAACTCGCTGGTGTCGAGCACCTGCTTCCAGGCCCGGGCGAGGCGCTCGGCATGCCGCACCGGCTGGCCGTACGGCGTGGCCTGGCCCTCGGCGTACAGGTTGCGGTGGCGCAGCTCCTCGGGCGCCAGACCGAGCGCCGGGGCGCACCGCCCGAGGACGTCCTCGATCACCAGCATCCCCTGCGGCCCGCCGAAGCCGCGGAAGGCGGTCTGGGAGGTGGTGTGGGTGCGGGCGATCCGGCCGGCGACGCGGACGTGGGGGATCCAGTACGCGTTGTCGACGTGGCACAGCGCCCGCGAGAGCACCGGCTCGGAGAGGTCCAGGCTCCAGCCGCCGCCGGAGGTGAGGGTCGCGTCGAGCGCCCGCAGCCGGCCGTCGTCGTCGAAGCCGACCCGCCAGGTGGCGTGGAAGCCATGGCGCTTCCCGGTCATCGTCAGGTCCTGCTGGCGGGTCAGCCGCACTCGCACCGGACGCCCGGTCAGCGTCGCGCCGAGCGCCGCCACCGCGGCGTACCCGTGGGGCTGCATCTCCTTGCCGCCGAACCCGCCGCCCATCCGCAGGCACTGGACGGTGACCTGGTGACTGGCCAGGCCGAGCACGTGGGCGACGATCTCCTGGGTCTCGGTCGGGTGCTGGGTGCTCGCCTGCACGAGCACCTGGCCGTCGTCGGCGACCCGCGCGAAGGAGGCGTGGGTCTCGAGGTAGAAGTGCTCCTGCCCGGCGAGCTCGGTGACGCCCTCGAACACCCGGGCGCTGGCGGCGAGCCCGGCCTCGACGTCGCCGCGCTCCATCGTCGGGCGCGCGCCCTGGAAGGAGTCGGCGGCGATCGCGTCGGCGATGGTCACCAGGGACGGCAGCGGGTCGTACGCCGCCGCGACCGCCTCCGCGCCCAGCCGAGCGGCCTCCAGGGTCTCGCCCAGCACCCAGGCCACCGCCTGACCGTGGAACATCACCTCGTCGGGGAACAGCGGCTCGTCGTGCTTGGTGCCGGAGTCGTTGACTCCGGGGACGTCGGCGCCGGTCAGCACCCGCACCACACCGGGGATGTCGTACGCCGGCGCCGGGTCGAGGCCGATGAGGCGGGCGTGGGCGTGGGGCGCCTGGACCGGGTGGGCGTGGAGGACGCCGGGCGCACGCAGCGCGAGGTCGTCGGTGTAGAGCGCACGGCCCGTGACGTGGAGGGCCGCCGCCTCGTGGGGGCGCCTCTCGCCGACGCTCACGACCGCGCTCCTTCCTCGACTTCATCGACCGTCGTCGCCAGCAACCGAGGCAGGGCCCGCGCCAGCATCGCCGTGCGGTAGGCCGCGCTGGCACGGTGGTCGTCGAGCGGCGTGCCGGTGGCGGCGAGGGCGGCCGCCGCGGGCGCGATGCCGTCGGGTGTCCAGGCGGCGCCGACCAGCGCCTGCTCGGCGGCACTCGCCCGGATCGGCGTCGCGGCCACTCCCCCGAGTCCGATCGCCGCGCGCCGCACGGTGCGGGCCGACGGGTCGAGGTCGATCGCGAAGGCCACCGCGACCGAGGAGATGTCGTCGAAGCGGCGCTTGGCGATCTTGTGGAAGGCCGTGGTCGCGGCCAGGGGCAGCGGCACCCGGACCCGCGCGACCAGCTCACCGGGCCGGCGGACGCTGCGACGGTAGCCCGTGAAGTAGGTCGTGAGCGGGACGGTGCGCTCCCCCACCGTGGAGACGAGGACGACCTCCGCGTCGAGGGCGAGCAGCGCGGGCGGCAGGTCGCCGATCGGCGAGCCGGTGCCGAGGTTGCCGCCGAAGGTCGCGCCATTGCGGATCAGCCGGGACGCGAACTGCGGGAACACCGCGTCCAGCAAGGGGACCCGGCCCGCGAGCCGGCGTTCGACCTCGCTCAGCGACAGCGCCGCACCGATCTCGACCACGTCGTCGGCGACGCGCAGCCCGCGCAGCTCGTCGAGCCGGTCGATGGCGACCAGCAGGGCCGGCCGCGCGCCGCGCAGGTTGGCCTCGACCCCGAGGTCGGTCGAGCCCGCGACCGCGACCGCGCCGGGCTCGGCGAGGACGGTCAGGGCCTCGTCGAGGCTCGTCGGGCGGACCCAGCCTGCGCTGCGCTGGGGCGGGACGGGCGGCGGGGCGCTCGTCGTACGGCGGGCGAGGGGGTCGTCGGGCGCGGCGGGACCGAGCGCCTCGGCGGCGTCGACGATCGGGCGGTAGCCGGTGCAGCGGCACAGGTTGCCGGAGAGCGCGTGGTGGTCGAAGGAGTCGCGGCCCGGGCGGTAGTACTCGGCGGCCATGCTGCACACGAAGCCGGGCGTGCAGTAGCCGCACTGGGAGCCGCCCCGGACCGCCAGCTCGTGCTGGACCGGGTGCAGCGCCTCCGGCGTACCGAGTCCCTCGGCGGTGAGCACCTCCTGGCCCGCCAGGGCGGCCGCCGGGAGCAGGCAGGCGTTGAGCGCGGTCCACTCGGTCGGCGCGTCGACCCCGGGCCGAGCGAGCAGCACCGCGCACGCACCGCACTCCCCCTCGGCGCAGCCCTCCTTGGCTCCGGTCAGCCCGAGGCCCCGCAGCCAGTCGAGGGCGGTCACCGGCGGCTGGGCGCCGACCAGCGCCCGGGCGGCTCCGTTGACCGTGACGGCGGCGCCCGGCCAGGCGGCCGGATCGGTGCGCATCGCCTCCCAGGTTAGTGACTCTCGGCGGTCGCGAGGGTGATTCCGAGACCGACCATCATCACGCCGCCCGCGGCGCCCAGCGAGTCGAGCCGGGTCGGCTTGCGGGCGAACCAGTCGCGGGCCCGGGCCGCCAGCAGCGCCCAGCATCCGTCGGAGCACACCGCCATCACCCCGAAGAGCAGGCCGAGCAGGACCAGCTGGGGCGCGGCCGGCGCGCCGCCGTCGATGAACTGCGGCAGGAAGGCGACGAAGAACACGATCGTCTTGGGGTTGGTCGCGCCGACGACGAAGCCGGTGCGGACCGAGGCGAGGCCGCTGCCGGGCGCGACTGGCGTACCGACGCCGACCGCCTCCAGCGCGGCACGCGCGTCGGCGCGGTGCAGGATCGCGCGGACGCCGAGGTAGATCACGTACGCCGCGCCGGCCAGCTTGAGCAGCGTGAACGCCGTCGCCGACGCCGCCACCACCGCCCCCAGCCCGACCGCCACCAGCACCACCTGCGCGACCAGGCCGAGGGCGTTGCCGACGACCGACAGCAGCGCGTCGCGGCGCCCGACCGTGAGCGCGCGGCCGATGGTGAACAGCAGGCTCGGCCCCGGGACCTGGATGAACAGGAAGGAGGCGATCGCGAAGGCGGCGAGCTGGCTGGTGGAGGGCATGGCGGAAGTATCCGCCCCGGCGCCGGGCGGGCGCGAGCGGATTCCGTCCCGTGGGCCGAGGGCCGTCAGTCCAGCACCGCCAGCGCGAGCCGGCGGGCCACCTCCAGCTGCGCGTCCTCGCCGAAGAGCTGGCGCCGGGTGTTGCCGGCGACCAGGTAGGCGTCGATCCGGAAGGCGCCCTCGGCCGGGTCCGCCACCCCGGCGGCGGCGAGCTCGCGCTCGAGCAGGTTGAGCCACTCGCGCTTGAGGGCGCGGACGGCCTCCGCGACCGGACCCTCGCGGCGCCCGAACTCGGCGGACGTGGCCGCCACGAAGCACCCTCCCGGGAACACCCCGGCCCGCTGGTAGGCGACCCACGCGTCGAGTAGCGCCGCGAGCCGGTCCCGCCCGGGCGCGGCTCCCCAGGCCGGGGCGATCACCGTGTCGACGTACACCCGACGGGCCTCGGCGACCGCGGCGACCTGGATCGCCTCGCGGGTGCTGAAGACGGTGAGGATCCCGCTCTTGCTCAGTCCCGTCGCCGTCGCGAGCCCGCCCACCGAGATCGAGTCGAGCCCGTGGGTGGTCGCGATGTCGGCGGCGCAACGCGCCGCCCGGCGCCGGGTCGCGTCACCGCGCGCCCGCCGCCCGTCCGTGCTGCCCGCCTCGCCCGTCACCCGACAAACTATACGACCGACTGGACGTAAATCGCGATCGCGGCTACCGTCGCCGGCATGGACCAGCTCGAGGACACGATCGAGATCGACGCCCCGCCCGCCACCGTGTGGGCCCTCGTCAGCGATGTACGCCGGATGGCCGAGTGGAGCCCGCAGGTCACCTCCACCCGGATCAAGGACGGCACCGAGCCCGGCGCGGACGTCGCCTTCACCAACCGCAACCAGCACGGCGAGCTCACGTGGACCACCCACGCCCGGATCCTCCGGTTCGAGCCGGAGCAGGAGATCGCCTTCCGGATCGAGGAGAACTGGGCGGTGTGGTCCTTCCACCTCGCTCCCGCCGCCGACGGCACCGGCACCCTGCTCACCCAGCGCCGGGACACCCCGGACGGCATCTCCGAGCTCTCGCGGGAGCTGACGGAAGGCTTCCTCGGCGGGATGGACGCCTTCACGGCGTCGCTGCGCGACGGGATGCGACAGACGCTCAGCGAGATCAAGGCGACAGCGGAGGCCTGAGCGGTCCACGTGCTCCCACCGGCGCCGGCCGACCGGCCCGGACCGCCTCAGCGCTCGGCGAATCGCTCGCGCAGCGTGGCCACGCCCGGCCCGCCGAGCTGGTCGAGGACGGACGTGCGTCCCGCCGACACCAGCAGCAGGTCGAGCGCCCGCCCCTCGACCCGCGGACCCTCACCGTGGACCAGGTCGGCGTCGGTCGCGGCCAGGGTCAACCCGGCGAGGGTGCGCCGGGTGCCGCCCATCGACTCCGAGGTCCGCACCTGCCAGGCGAAGGCTGCGGCGACGGCCTCGTGATCGTAGGCGCGGGCAATGCCGAGCGGGCGGCGGATGTCCTCGCCGTGGACGATCTCCTCGACCACCCGGGTCACCCGCGGGGCCGGCGGCGAGCGGCGCAGGTCGACGGCGGCCCTCCAGCGCTCGAGGGTCTCGGCGGGGGTGGCGCCGCGCTCGCGGTCGACGCCGTCCTGGTTCTGCCGGTCGAAGTCGAACCGGGCCCGCGCCATGGTCAGCGCGAACCGAGGCACCGAGGTCTTGGCGACGTCGACCAGATGGGCCAGCACGTCGTGCACCGTCCAGCCGGCGCACAGCGACGGCGCCTCCCACTGCGCGGGCGTCAGCGACTCCAGGTCGGCGAGCAGAGCGAGGCGCTCCTGGCGCACGAACGGCCACACATCGGTCATGGCTCCTTCCTAGACGCCACCGCCGACACCGGCCGCAGGACCCGCGCCGCCCGGCGTACGTCGTCGGTGAGCGCGGCCAGCGCCGGGCTGTCCAGTCGCCACCGCTGCCAGTACAGCGGGACGACGACCGGGCGGGCGCCGGGCAGCCGGACCACCTCCTCGGCGGCCAGGCTGGCCGCGAGCTGGGGGTCGAGCAGCATCCCCCAGCCCAGACCGCACCGGATCGCCTCGTGGAAGTCGGCGGTGCTGGGGACCCGGTGCACGACCGGCGGGCGGCCGGCGCCGTGCTCGGCGAGCAGGTCGTCCTGCAGGTGGTCCTTCTCGTTGTAGACCACCAGCGGCACGGCCGCCCAGTCGACGCCGCGCCCGCGGCGGTGCCGCTCGACCAGCCACGGCGCGGCCGCGGGCGTGTAGCGGATGCCGCCGAGCTGCTCGACAACACAGCCCTGCACCGGGCGCGGCTCGTCGGTGACCGCCGCCAGCACCTCGCCGCGACGCAGCAGGTCGTCGGAGTATGCCTGGTCCTCCACGTGCAGGCGCAGCGCCGTGCTCGGCCGGTGGGCGAGCGCCGCGAGCACCGGCCGGAACCAGGTCGCCAGCGAGTCGGCGTTGACCGCGACCGCGAGCTCGACCACCTCGTCACCGCCGAGGCTGAGCGCGGCCTCGGCACCGAGGAGGCGCAGCTGGCGGCCGAGCCGCACCAGCGGCTCCCCCGCCGGCGTGACGGCAGCGGGCGTCGTGCGGCGCACGAGGACCTGGCCGGCCGCCTGCTCCAGCGCCCGCACCCGCTGGCTCACCGCGCTCGCGGTGACGTGCAGCCGGCGCGCCGCCGCCTCGAAGGTGCCCTCCTCGGTGATCGCGACGAGCGTCTCGAGCTGAGCGGGGTCGAAGCGCATGGAGTCGATCTTAAGTTGTGCTCATGTTCGTGAAGGAAGATTCGCTGTTCTTCACCCGCGGCGCCGCCTAGGTTCGAGCCCGTGCTTGCCCCCGCCCTCGCCGGCCTGCTGACCACGGCGACCCTCATCGTCGCGATCGGCGCGCAGAACGCCTATGTCCTGCGGCAGGGCCTGCTGCGCTCCCACGTCGGCGTCGTCGTGCTGATCTGCGCAGCGTCCGACGCGATCCTCATCGCCGCCGGCATCGCCGGCGTCGGCGCGCTCGTCGACGAGACCGGCTGGGCGCTGGTGCTGGTGCGCTGGCTGGGCGTTGCCTTCCTGCTCTGGTACGCCGTCGGCTCGCTGCGCCGCGCCGCCCGGCCGGAGTCGCTGGCCGCCGCCAACGGCACCGGCGGAACCAGTGGCGCCACGGGCACCGTCGCCACCGTGACCGAGACCCGGCGCAGCGTGGTCACCCGCACCGTGCTGCTGACCTGGCTCAACCCGCACGTCTACCTCGACACGCTGCTTCTCATCGGCTCGATCGCCACCGCGCACGACGGCGGCGAGCCGGCCGGTCGCTGGTGGTTCGGCGTCGGCGCGGCGCTGGCGAGCCTGCTCTGGTTCGGCGGCCTCGGCTTCGGGGCTCGGCTGCTCGCCCCGCTGCTCGCCCGCCCCCGGTCCTGGCAGGTGCTCGAGCTGGTCATCGCGGCCACCATGGTCCTGGTCGCGGTGAAGCTCGCGCTCGGCTGAGCGCCTCGTCGCACCAACGGAAGACCAGCCTGCGCGTGGCTACCGTCGACGGATGCTCTCGGACGCTCCCTCCTCTCTCACCTCCCCTCTCGATCCTGCTCTCGACCCTCCTCATGACTCCCCACTCCTCACGACCCCCGAGTTCGACCGGCTGCGCCTGGCCGAGTGGTTCGAGGCCCGCCTCGACGACCTGGCGGCCGACGCCACCCGAGCGATCTGGGCGGCGGTGCCGGCGTACCGCACCAGTGGGCTCGAAGGTGAGGTAACCACACACTGCCGACAGATCTTCGCGGTCTTCTCCCGCACCGTCCGCGAGGGCCGCGATCCCGACCTCGCCGACTTCCCCCAGACGACCGGTCACGCCCAGAAGCGGGTCGAGGTCGGCGTGCCGCTGGCCGACTTCCTCAAGGCGTTCCGGATCGGCCAGCTCAGGATGTGGGAGAGCCTGCAGGCGTATCCCGCCCAGGGCGCCGAGCGGGAGGCGGTGCTGATCACCCTGGTCTCCCACGTGATGCGCACCATCGAGGTCGGCAGCTCCGCCGCCGCGGCGGCGTACCACGAGGCGCAGCAGTACCTGATCGCCGACCTCGAGCGCACCCAGCGCGACACCCTCGAGCGGCTCCTCGACGGGCAGCCGCTGCTCGACCAGCACCGCACGACGCTCGCCCACGTCGGCCTGGGCGGGGTCGACCCGGCGTACGTCGCGATCGTGGCGACGCCCGGACCGGCCGCTCGCCCGGCGTTCGCCGCGCACGCGCCCGGCATGTACGTGGTCCGCCATCACGAGCTGGTCGGCCTGGTCCCCCTCGACGCCGACGTCCAGCGGGTCGCCAAGGAGCTGGCCGCGACCGGCGTCGACGCGATGATCGGCACCAGCCTCCCGCACGGCGGGTACGACGCCGCGCCGGACGCCTACCGCGAGGCGCTGCTCGCCCACGACACCCTCGAGGGCCGCCCCGGCCTGCTCGCCTTCGACGCCATCTCGCCGCTGAGCTATCTGGTCCGCCGGCCCGACCCCACCGTTCGCAAGCTGGTCCGGCCCGAGATCCTCGGCTTCTTCGGCGACGACCTGGCCGCCGACGGGACCTATGCGGACTCACTCGAGGCGTACGTCGCACACGACCTCAACGCGAAGGAGGCCGCGCGGGCGCTGCACGTCCACGTCAACACGGTCTACTACCGCCTGGAGCGGATCGCGCTGAAGACCGGCGCCGACCTGCACCGCTTCGAGGACGTGGTGGAGCTGCTGGTCGCCGTCCGGGCGGTGCGGATGTCGTGATCGCGCGCTACATCCCCGCGGCGCCGGCCCTGATCGCCTCCCGGATCCGCGGATAGGTGCCACAGCGGCAGACATTGCGGATCGAGTCGAGGTCGTCCTCGGTGATCGCGCGCCGCTCCGCGCGCACCCGGTCGACCAACGCGACCGCCGCCATGATCTGGCCGGGCTGGCAGTAGCCGCACTGGGCGACGTCGTGCGCGAGCCAGGCGTCCTGCATCGGGTGCAGCCCGTCGCCGGGCGCGGTGTCGGCGAGCCCCTCGATGGTGGTGACCTCGTCGTCGGGCCCGATGGCGCCGACCGGGACCGAGCAGGGGTTGAACGCCTTGCCGTTGAGGTGCGACGTACAGGCCTTGCAGACGTTGATCCCGCAGCCGTACTTCGGCCCGGTGACGCCCAGGACGTCGCGCAGGACCCACAGGATGCGGACGTCGTCCTCGACGTCGACCGTCACGGTCTCGCCGTTGAGCTGGAAGGTGTGCTTCGGCATGGCGGATCCTCAGGAGAGGTAGTCGAGGCCGTTGGTCGGCGACTCGGGGACGGACGGGACGAACGGCTTCGGCTCGAAGTGCAGCGGGGCGTGGAAGTTGATCGGGAACTCGGTCGGCATCGTGCCCGTCGCCCGCGCGTAGGCGCAGGCCACGGCGGCCATCGACGCCGCGACGCCGGCCTCGCCGACCCCGCCGGGCTCCTCGCGGTCGGAGTCGACGACCTCGCAGTGGAACTCGAAGGGCGTGTTCCACTGCCGGGTGTACGCCGAGTTGTCCCAGCTGGCCTCGAGGAAGTGGCCGTCGACGAGGTGGTTGCCGTAGCTCAGCGCCTGCGCCATCCCGTCGGAGAAGCCGCCCATCATCTGCGCCTGCACCCCGAGCGGGTTGATCGCCAGCCCGCAGTCGACGACGACCGTCGCCTTGGTGACGCGAGGGCCCGTCACGGCATCGCGGACCTTGCGGTTCACCGTCTCGGGACGGCAGTCGATCTCGACGAGGACGGCGGTCGCGCCCTTGTACTCCTTGTGGATCGCGATCCCCTGCGCGGTTCCGGCCGGCATCTGCCTGCCCCAGTCACCGAGCTCGGCAGCCCTGCGCAGCACCTTCTTGACGATCCCGCTCTTGAGGTACTTGAGCCGGAAGGCCACCGGGTCCAGCTTCAGCTTCGCCGCCAGCTGGTCGACGATCAGCTCGTTGGCGGTGCGGACGTCGGGTGAGTAGATGTTGCGCACCGAGCTGGTGTTGAACCGGTCGACGTCCTGGTTGGACTCGTTGAGCAGCTGGGTGACGACGCCGAAGTTGTAGGGCAGCTCCTGGCTGAGCAGGAAGATCGTCTCGGAGAAGCCGAGATTGGCCAGCCCGGTCGGCAGCGCGGCCACCTCGGCGGTGAGCCGCTCCCCGAGCCCGTGGGTGAAGTCGGTGGACACCGAGGTGTGCCGCTGCTCGAAGGAGACCACGCTGCCGAGCAGCATCGTGGCCCGCACCCGCGAGGTGGCCATCGGGTGCACCCGGCCCTGGCGCGGCTCGTCGGCGCGATGCCACATCAGCTTCACCGGCGCGCCGAAGGCCTTCGACGCGTGCGCCGCCTCGATCGCGGAGTCGCTGAACAGCTTGCGGCCGAAGGAGCCGCCGCCCTGCACGACGTTGACCGTCACCTTCGCCTGCGGCAGCCCGAGCGCCTTCGCGACCTTGGACTGCGCGTCGATCGGCGACTTCAGCCCGCCCCAGATCGTCGCCGCGCCGTCGCGGACGTCGGCGATCGCACAGTTGGGCTCCAGCGCCGAGCCGCTGCGGAAGTGGAAGACGAAGTCGCCCTCGACGGTGGTCGCGCCGAGCTTGGGCACCGCCAGCGGCAGCTGCGCCCGGCGCAGCTCGGCGAGGATGTCGTCGGACGACCTGCCGGCGACGGTGCCGGCCTTCCACTCGACGTCCAGCGCGCGGACCGCGTCGATGCACTGCCCGAAGGTCCTCGCCCGCACCGCGACGCCCGTCGGGATGATCGCGACGTGGGTGACGCCCGGCATCGCCTCCACCGCGGCCCGGTTGCGGATCGCCGCGGCCGTGCCGTTGAGGTCGGGCGCCCGGCACACCATGGTCGGCAGCGCGCCGGGTACGTCGAGGTCCATCGCGAACCGCTTGCGCCCGGTGACCGCGTCGAGCGCGTCGAGGCGGCGCTGCGGCGTACCGACGACCGTGCGGTCCGCGAGCGACTTCAGCTCGACCTTCACCTGCTTGGTCGTCGCCGGCGCGGCGAGGGCCGCGGCCTCGCCGTACGGCAGGGCGTTGCCGAGCAGGTCGTAGATCACGCCACCCTTGACGCGCAGCGTGGTGACGAGCGCGCCGAGCTGGACCGCGGCCGCGTCGAGCAGCGCCTTGCGGGCGACGGCGGCGGCGACCCGGATCGGGGTGTACGTCGAGATGGTCGTGTTGGAGCCACCGGTGAGCTGGTTGAACAACAGCTCCTTGCGGGCCGGCGCGAGGGTCACGTGCACCCGCTCGACGGGCAGGTCCAGCTCCTCGGCGATGATCATCGCGGTGGAGGTGGTGATGCCCTGCCCGACCTCCATCCGCGGCAGTGCGAAGTGCGCGTCGCCCGCCTCGTCGACGTGGATCGCGATCAGGCCCGACGTCGGCAGGGTGCAGTGGGTGAGGAAGTCGTTGAGGTCGTAGATCTCGGGCACCTGCGGCACCGACGGGATCGGAAGTCCCGCGGCCTGCGCGGGCGCGGCGCCGAGCGCGAGGTCGGCCGCGACCACGAGGCCGGTCCCACCCATCACGTAGCCGACGAAGGAGCGCCGGGTGAGACCTCCGGCTCGCCGGTCGGTCGTCTGGTCGTGCGACATGACGGAATGTCTCCCGTTCGTCCGAGGCCGGCGCCGCCCCATGCAGCGCCACAACGGGTGGCCTCCAGCAGCGTGGCACCCGTCACACCGCCCTGGCCATGTGAGTCGGTCCAAGGCGCCTTGGAGAGTGCTCCAAGTAGGTTGGGGCCATGGACCAGGACCGCTACGGCACCCGGCCGCGCTGGCAGCGGCTGCTCCTCGGCCTGCCGCCCGCGCTGGCACTCCTGATCGTCGGTGGCTACTGGACGCTGCTGTCCTGGGGTGTGATCGGCGACGAGACCTCCAACACCTTCTCGATCATCGGGCCGATCCTCGCCGGCTTCGGCGTCGCGCTCGGCTGGGTCGTGCTGCAGCGTCGCGACTAGGGCCGGCCGCGGATCCAGTCGCCGACCGTCCTCGCGAGCGGCAGCGGCCGGGCGTCCGCGTCGAGCAGCAGGTCGTAGCCGTGCCCGGACTCGGCCCCGACGAACCGGCCGCCCTCCGGCGCCTGCTCGACGATCTCCCGCGCCGCGTCGACCTGGTCCGCACCCTCGCTGTCGGCCATCGCCACCAGCACCGGCACCTTCAGCTCCCGACCGCCGTCGACCACCTCGATGCCGTCCCAGTCGACCGGGCCGGACAGGTCGACGGCCCCGGCGAGGTCGCCGTCGGTGGCGGCCGTCATCAGCGCGACGCTGCCACCCATCGACGCGCCCACGACCACCACGCGGCTGCTGTCCCTGCGCGCCTCGGCCAGCGCGACCTCGACGGCGTCCACCTGGTGCGCTCCGGTGCGATCGCCCGTGCACTCCGACTCGCCGTAGCCGCACAGGTCGATCGCCAGCACCCGCAGCCCCGGCTCGGCGACCAGGTCGGCGGCGTACGGGAGCCAGCCGCACAGCCCGTTGCCGTCGGTCTGGTGGAGCAGGACGGCGACGGTGCTGCCACTGCCCGCGGTCACCGCAGCGATGCTCCCGACCTCCGGGTCCGTCAGGGTCGTCGGCGTGAACCCGGCGTCCGCGACGTCGGCGGGCTGCGGGCCGCAGCGGCCGAGGGGACCGTCGAGGGTCCGCCAGGGCTGGTCGGCCTGCCCGGTGGGCGTGGGGGTGGGCGACGGGGTCCGGCTCGGCGTACCGCCGACGGGGTCGTCGCCACCGCCGCAGCCGGCGAGCGCGAGGGTCGTCAGGATGGTCGTCACTGCCCCGATGCGTGATCTCATCGCGTCATTGTCGGTCCTGGCGGCGGAGGTGGGGCGAGATCAGCGCGGTCCGCACCGACAGCCCCAGGTCGCGGCCGCGCACCGTCGTGATCCGCCGCCCGGGCTGCACGGCGTCCTTCACCGGCCCGGTCCGCTCCCCGAGCAGCGCGGCCGCCGCGTCGATGTCGGCCACCACGTGGGTCAGTCCCCACAGGCAGGACGGGCCCGCACCGGCGGTCTCCGGCGAGCCGACCACCTCGAGGATCACCTCGCCGAGCCGGTAGAACAGCTGCCGCATCGGCGTCCCGCCCAAGGCGCCGGCCCGCTCCCGTCGTACGTCGAGGCCGAGGGCGCCCAGGGCCGCCCCCGTCCGGGCGAGGTCGGGTGAGAGCAGTACGACGTGGTCCAGGTGGGTCACCCCGTTGGGGTGCGTCGGCGCCTGCGCCGCGGCGGGCGGGTCGGCCGGCGCGGGCGTCGTGGGGATGCCGTCGACGTCACGGGTGTCGCCCGGCACTCCGCCCAGCGCCCAGCCGACGATGCCGGTGCCGTGCTGCGGACCGACCAGCCGGATCCGCACCGCGCCGACCCGGCAGACGTCGCCGTCGACGGCGAAGCCCACTTCCCGCCAGGAATCGGGCCGGTCCGCGACGAGAAGGTCGGTGAGGGTGAGGGTCACGGGCGCGATGCTGCCAGGTTCTCGCGGCCACCCTGTAACGAAATCGACGTCGCGACCGCTCCCCCAGCAGACCCACCGACACCGGCGACGCGCACCAGGAGCCTCCCCCCATGCACCGGTTCGACGTGCCCGAACCCCTGCCCGACGGGTCGCGGCTCCTCCACATCGGGCTGCCCAAGACCGGCACGTCCGCGCTCCAGGCGTCCTTCCACGCCGCCCGTGATGCCCTCGCGGCGGCGGGCGTCGACTACGTGAGCCGGGGCCCGAACCCGCTGGGCGCGGCCAGGTACGCCGCGGGCGCCCCACTGCCGATGCCCGCCGACGCCGAGCGGGCGGCGCAGCGGTGGGAGCGGATCGCCCGCCGCTTCCGTACGTCGAGCGCCCGCCTGGCGGTGCTGTCGAGCGAGGCCTTCAGCGGCGCCGCTCCGGACCGGGTCGCGGCCATCGCGGACGCGCTCGGGGCCGACACCACGGTGGTGGTCACCCTGCGCCCGACGGCCGCTCTCCTCCCCTCCCACTGGCAGCAGGCGGTCCGGCGCGGCGCCACCGAGCCGCTCGGACGCTGGCTGGCGCAGGTGCTCGACCCCGAGCATCCCCACGCCCGGGCGATGCGGACCTACGCTCCGCAGGCCATCCTGGCGACCTGGGGCCGGCACTTCGCGCCCGGGCGCCTGGTGTTCGTGTGCGCCGACCCGGCCGACCGCTGGTTCAACCACCGCACCTTCGAGGCGCTGCTCGGCGTCGACGGCGTGCTGGAGCCGCAGCCGGTGGCGAACTCGTCGCCGCCGTACGCCGAGATCGAGATGCTGCGCCACCTCAACCTCGCGCGCCGGAACCGCCGGGACGAGCACGACCACTGGCCCCGGGTGCTCCGCCGGGTCGGGCGGCGGATGGGCGACGCACCGCCGCCGTCGGTGAGCGGCGACCGGCTCCTGCTGTCGCGCGAGGTCGTCGAGCGGGTCAACGACGCCACCCGCACCTCGATCGCCGCGCTCGAGGCGTCCGACGCGATCGTCGTCGGCGACCCGGCGCACCTGCTCTCCGACCCCGACCGGCACCCGGTCGACCTCGCCGCACCGACCGCCATCAGCCTCGAGACGGCCGGGTGGTTCGGGAGCACCGTCGGCGAGCTGGCGGCGGCCGAGCTCGACGAGCGCTCCCGCGAGCGGATCCGGCGGCTGGAGGCGGAGGTCGAGCGGCTCACCGCGCTGCACCGGGCCGGCCGACGTACGCCGGTCCGGGACATGCTGCGCCGGATCGCGGGCCGGCAGTCCTAGGCTGTCGCCATGGCAGTCAGGGTCGACCTCAACATCTCGCTCGACGGCTTCGCGACCACGACCGACCAGACGCCCGAGAACCCGTTCGGCGACGACTGGCCGCGACTGACCGGCGCCTATGTCGCCACCCGGACCTTCCGCGAGCGGGTGCTCCACGACACGTCCGGCGCGGGCACCACCGGCGTCGACGACGCCTACGCACAGGCCTACTTCGCCGAGCTCGGTGCCGAGATCATGGGCGCCGGCATGTTCGGGCTGCACGACTTCCCCGACGACCCCGACTGGCGCGGCTGGTGGGGCGACGAGCCGCCGTTCCGGATCCCCGTCTTCGTGCTGACCCATGGTGCCCCGCGCCCGCCCATCGAGATGGCCGGCGGCACCACCTTCCACTTCCTCTCCGCGACCCCTCGCGAGGCGCTCCACCGCGCGCTCGAGGTCGCCGACGGCAAGGACGTCCGGGTCGGTGGTGGGGCGAGCGTGGTCCGCGACTTCCTCGCGGCCGGGCTGGTCGACCAGCTCCACGTCGCGATCGCGCCGATCCTGCTGGGGCGCGGGATCCGGCTCTGGGACGACCTGCGTGGGCTCGAGTCGGGCTATGACGTCGTCACCGAGACCGCCGAGAGCGGCACGGTCCACGTCACCTTCCGCCGGTAGCCGGCGGGCCGGCCGGTCACGCCGGTCACGCCGGTGAGGCCGGTTCCAGCGCCGGGTCCTCGACCGTGCGCCGTGGGCGCTCGACGGTGATCACGACGGCGACGGCGGCCACGATCACCAGGCCGCCGACGAGGACGGCCCGGGTGACCGGCTCGTCGAGGATCGCCCAGCCGAGGAGTACCGCGACGACCGGGTTGACGTAGGCGTAGGTCGCGACGAGGCTGATCGGCGCGTTCGAGAGCAGCCAGACGTACGCCGTGAAGGCCACCATCGACCCGATCACGACGAGATAGGCCCAGGCCAGCCAGGCCCGCGCGTCGTACGCGAGCGGCGTGGGCGACTCCCCCAGCACCAGCCCTAGCGCCACCATCATCACGCCGCCCGTCCACATCTCGTGGACGGCGACCACGAACGGGTTCTCCGGCAGGGTGAGGCGCGGCTGCACCCAGGAGCCGAACGCCCAGAAACCGCTCGCCGCGAGCACGAACGCCGCCCCCACGATCGGCACGTCGCCCTGGTCGCGGCCGCCGAGCACCAGCCAGGCGAGGCCGGCGAAGCCCAGCAGCACGCCCAGCACCGACCAGCCGCGCGGCCGGTCGCCGCTGCCGACCCGGTAGGCGACGACCCACAGTGGCACGGCCGCGACCAGCAGCGCCGCCACCCCGCTCGGCGCGCCCTTGCTCTCCCCGACCGCCACCAGGCCGTTGCCGAGCAGCGGCAGCAGCAGCCCGAGGGTGGCCGCGCCCAGCAGCTGGGCGCGACTGACGCCCAGTCGCACGCCCCGCAGCCGCAGCACCACGCTGAGCAGCAGGCCGGCCGCCACGAACCGGGCGCCCATGCTCGTCAGCGGCGGCATCTCCTCGACCACCACGCGGATGCCGAGATAGGTGGAGCCCCAGACGACGTACACGATCGCGAGCGCCGTCACGACCATGCCGAGCCGAGCCTGTCTGTTCATCGCACCCCTGCCTGCCTCATCGCTCACCCTGACGACGACAACCGGACGGCGCCAGTCGATATTGCGTCACCGCCGGGGATTGGCAGCGGGTCGACGCAGCATGGCAGTTACTCGATGACTCCTGAACCCGGGCGCTCATCAGCCGGGTGCGCGCCCGCTGCCGGGCCACGCGATGCGGATCCGCAGCACCTCGCAGGTGTGCAGGCGGAGCAGCACCAGGCCGCGCCCGCGCTCCTCGGGCAGGGAGCCGGCCTTGACCCGGCCGTACCGGGTGAAGATCGCGGTCGCACCGGCCTCCCAGTCGCCGGGCGCATAGGCCAGGCGGTCGACCCGGCCCCGTTCGACTGGGAACTCGTCGACCAGGTGCGCCCCCTCCCGGGCCAGGTCGCGACCGTACGGCAGCCAGAGACCGTCGGCGAGCGACGGATCGTGCCCGTCGGTCAGCCTCAGCCGCAGCAGGCCGAGCGCGTCGGGATGCCTGTGCGGGTACCGGAACTCGGGCGCACTCACGGCGCCGCCTCTCGTCGCGCCCGTCGCGGCGCCGGACGCGCCGCGGGAGCTTCGTGCTCAACGGTACGCCGGGGACGCCACCTCGCCGCCCGGTAGCGCCTGACCAGCACGCCCGCCGGAACTCTCCGTCGCCGTGCGGGACTGACCCCGGCCGGCGCGGGTAGTGCCGGTGCAGTCGGCGTACGGCCCTGGGGACGTTCGGGCATCCGTCGGCGAGGCCCTGGCTGGGGAGGTGGGCTCCCAGGCACCGGCTGGGGTCGACCCTCCTTCCCACTCTTCCCGAGCCCGGGCCTCGGGTGCTTTCATTGCCGGACAGGGGCATGCGCCCCTCTCGGGGTGCCGAAGGTGCGAGCGAGCCTGGAGGAAGCCGGTGGCCGGACAGTCGATCCCGTCGCACGGGTCCCCGCGGGCCGGGCGGTTCACCCACGACGTCACCACGGGCACTTGGAAGTGGGACGACGAGGTGTTCCGAATCCACGGCATGGAGCCGGGCGACCTCGAGCCGACGACCGAGTACGTCCTGGGGTGTGCCGCGCCCGAGGACCGCGAGCGGATCGCCGAGGTCCTGATCCGCTCCACGACGACCGGCGAGCCGTTCAGCGTCTGCTACCTCCTGGCCGCCGAGGACGACGTCGAACGGCGCGTCGTCCTCGTGTCCGAGGGCGGCGTGTGCGACCCGAGCACCGAGGTCCCGGTGACCCAGCTGGACGGCTACTACGTCGACCTGACCGACGACTTCGCGCAGGTCGCGAGCGAGGAGGCCCGGGAGGCGGTCGCGGCGTCGGCGGAGCACCGGGCCGCGATCGAGCAGGCCAAGGGCAGCCTGATGCTGGCCTACGGGCTCGACGCCGACCAGGCGTTCGCGATGCTGCGCTGGTGGTCGCGCAGCAAGAACATGAAGGTCCGCGACCTCGCCGAGCACCTCACCCAGGTCGCCAGCAACGGCGACCTCACCGACCAGCCCCTGCGCCGCACGATGGACAACCTGCTCTACGACGGCGCCGCGCCGGGACCCGAGTCGACGCCCTAGTCTCCTAGGCTCGCGCCGTGCCCCTCGTGACCCGGCGGACCTGGACCCGGGCCGCCGGTGTCGTCCCGTTGACGGCGCTGGCGGCGATCGCAGCCTGCGTCGGCGCCGTCCTCCTGACGGCGGGCGCGAGCCACCCGACCCAGCTCCTCGTGGCGGTTGCCACCCTGGTCGCCGGGGCGCTCGCCGTGCTCGTGGCGGCGCGCACCCTCGCGCCGGACGCCGTCCATCGCGGGGTGGGGGCCGCACGCGCGGCCTGGGCACGCGAGGATCCCGCGGTCGAACTCGGCGCGGACGGCGCGGCCGACGCCGCGGACGCGCTGCTCGCCCTGCCTCGTGGCTGGCGGGTCGCCGCCGCGCGCGGGCGGGTCGTCGTCCCTCAGGGGAGGGTGGAGACCTGGGTGCTCCGCGCCGCCCGGGGCTCGGGGCGCTCGGACCGCCGGCGTGAGGTCGTCGTGGTCCCCGCCGCCACCGGTACCGCCCGCGCCAGCTTCGGCGACAGGCCGCACTCGTTGTCCCCCGCCTGGGCCGCGGCCGGGCAGGTGGAGGAGCCGTGGGCGACGGAGGTACGCCGCCGCATCGGGCGGCACCAGGACCTTCCGCTCGCCGTGGTGATCGGCGAGCAGCGCGTCCTCGTCATCGCCCTGGACGACCCCCGCCCCGAGACCGCGCGGGCCCGCGTCGAGCTGGCGCGCGACATCGCCGCGATCGTCGGAGCGCGGGGCTAGGCGTCGAGCGGAACCTGCTCGTGGGCGGCGGCGAAGACGGGCTCGAGTCCGGCGATCAGCTCGTCGAGCTCCTCGGCGCTCAGGGCCAGGTAGGGCGCCGTCGCGAGGGTGTCGGTGAGGTCCTCGATCCGCTGCTTGGTCGCCCGGCCCGCGTCGGTCATCGCGCCGGCGCCGTCCAGCAGCCCGCGTCGACGCAGGCCGGCGGCGACCGCCGCCAGCTCGGACTCCGGCAGATGGTGGGTGCGGCCGAAGTTCTCCAGCGTCAGGCCGACGGAGGCCGCCAGCAGCGCGTGCCCCTCCAGCCCGCCGATGCCGTGGGCCACCAGCGCGGCGATGTGGCCGTCCCCTCGATGCTCGCGCAGGAGGGTGGTCGCGTGCCACAGGCGGGCGACCGGCTCCTCGGGTACGGCGATCGCCCGGAGGCCGGCGTACAGGACGCGGCCCTCGGTCGGCGCGCTGAGCGCTGCTCGGGTGGCCAGATCGGCGACCCGGCGCAGACCCGCATCCTCGGCGACGGCGCCGAGGCGGTCCCGGAGCGCGGTGGCGCTGGCGCGCTCCCGCAGCGCTATCGCGTCCTCGGGGCTGATCCGCGTCCACACCCACGGGAGGTGCCGGGCCACCTCGCCGTCGGCGAAGTTGTAGAAAGCGGCGTGGACGACCGCGGCGGGCGCCAGGCCCAGCGGGGCCGCCCGCCCGGCGAAGTAGCCGTCCCAGAAGCCACGCATCCCGACCTCGCGGAACGCGCGGTCGACGTCAGCGGAGAAGCTGACGGTGGCGATCGGCTCGATCAGCTCGAACAGGCGTCGGACCTTCTCCGGCGGATGGGTCATCTGCTCGCTCCTCTGGTGGTCGCGGGCGCCGCCTCCGGCGCCACTCACCCCTACCACGAACGGGGAACGCCCGATACGACAGCGAGATGGTCGCGGGAGCCGCCGTCGAAGACGGGGCAAAGACCGTCAGACATCCCCGGTGCCGCCCACACGGTGATGTCACACTGAGCACTCCCATCGTGACAGGAGCGCAGTGGTGACGATCTCTCGGGTGCTGCGACTGGTGCCGGCAGCGGTGCTGGTGCTGGGTCTGTCGGCCTGCACGGACGACGACCCAGACACCGGCGACACGCCCTCGGCGAGCGCGACCGGCAGCACCGGGAGCACTCCGGAGGCCACGTCCCCAGCACCTGAGACGTCGGCACCCGAGACGCCGTCGGTGGTGCCGGCGACGGGCAAGGAGATCGGCGTCGCGACGGTAAGTATGCGGCTGACCGACGTGCCCGGCTGGCGCCTGACCAAGACCGACGTGATCGTCGTCGCCCTGCTCCACCCGGCAACAGGTGGAACCCTCAAGGTGATCGTGCAGGACTCCCCGAACCAGCCGGGTCGTGACACCGACGACGAGGCCGCGGGGTGGGAGCGGACGTTGGCGGTCGAGCCGGCGGCGCCGACGCGGGTCGCCAACCGGGTTCTGGACCAGGTGGAGTGCTTCGTGCTCGACGGGCGCACCGACGAGCTCCGTCACTACGTCGTCGGTGGGGTGGTCGGGGACAGGCACTTCCTGCTGCAGTTCCAGGTGCCGGCCGAGGTCGCCGACGGTGACCAGCTGATCGAGCAGATGCTGGCATCGATCGACATCAAGGACCGATAGGCGCCCGCGCCGCTCGTCACCCGGGCGAACTACACGTTGAAGCGGAACTCCACCGCTTTGCGTTGCAGATAGGCATGAGCGGTCCCTTCGGCGTATCGGCAAAGTCACCGCTCGCCGCGAACGTGCACGACGCGATCAGGCTCTCCCAGCCCCCTGGTCTGAACCCATCCCTTGCCATGTACGAACCCTTCCGCAATCAGGCGCCTCTCCTGCCCACGTGGCGCCCAATCTCCGCGGTACATCTGCGACAGCCGTTCGCCCGAATCCTCGAATAGATAGCAGTCCGCATAGACCTTGCCTCGATGCAGCCACTCGTGCCTGACGATCGGGCGATCGGCAAACCGCTCCAGCAGTGCCGCTCCCGCAGCGGCCAACTCCTCCGGGGCACCCTCCACCAGGAAGCCATCGACTGCTCGGCTGGTCGGAAATGAGCGATCGTGGACGCTGATCCGGTCTCCCCGGAGCTGCCACGGCGCAACTCGAGGCCCACGGAGACAAGTGCAGTGTCGGGCGCATCGACGTCGAGGACGATCAGCAGGCTGTCTTCGGTCAACTCGCCGCAGTAGGGGCGAAGACGATCGTTCAACCGCGACCGGAGTGCGACCAAGAACGCAAGTTGGCCGGCCGTCAAGGTCTCGCCCTCGAGCTCGAAGAAGGCCAGATCGTCCACGCGGCTCACGGTAGTCGAGCGCGCGGTCCCGCCCGTCACGCGATCGATGCACATCGGACTTCGGGAGAGGAGACCAACTCCCCACTTGATTGGGCGCAGTCAGTTGCTCATCCAGGACACGAACGACGCGCTGGGGCAGAACTCCACTGCTCTGCGCGGCGACGACACACTAATCTTCGGGCAGCTGATCAGACAGCCCGACCTCGAACGACAGCCGGGGACCGAGCAGCGTCATCAACCTGTCGCGGTCCTGTGACGCCACCTGGTGAAGCACGTGCGCGACGCCTTCGAGAGCTCGGACGTCGTCATCCTCGGTCGCGGACTCGTCGCGAGCCTCCACGTATCCGACGATCGCACGCAGCGCCTCAGCGAGCAGGACCTCGACCGGATCGCTCGTCATGACGGAAGACTAATGCCGTCACGACGGGGCCGTCCTCAGACGTTGAAGCGGAACTCCACCACGTCACCATCCGCCATGACGTAGTCCTTGCCCTCCATCCGCACCTTCCCGGCCTCCTTCGCCTTGGTCATCGACCCGGCGGCGACCAGGTCGTCGAACGAGACGACCTCGGCCTTGATGAAGCCCTTCTGGAAGTCGGTGTGGATGACACCGGCGGCCTCGGGGGCGGTGGCGCCCTTGGGGATGGTCCAGGCGCGCGACTCCTTGGGGCCGGCGGTGAGGTAGGTCTGCAGGCCGAGGGTGTCGAAGCCGACGCGGGCCAGCACCTCCAGCCCGGGCTCGGTGACACCAGCCTCGGCGAGGAACTCGGCGGCCTCCTCGTCGTCGAGCTCGATCAGCTCGGACTCGAACTTGGCGTCGAGGAAGATCGCCTCGGCGGGGGCGACCAGCTCGCGCATCTTGTCCTTGAGCGCGTCGTCGGAGAGCTCGTCGGCGTCGCAGTTGAAGACGTAGATGAACGGCTTGGCGGTGAGCAGCGAGAGCTCGCGCAGCAGCGAGCGGTCGATCGAGGTGGCGATGATCGGCGTACCGGCCTCGAGGGCCTCCTTGGCCTCCTTGGCGGCTTCGAGGTTGGCGACGAGCTCCTTGACCTTGCGCGCCTCCTTCTCCAGCCGTACGACGGCCTTCTCGACCGTCTCGAGGTCGGCGAGGATCAGCTCGGTCTGGATGGTGGAGATGTCGTTGCCGGGGTTGACCTCGCCGTCGACGTGGGTGACGTCCTCGTCGCGGAAGACCCGGGTGACCTGGCAGATGGCGGCGGACTCGCGAATGTGGGCGAGGAACTTGTTGCCGAGGCCCTCACCCTGCGAGGCGCCGCGGACGATGCCGGCGATGTCGACGAACTCGACGGTCGCGGGCAGGATCCGCTCGGAGCCGAAGATCTCGGCGAGCTTCGCAAGGCGCGGGTCGGGCACGCCCACCACGCCCACATTGGGCTCGATGGTGGCGAACGGGTAGTTCGCCGCGAGGACGTCGTTCTTGGTCAGCGCGTTGAAGAGCGTCGACTTGCCCGCGTTGGGGAGACCGACGATGCCGATGGTGAGTGCCACGGGCGCTGAGTCTAGGGCGGTACGACGAGGGGGCCCGAATCACCGGCCCAGGCCCCCTCGTCGTCCACCGGGAGGGGTCAGGAGCCGTAGAGCGCCCGCGCGCCGGCCGCGTCGGAGGCCTGGAACTCCAGGTCGGCCGAGCCGCCGTTGCACTGGGGGTAGTGCATGATCGAGGAGGAGTCGTACGGCGTCAGCGGCCGCCAGTTGTTGTCCTCGAAGCAGGTGCCGGCCTCGGGCCGGGTGTGCTCGTGGCGGAAGCCGAGGGTGTGGCCGAGCTCGTGGCCCAGGATGTCGCCGGGCTCCCAGGTGCCGGAGGTCCAGATCGAGTCGTCGACGAGGACGTTGCGCTGTCGCTTCGGGGTGCTGGGGAAGAAGGCCCGCGCGATGTACTGGGTCGTCGAGACCGGCTCGACGGAGAAGAGCACCGCGTTGTTGCGCGTCGTGCAGCTGCGGTCCTGCGCCGGGACGTAGACGAAGTTGATCCTCGACGACGCGGCCTCCCAGAGCCCGGCGCCGGCGCTCATCGCGGCGACGATGTCGTCGTGGCGGGTGCCGAACTTGGTACTCACGCAGTAGGTCAGGTTGGCGACCTGGGTGGCGCTCCACCGGTCGTCGGCGCCGTTGACGGTGTTGACGACCAGGCCGTTGTCCTTGGTCTTCTTGGACGCGACCATGGTGTCGTAGAAGGAGCGCAGGTCGGCGCGGTTGCTGATCGCCTCGTCGCCGTTGACGACATAGGCGCCGTCGACGTCGACGTACGTCGAGGCCTCGAACTGCTTGAACGTCGGCACGCCGCGGTGCTGTCGGCATCGGCGGCGGTCGACAGGGTCGCGCCCGCGAAGGCTGCGACCAGGCACGCGACTCCGGCGGAGATCTTGTGGATCCGGGAAGACAACATGCAAGAACCTTTCGATGGGAGGGGTGGATCGGCGCTCATCGAAACGCCGCTGCCCCACCACCGACAAGACTCAGAAACCGGCAGCGCCCGGCGTTGCAGGAATGTGAGCCGGCTCCCTCAGCCGGCCGCCGGCGGGCAGCGCCCCGACAGCGCGTAGCGCAGCAGCGCCACGTCCCCGATCGCGCGGGTCTCCACCAGCTCGGCCCGGTTGCCCGGATGCCACGGAAAGGTGCCGTCGCCGACGAAGCGACGGGCGCGGGAGTCCCCGACGAAGAAGGGCGCGACGACGAGCTGCAGCTCGTCGGCCAGCCCCGCGGTCAGGAACTGGGTGTGGACGGTTCCGCCGCCCTCGACCATCAGCCGGCGGATCCCACGGGTGGCCAGGTCGGCCACCAGGTCGGCCATCCGGACCTCCGGGCCGAGCCCGAGCACCTTGGCGTGGGCGCCGACCCGGCTCTCCAGGCCGGCGACGGTCGGGTCGGGACAGTAGACGAGCTTGTCGCCGTCGCCGGCGGTGAAGAACCGGGCGCCCGGGTCGAGGTCACCACCGCCGGTCAGGGTCACCTTGACCGGCGCCGCCGGCAGGCCGGCGGCCATCCGCTCCCGGCGGCGCCGCTCGGAGCGGATCAGCAGCCGTGGGTCGTCATTGCGCACCGTCGTCGCGCCCACCAGGATCGCGTCGCAGCCCGCCCGCACCCCGTCGACGCGGTCGAAGTCGGCGTCGTTCGAGAGCAGCAGCCGCTCCGCGCCGCCGGCGTCGAGATAGCCGTCGAGGGAGACGCAGCAGCTCAGGACGACGTACGGCCGCTGACCCATGCCGGACCTCCCTCCAGCGTCAGCAGCCCGGGCAGGGTCGCGACGAGCGACATCACGCCGTACACGACGGCGACCTCGACCCCGGAGGCCGCGCCGAGTCCGGTCGCTCCGAACACCCACGCGGCGGCGCCCTCCCGCGGCCCCCAGCCGGCGACGCTGGCCGGGATCGCCGAGGCGAGCAGGACCAGGAGCGCGAGCGCGACCAGCGGGCCGGTGCCCACCTCGACGCCCACGGTGCGGGCCGCGACGAGGAAGACCAGGACGTGGCCTCCGGCGGCGAGCGCGGAGAGCAGCAGCACCTCGGGCCACACTCCGTCGAGCGCGGCCGCGGCCTCCCGCCGCAGCGGCGCCGCGGTGGCCAGCGCGAGCACCCCGAGGGCGACCAGCACGCCCAGCACGCCGAGCACCCAGCCCCGCACCGCCCCCGGCAGCAGCGGTACGACGGCCACCACCAGTCCGGCCTGCACCACCTGGCCGCTGGCCCGGTCCCACACCACCGAGCGCAGGCCGCGCCCGAGCGCACCCGCCTGCCGTCCGCGCCGGTAGCCGCGGTGCAGGTCCCCCAGCACCCCGCCGGGCAGGGTCGCGTTGACCAGCTGGGCGCGATAGCAGCTGCGGTAGGCGTCGCGGAACGGGACCGGCACGCCGAGCCCGGTCGTCAGCAGGCTCCAGCGCCGGGCGCAGCAGGCCGTGGTCGCGGCCGTGACGACGAGCGCGACCGCCAGGCCGCGCGGGTCGGTGTGGGCCAGGCCGTCGAGGAAGGGCCGCGCGCCCAGTCGGGCCGCGAGCACGACCAGGATCGCGACCGCGGCGACCAGCCGGATCCGCGCGGCGAGCGCTCTCCTGTCGATGGTCAGCTCCTTCCCTCCCCCGTGCGTACGACGGCCGGCCCGGTCCGGTTCAGCACGCCGGCCACCAGCGCGGCCGTGTCCGCCCAGGTCCCGAGCCGGAGCCGGCGCTGCGCCGCGGCCGTCCGCCACCGGGCCCGCAGCCCGGCATCGGTCAGCCATCCCCGCAGTGCCCCGCCGAGGGCGGCCGGATCCCCCACCGGGACCAGGATTCCCGGCAGCGTCCCGTCGTCGGCCGTGCCCAGCGCCTCGGGGTGGCCGCCGACGTCGGTCGCGATCGCCGGCAGCCCGCGGCCCAGGCCCTCGGCGAGCGCCATGCCGTAGGACTCGCGGTGGGACGGCGCCAGCACCAGGTCGCTGACCGCCCGAAGCCGGTCGAGCTCGGCCGGCGAGAGCGGGCCGGTGAGCTCGACCCGCCCGACGCCGCGCAGGGCGTCGGCGACGGCCGGCTCCAGATCCGAGGCGCCGACGCACCGGCAGGTCCAGTCGAGGTCGCGGACGTCCGCGAGGGCGGCGAGCAGGTCGGCGTACCCCTTGGCGGTGGTCAGCGGGCCGACGCAGAGCAGGTTCGCGCCGGCGGCGGTGCCGGTCGCGAGCGGGCCGCGGTCGACGCCGGGGCGCGCCACGTGGACCCGGTCGGCGGGCACCCCCGCCGCCTCGCGCACCCAGCGGCCGGTCCAGGCGCTCGTGGTGACGACGGCCCGGACCGCACGGAGCACCGCCGGCTCGGCCGGGCCGGAGCCGGGCATGTGCAGCAGCACCGCCACCCGCAGCCGGTGGCTCTCCACGACCAGCACGTCGTCGGTCGACGCGACCAGGCCGTCGACCAGGACCACCGCGTCGTCCGGCAGCTCGGCCAGCACCCGGGCCAGGCCGACGGCGCCGACCCGGTGCTCGCGCACCTCCCTCCCCAGCGCGACCAGGCCCGCGACCAGCCGGCGGTCGTAGACGTTCCCCCCGCTCGGCCGCCGCGGGTCGTCGACGCCGTCGGGGACGACGACGTGGACGGTCACAGCGGCCGCTCGTAGGCGGCCCACGCGACATGCGACTCGTGCAGGGTCGCGCCCACCGTCGCGAGACTCCGGCCGCCCGGCCCGAGGTCGCCGGCCGAGGCCCGCTCCGCCAAGCGGTCCGCCACCCAGCGGGCGAGCACCTCCGTCGAGCTGTTCTGCCCGGCGAGCAGGTCCTCGTCGTCGAGATTGCGGTAGTGCAGCCGGGCCAGCACCTCGCGCACCACCTCGGTGGCGCGGCCGATGTCGACCAGGATCCCGTCGGCGTCGAGGTCGGGCCCGGCGAAGGTCGCGTCGACGACGTAGGTCGCGCCGTGCAGCCGCTGCGCCGGTCCGAACACCTCTCCTCGCAGGCTGTGGGCGATCATGATGTGGTCGCGGACGGTCACCCGGAACATTCAGGCCTCCTCGTAGTCGATCGCGTGGCACAGTCCCGGCAGCGAGCCGTCGGCGATCCCCGCCAGCACCCGCGGCAGCTCCCGGAAGGGCGAGCAGCCCGTGAGCAGGACGTCGAAGCCCGGGTCCCGGAGCAGCTCGAGCGCGAGCGCGAGCCGGTCGCGCCCGCTGTAGGCGTCGCGGCGGGCCGGCGCGACCGCGCCCACCTGGCTGCCGCGCAGGGTGAGCCGGGCCGCGTGGAAGGCCTCGCCCAGCGGCAGGCTGACCTCGCGGTCGCCGTACCAGGACAGGTCGAGGACGGTGCCCTCCGGCGCCACCAGCTCCAGCGCCCGGCGCAGTCCGGCCTCGGTCGCGCTGGCGTGCACCACCAGGTCGCTGCGTCCGGGGTCCTCGCCCGGGCCCGCGAAGCCGGCGCCGAGCCGGGCGGCCACCGCGGCCCGCCCGGGGTCGGTGTCGACGAGGGTCACCCGTACGCCCGGCACGCCCGCGGCCAGCCGCGCCACGCAGCAGCCGACCAGCCCCGCGCCCACGACGGTGACCCGGTCGCCGAGCAGCGGCGGCGCGTCCCACAGCGCGTTGAGGGCGGTCTCCACGGTGCCGGCGAGCACCGCCCGCTCGGGCGGGACGCCGTCGGGCACGGGCACGACCGCCGCCGCCGGCACGACGTACGCCGTCTGGTGGGGGTGCAGGCAGAAGACCGTACGGCCCACCAGCTCGGCGGGACCACGCTCGACCACGCCCACGCTGAGGTAGCCGTACTTCACCGGACCGGGGAAGTCCCCCTCCTGGAAGGGCGCCCGCATGATCGTGAACTGGCTGGGCGGAACCCGCCCGGCGAGGACGAGGGACTCCGTGCCCCGGCTGACCGCCGAGCGCACCGCCCGGACCAGCACCTCGTCGGACCGCGGCTCGCGCAGCGCGGCCGGCCGGATCTCGCCGTGCCCCGGCTCGGTGATCCAGTACGCCTGGGCCTTCTCGACCACCGCGGACTCCTCTCGTTGAACCGGTCCCCTGCGCTCGTCGTACCCGTGGGTACGACCTAGGACACGGAGGTGCGATGGTTCGGGTTCAGTTCGGCCCCGCCAGCCGGGTGACCGCCGTGCGCGCGGTGCTCGCCGTCGGCGTCGCCGGGCTCACCCTGCGCGGCCTCGGTGAGCCGCTGTCGGGTCGGCTCACGGCGGTCCTGGTCGCGGTCAGCGCCGTGGCCCTGGCCCTCGACGCGTTGGACGGGTACGTCGCACGCCGGACCGGTACGTCGAGCGCGTTCGGCGCCCGCTTCGACATGGAGACCGACGCCTTCCTGATCGCGGTGCTGAGCGTGCACGTCGCGCCGCGGCTGGGCTGGTGGGTGCTCGCGATCGGCGCGATGCGCTACGCCTACGTGCTCGCCGGGTGGGCGCTGACCTGGCTGCGCCGCCCGACCCGGCCGCGGTACTGGGCCAAGGTGGTCGCCGCCGTCCAGGGCGTCGTGCTGACCGTCGCGGCCGCCACGCTGCTCCCGGACCAGGTCGCGCGGCTGGCGGTCGGGCTCGCGCTCGTCCTGCTGGTGGAGTCCTTCGGGCACGACGTGATCTGGCAGTGGCGGCACCGGCACGATCCCGAGCCGGTCCCCCGACCGCCCGCCGGCGTGGTGAGTGGCGTCGCGGTCGTCGCGCTCTGGCTGGCGCTCGCGCCTCCCCGGCTCGCCGACGGGATCGGTCCGGCGGACTTCGCGCGGATCCCCGTCGAGGGCCTGGTGCTGGTGGCGCTCGCGGTGGTGCTGCCCGTCCGCGGCCGCCGCCTGCTGGCCGTCGTGCTCGGACTGCTGCTCACCGCCCTGGCCGTGCTGCGCGGGCTGGGCCTGGGCTTCGACCTCTACCTCGGCCGCTCCTTCCACGTGCTCGGCGACTGGTCCTACCTGCCCAAGGGCGTCGAGGTGCTGCGCGACACCCGGGGCGGGCCGGTCGCGGTGCTGACCGTGGTCGGCCTGGTGGCCCTGGTGGTCGCCGTGGCCGTGGGCCTGACCTGGGCGGCGGGCCGGGTCGCACGCGCCGCCGCCGCCCGGCCGCGCACGACCTGGCGCGCCCTGGCCGCGCTCGGCACGGTGTGGGTGCTCTGCGCCGCGTTCGGCGGCCCGGTGGACCGGGTCGCCGCGGCCGGGTCGGCCGGGCTGGTCGTCGACACCGTCGACCAGGTCCGCGCGGACCACCACGACACCCGGGTCTTCGCCCGCGAGCTGGCCGCCGACCCCTTCGCCGCGACGCCGGGCGACCGGCTGCTCCGAGGGCTACGCGGCAAGGACGTGCTGCTCGTCTGGTTCGAGAGCTACGGCCGGGTGGCGCTCGAGGACAGCTGGTTCGCGCCGTCGGTCGTCGACGTCCTCGAGCAGGGTGACCACGAGCTGAGCGCCGCCGGCTACCACGCCCGCAGCGCCTTCCTCACCTCCCCGACCTTCGGCGCCGGCAGCTGGCTCGCGCACGCCACCCTGCAGTCAGGCGCGTGGACGAACGGCGAGCGCCGCTACGGCCAGCTGCTCGCCAGCGACCGGCTCAGCCTCACCCGGGCCTTCGGCGACGCGGGCTGGCGCACCGTGTTCGACGTACCGGCCAACACCCGTGACTGGCCCGAGGGAGCGGCGTACTACGGCTTCGACCGGCTCTACGACTCCCGCGACGTCGGCTACCACGGACCGCGGTTCGGGTACGCCCCGATCCCCGACCAGTACACCCTCGACCACCTGCGCCGCACCGAGCTCGGACGAGGCCCACGCCCGCCGGTGTTCGCCGAGGTGGACCTGGTCTCCAGCCACCACCCGTGGGCGCCGGTGCCGGAGGAGCTGCCGTGGGCCGAGGTCGGCGACGGCTCGGCGTACGACGGGATGCCGGAGCGCGGCGCCGCCGCTGTCGACGGCCACCGGGACCCCGAGGCCGCCCAGCGCAACTACGCCGCCTCGGTGCGCTACACGTGGCGGACGCTGATCTCCTTCCTGACCACCTATCCCGACCCCGACCGGGTGGTCGTCATCGTCGGCGACCACCAGCCACACTCCTTCGTGAGCGGACGCGACGCGGGGCACGACGTGCCGATCTCGGTGCTGGCGCAGGACCCGGCCGTGATCCGGCGGATCCACGACTGGGGCTGGCAGCCGGGCATCCTGCCCGGCCCGGACGCGCCGGTGTGGCGGATGGACGCGGTCCGCGACCGGTTCCTGACGGCGTACGGACCGGCCGAGTGAACCGAACGCCCCGCGCGCACGTGTTCCCCCGAAACGAGCGAGAGGAGTGCGCGATGGGCCTGCGAGTCATCGGTGCGCTGGCGGCCGTGGTGACCGCGGCGGTGCACCTCTACCTGTGGTTCGACGGGGTGCGCGACCAGGGCACGGTCGGGCAGCTGTTCGTGGTCAACGTGGTCGCCGGGGCGGTGATCGCCGTCCTCGTCATCGCCTGGCGCAGCTGGGTGCCGCTGTTCCTGCTCGCCGGGCTGGGCGCGACGACGCTGCTGGCGTTCGTCATCGCCACCACCGGCGGGCTGTTCGGCATCCACACGACCTGGGACACCTGGTACGCATGGCTGGCCGCGATCTCCGAGATCGTCGCCGTCGTCGTCGCGGTGGCGGCAGCGGTGGCGGAGGGCCGGGTCGGATCCCTCGTCGGTCACTCGTCGAGGCGGAGCACCGAGTAGCCGGAGGCCGTGCGCACCTCGACGGACGCGATGTCGCCGGGAGCCACCGACGTCGCCATGGTGACGTGGACCTCCCGGCCCGGCTCGGTGCGCCAGGTGCCGGCCTGCTCGGTGTGGCCGTCGGCCGTCGTCACGACCAGCACGTACGACGCCGGCCCGCTCACCGGCCCCTCGTAGGTGCAGGTCAGGTCGATCCGCGTCCCCCACCGGCGCTCGGTCAACGACACCCAGCCCGACGACCCGGTGCCGAGCGCGTCCATCCGCTGCGCGGCGGCGAGCCGGTCGCTCGGCGGCGGCGCGTCGTCGCCCAGGGTGGTGCCGATCCCGACCGCGAGGAGCAGGACCAGGACGGCGGCCGCCGCCACGACCGTGCCCAGCAGCGCCCGCCGGCGCCCCCGGTCCCGGCGGGCCCGCGCCACCATCGTCGGCAGCAGCGTCGCCGGGACCGGCTCGGCCGGCTGGAGCTGCTCGACGGTCTCCGCCTGCACCCGGCCCAGCAGACCGGGCAGGCCGGCGAGATCGCGCAGCGCGCGGGTGCACTCGGCACAGCCCGGCAGGTGCCGCTCGTACGCCGCCCGCTCCCCCGCCGCCAGCGCGCCGAGGACGTAGACCCCGTCGAGGTGGGCGTACTCGCAGCTCATGACGCCACCCCCGTCTCCTCGAGGATGAGGCGCAGCGCGCGCAGGGCGTAGTGGGTGCGGGACTTCACGGTTCCTTCCGGGATGTCGAGGCGGCGGGCGGCCTCGGCCACCGACCTGCCGCGGTAGTAGCACTCGACGAGCACCGCGCGGTGGTCGTCGGAGAGCTGTCGCAACGCGTCGGCGACCACCCACGACAGCAGCAGCTCGTCGGTGCCGTCGTCGGTGGGCTCGCCCTGCGGTGGGTCGGCGGTCGCGAACTCCCGGGTCCCCCGTCGGGAGCGCCACTCGTCGATGACGATGTTGCGCGCGACCGTGAACAGCCAGGAGCGGACCGAGCCCCGGGACTCGGTGAGGACCGCGGCGTTGCGCCAAGCGCGCAGCATCGTCTCCTGCGCGACATCCTCCGCCCGGGCCCGGTCGTTGCCGGTCAGGTGCAGGCAGAAGCCCCACAGGGCAGCCGCGTGCTCGTCGTACAGCACCTGCATCGCCGTGGCCGGGTCCTCGCTCATCCGCACCTCCCGGTCGGGAACACGACGGAACCGCCCACTCGGTTCAACTCCCTTGCAGACTAGGGTTGCCCGGTGCGACTGGCCACCTGGAACGTCAACTCCCTGCGCACGCGGATCGACCGCGTGGAAGCCTTCCTCGACCGGCACGAGATCGACGTGCTCGCCGTCCAGGAGACCAAGGCCCGCGAGGAGCAGCTGCCGCTGATGGGCCTGCAGGCGCGCGGCTACGAGATCGCCGCGCACGGCCTCAACCAGTGGAACGGCGTGGCGATCTTCAGCCGGGTCGGGCTCGACGAGGTGTCCGTCGGCTTCCCCGACCAGCCCGGCTTCGGCGAGGCGCTCGAGGTCGAGGCGCGCGCGCTCGGGGCGACCTGTGGCGGGGTCCGGGTGTGGAGCCTGTACGTCCCCAACGGCCGCAAGCCCGACGACCCCCACTACGTCTACAAGCTCGACTGGCTGGCCCGGCTGCGCGCTGCCGCGTCGTCCTGGCTGGACGCGCCCACCGCGCTCGTGGGCGACTGGAACATCTGCCCGACCGACGACGACGTCTTCGACGTGGCCCAGTTCAAGAACTCCACCCACGTCACCCCCGCCGAGCGCGCCGCCTTCCAGGCCTTCCTCGACGGTGGCTGGTCCGAGGTCACCCGCGCCCACGCCCCCGGCTACACCTACTGGGACTACTACCGCCAGCGCTTCGAGCGCGACCGTGGGCTCAAGATCGACTTCGTCCTCGGCTCGGACTCCTTCGCCGAGCGGGTCACCGGCGCCTTCATCGACCGCGAGGAGCGCGATCCCGCGGTGTTCGCCGGTGCGCCGTCCGACCACGCTCCGGTGGTCGTCGACCTCGCCGACTGAGCGCGGGTCGGGTTCTTCGCGTCGTATCTGACGAATGGGTCGTGATCTCGCCGAATTCACAGCCCATCCGTCAGATACGACGTGCCCTCACAGCCCCTGCCAGGCCGGCTTCGCGGCGTACACCTCGCGGTAGTGGTCCCGCCGCTCCAGCCCGGCCGCGGCCGACGGGTCGCACAGCACCGTGACGTGGGGGTGCAGCTGGAGCACCGACGCCGGGCACGAGGCGGTGAGCGGACCCTCGACGGCGGCGGCGAGAGCGGCGGCCTTGCCGGGGCCGGTGGCGAGGAGCAGCAGGTGCCGGGAGCGCAGGATGGTGCCGAGGCCCTGGGTGAGGACGTGCCGCGGGACCTCGTCGAGCGAGCCGAAGAAGCGGGCGTTGTCGCGCCGGGTCTCCTCGGTGAGGGTCTTGAGCCGGGTCAGCGAGGCGAGTGAGGAGCCCGGCTCGTTGAAGGCGAGGTGGCCGTCGGAGCCGATCCCCAGCACCTGGACGTCGACGCCCCCGGCCGCGCGCAGCGCCGCCTCGTAGCGCTCCCCCGCGGTCGGCAGCCCCGCCGGGTCCGGGTCGGGGCCGTGCACCCGGTCGGCCGGGATGCCGAGCGGGTCGGTGAGCTCGCGGGCGATGGTGGCGCGATAGCTCTCGGGGTGACCGGCCGGCAGGCCGACGTACTCGTCGAGCGTGAAGCACCGCACCCCGTCGTACGACGGCCCGATGCCGTCGAGGTGTCGCCCGATCAGCTCGCGGTAGGTCGGCAGCGGGGTCGAGCCGGTCGCCAGGCCCAGCACGCCGGCCCCGCCACGCACGGCGGCCTCGACGACGTCGGCCCCCAGCCGGGCGACCTCCTCCACCGATGCCAGCGGGACGACCTCCATCAGCGCTCCTCCAGGCTTCCGTGCACCAGCCGGCCGCCCACCACCGTGGCGACCACGTCCAGGTCGGCGTCGACCACGGTGAGGTCGCCGCGCGCGCCCGGGGCCAGCCGGCCCCGCGCGGCGTCGCCGAGCAGGTCAGCGGCGACCGAGGTGCAGCAGCCGACGACCTCGTCCAGCGACCAGCCGGTCGCCGCCCGCAGCATCCGCAGGCACTCCGGGAGCGAGGCGGCCGAGCCGGCGAGGGTGCCGTCCTCGAGCCGCACCGTCCCCTCTCGTACGACGACCGCCTGGTCCCCCAGCCGCGACGGCCCGTCGGGCATGCCGAGCGCGGCGGTGCAGTCGGTGACGGCGAGCAGCCGGGACGGGCCGAGGGCGCGCGCCCAGGCGGCGAGGGTGGTCGGGTGCAGGTGGTGGCCGTCCGCGATCACGCCCGCGACCAGCCGCGGGTCCGCCAGCGCCGCCCCGACCGGTCCCGGCGCGCGCCCGGCGAGGGCGGGCATCGCGTTGCCGAGATGGGTGACGGCTCGCGCACCGCGGTCGACGGCCGCAGCCACCTGCTCGGCGCTCGCCTCGGTGTGACCGACCGCCACGACCACGCCCGCGGAGACCAGGGTCGAGACCACGTCGAGGGCGCCCGGCAGCTCCGGCGCGACGGTCACCAGGGCCACCCCCGCCTCCCACGACCAGCCGGCGACCAGCTCGGCGGACGGAGGCACCAGCCACGCCGGAGGGTGCGCGCCCTTGCGGGCGGGCGCGATCATCGGCCCCTCGAAGTGCAGCCCCAGCGGTCGGGCGCCGGCCCAGCCCACGGGCGGACCGGCGGCCAGCGTCTCCATCGCGACGGCCCGAGCCGCCGGCGAGGAGGTGATGATCGTCGGCAGGAAGGCGGTGACGCCGTAAGCCGGCAGCGCCGCCGCGACCTCCCACAGCCGGGCGGGCTCGCGGGTCAGGTCGATCCCGGCCGCGCCGTTGACCTGGAGGTCGATCAGCCCGGGCAGGACGGTCAGCCCGCTCGCGTCGTACACCGGACCTCCGGCCCCACCGTCGACCACCACTCCGGCGGAGATCGCCACGTCGACCGATCCACCGACCACCCGCAGCGAGCCGGTCACGACGCCCCCAGCAGGGCGGCGCCGAACGCGGCGACCGGACGGTCCGACGGCGCGAGCCGCAGCCGGCCGGGCAGGTCGAGCGAGCGCAGGAAGGGCGACGCGGCGGCCTGCTCGGCCAGCGCGTGCGCCACCGCGACCCGCAGCCGCTCCCCGACCTGCGCCACCCCGCCGCCGAGCACGACGACCGCCGGGTCGACGGTCAGCGCCACCAGTCGTACGGCGTCCGCGACCCGCGCCGCGAACCGGTCCCGCGCCACCACCGCCTCGGCCGAGCCGGCCGCGGCCGCGTCGAAGAGGGCCTGCGCCGCCGGCCGTCCGCCGCCGGGCCAGAGCGCGGCGAGTGCCGACCCGGACGCGACCGTCTCGAGGCAGCCGACCTGTCCGCACTCGCACCGCGGCCCGGCCGGGTCGACCGGGATGTGCCCGATCTCGCCGGCGGCGTTGCGCGAGCCGCGCCGCAGCGAGCCGTCGAGGACGAGCGCGGCCGCGAGGCCGGTGCCGAGGCTCAGGTAGCCCAGGTCCCGCTCCTCCAGCAGGGTCGCCGCCCCAAGCGCCGCCGCGTTGGCGTCGTTGTCGAGCACCACCCGGGCGCCGGTGGCGGCGCCCAGCCGCTCGCCGAACGGGTAGCCGTCGGCCACGCCCAGGTTCACGGCGTGCCGCACCGTGCCGTGCTCGATGTCCACGAGGCCCGGGATCCCGACGCCGACGACGCCGGACCCGGCTCCGCCGGCCGCGGCCCGGAGCTTCTCGACCACCTCGGCGGCCGCCGTAACCACCTGGTCGCCGCCGGTGGGGCTGGTGACCCGCACCGACGCGAGCACCTCACCCTCCGCCGACGCCACGACCCCGAGGATCTTGGTCGCACCGATGTCCAGTCCCATGAGCACGCCGCTCACCTGTCGAGCCCCGCTTCCGTCAGGAGTTCCTCGACCGCCGCGATCGACGGCTGCCCGTTGCCCCGGGTGCAGATCCGCGCGTGCGGCGCGTGCGCCCAGCCGGTCCGCGGGCCGGGCCAGCCCCACTCGACGACGACCAGCGGACCCGGATGCGCGGCCAGCGCCGCGCCCACCTCGGGCCGGCGGTGCGCGTCCCGGACCTGTACGACGACCGACCCGGTCGGCAGCGCCGCCCCCGCCGCCACCGTCTCGTCGGGCGCGAGCCCCCAGCGCCCGGCGCCCACCGCGATGTTCGCCTCGGTCGCCACGCTCACGACCCGGGCGCCGGTCAGGTCCGGCAGCACCCCCTCGACCACGCAGGCCCGCCGGGCCGCCGCCACCAGCGTGCCGGGTGCCGGAAGCGCTCCGGGCCGGCCGGCTCCGCGCCGGATCCGCCCGGCGCGGGCGGCCGCCTCGACCAGGCGGACGAGCGGCAGCCGTCCCGTCGCGACGGCCGCGACCACCGCCGCCTGGACCTCCCGGACCAGCGCGGCGGGCTTGTCGGGCCCGATGCAGAGCAGGTCGCAGCCCGCGACGAGGGCGAGCACCGCGGCCTCGGGGATCCCCCGGTCGGCCGAGGCCCCCGCCATGTCGAGGGCGTCGCTGACGACCGCGCCGTCGTACCCCAGCTCGGTGCGCAGCAGCGCCAGCACCGGCGCCGACAACGTCGCCGGGAGCGAGGGGTCCACCGCGGGAACCAGGATGTGGGACGTCATCACCGCCGCGGCGCCGGCCCGGACGGCGGCCGCGAAGGGCGTCAGCTCGCGTCCCCGCACGACCGAGGCGTCGGCGGCGAGGACCGGCAGCGTCAGGTGGCTGTCCTGGCCGGTGTCGCCGTGCCCGGGGAAGTGCTTGACGCACGCCGCGACCCCGGCCGCCTGCAGCCCGGACACCCACGCGGCGACGTGCCGGGCCACCAGTGCGGGGTCCACGCCGAAGCTGCGGGTGCCGATCACCGGGTTGTCGGGGTTGCTGTTGACGTCGGCGACCGGGCCGAGGTCGAGGTCGATCCCGACCGACGCGAGCTCCGACCCCACCGCGAGGCCGACCGAGCGGGTCAGCTCGACCGAGTCGACCGCGCCCAGGACCGCCGCTCCCGGCACCGGGCTCGCCGTACGCGCGTGCAGGCGGGTGACGTCGCCGCCCTCCTCGTCGGTGGCGACCAGCGCCGCGGGCCGGCAGTCCCGGATCTCGCGCACCAGGGCGGCGACGTCGGACGGCGTACCGGTCAGGTTGGACCCGAACAGGCAGATCCCGCCCAGCCCCTCCTCCAGCAGCGCCGCCCACTCCTCGGGCAGCGCCGGACCGGCGAAGGAGGCCAGCTGCACCTCGAGCGCGAGCCGTTCGATGCCGGCGCTCATCCCTTCACCGCGCCCGCGGTCAGGCCGGTCACCATCCGGCGCTGGACGAGCAGGAAGAACACGATGACCGGGATCGTGATCAGCGTGGAGGACGCCATGATGGCGCCCCAGTCCACGCCGCGGCTGCGCGAGTCGGTGAACGCCACCAGCCACACCGGCAGCGTCTTGCTGCCGGGGTCGGTCATCACGACGACGGCGAGGGTGAACTCGTTCCAGGCCTGGATGAAGCCGAAGACACCGGTGGCGACCAGGCCCGGCGCGAGCAGCGGCAGCGTGACCCGGAAGAACGCACCCGTCCGCGAGCAGCCGTCTATCATCGCGGCCTCCTCGAGCTCGCGCGGCACGCCGTCGACGAAGCCCCGCAGGGTCCACACGGTGAACGGCAGCACGCCGGCGACGTACACCAGGGTCAGGCCGACGACCGAGTTGAGCAGGCCCATGCCGTCGAGCATCTTGTACTGGCTGATGAACAGCGCCTCGGCCGGGATCATCTGGATGAGGAGCAGGGTGAGGATGAAGGTACGCCGGCCGCGGAACCGGAACCGGCTGACCGCGACCGCTGCCAGGAAGGCGAACAGGATCGCCACCGCGACGGTCAGCAGGGTGACGCTCAGGCTGGTCATCATCGCGTCACCGAAGCCGTCGTCGCCGAGCACCTTGCGGTAGTTGGCGAGGGTGCCGTGCCAGGGGACCAGCACCGGGTCCTCGCCCTTGATCCGGTTGCGCGGCAGGAACGAGCGGCTGACCATCCAGTAGACCGGGAAGACGCAGGCCAGCAGCACCAGGACGCCGACCAGGTCGGCGCCGATCCGCACCGCGGTGGGCGTACGACGGGCCATCAGTCCTCCTCCTGCTTGATCATCAGCCGGACGTACGGCGCGGTGAGCACCACGGTCAGCGCGAGCATGAACATCGCCGCCGCCGCGGCGGTGCCGAAGTCTCCGCCCTTGATGCCGAGCGTGTAGATGTAGGTGCCGAGCAGGTTGGTGTCGCCGCTGACCCCGCCCGCCTTCTGGAGCGTGTAGATCTGGGTGAACACCCGCAGGTCCCAGATCACCTGCAGCAGCACGACCACCAGCAGCACCGGCCGGATCGCCGGCAGCACGACGTGCACGAAGCGCTGCCACGGCGACGCGCCGTCGATCTCGGCCGCCTCCATCACGTCCTCGGGAACCTGGGTCAGTGCGGCGTACATCGTGAACACGACGAAGGGCACGCTCATCCAGACCACGACCACCGTCGCCACGAAGAAGAACGACCACGGATCCAGCAGCCAGCCGTGTCCCTCGAAGTCGCCGCCCGCCTTGGTGAGCAGCCAGTTGACCACGCCGTACTCGGTGTCGAAGAGGAACTGCCACACCGTCATCGCCGCGACGACCGGCATCGCCCACGCGAGCAGCAGCCCGCACTGCGCGAGGATCCGCACCGGCCGGCTCATCCGTGCCATCAGCAGCGCCAGGCCCAGGCCGATCCCGAAGGTCAGGGCGGCGTTGACGAAGCAGAACGCGATGGTGCGGAGCACCACGACCCACAGCTCGCGGTCGGTGAGCAGGTCGCGGTAGTTGCCGAGCCCGTTCCACGACGGCGGCCGGCCGAACTGCTGGGCCAGCCCGAACTCCTGCAGCGACAGCACCACCTGGCGCACCAGCGGGTAGCCGAGCGCCAGCGCGAGCAGGGCGACGGCCGGGAGCACGAGGCCGAGCGGCAGGTTCGTACGACGGGCGGCGGGGCGGGGCACGACGCTCCTCTCGGGGGCAGGGGCGGGCGGCACGGTATCCGGCCGGCTGGGGGCCGGCCGGACACCGTCGATGATGGTCCTCAGTTGAGCTCGGCGTCGATCTGCTCGTCGGCGGCCGCGGCGAGCTTCTTCACGTCGCCGCCCTGCGCGATCTTGCTGTAGAGGTCCTCGAGCACGAACTTGCCCTCGACGGTCGCCCAGTTGGCGGCCGGCGGGGTCAGCTTGGCGTTCGACGCGGCCGCGATCGTCGCCTGGGCGAACTCGTCGTCGCCGAGCTTGTCGGCGTACGACTGGCGTGCCGGGGTGAGCCCGGCCTCGGCGAGGATCGTCTGGTAGTCCTCGCTCAGCATCAGCGCGATCACGTCGCGGGCGAGGTCCTGGTTGGGCGACTTCGCGGAGATCGCGATGTTGGAGCCGCCGAGCAGCACCGGGGCGGGCTCGCCGTCGCTGCCCGGGAGGGCGAAGACGCCGACCTGCTTCGCGAGGTCGGGGCAGCCGCTCTCGGGATCGGTGAGCATGCCCTCGACCCAGCCGGGTCGGGACATCATGCCGATCTTGCCGGCGCAGAAGGGCGTCACCGGGTCGGACTCGTTGGCGTCGGCCGGCGCACCGGAGGCCGAGGTGTAGAGGTCCTGGAAGGTCTCCAGGCCCGTGATCGACTCGGGCGTGGAGAGCGTCGCCTTCCAGCCGTCGCCGTCGGGCTGGGCGAAGTCGCCGCCGGCATCCCACAGGAAGGCCGCGCCGTCGCGCCAGTCCTTGCCGGGCAGCCAGTAGCCCGAGAAGTCGGCCTGCCCGCTGTCCTGCTTGAGCTTCTTGGCGGCGGCGACGAAGTCGGCCATCGTCGCCGGCACCTCGGTGATGCCGGCCTTCTCGAAGAGGTCCTTGCGGTAGAAGACGTACGTCGAGCCGGCGTAGTAGGGCACCGCGAAGGTCTTGCCGTCGGCCGAGCCTGCCTCCACGAAGCCCGGCAGCAGATCGTCGCCGCCGAGGTCGCCGAGGTCGCCGGTGAGGTCGCTGAACGCGCCGACGGTGGTGAAGGTCGCGGCCTGGGTGTTGCCGACCTCGACCACGTCGGGGGTCTGGTCGGCGGAGGTCAGCGCGGTGGTGAGCCGCTCGACGAGGCCCTCCCACTCCTGCTGCTCGATCTTCAGGGTGGAGCCGGGGTGCTCCTTCTCGAAGGTCTCCTGGAGCCAGGTGCGGGCGCTGTCGGGCGTGTCCGCGCCGTTGAGCCACACCACGATCTCGGCCTTGTCGGGGCCGCCGCCGGCGTCCTCCTTGTCGGAGCCGCAGGCGCTGGTCATGCCCAGCAGGGCAGTGATGGCTGCGACGGCCACGCTCTTCGTGGCCAGGGTCTTGTTGAGTCGCACCGCTGATTTCCCTTCGATCGTGCAAATGGTTCAGGACACCCCCAGCTCGCCGGCGAGCACCACGCCCGTGGCTCCGGCGAGCACGCCGTCGTCGCCGAGGGACGACGTACGGACGACGAACTGCTGGGCCGACACCGGCATCACCCGGTCCCGGACCTCCTGCTCGGCCACCCGCGCCAGCGGCTCCACCAGGTCGGCCGGTCCGCTGAGCACCACCTCGCCGAGGTTGAGCGTGGCGACGACCGGCGCGAGCGCCTGGCCGAGCCGGGCCCCGGCGTCGGCGAGCACCGCGTCGGGGTCACCGACGGCGAGCTCGCGACGCAGCCGCGGCACGGCGAGATAGGTCTCCAGGCAGCCCGGCCGGCCGCAGCCGCACAGCGGGCCGTCCGGATCGACCTGGACGTGGCCGATCTCGCCGGCCGCTCCGCCCTGGCCGTGCAGCAGGGCGCCGTTGATCACCAGGCCGGCGCCGAGACCGGTGCTCAGCCGCAGCAGCAGCAGGCCGCCCTCACCGCGGCTCCCGAACACGAACTCCCCCATCACGGCGGTGTTCGCGTCGTTGGCGACATAGACGGGGAGGTCCAGCGCGGCGGCCAGGTCGTCGGCCAGGCGCAGGTCGTGCCAGCCCAGGTTGGGGGCGTCCAGGACGACCCCGTCGGGCGTGACCACGCCGGGCGTCGCCACGGCGACGCCGAGCAGCGGGCGGCTGCTGCGGTCGATCAGGTCGGCGGCGAACTCACGGACCAGCGCCACGGCCGCGGCGCCGGTGCGGCCCTCGCGCGGCTTCGCGTCGCGGAGCACGACCTGGCCCTCGAGGGTCAGCACGGCGCCCGCCAGCTGGTCGTCGACGGAGAGGTCGATGGCGACCACGTGCTTGGCGTCGGCCACCAGCCCGACCAGGGTCGGGGGCTTGCCGACCCGGCTCTCGCTCGGCGTACCGAGCTCCTCGACCAGGCCCTCGGCCAGCAGCTCGGCCACCAGGTCGGAGACGGTCACCCGGGTCAGCCCGCTGCTGCGGGCCAGGTCCGCGCGGCTCGCGGGACCGGCCGCGAACAGCTCCTGGAGCAGCATCGAGCGGTGGTGGCGCCGGGAGTCGGCACGGTCGAGCTTGATCCGCTCTCGGGGCGACCGGGAGGTCGGGCTGCGCCAGGACATGTTTGTTAGTTCAGCACACTTACATATACCCTCGCAAGGGCAGAATGCGATCCAGGTCACAGCACGAGGTCGAGGAGCAGCGATGGCCAGCATCACCTTCGAGGGCGCGCAGCGGTGGTACGCCGGCGCGGACGCCCCCGCCGTACCCGGCATCGACCTGGTGGTCGAGGACGGCGAGTTCCTCGTCCTCGTGGGTCCCTCCGGCTGCGGCAAGACCACCACCCTGCGGATGCTCGCCGGTCTCGAGGAGGTCGACGCGGGCCGGATCCTGATCGGTGAGCGCGATGTCACCCGCCTGGCCCCCAAGGACCGCGACATCGCGATGGTCTTCCAGAGCTATGCGCTCTACCCCCACAAGACGGTGCGCGAGAATCTCGGCTTCGCGCTCAAGATCGCGAAGGTCGAGCCCGCGGAGCGGGAGCGCCGGGTCGCCGACGCGGCGGCCCTGCTCGGCCTGACCGAGCTGCTCGAGCGCAAGCCCAGGCAGCTCTCCGGCGGCCAGCGGCAGCGGGTGGCGATGGGCCGCGCGATCGTCCGCTCCCCCCAGGTGTTCTGCATGGACGAGCCGCTGTCCAACCTGGACGCCAAGATGCGGGTGCAGACCCGCAGCGACATCGCCCGGCTGCAGCGCGAGCTCGGCGTCACCACCGTCTACGTCACCCACGACCAGGTCGAGGCGATGACCATGGGCGACCGGGTCGCGGTGATGAACCAGGGCGAGATCCAGCAGGTCGACGCTCCCCTGGCGCTCTACGACCGCCCGGCCAACCTATTCGTCGCCGGCTTCATCGGCTCCCCCCAGATGAACCTGATGGCCGCGAAGGTGGGCGGCGACGGCGGCCTCCTGCTCGGCGGGTACGCCGTCCCGCTCGATCCGGGCACCCGCGCCGCGCTCACTCCCGAGGTGACCGTCGGCGTCCGCCCGGAGGCGTGGCGGCTGGTCGAGCCGGGCGCGGGCATACCGGTCCGGGTCACCCTGGTCGAGGAGCTCGGCTCCGACGGATTCGCCCACGGCACCGCCGATCTCGGCGACGCCACCGCCACGGTCGCCGTCCGGCTCCCCTCGCGCGGGCATGTCGCACCCGACGACGTGCTCCACGTGGCGCTCCCGGAGGGCGCGGCGCACGTCTTCGACACGGTGAGCGGCCGGCGGCTCTGAGAGATCCCGCAGGTCGCCGGAGCGCGCTCAATCCCCGATTCCGTCGGACCCATGTCCTAGCGTGGAGGAGTGAGCAGCGCAGCGCACCAACGCTCCCCCACCCTGTGGGAGGAGGGCCGCCGCCCGGGCCGCGAGGTGGTCTCCCTGGCCCTCGCCCTGCTGCTCACCGCCACCGTGCTCGACCTGGCGTTCTCCGAGGGCCTGGGGCTGTTCTTCGACCTGGCGTTCGTGACGCTCTGCGTCGGGGCCGCGCTGGCCGTGCGGCCCCGTGACTTCTTCCTGGTCGGCGTGCTCCCGCCGCTGGCGATGGCGTTCGTCGTGCTGCTGCTCGCCGTGAGCGACCGGGCCGCCATCGCCCGTGCCGACGACGGCGTGGTCCAGGCCGTGCTGGCCGGCCTCTCGCGCCACGGCATCGCCCTGGCGCTCGGCTACGCCGCGTGCCTGGGCCTGCTCGCGCTGCGCCGCTCGTTCGTCGAGAGGCACCCGCGCTAACGGCCCTCACCGAGGGCCCCACTCGCGGCTCAGAAGCGGTCGGGATCGCCCGCGCCGCGCCGGATCACCTCGGGCTGGCCCTCGGACCAGTCCACGACCGTGGTCGGCTCCGGCGTGACCTCGCCGGCCTCGACCACGATGTCGACCTCGTGGTCGAGGTCCTCCTTGATCTCCCAGCCCATGGTCCGCGGCTCGGTCTCGCCCGGCAGGATCAGGGTGGAGCTGAGCAGCGGCTCGCCGAGCTCCTCGAGCAGCGCCTGCACGAAGGTGCTGTCGGGGATCCGGACACCGACGGTGCGCTTCTTCGGGTGCAGCAGCCGCTTCGGCACCTCGGGCATCGCGGTCAGGATGAAGGTGTACGGTCCCGGCGTCGCCGAGCGGATCGCGCGGAACGCCGAGTTGTCGACGTGGACCAGCTGGCCGAGCTGGGAGAAGTCGCGACACATCAAGGTGAAGTGGTGCTTCTCGTCGAGGCCGCGGATCTTGAGGATCCGGTCGCGGCCCTCGCGGTTGCCGATCCGGCAGCCGAGCGCATAGCCCGAGTCGGTCGGGTAGGCGATCAGCGCGTCGTCCTGCAGCGCCGCGACGATCTGCTGCAGCGTGCGCGGCTGCGGGTTGTCGGGGTGGACGTCGAGATAGCGGGCCATGCTCAGAGCCGGACTGCCGTCTTGGTGCTGCGCCCGGCAGCCTTGAGGTCGCGGTGCAGCTCCTTGGGCAGCGAGAACGCGAGGGTCTCCTCGGCCGTCTGCACGGCTCGGGCGTCGGGGTAGCCGCGCTCGGCGAGATAGGCCAGCACCTCGGTGACCAGGTGGTCGGGAACCGAGGCTCCCGAGGTGACGCTGACCGTCGCGGCGCCGTCGAGCCAGGACTCGTCGAGCTCGGAGACGTCGTCGATCCGGTACGACGCCTTGGCCCCCGCCTCCAGCGCGACCTCGACCAGGCGCACCGAGTTGGAGGAGTTGGCCGAGCCGACCACGATCACCAGGTCGGCGGACGCACCGATCTCCTTGACCGCGACCTGGCGGTTCTGGGTGGCGTAGCAGATGTCGTCGCTCGGCGGGTCCTCGAGCTGCGGGAACTTGGCCCGGAGCCGGCGTACGGTCTCCATGGTCTCGTCGACGCTCAGCGTGGTCTGCGAGAGCCACGCCAGCTTGGCGTCGGGCGGGAACTCCAGCCGCGCGACGTCGTCGGGGTGCTCGACCAGGACGGTCTGCTCCGGCGCCTCGCCCGCGGTGCCCTCGACCTCCTCGTGGCCGGCGTGCCCGATGAGCAGGATCGTGTAGCCGTCGGCGGCGAAGCGGACCGCCTCGCGGTGCACCTTGGTCACCAGCGGGCAGGTGGCGTCGATGGTCTTCAGCTGCCGCTCGGCGGCCTCGTCGACGACGGCCGGCGAGACGCCGTGGGCCGAGAACACCACCCGCGCACCGGCCGGCACCTCCTCGAGCTCCTCGACGAAGATCGCGCCCCGCTCCTCGAGATTGGCGACGACGTGCTTGTTGTGGACGATCTGCTTGCGGACGTAGACCGGCGAACCGTAGAGGTCCAGCGCCTGCTCGACCGTCACGACCGCGCGGTCGACCCCGGCGCAGTAGCCGCGGGGGGCCGCGAGCAGCACCTCACGCTCGCTGTCCTCGAGCAGACGCGGCGTTCCCAGGTCGATCATCATGGCTCCAGTCTACGGACCGGCGCGCCGACCACCGAGTCCTCGCCGGAGCGCAGGCGTTTACCCGACAGCCGACACCGGCAGGATCCGAGCATGGCCTTCGCCCCTCCTCCACCGCCGGCCCCGGTGCCGACCGCGGACCCGGTCACTCGGCCCGATGGGGTGCCGACCAGGGTCGGCCTGGCTCTGCTCGGGCTGCTGCTCGTCGGCGACCTGCTGCTCTTCGTGCTGCCAGGCTGGATGCTCGTCCGGCGGGGAACCCCGCCGCCCGCCGCCGTCACGGTCGGCGCCGGCATGGTGCTGATCCTCCTGTACGCCGCCCTGGTCGCCCTGGTCGGCCGGACACCCGTCCGGCGCCTGGTCGCGACCCTGGTCGTGGCGTCGACCGTCCCGGTCCAGCTGGCGCTGCACTTCGTGATGTCCCGCGCGTCCTTCGACGAGGTCCGCGACGTGGAGGTCCTCACCACGACGGTCGGCACCTTCACCGCGCTGCTCCACCTCACCGCCTGGGGTGTCGCGCGACGGCAGGGCGGGGCCTGGCCGGCCGGCCTGCTCGCACTCCCGGTCGTCGTCGCGGTCCAGTGGAGCCTGCGTGAGCCGCTCGGCCGGCTCGTCGTCGAGACCGTCCCGGGCGACGGCACGCCGTCGCACCTCGTCGCGTGGGTGATCTTCTGGGCCTGGTTCACCGCGCCCGTGCTGCTGACCGGCGTGCTGTGCTTCGTGATCGAGCAGCTGTCCGCCACGCGAACGACGACGGCCCGCCACCCTCGCGGGTGACGGGCCGTCGTCGCGGAGCGTTCGCTCAGGCCTTCTCGTCCTCGGCGGACTCCTCGGCGGGCGCCTCCTCGGCGGCCTCCTCGGTGACCTCTGCCTCGGCCTCGGGGGCCTCGACCTCGGCGGCCTCGGTCTCCTCGACCTCGGTCGCCTCCGCCTCGGTGGCCTCCGCCTCAGGAGCCTCCGCCTCGGGAGCCTCCTCGACCGGAGCCGGAGCAGCTTCGGCGGCCGGGGCGGCCTTCGGCGTAGCCGGCTGGAAGGCCTCGGTCACCAGCTCGATGACCGCCATCGGGGCGTTGTCGCCCGCCCGGTTGCCGATCTTGGTGATCCGGGTGTAGCCACCCGGACGGTCGGCGAAGGTCGGCGCGATGTCCGCGAAGAGGGTGTGCACGACACCCTTGTCGCGGATGACCTTGAGGACCTCGCGGCGCTGGTGCAGCGGGTTCTCCCCGGCGTGGGCCTTCTTCGCCTTGGTGATCAGCTTCTCGGCGTACGGACGCAGCGTGCGCGCCTTGGCCTCGGTGGTCGTGATCCGGCCGTGCTCGAAGAGCGCGGTGGCCAGGTTCGACAGGATGAGGCGCTGGTGCGCGGCGCCACCGCCGAGGCGGGGGCCCTTCTTGGGCTTCGGCATTGCTTCTCTCGATTCTCCCCGGCCGTGTCAGGTACCGGGGTATCAGGCCGGCAGCGTGGCGCTGCCGGCGGTGTTGCTGGGCTCGGTCCGGCCGCGAGCGCAGGGAGCGCCAGCGACCGGAGCGAGTGGTGGGGCCGAGCTCAGCGAGCCGCCGATCAGCAGCGACACGCTCGGCCCATCAGATCAGAATTCCTCCGACTCGATGAACGACTCGTCGTCGTCCTCGTCGTCGGAGTAGTTGGCCAGGGCGGCCGACGGGTCGAAGCCCGGAGCGCTGTCCTTGAGGGACAGGCCCATCTCGTGCAGCTTGGCCTTGACCTCGTCGATGGACTTCGCGCCGAAGTTGCGGATGTCCAGCAGGTCCTGCTCCGAGCGGCTGATGAGCTCACCCACGGTGTGGATGCCCTCGCGCTTGAGGCAGTTGTAGGACCGCACGGTCAGCTGCAGGTCCTCGACCGGGAGGGCGAGGTCGGCGGCGAGCTGCTCGTCGACGGGCGACGGGCCGATGTCGATGCCCTCGGCCTCGACGTTGAGCTCACGGGCCAGGCCGAAGAGCTCGACCAGCGTCTTTCCGGCCGACGCGATGGCGTCGCGGGGCAGGATGGACGGCTTGGTCTCGACGTCGATGACGAGCTTGTCGAAGTCGGTGCGCTGCTCGACACGGGTGGCCTCGACCTTGTAGGTCACCTTGAGGACCGGGCTGTAGATCGAGTCGACCGGGATCCGGCCGATCTCGTTGTCGGCGCCCTTGTTCTGGACGGCCGAGACGTAGCCGCGGCCGCGCTCCACGACGAGCTCGAGCTCGAGCTTGCCGTTGTCGGAGAGGGTGGCGATCTTCAGGTCGGGGTTGTGGACCTCGACGCCGGCCGGCGGCGCGATGTCGGCACCCGTGACGTCACCGGCACCCGACTTGCGCAGGTACATGGTGACCGGCTCGTCGTGCTCGGAGGAGACGACGAGGCCCTTGAGGTTGAGGATGATCTCGGTGACGTCTTCCTTGACGCCCTCGATGGTCGAGAACTCGTGGAGGACGCCGTCGATCTTGATGCTCGTGACCGAGGCACCGGGGATCGAGGAGAGGAGGGTACGACGCAGCGAGTTGCCGAGCGTGTAGCCGAAGCCGGGCTCGAGCGGCTCGATGACGAAGCGCGACCGGAACTGGTCGACGGTCTCCTCCGACAGGGTGGGGCGCTGTGCGATGAGCACTTGTTTCGTTCCTTTCCGGGCCGACCGCTATATGAGGACCCAGACGTGGTGCGGAGATGGAGAAGAGGGACTGCGGGATGACGCATGCCCGCCCCGGCTCCCCCACGGGTGGAGGTCGACCGGGACGGGCTCGCGATCACTTCTTGGAGTAGTACTCCACGATGAGCTGCTCCTGGATCGGCATGTCGATCTGCTCGCGCACGGGCACCTGGTGGACCAGGATCCGCATGCGGCTCGGGACCGCCTCGAGCCAGGCCGGCACGATCCGCTCGCCGTGGGTCTCGCGAGCCACGATGAACGGGGTCATCTCGAGCGACTTCTCGCGCACGTCGATGATGTCGTACTGGGTGACCTGGAAGGACGGGATGTCGACCTTCTTGCCGTTGACCAGGAAGTGACCGTGGGTCACCAGCTGGCGGGCGTGGCGGCGGGTGCGGGCGAAGCCGGCACGGTAGACCACGTTGTCGAGACGGCACTCGAGGAGCTGGAGCAGGTTGTCGCCGGTCTTGCCCTGGCGACGCGCGGCCTCCTCGTAGTAGCGGTGGAACTGCTTCTCCAGCACGCCGTAGGTGAAGCGGGCCTTCTGCTTCTCCTGCAGCTGGTTGCGGTACTCGCTCTCCTTGACCCGCGCGCGGCCGTGCTGGCCCGGGGGGTAGGGGCGCTTCTCGAAGGCGGCGTCGCCGCCGACGAGGTCGACGCCGAGACGGCGCGACTTCTTGGTCAGGGGTCCGGTGTAACGGGCCATTGAAGTTCTCCTCTAAGTCCTGGTACGACGCTCAGACGCGACGGCGCTTCGGCGGGCGGCAGCCGTTGTGCGGGGCGGGGGTCACGTCCTGGATGGTGCCGACCTCGAGGCCGATCGCACCCAGCGAGCGGATCGCCGTCTCGCGGCCCGAGCCCGGGCCCTTGACGAAGACGTCGATCTTCTTCATGCCGTGCTCCATCGCCCGACGTCCGGCGGCCTCGGCGGCCATCTGCGCGGCGTACGGGGTGGACTTGCGGGAGCCCTTGAAGCCGACGGTGCCGGCAGAGGCCCACGAGATCACCGCACCGGTCGGGTCGGTGATCGTGACGATCGTGTTGTTGAACGTGCTCTTGATGTGGGCCTCGCCCTGAGCGACGTTCTTCTTCTCCTTGCGGCGCACCTTCTTGGCGCCCGCGCGAGCCTTGGGAGGCATGCGTTATCTCCTTGAGAAAGCTGGTCGATGAGGTCAGTGAGACGCCGAGGGCGTCAGATCACTTGGCCTTCTTCTTGCCGGCAACCGTGCGCTTCGGGCCCTTGCGGGTACGAGCGTTGGTCTTGGTGCGCTGACCGCGGACCGGGAGGCCCATGCGGTGACGGCGACCCTGGTAGCTGCCGATCTCGATCTTGCGGCGGATGTCGGCCTGAACCTCGCGACGGAGGTCACCCTCGATCTTGAAGTTCGCCTCGATCTCGTCGCGGAGCTTGACCAGCTCCTCGTCACCCAGCTCGTGGACGCGGAGGTCCGGGCTGACGCCGGTGGCCTCCAGCAGCTGCTGGGCGCGGGTACGGCCGATGCCGTAGATGTAGGTGAGAGCGACCTCGATGCGCTTGTCGCGCGGCAGGTCGACTCCGACGAGGCGAGCCATGACGGCTCCTTTCCAAACGGTTGCGGTGGTGTGGTCGTGATGCGTCCGGGCTTGTCATGCAGGGTTTGCGCCCAGCTCCGGCCATCCGCACCGGAGGTGGTTCGCCGTCGTAGGACGGCTAAGCGATCACGTTGATGAGTTATTGAGTTGTACGCGCGGGGCTCAGCCCTGGCGCTGCTTGTGGCGCGGGTTCTCGCAGATCACCATGACGCGGCCGTGGCGACGGATCACCTTGCACTTGTCACAGATCGGCTTCACGCTCGGGTTGACCTTCATGTCAGCCCTTTCTTGCTAGTGGCGGAGAAGTGAGCCGGCGGCTCACTTGTAGCGGTAGACGATCCGGCCGCGCGAGAGGTCGTACGGCGAGAGCTCCACCACCACGCGGTCCTCGGGGAGGATCCGGATGTAGTGCTGGCGCATCTTGCCGCTGATGTGAGCCAGGACCTTGTGGCCGTTGCTCAGCTCGACGCGGAACATGGCGTTCGGGAGGGCCTCCACGACGGAGCCCTCCATCTCGATGACGCCTTCTTTCTTCGCCATGTCTCACAATCTGCTCGGGGATGTTGTGTCTACCGGTGGCCCGGGAACCTCTCAGCTTCACTGAGTGGACCTCGTGGGCCGTGCACCACACACGGAACCCACGTTGGACCGACACGCCAGTCTATGTGCTGGCGCCAACGAACTCCCAATCGACGCCGCTCAGCCGGCCGGGGCGGCGTAGGCATCGGCGATCCGGGCGGCGGCGTCGACCAGCCGGTCCCGGCCGAGCGTGAGCCGGTCGCCGGTGGCGCCGGCCGAGACCACGACGTGCAGCCCGTCCCTCCCGTTGAGCGACACCAGGTCGACCTGGATCTGGGTCCCCGGGGTCTCCGTCACGACCATCCGGGCCGGCGCGCCTCCGGGGAGGGCGGTCTCCTCCACCACCGGCGCGGGGTCGCGGTCGGCGAACACCCGGTTGGCGGCGACGTCGAGGTCGCCGGCCCCGGTCAGTGGCGCCCACTCCACGAGGAGGAGCTGGTCGCCGAGGTCGGTCGCGGAGCACGCCGTACCGCCGTCGTCGGTGGGATCCGTCGCGACTGTCAGCGGTACGCCGAGCCACTCGCTCAGGTCGGCATCGCTCACCGGCGCGCAGTCGAAGGCGGCGGTCGCGGCGGTGGTGGTCGGCGCGGCCGAGGGCCCCGGTGCCGGCTCGTCCTCTCCCGAGCAGCCCACGAGACCGAGGACCGCGACGACGAGGACGGCGGCCAGCCGGCCCTCAGCGCGCACGGCCGGGCTCGTCGTCGCCGTCGTTCCCGGCCAGGCGGGCCACCTCGGCAGCCAGGCCGCGGCCCTGGGCGGTCATCGCCGCGAAGAGCAGCCGGGTGCCGCCGTCGTGGTCCGAGGGGCGAGCCCAGACATCGGCCCAGGTCAACCGGCCCTCGTGTACCCGGCGGTGGAGGGAGCGCAGCTCCAGCGGGGCGTCCTCCGCGCCGGCGATCGCCTCGTAGAGCGCGGCGGTCGCCGGGTCGATGCCCTCGGCGAGCCGGCGCTCCTCCCCCTCGGCCGCCAGGTCGTCGACGACGTCGAGGACGGCCTCGAGGCGCCGGTCGACGTCGGCCGAGGCGAGGTCGAGCAGGCTCGGGCCGGACTCGTCGGGCGGCGGCGCGGAGGCGTCGTAGTGCCCCGTCATCGGCTCGGCAGGGGGTCGTCGTCGGTGGTCGTGGTGATCATCCAGCCCGGCACGCCCTCCTCAGGGGTCCAGCCGGGTGGCCGCCCCTGACCGGGGCCGTTGTTGGTCGGGTCGCAGTCCGGGTCGTAGTAGGGCTCGGTGTAGCCCGAGTCCTGGACCAGGTCGCCGGACGCGGCATCGAGGTCCGCCTCCGCCGTGCCGCCGTCCTTGCCGAAGTCGGCCACGATGTCGTCGATCTTCTCCTTGACCTTCGCGGGGTCGATGTCGGGCGCCTCGCCCAGCGGCGTGCCGAGGTCGACCGACGGCAGCGCCTTGACGTACTCGAGGATCTCCGTGAACGCCTTGATCCGCTCGCCCTGGGTCCGGCACCACTCCTCGACGGCGTCCTTGAGCTCGAAGCAGGCGTTGATCGCCTCGATGACGTACTTCGCGTCGTCGATCACCTCCGTGATCGCGCCCAGCCCCTTGTCGACGAGGTCCTTGGCGAGCATGAGGGCACCCCAGTAGCCGCGGCCCCAGCGCACCAGCTTGGACGAGAGCCGAAGCAGCCGCTGGCCGAGCTCGACGAGCGCCTTCTCGACCCGGATCGCGATCCGCTCGGAGATCCGCGCGACGTAGTCGAAGACCGCCGAGCCCTTGGCCACCACGCCACCCATGCCCTGCACGGCGAGGTCGTAGAGGCCGAGCTGGGCACCCATCGCCACGCCGGTCTCGCCGCCGATCGCCAGCACCTGGTTGAGTCCGATGATCCCGAAGTTGTGTCCCCAGGTCTTCATGGCCTTGCCGAAGATCCGGCAGGCCTCGGCGTTCTGCTTGATCCGCAGGTAGTCGCCGGACAGCGGATAGACGACGTACTCGTCGAGGCTCTTGTCGGGCAGCGAGGGGATCGGGCGACCGAGGCCGACGCTGTCGGCGACGCCGTTGACCCAGTCGATCCCGGCGTTGCAGGTGTCGCGGACGTCGTCGAACGTCTCGGCGGCCGTGACGTACCTCGCATCGTGTCCCTTGCCGCGGCTCTGCTCGGCGGGAGCGTCGAGCGGGAGCTCCTCCTCGATCGTCTTCCACGTCATTTCGAGTCCACCAGGTCGAGGTAGGCCTGCAAGAACGCGTGCAGCTGCTGACCGTCCGCGGTCTCGTAGTCCTTGGCCGACAGGGCGACCGCCGCCGTCAGGCTGGTCCAGCGCTCCTGGAAGCCGGACTTCACCTCGTCGATGACGCCGCCGCACTCCTTGAGCGCATCGGAGATCGGCTTGAGGACGCTCACGCCGGTCAACGGGATCTCATGCTCGAACGCCGAGGAGTTGAACACCTCGTCGGTCGCGTACGTCGCGACGTCCTCGATCTGACCGCCGACGGTGTCCATGTCGGTCAGCAGGCGCTGCAACAGCTCCCACTTGATCCACATGACGCCGGTCTCCGCCGGCGTCTCCGGTGCCCCCATGTGCGTCTCCTGCCCGAGTCGATGCTGTCGGGGACGAGAGTGACCGCTGAGCCCCGGCTCAAACCCCCGCGTCGGACGCCAGCAGCTCCAGGGTCCGCACCCGCGCGGGCGAGGTGCGCGGGTCGGTGTCGCGGACGGCGCCGCCCACCGGGTTCACCATCACCTCGTCGACGCCGTACGACGCCGCGAGGGTGGCCAGCTCGGCCCGGGCGCCCGGCCCGTCGCCGATCACCCAGCGCTGTCGCATGGCGTCGACCAGGCCCTGGTGGGCCTCGGGCAGGCCGGCCTCGACGATGGTCTCGGCGTCCTCCACGGTGCGCTGGGCGACCAGCGGCTGACCGGTGCGCAGCGCCAGCATCTGCAGCAGCTGGGGCAGCGCGAGCCGCTGCGCCTCCTCCTCGGTGTCGGCGACCGAGGCGTTGACCGTGAGGAAGGTCCGCGGCTCGGCCAGCTCGGGCGAGGGCTGGAAGCTCGAGCGGTAGAGCTCCAGCGCCTCGGCCGTACCGGATCCCGAGAAGTGGTGGGCGAAGACGTACGGCATGCCCTTGGCCGCGGCCAGGCGCGCGGAGTAGTCGGAGGAGCCGAGCAGCCAGATCTGCGGCACCGACCGCGCGGCCGGCGTGGCCTTGAGGACGTGCTGGGAACCACGCAGGGCCAGCCCGACGCCCGCCGGCTCCATCATCGCGAGCACGTTGTCGACGTACTCCGGGAAGTGGGAGACCGCCTCGTCGCTCACCCCGCCCGCGCCGTGGCGCAGCGCCCAGCTGGTCACCGGGTCGGTGCCGGGCGCCCGCCCGATGCCGAGATCGATCCGCCCCGGGAAGGCCGCCTCCAGAAGCGCGAACTGCTCCGCGACGACCAGCGGTGCGTGGTTGGGCAGCATCACTCCCCCGGACCCGACCCGGATCCGCTCGGTCGCCGACGCCACCAGCCCGATCACGACCGGCGGGTTGGTCGCCGCGACCGCCGGCATGTTGTGGTGCTCGGCCAGCCAGAAGCGGCGGTAGCCGAGCCGGTCGGCCGCGCGAGCCAGGTCCAGGGTCGCCGCGAGGGCGTCGCCGGTGGCCTGGTCGCTGCGGACGGGGACGAGGTCGAGGACGGAGAGCGCGAGAGACATCACCAGGGTCAAGGCGCCGACCGCGCCACACATTCCCTCGAGCGGGGTTTCTGTCGCGCGGGGGTGGGTGTTCCGACGGCGCTGTAACACGTGGTTCGCTGTTGTTGCGGACCCAAGACGTCGCGATGCGGGAGCTGTACGGGTCTGCTAGAGCCGGCACGGGTCGGGTAGAGCGGCGAACAACGTGTTACAGCGCCGCTCACGCAGCGCACGCGCAGCGAGCGCCCAACCAACACCGTGAGTCCTCCAAGAGGCCCACCCGTCCCGAGCGGGGTTCCCGTCGGGGCCGAGCGAGCGCCCAACGACTCAATCGTCGGAGGTCGCGCTCCTGCGCACCAACAACAGCCCCGCCCCGAACGCACCCGCCCCGAGCAGACAGAGCAGGAACAGGTCCATCAGGTAGTGGCCGCCCCCGCTCTGCGCGATCCAGTCCGCCCGGTCGGTGCCCTCGAACCTGTCGACGAGCTGGATGGCGGACGCCGAGGCGGCGTACCCCCAGCGGGAGGGCGAGAGCCAGGCGATCTGCTCGAGCAGCACCCGGCCGGCGATCTCGAAGAGGGCGCCGGAGAGGACCAGCTGGAGCATGACCAGGCCGACCAGGGCGGGCATGGTCTGCTCGGTGCTCGTGACCAGCGCGGAGAGGGCGAGGCCGATCACGACCATGACCGTGGAGAGCAAGGCGATCGCGAGGGCCACCCGGAAGGTGCCGGCGGTGCCGTCGGCGCCGGGGAGGCCGACGGTGGCGAGGAAGGTGACGACCAGGCCCTGGAGGAAGGCGGCGCTGCCGAGGACCAGCACCTTGCTGGTGAAGTAGATGCCGGGTGAGAGGCCGACGGCGTACTCGCGTTGGAAGATCGGCCGCTCCCCCACCAGCTCGCGGATGGCGAGGGCGGTGCCCATCAGGCAGGCGGCGACGATGAGCACGGTAAGCCGCTGCTGGGCCTCGCCGATCTTGCCGTCGGCGGCGAGGATCGAGATGCCGTCGTGGCCGGGTACGACGCGGCTCAGGCCACCGAGGATGAGCGGGAGCAGGACGAGCATGCCGAGCAGCAGGCGGTCGGCGAGCACGACGGCCAGGTTGCGCTTGATGAGCGTGGTCAGCTGGCGGGAGACCGACTGCCGGGGCGGGGCCGGGACGGCTGCGCCGTAGGACTGCTGCGGCAGCGCCGAGGTGTCGACGGCGTGCTGGGGCGCGGGGATCCGCTGCCACAGGTCGGCGTCGTCGAGCAGGTCGAAGACCTCGGGGTAGTTGGTCTTCCCGAAGTGGGCGAGCACGCCGTCGGGCGGTCCGAAGTACGCGATCCGACCCCCGGGGGCGAGCACCAGCACGTTGTCGCAGACGTCGAGCGCGAGCACCGAGTGGGTGACGACCATGACCACGCGGCCGTCGTCGGCGAGGCTGCGCAGCTGGCGCATCACCTCGAGGTCGAGGCCCGGGTCGAGCCCGGAGGTCGGCTCGTCGAGGAACAGCAGCGGCGGCGCGGTGAGCAGCTCGGTCGCGATCGAGACCCGCTTGCGCTGGCCGCCGGAGAGCTGGGTGCCGATCCGGTTGTCGAGGCGCTCGGTGAGCTGCATCTGCTGCGCCACGGTCTGCACCCGGTTCTCCCACTCCTGGGCCGTGGTGTCGGGCGGCAGCCGGAGCTCGGCGGCGAAGCGCAGGCCCTGGCGGACCTTGAGCTGCGGGTGCAGGATGTCCTGCTGCGGCACCAGGCCGATCTGGAAGCGCAGCTGGTCGTAGTGCTGGTAGAGGTCGTGGCCCTGCCAGATCACCCGGCCATGGCTGGCCGGCTTGAGGCCGGTGAGCGCGCCGAGCAGCGTCGACTTGCCGGATCCCGACGGACCGATGACGGCCGTCAGGCTCCGCGGCTCGAGCTTGAACGACACGTTCTCGATCAGCCGCTTGCCGCCGGCGACCACCTGGGTGAGCCCGTCGGCGTACAGCGTGAACTCGTGGGCCGTCGCGGACGCGATCAGCTGGTGGCCGTCCCAGCGGAAGGTCTGGTTGCCGAAGATCACCTCGGAGCCGACCGGCAGCTGCACCGCGCCCTGGACCCGGTGGCCGTCGACGAAGGTGCCGTTGAACGAGCCGAGGTCGTGGAGCACGGCCGGCGAGGTCGGCGTCGCCGGGTCGAGGCGGGCGTGCCGCCGGCTCACCAGCGGGTCGGCCAGCACGATGTCGTTGGTGTGCTCGCGGCCGATGCTCAGCGCCCGGCCGGCCTGGAGCTGCTGCGGGAGCACCACCGAGTGGCCGTGCGGCAGCTGTCCCGGAGGCAGTACGCCGGCCGGTCGCCACGCGTCGACCGGCCCACCGCTCGCGGGGACCTGGGGCGGCGGCAGGTTCTTCCAGAACTCGCCGACCGGAGCGGCGCCCGAGGCGGGCGCGGCCGGCGCGGCCGGACCGGCTGGTGACGGGGCCGGTGCGGCCGGCGCCACGGGTCGAGCGGCCGGCGGCGGCGCCGACGGCGCCGGCGGGGGCGGCGGGGGCACGGCCGACGCCAGCACGCTGACCACGACCGCCTCGCCGGCCGGTCCTCCGAGGTGCAGGCTGACCGGCGCGCCGGTCAGCGGCAGCCGGGTGATCCGCTGCCCGGAGACGAAGGTGCCGTTGCTGCTCGCGTCGACCGCCACCCAGGCGCCGTCCTCGATCTGCAGGAAGGCGTGGTGGCGCGACGCCTTGGCGTCGGTGACCGGGATGTCGCAGTCCAGCTCGCGCCCGACCACGACCCTCGGGCCGTCGAAGGTCCGCGTCTGCCCGGCCCACTGCACCTGGAGTCGATCCACGACCGACACCCTAGGTGAACAAGCAGGCCGGGCGGGCGGTCACCGCCAGTCGGGGCCGGAGGTGTCGTCGACGTCGGCGGGGTCGCGCGGGGAGACGGCGTGGTCCGGGACGTGGTCGTCACTGCCCTCGCGCGAGGACTTCCACAGGCTCGCGACCGCCGTGACGACCAGGGTCACGATGATCACGCCGAGGCTGAACAGCGACGGGATGTCCCACACGGCGACGTGCTCGCCGCCGTTGATGAACGGCAGCTCGTTCTCGTGCAGGGCGTGCAGCACCAGCTTGACGCCGATGAAGGCGAGGATGAACGCCAGGCCGAGCGAGAGGTAGACCAGCTTCTGGAGCAGACCGCCGAGCAGGAAGTAGAGCTGGCGCAGGCCCATCAGGGCGAACACGTTCGCGGTGAAGACCAGGTAGGGCTCCTGGGTGATGCCGAAGATCGCGGGGATCGAGTCGAGCGCGAACAGGATGTCGGTGACGCCCAGCGCGATGATCACGATGAGCATCGGCGAGACGAAGCGGACGCCGTTCTCGTGGTACCAGAGCTTGAGGCCGTGCCAGCTGTCACCGACCCGCATCCGGCGCCGGGTGAAGGCGACGATCGCGTTGTCCTCGGGGTGCTCGTCCTCGTGGGCGCCGTAGGACTTCACCAGCTTGACCGCGGTGTAGACCAGGAAGGCGCCGAAGGCGTAGAAGATCCAGCTGAAGTTCTCGATGAGCGCGTAGCCGAGCGCGATGAAGATGCCGCGGAACACCAGCGCGAGCACGATGCCGACGAGCAGCGCCTCCTGCTGGTACTTGCGGGGCACCTTGAGCGCCGACATCAAGATGATGAAGACGAACAGGTTGTCGATCGACAGCGAGTACTCGGTCAGCCAGCCGGTGTAGAACTGGATGCCGAAGTCGTGCCCGTGGTGGACGAGGATGAAGACCCCGAAGGCCACGGCCGCGCCGACGTAGACGGCGAGCGCGATGGCGCACTCCTTCATCGACGGCTCGTGCGGGTCGCGCGCGATGACGAAGACATCGAAGAGGAGGACTCCGACGGTCACCGCGATGGTGATCGTCCATTCCAGGGTGGTCACGTCCATAGAGGTGTCCCTTCAGGGGGCGGAAGCGTCGACAGATCGCCCGAGGTCTCTTCCGCTGCCGACGAGTGGTGCGCCGTCTGGCAGCCTACGGGACCGGAGCGGGCGACTTCGACCGCTCGTGATGACGAGCCCGCAGCGAAGGAGTACTCCCCCCTGGTGCCCGGAATCCTCGCACGCGGGCGGGAGGCGGGTCCAATCAGGCCGGGCTCCGCCGTCGGTCACACCGCCCGGACGAGGGGCCGAGGCTCGACGTACGTCGCCAGGACCTCCAGGTCACCAGCGTCGGAGGTCACGACCTCCCGGCCGGCTCCGCAGAGCGCCACGTGAGCGTCGACGACGTCGGAGGTGCCCGCAGCCGCCAGCAGCGCTCCGACCGCATGGGCGCCGGCCTCGTCCAGAGCGACCACCTCACAGGCGGCGAGTAGCATACGCAGGCGCGCCTGTCGCGACGACCTGCTGACCTGCGCGACCACCGGCGCCGTCGTGATCGGCCTCGACCCCGCTTCGAGCTCGGCCCGGTGGCCGGCCCAGAACTGCCGATCGTCGTTGTCGGCGGCGATCAGCGCCCCGGCGTCGTAGACGAGGGGCATCAGGCATCCCGCAGCCGGGCGAGCCGCTCGCGGCGCCGCTCGCGCGCCGCGTCCATCTCCGCTTCGGTCAGGGGGCCGGCCAGCGACTCCCACTCGGCGACGGCTTCCAGGCCCCGCCGGATGGCGACGGTGCGCCGGGCAGCCTCGGTCAGCCAGGCGGGGACGCTGACTCCGTCGCTCTGGGCAGCCGACAGGACGTCGCGGTAGAGGGATGGATCCATGGTGACCGCGACGGTGGGCGAGGTGGCCTCGCGTGGCATGTCGCCCGCGCTGCGGCTGGTGGAGGGTTCACCCGTCATGCGAAGAGCATCACCCCGGCGCCGGGCAACCGCAACGTCCTTCCCGTCGCCTGTGGATGACGTCCGCTCAGGGCAGCCCGGTCACCCGGGCCATGGTGGCCAGCTTGGCGCCGGTCTCACGAACCTCCGCGGCCGGGTCGGAGCCGGCGACGATCCCGGCGCCGGCGAACAGGCGCAGCCGCGGGCCGTCCATCACGGCCGCCCGGATGGTCACCGCGAACTCGCCGTCGCCGTGGCGGTCGACCCAGCCGACGCACCCGGCGAACCAGTCGCGCAGGTCGCCCTCGAGGTCGGCGATCACGGCGTTGGCCGCAGCGGTGGGCACTCCCCCGACCGCGGGGGTGGGGTGCAGCAGCTGGGCCAGTCGCAGCGCGCTCGGGCCGTCGAGGGGGTCGGCGAGGCGGGCGTGGATCGGGGTGGCGAGATGCCACACGGTGTCGGTGGAGAGCAGCTCGGGGGTGGCGGGGTACTCGATCTCGACGCACACGTCCTTGAGCGCGTGGACGATCGCCTCGACCACGAAGGCGTGCTCGGCGAGGTCCTTGGCCGACTGCTGCAGTGACGCGGCCCGCCGCGCGTCCTCGGCGGGGTCGTCGGAGCGGGGCACCGAGCCGGCGAGCGGGGTGCAGGAGATCACCGCGCCCTCGCGGCGCACCAGGAGCTCGGGGCTGGCGCCGACCAGGATCGGACCCTCGCCGTCGGTCGAGGCGTCGAGCGGCACGCTGAACACGTAGCGCCCCGGTCGCGTGGTCAGCAGCCGGTCGATGATCTCGGCCGGCACGAGCGGCGGGTCGCTGACGACGTCGAGGCACCGGCCGAGGACGACCTTGTGGAGGTCGCCGCTCGCGATCTTCTCGAGCGCGGCGGCCACCATCGCGGCGTACTCGTCGGGCGTCGGGAACTCGGTGACCTGGTAGGTCCGCTCGACGCTGGTGTCGGCGTCGGGCCGCTGCAGGGCGTGCTCGGAGCCGGTCACGACGTGGGCCAGCCCCGGCGCGCCCGCCGCGAAGGAGAGCGCGACCAGGGCCCGCTCCCCCGGTCGCAGCCCGGCGACGACGGCGTCGGCCCAGTCCGGGTCGGCGCCGTCTGGCACCTCGGAGGTGTGCCGCACCGAGTCGGCGACGTAGGCCTGCTCGCCCGATGCGAAGAGCATCGGGCGAGCCGCGAGAGCCGCTGGTGTGATCGGGTCCCGCGTCATACCGATCAGACTAGACGCCTGCCGCGCAGCACCGCCCCGAGGCCGGCGAGGAGCAGCAGCAGACCGAGAGCCAGGTGCCAGGGGCGGTACGGCGCGCCCGCGTTCGGCAGCCCGCCCGTCCCGTTGGTCACCTCGTTGCCGGACACCGCGTCGAAGTCGTTGACCACCCGCACCGACGCCTGTCCCGGACCCGTGGTCGGGGTCAGGTCGACGGTGATCGTGGCCTTCTTCGACCGGGTGGTCTGACCCGCCACGTCCGCGGTCATCGTGGTCAGCGAGGCGCCGCCGTCCTTGGTCTCGGTGAGCGTGCAGGCCGCGCTGGACGGCAGCTCCTGGTACGACGCCCGGTAGTCGTTGCCCCGCGCGAGCACCCGCTCCGCGCCGCCGGGGACGTCGAGGGCGACCCGCTGTCCGTCGACGAGCCAGGTGCAGGCCAGGGCGACCCGGAACGGGCCGTTCGCGCCCGCGCTGGTGGTGTCGCCGACGACCTTCTTGATCACCTCGAGCGAGGTGAGCCGGAAGGTGTTGGTCGCCGTCACCGTCGCGTGGCTGAGCCCACCGGGCTGGTCCGGCGCCGGCACCACCACGGTGCCGTCGGCCGGCGCCAGCGCCGTCGACGTCGCGCCACCCGAGCCGGTCTCGCTCACCACGCACGAGGTGCCGATCGCGAACGGACCGATGGTGCGGGTGCCACCGGCGGCGAGCTGCACCTTCTCGTCGAACGGCGTCTGGCCGCGGTAGGTGCAGCGCACCTGGAACGCGAAGCTGGCCGTGCCCCAGCGCGCGGCGCCGTCGCCGTCGACCTTCTTCTCCAGGGTCACCGTGCCCGCGTCGTAGGCGTTGGTGATCTCCACCTCGGCCGGCTCGGTGCCGGGCGTGACCGTCGCGGAGCCGTCGCCGTGGTCGACCACGTCGGCCCCGGTGACGACGATCTGGTCGGCGAAGTACCTGTCGGTCTCGGTGACCAGGCAGTCGGCGCCCACCGGGATGGTGTCCGCCGGTGCGGTGAAGGTCTCGCCGGCGCGCAGCGTGAACTCCAGCTCGGTCGTGCCGGAGCCGTCGAAGGTGACGTCCTTGCCGGTGATCGAGGTGCAGGCCAGGGTGAAGGTGAACGGCCCGAAGGTGGTACCGGTCGCCTGGGTCTGGACCCGCTTGGTCACCGACAGCCCGGTGAACCGGTAGTCGTTGGTGATCGTGGCGACGCCGGCGACATCGGTGACCGGGATGGTCACCGGGGTGCCCGAGCGCGACGTCTCGCCGAACTCCCCGACCGGACCCTGCTCGGTGAAGGTGCAGGAGCTGCCGTCGGCACTGATCGGCACCCCGTCGACGACCGCCCGCCAGTCGCCGGCCCGGGTCAGGGTGAGCTCCGCGCCCGCCCCGAGGTCGAGGGCGACGCCGCCGGCCTCGCACGTGACGTCGACCTTCACCCGGTCCGGGGCGTAGTCCGCCGCGGGGCCGGTGATGTCCTTGCGGATCTCGACCGAGCCGGTCCGCAGGTGCACGCCGACCCGGTTCGGCGCGATCTGGCGGAAGGCGGTGATGCCGCTGTACTTGAACTTGATGCCGTGCTGGTTCCACGCGACCAGGTCCGCGGCCGGCACGTCCCGCTCCACGCCGCTCGGGTCGGTGTCGGAGGCGAGCACGTTGCGCGTCGAGAAGGTCACGTCGACCGCCTGGCCGGCGCGCAGCGAGCCCGCGGCCGTCGTACGGAAGTCGAGGTGGACGCGGATGCCGGTCACCTTCGACCAGTCGGTGCTCGCGTCGGCGAGCGACCAGCTCTCGCCGTTCTGCTGGCAGACCGGCTGGGTGGCCAGGCCGGTCCAGGTGCCGACGCAGACGCCGGCGCTGGTGGTGACCTCGACGGTCCGGGTGGTGCCCGCGGGAGCCGAGACCTGCAGCGAGTCGGCCACCAGCTGGGGCCGGTACGCCGAGCCGCGCGGCCCACCCGACACCAGCTGCCGGTCGCCACGGACCGGGAGCTGGTCGAAGACGGTCATCTCGTCGATGTTCACCGTGCCCGCGTTGACGCTGTGCAGCACCCAGTCGTCGGTGCCGTCGACCTCGCTGTTGGCGACGCACGGCGAGCGGTAGTAGGACCCGCCGGTCGCGGCCAGGCTCGGCGCGCACACCGCGTTCGGGCTCCCCGGCTGGGTGGCGCCGGCGAGCGAGCCGCGCACGCCCTTGACCGTGTACAGGTTGGGCCCGGTGACCGTGCCGACGTAGTCGGACGTGCCGCAGGTGCGGGGGTCCTGGCCCCAGTCACCGGTGAGCGGGCCGCCGCTGACGGTGTTCCGGCAAGCAGTGAGGGTCTCCTCGGTGCGCGCGGTCATCGTGTTGGTCGCGGTCTGCCCGGTGCCCAGGCCCGGCTGCAGCTCGAGCTGGAGCCGGATCGTGAACACCTCGCCGGGCCGCATCCGCGCGCCGTCCTCGGGCCAGGTGAACCGGAGCACGGAGCCGCCGGACTCGGTGGTCACCGTGACGTCGTCGGACAGGGTGCCCGTCGGGTCGGCCGTGAACACGGGAGCCGGCGAGCCGGTGTAGAGCAGCTCCGGCGGCAGGACGTCGCGCAGCTCGGTCAGGGTCAGGAACCCGGTACCGACGTTCTTCAACGTGAGGTCGAACGGCACGCTGTCGCCGACCGACGCGAGCCGGTTGCCGTCGTTGGTGAGCTTGCGGACGGCGAGCTCGCGGGTGCCGTGCGAGAGCTGGACCTGCGCGCTCGCGTCCTTGTGCGCGGAGTCGTTCCCGTCGGGCCGGGTGGTCCACGAGGTCTGGGTGTTCGGCACCGTGCCCGTGAACTCCACCGGGTCACCCGAGTCGCGGTAGGTCTCGCGCAGCTGCACGGTGAACCGACCGGCGGCCGACCAGTTCGGCGCCGGAACCGTGGCCGAGAACAGCTTGGCGTCGTCTCGGCTGAAGGTGAACCTGATCCCCTGGACGTCGGCGTTCGCGACGCCGGCGGGCAGCGCGGCGGTGGCAGCCGGGGTGCCGAGGACCCACTGGGCGCCGTCGTACACGTCGACCTGGACCCGGTCCGCGCCGGCCGGCATGCCGATCGTGCCGAGACCGGTGAACCGGAAGGCGTTCCAGAACGCCGGCGACTTCGCCTGGTCCTCGATCACCACCCGCTGCGGCGAGAGCGTGCTGCGCGGGTTGCTGCCCTGGTCGGCCGCCAGCGTGACCGTGACCGGTACGTCGGGCGAGGGCTCGTTGATCAGTGTCGGGCTCACCGACTTGGTGGGCGTGATGTTCACGATCCCGCCGGTCAGCACCGCCTTCGCGTCGGCGACGTCACCGGTGGCGACGCCAGGGCTGGTGACCGGGTCGTAGGACTGCGCGAACACCCGGTTGACCACGTCGAGCGTGTCACCGGCGCGCAGCACCTGGTCCGCGCCCGTGCTCCGCAGCGTCGGCCGGAGCCGGGTCTGCAGGGTCACGGTCAGGTTGTCGTCCTGGGTGATCGTGCCGCCGGTCGTGGCCGGGTCGGTCGGCTGGAAGGTGACGCTGATGCCGACGACCGTGCCGGGGCTCGTGATCCCCGCGTTCACAGCGGCGGCGGTGGTCTGCTCCGCCGTGTAGTCGCCGGTGGCGGCGTCGTACCGCAGCAGCCAGACGACGCTGGCGGCCAGGTCGACCTGGCCCGGACGGCTGGCCGCGATGGTGGCGCCGGTCAGGTCGAAGCGCTGGAACGGGTTGGGCCGCGACGGGTCGCCGAGGTGGTCGGCGTCGAGGTCGAACGGGTTGGCCCGGGCGCCGGCCGCGTCGGCGTCGCTCTGGCAGGCCGGCAGCGTGGTGTCGGTGCAGGCCGCCGGGTCGGTGAGCCGGACGTACGACGCCCGCGCGGTCGAGGCGTTGTGACCGGTCAGGGTCCAGGTGGCCGTCGGGTAGGCGCCGGGGGCGGTCCCGACCGGCGGCACGTGGATCTCGGCGGTCGGCGTGACCGTCTTGGCCACCGCGACGCCCGGGTCGGGGTCGAGGATCTGGATGGTGTCGGCGTCGGTGTCGGTGACGGCCGGACCCGTGCTCGGGGTGCCGGCGATCTGGACGTCGTTCTCCACCAGGCCCTGGTCGGCGGTGTTGTAGTCGCGGTCCTCGACGACGAAGGCGCCGTCGGAGCGGGCCTGGTCGCGCACCTGCCAGACCAGCGAGAAGCGCCGGTCGGTGCTGCCCGCGCCGACGCCCGTCGCCGGGTCCGGGGCGTACGGGTCGAACGCCGCGCCCGGCTGCTGCGCCGCCTGGCGGGCGGTGGTGTCGGCCGCGGTCTCCGCGAGCGTGATCCGCACGCCGAGCGTGGACGCCCGCTGCGCGTCGGTCAGCACGTAGCCCTTGAACCCGCGGCTGCCGTCCTGCCACGAGCCGCCCGGCGCCGGTACGACGGTCCAGCCGGTGCCGTCGTACAGCTCGACCCGGGTGACGGTGTCGTAGCGCAGGTACCAGCCGCTGGTGTACGGCGTCGTCGAGGCGGCGACCGGCTCGATCCGGACCAGGTCGAAGGCGTCGTAGACGGTGTCGGCGACCGGCGTGGTGGCCGGGGCGACGCCGTCGGTGATGATCACCGGCGTGTGGCCGGTGCCGACGCTCCAGTCGAGGTGGGTGGTCGCGCGCTCGCTCGACTGCGCGTCGACGGCCGCCTCCACCCAGGTCTTGCGGATCTCGACCCCGTCGCCCGGGCCGCCGTCGTCGGTGACGACGGTGCCGGTGCCGGTGTCGCCGTCCTCGTCGCTGAGCGGGGCGCCACCGGCGGACTCGCCGTCGGCACCGACCGTCGCGGAGTTGACGTACGCCGTGGGCCGGTCCGGCCCGGGCGTGATCGCGCCGCCGCCGCGCAGGTCGCCGCGCGCCGCGAACTCGATGTTCGGGGTGACCGTGGTGTTGCTCGGGAAGCCGGCGTCGCTGTGGAAGGAGAACCGGATGCCCTGCACGTCGTCGGAGTCGAGGCCGAGGGTCCCGAGCGCCGCCGCGGTGGCCGCGGCGTCCAGGCGCAGCACCGAGGCGCCGGCCTGGGGGCCGTGCGTCACCAGGGTGTGCCAGGCGCCGGTGGTGTCCTGCACCTCGACGGTCAGCACGGTCGTGGCCGGCACCTGGGTGGGCGCGATCGAGACCAGGTCGAAGGCGTCCCAGAACTCGGCGCTGCCGCTGCCGACGGCGTCCTCGACCACGATGTCGTGAACCAGTGCGCCGTCCCCGTGGGCCACGGCGTTGGCCTGCAGCGAGGAGATCACCGAGTCGCCCGGCTCGACGGCGGCCGAGGGGCGCACCGTCTTGGTCAGGCTGGTGCTGATCGCCGGGTCGACGATCCGCAGCGTGTCGCTGTCCTGGTCGGTGTCGGTGAGCCCGTTGCTCGCGCGGACGTCGGCGTCGACGCGGTTGGTGAGCGTCACCTCGGGCACACCGCCCGTGGCGTCCTCGGTGGTGCCGATGTCGAAGCTGGCGCCGCCGGACTCGTTGGCCCGGATCGGCCCGGTCCAGTCGATGTCGAAGCCGGAGATCGGCCCGGACGGGTCCGCGGGCGTCTGCCCGCTGGTGACGACCACGGTCTCGGTGCCACCCGCGAGCAGGTGGTACGTCACCGTCGCCTGGGTGGCCGCGGCCGGCCAGTCCAGCGGAGCGGTGAAGCCACCGAAGGTGACCTCCTCGGTGAAGAAGCCGCGGTCGCGCAGGCCCAGCGAGGTCACCGGCACCTCGCCGTTGGTGCCGCTGATCGTGGCCGAGGCGTCCTGGCCGGCGGTGATGCTGCCCGGCGAGATGTCCTTGTTGGCCTCCACGCTCGGGATCGCCGGTCGCACGACGTAGGACGCCGCGGCGTCGTCGGTCGCCGTCGGGCGGCCGCTCAGCGCGGCGCTGCCCGTGGCGACGTTGTCGACGTGGTGGTCGGCGGTGGACAGGTCGGCACCGTCGTTGCGGTGCGTGGCCCGCTGCTCGAGGCCGAGGTCGGCCCGGATCTGGGTGCCGGGGGCGATCTCGCCCACGCAGGTGATCCGGATGCCACCCACCTCAGCGTCGCTCACGCCGGCGGGCAGGGCCAGCGGGTCGCCCGCCGGTGCGTCACTCCCCTGCACCCAGCCCCAGGTGCCGGCCGTGCGGACGTAGGCGTCCACGCGGACCGTGTCGCAGCCGGCCGGCAGCGCGACGTCGCCGAAGCCGGTGAAGTCGGTGATCGTGAACGGGTTCGAGGCGTCGAGCGTCGCGGCGCCGTCGGGCGCGGCCTTCGGCTCCTGGATCGTCAGCCGGTCCACCGTGACGTTGCCGGTGTTGCGCACGCCCACGCCGATCGTCGAGGCCGCACCCGGCTCGAAGGCCTGGGAGGCAGGCTGCCAGGTCTTGGTGACGTCGGCGCCCATCGTGATCGGCGCGTCGACGTTGATCGTCGCCGAGCTCTGCTTCGTGGTGGCGTTGCTCGCCGAGACCCGCGCGGTGTTGACGATGTCGGCACTCCGGCCCGGCGGGTAGTCGTCAGGCACCTTGAGCGAGATCGAGATCGTGTAGGTCGTCCCGGCCTGGAGGCCGGTGCCGGCAGGCTCGTCGGTCACCTGGTCGAGGTCGACCGTCAGCGAGGTGCCGGTCCCGACGGTCGCGGGCGGGGTGGCCGAGCCACCCGGCTGCCAGGTCACGGTGCGCGGCACCGTGGCGGCGTTCGGGCTGAACGAGACGTTCTGGATGGGGAAGCCGGCCAGCTCGGCCGGGAGCTCGTCGACCACCTGCGTGTCGAGGCAGTCGTCCTCCGAGCAGCGCACCTGGATCAGGTACGTGAACGTCTGCCCCGGCTTCGGCTCGGCCTGGTCGACCGTCTTGTCGATCTGCAGCGAGTCCGGCGCCGCGACCGCCGGCGGCATCACCACCGCCAGGCCCAGCAGCACCATCAGTCCAGCCAGGACCCCGATGCCCCAGCTCCGAACACTTCCGCCCAGCACAGGACGCACTTCACCCACGTTGTTCACGCTCCCTCCAGGAGGAGGGTAAGGAGAGAAATCGTCGTTTTGCGCAGGGTTTGACGGAAAGAGTCGGCTAGATCACGCCGAACGTTCTCAGATCCGGCAACCGACGGGGTGAATCACCCTCACTCGCCCCCGAAGGGGACGCCTAGCTCCTCCAGCCGCGCCCGGCCGCCGTCCTCGGCGGTGAGCACCCACACCCCGGCCTCGGTGAGCGCGAAGGTGTGCTCGTAGTGCGCCGCCCAGCTGCCGTCGGTGGTCACCACGGTCCACTCGTCCGCGGCGACATCGCTGTCGTGGGTGCCGAGACTGATCATCGGCTCGACGGCGAGCGCGGTGCCCTGGCGCAGCCGCGGGCCCCGGCCCGCGCGCCCCTCGTTGGGGACGTCGGGCTCCATGTGCATCGCGGTGCCGATGCCGTGACCGGTGTAGCCGTCGACGATGCCGTAGTCCCCCTGGCCGCGCACGTACGACGCCACGGCGTGCGAGATGTCCCCGACCCGGCCCCCGACGCGGGCAGCGGCCAGGCCGCGCCACAGCGCCTCCTCGGTGACCCGCATCAGCTCGGCCACCTCGTCGCGCACGGCGCCCACGGCCACCGTGATCGCGGCGTCGCCGTGCCAGCCCTGGCCGGAGTCGTCGAAGACGATCGCGCCACAGTCGATGGAGATCGCGTCGCCCTCGGCGAGCACCCGGGGACCGGGGATGCCGTGCACGACCTCGTCGTTGACCGAGGCGCAGATGCTGGCGGGGAACGGCGGCTCGCCATACCCGAGGAAGGACGGGACCGCGCCCTGCTCCCGGATGCTCTGCTCCGCGAGCGCGTCGAGCTCGGCGGTGGTGACCCCCGGCCGGACCGCGTCGCGCAGCCGGGCGAGGGTGCGGCCGACCACCAGGCCGGCCGCACGCATCACGCGCACCTGCTCCGGAGTCTTGAGCTCGATCCGGTGCTGGTCGAAGAACACCGGTCCCGGCTCAGCTCTGGGGGATGTCGTCGAGCGCGTCGAAGATCCGCTGCTGAACCTCGTCGATCTCACCCATGCCGTCGACCGAGACGACCAGGCCGCGCTCGGCGTAGACCGAGATCAGCGGCTCGGTCTCGGCGGAGTAGACCTCGAGCCGGCGCCGGATGACATCCTCGGTGTCGTCGGCGCGGCCCTCGATCTCGGCCCGCTTGAGCAGCCGGCCGAGGAGCGCCTCCTGGTCGACGGTGAGCACCAGCACCGCATCGAGGCGGTGTCCGGTCGCGTCGACCATGCTGTCGAGCTCGGTGACCTGGGCCAGGGTGCGCGGGTAGCCGTCGAGCAGGAAGCCCTTGTCGGCGTCCGGCTCGGCGATCCGGTCGCGAACCATGTTGTTGGTGACCTCGTCGGGAACGTACTCCCCGGCGTCCATGTAGCGCTTCGCCTCGACGCCGAGCGGGGTGCCCTGGCCGACGTTCGCGCGGAAGATGTCGCCCGTGGAGATGGCCGGGACGCCGAAGTGGTCGGCGACCGCCTTCGCCTGGGTGCCCTTGCCGGCACCGGGCGGGCCCATGATCAGAAGCCTCAACGCAGGAATCCTTCGTAGTTGCGCTGCTGGAGCTGGCTCTCGATCTGCTTCACGGTGTCGAGCGCGACGCCGACCATGATCAGGATGGACGTGCCACCGAACGGGAAGTTCTGGTTGGCGTTGATCAGCACGAACGCGATCAGCGGTACGAGCGAGATCAGACCCAGGTAGAGAGCGCCCGGCAGCGTGATGCGGGACAGGACGTAGGACAGGTAGTCCTGGGTCGGCTTGCCCGCCCGGATCCCGGGGATGAAGCCGCCGTACTTCTTCATGTTGTCGGCCACCTCTTGCGGGTTGAAGGTGATCGAGACGTAGAAGTAGGTGAAGAAGATGATCAGCAGGAAGTACGCCGCCATGTGGATCGGGTGACCCTGGTCGACGAGGTACTCGTTGACCCAGCGGATGACCTTGTTGGGGTTCTCCTGGTTGAACTGGACCGCCATCGCCGGCAGGTAGAGCAGCGACGAGGCGAAGATGACCGGGATGATGCCGGCCTGGTTGACCTTGAGCGGGATGTAGGTCGAGCTGCCGCCGAACATCTTGCGGCCCACCATCCGGCGGGCGTACTGCACCGGGATCCGGCGCTGCGCCTGCTCGATGAAGATGACCGCGGCGACCAGCACCAGACCGATCACGACCACGATGCCGAAGGTCCACCAGCCCTGGCTGATCTTGACCTGCCACAGCGCGATCGGGAAGGTCGCGACCACCTGGGTGAAGATCAGGATCGACATGCCGTTGCCGACTCCGCGCTCGGTGATCAGCTCGCCGAGCCACATGATGACGGCGGTGCCGGCGGTCATGGTCACGACCATGACCAGGAAGGTCTTGGTGTCATTGCTGTGCAGCAGCGGATACTGCGTGCTGTCACAGCCCTGGAGCAGGTTGCCCGTGCGCGCCAGCGCGACGATGCCGGTGGCCTGCAGGACCGCGAGGCCCAGGGTGAGATAGCGGGTGTACTGCGTGATCTTGGTCTGGCCGGCCTGGCCCTCCTTCTTGAGGGCCTCGAGCCGCGGGATCACCACGACGAGCAGCTGCAGGATGATGCTCGCGGTGATGTACGGCATGATGCCGAGCGCGAAGATCGTCAGCTGGAGGAGAGCTCCACCGGAGAACAGGTTGACCAGACTGTAGAGACTGGCGTTGCTGCCTTCCTCGACCACCTTGATGCACTTCTCCACGTTGGAGACGTGCACGCCAGGAGCAGGGATCTGGGACCCGGCCCTGAAGATGACGATGATCAACAGGACGAACAGCAGCTTGCGCCGCAGGTCCGGGGTCCGGAAGGCGTTCACGAACGCGGTGAGCACGCGGGTCCTCTTCTCTCATCGCTGGCCTTGTGGCCAGCGGGAAGCCTAACAGGGAGGTCACAGCCCCCTGACGGGGTACGCCGAGCCTGCCGAGGAGCAGGCTTCGGAGACGCGCAAGGGGCGCGACGAGACCCGGGCAACACCCGGGACCGACGCGCCCCTCGCAGCGCCATCACAGGACCGTGACGGTCCCGCCGGCGCCCTCGATCTTCTCCTTGGCCGATGCCGAGAACGCGTTCGCGCTCACCGACACCTTGACCGTCAGGTCACCCTGGCCGAGCACCTTGACGAGCTCGCCCTTGCGGACGGCGCCCTTGGCGACCAGCGTCTCCGGGGTGACGTCGCCGCCCTCGGGGAACAGCGCGCTGATCCGGTCGAGGTTGACGACCTGGAAGGTCACCTTGAAGGGGTTCTTGAAGCCCTTGAGCTTCGGGAGCCGCATGTGCAGCGGCATCTGGCCACCCTCGAACGCGACCGGGACCTGGTAGCGGGCCTTGGTGCCCTTCGTACCACGACCGGCGGTCTTGCCCTTGGAGCCCTCACCACGACCCACGCGGGTCTTGGCGGTCTTCGCACCCGGCGCGGGGCGCAGGTGGTGCAGCTTGAGCGTCATTGTCACTCGCCTCCGACGACCTCGACCGTCACCAGGTGACGGACGGTGTGGACCATGCCCCGGATCTCGGGACGGTCCTCCTTGATCACGACGTCGCCGATCCGCTTGAGACCGAGGCTGCGCAGCGTCTCACGCTGGTTGGCCTTGGTGCCGATCTTCGACTTGGTCTGCTGGACCTTCAGCTGTGCCATCAGACGGACACCGCCTCGGGGGCCGAGGCCTTGGCGGCGGCCGCGGCGGCCTCGCCCTCGGCCTTGGCCTTCAGCAGCGCCGCCGGGGCGACGTGCTCGACCGGCAGACCACGGCGCGCGGCCACCGCCTCGGGCTGCTCCAGCATCTGGAGCGCCGCGACGGTCGCGTGCACGATGTTGATCTGGTTGGACGAGCCCAGCGACTTGCTGAGCACGTCGTGGATGCCGGCGCACTCCAGGACGGCGCGCACCGGACCACCGGCGATGACACCGGTACCGGGAGCGGCCGGGCGCAGGAACACCACGCCGGCGGCCTTCTCGCCCTGGACCGGGTGCGGGATCGTGCCCTGGACGCGGGGGACGCGGAAGAAGTTCTTCTTCGCCTCCTCGACGCCCTTGGCGATCGCCGCGGGAACTTCCTTGGCCTTGCCGTAGCCGACGCCGACCAGACCGTCGCCGTCGCCCACGATCACGAGGGCGGTGAAGCTGAAGCGACGACCACCCTTCACGACCTTGGCGACGCGGTTGATCGCGACGACGCGCTCGACGTACTGGCTCTTCTCGGCGCCACCGCGGCCGCCGTCACGGCCACCACGGCCGCCACGGTCGCCGCCCGAACGCTGTCCGCGCTGGGGTCCGCTCATGATCTCTCCTCAGTCCTGTTCGCGGTCAGAAGGTCAGGCCGCCCTCGCGGGCGCCATCTGCCAGGGCCGCGATGCGACCGTGATACTTGTTGCCCGACCGGTCGAAGACGACCGACTCGACACCCTGCTCCTTGGCGCGGGCGGCGACGAGCTCGCCGACCTTCTTCGCCTTGGCGGTCTTGTCGCCGTCGAAGGCGCGCAGGTCGCCCTCGAGGGTCGAGGCCGAGACCAGGGTCTTGCCGACCAGGTCGTCGACGACCTGGGCGGTGATGTGCTTGCTCGACCGGGTGACCACCAGGCGCGGACGCTCGGAGGTACCGGAGATCTTCTTGCGACCGCGGATCTGGCGGCGCAGCTTGGAGCTGGCGCGAGCCGAGAGGTTCCGCTGGTGCTTGAGGGTGATCGCCATGGTCACTTACCAGCCTTTCCGACCTTGCGACGGACGTGCTCGCCGGCGTACCGGACGCCCTTGCCCTTGTAGGGCTCGGGCTTGCGGAGCTTGCGGATGTTGGCGGCGACCTCGCCGACCAGCTGCTTGTCGATGCCGACGACGCCGAGCTTGGTCGGGCCCTCCACCGTGAAGGTGATGCCCTCGGGGGCGTCGAAGATGATCGGGTGCGAGTAGCCGAGCTGGAACTCCAGCTGGGTCGGGCCCTTGGACAGGACGCGGTAGCCGACGCCCACGATCTCGAGCTTCTTCTCGTAGCCCTCGGTCACGCCGATGACCATGTTGTTGATGAGCGTGCGGCTCAGGCCGTGGTAGGCCTTCGAGAGCCGCTCGTCGTCGGGACGCTTGACGTCGAGGACGCCCTCACCCTTCTCCACGGTGATCGGAGCGACCACGGTGTGGCTCAGGGTGCCCTTCGGGCCCTTGACCGTGACGTCGGAGCCGTTGATCTGGACGTCGACCCCAGCCGGGACCGGGACGGGGAGCTTGCCGATGCGCGACATGTTCTTCTCTCTCCTTCCCTTGTCACCAGACGTAGGCGAGGACTTCCCCACCCACGCCCTTCTGGTTGGCCTGGCGGTCGGTCAGCAGACCCTGGCTGGTCGAGATGATCGCCACGCCCAGGCCGCCGAGGACCTTCGGCAGGCCGGTGTGCTTGGCGTACACCCGCAGACCGGGCTTGCTGATGCGGCGCACGCCGGCGAGCGAGCGCTCGCGGTTGCGGCCGTACTTCAGGGTCACGGTCAGCAGCTTGCCGACGCCGTTCTCGTTGTCGGCGACCGCGTAGGAGGTGATGTAGCCCTCCTGCTTGAGGATCTCCGCGACGCCTTCCTTGAGCTTGCTGTACGGCATGGTCACCGCGTCGTGGTACGCCTGGTTGGCGTTGCGCAGACGCGTGAGCATGTCTGCGATCGGGTCAGTCATCGTCATGATGTGTGTTCTTTCTGCTGTGGTTTCCACCCGCTCGCGGCAGGTGGACCTTCAACGGTTGGGTGTTACCAGCTCGACTTGGTGACGCCGGGCAGCTCGCCGCGGTGGGCCATCTCCCGCAGGCAGATCCGGCACAGGCCGAACTTGCGGTAGACCGCCTTGGGCCGGCCGCACCGCTGGCAGCGGGTGTAGCCGCGCACCGCGAACTTGGGCTTGCGGGCCGCCTTGACCTTGAGCGCAGTCTTCGCCATGTCAGTTCTCCTTGAACGGGAAGCCGAGCTGCTTCAGCAGCGCGCGCCCCTGCTCGTCGTTGGTCGCCGTGGTGACGATGGTGATGTCCATGCCCCGCTGGCGGTCGACCTTGTCCTGGTCGATCTCGTGGAACATGACCTGCTCGGTCAGCCCGAAGGTGTAGTTGCCGCGACCGTCGAACTGCTTGGGCGAGAGGCCCCGGAAGTCACGGATGCGCGGGAGGGCCAGCGACAGCAGACGGTCGAGGAACTCCCACATCCGGTCGCCCCGCAGGGTGACGTGGGTGCCGATCGGCATGCCCTCGCGCAGCTTGAACTGGGCGATGGACTTTCGCGCCTTGGTCACGGCCGGCTTCTGGCCGGTGATCGCGGTCAGGTCGCGGATCGCGCCCTCGATCAGCTTCGAGTCGCGGGCGGCCTCGCCGACACCCATGTTGACCACGATCTTGACCAGACCGGGGACCTGCATGACGTTGGCGATCTCGAACTCGGACTTGAGCGCCGGGAGGATCTCCTCGCGGTACTTGGTCTTGAGCCGAGGGGTGACCTTCTCGATGGTGGTCTCGCTCATCTCAGATCTCCTTCCCGGTCTTGCGGGAGATGCGGACGCTGCGCGTCGACGGGTACTCCGAGCCGTCGGGGCGGCGCTTGGTGACGTCGACCCGCTTGTAGCCGACCTTGGTCACGCCGTCGCCCTCGACCAGCATCACGTTGGACACGTGGATCGGGGCCTCGGTGGTGATGATGCCGCCGGTGTTGCCGGCGCGCCCACCCTGGTCGACGACCTTGGTGTGCTTCTTGATCCGGTTGACACCCTCGACGATCACGCGCTCCTCCTCACGGAGGACCTTGATGATCTTGCCCTCGGCGCCCTTGTCCTTGCCGGCGATGACCTTGACGGTGTCGCCCTTCTTGACCCGCAGGTTGGGCTTCTTGCGAACCTGCTCGGACTTCTTGCGGGCAGCCATCACAGCACCTCCGGAGCCAGCGAGATGATCTTCATGAACTTCTTCTCCCGCAGCTCGCGGCCGACGGGGCCGAAGATGCGCGTACCGCGCGGCTCGCCGTCGTTCTTGAGGATCACCGCCGCGTTCTCGTCGAAGCGGATGTACGAACCGTCGGGGCGGCGGCGCTCCTTGACGGTGCGCACGACGACGGCCTTGACGACCTCGCCCTTCTTGACGTTGCCGCCGGGAATGGCGTCCTTGACGGTGGCGACGATGACGTCACCGATCCCGGCGTAGCGACGACCGGAGCCGCCGAGCACGCGGATGCAAAGGATCTCCTTGGCACCGGTGTTGTCGGCGACCTTGAGTCGCGACTCCTGCTGAATCATCGATTTCTCCTGGTTGTCGTGCCGGTTCTCAGGGCCTCACAGACCCTGAGCCTGGCCGAACGGATTTACTTCGCGCGCTCGAGGATCTCCACCACGCGCCAGCGCTTGGTGGCCGACAGCGGGCGGGTCTCCATGATGAGGACGCGGTCGCCGACGCCGCAGTCGTTCTGCTCGTCGTGGGCCTTGAGCCGGGTGTTGCGGCGCATGACCTTGCCGTACAGGGCGTGCTTGACGCGGTCCTCGACGGACACGACGACCGTCTTGTCCATCTTGTCGCTGACCACGAGACCCTCACGGGTCTTGCGGGCGTTGCGCGCGGTCTGTGCAGACTCGCTCATCAGTTCTCCTCCTCCGAACCCGGGGCGGTCCGGATGCCGAGCTCGCGCTCACGCACCACGGTGTAGATCCGGGCGATGTCCTTCTTGACCGTGCGCAGCCGACCGTGGCTCTCCAGCTGGCCGGTGGCCGCCTGGAAGCGGAGGTTGAACAGCTCCTCCTTGGCCTCGCGCAGCTTGGCCTCGAGGTCGACGGCGTTGAGCTCGTCCAGCTCGTGGGCGCGGATGACGTTCGCCATCAGAACTCACCAGCCTCTCGCGTGATGAATCGGGCCTTCATGGGCAGCTTGTGGATCGCACGGCGCATGGCCTCACGCGCGATGTCCTCCGGGACGCCGGAGAGCTCGAACATGACGCGGCCCGGCTTGACGTTGGCGACCCACCACTCGGGCGAGCCCTTGCCGGAGCCCATGCGGGTCTCGGCCGGCTTCTTGGTGAGCGGGCGGTCCGGGTAGATGTTGATCCAGACCTTTCCGCCACGCTTGATGTGGCGGGTCATCGCGATACGGGCCGACTCGATCTGGCGGTTGGTGACGTACGCACCCTCCAGCGCCTGGATACCGAAGTCACCGAACGCGAGCGACGTACCGCCCTTGGCAGCACCCGACCGCTTGGGGTGGTGCTGCTTGCGGTGCTTGACGCGACGCGGCATCAACATGACTCAGGACTCCGATCCGGTGGTCGGCTCGGCCGGGGTGGCCTCGGGGTTGCTCTCCACGGCGGGAGCGGCACCCTCGGCGTTGCGGTCCGAGCGGTTCGGGCGGTCGCCGCGCGACCCACGGGTCGGCCGGTCGCCACCACGGCTGGGGCGGCCACCGCGGCCGGGGACACCGGCGCGGGCAGCGGCCTGGGCCTGGCGCTCGGCACGGGAGCCGGCGACCTCGCCCTTGTAGATCCAGACCTTCACGCCGATCCGGCCGAAGGTCGTGCGGGCCTCGTAGAAGCCGTAGTCGATGTCGGCGCGCAGGGTGTGCAGCGGGACACGACCCTCGCGGTAGAACTCGGTGCGCGACATCTCGGCGCCGTTGAGACGGCCCGAGCACTGGATCCGGATGCCCTTGGCACCGGAGCGCATCGAGGTCTGCATGGCCTTGCGCATCGCGCGGCGGAACTGCACGCGACCCGACAGCTGCTCGGCGACACCCTGGGCGACCAGCTGCGCGTCGATCTCGGGGTTCTTGACCTCGAGGATGTTGAGCTGGACCTGCTTGCCGGTGAGCTTCTCGAGCTCGCCGCGGATGCGGTCGGCCTCGGCGCCACGGCGACCGATGACGATGCCCGGACGCGCGGTGTGGATGTCGACGCGGACCCGGTCGCGGGTGCGCTCGATCTCGACCTTGGCGATGCCGGCCCGCTCCATGCCCTTGCTGAGCAGCTTGCGGATCGCGACGTCCTCGCCGACGTAGGACTTGTACAGCTTGTCGGCGTACCAACGCGACTTGTGGTCGGTCGAGATGCCGAGGCGGAAGCCGTTCGGGTTGATCTTCTGACCCATTACTTCTTGCCCTTCTTCGCGACGACATCGGCCGGCTGGACCGCGATGGTGATGTGGCTGGTGCGCTTGTTGATCCGGGTGGCCCGGCCCTGCGCACGCGGACGCCAGCGCTTCATCGTCGGACCCTCGTCGACCCGCGCGACCGAGACGACCAGGTCGCCGGTGGCGAGGCCCTCGGTGGTCGCGGCGTTCGCGACGGCGCTCTGCAGCACCTTGTAGACGGTCTCCGAAGCCGACTGCGGCGCGAACTGCAGCAGCGTCAGCGCCTCGTCGGCGGGCAGGCCGCGGACCAGGTCGACGACGCGGCGCGCCTTCATCGGGGTGATCCGCACGAAGCGGGCGGTCGCGAAGGCGCCGGGCTCCTCGCCCAGGAGCGACTCGCGACGCGCGCTGGTGCGGTGACGCTCAGTGGTGCTCATCGACGGCGTCCCTTCCGGTCTTCCTTGACGTGGCCGCGGTAGGTGCGGGTCGGCGCGAACTCACCGAGCTTGTGGCCGACCATGGAGTCGGACACGAAGACCGGGACGTGCTTGCGACCGTCGTGGACCGCGATCGTGTGGCCGATCATCGAGGGGATGATCATGGACCGGCGCGACCAGGTCTTGATGACGTTGTGGCTGCCCTTCTCGTTCTCGGCGTCCACCTTCTTGAGCAGGTGGCCGTCGACGAAGGGGCCCTTCTTCAGGCTGCGAGGCATCTCTCAGTTCCTTCAGCGCTTGTTCTTGCCGGACTTGCGGCGTCGGATGATCTGGGAGTCGCTGGCCTTGCGCTTGCGCGTACGGCCCTCGGGCTTGCCCCACGGCGAGACGGGGTGACGACCACCGGACGTCTTGCCCTCACCACCACCGTGCGGGTGGTCGACCGGGTTCATGACCACACCACGGACGGTCGGGCGCTTGCCCTTCCACCGCATGCGGCCGGCCTTGCCCCAGTTGATGTTGGACTGCTCGGCGTTGCCGACCTCGCCGATCGTCGCGCGGCAGCGCACGTCGACGTAGCGCATCTCGCCCGAGGGCAGACGCAGGGTGGCACGCGAGCCCTCACGGGCGACGAGCTGCGCGCTGTTGCCGGCCGAGCGGGCCAGCTTGGCGCCGCCGCCGGGACGCAGCTCCACGCAGTGGATCGTCGTACCGACGGGGATGTTGCGCAGCGGCAGGTTGTTGCCCGGCTTGATGTCGGCGCCGACGCCCGACTCGACCCGCATGCCCTGCGTCAGGTCCTTCGGCGCCACGATGTAGCGCTTCTCGCCGTCGGCGTAGTGCAGCAGCGCGATCCGCGCGGTGCGGTTGGGGTCGTACTCGATGTGGGCGACCTTGGCCGGGACGCCGTCCTTGTCGTAGCGACGGAAGTCGATGATCCGGTAGGCGCGCTTGTGACCGCCACCGTGGTGCCGCGTGGTGATCCGGCCCTGGTTGTTGCGGCCGCCCTTCTTGGGCAGCGGGCGGGTCAGCGACTTCTCGGGGGTGGTCCGGGTGATCTCGGCGAAGTCGGCCACCGAGGAGCCACGACGGCCCGGGGTGGTCGGCTTGTACTTGCGGATAGCCATGTCAGATTCCTCTACCTAGCCCGGTCAGGAGACCGGACCTCCGAAGATGTCGATGCGGTGACCGTCGGCCAGGCTCACGATGGCGCGCTTGGTGTCCTTGCGCTTGCCGAGGCCGTTGCGGGTGCGGCGGACCTTGCCCGGACGGTTGAGCGTGTTCACCGAGGTGACCTTGACGCCGAAGATCTTCTCGACGGCGATCTTGATCTCGGTCTTGTTGGCGTCCGGGTGCACCAGGAAGGTGTACTTGTTGGCGTCGAGGAGGCTGTAGCTCTTCTCCGACACCACGGGCGCGATCAGGACGTCGCGGTGGTCCTTGTGCAGGGTGCTCATCAGTTGGTCTCCTCCTCGGCGTTGCCACCGACGAGGCGGTCGAACGCGGCCTTGCTGAACACCACGTCGTCGCTCACGAGGACGTCGCGGGTGTTGAGCTGGTCGACCGCCACGATGTGCACCTCGGGCGCGTTGCGCAGCGAGAGCCAGGTGAGGCTGTCGGTGCGCTCCAGCACGACGAGGAACTTGCGGCGGTCGGACAGCTCGAAGAGCGAGGCGAGCGCGGCCTTGGTCGACGGCTTGTCGCCGGACACGAGGCCCTCGACGACGTGGATCCGCTCGTTGCGGGCCCGGTCGGAGAGGGCGCTGCGCAGGGCGGCGGCCTTCATCTTCTTGGGGGTGCGCTGGCTGTAGTCACGCGGCTGCGGGCCGTGGACGATGCCACCGCCGGCGAACTGCGGCGCGCGGGTCGAGCCCTGGCGGGCGCGGCCGGTGCCCTTCTGCTTGTAGGGCTTCTTGCCACCGCCGCGGACCTCGCCGCGACGCTTGGTGGCGTGGGTGCCCTGGCGCGCGGCGGCCTGCTGGGCGACGACGACCTGGTGGATCAGCGGGATGTTGACCTCGACGTCGAAGATCTCGGCGGGGAAGTCGACAGAGACGGTCTTGGCCATGGTGATCAGCCCTTCTTCGCAGCCGTGCGGAGAACGACGAGACCGCCCTTGGGGCCGGGGACGGCGCCCTTGATCAGGACGATGCCCTTCTCGACGTCGACGGCGTGGACGGTGACGTTCTGGGTGGTGACGGTGTCGGTACCCATGCGGCCGGCCATGCGCAGACCCTTGAACACGCGACCGGGGGTGGCGCACGCGCCGATCGAGCCCGGCTTGCGGTGGTTGCGGTGGGCACCGTGGGAGGCGCTGACACCGGCGAAGCCGTGACGCTTCATGACACCGGCGAAGCCCTTGCCCTTGCTGGTGCCGGTCACGTCGATGACCTGGCCGGCCTCGAACGTGTCGACGGGCAGCTCCTGGCCGACGGTGTACTCGCTGGCGTCGGCGGTGCGGATCTCGACGACGTGGCGGCGCGGCGTCGTGCCGGCCTTGGCGAAGTGACCCGCCTGCGGCTTGTTGACCTTGCGGCCCTCGATCTCGCCGAAGCCGATCTGGATGGCGTTGTAGCCGTCCGGCTCGGGCTGGCGGACCTGGGTGACGACGTTGGTGCCGGCGGCGACCACGGTCACCGGGATGACCCGGTTGTTCTCGTCCCAGAGCTGGGTCATGCCGAGCTTGGTGCCCAGCAGCCCCTTCACGTTGCGCTCAATAGTCATGTCCCGAACCTCAGAGCTTGATCTCGATGTCGACACCGGCCGGCAGGTCGAGGCGCATCAGGCTGTCGACGGTCTTCGGCGTGGGGTCGATGATGTCGATGAGCCGCTTGTGGGTGCGCATCTCGAAGTGCTCGCGCGAGTCCTTGTACTTGTGCGGCGAGCGAATGACACAGAAGACGTTCTTCTCGGTCGGCAGCGGCACCGGGCCGGCGACCTTCGCACCCGTGCGGGTGACCGTGTCCACGATCTTGCGCGCCGAGGTGTCGATCACCTCGTGGTCATAGGCCTTGAGCCTGATGCGGATCTTCTGTCCCGCCATAGGTCTCTCTCGTCCTTACTCGTCGTACGACTCTGGGTCCTTCAGCTCCGACCCCCGCGGTCGGGCGTGTCGCACGTTTTCCGGGCACACACGTCTTCCCTGGGGAAGTGGAGCTGTTGTTCTTGGCTGCCTCGGGCCTCCCGGGCGTGCGGTGCGAGCTGATGTCGACGACCTGCACACGCTCCACGCGGCTCGGATCGGCAGGGCCGACCACTCCGCAGGGGAGACACGATTCAGTAGTCAAGATGGGCGCGCACCCCGACGACCTGTCCGGGGCAACCGGAACATCTTGGCAGAGTTCGCGGGGCGCACCAAATTGCCAGCGACGACCGTTCCGCTACGGCGCGTCCGGCCACTCCCAGAGCGCCGCCACCGGCAGTCCCCACATTCCCGGACGGTACTGATAGCCGTCCTGCGCCGTCGTGAGGACCACGCCCCCGGCGAACCTGTCCCCCAGACGTGCGGCGATCCCCTCGAGACCCGCGAACTGCTGGCGGCGGTAGCTACGCGCCGCCTTGACCTCGACGCCGAACACCCGCCCGTCCTCGAGTTCGATGATGACGTCGACCTCCAGCCCGTTTCGATCGCGGTAGTGATAGAGGTCGAAGGCACACTCACTCCAGCCCCGCTGCTTGAGGAGCTCGGCGACGACGAAGCCCTCCAGCTGCGGGCCGAGGGCGTCGCGGCCGGCCAGCCCGGCGATCTGACCCTCGGCGAGCCGGGCCAGCCGCAGGGCCAAGCCGGGATCGGCAACGATCGACTTCGGCTTGCCGATCTCGCGCCGGGTCAGATTCGGAGTCCACGGCGGCAGCAGGTCCACCAGATAGAGAGTCCGGAGCAGGTCGACATAGGCCGCGATGCTGGTCGCAGGAAGCCCGGCCGCCTCGGCGAGGCGCGCCTTCACCAGCTCGCCGGACTGGTTGGCGGCGATCAGACGCAACAGCGACGCCAACCTCTCGGGCTCAGGGAGCCGCACCAGCTCGCGCGCGTCGCGCTGGACGATGCGCTCGAGATAGCTGTCGAACCAGACCGGTCGGAGCCGCTCGCGCAGCTCGCGGACCTCGGGATATCCGCCGCGAGCGATGCGGCCGGCATAGTCGTCGGCCCCGACCCCCGTCCGGAAGCCCAGCGGGGTGGCGCCTGACGCGAGCGCGGCCACGAAGTCCTCGCGGCGCCCGGCGAGCTCACCCTGGCTCAGGCCGCGCAGCTGGATGCTGACCGCACGACCCGCGAGGCTGTCCGGCGTGCGTTCGAGGCGGAGCAGGTCGGAGGAGCCGGTCAGGACGAACCGACCGGGCCGGCGATTCCTGTCGATCGCCGCCTTGACCGCGAGGATCAGCTCGGGAGCTCGCTGGATCTCGTCGACAACCAGCAGTCCGTCAGGCAGCTGCTCGATGAAGGCGGCGGGGTCGGCCACGACCGCGTCCCGGACCTGCTGGTCATCCAGGGTGAGCGTGAGAGAGGGACGGTCTGCGGCCAGCAACCCCGCGAACGTGCTCTTGCCGACCTGGCGCGCGCCCTGCACGACCAAGGCTGGGAAAGTCTCCAGGTAGGCCCCGCCGGTCTCCAAGAGATGCCGCCCGACCAATGCGCTCACACCTGGACTCTAGCGTGGCCCGGCGCGAGATGTCGTCGTTCTGCTGGCCATTCGTCGTCGTTCTGCTGCGCTGTTGTCGTCGTTCCGCTGCCCGTAGGGCGCCGTTCTGCACGCTTCGCGCCCTTGGGACCATTCCCTCGGGCCCGGATGCGAGGATGACCCGCATGACCGACGGCCCCTCGCACCCGTACCCGCCCCCGGGTGCGCCCGCGCCCGCCGACCCGGTCCCGCCCGGCGCGGCCGGGCCCGCGTTCCCCCCGCCGGGCGCGCCGCCGCCGGGTGCGCCACCGGCCGACGGGCCGGGCGCGGCGCCGCCCGGCTGGGCTCCCTACCCGACCGGTCCGGGCCCGGTGCCGGGGCTGATGCTCGGCGCGGCCCACAAGCCGGGAGCGCTCCCCCTGCGCCCGCTCAACCTCGGCAACATCTACGACGGCGCGTTCCGGATCATCCGGTTCAACCCGAAGGCCACCGTCGGCGCGGCGGTGATGGTGACCGCCGTAGCGATGCTGATCCCGGTCCTGGTGACCGTGGCGATCTCGCTGACGATCGGGATCGCGGTCGACGCCTCGGGTGAGGTCGACCCCGACGCGTCGGTGGCCGAGCTGGTCGGCGCCCTCGCGGCGTACGGATCGCTGCTGCTCTCCCTGGTCGTCGCCCAGGTCGGCGTGGTGTTCGTGACCGGGATGGTCGCCCACGTGACCCGCGCGGCCGCGGTGGGGCGCCGGCTCGGGCTCGGCGAGGCCTGGGCCGCGACCCGCGGGAAGCGGTGGCGCCTGCTCGCGCTGACCCTGATCCTGAACCTCACCTATCTCGCGCTGGTGACCGTCTATGTCCTGGCCTGGGTGGTCGTGGTCGCGATCAGCGACGGGCCGTGGCCGGTGGTGGTCTGGGGCCTGGTCACCGTGCCGGCGTTCATCGCCCTGTGCTGCTGGCTGTGGATCCGCTACTACTACCTCCCGGTCCCCGCGCTGATGCTCGAGCCGGTGGGGGTGTTCGGCGCGATCGGCCGCGGCTGGCGGCTGAGCGCGCGGCAGTTCTGGCGCACCTTCGGCATCGCCCTGCTCACGGTGCTGATCGCGCAGTTCGCCGGCGGGCTGCTGTCGTTCCCGGTCAGCATCGTCGGCAATGTCGTCGCCCTGGCGGTGCCCGAGTACTCCGCGCTGGCCCTGATCCTCACCCAGGCCGTGGCGCTGGTCCTCCAGAACGCCTTCGTCGCCCCCTTCCTGGCCGCCGTCACCTCGGTCCAGTACGTCGACCTCCGGATGCGCAAGGAGGCCTTCGACGTGGAGCTGATGCGGGAGGCGGGGATCGTCCCCGCATGATCCCGGCGCTCGCTCTCGTCCGCCTCGACCCGCCGCTCGACCCGAGCGGCGACGAGGCGCGCCGTGAGCTGCGCCGCGAGCTGGTGCGCCCGGAGTACTACCAAGACGACCTCCTCGGGCGGCTGACCCGCTGGCTCGACCGGCTGATCTCGCGCACCGTCGACGCCGCGTCCGGGTCCTCGGCGCTCGCCACCGCCGCCGCGTTCGTGGTGGTGCTGCTGATCGTCGGCGGGGTGCTCTTCCTGGCCAGCCGCGCCCGGCGTACGGCGACCGGCCGGTCCGCGCAGGCTCCGGCCCTGACCGACGAGGTGGTCTCGGCCGACCGGCTCCGGGCCCGGGCCGAGGCGGCGCTCGTGGCCGGCGACCCGGCCGCGGCGCTGGTCGACGCCTACCGGGCGGCCGCGGTGCGCCAGATCGAGCGCGGCCGGATCGAGGACCTGCCCCAGGCCACCGCCCACGAGCTGGCCGGCGCGCTGGTCGCGGTCTTCCCCGAGCACCGGTCGGCGGTGCTGCACGGCGCCGACCTGTTCGACGGCGTCCTCTACGGCGAGCGGCCGGCCACCAGCGCGCAGGCCGCCGAGCTGCTGGCGCTCGACGACCTGCTCGCGGGGCGGGCGGCGCGCCGATGACCCGGATCAGGGTGTCGCGCGGACGGCTCGCGGTCGCGGCGGCGGTCGTGCTCGCGCTCGTGGTGGCCGTCTGGCTCACCCGCGACTCCGAGAAGTACCCGGGCGTCGCCGACCCGCGCAATCCCGGTCCCGACGGGGCCCAGGCGCTGGCCAAGGTGCTGGCCGACCAGGGCGTCGAGGTCACCATCGCCCGCTCGGCCGCCGCCTTCGAGGAGGCCGCCGTCGACGACGCCACCACCGTCGTCGTCAGCGGCACCGAGCAGCTCGCGCCGAGCACGCTCGAGCGGATGCGCGCCCACGCGGCCGCCGCCGCGCGGGTGGTGCTGGTCGAGCCCGACTTCGCGATCATCCAGGAGATCGACCCCGACCTCGGGCTGCTCCCGGTGTCCGCCGGCAAGGACGACGCGCTCGCCGCCCGATGCCCCGACGGGGTCGCCGGCGTGGGCCTCGAGGGGCTGACGGTCGAGGTCGACCGGGCGACGTCGTACACCGGGGCGGGCTGCTTCCCGGTCGACGACCGGTCACTGGTGCGCGGCGTCGACGGCCTGGTGCTGTTCGGCGCCGGCCAGGCGCTGACCAACGACCAGGTCACCCGTGCCGACAACGCGGCGGTCGGGCTCCGCCTGCTCGGACAGGACCCGCGGCTGGTCTGGTACGTCCCCGACGCGACCGATGCCGTCTCCGACGACGCGGTCACCATCGGCAGCCTGCTGCCCGACTGGATCGGGCCCGCGCTCTGGCTGGTCGCGCTCGCCGGGGCGGCGCTGCTGCTGTGGCGGGTGCGCCGGCTCGGGCCGCTCTCGACCGAGCCGCTGCCCGTGGTGGTCCGCGCGGTCGAGACGACCCGGAGCCGGGGCCGGATGTACCGCCGCAGCGGCGACCGCGACCACGCCGCCCGCGCGCTGCGCCAGGCCGCCCGTGCCGACCTGGCCCGCCGGCTGCGCCTCGACCGTGGCGCGCCGACCCACGCCGTCGTCGAGGCGACCGCCCGCCACCTCGGCGCACCCGTCGAGGCGGTGTCCGCGCTGCTCGACGACCACCGCACCGCCCCGGCGACCGACCAGGACCTGGTCCGGTTCGCGCAGGACCTGGCCCGACTGAGGAGAGAGGTACGACGCTCATGACCCAGACCACCCACGAGGCCGGCGTCCGCGAGCGGCTGCTCGCCGTGCGCCAGGAGGTCGCCAAGGCCGTGGTCGGCCAGGACGCCGCCGTGTCCGGGCTGCTCGTCGCGCTGCTGTGCGGCGGCCACGTGCTGATGGAGGGCGTGCCGGGGACGGCCAAGACGCTGCTCGTGCGCACCCTCGCCCAGAGCCTCGACGTGCAGACCCGGCGGGTGCAGTTCACCCCCGACCTGATGCCCGGCGACATCACCGGCTCGCTGGTCATCGACGCGGCGGGCGGCGGCGAGCTCAGCTTCCGCGAGGGCCCGATCTTCACCAACCTGCTGCTGGCCGACGAGATCAACCGGACGCCGCCCAAGACCCAGTCCGCGCTGCTGGAGGCGATGGAGGAGGGCCAGGTGTCGGCCGACGGCGTGACCCGGCCCCTGCCGCGCCCGTTCCTGGTGGCCGCCACCCAGAACCCGGTCGAGTTCGAGGGCACCTACCCGCTGCCCGAGGCCCAGCTCGACCGCTTCCTGCTCAAGGTGGTGCTGCCCGTGCCGCCGCGCGAGGACGAGATCACCATCCTCACCCGGCACGCCGAGGGCTTCGACCCGCGCGACGTGGCCGGCGCGGGCGTGCGGCCGGTCGCCGGCGCCGCCGATGTCGAGGCCGGCCAGGCCGCGGTGAAGCAGGTGCAGGTGTCCCCCGAGGTGGCGTCCTACATCGTCGACATCGCGCGGGCCACCCGGCAGTCGCCCTCGCTGTCGCTCGGCGTCAGCCCGCGCGGCGCGACCGCGCTGCTGCGGGCGGCGCGGGCGTGGGCCTGGCTCTCGGGCCGCGACTTCGTGACGCCCGACGACGTGAAGGCGCTGGCCCAGGCGTCGCTGGCCCACCGGCTCGGCGTACGTGCCGAGGCGGAGCTCGAGGGCGTCGACGTCGCCCAGGTGCTGGCCTCCGCGATCGCCTCCGTCCCCGTCCCGCGCTGAGCCGATGGCGATCTCCGGCCGGGTCGCGCTGCTGCTCCTGCTGGGGCTGGTGGCTGTCGTGCTGCGCCCCCAGGCCGGCACGGTGTGGCTCTGGCTGCTGGGGGTGCTGCTCCTCGTCGGCCTGGACCGGCTGCTCACCCCCTCCCCCGGTCTTGCCACCCTCACCCGGCGCCCGCCGGGCTCGGTGCGGCTCGGCGACCCGGCGTCCTCCGAGCTCACCGTCGCGGCGACCGGACGCCGGCTGCACCTCCACGTCCGCGACGCCTGGCAGCCCTCCGCCGGCGCCCGCGACAACAGGTTCCGGCTCCGGCTGGTCCCCGGCGACCAGCGGCGGCTGAGCACTCCGCTGCTCCCCCGGCGCCGCGGCGACCTGCGCGCGGCCGGGGTCACGGTCCGGTCCTGGGGGCCGCTGGGGCTGGTCGCCCGGCAGCGCACCTACGACGTCCCCGGATCGGTGCGCGCGCTGCCGCCGTTCGAGTCGCGCAAGCACCTGCCGTCCCGGCTGGCCCGGCTCCGCGACCTCGACGGGCGGGCCGCGGTCCGCGTGCGCGGCCAGGGCACCGAGTTCGACTCGCTGCGCGAGTACGTCCGCGGCGACGACGTCCGCTCCATCGACTGGCGCGCGTCGGCGCGCAGCACCCACGTCGTGGTCCGCACCTGGCAGCCCGAGCGGGACCGCCGGGTGGTGCTCGTCCTCGACACCTCCCGCACCTCCGCGGGCCGGGTCGCCCGCGCCGCGGGCGAGCCCGAGACCGACGGCATGCCCCGCCTGGACGCGGCCATGGACTCCGCCCTCCTGCTCGGCGCCCTCGCCTCCCGGGCCGGCGACCGGGTCGACTTCGTCGCCGGCGACCGCCGGGTCCGGGCCCGCCAGCGGCTGCACGGCGCCCGCGACGTGGCGCTGCGCCTGCAGGAGCAGATGGCCGAGCTCGACCCGGTGCTGGTCGAGGCCGACTGGGACCTGCTGGCCGGCGCGGTCCAGGGCTTCGGCCGCCAGCGGGCGCTCGTCGTCCTGCTCACCGCGCTCGAGCCGGCCGCCATCGCCGACGGCCTGCTGCCCGTGCTCCCGGTCCTGACCCGTCACCACCGGGTCGTCATCGCCTCGGTCCGCGATCCCGAGCTGACCCGGCTGGCCGCGGTCGCCGAGACCGAGGCCACCGCCGACGACGTCTACGCCGCCGCGGCCGCCGCCCACGAGGTCGAGCGCCGCGAGCGCACCCGCGCCATGCTGGTGCGGCTCGGGGTCGACGTGGTCGACGCCGACGTCGGCGAGCTGCCCCCGGCGCTGGCCGACCACTACCTCTCCCTCAAGGCCCAGGGCCTGCTGTAGCCGCCCGGTCCTCGCCGCGCATTTGACGAACGGGCTGCGCAGCGGCCGATCCACAGCTCGTTCGTCAGATGCGCGGCGCGAGACGGAACCACCGAGAGCCGGGCTGCGTCGGAGTGCCATGCAGACCTCACCGCGCCGTGCCGCGCTCGCCCTCGCCGGACTCACCACCCTCCTCGCCCTGGTCGGCTGCAGCTCCGGCGACAGCAACGACGCGAGCGGCTCGAAGGCCGCGTCCGGCGACGCGCTGATGAGCGAGGCGGCCCCGGCGGGGGCCCCGGCGGAGGCGCCGGCGGGCGTGGCCGACAGTGCCGGCGACAGCGGCGACAGCGGCGGCAGCGCCGGGCGCGACGACGCCCGGGCCCCCGACGCCGCGCAGCCCGCGGTGATCGCCACCGGCACCGTGTCGCTGGAGGCGAAGGACGTCGGCAAGGCCCGGCTGGAGGTGCGCAAGGTGGTCGACGCGCACCAGGGCACGGTCGGCGAGCAGGAGACCACGACCGGCGAGAAGGGCGAGCTGAGCACCGCGCGCCTGGTGCTGCGGGTGCCGAGCGAGCGCTTCGACGACGTGGTGGCGGCGCTGGAGGGGATCGCCACCCCGACGGGGACGACGACCAACGCCGAGGACGTGAGCGCCGAGGTGGTCGACGTGGAAGCCCGGATCCGGGCGCAGCGCAAGAGCGTGCAGCGGATCGAGACGCTGCTGGCGCGGGCCGAGACGATCGAGCAGATCGTGGCGATCGAGTCCCAGCTCGCCAGCCGCCAGGCCGACCTGGACGCGCTGGAGTCGCGGCAGCAGTGGCTGGCCGACCAGACCAGCATGTCGACGCTCACCGTCTACCTCTCGCAGCCGGCGACCCGCCACGAGCAGGAGGACGAGGAGGCCGACGGCTTCCTGGGCGGCCTGGCGCAGGGCTGGGACGCCTTCGTGACCGGTGCCGGCGCGGTGCTGGTGGTGGTCGGCTTCCTGGTTCCGTGGCTGGTGCTGCTCGCCGTGCTGGCCGTGCCGGCCCGGCTGCTCCTGCGCCGCCGGACGCGGGGTCCGGCCCGCACTGCGTAAGTCAGGTCCCGGAGCCCCGCGTCCATCCCGCGTTCCTCGTGTTACTGTTTGTCTACAGACTTACTTGTATTTGACTCCCGGGCAAGGACTCCGGCCCACGGCGTCACCGATGGACGTGAAAGGCCGCACCCATGCGCATCGAACAGCTGGAGTACCTCACCGCCGTCACGCAGCACGGCTCCCTGCGCCGGGCCAGCGAGCGACTGCACCTCTCCCAGCCCGCGCTCAGCGAGGCGCTCACCAAGCTCGAGCGCGAGCTGCGGGTCACCCTGCTCGACCGCCGTCGCTCGGGCGCCCGGATCAGCCGCGAGGGCCGCGAGCTGCTGCCCTACATGGCCGACGTCCTCGCCGCCGTCGAGCGACTGCGCAATGCCGCCGGGGACCGGCGTACCGACACCCGGATGATCCGGGTCGGCACGGTGCACGCCGCCACCTCCACCCTGCTCATCCCGGCGGTCCGCGCGTTCCAGGAGCGCCACCCCGGTACGACGGTCGAGGTGCTCACCCTCCAGCAGGCCCAGATCGACGAGGGGCTCGCCGACAGCACTCTCGACCTGGGCCTGGTCAACGTCCTCGACGGCGACGACGCGCCGATCGGCCTGGACGGGGTGGACCTGCTCCACGGCCGCCCGGTCGCGGTCCTCCCGGCGGGTCACCCGCTCACCGCCCGGCCGCAGGTGACCATCGACGAGCTGCGCCAGGAGCGGTTCGTGATGATGCGGCCCGGCTACGTGATGCACCGCTACGTCCATCGCGCGTTCGGCCCCGAGCTGCCGCCCGCCGCCCACAGCACCGACGGCGCCGAGATGGGCAAGGCCCTGGTCGCCGAGGGCGTGGGCGTGACCGTGCTCCCCGACTACACGGTCATCGGCGACCCGCTGCACCGCGTCGGCATGATCGAGGCCCGCCCGATCGCCGGCGAGCAGACCTATCTCACCCTTCAGCTGCGCCAGCGCTCCTCTCTCCAGCAGCCGCTGCCCGTGCGGGAGCTGCAGGCCGCGCTGACCGCGCGCGCCACGGAGTACCGGGGCGCGGCGGCGAGCTCCAGCGCCGCCTCCTGAGCCCACCGCCCGGCCTCGGCCATGATGAGGTGGTGACCACCACGCCGAGCACCGCCCGCCTGGCCGTCCTGATCGACGCCGACAACACCTCGCCGAAGCACGTCAGCGCCCTGCTGGAGGAGCTGGCGACGTACGGCGTCGCGACCGTGAAGCGCGCCTACGGCGACTGGACCACGCCCCAGCTCGGCGGCTGGAAGGCCCAGCTCAATCGGCACGCCATCGTCCCCGTGCAGCAGTTCGCCTACACGACCGGCAAGAACGCCACCGACTCGGCGCTGATCATCGACGCGATGGACCTGCTCTACTCGGGCAACCTGGACGCCTTCGCGCTCGTGTCCAGCGACAGCGACTTCACCCGGCTCGCGACCCGCCTGCGCGAGTCGGGCCGGACGGTCTACGGGCTCGGGCTGCGCAAGACGCCGCAGTCGCTCGTCGCCGCCTGCGACACCTTCATCTACCTGGAGCTCCTGGGCGAGCAGGCCGGCGGCGAGACCGAGCCGGAGACCCCGGAGGAGGTCGAGCCGGCCGCGCCGGTCCCCAACCTGCAGAGCCTGCTCAGCCGGGCGGTCAACGCCACGTCCGACGACGACGGCTGGGCGCGGCTCGCCGCGATCGGCAGCTACCTGCGCTCGGCCGACTCCTCCTTCGACCCGCGGCTGTACGGCGCCGCGAAACTGGCCACGCTGGTCGAGAGCCAGCCCTACCTGACGACCACCGGCACCGGGTCCGGGCTGCGGGTCGGGCTCAAGGGCCAGGTCACGGTCGCGAAGAAGCCGGCCGCGCGGCGCGCGCCGGCGAAGAAGGCCACCGCCGGCTGAGCGGATCCGCACCGTACGTCGCGGCGGTGCCGTCGGCGGCGACCACGACCCCGCTCCGGCCGCGGCCGAGCAGCCAGGGCACGCCCCGCTCCCCCAGGACGAAGGCGGTGGTCGCCTCGATGTCGGCGGCCACCAGGTCCGGCGCGACGACCGTCACCTGCCGCAGCCCGGCGGGGGCGGTCCCGGTGCGCGGGTCGCGGATGTGGTCGCCGCGGTGCGCGCTGCCGGAGGTCGCGACCGCACCGTCCGCGACCGGCACGACGGCGACCAGGCGGCGGGGGTCGGCCGGGTCCTCGATGCCGATCCGCCAGGCCGGGGCACCCGGGACGCGGGTGCGACAGAGCAGGTCGCCCCCGGCCGAGAGGCAGTAGTCGGTCGCCGCGAGCCGGTCCAGGGCCGCGCTCGCCCGCCGCACCGCCCAGCCCTTCACCACCCCGGAGGGGTCCGGCCCGCCACCGTACGGCGAGCGGACGGCCTCGATGTCGAAGGCCCCGCCGCTCGCCTCCCGGGCGACCTCGGCGAGGGTCAGCACCTCGGTGAGCTCCGGGGGCGCGTCGACGAGGGCCAGCTCGCCCCGGCCCCAGCGGTTCACCACGGAGTCGGGCCGGTAGGTGCTGAACAGCTCGTCGACCCGGCGCAGGCTCGCCGTCACCTCGGCCCAGGCGGCCTCGGCCTCGGGCCCCTCGGCGTACCGACCGCGCAGGGCGAGGCTGACGACGGTGCCCATCACCTCGAAGGCGCGGCGCCGGACGATCACAGCCCGGCCTTGTCGAGCGCGCTCTGCAGCGACTGCCGGTAGCCGACGCTGGTCACGGTCGCACCGCTGACCATGTCGATCGAGGCGCTCTGCGCCGCGATCGTCTCCTGGACTAGGACCGGCAGCGCGCGGGCGTTGATCTCCTGGTCGCGGCCGTTGCCGCTGGGATACCGCGGCACCTGCACCGCCGTGATCGTGCCGCCGTCGACCGTCAGCGCGACCTGGACCGGGCCCCAGCGGGTCTGGGCCACGTCGCCGGTGACCGTCGTGCCGGAGCCGGTCGACGTACCGCCGGAGACGGCGACCTGGGAGCCGGCCGCGGCCAGGGTCGAGCCGCCGGTCGAGGTGGCGTGGCTGAACAGCAGGACCACGACCGCCACCGTCCCGGCGAACCACAGCGCGATGCGTCTCATGCCGCTCACCACCCGAAGTCCTCGACATGGATGCGCCGGTCCGGCACTCCGGCGGCGACCGCGGTCGCCCGGACCAGGGCCGACCAGCCCGGAGGACCGCAGACGTAGACGTCGTGCTCCGCGATGTCCGGGACCCAGGCCCGCAGCGCCGTCACGTCGTCGACCGGTCGGGCCAGCGCGGGCAGCCACGAGTCGGCGGTACGCCGAGCACCCGGCAGGCGCAGCACCCGCAGTCCGCGCTCCCGGGCGAGCAGGTCGACCTCGGCGGCGAACAGCGGAGCGGAGCGGTACCGCTCGACGTACACCGCCTCGCCGGGCGCGAAGCTCATCCCCTCGGCGAGGGCGCGCAGCGGAGCCATCCCGACCCCGGCGCCGATGAGCGCGACCTTGCGGGCCTCGCGGGCGCGGGGCGTGAGCCGGCCGTACGGCCCCTCGACGAGCACCCGGCCACCGGGCGCGAGCGCGGCGACGCGGCGGCTGTCGTCACCGGCCGCGGCGACGGTGATCCGCAGGCTGCGGCCGTCCGGGGCGGCGGACAAGGAGTAGGGGTGGGCGCGGGAGCGGCCCGGGGCGTCGAGGAAGCGCCAGAGCAGGAACTGCCCCGGCTCGGCGCGCAGCCGCTCGAGACGGCGCCCGGTCAGGTACACCGACCACACCCCGGGCGCCTCGGCGACGACGGAGGTCACCCGGAGCCGGTGCCGCAGGTTCACGGCGAGCGGGAGCAGCACCCGCCAGCCGAGGACGGCGCCGGCGGCCGCACCCCACGCCGTCCACCAGAACACGGTGCGCGCGGGCGAGCCGGTGAGCTGCTCGCCGGTCCACAGCTGGTGGGGCAGGGCGAGCCCGACGCCGAGATAGGCGTAGAGGTGCAGCAGGTGCCAGGACTCGTAGCGCAGCCTGCGCCGCGCGGCACGCACGCTGGTCACCACGACCAGGACCAGGCACAGCAGGCCGGCGGCGGCGAGCAGCATGCCCGGGTAGTCCCAGGTCAGCGTCCACAGCATGGCCGGGGTCGCGGCGAGCGAGCCCGCGGCGTAGCCCCAGGTCACGGTGAGGACGTGGCCCAGCACGAGGGAGAACGAGGTGAAGCCGACGGTGCGGTGCAGCGCGGCCAGCCGGTCCTGGCCGAACGCCCGCTCCAGCACGGGCAGCCGCGCCATCAGCAGCACCTGGGCGAGGAGCAGCACCGAGCCGGCCAGGCCGCTGAGCCGGCCGAGCGCGGTCAGCGCCGAGCCGAGGTCGACGATCGAGCCCAGGCCCCCGTCGCGCAGCCACCACAGGGCGACCAGGCCCAGCGCGCCGGCGAGGGCCGTGCCCGCGGCCGTCCGGACCGCCTCGGCGCGCACCGCCGCGGCCGGGCGGGCCGCGACGGGCGGCAGGGTGGCGCGGGGCGTCAGGGCGGTCACGACGAGCCCGTGCCCGAGCCGGGGTCCCCGCCCGGGAAGCCCTGGCCGTCGAGTCCCTGGCCGCCGAGCCCCGGTGGCGGCTGGCGGTCCCGGAAGCCGCCGCCGGACCCGCCGTCGTCACCGACCTGGCTGGTGGCCGGCACCGTGGCGTCCGGGCCCGCCGTGGCCTGGCCGACCGCGAAGCCGCCGATCCCGCCCAGGCCGGCGGCCACGGCGGCCGCGGTCGCCGCCGCGAGGGCCCGCGCCCGGCGGCGCTTGGGCACCGGCGCGCCGAGCACCGGGTAGGCGCCGGTGTCCGGTGCGGGCGCCGTCGGTGCGGGCGGCGGAGGTGGCGGAGGTGGCGGAGGTGGCGGCGCGGCCCCCTCCCAGCGGTTGCCGGACTCGGTCGAGGGGTGCTGCTCGGTCACGGGGGCCTCCGGAGGTCGTCGGTGACCACCAGTGTTCGACCGGGTCGTGGGTGCGCACTGTCCCGCGTCTGTGGGCTCCCTGTGAGGACGCCTCCAGGCTCAGTCCAGCGGGTAGCCCTGCACGAACTCGGTCAGCCGCGCGAGCTGGTCGGGGTCGGTGCTCGGGATGACGCCGTGACCGAGGTTGAAGATGTGCCCGCGGGCGGCCCGGCCGGCCTCGATGACAGCGGCGGCGCGCTCGGTCATCACCTCGGTCGGCGCGAAGACGAGCGTCGGGTCGAGGTTGCCCTGCACGGAGCGATCGCCGACCAGCGGGATCGCGCGCTCGAGCGGGGTGCGCCAGTCGACGCCGACCACGTCGGCGCCCGCCTCGCCCATCAGGTCGAGCAGGTTCGACGTACCGACGCCGAAGTGGATGCGGGGCACGCCCAGCGCGCCCACCCGCTCCAGCACTCGGGCGGAGTGGGGCTGGACGTAGCGGACGTAGTCGGCCGGGGTGAGCGCGCCGGCCCACGAGTCGAACAGCTGGACCGCGGAGGCGCCCGCGGCGACCTGGGTCTCGAGGAAGACGGCCGAGACGTCGGCGATCTTGCGCATCAGCGCGTCCCACACGTCGGGGGCACCGAACATCAGCGCCTTGGTCTTCGCGTGCTCCTTCGACGGTCCGCCCTCGACGAGGTACGACGCCACGGTGAACGGCGCGCCCGCGAACCCGATCAACGGGGTGCCGCCGTTGGTCGAGGCGAGCTCGCCGACCAGGTTCTGGACGGCCTGGGTGATGTAGGGGATCTGCTCGGGGGTGAGGTCCGGGATCGCCTCGACGTCGGCGAGGGTGCGCACCGGCGTGGCGACGACCGGCCCGACGCCGGGCACGATGTCGAGGTCGACGCCGACCGCCTTGAGCGGCAGCACGATGTCGGAGAAGAAGATCGCCGCGTCCACGCCGTAGCGACGCACCGGTTGGAGGGTGATCTCGGTGATCAGCTCGGCGTTCTGGCAGGAGTCGAGCATGGCGACGCCCTCGCGCACCTTCAGGTACTCCGGCAGCGAGCGCCCGGCCTGCCGCATGAACCACACCGGGGTGTGCGGCACCTTCTCTCCGCGGGCGGCCTTGAGGAGTGCGCTGTCGTGCAGGGGGGCGGTCACGAGACCCAGCGTCGCAGGTCAACGGCGTGGGACGCACATCGATCCGGCCCTCTCCGCCTAGGGTGGCCCCATGGTCGCCCGCCAGGAGATGAACCAGGGGTCCGGCGCGGCCGGCACTCCCCCCGAGTTCACCGCAGCCGTCGCGGGCCTGCGCGCGGCCTCGTTCCGCCCCGAGGTCTTCTGCGAGGAGATGCCGGCGCCGCAGCGGATCGCGCCGTACGCCGCCGCCCTGTCCGCCGACGTCACCGTCGACGACGAGGTGGCCACCGGCCGCCTGGTCCTGCTCCACGACCCGGCCGGCAACGACGCCTGGGCGGGCACCTTCCGCTGCGTGGCCTACTGCCGGGCCGAGATCGACCACGACCTGGCGACCGACCCGTTGCTGACCGACGTCGGCTGGACCTGGCTGACCGACGCGTTGGAGGCGCACGGTGCCGAGCACGTCGCCGTCTCCGGGACCGTCACCAAGGTGGTCACCGAGAGCTACGGCTCGATGGCCGACGAGCCGGGCAGCGCCCAGCTCGAGATCCGGGCCTCGTGGACGCCCGTCGACCCGGCCGACATCGCCACGCACGCCGAGGCGTGGGGCGAGCTGATGTGCACCGCCGGCGGCCTGGAGCCGGTGCCCGACGGGATCGCGGTCATGCCGTCGCGGCGCGGCCAGCGGGGCGGCTGATGGCCGACCAGGCACCTGACGAGACGCCCGAGGAGGACCAGCAGCCGGTCGAGCTGCTGACCCTCGCCGACGGCCTGCCGCCGGTGATCGACACTCCGGAGGCGCTGGCGGCGTACTGCGCCCTGGTCGCGGCCGGCTCCGGTCCGGTGGCGATCGACGCCGAGCGCGCGTCCGGCTACCGCTACTCCAACCGCGCGTACCTGATCCAGGTCAAGCGCGCCGGGGCCGGCATCGGCCTGATCGACCCGATCCCGTTCGGCGACCTCACGCCCCTCGCCGACGCCATCGGCGACGCCGAGTGGATCCTGCACGCCGCCACCCAGGACCTGCCCTGCCTGGCCGAGGTCGGGCTGCGGCCGGTCGCGCTGTTCGACACCGAGCTCGCCGGCCGGCTCCTCGACTATCCGCGGGTCGGGCTGGCCACCCTGGTCGAGACCCTGCTCGGGCGCCACCTGCGCAAGGAGCACTCCGCGGTCGACTGGTCGACCCGGCCGCTGCCCGAGCCCTGGCTGGAGTACGCCGCACTCGACGTCGAGGTGCTCGTCGAGCTGCGCGACCTGCTCGCCGCCCAGCTCGAGGAGGCCGGCAAGGCCGACTGGGCGCGCCAGGAGTTCGAGCACGTCCGGGGCTTCGAGCCGGCGGTGCGGGTCGACGCCTGGCGGCGCACCTCCGGCCTCCACAAGGTCCGCGGCCGCCGTACCCTCGGCGCGGTGCGGGCGCTGTGGGAGGCCCGCGACGCGATCGCCCGGGAGCGTGACGTCACCCCCGGCCGGCTGATCCCCGACGCCGCGATCGTCGCCGCGGCCACCGCGATGCCGACCACCCGCGGCGCCCTGCTCGGCACCCCGGGCTTCCACGGCCGCGGCGCCGCCCGGCACGCCCGCGAGTGGCTGGCAGCGCTGCAGTCCGCCGCGGAGCTGCCCGAGAGCGAGCTGCCGTCCCGGGTCACCCACGGCGACGGCCCGCCGGCGCCGCGCACCTGGGCCGACAAGGATCCGGTCGCGGCCCGCCGGCTCGAGCTGGCCCGCGCCGCGGTCGCCGCGCTGGCGGAGGAGCACGCCATCCCGCTGGAGAACCTGCTCACCCCCGACAGCCTGCGCCGGGTGATGTGGGCGCCGCCGAGCACGCGCGACCCGGTCGAGCTGCTGGAGGCGGTCATCGACCAGCTCCGGGCGCTGGGGGCGCGCAGCTGGCAGATCGGGCTGACCGCGCCCGCGCTCAGCCGTGCCGTCCTCGACGCCGAGGGCTCCGCCTCGGCGCGCGGCCGGAAGCGGCGTCAGGGTGTGGCGGACGAGCCGGCGTCGGACGGCGAGCCGGGCCCGGTGTCCGAGGCGCCCTCCGAGGGCGTCTCCGACGGCGCGACGTAGTCGGGATCCAGGAGGCTGCGCGACTTCTCGTCGATCGCCTTCAGCGCCTCCTGGAGGTCGGCGATGTCCGGCGTCGTCAGCAGCGTCTCGATGTCGGGGTCGACCAGCTCGCGCAGCTCGCGGCCCTGGCTCATCAACGGCGGCAGCACGATCGTGCGCATCACGCTGTTGAACAGCGCGGCATGCTCCGGCGCCTGGCCCGGCTGGAGGAAGTCGTCGGAGAACGCGACGGTCAGCTTGGCGGGCTGGATGTAGCCGGTCTGGGCGACCCGGGCCATCGCCTCGTCGCTCACCAGGTAGCTGAGCACGTTGGCCGCCGCCTCGTTGCGCGCCGGACGGGCCGGGGTGAGGCAGATGCCGTTGAGGTCGGCGACGGTCTTGGCCGAGCCCAGCGAGGGCATCGGCAGCACGTCGAAGTTGAGGCCCTCGACGCCGCGCAGCTCGGGGGTCAGCCCGCGGAAGCCGGCGATCATCGCGAGCTTGCCGCGCTTGAACCACTCCTCCGCCGGGCGCCGGGCGAGCTGCTTGGTGCTCAGCGTGAGCCGCGGGTCGCGCAGCAGCTCGAGAGTGCGCCGCAGCGCGTCGGTCGACCCGTCGTCGCCGAGCGCCAGGCTGGTCGGCTCGTTGTCGTCGTCGAACAGCTGGCCGCCGCCGGAGTAGACGAACGGCGCCAGGCCGCGCAGCGTCGGCGCGATGTAGATGCCGCGGGTGTTGCGCCGCGGCCGGCTCGCGAACTCCGCCGCCGCCCGGAACTCCGCGAAGTTCCAGCTGGTGTGGTCCTCGCGCGGCACCGGCAGGCCCTCCGCCTCCATCGCCGCGAAGTCGACGAGGTCGGTGTTGTAGTAGATGACCATCGGCGAGGCGGCGTACGGCATGCACTGCAGGTCGTCGTCGACCGAGAACGCCGAGACCGCGTCGCGCGCCCAGTCGTCGCCGATCGGGATCTCGCGCTCGTTGACCAGGTCGAGGAGGGGCAGGTTGCGCTTCTCGGCGACCGTGCGCGCCAGGTCGGCGCGCGGCAGCAGGTAGAGGTCGGGCTTCGCGCTGCCGTTGCGGATCGCGTCGAGCATCGCGTCGGCGTCGGGCCAGGAGACCACGGACACGTTGGTGTCCTTGCTGCTGGCGTTGTAGGCGTCGACGACCGTCTGGTACGCCGCGATCTCGGGGGCCGTGCCCCACACCGCGAGCTGGAGCTCGGTCATCGTCGCCGCGGTGGGTCGCGGCTGATGCGGCCGCTCCTTCTGCTCGGTGCCGCTCGCGAGGGCGATCATGCCCACCAGGACCGCCACGGCGACCCCGACCACGACTGCACCCGTCCGCCACGTGAACCGACCCACGGCGGCCACCCTACCGGCCGGTCACAGCCCGCCGCGCGGCGCGTGCTGTCGGACTCGCACCTAAGGTGAGGGGGTGTCCGAGCACCGGCGTCACCATCGTCCCGCGCCCCGGGAGGCCGCCTTCTTCGACGAGTACGCCGGCGCGGGCGACCCCGCGCTGCTCGCCGAGGCCGCCGAGCGCGCCGCCGTGCTCCTCGTTCGCGGCGCCCGCACCAGCGCCGACGCGGGCGTCGCCGAGCGGCTGGTCCACCTCGCCGACACCGAGGGGATCGAGGCGATCGCCGAGGTGTGGTCGCACGCCGCCCCCGACACGCTCGCCGGGTGCCTGTGGCGGCTCTACCTGCTCCGCTCGTGGGTGTACGCCGACCCGGCGGGCGTGGCGCGCGAGTTCGAGTCCGGTCGCGCCCGGGCCGAGTTCGCCCACGTCGTCGCCGGTGTCGCCGACCCGCCCGGACCCGACGAGCTGCGCGCGATGGTGGACGAGGTGCTCCGGGGCATCGCCGGGGGCGAGTTCGCCGACGTACTGCTCCGCGCCGCCGCCTTCGCCCGGGTGGTCGCCGCCGGCCGGGCCACGTTGCATGACGTACCCGACGCCGACATCCGCCGGATGCTCGCGCTCGGCGAGCAGCTCGAGGCGGCCGGACATCTCGAGCTCGCACACCGGTTGGGCTGAGCACTGGTCCCGAGGACGTAGACTGGGCTCTCGAGCACGCCGGGCCGCGGCAGCCCCGGGTCCCAAATTCAGCCGCTACGAGCGGCCCTGCGCCGTGAGGCGCTCCCGGTCCGGCGTGCTCGCCCCAGAACCGGGACGCTCAGCGAACGGTGACCCGGTAGGTCCGGCCCGAGGCGCTCACGGTGGTCGAGCCCAGGTAGCGGACCTTCAGCCTGTGCGTGCCCCTCGCCAGCTTCCTCGTCCGCAGCTTCACGGTGCCGGCCGCGGTGATCGTCCCGCTCGCCACCACCTTCGAGCCGTCGCGGACCTCGACCCGGCCCGTGGCCGGCCGCGACGCGGAGACGACGACCTTCACCCTCACCCGCCGTCCCGGCGCCGGGCTGATCCGCGCCTTCACGCTGGAGGCCACGGCGGCGCCCTGGGCGTGGCCCGGCGGCGGCGTGATCGCGGGGTCGACGCGGTAGTCGAGCGTCCTGCTCACGGACGGCGCCTGGGTCGCCGTGCCGGTGTAGCGGGCGAACACCTGGTAGGTGCCGACCTGGTCGGTCGGCATGCTCATCCGCGCCGTGCCCTCGGCGTCGACGGCGACCTCCTCACCGAGCTGGGCGCCGTTCAGATAGAACGCCACCGTCCCGTTCGCCGGCTCGAGGCTCTCGTAGACGTCGACCGTGGCGATCGCCTCGATCGGGTAGGCGTTCGGGGACCCGGGCGGCCAGGTCCGCCAGCCGGTGACGACCAGGCCGGTGACCGTCTGGTAGCTCGCCCGGCTCACGTGCCCGCTCGGAGTGGGCTCCGCGGGCGGAGCGGCGACCGCGCCGCCGGCGGGCAGGCCCGCGAGCAGGACGGCGAGCAGCGCCGCGCGGGCGCCGGGTCGTGCTCGGCGGGAGTGGTCGGACCTGGCTGTTCGTCTCGGCTGGCTCACGTCGGCACCCTGTCCCGGGCCGCTGGGGTCCGGCTGGAGACCGACTGGGAGTCCCCGGCGCATCCTGCTCAGAGCGCGTCGAGAGCCTTGCGGATCCGGACGTCGGAGATCGGGCCGTCGGTGCCGAGCTGCTGGGCCCACAAGGAGACCCGGTACTCCTCCAGCATCCAGCGGATCGCGCGCAGGCCGGCCCCGGCGGGACGACCCTCGGGCAGCGCGGCGATCCGGTCGAGATAGGCGTCCTGGAGCGGCTGGAGCACGTCCATCCGCTGCCGGTCCTTGGCGAGCGCGGCCGGGCCGCCGTTCTCGAGGGCCGTACGACGCTCGCGCATCGCGGCCAGCCAGGTGCGGTAGCGGCGCAGCCGCAGGGCGCCGGCCTCGCCCACGAAGCCATCGTGGACCAGGCGGCCGAGCTGGGCCTGGAGGTCGGTGAGGGCCGGCAGCATCGGCAGGTCGGCGCGCCCGCTGAGCAGGCGGTCGACCTCGCGCCAGGAGGCGAGCACGCGCAGCAGCTCGGCGAGCACCTCGCGCACGCCCGCGGCCGCGACCGGGCGCAGCGCCGCCAGCAGGGCGTCGTACTCCTCGCGGGTGCGGACCGGCGGCCGGGCGTCGACGGCGTCGACCACCACGGCACGCAGGCAGTCGTCGAGGATGGCGGGCACGCCGGCGTACGGGGTGCCGGCGAGGCCGAGCTTCTCGGCGTTGCCGAGGCCGTCGACGACGCCGGACAGCGGTGCCGCGCCGAGCGCGAGCAGGGCGAGCCGGACCACGCCCAGCCGGTGTCGTGCGTCGCGCTCGTCGGCGGAGCCGAACACCTGGAGGCCGACGGTGGCGCCCTCGTCGACCAGCCCGGGATGGGCCTCGACCTCGTGCCCGGCGCGGGTCCAGGTGGCGGTGGCGGGGATCTCGTCGAAGACCCAGTCGGTCTCGCCGGTGCGGGCGACGCCGGAGTCGGAGGCGACGGCGGCGATCGCCTGCTCGAACTGCGGCTGCAGCGGCGCCTTGAGCTCGGCGAGCGACTTGCCGCGGCCCTGCACCCGACCGCCCTCGTCGACGACCCGGTAGCTCGGCTTGAGGTGGGCCGGGAGGGCCGTCAGGTCCCAGGCCTCCCGCGGGACGTGGACGCCCGTGGTGGAGCGCAGGTAGCGCTCGAGGGCGGTGAGCAGCGGCTCCTCCCCCGCGGGCACGGCGGCCAGGAACTCGCGTGCGGTGTTGGGCGCCGGCACGAAGCTGACCCGCAGCGCCTTCGGGAGGCTGCGGATCAGCTCGGTCACCAGCTCCTCGCGCAGGCCCGGCACGATCCAGGAGAAGTCGTCGTCGTCGACCCGGTTGAGCGTCGCGACGGGGATGTCGATGGTCAGCCCGTCGTCCTTCGCGCCCGGCTCGAAGTGGTAGCTGATCGAGAAGGTCAGCCCGCCCGTCACCGACCACTCCTCGGGGTAGTCCGCCTCGCGCACCTCCTCGGCCGCGTCGTGGGTGAGCATCGCCGGGTCGAAGGTGAGCAGCTCGGGTTGCGCGCGCCGCGCGTCGCGCCACCACCGGTCGAAGTGCGCGCCGCTGACGATCCCCTCGGGGACGCGGGCGTCGTAGAAGTCGAACAGGGTGTGCTCGTCGACCACCAGGTCGCGCCGCCGGGCGCGGTGCTCGAGCTCCTCGGCCTGCTCGAGGAGCCGCTTGTTGTCGCGCAGGAAGTGGTGGCGGGTGTCCCACTCGCCGTAGACGAGGGCGTGCCGGATGAAGATCTCGCGCGACAGCTCGGGATCGACCTTGCCGTAGGTGACGGACCGGTCGGCCGCCAGCGGGACGCCGTACAGCGTGACCCGCTCCTTGGCCATCACCGCCTGGCGCCTGCGCGACCAGTGCGGCTCCGAGTAGGAGCGCTTGACCAGGTGGGCGCCGAGCCGCTCGGCCCAGCGCGGGTCGATCGCGGCGTTCTGGCGGGCCCAGAGCCGGCCGGTCTCGACCAGCTCGCCGGCCATCACGAAGGGCGGGTTCCTCCGGGCCAGGCCGGAGCCAGGGAAGATCGCGAACCGCGCGCCGCGGGCGCCGAGGTACTCGCGCGGGCCGGGGCGACGGCCGTCCTTGCGGGCGCCCGGCCCCGACCTGGCCGGCTTCTCCCGCTCCTCCAGCAGCCCGATGTGGGAGAGCAGGCCCGAGAGCAGCGCCTGGTGGATGCCGTCGGCGTCCGGCGTCTCGCTCGGCGCCTCAAGCCGGACCTCCATCTCCTTGGTGACCTGGCGCAGCTGGGCGACGAACTCCTGCCACTCCCGCACCCGCAGGTAGTTGAGGAACTCCCGCTTGCACATCCGGCGGAAGGCGCTGCCCGACAGCTCCTTCTGCTGCTGGCGCAGGTGCTGCCACAGGTTGAGCAGGGTGAGGAAGTCCGAGCCCTCGGCCTTGAACCGAGCGTGCAGCTGGTCGGCCTGCGCGCGCTCGGTCGGATGGTCCGCGCCGGGGCGCTCGCGCGGGTCCTGCAGCGAGAGGGCCGCGACGATCACGAGGACGTCGCGCACGCAGCCGAGCCGCTCGGCCTCCAGCAGCATCCGTCCCAGCCGCGGGTCGATGGGGAGCCGGGCGAGGCGCCGTCCCACCTTGGTCAGCTCGCCCTGCCGGCCACTCGTGGCGACCGCGCCGAGCTCCTCCAGCAGCTGGGTGCCGGCCTGGATGTTGCGGCGGTCCGGCGGCTCCACGAACGGGAAGCGCTCGATGTCGCCCAGCCCGAGCGAGGTCATCTGGAGGATGACGGACGCCAGGTTGGTGCGCAGGATCTCCGGGTCGGTGAACTCGGGGCGGGACTCGAAGTCCTCCTCGGCGTAGAGCCGGATCGCGATGCCGGCCGCGACCCGGCCGCACCGGCCGGAGCGCTGGTTGGCCGATGCCTGGCTGATCGGCTCGATCGGGAGGCGCTGGACCTTGGTGCGCGCGGAGTAGCGGGAGATCCGGGCGACGCCGGTGTCGACGACGTACCGGATGCCGGGGACGGTCAGCGAGGTCTCGGCGACATTCGTGGCGAGGACCACGCGCCGGCGCGAGCCCTTCGCGGGCGCGAAGACCCGGTGCTGCTCGGCGGCGGAGAGGCGGCTGTAGAGCGGGAGCACGTCGACCCCGCGGATGCCCTCCCCCAACGGCGCGAGCGCCTCGGCGGTGTCGCGGATCTCGCGCTCGCCGGGGAGGAACACCAGGATGTCGCCCGGTCCCTCGGCGGAGAGCTCCTTGACGGCGTCGACGATCGCCTCGGTCTGGTCCCGGACGATGGGCTCGCCGTCGTCGTCGGCCTCGGCGAGCTCCATGAGGGGGCGATACCGGATCTCGACCGGGTAGGTGCGGCCGGAGACCTCGATGATCGGGGCGTCGTCGAAGTGCCGGGCGAAGCGGTCGGTGTCGATGGTCGCGGAGGTGATGACCAGCTTGAGGTCGGGCCGCCGGGGCAGCAGCTGCTTGAGGTAGCCCAGCAGGAAGTCGATGTTGAGGCTGCGCTCGTGGGCCTCGTCGATGATGATCGTGTCGTAGCGCCGCAGCAGCCGGTCGCGCTGCAGCTCCGCGAGCAGGATGCCGTCGGTCATCAGCTTGACCCGGCTCTGCTTCGACGTACGGTCGGTGAACCGGACCTGGTAGCCCACCAGGTCGCCGAGCTCGGTGCCGAGCTCGGAGGCGATCCGCTCGGCCACCGAGCGGGCCGCGATCCGGCGCGGCTGGGTGTGCCCGATCATCCGCGGCCGGCCGTCCTCGCCGGGCGCGCCGAGGCCCAGCTCGAGGCAGATCTTCGGGAGCTGGGTGGTCTTCCCGGAGCCGGTCTCACCGGCGACGATCACGACCTGGTGGTCACGGATCGCGGCGGCGATGTCGTCGCGTCGGGCGCTGACCGGGAGGTCGGGCGGGTAGGTGATGTCCACAGCGGGGCCCATTCTCCCCGCCGGCGCGGACGAAGACCAATCGTTTGGCGGGCGGTCGCCTCCGCCCCGCGAGGCGGACTGGGGGCGCGTTTCCTGCACTTGTCGTGCGTTGCAACGCCCGTCAAGCGTGGGAATCGCCGGTCGACCGGCGATTCCTGCACCCCCGCCTGCCACCTCAGGACAGCGAGAACCTCGGGTCGGCCGCGGCGACCACCAGCTCGTCCACGGTGAGGTCGATCCCGCTGACCGGCGTGCGGGAGTTGTTGCCAAAGAGCGTGTTCGCGTCGATCCCGACCGACATCCCGTCGGTGCGGCGTACGACGACCGCGACCCCGCCGTCGTACGTCGCCACCTCGGCCGACGCCACGCCGGGCAGGTCGACCGGCCGGGGCAGCCAGTCGTCGTGGCCGAGCCGGACCTGGCCGTCGTCCGCGGGCCCGCCGTTGACCTCGACCTGGATCATGCCCAGCCCGCGCTCGCCGGGGACCCGCCAGTCCAGCCTGGTCCCGTACGACGTCAGCCGGTCCTGTCCGTCGGGGCAGGCGGGGTCGGCGGAGGTCCCCACCTGGTTGCCGGAGCCGGCCGGTCCGAGATGCCGCCCGCTCGGGTCGAGCCGCTCGGCCAGGATCGCCCGGTAGTCCCGCAGCAGGTCGGGCGCGACCGGCCGGAAGTCACCGCCGGCGCCGAGTCCGCCGTCGGCCGGGACGCACCGAGACTCGGTGGGCGCCGCGGGTGGCGGAGTCGGCGTCGGACTGGTGGTGGGCACGACCGGCGTCGGGTCCTGGGCCACCGTGGTGGCGTCATTCCCGGCGGGAGCGGAGGCGAGTGCGACGGCGGCGCTCGCCGAGGCGAGCGCGACCACGGACCCGCAGCCGACGGCGAGCCGGACCCGCTGCCGCCGCCGACGACCGCGGCGCAGGTCGCCGTCGGGGTCGGTGGACGGGGCCAGACGGTCGGTGAGCCGGTGCAGCTCGGCACCCAGCAGGTCCTCGATCGGGGTCATGAGAGGTTCTCCTCCAGTGAGTCGGAACAGGAGTCGGACGGGTCGGCGAGCGCGACCCGGAGCGCGGCGAGCGCGGCCGAGGTCTGGCTCTTGACGGTGCCGGCGCTGATCCCGAGGTCGGCGGCGGTCTCCGCCACGCTGAGTCCCCACCAGTGCCGCAGCACCACCACCCGGCGCTGACCGGACGGGAGCGCCCGGAGCGCGGTCCACAGCGCGTCGCGCTCACCGAGCGCGTCCGCGGCGGCGGCCACCGGTACGTCGGGCAGCCGCTCCCCCGCCGAGGACTCGCGGCGCCAGGGCCGGCGGCCCTCGTCGAGGTGGGCGTTGACCACGGCGCGGCGGACGTAGGCGTCGACGGAGTCGGCGCGCCGTACCCGCGGCCAGGCGACGTAGAGCCGGGCCAGCGCCGCCTGCACGATGTCCTCGGCCCGGTGCGGGTCACCGCACAGCAGCCACGCGGCGCGGTACAGCTGTGGCCGCCGCTGGGCGACGTACGCCGCGAACTCCTGGTCCCGCATCCGGCCCACCGTGCTCCTCTCGTCCGGCACCGTCTCCCTGTTGACGGACCGGGACGCGGATCGGTTGGGTGCGACGCCGGGCGAACCTCAGGCGAGGGCCTCCACATTGCGCACCAGGGCCTCGCTGGAGTGCTTGACCGCGATGCCGACCACCGGCTTCACCGCACCCGCGATCGCCTTGCCGGCGGGGCCGCCGGGCAGGGTGAAGGAGATCCAGGCGTCCACCCGGGTGCGGTCGTCGCCGAGGTCGGTGAAGGTCCAGCGCTGCGTGGTCTCGATCCCCTTGACCGAGGTCAGCTCGACCAGCCGGTCCCGCTCCCAGGCGGTGCACTCGATCCGCGCCTTGAGCGGGACGCCGACCTTCATCACGCCGTCGTACTGGGCACCGACGCCGTGCAGCTGGTCGGTGACCGGCTCGATCCGGGTCAGGCCGTACATCCAGTCCTTGGTGGTGCTGAAGTCGTCGACGTAGGCGAACACCGTGCTGATCGGCGCCGCGATCTCGACGCTCTGCTCCACCACATTGGTCACGGCGAGAGTGTGACACGCGGTCACAGGTTCTCGGCGCAGGTGGGGTTCAGCGCGGCGGCGGCAGCGCGTCGGTCGCCTCGAGCTGGCCCATGCCGGTCACCATCAGCAGGTCGGCGACGATCGCGCGGATCTGGGCGAGGATCGCCTCGGCGGTGAGGATGTCGCTGCGCTCGACCTGCCCGGTCGCCGCACCGACCGCCAGCACCTCGTCGCGGGCGGCGGTCGCGATCCGGTCGGCGTGCAGCTCGCGGGCGACCGCCTCGGCGGCCGCGGCGAGGTCGGCGGCCAGGCCGACGTACGACGCGGGCACCGGCAGCCGGCGGTACGCCGTGATCGTGGTCTGCCGCACCAGCACCCGGGTGCTGCGCAGGGCCCGGTCGAGCGGATCGACCAGCTCGACCATGCGGCGCAGCGGCTCGCGGTGCCGGATCCGGAACGGCGAGGAGCTGACCACCGCCATCCCCTCCTCGGCCGCGGCCTGGAGCTCGCGGATCAGCCGGTCGGTCGCGCGGGCGTCGGCGAGCAGCTCGAGCGCCGGCGTCACCTCCCCGTCGACCATCACGTCGGAGGCGGCGCGCAGCAGCTGGGCGATCTTGCGCGCGACGGCGGCGGCCTGCTCGCGCGGCCGCCGCAGCGGGGCGGCCGGGACCGCCATCGCCGCCACCAGGGCCACCGCGCCGCCGATCACGGCGTCGGTCCAGCGCAGGAAGGCACCGCCCGCTCCCGGCAGCAGCACCGCCACCACGATCGACTGGATCGCGGCCTGGTTGACGAACATGATCCCCGCGTCGAACAGCAGCGCCGTCGACATGGACAAGAAGACGATCAGCGCCAGCTGCCAGGCACCGGACCCGATGCCGGCCACCAGCACGTCGGCGATGAAGACCCCGATCGCGACGCCGATGGTGACCTCGACGACCCGCCGCAGCCGCTGCCCGTACGACGTGCCGAGGCACAGCACCGCGGCGATCGGCGCGAAGAAGGGCAGGTCGTGGCCGAACAGGTCGTTGGCGACGAACCAGGCGACGCCCGCGGCGATCGAGCACTGCGCGACCACCCACAGCTTGTCGCGCCACCGGTCGACGCGGCCGCGCAGCGACAAGCGGCTGCGCGACCACATCCGGTCCAGTACCCCGTCGTTCGGCGCCTCCACAAGAAGTCAGGCTAGTGCCGGATCAGCCCCGAAGGTCGCGCCGCCCGCCGTTTCTGGACGGAGGAGCGGAGCGAGGAACGAGCGAAGCGGGGGAGGAAGAAATGGCGTTGGCAGGCGGCGCGACACTGCGCGAGCGGAGCGAGCGCCGACGGCGCGGCTACACGGCCTTGGCCGGGAGCACCCTCTTGGAGACGAGCGCCACGACGTCCTCGTAGCGCGAGCCGGTGAACTTCTGGAAGTTGTGCAGCGCGTGGGCGTCGAGGCCGACCAGCACCCGCGCCTGGTTCTTGGTGATGCCCTTGACGATGATCTCGGCGGCCCGCTCGGGCGTCATCTTGGCGAGCTTCTCGTCGAACAGCTTGGCCGTCGCCGCCTTGTCCTCCTTGTCGGAGACCCGGGCGTTGCGGGCGATCGCGGTCTTGATGCCGCCGGGATGCACCGAGGTCACGCCGACGCGGTGCCCGGCGATCAGCATCTCCTCGCGCAACGCCTCGGTGAACCCGCGCACCGCGAACTTGGTCGCGTTGTAGGCGCTCTGGCCCGGCATCGCGAGCAGTCCGAACAGCGACGAAAGGTTGACCACGTGGCCGTCGCCGGACGCGATCAGGTGGGGCAGGAACTCCTTGGTGCCGTGCACGACGCCCCAGAAGTTGATGCCGACGATCCACTCCATGTCCTGGTAGGTCAAGTCGACCACGTCGCCGGCCAGCGCGACGCCGGCGTTGTTGATCACGACGTTGACCTGGCCGAAGTGCTCGGCGACCGAGGCGGCGTAGGCCGCGAAGGCGTCCCGGTCGGCGACGTCGAGACGCGCGGTCTGCACGTCGGGCGAGCCGGCGTCCTTCGCCAGGGCGGCGGTCTCGTCGAGACCGTCGGTGTTGACGTCGGAGAGCGCCAGCCGGGCGCCCTTGCCGGCCAGGTTGACCGCGAGGGCGCGGCCGATGCCGGAGCCCGCGCCGGTGATGACGACGACCTTGTTGCTGAGGTTCTTCACGCGTTGACTGCCTCTCGCTCGTGGGACACCTCGACGTCGTACCGGTCGAGGTCGAAGGTGCTCAGGTGCTGCCGGAAGGTGAACGTCTGCCCCGGCCACAGGGTGGTGTTGTTGCCGAACTTGTCGAGATACCAGCTCGCGCAGCCGCCGGTCTGCCACACGGTCGGCCTCATCTTGCGCCGGATCTCCGCGGTCCACGCGTCCTGCGCGGCCTGGGTCGGCTCGACGGCGGCGAGACCCTCGCGGCGCATCGCCTTGGCCGCCTCGACGACGTAGCGCACCTGGGACTCGATGATGAAGATCATGCTGGAGTGCCCCAGCGCGGTGTTGGGACCGACGATCTGGAACAGGTTGGGGAAGCCGTGGAAGGTGGTGCCCTTGTACGCCGCCATCCCGCTCTCGTCCCACAGGTCGGCGAGGGTGCGGCCGTCGCGGCCGGTGATGTGGCGGGCGATCGGCGGCTCGGTGACATAGAAGCCGGTGGCCACCACGAGCACGTCGATCGGGCGCTCGACGCCGTCGGCGGTCACGATGGCGTCGGCGGTGACCGCGGCGATCGGGTCGGTCACCAGGTCGACGTTGTCGGCGTCGAGCGCGGGATACCACTTGTTGGAGATCAGGATCCGCTTGCAGCCCGCGCGGTAGTCGGGCGTGACCTTCGCGCGCAGCGCGGGGTCGGAGATGCCCTTCGCGATGTTCTTCCGGCCCTGCGCCTCGACCGCCTTCATCAGCACTGGGAAGCGGGCGAACGCCGGGACCCGCGCCTCGAGCGTCGCGTACACGAACGAGCGCAGCGCCCGCTGGGCGCCGGGGACCTTCGCGAAGACGGCCTTCTCGATGCTGCTGAACTCCCGCTCGTTGCGGGGGATGATCCAGTTCGGCGTGCGCTGGTAGACGTCGACGTGCCCGGCGACCTGCTGCAGCTCGGGCACGAGCTGGACGGCCGAGGCGCCGGTGCCGATGACGGCGATCCGCTTGCCGGCGAGGTCGACGTCGTGGTTCCAGCGGGCCGAGTGGAAGATCTCGCCCTGGAAGCCGTCGATGCCCTCGATCTCGGGGAGCCGGGGCTCGGAGAGCCCCCCGGCGCCGGCGACGACGGTGCGCGCGGCGTACTCCTGCACGCCGGCCGGGCCCTCGGTGCGCACGACCCAGCGCTGGAGGTCGTCGTCCCATCGCGCGTCGAGGACGGCGGTGTCGAAGACGAATCGGTCGAGCGTGCCGGACTCCTCGGCGACCCGGCGGGTGTACTCCCAGATCTCCTGCTGCGGCGAGTAGACCTTGGACCACGCGGGGTTCAGCGCGAAGGAGTACGAGTAGAGCTGGCTCGGGACGTCGCACTCCGCACCCGGGTAGGTGTTGATGTGCCAGGTGCCGCCGACGTCGCTGTCCTTCTCGATGACGACGAAGTCGCGCTCGCCGGCCTCGTCGAGCTTGATCGCGGCGGCGAGACCGGCGAAGCCGGCACCGACGATGAGGTGGTCCACATTCCTGCGACCCGGGGTTGCACTCATGGGAGGGACGCTATTGGCGCTATTGAACTTCTGTCAATAGACTGCCGGACGTGACGACGCCCACGCGGACCCGCCTCTCCCCGGCCGAGCGCCGTACCCAGCTGCTCGAGCTGGGCTTCCGGCTGCTCGCCACCCGCTCGCTCGACGAGCTCTCGATCGACCTGCTCGCCGAGGAGGCCGGGATCTCCCGCGGGCTGATGTACCACTACTTCGGCAGCAAGCTGGGCTTCTACGAGGCCGTCGTCCAGCACGCCGCGGACGACCTCTACTCCCGCACCGCTCCCCCCGACGAGGGCGAGCCACTCGAGCGCCTGCTCGCCTCCCTGGCCGGCTACGTCGACTACGTCATCGCCAACCACGCCGGCTACCGCTCCCTGGTCAAGGCGGCGACCGGCGGCAACGACAGCCTGCGCGCGATCTACGACGCCACCTTCGCCGCGCTGGCGGAGCGCTTCTTCACCGCCGACCCGGACGGGCTGGTCGTCCCCGACACCCCCGCCGTACGGCTGCTCATCCACGCCTGGCAGGCGATGGTCGAGGACCTGGTCCTCACCTGGTGCGACTCCCCCGCCGGGCTGTCCCGCGAGGACCTGCTCCAGGTGGTCACCACCTCGCTGCCGGCGCTCGTCGACACCCTCCCCGGGTGACGTCCGGCCGCGCATCTGACGGATGGGCTGCGAATTCGGCGGCAGGCTCAAGTGGTCGTAGCAACACCATTCCCGTGGAGGTGTTGTGGTCCGTCAGCGTGTGCCGTACGAGGTCCGTGCTCGGTTCTTTGACTTGGTGTGCACAGGCTGGTCGCTGGCGAAGGCCTCGAGCGAGGTCGGCGTGGCGAAGCAGTCGGCGTGGGAGTGGTGGCGCAAGTCTGCTCCGGTGACCTTGGAGCTTCTGCCAGGCCGAGTCGGGGGCATCGACAGCGCCCGCACCAGACTTAGCCCCGGGGCGGCCGGGGAGGCCGGGGTGGGTCAGCGGCGCATGCTGACCAGTGAGGACCGGGCTGTGATCGCTGCCTGCCTGCAGTGTCGGGCACGGGGCGAGAAGATCACGCTTGCTCAGATCGGTGAGCTGATCGAGCGGCACAAGTCGGTGATCGGTCGCGAGATCGCTCGCAACAGTGGCCCGGACGGCTCCTACTATGGCGCGCTGGCGCACCAGCAGGCCGTGGTGAAGCGCAAACGGCCCAAGGAGTTCCGGCTGGTCGCCGAGCCGGGCCTGTGCCGGCGGATCGAGGCCTGGATGGACGACGGTTGGTCCCCGCAGTTGATCGCGCGGGTGCTGCGTGAGGAGTCGCCCCACACGATCATGGGCCGTGTGTCGCACGAGACGATTTACCAGGCGCTCTACGTCCAGACCCGCGGAGGGTTGCGCAAGGACCTCTACCGGCAGCTGTCGACCAAGCGGGCTGCACGTAAGCCGCAGGGCGGGGTCAAGCGCGCGAACAGCCCGTACAAGGAGGCGTTCAAGATCAGCCAACGCCCGCCCGAGGTCGCGGACCGGGCGGTGCCCGGTCACTGGGAGGGCGACCTCATCATGGGCAGCCCGGGGAGTCCCGCGGTCGGGACGCTGGTCGAGCGGGCCACGCGGTTCACGATCTTGTTGCACCTGCCCGGCAGCCATGACGCCGAGTCCGTGGCTGAGGCGATGATCCGGGAGATGTCGCAACTGCCTGAGCATCTGCGGCGGTCGTTGACCTGGGACCGCGGGACCGAGCTCGCGGCCTACGCCAAGATCCAGACCGACCTGTCGATGCCGGTCTACTTCTGTGACCCGCACTCGCCGTGGCAACGCGGCACGAACGAGAACACCAACCGGCTGCTACGCCACTGGCTCACCAAGGGCAGCGACCTGTCCCGCTTCACCGCAGCCGACCTACGCCGGATCGCGGCCAGCCTCAACGCCCGCCCACGTCCTACCCTGGACATGAAGACACCAGCCCAAGCGCTGGACGCGCTGTTGTCGAACCCGGCAGCAGCCTAGAAGTTGCTTCGACCGCTTGACCTAGCCGGCTGATTCACAGCCCATTCGTCAGATACGCCGGGAGGAACGGGACCGGCGCCGGGCCCGGGTGACGCCCACCAGGCGGGGACCGGCGAGCCGCGCCTCGACCCGGCGGGCCTCCCGCATGACCGGCTGGGCGACGTACTCGCCGAGGATCACGCCCGAGGCCAGCGCGATCGCGACCGAGGCGGCGGTGACCATCGCGAGCAGGCCCTGGGCGGCCTGCTGGCCGCCCTCCTGGCCGAGCAGGAACAGGCCGCGGTAGATGGAGAGGCCGGGCAGCAGCGGGACCACGGCCGACACCACGACGACCAGCGGCGGCACCCGGAACCGGCGGCCGACGGTGTAGCCGAACACGCCGATCACGAAGGCCGACAGACCGACGGCGAAGGTGCGGCCCGTGCCGGCCTCCGAGAGCGCCTCGGTGCCGGCGATGGCCAGGCCACCGAGGATGCCGACCGGCAGCAGCGTGCGCAGCGGTGCGTACGACGCGAACGCGAACGCCGCCGCGCCGATCGCGCCGCCCGCCCCGACGGTCGTCACCCCGACCAGGTCGAAGCGCGGCAGGGTGAGGCTGGGGATGTCGAGGCCGACGGCGGCGCACAGCGAGAGCCCGCCGCTGACGCCGGCGATGATGCCGGCGGTGGCCAGCACCGCCTCGAGGATCCGGGCGCCACCGGTGACGAAGAAGCCGGACAGCGCGTCCTGGACCGCGCCCATGAAGCCGATGCCGGCGAGCAGCATGATGATGTTGGCGGTCACGACGAGCGAGGCGTTCAGGTGGATCCACGGCTCGGCGAGCCGGGTGCCGAGGGCCGCGAGCAGCGTCGCGACCACGCCGCCGGCGACCTGCTGGTAGAAGCCCGGCAGCCGGCGCCGGGTCATCAGCAGCTGGAGCCGGTCGATGCAGATCGCGGCCAGCATCGCGACCAGCACCACGACCAGGTTGCCGCCGAGCTGCAGCCCGACCCCGCCGCACATCACGCCCCAGCCGAGCGTCGCCGCCCACCGCGGCCGCGCGTGGCCCGACGACACGATCTGCGCCAGCGCGGTCCGAGCGCCCTCGAGGTCGGTCTCCCCCGCGACCACGTCCCGGACCAGGTGGTCGACACGGGTCAGGTCCTCGTAGTCGATCTCGCGCTGGGTCACCGCGCGCAGCTGCACCACGGGCGGCTCGTCCGGGCCCTGCTGGACGCTCATCGCGAGCGAGGTGAAGGTGACGTCCACCTGCGTGTGCCGTACGCCGAGTGCCCGCGCCAGCGCCCGCATCGTCGCCACCACATCGGGCGCGCCGGCCCCGGAGGAGAGCAGCACCTCGCCGACCTTGAGACACAGGTCGAGCGTGCGGTGGAGAGTCCGCAGGTCGTCCATCCCCCAACTCTGTCAGGTCGCCTCTACGCTGATCGCGTGCGCATCGACTTCCACGGCTCGGCCGAGCCGACCCTGGGGGTGGAGTGGGAGTTCGCGCTGGTCGACCGTCGTACCCGGGACCTGCGCAACGAAGCCGCTCACCTCTTCGCCCGGGCCAAGCCGCGGATGCCCGAGCCGGGCAAGCTCCACAAGGAGCTGCTGAAGAACACCGTCGAGGTGGTGACCGGGGTGTGCGGGACCGTCGGGGAGGCGATGGCGGACCTGCGCGACACCCTGCAGTACGTCGCGAGCGCGGCCGACGACCTCGACCTGGACCTGTACGGCGCCGGCACCCACCCCTTCGCGGACTGGACCGGGCAGCAGCTCACCGAGGGCCATCGCTACGCCGAGCTGATCAACCGCACCCAGTGGTGGGGCCGGCAGATGCTGATCTGGGGCGTTCACGTCCACGTCGGGCTGCCGGAGCGGGACCGCGTGCTGCCGGTGCTCAACGGCCTGCTCACCTACTACCCCCACCTGCAGGCGCTCTCCGCGTCGTCGCCGATCTGGATGGGCGTCGACACCGGCTATGCCTCCAACCGCGCGCTGATGTTCCAGCAGCTGCCGACCGCCGGGCTGCCGTTCCAGTTCGAGCGCTGGGAGGAGTTCGAGCACTTCGCCCACGACCAGCTGACGACCGGGGTGATCGACGAGCTGAGCGAGATCCGCTGGGACCTGCGTCCCGCGATCAACCACGGCACGCTCGAGAACCGGATCTGCGACGGCGTCTCGACGCTGGCCGACATGCAGGGCCTGGTCGCGCTGATGCACTGCCTGGTGGTCTGGCTCGACCAGCGGGTCGCGGCCGGTGAGACGCTCACCACCATGCCGCCCTGGCACGTGCAGGAGAACAAGTGGCGGGCGGCGCGCTACGGCGTCGACGCGATCGTGATCCTCGACGCCGACTCCCGCGAGCGGCTGGTCACCGACGACCTGGCCGAGCTGGTGCCCCGCCTGGAGCCGGTCGCCGCCCGGCTCGGCTGCGAGGCGGAGCTGGCGTCGGTGCTCGACATCGCGACCCGCGGGCCGTCGTACGTGCGACAGCGGGCGGTCGCCGAGCGGACCGGCAACGACCTGGTCGCCGTCGTCGACTCGGTGGTGACCGAGCTGAAGGCGGGCCTCTAGCCCGTCAGGACTCGGGGAACTCGATCCGGCAGTCCGAGCTGTCGCACGCCGGCGTCTCGGCCCACACGGTCGCGCGCTCGAAGCCGCTGCCGGTCGACCTCATCACCTGCACCCCGGTGAACTTCGACTCCTGCGAGGCCTTGACCACGAACACGATGTCGCCCCGGCCGTCGCCGTCGACGTCGCTCAGCGTGGCGCCCTGGAGGGCCCGCTGCCCGATCGTGGAGACGCCGGTGAAGCCGTCGACGGCGCGCGGACGGCCGTCGGCGAGGTCGTAGACGGTGACCTGGAGCTCCTCGTGGTACGAGCTGGCCTGGACCGCGACCAGGCTGGTCGTACCGTCGCCGGTCACGTCGCCGACCAGGTAGGCGTCGGCGAACAGGTCGTCCTCGACGACGGCGCCGACCGCGAAGTCGCGCCCGGTCGAGGTGAGCAGGGCGTAGCCGCGCTTCCCGGAGTAGTAGCCGGTGTAGTCCTCGTCCTTCACCTTCTCCGCCGGCAGCCGGGTCCACAGGTCGGCCCGGCCGTCGTGGTCGAAGTCACCCGCCCGGATCTCGGTCGAGTCGATGGTCGCGTTGGTGAGCGAGGCCCAGCGCACCGGGTCCGCGAACCCACCGGTGCCGTCGCCGAGGAGCACCTGGACATCGACGGCACGGTCGTTGGGTCCGATCAGGGCGAGGTCGGGCGTGCCGTCGCCGTCGAAGTCGCCGGCCTGCACCTGGATCCGGGTGCCGAACTCCTCGAGCGACGACAACGCCAGCCGGAAGGTCTGGTCGCCGGGGAACTCCTTGTCGGTGGAGGACAGGGTGAGCTGGTCGGCGTCCTCGACGAAGGACCAGCTCAGCTGCTCGTTGACGCCGTCGTCGTCCCAGTCGAGGGAGAGCTCGGCCGGCTCCTCGGACCGTTCGACCGCGCGCTCGCTGGTCGTGAACACGGTGCCATTGCTGCTCGCCGTGATCCGGGTGGTGCGGTCGTAGTCCGGGGAGAAGTAGAAGACCGCGTCGCCGTGGCCGTCGCCGTCGAGGTCGCCCTGGATCGCGGCCGGGTGGTCCGCACCACCCGGGCCGCCGTCTCCGCCGTCGCCGGCACGCGCGTCGTCGGCCCACGGCCGCAGCGCCGCCAGGGTGCCGGCGGCGGCGGCGAGCAGGACCAGGACGACGCCCAGCACGAGCCACAGCACGAGCCGGCGCCGGCTCGCCGGGGCAGGCATCGGGGGCATCGGGGACATCGGCTGCGGGGCGGTGGCGCCGTCGTACCCGAGCGAGGGGACCTGGCCGTAGCCGGCCGGCGGGGACGCGGGAGCGGGCGCAGGTCCGGGCGCCGGCGTCGGGGCGGGTGCCGCGGGCGGCGCCGGGCGGGCCCGGGTCGACTCGTCGGCCGGCGTGAACCGAGTCATCGGGCGGCGCTCGTCGGTCCAGTCGGAGCCGTCCCAGCGGCGCTCCATGCCGTCACCGTCCGGGTACCAGCCGGGAGGGGTGATGTTGCTCAAGACCTGATCCCATCCGTTCGCGTGCGGCCGGGGCCCTCCTACCCCGTGCCGGAACGGATCACGCCTGGACCCGCCGGCCCATTCTCTTGTGGCGACCGTCACGAAGCGCAAGGATCGGGGGCCACTGCGACGAAAGGGGCTGCTCCGTGGTCTCCGTTCCCGGCAACCGGTTGATCGATCCCACCTCCGCGGCGTTCCTGCTCGCGGAGAACCGCAACATGCCGATGCACGTCGGCGGGCTCCAGCTCTTCGAGCCGCCGGCGGACGCGGGACCGGACTACGTACGCCAGATGTTCGAGTCGATGCGCGACACCGAGCGGATCGCACCCCTGTTCCTCAAGCATCCGTACCGCTCGGTCAAGACCGGCGGCACCCTGGTCTGGCGCGACGACGAGCAGTTCGACATCGAGCACCACGTGCGGCACAGCGCGCTCCCCCAGCCCGGCCGGGTGCGGGAGCTGCTCGAGCTGGTCGGCCGGCTGCACTCCACCCGGCTCGCCTGGGAGCGACCGCTGTGGGAGACCCATGTCATCGAGGGCCTCGCCGACGGCCGGGTCGCGATGTACACCAAGCTGCACCACGCCCTCGTCGACGGCATCTCCGCGATGCGGCTGATGGCGAGCGTGCTCTCCTCCGACGCCGAGCGCCGGGCGATGCCCGCGCCCTTCGCCGAGGGCGCCGCCCGCCGCCGGGAGCCGGAGCCGCCGGCGGCCGCGCTGCAGACCGCGGCGCGCACCCTCGCCGACTTGCCCGGCGACGCGGTCCGCACCGCCCTCTCGCTCAGCGCCGACGCCGCCGGGATGCCGCTCGCCCTCGTCAAGACGCTGCGCAAGGGGCTCAAGAACGAGACGTCCGCGGTGTCCCTCGCCGCGCCGCGCACCATCTTCAACCAGTCGATCACCGGCGCCCGCCGCTTCGCCGCGCAGGACTGGCCGGTGGAGCGGATCCGCGGCGTCGGCAAGGCCACCGGTACGACGATCAACGACGTCGTGCTCGCCATGTGCAGCGGCGCGATGCGGACCTATCTCACCGAGCTCGACGCACTGCCCGAGCAGTCGATGGTCTCCATGGTCCCCGTCGGGCTCAAGGGCCGCCCGGCCGGCACGCCCTCGGCCGACGGCGGCAACGCGATCGGCTCGGTGATGGTCCGCCTGGCCACCGACAAGGCCGACCCGGCCGACCGGCTGCGCACCATCAGCCAGTCGATGAAGGACGGCAAGGAGGCGCTGTCGTCGATGACGCCGAACCAGATCGTGGCGATGAGCGCGATCGGCATGGCGCCCTCGATCGTGGTGCCGATGCTGAAGATGCAGGGCATCGTGCGCCCGCCCTACAACCTGATCATCAGCAACGTCCCCGGACCACGGGTCCCCCACTACTGGAACGGCGCGCAGCTGGTCGGCAACTACCCCGTCTCGATCCCGATCAACGGGATGGCGCTCAACATCACCTGCACCTCCTACGCCGGCAACATGGGCTTCGGCCTCACCGGCTGCCGGCGCACCGTCCCCCACCTGCAGCGACTGCTCACCTTCCTCGACGACGAGCTCGCCGCGCTGGAGAAGGCCGCCGGGGTCAGCTGAGGTCGGCGAACCCGCCGCCGACCCGCTCGGCGACCGCCCGCAGCCGCGTCCGGGTGATCGAGGAGACCGTCGGGTGGCCGGCCCGCTCGGCGTTCGAGCCCGGCCGGGTGGGCTCGGCGGAGTTCACCGACAGGCAGGTGCGCCGGCCGCCGTCGGCCGCGTTGGCGAGCGCGACGGCGTGGCCCGTCGTACCGCTGCCGGCGAAGTAGTCGAGCACCCGCGCGTCGTCGGGCATGGTGCCGAGGACGCGGAGCAGCAGGCCGGTCGGCTTGGGCGACTCGAAGACGTGGCCGACCAGGGCCTTGAGCTCGGCGACGGCGGTGTCGGTGGAGCCGACCTCCTCGGCGAGCCAGATGGTCGGCAGCTTCTTGCGGCGTCCGCCCACCGGGTGGCGCCAGTCGCGCTGGTAGACGTCGACCCGCTCCCCCCGGGTGCCGCGCACCAGCCGGCACTCCAGGTCGTCGGGCCGCTCGTCGATCCGGGGCCGGGACCAGCGCCACACGGCCGGCGTGCCGTCACCGAAGACCGGCTTGATCTCGACCGCGCCCGGGAACGGCCGGGTCGCCACCCGCCCCGACACCGGGTCGCCCCAAACCGCGAAGTGCAGGGTCGGCGTGGAGAGCGGGTTGAACTTCTTGTTGGTGTTGCGCAGCGGCAGCCGGCGGTAGCGACGGCCGTCGGGCGCCTCGAGCGGGAAGTCGGACTCGACCACCGTCGCCTCCGAGCTCGCGTCGAGCACGCACCGGGCGGCGTCCTTGGCATAGACCAGCAGGTACTCATGGGAGGTCGCGAAGCCCTTCCCGAGCTGGCGGCCCTTCGGGTTGAGGTTGACCACGATCTGGGCGAGGAAGTTCGCCTCGCCGTAGACCTCGTCGAGGAGCAGCCGCAGGTGGGCGACCTCATGGTCGTCGATGCTCACGAACAGCGCGCCGGTCGACGCGAGGACCCGCCGGCCCGCCTCGAGCCGCGGGCGGAGGTAGGCCACCCACGCGGCATGACGGCCGGCCGGACCCGCGCCGCGCGCCCCCCTGAAGTCGTCGTGGTAGGCGAAGTCGTTGCCGGTGTTGTAGGGCGGGTCCAGGTAGATCAGGTCGAAGGACTCGTCGGGCAGCGCGGCGAGGACGTCGAGGTTGTCGCCCTCGACGAAGGTGTTCCACGGTGCCGGCTCCTGGGCCACGGGCTCATCGTGACAGGCTCGGGGCGTGGCGCGCCGTACCTTCACCCGAGCCGAGCTCGAGTCCTACCGCGACGCGGTGGTCCCCGACCTGCTGCCGAACGCACCGGGCCACGAGCTCAAGCTGCTCTTCGTCGGCATCAACCCGGGCCTGTGGACCGCCGCGACGCAGACCCACTTCGCCCACCCCGGCAACCGCTTCTATCCCGCGCTGCTGCTCGGCGGCGTGATCACCGAGCCGATCGACCCCGCCGACGGGATGAGCGACGCCGAGCGGACCATGATGCGCGAGCGCGGCATCGGGATCAGCAATGTCGTCCATCGCGCCACCGCCAAGGCGTCCGAGCTCTCCGCCGAGGAGCTGCGGGCCGGCGGCGAGCAGCTGGTCGCACTGGTGGCGCGGGAACGGCCGCGCGTGGTCGCGATCGCCGGGATCACGGCGTACCGCACCGCGTTCGGGCTGCCGAAGGCGGTCCCCGGGCGGCAGCCCGAGACGATCGACGACCTGTGGTCCGGCGCCGAGCTGTGGGTGGTGCCGAACCCGAGCGGGCTCAATGCCCACGAGACCGTCGCCTCGCTCGCGGCGGCCTACCGCGAGGTCGCCGTGGCGGCCGGCGTCATCTGACCGCGACGCCGACCACCATCGGCGTGACCCGCGCCGGCGGGCCCGGCATCCGGAGACGCTCGACCTCGGTGACCCGGAACGCCGAACTCTCCAGCAGGCCGAGGAAGTCACGGTTGAGGTGGCAGCCGTCGGCGATGAGTGACTGCAGCGGCGTCGCCACCTCGTGCAGCACCCGGAGCAGGCCGGTGCCACGCACGTGCTCGTGGAACAGGAAGCTCCCGCCCGGCCTGACCACCCGGGCCAGCTCGGCGAGCGCGGCCTCCGGACGGTCCAGCGAGCAGAACACCAGTGACGCGCTGACCGTGTCGAAGGACGCATCCGCGAACGGCAGGTCGTAGGCGTCGCCGTCGACGATCTCCCAGGCCCGCGCCCGGATGTCGGCGGTACGACGCTGCAGCCGCCGGCGCAAACCCGGGTTGGGCTCGACCATCACCAGCTCGGTGACCGCCGCCGGGTAGTGCGGCACCGAGAACCCGTTGCCGGTGCCGAGGTCGAGCACCCGGCCCCGGGCGGCCGCGAGGTGGCGCGCGCGGATCTCGGCCTGGCCGGCGTCCTCGGCACGCTGCATCAGGTCGGGATACCAGCGCGCGAAGCGGCGCTGGGCGCGGGTTCCGGCACCGTCGGTCATGGCGGCGACCCTACCCAGGACGCCGGCTCACGGGGAGGCTCGCGGTCACGGACGCCCGAGGTCACAGCGGATCGATGCCGGAGATCCGCCACGTGCTGCCCGTCTTGGTGGCACGAACCACGAGCTGGGCGGCCGAGACCGCCGACTCCTCGTCGGTGGCCCGCTGCGAGGCCTGGTCGAGGAAGACCAGGAGCCGGGCCGTGCGGGCGGTCAGCTCCTCGACCGCCGCGACCTGCACCTGCGCGGTGAGCACCAGCTGCTGGCCCGGAGCCTTGTCCTGCAGGGCCGCGAACAGCAGGTCGTACTGCCGACGGGCCTCGCCCTCGAGCAGGTCGTCGGCGGCCTGCTGGGTCGGCCCCGGGTCGCTGTAGTCGTAGCTGAACACCCGGACCAGCGCCGAGGCCACCGCGGACTGCACCGCGGTGGTCGCGGCGGCGTCGACGACGGCGTGGTTGGCGACATGGTCGGTGTCGCGGGCCACGCCGGCCCGCCAGAAGGCGACGGCGGCCGCCGCGAGGAGGAGCACGGTCAGGACCAGGGCGACATGCCTGCGGACGGCGCTCACTTGATCTCCACCGCGACCTGGTCGAGGCCCTCGAGCAGCCACCGGTCTCCGACCTTGACCAGGTCGGCGGCGAACCGGTTGCGCTTCACGCTGGGTGCGGCCGCCGCGTCGGCGTCGTCGCGGACGGTGACCTCGACCGACGCCACCACGGTGGCGGTGCTCGCGGTGAGGTCGAGGACGGCCGCGTCGACGACCCGGCCGGTGGAGACCATCTGCTGCTCGGCCATCAGCTGCCGGGTCTCGGCGTCGGTGGCCGCGATCTGGTCCTTGAGGGTGCCGGTCGTGACGTCCTGCCACTTCTCCAGGCCACCGTCGACATCATCGTGATCGAGGGTGTTCATGGTCTCGATGTGGCTGCGCGCGGTGATCAGCACCGCGTCGCGCAGCGCCGCCCGGCGCACGGCGGCCGCGTCGTGGTCGCCGGCCCGCTGCCAGGTGACCAGGCCGGCCGCGAGCGCGACGCCCGCGAGCACCAGCAGACCCAGCTCGATCGCCCTGGTCGCGGACCGCTCCGGGCTCGCGGCCACGGACTCCTGTTCGTTCTCGGTCTGGTCCGTCACGCTCACCGCCCTCCCAGCAGGTCGTCGAGGTCCTCGACGACGTCGGCCGGACGCGGGGCGGCCCCGCCGTCGGCACCGCCCGCGACCGCCTGCGGGCCGCGCACGTTGCCCTCGCCGCGCGGGGCGGTGCAGCCCGCCCGGCGGTTGAGCGGCGGCCCGTCGGACGCGTCGGTGCCGCGGCGCAGCGCCGTGCCGGCGTACCCGGTGGTGCACGGCAGCGGGTTGAAGAAGGTCGGCACCATGCCGAGGTTGATGCCACGGGCGCTGGTGGTCGCCCAGCCGATGCTGACCGCCTCGGGGAACCGGATCAACGCGTCGCGCATGCCGGTCGCGTTGGCGCCGAAGACGGTCGCGGTGGAGACCAGGTTGTCCATCAGGTTCGACAGCGGCTGTCCGACGTCACGCAGCAGCAGACTCAGCTCACGCGCCGCCCCCGGCGTCGCCGCGATCAGGGTCCGCAGCTGGCTGTCGGATCCGGCCAACGCCTGGGCGAACCGGGCCAGGTCCGCGCTGTAGGCGCCGATCGCGGTGCTGGCGTCCTCCTGGGTGGCCAGCACCCGGTCGGAGTTGCGGATCAGGGAGGCACTGGCCAGGAAGTTGTCGTCGGCCGCCTTCTGGAAGTCCTGCGAGGTCCGCAACAGCCGACCGAAGTCCTCACTGGTGCCCTGCGCGAGCAGATAGGTCTCGTCGATGACCGTGTTCAGCGCCTCCGACGGGATCGACGCGACCAGGTCGCGCCCGGACCGCAGCACCTCGGAGAGGTCGGGGGGAAGCGCATCGCGCCCGGCCGCCAGGTGGTCGCCGTCGGCCAGCAGATGGGTCGAGGTGGCGCCCTCGAGATCGAGGTACTGCTCGCCGATCGAGGACCGGTTGCGCACCCAGGCCGTGGCGTCGGCCGGGATGGCGGGTGCGCCGGGCCGGATCTCGGCACTCACCTCGACCCCGGCGTCCGTCGGCTCCATCGCCGTGACCTTGCCGACCTGGACGCCTCGGTAGGTGACCTCGGAGTGGACGAACAGGCCCCCGGCCTCCGGCAGCGACACGGTGACCCGGTAGCCGTCCGAGAAGGGGGTGAAGCCGGCGTACGTCGCACCCAGGTAGCTGGTGCCGAGCAGGGCGACCACCACGAACAGGCCGAGCTTGACGTGGACTCCGCGGGTGAGCTGCTGCACGTCACTCGCCTCCTTCGCTGGTGGCCGCGCCGCTCGGCGTGCCGTCGGTGGTGCCCTTCGGGCTGGTGGGGGCGCCGGTGGGGGTTCCGGCAGCCGGTCCGCTCGGGGACCCGCTCGGGCTCCCGCTCGAGGACCCGCTCGGGGACCCGCTCGCCGAGCCGGCCGAGGACGGGGTGCTCGGCAGGATCGACGGGCCCGGCACCGTGGGCGTGCCCGTGACGGGGTTCGCGCTGTCGGTGGACGGCAGCATGGTCGGCGGCGGCTCCTTGGGCAGGGAGGTGTCCCTGGAGCGCGCCGCCGACCCGCCACCTGCCGTGGCCCGGGGCCACGGGCAGCCAATCTCCGCGCATCCCCCAGGCAGAGTGCGGAAATTGGTGGTCATGAAGACGTTGAGGTAGTCGCCGCGGATCGCGTCGAGCACCGAGTCGGGGAAGGGATAGGTCAACAGGATCTCGAGCGAGTGCGGCAGGTCCGAACCGGCCTTCGCCAGCTCCGAGAGGATCGGGTCGAGCGCTCGCAGGTCGCGAACCATGTCCTGCTGCGAGGCGTTGAGCGTGCGGACGGTGACCTTGGACAGCCGGTCGAGCGAGGTCAGCATCCTGGTCAGCTGGGGACGCTGCTCGACCAGCACCTTCAGGCCCGGCGACAGCTCGTCGAGGACGCTCGCGATCCGGTCCCGGTCGTCGTCGAGCGTGGTCGAGAGCCGCGCCAGGCCGTCGATCGCGCCGGTGATGGCGTCCTTGCGCCGGTCGAGGACCCCGACGAACCTGTCGAGCTGTTCCAGGAAGGCCCGCACCTCGGCCGTCCGGCCGGCGCCGACCTGCTGGAGCTCACGGGAGATCTCCTGGAACTGTCCGATCCCACCGCCGTTGAGCACCAGCGACAGGGCACCGAGCACCTGTTCGGCGGTGGCGGCCGCGCCGGTGTCGGCGGTCGTGAGCACCGCATGGTCGGCGAGCCGTCCCGGGGCCGGCATGTTCTCGCCGCCGCCCTCGGGACGCACCAGCGCGACGTACTTCTCCCCCAGCAGCGAGGTCTGCTGCAGGCGGGCGGTCGTGGCCGCCGGGAGGTCGACGTCGCGGCGCACCTTCAAGGTGACCCTGGCGGTGCGCCCGTCGGCGCCGAGCGCGATGTCGGTGACCCGGCCGACGGTGACGTTGTCGACCCTCACGCTGGACTGCGGCACCAGGTCGAGCACGTCGGCGAAGTCCGCGCTCACCGTGATCGGGTCGGGTCCGAGATCGGCGCCGCCGGGCAGCGGCGCGTCGTAGACACCACCGCCGAGGACACCACAGCCGGTGAGGGCGCCGAGACCGAGACCGAGGAGCCCGGCCCGGACGGCCGCCGTACGACGAGGGATACGCACCTCACTCACCTCCGTCCAGGCCCGGGAGCAACAGCGGCGGCGCGTCGTCGGAGGTGCGCGCGGACTTGCCGTCGCCGCTCCACAGCGTGAGCTCGTTGAGGTTGCCGCGACCCTGCAGCGTGTTGGAGGCGCCGTCATAGGTGTTGAGCAGGTTCTGCAGCGCCAGGGGGATGGTGCGCACGGCCTCGGCGAGCGAGCGACGCTGGTTGACGAGCACGCGGGTCGGGCCGCGCAGCCCGTCGACACTGCGCTTGAGCGCGCCGCGGTTCTCCTTCACGAAGCCCTCGAGCAGGGCGAGGGCCTTGCCGAGCTCGGTGATCGACGACGTGAGGTTCTCGCGGTCCTCGGAGAGGTACTGCGCCACGACGGCGAGCTGCTGGTTGGCGCCGGCCACCCCCTGGTCGTGCTCGAGCAGGGTCTGGTTGAGGGTGTCGAGGTTGGTGATGGTCGCGAAGAAGTCGTCGTCGACCCCGGAGACCGTGGCGGAGGCCTTCGAGAAGTCACGCAGCATGGTGTTGATCGACGCCCCCTGCCCGTCGAGGTTCTCGGCGATCGCCTCGAGGAGCGCGGTGAGGGCGCCGTCGCGGTTGGCGCCCTGGGGGCCGAGCGCGTCGCCCATCTCGGCGATGCTGCGGTACATCTCGTCGATCTCGACCGGCACCGCCGTCTCGCTGATCCGGGCTCCGTCACGCAGGGCGGGGCCACGGACCCAGGGCCGGGTGAGCTGGACGTAGCGGTCGCTGACGAGGGTCGGCGCGACGATGACGGCACCGGTGCCGGGCGCGGCCTTGCGTCCCTCGTCGAGGCGCATCGTGACCCGCACCTTCCCGCCGACCGGCAGCACCTTGGTGACGGTGCCGACGGGGACCCCGAGCACCTGGACGTCGGAGCCCGGGTAGAGCCCGACCGCCGAGGCGAAGTCGGCACTCAGCTCGGTGCCGGGACGCAGCAGCCGCACTCCCACGACGGCGGTGGCGGCGAGGAGCACCAGGCCGGCGGTGATCGCCGCCCAGCGCAGGGTCGGGGACTTCATGAGGCACCTCCGGGGCGGCAGTCGCGGACCACGTCGTTGTCGAGCACGGGCTTGGCGTTCGCGTCGAACAGCCCGCAGATGTAGGAGTCGACCCAGCGGCCGTTGCCCAACGCGGCGGTCAGCATCCGGTAGTAGGGACCGAGCACCTCGAGCGCCTGGCTGAGGTGCTGCTGGTTGCGGCGGAGCATCGCCGCGACCCGGTCGAGCTTGTCGAGCGCGGGCTTGAGCTGCTTCTGGTTGTCGCGGACGACGCCCGCGAGCTCGCGGGCCAGGGTCGTCGTCGAGCGCAGCATCTGCCGGATCGACTCACGACGACTCGCCAGCTCGGTGAGCAGCAGGTTGCCGTCGTCGACGAGATTGCCGATCTCGACCGTGCGCGACGCGAGGCTGCCGCTGACACCCGACGTGGCCTGGAACAGCCGGGCCAGGTCCTCGTCGCGACTGGCGATGGTGCGCGAGAGCCGGGTGAGCCCGTCGACCATGCCCCGCACCGAGGCGGGGGTCTCGGCGAAGACCCCGGCCAGGGTGGTCATGCTCTCCTCCAGCTGGACGGTGTCGATCTCGCCGATCGTCGAGGACAGATCGGAGAAGGCCGCATTGACGTCGTACGGCGTGGTGGTGCGCTCGAGCGGGATCGGCCCCTCGAGCGCGGTCGCGCCGAGCGGGTCGACCGCGAGGTACTTCTGGCCGAGCAGCGTCTTGATCCTCACCGCCGCCGTCGACTCGCTTCCGATCTCGACGCCCTTGGCCCGGAAGCCGACCAGCACCTTGTCGCCGACCAAGTCGACCTCGGTCACCTTGCCGACCTTCACCCCGGCGACCCGGACCTCGTCGCCGGCCCGCAGCCCCGCCGCCTCGGCGAGATAGGCCTCGTGACGGGCCCCGCCGCCGACGACGGGCAGCTCGTCGGCGTAGAACGTCGCGAAGAAGGCGGCGACCAGGCCCGCGATGCCGATCAGGGCGATCACCACCCGGTTGCGCTCCGCGAAGGCGGTCGGGAACCGCCGCTTCGTGCGTGCCATCAGCGGCACCTCCCCGCGATCGGCTGGACGCCGAGATCGCCGTAGTAGCCCTCGGGCTGGGGAATCCGGCCCTGGATCGAGCAGACGTAGAAGTTGACCCAGGAGCCGTAGCTGGCCAGCCGGGCGATCCGCTCCAGCTTGGTCGGCAGCGTCGCCAGGGCCTTGTCGATCACGTCCTCGTTGTTGGCGAGGATCCCCGACAGGTCGCCGAGCGCCTTGATGGAGCGCTTCAGCGGCGCCCGCCCTTCCTCGAGCAGCCCGGCCACGCTCTCGGACAGGTCGCCCATCCCGTCGATGGTCGAGCCGATGGTCACCCGGTCCGCGGCGAGCCCGCTGACCAGCTGCTGGAGCGTGACCAGCGTGGTGTCCAGCTGGTCGGACCGCTCCTCGACGACGCCGAGCACCGACGACAGGTTGGTGATCAGCTGGCCGATCACCTGGTCGCGGTCGGCGAGGGTGGAGGTGAGGCTCGCGGTGCTCTTCAACAAGCCCTGCACCGTCGGTCCCTCGCCCTGGAACACCGCGATCACCTGAGCGCTCAGGTTGTTGACGTCCTCCGGGTCCAGCAGCCGGAACAGTGGCTGGAAGCCGTTGAAGAGCACGGTCAGGTCGAGCGCCGGCTGGGTCTCGTCGAGCCCGAACACATGGCCCGGCTCGAGTCGTCGGCCGGTCACGTCGCCGGGCTCGAGGGCGACGTACCGCTGACCGACGAGGTTGCGGAAGCGCAGCAGCGCCCGCGCCCCGTCGCCGAGGGGCGCGTCGTCGGCCACGGTGAAGGTGACCCGGGCGAGCCGGCCGTCGGTGACCTCGACCCGGCGGACGGTGCCGACCTTGACGCCGGCCATCCGCACGTCGTCGCCCTTGTTGAGGCTGGTGGCGTCGTCGAACACGGCGACGTACTCGCCGCTCGGTCCGGAGGTTCCGTTGCGGATCGTGGCCGCGAGCGCGAGCGTCGCCAGGACGGTGACGACGGCGAAGACCAGCGACTTGGTCAGGGTGGTGGCCAGACCGCGATGACGGCTGCTCATCGGACCTCCACCTCCGCGCCCCGCAGCAGCGGCCCCACGAGCAGGCTGCCCCAGGCCGGGTACGCGGCCGGGCTGACCCCGGCCTCCGGCGCCATCAGCTCGGCGATCAGCCGGTTCTCCGCGGGCGAGTTCGCCTCGCCCAGGCCCGCCGCCTCGGCGAACAGCCGCTGCACGCGGTCGCTCGGGGGTGGTGGGATCCGCTCGGGCCCGTCGCCGGTCTCGCGCGAGCCGACCGGCTTCACGCTGCCGTCCTGGTAGGGACAGCGCGGCGTGCCCTTGGTGCGGTAGGTCGGGTCGTCCTTGCCGACGACATAGCGTCCGCGGTCGGGGGTCACGTTGAGCACGACGTGGATCCCCGGCTCGGCGGTGCCCTTGCCGAGGGTCTTGTCCATCACCGGGACGAACGCACGCAGCGCCCGGAACAGGCACGGGAACTGCACGGCGTACGGCGCCACCGCCTCCAGCGCCTTGCGACTCTCCTGGGACAGCTTGATCACGGTGCCGGAGTTGGCGACCAGCCAGCCGTTGGCGTCGTCGGCGGCCACGATCACCGAGGCGAACAGCCGGGTGGTCGCGGTGCGCTCGGCGACGATGCTGCGCGAGGTGGTCGTCATGCTGTCGAGGGCGTCGACGAGGTCGGGCGCGGCGGAGGCGTAGGTCTGGGCGACCCGGCCGAACGCCGCGAGGTCGTCGGCCATCTGCGGCGTGAGCGGGTTGAGCTTCTCGAGATACCGGCCCCACGCCACGACGGTGTCGCCCAGCGCGCCACCCTGGCCGCGCAGCATCAGCGCCAGCTCGCCCAGGGTCGCGGAGAGCTTCTCGGGCTGGATCGCCCGCAGCACGGGCAGCAGCTGGTCGAACAGCTCCTCCAGCTCGACCGCCGACGCCGACGCGTCCTGGCGGATCGTGTCGCCCGGCTCGAGCGTCGCGCCGCCGGTGTCGGGCCGGACCAGGGCGACGTACCGCTCACCGAAGAGGGTCTTCGGCAGCAGCCGCGCCGTGGTGTCGGTCGGCAGGTCGTCGAGCACGTCGGGCTCCAGCGCCAGGGTGAGCGTCGCCCCGCCGCTGCGGGGCTCGACGGCGGTCACCTTCCCGACCGGCACTCCGTTCAGCTTCACGTCCGATCCCTTCTGCAGTGCGTTTCCGAGCGCACCGGTCGTCAGCGTGAGGGCGCTGCGGTCGACGAAGACCTGGTTGTAGCCCAGCCAGGTGCCCGCCCCCAGAGCGAGCACCAGGCCGCCGTACCCGAGCCCCAGCAGGAGGTCTCGGACCCGGCCCCACCCGGCGCTCATCCGGCGATCCTGACGGTCGTGGTGGTGCCCCACATCGCCATCGACAGCGCGAGGTCGAGGACGGCGACGACCACGAGGGTGCGGCGCACGGAGTGGCCCACGGCCATGCCGACGCCGGCCGGTCCACCGCGGGCGAAGAAGCCCAGCCGACAGTGGATGAGGATGATCAGCACCGCGAAGACGAGCACCTTGCCGAAGCTCAGCACGATGTCGACCGGTGGCAGGAACAGCTGGAAGTAGTGGTCGTAGGTGCCGGCCGACTGGCCGCGCAGCTGAACGGTCACCAGCCGGCTACCGGCGTACGACGTCAGCAGGCCGATGACGTAGAGCGGGATGATCGCGATGAACCCGGCCACGACCCGCGTCGAGACGAGGAAGGGCACGGCGTCCAGCCCGATCACCTTGACCGCGTCGATCTCCTCGCTGATCCGCATCGCGCCGAGCTGGGCGGTGAAGCCGGCGCCGACGGTGGCGGACATGGCGAGCGCGGCGACCAGCGGCGCGATCTCGCGGGTGTTGAAGTAGGCGGAGATGAAGCCGTTGAGGGTGCTGGTGCCGATCTGGTCGAGCGCGGCATAGCCCTGAAGCCCCACGACGGTGCCGACGAACAGGCTCATGCCCGTCATCACGCCGACGGTGCCGCCGATGACGGCCAGCGCGCCGGTGCCGAAGGAGACCTCCGACAGGATCCGCCACACCTCCTTTGGGTAGAGCCGGAGCGCCGCCGGGATACCGGCGAGGACCCGGCCGTAGAACCGGAGGTTGCGGCCGGCCTGTGCGACCCGGTCGAGGCGGCGGTCCCACCAGGGGCGGCGTGCGACGGGAGTCGGCGGCCGCCCACCCCTCGCCGGACGTGTCGAGACCGTCATCTCAGGCTCCCTTCCCGGGCACCAGCTCGAGGTAGAGCGTGGTGACGACGAAGTTGACGAAGAACAGCAGCAGGAAGGTGACGACCACCGACTGGTTGACCGACTCCCCCACGCCCTTGGGCCCCGGCCGCGTGTGGAGCCCGCGGTAGGCCGCCACGACACCGGCCAGGAAGCCGAAGACGATCGCCTTGAGCTCACCGACAACGAGGTCCGGGATCTGCGCGAGGGCGGTGAAGCTGGCGAGGTAGGCGCCCGGCGTACCGCCTTGGACGATGACGTTGAAGAAGTAGCCCCCGAGGACGCCCACCACCGAGACCAGCCCGTTGAGCAGCACCGCGGCGATCACGCAGGCGAGCACGCGCGGGACGACCAGGCGCTGGACCGGGTCGACGCCGATCACCCGCATCGCGTCGATCTCGTCGCGGATGGTGCGGGAGCCGAGGTCCGCGCAGATGGCGGCGCCACCGGCGCCCGCGATGACCAGGGTGGTCACGATCGGCGCCGCCTGCTGGACGACGGCGAGGACCGAGGCCGCGCCGGTGAAGGACTGCGCACCGACCTGCACCGTCAGGGTCCCGAGCTGGAGCGCGATCACCGCGCCGAACGGGATCGCGATGAGCATCGCCGGGATCCACGACACGCTGGTCACGAACCAGAACTGGTCGAGCGCCTCCCGCGCCGCGAACGGCCGGCGGAACGCCGCCCGGAGGGTGTCGAGCCCGAGCGCGAAGAACGCTCCGGTCTGGTCGAGGGCGCGGGAGAGCGGGTCGGGGCGGACGACGGCCGGGGGTCGGTCCGCCTCCTCGTCGTCGGCGACGTACAGCCGCGCGTCGCCGCCGGCCACCCGGCGAGCGTGCCGCTCGGTCGCCGGACGCGACATGCCGCTCGCCGGCAGCAGCTGGCGCGGCAGCACCTCGATCGCCCGCGCGCCGGCGCGCACCATGGTGGGAGCCCCGCCGGGGACCGGGTAGCCGAACTCGTCGAGCTGCGGCGCGTTGATCGAGTGGTCGACCTCCTCGCTCATCCCGATCGGTCCCACCGGATCCCCCGCCATGAACTGCGACACCACGGGGTGGTCGGTGAGCAGGAACTGCTCACGCGGGCCGTACATCACCAGCCGGCGTCGGTAGAGCATCCCCAGGTTGTCGGGCAGGGTGCGGGCCAGCTCGATGTTGTGGGTGACGACGAGCATGGTGGCGTCCGTGGCGGCGTTGACGTCGAGCAGCAGCTGGGCGAGGTTCGCGGTCCGGACCGGGTCGAGACCGGAGTCCGGCTCGTCGCACAGGATGATCTCGGGCTCCGTCACCAGCGAGCGGGCCAGGCCGGCCCGCTTGCGCATGCCGCCCGAGATCTCACCGGGGAGCTTGTGCTCCTGGCCGAGCAGACCCACCAAGTCGAGCTTCTCCATCGCGATCTCCCGCACCTGCGTCTCGTTCTTGCGGGTGTGGGCGCGCAGGGGGAACGCGACGTTGTCGTAGACGCTCATCGACCCGAACAGAGCACCGTCCTGAAAGAGCACGCCGAACCTCTTGCGCAGCTCCAGCCGGAGCGACTCCTTGGCCGTCACCATGTCGACCTCGTTGACCAGGCAGCGCCCGGCCTCCGGCTTGAGCAGGCCCATCAGGGACTTGAGGAAGACCGACTTCCCCGTTCCGGACGGGCCCAGCAACGCCGTGATCTCCCCCGGCTCGAGGGTGAGCGTGACGTCGCTCCAGATGTTCTGGGAACCGAAGCTCTTGGTGAGTCCGGTGACCTCAACGGTGCCGCCCATGGCGGGCCTCCTGCCTGTCGGTGCGCGGTGCGCGGGGAGTCATGACTGCTCGGGGATGGTCGGGGTGGTGGGATCGGTCGGTTCTTCCGTGACTTCGTCGCCGGGCGTCGGCGTCGGCGTCGGCGTGGGTGTCGCTGTGGGTGTCGCTGTGGGTGTCGGCGTCGGTGCCGGCGTCGGTGCCGGCGTCGGCGTCGGCGTGGGGCTCGTCGTGGGCACGGGGGTCGCCGTGGGATGCGGCGTGCCGGCCGACGCGGTGGCGGCGAGCTCGTCGATGGGGTCGCGCAGTCGCGCCGACTCGCACGCGCAGTCCTCGGGCAGCACCGGCAGTGGGGATGGGATCGGGACCACCGGAACCTCGGTGGACTGCCGCTCATAGCGCCGGGCGATCCGCAGCACGGTGCGGACGAACCCGGGTGCCGGGTGGTACGCCGCCAGCGCGGCCCGCAGTCCGCGCGGGGTGCTCAGGTCTTGGCCCGCGCACAGCTGGACGGCGGCGGCCAGCGCCGCATCGTCGATGTCGCGCGGGTCGCGGATCCCGTCGGCGTCGGCGTCGACCGCGACCCGGGTCCACGTGGTCGGCAGCAGCCCCATCGGGCCGACCGGCGCGTCCCACCGCGGATCCCCGTCCAAGGCGCCGCCGTCGGTGTCCGCGACCTGGCCGCGCCCACCCCGGCTGTCGAGCGACTTCCCGACCGCCGGGCCACGAGCGTGAGCGGACTCGACCCGGCCGATCGCCGCCAGCACCGTCCAGTCCAGTCCGCAGTCGTCCGCGGCCTCGAGGACGGCCGCCGCCCGCTGGTAGGCGGCGAGCGCTTCGGGCGGCACGGAGCCGAGCGGCCCCGGGTAGGCGCCCGGCCGCCCGGCCCGGGCACGTCGTACGGCAGAGGGGGTGGGCGGCACCACGACCGCCGCCCGCGCCTGCTCCGCCGCGATCGCCGGGCCCGTCGACGCCGGAGCCGTCGCGCGCGGCGCCGGCCGGCTCGCCGGCCGCTGCTCGGCCGGCAGCACGAACGAACCGATCACGCCGACGACGATGCCGACGACGACGAGCAGCCCGATGGCCGCGACGATCGCGGCCCGAACCCGGTGCGGTGCCATCCTTCTCTTCCCCCGTCCTCGGGGGCGATGTCGCTCTGCGGGCCCCCGTGTGGCTGGGCCAAGTCAAGGTCCGTGGTGGGGCTTTGCCCAGTCCCCATGGGCGATCTGGTCGCGATTCGGCGAGATGTTGTCATCGGCATGACAAGAAAACCGCGACGCAGCGGGCGGAAGGAGCCGAATCGGCCGTGCACAACGCAGTGGGCCTCGGATTCGAGACCTCAGCGCCGGGTGACCGGCTCCGATTTTGTCATCGCCATGACAAATCACCGGTCCCGGCGCCCGATGGAAAGGGCACTCTCAGGACGGGCAGCGGGAGACGTCGGCGGTACGCAGCTCCAGGCCCAGGGGCGGCCGGACCGGCCCGCTGCCCTCGGCCAGACAACTGGTCCGGCCGTGGACCAACGCTGAGCGGACGTAGCGGATCGACCGGTCCCGGTGGCGCATCACCGTCGTCCACACCTCGTCGGCCTGCAGGACGTAGCCGACCTCGTACTGCGTCGCCGGCGCCTGCGGATCGGCCGTGCCCGGGGCTTCCTCGGTCAGGATCTCGATCCGTTCGACCGGCAGGAACGGGCGCGCGACGGCGTCCAAGGTCGCCCTGTCCTTCAAGGTCGGCTGAGCCAAGGCGACGAACACGGCGACCGCAGCCATGACCGCCATCAGACCCCAGCTCTCATCGTCGCGGTCCACCCGCTCGGACGCCCACTGGCCGATCGCCCACCCCGCGACGACCACGAGCCCGATCCCCCACCACGGCACCTGCTGGCCCTCGTCGACCACGAGCGCGCCGAGCAGGAGGCACAGCAGAGACTTGCCGTACCTGACCAGGGTCTGCTCAGCGTCACGGTCCGCCACCGCCACCGCGCCCCAGCAGGCGTACCACCAGGCTCCGAGCGTCAACAGCACCGGAGCCAGGTTGAGCATCACACCGGTGAGCAGGGTCAGTGGCGGGGTGGTGCGCAGCAACGCCAACGCCGTCGCAGGCTGGTAGTGCGCGACCACGAAAGTGTCGGCCACCACCAGGGCGGTCGCCAGCAACAGGCTCTTGTTGACCAGCGAGCCGCGCAGCGCCGTGGCGATGCGGTGCAATGCGGCGAGCTGCCGGTCCGCCGTCGTCATCGTGGATTTCGTTCAGCGGATGGGCGCAATCGCGTGGAGACCGGGTGCTCCGCGGGGTCGCGCACGACTCCGCGGAGCACCCGCCTGGGTGGGTGAGGGCTCACGGCCGCGGGCCGTCGGGCAACGGCAGGTCGGGCGGGATGGCGTAGACCCGGGGGTTGAAGTCACCCAGCCACTGGTTGCCGCCCCACTGCAGGCAGTTCGCCTCGACCGGGTCGCTCTGGCCCGGGGCAGGGGGAAGCTGATAAGCGTAGTCCGGCCCCGGAGTGAAGCACGATGGAGAGCCGACCCGGATCCTCACCGGGTTGTCCTCGCCGGAGACCATCGCGGTGAGCAACGGGGCAATGTCGTCACCGGTCGTCGTCCGGCACTCCCCGAAGGGCGGAATCGCGACCACTCCGTTGAAGATCCCGCCCATGATCGCCTGAAAGCCTCCTGCTCCCGGGTCGTAGTTGGCGAAGTCGCCGCCACCCTCGGTCGATACGTACAGGGCGTCGGAGACGGCCTGCAGCCGCGCGCGAGGAGCCGCGCAACGGCCGAGGTTGACAGGGACGCCGTCGACCTTGACGTCTCGGAGATGGACGTCGAGCGTGCCCTCGAGCGGCGCAGGGTCGTACCGGGTTCGAGCGTTCTCAGGCTCCCTGTTGGTGACGGCGGAGAAGTGAAGACCGACCAGCTCACCGTCGTCATCGACGGTCTGGGAGAGCTGCAGCGTCGCCTCGACGGGGATCGCGCCGAACGCGATCGTCCGCACCTGGATCGGAGGCGACCAGCCGTAGTCCTGCGCGGATCCCCGGGGCGAGACGAAGAAGGCGCGGCCGTCGGCGGGAAAGCTGGAGAAGGACGAACCCGTTGGCGAGTCGGGATCCGGCAGCGCGCCGTAGATGACGTTGACCGCGAGCGCGGAGGTCGGCACTCGAGCCCACTGCCGGGACCGGACCGATCCAGCAATGCCCGTCTGGGCCACACCCGTCCAAGCGGCCACGGAGCCGCAGGAGTAGTCGCCGTCCCCGCTGTACCAGTGCGGGACCCGGTCGGGGTCACAGCCGAACCTCGGCAGGCCGGGCCAGGGAGGGTTGGGCGGTTCGGCGTGCGCCGGCGCGGCCGGGGTCCGTAGGAGGACTACGAGCAGCACCACGGCGAGCCCGGCCACCCACCGATGGGCGCCGCGGGAACGCGGTCGGATCATTGCTGGCTGCCTTTCTGTGACAGGCCGATCGGTCGGGTCCGGCGAACCGGCCAGGAACCGACGGGTCCCCGGCCGGTCGCCGAGGTCCTAGACGTAGCGGCCGTTGGTGACGCGGAGGTCGATGGTGTTGTTGGACCCCGGCACGACGGAGTTGATCAGCCAGGTGTTGAGGCCGCAGTTCTGGAACTGCCCGATCGAGTAGGAGCCGGTCAGGCGGCCACCGGCAAGGAGGTCGAACGACTCACCGGCCGGCGTGCCGACGGGAATGGTCACCGGGCTGACGGTGCGGCAGTTGGCGCCGGTGAAGGTCGGGAAGCCCGCGATCCGGATGTTGGACAGGCGGACGTAGTAGCGAGCGGTGCCCGACACGACCAGGTTGCTCGACGCGTCCACGTCGAGGCGCCCTGAGATCCGGCCGACGGGAAGGAAGTCGACGCGCGCGGTGACCGGCACGAAGCCGGCCAGCGCGAACCGGGTGTCGGTGCCGGGCAGCGGGAGCGTCGCGGTGAAGTCACCGGTCTCGATGTCGAGGTCGGTGTGCAGGGTGGTGGGCCCGAGGCGGACATCGGCGTTGGGCCGGCCGATGTGGCTGGTGCCGGCGGCGTCGTGCTCGATGCCGACGATGGTGGCCGCTTGCGCGGTGGCCGGGTTGAGCATGAGCAGGGCGAGGGCGCCGAGTGCGGCGAGCAGGCGGTGGAGAGTGGTCATCTTCGTTCCTTCGATGGTGTGCGAGCGGTCCAGGAGCTGGGCCCGCTCGGGATGGGCGGTCACGGCTGGCTGATGACGTTGATGGGGCCGTCGGTGGAGGTGACCTGATAGGTCGCGGAGACGTTCACCGGGTCCCCGTTGGAGATCTGCCCGATGCAGCCGATGGCGTTGTGGACCACCAGGGCGGTGGCGCTGTAGCCCGTCTGATTGACGACGAGATACTGGTTCGTCTCGTCCAAGGTCGTACTGACCTTGCCCGGCACGTCGCCCGGCGTGGCCGCCGCGGTAGACCGACCGCCGAGGTCGAACGTACAGCCCGGGTTGGCCACATGGATGCGGGCTCCGTCGAGGTGTCCCCTCACGTTGTCTTCCTGCGCCCCGCTCACCGCGCCCGAATCACCGTGGAACAGCCATGGTGTCGCGATCTGGGTATGGGGCGTCGTTCCGAAGAACGACGTGCAGGTCCGCCAAGAGATGCTGTCGACGGTGACGATGTCGACGACCCCGGGCCCTGACGCTGCGGAGCCCGTCGCGCTCGATGATGCGCAGTTCCACGCGACGACGGCACCCGTCGCCACATGGCGCACGCTGAACGTGACAGCGCCGACGGACGTGGCGGTCCAGGGGTGGCTGGTGCTGGCCGCGGTGCTGCCGCCCACCGCCACCGTGGAAGGCGTGCCGGCGGCGAAGCCGGGGGCCGCAGCCAGTGCGACTCCGGCGACCGCTGTGGCCGCGACGAGGAGCTTCTTCATGCGGAGCCTCTCACTCTGCCTGTCGGGCTGGACGGGTTCGGGCGGCCGATGACCGCCGGGCCGCCGGTGGGCGCCGTCCCGGGAACGGCACCCACCGGGTGGATCACGGCTGGCTGACGACGTTGATCGGCCCGTCGGTCGAGGTGACCTGGTAGGTGCCGGAGAAGTTGGCCGGATCGCCGGCGGAGATCTGCCCGATGCAGCCGATCACGTTGTAGACCACGAGGTTCGTGGGGCTGTAGCCCGTCTGGTTGACGACGATGCGCTGGTTGGCCTCGTCGAAGGTGGCGTTGGCCCTCCCGGGCACGTCGCCCGGAGTGGCCGTCGCGGTGGACCGGCCGCCGACGTCGAAGGTGCAGCCCGGGTTGGCGACGTGCGCCCGGATGTTGTGGATGTGCCCCGCGACGTTGTCGGTCTGAGCCGAGGTGACGGCCGACGTGTCGCCGTGGACCTGCCAGGGCGTGCTGGTCTGGGTCACCGCCATGTTGCCGGCGAAGGACGTGCAGCTGGTCCAGGTCGTGTTGTCGATGTTGGCGATGTCGACCACACCGGAGCCCGAGCTGGCCCGCCCGCTGGCGCTGGCGGACGTGCAGCTCATGTTCACGATGGCGCCCGTCGCCACGTGGCGCACGCTGAAGTTGATGGCGCCGACGGACGTGGCGGTCCAGGGGTGGCTGGTGCTGGGCGCGGTGCTGCCACCCACCGCAACTGTGTAGGGCATTCCGGTGGCGAGCGCGGGGGCCGCGGCCAGCGCGACCCCCGCGACCGCTCCGCCGACTGCGAGGAGCTTCTTCTTCATGATGAGACCTCCGACTTCCTGGGTTCGGTAGTTCCTGTGCCGTCCTCGTTCCAGCGGAGTTGCTGACGAGTGGCGGTCACTGCCGGACATTCACGACCCCGGCCCAGGTCCGCACAAGACACCGACGGCAAGAAGGCCCCCGAACGGCCATATCCTGTGACGCGCATGACAACTTTCCGGCCTGTCGACCGGTCGGATCGTCGCTGAGAGCCCCGTCACACCGTCGAAGGCACAGGGGTCCGTCCGTCGAGGCGCGGATTTTGTCACCCGGATGACAAAAGATCGCCTGACTGCGAACAGGTCGCCGCACGGTGGTGGCTCTGCCGTCCGTGGTGCGCAAGGGTCGGGCGGGGGCCACCCGGCAGCGGAACCGTCACGCGCGCCGGGTGGTCGAGGAGGAGGCGCCCCGTGCGGAGCAGCGAGCAGTGACCGAGACGCATGCGTCGTGGGCGTTGCCCGGGGTGGCGCGCTGGATGATCAGCAGTCTCGAGACCCAGCTGCCGACGGTGACGGAGCGGATCGCGGGGCTGGTCAGTGACGGGGCGGGCGGTCAGCGCGGGCGGCTGGTCCGGCAGGCGGTGCAGCAGGCGCTGCGGCTCTTCGTCGACCAGGTGCTCGACCGGCCGACCAGCACCATCGTGGTCGACGACCTGTTCCGCAAGCTCGGCTACCGCCAGGCCGCACGAGGACGCGACCGGGAGGCGATCGACCACGCGATGCAGGTCGCGGCCGCCGAGATCTCCGACGAGCTGCGGGTCCGGGCGGCCGAGAACGGGCTGTCCGCCGACGCCCTCAACGCGCTGAACGACGCGGTCAGCAGCTTCCTCGACTACCTGGCCAGGCAGGCCCAGCACGGCTTCGACGCCGGCCTCGCGGAGCGCGCCCAGGACGTCGGCATCGCCCGGACCCAGCTGATCGAGGCCCTGCTCGCCGCCGTGGATCCGGCCGACGCGCAGGGACGGGCGACCGCGGCCCGGTGGGACATCCCGGAGCTGGTCACGGTGCTGGCCGTCGACCTCGGTCCCGACGATCACCCGCTCGACGGCGACGATCTCGGCGCCGAGGCGCTCACCGGGCAGGGCAGTCCGCAGGTGGTGCTGTGCGACAGCACCGTCGCGAACGCGGTGACCAAGCGGATCCGGGCGGCGGCGCCCGGCCGGCGGATCGCGCGCTGCTGGCCGGTCGTGGTGACCGACGTACCTGCCGCCTGGCGCTGGAGCCATCGCGCCCTCGCGCTCGTGCGGGCCCGGGTGATCCCGAAGCGGCCGGTCATCGACTGTGCGCGCTACCGCACCGAGATCTGGCTGCACGCCGAGCCGGTGATGCGTCGCCAGCTCGCTCAGGACCTGCTGCAGCCGCTGTTCGCGGAGAGCGAGAACTCGCGCGAGATCCTCTCCGAGACCCTGTTGGTCTGGCTGGAGACCCGAGAGAGCGCGCCCGCGATCGCGGCCCGGCTGGGGGTGCACCCGCAAACCGTGCGCTACCGCTGGAAGCGGATCAACGAGCTGTTCGGCGAGGTGCTGCACGATCCGGACGTGGTGACCCAGCTGCTTCTCGTGCTCAAGGCCAGCGTGCCGCTGTGGATCGCCGGCGACCAGAGCGACTTCGAGCGCTACAAGTCCACCCAGGACCCGTGATGCGTGGACTCACCGTGGCTGTCGCACTCCTGCCCGCACTCGCCGGGCTGCTGCCTCTCGCGACCTGGCTGGGGGCACGCCGCGCCCGGCGGGCCGGGATCAGCTGGCGGCGCAACGCCGTGCTCGACATCGCCCGGCGCAGCGGCGTCGTCCTCCTCGACCGGTGGGGCACCGTCACCACCGGCGAGCTCAAGGTGGCGGCGGTCACGCCCTCGACCCGGACAACGAGCGCAACCTGCGCTGGTTCGCCGGGGCGCTCGGCCATGCCGCGCAGGACCCGGTCGGTCGCGCGCTGGCGCAGCTCGCGGGGCGGGGCCGGCTCAGCGGCGTCGAGGACCACGGGTGCAACGGCATCAGTGGTTCGGTCGACCGCCACCCGGTGCACCTCGGGCCGCCCGAGTGGCTCGGCATGGCCGGGCGCGACGACCTCGGCGTCACGGTGGGCGTCAAGGTGGACGCGCGGCCGATCGGCTACATCACGGTCGGCGACGACGTGCGTGCGGATGCGCGCAGCGGCGTCGATCGGCTCCGCTCACTCGGCGTCGAGACGGTGCTGCTGTCCGACGACACCGAGCGCAACACCCGCCATCTCGCCGACGCCTGCGGCATCGCCCGATGGCACGCTGCCGTCGACGGCACGAGCCTCGCCGGCCTCGTGGCCGACTACCGCGCCCGCGCCCGCGGACGGCCGGTCGCGGTGGCGAGCCGCAACGGCGCGAGCGCCGGCGACCTGCGCATCGACGTCGAGGCCGGCGACCTCCGACTCACCGACCTCGATGTCAACCGGATCGCCGAGGCGTTCGCGATCAGTCACCGCGTCGCACGCGTACGGCGACGCACCCGCGCGCTCGGTCTCGGCGCCACCGCGCTCGGCGGCGCCGTCGCCGGGGCCGGCCTGGCGGGGCTGCCGGTCGTGGCCGCCGGCGCCCTTCTCGGCACGCTCGTCGTCCTGGCCGTGGCCGCGCGCGGCTGAGCCGGCCCCGCCTCAGTTGGCGCGCCGCACCAGCTCGGCGGCATCGACGCCCAGGGCGATGGCGAGCGCCCAGATCGTCTCGAGCGTGGGATTGGCCGGTCCGGGACGGCCGTGCTCGTCGAGCACGTTGTTGCGTGCGTGCTCGATGTTCTGCACCTGGTTGCGGCTCAGGCCGGAGGCGCCCGCCAGGTCCTCCTGGGTCATGCCACGCGTCACGCGCAGCGTCCGAACGCGGTCCCCGAACTCACGCGCGATCTCCCGCCGATCAACGGGGAGCAGGCGACCGGGCACAGGGACGAGGGTGACCCGCCGGCGCAGCCGACACCGCCCAACGGAGTGGGCATTTCGGCCGGGCCCGGCGACGCGGCGGGAGGAGAGGCCCCACGAGGGCCCCGGCGAACGGGCGCAGGCGCGCGGCACCCGGCCGCATCGCCGAGCCTCGCGGGCGGCACCCGGAGCAGTGGTCAGGTGGCGATCCAGGCACAGGTCGGCGCGGACGGGGAGCCGACGGCGGGCGGCGGCGGGTGAGCAGTCGAGGGGCATCGGTCACCTCCTGGGTCCGGCCGCGACCATCGCGGGCAGGTGGGGAGATGATGGCTTGGGGGGTCGACACAACCGGGGCGCCGGTTCCCGCCGGTCGGGTCAGGCGTCCTGCAGCAGGCCATCCCGCTGGGCGGCGGCCACGAGGCGTCGTAGGTTCTCGACCGAGCCGCAGCCCTCGTCGATGAGCTGGTTGCGTCGCTTGGCCCACTTGCCGCCGAGGTCCCAGCGCACCTTCGTCGAGACCTCGGTCCGGGCCGGCTCGAGGATGCTCAGCTCCTCCTCGGCGATGTGGTGCGCGACGAGGTTGCTCAGCTCCTCCACCGCGTCGGAGAAGGCCTGTGTCTCGGTGCCCTTGAGCTCGAGCAGCACCAGCAACGCGTCATTGCCCTCGGCGTGCTCCTCGCGCCCGTGGTGGACGTCGTGCGCATCGACGTCGGAGGCCGCCTTGCGCAGCACGGGATAGACGATCTCCTCCTCCGCCTCGCCGTGGGCGACGAGGACGTCGGCGAAGGCCCGGCGTACGGCGTCGCGGTCGGCGGTACCGAGCCGCAGCTGCGCGAGGAGGAGCTCGAAGCGTCGGTGGTCGTCGCTGATCAGGTCGATGACATCGCCCGACGCGGGGCGGCCCAGGTCGATTCCGGAGGTCATGGCGCGGGCGGTACCCGCAGCCCCTCCAGGTAACCGTGGACGAGCGACACCGCCGACGCACCCTCGCCGCTGGCCGACGCGACCCGCTTCATCGAGCCCGACCGGATGTCACCGGCGGCGAAGACTCCGGGGACGCAGGTGCCGAGGTTCTCGGGCGGGAGGCCGTCGACCCAGCACTCGGCGGGAACGTCGCGACCGGTCAGCACGAAGCCGTGCTCGTCACGGCGCACCTCGTCCGGCAGCCAGTCGCAGTGGGGGGCGGCCCCGATCAGCAGGAACAGGCCACCCGCGTCGACCCGCTCCTCCTCGCGGGTGCGGACATCGCACAGGCGCAGCCAGCCGAGCTGCCCGCTCTCGTCCGGGCCACCGTCGATGATCTCCGTGCACGGACGGACGTCGATCCGCGGGTTCCACGCGATCTCGTCGATGAGGTACGTCGACATGGTCGCGGTCAGGTCCTCGCGGCGGATCAGGATCGTCACCGACCGCGCGAACCGGGCGAGGTGGATGGCGGCCTGACCGGCGGAGTTGCCGCCGCCGACGACGTAGACGTCGCGGTCCTCCATCTCCCGGGCCGCGGTCATCGCGGCCCCGTAGTTGACGCCCGCGCCGACCAGGTCCTCCAGCGCGGCGATGCCGAGGCGGCGGTAGGCGACGCCGGCCGCGACCAGGACCGAGCGAGCGCGCACGTCTCCCCCTTCGGTGACCACGGTGTGCGGTGCGCCGTCGACGCCGGGCCGCAGCTCGACGACCGGCCACCCGGTGAAGAACCGGGCGCCGAACCGGATCGCCTGGGTGCGGGCGCGCTGGCCGAGCCGCTGGCCGGAGACGCCGCGCGGGAAGCCGAGGTAGTTGCGGATCATCGAGCTGGTGCCGGCCTGGCCGCCGATCACCTCGGACTCGATCACGACGGTGGACAGGCCCTCGGAGGCGCCGTACACAGCCGCGGCGAGGCCGGCCGGCCCGGCTCCGACGACGGCCAGGTCGACGACCGTGTCGACCTCGATGTCGGACGGACGGCCGTAGATCATCGCGCCGAGCTCGCGGGTCGAGGTCGGTGCCAGGACCGGGTAGTCGGCGAGGACCCCGGAGGTCATGTGGACGAGCGGGTACGACGGCGGGCCCTCCAGCCGGGCGAGCGCCTCCTGTCCTTGCGGACTCTCGGGCAGGTAGCTGCGGTGCGGCATCCCCTGCCGGTCGAGGAAGTCGCGGACGGCCAGCGTCAGCGGCAGTCCCTCGGGCGCGATGATCCGGACCGAGTCGACCTCGGAGGTGGCGACCGTCGCGCCCCAGTCGCTGAGCATCTCGGTCACCGCGTAGTGGAACTCCTCGTCGCGACGGCCCTGCGGGAGCACGAGGTAGGTGTCGAACTTGCCCTTCTGCAGGTAGGGCCGCAGCGTCACGCTCTCCTCGCCGAACCGGCTGATCGGGATGACCACGAGTCGGCGCGCGGTGGGGACGAACCCACGCCAGTCGTGCATCGCCACCAGCATGGTCTCGTCGGGCAGTCGCGAGTCGGTCACGATCAGCGCGACCGGCTGCCCGACGCGACGGGCCTGCTCGAGGACCGCGTTCGCCTCGGCGGCGCTGCCGGCCGCGCGCACGTCGTACTCACGCCGGTAGCGGTGGAACTGCTCGTCGAGTACGTCGAGGTGGTCGCCGGAGACCAGGAGGATGACAGGGTCGCTCACCGCCCCAGTCTGACCGCTGGGGAAAGCCCGCGGCCAGTGTCGGACCCCTGGTGCATGATCCCGCCATGGAGCAGACCCCAGCCCTCGATCCGCCCGTTCGGGCCCGCGACGGACCTCAGATGACCAGGTTGAGCGCCATCACGAACACCAGCCCCGACACCGACAGCAGCGTCTCCATGGCCGACCAGGTCTTGAGCGTCTGCCCGACGCTCATCCCGAAGTACTCCTTCACCAGCCAGAAGCCGGCGTCGTTGACGTGGGAGAAGAACACCGAGCCGGCGCCGACGGCGAGCACCATCAGCGACACCTCACCGCTGGACAGCTGGGCCGTCAGCGGCGCGAGCAGGCCGGACGCGGTGACCGTGGCGACGGTCGCCGAGCCGGTGGCGAGGCGGATCAGGACCGCGACGAACCACGCCAGCACCAACACCGAGATGTTCGAGTCGGCGACCCGCTCGGCGACGATCGTGCCGATGCCCGTGTCGACCAGCGACTGCTTGAAGCCACCGCCGGCGGAGACGATGAGCAGGATGCCGGCCACGCCGGGCAGGGACGACTCCAACGAGGCGGAGACGCCGTCGCGGCCCATCCGGCCGCCGAGGGTGAACATCGCGACCACCACCGCGATGGCGAGCGCGATGAGCGGGGTGCCGAGCACGTCGAGCGTGCGACGCAGCGGGTCGCCGGCGTCGTCGATGAAGATGTCGGCCAGGGCCTTGCCCATCATCAGCACCACCGGCAGCAGCACCGACGCGATGGTGATGCCGAACGACGGCCGGACGGTGGGGTCCTCGTCGCGCGTTCCCTCGAACCGGTCGGGAACCGCTACGTCGACGTACCGGCCGACGAGGCCGAAGACGGGTCCGGCGATGATCACGGTGGGGATCGCGACGGCGACGCCGAGGGCGAGGGTGGTGCCGAGGTCCGCGCCGAGGTAGTCGATGGCGGTGAGCGGGCCGGGGTGCGGCGGGACCAGGCCGTGCATGGCGGACAGGCCGGCGAGGGCGGGGATGCCGATGGTGACCAGGGACTGACCGGAGCGGCGGGCGACGAGGTAGATCACCGGCATCAGCAGCACCAGGCCGATCTCGAAGAACATCGGGAGGCCGATGATCGCGCCGACGACGGCCATCGCCCACGGCAGCGCGCGGGGTGAGGCGTGGCCGATGATGGTGTCGACGATCTGGTCGGCGCCGCCGCTGTCGGCGAGCAGCTTGCCGAACATGGCGCCGAGGGCGATCAGGATGCCGACGCCGGCGGCCGTCGTACCGAACCCGGTGGTGTAGCTCGCGATCGCGGTCTCGACGTCGACCCCGGCGACCACGCCCACGGTCAGCGCCCCGCCGGTGAGCGCGAGGAAGGGATGCACCTTCGCGGCGATGATGAGGACGACGATGACGCCGATGCCGAGGAGGGCGGCGAGGACCAGGCGGCCCTCCGAGGCGACGGGCTCGACGAGGTCGGTGCCGGCGGCGATCAGTGGAACGGACATGATGGACTCCTCAGGCCTCGGCGGACCGGGTGACGTACTCCTGGACGATGGCGTCGACCGACTGGTCGACGTCGATGACGAGGCCGGCCTCGTCGGGACCCAGCGGCTCGAGCGTGTCGAACTGCGAGTCCAGCAGGGAGGCCGGCATGAAGTGCCCGGGACGGCTGGCCTGGCGCCGGGCGATGACCTCGCGACCGCCGTGCAGGTGCACGAACGAGACCCGCGAGGCGTGGGCGCGCAGTCGGTCTCGGTAGGCCACCTTGAGCGCCGAGCAGCTGATCACGCCGCCGCGGTCGTCGTGGGCGTCGAGCCATCGGCCGATGGCCTCGAGCCACGGGATCCGGTCGGCGTCGTCGAGGGCGATGCCCGCGGTCATCTTGGCGATGTTGGCCGGGGGGTGGAAGTCGTCGGCGTCGGCGAACGGAACACCGAGGCGCTGCGCGATCGCGGCGCCCACGGTCGACTTCCCCGAGCCGGAGACCCCCATGACGACGAGGAGTGGGATCGGCCTAGCGTCGGTGCTTCTGCTGGTCATGAAATCCTCCGAGGATGTGCTGGCCGTCACAGTCTGCAACTATTAATCTGCTTTTAACAAGCCCTACTGGCCAATAAATCTGACTTTTGAAAGGTGGTGAGCGTGGCCGCGCTGCACGACGACGTCCTCGACGCGCTCGGTCGCCGCATCGTCAGCGGCGAGCTCGCCGTGGGCGCGGTGCTGACGCTCGACGACATCGATACCCAGTACGACGTCAGCCGATCGGTGTCGCGCGAGGCGGTCCGGGTGCTCGCCTCGATGGGCATGGTGGCCTCGCGCCGGCGGGTCGGCCTGACCGTGCAGCCGCGCACCAGCTGGCAGGTGTTCGACCCTCGGCTGATCCGCTGGCGGCTCGACTCGGCGGACCGGGCCGCGCAGCTGCGCTCCCTGGGCGAGCTGCGCAGCGGCTTCGAGCCCGTCGCCGCCGCCCTGGCCGCCGTCCGTGCGACGCCGGAGCAGTGTGGGGCGCTGACGACGGCCGTCGGCGAGATGGTGATGCACGGCCGCGCGGGCGACCTGGAGTCCTTCCTGGCCGCCGACATCGTCTTCCACCGGGTGCTGCTGGAGGCATCCGGCAACGAGATGCTGGCTGCGCTCGACGGCGTGGTCGCCGAGGTGCTGGCGGGGCGGACCCACCACCACCTGATGCCGACCAGGCCCAAGGACGAGGCGATCGACCTGCACGTCGAGGTGGCCCACGCGGTGCGCGCCGGTGACGCGGCCGCGGCCCGGGCGGCGATGGAGAGGATCATCGCCGAGGCCACCGACGCGGTCGCGGGGGATGCGGAGGACTCGACTACGATCGGGGGCGATGGAGAACACGCCTGACCTCGCGAAGCTGATCACCCACCTGCAGGGCGAGGAGTACGACGTCTCCGAGCCGCTGCCCGGCGTCCTCCACGTCAAGGGCCGGTTCTCCAACCCGGAGCGGATCGCGCTGCGCGCCGCCGCCGAGGCGGGCGAGGTCGCCCTCGCGATCTGGGCGACCAGCCACCACGACGACTGGGCACTGGTCGCCTGGGACCGGCCCGAGCTGGTGACCATCACCCAGAAGGGCGCGACGCCGCAGCGCTGGCGGCACCGCCGCCCGCCGGCCACCCTGCGGCCCGACGCGCAGACCTTCCTCGAGGGCGCCTCGTCGCCGTTCGACATCGTCACCCGGCCCAAGCACCAGCCGACCGATGCGGCCCGCGAGGTGCTCGCCCGGTTCGGCATCACCGACCCGCCGCCCCCGGGCTGGGTGCCGCCGGTCGTGGAGGCGCCGCCGGTGCCGGCCGTCCGCGAGAGCCGGGTGCCCGCGGCGACCGAGAAGGCGGCCCGCGCGCCGCGGGCGACCAAGCCGAAGCCACCGGCCAAGCCGGTCGTCCCCGAGCCGACCGTCGCCATCTGCCCGACGTGTTTCATGGCACTGCCCGCGACGGGCGTGTGCGACAACTGCGGCTGACCTCAGGGGCCATGCTCGGAGCATGAGCGACGCACCTGCTCCGGTCGGACTCCGCAAGCTGTCGAAGCTGGGCCTGGCGATCGCCGTCGTCGGCGCGCTGATCCAGCTCGTCCTCGGGATCTACTACCTCGCCATGGCGCACTCCCCCGCGCCCAACGACCTGCCCGTCGGCGTCGTCGGCACCACCGACCAGCGCGCCCAGCTCACCACGGCGCTCGAGGAGGGCGGCGACTTCAAGGTCGAGGAGTACGGCGACGTGAGCGCGCTGCAGCAGGCGATCCGCGAGCGCCGGGCGTACGGCGGCGTCGCGTTCGCCGGCCAGCAGCCGACCCTGTACGTCGCCACGGCCGCCTCGCCGTCGGTGGCCAACCTCTTCAAGGCGTCCTTCTCCTCGGCCTACCAGGAGCAGGTGCGGAGCCAGGTCGACCAGCTCGTCGCGGCCGGGCAACCGGTGCCGGCCGAGACCGTCGCCCTGTTGGCGGCCGCGCCGCCGGTGACCGACGTCGTGCCGCTGCCGAAGGAGGACAGCGCCGGCAGCTCGCTCGGCTTCGTGATCCAGGCCCTGTGCCTCGGCGGCTCCATCGCCTCGCTCGCCCTCGGCCGGCTGCGCGGGCTGACCCGGCGCTCGCCCGCCCGCGGCGTCGGCCATGCGGCGCTGCTCGTGGTCTACGCTCTCGCCTCGGCGGGCGTCGCCCTGATCGCGATGGCGCTGTTCGGCGTGGGCCGGGACGCCGACCACCTCACCCTCTTCGGCGGCCTGGCCCTCATCTCCCTGGCCGTGACCGCCTCGACCGCCGCCTTCGTGGCTCTGTTCGGTCCCGCGGGCTCGCTGGTCGGCGGCCTCTACTTCACCCTCGGCCTGATCATCTCCGGCTCCTCGATCGCACCCGAGATGCTGCCGCGCGCCGGCAACGCCGTCGGCCAGCTGCTCCCACCCGGTGCCGGCGCGACCGTCGCCCGCGACGCGATGTACTTCCCCGACGCGTCCACCGTTTCGGCCTTCGTGGTCCTCGCGGCCTATGCCGGCCTCGGCCTGCTCGTCATCGTGCTCACCAACACCGCCGCGAACCGGACCCGGTCGACACAGCTGCTCGCCCGGGGCGAGGATTGATCCCGTGACCGAGGCCGGCGGAGCACCCGAGCGCAATGTGCTGGGCGAGACGCTCCAGCCCTGCGGCACCGACCCGATGACCGGCTTCCTGCGCGACGGCACCTGCTCGTGCGGTCCCCAGGACGTCGGCGTGCACGCCGTCTGCGCGGTGATGACCGAGGAGTTCCTCGCCCACCAGCGAGCGGTCGGCAACGATCTGTCGACTCCCCGTCCCGAGTGGCACTTCCCCGGCCTGCACCCCGGCGACCGATGGTGCGTGGTCGCCGGGCGCTGGCTGCAGGCGTACGTCGACGGGGTGGCCGCGCCGGTCGTGCTCGCCTCGACGAACGAGCGCGCGCTGCGGCTGATCCCGCTCGAGGTGCTGCGCGAGCACGCGGTCGACGTCCCCGACGACCTGAGCGGCCTGGCCTAGGGAGACCCCGGGGCGTGTCCTAGCAGTCCCAGCTGCCCTCGAGCACCGCACGGTGCGTGGGCAGCGCCTCGTGGTGCAGCCTGCGGCCGGCGTCGGTGAGGCAGACGAAGACGCTGCGCCGGTCCTCCTCACACGCCGAGCGCTCGACCAGGCCGTCCTTCTCGAGGCGGGTGATCGCGCGGGACAGGGCGCTCTGGCTGAGGTGGATGTCGCCGGCCAGGTCCGCCATGCGGTACTTGCCGCAGTTGGCGTCGACGACCCGGTCGAGGGTCTCGAACTCGCTCAGCCCGATGCCGTGCCGGTCCTGCAGCGCCTTCTCGAGCGCGCAGCTCACCGCGGCGTGCCGGTCGAGCAGCTGGCGCCACTCGGCGACCAGCGGGCTCGCGACGGGGACCTTCGGCACGCCTGCATCCTAGCCATCCGATGAATTTCATGCAAACGCATTATTTGCGCTTGCATTGAATGCGCACGCATGGAATCGTTCCCTGTCATGTCCTCGACAGCCGCCTCCCTCCACTCCCCCGCGACCAACGCGATCCGCTGGTCGCGGCGCACCTGGGGCCTGCTCATCACCCTGTGCGTGGTCCTCTTCCTCGACGGCCTCGACGTCTCGATGATCGGCGTCGCCCTTCCGTCGATCGGCGCCGAGCTCGACCTGACCACCTCGTCGCTGCAGTGGCTGATCAGCGGCTACGTCCTCGGGTACGGCGGACTGCTGCTCGTCGGCGGCCGCACCGCCGACCTGCTCGGCCGGCGCCGCGTCTTCCTCATCGCCCTCGCCGTCTTCGCCGCCGCGTCCCTGCTCGGCGGGCTGGTCAGCTCCGGCCCGCTGCTCATCGCGACCCGGTTCATCAAGGGTCTCGCCGCCGCGTTCACCGCGCCGACCGGCCTGTCCATCATCACGACGAACTTCGCCGAGGGCCCGGCCCGCAACAAGGCGCTGTCGATCTACACCGTCTTCGGCGCCGGCGGCTACTCCTCGGGCCTGCTGTTCGGCGGCCTGATGACCGGCGTCGGCTGGCGCTGGACCTTCCTGCTGCCCGTGCCGATCGCGCTGCTCGCCCTGGCCGCCGCCTGGGTGCTGGTGCCCCGCGACGAGCCGGTCGACGAGGGTGGGCACGACCTGCTCGGCGCGCTCAGCTCCGGCGCCGCGATGCTGCTGCTCGTCTACACGGTGGTCTCCGCCCCCGAGGTCGGCTGGGCCTCGGCCCGGACCGTGGTCTCCTTCGTCGGGGTGGCCGTGCTGCTCGCCGCCTTCCTGACGATCGAGCGCCGGATCGCCCACCCGCTGGTGCGGCTGGGCATCCTGCGCAAGGCGACCCTGGTCCGGGCCAGCCTGGCGATCGTCGCGGTCGGCGGGTCGTACTTCAGCTGGCAGTTCATCGTCACGCTGTTCCTGCAGGACGGCCTCGGCTGGACGCCGCTCGAGCTCGCGCTCGCGCTGCTCCCGATCGGCCTGATGGTCGCCCTGTCGGCGGTCTTCTCCGACAAGCTCGTCGACCGCTTCGGCACCGGACCGATCATCGCGGTGACCCTGGCCGTGATGGCGGTGGGCTACCTGCTCTTCACGATCGGGCTCGACACCACGCCGTCGTACCTCGGCATGCTGCTGCCCACCTTGATCCTGATCGGCATCGGCTGGGTGGGCTTCCCCGCCATCAACATCCAGGCCACGAGCGGGATCGACGACGACGAGCAGGGCCTCGCCGCCGGCGTGCTGCAGACATCGATGCAGGTCGGCGCGGCCATCGTCCTCGCCGTCACGACCGCGATCATCGCGTCGAACGCCGGGTCCGCGACGTCGCCGGCCGCGGTGCTCGACGGGTTCCGGCCCGGGCTGGTGTTCGCCACCGCGGTCAGTGTCGCGGGCGCGCTCGTCGCGATCGGCGGCCTGGTGCTCGAGCGGCGCGCAGCCGGTCGGGGGCGGGACGACGAGGGGGCCGCCGAGGTCGAGACGGAGCTCGCCGGCGCGGCCTGACCAGCTCGGCCTCGGAGCACCGGACCCGCTCGCCGGGCCGGTGACCGGGTCAGCCGACGCCCGCCTGCGCCTGCGCGGTCACGGTGACGCCCTCGGCGAACTCGACGACCTGCCGGTCGCTGAGGCCGAGCGACTTCCACGCCTGGACCACCACCCGGTGCTCGCCGTCGTCGTAGGTCAGGGTCTGGGTGCCGCCCTCGGAGGTGCGCAGCCAGCCGTCGTGGGAGCCGACCCGCACCGGCGCCCCCTCGGGCTCGCCGGTCACCGACCGCGACTCGAGCATCACGACCAGCTTGTCCTCGAAGACGTCGAGGCCGCTGTGGTCGTCGGCACGGGCGACATTGAGGTTGTACGCCGTCGCCCCCTCGAGCACGAAGCCCGCCGGCACCTTCGCGACGACGAAGCCGGGCTGCTGCTCGCCGGTGTAGGCGACGAGCTGCACGCCGCCTGGGTTGGTCGCGTCGGTCGCGTCGGTCGGGTCGGTCGGGTCGCCCGGGCTCGGCGCCGCGACCGACGGCGCCGGCGTGCGGTCGGCGCTGACGGCGATCGCCGTACCCACGCCGGCGACGGCGGCCAGGGTGAGCCCGGCCGTACCGACCCGCAGCGCGCGGCGGCGCGAGGCACGGCGACCTCGGGCCAGGTCGCGGCGGACGGTCTCGTCGGTGGTGGCGGGCCCGTCACCGCCGAGGCGGTGCAGTCGGTCCGCGAGGTCGGGCAGGTCGGTCATGACGGTTCTCCTTCGTAGGGGGCGGCCGGGATCGACTCGGCCTGCGGGAGGAGCTCCCGCAGCTTGGCGAGACCGCGAGCCGTCTGGCTCTTGACCGTGCCCGGGCTGCAGCCGAGCGCGTCCGCGACGTCCTCCACGCTCAGGTCGGCGACGTGCCGCAGCACGACCGCCGCCCGCATCCGCTCCGGCAGCGCCTTCAGCGCGGCGAGCAGCTCGGCGTCGACCGCCTCCGTCGCCAGCACCGTGGGCGCGGTCGGCACGACCGCACGGTCCGGGACGGCGTCGGTCACCGTCTCCCGCGCCACCGAGGGACGCCGACGGTGGTCGATGAGGGCGTTGACCAGCGCCCGCCGGGCGTAGGCGTCGACCCCGCCGCGCCGGCTGGCCCGGCCCCAGGCGAGGTACAGCCGCACCAGCACGCCCTGGACCAGGTCCTCGGCGAGATGGTGGTCACCGGCGGTCAGCACCACGGCGGTGCCGAGCAGGTGGGAGCGCCGGCGGCGTACGAACTCCTCGAACGCGGCGTCGCGGGCCTTCGGTCTCATGCTCCCTACACGTGCGGCGGGCGGCCCCGGGTTGCATGCGCCCCGATCAGCCGTAGTGGCAGACGTACCCCAGCGTCTCGGTGACCTCGATGTCGAACGACGAGTCGCCCGGCACGCTGAACGACTCGCCCGCGCCGTACTCCTGCCACTCCTCCGCGCCGGCGAGCCGGATCCGGCACCGGCCGGCGTTGAGCTCCATCACCTCGGGCGCGGCGGTGCCGAAGGTCAGGCTGGCCGGGAAGATCACGCCGGCCGACTTCCGGGTGCCGTCGGCGAGGTGGAAGGTGTGGCTGACGCAGGCGCCGTCGAAGTAGACGTTGGCCCGCGGGTCGAGGGTGACGTTCTCGTACGTCGGGTGCTCAGTGGTCACGGCCGGAGCGTAGTGGGGTCGGCCGCCTTCGGCGCCCGGGGGCTTCGCTTGTACGCCGACACAGTCGGGTCGCCGTCGAGCCAGAACCGCCACGGCACGTCCGCCGCCTTGGACACCCCGACCCGCGGACCGCTGTTGATCCCGCGCGCCGCCCGGGTCTCGGGACCCAGGCGGACGCCGGTGAAGTCGCCACCGTCGTGCGCGGCGAGCAGGTCGGTGCCGAGGTCGTCGAGGGTGATGCCGAGCGCCTGGGCGAGATTCCCCGGACCGCGCGCCAGGTTGTCGTCGCGCTCCGGCGGGGTCTCCCCTCGCCGGAAGCGGGCCAGCTCGACGCCCTCGACGACCCGCCCCGCGCGCAGCAGCACCGCCGCCCCGATCTCGGTGGGGCCGGTGACGACGTTCGCGCACAGGTGGATGCCGTAGGAGCGGTAGACGTAGAGCCGGTAGGCCGGGCCGTACATGATCTCCGAGCGGGGCGTCCGGGTGAACGCGTGCGACGCCGGGTCCTCGCGGCCACCGTAGGCCTCCACCTCCGTGATCCGCACGCTCACGCCGTGGCCGACGATGGTCCGGCCGAGCAGCGCCCGGGCCCGGCGGACGACGTCGGCTCGGTCGGCTGCACTCACCCGACGACGATAGCCAACGACGCGGCTCGCCGATCTGCGAGCATCGTGCTGTGGAGATCGAGGTCGTCGGCGCCGTTATCGTCCAGGACGGCCTGGTCCTGTGCGCCCGGCGCGGGCCCGGCGGCGATGCCGGCGGGAGCTGGGAGTTCCCCGGCGGCAAGGTCGAGCCCGGCGAGACTCCGGCCGCCGCCCTGGCTCGGGAGATCCGCGAGGAGCTCGGCTGCGTCGTCGAGGTCGGCGGCCCGGTGACCACGACGCGACACGTCGGGTCCTCCGTCGTGGTGGTGCTGTCGACGTACTGGTGCCGGGTGCTGTCCGGCAGCCCCGCGCCGGTCGAGCACGCCGCCATCCGGTGGCTGCGCCCCGATCGGCTCGACGAGCTCGACTGGGCGCCCGCCGACCTGCCCGCGGTCGAGCTGGTCGGCCGAAGCCTGGCCTGATCACACCCCTTCCCGCACCCCTTCATCCGGCGTTAGTGTCCGAAAGGTGAAACTTCGCCCGGCCGCCGCCGTCCTCACCGTCATCCTTCCTCTCGCCGCCCTGGCTGCCCCGGCCGGCGCGAAACCCGCTCCCGGCATCACCACCGGCAGCGGGCTGGTCTTCGAGGTCAACCCCGTGCAGTCCAGTGGCGACGAGTCGCTCGTCGACGCCAAGGACTCGGCCAGTGCCGTGCCCGCTAGCGAGTACGCGCGGGTGCCGCTGCGGAACCTGGACGGCTCCGGCTACCTGCGTGGCCGCTGGGTCAGCGTCGAGTCGGCGACCGGCAAACCGGCGTACGCCGCCGACGGCGTCTTCGACTACAACCGCCAGGACGACCAGTTCGAGCAGGTCATGGCCTACTTCTGGGTGAACCAGGCGCAGGAGTACCTCCAGTCGCTCGGCTTCGGCTCCACGCTGCGCCCGGTCGTCAAGCAGCCGTTCAGCGTCAAGATCGACCAGTACGGCGGCGACAACAGCTACCAGACCGACAAGCCGTACCGGATCCGCCTGGGCAAGGGCGGAGTGGACGACGCCGAGGACGCGGAGGTGATCGTGCACGAGTACGGGCACGCGGTGCACGCCTCCCAGGTGCCGGGCTACGGCACCTCGCTCGACGCCGGGTCGATCGGCGAGGCCTGGGGTGACTACCTCGCCGTGTCGGTGGGGCTGGACGCGGCCGCGCAGTACGACTGGCCGGTGCGGGCGCCCGAGGCGTGCGTCATGGACTGGGACTCCACGGCCTACACCGCCGGTCCGGTGCACTGCCTGCGCCGCCTCGACACCGACCTGACCGTCGCCGACCGCAAGGGCGAGGTGCACTACGACGGCCAGATCTGGAGCGGCGCCCTCTGGGACGCCCGCGCGGGCTACGCGTCGCTCGGCCTGACCTCACGCGCCTTCGACACCACGGTCATCGACGCCCAGTTCGACTTCGCCGCGGACACCTCGTTCGACGCGGCCGCTACGGCGGTCTACGACGAGGCGCTCACCCGCGACGGCGCCGCGGCCGCGGGTGTCATCGAGGACGCCTTCGCCGCCCGCGGCATCAGCGTCGCGCACTGAGAACGACGAACGGCCCGGCTCCCGCGAGAGGGAGCCGGGCCGTCGTACGGAGCCGGGTGGTCAGCTGCAGCCGGAGGTGCTGCCGCAGCCCTCGCACACGTAGCAGGAGCCGGCGGGGCGCATCTTGGTGCCGCAGGTCATGCACAGCGGCGAGTCGACGGCGTGACCGGTGATCTGCTCGAGCAACTCGGCAGTGGTCTTGGCGACCTTGACCTCGGGGGCACCGGCGAGCGGGTCCTCCTCGACGGTCTCGACGACCTCGGCCTCCACCGGGGCGGACTTGGCGGCGGGCGCGGTCTCGACCAGCTCGGAGGCGTTGCCGGTCTCCTCGACGGGCTCGTACGAGCCGGTCTCGAGGTGGCGCTGGCGCTCGTCGGCGGAGTAGATGCCGAGGGCGGAGCGCTCCTCGAAGGAGAGGTAGTCGAGGGCCAGGCGACGGAAGACGTAGTCCATGATCGACTGCGCCATCCGCACGTCCGGGTCGTCGGTGAGTCCGGCGGGCTCGAAGCGCAGGTTGGTGAACTTCGAGACGTAGGTCTCGAGCGGGACGCCGTACTGGAGACCGATCGAGACCGCGATCGAGAACGCGTCCATCACGCCGGCCAGGGTCGAGCCCTGCTTGCCGAGCTTGAGGAAGATCTCGCCAAGGGTGTTGTCGTCGTGGGCACCCGAGGTCATGTAGCCCTCGGCTCCGGCGACGGTGAAGGACGTGGTCCGGGCCTGGCGCGACTTCGGCAGGCGCTTGCGGGTCGGCGCGTAGACGACCTTCTCGACGACCTTCTCGACGACCTTGGCGTCCGCGTCGGCCGCGTCGGCGGCGTCCTTCTTGGCCTTGCCGCCACCGTCGGCCAGCGGCTGGCCGACCTTGCAGTTGTCGCGGTAGATCGCGGTGGCCTTGAGGCCGAGCTTCCAGGACTCGAGGTAGATCTGCTCGATGTCCTCGATCGAGGCGGACTCGGGCAGGTTGACCGTCTTGGAGATGGCGCCGGACAGGAACGGCTGGCAGGCCGCCATCATCAGCACGTGGCCCATCGGCTTGAGCGAGCGCTCGCCCATGGCGGTGTCGAAGATCTCGTAGTGCTCCGGCTTGAGGCCGGGGGCGTCGACGACGTGACCGTGCTCGCCGATGTAGGCGACGATCGCCTCGATCTTCTCCTCGTCGTAGCCGAGCTTCTTCAGCGCCCGCGGGATGGTCTGGTTGACGATCTGCAGCGAGCCGCCGCCGACGAGCTTCTTGAACTTCACCAGGGAGAAGTCGGGCTCGATGCCGGTGGTGTCGCAGTCCATCATGAAGCCGATGGTGCCGGTCGGCGCGAGGACCGAGGCCTGGGCGTTGCGGTAGCCGTTGGTCTTGCCGAGCTCGACGACCTTGGCCCACTCCTCGGTGGCCAGCTTGTGGACCTCGGCGTCGGCGATGTGCAGGGTGCGCACGTCGTCGTTGGCCGCCTGGTGCTTGCGCATCACCCGCTGGTGGGCCTCGGCGTTGCGGGCGTAGCCGTTGTAGGGGCCCACGATCGCGGCGAGCTCGGCCGAGCGGCGGTACGACGTGCCGGTCATCAGCGAGGTGACGGTGGCGGCCATCGCCCGGCCACCCTCGGAGTCGTAGCCGAGGCCCATCGCCATGAGCAGCGCGCCGAGGTTGGCGTAGCCGATGCCGAGCTGGCGGTAGTTGCGGGTGGTCTCGCCGATCGGCTCGGTCGGGAAGTCGGCGAAGCAGATCGAGATGTCCATCGCGGTGATGATCAGCTCGACGGCCTTGGCGAACAGCGGCGCGTCGAAGGTGTCGTCGTCGCGCAGGAACTTGAGCAGGTTGAGCGAGGCCAGGTTGCACGAGGAGTTGTCGAGCGACATGTACTCCGAGCACGGGTTGGACGCGGTGATCCGGCCGGTCTCGGGGTTGGTGTGCCAGTCGTTGATCGTGTCGTCGTACTGCAGGCCCGGGTCGGCGCAGGCCCACGCGGCCTCGCTGATCTTGCGGAACAGGGCGCGGGCGTCGACGGTCTCGATGACCTCGCCGGTCATCCGGGAGCGCAGGCCGAACTCGCCGCCGTTCTCGACGGCGCGCATGAACTCGTCGTTGACCCGCACCGAGTTGTTGGCGTTCTGGTACTGGACCGACGTGATGTCCTTGCCGCCGAGGTCCATGTCGTAGCCGGCGTCGCGCAGCGCGCGGATCTTGTCCTCCTCGCGCCACTTGGTCTCGACGAACTCCTCGATGTCGGGGTGGTCGACGTCGAGGACGACCATCTTGGCCGCACGGCGCGTGGCGCCACCCGACTTGATCGTGCCGGCCGAGGCGTCGGCTCCGCGCATGAAGGAGACCGGGCCGGAGGCGGTGCCGCCGCTGCTGAGGAGCTCCTTGGAGGAGCGGATCCGGGAGAGGTTCAGACCGGCGCCGGAGCCGCCCTTGAAGATGAAGCCCTCCTCCTTGTACCAGTTGAGGATCGAGTCCATCGAGTCGTCAACCGAGAGGATGAAGCACGCCGAGACCTGCTGGGGAGCGGTGGTGCCGACGTTGAACCAGACCGGGGAGTTGAAGGAGAAGTACTGGTGGGCGAGCAGCCAGGTCAGCTCGTGCTCGAAGACCTCCGCGTCCGCCGCGCTCGCGAAGTAGCCGTGCTCCTTGCCCGCCTTGACGTAGGTCGACACCACCCGGTCGATGAGCTGCTTGAGGCCACGCTCCCGCTCGGGCGTGCCGACGGCGCCACGGAAGTACTTGGTGGTGACGATGGTGGAGGCGTTGAGCGACCAGAAGTCGGGGAACTCGACCCCGAGCTGCTCGAAGACGGTCTCGCCGGTCTTCCAGTTGGTCTGGACGACGTCGCGCCGCTCCCAGGTGATCTCGTCGTACGGGTGCACCCCCTCGGTGCTGAAGACCCGCTGGATCTTCAGTCCGTTCGTGGGGTAGCTGGCCGTCTCGCTGGGCGTCTGGCTGCGGGCCGTCTCGGTCATGGCTCTCCTGGTCTCCTCTGTCGGCGTGTCTGTCGGCGGTCTGTCGCGGGCGGTGCGTGTGGGCGGAGCGTCGGCGATGCGGCGGGAGCCGCGCGGGCTCCCGCGGAACGGGGAAGGTGGTGGCCCGGCAGGCAGCTTCCCCACTACCTGCCGGGCGTCTGTGGTCAGCCCGTCGCGGCGGGCTGGGCTCCCTCGGACTGGAGCTGGCGCTCGGCCCGCATCAGGGAGATCTCGTTCTCGAAGTCGGCGGCCGAGTCGAAGCCGCGGTAGACGGAGGCGAAGCGGAGGTAGGCGACCTCGTCGAGACGGCGCAGCGGCGAGAGGATCGCCAGGCCCACCTCGTGGGCCGCGATCTCGGGGCTGCCGGCCAGCCGGAGCTGGTCCTCGACCTCCTGGCCCAGCCGGGCCAGGTCGTCCTCGTCCACCGGGCGACCCTTGCAGGCCTTGCGGACACCGGCGACGGCCTTCTCGCGGGTGAACGGCTCGGTCGCGCCGGAGCGCTTGAGCACGGTCAGCTGCATGGCCTCGACGGTCGTGAACCGCTTCTCACAGCTCGGCGACTGGCAGACCCGGCGACGCCGGATCGAGCAGCCGTCGTCGGAGACGCGGGAGTCGAGGACCTTGGTGTCGTGGTGCTTGCAGTACGGACAGTGCATGGGTCCCCTCCTTCCCGAGCCTACGACCTGTGGACAAGCCCCAGCCTGTGGAAAAGTCGGGGCGATCTGTGCGTTTCCACTCTTGTCCTGTGGGTGACGAAGGGTCGCCTTGTGGACTAGATGTGGAGAACTACATCGTTGTAACTACTAGATGTAGTGGTAACCGTACGCCTCGGCCACCAGTGATGCAAGCGCGGGCCGCGGCGAGTTCGAGAGCGGGTCGCGTCCGACGGCATTTGCGCAGGTCACCCCGCATGACAGCCCCGGCGACGGCTCCGGAACCGGCGTTTCGCGGCCGGCCAAGCGGGGTCGAGGGCGCGTTGGCTGAGCATTCCACCCACCCATCGGCAACAATGACCGCCGTGACGGGTGGCAAGCGGGCTGGCGATCGAGCGAAGGCGACGTTCCGTCCCGCCCTGCTGCTCATCGCCGCGGGCGCCACCGCCTCCGTGGTCGCGTGGGGATATCTCGTCATCGCCGCGATCGACTTCGGCGCGACCGGACGCCACGACGGCAAGACCAGCGCGTGGGTGCTGATGGGCGTCGCGTCGCTGGGCGCCATGCTCTGCCTGTTCCTCACCTTCATGCTGGCGATCCGCCTCTCCCGCGCGCTCGGCATGTCCCACCACCACGAGCCGCGGCCCAAGCGGGACCCGGCCACCCCCAAGGGCGGCAAGCGCGCCGCTCGCTGACCGCGCGACGTACGCCGCGGCCACGCGACCCGAGGACGCGCGAGGGGCGGGATCCGGTTCGGTCGGATCCCGCCCCTCGTCTTCCCCAAGGCCAATGCTGGCCGGTCTCCGCTGGGGTCGAGTCAGCGGAGAGCTCGTGGACGGGCGGCGCGGCCGCCCGGGAACCGCTCAGTGCGTCGGGACGCGCAGCTCCTGGCCGACGTAGACCACGCTGCCGTCGAGGGTGTTGAGCTGCTGGATCGTCTGCATCATGTCGCGCACGTCGTCGCCCGAGGTGGCGGCCGCGTCGCTGGCGATGTCCCACAGCGTGTCGCCCGGACCGACCGTCACCAGCTGGACCTGCGGCGCGCCGCCGCCGTCGCGGGTGGCGGCGGAGCCGGCGGCGAGCCAGACCGCGGCCAGGGTGACGGCGACCAGGGCCAGCAGGAACACGACCGCACGGCCGCGCCGGGTCAGCCGGACCTGGCCCCGCGGAGCGGGGCGAGCGGCGACGGGGCGGGCGGCGGTCGCCGAGCGGCGGACCTGGGTGACACGGGGTGCGACGGTGAGGGTGCTCATGGTGATGACCTCCGGGGGAAGGGACGGGGCTGTCTGCAACCAGGGAGGTTGTATCCAGGGGGTCCGACGGAAGGTGTTCGATCAGGCGTTCGATCGAACATGTGTACGAGATTAGATCAGGTGTTCGAAGATTTCCAGCACCGTTCGAAAGTTCGTTCGACCGGCGTGTCGCGACACGCGGTTCGAACAGGTGTTTGAAACCGGCGGGTGGGTTCGGTTAGCGTCGTCACACGGGCCCGGTCGATCCGGGCCACACCACCCGATCCGATCTGGAGGGCGATCCATGGCTGAGCGCAAGGGCACTGAGCGCAAGGACGGCGGGCCGGCCAGCAGCGTCACCGAGCTGCCCGACGGCCCCGCCGACGCGACCGGGCTGACCCCGCGCCAGCAGCGGGTCCTGGCCCACATCAAGGACAGCATCGAGAAGCGGGGCTACCCGCCCAGCATGCGCGAGATCGGCCAGGCGGTCGGGCTCACCAGCACCTCCAGCGTCGCCCACCAGCTGCGCACCCTCGAGGAGAAGGGCTACCTCAAGCGCGACCCCAACCGGCCCCGCGCGCTCGAGGTGTTCCTGCCCGAGGTGATGGCGGCGCGCCGAGCGATGGGCGCCGCCGAGGAGACGACGTACGACGAGACCGGGATCGGCGACGCCGCGCCGGCGCCCGCCAACGTCCCCGTCGTCGGCCGGATCGCGGCCGGTGGCCCGATCCTCGCCGAGGAGCGGGTCGAGGACGTCTTCCCGCTTCCGCGCCAGCTCGTCGGCGACGGCCAGCTGTTCCTGCTCGAGGTCAGCGGCGAGTCGATGATCGAGGCCGCGATCTGCGACGGCGACTACGTCGTCATCCGCCAGCAGCCCACGGCCGAGAACGGCGAGATCGTCGCCGCGATGATCGACGGCGAGGCGACGGTCAAGACCTTCCAGCGCAAGGCAGGTCAGGTCTGGCTGCTCCCCCACAACCCGGCGTTCGAGCCGATCGACGGCACGAACGCGACCATCCTCGGCAAGGTGACGGCGGTGCTCCGGCGGGTGTGAGGTTTGCCCGACCGGCCGGTGACATAGGGTCAGCCATGTCCTGTCGCCCTACCCTAGGCCGGTCCTGATGCCTCGTCGCAGCCACTTCCCCTTCATCGGGCTGCCCCTCCCCCTCCTGCTCAGCGCTCTGCTCGCGGCCCTGCTCGCCGTGCCCTTCCTGGGCGCCGCGGCGCAGGCCGACGACACCGTCCCCGCGCCCCCTGCCGGCGTCGCCGTGCCCGTCGACGTCGACGACACCGCCCAGGAGACCGCCGAGCAGGCGCTCGCGACGGTGCAGGACATCGTGGAGACGGCGCCGACGGGCACCCCCGAGACCGGTGCCGACCTGACCATGGCGCTGCGCGACCTCGCGCTGACCCGCGACGACCTGCCGGCCGGTCTGCAGGACGACGCCGCCCGGCTGCTCGCCCGCCCCGGCACCGGCTACCGGCCGCCGCCGGGCTCGGGTGGCATCGAGTGCACCAACGGCTCCGGGCTCCCCTGCTACACCGCGCCCGAGGCGACCCCCGAGTGCGGCGGCAACATCTGCGTCCACTACGTCGCGAGCTCGTCCGACGCCTCCTCCCAGGCCTGGGCGCAGCAGGTCCGGTCCGTCATGACGAACGTCGCGAGCCGCTACGTCGCCGCGGGCTACCGCACTCCCGTCGGCGACGGGGCCGTGGGCCAGGCCGCCGGCGGCACCGGCAACGGCGCCAACGTCTTCGACGTCTACCTCGCCGACCTCGGCAAGCGCGGCCTCTACGGCTACTGCACGACCGACCAGCGGGTCGCCGGCCACGTGACGGCGGCGGCGTACTGCGTCCTCGACAACGACTACGCCGAGTTCGGCCCGGTCCCCGGCCCGATCGGCAATCTCCAGGTGACCGCGGCCCACGAGTACTTCCACGCGGTGCAGTTCGCCTACGACGTCAACGAGGACACCTGGCTGCTCGAGGCCACGGCCACCTGGGCCGAGGACGAGGTCTACCCGGACATCAACGACAACCGCCAGTACCTCAAGGGCGGACCGCTCGGCCAGCCCGCGCAGCCGATGGACCACCGCCAGGGCCTCGCGCCGTACGGCGCCTGGATCTTCTTCAAGTACCTCAGCGAGCACTTCCCCGCCGCCAACGGCCCCGGCGGCATGCCGGTCGTGGTGCGCGACATCTGGGACCTGGCCGCCGGCCCCGCCAACGCGCGGCAGGCGATCAACGCCGCGCTGGCGGCGCGCGGCACCGACCTGCGCACCCAGTTCGGCTGGTTCGCGGCGGCCAACCGGCGCCCGGCGCAGAACTACGCCGAGGGTGCCGCCTACCCGCGCGCGAAGCTGTGGCGGGGCGCCAAGCTGTCGACGTCGCGCCGGTCGGTCTCCGACTCCGTCGAGCTGCGCCACCTCGCCTCGCGCACCATCCGGTTCAAGTCCAAGGTGCGCGGCAAGGCCCACCTGCGGGTGCACGTGAACGGCCCCTCCCGCAAGAAGGGCGGCTACGTCCTGGTCACCATCAAGAAGAAGGGCCAGGTGCCGCTCACCAAGCTGGTCAAGATCAACCGCAAGGGCGACAAGACCAAGCGCTACCAGTTCGGCAAGAAGGTGCAGTGGGTCGAGATCACCTTCGCCAACAGCGGCAAGAAGGACGCGACCGCGAAGGTCAGCGCGACGGTCGTCCGCTGACCCACTGACCGTCCGCTGGTGCGTCAGGCCCGACCGCTGAGGCGGCCCAGGGCCTGGCGCACCACCGCGGGGTCACTGGTCGGCCACATCGGCGGCAGGCTGGCCTTGAGGAACGAGCCGTAGCGCGCGGTCGCCAGCCGCGGGTCGAGGACGGCGACCACGCCGCGGTCGCTGGTGGTGCGGATCAGCCGCCCGGCGCCCTGCGCGAGGAGCAGGGCGGCATGGGTGGCGGCGACCTGCATGAAGCCGTTGCCGCCGGCCTGGTCGGCGGCCTTCTGGCGCGCGCTCATCAGCGGGTCGTCGGGCCGCGGGAACGGGATCCGGTCGATGATCACCAGCTGGCAGGTGTCGCCGGGGACGTCGAGGCCCTGCCACAGGCCGAGGGTGCCGAACAGGCAGGTGTGGGGGTCCTCGACGAACTGGCGGGCCAGCTCGGGCAGCTGTGCCTCGCCCTGGGCGAGGGTGGTGAGGTGGGGCAGCGCCTTGCGGACGTGCTCGGCGGCCGCCTCGGCCGCGCGACGGCTGGAGAACAGCCCGAGGGTGCGGCCGTCGGCCTGGTCGACCAGCTGGGTGATCTCGTCGAGCTGGGCCGGCCCCAGGCCGTCACGGCCGGGCGGGGGCAGGTGGCGGGCGACGTACAGGATGCCCTGCTTGGCGTAGTCGAAGGGGCTGCCGACGTCGAGCCCGCGCCACGGCTGGGCGTCGTCGGGCCAGTCCGAGCGGGGCGCCTCGGGGGCCACCCGCTCCGACGGCTTGAGCCCGACCGAGCCGGCGACGGTCGCGAAGTCACCGCCGAGCATCAAGGTGGCGGAGGTCAGCACGACGGTGTTGTCGGACAGCAGCTTGTCGCGCATCTGGGCCCACACCTGCAGCGGGGCGACGCACAGCATCGGCGGGATCCGGTCGGTGCCCTCGGTGCGCCACAGCACGTCGGCCTCGGAGTTCGCGGCCATCCGCTCGGCGGTCGTCAGCACCTCCTGGACCATGCCCTTGGCCTGGGTCATCGCCGCGTCGGGCTCGCTGCCGGACTCGGTCCGGGGGAAGGCGCCCACGCAGGCGCGCGCGGCGTCGCGGACGAGCACCAGGGCGTCGGCGAGCGCCTCGGGCAGCTCCTCGAAGCGGCCGGCCGGGGCGTCGGTGATCGCGGCCCGCAGCGCGTCGGCGGCATCGGCGAGGTCCTCGGCCTCCTCCCCCTCGACGTGGCGGATGCTGCGCCGGGCGGCCCGCTCGACCTCGGCGGCCCACAGCTCGTCGGTGGCGGCCTGGGTCACCCGCGCGGCGAGCTCGTGGGCCTCGTCGATCACCACGGCGTCGTACTCGGGGATCATCGGGATCCCCTCGATCGCGTCGATGGCGAGCAGGGAGTGGTTGGTGACGATGAGGTGGGACTTCTGCGCCTTCTCCTTGGCGCGCTCGGCGAAGCACTCCTCGCCGAAGGGGCACTTGCTCGCGCCGACGCACTCGCGCGCGGTCACGCTGACCTGACGCCACTCCTTGTCGGTGTGGCGGGGGGCGTCGTCGCGCTCGCCGGTCGTGCGCTCCTCGGCGGCCCGCTCGGCCCACTCCCGCAGCGCCAGCACCTTGCGGCCCATCGCGCCCATGGCGTCCTCGGCCTGGATCAGCTCGCCTTGGTCGTCGGGAGCACCCTCGCGGATGCGGTGGAGGCAGGCGTAGTTGGAGCGCCCCTTGAGCACGGCGTACGACGCGTCGACGCCCGGGACCGTGCCGACGGCCTTGACCAGCCGGGGCAGGTCGCGCTCGACGAGCTGGTGCTGCAGGGCGAGGGTGGCGGTGGCGATCACGACGCGCTGGTCGTGGAGCAGCGCGGGGACGAGGTAGCCGAGGGACTTGCCGGTGCCGGTGCCGGCCTGGACGAGGAGGTGCTCCTTGTCGGCGAAGGCGTCGGCGACCGCCTCGGCCATCGCGACCTGGCCGTCGCGCTGCTCGCCGCCGAGCGCCGCCACCGCCGTCGCGAGCAGGTCGCGGACCGGGGAGGTGCGGTCGGCAGCGGTGGTGGTCACCGGGAAACCCTAGAGGGTGGCGCCGACGTTCTCGCGCGCCCCTCCACAGCTCAGCGCAGGAGCTCGCGCACCCGCTGCGCGACGCGGTCGCCGAACACCCGGTGCCCGGCCGCGTCGGGGTGCAGCCGGTCCGGCTGGTAGGTCAGCTCGACGTCCAGCATCGAGAGGTACGGCGTCGCCCGGGCCGCCGCGAGCTCGGCCAGACGGGCGTCGACCGCCGCCACGGCGTCGTACGGAAGCAGGGGTGCGGGCGGCGGGCCGACGACCAGCACCGAGTGGTCGCCGAGGGCACGCAGCAGCCGGTGATAGCCGGTCTCCAGGTCGGCGAGAGGCTGGTCGGCGTCGTTGAGGCCACCCTCGACGACCACCAGGTCCACGCCGGCGAGCCGCTCGCGGGCCGCCCGGGTGGCGTACGACACGTCTCCGCACGGACTCGCGCCCACGCTGAAGCCGCTGCCGGAGAAGCCGTCGACGCGGACCCGGCCGGGCAGCCGCACCGGCCACGACTGGTCGGGGCGCACCCCGGCGCCGACCGAGTAGGAGTCGCCGATCACCAGCACCCGCGCACCCGCTCCGGTCACCAGCACTCCCCTCTCCTCGGCCCGCTCCCGCTTCGTCGCGCACGGGTCCGGGCGCGCGCCGGCGCGCGCCAGCAGCGTGGTGCTCGCCACGGTGGCGAGCACGAGCGCGAGCAGTCCGAGCAGGATCCGGTGCCGAGTCACGCCGGGATCATCCGTCGTACCCGGCAATCAGGTTGCCGAATTGGGGAAATCGCAACGGAATTGCCGGGTACGACGCGGGGAACCCGACCCACTCAGACCGCGTACGCCGCGAGGTCGCCGGCCAGCGCCTCGGTGGCGCGGCCGGTGACGCGGGTGCCGTCGGCGGTGTGCTCGAGGGTGCCGATCTCGCCGTCCTTGTGGATCCGGTCGATCAGGTCGCCACGGGCGTAGGGCACCAGCGCGCTGAACTCGACCCGCGGGCGCGGCAGCTCGGCCTCGACGGCGGCGATCGCGGCGGCGACGCCCTCGCCGGTGCGGGCCGAGACGGCCACGGAGTGCGGCTCGCGACGCAGCACCCGGTCGACCACGACCGGGTCGGCGGCATCGATCTTGTTGACGACGACCAGCTCGGGGACCTCGGTCGCGCCGATCTCGGCCAGCACCTCGCGCACCGCGGCCAGCTGGCCCTCGGGGTCGGGGTGGGAGCCGTCGACGACGTGGACGATCAGGTCGGCGTCGGCGACCTCCTCCAGGGTCGAGCGGAAGGCCTCGACCAGCTGGTGGGGAAGGTGGCGCACGAAGCCGACCGTGTCGCTCATCGTGTAGACCCGCCCGTCGGCGGTGGACGTGCGGCGGGTGGTCGGGTCGAGGGTCGCGAACAGCGCGTCCTCGACGAGCACCCCGGCACCGGTCAGCCGGTTGAGCAGCGAGGACTTGCCGGCGTTGGTGTAGCCGGCGATCGCCACCGACGGCACCTCGTTGCGGCGGCGCTCCTGGCGCTTGGTGTCGCGGGTGCCCTTCATGACCTTGAGGTCGCGGCGCAGCTTGGCGATCTTGTCGTTGATCCGGCGCCGGTCGGTCTCGATCTTGGTCTCACCGGGTCCACGGCCACCGATGCCGTCACCGCCGGCGGCCCGGCCACCGGCCTGCCGGGACAGGTTGCCGCCCCAGCCGCGCAGCCGCTGCTTCATGTAGTTGAGCTGAGCCAGCTCGACCTGCGCCTGGCCCTCCCTGGACTTCGCGTGCTGCGCGAAGATGTCGAGGATCAGGGCGGTCCGGTCGACGACCTTGACCTTGACCCGGTCCTCCAGGTTGCGCAGCTGGGACGGGGCGAGCTCGCCGTCGCAGATCACGGTGTCGGCGCCGGTGGCCTGCACGATCTCGCGCAGCGCGTCGACCTTGCCGCGTCCGATGTACGTCGCGGGGTCGGGTGAGGAGCGGCGCTGGTAGATCGCGTCGAGCACCTCGGAGCCCGCGGTCTCGGCGAGCAGCGCCAGCTCGGCCATCGCGTTCTCGATCTCGGAGATCGCGCCACCGGTCCAGACCCCGACGAGGACCACGCGCTCCAGGCGGAGCTGGCGGTACTCGACCTCGGTGATGTCCTCGAGCTCGGTGCGCAGGCCGGCGACCCGGCGCAGCTCGTGGCGCTCGACCAGGTCGAGGTCGCCGGTGGTCAGGTCCTCGGGGTCGGGCTCGTCGGCGTACCCGGACTCGAAGTCGTCGAATTCGGTGTCGGGGTCGTCCCAGCCCTCGGTGGCTCGCAGGGCGTCGGCGAGGGTGAAGTCTTCAGCACGGTTCGTCATAGGCGTATCCAGAGTAACGACGAGGGTGCCGAGATGCTTCCCGATTACGCCTCCGGCTCCAGCGCCCGCTCCCACAGCACGCTCCCCGCGCCGTCGTACAGCCGCACGGTGAGGATCCCCGAGGCGGCCAGGTCGAGCTGGCCGAAGTACTGGTTGGTCGGCTGCGGGGCGACGTCGAGCCGGCCGACCTCGGGCTCCCCCTGGGAGAAGACGACCTCGGGACCGAAGGTGCGGTCGAGCTCGTCGTCCTTGAGCCAGAACGGCGAGGAGGCGACGGGACCGGAGATGAACTCCCAGAACGGGTCGAAGTCGGTGAACGCCGCCTTCTCGGGCGTGTAGCGGTAGGCGGCGGTGTAGTGGACGTCGCCGGTGAGCCAGATGACGTTGCGGACCTGGTGCCGCTTGATCGCCGAGAGGATCCGGGCCAGCTCCGGCTCGCGGCCGAGGGGACGGCCGCCGTCCTTGTTGGCGTAGCCGTCGAGGTCGGTGACCCGGTTGGTGGGCGCCGACAGGGGCATGTCGGCGCAGATCGCCTTCCAGGTCGCGCTGGAGGAGCGCAGTTGGCGGATCAGCCAGTCCGCCTGCTCCGCGCCGAGCAGGCCGGCCTGGGTGCGGTCGGCGACGACGGCGGGATCGGTGTCCGGGTTGGGGCCGCGCCAGCTGCGCATGTCGAGGCAGAACAGGTCGAGGTGCTGGCCGCGCGGGACTCTCCGATAGAGCCGCTGTCCGACGAAGCCGTCGCCTCCGGGCGCGACCAGCCGCTTGACCGGAACCGGCTGGTACTCCTGCCAGGCCCGGCGGCCGCGGATGGCGAGGACGTCGGCCCGGCGCTCGCCGTACCTGTCGTCGTCGATCACCTCCCCCGGCCACCAGTTGTTGCAGGTCTCGTGGTCGTCCCACATCGACACGGTCGGGACGGCGGCGTAGAAGGCGCGGACGTGGTCGTCCCGGAGCGGGTAGCGGTGCCGGCCGCGGAGCTGGTCGAGGGTCTCGGAGACCGCCATGACGTCCTCGGTCAACTCGTTGCGCCAGGTGGTGCCGTCGGGCAGCAGCACCGACTCGTCCATCGGCTCGTCGGCGTAGATGGTGTCGCCGACGTGGACGAAGAGGTCGGGGTGCAGCCCCGCCATGGTGCGGTACGTCGTGAGCCCACCTCGGGCGCGGTCGATCCCCCACCCCTGGCCACAGGTGTCGCCCGACCACACGATCGACTGCGCGGCGGCGTGCACCGGCGCGGTCGCGAAGGTCAGTCGCTGGGGAGCGCTGCGCTCGCCGTCCGGGCTCTCGAACCAGACCTTCGCGTCGTAGGGCCGGCCGGGCGCGAGGTCGGTGAGGTGCACCCGCGCGGTGAAGTCGCTCCGCTCGTCGGTCCACGGCCCGCGGACCAGCCGGCGGTGCCGGCCGTCGCTGTGGAGACGGACCATCAGCCGGCTGGGCCGGACGCCGCGCGACCAGATCACGGCGGAGCTGGTGGTGACCTCGCCGCTGCGGACGCCGGAGGTCAGGTCGCGCCGGCGCTCCACGAACGCGGGCGAGCGACCGAGCATGCCGAGGGCGGGGACCGACGCACCGGAGAGGCCGGCCACGATCGTCGTACGACGGCCGACGCGGAGCTCGCCGAGTCGGCCGGTCAGGCGGGTCTGGTCGTCCCAGAGCAGCGTCACGTTGCGTCAGGCAACCGCCCGGCGACGACCGCACCCTGAGCAGCACGCTGCGCGTCGGTGAACACGGGAGGGACACCGTGGGACGGAACACGCCGGCTGCCCATAGCGAGGCGCGGGGTCCGGTCGTTGGCGTGGTGTGCGTGCTCTACGGCCGGGGGGCGAGAGCAGGACCTTCATGCTGTTCGCCTCCGTCATCGTCATCGTCATCGTCGGCAGCTTCCTCTTCCTGCGCCCGGGGGCGCGGGAGAGCGCGGTCGACCCCGACTCCGGCGTCCGGGAGGAGCCGACGCAGGTCCCGACGACGGCGCAGCCGAGTGAGCCACCGTCGGCGACGGCGACGACCACCGACGCGGCGGACCTGTTCGGAGGGCACACCGGCGGCCTCGGCGTACCGCCGGGACTGCAGGGCGCCGGCTCCTACACACACCTGCCGAAGCACCAGCTGACCATCACGATGAGCACCAAGGGCCAGCTCGGCACGGTCGCCTGGATCATCCCGACGAGCGTGGAGAACGACCGCGGCGCCGCGAAGGTGCTGGAGAGCACCTGGTCGCTGAGCACGACGGTCTACGGCAACCCGGACTATGCGGTGGTGTTCGGCCAGCAGGGGCGGGTCGACCAGCCGGTGACCTGCACGATCACGGTCGACGGCAAGGTCACCGAGCGCCGTTCGACCCAGGGGGCGTTCAGCGCGATGTGGTGCGAGGGCTGAGCCGCCCCCGCACCCACCGCACGCGGACTACTTCGGGGGCATCCTGATGCCGCCGTCGACGCGGACGACCTCGCCGTTCATGTAGGAGTTGGTCAGGCACTCGATGACCATGCTGGCCAGCTCGGCGCCCGTGCCGAGGCGCTTGGGGAAGAGCACGTTCTGGCCGAGGTTGGCCTTGAACGCCTCGGCGGCCTCGCCCTCGCCGTAGATCGGGGTGTCGATCAGGCCGGGTGCGACGGTGTTGAGCCGGATGCCCGACGCCGCGAGGTCGCGGGCCACCGGCAGGGTCATGCCGACGACGCCGCCCTTGGAGGCGGAGTACGACGCCTGGCCGATCTGGCCGTCGAAGGCCGCCACGCTGGCGAGGTTGACGATCGCGCCCCGGCAGCCGTCCTCGTCGGGCTCGTTCTGGCTCATCGCCGTGGCCGCCTGGCGGACCATGTCGAAGGTGCCGATCAGGTTGATCGCGACCACCTTGGTGAACGCCTCGAGCGAGTGGGCCGACTCGAGCTGGCCGTCGCGGCCGATGGTGCGCTGGGCCCACCCGATGCCGGCCGAGTTGACGACGGCGCGCAGCGGCGCGATCTCGGCGGCGGCCCTGACGGCGCCGGCGATCTGCTCGGTGTCGGTCACGTCGACCTGGGCGAAGACGCCGTTGATCTCGGCGGCGAGGGCCTCGCCCTTGTCGGCCTGCAGGTCGGCGACCACGACGGTGGCGCCCTGGGCGGCGAGGGCCCGGGCGGCGGCCGCGCCGATGCCCGAGGCGCCGCCGGTGACGATGGCGGAGGATCCGGTGAGTTCCATGGTCGGGAGCATAGGACCCGGGCTCGATGGTGACACCGTCGGTGTCACCATCGGGTCACCATCGGGTCACCGTCACAGATCGGTGACGCCCTCGGCGACCACGACGGCGGGGCCGGTCATCAGGATCCGGTCGTCGGCGGTCCAGGTGATCCGCAGCGTGCCGCCCGGCAGGTCGACCCGGTACGCCGTGTCCCGCGGGGCTCGGTCGGCCAGCGCGGTCGCGACCATGACCGCGCAGGCGCCGGTGCCGCAGGACCGGGTCTCGCCGGAGCCGCGCTCGTGGACCCGCATCGCGACGTGGCCCGGCGCCCGGCGTACGACGAACTCGACGTTGACGCCCGCGGGGTAGACGGCGGGGTCGTGGCGGGGGGCCTCCAGCAGCGGGCCGACGTCGGCGAGGTCGGCGCCCTCGCCGAGGAAGGCGACGGCGTGGGGGTTGCCCATGTCGACGTGGAGCGCCGGCCAGGAGCGCTCGCCGATCGCGACCGAGGTCTCCTCGAGCACCTTCGGGATGCCCATGTCGACGGTGATCTCGCCGTCGGCGGCGCCGCCGGCGAAGGTCAGCACCTTGGTCCCGGCGCGGGTCGCGACCGGGACCGGCGCCGCCGGGTCGACCAGGCCCTGCTCGGCGAGATGGCGCCCGAAGACGCGCACGCCGTTGCCGCACATCTCCGAGACCGACCCGTCGGCGTTGCGGTAGTCCATGAACCACGTGGCGTCCTGACCGGCACCGGCGTCGCCGACCGCGGAGGTGCGGATCACCCGGAGCACCCCGTCGCCGCCGAGGCCGGCCCGGCGGCCGCAGAGCGCGCGGACCCGCGCGGCGCTCAGCTCGCCGTGGACGGAGCCGTCGGGGTCGGGCAGCAGGACGAAGTCGTTCTCGGTGCCGTGGCCCTTGAGGAAGGGGTACACGCGTCCAGCGTAGTGGGACCACGGGTGGACGCGGCGGCGGCCGGATCCGCCCACGGACCGACGCGGCGCGAGCCGGCCCGCTCCTAGCGTCGTGCTCATGACCCGCACCCTCACCCTGGCCACCGGCGCGCTCGTGGTCGCCGTCGTCCTCGCGCCCGAGCTGCTGGCCGGCCTGCTCACCGGTGGCTTCTCCGACGTCGGCGCGCTCCGCGACGCGCTCCCCGGCGCGTTCGCCGACCACTGGCGCGCCGGCGACGGCGCCGTGACCGGTGAGCTGGCGGACGCCGTGCGCTACTGGGCGGCCTTCCACATCGTCAAGGCGGTCGCCGCGGCGGCGCTGCTCGGGACCCTGGTCATCGCCCTCGACGGGGTACGACGCGGCCCGGGCCGGGTGGTCCTGCTCGCCCTCGCCACCCTGGCGGCCGTCGTCCTGGTCGCGAACGTGCAGGGCGCCGTGGCCCCACTCTCCTCACTGCTGTCGATGCTGTCCTCCGGTGCCGCCGACGTCGCGCTGACGTCGTCGGGCACGCCCGCGTTCGCCGCGCTGGTGCGGGACTTCGCGCTCTACCACCTGGCGATGGTGCTGCTGGCGGGCGGCGCCGTCCTGGTCCTGGCGTGGCTCGCCCTGCGGGCCGGGCGCCGCGGCCGTCGGGCCGCCGCCGGCATCGCCGCGGTGGGTGCGGTGCTGCTGGGCGTGGTCACGCTCGCCAACGTCTCCACGGTGGCGGAGCCGGAGCCCGCGCTGGTCGACTTCCTCCGGAGCTGACTCAGGGGCAGCGCTTGGGGTTGCTCACGTCGATCCAGTCGGTGAGCGGCGGCTTCTCGGAGCGCGTGCGGATGCGGACCTTGATCTGCACCGAGGTCTTGCTCCCGGACCCGAAGTTCTGGAGCTCGTCGATCCCGCGGCGGCGCCACGCGGACGACGATCCGGGGAAGGTGTCCCAGATCCCCTGCGCCAGGTACTGGACGCGGACGCGTGCCTTGACCGACTTCCGGGCCTTGCGCGCGTCGAGCCGCATCTGCAGGCCCCAGCCCCAGTTCTCGCGGCGCTGGCAGACCTGGATCTTCGCGCCCACCCGCTGGTGCACCGTGGTCCAGCCCCGGTCGGCTCTCGCGGCGGCACCGGCCGGCGCGACCGCGGCGGGGATCAGCACCAGGAGCAGGGCGGCGACCAGCCCGGCGATCGTCGTACGACCCATGGGAACCTCCGAGAGTTCGATGCGGGGCGCTCAGCGGTAGAGACGCTCGGCGTAGCTCGGGCCGTAGTGGGCGTCGAGCTCCTCGAGACTATCGTCAGGACGCTCCAGCCGTTGCGCGAGCACGGCCCGGCGGGGCACTCGCGCCTCCGGCGCCCAGGTCTCGGGCCGCCACAGCTCGGAGCGCAGGAACGCCTTCGCGCAGTGGAAGAAGACCGTCTCGATCTCGACCACGACCGCGAGCAGGGGGCGGTGGCCCTTGACCACCATCGCGTCGAAGAACGGCGCCTCGCTGACCAGCCGGGCCCGGCCGTTGACGCGCAGCGTGTCGCCGCGACCGGGGATCAGGAAGTTCAGCCCGACCTGGGGGTTGGCGAGGATGTTGCGGTAGCCGTCGGCGCGGCGGTTGCCCGGCCGCTCCGCGATGGCGATCGTGGTGTCGTCGAGGACGTGCACCAGCCGGCCGGCCGGGTCGCCCTTCGGGGACGCGTCGCAGCGCCCCGCCGCGTCGGCGGTCGCCATCATGCAGAACGGCGAGGCCGCCAGCCAGTCGCGGTCGGTATCGGTGAGCGCCGTCCGCTCCTTGTCGCGGGCGGCGTCGGTGGGTACGCCGAGCAGGGCGGCGAGGGCGGCGGCGTCGGTGATCTCGGTCCAGCTCACCCGCCCACGGTAGGCCGGTCCTCCAGGAGCGGGCCGTCGAGGGTGTAGCGGGCCGTGACGAAGGCGCCGTTGCGCGCGGTCTCCTCGAGCCTGAGGTCGAGGCGGCGCGGCAGCAGCGGGCGGCCGGCGCCGAGCACGACCGGCGCGATCGAGACGACGACGCTGTCGAGCAGGCCCGCGTCGGCGAACTGGCCCGCCAGGTCGCCGCCACCGACCACCCACAGGTCCCGCTCCCCCGCGGCGGCGCGCAGGTCGTCGTACAGGTCGCGGACCTGGCCCCTCGCGAAGCGGACGTCGGCGCCCTCGGGGACCGGCAGGTCACGGCTGGTGAGCACCCAGGTCGGCTGGGTGTAGTACCAGGGCTCGCCGGTCTCGGCGAGGTGGGCGAGCACCCACTCGTAGGTGGTCGAGCCCATGACCAGCGCGCCGACGGTGGCGATGAAGGTCGCATAGTTCTGGGGACCCGACTCGTCGAGGTCCTGGCGCAGCAGCCACGCCAGCGAGTCGTCGGGGTCGGCCAGGAAGCCGTCGAGGGTGGTGGCGGTGTAGTAGACGGTGCTCATCGGTGGTCCTCTCCGAGGTCGCGGCGCAGCCAGGTGATCGGGTCGCCGTCGTCGGCGTCGACGCCGGCGGCGCGCAGCCAGACCCGGGTGAGCTGGCGGCGGTACGCCGAGAAGGTCAGCACGTGCGCCACGATGCTGCTCAGCACGAACGACTCCGGCGGCTCGCAGAGCGCGTCGACGATCCGGTCGTCCCAGGCGTCGCGGCGGTCGATGTCGCGGACCGCGGCCAACCAGCGCGCGGCGGCGTCGTCGTGCCTCTCCAGCAGGCCGGCGGGAGACGGCTCGCGGTCGACGTCGGGGAAGTCGGCGCCCTCGATCGCCGCCAGCCAGACCTCCTTGGCGAAGACGGTCCGCTCCAGCACCGCCGCGAGCGACTCCTCCGGTCCCTCCCAGGCGGCCACCTGGTGGCCGGGGGCACGGACCTCGCGCCAGGCGGGCTCGGCCAGCCCCTTGGCGAGCTCGATCAGCACCCGGGTGTCGTCGAGGTCGTGCCGGATCATCTGGTCGGTGACGGGACTCATCGTCTGCTCTCCTGCACGGACCCACAGGCTCGTGGGCGGATGGAAGTGGATGCCGTTGGCGGCGGGCAGCCAGACGCTGCCGACGTCGGCGGTGGCCTCGCTCGGCGGATGCCCGTAGGCCCGGGCGAACGCGCGGCTGAACCCCTCCAGCGACTCGTAGCCCGCCTCCCAGGCGGCATCGGTGACGTTCCCGCCCCCGCGGATCCGCCACGCCGCGCGCTCCAGCATCACCCGGCGCCGCATCGCGACGGGAGCCTCGCCGGCGGCGCGGGTCAGCACCCGAGTGAAGTGGTACGGCGACGCGAACGCCCCGCCCGCCATGTCGCCCAAGGTGCGGTGGTCCTCGTCGAGGACCGCGTCGAGGAGCTCGCGGAGGCGGTCACGGCCGGTCATGGGTCCAGTGTGCTGGGCGGTCGGCCGACGGCGCTTGACCGTTCTTGCTCAGCCGCCCGCCGGCCGCAGCAGCACCTCCGGCGCGAGCCAGCGGCACGCGATCAGCGCCAGCTCGAGGTCCAGCCGCTCCTCGCCCAAGGGCCGGCCGCGGGCCTCGACCGCCCGGTCGACGCGGTACTTGACCGTGTTCTTGTGCAGGTGCACCCGCGCGGCGGTCGCGACATAGCTCTCCCGCTCCTCCAGGAACGCCAGCAGCGTCTCGCGCAGGCGGGCCGCGCCGTCGGTGTCCTCGGCGAGGGAGCCGAGGGAGCGCCGGACCAGCTCGCGGGTGACGGGCAGGTCGCGGGAGAGCAGGGCCGCGGCGCGGACCGTCGGGTCGTCGTACCGGATCACGTGGCCGGGCGGGCACTGGCCGAGCTGGGCGACCTGCTGGGCGGCGGCGGCGCCGAGGTGGCTGGTCCGGAAGCCGGGCTCCCCCGCGCCGACCGGGCCGACGGCGACCGACACCTGGCCGTCGCGGGCGCCGAGCAGGTCCTCGATGGCGTCCGGGTCGGTCGCGGCGTCCCGGCCGATCGGCACCCAGGCCCAGGCCGTCTCCCGGTCGCGGGGGACGAACAGCGGATGACCGGCACCGAGGCGCTCGGCGATCGCGCCGACCGTGCGCTCGGCGGCGGCGAGGTCGCCGGCGCCGGGACCGGTCCACAGGACCAGGCCGAGGTGGTGCTGGCGCAGCCGGTACCCGAGCGAGGACTCGGCGGTCGTGACGTCGCGTCGCTCGTCGCGCAGCAGCGCCTCGACCGTCTCCCGCTGGACCGCGCTGCGGTTGGCGAGCCACCGCTCGCGCTCGGCCTGATAGGCCTCGACGACGTCCTCGGAGACCGCGTCGATGTAGCGGAAGGAGGTGTCGGTCAGCAGCTGCGCGGTCCGCAGCGCCAGCGTCGGGTCGGCGACGCGCACCAGCTGGGCATGCGCCCACTGCAGGATCAGCTGCTGGCCGATCCGGTAGGCACGCAGCAGGGCGCTGGGCGAGGTGCCGCGCTGGGCGAGCCGGCGCGCGTACTCCACGGCCGCGACCGGGGCGTGCACGTCCTCGACCTTCATGTGCCCGCGCATCAGGTGCACGAAGGTCTCCAGGTTGGCCCCCGAGCTGCCGACCAGGAGCTCGACCAGCGCCGGGTCGGTGGGCAGCTCCGGGATCCGCTCGCGGAAGGCGTCGACCAGCTCGGCGGTGAGCTCGCGATGGCGCTCGGCCAGCAGGACGGCGATCCGCTGCAGCTCGGTCTCCGGGTCCGACACGACTCGCCTCCTTCGGTCCCCCGCACCAACGGTGACGGCGGTCACGTCATGGTGCCAGAGCGGGACATCCCGTCGCCTTGGCCGCCCGACCCCGAATCCGGAGGACGACTTTGGTTCCGGAGACCAAGAGCGCGCCGGTACGCCGGACCTAGCGTTCCGGCATGACCCTGGACCACCTCCCCTGGCACCGCCCCACGGCGTACGACGAGCGCCCGTGCGTCCGCGACGAGCGGACCGAGCTGACCTACCGGCAGTTCGCCGAGCGCGTGGACGCCGCGGCCGAGCACCTCGCCGCGCGGGGCGTCGGCCCGGGCGCGGTGGTCGCGGTGATGCTCCCGAACCGGGTGGAGCTGCTGGTCGCGATCATGGCCGCCTGGCGGCTGGGCGCCGCCGCGACGCCGGTCAACCCCACCTTCACCGCGACCGAGGCGCGCCACCAGGTCGGCGACTCCGGCGCGATCCTGGTCATCGACGCCGACAACGTCGGCGAGCTGCCCACCACGCCGGCGGGCACCCTGCCGCCCGCCACCACGCGGCCCGGCGACCTGGCGCTGCTGGTCTACACGAGCGGCTCGACCGGCCGCCCGAAGGGCGTGATGCTCGACCACGGCAACCTCGAGGCGATGATCGGCAGCATGGGCGAGGCGATCGCCATCGGACCGGACGACCACTGTCTGCTGGTGCTGCCGCTCTTCCACGTCAACGCGATCTGCGTCAGCTTCCTGACCCCGATGTCGGCGGGCGCGCAGCTGACGGTGCTGGAGCGCTTCCACCCCGTCGAGTTCCTGCGGGCGATCGAGAGCGGGCGGCCGACGTACTTCTCCGCGGTGCCGACGATCTACGCCCACCTGGTCGCTCTCCCCGAGGAGATCGCGCCCGACGTGAGCTCGGTGCGGTTCGCGATCTGCGGCGCCGCGCCCGCGCCGCCGGACCTGCTCGCGGCGGTCGAGGAGCGCTTCGGCTTCCCGGTGGTGGAGGGCTACGGGCTCTCGGAGGGCACCTGCGCGTCGACCTGCAACCCGGTCGACGGGCTCCGCAAGCCGGGCACCGTCGGTCCCGCCCTGCCCGGCCAACTGGTCGCGATCATGGCGCCGGACGGCACGCTCGTCACCGACGGCGAGCGGGGCGAGGTCGTCATCAAGGGCGCCAACGTGATGCGCGGCTACCTCAACCGCCCCGAGGCCACGGCCGAGACGCTCGGCGACGGCTGGCTGCACACCGGCGACGTCGGGATCCTCGACGAGGACGGCTACCTGCGCATCGTCGACCGGATCAAGGACATGATCATCCGCGGTGGCGAGAACATCTACCCCAAGGAGATCGAGAACGTCCTGCACGCCGCCCCGGAGGTCCTGGAGGCGGCCGTCGTCGGCGGCCCGGACCCGGTGTACGGCGAGGTGGTCGTCGGCTTCGTCTCCGCCCGGCCCGGTGCGGCGCTCGAGGTCGACGCGCTGCTCGCGCGCTGCCGCGCGGAGCTGACGAAGATCAAGGTTCCGGTGGCGCTCCACGTGCTGGATGCTCTTCCCAAGAACCCCGTCGGAAAGATCGACAAGCCCGCGCTGCGGGCCCGACTGAGCGGAGCCTGACATGGGATTCCTCAAGCCCGCGCCCGAGCCGATGCCGCCCGCGGAGTTCCTGGCGCTGCCGTTCCAGGAGCGGATCCGCGTCCTGAGCACGAACTGGGTCACCGAGGGCTTCAACACCCCGCGGATGCTGCACGTGGTCTACATCCTCAAGATGCTCGGCCTCTACTTCGCCGTCGGCCTGGCCATCACGTCGTGGACCACCGAGCACGTCGCGTTCACCGACCCGAGCACCTGGTTCGACAACATCGTCGTCTACCAGAAGCTCGCGATCTGGCTGATGCTGCTCGAGGTGATCGGCCTCGGCGGCGCCTTCGGCCCGCTGTGCGGCCACTTCGCGCCGATGCTCGGCAACATCCGCTACTGGCTGCGTCCCGGCACCATCCGGATGGCCCCGTGGGGCCGGCACGTTCCCGGCACCGGCGGTGACGAGCGGACCGTCCTCGACGTCGTCCTGTACCTCGCCGTGCTGGCCAGCCTCGTCCTCCCGCTCCTCGTGCACGCCGAGGCGGTGCCCTTCGTGCCCGCCGGCACCGGGCCCCAGGAGTTGGTCCCGCCGCTCGCGTTCCTGCCGATCCTGGTGACGATGCCGCTGATGGGCCTGCGCGACAAGGTGGTCTTCCTGGCCGCGCGCTCCGAGCAGTACCTGCCGATCATGCTGTTCTCCGCCACCCTCGGCGCGCTCGCGCTGCGCGAGGGCGCGAGCGGCGCCGACTTCGTCGACCTCGTCGTCGCGTTCAAGATCATCATCTGCGTCGTGTGGATCGGCGCCGGCGTCTCCAAGATCGGCGAGCACTTCGTCAACGTCGTCCCACCGATGGTCTCCAACAGCCCCGGCCAGCTCAACGTGGTCAAGCGACTGCACTACCGCCGCGCGCCCGACGACCTCCGGCCCAGCCGACTCGCCTGGTTCATGGCGCACGTCGGCGGCACCACCGTCGAGATCATCATCCCCGTCGTCCTGCTCACGACGACGAACGACACCGTCGCCCTGCTCGGCGCCGTCGCGATGCTGGTCTTCCACATCTTCATCACCTCGACCTTCCCCCTGGCGGTGCCGCTGGAGTGGAACGTCTACTTCGGCTACATCGCGATCGTGCTGTGGGGCGGCTTCGGCGACGGCTTCCACGCGTCGACGTACAACCTCTGGGAGTTCTCCCAGCCGTTGCTGCTGATCCCGGTCTTCGTGCTGCTGCTGTTCGGCCCGGTGCTCGGCAACCTGCGGCCCGACCTGGTCTCGTTCCTGCCCTCCATGCGCCAGTACGCCGGCAACTGGGCCTCCGCGGTGTGGGCGATGAAGCCGGGCGTCGAGCAGCGGCTCAACGAGCTGCTGCTCGTGGAGACCCAGAACGACCAGCTGCAGCGGATGCCCGGGATGAGCTACACCCCCGACGAGGCCGAGATGACCGTGCAGAAGGCGCTGGCCTGGCGCTCGATGCACAGCCAGGGCCGCGGCCTGTTCTCGGTGCTGATCGAGCACCTCGACGACCTCGAGACCCGTGACGTGCGCGAGGGCGAGTTCATGTGCAACATCCTGGTCGGCTGGAACTTCGGCGACGGTCACCTGCACGACGAGCGGTTGATCGCAGCGGTCCAGAAGCGGCTCGGGCTCGAGCCCGGCGACCTGGTCGTCGCCTACTGCGAGTCGCAGGCGACGCCGTGGCGGAGGGCGCGGCCCCAGGAGTACCGGGTGATCGACGCCGCGCTCGGCGTCGTCGAGCGCGGCAGCTGGGACGTGCGCGACTGCGTCCGCGAGCAGCCGTGGCTGCCCAACGGCCCGGTGCCGCTGCGGGTGGACTGGACCGCGTCCGGGTACCGCCGCAAGGATGCAGTGTCGTGAGCAGCCGATGAGCAGCCGATGAGCAGCGCCGTGGTCGTCGGCAGTGGACCCAACGGGCTCGCCGCCGCCATCCGGCTGGCCCAGGCCGGCCTGGCCGTCACCGTGCTGGAGGCGCAGGACCGTCCCGGGGGCGGCACCCGCACCAGCGAGCGCACCCTGCCGGGCCTGCTCCACGACGAGTGCGCCGCCTTCCACCCCACCGGCGTCGCCTCGCCGTTCTTCGCCTCGCTCGGCCTGGAGCGCCACGGCCTGCGCTGGCGCTGGCCGGAGATCGACCTCGCGCACCCGCTCGACGACGGCCGGGCCGGCGTCGCCGCCCGCGACCTGGACGCCTCGGTGGCCTCGCTCGGCGACGACGGGGCGCGCTGGCGGCGGACCTTCGAGCCCATCGTGCGCCACTTCGACGACCTGATGGCCGAGGTCTTCCAGCCCGTCGTCCACCTGCCGCGCCACCCGCTCACCCTGGGCCGGTTCGGCGCCAAGGCGCTGCTGCCGGCGACCTGGACCGCCGCCCGGTTCCGTGACACCCCGGCGCGGGCGCTGTTCATGGGCGTCGCGGCGCACGCCTTCGGCCGGCTCGACACCCCGCTGAGCGGCTCCGTGGGCCTGATGCTGACCGGCACCGCCCACGCGGTCGGGTGGCCGGTCGCCGAGGGCGGCACCGAGGCCATCACCCGCGCGCTGCTGGCCGAGCTGGCGTCGTACGGCGGGCGGGTGGTGACCGGCGTCCGGGTCACCTCGCTCGACGAGCTGCCCGGCCTGGTCGGCGAGGCACCGGACCTGGTCCTGCTCGACACCGCACCGGCCGGCGTACTCGACATCGTGGGCGACCGGCTCCCCGCGCGGGTGCGCCGCTCGCTGTCCCGCTACTCCTACGGCCCGGCCGCGTTCAAGGTCGACCTCGCCGTCGAGGGCGACATCCCGTGGACCAACGAGGCCTGCCGCCGCGCCGGCACCCTCCACCTCGGCGGCCCGGCCGAGCAGATCGCAGCCATCGAGAGGGAGACCGTGCGCGGCCGGATGCCCGACCGGCCGTTCGTCCTGCTCGGCCAGCAGTACCTGTGCGACCCGACGCGCTCCGCCGGATCGGCCAACCCGGTCTACGCCTACGCCCACGTCCCCCACGGCTACCCCGGGGACGCGACCGAGGCGATCCTCGGCCAGATCGAGCGGTTCGCCCCCGGCTTCCGCGAGCGGGTGCTGGCGGTCGCGACCCGTGGGCCCGCGGACTGGGAGGCCTACGACGCCAACTACGTCGGCGGCGACATCTCGGCGGGGGCGAACACCGCGCGCCAGATCGTGTTCCGGCCGCGCCCCGCGCTGGATCCCTATGCCCTGGGAGTGCCCGGGGTCTACCTGTGCTCGTCGGCGACGCCGCCGGGGGGCGGGGTGCACGGCATGGGCGGCTTCAACGCGGCGGAGTCGGCGCTGCGGCGGCTCTGAGCGGTCAGCCGGCGCAGGACGCGCGGATGAGCGGGAGGCCGGCCACCACGAGCTCGTGGGTGGCGATGGTGTCCCGCAGCCGGACGGTCGGCTCGAGCCCGAGCCCCACCTGCCCGCCGCCGTCGCACCGCGGGTCGCGGTACTCGACGCGGATCCAGAGCACCATCTCCTGGCCCGGGGCGAGGGTGCGCGCCTCACCGAAGGAGCTGTCGGTGACTGCGGCCCCGGTACCGCCGCCGAAGCCGTCGATCCGCGAGCCCCCGACCTCGATGTCGTGACCGGACTCGTTGACGACCTTGACGCTCAGGGTGCACGCGGACCCCGGCCTCATCGTGATCGCGGTCCGCCGGAAGCCGCCGTCGGCCGCGGCCGAGCCGAAGGCGTCGTCGACCGCCGCCGGCTCGGTGCCCCGGCAGTCGGGCACGCCGGCGAAGGCGACCACCGCCAGGGTCGCGCGGTAGCCGACCCACCACACGACCAGCGGGCTCGCCAGCACGGCCAGCGTCGCGACGGCGGCGAGGCCGATCCCGAGCTGGCGCCGGCTCGGGCGCCACGGAGGCGGGGGCACGACGTCGGTCACCAGGGCATCATGCCGCCCCGATCGCCGCCAGCGCCTTCGCGACGCGCTCCGGGTCGTCGTACTCCAGCCAGGTGATCCGGGGGTCCTTGCGCCACCACGCGAGCTGGCGCCGGGCGAACTGCCGGGTCGCGACGGCGGTCCGCTCGATCGCCTCCTCGACGCTCAGCTCGCCGGCGAGGACGCTGATCGCCTGGCGGTAGCCGATGGCGAGCGCGGCGGTCCGCCCCTCGGCGAGCCCCTCGTCGAGGAGTCCGGCGACCTCGTCGAGCAGTCCGCCGTCGAACATCTCCCGGGTCCGTACGGCGATCCGCTCGTCGAGCGTGTCGCGGTCGATGGCGACGCCGAGCTGCACGGTGTGGGGATCGACGTACTCCTGGACGGGGAGGTTCGCGCTGAACGGGGCGCCGGTGATCTCGATGACCTCGAGGGCGCGCACCACCCGACGGCCGTTCTCCACCTCGATCCGCCGGGCGGCCTCCGGATCGAGCTCCCGCAGCCGGGCGTGCAGCGCCGGGCTGCCGGCCTCGGCGAGCTCGGCCTCGAGCCGGGCCCGCACCTCCGGGTCGGTGCCGGGGAACTCGAACCGGTCCAGGATCGCCCTGGTGTAGAGCGCGGATCCGCCGACCAGCACCGGGGTGGCACCCCGACCGCGCAGCTCGGCGATCGCCGCGCGCGCCCAGCCCTGGAACTCCGCGACCGTGGCCGGGTCGCGGACGTCGAGGGTGTCGAGCAGGTGGTGCGGGATGCCGCGGCGCTCGGCGGGTGGCAGCTTCGCCGTGCCGATGTCCATACCGCGGTAGACCTGCATCGCGTCGGTGTTGACCACCTCCCCGGCCAGCTCGGCGGCGAGGTCGAGCGAGAGCGACGTCTTGCCGCTGGCCGTCGGGCCCACGATCGCGACGATCGGCGGCGTGGTGGACGTTTCCGGCATGGGATTAGTGTGTCAATGACCCACATCCAGCGGCCCATGGAGGCTCGCCCGAGCACCTCCACGGCCGGACCACGAGGAGCAGAGCATGGGATTCCTGGACAAGCTGAAGGGCGCCAAGGACACCGTCACCGAGAAGGTCGGCGAGGCGGTCGACAAGCACGGCGACAAGATCGAGTCCGGCCTCGACAAGGCTGCGGGCTTCGTCGACGACAAGACCGGCGGCAAGTACCACGACAAGATCGAGAACGCGACCGGAAAGGCCAAGGACGCGCTCGGCAAGCTCGACGACGGCGACGACACCCCTCCGCCGGCCGACGCCCCGCCGACACCCTGATCCTCTAGGGTGACCGCGGTGACCCAGATCGGGTCGTCGTACATCTCACCGATGGGGGTTTCTCGTGGGTTTTCTCGATGACGCCAAGGACAAGCTGACCGACGCGGTCGACAGCCAGGGCGACAAGATCGGCGACGCGGTCGACAAGGCGGCCGACTTCGCCTCCGACAAGACCGGTGGCAAGTTCGACGACAAGATCGACCTCGGCGCCGACAAGGCCAAGGACGCCCTCGACTCCCTCGACGGCAAGAACGACGACATCAGCTGACCGGCCGAGCCCGGCAGAAGCGAGCGCCTCGGTGACCGTCCAGGACCCCGTGACCGGCAGGACCCGGTTCGCCGTGGTCCCCGCCTCCTATGTCTTCCTCCTGCGGGAGACCGACCCGGGAAGCGGGACGGGCACCGAGGTGCTCCTGCAGCTGCGGCAGAACACCGGCTACATGGACGGCTTCTGGGCGGCCGCCGCGGCCGGGCACGTCGAGCGCGGCGAGACCGCCGAGGCCGCCGCGCGCCGCGAGGCGCTGGAGGAGATCGCGGTCGCCGACCTCGAGCTGAGGTTCGCGACCGCCATGCAGCGCACCGCCCACGACCTGCCGATCGACGAGCGGGTCGACTTCTTCTTCACCGCCCGGTCCTGGTCGGGTGAGCCGCGGATCGTCGAGCCCGCCAAGTGCGCGGACCTGCGGTGGTTCCGCCTCGACGCGCTGCCCGAGCCCGTCGTACCGCATGAAGCCGTGGTCCTCGCCGGGCTGCGCCGGGGCGACTTGCCCGCACTGAGCCACCACGGCTTCTGACCGGCCCTCCGGATCTCCGCGCCCGGCGCGGCCGTGTGGGATCGCGGCGTCCGGTTACCACTCCTCCAGGTGCTCCCCGTCGAGAGGAGAGTCATGGACCAGGAGCTTCCACCCCGACCCGATCCGGTCACCGAGCCGCCGGCGCCGCCGCCGGGCGGTCCGCACCGGATCGAGGGAGTCGGCGGCGACGGGGCCTACAGCACCGAGCCGCGAGACCTCGCGCCCCAGCGCAATCCCGCGACCGACGACGAGCTGCCCGCCGAGACCGTCACCCCCGAGGACACCGACACCGAGGCGACCAGGGGCAACCCGGACGTGCCGCCCGAGCGGGAGTCACCCGCGTAGCAGCCGGGTGTCGAGCCGGGTCTCGACGGCGCCGCCGTCGGGACCCCGCTCGACGAGGTACGCCGCCTTGCCGGGCTGCTCGGTCAACGCCTCGACCAGCTCGGTGCCGCGGTAGTGGAGCCCGGCGCCGTCGTCCGTGGCGTAGCCGGTCGGGAGCGTGCCCGCCGCGACCAGCTCCTGGAAGAGCGGGCGTCGCTGCTCCTCGGAGTCGTAGTGGACGCCGTTGGACCACGGCACCAGCCCGAGGCCGTTGGTGACCGGGCGCAGGTCGGGACCGAACGAGTCGGTGGTGCCGCCGCTGTGCCAGCAGATCGAGCCGGCCGACACGCCGGTCAGCACCACGCCCGCCTGCCAGGCCTCGCGCATCACCTCGCCGACGCCGTGCAGCTCCCACATCGCGAGCAGGCCGGCGACGCTGCCACCCCAGACCCAGATCACGTCCTGCGAGAGCAGGTGCTCTCGGATGTCGTCCACATTGGGCATCGCGAAGAGCGAGAGGTGGTTGCCGTGGAAGCCCGCCTCCTGAGCCAGGTCGTAGAAGTCGCGGACCACCGCGGGCTGGTCGCCACAGGCCGTGGCCAGGAAGCACACCCGGGGCGCGCGGCCGCTCACCCCCGCCAGGTCGACGGCGTACGTCGTCAGCGGGCCGACCGACCACCTGATCCGGGCGCCGGGGACGACCCCGCCCGAGGTCGCGACGATGGTGGGCGCGTCGGCAGCCATCGGCCTCAGCCGCAGACGGGCGCGTCGGGCAGCGGCGCGGGCACGCCGACCGACGGCATCCCGAGGCCGACGCCCTTCGGGGCCGCCGGCTCGGAGGTGCGCCGCTCCCAGGCGTCACCCGACCTGGTCCGGCGCAGCGCGCGGACCGGGCCGTCGGCGACGAGGTGGTGGGGCGCGGCGTAGGTGACCTGGACGGTGACCATGTCGCCGGGGCGCGGCTCGCCGTCGACAGCCGCGAAGTCGGCCTCGAAGTGGACCAGCCGGTTGTCGGGAGCGCGTCCGGAGAGCCGGCGGGTCTCGGCGTCCTTGCGGCCCTCGCCCTCGGCGACCATCAGCTCGAGCTCACGACCGACCAGCTGCTTGTTCTCGTCCCAGGTGATCTCGTTGACCAGCTCGACGAGACGGTTGTAGCGGTCGGTCACCTCGGCCTGGTCGACCTGGTCGGGCAGCGTGGCGGCCGGCGTACCGGGGCGCTTGGAGTACTGGAAGGTGAAGGCGCCGGCGAAGCGGGCCTCCCGGACGACCTTGAGGGTCTCCTGGAAGTCCTCCTCGGTCTCACCGGGGAAGCCGACGATGATGTCGGTGGTGATCGCGGCGTGCGGGATCGCGGCGCGCACGCGCTCGATGATGCCGAGGAAGCGCTCCTGGCGATAGGAGCGGCGCATGTCCTTGAGCACCTTCGAGGAGCCGGACTGCAGCGGCATGTGCAGGCTCGGCATCACGTTCGGCGTCTCGGCCATCGCCTCGATCACGTCGTCGGTGAACTCGGCCGGGTGGGGGCTGGTGAACCGCACCCGCTCCAGGCCCTCGATCTCGCCGCACGCGCGCAGCAGCTTGGAGAATGCCTGCCGGTCGCCGAACTCGACGCCGTACGCGTTGACGTTCTGGCCCAGCAGGGTGATCTCGGAGACGCCCTCGGCGACCAGCGCCTCGATCTCGGCGAGGATCTCCCCCGGCCGGCGGTCCTTCTCCTTGCCGCGCAGGCTCGGGACGATGCAGAAGGTGCAGGTGTTGTTGCACCCCACGCTCACCGACACCCACGCGGCGTACGCCGACTCGCGCTTGGTCGGCAGCGTCGACGGGAACACGTCGAGCGACTCGAGGATCTCGACCTGCGCCTCCTGCTGGCTGCGCGCCCGGTCGAGGAGCGCCGGCAGCGACCCGATGTTGTGGGTGCCGAACACCACGTCGACCCACGGCGCCCTCTTCACCACCGTGTCGCGGTCCTTCTGCGCCATGCAGCCGCCGACGGCGATCTGCATGCCGGGCCGCTTCGCCTTGACCGGCGCCAGGTGGCCGAGGTTGCCGTAGAGCCGGTTGTCGGCGTTCTCGCGCACCGCGCAGGTGTTGAACACGACGACGTCGGCCTGCTCGCCCTCCGCCGCCGCGAGATAGCCGGCGTCCTCGAGGAGGCCCGAGAGGCGCTCGGAGTCGTGGACGTTCATCTGGCACCCGTAGGTGCGGACCTCGTAGGTCCTCGGCTGTTCTGCGGTGGCGCTCATGACCGGTCAAGGGTACGGCGAGCCGGGGCGCGGGCCCGAATCCCTTCACCCGCCTCAACTAAGGTCGGGGCATGGCTGACTCCGCTCCCCCGGGCTTCGTCGCGCGCAACAACGAGGTCATCGGCAGCATCCTCAGCATCGTCGCGCTGCTCGTCTCGGTCGGGATGGGCGCCGGGCTGATGTTCGGCACCGGCACCCGTGGGGTCTCGGCGATCCTGACCGTGCTCACGGTCGCGGGCGGCGCGTTCACGCTGCTGCTGCTCGGGCTGGGTGCGGTGCTCCGCGGCGCCACGCCGAGCGCGCAGTGGGACGCCGAGGAGACGGCGTGGCGGGCCGAGCGCGGCCTGGACCCGCTCACCGACTCCGAACGGGCCGCGTCGGCGAAGGCGCACCGTCAGGCCGCGCTGCTCGCCGTCGCCGCCCTGTTCGTGGGCCTGGCGCTCAGCGTGCTGCCCGACATCTTCTGACCGGCTCCCCCGAGCCCGGGCCGACCCGTCACTTCTTCTTGCTGGTCACCCACAGGTTGATGGTGCCGTCGATGACGACCGTGCCGTCGGCGAGCTCGCCGCGCACCCGGACCGGCAGGTCGCCCTCGGCGGTGTCCCACTGCTCCTGGTCGGTCTCGGCGATGCAGGTGACGTCGCCGGTGGCCTTGGCGGTGTAGGAGACCGTCATGCCCTTGGGGATCCAGCGCTTGGTGCTCGGGATGGTGGCCTCGGCGAGACCGCCCATGGCCATCTCGAGCCCGTTGCACAGCGCGATCGCGTGGACGGTGCCGAGGTGGTTCTGCACGCTGCGCCGCTTCGGGATGAGCACCGAGGCGTAGTTGGGGCGCAGCTCGGTCACCCGCGGGTGGATCGAGGCGAAGTACGGCGCCTTCTGGCTGAACGCGATCGAGAACACGCGCTTGCCGAGGGTGCCGCCGACCACGGGGAGGCTCGTGGTGGTCTTCCAAAGGCTGTGGACCTGGGTCATGGGCCTCAGATTACTCGCCGGTAACCTCCGGGGCGAGCCCGCTCACGGGTTCGTGCCGACGATCACACCGTCGGGCCCGACGCCCACCTTGATCGGCAGCCCGGGCAGGTCGACCTCGACCGTCAGCCCCGGGTCGTCGCCGTCGGGGACCGTGATCGTGACCGGTCCGGCACAGATCTGGCGACCGCCGCAGTCGCTCGGCTTCGGCTGGGTCGTGGGCGCCTGGGTCGGCGGGCTCGTCGCCGGGGCGCCCGGTCCGGCTCCCGGTCCCGCTGCGGGGGTGTCGTCGGCCTGCGGCGTCTTGGTGGGCTTCGGCGGCGGGTCGGACCCGGGCGCCTGGCTCGGGGCCGGGCTGCTCGGGCTCGCGGCCGGCGCGGTCGTCGGGTCGGCCCGAGGCGCGGGGTCGGCGGGCGCCGGATCCGTCGCGAGCGTCGGCGCGGGGCGCTCGGCCGCGTCGTCCTCCTGGCTCGCCGCCACCGAGGTGCGGGCTGCGGACGGCGCCCGGTCGGGCCGGTCGTCGCCGCCGAAGGCCGCGAACGCGGCCACCGCGGCCACCGCCACCGCGGCGGCCACCGCCGTGGCCGGACCGGCCACGCCGGCCAGGGCGCCCGACGCGCCACCGGCCGCACCTCCGGACGCTCCGCCCGACGCGGCGCCCGACGCACCCGACGCCGCGGCACCCGACGCGCCGGCGGCGGCGCCACCGGCCGCCGTACCACCGGCGAGCCAGAGCAGGCCCTTGCCGGCCGCGGGGACGGCGAGCAGCACGATCGGCAGCACATGGACGGCGAGCTTCTGGTTGACCCGGTCGACGACCAGGAAGGCGCTCTGACACGAGGCGCAGCCGTCGAGGTGGGCACCGAACTTCTGCTCGGCGCGGGCGCTGAGATCGCCCCTGGCGTACTGGCTCATCCGGCTGTGGACCCAGCGGCACTGCTCGCGGGCCGGCTCGGGCCCGGCGTGCAGGTCGAGGTAGGCGCGCTTGAGGCCCTCGCGGGCGCGGTGGGCGAGGGAGGACACGGCGCGCGGCTTCAGGTCCATCAGCGTGGCGACCTCGGCCGGCTTGCGGCCCTCGACCTCGACATGCCACAGCACCGTGCGCCAGCTCTCGGGGAGCGCGGCGAGCGCCTCGACCGCGACCGTCTCGTCGAGCTCCTCGACGGCCTGCTCCGGCGTGACCTCACCGGTCTCGGCCTGCTCGAAGAGCCAGGGCTGGTCGGAGGCGACCGACTCACGCTGCGAGCGCAGGCCGTCGCGATAGCCGTTGCGGATGGTGACGTGGAGATAGGAGCGGAAGCTCGAGGTCGGACCGCCGCCGGAGCTCAGCTGGCCGAGCACCCGCGAGAAGGATTCCGCGACCAGCTCCTCGGCGGCATCGACGCCGACCAGGATCCGGGCGAGATGGCGGGCGCCGTCGATGTGATCGCGGTACAGCTCCTCGAACGCGCCGGTGTCGCCGGCACGCACCCGCGCGAAGAGCTCCTCCTCCGGGGTGCGGGACGCGTCCTCGCCCATCCGATCCTCCGCCGTCGTTCCGTGTCCAGTGGGGTGTCGCGGAGCGTCCGCGACCCCTGTTCAACGACCGAACGCCTCCGATGATGCACCGAATCGGAAAACTTTCTAACTCGTCGGGAAAAACGCGTGATGTTCGGGCCGCTTCTCCGTCCTGTTCGGTGACGGGCCGCGCGAGGGGCGGCACCCGACGATCGGAGAGAGATGAGTACGACGCGCTCGACCACCGCGCGCGGCACGCAGCCGTTGCCGCCGGTCGTCGCCCTGCGCCCGCGCTCCCTCGCCCGCCGCGCCGGGGTGCTCCAGACCCGGGTGCGGGTGCGCCGCTCGCTCGGCCTGCCCCACGAGGAGCTCTTCCTCGAGGTCATCGACGACACCCTCGACCGGACCGCCGCCGTGGCCGGCGACGATCACGACGTGTGGACCCGCCTGATCGCGCTGGTCGAGGAGCACGACGACATCTCCCACACGCTCCCGGCCTGCGCAGCCACCGCCAACCTGGTCGGGCTCGCCCTGTTCGGCCGCGTCGAGGACCACACGGCGCTCGCCGCGCTCGCCGACGAGCTCGGCCACGACCGGCTGGCCCGGATCCAGCACCGCTACGGCACCGCGCTCGAGACCGACTCCCGGCTCCCGATGACCACGGCCGCGCTGCGGCGGATGCTCGTCCCCGGGCTGGGTCGGCGGCTCGCGCGTCATCCCCGCATCGGAGCCCACAGCGCCGCCATCGACGACGCGTGCCTGCGCGCGGCGCACGCCCTGCTCGTGCAGGGCATCGACCGCGCCTGGACCGTCCCGAGCCTCGACTCGGTCGAGGAGCTCGCCGACATCGCTGCCCACGGCACCATCGCCGAGTGGCGCCATCACGTCGCGATGGTCGTCGCGGACCCCTGGTCGCCGTACGTCAGCCGGATCATCGACCTCGCCCACCAGGCCGGCGCGACCCACGCCGCGTCGGGCCTCACGGCCATCATCGACCTGTGCCGGGAGCAGGACCTCGGAGCCGTCGACCGGCCGCGTCCCCATCCCGCGACCCGGCGCTGCCGATATCCGGGCGGCCGCGCCGCCCCATGAGCCGCCGAGGCGGCTGCAGCGTCGTTCCGATCCGGCTGGGGGGCGGGAGGGAACGACGAGGGTCCGAAGCATCTGGGGGGTGCTGCGGGCCCGACGTCCTCGGACAGGGACCGCAGTCGCCTCGGCACCGACCACACCACGGTGGGAGCAGCAGCCGCCGGGGTTCCCCGGAGGGAGGGGAATCCCGGCGGTTGTCTTTGCACTGTGACGATCCCGGTCAGGCCGGGACCCGGGCCACCACGAAGATCCGGCGGAACGGCAGCACGACCCCGTGCCCCTCGTCGGGGTACGCCGCGCGCAGCCGCGCCTTGAGCTCCTCCTCGAACCGCGGGCGCAGGTCGTCGGGCAGCGCCTGCAGCGTCGGGCGGGCACCCGTGCCCGTGACCCAGGTGAACACCGGGTCCGGGCCGTGCAGCACGTGGAGATAGGTCGTCTCCCATGCATCCACCTCGCAGCCGAGCGCCTGGAGCGCGCGGAGGTAGGTCGTCGCGTCGTGGGCGTACGGCGCCGCGACCTGCGCGGTGTGAGTGGCATACGGCGGCTCGGCGGCGAGCTCCGCCCGCAGCGTGTGGCTCGGCTCGCCGTGGTTGCCCGGCACCTGGAAGGCCAGCCAGCCGCCCGGCCGGACCGCACGCACCAGGGCGGGAAGCAGGTCGAGATGATCGGGCAGCCACTGCAGCGTCGCGTTCGACACCAGCACGTCGACACCCCCGCTCGGCGCCGCCGCGAGCCAGTCGCGCAGGTCGGCCCTGTGGAAAGAGACCCGGTCCGCTACCGAAGTGTCGGAGGCTGCGGCGATCATGGCGTCACTGGAGTCGACACCAGTGATCGCGGCCGCCGGCCAGCGATCGGAGAGAGAGGAGGTGAGATTGCCAGGTCCACAACCGAGATCCACCACGATCCGGGGATCGACGGCCGCCACGCGGCCGACGAGGTCGAAGAACGGGCGCCCGCGCTCGTCCGCGTAGGCCAGATAGCGAGCGGGATCCCAGGTCAGGCTCATGGACGTGCCCCTTCGCGCAGATGATCGAGGATGCGGGCGTTCACGACATCGGGACGCTCGAGCTGGAGGAAGTGCCCGGCGCCGTCCACCACGGCCACCCGACTACCGGCCGGCAGGCGGTCGCCGATCCGTCCGGTCCATCGCACGTCCAGGCAGCCGTCGTCGGCTCCATGCAGGTACAGCAGCGGCACCCGGGGTTCGCGGGTCCAGTCGTGCGCCAGCGACTGGTACCGCGCCGGGGTCTGGCGCGGCCGCCGCTGGGCCCGGTAGTAGCCGATGACGGCCGCCTTGCGGGCGTCGTCAGGCACGGCGGCCGCCAGGTGCGCGAGATCCTCGCTCGCGTCATAGCCGGGCGACCACCGCCGCCACAGGTGGGCGACGAGGGCGTCGAAGCGACGCTCGGGGACCCGGGGCAGCTGGTTGAAGAGCGTGTACCAGCTGAGCCCTGCCTGCCGCGGCAGGATCCCCAGCCAGCGGGCGAGGTCGTCTCGCCGCGGGTTCATCACGGAGAAAGGAGGTACGGACAGCGACACGATCGCACCGAAGGGGTTGGCCGGCGACGCCGCGACACCGTTCGCGGTGATGGCGCCCCAGTCGTGCCCGACGAGCACGGCGCGCCCGTCACCGTCGTGGGCGCGGTGCAGCGCGATCGCGTCGTGCATGAGGGCCGGCACGTGGTAGCTGCCGTCGGCGGGGATGCCGCTGGGGGCATAGCCGCGGGTGAAGGGTGCGACGACCCGGTAGCCCGCGCCGGCGAGGGCAGGGCCGAGGTGCCGCCAGCTGTGGGCGGTGTCCGGGAAGCCATGAAGGAGGACGGCCAGGGGCCGGCCTCGGTCGTCGGGGTCGCCCCAGACCAGACAGGTCAGGGCGACCGGACCGAGGTCAAGAGTGCGGGTTTCCACGGGGCCGACCCTACGCTCAATTTATCTTGATATCAAGATTCTCGACCGGTCAGATAAGGTGGGGGCATGCGGGACGAGGTGGACGAGCTGGTCGAGGCGTGGGCGCGCGAGCGCAGCGACCTCGATCTCGGTCCGGTCTCGGTCTTCAGCCGGATCTCGCGGCTGGCCCACCACGTCGACCGCGCCCGGCGGCACGCGTTCACGACCCACGACATCGAGTCCTGGGAGTTCGACGTACTGGCGGCGTTGCGGCGGGCGGGCGAGCCGTACGAGCTCTCCCCCGGACGCCTGCTGCGCGAGACCCTGGTGACCAGCGGCACCATGACCAACCGGGTCGACCGGCTGACCATCCGCGGCCTGGTGGAGCGGCACCCCGACCCCACCGACCGGCGCGGCGTCCTGGTCCGGCTCACTCCGGAGGGCAAGGACGCGGTCGACGGCGCGTTCGCGGCGCTGCTCGACGCCGAGCGCGAGCTGCTCACCGGCTTCTCCCCCGAGGATCAGGCGACGCTGGCCGGCCTGCTCCGGCGCTTGCTGGTGCCGTTCGCAGGCTGACGACCGCCCGCCCCGCCCGCCGACGCGCGTGACTCAGTCGAGCAGCTCGGCGGCCTCCAACCACTCCAGCTCGGCCGCCTCCTTCTCCTCCTGCAGCGCGGTGAGCTCGATCCCGAGCGCGGTCAGCCGGTCCGGGTCCGTCGCGTTCGCGGCGAGATCGGCGGTGAGCTCGGCCTCGCGGGCGGAGAGTCGTTCGAGGACCTTGTCGAGCCGGGCCACGGTCTTGCGGGCGGCGCGCTCCTCCGCCGAGCCGGGCTTGGCCTTGGGCGTGCCCGTGGACGGGGTGCCGGACGCGGTGGGAGAGCCGCTGGCGGCGACGACGGCGGGGCTCGCCGGAGCGGAGGCCGATGACGCCGACGCATCGAGGTGCATCGCCTGCGCCCGCCGCTCGAGGTACTCGTCCACGCCCCGCGGCAGCATGGAGATCTGACCGTCGCCGAGGAGTGCCCAGACGGAGTCGGTGACCCGCTCGAGGAAGTACCGATCGTGCGAGACGACGACGAGGGTGCCGGGCCAGCCGTCGAGGAAGTCCTCGAGGACGTTGAGTGTCTCGATGTCCAGGTCGTTGGTGGGCTCGTCGAGCAGGAGCACGTTCGGCTCGGTGAGCAGCAGCCGCAGCAGCTGGAACCGGCGCCGCTCGCCGCCGGAGAGGTCGCCGATGCGGGCGGTGAGCCGGTCTCCGGTGAACCCGAAGCGCTCGAGCATCGAGGTCGCGGAGATCTCGCCGTCGGCGGTGCGGGTGACCCGGCGGATCGACTCGACGGTGGCGAGGACGCGGGCCTCGGGGTCGTCGAACTCGACGTTCTGGGAGAGGTGCTGGAGCGCGACGGTGCGGCCGTGGCGCACCTTGCCGACGGATGGGCTCGCCTCGCCGGACAGCAGGGAGAGGACCGAGGTCTTGCCGGCGCCGTTGACGCCGACCAGGCCGACGCGGTCGCCGGGGCCGAGGCGCCAGGTCGCGTGGGAGAGCAGCTGTCGGGTGCCGCGGGAGAAGTCGACGTCCTCGACGTCGATCACGTCCTTGCCGAGCCGCTGGGTGGCGAAGCGCTGCAGCTCGAGCCGGTCGCGGGGCGGGGGGACGTCCTCGATGAGGGCGTTGGCGGCGTCGATGCGGAACTTCGGCTTGGAGGTGCGGGCGGGGGCGCCGCGACGCAGCCAGGCGAGCTCCTTGCGGACCAGGTTCTGCCGGCGCTGCTCGGAGGCCGCGGCCTGGCGCTGACGCTCGGCCTTGGCGAGCACGAAGGCGGCGTACCCACCCTCGTACAGGTCGACGACGCCGTCGTGGACCTCCCAGGTCTGCTGGCACACGGCGTCGAGGAACCACCGGTCGTGGGTCACGACGACCAAGGCCGACGAGCGGGACGCGAGGTGCGCGGCGAGCCAGGCGACGGCCTCCACGTCGAGGTGGTTGGTGGGCTCGTCGAGCACGATCAGGTCGTGGTCGCCGAGCAGCAGTCCGGCGAGCGCGCAGCGGCGGCGCTCGCCACCGGACAGGCCGTGGACGGCGCGGTCGAGGTCGACGCCGGCGAGGAGCACGTCGACGATCTCGCGCAGCCGGGCGTCGGCCGCCCACTCGTGGTCGGCCATGCCCTGGAGGACGACCTCGCGCACGGTGTGGGCGTCGTCGAAGTCGTCCTGCTGGGACAGTACGCCGAGCAGCAGGCCGCGCTGTCGCGACACCCGGCCCTCGTCGGGCTCCTCGGCGCCGGTCATGATCCGCAGCAGGGTGGTCTTGCCGTCGCCGTTGCGGCCGACGATGCCGATCCGCTCGCCGGCGCCGATGCCGAGGGAGACGTCGGTGAGGAGGGGGCGGATGCCGTACGACTTGGAGACCCGCTCGAGGTTGAGGAGCGAACGCGGCTCAGGCATAGGTCACCACGTGGGCTCCGGCGACGGGTCCGGGGGCGAGGGTGCAGCGGTGTCCCTGCTCGGTGAGCTGGGCGACGGTGGCGCGCGCCTCCTCGACGTCCTCGTGGAGCAGCAGCAGGGTGGGCCCGGAACCGGAGAGCAGGACGCCGTCGGGCGCCAGGCTGCGCAGCTGGACCTCGACGTCGACCAGGTCGGGGCGCAGGTCGCGGGCGGCGGGCCACAGGTCGTTGGCGAGCAGGTCGCCGATCTCGTCGGTGTAGCCGGTGCCGAGGGCGGCGATCAGGTCGTCGGGGATGGGCGGTTCGGCGGGGGCGTCGGGTGAGAGCTCGTCGAAGTGGCCGTAGACCGCGGGCGTCGACAGGCCGCGATCGGACAGCACCACGACCCACCAGACCGAGCTGGCGTCGGCGATCGGGGTGACGACCTCGCCGTGACCGGTGCCGAGGGCGGTCCCGCCGAGCAGCGCGAAGGGCACGTCGCTGCCGAGCGTGCCGGCGATCCGGAGCAGGTCCTCGTCGGAGGTCTGCAGGTCCCACAGCCGGTCCAGCGCGAGCAGGGTCGCGGCGGCGTCGGCGGACCCGCCGGCCATCCCGCCCATGACGGGGATGCCCTTGGCGATGGTGATCCGGGCCGCCCGCTCGAGGCAGTGGTGCGCGGCGAGCGCGCGGCCGGCGCGGATGGCGATGTTGTCGTCGTCGAGAGGTACGCCGTCGACCGGCTCGGTCAGCCCGACCGCCCAGTCGTCGGCCTCGACGACGGTGACGTCGTCGTACAGCCCGACGGCCTGGTAGACCGTCGCGAGGGCGTGCTTGCCGTCCGGTCGCAGCCCGCCGACTCCGAGGTGGAGGTTGATCTTGGCGGGAGCCCGGACCGTGACCTGTGTCATGAATCGCCCTTCGGGCCGTCTCCGGCCGTCGCATGGAGGGCGACCGCGATCGCCACGAACTCGTCGATCCCGAGTGCCTCGCCGCGGGTGAGCGGGTCGATGCCCGCGGTCCGCAGCGCGGCTTCCGCCTGCTCGGCGCCACCGGCGAGGGTGCGCAGCGCGCCGCGCAGGGCCTTGCGTCGCTGCGCGAACGAGGCGTCGATGACGGCGAACACCTGCTCGCGGGTCACCTCGTCGGTCGGCGGCGCATGGTGGGTCCAGGCGACCAGGCCGGAGTCGACGTTGGGGGCGGGCCAGAAGACGTTGCGGCCGATCGCCCCGGCCCGGCGTACGTCGGCGAACCAGGCCGCCTTCGCCGACGGGACGCCGTAGGTCTTCGACCCCGGAGGCGCGGCCAGCCGGTCGGCGACCTCGGCCTGCACCATGACCAGACCGTGCTGCAGGGAGGGCAGCAGCGCCATCAGGTGCAGCAGCACCGGCACCGAGACGTTGTAGGGCAGGTTGGCGACGAGCGCCTGGGGCGGCGGGCCGGGGATCTCGGTGACGCTCAGCGCGTCGGCGCGCAGCACCCGGAACCGCGCGGCCTGGTCGGGTGCGAAGGCCCGGATGGTGGTCGGCAGCTCGTCGGCGAGCAGCGGGTCGATCTCGACCGCGGTCACCTCGGCCCCGACCTCGAGCAGCGCCAGGGTCAGCGAGCCCAGCCCGGGACCCACCTCGACCACGACCTCGCCCTCGGTGACGCCGGACTCGCGGACGATCCGGCGCACCGTGTTGGCGTCGATCACGAAGTTCTGGCCGCGCTGCTTGGTCGGGCGCACGCCCAGCCGGGCTGCCAGCTCCCGAACCTCCGCCGGGCCCAGCAGCCGCGGCGCGGAGGTTTCAGGCATGGGGTCAGGCTATCGGTCTACCTGGGCAGCCCGAGCTTCGCGGCACAGCCCGGCCAGGCGCCGTAGCCGCCGGACGCGTCGCGGACCCGGGTGGCGACCCGGATCTGCTCCTCGCGGGAGGCCTGGTGCGGGTAGCCGGTGCCGCCGTTGGCGCGCCAGGTGCCGAGGTTGAACTGGAGGCCGCCGTAGTAGCCGTTGCCGGTGTTGATGTGCCAGTTGCCGCCGGCCTCGCACTGGGCGAGGCGGTCCCAGACGGTGTTGCCGGACTCGATGACCGGCTTGGTGCCGACCTTGACGACCTCGGGGGTCGGCTCGGTGGTGACGGTCGCGGTGAGCACGACGCGGCGCACGACCTCGCCGTTGCGCACGGTCACCCGGTAGGTGACGTCACGGGCTCCGGGAACTCCGTCGGTCACGGTCTTGGTCTGGCCCTGGTACATCGTGTCGTCGGACACCTTCCGGACCGGCGCCTTCACGACCTCGCCGGTGACCGTGCGCTCGCGCTTCTCGATGTCGGTGAACACGATCCGGTCGCCGTCGTTCAGCACGGCGTCGGGGGCGGGACGCACCTTGTCGTGCTCGTCGAGCTGGACGCCGACCTCGGCGAGGGCGTCGGCGACGGTGAGCGCGGGGATCTCGCGGGTGACCGGCTCCTCGCCGGCGAGCACGAGGGTGAGCTGCTTGGGGGTGACGACGTCGATCGCCGCGCCGCCGCGGTCGATGTCGGTGCCGCGGCTGGTGGAGAGCCGGCTGTCGTCGTACCCGACGCCGATCTGGGTCAACGCCCCCTCCACGTCGGTCGCGGTCACCCAGTGCGTGCTGGTGACGCCGTCGACGGTGAGCTCGACCGGCCGGCTGAACCGCACGGCGATCCGGTCACCGGACTCGACCGACGAGTCGACGCTGGGCTGGACGATGTCGCGCGCCGACACCTCGATGCCCTCGTCGCGCAGCACGTCACCGACGGTGTCACCCATCGTGGAGACGGTGCGCTCCTTGCCGTCGACCGAGAGCCGGACCTCGGTGCTCATCGAGGAGTAGCCCCAGGTGACCGCGGAGACGGCCACGAGGACGGCGGCGATGGTGACGGTGAGGGCCTTGCGGCTGTGGGCGAGGCGAAGGAGGTGGGCCTTGAGGTGCGTGGGTCGCACAGTGCTCCGAACGTCGTGCTGTCCGGGCCTCGGGCAGCCAGCCCGTCCCGGGACGAGCTGGCCGGTGAACCTGCGAAACTGCGTCCCGATCCCGGCCGTCAGTCATCCACCAGAACAGGGGTCCACCGCGAATCGCAAGTTGGCGAGACCTCTTCCAGCGGCTCCCGGTGAGCGGCATCACCCTCGTCACGCCTCATCCGTCCCATCTGTCACAGGGCGGTCCTGATCCCGCGCCGTCCGGCTCTGATGACTCGGTCCGACTTCGGTCCGACTCCGCTCCGGCCCGTCAGATCCCGCCGCGGACCGCCGATAGGACACGCGACCGGACCGTCCCGGAGGAGGACACCATGCCCACCAGCGCCCCGGGCGACGTCGTCGCGGCCGTGCTCCACGGCGCTGCAGCCGACCCCGGCACCGCGCTCCTGGTGGTCGAGCTGTCCGCGCTCGGTGAGCCCGCCGTCCGGTGGAGCAACGCGGGAGCAACCGAGCTCCTGGGACGCGCGGGCTCGGACCTGCAGGGCGAGCCGCTCCACGGCTACATGAGCACACCCGAGGGCGGCTCGCTCTTCGCGATGTTTCGCAGGGAGCGACCGACGACCACGCTCATGACGCTGCGCACCGCCGTCGGGGAGAGCGTGGCGTGCCGGGTCCGCGCGACGCCGGCGCCGGGCGGTCGACTGTGGGCGCTGCGCGTCGATCCCGCTCAGTCGGAGCTGGAACTGGCGCTGCGCGCGTCGGCCGACGCGCACGAGCAGCGGTTCAAGGTGCTGGCGGAGCGCTCACCGGTGCCGACCCTGATGTCGGAGCAGGGCATGCGACTCGGGCACGTGAACGATGCCTTGTGCACGCTGCTCGGGGTGACGGCGGACAAGCTGATCGGGATCGGGTGGATGGCCTACGTCCACCCCGAGGACCTGGAGCGGATCGCGGCCACCGTCCTCGACGTCCTCGCCGGCGAGGAGCGGGAGCTGGAGGCACGCTTCCTCGACAGCGCGCGGGAGGTCCGCCACACCGACATGAGGTTCACTCCGCTGCGGACGCCGGGCGTGGGCGACGGCTTCGTCGCCACCCTCGAGGACGTCACCGAACGCCGGGCGTTCGAGGACCGGCTCAACCACCAGGCCACCCACGACTCGCTGACCGGCCTGCCGCGCCGGTCCCGGTTGTGGGAGCACGTGAACGCGGCGATGGCGACGCCCGACGTGGGACTCGCCTGCATGTTCCTCGACCTCGACAACTTCAAGGTCGTCAACGACAGCCTCGGCCACACCGCGGGTGACGCCCTCCTCGTCGAGATCGCCCACCGCCTGATCCGTGCCGTCCGCCCCGGCGACCTGGTGGCGCGCTTCGGCGGCGACGAGTTCGTCGTCGCCTGCGCGACCTCCAGCGTGGACGGGGCGATCGACGTCGCCAACCGGATCCTGCGCGTGCTCTCCGAGCCGGTCGATCTCAACGGCGTGGAGATCCGCCCCCGCGGCTCCATCGGCGTCGTCCTGCGCGGGCCGGACCACCAGTCCGCGGACGACCTGATCCGGGACTGCGACATCGCGATGTACCAGGCCAAGTCCCGCGGCAAGGGCCGGATCATGGTGCTCGACGAGAGCGCCCGCAGCGCCGCACACGACACCCTCATCCTGGTCTCGGACCTGCGCCAGGCGATCGAGGAGCGCCAGATCACCCTCGACTACCAGCCGATCGTGGCGTACGACGGCCAACGCCCCCAGCTGGTGTCGGCCGAGGCGCTGGCCCGCTGGCGGCACCCGCGCCGCGGCTCGGTCCCCGCCGACACCTTCGTGCGCCTGGCCGAGGAGCACGGCATGGTGCGCGAGTTGAGCGAGCTGGTGCTGGAGACCGCCTGCCGGGCGCTCACGGAGTGGCGGGTGCGGCTGGGCCCGCTCGCGCCCGCGCGGGTCAACGTGAACCTGTCCGCCTTGCAGATGAGCGACAACCTGCTCGTGCAGACGGTCCAGCAGACGCTGCGCCGCTGCGGGCTGCACCCCGAGCAGCTCTGCGTGGAGATCACCGAGTCCGCCCTGATGATGGACCCGGACACCGCGGCCACGATCCTGCGTGAGCTGCGCGAGCACGGGGTGCAGGTCGCCATCGACGACTTCGGCACCGGCTACTCGTCGATGGCCTACCTGCAACGACTGCCCGTGAGCTATCTCAAGGTGGACCGCTCGTTCGTCGCCGAGCTCGAGGACGGTCGCACCGCCGTCGCACAGGCCGTCGTCAGCCTGGCCCACAACCTCGGGATCGGGGTGGTCGCCGAGGGCGTGGAGACCACGGCCCAGCACGCGATGCTCACCGAGATGGGCTGCCGGGTGATGCAGGGCTTCGCGATCAGCGCCCCGCTGCCCGAGCCCTCCTTCGTCGAGTGGTGCCGCGACAGCTTCCCGGCGGCTCCAGGAGCCCTGCGGTGACACGCATGGTCCTCGACGTCGACGACGTCCTGGACGGGCTGGACCAGCTGTCGTCGCAGCGACCGGTGGCGGCCCGGATCGTCGCGACCAGCAACAGCGACAGCGCGGGCGCCGCCGACCTGGCGACCGTCCTCGGCGCCGACATGGCCCTCGCGGCGCGAGTGATGAAGCTGGCAAACTCCGCCTACTTCGGGCTGTCCGGCCGCGTGACCAGCCTGCAGCTCGCCGTGACGGTGGTCGGGTTCAACACCGTGCGCTCGGTCGCGACCGTGGCTCTCGCGGGCATCGACGACGCGCGGCACCTCCCCGACGACTTCTGGACCATCTCGGTGCATCTCGCGGCGTCCGGCGGCGCGCTCGGCCCGCGCTTCCAGGCGACGGCGGCGGACGCCCTCAGCCTGGGCCTGCTCGCCCAGCTCGGCGCCGCCCTCCTGCACCAGGCCGATCCCGACGGGTACGCCGACCTGCTCGCCTCGACCGGCCTCGGGGTCGAGCGGTTCCGGGCCGAGGCCGACCGCTACGGGATCTGCTCGCCCCAGCTGACCGGCGAGGCGTTGGCCCGGTGGCACTTCCCCGCCGCCATGGTCGACGCCCTGCGAGCGGTGCACGCGGGATCCGAGGGAGCCCTGCTGCGCACGGCGTACGAGATGACGGCTCGGCTGCTGCACCCACAGCACCGGAAGGTGACGCTGGACCGGGTCTCGGACGGCCGGATGACCGAGGCCCAGGCGCCCGCGCGCCTGATGGCCATCCGCTCCGACGTCCTGCAGCTGCAGGCGGCGCTCGGGCTCTGAGCGGGTGGCTACCAGCTGCCGCCGAAGGCGGCCTCGGTGTTGGCGTCGATCGCCACGCACAGCTCGGCGAGGTCCTCCCCCCGCTCGGCCGCCATCGCGCGCACCGTCAGCGGCACCAGGTACGACGCGTTGGCCCGCCCGCGGTGGGGCGCGGGCGTCAGGTAGGGCGCGTCGGTCTCGACCAGCACCCGGTCGCGCGGCGCGACCCGCAGCGCCTCGCGCAGCGGCTCGGCGTTCTTGAAGGTGACGGTGCCGGCGAAGGAGAGGTAGGCGCCGCGGTCCAGGCAGGCCCGGGCGAAGTCGGCGTCGCCGGAGAAGCAGTGCATCACCCAGCGCTCGGGCGCGCCCTCGGCGTCGATCACCTCGAGCACCTCGTCGTGGGTCTCGCGGTCGTGGATGACCAGGGTCTTGTCGAGCCGCTTGGCGAGGTCGACGTGCCGCCGGAAGGACTCGACCTGCACGGCCCGCCCGTCGGGGCCGGTGCGGAAGGCGTCGAGTCCGGTCTCCCCGACCGCGCGCACGTCGGCGTGGGCGCCGGCCAGCTGCTCGATCTCGGCCCAGGCCGCCTCCAGCGCGGCCCGGCCGCCCTCCGCGAGGATCCGGGGCGCCTCGTTGGGGTGCAGCGCGACGCCGGCGACCAGCTCCGGGTGCTCGCTCGCCGCTGCGACCGCCCAGCGCGCGCCGGGCAGGTCGCAGCCGATCTGCACGATCCGTCGTACGCCGACCGCCACCGCCGCGTCGATCGCCTCCCGGGCGTCCCAGGGCGCCGCGCCGCGCCCGTCACGGCTGATGTCGAGATGGCAGTGGTTGTCGACGACCGGGTGCGGCAGCGGCTCCGGGACCGGCGGACGCTCGTCGCTCACGACGCCGTGGACCGCACCCGGTCGAGGATCGCGTTGGCCAGGGCCTCCGGCGCCTGGGTCGGGATCCAGTGCGAGACGCCGTTGAGCTCGACGAACCGGTACGGCGCGTCGACCAGCGACGCGGTGCGCTCGACCCCCCACCGGCCCAGGGCGATGTCCTCGTCGCTCCACACCATCGTGGTCGGCACCCGCACCCGGCCGCGGGTCAGCCGGGGGTCGCCGAGGGGCATCGCGCGGTACCAGTTGAGCGCGGTCCGCAGCGCGCCGTCGTCGACGATCTCGGCACGGAACCGGGCGAGGTCGTCGGCGGTCAGGCCGGCGGCGCGCAGCTGGCGGGCCCCGATCTCGCCCTTGCGGCTGAGGACGTACTCGGGCAGCCACGGGAGCTGGAAGGCCAGCATGTACCAGGACTTCAGGCCCTGGGTGGAGCGGACCATCGAGGCGAGGAAGGCCTGCGGGTGGGGCACCGACACCGCGGTGAGGCTGGCGACCAGGTCGGGGTGGTGCATCGCCAGCAGCCACGACGGGATCGCGCCCCAGTCGTGGCCGACGACGTGGGCCCGGCCGCCGGCCTGCTCGACGAGCGCCCGCGCGTCGCCGAGCAGCTCGGCCATCACGTAGTCGCGGCGTCGGCGCGGCCGGGCGCCCGGGGCGTACCCGCGCTGGGTCATCGCGAGCGTGCGGTAGCCGGCCTCGTTGAGGATCGGCGCCACCAGGCGCCAGCAGGAGGCACGCTCGGGGAAGCCGTGGAGGAGCAGGATCGGCTCACCCCCGACGGGTCCCTCGTCGAGGACGTCGAGCACCAGCCCGTCGCGCTCGACCGTCGTGATCCGGGTCGTCGGCTCAGCCATCGATGTGCACCACCTGGTAGACGTCTCGTTTGGGGAGTCCAGCCTGCCCGGCGACCACGGCGATCGCCTCCTTGCGTCGCATGCCGGACTCCTCGAGCCCGGCGACCGCGGCCCGCAGGCTCTCGGGGTCGGTCGCGATCGCGGCGCCCGGGGTGGCGCCGGTGACGACGATGGTGACCTCGCCACGCACGCCCGCCGCCGCCCAGTCGACGAGGCCGCCGAGCCCGTCTCGGCGTACCTCCTCGTGGGTCTTGGTCAGCTCCCGGCACACCGCGGCCGCCCGGTCGGCACCGAAGGCGTCGCGCATCGCCTCCAGCGCGGCCTGGGTGCGGTGCGGCGCCTCGAAGAACACCATCGTGCGCTGCTCGGCGGCGAGGTCGGCGAGCCGGCGCGCGCGCTCCCCCGCCTTGCGCGGCAGGAAGCCCTCGAAGCAGAAGCGGTCGACGGGCAGCCCGGACACGGCCAGCGCGGTGAGCACCGCCGACGGTCCCGGGACGGCGGTCACCCGGATCCCGGCCTCGACCGCGGCGGCCACCAGCCGGTAGCCCGGGTCCGACACGCTGGGCATGCCGGCGTCGGTGACGAGCACCACCCGCTCACCGCTCTCGAGCGCCTCCACCAGCGCGGGGGTGCGCGCGGACTCGTTGCCCTCGAAGTAGGAGACGACGCGGCCGGACAGCTCGATGCCGAGGTCGGTGACCAGCCGGCGCAGCCGGCGGGTGTCCTCAGCGGCGACGACGTCGGCGGCGGCCAGCTCCTCGGCCAGCCGCGGCGGCGCGTCGCCGACCCGGCCGATCGGCGTACCGGCCAGCACCAGGACTCCAGTCACGTCCCGATCCTTGCAGACGCCTCATCTAAGGTTTTCCTCCGTGACCGTCGTCGGCCTGTCCCGCACCGCGCTCGGCCAGCGGGTGCCGCTGGCGGTCGAGCGGGCCGTCGGCCCGATCCGGCGGCTGTCCGGGCGGCAGCGACTGGTGGGCTGGCTCGCGCCGATCGGGCTCACCCTGCTCGCGTTCGGCCTGCGCCTGGTGGGGCTCGGCAACCCCCACCGGTTCGCCTTCGACGAGACGTACTACGCCAAGGACGCCTGGTCGCTGCTCAACAACGGCTACATCGAGACCTACCTGAGCGACGCCGACGGCAACACCAAGACCGACATCAACGCCGACATCCTCGCCGGCCACACCCAGCACGTGTGGACCGGCGAGCCGTCGCTGGCGGTGCACCCCGACGTCGGCAAGTGGCTGATCGCGCTCGGCGAGAAGGCGTTCGGGATGGACCCCTTCGGCTGGCGGATCGCGTCGGCAGTGGCGGGCGCACTGATGGTGCTGGTCATCTGCCGGCTGGTCCGGCGGATGACCGGCTCGACCATGCTCGGCTGCATCGCGGGCACCCTGCTCATGCTCGACGGCCTGCACTTCGTGCTCTCACGGCTGGCCCTGCTCGACATCTTCCTGGCGCTCTTCCTGCTCTGCGCGGTGTCCTGCCTGGTCGCCGACCGCGACTGGCACCGGGCCCGGCTGGCCGAGCGGGCCCGTCGGACCGACGAGGGGGTCGCACTCACCGGCTGGGGGCCGCGGATCCTGTTCCGCCCCTGGCTGCTGGCCGCCGGCGTGTGCTTCGGTCTCGCGGCCGGCACCAAGTGGACGGCCGCTTACCCGCTCGCCGCGCTGGGCGTGCTGTGCTGGGTCTGGAGCGCCGGCGCCCGCCGCTCGCTCGGCATCCGCTGGGCGCTGGCCAAGGGCGCGGTCGCCGACGGGATCCCCGCGTTCCTCTCCCTGGTCGTGGTGGCGCTGCTGGTCTACATCGCCACCTGGGGAGGCTGGCTGGCGCACGCGAAGGACTACGAGGAGCACCTCAGCTCGACGCAGTACCGCCAGTACACCGGGCAGGGCCACTGCGAGAAGGACACCGACTCCGAGGACCAGCACTACGTCGCCGACAACCTCGACACGTCGCGGAAGTGGCCGACCGCGACCGAGAAGGACGCCACCGGGCTCGGCGAGGCATGGCAGTCGTTGCGCTCGCTCTGGTACTACCACCAGGACGTCTACACCTTCCACACGCACTTCCTGAACTGCTCCACCCACTTCTACGAGTCCAAGCCGTCGAGCTGGCTGCTCATCAACCGGCCGGTCGGGGTCGCCGTCACCAACGACATCTCCCCCGACGCGCCCGGCTGCGACGCGCCCGCCGACAGCACCTGCATCAAGCAGGTGCTGCTGCTGCCCACGCCGGTGCTGTGGTGGGGCGGCGTGCTGGCCCTGGTCTTCGCCGTCGTGATGTGGATCGGCGCCCGGGACTGGCGCTACGGCCTCGCGGTCGTGGGCGCGCTGTCGACCTGGCTGCCCTGGCTGATGTACGACGACCGGCCGATCTTCCTCTTCTACGCCATCGCGATCCTGCCGTTCACGGTCATCGCGATCACGCTCGCGATCGGGACCATGATCGGGCCCTCCCGCGCACCCTCGCCCCGGCGTACCGCGGGCGTGGTGGTGGGCGGGGCGTTCGTCGTCCTGACCCTGGTGAACTTCGCCTGGTTCTGGCCGATCTGGACCAACCAGATGCTGACCCACAGCGAGTGGCTGGACCGGATCTGGTTCTCGCGCTGGGTCTGACCCCCGCGCTCGCCGACCCGGCAGAAACTGGCCCCGAAAACTCGCTGACCCGGCAGAAAGTGGCGCATTGCAGCGCCACTTTCTGCCGGGTCGGCGCGCAACCAGAGCGACTTTCTGCCGGGTCGGCTAGTGGTGGCGCAGCGCGTCGATCAGCTCGTCCTTCTTCATCGACGAGCGACCCTCGATGTCCAGCTCGCGGGCGCGCTTGCGCAGCCTCTCGACGGTCCAGTCGTCGTAGTCACCGGCCTTGCCGCCGCGGCGGCCGACCTTGCTGGCGCCCTGGGAGGCCATGGCGTTGGAGATCCGGGCGGCCTTCTCCTTGCTGGCGCCGTCCTTGCGGATCTCCTCGTAGGCGTCCGGGTTCTTGATGCCGGGTCCGTGCTTCTTGCCGGGCATGGCTCCTCCTTCTCGCTCGCGAGGGACTCGACGTACGTCCCGGCGTTACCCGCGCAGCGGCGAGAGAGACGTGCCGGGAGCGATCCGCACCTCGTCGGCCTCGCGGTCGATCTCGACGCCGGCGCCGAGCTCGACGATGCGGGCGTGGCGGTGCAGCCAGTGGATGACGGCCGCGACGACGGCGGGGCCGGGCTCGCTGCGGCGGTCGTAGCCGAACAGCGCACCCGGGCGCCCGGGGCCGACGAGGAGGGCGACCACCCGGTGCTCGCCGGAGGTGTCCGGGGAGCCGACCAGGCGCAGGTCCAGGATCTTGGATCGGCGGGGCAGGTCGGCGCAGCGCACCGGCATGCCGAGCAGGCTGCCGACCCGGCACCGGCGCGGGTCGGCGGCGCGCTCGTGGGCCATCCGGTGCAGCAGCCCGTGCGCCGGCTCCGAGAGGCGGACCTCGCTGGTCACCTCGGCCACCAGCTCGAAGTCGGCCACCAGCGGCAGCTCCTGGTCGGCGGCCGCCTCGCGGACCAGCCGGTGGGCGCGGGTGAGCGCACCGCCGAGGCGTCGTCCGAAACGCGGCAGCAGGGCCGGCAGGCCCATCAGCAGCGCGGTCGGCACCAGGCCGCCGGCCTCCTCGACGAACAGCTCGATGTCGTCGACCTTGCCGACCAGGCGGTCGTCGGCGCCGATCACCTGGCGGTCGAGCAGGTGCAGCCCGACGTCGTACCCGTTGCGCTCGGCAGGCGTGCTCATCGACCCATCCTCCTCAGCCCTGCCCCATCGAGGTGAGGATCATGAGCGGGATCGCGGCCAGGGCCGCGATCGTGATCACGACGAGGTAGCAGACCCCGAGCGCGTTGGCGACCGGTCCGTTGACGTGCTCGCCGAGGTAGTCGGGGTCGTTGGCGACCACCAGGATCGGGAAGTACGTCAGTGGCAGCGCGATCGCGGAGAAGACCACCGACATCTCGGTGACCATGATCGGGTCGACACCGGTGAGCAGCACGCCGGCGGCGACCGCCGTCGCGACCAGCAGGATGAGGTGGAAGCCGGCGGCCTCCTTCGGCCGGACGAACTTCCCCCACGGGAAGCCGAAGTACTGCGCGAGGCTGTAGCCGGTCGACAGGCCGGTCTCGCAGGCGGCGCCGAAGGTCGCGGCGAAGAAGCCGAGCACGACGACCGCCAGCCCGATCTTGCCGAGACCGATGGCGACCGGCAGGCCGACCTGGCCGAGGGTCTCGACCGAGACCCCCACCGGCAGGAAGACGGTCGCGGCGCAGGCGGCGATCGCGACCGACAGCAGCCCCCCGAGCGGGAAGCCGATGAAGACGTTGGCCCGCATCACGCCGATGTCCTTGACCGTCCAGCGCTCCTCGACGCCGCCGCTGGAGAAGAAGAACACCTCGTACGGCGTCATCGCGGCGCCGAACAGCGCGACCGCGAAGTAGGCGTAGGTCGCCCAGCTCTCCGCCGCGGGCTTCTCGGCCGGCGAGAGCTGGTGGACCAGCTCGCCCCAGTCCGGCCCGAGCTGCCACAGCGCGACCGCGAAGGCGATCAGCGCGAGCCCCATCAGGCCGAGCACGTTCTCGATCGAGGAGAACTTCGCGCGCCACAGCACGACCCACACCGCGACGGCGACGAACGGGACGATCAGCAGGTGGTGCACCGAGCTGACCAGCTGCAGCGCGAGTGCGACGCCGCCGATCTCGGCGATGAAGGTCAGCAGCGTGACCAGCATCGAGCCGACCAGGTTGAGGAAGCCGATCCGCGGGCCGAGCCGCTCGCGGATCAGGTCGAAGGTGGCCCGCCGGCTGACCGCGGCGATCCGCCCGGACATCTCGGCGAACACGCAGATCCCGACCACCCCGACCGGGATGATCCAGGCCAGCGACAGCCCCAGTCGGGCGCCGACCTGGGCGTTGGTCACCAGGTCGCCGATGTCGACGAAGCCGCCGATGGCGGTCAGGATCCCCAGGAGGACCGCGAAGTAGCGCTTCACGGCGCCGCCTGCCGGAGCTGGTCGGACAGGTGGTCGAGCCGCTCGACGAGCGCCCGGTCGTCGTACCTCCCGGCGACGGCGTGCGCCCGGGCCTCGCCGACGAGGTCGACCGCCTGGTCGAGGAGGTCGAGGACCTGCGCCGCGTCGTCGGCGCGGCCGGGGGGCACCTGCAGCCGCGCGAGGTCCTGCTCCGCCTTCCCCGCCGCCTCCTCGGCCTCGGCCACGATCACGGTCGTGTACGCCGACCAGGTGCGTCCCCGGCGCGCCGACTCGAGCGCGAGCCGGGCGGTGGCCACCTCGCTCCCGGCGTCGGTGAGCGCCTGTGTGGCCTGGTCGTCCCAGGCGGTCGGGTCGGGCCTGCTCACCACGCCGCAGCCGGCGAGCAGGAGGGCGAGGAGGACGGTCGAGGCGACGAGGACCGCGACGACGGTCGGTCGCTGCGAGCGGTTCACCTCGTGCGGCCCCACCACGGGACCGCAGCCCACATCAGGGTGAACGCGAGCGCGACCGCCGCCGCGGCGATCAGGGCGGCGCGGTTGCCGAGCACGACGTCGAAGACGAGCAGCACCACGGCGGCCGAGACGGTGGCCAGGCCGACCAGGCCCGCCAGCGCGCAGCGCTGGGCGGCGGCCACGATCCACTCCCGCCGGCCCTGCCGGAACAGCAGCCGGTGGTAGCAGACCGGCGCGACGATAACGAGCGTGGTCAGCACCGCGGTGACCAGGATCCCGAGATAGAGCCGCTGCTGCGTCTGGTTCAGGTCGCCGAAGCGATCGGTGAACGGCACGGTCAGCAGGAAGCCGGTGAGGATCTGCACCCCGGTCTGCATCACCCGGAGCTCCTGGAGCAGCTCGTTGAGGTTGCGGGTGATCTGCTGGGGCGGTCGGCGCCCCTCCCGGGTCCCCGCCGGCGCGGTGTTCACGCGCGGTCCTCCTCCGCCTCCTCGGCGTGGGGATAGTCCTGCTCGGGGTCGACCTCCACCACCGGCTCGTCGAGCGGGGCCTCCGGGTCGGTCGGTACGTCGGGGTCGTCGGGCACGGGCGGTTCGTCCGGCGCGACGGGGCGTTCGGGGTCGGGGATGGTCATCGCTCCTCCTCCACATCCTGGTTTCCGGTGCGGGCGTTGGGCCCGGCCTTGCCCTCCTGCACGTCGCGGTCCGTCGGATGACCGGCGACGGAGTCCGACGGGGAGACGACCTCGCCGGCGTCGTCGAGGCGGCTCACCTCGGACACCTGGCCCTGCTCGCGCTCGACATCGTCGGCCGGCTTCGGGGATCGGTTCTCCATGACTGCGTGGTACCCCGCGGCCCGGTCAGAACACGGGTTTGCCGCCCGTCACGCCGAGCACCGTGCCCGAGACGTACGACGCGTCGGCCGGCGAGGCGAGGAAGACGAACGCGGGCGCCACCTCGGCGGGCTGTCCGGCCCGCCCGAGCGGGGTGTCGGTCCCGAACTGCTCGACCTTCTCGGGCTCCTGGGTGGCCGGCTGCAGCGGGGTCCAGATCGGGCCCGGCGCGACCGCGTTGACCCGCACTCCGTCGCGGCCCAGCGAGGCCGCGAGGTTCACGGTGAGGTTGTTGATCGCGGCCTTCGTGGCGGCGTAGTCGAGCAGCGTCTCGGAGGGCTCGAAGGCCTGGATCGAGGCGTTGTTGACGATGCAGCCCGGCCGCTTGCGCAGGTGCGGCGCGGCGGCGCGCACCAGCCACAGCAGCGCGTACAGGTTGGTCTTGAGCGTGCGGTCGATCCGCTCGTCGCTGAGGTCGTCGACGGCATGGTCGCGCGCCATCTGGTAGCCCGCGTTGTTGACCAGCACGTCGAGCGCGCCGAGCTCCTCGACGGTGCGCCGGACCGCTTCGTCGCACGCCTCGCTGCTGCGCAGGTCGAGCGGCAGTGCCAGCACCCGCCGGCCGGCGTCACCCACCAGCGCGGCGGTCGTGTCGGCGTCGGGCTGCTCCTCGGGCAGGTAGGTGAACGCCACGTCGGCGCCCTCCCGGGCGTAGGCGATCGCCACGGCCCGGCCGATGCCGGAGTCGCCCCCGGTGATCAGGGCGACCTGGCCGTCGAGACGGCCGTGGCCGACGTACGACTGCTCGCCGTGGTCGGGCTCGGGCGCCATCTCTCCCGTCAGTCCGGGGGGCGTCTGCTGCTGGGCGGGGAAAGCCGTGTCGGTCATCTCCGGCCGTTACCCGGGTGGACCGCGGGGAGTCGGGTACGGCGGTGGGCGAAGCGACGAGCTCAGTCGGGCTGGTTTCCCCGAGCCGCCCGGCTGGCGGTGAGGTCGTCGAGCAGCGCGTCCAGCAACCGGCGCAGTCCAGGATGGCTGACATGCCCCTCCCGAGCCACCTGGATCAGCCGCTCGGCGACCTCCCGCACCTTCACGTTGCGGTTGCGTGACCACCACTTGAGCATCGCGAACGCCGCGTCGGCGTCGAGGCCGTAGCCGAGCATCAAGATGCCCTTGGCCTGCTCGATCTTGTCGCGGGACGCGGCGGAGGCGGCCACGGCGGCGTCCGCGGCGGCCGTCGTCTCGGCCTCGAGCTCGGGTGTGAGGTCGAGGTAGTAGCCGACCAGCCGGTCGACCTTGCCGCTGCTGCGGCCGTCGTCGTACTGGCCCTCGCCGCACAGCACGACGTTGCGGACCGCGCCGCCGACCAGGATCCGGTAGTAGACGTTGAACGGCGCACCGTCGCCGATCGCCTCCTGCAGCGTCTGCTCGACCAGCTCGCGGTCCAGCTCGTGCTTGTGGCGCATGATCAGCTCGGTCGTCGGCTCGACCTCGCCCGGCCGGTAGCCGTGGATGGCGAAGACGTCGTCGTCCCACTCCCAGCGCTCGTCGGCGACGTGGAAGACGAACCGTCCGGTCTGTCGCGCGGCGTCCGACGCGACCAACCCGGCCAGCGCTGCCGGGTCACCCCCCGGGACTCCTCGACCCATCTGATCCTCCGTGCGGGTGCTCGTGACTGCGTATGCCTGCCGACGCCCGGGGTACCCCGCATCCATCCGGAGGAGGCCGCCATGGGACGTCGGACCGTCTGCGATGAGAACTATCCCGAACACCGCGGGAAGCGCACAACGGGGGGTCACCTCCTCGCGCTGATGCGGCTGCGTCGGGTACTGCTGCGCCTGATCCTGGGCGAGCCGTGGGAGGGAAGGACGAGAACCGGATGAAGTTGCCCGAGCCCTGTGGACCGCTCAGCGCGGGCGTCGTCGAGACGCTGCGGGCGCGACCGCACGGACCGCACGCCGTGCCCGAGCCGAGGGCGATGGGCGATGTCACCTATCCCCTCACCGATCGCGACTTCCAGCTCGCGCTGTGGGTGCTCTACGAGCTGCACTACCGCGGCTTCGACGACGTGGACGATCCGCACGCCGAGTGGGATCCCCTGCTCCTGGTGAGCCGGGCGGCACTGGAGCGCACCTTCGAGCACACCGTGCGCCAGCTGGTTCAGGACACGCCCGCCGAGGCGCCCGCGCTGGATGACCTCGGCGACACGCCCACCGCGCAGGTCACCGCCGCCCTGGTGCGGATGACCGCGCGCTCGGGTCCGTCGGAGCTCGCGCAGTTCCTGCACCGCCGCGCCACCCGCGAAGAGTTCCAGGCATACCTCTCCGAGCGCGCCGTCTACCACCTGCGCGAGTCCGACCCGCAGAGCTTCGTGCTGCCGCGCATCGGCGGCGCCGCCAAGGTCGCCCTCGCCGAGCTGCAGTACGACGAGTACGGCGGCGGCCGGGCGGAGCGGCTGCACCAGGCGCTCTTCGCCCGCGCGCTGGCATCCCTGGACCTGCCGACGGACCTCGCGCCGTATGTCGCGCAGGCGACGGGCGCGACCCTCGCGTCGGTGAACCTGATGTCGCTGTTCGCCCTCAACCGCCGCCTGCGCGGCGCCGCGATGGGACACCTGGCCGCCTTCGAGGCGACCAGCTCGCTGCCGTGCGAGCGGATCCTGCGCGGTGCGCGGCGGCTCCGGCTGCCGGACGCGGTCGCCGACTACTACGACGAGCACGTCGAGGCCGACGCGGTGCACGAGCAGCTCGCGATCCGCGGCATCTGCGCCACCCTCGTCGAGGACGAGCCCGAGCTGGCGCCGGACGTCATCCTCGGCGCGACCGCCTGCCTCGCCGTGGACGGGCTGGCCGGCGAGGTGCTGCTCGACGGCTGGCGGTCCCGCCGCGAGGACCGGGCAGCGGGGTGAGCCGGCGATGAGCAAGCGACGGGTCGTCGTCACGGACTGTCCCGGAGGCCCGCTCCTGGTGCGCGGCGCCGACGAGGTGGTCGGCCTCGACGGGAGCACCGCGCCCGTGGAGCGCGCGGTCGTCGCGGTGTGCCGCTGCGGCCGCTCCGACCGGATGCCCTGGTGCGACGACAGCCATCGAGACCGACGCAGGAGGAAGCAGCCATGAGAGCCGTGACCTGGCAGGGCAAGGGCCAGATGAGCGTCGAGGACGTCCCGGACCCGTGGATCCAGGAACCGGACGACATCGTGATCCGGGTGACCTCGAGCGGGCTGTGCGGCTCGGACCTGCACCTCTACGAGCCCCTGGCGCCGTTCATGGACGTCGGCGACGTGGTCGGCCACGAGCCGATCGGCGTCGTCGAGGAGGTCGGGCGCGACGTCTCCTCGCTGCGCCCCGGCGACCGCGTCGTCGTACCGTTCAACGTGAGCTGCGGCCACTGCTGGATGTGCGCCCGCGGCCTGCAGAGCCAGTGCGAGACGACCCAGAACGCGGAGCAGGGCACGGGTGCGAGCCTGTTCGGCTACAGCAAGCTCTACGGCCAGGTACCGGGCGCGCAGGCGGAGTACCTGCGGGTGCCGTTCGCCGACCGGCTGCCGATCAAGGTGCCCGACGGGCCGCCCGACGACAGGTTCGTCTTCCTCTCCGACGTGCTGCCGACCGCCTGGCAGGCCGTGGAGTACGCCGACCTGCGGCCCGAGGACACCTTGCTGGTGCTCGGGGCGGGGCCGATCGGCGACATGTGCGCGCGGATCGCGCTGATGCGCGGGATCCGGGTGTTCGTGGTGGACCCGGTGCCGGAGCGACTGGAGCGCGTCTCGGCGTACGGCGCCGAGGTGATCGTCACCGACAGCGACGCCGACACCGTGACCTCCGTCCTCGAGCTGACCCGCGGGCGCGGCGCCGACGCCGTGATCGACGCCGTCGGCATGGAGGCGCACGGCTCACCGGTCGCCGGGTCGATGGCCAAGGTGGTCGGGCTGCTGCCCGACCGGGTCGCCGCACCGCTGATGAGGCACGCCGGCGTGGACCGGCTGGCGGCGCTGCACCTGGCGATCGACGTGGTGCGGCGTGGCGGCACCGTCTCGGTCGTCGGCGTCTACGGCGGCCCGATGGACCCGATGCCGCTGATGGAGATGTTCGACAAGCAGGTGCAGCTGCGGATGGGCCAGGCCAACGTGCGCCGGTGGAGCGACGACATCCTCGCGCTGCTGCTGGAGCCGACCGACCATCTCGGCGTCGAGTCCTTCGCCACCCACCACCTCCCGCTGGAGGAGGCGCCGGCGGCCTATCAGGACTTCCGCGAGAAGAACGACGGCATGGTCAAGGTGCTCTTCCGCCCCTGAGACGCTTCTATGGGTTGTCAACCCCCTCTGCGGCGAGGTGGCGGTAGATCTCGCGTGCGACGTAGCGCTTGAGGCAGCGCCGGATCCGTCTCTTGCTGAGTCCTTGTGCGGTGCGGCGGGCGACGTAGTCGCGGGTGCGTTCGTCGTGTCGCATGCGAGAACTGGCGATGGTGTGGAACGCGCTGTTGAGCTGGCGGTCGCCGGTCCGGTTGAGCCGGTGCTCGTGCCTGTTTCCGGAGGCGACCTCGAGCGGACTCACGCCCGCGAGTTTCGCGAACGCGGCCTCATCGCGGACGCGGCCGGGGTGGGACCACGCGGCCAGCACGACCGCTGCTGTGGTCGGCCCCAGGCCGGGCAGGTCGAGCAGCGAGGCGTGGGTGTCGGTGACCATCTCGAGCAGGGCCTGCTCGTTGGCGTCGACCTCGCTGTCGAGGGCCACGACCCGGGTCGCGAGACGGATCGCCTCGGCTCGCGCCGTCGCCAAGGCGAGGGTGTCGGACTTGCGCACACGCCAAGCGGCGATGACACGGATGGTGGGCCGGTTGACCTTCTTGCGGGCATCGACGCCCAGGGCGTGGGTGCGCAGTAGCGCGTTGAGGGCGTTGACCATCCGGGTGCGCTCGCTGGTCATCGCGGCGCGTGCGGTGAGCAGGATTTGCAGGGTGGTCGAGGTGTCCCCGGCGCGGGCGTCAGCGAGTTGGTCGAGCCTCTTGTGGAGGGTGCCGCGGGCGGCGACGACGGCGTCGATGGTGTCGTTCTTGCCGGTGCCACGTTCCCGCTTCGGCGACGGCGCGTCCACCACGCGATAGCCGGCCTGGGCCATGAGCGCGGCGATCTGAGCGCCGTAGCTGCGGGTGCCCTCGATGCTGACCAACACTCGGTCCAGATCGCCTTTGGTGGGTTCGCCCGTGCGGCGGGTGACCCAGGCCGCGGCGCGGAGCAGTCCCTTGGTGTTGGTGGGGAACTCGGCGTCATCGACGATTCCGCCGGTACGGGTGTCGATGATCGCGTAGTGGTGGGTCGCGGCATGGGTGTCGACCCCAACCACGAACAGGTAGGTGTCTGCGACGATAGGAGCGCCGGTCATGAGCGATGTGTTCCTCCTGGTAGGTGGACTGTCGTTGACCGGTCGAACCGGCCGGACCATCCCGGGGAGAATCACTACGCGGCACTACTGTGATGGGTCACCACGCCCCGCGCGAACGAGGTGTGGGACAGGCTTCTGATCAGGCCAACGTGGTGGGCCGGGTGGCCGGCCGGTTCACCACCGTGATCGGACAAGTCTCAGACAGGACACCGACGACACGAGTCGTCGGGTCAGCCTAGATCGGGGTCACGATCACGGAGGAGAACCAGCCGGGGATCACCCTGCCAGCCAGCCCCGGGCCAGCCAGGAGCAACTCTCACAGCCTGGAACCACCGGCTGAGGCGGCTCACTGCTTCGGACGGTGCCCGTCGACGACCTGGCCCGCGATCGTGGCCAAGCGGACGTTGAGGCGGTTCGACGTGTCACGCAGCAGGGCGAAGGCCTCCGTGTCGCTCACGTCGTAGGTGGCCATCAGCAGGCCGATCGCCTTGCCGATCTCACGGTTGCTCGCCAGGCCGGCGCGCAGGCTGTCCGCGGCCTCACGCTCGTTGGCCGCCGCGACAGCGACCGAGGCGAAGGACGCGATGATCGCCCCGAGGTCCGCCGACTCGCGGGTGAAGGCTCCCGGTGTGTCGGAGAAGAGGTTGAGCGCGCCGACCTTCCGCTCGCCGATGATCACGCGATACCCGATCATCCCTCGCACCGGCGTCTGGCGGAGCACCCGCTCGGCCAGCCGCGGCCACACGGCGTCGTTCGCGATGTCGGGATCGCGCTCGAACCGCTGGGTGCGGATGGCGTCGACGCAGGGTCCCTCGCCTACCTCCCACTCGAGCGCGTCGACGGTCCGGGCGATGGCATCCGTCGTCGCCGCGAGCACCGGCCGCTGGCCGGCCTGCACCGTGGTGATGCAGGCATGGTCGCATCCCGGCACCACCGCGAGGGCGGTCGCGCACAACGCCTCGTAGACCTCGGGGAAGGAGTTGCCGGCGTAGAGACGCTGGGCGAAGGACCAGAACGCGGACGCGGCCCCGTCCAGGGGAATCGATGCGGTCACGTGCGGGGTCCTCTCTCGCCAGCCGATCGCCTGAGCGACCGGCGTCAGTATGGCCGCTGGGTCCGGCGGACACCACTCGGGGAGGACGTCCTTTCCCGAGATCCACGACCGCCGCCCGGGCCCGGAGACGGGACGGCCGTGTGACATGATCGTGGCGGCTCGAGAAGCAGGGGCCCATCACAGGCGTTCGCCGCCCGTCGCACCGCAGCCGCGGTCCGGCGCCCGGCGCGGCGAGGGTCATGTGCAGGACGGGCAGCGATGATCTTCGACCTTGCCGGTCCCGGGCCTCTCTGCGCGCAGACCCCCGGGCAACGACCTGGCGCCCAGCCGCGGCTCGCCGGGAGGTTCTCCTACGTCCCGCGGCGCGACCAGTGGCGGTGGGACGCGGTGGCCGCCCGTCTCCACGGGCTGGAGGACGAGCCGGCGCGCGTGACCACGGAGCGGCTGCGCGCCCTGGTCCACCCCTCCGACGGCGGCCGGGTGGACCAGCTCGTGACCTCGCTCGGGCAGGAGCGCGGGCCGTTCGCCGTCGGCTACCGCGTCGAGCTACCCCGCGGGCCCCAGCGCAGGATCCTCGTGGTCGTCGGGCCGCGCGGGCCGGCGCCGTACGCCGAGGGCTTCGTCGTGGACGCCACCGCCTCTCTCGGTCCCGAGATCCAGCGCGTGGTCTCGGCCTCGGTCGCGTACGCCGTCGGCGACACCGCCGTCGTCGAGCAGGCGGCCGGAGCCCTGTGCCTGGCCTACGGCTTCGACCTCGGCCAGGCGAGGACGCAACTGGCCCGCTGGGCGGAGCAGAAGGCGGTCACCGTCGCCGAGGTCGCCCGCTGGATCGTCGACGCACTCGTCGGCGGAGACCATGCCCGGCCGGGCCTGAGCATCGTCTTCGACGCCCTGCTCCATGACCTCGCCACCGAGACGAGGCGCGCCGGGCGCCTCACCGATCCACGGCCGGGCGGGTGAGGGTGAGTCCCAGGTCCCCGAGGACGGCGTCGGACCGCGCCGCCAGCTCGGCCGCGAGGACGGGGTTCGCGCGCGCCTCGATCAGGGCGCCGGCCAGGGTCCGCAGCTTCACGTTGTGGTTGCGCGACCACCACCGCAGCATCTCGAAGGCGGCGTGCGGGTTGACGGAGTACCCCAGCATGAGCGCACCCTTGGCCCGCTCGATCACGATCCGCGACGAGACCGCCGCCGCCACCGCCTCCTCGATCTCGGCGGCCGCGACCGTCGCCAGCTCCGCCGTCACATCGACGTACAGCAGGTCGACGCGGCCCGGGGCGGCATCGTGCGCCTCGGCCCCGACCAGGACGACGACACTGCCGTCGGAAGCCGTCTCCGGGCGGACCCGGTAGTCGGCCGAGAAGGGACGGGCGGCGTCAGCACGGCACGCGGCCGTCCCCGATGCGGCGACGTCACGATCGAGGTCGGTGGGTGCGGCTCCGGGCTGCCGGCCGTGCATCCGACCGGCCTCGTCGTCCCAGTGCAGCGAGTCGGCGAGCGGGTCGTAGCAGCCGAGTCCGACGCGGTGCGCAGCCAAGTCGGTCTCCGTCGGGCCGGTGTTCACGATGTCGCCGGAGGGCGTCCGGGGCGCGGGCAGCGACCGACAGCGGTCCGCCGGCGGTGTCCCCCGAGCGTATCGAGGGACCGGTACCGGCGGACCGCCGTCGTGTCTCAGGCGGCGGACGTCACCGAGTCGACCCCGACCGCACGCCGCAGGTCGGTGAAGATCCGCTGCAGCAGCCGCGAGACCTGCACCTGGGTCACGCCGAGCTCGTCGGCGATCTCCTGCTGGGTGCGCTGCTCGTAGAAGCGCATCCGCAGGATCCGCCGGTCGCGCGGCTTGAGCCGGCGGCAGGCCGGCCCGAGCATGGCGACGGCCTCGCTGTGCTCGAAGCCCTCCTCGACCGTCGGCAGCAGGTCGCCGAGCGGGCTGCCGGTCGCGGCGACCGGCTCGTCGAGCGAGGCGGCATGGGCGAGGTCGCCGCAGGACAGCGCCTCCTCGACCTCGGCGACCGGGCAGTCGAGCTCCTCGGCGATCTCCTCCGGCGTCGGCGGCCGGCCGAGCTGCTGACCGAGCTCCTCCTCGGCGGCGACCACCCGGGGGCGGATCTCCTGGAGCCGGCGCGGCGGACGCACCGCCCAGGAGGCCGAGCGGAAGTGCCGCTTCAGCTCGCCCAGGATGCTCGGCACGGCGAAGACCAGCAGGTCGTCGCCGCGCTCCGGGTCGAAGGACTGCACCGCGCGAGTGAGCGCGAGACAGGCGACCTGCTCGAGCTCGTCGGCGGCCTGGCCGCGGTTGCGGTAGCGGGCGGCGAGGGTGCGCGCCACGGGGATGTTGAGGACGATCACCTCCTGCAGGAGATGATCACGCTCCCCGGGAGAGCATTCCCGCGCCTTCGCCAGGAGTTCCGCGGTGCGCGCCTTGCGCTCGGCGGAGCTGACCTGGCCGGTGGTGCTGCGGTGGGGGATGGTGGGAATTGATGCGGTGGACACTTGGTACTCCCGAAGCTCGAGAGTGGTGTGGCGGTGGGCTTGGCCACATGTCTGCTGCGTCTCTACCCAACCTAGCGCGAACTCATACCGGTCGCCACCCGGACTAGTCATCGACCTGGCCCGAAGTGACTAGAGAGGAGAGGACCGCGGATCGCGTAACGAGGTCCCGCCACCGGTGTTGTCCAGATGTGCGGGCGCATCCGGCGCCCCGGTCCGGCGGAGGTCGTGGTGGAGCAGATCGTGGTGGCGCTCAGCCCCTTCACCCGGCGCAGCCGCTCGCTGGCGGTCGGCCACGTCGGCGCCGGACTGCGGTGCGGTCTCGAGCCCGGCCAGCACGTCGTGGTCCACGACCCGGAGGCCGACGAGCACTTCACCGCCGTGGTGGCCGACGTCACCTACGAGCTCGCCGACACGACGTATCGGATCGAGATCGGGACCCGGATCACCGCCGCCGAGGCGGCCGAGTGTCTGGCGCCGCCCCCGCTCGACGACCGGCTCACCACCCAGGACATCGTCGCGCTGCTCGCCGAGCTGCGGCGCAGCGAGCGCGACGTCTCGGCCGCGCTGGCCGACCTGCGCGCCCACTGATCCCTCGTTCGGCCAGGAAGGACTAGTCCTTCCGGGTCACGCCCGCAGATCCTCCGGCTCGACCTGCCCGGTACCTGTCGCCCTCCGGCGCGCCACGCCCGAGAATCTTTACCGTGCCAGCCGAGAATCCGATCCGTGTCTACATCGTCGACGACCACGAGGTCGTCCGGCGTGGTGTGGCGAGCCTGCTCGCCACCGACCCCGAGCTCGAGGTGGTCGGCCAGTCCGGCAGCGCCACCGTCGCGCTGCGCGAGATCCTCCAGCTGCGCCCCGACATCGCCGTCCTCGACGCCAACCTGTCCGACGGCACCGGCGTCGACATCTGCCGCGAGATGCGCTCGGTCGACCCCGACATCAAGGCCCTGATCCTCACGACGTACGACGACCCGGACGCCATCTCCGCCGCGATCCTGGCCGGCGCGTCCGGCTACGTGCTGAAGAAGATCGAGGGCAACTCGCTCCTCAACGGCATCAAGCTGGTCGCCGGCGGCCACTCGCTCATCGACCCCGCCGTCGCGAACCGCGTCGTCGAGCAGATGGAGATGCAGCGCAAGTCGCTCGACGTCATCTGCGAGCTCACGCCCCAGCAGCGGAAGATCTTCTTCCTGATCGCCGAGGGGATGACCAACCGCCAGATCGCCGAGCGGCTCTACCTCGCCGAGAAGACGGTCAAGAACCACGTCACCGGCCTGCTCTCCCGGCTCGGGCTGCAGCACCGCACCCAGGCGGCGCTGCTCGCCGTACGGCTGCGGGGGGCTGATGGGTCCACGTCGGCCGGGTCTGCTGGGTCTGCTGGGTCTGCTGGGTCGTCGGGCACGTCGCTCGGGTCGCCGGCGCCGGACCGCCGCGTAGGCTGAGTCGCCCGCTCGACGTACCCGCCGCGGGCGGGACTGGGCGGCTTCTTCTGGCACTTGTCGGGCGTTGCAACGCCCGACAAGTGCAGGAATCGCCGGTCGACCGGCGATTCCTGCACCCGCGCGACTCAGAGCTGGAAGCGCCCCACCATGTCCCGCAGCTCGGAGGCCACCCCGGTGAGCTCGGTGGCGGAGGTGAGCGTGTTCTGCGCACCCTCGCGCGTGTCCGCGGCGGCCGTGGCGACCTGGGTGACGTCCTCGGCGATCCCGTTGGCGCCGGCGGCGGCCTCGGTGACCGAGCGGGCGATCTCGTTGGTGGTGGCGGTCTGCTCCTCCACCGCGGAGGCGATCGTGGACTGGATGTCATTGATCCGGGCGATGACGTCGGCGATCCGGCTGATCGCGGAGACCGCGCCCTGGGTGTCGCTCTGGATCGCCTCGATCTTCTGACCGATCTCCTCGGTCGCCTTGGCGGTCTCCTTCGCCAGCTCCTTGACCTCGTTGGCGACCACCGCGAAGCCCTTGCCGGCGTCGCCGGCACGGGCGGCCTCGATGGTGGCGTTGAGGGCGAGCAGGTTGGTCTGCTGGGCGATCGAGGTGATCACCTTGATGACCTGGCCGATCTCGGCGGAGGACTCGCCGAGCGAGGCGACGGTGCCCTGGGCCTCCGAGGCGACGGTGACGGCGTCGGTGGCGACGGTCGCGGCCTCGGTGGCGTTCTTGGCGATCTCGCGGATGGACGCGGTCATCTCCTCCGCCGCGGTGGCGACGGTCTGGATCGAGGCGGACACCTGGACCGACGCGCTCGACGCGGACGCCGCGCGGTCCGAGGTCATCGAGGCGCCCTCGCCCATGCCCTCGGCGAGCGAGGTCAGCTGGGTGGCGGCGGCGCCGAGGGTCTCGGCGGCGCCACTGATGTTGCCCATGCTGGAGCGCAGGGTGCTCATCAGGGTGCGCAGGCCGTCGGCGACCTGGCCGACGGCGTCGTCGCCCTCGATGTCGAGCTCGCGGGTCAGGTCGCCGGTCGCCGCGGCCGAGACGACGTCGAGGATCTGGGCGACCTTGCCGGCCAGTACGGCGGCCGACGCGCGCTCCTCGACCTCCCGGTTGATCCGGGCGATCGTCTGCGAGACCAGGCGGCCGACGTTGCGCAGGGCATCGAGCCGCTGGGGGCTCGGCTGGAGGGTCTCGGTCGCGAAGAAGTCCATGGTGCCGACGACCTCGCCGTCGACGATGACCGGGAAGCAGACCCCCGACTTCACGCCGACCCGCTGCGCGACGGGCGCGCGGACGCAGTCGGTCATCTCCCCGATGTCCTGGGTGAAGTACAGGTCGCGCTGCGCCCAGGCCCGGCCGGACAGACCGGTCCCCTCGGCGAAGGAGGCCTGCAGGGTGACCTGGCGGAACTCCGGGCCGGCGTCACCCGACTCGCGCGCGAACTTCAGCAGCCGGTCGGCCGGGTCGACCTTCCAGTAGGAGCCGTACGCCCAGCCGAACTCACCGCGCACCGTGTCGAGCGCGACCTGGACCGCGGCGTCGACGTCACTCGCCGAGCCGAGGCCCGCGAGGATCTTGTTGACCGCGGAGGTGTCGGCGGCGGCCTCGGCGCTCTCGCGCTCGACCCGCAGCCGGTCGGTGATCACCTCCCAGGTGGCCATCGCGCCGACGTACGCGCCGTCCGCATCGGTGATCGCGCTCACCAACAGGTCGAGGGTCTGGTCGCCGACCTGGATGTTCGCGCGGCGCGGCAGGTGCTCGGCGCTCGCCAGCAGCCCGCGCTGGTACGCCGGGTTCTTGTGGAAGATGTCGAGGCTGGACCCGACGACCTCGTCGGCCTTGACCGGGAGCACGCCCTCCAGGCTGCGCAGGGTGGTGAGCGAGGCCGGGTTCATGTACTGGATGACGAAGTCGAGGTCGGCGAACATCATGTTCGTCGGGCTGTTCTCCATCATCGAGCTGGCGATCGCCATCTGCTGCTCGGTCCGCAGCCGCTCGGTGACGTCCTCGAAGCTCACCAGCGCGCCGACGTAGGTGCCGGCGGCGTCGTGGATCGCGGTGAACGACGCGTCGTGCGTGGTGAGCTCCGAGGCGACCCGGTCGGTCAGCGGCAGGTGCTCCGCGGTCGCGGTGACCCGCGTGCCCAGCTCGGGGTGCAGGTAGATCGCCTCGAAGGAGGCGCCGATCAGCGTGTCGGCGTCGAGCTGCGGGATGTCGGGGCCGCCGGCGGCGAGCTCGGCACGGGCCCGGCGGTTGACGTAGCGGACGCGGTACTCGGGGTCGACGACGAACGCGCCGGTGTCGAGCGCGTCGTACAGGGCGTAGTCGACGGCGGGCACGGCTGCGCGCGTCTTGCGGGCGGTCGGGGCGGGTCCGGTGCCGTTCACCGGCGGGTTCAGGGTCTCGGTCACGGGTTTCCTCCGGTGGTGTCGGGCGTGGTCGCGACGTCGACCGCACGGTCGGCGTCGAGGACGAGCAGGATGGAGTCGGGCAGGGGGCGGACGCCGCGGACGACGTCCTGGACCGCGCGGGGCATGGTCGACGGCGCGGGCTGCGGGTCGACGCCGGCGGTGTCGATCACGTCGCCGATGTCGTCGACGAGGAGACTGACCACCTCGCCGCGGCTGCGGACGATCACGTTCATCGGGAGCTCGTCGCCCGCGCGGTCCGGCAGCCCGAGGCGGACCCGCAGGTCGACGGCGGTGACGATCTGGCCACGCAGGTTGATCAGGCCGGTGACGGCGCGGTCGGCCCGGGGGACGGGCGTCATCGGCTGGCGCCGCAGCACCTCCTGCACCTCGTCGACCGCGACGCCGAAGTACAGGCCGGCGACCCAGAAGGTGCAGTACTGCTCGGCCGTGGCCACCGCGCTCATGCCGGCACCCCCGACCGGGCGACGACGGCCTCGAGGTCGACCAGGTCGGTGACCCGGTCCTGCACGACCGCACTCCCCGTGACGCCGGTACGACGACCGACCTCGCTGGCACTGATCGTCACCTCCACGACGTCGAGCACCCGGTCGATGACGATGCCGACGGCACCGGCGCCCGCCCCGGTCTCGTGGACCACGACACTGATCTGCTCGCCCTGGTCGCTGGTGTCCGGCAGCCCGATCGCGGAGGCGAGCCGCACCAGCGGCAGGATCCCGTCGCGGTACTGGACCACCTCGGAAGCGCCGCTGCGCTCCACTCGGTCGCGGCCGAACTCCTCGAGCCGGGCGACCGCGGCCAGCGGCAGCGCGGCCCGGCGGCCGTCGGCGACCTCGAGCACGAGCAGCGCGGTCCGGTCGTCGATGGCGGCGGCCCGTCCGTCGAGCGCCTCCTGCTGGGTGGCGCCGACGCCGACGGTCCCGGCGATGCCGGCGACGTCGAGGATGAGCGCCACCCGGCCGTCGCCCATGATCGTCGCGCCGGCGTACATGGTCAGCGCCTTCAGCTGGCGCCCGATCGGCTTGACCACGATCTCCTGGGTGTCGTGCACCTCGGAGACGCACAGGCCGAAACGGACCTCGTCGGACTGCAGCACGACGACCGTGAGCGCCTCGTCCTCGGGGGCGGCGCCGCCGAGGGTCTCGGCGAGGGAGACCAGGGGCAGCAGCCGGCCGCGCAGTCGCAGCACCGGCGCGCCGGCGAGGTCCTCGACCTGGCGGCGCAGGTCGTCGCCCTCGATCCGGACCAGCTCGACCAGGTTCGCCTGCGGGATCGCGTACCGCTCGCCGCCCTCCCCCACCACCAGCGCCGGGATGATCGCCAGGGTCAGCGGGATCCGGACCCGCGTCGTCGTACCGCGGCCGGGCTCGGACGACACGTCGACGCTGCCGCCGATCCGCTCGATGTTGGTGCGGACGACGTCCATCCCGACGCCGCGCCCGGAGATGTTGGACACCGCCGCGGCCGTCGAGAAGCCGGGCCGGAAGATCAGCCCGAGCACGTCACGCTGGTCCATCCGGGCCAACTGGTCGCGGGTGACGACGCCGCGCTCGACCGCGACCGCACCGATCGCCACGGGATCGATGCCCTTGCCGTCGTCGGAGATCTCGACGACCACCTGACCGGACTCGTGGTACGCGCGCAGGCTGAGCGTGCCCTTGCCCGGCTTGCCCGCCGCCCGTCGTACGTCGGGCGGCTCGATGCCGTGATCGAGGGAGTTGCGGACCAGGTGGGTCAGCGGGTCCTTGACCGCCTCCAGCAGGCTGCGGTCCAGCTCGGTCTCGTGGCCGTCCATCACCAGCTCGACCTCGCGACCCAGCTGATGGGACAGGTCGCGCACCACCCGCGGCAGCTTCGACCAGACCTGGCCGATGGGCTGCATGCGGGTCTTCATGATCGACTCCTGCAGCTCGCTGGCCACCAGGTCCAGCCGCTGGCTGGCCCGCACCAGCTCCGCGTCGGCGGAGCCGAGGCTGCGCTGCAGGAGCTGGTTGCGGGTCAGCACCAGCTCACCGACCAGGTCGACCAGGTCGTCGAGCAGGTCGACGTCGACGCGGACGCTCGCGTCCACCACCGCCCGGCGCTCGGTGCCGTCCCAGGGCTCGTCGCTCACCGGCTCGGGCTGGGGCTCGGGCTCCGGCTCGGGCTCGGGCTGCGGCTCGACGTACTCCTGCTCCGGCGGCGCCGGCTCGGTCACGGACGGAGCCGCCGGGGACACGTCCGGCTCCTCCGTGACCGAGTCGGCCGCCAGCAGGCCCTCGATGACCGCGACGACGGGGTCGACGTCGACGGCGGGATCGGTGTCCCGGCCGGTGCGCTCGATCCCGTCGAGCAGGGCGCGGACCGTGTCGACCATCGAGAGCAGACCTTCGGCGATCGGGGGCGTCATCACGACCTCCCCGTCGCGCAGCCGCGACAGCAGGGTCTCCCCCACGTGGGTCAGCTGCTCGAGCCGGTTGAACGCCAGGAACCCGCTCGTCCCCTTGATCGTGTGGATGGTGCGGAAGATGCTCGACAGCCGCTCACGTGAGTCCGGCTGCTGCTCGAGCTCGACCAGGTCCCGGTCGAGCTGGTCCAGGTTCTCGTGGGACTCCACGAGGAACTCGGCGATGATCTCGGCGTCGTCGTCCATCCGCGCCTCCCTTCAGGCTCGCTCCCCCATCGGCCCCGAGCGGGGGCGGGTGAGGCGAGTCAAGAGAGTCGGGACCAGGTCCCGGTCACTCGCGGCGGGTCGGATCGGCTGGATAGGACGGGCGGGCGGGTGGCCGGATCGCGCTGTAACACGGAGTCCGCTGCCCTACCGGACCCGAGACGTCGCGAAGGCAGGGCCGTGCGGGTCCGGTACAGCCGGCACGGGTCGGGAACAACGGCAGACGACGTGTTACAGCCGACGAGAGTCCCCCACCCCAGCGAACAACGTGTTACAGCGCCGCGTTACAGCGCCGCGCTGCAGCGCCGCCGAAACCACCCGACCTCAGGGGCGCGAGCGGAGCGCCTCGCTGAGCGACGCGACGGCCGTGTCGGGCGGGGAGGCCGCGTCGGCGTTGGCGTCGGCGAGCTCGGCGAGCAGCTCGGCGCGGTGGACGGCGACCGAGCGGGGCGCGTCGATGCCGATGCGTACGACGTCGCCGCGGACCTCCAGGACGGTGATCGTCACCGCCTCCGGCGAGCCGCCGCCGATGACGACGCTTTCACCGATGCGACGCGAGAGAACCAGCACGTGGTCGAGGTTAGCGGTTCAGGCGACCAGCGGCGCGGCGAGCGGCAGGTCCGCGTCGTCGAGGATCACCTGGCTGGCCCGCCGGGTGACCGGGTTGACCACCAGCGGCGCGCGCAGGTTGACGGTGGTGTCGGCGAGCGTGGCGCCGGCCCGGACGACGAGCAGCACCAGCACCTCGTCCGCCGAGGACTCGTCGATGCCGAGCTCGGTGGCGGTCTCGTCGTCGAGGTCGAGGGCGTAGTCCGGGTAGAACGGCGCGGGTGGGACGACCACGAACTGCAGGTCCTGGCTGTCGAGCGAGCGGAACCCGTGGAGTACGCCGTCGTCGTCGAGGCGCACCAGCGCGAACCGGGCGTCGTCGGGGAACCCGGGCATCGGGTGCGCGAGCTCGATGACGGGGAGGTCCATGCGCTCGATCATCGCAGGAAGTCCAGCAGGCTGGGCTGCATGACGCGCGAGGTCGCGGCGAGGGCGGCCTGGTAGGCCACCTCCTGCAGCTTGAGGTGCACCGTGGTCTCGGCGAGGTCGGCGTTCTCGATGGAGCTGAGGTTGTTGGTCAGCGACATCTTCGCGTCGTCGGCCGCCTGCGCGGACTGCTCGATGCGCTGGTAGCGGGTGCCGGCCGCGGCCCGGACGCCGGTGACGGTGTCCTCCCGGGCGCGCAGGACGTCGACCGAGGCGGTGATCCCCGCGGTGTCACCGGCGCGCAGCGCGGTGGCGAGCGCGTCGAGCTCGGCGAACACCGAGCTCGCGCCGTCGCCGAAGACGGTGCGGCCGTCGACGTCGACCCGGACCACCACGTCGTCGGCGACCCTCCGGTTGACCGCGCCATCGACGCCGACCCAGGTGCCGGTGTCGTCGTAGGCCCTGCCGGCGGCGGTGACGCCGCCGAAGACCGGCCGCTCGAGATAGCTGGCGTTGGACTGGCCGAGCAGCTGCTCGCGGATCCCGTCGACCTCGATGGCCAGGGCGTCACGCGCCTGCTGGCCCATGGCGCCGGTGTTGGCTCCCTGGAGCGCGAGGTCCCGCGCCCGGCGTACCGCGGTCGTCACCCCGTCGAGGGTGCTGTCGACCTGGGTGAGCCAGCCGATGCCGTCCTGGGCGTTGCGGGCGTACTGACCCTGGTCGGAGACCGAGGTGCGGATCCGCATCGCTGCGGTGGTGCCGGTCGGGTTGTCGGAGGGCCGGTTGATGACCCGCCCGGTCGACAGCCGCTCCTGCAGCGCGGCCAGCTGGCCGAGGTTGCGCTGCAGGTTGGCCAGCGAGCCGTCGGTGAGCATCCGCTGGGTGACGCGTCCGATGGTCATGAGTCCCCCGTGTTCGCTAGCGGCCGACCAGGCCGGTGCGGTTGATGAGCGTGTCGAGGACCTCGTCGAGGGTGGTCAGCAGCCGGGCGGCGGCCTCGTAGGCGCGCTGCGCGGTCACCATGTTCACCGTCTCCTCGTCGAGGTTGACGCCCGCCTGCTGCTCGCGGGCGTCGTCGAGGGCGCCGGCCAGCGCGACCTGGTTGGCCGTACGCCGGTCGAGCGCGGCCACGTCCGTCCCGAGCCCGTTGACCAGCCGCTGGTAGGCGTCCGGGTAGGTGCCGACCCGGCTGAGCAGGTCGGCGTTGCCGCCGTCGAGCGCGCCGCCGCCCACGCTGGAGGCGGCGAGCCGTGCCGGGTCGGTGATCACGACCTGCAGGCTGGCCGCGCCGACCAGCGGGTCGTAGCCGAACAGCGGCCCGCCCGCGGCCCCGGTGGCGTCGTAGCCCGCGGCCTGCTGGGCGTTGACGCTCGCGGCGAGGTCGGCGGCGACCGCGTCGAGGCCCGCACGGTACGACGGCAGCGTGGTGGTGAGGATCTCGGTCACCGCGCCCAGCTCGCCGCTCGGGCCGGCGGATCCGGACGGGAGCACGGTGCTCCCCCAGGAGGCGTCGATCCGGTAGCTGATCGGCGAGCCGTCGGCGCCGCCGGTCGGCGTGATGCCGGAGGCGAGCACGAAGGCGCCTGCCTCCTTGCCCTGCACCAGCGCGGTCCCGGCGACGCTGACGGTGAACTGCCCGTCGGACTCGACGGTGGTGACGGCGCCGGTGAGCTCGGCGAGGCGCAGCGCGAGCTGGTCGCGACGGTCGCGCAGCACGCCCGCGTCGGTGCCGTTCTGCTCCGTGACCAGGATGTCGTGGTTGAGCGCGGCCAGCCCGGAGGCGGCCGTGTTGACCTCGCTGACCAGGTTCGTCGCGTTGACCCGCTGGTCGGCCTCCTCGCCGGTGATGTTGGCGACCTGGCTGCGCAGCGCCTGCGCGAGGGTCTCGGCGCGACCGAGGACCTGCTGGCGCGCGGCGGTGCCGCCCGGGTTGAGGGAGAGGTCCTGCCAGGCGTTGCGCAGGTCGAGCATCGCGGCGTGCACGCCGTTGGGGCCGGGCTCGCCGACACCCTCCTCGACCCGGGCCAGGATGGTGCGGCTGGTGGACAGATAGGAGAGCAGGCCGTGCTCGCGGCGGACCCGCGCGTCGAGGAGCGGGTCGGTCATCCGGCGCACCTCCCCGACCGCGACGCCTTCGCCGTGCCCGTCGTACCGGGACCAGAGCGCCGCCTGGGCGCTGCTGACCGAGGCCCCGACGACGCGGCGCCGGACGTAGCCGTCGGTGCTCGCGTTGGCGATGTTGTTGCCGGCCACGTCGAGGGCGACCTGGTTGTAGCGCAGTCCCGAGAGGGCGGTGTTGATCGACCCGAACGACCCTGCCATCACAGGCTCCGGTCGAGCAGGTGGTGGCGCGGCGCGTCCGCGACCACGGTGCCGGCGTGGGTGTAGCTGGCGGTGGTCGTGCCGCCGATGGCGAGCAGGGTCTCGCGTGCCGAGCGGTAGCCGGCCGTGAGCAGGCCCTTGGCGTCCTCGGACGTCTCCGCGATGTCGCGGGCGATCGCGACCAGCGCGTCGCGGTGGTCGCGCAGGATCCCCGCCCACGGGTCGGGGGCCGCCTCGGCCAGCGCGGCGAGCGAGGGATTGGGCGTCAGCCCGAGCACGGCGGCCGCCTCGTCGGCGGCTGTCGCGCGGAGCAGCTCGGTCGCACGCAGGTCCTCGAGCAGGTCCTCGATGTCCCGGGTGGCGTTCACCAGCCACCGGGTGCGGCCGCTGGCGAGCACCAGCCGCTCGACCTCCAGCCGGTAGGCCAGCGCCTCGAGCATCTCCCGCTCGCGCCACAGGACCTGTGACAGCTTGTCCATGTCTGCTGCGTCGACCACGACTCCGACCTCTCCGTCCGCCCCGAGCTGCGGGGACCTTCGTGTCGTCCCATCGCCCGCGCCACGGCGTACCTGAGCGCTTTCACCGGACGGACGGCGCGGAGATGTCCGTGCGGACCACCCGGACCCGGGACCTGGGTCCCCATTCGGCCGACCGACCGGACACTTGGCGGCCATTGCCCTGCGCGCCGCCACCGCGAGGCCGGAACCTCATGCATGTGAACGCGAACGACACCACCTCGGGTACGGACGAGCTGATCACCAGCCACATGCCGCTGGTGGGCCACATCGTGCGGGAGACCATGGGACGGGTCCCGTCCCACGTCAACCGCGACGACCTCACCTCGGCGGGACTGACCGCCCTGGTGCTGGCGGCGCGCGCGTTCGACGCGACCCGAGGCGTCCCCTTCGACAGGTACGCCGCCACCCGGATCCGCGGCGCGCTGCTCGACGAGCTCCGCTCGGTCGACTGGGCCTCGCGCTCGGTACGCCGACGGGCCCGCGACCTCGCCGAGACCCGCAACCAGCTGGCGGTGGTTCTCGGCCGCACCCCGACGCTGGGCGAGGTGGCGCGCGCGACCGGGCTCAGCGAGGACGAGGTGGTCGCCAACGACGACGACGTCTCCCGCGCGCAGGTGCTGTCGCTGCAGGGCTCGAGCACGACGCCGATCGAGGAGCTGGTCCCGACCCGCGCCCCCTCTCCGGAGGACCTGCTGGAGCACGGCGAGCGGCTCACCTACCTGCGTGAGGCGATCGCCGAGCTGCCCGACCGGCTGCGGACCGTGGTCGAGGACTACTTCTTCTGCGAGCGGCCGATGGCCGACATCGCCGCGGACCTCGGCGTCACCGACTCCCGGATCTCGCAGATGCGGGCCGAGGCGCTCTCGCTGCTGCGCGACGCGCTCAACCACGAGCTGGAGCCGGCCCTGGTCCGCGCGACCGGCAAGGCGGGCGGCGTGGCCCAGCGCCGCCGCGAGTCGTACTTCGCCGCCGTCGCCGCCCGGCACGCGGCGGGGATGCGCCGCGGCGTCAGCCCGCTCGACGCGGTCGGCTGAGCCTGGCGGGCACCGGGCTACTCTCCCACCTGGCCGTCGATCGCCTGCCGGAGCAGGTCGGCATGGCCGTTGTGCCGCGCGTACTCCTCGATCATGTGACCGAGCAGCCAGCGCAGCGTGACCGGCTCGGCCGGGTCGGCGGCCCGGGTCGCCAGTCCCGCGTCGGTCGCCAGCGCGTCGGCGACCACCCGGTCGGAGACGGCGACGGCCTCGTCGTACCACTGCCAGAGCTGGTCGGCGCCGAACTCGTGGGCATGGCGCCACGACCAGTCCGGATCGTCGGAGTCGGCGATCGCGAGCCAGCCGGGACGGGACACCCCGCCTGCGAAGGTCAGGTTGAACCAGCCGGCCTCGACCATGGTGAGGTGCAGCACCAGCCCGGCCAGGGTCAGGTCGGTCGGCGGCAGGGATCGCCGCAGCTCCTCCTCGCCGAGGCCCGAGCACTTCCAGCGCAGGGTGTCGCGGTGGAAGTCGAGGAAGCCCCGGAGGGTCTCGGCCTCGGACCCGTCGACGGGCGGCTGGCGGCGGTCGTCCCGAGTCGTCATGCCGGCACGCTACGGCGCCCGCAGGAATTTTCGGAAGACCTCTCAGCTCGGTGACGGGAGAGCCGAACCACCACGCGACGGGCGACCACGGACGGTCCCCGACCACGTGACCTGATTCCAGGAGGGAACCATCATGGGTCTTCGCATCAACCAGAACATCGAGGCCACCAACGCCTACCGCAACCTGTCGGTGACGCAGGGTCAGCTCTCGAAGTCGATGGAGAAGCTGTCGTCCGGCTTCCGGATCAACCGGGCCGCCGACGACGCCGCCGGTCTCGCGATCTCCGAGGGCCTGCGCTCGCAGGTCGGTGGCCTCAAGGTCGCCGTCCGCAACGCCCAGGACGGCATCTCCGTCGTCCAGACCACGGAGGGCGCGCTCACCGAGGTCCACTCGATCCTGCAGCGCATGCGCGACCTCGCGGTGCAGGCGTCGAACGACAGCAACAACACCGAGGCCCGGGCCAACATCAAGGCGGAGGCGGACCAGCTCACCTCCGAGCTGACCCGGATCGGCAACTCGACCAACTTCAACGGCACCAAGCTGCTCGACGGCAGCGCGGGCACGCTGAACTTCCAGGTCGGCGCCGACGGCGACTCGGACAGCAACATCGCCGTCAACCTGGCCACCGCCAACGTGGTCTCGATCGCGAGCAACCTCGGCAGCGCCGGCGCCAAGTTCGACGTGCTGACGCCGACCGCCGTCACCGGTGCGGTCACCTTCTCCACCACCACCCCCGCCACCACCGCGACCGTCACCCTCGGCGCGGCCGGCACCTACAACACGGTGAACGACGTCGCCGACGCCCTCAACGGCGACACCGGCTTCGCGGCCAATTTCAGCGCGTCGGTCAACGACACCAACCAGCTGGTCGTGTCCTCGAAGGTCGGCGGCGCGGTCGCCGTCACCGCGCCCGGCACCGGCATCGCCGCCGGCGCGACCGTCTCGGGCGGCCTGAGCTTCGCCACCCACGCCGACGCCCAGGCCGCGATCAACACGATCGACACCCAGATCAGCGCGGTCTCCACCGCCCGAGCCAACCTCGGTGCGTACCAGAACCGGTTCGAGCACACGATCGCCAACGTCAACGTGGCGATCGAGAACCTGTCGGCCTCGGAGTCGCGGATCCGCGACACCGACATGGCCTCGGAGATGATGAGCTTCACCAAGTCCCAGATCCTCTCGCAGGCCGGCACGGCGATGCTCGCGCAGGCCAACTCGGCCCCGAACGGCGTCCTGCAGCTGCTCCGCGGCTGATCGAGCACGTCTCCCTGCTGCCGGTGGGGCCCTCGGCCCCACCGGCAGCTGCCGTTCCTGACACCCTCCGGAGGAATCGATGGCAACCGCGAGCATCGGCGGACTGGCCAGCGGCCTCGACACCGCCACCATCATCAGCCAGCTGATGTCCCTGGAGGCGGTGCCGCAGGGCAAGCTGAAGACCCAGCTCGCCACCGAGCAGACCCGGCTGTCGAGCTACCAGCAGCTCAACGCCCGGCTCGCCACGCTCGGCGGCACCGCGGGCTCCCTCGCCTCCACCTCCACCACGACCGGCACCTGGTCGGCGCTCAAGGCGACCTCGAGCAACACCGCGGTCAGCGTCACCGCGACCAACAGCGCCCAGCCGAGCGCGTTCACCGTGACCGTCGGGCAGACCGCGCTCAGCCATCAGCTCGCCTTCACCGACGCACACGCCAAGGGCGACGTGGTCACCGGCTCCGGCACCGACGTCGTGCTCAAGCGCTCCGGCCAGGCCGACCTCACGATCAGCACCGCCGGCGGCACGCTCGAGCAGGTGGCAACCGCCATCAACGCGGCCGACAAGGGCGTCCGCGCCACGCTGGTCAAGGTCGGCAGCACCGGTGGCACCGACCAGTTCCGGCTGCTCGTCGAGTCCACCGCCACCGGTGACGCGTCGGCCTTCGAGCTCACGGCGGCGGACGGCTCGGCCCTCCTGGGCGGTACGACGGTCCGCGCCGGCCGCGACGCCAGCATCACCATCGGCGGGATCACCGCCACCTCGGCGACCAACACCTTCACCGACGTCACCCCCGGTGTGACCATCACCCTCGGCTCCAACGCCACCGGCTCCAGCGACATCGCCGTCACCCGTGACGCCGCGACCCGCTCGGCCGCGGTGACGTCGATGGTCAACGACATCAACGGCATGCTCGAGGCGATCGCCACCGCCACCGCCCACAACGCCGACGCGACCAAGGCGGGCGTGCTGTCCGGCGACAGCACCCTGCGCGCGGTCTCCAGCAGCCTGGCGACGGCGATCTACCCCGAGGACGGGACCTCGCTGGCGACGTACGGCATCCAGCTGGACCGCTACGGCAAGCTCACCTTCGACGAGGCCAAGTTCGCGGCCGCCTACGCCGCCGACCCGGACGCCGTCACCGCGGCGATCACCGGCAAAGACGGCTTCGCGGGACGGGTGCAGGCGGTCGCGGTCAGTGCCAGCGACAAGATCACCGGCACCGTCACCAACGCCGTCAACGGCCGCACCGCCGCGATCAGCCGGCTCAACAAGAGCATCGAGGCCTGGGACGACCGGCTCGCGCTCCGACGTACCTCCCTGGAGCGGCAGTTCACCGCCCTGGAGACCGCCATGTCCCAGATGCAGAGCCAGTCCAACTGGCTCGCCAGCCAGCTCAGCGCCCTGACCAAGTCCAGCGAGTGAGGACCGACCCCATGTACGCGACCCACCGCAGCGCCCAGTCCGCCTACCGCGACAACGCGGTCGCCACGGCGTCCCCGGCCCGGCTGCTCGTCATGCTGGTCGAGCGGCTGGTGCTCGACGCCGAGCGCGCCCTCGCCGCGCAGCGCGCCGAGGACTGGCCCGAGGCGCACCGCCACCTGCTGCACGCCCAGGACATCGTCCTCGAGCTCGAGCACAGTCTCGACGTGGACCGGATGCCCGCCGGCAAGCAGCTCGCGAGCCTCTACGAGTTCCTGCGCAACCGTCTGGTCCTCGCCAACGTACGTCGTGAGCCCGGCCTCACCGCCGAGTGCCTGACCCTCGCCCAGCAGCTCTGCGACACCTGGCGGGAGGCCGCGCTGGCGGCGGCGGTCTCGTGACCGGCCCGCAGCGACCCGAGCGCCCGTCGTCGTGGACCGAGGCGCTGGACCGGCTCGAGGCCCATGCCGACCACGCCGAGCAGATGCTGCGCGGTGTCCCCGCGGGCGGCACCGGCGCGGTCCTCGAGCCGTGGCTGCCGCCCGCCGACCTCGGGCCGCTGCCCGGCGAGCTGGTGCCGCGCGCCCGGACACTGCTCGCGCGCCAGCAGCGGCTGATGGCGGCGATCCCGGCCGTGCTCGACGACAACCGCCGTCAGCAGCAGGTCGCCGACCGGGTCGGCCGGGCCACGACCACGCCCCCGGGGCCGGTCTACCTCGACGTCACCGCCTGATCCAGGCTGAGCTCGCCACCAGCGGGCACCCGCCACGGCAGCGAGTTCTCCACAGGACGACCGGGCACGGTCGACAGCGCCGCCGCCGCGGCCTACCGTCCTCGGCACACCGGTTGAGAAGGCCGGCGCTTCCGACGCATAGTGACGGGGTGGGCTTCATGACGCTCGGCGACTGGGCGACCATCATCACGATGGTCGTCGGCGGGCTGTCCGTGCTGCTCACCTTCGTGCACCGCCTCGACTCGCTGCGGGACGAGATGCGTGCCATCGCAGCCGAGATCCGCGAGGAGGTGCGAGCCGGTGATACCGCCACCCGCGAGGAGGTGCGAGCCGGTGACACCGCCACCCGCGACGAGATGCGAGCCGGCGACGCCGCCCTCCGCGACGAGCTCACCGCTCTCCGCGACGAGATGCGAGCCGGTGACACCGCCCTCCGCGAGGAGCTGAAAGAGGTCGCGACGACCATCCGCGACGAGCTGGCGAGCCATCGACGCGAGGTCAAGGAGGAGATCTCCGGGCTCCGCGTCGACCTGCGGCAGCTCCACCACAAAGTCGATCGCCAGTACGAGATCCAGAACGGGTTGATCTACGACCTCAACACCCGGGTCACCGCCCTGATCGCACGCGTCGACATGCCCGACACCGCCTGACACCGCCTGACACCGCCTGACACCGCCTGACACGACCGGCGCGTCGCATCGTCCTCAGGCAGCCCGGGAGCGCCGCACCGTCGCGACGATCCGGTCGGCGAGCCGGTCGAGCGCGAGCACCTCGTCGGCGAGCCCGGCACCGGCGACCGCGCCGGGCATCCCCCACACCACCGAGCTCGCCTCGTCCTGGACCACGATCCGGGCGCCGGTCGCGGCGAGCTCCCGCGCGCCGGCGAGGCCGTCCTGGCCCATCCCGGTGAGCACGGTGGCGAGCGCACCGGCGCCGTACACCTCGACCGCCGAGCGGAAGAGCACGTCGACGGCGGGCCGGCAGAAGTTCTCCTGGGGTCCCTGGTCCAGCGCCACGCGTACGCCGGCCGCGGAGCGCCGCAGCCGCAGGTGGTGGTCGCCCGGGGCGATGAGCACCTCGCCGGGGAGCGCCTGCTCGCCGTCGACGGCCTCGCGGACCGAGAGCGCGCTGACCTTGTCCAGCCGCTGGGCGAGCATGCTGGTGAAGACCGGCGGCATGTGCTGGACGACCAGGACCGGGACGCCGAGGTCGGCGGGCAGCCGCGGCAGCAGCCGGGCGAGCGCGTCCGGGCCGCCGGTCGAGCAGCCCACGAGCAGCGCCGACACCGGCGCCACCGCGGGCCGGGTCCGCTCGCGGCGCACGACCGGGACCGACGTTCCGGGCGTGAGCTTGCGGATCCCCGCCAGGGCACGGATCCGGGGCACCAGCTGGTCGCGGATCGCGGCGATGCCGTCGGCGATCTGACCGGTGTTGGAGGGCTTGGTGACGTAGTCGCTGGCCCCGCGGGACAGGGCGTCGAGGGTCGCGGTCGCGCCGCGCTCGGTCAACGTGGAGAACATGATGACCGGCAGCCGGGCGTGCTTCTCGCGGATCTCGGTCAGCGCGCCGAGCCCGTCGAGGTTCGGCATCTCGATGTCGAGGGTGACCACGTCGGGGACGAGCTCGTCGACCAACCGCACGGCCTCCACGCCGTCGCGCGCCACGCCGGCGACCTCGATGTCCGGCGCCTCCCGGAGCGCGGTCGTCACCAGCCGTCGTACCAACGCCGAGTCGTCGACGACGAGCACCCTGATCTGAGTCACGTCCCGCTCATCGGCCCGGGCCCGGGTTGTCTGAGGGCTCAGGTCGTCCGGGACACCGCCGATGGAGCGGGCATGACGACGTCCGCCTCCTTCGCCTCGGTCTCCGCGCTCGTGCGCCGCGAGACCTCGATGGTGTACGACGAGGGCAAGGAGTATCTCGTCGAGGCGCGGCTCAACCCGCTCGCCGCCGCCCGCGGCCTGGGCCTCGAGGAGTACGTCGCGCGGCTGGCCTTCGACGCCGAGGAGCGGCGCAAGGTCATCGACGCGCTGACCATCAACGAGACGAGCTGGTTCCGCGACCACACGCCGTACCAGGCGTTCACCGACGCCATGCTGCCCGCGCTGCTGGAGGGCCGGCGGCTCACCCGGCGGCTGCGGATCTGGAGCGCGGCCTGCTCGAGCGGGCAGGAGGCGTACTCGATCGCGATGCTGCTCGACCAGCACCTCCCGGAGGGGTGGACCTACGAGATCGTCGCCACCGACATCTCCACCGCCATGCTGGAGCGGGTCCGGGCCGGACGGTACAGCCAGGTCGAGGTCAACCGCGGCCTGCCCGCGACCAGCCTGGTCCGCTACTTCACGCGGGTCGGCCGGGAGTGGGAGATCGCCGACCGGCTGCGCGAGCGGGTCACCGTCAAGCACCTGAACCTCGCGGCGCCCTATCTCGGGCTGGGGACCTTCGACCTGATCTGGCTGCGCAACGTCCTCATCTACTTCGACGCGCCCACCAAGCAGGACATCCTGCGCCGGATGCTGCCGATGCTCGCCGACGACGGCTACCTGCTGCTCGGCTCGTCGGAGACCACCCTCGACCTGCCCCCCGAGCTCGCGGCCGCCTGGCAGCGCGAGCAGATCGGGCGGGTGCCGGCGTACCGACGGGCCACGGCCCGGACCCTGACCCCGTCCCTCACCAGCACAGGAGCCTGACCGTGCGCGCGATGATCATCGACGACTCCCGGGCGATGCGGAGCATCCTGCGCCGCATCGTCACCGACCTGGACTTCGAGACCAGCGAGGCCGAGCACGGCCAGGCGGCGTTGGACCAGATGCACGCGGGCGTCGTCCCCGATGTGTGCCTGGTCGACTGGAACATGCCGGTGATGGACGGCTACACCTTCATCACCGAGGTGCGCGCCAACCCCGCGTGGCGCGACGTGACGCTGATGATGGTGACCACCGAGAGCGAGCAGCGGCAGATCGTGCGGGCGCTCGCCGCCGGTGCGCACGAGTACGTCATCAAGCCGTTCACCCCCGACGCGATCGTCGACAAGCTCTCGCTGCTCGGGCTGGTGCCGGCATGAGCGCGGTGCTGCCCACGGCCGAGGTGCCCGCGGCCGACGACCTCCTGGCCGTCACCGAGGACGTGTGGCTGGCGCTGCTCGGCGACGAGGCGGTGCTGCTGCCGCGCGCCGTACCGGCGGGATCGCCGTTCGACGCCGCCGCCTGGTCGGCCGCCACGACGATCAGCGGCGGCTGGCAGGGCGTGGTGACCGTCGAGCTCGACGAGTCCGTGGCCCGGCGGCTGACGACCCGGATGCTCGCGCTGCCCGAGGCCGAGGAGGCGAGCGACAGCGACATCGCCGACGCCGTCGGCGAGCTGGTCAACATGGTCGGCGGCAACGTGAAGAGCCTGATGCCCGGCCCGAGCGCGCTCTCGCTGCCCGCCGTCGCCGCCGGGCGCGCGGCGTTCGCGAGCGACGCGGCCCTCGCCTGCCGGCTCGACCTCGCCTGGCAGGGCGACCCCGTCCGCGTCTCCGTCCACGTCCCCCAGGAAGGCCCCCGATGAAGATCCTGATCGCCGACGACAGCCGCGTGATGCGGCAGATCGTGATCCGCACCCTGCGCCAGGCCGGGCACGGCGGGCACGACATCGTCGAGGCCGAGAACGGCCGCCAGGCCCTGGAGCTGGTGCGGACCGAGGCGCCCGACCTGGTGCTCTCGGACTGGAACATGCCCGAGATGAACGGCATCGACTGCCTCTCCGCGCTGCGCGCCTCCGGCTCGCAGGTCGCCTTCGGCTTCGTCACCTCGGAGGGCTCGGAGGAGATGCGCGAGCGGGCCGCCTCCGCCGGCGCCGCCTTCCTCATCGCCAAGCCGTTCACCCCGGAGGCGTTCGACGACGCGCTCCGCAGCGTGATCTGAGCGACCGATGGCCGTCCACCTCCCCCAGCCCAAGCAGCTGCGCGACCTCCTCGCCGACCTCCTCGGCCGCGACGTGACCCTGTCGCCGTCCGCCCCCTTCGCGCCCGGCCCCGACACCCCCGCCTCGGTCGCCCTGTACGTCGACGACAGTCTCCGGATCGGCGCCCTCATCGCGTGCGACCTCGCCTTCTCGGCGTACGCCGGCGCGGCGCTCGGCCTGATCCCCGTGGCCGACGCGGCCACTGCCGTCGGGGACGGCAAGGTCACCGACGCGATCGGCGAGAACCTCTATGAGGTGCTCAACATCGCCGCCTCGACGTTCAACGTCGCCGGCGCCGACCACCTGCGGCTGCACGCGCTCCATCCCGCCGGGCCACCGCTCGACCCGCAGGTGCGGATCAGCACGCTGACGCTCGGGCGGCGGGAGGACCTGGCCGTGGAGATCGGCGGGTACGGGTCGGGGTTGCTCTCCGTCGTGCTGCTCTGAGGCACGCGCCGGGTCATGCGGGTCGTTCCCGCTCAGCGGCTGGCCAGCGCTGGGACAACGGCATATCGACTGCCGCGATGACTTGCTCCGGCGCGGGCAGGCCGCTGCGAACGTCGGCGGGGAGGGTGTCGTAGGTGTACGTCGCGACCGCCATGGCCTGACCGACGCCAGACAGCGCGTACTGAACGACACGCTCGTTCTGCTCGGCGCACAGCAGGATGCCGACGGTTGGATGGTGGGCATCGGGATTGCGCCGCTGGGCATCGACGAGCGCGACATAGAAACCCAGCTGGCCAAGGTCCTGGGGACTGAACTTCCCGATCTTGAGCTCGACGACCACGAAGCGCAGCTGATCGAGGTGGAACAGCAGCAGGTCGACGTAGCAGTCGTCGCCGTCGACCTCGAAGTGGACCTGACGACCGACGAAAGCGAACCCGTTGCCGAACTCGCGCAAGGTGTCCTGGATCCGTCCGATCAGCTCGTCCTCGAGCTCACGTTCGCTGATCTGCCCGGACAGGTCGAGGAAGTCGAAGACGTAGGGGTCCTTGGTCAGCTCCTGCGCGAGCTCGCACTGCTCGGGCGACATGGTGCTTCGGAAGTTCGACGGCGCGGCGCCGACGCGGAGATGCGACTGGTTCTTGATCTGGTTGAGCAGCACCGACCGAGACCAGCCGTGGACGACCACCTGGCGTGCGTACCAGTCGCGTTCGGCCTGCTCGTCCAGCTTCTGAAGCAGGGTCATGACATGGCCCCACGGGATTTGGCCAACGGGCTGTTGGCCAATGGTGACGCCGGGGTACGCAGCCGCGAACTGGCGCATGGACTTCAGGTTGCTGCGGGACAGACCTGTCATGTCCGGGAACTGCCTGCGCAGGTCGTCCGCGAGCCTGTCGATGACCTTCGCGCCCCATCCTTCGGCGGCCTGGCGCCGCAGGATCGTGGTGCCGACCTCCCAGTACAGCTCGACGAGTCTCGTGTTGACGGCACGGATGGCCACCGTTCGTGCGCGACGTACCTGCGCACTCACCTCGTCGAGGAGCGCGGCGTAGTCGTCGGGAAGGGATAGGTCAGCCACGGGCGCATCGTGCAGCAACGGTCCGACGGATCATTCGAGCCGACGGCCGGCTCTGACCGGACCCCGGGACAACCCCGGGACAGCCCCAGGGACAAACCGGGGACCGCGGCCCTCCGGACCGGGACGAGCCGCCTCCTAGCGTCCCCGCCATGAACCCCCAGAACCGCAAGCGAAAGTCCCTGTTCGCCCTCGGCGCGAGCCTTCTCACCGCCTCTCTCCTGGCGTTCGCCGGCCCGGCCCATGCCGCCGGCGAGTGGCAGGACGGCAGCAGCCAGTCCGACACCATCCGCGACTGCTGGACCGGTGAGCTCAGCACCGGAGTGACGGCCAACACCGGGTGGTGGTCGCCGACCGGCGAGGTGCCGAAGGTGGGCGAGCCCTTCCTGCTGCACGGCTACGTCGGCCTGGTCGGGCTGCCGTGCGGCAGTGGCGTGGCCGTGGTGCCGGAGATGATCTTCGACGAGACGGCGTTCGGCTACCCCGACGAGCCGATCAAGTGGGGCATCAACGACATCGACGACCCGACGCCGACCTTCACCACCACGCCCGTGGAGGTGACCCGCGGGGTCAACGGCGGCATCGCGATCCCGACGGCCGGTGGCAAGGCGATCACCCTGGAGCGCGGCGAGATCTTCGAGTTCCAGGTCGTCGTGGTCGCCAAGCGCGCGCTGAAGGGTACAGCGACGCCGGCACCGAACTGCCCGGAGCGGACCGCGGGCATCGCGCCGTGCTCGGTCGCCAGCTCGGGTGACCACCTGCAGGTCGCGTTCAAGGTCGCCGGCCATGGCGGCAACAAGTCCTTCGTGACGCCGTACGTCCCGCTGTTCGCGGCCGGCCCGGAGGCCGGCGGGGGCGGCGGCGGTGGCGCCGTCGCGAAGGTCCCCTCGACCACCAGCGCGAAGTTCAAGGTGTCGGCCCGCAGGAAGGGCAAGGCGACGGTCACCGTGCAGGCGGGCAAGGCGCCCACCGGCCAGGTCGTCGTCCGCGACCTCGCGCGCAACGGCCGGGTCGTCGCCCAGGGCACGCTCACGGCCGGCCACGGCGGCGTCCTCAAGCTGAAGGTCGCCAAGCTCGGCAAGGGCAAGCACCGTCTGGTGGCCCAGTACGCCGGCTCGGCGGGCGTGCACGCGTCGAGCTCGGCGGCCACCAAGGTCCGCCTGAAGTGACCTGACCTCGCCACCGGCGCCCGGCTCCCCCAAGGGGCCGGGCGCCTTGACGTGCCGTCGCCCCGGGGCCTACGTTGCGTCCACGACCATCTGAACACACCCGTTGACAGATAACTCGAGGACCCGCCGTGCCCCGGACCGCTCCCACCACGCTGCTCGGCACCGTCTCCAGCCTCGGCACGACGAGCGGCGTGGCCAACATCATCCAGCAGCTCGCGCTCCCGCCGGTCGGCGAAGGCGTGAGCGAGAGCCGCGTGGTGTCGGGGAGCCCGCGCCGCCGGCCGTTGAAGCGGGCCCGGACGACCGGCCAGTACCTCGCCCTCGCCGTCGCCGGCAACGAGGCCGACCGGGCCGCGATGCGTGGCGCCGTCGCGGAGGTGCACCGGCACGTCCGCTCCGGCCCGGACAGCCCGGTGGCCTACAACGCCAACGCCGCCGACCTGCAGCTGTGGGTGGCGGCCTGCCTGTTCCGGTTCTTCGTCGACCAGCACGTGCTGCTGTACGGCGAGCTCGATCGCGCCCAGCTCGACCACCTGCTCGCCGAGGCCCGCCCGCTGGCCACCGGGGTCAACGTGCGGGCCGAGCGGTGGCCGGGCGACTGGGCCGCGTTCGAGGAGTACTGGTCGGGCATGCTGCCGCGGCTGGCGATCTCCGAGGAGGTGCGCCGCGACTTCGAGTCGCTCGCCGACCTCGGCTTCCTGGGCGAGGCCTGGGGCCCGCCCGGCCGACTGCTCGCCCGGCTGCTGGGACCTGCGTACCACTTCCTGACCCGCGGCAACCTGCCGCCGCACTTCCGCGAGCTGATGGGCTGGACCTGGACCGCACGCGACCAGCGCCGGTTCGAGCGGGTGCTGGTGGCGCTGCGGTGGGCGGACCGGCTGGGCAATCGTGTGCTGCTGCGGCTGGTCTACCGCCTCTACGTCGCCGACTTCCGGCTCCGGCGCCGGCTCGGCCTGCCCGTCCTCGGCCGGCTGCGGGTGTCGGACGTGATGGTCCGCGACGGCGGGGGCCGGCGGCGGATAGCACGCCCCCGGCAGGCCGATCGGTCGAGATAGTCAGGACCTAGTCCCAGTCGCGGGCGCTCAGATCCCCGGCGGCGACACCGATCAGGCACGGTGAGCGACGGATTGCTCGCCCTTGCCGACGGACCGGCACCGACTGTCGCACCGACCCCTGACGGGACCGGTGCATCCCCAGGAGATCGACCGTGTCCTTCGCCACGTCCGATGCCGTCGGCTTCGTGTTGCACTCCGCGATCAACGGGCTGTCCCAGCGCCAGCAGGTGATCGCGGACAACATCGCCAACGTCGACACCCCGGGCTTCCGGGCCCGCAGCGTCGAGTTCGAGTCCGCGCTCTCCCGTGCGATCGAGCGCGGCCGCGCCGCGACCGGCGAGCTCACCGCGACCGTCTCGGCCACGGACACCCCGGTCGGTGCCAATGACAACAACGTCGACCTCCGCAAGGAGTCGATCGCCGCGATCCAGACCCAGTACCAGTACCAGATCATGGGCCGGGCGATCAGCGACCGCGACTCCCGCCTGAACCTGATGGCCGGAGGTGCGGCCTGATGGGCGCCTTCGAGACGCTGCGGATCGCCAACACCGCCCTCGGCGCGCACCAGGTCTGGCTGGACGCGCTGGCCGGCAACATCGCGAACGCCAATACGGTCAAGCGGACCAGCGAGGACGCCTTCCAGGCGACCTACGTCGTCTTCGACCCGCGCGCCGACGGCGGCGTCGACGTCGCCGGCTTCGCCGAGGGCGACCCCGAGGGCCGCATGGTCCACTCCCCCGGGCATCCGCTGGCCGACGAGGACGGCTACGTGCGGCTCCCCGACATCGACATGGCGGCGCAGATGAGCCAGCTGGTCATGGCCCAGCGCGGCTACCAGGCGTCGGTCCAGGTCACCAAGACCGCGCAGGACACCTACGGCGCGGCGCTCCAGATCGGCGCCCGCTGATGGAGATCACGCCGCTGCAGTTCCCGTCGCTGTCCGGCGCCGACGCGCTCGGCTCGATCGCCGCGCCTCCGAGCGCCGACCAGGTCGCGCCGTCGACCGGCCCCGACACCGAGTTCGGCTCCCTCGTCCTCGACGGCCTGGACCGGCTCGAGGGCCTGACCGACAAGGCCGACGGCCTCGCCGTCCAGGCCGCCACCGGCAAGCTCGAGAACATCCACGACTACACGATCGCGGCCAGCGAGGCGTCCGTCGCCAGCCAGCTGACGGTGTCCCTGCGCAACCGCGCGGTCGAGGCGTTCAACGAGATCATGCGGATGCAGGTCTGAGGGAACGACGATGCAACAGCGCCTCACCCGGTATCTCACCCGTGCCCGCGACACCTTCGGCGCCTTCACGGCCGGCCAGAAGGCGGTCGCCGTCATCGGTACGGCGGCCCTGCTGGTCGCCGTCTTCATGGTCTTCCGCTGGGTCTCGACGCCCAGCTACGCCCCGCTGTACTCCAACCTCTCCGGCACCGACGCCAGCGCCGTGATCGAGGAGCTCGACTCCCAGGGCGTGCCGTACGAGATCACGGGCGGCGGCGGCACGATCATGGTGCCGCGCTCGGACGTCTACAGCACCCGGATCACCCTCTCCGGCAAGGGCCTCCCGGCCAGCAGCGACGGCGGCTACAGCCTCCTCGACAAGCAGAGCCTGTCGACCTCGGAGTCGCAGGAGCAGACCAACTTCAAGCGCGCGATGGAGGGCGAGCTCAGCAAGACCGTCGAGGCCATCCACGGCGTCGACACCGCGGTCGTGCACCTCGCCATCCCCCAGAAGCAGGTCTTCACCGACGAGCAGGACCCGCCGACGGCGTCGGTGCTGATCGACACCGAGCCGGGCAGCTCGCTCGACGACGGCCAGGTGCAGGCGATCGTGCACCTGGTGGCGTCCAGCATCGACGGCCTGGAGCCGAAGAACGTCACGCTGACCGACGCGAGCGGCCGGCTGCTCACCGCCGACGACGGCACCGACAGCGGCGTCGGCGCGGCGTCCGCGCGCTCCAAGCAGGTCGCGGCCTTCCAGGACTCGATGCGCGCCGACATCCAGGCGGTGCTCGACCGCGTGCTCGGCCCGGGCAACTCGACGGTCACCGTCACCGCCGACCTCGACTTCGACAAGGCGGTCACCGACAGCCGGACCTACGGCACGAAGGAGAACATCCCGCCGCTGTCGGAGTCCTCCACCAACGAGACGTACGCCGGTCCGGCCGGCGCCCTCGACAGCGGCGCCGGCGGCACCGTCGGTCCCGACGGCCAGATGGACCCGGCCACGAGCGGCACCGGCGGCGACTCGTCGTACAAGAACACCTCGAAGACCCGCGACAACGCGCTCGACCAGACCGTCGAGCACCGGGAGAAGGCGCCGGGCTCGATCAACACGCTGCACATCGGCGCGGTCCTCGACTCCACGGCGGCAGCGGCGATCCAGCCGCAGGTGGTCAAGGACCTGATCAGCAACGCGGTCGGCATCAACGCCCAGCGCGGCGACACCATCGACGTCACGACGATGGCCTTCGACCGCAGCTCCGAGGAGTCGGCGGCGGCCGAGCTGAAGGCGGCCCAGGCCGCCGACGCGGCGGCCCGCCGCAACAGCCTGCTGCGCAACCTCGGCATCGGCGGCGGCATCGTGCTGATGGTGCTGCTCGCCTGGCTGCAGGCCCGGCGCCGGGCCAAGGCCCGCGACGACGCCCGCGCCTACCTGGTCGAGCAGCTGCGCACCGACGCCGCCACCCGCACCGCCCAGCTCGAGGCGCCCGCCCTGGCGGCGCTCGAGACGTCGGAGAAGGACGAGGAGGAGTCGATGCGCGACGAGCTGATCGCCCTCGTCGACCGGCAGCCCGACGACGTCGCCGCGCTGCTGCGCGGCTGGCTCGTGGAGCCGCGCCCATGACCCTCATGGCCACGTCCGGCTCCACGCTCGTCTCGATGGGGGTCCGCAAGGCCGCGGTCCTGCTCATCCAGCTGGGCAAGGAGCGCGCCGCCCAGGTGATGGCGCATCTCAGCGACGCCGAGGTGGAGGCGATCTCGGGCGAGATCGCCCGGCTGGACGCGGTGTCGGCGAGCGAGACCGCGCAGGTGCTCACCGAGTTCCACGACCTCGCCACCGCCCACGCACACGTCACGCAGGGCGGCTTCGGGTTCGCCCAGCAGCTGCTCGAGCAGTCCCTGGGGCCCGAGCGCGCCAAGGAGATCATGGAGCGGCTGCACGCGGCCGCCGTCCAGATGCCCTTCCAGTTCCTGCACCGCGCCGATCCCGCGCAGCTGCGCAGCTTCATCGCCGACGAGCACCCGCAGGTGATCGCGCTGGTCCTGGCCCACATGGCCGCGGACAAGGCATCCCTGCTGCTCAGCGGGCTGCCGGCGCACCAGCAGGCCGTGGTCGCGCACCGGATCGCGGTGATGGACCGCACCTCGCCCGAGATCGTGCGCACCGTCGAGGCGGTGCTGGAGCGCAAGCTGTCCTCGATGCTGCAGCCCACCGAGGTCTCGCGGGTGGGCGGCGTCGACCCGCTGGTCAACATCATCAACCGGTCCGACCGGCCGACCGAGCGGCAGATCGTCGAGGGCCTGGAGGGGCTCGACCCGACGCTCGCCGACGAGGTCAAGAGCCGGATGTTCATGTTCGAGGACATCACCGGCCTCGACGACCGCTCGGTGCAGCAGGTGCTGCGCCAGGTCGACACCGCCGAGCTCGCCCTGGCGCTCAAGGGCGTCAGCGACGCGGTCCGCACCAAGATCACCGCGAACCTGTCCGAGCGCGCGGCCGAGAACCTGCTCGAGGAGGTCGAGCTGCTCGGCGCCGTCCGCCTGGCCCAGGTCGAGGAGGCCCAGCAGGGCGTCATCCGCACCATCCGCCAGCTCGAGGAGCAGGGCCAGATCATGGTCCGGCGAGGGAACGACGATGAGTTCGTTCTCTGAGCTCGAGCTGCCCGAGCTGCGGGTCGGCACCTGGACCCGGCTCGGCAGCGACAGCGTCCTCGGCGACACGGTCACCGAGCACCTGCTCGACGGCGTGGCCGCCCAGGCCAGTGCCGCCGCCCGGGCGCAGGGCTACGCCGTGGGCTGGGCCGAGGGCCGGCGTGCCGCGGCCGAGCAGGCCGCCGGCGAGGAGGCACGCCGAGCCGTGGCCACCGCCGAGGCGGAGGCGCGGCGCGAGGCCGAGCACCGCGCCGCCCTCGACGCACTGGGCCAGGCTGCCGAGCAGGTCAGGGGGCTGCTCGACGACCTGGCCCGTGCGGTCGAGGACCAGGCGACCGACCTCGCCTGGTCCCTGACCACCACCCTGATCGGCGCCCAGGTGGCCCGGCTGGGCCCGAAGGACGTCGTCGCCCGGGTGCTGCAGGTGCTACCGCCCGGGCCGGTCGGCCGGGTCCGGCTGCACCCGTCGGCCGCCGCGTCGCCAGCCGCTCGGGAGCTCGCCGATCGCGGTCTCGAGGTGGTCGCCGACCCGGCCCTCGGCTCGGTCGACGCGCTGGTCGAGGGCGTCGACGGCTCGGTCGTGGACCTGCGGATCCGCGAGGCGATGGCGCGGGTGCGGGAGGTGCTCTCGTGAGCGTCGACACCGCCACCCGCGCCCGCCTGCTGGAGGCCGCCGCGCCGCTGCGCCTGGGCACCGTCGCCGAGCTGGTCGGCCTGCACCTCGAGGTGCGCGGGCTGTCCGACCCGGCCGTGGGCGACCTGCTCGAGGTCCGTACGTCGACCGGGCCGCTGCTCGCCGAGGTCGCCGCCCTGCGCCCCGGCAGTGCGATCTGCCTGCCGCTCGGCACCACCACCGGCGTCCGGGCCGGCGACCTGGTCCGCGCGACCGGTGGCCCGCTGCGGATCCAGGTCGGCGCGGCTCTCCTCGGCCGGGTGCTGGACGGCCTCGGCCGTCCGGTCGACGGCGGCCCCCCGCTCGCGGCGGACCCCGGCCTGGAGACGGTCTCGACCGAGCTCGCCACCCCCGACGCGCTGAGCCGGCCGCGGATCACCGAGCCGCTCGGCACCGGCGTCCGCGCCCTCGACGCGCTCGTGCCGCTCGGCTGCGGCCAGCGGATCGGCATCATGGCCGGCTCCGGCGTCGGCAAGTCCTCGCTGCTGTCGATGGTCGCACGCGGCACCGACGCCGCCGTCAATGTGATCGCCCTGGTCGGCGAGCGCGGCCGCGAGGTACGCGAGTTCATCGACGGCGACCTCGGCCCCGAGGGCCTGGCCCGCTCGGTCGTGGTGGTCGCCACCTCGGACGCGCCCGCGGTCGAGCGACTGCGCGCGGCGTTCACCGCCACCCGGATCGCGGAGTGGTTCCGCGACGGCGGCCGCGACGTCGTGCTGATGATGGACTCGCTCACCCGGGTCGCCATGGCCCAGCGCGAGATCGGCCTGTCCGCGGGTGAGCCACCCGCCACCCGTGGCTACCCGCCCAGCGTCTTCGGCCTGCTGCCGCGCCTGCTCGAGCGCGCCGGCACCTCGGCCACCGGCTCGATCACCGGCATCTACACCGTCCTCGTCGAGGGCGACGACCTCCAGGACCCGATCGGCGACACCGCCCGCTCCATCCTCGACGGGCACGTCGTGCTCTCCCGCGACCTCGCCACCGCCGACCACTTCCCGGCCATCGACGTGCTCGAGTCGATCTCCCGGGTGCACCGGGCGGTCACGACGCCCGAGCAGCAGCAGGACGCCGGCCGGCTGCGCCGGATGCTCGCCGCGCACCGCTCGGTCCGCGAGCTGGTCGAGATCGGCGCCTACGTCGCCGGTGCGGACGCCGACGCCGACGCCGCCCTCGCCCGGCTGCCCGGGATCGAGGCGTTCCTGCGCCAGTCCATGGACGACATCACGCCCCGCGCCGAGGCGTGGGACCGGCTGGCCGCGGTGGTGGCCTCGTGAGCCGCGGGCACCGCGAGGACCGCGGCCTGGCCGCCGTCGCCCGGGTCCGCGACGTCCGCGAGACCGACAGCCGGATCGGCCTGCAGCGGGTCCTCGCCGAGGAGGCCGCCCTGGTCGGCCGCCTCTCCTCGCTGGAGTCGAGCATCGCCACCGCCCCCGTCCCGGCCACGACGACCACCGCCGAGCTGGTCGCCGCCCGCACCCGGCTGGCCCACGCCGGGATCCTGGTCGGCGAGACCCGCGACCGGGTCGCGAGCGCCGCGGTCGTCACGGCCGACGCCCGGGCCCGCTGGACCTCCGACCGCGCCCGCCTGGCCGCCGTCGAGCACCTCCTCGCGCGTCGGGCCGCCCGGCGTCGTACCGAGGCGGAGCGACGGGCCGCCCGCGACGCCGACGACCTGGCCGCCCAGCGCTGGGCCCGAGGTAAGCGATGAGCATCGACGCCGTGACCGCGCGGATCAGTGAGATCCAGGCCCGGCTGGCCCAGTTCGCGACCGTGCGGAGCTCCGGCTCCAGCGGGGGCTTCGCGAGCGAGCTGTCCGCGCGGGTGGCCGGCACCGCCGCCTCGGGGTCGGTCACCGGCGAGGCGGTGGTCGCCGAGGCCCGCAAGTACCTCGGCCTCCCCTACGTCTGGGGCGGCACCGACCCGACCAAGGGCATGGACTGCTCCGGCCTGGTCCAGGTCGTCTACAAGAGCCTCGGCTACGACCTGCCGCGGGTGTCCAACCAGCAGGCGCGCTCGGGGACGCCGGTGGCCAGCATGGCCGAGGCCCAGCCCGGCGACCTGCTCGCCTGGGACAACTCCAGCCGCAACGACGGGGTCGACCACATCGCCATCTACATCGGCGGCGGCAAGATGATCGAGGCGCCCCGCACCGGCCTCGACATCCGCGTCGTCGACGTGCCGTCCACGCCCGACGTGATCCGCCGGATCATCGACCAGCCCGCCGCCGGCGCCTCCCCGGTCGCCGCCCGGGCCGCCACCACGACGCCGTACGCCGACCTGATCACCGCCGCCGCCGCGCGCACCGGCGTCCCGGCGAGCCTGATCGCCGCCGTCGCGAAGCAGGAGTCCGGCTTCGACGCCCGCGCGGTCAGCCCGGCCGGCGCCCAGGGCCTGATGCAGCTGATGCCGGGCACCGCCCGCGGCCTCGGCGTGAGCGACCCGTTCGACCCGGCCCAGGCGATCGACGGCGGGGCCCGGCTGCTGCGCTCGCTGCTCGACCGGTTCGGGCGCACCGACCTCGCCCTGGCGGCGTACAACGCCGGCGCCGGGGCCGTCACCCGCTACGGCGGCATCCCGCCGTACCAGGAGACCCAGAACTACGTCCGCAACGTGATGGCGATGGTGAGCTGAATGAGCATCACTCCGTTCCTGCCGGGGCTGCCTGCCCCGGTCCCCGTCGACGGCACCCCCGCCGCCACCGACCAGCCGGGGGACCTCGGGGTCGTGTTCGGCGATGCGCTGGCCGCCGCGCTCCTCGCCACGGTGCCGTTGCCCGCTGCCCCGGCGACCGCGCCCTCCGTGCCGGCCACTGCCGCAACGCCACCTGCCGCGGCAGCACCTGCTGCCGCGGCGGTCCTCGCCGTGGCCACCCCGACCGCCCCGGCTGCCCCGGCTGCCCCGGCTGCCCCGAGCGCTCCTGCCCCCACCGCGCACCTGACGAACGGGGCGTCCGAGCCGATGGCCGTCCCCGCACCGGCCCGGGCCGTCGCGCCGCTCCCCCTGTCTGCCGATGTCCCGACCGACGTACCCACCGACGCTCCCGACCCGGCCCCGGCCGACATCGACACCCTCGCCGACACCGACCTCCCCGCTCCGGCGCCGACCACCGGCAGCGTGACCCCGCCCCTCGCGGCGGCCCCGCGCCCGACCGTGGCGCAGGCCGTGGTGCAGCAGGTCTTCCCCGAGGTCGCCCACCTGGTCGCGACCACCCCGACCGACCGCCCCGGCACGCACCGGATCACACTCACCCTCCAGCCGGAGCAGCTCGGCGAGGTCCGGGTGACCCTCGTGGTCAAGGACGGCACGGTGCAGGTGCGGCTGGCGGGCAGCGCGGACGACGCCGCCGGGAGCGCCGCCGTGCACCGGGCGCTGAGCAGCGGAGTACCCGAGCTGCAGCGGCTGCTCGAGCGCTCCGGCGCCACCGAGGCCAAGGTGCTGGTCCGCGACCCGTTCAACCCCGCGCCGCCGCAGCCCACCACACCGAGCGCACCCGTCGCCGCCACCGGTCAGACGAGCGGCAGCACGGTCTCGGCCGACGCCGGCCGCGACGGCGCCTCGGGCTGGACCCGCTCGTCCGGCGACCCGGACCGACGCCGGGAACAGCGCGACGTACCCGAGCCGGCGCCCGCGCTCACTCCGACCCCGACCACCCCCGCCGGTCAGCTCGACCGGACCCTGTGAGGAGGAACCATGACCGTCTCCGGCACCGAAGGCATCGGCTACGGCGTGACCGGCACCGCGACCGGCACCACCGGCGCGTCCGGCGGCTCGAACACCGCTGACAAGGACATGTTCCTGCAGCTGATGGTCGCGCAGATGAAGTACCAGGACCCGCTCAACCCCACGGACTCCTCACAGTTCCTCGCCCAGACGGCGCAGTTCACCGCCCTGGAGAAGATGCAGGACGTCGCTGACCAGACCGCGATGCTGCTCAGCACCCAGCTCGCCTTCGGCGCCAGCTCGCTGATCGGCCAGACGGTGCGCTGGTACGACGCCACGGGCGCCGAGCAGTCCGGTGTCGTGCAGGGCACGACCTACCTGGCCACCGGCCCGGTGCTCAGCGTCGACGGGAAGTCCGTCGCCGTCACCGACGTCGTCAGCGTCGGCACCGCACCCACGATCGAGGCGCCCACCACCAGCGGTGGTGGCACCTACGTGCCACCGAGTGGTGTCCCGTCCACCACCGCCCGACCCGCCTGACCCGCCTCACCCACCGCCTGAAGGAGAACCACCATGCTTCGCTCGCTCTTCGCCGGCATCTCCGGCCTCCGCGTGAACCAGACCATGCTCGACGTCACCGGCAACAACATCGCCAACGCCAACACGACCGGCTTCAAGTCGAGCACCACCGTCTTCTCCGACACCCTGAGCCAGATGCTCACCGCCGCCTCGGGCGGCAACGCGGAGCGCGGCGGCACCAACCCGATCCAGATCGGGCTCGGCGTCCAGCTCGCGGCGACCATGGCCAATTTCGGCCAGGGCTCGGCGCAGCTCACCGGCCGCCCGACCGACGTGATGCTGCAGGGCGACGGCTTCTTCGTGCTGCGCGACGGCGCCGAGAACGTCTACACCCGCGCGGGCGCGTTCACCTTCGACCAGACCGGGATCCTCGTCGCGCCCAGCGGCATGCGGGTACAGGGCTACGCCCTCGACGCCGCGGGCCTGCCGACCGGCGGCCCGATCGACGTCGACCTGAACCTGATCAACGCGACGCTGCCGGCCGGCGTGAACCTGACGTCGTACTCCATCGGCGCGGACGGCAAGGTCCGCGGCGTCTTCTCCGACGGCGTCCAGCGCGACATCTGCCAGCTCGCGGTCGCGGACTTCACCAACCCGATGGGCCTGGAGAAGATCGGCGACACCGCCTTCCGCGAGTCCGCCAACTCCGGCGCCGTCCAGCTCGGCGTCGCCGGCCAGGGCCAGCGCGGCCAGATCATGGCCGGTGCGCTGGAGATGTCGAACGTCGACCTGTCGGCCGAGTTCACCAACCTGATCCTCGCCCAGCGCGGCTTCCAGGCCAGCTCGCGGGTGATCACCACCAGCGACCAGGTGCTGGAGGAGCTGGTCAACATCAAGCGCTGACCGGCTCCGCCGGGATAGTCCCTGCTCAAAAGCACCGCGACACGTAAGAAGCCGGTGCTTTTGGTCAGGGACTATCGCCACCGGCCGATGGGACCTGCGGAACGCCACGGACGGCGCTCCCCCAAGCATTGCCTCAGCCACGCACACGGAGGTGCCGCGGTGATCTCGCTGACCCGACTCTCGGGGACCACGTTCCTGCTGAACGCGGACCTGATCGAGCGCGTCGACTGCACCCCGGACACCGTGGTGACGCTGGTCGACGGCACCAAGTACATCGTGGCCGAGTCGCTCGACGAGGTGCGCGACGCCGTCATCGCCTACCGCTCGGCCATCGTGGCGCGGGCGGCCCTGCCGGACGCGTCGACGGTCGCCCCGGTCCGGGCCCGCCAGGGCCGGCTGACCGCCGTACCCCCGCGAGGAGTGACCCCGTGAAGGACATCGCAACCCCGGTCGGCATCGTCGTCGGCCTGGTGATCATCGTCGCGGCCAACGTGCTCGAGGGCGGCAACCCGATGAGCCTGCTGCTGCTGCCGCCGATGCTGCTGGTGCTGGGTACGACGGTCATGGTCACCGTCGCGGGCGGCACGATGAGCGACGCCAAGGCCGCGGTCAAGGACGTCAAGCGTGCGTTCACGGGCTCGGTCGAGCCGGCCGAGTCGCTCGTGCCGCAGGTCGTCTCGCTCGCCGAGCGCGCCCGTCGCGAGGGTCTGCTCGCGCTCGAGGACAGCCTGCGCGAGATCGACGACCCGTTCCTGGTCAAGGGCGTGACGATGGCGATCGACGGCACCGACCCCGAGGACGTGCGCGACATCCTCGAGGCCGAGCTGCGGGCCAAGAAGCGCGACGACAAGCAGGCCGCGAAGTTCTTCGGCGACGCCGGCGCCTACGCGCCCACCATCGGCATCATCGGCACCGTCATGGGCCTGGTGCACGTGCTGGAGAACCTGGCCACCCCCGACGAGCTCGGCCACCTGATCGCCGGCGCCTTCGTCGCCACCCTGTGGGGCGTCATGTCGGCCAACGTGATCTGGCTGCCGATCTCCAGCCGGCTCAAGCGGCTCGGCGAGCTGGAGTGCGCCCGGATGGAGGTCGCCATCGAGGGCGTCGCCGCCATCCAGGCCGGCGCCAACCCGCGCCTGGTCGCGGAGAAGCTGCGCTCCCTGCTGCCCACCGGCACCGTCGAGCGCGAGGCCGCCTGATGTCGGCCGGCAAGGCGGGCAAGGGCGCCGGGCCGCCCCGGCGGCGCCACCACGACGAGGACCACGAGGAGCACGGCGCCGGACACGAGCGCTGGCTGGTGACCTACGCCGACATGGTCACCTTGCTGATGGTGCTGTTCATCGTGATGTTCGCGATGTCGACGGTCGACGAGAAGAAGTACGCCGCCCTCAAGGAGGGTCTCGCCGTCGGCTTCGGCCGCGAGCAGTCGATCCTCAACGGCGCCAGCCCGATCAGCAACGCCAAGGGCGCGAGCGACCCCGGCGAGGCGTCGTACGAGATGCTCCTGGCCCAGGTGCCCGAGTCCCAGCGCGAGACGGTGACCAAGATCCTGCAGGAGTCGGACCGGCTGCGCAACGAGCGCGCCCAGGGCGCCGCCCGGGCCGAGGTCGACCGGCTGCTCGGGGTCTGGAAGCGGATCGACGAGGCGCTGCGCGACCAGGGGCTGCGCGACGACGTGCGCGCCACCATCGACGAGCGAGGCCTGATCGTCAGCCTGGTCTCGCAGCACGTCGTCTTCGAGCCCGACGTCGCCGAGCTGACCGAGCGCGGCCGCCGGGTGGTCGACACCATCGCGCCGGTGCTCGCCGAGCTGCCCGAGCCGATCGAGCTCGACGGCCACACCAACCAGGAGCCGGTGAAGCCGCGCTACTACCCCTCCGACTGGGAGCTCTCGCTGGCCCGGGCCGCCCACGTGCTGCACCGGCTCGAGGACAGCCACCGCATCCCCGCCCGCCGACTGCGCGCCACCGGCTTCGGGCACACCAAACCGCTCGTCGACCCCGCGCGGCACGGCTCGCAGCGGGTCAACAAGCGGGTCGACATCCTGGTGCTCAGCCAACAGCCGGCCGAGACCCGCGCCCTGATGGGGCAGGCGTACGCCGAGCTGCGCCGCGAGGCCGGACTCGACGGCCTGCCCACCGACCCCGCCGGCGACGGCACCGGCGCCGAACCTGCCGCGGCCGGCGCACCGATCCGCTCCCGCTCCGACGACAGCCGAGAGGACCAACCGTGACCACGACCCTCGCCGCCCCGGCGGCCACCGCAGAGGACGCCGCCGACCGGCCCGGCCGCGGCCGCACCATCGGCATCGCCGTCCTGGTCCTCGCCCTGCTCGGCGGCGGCGCCTGGTTCTTCGTGCTCAAGCCGAGTGGCGACTCCGCGCCGAAGCCCGGCGACGTGGTCTCGCTCGAGTCGATCCAGATCAACCTCGCCGGCGGCCACTACCTGCGCCTCGGCATGGCACTGCAGCTCACCAAGGGCACCAAGGAGGCCGACGGCAGCAAGGCCCTCGACGCCGCGATCACCGTGTTCAGCGGGCTCCCCGTCGGCGAGGTCAACAAGCCCGACGTGCGCGAGACGCTGCGCAAGCAGCTGCTCGACCAGCTCGAGGTGCGCTACCACCACGAGGTGATGGAGGTGTACTTCACCGAGTACGTCACCCAGTAGCCGGCGTCGCCGCCTCCGGGACCCTCCCCGGGACCCTCCGTAGTCCGAACGGGCCACGGGACCCTGACCGCCCGGCGTCCTGGTGACCCCTCAGGTCCGCCGCCACCGCGACGATGGGCTCGTCGTGACCCTCCAGCGGCCGCGCCGCCGACCCCGCACGGCCGAACCCACGCCGTACGACTTCCGGCGGCCCATCCAGCTCTCGCGGGAGCACCAGCGCACCCTGCAGCTCGGGTTCGACAGCTTCGCGCGCCAGGCCACGACGGTCTTCACCAGCTCGCTGCGGACGGTGTGCACGGTGACCCTGATCGGCATCGAGCAGCGCACCTATGCCGAGTACGTCGACAGCCTCGGCCCGTCGACGTACATGACGCTGTTCACCGCCGACCCGATCCCCGGCACCGGAGTGCTGGAGATCCCGCTGTTCGCGACCATGTCCTGCCTGGACCATATGCTCGGCGGCCCCGGCTCCGACGAGCAGCCCGACCGGCCGCTGACCGAGATCGAGGACGGGGTGATCCGCGGCCTGGTCGAGCGTCTGCTCGGGGAGATGCGCTACGCCCTGGACGGGATCGTGACCCTCGAGCCGAAGGTCACCGGCATCGAGTACAGCCCGCAGTTCGCGCAGGTCGCCAGCGCGGCGGACGTGATGGTCGTGGTGAGCCTCGAGCTCAAGATCGGCGAGCGTCCGCACCGGGTCTCGGTGTGCCTGCCGTTCAGCGGGCTGCTCCCCCACCTCGCCAACGCGACCGGCAAGGGCGCGGTCTCCGACCGCGAGCGGGCGCAGCGCGCGCAGTCCGCCCTGCTGCTGCAGGAGCAGTTCCAGCGGGTCCCGGTGTCGGTGTCGGTGCGCTTCCGCCCGATCCCGGTCGACCCGGCGACGCTGGCCGACCTGCGCCCCGGATCCGTGCTCCGGCTCACCCACCCGGCGTCCGCGCCGCTGGACGTGACCGTCGCCGGCAACACCTTCGCCCATGCCACCCCCGGCGCCCGTGGCCAGCGCCTCGCCGCCCTGATCGTCACCACGCCCGAGGAGTCCTGATCCCCATGACCGATGTGCTCGACCCCACCCTGCTCGCCGAGGCCGTCGCGGTCGCCGCCGCCGGATCGCTCCCGGCCGTCACGCCGCTGACGCCGGGCCCGGCCCAGCCCGGCTCGCCGCACGTCACCGCCGCCTTCGCGGGCGGCGCGATCGCCGAGCTCGACGGCGGAGTGCCCGGCGGCGTCGTGGTCCTCGTCGGCACCGAGCTGGTCGAGGCCCTCGCCAGCAGCCCGATCGGCGCACTCGACGTCGCCGCCGCGGTCCAGCCGGCACTGGACGCCGCCGCCCGCCGCCTCGGCGCGCACGCACGCGGGGCCCGCACCCTCGACCTCGGCGCCGACGGGCATGACATCACCACCGAGCTCGGCGGCGCCTTCACCACGGTGCCGCTCATCGGCGTCGGCATCGCCGCCGCGGTCCTCATCCCCGACGCGACCCTCGCCGGCGCCCGCGAGCCGATCGCCGAGGAGGCCGAGCCCGCCGCGTCCGTGCTCGCCGCCGCCGTCGAGGACGCCGAGCCCGAGCCGTTCGTGCCCGCCTTCACCGCCGCCGCGCCTCCGCGCGGCCTGGAGCTGCTCCAAGGCGTCGACATGGAGGTCACCGTCGAGCTCGGCCGGACCCGGATGACCGTGCGCGACCTGCTCGCCCTGACGCCGGGCGCCGTGCTCGAGCTGGACCGGGCCGCCGGCAGCCCCGCCGACCTGCTCGTCAACGGCCGCCTGGTCGCCCGCGGCGAGGTCGTCGTGGTCGACGAGGACTTCGGCCTGCGGGTCACCGAGATCCTCGACGCGAACGCCGCGGTCTGACGCCGATGTCCGACAGCATCGGTCTCGGGGAGCTGGCCGTCCGCCTGGTCGGCTCCCTGGCACTCGTCGTCGGGCTGCTGCTGGTCATCGCCCGCCTCGCCAACCGCCGGTTCAAGGCACCGGCCGGTGCGGCGATCCAGGTCGTCCAGCGCCAAGCGCTCGGTCGGGGCCAGGGCGTGGCCGTGGTCTCCGTCGGCACCCGGATCCTGGTCCTCGGCACCACCGAGCAGCAGATCACGCTGCTCGCCGAGGTCGAGCCGGACGAGATCGGGCTGGACCCGACCGCCGGCGACCCGGACGAGGCGGCCCCCGTCGTACCGGACGGAGCGAGCCCCACCCCCGGTGCGCTCAGCGGATCCGTGCTCTCCCCGCAGACCTGGAAGGACGCCATGGCCGCCGTCACCGGGAAGCGGGCGTCGTGATCACGACCCTGTCGAGCGGCGTGACCCGGCTCGCCCTGGTCCTCGCCGACCCGGCGGGACCGACCGGACCGAACGGCCCGGGCGGCGGCACCGGCGGCGGCAGCGTCCGGATCGACCTGTCGGGCATGACCGACAAGCCGAGCAACAGCCTGCTCGTCTTCCTCGCGCTGACCCTGCTCAGCCTGCTGCCGGCGATCGTGCTGACCTGCACCAGCTTCACGAAGGTGCTCGTCGTGCTCGGCCTGACCCGCAACGCGCTCGGACTCCAGCAGACCCCGAACAACCAGGTGCTCGCGGGACTCGCGCTCTTCCTGAGCCTGTTCATCATGGCGCCGGTGCTCTCGCAGGTGAACGACGACGGCGTCCAGCCCTACCTCGACGGCGACAAGACCACCTCGGCCGCGTTCCACGACGGCATGGAGCCGCTGCGCGCGTTCATGCTCGACAACACCGACGACGGGGAGCTCCAGCTGCTCACCAGCGTCGCCGACCGCAAGCTCCCCGAGAACCGCGACGACGTCTCGACCGCGACCCTGATCCCGGCGTTCGTGCTCTCCGAGCTCAAGGACGCCTTCGTGATCGGGTTCATCATCTTCATCCCGTTCCTGGTCATCGACATCGTCGTGAGCGGCGCGCTGATGAGCCTCGGCATGATGATGATGCCGCCGGTGATGGTGTCCCTGCCGTTCAAGCTGCTGCTGTTCGTGATGGTCGACGGGTGGGCCCTGGTGATCAAGGCGCTGGTCGCGTCGTACGGGACGGGTTAGCGCCGTGACCGACACCGCGATCATCGAGATCGCCCTCAAGACGATGCTGGTGGCGCTCAAGCTGTCGGCGCCGATCCTCGCCACGTCGCTGGTGATCGGCTTCGCCATCTCGCTGTTCCAGGCGATGACGCAGGTCCAGGAGTTCACGCTCTCCTTCGTGCCCAAGCTGGTGGGCGTCGGACTGGCGCTGCTGTTCTGCGGCAACTGGATGCTGCACACCCTGATGGCGTTCACCCGCGAGCTGTTCGACCTGCTCCCCGGCCTGCTCACCTAGGCCCGGCCGTGGTCCTCTCCGTCGACGGTGCCGCCCTCAGCGCACTGCTGCTCGCCTCGGTGCGGGTGGTGGCGTGGCTGGTCGTCGTACCCCCGTTCGCGACCCGGGGCATCCCCACCATGGCCAAGGTGGTCCTGGCGTTGGGGCTCTCGCTCGCGATGGCGCCGACCCTGGCCACCCAGGACCTGCCGGGTACGACGCCCGCCCTCGTGCTGGCCACCGCGGCGCAGGCGCTGATCGGCGTGGGCATGGGCTACGTGACGATGCTGCTGTTCTCGGCGGTCGGTGCCGCCGGCTCGCTGGTGGACGTGTTCGGGGGCTTCGCGCTGGCCGCCGCCTGGGACCCGCTGGCGATGAACTCCAACACCGTCTTCGGCCGCTTCCACCAGCTGCTCGCGACCGCCCTCCTCGTGGTGTCGGGTGGGCACCTGATCGTGATCGGCGGCCTGCTGAGCACCTTCCGCTACCTGCCGCTCACCGGCATGCCCGACGTGTCGAGCTGGGACGGCGTGCTGCTGACGGCGTTCTCCATGTTCTTCACCGTGGCGGTGCAGATGGCCCTGCCGATGATCGCGGTCCTCTTCGTCGCGGACCTGGCGCTCGCCCTGCTGACCAAGGTCGCGCCCCAGCTGAACGCGCTCAGCATGATGTTCCCCGCCAAGGTCGGACTGACCCTGCTGCTGCTCGGACTGTCCTTCCCGATGCTGCCCGGCGCCTTGGACCGACTGGTCACCTATGCGAACCAGGCGATGGCGACCATGGCCGGGGCGGGGTGACGCGCGATGGCGGCGAGCGAGGAGAAGACCGAGAAGCCCACACCGAAGCGGAAGAAGCAGGCCCGCAAGGACGGCCAGGTCCCGCGTACCCCCGAGCTCGGTGGCTGGCTCGGACTCCTGGTCGCGGCGCTGGCCATGGGCCCGCTGCTCGACCATGAGCTGGACACGCTGCGCACGCTGATGGCGACCTCGCTGCGCTCCGCCGCCGATCCCTCGGTCTCCCTCGCCCTGACGCTGCTCGGCGATGCCGGGCGCCACGTCTTCCTCACCCTGCTCGTGCTGGGCTCGATGATGCTCGTCGTCGGCGTGCTCTCCGCGCTCGCCCAAGGCGGCTTCTACCTCTCCCCCAAGCTCGCCAAGCCCGATCCCAAGAAGCTCGACCCGTTCAAGGGAGCCAAGCGCCTGCTCGGACCCCACGCCGTGTGGGAGGGCGTGAAGGTGCTCGGCAAGAGCAGCGTCGTCGCCTTCCTCGCCTGGGGAGCCGTGACGTCGATGATGCCGCTCGTCGGCGGCCTGCTCCCGATCGGCGTCGTGCTGCACCAGGTCACCGCCGAGGTCTCCCGCCTGCTGCTCACCGTCGCCGTCGCCGGCCTGGTGATGGCGGCCGCCGACTACGCGATGATGCGACGCCGGATCGGCAAGCAGCTGCGGATGAGCCACAGCGAGATCAAGCAGGAGCACAAGCAGTCCGAGGGCGACCCCCTGGTCAAGGGCGCCATCCGGGCGCGCCAGCTCGCCGCCGCCCGGAACCGGATGATCGCCGACGTCGCCACCGCCGACGTGCTGCTCGTCAACCCCACCCACGTGGCCGTCGCCCTCCGCTACGACCCCGAGCAGGGCGCGCCGCGCGTCGTCGCCCGCGGCGCCGGCGCCATCGCCGCCCGGATCCGGTCGGTGGCCGCCGAGGAGCGCGTCCCGCTCGTCCAGGACGTCCCGCTGGCACGGGCGCTGTACCGGCACTGCCAGGTCGGCCAGGAGATCCCCCGGGAGCTGTGGGCCGCGGTGGCGCAGGTGCTGGCGTTCGTGCTCAGCCGCCGCCACGCCGGTCAGTACGGCGGCGAGCACCGCACCCCTCGGCGTACCGACGACCTGCCGGAGGTGCTCGCCCACGCCCGGCGGCGGCGGGTGGTGGAGGATGCATGAATCCCTCATCCACAGCCCCACCCGGCCGATGACCCGAACGACGCCAGGACGGCGCCACCCCGCAGTGCCACGGACGGCGCGACCGGTCGAGAGGCTGTAGCCACCGCATGTCCGTGAAGTCGCTGACCCGGCTCGGAGTGCCCCTGGGCATCGTGCTGATCGTCGTCATGCTCGTGGTGCCGCTGCCGGCGGTCGTCCTGGACCTGATGATCGCGCTCAACATCACCGGTGCCCTGCTGGTGCTGATGGTCGCGATGTTCATCCACAAGCCCCTGGAGTTCTCCGCGTTCCCGTCCGTCATCCTCGTCATGACGCTGTTCCGGCTGGCTCTCAACGTGAGCGCCACCCGCCTGGTCCTCCTCGACGGGTACGCCGGCAAGGTGATCGACACCTTCGGCCACTTCGTGGTCGGCGGCTCCCTGATCGTCGGGCTGATCGTGTTCGCGATCCTGCTCGTCATCCAGTTCGTCGTCATCACCAATGGCGCCGGCCGGGTCGCCGAGGTCGGCGCGCGGTTCACCCTCGACGCGATGCCGGGCAAGCAGATGGCGATCGACGCGGACCTGAACTCGGGCCTCATCGACGAGGAGGAGGCCCGGCGACGGCGGGCGGAGGTGCACGCGGAGGCGGACTTCCACGGCGCGATGGACGGTGCGTCCAAGTTCGTGAAGGGCGACGCGATCGCGGCGATCGTGATCACGTTGGTCAACCTGCTCGGCGGGTTCGCGATCGGCGTCGCCCAGTACGGCATGCCCTTCGGGGAGGCGATCAACACCTACTCGCTGCTGTCGATCGGCGACGGCCTGGTCTCCCAGGTGCCCGCGCTGCTGCTCAGCGTCGCGACCGGCCTGATCGTGACCCGCGCGGTGGCCGACTCCGACATGGGCTCCGACATCGTCGGCCAGATCTTCAAGCGCAGGATGCCGCTGCGCGTCGCCGGCTTCGGCGCGCTCGCCCTCTGCGCGATCCCCGGCCTGCCGAAGCTGCCCTTCCTGGTGGCGGGCGGGCTGATGCTGCTCGGCGCGAGCCGGATCGACGAGTCCGCCGGCGACGGTACGGCGAGCACCGACGCGGAGACCGCCGCCGGCGAGCTGGCGCAGGTCCCCGACACCCCCGAGGCGCTGATCAACGAGATCCGGGTCGACCCGCTGGGGCTCGAGCTGTCCGCCGACCTGATCGACCTCGTCGACGCCCGCTCCGGTGGCGACCTGCTGGACCGGGTCAAGGCGCTGCGCCGCAAGGTGGCCGGCGAGCTCGGCATCGTGATCCCGCCGGTGCGCACCCGCGACAACCTCGAGCTGCCGGCGAGCACCTACGCCATCACGCTGTACGGCGCCGAGCTGGCCCGCGGCGAGGCGCCGCGCGGGACGGTGCTGGCGATCGGCGAGTTCCTCGACTCACTGCCGGGCACCCCGACCCGGGAGCCGGTGTTCGGCCTGGACGCGAAGTGGATCCCGGCCGAGCTGCGGCACCAGGCCGAGATCGGCGGCGCGACGGTCGTCGACCGCGCGTCCGTGGTCACCACCCACCTGGCCGAGGTCGTGCACCAGCACGCCAGCCGGCTGCTCGGCCGCGAGGACGTCCGGCTGCTCACCGACGTGGTCAAGCGCAGCCACCCCGTCGTCATCGAGGAGCTCACCCCCACCCAGCTTCCGCTCGGCGAGGTGCAGCGGGTGCTCCGGGCACTGCTGGACGAGCGGATCCCCATCCGCGACCTGGTACGGATCTTCGAGGCCCTCTCGGTCCGCGCCGCCGTCAGCAAGGACCTCGACGGCCTGGTCGAGGCCGCCCGCTCCGCGCTCGAGCCCGCGCTCGCCGCGCCGTACGTCACCGACGGGGTGCTGCACGCGATCAGCTTCGAACCGCTGCTCGAGCAGCACCTGCTGGAGGCGCTGCGGCCGACCGAGCAGGGCGCCGTGGTGGTGCTGGACCCCGACCTCGCGCAGCGGCTGCTGGTCAACCTGGCCCAGGCCGTGCAGGCGGCCGAGAACACCGACGTGCGTCCGGTCCTGGTCTGCGCGCCCGCGCTTCGTGCCGCCGTACGCCGGCTGGTGGCGCCGACCGTCGAGCGCCTCCCCGTCCTCTCGTACGCCGAGCTCGGCGCGGCCCACGAGGTCCGCTCGGTCGCCGTCGTGTCCGCCACCGGGGCCCGTCCCGCACTCGGAGCAGGAGTCTGATCGTCATGATGCTCGACCTGCGCGTGTTCGTGCTCGCCGCCGTCGTCGCCTCGCCCGCCGCCTACCTGGTGGCACACGGCGAGCTCACCCTCGACGAGGCACTGACCCGGCTGCTGGTGGTGATGGTGGGCGCCACGGCTGCCGCCCTCACGATCCGCACCCTGTGGCCGCTGCTCGCCGGCGCGACGCCGGAGCCGCTCGACGCCGAACCGGCCGAGGTCGCCGAACCGGCCGAGGTCGCGGATCCGGCCGACGAGCTCAGCCCACGGCCGGAATGACCCACTCGAGCACGGTGCCCTGACCGGGCGCCGAGCTCACCAGCAGGTGCCCACCGAGCTCCTCGGCCCGGGAGCGCAGGTTGCCGGTGCCGTGCCCGGCGGACGCTACCGTCGGGTCGAAGCCCACGCCGTCGTCGACCACCCGGAGCCGGAACCAGGCCGACGAGGCGGTCAGCTCCACGGTCACGGTGGACGCCGCGGCGTGCCGGGCGACGTTCGACAGCGCCTCGCGCAGCGTGCCCAGGACGTGCGCGCCGGCCTCGGGCACGAGTGCGCGGTCGACCGGGCCCTGGATGCGCAGCAGCGGCTGGAAGCCCAGCACGGGGGCGTACTCGGTGAGCAGCCCGCGCACGTCCTCGAGCAGCGGCCGGTCCGAGCCGGTGCCGAGCTCGAAGATCACCGAGCGCAGCTCCTTGATCACGCCGTCGAGCTCGGCCACCGCGCCGTCGACCCGGGTCCGCAGCTCGGCCGGGTCGAGGTCGCGAGCACCCTGGAGCTGCATCCCGGTCGCGAACAGCCGCTGGATGACCAGGTCGTGGAGGTCGCGGGCGATCCGGTCACGGTCCCGCGCCACGAGCAGCTGGGCCCGCTCCCGCAGCGCCTGTCGCCGGTCGAGGATCAGCCCGAGCTGGGCCGCGGTCACCGCGACAAGGTCGAGCATGATCTCGCGCAACGACGGCGACTCCTCGGCACGGTCGACGAGGATCACGCCCGGACCGGCGAGCCGGGTGTGGACGGGGACGACGAGCGTCGTGCGGTGGTGCTCCCCCGGCAGTCGGGCCGGGATCCGGGAGGCGGTCACCTCGCGGATCTGCTCGGCGTACCGCTCCACCACGCGCGGCGCGGCCAAGGTGTCGCCGGTGACCTGGCGGACCTCGAGCAGCCCGGTGTCGACCCGGACGTAGGCCACCAGCCGCGCGCCGCACAGCTCGCGCAGCGAGATCACCAGCTCGTCGAGGGCCTCCTCGACGCTGGCGGTCCCGGTCAGGTCGCGGCCGATCTCACCGGTGGCGGCAAGCCACCGGCGGCGCCACTCGACCTGCTCGTAGGCGCGGGCGTTGTCGATCATCGTGCCGGCCGCGCGCGCGAGCGCCTCGACCAGCGCCTGGTCGGTCGCGGTGAACTCGACGCCGCCGCGCTTGTTGCCGAGGTAGAGATGGCCGAAGGCACGCTCGCGGACCAGCACCGGCGCGCCGAGGAAGCGGTCGATCGTCGGGTGGCTGTCGGGGAACGAGCCGGACGAGACCGGGTGCTCGGCGACGTGCGCCACCCGGATCGAGCGCCGCTCGCGGGGCACCAGCCCCAGCAGGCCGTGCCCCTCCGGCATCCGCCCGATCTTGTCGAAGCGCTCCCCCACGGCCGCATTGGGCACCAGGTCGACGAAGTCACCCTGGTCGTCGACGATCCCCAGCACGCCGAACTCGGCATCGGTGAGTTCGCAGGATGCCTCGACGATGCGGGTCAGCACACCGCGCAGGTCCAGGTCGGAGCCGATCGCGACGACCGCGTCCAACAGGGCGCGGGCCTCGGCCGGCAGCTCGAGCTCCTGGTCCAGGTCCATCGGGTGTCGATCCCCTCCCGCAGCGAACGTCGACCTGTGAAGGCTATCCCTTTACTTTCTCGCGCCACCAACCGCGCATGCCGTTCATCGGCACCGGGACCCAGGTCCTGAGGCATCCGGGACGGGGTACCCGGAACCAGGCGTGGGAAGCCGTCACCAAAGTGCTGGCTCGCGGGTTGAGGGGGCGACGCCGACGAAGGAGTGGACATGGGGCGCTGGCTGAGGATCGCGACGACGGTGCTCGCGCTGACCATCTCGGGAGCGGCGCTGCCCGCGGCCCAGGCGGCCGACCCGGCCGTGCAGATCAGCTTCGACACCCAGCCGAAGGTGACCTTCGCGACGGGCCTCACCTCGTCGGTGGGCACGACCGGCGCGAGCGCCTCCGTCACGCTGCGCGTCACCCGTCCCTCCGCGGTCACGCTCCAGGTGCTCGCGGCGTCGGGCGCCGTGGTCCGCACCTTCGAGACCGTCCGGGCGATCGACGTCTTCTACGAGCTCACCTGGCGGTTCACGGACGCGGCCGGCGCCGACCTTCCCGAGGGCGACTACACGCTGCGGGTCGAAGCCACCGACAGGGACGGCGGGCGAGACGTCGAGAGCTACCCGTTGCCGCTCGACCGGCACACCGTCATCCCGCTCCAGGGCGTGGTCAACGGCGCCACCTACGCCACCAACGCCACGATGTCCGTCGGCCCCAAGCCCGGAGTGACGCTGCGCGCCGCGCAGTTCCTGGTGAACGACGGCTCCCCGACGCGGGCGTGCGCCTTGAGCTCATTGCAGAGCCCCGGCCTCGGCGGGCGTGTCCAGTCGACCTTCAAGGTGTCCGACTGCAGGGAGGGCGTCGCCCACGCCTCCGCCGTGGTCGAGTTCACCGACCGGATCGGGGCCCAGCAGCGTGGCTACACCGCCCCGGTCCCGATCCGGATCGTCGACCGGGTCGCTCCGGCCCCGGCGATCGCGCCGTCCTCGACGTCGTCGGACACCCTGTATCTGCGCGACCCCGACCGGTACGAGACCAGCGAGATCGCGTACGACGTCCGCGAGACGAACCAGATCGCCTCGGCCACCTACGACATCCGCAACCCCATCGGCGTGCGGGTCGCGACCGGCGACCTGGTCAGCGAGGGGAGTACGTGGCCCGAGCGCGCGCGGCGGCTCGTGCTGCGCTGGGACGGCACCCGCAACGACGGCACCCGCCTGCCCGCCGGCCGCTACCGGGTCGCCACCAAGTTCACCGACGCGGCCGGGCTGTCCGCCGCCGGTCCGGCGGTGGTCCTCGACCTCGACACGACCGTTCCCGGTACCCTGGCGACCACCCGGGTCGACGGGTACCGCTGGCAGGTCGTGGTGACCCCGAAGGCCGGCGCCGGCGTCACGGGGGTCGCCGTGTCGACGTCCCCCCGCGCGCAGGCCGCCTCGGAGCTGGTGCCCCTCACGTACGACGCCGCCTCCGGCACCTATCGCACCCTGCTCAGCCTGGCCGGACGATCCGACGGGAGCCACCCGCTCCGCGCTCTGATCACCCGCGGCACCGGCGCCGCGGCAACGACCTTCACGACCGCCGACCAGCAGCTCGAGGTGCTGCCCGACGAGGCGCCGCCCGCGGTCACCCCGCCGGCCAACACCCGGCTCTACCTCGGCCTGCCCGGTCAGTACGCCGCCGGCACCTTCCGCTTCGCGGTGAGCGACCAGTCGAGCGTCGGCTCCTCCGACTTCGTGGTCCGCAACGCCGCGGGGACCGTGGTGGACCACGTCGTCGCCGAGGGCGGCGCGGACGTCACGTCCTTCACCTGGGACGGCACCGGCCCCGACGGGAAGGCGCTGCCCGCCGGCGACTACGTCGTCAGCACCACCTTCACCGACGCGGCCGGCAACGCGACCGCCGCCTCCGCGCCGGTGCGCCTCGACGACATCCTGCCGGGGACGCTCGCGGTCGTGGCGGCCACGGGCAACCGGGTCACCGTCGAGCTCACGCCCGCGCCGGGCGTGACCGTGCACGCCGCCGGGGTCGCGCTGATCGGGTCCAGCTGCTGCAACGCGGCGATGGAGAAGGACGCGGTGTCGGGCCGGTTCCGGGTCACCGTCGACCTCGACAGCCGGCCGGCCGGCACCCACTACCTCACCAGCCTGGTGCTGCGGGACACCCCGGGCGCGGCCGACCCGTACGGCTACGTGTGGACCACGCCGGTCGCGGTGCAGGTCAGCCACTGACCCGCCCCACCGGCGGGGCGGGTCAGAACCGGCGCAGCTGGTACAGCCCGCGGGTGCGGGCCACGACCGTGCCCGCCTCGTCGGTGACCTCGGCGACCAGCTCGAAGTCCGACTTGCCCCGCTCGGCGTACTCCGCCAGCACCCGCTCGATCTCGTCGTCCTCGATCCGAGCGCGGGACACGACCGCGGTGGTGGCGGGCCGCAGGAAGTCGATGGTCATCGACTTGATCAGCGGGACGCCGCCCTCGACGGCCAGGGAGGTGCGCGGGAGCAGGCCGCCGAGGACCTCGGCGACCGTGAACAGCGAGCCGGCGTACGCCGTGCCGAAGTGGTTGACGTTCGGCTCGGCGGGGATCCGCGCGGCCACGGCATTGCGCCCCAGCTCGACGATCTCGACCTGCATCGCGTCGAGGATCGGGATGATGCCGCGGACGTCGGCGGTGGTCTGCTGGAGGTCGGTCACGGCGCCACGGTAGCGACCGACGGGGACGAGCTCACCACGGACGCGGCGGCAGATCCCGGATGTACGGCGCCAGGAGGGCGGCGGACTGCTCGACGGTGAGCACCTCCGCGGGGTCGAGCGGGATGATCTCGCGCCGCGACTCGTCGATCTCCCACACGTCCTCGCCGACCAGGCGGCCCTCGTCGTCGTAGGGCCAGATCATGTGCTCGACGTTGGCGACCAGGTAGTGCGCGCCGGGGTCGACGGGAGCGCCGGCCGCCGCCAGCAGCGCGCCGGGCGTCTGCTGGTAGATGGTCGCTGTCGAGACGATCATGTTGTCGCCGACGGCCAGCCGCTCACCGGCGGCGTAGAAGACGCACTGGGCCGTCCCCGTCCACTCCTCGTAGACCGCCTGGACCGCCTCGGCCCCGTCGAGGACGGTCTGGATGCCGAAGACGTTGAAGTGGTAGACCGGCCTCTCGACCGTCATCTCGGGCGCGAAGATCTCCTTCCAGCGCCCGGCCATCTCCAGGTTGCGGTGGCGGTCGTAGGCCTCCAGCAGCCAGCGGTGGCGCGGCTTGGTCGTGGTCTCCATCAGACGACGGACGGCGGCATTGGTCTGGGTGATGTCGAAGCGGCTCATGGCAGCACCCTCGTCGCTCGGGCCGGTCTGAGTCTTGACACCAGGCGACGGGTTCTTGACCCTGGGCGACATGTCCCTCATTCGTGGCACCTCGCTGCAGGGCTACGGAGAGCTCGTCACCGAGTTGGGCGGCGACGTGCGGGCCCTGCTCGACCTCGCTCATCTCCCCGCCGCCGCGGTGGGCGACCACGACAGCTTCATCAGCTATCGCAGCGTGGTGACCGCCCTCGAGGCCGCGGCCACGGCGACCGGCGCCGCCGACTTCGGCCGCCGGCTGGCGACCCGCTAGGGACTGGAGATCCTCGGCCCCCTGGGCGTCGCCGCGCGCACCGCCGGCTCGGTGGGTGCCGCACTGCAGGCCATCGAACAATACCTCTCGGTCTACAGCCCCGCCATCGCGATCACGGTGACCGCGCCCGCGGGCCGGCGGCTCGCGGAGCTGACCTGGCGCATCGCCGTACGCCGCCCGCCGCCGCACCGCCAGGCCGCCGAGCTCGCGCTGGGGGTCTCCGTCCGGGTCTTCCAGCTGCTCGCCGGCGCGGGCTTCGTCCCGCGCTCGGTCCAGCTGCGCCATCAGCCGCTGGGCGACGAGGCGGCGTACCGGACCTACTTCGGCTGCCCCGTCGAGTTCGCCACCGACGGCTACGGCTTCCGGTTCCCGGCCGCGGTGCTCGCCCAGCCCCTCGGCGACGACGGCGACGTGCACGCGGTCGTGCAGCAGTATCTCGGCACGATCGCGGTCCCCGCCGCCTCCGCGACCGCCGACGCGGTGGCCGAGCTGGTGCGGCACATGCTGCCCACGGGCACCCTCGACCTGGACCTGGTCGCGGGCCAGCTCGCGGTGCACCGGCGCACCCTCCAGCGCCAGCTCGCCGAGCAGGGCACCTCCTTCGCCGCGCTCGTCGACCAGGTACGCCGCGACGAGGCCGAGCGCTACCTGCGCGAGACCGACATGCCGCTCGGCCAGCTCGCCGGCGTCCTCGGCCTGAGCGAGCAGAGCGCGCTCTCGCGCGCCAGCCGCCGGTGGTTCGGCCGGCCACCGAAGCAGGTCCGGCAGGAAGCCCGGGCGGTGTCACCGCAGGTCCAGAACGTGCCGCGCGAGGTCAAGACCTGAGCCCGCCGCGTGCTCGGTCAGGCCACGTCGTACGTCGCCCGGCCGAGCCGCGGGTGCGCGGAGCCCTCGAGCAGCACGCCGGCCACCCGGTCGACGTCGTCGATCATGGGCACGTGACCGCAGCCGGGCAGGCTCACGTGGACGGCGTCCGGGAGCGCCCGGCGGGCCCGGCCCGCCTGGTACGGGAGCAGCACCAGGTCGCGGGTGCCCCAAGCGACGGTGACCGGGATGGCCGGGTCGATCGGGCGGTCGAACGGGAAGCCGCCGTCGATGATCGTCTCCAGCGCCGGCCGCGCGTGGACCAGCCCGCGCAGGTCGCCCAGCGCGGCCTCCGGGCTGAGCCGGCCGCCCTTGGTCATCAGCAGCCCGAACGCCGCCGCCCGGCCGGGTCCGGTCTTGAGGATCGCGGGCGCCACCGGCTGCGCGATCGTCGCGGCGCCGGTGAGCAGGGTGAACACCGCACGGATGTAGGCGAAGTCGACCCGATTGCGCCAGAACCCCGCCGGCGCCAGCGTGGTCGCGCTGCTCACCAGGTCGTCGGCCGCCGCCTCCAGGGCGATCCGGCCGCCGAGCGAGTTGCCGGCTATATGGGGCCGGTCGAGGCCCTGCTCGACGAAGAAGTCCTCGAGGATGTCGCGCAGGATGTCGCGCACCGGTCGGCCGTCGGGCACCAACGCCGGCGACTCCCCGTGACCGGGCAGGTCGATGAGGATCACCTCGCGCTCCTCGGCCAGCCGGTCGACCACCGGGTACCACGCCTGCCGGCGGTGTCCGATCCCGTGGACCAGGACGAGCGGCTCCCCCGAGCCGATCCGTTCGTGGGCAAGCATGGCGACCTCGCTCCCTCCGCACCGACGCTGGTGCGACAGATAGGTGCAACGGTGAGTTGCGGATACCGAGGGTATGGGACGTGCTTGCTAGGCGCAAGCACCTGGTCGCACCCCCGGGTCACCCCACCGCTCCCGGCTCAGGCGGCGCGTGGTCGGGCGGGTGCGTAGGCCATCCCGGCCTTGCGGAGGTTGTCGAGGGTGTTGCGTGGTGGTGGTGTCCAGACGGGTTGTCCGGTGTCCTCGTCGATGCGGACCACCCAGGGGGTTTGGTGGGTCAGGGTGTGGTGGTGGCGGCAGAGCATGACGAGGTTGTCGAGACTGGTGGTGCCTTGTTCGGCCCAGTGGGTGATGTGGTGGGCGTCGCAGGCCAGTGGCATGCGGGTGCAGCCGGGGAAGGCGCAGTGTCGGTCCCGGATCACCAGCGCGGTCCACAGGGCGGGGGTGACGAGGCGTTGGGCCCGGCCCACGTCGAGGACCTGGCTGTGGGTGCCGAGGACGGCGGGGATGATCTCGGCGTCACAGGCCATCCGCCGCACCGCGGTCGCGGACAGGCGGGTGCCGCTCGGGGTCTGGCCGTTGCGCGCCAGTCCGGTGTCGATGACTTGTTGGCGGAGGCTGTCGTGGTCGATGAGGACCACCACTCGGGGCTGGGCGCCGTGGTCCCTGGGGAGGTTGCCGGTGAGGTTGCCGGTGAGTTGGTCGGTGAGGGTGAGCCGGTTACACGCCTCGACCAGGGCGTCCCATAGCCGGGCGCCGGCGTCACGGACGTCGCGTCCGTCGTGGGCGCATTCGGGGTCCAGGCAGGCCCGGGCGGTGGCCACCCCGTCGGTGTCGTAGGCCGGGGCCCCGGCCGGCCGGGGGATCCCACCGCAGGCGCTCGGCGCGGAGGTCACCGGCGCCGCGAGCGGCAGCAGGACCGCCTTGATCGCCTCGGTGTCCTCGAGGGTGCCGTAGCCGTTGAGGCGGACCCCGCCGAGACCGTCCTCGGCGAAGGACAGGTGGCGGGCGTGGTGGGCACCGCGTTCGGCCTTGGCCTTCTCCTTGTCTGCGTTGACGAGTGCGGCGTCGGGGTCGAGTCCACGCACCACATCACCGAACGCGTTCTGCAGGTCGGAGGCGTCGTAATGGTGGGTGTCGACCAGTTCCAGCATCGCTCCCGCGACGGCGGTGCGGAACTCGGGGACTCGGGGCAGGGTGTGGACCTTGGCCGCGATCGCGCGGGCCTGGGGCAGGGTCACGTGTCCGGTTTCGAGGGCGGTCTGGACCTCGGGCAGGTCGCGGAGCTGTTCGACCGCGCGGACCAGTCCGCCGCCGCTGCCCTTGTGGCCGCCGGTGAGGTGGGTGAGGTAGTCCTTGACCGAGGCCCAGCCCAGTTCACGGACCGCGTCGGTGGCCTCGAGTCGTTCGATGCCTCGCAGCAGGGCGGCGTCGAGGAACGAGCGGGCCGCTGTGATCGACTCGACCACATTCACCGCATCGAGGCCCTCGAGCTCGTGCCAGTCGAGGCGGGCCAGCTCGGCGGCGCGGTCGGCCGCGGCCGTAGCCGTGGAGAGCGCCCCGAGAGAAGACATGCGCTCATCCTATTCGAACACATGTTCGAACACAAGCGGCCTGTCAAAGCACCCGGGAAGCGTCAGCTGCGCAGCACCTTGTCCATCGCCTTGCCACGGGCGATCTCGTCGACGAGCTTGTCGAGATACCGGATCCGCTGCATCAGCGGGTCCTCGACGTCCTCGACGCGCACGCCGCAGACCACGCCGGTGATCGAGGCGGCCGCCGGGTTGAGCCGAGCGGCGGCGAAGAAGTCCTCGAAGGTCGTGCCGGCGTCGAGGTGGGCGTGCAGCTCGGCGGGCGAGAAGCCGGTGAGCCAGCAGATCGCCTCGTCGAGCTCGTCGCGGGTGCGGCCCTTGCGCTCCACCTTGGCCACGTAGTGGAAGTAGACCGACGAGACGCTCGTCGAGAAGATACGGTGCATAGGGCGCAGCGTAGATGCGGCGCGATCGAGAAGGGATGCCTCCAGCGTGGTCGTCGAACCGATCCGGCCACGCACGAGCCCTGCGGTCATCGTGGCGATGCTGTCGTGCTGCGGCATCGTGGTGTCACTGCAGCAGACCCTGCTCCTCCCCCTGCTGCCGGACCTCCCCCGGCTGATCGGTACGTCGGCCGACAGCGCCTCCTGGCTGGTGACCGCGACCCTGCTCAGCGGCGCGGTGGCGACGCCGACGATCTCCCGGCTCGCCGACATGTACGGCAAGCGCCGGATGATGGTGGTGGCACTGGGCGTCGCCGTGCTGGGGTCCCTGCTGGGGGCGGTGAGCCAGGCGCTCCCGCTGCTGATCGGGGCACGGGCGCTGCAGGGGGTCGGCGTCGCACTGATCCCGGTGGCGATCGCGATCATGCGCGACGAGCTGCCGCGCGACCGGGTGCCGCTGGGCGTGGCGCTGATGAGCGCGACCCTCGCGATCGGCGCCGGCGTGGGTCTGCCGCTGTCGGGACTGATCGTCGAGCATCTCGACTGGCACGCGTCGTTCTGGCTCACCGGGGCGGTCGGGCTCGCGCTCATCGCCGGCACCCTGAGCCTGCTGCCGGAGTCGCCGGTGCGCACCAGCGGCTCCTTCGACCTGCGCGGCGCCGTCCTGCTCTCGGCGGCGCTGACCGCGGTGCTGCTCGCGCTGTCCAAGGGCGGCCAGTGGGGCTGGACCGCGGCCTCGACGCTGGGCTGTCTCGCCGGCGGTGCGGCGGTGCTCGCGGTCTGGGTGCCGCTCGAGCTGCGCACGCCGCGGCCGCTGGTCGACGTCCGGGTCGCGGCCCGGCGCTCGGTCGTCCTGGTGAACCTGGCGTCGGTGTTCGCCGGGTTCTCGATGTTCGCCAACATGCTGGTCACCACCCAGCTGCTCCAGCTGCCGGTCGAGACCGGCTACAGCCGCGGCCTCGACATCCTGCACACCGGCCTGTGGATGGTGCCGAACGCCGCTGCCTTCGGCCTGATGGCTCCCGTCTCGGCGTGGCTGATCCGCCGGATCGGCCCGCAGGCCACGCTGGTCTCCGGCGCCCTGATCATGGGCGTGACCTACGTCTGGCGGGTGTTCTACAGCGCCGACCTGGCGCAGGTCGTGACCGGCTCGGTGATCGTCGGCGTCGGCACCGCCATGGTCTACGGCGCCCTGCCGACCCTGATCATGCGGGCCGTCCCCGTCACCGAGACCGCCTCGGCCAACGGCCTCAACGTGCTGCTCCGCTCCTTCGGCACCTCGACCGCCAGCGCCGCCACCGCCGCGATCACCACCGCCTCCACGCTGACCCTCGCCGGGCGCGAGGTGCCGACCTTCGACGCGCTGCTGCTGCTCTTCTGGCTGGCCGCGGGCTCCGCGCTGGCGACGGCGCTGATCGGCGTACCGATGCTGCGGATGCGGGAGTACGCCGAGGCAGCGGATCGCTCCGGGTCCGAGAACACCACGCGCGCCCAGATCGTGCAGGGCCAGGTGCTCAGCCTCAAGGGATACCCGATCCGGCACGCCGTGGTGACGGTGCTGACCCCGGACGGCCGGGCGGTCGACTGGGGCCAGGCCGATGCCGAGGGTCGGTTCGCGGCCGCCGTACCGGAGCCGGCGGACTACCTCGTGGTCACCTCCGCCGACGGCTGGCGACCGCGCTCGCGGATGATGACCCTCGACAGCGCGGCGCCGGTGCCGCCGATCGTGCTGCGCGAGCGGCTCACCCTGCGCGGCGTCATCCGCGACGCCGAGGAGCGGCCGGTCGTCGACGCGCTGGTCGTCATCACCCGCACCACCGGCGAGCTGGTGGCGACCGTCCGCACCGACCACGAGGGCCGCTACGAGGTGCCGCGCCCCGCCAACGGCCGCTATGTGCTCACCGTCGCCGGGCCCGACGAGGCGCTGGGCGCCCGCACGCTCAGCGTGTGGGAGGAGGCCCGGGACTTCGACCTGCGGCTCGGGACGCCGCTGGCCGACGCGGCCGAGGCGACGTAGCGCGACCTGACCCGACCCGACCGAGAGGACGACCCATGGACTTCGCCGCGCTGATGGCGAGCAGGTGGAGCTGCCGGGAGTACCTGCCCGAGCCGCTCCCCGAGGAGACGGTGACCGAGCTGCTCACGACCGCGCAGCGCACCGCCTCCTGGTGCAACACCCAGCCCTGGCAGGTCCACCTGCTCGACGGCGACGCGCTGGACTGGTTCGCCAAGGAGCTCGGCGCGCACGCCGCGTCCGGCGCGGCAGGCACCGCCGACCTGCCGATGCCGGCGGGCTACAGCGGCGCGTACGCCGACCGGCGACGGGCCGCGGGCTACGCGCTCTACGAGAGCCTCGGCATCGAGCGCTCCGACTTCGGCGCGCGAGCCGAGCAGATGCTGCGGAACTTCTCGTTCTTCGGCGCCCCGCACGCGGTCATCGTCACGACCGACCGTGAGCAGGGCGTCTACGGCGCCATCGACTGCGGCGGCTACGTCGCGAACCTGATGAACGCCGCGCTCGATCTCGGAGTCGGCTCGATCGCCCAGGGCGCGATCGCGATGTACGCCGACCAGGTGCGCGAGCTGCTCGGCCTGCCCGAGGACCGGCTCGTGGTCTGCGCCGTCGCCTTCGGCCGGCCGGCCACGGCGCACCCGGTCAACCGCTTCCGCACCGAGCGCTCCGGACTGGCCGACGTCGTCACCCGGGTGGTGCGCCCGTGAGCGTCCTGGACGTCGAGCGCGACGGCGCCGTGCTGCTGCTCACCTTGAACCGCCCCGCGCAGCGCAACGCCTTCGACCGCGCGCTCGCCGACGCCCTGTCGGCCGCGCTCGACGAGCTGGACGACGACCCGTCGCTGCACGTCGGCATCCTGGCTGCCAACGGCCCCGCCTTCAGCGCCGGCACCGACCTGCACGAGCCGGCCAGCCCGGCCACGTCCCGCGGCGGCGAGTACGGCGTCGTACGCCGGCGGCGGGCCACCCCGCTGATCGCCGCGGTCGAGGGCCCGGCGTACGGCGGTGGCTTCGAGGTGGTGCTGGCCTGCGACCTCGTGGTCGCCGGTCGGGACGCGCGGTTCGGGCTCCCGGAGGTCGCGCGCGGCCTGGCCGCGGTGTGCGGCGCGCTGTTCCGCGCGCCGGACCGGCTGCCGCCCGCGGTGGCGACCGAGCTGCTGCTGACCGGCGACCCGATCGACGCCACCCGCGCCTACGAGGTCGGCCTGGTCAACCGGCTGGTCGACGCCGGAGGGGCCGCGGCGGCCGCGCGCGAGCTGGCCGAGCGGATCCTGCGCAACTCCCCCGACGCGGTCGCCACGACGCTGCGCGCGGTCCAGGAGGCCCGCGGCCCGGCCGAGTCGGTCGGCTGGACCGCCACCGACGCCGCCGCCGCGCGGGTCGCCGGCTCGCCCGACCGGGTCGAGGGGGTCACCGCGTTCTTCGAGAAGCGCGCGCCCCGATGGAGCCGGTAGCCGTCCAGCGCCACGACGACCGGAGGGCCGCTCAGGCGGCAGGCGATATAGCCTGCCCGGCATGAGCGACAGCGACGTCTCCTCGGCCCGCCAGCACACCCTCGGCGACCTGCCCCGCCGCACCGCCCAGCGGGTTCCCGAGAAGGTCGCGGTGATCGACGGCGAGAAGCAGCTGACCTTCGCCGAGCTGGACGCGTACGTCGAGCGCACCGCCGCCGCGCTCACCGCGGCCGGGCTCCGCAAGGGCGACCGGCTGGCCCTGCTCAGCCACAACTGCTGGCAGTTCGCCGTGCTCGACTTCGCCGCCGCCCGCGCCGGCGTGGTGCTGGTGCCGATCAACTTCATGCTCGGCGCCGACGAGATCGCCTTCATCCTCGACCACAGCGGGGCGGCCGGCTTCGTGGCCGAGGACGCGTTGGTGCCCGTGGCGGACGCCGCGCTCGCCGCGGCGGCCGACCCGCAGGTGCGCGAGCGCCGGGCGATCCTCCCCACGGGCGCCACCCCGCCGTCCGGCTGGGAGGACCTCGCCGGGTGGCTGGACCACGACGGCCCGGCGGTCGTCGTACCGATGGCCGACGACGACCCGGTGCGGATGATGTTCACGTCGGGCACCGAGTCGCGGCCGAAGGGCGCGCTGCTGAGCAGCCGGTCGCTGCTGTGGCAGTACGTCTCGTGCGCGCTCGACGGGTCGATGAGCGCCGACGACGTCGAGCTCCACACGCTGCCGCTCTACCACTGCGCCCAGCTCGACTGCTTCCTCGGCACCGACGTCTACCTCGGCGCGACGAGCATCATCCTGCCCGGCCCCGACCCGGCGACCGTGCTGCGGGCGATCGCCGAGCACCGGGTGACCAAGTTCTTCGCCCCGCCGACCGTGTGGATCGGGCTGCTGCGCCACCCCGACTTCGACGCGACCGACCTGTCCAGCCTGCGCAAGGGCTACTACGGCGCCTCGCCGATGCCGGTCGAGGTGCTCCGCGAGCTCCAGGAGCGGCTCCCCGACGTCGCGCTGTGGAACTTCTACGGCCAGACCGAGATGGCCCCGCTCGCCACGATCCTCGGCCCCGACGAGCAGCTGCCGTACGCCGGCTCGGCGGGCCGGCCCTCGCTCAACGTCGAGACCCGGATCGTCGACGACGACGACCAGCCGGTGCCGGCGGGGACGGTCGGCGAGATCGTGCACCGCAGCCCGCACGCCACCCTCGGCTACTACCGCGACGAGGCCAAGACCGCCGAGGCGTTCCGCGGCGGCTGGTTCCACTCCGGCGACCTCGGCTACCTCGACGACACCGGCCACCTCTACGTCGTCGACCGCAAGAAGGACATGATCAAGACCGGCGGCGAGAACGTCGCGAGCCGGGAGGTCGAGGAGGCCATCTACACCCACCCCGACGTCGCGGAGGTCGCCGTCTTCGGCGTCAGCCACCCGCGCTGGGTGGAGGCGGTCGCCGCGGTCGTCGTTCCTCGCGCCGGCGCCGAGCTGGCCGCCGAGGACGTGCTCGCCCACGCGCGGTCGGTGCTCGCGGGCTACAAGGCGCCGAAGTACGTCGTCCTCGCGGACTCCCTGCCCAAGAACCCGAGCGGCAAGATCCTCAAGCGGCAGCTCCGCGACGCCCACGCCGACCTGGCCGCTGGCGAGGGGTAACGGAGCTCAGCCGGACTCAGCGTCGCCCGGCGAGCGCCCGACGGCGGCGCAGCTCGTCGAGCAGCTCGTCCCACGCACCGGGGAAGAGCGAGGCGTGGATCAGCAGCTCCTCACCGCGACCGTGCCGGACGACGATGTCGCGCTCGGCCGTCGGGTGCTGCTCGATGGCGTCGATGTCGCCCCAGGCCAGGTCCGCGCTCCGGCGCCACCCGCGGTAGACGAGCCGCGGGCCGAGCTCTAGGGTCATCCACGGCAGCCTGCCGGCCAGCATCCGCACCAGGACCGGCAACGCGCACAGCGCGCCGAGCGCCAACGCCAGGCGCGCGAGCACGCCGGTCGCCGAGGCCGGACCGGGCTCGCCGATCTCGGCCGGGACCGACAGCCCGACGACGACGCCGAGCAGCACCGACAGCACGACGAGCGCGCGCATCGGCACCTCGAACCCGGCACGGGCCCGCAACCGGAGCGTCTCGCTCGGCTGCCACCCCGCCGGACGCGGGCGGATGACCAGCAGGGCGAGCAGCAGGCCGCCCAGCAGCACGATCAGCAGGCCGACCGCCGCCGCCACCCGGTCGCGCCCGTCGCCGACCACCGCCAGGGCGCCGAGCAGCACGGCCAGACCCGCAACGACCACCCCCAGGCCCAGGACGGCGCGCCGCCGCTGCCCGCGTTGGTCACTCACCACGGGGTCACCTTGTCCCAGCCACCGGAGATCGCGCCGCCCACGTCGTCCAGCTTGTCCTTGGTCCAGCCGCCCAGGTCGTCGAGCTTGTCCTTCACCTCGAACTTGTCGTAGAGCTCGCCGATCCCCCAGGACGCCAGGCCCGCACCGACGACCACGATCCCGGTCACCGCCGCCGCGGGGAGGGTGACCGGGAGCGACGCGAGTCCCGCCGCGATCAGGGTCCCGGCCACGATCCCGCCCCCGACGGTCAGCACCGGCTTCACCCAGTCGCCCGTCGTGACGCCCTCGTAGACGCCGGCGCCGACCGCCAGCGGGAGGCCCGCTTTGCCGAAGAGCTTCGACAGCCGGTCCAGGAACTTGCTCCGCTTGGCCAGGTCGTCGGCGTACTGGGTGCCGCGGGGGCTCTTGACTCGCGCCCGCTTGCGCGGGTCGCCCGAGCGCCGGGAGTCGCGCAGGAACTTCGCCCGCTTGTCCTTGAGCAGGGTCGCCAACGCGGCCAGGCCCACCGCGGTCAGCTCGACCAGGTCCGGGTACTGGGCCTTGATGAACTTCACCAGCTGCCGGATCGCGTCGTCCTCCTCGGCGTCGGTCACCGCCGACGGCATCGTGGAGTCGACCCAGTCCGCGTAGTCGCCGCGGATCTTGACGGCGTCGTCGGCCAAGGTGTCGTAGAGCTTCACGCGACCCACGGCGGCGTCGTGCTCCGCCTCCTCGGGCGAGCCCGGCTCGACCTCCGCCGCGGGGACGTCGGCGGGCGCCTCGATGACGAAGCCGGTCACGGTCAGCCCGCCGTTCGTCGCCCGGGTCCGAAGGGCCGTCATCTTGCCCTGTGCCGAGGTGAGCTCGGCGGCCAGGTCGCCCAACGCCTGCGCCCCTCGCCCGACCCGCTTCTCCTGGGTGTCGGTCGCCTCGACCAGCTTCTGGTTGTAGGCCAGGTAGGCCTCGCCGCCCTCACCGTGCCAGCCGTCCCGGGCGACCTTGCGCGCCTTGACCGCGTTGTCGGAGGTCTCGTCCAGGCCCGCCCTCAGTCCGGCGCGCAGCCAGGTCGCCCAGGCTCGGATGTTGGCGGGATCGCCGGCGATCTCGGTGTCGATCATGCGAGCAGCTTCTCCAGCTTGCGCATCGCCTCGGTGACGGCCTGCTCGGTCAGGCCCAGCTCGGTGGCGGCGTCCAGGATCATCTTCGCGGTGCCCTGGTGCACGAAGGCGAAGTCCGCTCCGGTCGTGGCCAGCGCCGACAGGATCGCGAAGACGTGGTCGCCGGCGATGCCGGCGTCGACCTCGAGCGGTGAGTCCTTGTCGGAGGAGGCGATCCGCAGCCGGGCGAGGCGGTGCATGTGCTCGAGCTGCTCCTCGGTGCCGGCGTCGAGCGAGACCTCCGCCATCAGAACTCCCTCAGCAGTCGGGTCCGGTGCTCCTCGGGTACGGCGACGTCGAGCAGCTTCACGTCATAGGGTCGCACCTCGGCGATCGCGGCGAGCACCGCGGCATCGGCCAGGAGCCAGGGCTGGTCGTCGCCCAGGCAGTCGACGAGCCGGTCGAGCGCGGAGTAGCCCAGGAGGCCGATCCGCCCGTCGGCGAGCCGCAGCAGCGGCACGTCGACCGGCACGCCGTCCTCGTCCAGCCGAGTCGGCACGTAGACGACCGGCGGACCGGGGACGGTCTTCTCCGCGGGCTGCGAACCGACGCCGACGGTGGTGGGGACGGCGAAGGTGGCCGGCGCCGGGGGCGGTGGCCCCGGAGGCGGTGGTGGCGGGCTCTGCACACGAGCCGGGTTCCCTCCCGCGAACCGGGTCAAACTGCCGGCGCCGCCCGGGGGCGGTCAGCCGGCGAAGCGGCGGACCGGCACGCCCCGCACGCCCGGCCGGATCTCCAGCACCGACCCCGCGGGCTCGGCGTGATCGGGCGGGAGCGCGTAGCTGGAGCTGGTCACGAACAGCCGGTCGAGGCCGGCGCCCCCGAAGGCCACGGAGGTGGGGCTGGTGACCGGTACGGGTACGACGACGTCCACCCGGCCGTCGGGCAGGTAGCGCCGCACCTCTCCCGCCTTCAGGACGGCGACCCACACCGCGCCCTCGCGGTCCAGCGCGATGCCGTCGGGCAGCTCGGTCGCCGGGTCCAGCTCGACGAGGGGACCGAGCGGGCGCAGGGTGGTGCCCGGGCCGCGGCGGTAGCGGTCGACGACGGCGCGGCCGGTGTCCACGGCGTAGAGCAGGTCGCCGTGCCACGCGAGTCCGTTGGAGGCGACCAGGCCGTCGAGGACCTGCTCGGCGGAGCCGTCGGGCCGGACCACGTGCAGCCCGGCGTCCGGCTTCATGCGGGGCGAGTAGGTGCCGACCCAGAGCAGGCCGTCGTCGTCGCAGGCTCCGTCGTTGAGCCGGGTCTCGGGGTTGGTGGCCTCGACGTCGACCAGGTCCTCGAGCCGGCCGTCGGCGTCGAGCAGGCCGACCCGGTCGACCTGGGTGACGACGAGGCCTCCGGTACGCCGAGGGAGCGCCAGGCTCACCTCGTCGGGGAGCACGGTCTCGGCGGTGCTCCCGCTGGCCGGGTGCCAGCGCCGGACGGCGCGGGCGCGGATGTCGACCCGGACCAGCGTGCCGGTCCGCTCGTCCCACCACGGCCCCTCGCCCAGCAGGTCGGCCGAGGCGAGCGCCACCACCGGCGCCGCAGGGGTCATGCGGGGTCCGCGAGGTCGCGCCGGGCGGGCTGGGCGCGGAGCGCGGGGAGCACCTCGCGGCCGAAGAGCCGCATCGCGTCGAGGTTCTCCCGGCGGCTCATCGGCGGCCAGCCGAGACGGACCAGGAGCGGATCGACGGGGAGGTCGCGGACGTAGCCGAGCAGCTCGGCGGTGACCTGCTCGGGGGTGCCGAGGACCGCATGGTCGGCGACGGTCGCGGCGAAGTCCCGCTCGAGGTCCTCGCCGCTCATCACCTCGAAGCCCTTGCGGGCGTAGGTGAGGTACTTCCCCTGCGCGACGCGCGCGTACTCGGCGACGGCCTCGTCGCGCGAGGCACCGAGGGTGACATTGCGGCGCAGCGGCTGGGGCCTGAACGCCTTGCCGCGCTCGGCGAAGCCGTCGCGCACGACGGCGAAGCGCTCCGCGATGTCGGCCCGGGTGGCCTCCGGTGGCGTGGCGTAGCCGTCGCCGAAGCGGCCGCACCGTCGTACGCCGGGCAGGGCCTGGGCGCCGATCCAGATGGGCGGGTGCGGGTCCTGGACCGGACGCAGGTGCGGCCGTACGCCGTCGAGCCGCCAGTGGCGCCCGTGGTGGGTGACCTCGTCCTCGGTCCACAGCCGCCGCATCAGCTCCAGCGACTCGTCGAACCGGCTGGCCCGCTGTCGGAACGGGACGTCGAGGTGGTCGAACTCCTCGGCGCGGTAGCCGAGGCCGGCGCCGAAGACCAGCCGGCCCTCGGTGACCACGTCGAGCGTCGCGATCTCCTCGGCGAGCAGCACCGGGTGGTAGAGCGGCGCGACGATGATGTTGGTGACCAGCCGCACGTGCGGGTCGACCTCGGCGGCCAGCCGCGCCATCAGCGGGACCGGCTGCAGCCAGCGCTGCTCGCCGTAGAGGAAGTGCTGGCCGATCGTGAAGTGGTCGAAGCCCAGCTCCTGGCCGGCCTCGACGATCGCGAGCACGTCGGCGAACTGCTCGGCGGCCGAGACCGACGCCACCGGCACGTCGCTCAGCAGCAACCCGACACTGACCATCTGCGCCTCCGGCATCCTTGACCCCGATCAATGCATATTATTAGCATCAACCGGCGACAGCCCGCCAGACTCGGCAGACCAGGAACGAGGACGCCCGTGGACTTCGGCACCGACTCCCTCCATGAGGACATCCGCTCGGCGGTCCGCGAGATGATGAAGCCGTTCGACGACCAGTACTGGATGGAGCACGACCGCGACCACGCCTTCCCGTGGGAGTTCTACGACGCGGTCGCCCAGGCCGGCTGGCTCGGCATCACCATCCCCGAGGAGTACGGCGGCGGCGGGCTGGGCGTGACCGAGGCCGCGATCGTCGAGCACGAGATCTCCGCATCCGGCGGCGGCATGAACGCCTGCAGCGCCGTGCACATCGGCATCTTCGGGCTCGACCCGATCATCCGGCACGGCTCGGAGGACCTGAAGCGACGCTTCCTCCCCCGCGTCCCGAACGGGGACCTGCACATCTCCTTCGCGGTGACCGAGCCGGACGCGGGCACCGACACGACCGGCATCTCGACCTTCGCCCGCAAGGTCGACGGCGGCTTCCGGGTGACGGGCAAGAAGGTCTGGATCACCAAGGCCCAGCAGGCCGAGCGGATGATGCTCCTGGTGCGGACCACCAAGCGCGAGGACTGCGTCAAGCGCACCGACGGGATGACCCTGCTGTTCGCCGAGCTCGACCCCGCGCACGTGCAGATCCGCGAGATCCCCAAGCTGGGCCGCAACTCCGTGAACACCAACGAGCTGTTCATCGACGACCTGTTCGTCGCCGACGAGGACGTCGTGGGCGAGGTCGGCAAGGGCTTCAAGGCGATCCTGTCCGGCCTCAACGCCGAGCGGATCCTCGCGTCCAAGGCCGCGCTCGGGATCGGCCGCGCCGCCGTACGCCGGGCGACCGAGTACGCCAACGACCGCGAGGTCTTCGGGCGCCCGATCGGCCAGAACCAGGCCATCGCCCACCCGATCGCAGAGGCGATGATGCGGCTCGACGCCGCCGAGCTCATGGTCGACAAGGCCGCCTGGCTGCTCGACCACGGCTTCGAGTGCGGCAAGGAGGCCAACATGGGGAAGTTCCTGGCCGCCGACGCCGCGTTCTTCGCCGCGGACCGGGCGCTGCAGACCCACGGCGGCTTCGGCTACGGCAAGGAGTTCCACGTCGAGCGCTACTTCCGCGAGGCCCGCCTCAAGCGCCTGTCCCCCATCAGCCAGGAGATGGTGCTCAACTACCTCAGTGAGCACGTCCTCGGCCTGCCCCGCTCGTACTGAGCTACCCGCCCACGCCACCGACCGCCGTACCCAGGAGTCCTCGTGAAGCCCTACCGCACCGTGCTCTTCGTGCCCGCCCACAAGGCGAGCTGGCTCGACAAGGCCGCCGAGGCCGGCGCCGACGCCGTGTGCCTCGACCTCGAGGACTCCGTCCCCGAGGAGCTCAAGCCCGCCGGGCGCGAGCAGGTCGCCGCCGGCGTCGAGCGGATGGCCGCCTCGCACCCCGCGATGGGCGTCTTCGTGCGGGTCAACGCGATCGGGACGCCGCACTTCGGCAACGACCTCGAGGCCGCCGTCCTCCCGGGCGTCACCGGCATCTTCGCGCCGAAGGTCAACAGCGCCGTCGACGTGCTGCGCTACGACACCATGCTCGACTTCTTCGAGCAGCGCGCCGGCGTCAGCGGCCTGGAGTACATCATCCCCGTCGAGACCATCCACGGCATCCAGAACTGCGAGGAGATCGCCGCCGCGTCCCCCCGCGTCGGCGCGATGATCGGCCCGACCGCCGAGCACGCCGACATCGCCAAGGCGGTGGGCTTCGAGTGGAGCCCCGAGGGCCTGGAGTCGATGGTGCACCGCACCAAGATCATGCTCGCGACGAAGGCGGCCGGCGCGCACCCGCTCACCGCGCTCTGGGAGCGGACCCGCGACCTCGACGGACTGCGCGAGTTCACCACCCGCGGGCGCAAGATGGGCTTCCGCGGCCAGGTGGTGCTGCACCCGACGCACGTACCGGTGGTCAACGAGGTGTTCACACCCGACGCCGAGGCGATCGACTTCTACCGCGGCCTGCTCGAGACCTACCGGGAGGCCGAGAAGCGCGGCGACGGCGCGGTGATGTACGGCGACATCCACGTCGACAAGGCCCACGCCGACAAGGCGGAGGAGTGGCTGGCCCGCGTCGACGAGCTGGCCGACCTCAACGGCGGCGTGTGACCCGCACCCCCACCCCACCGACCCACGCACCGCACCCAGAAGGAGACATCATGGCCGGCCTGTACTTCGAGGACTTCGAGATCGGCAAGCACTACAAGCACGAGTGGTCCCGGACGGTCACCGAGACCGACACGATCCTCTACTGCGGCATCACCATGAACCCCGCGCCGATCCACCTGGACCAGCACTACATGGAGGGCACCATCCACGGCCAGCGCCTGGTGCCGAGCCTGTGGACCGCCGGGGTCATCGGCGGCATGATCGTGCCGGACCTGACCCTCGGCACCACCCTGGGCAACCTCGGCTACACCAAGTTCGACTTCCCGAAGCCGGTCTTCCACGGCGACACCCTGCGGGCCGAGAGCACCATCCTCGACAAGCGGGAGTCCAAGAGCCGCACCGACTCGGGCATCGTCTACTTCGAGCACATCGGCCTCAACCAGCGCGACGAGGTGGTCCACATCGCGCACCGTGCGGGCCTCATGCTCCTTCGGCCGACCGCCTGAGCCGGTAGGTCTCCACCGCGACCCCACGCAGGATGCGGTCCTGCTCGGCCGGCGAGAGCCGAGCGAGCAGGACCCGCACGGCGTCGACCGTGCGGGCGTACTCCCCCGCGCGACGGCTCACCGGCCAGTCCGACCCGAAGAGCAGCCGGTCCGGACCGAACACGGCCAGCAGGTGGTCGACCCACGGCTCGAGGTCGGCGATGCTCCAGCGCGCCGGGTCGGCCATCGTGGTCAGTCCCGAGAGCTTGACCCGGAGCTGGGGCAGCTCACCCAGCCGGGCGACCAGCCGCGCCCACTCCCGGCCAGCCGGCGTACGCCAGCCGCCGGCGACGGGCGGCTTGCCCGCGTGGTCGAGGACCCAGTGCAGCTCGTCGTACGACGCCACCACGCCCGCGCACAGCTCGAGCTGGGCCGGGCGCAGCATCAGGTCGCAGGCCAGGTCGCGCTCGGCCAGGGCCCGGGGTCCGGGACCGGCGGCGAAGGCGGCCAGCCAGGCGCCGGGGTCGGCCTCGGCCTGTGCCTGGTGCCGTACGCCGACCAGTGGACCCCGCGCGGCGAGCTCGTCGAGGCGGTCGCCGACGTCCGGCGCCAGCAGGTCGGTCCAGCCCACGACCCCGGCCAGCCGGTCGGTGCGCGCGGCGAGGTCGAGGAAGTCCGTCGTCTCGTCGGGATCGTTGACCACCTGCACGAGCACCGCCTCGGCCACCCCGGCGGCGTCCAGCCCGGCCTCGAGCTCGGGCCACTCGTGGTCGCGGTGGATGAGCGCCATCGTGGCCGGGTCGAGCCAGGGCTGCGGCCGGTCGCCGAGCCGCCACAGGTGGGCATGGGCATCGATCACGACGAGACCTCCGACTGCGGGTGCGGAGCTCCGGCAGACCTTGCCGTGACCCCCGTCACCGACTACCGTGAGCGTTAGTAATAATCATACGCATCTATTGGAGGATCTGTGTCGGACCCGGGCTCCAGCCACCCCCATCTCTTCTCGCCCATCCGCGTGGGGACGATGGACCTCCGCAGCCGGGTCATGCTCCCACCCCATGCCTCCGCGATCGGCAACATCTACGGCACCGAGGACGAGGCCCGCCGCAACATCGCCTACTTCGAGCAGCGGGCCGAGGCGGGCGTGGCCTGGGTGGGCAGCCTGTCCACGCACGTGCGCAACCACCTGATCCCCGGCTTCGAGCCCACCGGCGTCGGCGCCGCGACGACCGGCTTCTTCCGGCTGCCCTTCTTCGTCGAGCGGGTGCAGGCCTTCTCCGACGCGATGCACGCCCGGGACACCTGCGTGACGGTGCAGATGGTCCACCAGGGCGGGATGCCGCACGGCGCCTCGCCCGTGATGAGCGCCCCCGTCATCAACCTGATGCCGCACGTGATGGACACCGACGACATCGCCGCCTTCGTCGCGGAGTACGCCGCCTCGGCCCGGCTCGCGATGGAGGGCCGCGCCGACGGCGTCGAGCTCCACCTCAACCACGACGACCTCCACGAGTGGTTCCTCTCGGCCTACACCAACCACCGCGAGGACGCGTACGGCGGCTCCCTCGAGGCCCGTGCCCGCTTCTCGGTCGAGTGCCTGCGGGCCATCCGCGACGTCGTCGGCAGCTCGATGACGGTCGGCATCCGGCTCAACATCCGCGAGGAGATGCCGGAGGGCTACGACGTCGACGGCGGCGTGGAGCTCGCGCAGTATCTCGAGTCCACCGGCCTGATCGACTACGTGCACGGCGTGGTCGGCTCGCCCTGGGGCAACCCGAGCTACATCCAGCCCACCTACTTCGAGCCGGGCCGGTTCTCCTCGCTCGCGCAGCGCTTCAAGGACGCGCTGAGTCTCCCGGTCGTGCACACCGGCCGGATCACCTCCCCACGGGTCGCGGAGGACATCCTCGCGGCGGGGCACGCCGACATCGTCGGCATGGCCCGCGCCCACATCGCCGACGGCGACCTGCTGGTCAAGGCCCGCGAGGGCCGCGAGGACGAGATCCGCCCGTGCGTCGGCGGCAACGAGTGCATCAGCCGGCGCTATGTCGAGGGCCTGCCGTTCGGGTGCGCGGTCAACCCCGGCACCAGCCACGAGGTCGACGTGCCCTGGCCGAGCGTCGCGCCGCGCCGCCTGCTGGTCGTCGGCGGCGGCCCCGCCGGCATGGAGCTCGCCGCGCTGAGCGCCGAGGCCGGCTTCGAGGTCGACCTGCGCGAGCGCGAGCCGGAGCTCGGCGGTCAGCTGCGCTACGTCATCCGCGCGCCGCGCCACGAGGGCTATGCCGCCTATCTCGACTGGCAGGTACGCCGGCTGGCCGGCCTGGGCGTCACGGTCACGACGGGCGTGGAGGTGAGCGCCGACGACGTGCGGGCCAGCGGGGCCGACGTGGTCGCGATCGCGACCGGTGCCCGCGCCCGTCGGCCCGCGATCGCCGGCGTCGACGCACCGCACGTGCTCGACAGTCGCGACGTCCTGGCCGGCGCGGCCGCCCCGGGCGGCCCCGGCTCCCGAGTGCTGGTGATCGCCCAGGACGACCACGTGGCTCCGCTCTCGGTCGCCGACCACCTCGCCGAGGCCGGTCACGAGGTGACCGTCTGCTACGCGACCCACCAGCCGGCGCCGCTGCTCGGCCGCTACATCATCGGCGGCATCCTCGGCCGCCTCGACGCCCGCGACGTCCGGATGGTCTTCATGGAGGAGGTGGTGCGGATCGACGGCCCGAGCGTGACCACCCGCAACGTCTACTCCCAGAAGGTCCGTCCGCTCGGGGAGTTCGACGCCGTCGTCCTCGCCTGCGGCAGCGTCTCGGAGTCCACGCTCTACGACGAGCTGCGCGGCAGCCTCCCCGAGCTGCACATCCTCGGTGACGCCTACGCACCACGCCGCCTGGTGTTCGCCACCCGCCAGGCCTACGCGCTCGCCGAGCAGCTCGCCGCCACCCACCGCGCCGCGGCGCTCGCCTGACCCGACCGACCACGAAGATCACCCTCCCCAGGAAGAGAACCCACGTCATGCTGCTCAAGGACAAGATCGCCCTCATCACCGCCGGTGCCTCCGGCATGGGCCGCGCCGGCGCCGAGGCCTTCGCCCGCGAGGGCGCGCACGTCATCGTCGTCGACTTCAACGGGGCCGCCGCCAAGGAGACCGTCGCCGGCATCGAGGCCGCCGGCGGCAGCGCCGTCGCGGAGGTGGCGGACGTCCGCGACCTCAGGGCGCTCAAGGCGCTCGCCGACCGGGTCACGGCCGAGCACGGCAGGCTGCACGTGCTCTACAACAACGTCGGCATCCCCGGCGCCGCCGGCCTGGACCTCACCGAGGAGGAGTGGGACCTCGGCCTGGAGGTCAACGGACGCGCCAGCTTCTTCCTCAGTGGCTACCTGATGGACGCGCTCAAGGCCGCGGACGGCGCCTCGGTGATCTTCACCAGCTCCACCTCCGGCCTAGTCGGCTCGCCCTTCAGCCCGATGTACTCCTTCACCAAGGGTGGCGTGATCGCGCTGGTCCGCTCGATGGCCCTGGCCCACGCCGCCGACAAGATCCGGGTCAACGCGATCGCGCCCGGATCGGTGGAGACCCCCGGCCTGCCCGGCTTCTTCCGCGTCGACGACCCGGAGGAGATCGAGCGACGCAAGGCGGCCTTCTTCGCCACCATCCCCCTCGGCCGGGCCTCGCAGCCCGAGGAGATCGCCCAGGTCGCGCTCTTCCTGGCCAGCGACATGGCCAGCTACGTCACCGGCGTGACGATCCCGGTCGACGGCGGCATCACCGCCAAGTAGCACCGTCCGACTGCGCTCGACGACGGGGAAGGGGCCGGCGATCCGCCGGCCCCTTCGCGCTGTCCGGCCGCAGCCCTCAGAGCACGTAGTGCGGCCGCTGCGCCCACGGCGACAGCGTCGCCTCGACGTCGGCGTACTCCTGCGGCAGGTCGTCGACCATGTTCAACGAGGCGGCGAGCCGCCCGTAGCCGACGAAGGTGGCGACCTGGAAGCCGAGGTCCAGGATCTCGCGGTCGGAGAAGTGGAGTCGCAGGTCGTCGAACATCGCCTCGTCGATGGCGAGGTGGTCGGTGGCGAAGCGGTCGGCGAAGGCGAGCGCGGCCTTCTCGGCCGCCGTGAGGTCCGGAGCCTCCATCGGCCGCTCCAGCGAGCACACCAGGTCCTCCCCCACGCCCTCGTCGTCGGCGCTCGTGTACCGGATCGCCATGCAGCTGCGGCACTGGTTGTGGAAGGCGACCCGCAGCCGGAGCAGCTCGAGGAGCCGGTGCGGGAGCTCGGAGCTCTCCCGCAGCGCGCTCATCCAGGTCTGGTACGCCGGCACCAGGTGCGGGGCGTTGGCGTAGACCTGCTGGCGGAGCGGGGCGTCCGCGCCGTACAGCGGGACATATGCCTCTGGCGGGGCGGGGGGAATGCGTGACATCGGTCGGGTCTCCTTCGGTGCGACGGCAACGGCGGGTCAGAGATCGGCGAGCACGCGGTCGATGCGCGCCCGCGCCAGCGGGGCGATCGCCTCGTCGGTGAGCAGGTACATCCGGTTCGACTCGACGGCGGCGACGACCTGGCCGCCGACCACCTCGGCCGGCACCGGCTCCAGGACGGTCATCGAGGTGGTCTTCGCCGGTGGTGCGATCGGACCGACGTCGGCGAGCTCCGCGGGCCGGTTGCGTGCGGAGTCGTGGATCTGGCTGGGCACCGGTCCGGGGCACAGCACGGTGACCCCCACGGCGGGCGCCACCTCGTCGAGGTCGGCCCGCAGCGTCTCGGAGAGCCCGATGACGCCGTGCTTGCTGGCCGAGTAGGCGGCGTTCCCGCCGCCGTCCAGGGGGCACAGGCCGGCCATGCTGGACGTGTTGACCACGTGACCGGCTCCGGCGGCGACCATGCTCGGGACGAAGGCCGCGATCCCGTTGGCCACGCCGATCAGGTTGACGTCGACGGTCCAGCGCCAGTCGTCGGCGGTGTGCTCCCAGACCGGGCGCCGCGCCGCGATCACACCCGCGTTGTTGCACAGCACGTCCACCCGGCCGTGCTCGGCGAGCACCCGGTCGGCGAGCGCCAGCATCGCGGCGGCGTCGCGTACGTCGACCCGGGCTCCCTCGGCCGTGACGCCGCGCTCGCGCAGCTCGGCGACCGCGGCGCCGAGCTGCCGCTCCTCGACGTCGACCAGGACCACGGTGAGACCGCGGGCGGCGAGGGCGTCCACGATCCCGCGCCCGATCCCGCTCGCGCCCCCGGTGACGACGGCGACCTGGCCCGGCTCCAGCCTCATCAGGCCAGCTCCGGCAGCACCTTGGTGCCGAACTCCTCCAGCTGCGCCATCGCGTCGCGGTGCGAGAGTCCGGGCCAGTGCGGCTTGTAGACGAAGTGGGTCATGCCGATCTGCTCACCGAGGGCGCCGAGCTGGTCGACGCACTCGGCCGCCGAACCCAGGATGAAGCGGTTCTCGATGTCGGCGCGCAGCTCCGCGCCGTCGCCGACCGGCGTGTTCTCACCGGAGAGACCCCACTTCCGGTAGGTCTCGTAGCGCGCCCGGTAGCGCTCCAGCGCTGCCTGCAGGCCGGCCTCCTTCGACGAGGCGATGAGCAGCTCGCGCCGCACCGGGAAGTCGCCGTCGAGCGGGAGCCCCGCCTCGGCGCGGGTGTCGAGGAACAGCCGGCGCAGGGACCTCAGCTCGTCGTGGGTGGGGAACGGCGGCGTGTACCAGGCGTCGCCCAGGCGCGCGGCCCGGCGTACGGCGCCGGCGGCCTGGCCGCCGATCCACACCGGGATGCCGCCCTCCTGGACCGGGCGCACCGACGGACGGGCGCCCGACACCGAGAAGAACTCGCCCTCGAAGTCGACGGTGTCGCCGCTCCAGAGCCGGCGGACCAGCGCCAGCGACTCCTCGAAGCGGGCCACCTTGGTGCCCTTCTCCACGCCGAAGGCCGCGAACTCGTGGGGGCTGTAGCCGAGCCCGACGCCGAACACCGCACGCCCGTCGGTCAACACGTCGAGGGTCGCCATCTGCTCGGCGATCTCGACCGGGTTGACCATCGAGAGCAGCACGATGCCGGTCGCGGTGCGCATGGTCGGCGCGACGCCGCCCATGTGGGTCAGCCACGGCACCGGCTGGAAGTAGCGCAGCTCGGAGCCGAGGAAGTGCTGGCCGCAGACCATCGTGTCGAAGCCGAGCTCCTCGGAGGTGCGGACCAGCTCCTCGTGCTCCGCGCGCTGCACCCGTGGGTCGGTGGTCGCGTCGTACACCGAGGTGAGCAGGATGCCGAACTTCATGGGGACTCCTCGAGCGAAGGGCTCAGACCAGCTCGGCCTGGGCGAGCGGGGTGTGCAGGTGGGCGCCGAACAGGTCGGCGCAGAACGGGTCGGTGCTGGAGGACCACCGGACCACCGAGACCTTGGCGGCGTGGATGCGGTCGTCCCACCACACGCCCTTCACCTGGTCCTCGGTGACGCCGTAGGCGGCCGCCACACCCGCCGGGGTCAGCAGGGTCGAGGACCGGGCGAGCGGGTAGGTCTCGGCGTCGAAGAACAGGTCCACGGTGACCGCGAACGGTCCGGCGTTCTTGCTGCGGATGATCGTGGCGGCGTCATACAGCTGCATCGGCCGACACCTCCTCGCGGATCGGGGTCGTCGCTCGCGGGAAGGTGACGACGGTGGTCGGGAACGGCGCCACCGGATCCTCGAGCGGCAGCAGGTGGTAGATGCTGAAGGAGAAGACGTCGGCGACCGGGACCACGACCGGCATCAGCGGCGCGGCGGCGTTGCCGGCCGTCGTCTTGCGGCCCGGGTAGGGGCCGATGAAGAGCCGGATGAAGGCGTAGTACGCCGCCTCCTTGGCGAGCTCCTCGGTGTCGGCGACGACGTCGACCAGGACACCGGCCTCGTGACCGGTGATCGCCGGGTTCGGCTCGAGGTCGCCGAGCACGGCGTCCAGCCCGAAGATCCGGGTCTGCAGGCGCAGCCGGCCCTCACGGACGGCATCGGCGAAGCGGGGCGCCTCGGCGACCGCGCGCTCCGCCGCGTCGGTCCACGACCGGGCCTGCGCCAGCAGTGCCGGCTCCCGTACGCCGAGCAGCGAGACCGCCCGGAAGCCCTCGCGCCGGGCCCCCTCCATCAGCACGGTGTAGGGCGCCTCGTGCCACACCGCGCCCTCGCAGCGCACCTCCGTGCCATGGCCGCGGTCGCGCTCGGCGTACGTCGCCCGGGAGAGGTCGAGCGCGCCGCCCGGGTTCTCCTCCCAGGTGGGATGGGACCGCTCGTAGAAGGTGTGCGACACCAGGCTGCGGGCCGACGGCGCGGCGCCGACGTGGGGCGAGCGCACGGTGAAGCCGGTGTCGTCGAGGCTGGCCCAGATGCACCGTCCCGAGTCGCCGGGCTCGAGCGCCAGGCCACCGCACTCCAGCATCTTCCCGGCGTGCGCGGCGATCGCGGTCGGCAGCCCGCGGAGCATCGGCAGCGCCATGAACAGGCCGATGTCCAGCGCGCGACCGGTGATCACCCCGTCGACGCCCTGGTCCAGGGCAGCCATCACCGGCTCCGGGCCGATCAGCGCGACGATCCGCTCCGCCTCGGCGACGTCGGCCGCCGTCAGCGGGGTCGCGAGACCCGCGTCGGTGCTTGCCGGGAGCACCGGCGGGCCGTCGGTGACGGCGGCGCTCAGTGTCTCGGGCGCGATCTCGGACCGGATCACGCCGACCCGCGGCGCCCAGCCGTTGCGCCGACAGAGCTCGTCGAACGCGGCGAGGCAGGTGTCGAGGTGCGGGTCGCCGCCGGCGATGCCGAAGGAGAACACGAACGGCACGCCGTGGCGCAGCGCCGCGCGGACGTAGGGCTCGACGTTCGCGGCCTGGTTGGCCGAGGGCTGGTCACCCGAGCCGAGCCAGTAGGGACCCCAGTCGCTGCCGGTGCCCTGGGCGACGATCACGTCGACGCCCCACGCGAAGGCCCGATCGATCGCCTCCTCGATATCGGGCGACGGTGCGATGTGGTTGACGAATCCGAGTATCCGGACCGGGTCGGTCATCGAGCCTCCTGCGAGCGGGTGGTGGTCAGGGCGGGCGTGGGGGCGAGCTGCTCGCGCACCTGGCGGCGCAGCACCTTGCCGGTGGCGTTGCGGGGCAGCTCCGCGAGGACCCGGACCAGGCGGGGCCGCTTGTAGCCGGCCAGGTGCGCCGCGGCCCAGGCGACCAGCTCGTCGGGGGCCAGCCCGCTGCCGGGGCGCAGCACCACCGCGGCGCCGACCCCCTCGCCCCAGGTCGGGTCGGGCACGCCGACGACGGAGACGTCGGCCACCTCGGGGTGGCGGCGCAGCACCTGCTCGACCTCGGCCGGGTAGACGTTCTCGCCGCCGGTGATGATGAGGTCCTTGATCCGGTCGGTGAGGAACAGGTAGCCGTCCTCGTCGAGGTGGCCGCCGTCGCCGGTGCGCAGCCAGCCGTCCCCGGTCAGCAGCTCGGCCGTCTCCGCGGGCCGCCCGTGGTAGCCGAGGGTGTTCTGGGCGGACCGGGTCCACACCTCGCCGAACTCCCCCGGCGCGCGGCGCCGGCCGCTCTCGGGGTCGCGGATCTCCAGCTCCACCCACGGATAGGCGCGGCCCGCCGAACGCCACCGGGGCGCGCTGGGGTCCAGGTCGTGCTGGGCGGGCATCTCGGTGAAGGCGCCGGTGGTCTCGGAGAGCCCGTAGAGCTGGCGCAGCACCGGGCCGAACAGGCGGTACGCCGCCTGCTGGGTCTCCGCGGCGATCGGCGACGCACCGAACATGACGCCTTCGAGATGGCCGAAGGAGAGCCCGTCGGTCGCGGCCGCGCACAGGCGCTGGATCATCGCCGGCACCAGGAAGGTGTGGGTGATCCGGTCGGCGACCAGGTGCTCGATCAGCGTGCCGGCCGTGGTGTCGGTGGTCAGCACCGTCGTGGCGCCCGCGTGCAGCCCGACCAGGGCCCAGCTGAGCCCGCCGACGTGGAAGAGCGGCGTGGCCAGCAGGGTGCGGCTGTCGGCGCGCACGCCCCACCACGGCGTCACCGCCGGCACCTTCGCGCCGAGGTTGGCGTCGGTGAGCAGCACGCCCTTCGGGGCGCCGCTCGTGCCCGAGGTGTAGACCTGCAGCACGGTCCGGCCGGGGGCGCGCACCCAGCCCGGCTCGGCGTGCGCCGGCTGCGCGGCGAGCCAGGTCTCGTAGTCGTCGCCGAGGTGGAGCACCAGGCACGGCTCGCCGTCGACGGCCAGCGCGTCGTGCAGCGCGGTGGTCGCCGGGGACACCAGGAAGTGCCGGATGCCCGCGTCGGCGACGACGCCGGCGAGCTCGGACGGCGCCAGCCGCCAGTTGAGCGGCACCGCGACCGCGCCGGCGCGCGCCGTCCCGATCAGCGCCTCGAGGTACTCCGGCACATTGGGCAGCAGCAGGCCGACCCGGTCGCCGTCGCCGACGCCGGCCCGGCGCAGCCCGGCGGCGAACCGGTCCGCGCGCCCGTCGACGTCGCGGAAGCTCAGCGTCCGGCCGGCGTACAGCACGGCCGGGTGGTCGGCCCGTTCGCCGGTCGGGCGGGCCTGGTCGGCGAGTCGGTAGCCCGCCACCGCGCTCAGCCCCGGTCCCGACCGAGATCGGTCGGGAGCGAGCGGATGGCGCGCAGCATCGCGCTGCCGGCGTACGTCGGCCGGTCGTCGAGGAGCCGCGCGTCCGGGAAGCGGCGCAGCAGCGTGGAGAACACCACGTCGCCCTCGATCCGGGCCAGGGCCGCGCCGAGGCAGTAATGGGCACCGAACGCGAAGGACAGGTGCTCGTTCTTGTTCTCCCGCGTGACGTCGAGCCGGTCCGGATCGGCGAACACCTCGGGGTCGCGGTTCGCCGCGCCCATCACGACGATGACCGTCTGGCCGCGGCCCACCTCCACCCCGTTGATCTCGAAGTCGCCGTCGGCGACCCGCGGCAGGTAGTGGTGGGGCGAGTCGTAGCGGATCAGCTCGTCGATCGCCCCCGGCACCAGGTCCGGCCGCTCACGCAGCAGGTCCCACTGGGCCCGGTGCCGCTGGAGCGCGAGGAAGCCGTTGCCGAGCAGGTTGGTCGTGGTCTCGCTGCCGCCGAAGAGGATGAGCAGGTACATCGCGACCAGCTCGTCCTCGGTCAGCGCCTCGTTGTCCCGCTGCTCCAGCATCGCCTTGGCGAGGTCCGGCGCCTCGCCGGTCGCCCGGAACCGGTGGACGGTCCGGCCGACGTACTCGCGGAAGGCGTCGATCGCCCGGTCCGCCTCGGTGAGCGACCGCTCGTCGAGCGAGAACAGCCGGCCGACGGCCTCCGACCACTCCCAGATCAGCTCACGGTCGGACTGCGGTACGCCGAGCATGTCGACGATCACCCGGACGGGCAGCTTGTTGGCGAGATCGCGCTTCACGTCGGCCTCGGGAGCGGCGACCATCTCGCCGATCAGCTCGTCGACGTGATGCTGGATCGACTCCCGCAGCTGCGCGATGCGGCGTGCCGTGAACGCCCGGGCCGCGATCCGGCGCAGCCGCGCGTGCGCCTCGGCCGACTGGCGGCTCATGAACAGGCTCTCGAAGTCGAGGACCTTGAAGAACGTCTCGTGGTGCGCCAGCGGCAGCCGGGCGATGGTGCCCTCCGCGAGCTCGCCGAAGCGGTAGGCGTTCTGGCCGATCGGGTAGCGCCCGCTCATCACGTCCTTGACGTCGCGGTAGCGGGTCACGACGGTCGCCGGGCCGCCCTGCCAGCGCACGATGCCGGTCCCCCCACGCCACCGCTCGTACATCGGATAGGGCCACGCGATCGTCGCCGGATCGGCGGCGAAGAAGGCGCCGATCTCCTCGTCCTGAACCGGGGACACAGTGGGGGCGGTCATGTCAGCGGCAGGCTCCTCCGCACTCAACGGTGCATATCTTGATCATGGTTATCCTCAACTTAGGCCGCCGTCGCCGGGGTGTCAACGGTCACCTCCGCCGCTCCGTCCGGGTCTCCCGCGCCGCGGCCGGTGCCTCGCGGCAGCAGCAGGAGCGCGACCAGGGCCGCGACCAGGGCGCCACCGCTGGCGAACACGGCGGCCAGCACGAAGCCGGTCTCCGCCGGGTCGTGGGCGCCGGGTCGGGTGTGCGCGGCCAGGATCGCGGCGACGACCGCACCCCCCGCGCTGCCGCCGGCGAGGCGGAGCACCTGGTTGACCCCCATCGCGGTCCCGACCCGCTCGTACGGCGTGACCGCCACGACCACCGCCGGCATCACCGAGTAGGCGAGGCCGACGCCCACGCCCATGACGACCATCATCACCACGATGTCGAGGATGCTGTCGTGCCAGCGGGCGAAGTAGCCGAAGGCGCAGGCGGTGGTCAGCGCACCGGCGGCGAGGACCACCCGGTAGCCGATCCGGCGCGCGGCCCACAGGCCGACCGGTGGCGTCACCAGGCTGACCAGCGCCATCGGCAGCATCAGCAGGCCCGCCACGAACACCGACCGGCCCAGTCCGACGCCGTGCTCGGTGGGGGTCTGCACCAGCACCATCACGGTGCTGGCGCCGGCGAACATGCCGATCCCGATCAGCATGGCCACGACGTTGACCCCGAGCAGGGTGCGGCTGCAGACCAGCCGCAGGTCGACCAGCGGCGCCGTGACCCGCAGCTCGACCAGCGCCCAGACGGCGAGCAGGGCCACGCCGGCGCCACCGACCAGCACGGTGGCGATCGAGGTCCAGCCCCACACGCCGCCGCGGGCCACGGCCAGCAGCAGCGCGCCGAGCCCGAGCGCGAGGAGCGCTGCCCCGGGCAGGTCCACGGCGACCCGGGGATCGCCCCGCGGCGCGGCGGGGACGGTCCGGGCAACCAGCCACGCCGCGGTGAGGCCGACGACGGTGACGAGGAGGAAGGGAGCCCGGTAGCCCGCGACGCCCACCAGCAGGCCGATCATCGGGTTGCCGAGGCCGACGCCGAGCGAGACGCTCAGCGAGAGCATGGCCAGGGTCCGCGTCAGCACCTCGCCGCCGAGATGCGCCCGCGCCAAGGAGACGGTCAGCGGCACCAGCGCATAGCCGAGGCCCTGGACCGACCGGGTCGCGATCACGGCCGGGAAGGTGGGGATCAACGCCACCGCGCTGGCCAGCCCGAGCACGAGCAGGGTGCCGATCAGCACGCGCTTGCGGGCCGGGCCGTCGGCCAGCCGGGACAGCACCGGCGTGCCGACCGCGCCGGCGAGCAGGGTCGCGATCACCATCCACTGCGCGTCCACGACCGGTACGTCGCGGGCCACCGAGACCTCGTAGATGAGCGGGTTGCCGAGGCCCGCGACCACGCCGCCGGTGAGGGCGGCGTAGGCCAGGCAGACGACCAGGGCCCGCGTGGAGACCTGCTCGGAGCGGGCCCCCGTCTCAGCCTGGACCCGCTCGGTCACACCAGCTCGAACAGGGTGGCGTTCGCCATGCCGCCGCCCTCGCACATGGTCTGCAGGCCGTAGCGTTGGCCCTCGCGACGCATCCGGTGCAGCAGCGTGGTGGCGAGTCGCGCACCCGTGCCCCCGAGCGGGTGACCGAGGGCGATCGCGCCACCCTGCGGATTGGTGCGGGCCGGGTCCGCACCGGTCTCCGCGAGCCAGGCCATCGGGACGCTGGCGAATGCCTCGTTGACCTCGAACGAGCCGATCTCGTCGAGCGCCACGCCGGAGCGGGCGAGCAGCTGCTCGGTCGCCGGGATCGGCCCGGTGAGCATCAGCACCGGGTCGGAGCCGGCCACCGTCATCGTGTGCACCCGCGCCATCGGCGTCAGGCCGTGCCGCTCGACCGCGTCCGCCGAGGCGACCAGGAGGGCGGCGGCCCCGTCGGAGACCTGGCTCGCCAGGGCCGCCGTCAGCCGGCCGTCCTCGCGCAGGGTGGCCAGCGTGGCGAGCTTCTCCGCCGTGGTGCCAGCCCGCGGCCCCTCGTCGGCGCCGAGCCCGGCGACCTCGACGATCTCGTCGTCGAACTGCCCCGCGGCGGCGGACGCGAGCGCGCGGCGGTGGCTCTCGAGCGCGTACGCCTCCATCGCCTCCCGGGACAGGCCCCACTTCTCCGCGATCAGCTCGGCGCCGCGGAACTGGGAGATCTCCTGCTCGCCGTACCGCTCGCGGTAGCCCTCGCCCGCCCGCGGGTGCGCCAGGTCGTGCTGCAGCGCGAGGGTGGTCGGCGAGGCGATCGGCACCTGGCTCATCACCTCGACGCCGCCGGCGACGACCAGGTCCTGCACGCCGGACATGACGGCCTGGGCGGCGAAGTGCAGGGCCTGCTGGGACGAGCCGCACTGGCGGTCGATGGTCGAGCCGGGGACCGACTCGGGCAGACCCGCGGTCAGCACCGTGGTGCGCGCGATGTTCGACGCCTGCGGCCCGATCTGGCCGACACAGCCCCAGAGCACGTCGTCGATCGCCGCCGGGTCGACGGCCGTGCGACGGACCAGCTCGCGCAGCACCGCCGCGCCCAGGTCGGCCGGGTGCACGGCGGACAGCGCGCCCCCGCGCTTGCCCACGGCCGAGCGCACGGCTCCGACGACGAATGCATCCATGGTCACTCTCCTGTTCCGGTGGGGGCGCCCGCTGCCCGGGCGGCCGGCGTCCACGGCGCGGGCCGGCGGTCGAGGAAGGCGGCCGCCCCCTCCGCCAGGTCGGTGCCGTGGAAGAACGCGAGGTTGAGGAACTGCGCGGCGTCGAGCGCCTGCGGTGCGGGCAGGTCGGCGAGCAGCCCGAACGCCCGCCGGCCCAGCCGGAGCGCGTCGGGGCTGGTCTCCTCGAACATCGCGGCGTAGTCGTCGGCGGCCGCCCAGAGCGCCTCCTCGTCGGCGCAGACCCGGGCCACCAGGCCCACCCGGGCGGCCTCCTCGGCGTCGATGGCGCGACCGGTCAGCATCAGGTCGAGCAGCACCTTGCGCGGCAGCGCGCGGACCAGGTGCGCCACGATGATCATCGGGAACAGCCCGAGCCGCACCTCGGGCATCGCGAAGCTCGCGCGCGGTCCGGCCAGCACGATGTCGCACGCGCCGGCCAGGCCCATGCCACCGGCGAAGGCCGGGCCGTCGACCACCGCGATCAGCGGCTTGGGCGACTCCAGGGCGAGCTGGTGCAGCTCGACGATCCCGGCCGGCCAGGCCCAGGCCGCGGCGGCCGGCATCGCGGCGAGCTCGCGCATCTGGCGCAGGTCCCCGCCCGCGGAGAAGGCGCTGCCGGCGGCGGCGATCGCCACCGAGCGGACGCCGTCGTCGGCGTACGCCTCGCGCAGGCCGACGAGCAGCGCCGCGCTCAGCTCGGCGTTGAGGGGGTTGCGCTCGTCGGGACGGTTCAGGGTGAGCACCGCCAGCGAGCCGCGTCGGGACGCGACGACGGCCGGGCCCATCAGGCCCCGCCCGCCAGCTCCATCCGGAGCAGCCAGGCGTACATCACCTTGCCGAGGTGGTCGGACCGGAGCGAGAGCGTCCCGCCGCCGTCGAGCGCGCCGGTCAGGACGAAGTTGAGGGCGCGGATGCCGGGCAGCTCGTACCGGGTCACCGAGCCGCGGACCAGGCTGCCGAAGTGGGCGGCGACCCGCTCCTCGGTGAGCTCGCGGCACAGGGTCCGGTAGCCGTCGTCGTCCCAGGCGACCAGTCCGACATTGCAGATGTCGCCCTTGTCGCCGGAGCGACCGTGGGCGAGGTCGACGACCCGCATGCTCACACCTCCACGATCTCGACGGACTGCACGACGTGCTCGCGCGGGATGAGCGCCGGCCAGATGGCGTAGAGCTCCTTCAGCGGCGGGCGGGTGCCGATGCCGGCGATGCCGGCGGGTCCGTTGTTGTAGAGAGGCACGCTCTCGGTGAAGACCTTGCGCGCCTCGTCGGCGTCGGGGCAGCGGGCGGCGTAGCGCACCACGACCTCCGGCAGGTCCGGGTCGTCGGGCGGCGGCACGCGGTCACCCCACATCGAGCTGTGGCCGGGGTACTCGACGAGGTCCTCGCTGTACCTGAAGTCCGCCGCGGCGAGCCGCCGGCGCAGGAACTCCAGCCCCCGCCGGGCCTTCTCGACCGCGCGCGGCCAGGTGTAGGTGAACTGCGCCTCGCCGACGAAGCCGGCGCGGTAGCCCATGTTGACCTTGAGCGTGGCGGGGGCCGGACCGCCGGTGCCTCCGGTGATCCGGACCCGGTCCGGCCCGATCTCCTCGAGCCGGACCTGGGTGAAGTCGGCCGTGACGTCGGCGGTCAGGTAGCGGGCCGGGTCGAGGATCTCGTAGACGAGCTGCTCGCTCACCGTGCCGACGTCGACGCGACCCCCGGTGCCCGGGGTCTTGGTGAGGACGGCGGTGCCGTCCTCCGCGACCTCCGCGATCGGGTAGCCGAGGTCCTCGAGACCAGCCACACCGGCCCAGTCGCCGTCGTACAGGCCGCCGGTGGCCTGGCCCCCGCACTCGATCGCGTGAGCGACGACGGTCGCCATGCCGAGCCGGTCCCAGTCGTCGCGCGCCCAGCCGAACTCGTGGATCAGCGGGCCGAGATAGAGCGCGATGTCGGTGACCCGGCCGCAGATGACGATCTGCGCGCCCTGGCCCAGCGCCTCGACGATGCCCTCGCAGCCGGTGTAGACGGCCGCATGGGTCAGCCGCTCGCGCACCTCGGCCAGCGGCCGGCCGGTGTCGAGGTTCTCGAAGCTGACGCCTCGCTCCATCAGGTCGTCGATGTCGGCCTCGATGTCGTCGCCGGTCACGACGGCGATCCGCAGCCCGGACAGGCCGAGCTCCTTGGCGAGGTCCGCGACCGCGGCCGCGGCGGCCCGGGGATTGGCTCCCCCGGAGTTGGTGACGACCTTGATCCCCTTGGCCACGATGCCGGGGAGCGCGCCGCGCAGCAGGTCGAGGATGTCGCGGGTGTAGCCGCGGTCGCCGCCGCGGGCGCGCTGCTTGGCCAGGATCGACATGGTCAGCTCGGCCAGGTGGTCGCAGCACAGGTAGTCGATGTCGCCACGCTCGACCATGTCGATGGCCGGCTGGACCCGGTCGCCCCAGAACGCCATCCCGGCGCCGAGCCGGACGGTCTTGGCCGGCGCGGTCACGAGATCCCCAGGATCCGGGCGATGTTGCCGCCGAGGATCCCCTCGGTCTCCTCCTCGGTCAGTCCGAGCGCGCGCACCGCCGCGATCTCGGCGGCCGGGTCGGCCATCGGCCAGTCCGACCCGTAGACGACGCGGTCGGCGCCGTGGCGCCGGATCAGCTCGACCAGGCGGGCCTTGTCGAGGTCGCCGACGGTGGGCGGCCACGAGGTCTCGAGCAGTACCCGCGACGCGACGACGTGCTGCTCCGCCTCGTCGAGCGCGTGGTAGCCGCCGAAGTGGCAGGCGATCAGGGTCAGCTCGGGCACCTTGCGGACCAGCGCCGCCAGGTGGTGGGGCGCGCCCCGCTCGTTGGCGTCGTCGTCGCCGCCGGAGCCGACATGGGTGATCACGGGCATCCCGGCCTCGGCCAGGCCGTGCAGGATGTCCTCGACGCGCGGGTCGGCCAGCGAGAGGCTCTGGAAGAGCGGGTGCAGCTTGACGCCGACGATCCCGTTGTCCTTCAGGATCGTGAGGTTCTCCTCGACCGACAGCTCCGGGTGCACGGTCCCGAACGGGATGAGGCGGTCCCGCGGCACGCCGCCGATGAACTCGTTGGTGCGGGCCACGACCGACGCCTTGATCCCGACGCCGAGGGCGAAGCCCTTGTCGATGCCCGCCTCGTCCATGGTCTCGAGGAGGCCGGACAGCTTGCCGTTGAAGCGCAGCGGCATCCCCGCCGGGCGCTGGGCCTGCATCGCGTCGGCGATGTGGTCCGGCCAGACGTGGAGATGGCAGTCGATGATCACCGCTCGCCCTCCGCCTCGAAGTCCTTGACCAGCTTCTTGGCGAGGGAGTCGAGGATGACCTCGGTGGAGCCCTCGTAGATCCGCATCGGCCGGGCGTCGCGGTAGAAGCGCTCGATGTCGCTGCCGCGCACCAGTCCGAACCGGCCCATCACCTGGACCGCGCGGTCGACGACCCGACCGCATGCCTCGGTGGCGCCCACCTTCGCGATCGACGACAGGTGCAGGCCGGCGAGCGGGTCGCGGGCGGAGGCCGCGGCGGCGCGGTAGGTCATCGCGCGCGCCATCTCGATCTCGACCCAGCAGCTCGCCAGCGACTCGGGTACGCCGCCCAGCCGGGCCAGCGGCTTGCCGAACAGCTCGCGCCGGGTGGCGTGCCCGAGCGCCTCGCGCAGCGCGGCCTCGGCCAGGCCGACCGCGGCTCCGGCCACCGAGACCCGGAAGGTGGCCAGGGTCTGCAGCATCAGGCCGAAGCCCGCGCCGGCCTCGCCGATGCGGTGGTCGAGCGGGACCCGCACGTCCTGGAGGACCACGTCGCCGAGCACATGGGGCGCGATGATCTGGTGCGGCGAGGTGACGCTGACCCCTGGCGCGTCGGCCGGCACGAAGACCAGCGAGTAGCCGGCGCCCTCCTTGGCCAGGATGGCGAAGAAGGAGGCGTCGGGAGCATTGGTGATGAACGACTTGTGCCCGTTGACGACCAGCGCGCCGTCCTCCTCGACCACGGTGGTGGAGATCGCGCGGAGGTCGGAGCCGACGTCGGGCTCGGTCAGGCCGATGGCGGCGACCGCCTCCAGCGAGGCGACGCGCGGGAGCCACTCCTTGCGCACGCTCTCGCTGGCGGCACGGGTGACGCAGAAGCTGCCGATGCCCTGCATCGCGAACATCGAGTCGAGATGGGCGCTCACCCCGGCGAGCGCCTCGCGGACCACCGTCACCGCGAGTGCGTCGACGGCCTCGAACCGGCCGCCGTACTCGGCCGGTACGACGACCCCGGCGAGACCCGAGGCGACCAGCCGCTCCCGCACGTCGGGGTCGAACCGGTCGGCCTCGTCGGCGCGCGCCGCGATGTCCCGACAGGACTCGGCGAGCGCCCGCGCCTCGGCCTGCAGGTCGAGATAGCGCTGGGGGAGCTGGAACAGGGCCGTCTCGTCGTCGCCGGTCACTTGATGATCGCCTCCGCGGGCCGCTGGTTGAAGTTGCGGCCGAACATGTCCGCGGCGATCCGGACCCGCTGGATCGCCGGCGTGCCGCCTGCGATGGCCCAGCCGTGGGAGTCACGGTGCAGCCGCTCCAGACCGTACTCCTCGGTGTAGCCGTTGCCACCGTGCATCTGCATGCCGAGGTCGGTCACCACCTTGGCCATCTCGTTGGCGTAGCACTTCGCCAGGGAGGTCTCGTAGGAGTTGGGCAGGCCGGCCCCCGCGTTGACCGCGGCCCGGTAGATGAGCAGCCGGCTCGCCTCGACCTGCATCGCCATGGTGGCGACGGTCATCTGCACGTTCTGGAACTCGATGAGGGGGCGGCCGAACTGGTGCCGCTCCTCGACGTAGCGACGGGTCCGGTCCAGCGCCGCCTGCGCCAGGGCCAGCGACATGGTGGCATTGCCCAGGCGCTCGATGGCGAAGACGCCGAAGAGCTTGCTGAAGCCGCCGGCCTCGACGACCAGGTCGCCGATCGGCACCCGCACGTCGTCGAAGTAGATGTCCGCGCTCGGGATGCCGCGGAAGCCCATCAGCTTCTCGGTCGCGCCGAACGAGACGCCGGGGGCGTCGGCCGGCACGATCACCGCGCCGATCCCCTTGGAGCCGGGCTCGTCGTTGAGCCGGCAGTAGACGAGGTAGTGGCTGGAGGCTCCGCCGTTGGAGATCCAGCGCTTGTTGCCGTTGATCACGATCTCGTCGCCCTCGATCCGGGCGCGGGTCTTCATGTCGGTCGCCGCGGAGCCGGCGTCGGGCTCGGAGATGCCGATCGCCATCTCGAGGTCACCGGTGGCGACCTTGGGCAGGTACTCCTTCTTCTGCTCCTCGGTGCCGAAGAACTCCAGGACGCGGCACGGGCCGACATTGGACTCGAAGACGTGGAAGGCCGCCTGCCGGTTCTCCTTGGCGATCTCCTCCTGCACGATCAGCGCGTCGAGCAGCGAACCACCGTGGCCGCCGTACTCCTCCGGGGTGGTGATCCCGAGGAAGCCGAGGTCGGCGAGGCGCTTGAGCTCGTCGTGGGGCAGGGGGGTGCGGTTGAGGTCCCAGTCGGCCGCGAGGGGCGCGTACACCTCCACCGCCACCTGGCGCGCGAGCTCGCGCAGCTGCTTCTGCTCCGGGGAGAGGTCGAATCCGAACACGGCGTCTCCTGCCTTGGATGCCTTGGCACCCGAATGGATGATAACTATGATCACCATATAGATAGATTGAGCCCGCGGCAAGCGACCCGATAGGAATCAGCCATGACCGAACAGCCCCCGCCCTCCCCCGCGCCCCACTTCGACCTGACCGGCAAGGTCGCCCTCGTCACCGGCGGCAGCCGAGGCCTCGGCCGCGCCATGGCCCTCGGGCTGGCACAGTGCGGCGCGGACCTGATCGTCGCCAGCAGGAACGGCGAGGCCTGCGAGGAGTACGCCGCCGAGCTGCGCGCGGCGACCGGCCGCCGCGCCGTCGGCATCGGCGCGCACGTCGGTCGGTGGGACGCGCTCGAGGGACTCGTCGACCAGGCCTACGACACCTTCGGCAAGGTGGACGTGCTGATCAACAACGCCGGGATGTCGCCGCTCTACGACAAGGTCACCGACGTGACCGAGGCACTCTTCGACAAGGTGCTCGACGTCAACCTCAAGGGACCCTTCCGGCTGACCGCCCTGATCGGCGAGCGGATGGCCGCCGGCGACGGCGGCTCGATCATCAACATCACCAGCATGGGCGCGGTCCGCCCGCGCCCGGCGATCCTCCCCTACTCCGCGGCCAAGGCCGGGCTCAACGCCCTCACCATCGGCTTCGCGCACACCTTCGGGCCCAGCGTGCGGGTCAACGCGATCATGGCCGGCACCTTCCTCACCGACGTCAGCAAGGCATGGGACGCCGAGGCCTTCGCCCGGCGCGCGCAGGGCTTCGCCGCGAAGCGCGGCGGCGAGCCCGAGGAGATCGTCGGCGCCGCGCTCTACCTCGCGAGCGACCTGTCGTCGTACACGACGGGGTCGGTCATCGCGGTCGACGGCGGCCAGCCCTGATGTCCGCCGAGGGTCGCGCCGCCCTCGCCGCGGTCGCGCCCGCGACCGCGGCGGCCCTGGCCGAGGTGGAGCGGGTCGCCGCGACGACCGCGGACGCCGCCACCCGCGAGCTCGTCGCCCGCCGGGTGGCCGGCCTGCTCGGGCTGCCCGCGCCGGCCGGCGGCGCGCTGCCGGACACCTGGGTGTGCGAGCTCGACGAGTGGCACGCCTCGACCCTCTTCGACGAGGCGACCCGGGGCCTGCTGGCGTTCGTCGACCAGTTCGTGTTCGCCGTCGGGAGCATGGGCGACGACGAGGTGGCCGCCCTGCTCGCCACCCGCTCGCCGCGCGAGGTGCACGAGCTGTGCAATGTGGTCTGGTCGATCGACCTGGCCCTGCGTGCCGACCACGTCGCGGCGCGGGTGCTGGCATGACCGGCCCCCGGATCCCGCTGCCCGACGACCCGTCGGTGCCCAAGTACGGTACGCCGATCGACTACGCCGTCGCGGACTTCGCGGCCACCGCGATGCGTGCGGAGCGGCTCGACCCGGTCGTCACCGAGCTGGTCCGGCTGCGTTGCGCGCGGATCCACGACTGCCGGCTGTGCCGCTCGCTGCGGACCGCGCCCGACCGGCTCGACGAGGAGACGGCGGCGAAGATCGACCACTACGAGGCCAGCGACCTGCCCGAGCGGGCCAAGGTGGCCCTGCGCCTGACCGACGCGGTCATCCTCGACCCGGCCGGCGCCGGCCCCGAGCTGCGCACCGCGGCGCACGCGCACTTCACCCCCGCCGAGATCGGCGAGCTGCTCCTCGACGTCGTCAAGTGGAGCCAGCAGAAGGCATCGGTGGCGCTGCGCATCGAGCCGCCGCCCCACGAGGGCCTGAGCCGGCTCCGGTTCGACGCGTCGGGCCACCCGAGCATCGGCGCGCCGCTCGGCTGAGCCCGCCCGGCCCGGACGCCGAACGGCCCGGCTCAGCCGAGCAGCTCGGCCAGCACCTCGTCGGTGTGCTCGCCGATCGACGGCACCCCGTGGTACCCCGGGCCGTCGTAGCCCTCGACGTGGAGGACCGGGCCGGGCGTGAGCACCCGGCCGAGCGCCTGGCTGCCGGTGATCTCCACCAGGGTCCGCTCCAGGAAGTGCGGGTCCACGACGATGTCGCTGGCGTCGTTGACCTGCGAGCAGACCACCTCGAACTTGTCGAGGACGTCGAGGACCTCCGCGCGCGGACGCTCCGCCACCCAGCTCTTGACGATCTCCTGCAGCTCGTCGTTGTGCTGCATCCGGACCTCGTTGGTCGCGTAGCGCGGGTCCTCGATCATCTCGGGGCGCCCCATCGCGGCGAACAGCCGCTTGGCGATGCCCTGGTTGGACGCCGCGATCGAGAGCCACTTCCCGTCGGCCGCCTCGTAGACGCCGCGCGGCGACGCCGAGCCGGTGCCGTTGCCGACCCGGCCCTGGACGAAGCCGGTGCCGCTGTAGTTGATGATCATGTCGCCGATGATGAACATCAGCGGCTCGTAGAGCGCGACGTCGACATGGTCGCCCTGCCCGCTGCGCTCACGCCGGTAGAGCGCCATCGAGGTGCCCATGGCGGCCGCGATGCCGGCGATCGAGTCGGCGAAGCCGAACGGCGGCGAGGTCGGCGGGGTCTCCGGCCAGCCGTTGATGTAGGCGAAGCCGCTGCCGGTCTCGGCGACCGTCCCGAAGCCCGGGCGCTCCCGGTTCGGGCCGGTCTGGCCGAAGCCGCTGACGCTGGTCATGACCAGGCCGGGGTTGTCGGCGGCGAGCGCCTCGTAGCCGAGGCCCCACTCCTCCATCCGGCCGGGCCGGAAGGACTGGATGACCACGTCGACCCTGCCCGCGAGGCGGCGGACCAGGTCCTTGCCCTCGGCGGAGCGCAGGTCGACGCCGACCGAGCGCTTGCCGCTGTTGAGGCGGGCGAAGCCGAGGGACTGGCCGTTCTTCATCGGCGTCCACTGACGGGCGTAGTCGCCGGTCGCGGGATCCTCGACCTTGATCACGTCGGCGCCGAAGTCGCGCAGCATCCGCCCGCAGGTCGGCGCGGCGTACATGGTGCCGAGCTCCAGCACCCGGATCCCGGCCAGCGGCCCGCGGGACCGGTCGTGGCTCTGGTCGGTCATCACAGCCTCCACTGGATGTGCTTGACCTCGAGGTACTCCTTCATGCCCCACTCGCCGAGCTCGCGGCCCACGCCGGAGCGGCCGTAGCCGCCGAAGGGGGCGTCGGGACGCATCGCGCCGCCGCCGTTGATCCAGACCGTGCCGGCACGCACCTGCTCGGCGATCCGGCGCGCCTCGACCAGGTCGTCGCACCACACATTCGCCGCGAGTCCGTACGCCGTGTCGTTGGCCAGGCGGATCGCCTCCTCGGTGTCCTTGAACGGCACGATGACCGCGACCGGGCCGAAGATCTCCTCCTGCACCGCGCGAGCCGAGTGGGGCAGGTTGCCGAGCAGCACCGGGTTCACGAAGAAGCCCTTCTCGGGCACCGGCTTGGTGACCTCGAGCAGCTTCGCGCCGCCCTCGGCCACGGAGCCGTCGATGAAGCCCTGGACCCGCGCCCGGTGGTCGGCGCGGATCATCGGGCCGATGTTGGTGGCGCGGTCCCACGGGTCGCCCACGACCATCTGGTCGAACGCCGCGGCGCCGGCCTCGAGGAACTCGTCGTACTGGCTCTCGTGGACCAGCAGCCGGGCCAGCGCGGCGCAGCCCTGGCCGCCGTTGCGGGCCCAGCGCAGGTGCATCTCGACGGCGATCTTCTTCACGTCCACGTCGTCGGTGACGATGCTCGGCGACTTGCCGCCGAGCTCGAGCGTCACGCCGACGAGGTTCTCGGCCGCCTGCGCCATGATCTTCGAGCCGACGCCGTCGGAGCCGGTGAAGGACACCCGGTCGACGCCGCGGTGCGAGCTGAGCTGAACGCCCACCTCGGTGCCGCCGACGATCACGTTCATGACACCCGGCGGCAGGCCGGCCTCCTGGATCAGCTCGCCCAGGAACAGGGTGGTGAGCGGGGTCCGCGGCGAGGGGAAGAGCACCACCGTGCAGCCGGCGGCCAGCGCGGCGCCGAACTTGAAGATGGCCAGGTTCAGCGGGTAGTTGTAGCCGGTGATCGCGGCGACCACGCCGACCGGCTGGTGCACGACGTCGCTCTCGGTCGGGTGCGGCTTGTCGTAGCCGCCGAGGTGGACGGTGCGGTCCACCTTGGCCGCCTCGGCCGCCCAGCGCAGGTGCTCGTCGACGGCCATCTTCACCTGGAGGTACTCCGCCAGGGAGACCGGCGTGCCGACCTCGTTGACGATCGAGGGCAACAGCCGGTCGGCCGCCTTCTCCAGGACGTCGGCCAGGCGGTGGATGTGGCGCGAGCGCTCCTCGCCCGAGAGTGCCGCCCAGGCCGGGAAGGCGTCGCGGGCGGCGGACACGGCCGCGTCGACCTGGTCCGGCGTCGCGCCGCCGACGGTCGCGATCACCTCCTCGGTCGCCGGGTTGAGGACGTCCCACTGCTCACCCCGCGGGTCGACCATCTGGCCGCCGATCAGCAGGGTTCGGGTCGTGGGCACCCAGGAGCGCAGCTCCTCGGTGCGGGCGTCGGTCGCGGTCATGGTTCTCTCTTTCGGCGCTCGTTGGTCTCGGGGTGACGACTGGTCAGTAGCTGCGCGGCAGGCCGAGCACGTGCTCGGCGACGTAGTTGAGCACCATCTCCTGGCTGATCGGCGCGATCCGCATCAGCCGCGCCTCCCGGAAGTAGCGCTCGACGTGGTACTCCTTGCTGTAGCCCATGCCGCCGTGGACCTGGAGCGCGACGTCGGCGGCGTAGAAGCCCGCCTCGGCGCACAGCCACTTGGCGTAGTTGGCCTCGGCCCCGCACGGCTGCTGCTGGTCCACCAGCCAGGTGGCCTTCTGCAGGACCGCGTCGGCGGCCTCGATGCGGATCTTGGCCTCGGCCAGCTGGAACGCCAGGCCCTGGTTCTGCCCGATCGGACGCCCGAACACCACGCGCTCGTTGGCGTAGCGCACGCCCCTGCGCAGCGCGGCCTCGCCGATCCCGAGCATGGCGTTGGCGGCCACGACCCGCTCCGCGTTGAGGCCGGTGAGGATCACCTTGAAGCCCTTGCCGACCTCGCCGACCACGTCCTCGTCGGCGACGAACAGGTCGTCGATGAACAGCTCGTTGCTGTCGACGGAGTTGCGGCCCATCTTCGGGATCGACCGGATCGTGACCCGCTCCCGGTCGATCGGGGCGAAGAACACGGTGAGCCCGTCGGTGCGCTTGGCGCAGTCCTGCTTCGGCGTGGTCCGGGCGAGCAGGAGCATCCGCTCGGCCTGCTGCGCGTTCGAGATCCACACCTTCTTGCCCGACACCAGCCAGCCGCCGTCGACCTTGCGGGCGAAGGTCGAGATGTTCGTGGTGTCCGTGCCGGCGTCGGGCTCGGTCACCGCGAAGGAGATCTGGAGGTCGCCCGTGGGGACGCGGGGCAGGAAGCGGCGCTTCAGGTCCTCGCTGCCGTGGTGGAGGATCGGCTCGAAGCCGAAGATGCCGATGTGGACCGAGCTGCAGCCGCCCATGCCCGCCCCGGAGCTCGCGATCTCGCGCTCGACGATGGCCGCCTCGGTCACGCCGAGTCCGCCGCCGCCGTACTCCTCGGGGATGGTCAGCCCGAGCCAGCCGCCGTCGGTGATCGCCCGGTAGAAGTCCCACGGGAACTCGTGCTTCTCGTCCCGCTCGGCCCAGTACTCGTCGGGGAAGCGCTCGCACAGGGTGCGCATCCCCTGGCGGATGTCCTCGTGCACCGGGTCCGGGTTGTAGTCCATGCTCGTCCTTCGTGTTCGCGGGGGCCGCTCAGGCCCGGGAGCTGTCGTAGGTGTCCGTCGTGACGCCCTCGTCGCGCAGGGCCGCCTTGCGGACCTTCTCCGACGGCGTCTTGGGCAGGGCGTCGGCGACCCGCAGGTAGCGCGGGATGGCGAAGGCCGGGATCTTGCCGCGGCACCACTCGAGGATCTCGGCGGGCTCGGCGGCCTCCTGGGTGACCACGACGGCGAGCACCTCGTCCTCGCCCGCCTCCTGGTCCGCGGGGACGCCGATCACCGCCGCCTCGACCACGGCCGGGTGACCGAGCAGGGCCTGCTCGACCTCGTAGGAGCTGATGTTCTCGCCGCGGCGCCGCAGGGCGTCCTTGTAGCGGTCGATGAAGTAGAACCAGCCGTCCTCGTCCTTGCGCAGCGCGTCGCCGGTGTGGAACCACAGGTTGCGCCAGGCCTCGACGGTCTTCTCGGGCATGTTGTAGTAGCCCTGGCTGCAGGTCCACGGGTGCACCGGCCGGACCACGAGCTCGCCGACCTCGCCGACCGCGACCTCGCGGTCGGTCTCCGGGTCGACCAGCCGGATGTCGAACCACTCCTTGTTCTGCAGGCCCGCGGCACCGGCCGGCCGGGGCACGCCGTACGGCGACATGATCGGCGCGCTGGTCTCGGTGAGGCCGAAGGCGTCGACGAACGCCTCGATGCCGTAGCGCTCCTTGAACTGCTCGACGATCGTGCTGGCCGTGGGCGCGGCGTAGACGACCCGCAGGCTGTTGTCGCGGTCGTCGCGGCGCGGCTCCTGCTTCCAGGCGAAGTCCATCATCACGCCCACGAAGTTGGTCGCGGTCACGCCGGAGTCGCGGACGTGGTCGATCCAGCGGCTGGCGCTGAACTTCGAGCGGATCACGGCCCGGCCGCCGGCGACGATCACCGGGTAGACGGCCATGAAGGTCGCGTTGCCGTGGAACAGCGGGGTGGTCGTGAGGTAGACGTCGTCCTCGGTCAGCCGGGTCAGGCTGACCACGATCTGGGCGAAGAAGTAGAGCTGGGAGTGCGGCATCGCGACGCCCTTGGACGGACCGGTCGTCCCCGAGGTGTAGAAGATCGCGCCGAGGTCCTGCGGCCTCGGCGTCGGCAGCGCGGTGACCTCCGCGGCCTCCAGGTCCTCCCAGGGCGCGGCCTGCCAGCCGTTCTCGACCAGCAGGTCGACGGCCTTGTCGCGCACGCCGGCACCGGTGTCGATGACCCAGAACTTCTCGATGCCGCGCGCGTGCTCGGCCACGGCCACCCACCGCTCGGCGAGGTGGTCGTCGATCACCGCCCAGCGGGCCTGGGCCACGTCGAGCTGGTGGCGCAGGAACTCGCCCTCGTAGTTGGTGTTGATCGGGACCTCGACCAGGCCGCCCACGGCGGTGCCCCACCAGGTCCGCACGAAGCGCGAGGAGTTGGCCGCCATCAGCACCACGCGGTCGCCCTGCCGGGCACCGGCGGAGTACACCGCCGAGGCGACCCGCTCGGCGGAGTCGAGCGCCTCGGCGTAGGTGATCCGCAGGTCCTCCTCCGGGAACTCCAGGCAGTCCTTGTCGGGGGTGCGGGCCGCGTGGTGGCGCAGCACGTGGTCGAGGGTCCAGGTCTCCGGGTCCGGGAAGTGCGGGACCAGCCCGGTGTAGTACTGCATCTCCCCCACCTCAGGCCTCCTCGGGCACGGCGAAGGCGGCCTCGTCGATGGTGGTGCGGGCCTCGAGCGGCAGCAGCGCGGGCACGACGTCCTTGCCGAGCCGGTTGATCGCGGCGATCGTCTCGTCGCCGTCCATGGTGGGCCACTGCGGGCGCAGCAGGATCGGGTCGACCGGCAGCTTCGCGACGTAGTCGGTCAGGCTGGCGACGACGTCGTCGGGCGTGCCGATGACCGCGTGGCCCGACACCGCCTTCGCGAACTCGTTCTCCAGGTCGGTGTCCTTCATGACGTCCAGGCCCTTGTTGGCATAGGTGAGATAGCGGCCCTGGGCGACCCGGGCGAACTCGACGATCGCCTCCTCGCGGGTGTCGGCGACCAGGCAGTTGCGCCGCAGCGGCTGGGGCGTGAACTCCTTGCCCCGCTCGGCGAAGCCCTCCATCACGATCTGGTGGCGCACCGCGATCTCGTGCATCGGGGTCTCCGGCGGGCAGGCGTACGCGTCGCCGTACTTCGCGCAGCGGCGTACGCCGGGGATCGCGTGGGCGCCGATCCAGATCGGCGGGTGCGGGTCCTGGACCGGGAACAGGTGGGGCTTGACGTCGTCGAGCTGCCAGTACTTCCCGTCGTGGGTCACCGACTCCTGGGTCCACAGCTTCTTCATCAGCTCCAGTGACTCGTCGAACCGGCCGGCGCGCTCCTTGTAGGGGACGCCGAGGTAGTCGAACTCCTCGGGCCGGTAGCCGAGCCCGGCGCCGAAGATCAGCCGGCCCTCGGTGACCACGTCGAGCGTCGCGATCTCCTCGGCGAGCATCACCGGGTGGTAGAGCGGCGCGATCATGATCTGGGTGGCCAGCCGCACGTTCGGGTCGACCTCGGCCGCGATCCGCGCCAGGAGCGGGACCGGCTGGAGCCAGCGCAGCTCGCCGTAGAGGAAGTGCTGGCCGATCGCGATGTAGGTGAAGCCGTTGGCCTGCGCGGCCTCGACGATGCGCAGCACGTCCTTGAACTGCTGAGCGGGCGTCACCGACTTCGGGACGTCGCTGAGGAGAAGACCGACCTGGACCATGCTGGTGCCTTTCGTGAACGGGAGCCCGGACGAGACCGCTCGGGCGACGAACGAGGTGGGTTGTCGGGTGGGGCGGTCGTCTCAGACCTGGGCCGGCAGCCCCGCGGCCGCCCAGCCGCCGTCGACCGGCAGCACCACGCCCGAGATGTAGCGGGCCTGCGGGGAGATGAGGAAGGCGGCGGCATTGCCGATGTCGGAGGGCGCGCCGACCTTGTTCATCGGGATCCGCTCGAGATAGCCGGCGACCGACACCCGGCCGCTGGCGATCATCGACTGCTGCATCTCGGTCTCGATGGTGCCGGGCGCGATCCCGTTGACCCGGACGCCCTGCGGCGCCCACTCGGTCGAGAGCGAGCGGACCAGGCCGTCGACGCCGGACTTGGACGCGCAGTACGACGCCCGCGCGCCGAAGCCCTGCGAGGCGCAGATCGAGCTCAGCATGACCATGCTGCCGCCCTCGCCGAGATAGGGGCGGGCGGCCTGCGCGCCGATGAAGGTGCCGCGCAGGTTGACGCCGATGACCCGGTCCCACTCGTCGAGCGGGTAGCCCTCGGTCGGCCCGGGCGAGATCACGCCGGCGTTGAAGACCGCCGCGCGCAGGCCGTCGCCGGCCTCGGCCGCGAGCCGGCAGGCCCGGTCGATCACCGCCGGGTCGCACACGTCGCCCACCACCGAGCCGTGCCCGTCGCCGAGCCCGGTCACCAGGCCCTCGACGTCGGGGCTGAGGTCCACCGCGACCACGGCGTGGCCCGCGGCCGCGAGCACCTCCACGATGCCCTTGCCGAGCCCGCGGGCACCCCCGGTGACGACCACGCCCCGGGCGTCCGGGCCGGCAGCGCTCGGTCGCGGGTCCAGCTCCTGGGCGGGCGCGGTCATGGCTCCTCCTGAGATCGTCGAGCCCCGAACGGGGTGTGGCGACGCTAACACTCTTTCGCCTATTCTGACAATGATCCGCCTAGATACCGGAAGGGCCCCCGTGAACCTCGACGACACGACCACGACCATCCTCGCCACCGACGAGACGAGCACCCGGCGAGCGCTGCGCGAGCTGGCCGACAAGGACGCGATCCGCGCCCTCGGCGCGCTCTACTCGATCGCCGTCGACGACCACGACCTGGCCACCGTCGTGCGCTGCTTCGCCGACGACGGCTCGTTCACCCGCGCCGGCACGACGTACGCCGGGCACGCGGTGCTGCGGGAGTTCTACGCCGGGATGATGGACCGGTACGTGACGACCCTGCACATCCCGAACTCCCACGTCATCGACGTCGACACCGAGGCCGGCACCGCGACCGGCCTGCTCACCGGCCAGGCCGAGCTCGCCCTCGGGAACCAGCTGCTGATGGCCGCCTACCGCTACGACGACAGCTACCTGCGCCTCGACACCGGGCGCTGGGTGTTCGCCGCGCGGGAGCTGCGGTTCATGTACAACCTGCCGGTCGAGCAGATGCCGACCGGGTTCGCGGACGCACGACGGATCCGGCTGCCCGGGACGGCTCCGGTCGAGGGGGACTTCCCGGAGACGCTGCCGACCTGGTCGACCTACCGGGGGTGAGCTTCAGGGCCGTCGGTGGAAGCGGATCTCGCCGCTGGCCATGCTTTGGTGGGTGTAGCGGTGGTCGTGGATGCGGTGGTGGTGGAACCCGCACAGGGTCACGGCTCGATCGAGGTCGGTCGATCCACCCCGGGACCAGGGGTCCTCGTGGTGGAGATGGCACCAACGAGCGGGGACGGCGCAGCCCTCGGCGCGGCAGGTGTGGTCGCGCAGCCGGGCCGCGACCCGCTGAGCGGGTCGGAACAGCCGCGCGGAACGCCCCAGGTCGAGCGGACGACTGCGCCCGTCGAGAACGACCGGGATGATCCGGGCCTGACACGCCAGGCGCCGGGCCTCGCTGGCCGAGATGGCCTGGTCGCCGTCGTCGGCAAGGACGCCGGCGGCGGCCAGGTCGGCCCGCAGCTCCGCCAGCCCGACCGTGACACTGACCTGGGTCGCGTCGCCACCGTGTTCGGGCAGCCGGTCGGGGTCGAGCGGCTCGAGCAGCTCGAGGAACACCCAGGCCCGGCGGCGGCGTAACGGCGTTCGCGCGAGGTCGGGATTCGCCTCACGGTTCGGATCGTCGCCGGGGCCGGCGGGGTCGGGGCGGGCGGGGTTGGCGAAGGCGTCGAGGTAGCCCTTGAGCCGCTCCACCCCAGCCCTGGGCAGCACACCGGAGAACCGGGACCTTCCGTCGCCGAGGTCACGGAAGGTCAACGACGCCCGCTCACGGGCAGCCGTCTCTTCGGCCTCGAGCCTGCGGGCGAGCTCTCCCTCGGCGATCTCGGGAGCCACCACGTCGAGGATCCGCCGCCCCAGCCGGCGCAGCTCGACCGGACCGAACTCGCCGGCGTATGCCACCAGCCGGGCCTCGGCGTCGGCCCGGACCTCGGGCCCGAGCGCGGCGGGCAGGTCCGCCACCGCGGCCGCGATCACCCGCGCCTGCGCGGGATTCACCGCCCCGGTCCGCATCCCCGCCGCCACGGCCGGCCGTTCGCCCAAGGCGCGGGCCAGCTTCAGATCGGCCCGCGTGGCGACGGGATCCAGGTGGGCGGCATGAGCCAGCCACACCCCCGCGTCACGAGCACCGTGCACGGCAGCGACGTCACCCGCATCACCCAGAGCCCGCAGCCGCAGCTCCTCGACCTGGGCGGCCAGCGCGCTCGCCTCCAGGAGCAGCCGTTCCTTCTCGGCGGTCGACAGGTACAGCGGCTGCAGATCCCCGACCCGGGCCAGCGCGGCGCGCGCCTCGGCCACCGCGGCCAGCAACGGCTGGACGGACAGTGGCGTGACGGACATGGAGCGGCCTTCCCGAGATTCGACGTACGTCGACCCTACCACGGAAGTCGAACATATGTTCGAACAGGGCGCGAGCCCGTGGCCGGCGCGGGTCATGTCTCAGGACAGCGGTGACACCTCCGTGGCCTGGGCGGTGGCACGGCGCGCCCACAGCTCGCGGGAAGAGGCGGTTCCACCAGACCCTGTCCTCCCGACTCGACCAGCAGCCTCGGGCCGCCACGCTCGCCGAGCCGCAGGCACAGCTCGACGCGTTCGGCCGCCCCCGCGCCGGGCCGGCCGACGTGGCCTGCCCGCCGCGGCGGGTGGTCACTTGCCGACGTGCACGTGCGTGGCGCCGGCGGGCGGCAGGTGCAGGGTCCGCTGCACCCGGATCCGCTTGTGGGCGAGCTTGAGCTCCCCGTCGACCTCGCGGTGGACGTCGTCGTACACCCCGATGATCACGCGGGTGCCCTCCTCCTCGAGCATGGTGGCCTCGAAGTAGGCATGGGTCACGACGTCGTCGCCGTCGCGCTCGGCGAGCACATTGGTGACGACGTGCTTGCAGACCGGGATGCCGAGGGCGTTGTGTGCCCGGTACACGTCGAGGAATGCCTCGACGCCGTCCTCGGTCGGGTGGTCGCCCCGGGTGATCTTGATGTCGTCGGTGACCAGCGCGCGCAGGGTGTCGAGGTCGCCCTCGTCGACCGCGCGGGCATAGCGGAAGTACACCCGGGCGCTGCGGGCGCCGAGCACTCCGAGGTCGTCGGTCAGGTCGGTGGTGGTCATTTCGCGGTCTGTCCTCCGTCGATCGGGATGGTCACGCCGGTCACGAAGCCGGCGTCGTCACTGGCGAGGAAGGCGACGACCCCGGCGATCTCGTCGGGACTGGCGGCCCTCCCCAGGGGGATGAGCGAGATGAAGGTGCCCATCAGGTCGGCGACGTCGGCGCCGGGATCGCGCCCGAAGAAGGTCGGCAGCATGGGCGTGTCGACCGGCCCCGGGCAGATGCAGTTGACCCGCACTCCCTCCGGACCGCCCACCAGCGCGAGCGCGCGGGTGTACGCCGTGAGCGCGCCCTTGCACAGCGAGTAGAGCGGGCTGAAGGGCGAGCCGATCAGGGCGGCGGTCGAGGCGGTCATCGTGATCGACCCCGTGCCACCGGCTCTCTTGACCAGGTCGTAGCCGAGCGAGGCGACGAAGAAGGCGCTCTTGACGTTGACGTCGATCGAGCGCTGGAAGTCGTCCTCGGTGACGTCGATGCCGCCGGCGCCGGGCATGCCGACCTGGTTGTGCAGCACGTGCAGCCGGCCGTGCTCGGTCTCGATCCGCGCGTAGAACGCGCGCAGCGCGTCGTTGTCGGTGGCGTCGAGCCCGACGCCCGTGGCCGCTCCCCCGGCGGCCACGATGTCGCCGGCCACGGCGTCGGCCGCCTCCACGGACAGGTCGGCCACGTAGACGTGTGCGCCCTCGGCCGCGAGCCGGAGCGACACCGCCCGGCCCATGCCGGAGCCGCCGCCGACCACGGCCGCCACCCGGTCGGCGAGCCGGGGCCCGACGCCCCGGGGGCTCATCGGTCGCTCCCGAGGAGTCGCCGCGACACCTGGGCCTCCCCGGTCGCACTGAAGAAGCCGACCAGGAAGGTGGAGGGGTCGAGGCTGTCGGAGACCGACACCAGCGGCTCCCGCCCGGTCGCGGCGGCCTCGGCCCGGTCCCGGCGACCGTGCAGGAAGCCGGCGTAGGCATCCTCCAGCCGGTCCTCCTCGACCTCGTAGACGGCGAGATAGCGGTACGGCATCTCCGGCGCGTCCGGCAGTGCGGCCCGCTCGAACCGCTGCCCGGTCGCGAAGCCGTCGAGCTTGTCGATGGTGTCGACCAGGTGGGCGTCGTACCAGCGGTTGAACTCGTCCTCGCGGTCCGGCCTGGCGTTCGAGAGGACGACCATCAGGTGCCGGGCCACGCTCAGGCTCCCGCGCTCGTGGAGGACGAGACGGCCTCGCCCTTCGCGCGCCCGACGTCGGCGCCCTTGGCCATGCCCCGGCCGTTGCCGGGGATCTTGCGCTGGTCGTGGCTGGCGGTGATGCCGACCGGGCGCACCTCGAAGACCACCCGCTGGGGGCTGTCGAGCAGGGCGCGCCAGGAGTCCGGGTCGGCCGGCTGGAGAGCGCGGGTGAACCGGTCCAGGAACCAGTCGACGGTCTCCCGGTCGCGGTGGACGGTGACCTGCCCGCGCACCGACAGCATCCGGCGTCCCTCGAGCCCGCTGCCGGTGCTGGAGACGACGATCGAGACCCGCTGGTCGGCGGCCAGCGCCCGGACGTGGCCGCGGCCCTCGACCGCGGTCAGCCAGAAGGTGCCGTCGACGTTGATGTAGCTCATCACGACGCCGCACGGCCAGCCCTGGTCGTTGACGTAGACGAAGGTGCACTCCGTCTGGGTGTCGAGCAGCTCCACCCGGTCGCTCAGGTCGAGCTGGGTGCCGGCGAGCTTCTCGAGGTTCTGGGTGCCGAGCTCCGTGGCCGGCTGGGCGGGCTGGGACATGACGCCTCCTCGCGGTCGCGACGGGCGCGGGGCCCCGTCGCTGGATCTGTGATCATGATTACACGAGATTTCCGTCTTCCCGCAAGAGCCCGACCACGATAGGATAATGATGATCATCAATGAGACTCGGAGGTTCCCATGACCGATGCCGTCATCGTCGACGCGGTCCGCACCCCCATGGGCAGGGGCAAGCCGGGCGGCGCACTGTCCGAGGTCCACGCCGTGGACCTCCTCGCGGCGGCACTGCAGGGCCTGGTCCGGCGTACCGGCATCGATCCCGGCACCGTCGAGGACTTCATGGTCGGCTGCGTGAGCCAGGCCGGCGAGCAGTCGGCCACGCCGGGCCGCCAGGCCTGGCTCGCGTCCGGCTATCCCGTGCACGTGCCGTCGGTGACGATCGAGCGCAAGTGCGGCTCGGGTCAGCAGGCCCTCGAGTTCGCCGCGCAGGCGGTCCGCGCCGGGGTGCACGACATCGTCGTCGCCGGCGGCATCGAGTCGATGAGCCGGGTGCCGATGGGCTCGGCCCGGATGGGCGCGGACCCGCACGGGCCCGCCGTCCACGCGCGGTTCCCGCACCTGAGCGGTCAGGGCGTCGCCGCCGAGCTGGTCGCCGACAAGTGGGGACTGAGCCGGCGCGGGCTCGACGAGTACTCCGCGCGCTCCCACGAGCTCGCCGCCGCGGCGGCCGACTCCGGGGGCTTCGACGACGAGATCGTCCCCGTGACCACGCCCGACGGCGGCGTCGTGGCACTCGACGAGTCCATCCGGCGCGGTACGACGGCCGACCGGCTCGGCGAGCTGCGGGCGGTCTTCGGCACCGACGAGAACCGCGCGGCCCACCCGCAGGTCGACTGGAAGGTCACCGCGGGCAACTCCAGCCAGATCACCGACGGTGCCGGCGCCGTCCTGGTCATGAGCGCGACCAGGGCGGCCGAGCTCGGGCTGCGCCCCCGCGCCCGGATCGTCGCGTCCTCGGTCGTCGGCGACGACCCCACGCTGATGCTCACCGGCCCGATCCCCGCGACCGCCAAGGCGCTGGCCCGCGCCGGGCTGTCGATCGACCAGATGGACGCGGTCGAGATCAACGAGGCGTTCGCGCCGGTCCCGCTCGCCTGGGCCGCGGAGTTCCCCGGCCTGCCCGCGGAGCGGCTCAACCCGCGGGGCGGGGCGATCGCGCTGGGCCACCCGCTGGGCGCCTCGGGCATCCGCCTGATGACCACCCTGATCAACCACCTCGAGCAGACCGGCGGCCGCTACGGCCTGCAGTCGATGTGCGAGGCGGGCGGCATGGCCAACGCCACCATCATCGAGATCCTCTCCTGACCCGAAAGGCAGCACCGTGATCCTCAGCAGCGCAGGCTCCGCCATCGTCACCGGCGGGGCCTCCGGCCTCGGCCTGGCCACCGTCACCCGACTGGTGGACCGGGGCGTCCCGACCACGATCGTCGACCTCCCCGGCTCGGCCGGGGCCGAGGTGGCCGAGAAGCTGGGTGAGCTGGCCAGCTTCGCGCCGGCCGACGTGCGCGACGCCGATGCGGTCGGCCGGGCGGTCGACCTCGCGACCCAGCGGGCACCGCTTCGTCACCTGGTGCACTGCGCCGGTCGCGGTGGCACGGTACGGGTCGTCAACCGCGACGGCAGCGCCGGCGACTACGACGCGTACCGGGAGATCGTCGACATCAACCTCAACGGCACCTTCAACGTGCTGCGCCTCGCGGCCGCGAGCATGGCGGCCAACGAGCCGGAGGACGGCCAGCGCGGGGCCTGCGTGCTGACCGCGTCCGTGGCCGCGTGGGAGGGCCAGGTCGGCCAGCTGCCGTACGCCTCGGCCAAGGCCGGCGTGGTCGGGCTGACCGTCGTGGCGGCTCGCGACCTGGCCCGCTCCCTGGTGCGGGTCTGCAGCATCGCGCCCGGTGTCTTCGACACCCCGATCCTCAGCCGGCACGGCGACGAGGTCATCGCCAAGCTCGGCGCCCAGGTGCCCCACCCGTCACGGCTGGGCCGCCCCGAGGAGTACGCCAGCACCGCGCTGCACATCCTCGAGAACGACTACCTCAACGGCGAGACGATCCGCCTCGACGGCGCGATCCGGATGGCGCCGCGGTGAGCGAGGAGCTCGGCCCGGTCCGCACCGAGGTGAGCGACGGCGTCCTCGTCATCACCATCGACCGGCCCGATGCGCGCAACGCCATCGACACCGTGACCGCCGTGGCCGTCGGTGCGGCGATCGACCGCCTGGACGCCGACCCCTCACTCGTGTCCGGCGTGATCACCGGCGCCAACGACACCTTCTGTGCGGGCATGGACCTCAAGGCGTTCCTGGCCGGCGAGAAGCCGTCGATCCCCGGCCGCGGGTTCGCCGGCATCGTCGAGGGCCCGCCGGAGAAGCCGATCATCGCCGCGGTGGAGGGCTACGCCCTGGCGGGCGGGTTCGAGATCGCGCTCGCGTGCGACATGATCGTGGCCGCCGAGAACGCCAGGTTCGGCCTGCCCGAGGTCAAGCGCGGCCTGGTCGCCGCCGGCGGCGGGCTGATGCGGCTGCCCGAGCGGGTGCCGTACCACCTGGCGATGGAGTGGGCGCTCACCGGCGCGATGATCAGCGCCGAGCAGGCCGCCGCGGTCCACCTGGTCAACCGGGTGACCGCGCCGGGGGGCGCGCTCGCCGGCGCGCTCGAGATCGCTCGGGCGATCGCCGAGAACGGACCGCTGGCCGTGCGCGCCACGAAGCAGATCATCGTCGAGTCGCCCGCGTGGACCCGCGCCGAGATGTTCGACAAGCAGCGCGAGATCAGTCTCCCGGTCCGCGCCTCGGAGGACGCGCGCGAGGGCGCCACCGCGTTCAAGGAGAAGCGCGCGCCGCGCTGGACCGGTCGCTGACCGGGCTCCGCACGCGACGAGGGCCGGTCGCCACCTCCGCGGTGGCGACCGGCCCTCGTGCTCGTCCCAGGCTCAGCCAGGTTCAGGCCGGGTCGGGGAAGCGCGGCTTGCGCTTCTCCATGAACGACGCGGCCCCCTCGCGCATGTCGGGGCTGCCGATCGCCTGCACCAGCATGCCGAGACCGTTGGAGAAGGAGTCGCGGGCGGCGTTCCACCACAGGTTGCTGCTGATCTTGGTGATCTCGACGTAGCGCGGGCTGAGCCGCGTGAGCTCCTCGACCATCCCGTCCACGGTCGCCTCGAGCTGGTCGTCGTCGACGACCTCGTTGACCAGGCCCATCTCGTACGCGCGCTCGGCCGAGTAGCGGCGGCACAGCATCGCCAGCTCCTTGGCGCGCTTCTCCCCGATCTGCACGCCCATCACGTTGGTGGCACCGGTGACCGGGGAGCTGCCGACCTTGGGGCCGGTCTGGCCGAAGGTCGCCGAGCGGGCGGCCACGGCCAGGTCGCAGGCGACGACCAGCTCGTTGCCGCCACCGGCAGCGGCGCCGTTGACCGCCGCGATCACCGGCCGCGGGCAGGTCCGCACCGCGTCGAAGAGGCGCAGCGAGGAGCGGTAGAGCCCGCGCATCGACGCCATGTCGGGCTCGCTGAGGTTCGTCAGCGCGCCTCCCGCGCAGAAGGAGCCACCCGAGCCGGTGATCACCACCGCGTGGTACGTCGAGGTGTCCTCGAGCGCCTCCGTGATCGCGGCAGCCATCGGGGCGTCGTACGCATTGCGTCGCTCCGGGCGGTTCAGCCGGATCCACAGCGCGGCGCCGCGCTCCTCGATCAGCACGTCGTTCATGCCATCACCTCCGTCTTGAGCACCGAGCGGTGCCGGTCCATGTCCTTCCAGCCCAGTGCGTCGTCCGCGATCAGCACCGCCTGGATGTTCGCCGAGCCCTCCCCCGTCTGCCAGAGCTTGGCGAAGTTGAGGTAGAGCCCGATCGGGAGGTCGTCGCTGAACGCCGCACCCCCGAAGATCTCGGCGGTCGCCTGCGCCGCCCGGTTGCAGACCTCGCCCGCGTAGTACTTGGCGATCGAGCTCTGCCGGGTCGCCAGGTCGCCGTCGTCGTAACGGGCGGCCGCGGCCTGCACCAGCGAGCGGGCGGCGGCGACCTCGACCGTCATGTCGGCCAGCTGCTTCTTGACCATCTGGAAGGAGCCGATCGGCTCGCCGAAGGCCGTGCGCTGGTTGGCGTACTCCAGCGCGGCGTCGAGGCAGGCCTGCGCCAGGCCGACCGAGCGGGAGGCCACGGTCAGGCGGCCGTAGTCCATCGCGTTCATCGCCACGACGAAGCCACCTCCCTCCTCGCCGAGCACGGCGTCCGCCGGCACCCGGACGTCGGTGAGGCTGACCGCGTTGGTCGGCATCAGCTTGCCGAGGCCCCGGCAGGGCACCCGGGTCGCCTCGAAGCCGGGAGTGTCGGTCGGCACCAGGAAGGCCGTGACGCCCCGGTGCCCCGCGGCGGGGTCGGTCTTGGCGTAGACGATGACCACGTCGGCCACGTTGGCGTTGGTGATCCACAGCTTCGCGCCGTTGATGACGTAGGAGTCCCCGTCGCGGACCGCGCGGGTGCGCATCGCGCCCAGGAAGTCCGACCCGCCGTCGGGCTCGGTCATCGCGTTGGCGCCGAGCAGCTCGCCGCCGATCAGTCCCGGCACCCAGCGCTCGGCCTGGGTGGGCGAGCCCCAGTTCGCGATGGTCAACGGGACCGTCGCGGCCTGCAGGTTCATCGACGCGGACAGCGGCGGATAGACCCAGGCCAGCGACTCGGACACCGCGGCCAACGCCCGGAACCCGGCCCCGGTGCCGCCGTACCGCTCGGCGAAGCAGCAGCCGAAGAAGCCCAGCTCACCCATCTCGCGATAGAGGTCGCGCGGGAACTCCCCAGCGGCCTCACGGTCGGCTACGGTGGGCCGCACTTCGCGAAGGCCCCAGGAGCGGACCAGCGCGCCGATCTCAGCGGCCACGGACTCCTGGTCGTCCCTCTCGGTTGTTGCGGTCATCGCGATCCCTTTCTTGTTCGATCATCTCGGCACCCGGGCCCACGGAAGGAGTCCCTTCGGCACTACTCGCGGATCAGGCCGTCCGGGCGGCTCGTTCTGTAATAATGTTCGGCATCGATTTACTGGAGGGCATCCCAATGACGTCTCTGAACCAGTCGGCGGCGCAGCGGCCGCCGAAGGCAGCCATGCTGGTGGCCCAGCGGATCGTCCAGGACGCCCTGCGCGCGGGACTCGGGGAGGGCGACCTGCTGGCGCCCGAGAAGGTGATGCTGGAGAAGTACCAGACCGGCCGCGGGACGCTGCGCGAAGCGCTGCGCCTGCTGGAGTTCCAGGGAGTCATCGCCCTCAAGCCCGGTCCCCGCGGCGGCCCGGTCCTGCAGAGCCCCAGCGCCACCCACCTCGGCAGCACGCTGGTGCTGCTCATGCAGCTGCGCTCGGCGCCCTTCCGGACGATCGTCGAGGTGCGCTCGGCCGTGGAGCCGATGATCAGCAGCATGGCCGCCAACAAGATGACCGACGAGGAGCTCCTCGAGCTGCGCGGCACGGTCGACCAGATGCGCGACGAGATCGACGACCAGTACTCCTTCCTCGACGCCAACAAGCGCTTCCACGACGTCATCGCCTGGTCGTCCGGCAACGCGCTGTTCGGCTACCTCATCGAGTCGCTGCTCTCGATCATGGACGGCACCCTGATCGGCATCGACTACCCGCAGTACCGCCGCGAGGCGATCCTCAAGGCCCACCAGGAGATCTACGACGCCCTCGAGTCCCGCGACCCCGATGTCGCGATGGACCGGATGCGCGAGCACATCCAGGCCTACGAGCGGTACGCCGAGCGCAAGTTCCCCCAGGTGATGAACGAGATCATCCCGTGGGAGCAGCGCTTCTTCTCCTGAGCCCGGGCCGCGACGGACGCGACGAGAGGTCGCGTCGGGACGACCTCCCGGCGCGACCTCTCGTGTCATCTCGCTCAGCGCGGCTCGGCGAGGGCGGCCTCGCCCAGGAAGGCCCGCAGGACCGAGGCGTTGTTGCGGGCCTCGCTCGCCTTCCCGGTGTAGACCACCTCGCCGCGGGCCACCGCCACCACGTCGTCCGCGATGTCGAGCCCGGCCTCGGCGTTCTGCTCCACCATGAGGATCGCGATGCCGGAGTCGGCCATCTCGCGGGCCTTGGCGAGGATCGAGTCGACGACCGCGGGCGCCAGGCCCATCGACGGCTCGTCGAGCAGCATCACCTTCGGCTGCGACATCAGCGCCCGGCCGAAGGCCAGCATCTGCTGCTCGCCGCCGCTCAGCAGGCCCGCCGCCGAGTTGGCCCGATCCTTGAGGATGGGGAACATCTCGTGCACCCGCGCCAGGGTCTCGGCCATCTCGGCCTTCGCCGCGGTGTAGGCGCCCATCCGGAGGTTCTCGGCCACCGTGAGCGGACCGAAGACCCGCCGCCCCTCGGGCACCAGGGCCACCCCGCGCCGCACGATCCGGTGCGGCGCCATGCCGGCGATCTCGACGCCCTCGAGCCGCACGCTGCCCGAGTCCGGCCGGAGCAGCCCGGCCACCGCGTTCATCGAGGTCGTCTTCCCCGCGCCGTTGGCGCCGAGGACCAGCGTGATCCGTCCCGGGTGCGCCGCCATGGACACCCCACGGACCGCCTGGACCTTGCCGTAGCTGACATGCAGGTCGTCGATCTCAAGCATGCTCGCGCCACTTCCTTCCGAGGTAGGCCTCCTGGACCTGGGGATCGCGGACCACGTCCTCGGGGCGTCCCTGCGCGATCAGCTTGCCGAAGTTCATCGCGAAGACGTGGTCACAGGTGTCGATCATCATCTGGACGTCGTGCTCGACCAGGAGCTGGCACAGGCCTTCCGAGCGCAGCTGCTTGAGCAGCGCGCTGATCTCCGCGCGCTCGGTCTGGTTCATGCCCGCGGTCGGCTCGTCGAGCAGGAGCAGGCGGGGGTCGGTCGCGATCGCCCGCGCGATCTCGACGCGCCGCTGCGTCCCGTACGACAGCTCCGAGGGGTAGAACGACTCGAAGCCGGTCAGGTCGGCCCGCTTGATCGCCTCCTCGGTGGCCGGCGAGCTGCCGGTCCCCAGGATCCGCGCGACCAGGCCGGGCCGCTCGTCCTTGCGGCCGTCCGCACCCAACCGCACGTTCGCGCGCACGTCCAGGTCCGGCAGCAGCCGCACCGTCTGGAAGGTGCGCGCCACCCGCTTGCGCGCGATCGCCGAGGCCGGCGCGTTCTGGTACGGCTCACCGTCGAACAGCAGCTCGCCGCTGGTCAGCCTCGTCAGCCGGGTCATCGCGCCGATCAGGGTGCTCTTGCCCGAGCCGTTGGGCCCGATGATGCCGTAGATGAGGCCCGGCATGAGCTGGAGCGAGACGCCGTCGACGGCCTTGACGCCACCGAAGTGCACCTTGACGTCGCGGGCCTCGAAGACCGGCGTACCGGTCGCGGGGACGGCGGGCGTCGGGTCGGAGATCGAGGTCGTCACAGCTTGGCTCCCATCGGCTCGTCACCGCGATGCGCGGCCTCGGCCATCGTGCTCTCGACGTGCGGACCGTCGTCGCCGGACTCGCGCGCCTCCTCGGCGGCCATCGCCGCCCTGACCTCACTGCTCCCGGCCCGTCGCCGGCGCAGCACCGCCAGCTTGCCCTGGACGTAGAGGCCGTAGATGCCGCGCGGCATCAGGACCGCCGCGAAGGCGACGATGACGCCGTACACGAGCTCCTGCCACTCGCCGATGACCTGGAGCACGTCGGGCAGCCAGGTGAAGACGACCGCGCCGATGACCGCGCCCTTCCACGACAGCGAGCCGCCGACGATGATCATCGTGAGCGCGAGGACGATCAGGTGGAAGCCGATGTCGAGCGGCGTCACGGCGCTGCGCACCAGGATGTTCATCGCGCCGGCGCAGGCGCCGAGCGCGCCGCTGACCGTGAACGCGACCAGGCGGTAGCGGCGCACCCGGATGCCGACCGAGGCCGCGAGCTCCGGGTCGTCGCGCACGGCGTCCACCCGGCGGCCGATCTTGCCCCGCTCGCTCAACGCGACCAGCACCAGGACCACCACGAGGAAGGTCCACATATGGGTCATCGTGAAGTCCGTGATCACGCCGTAGCGGCCGGTCGCACCGCCGGTGGTCTCCCCACCGTTGATGGCGACCACGCTGATGATCAGGTCGAAGGCGACCGTGGCCATGGCGAGGGTGAGGCCGTTGAGCCGGTTGATGAGGAGACCGACGATCAGGACGACGACGGCGCCGAGCACCGTCGTGATCAGGATCGTCGGGAGGGCCGTCATCTCGTGGTCGAGGACCAGGACGGCCCCGGCGTAGCAGCCGATGCCGTAGGCACCGACGCCCGCGAAGGAGAACACTCCCATCCGGAGCGGGACCTGGATGCTGAGGGCCAGCAGCAGGCCGGTGATGCTCGCCTGGATGAGGACGAGGTTGGTGTCATACCAGCTCACGTACGACGCACCTCCTTGCGCCCGAAGACGCCGGTCGGACGGACGAGAAGGACGAGGAAGATGAGGCCGAAGGACACGGCCTCGACCCAGGAGCCACTGGTCTGGGTGAGGACCCACACCTCGCACGCGGCCAGCACGTAGGCGCCGAAGGCGACGCCGCGCATGCTGCCCACGCCGCCGAGGATGATGCAGGCGAAGGCCTTGACGAGCAGGGTGTCACCGCTCTCCGCGGTGATGGCGCCCAGCCCGAAGGTGAACAGGATGCCGGCGAGGCCGGCGAGACCACCCGAGACCGCCATCGTCGCCAGGGCGAGCCGGCGACGGTGCACGCCCATCAGCGAGGCCACCTCGGTGTCGACGCCGATCGCGCGCAGGGCCAGGCCCTGACGGGAGCGGCGCAGCCAGAAGGCCATCGCCGCCCACAGGATCGCGGCCAGCACGATGGTGATCACCGCGATGTTGGTGATCCGCAGGTCGCCGACCTGCCAGGTGTGGACCGTGAAGGACGACTCCCGCAGCCCGAACGGGACGGAGTGCGTGTTGTGCTGGGCGATGGCCAGCGGGATGATCGCGATCCCGATGCCGCCGATGAGCACCTGCATCTCGGCGGTGCGCTTGTCACGTGCGCGTCTGATGATCTGCTCGAAGGCGAGCACCTGGACCAACAGGGACATCACGGCGCCGACGGCGATGCCGATCAGCAGCACGGGGACGAACGGCAGCGTGGTGTGCTCCAGGATCAGGTATCCGGAGAAGACCGAGAACATGAAGATCGAGCCGTGGGAGAAGTTCAGGATGTCGATCGTGCCCCAGGTGAGGCTCATCCCGAGGGCGAACAGCAGATAGATGGAGCCCAGGGTCACGACGCTCAGCAGGTCCTGCACAGCTCCTCCAATCAGGTGACGGGGATGGTCGGGTGGTGGACGAGAACCGGTGCGGCGAGGGGTCGGGACCGACCCCTCGCCGCACCGGCCGGGATCACTCGCCAGAGCCCTCGTAGAGGATGTGCTCGCCGCCGTCGCGGTACTCGATCACGACGCCGGGGACCACGAGGTCCTGGTCGACCCACTTCAGGTCGGTGCCGAGCGCGCCGTCGAAGGACGACTCGGCGACCTTGGCCATCGCGTCCTTGATCGACTCGCGGTCGGCGGACTGCGCCTCCTTGAGCGAGCGGGCGAGGAACCACGCGGCGTCGTACGCCTCGGCCGCGTAGTTCAGCGGCGCCTCGCCGTACTCGTCCTGGTAGAGCTTCGTGAAGGTCTGGCTCGACTCCGCCGACATCGCCGAGTTGAAGTCGGCCGCCCACACCATGCCGTCGGCGTCCGCGCCGGCCGGCTTGAGGTTGCCGGCGCTGGCGCCCGAGTTGCCGAGCACCGGGCCGTCGTACCCGGCCTGGCGCAGCTGCGTCATCGCGGTCGGGTTGGACGCGCCCACCAGCAGGATCGAGACGATGTCGGGCTTGGACTTGAGGATCTGCGAGATCGGCGCGGAGAAGTCCTGCGTGGTCGCCTGGGTGCCGACCGAGGCGGTGACCTCGATGCCGAGGTCCTTGGCCATGCCCGGCAGGGTGTTCTTGCCGATGTCCTGCAGGGTCGGCGTGGCCTCGGTGTAGATGATGCCGATCGACTTGGCGCCGCTGTCCTTCAGGTACTTGGTCAGGTTGGTGTAGTACTCGCGCATCAGCGGCGTCGCGCGCCAGGTGTAGTCACCGACCACGACGCCGTCCGAGCCGGCCTGGGTGTAGATGGTCGGCATCTTCTGCTTCTCGGCCAGCGGCGACATGGCCACCGCCTCGTTGCTGGAGACCGAGCCGAAGACGGCCGAGATGTCGCCGCCGGTGGTCGCCTTGGTCATCTCCTGGGCAGCGGTCTGGGGCTCGCTCTTGGTGTCCTTGAGGTCCAGCTCCAGCTTCGAGCCCTCGAGGAAGTCGGTGTCGTTGATCTCCTTGATCGCCAGCTGGTAGCCCTTGTTGGCCGAGTTGCCGGCGAAGGCCACCACGCCGGTGGTCGGGTTGATCGACACGACCTTGATGGTCTTGGGCAGCTCGTCGCCCGCGGCCGGTCCGGCACCGCTTCCCGACCCGCCACACGCAGACAGGGCGAACAGCGCGACCGCCGCCACCCCCGCCGCGGCTCCGCGACGCGTTCCGCGCCCGAAGATCCGGCCCATGGGATACCTCCTGAGGTTCTTGATATTCATGCGCATCATTCGCATGTGATCCACACCATAGGCCCCCGGAAACGTCCTTGTCCAGCAATCTGTCGCGCGGATTGCCGATCCGGCCCAAACCGGCGTCAGGACATGCCCAGGAAACGCACGAGGGCCGTCGAGCGTCCCCGCGCGAAACGACGCGGGACTCCGACGACCGGGGCGAGAACGTCGAGACCGTGGATGGCGCCGGCGCACCCGCGGGCCTCGACGGGCCCGCGCTCACGTCCGTCGCACCAATCCATGATTATGATAAGAATCATCTTAGCCGACCGAGAGGCGAGTAGACGATGCAGATCGGCGTGATCCTGGGCGACGTCCATGCGAGCGTGTCCCCCGTCGACCACCTCGACGGGCTGCTGCGCCAGGTCGAGGCCGCCCAGCGGGCGGGCGTCAGCCACATCACCATGGGCCAGCACTTCCTCTACGGCGACCTGCGCTGGCTCCAGCCGATCCCGACCCTGGCCCGGATCGCCGCGGAGCTCGACGACCACGTCACCGTGGCGACCACCGTCGTCCAGGTGCCGCTGTACCACCCGGTGATGCTGGCCGAGGATCTCGCGACCCTCGACATCCTCACCCGCGGGCGGCTCGTCGTCGGTGCCGGCGCCGGCTACCGCGAGGACGAGTTCGTCGCGCTCGGCGTCGACTTCTCCCGCCGTTTCGCGATGTTCGACGAGGCGATCGAGCTGATGAAGCAGGCCTGGACCGCCGACACCGTCGAGTTCGAGGGCGCCTTCTGGACGGTCCGCGACGGCCAGCCGCACATCCGCCCGGTCCAGTCGCCCCACCCCCCGATCTGGATCGGCGCCCTCAAGGACCAGGGCGTACGCCGCTCGGCCCGGTTGGGCGACGGCTGGCCGATCACCCCCGAGACCCGGCTGCCCGAGCTGCTCCGGCTGCTCGCCGTCTACGAGGACGAGCGTGAGCGCCTGGGTCGACCCCAGGTCAAGCACCCGCTGCGGCGCGAGATCATCCCGGCCGCCACCACCGACGCGGCCTTCGCCCGCTTCGAGGGGATGGCCAAGGAGCGCCTCCTCGCCTACGCCAACCGCCAGCTCGCGACCCGCGACGCCGACGAGATCGCCCGCGAGTTCAGGGAGGTCGCCCGCAAGGAGACCTTCATCGGCACCCCCGACGAGTGCGTCGCCCAGATCACCGAGTTCGCCGCCCTGGCGCCGGTCGACACGATCCTGGTCCGCGCCCAGTGGCCGCACATGAGCTCGGACGAGGTGGTGGCCTACCTCGACGACCTCGGTCGCGACATCGTCCCCGCCGTCGCTGGCATCAGCAGCGTGAACCGGGTGGTCAGGCCGGGCTGAGCCCGACCACGCCATCAGCGGCCAGCCGCGCGACCTCGTCGGCGTCGCGGCCCAGCTCACCCAGGATGCTCGCCGTGTCGGCGCCGGGCACGGGCGCCGCGGCCGGCAGCGGGGTGGCCGAGCGGCTGAAGCGCGGCGCCGGTGCCGCCTGGGCCATGTCGGACCCGGGGATCGGCGCGTATCCCCGCCGGGCGACGGCGTGCTCGTGCCGGGCCGCCTCGTCGAGGTCGAGCACCGGGGTCACGCAGGACTCGACGCCGGCGAAGGCGGCGGTCCACGCGTCGCGGTCCCGCGACGCGAACGCCGTGGTCAGGGCCGCCCGCAGGGCGGGCCAGTGCTCGGGGACCTTGTGCGCGCCGAGCAGATCGTCGCGGTCGCCGAGGCCGAGGACGACCAGGGCATTGCGGAAGAACCGCTCCTCGATGGCGCCGAAGGCCATCCAGCGCCCGTCGGCGCAGGTGTAGACGTCGTAGAACGGGGCGCCGGTGTCCAGCAGGTTCGCACCGCGCTCGGTCGACCACCGCCCCTGGGCTCGCAGGCCGTGGATCAGCCCCATCAGGCCGGCGGTCGACTCGAGGACGTTGGCGTCGACGACCTGTCCCTGCCCGGAGGTCCGCGACTCCCACAGTGCGCAGACGACGCCGAACGCCAGCGAGGCGGCGCCGCCGCCGAAGTCGCCGACCAGGTTCAACGGCGGGACCGGCCGCTCGCCGGCTCGGCCGATCGCGTGCAGGGCGCCGGTGAGGCCGATGTAGTTGATGTCGTGGCCGACGACCTGCGCCCACGGCCCGTCCTGGCCCCAGGCGGAGAGCCGTCCGTAGACCAGGCGCGGGTTGCGTCGCGCACACTCGTCGGGGCCGATGCCGAGGCGCTCCGCGACGCCGGGACGGTAGCTCTCGACGAGGACGTCGGCGGTCTCGACCAGGTCGAGCAGGACGGCGACGCCCGCCGCCGCCTTCAGGTCCAGGGCGATCGAGCGGCGACCGCGCTCGATGACCGGGTTGGGCGTGTAGTCGGCGCCGGGGCCGGTGACCCGGTCGACCCGGATCACCTCGGCCCCCATGTCGGCCAGCATCATCACCGCGAACGGTCCGGGGCCGATCCCGGCCAGCTCGACCACGCGGACGCCGGCGAGCGGCCCCGGCGTCGTACCCGGCTCGCTCATCCGCGCCCCTCCTCGGTCTCGCGACGCAGCTGCTCGCGCAGCGCCGCCTTGGCGACCTTGTCCAGGGTCGAGCGGGGCAGCTCCTCGACGACCCGGATCTCCCGGGGCCTCTTGAAGTCGGCCAGCAGCAGCTCGCACCGGGCCGCGACCTCGGCGGCCGCGACCCGCTCCCCCGGCCGCGCCGTCACGAAGGCCACCGGGACCTCGCCGAGCATCGGGTCCGGACGGCCGACGACGACGGCCTCGCGCACCCCCGGCGCGCCGAGCAGCACCCGCTCGATCTCCGGGGCGCCGATGTTCTCGCCGCCCACCTTGAGCACGTCCTTGTCGCGCTCGACGAACCACCACTCGCCGTGCTCGTCGCAGCGAACCCGGTCACCGGTGCGGAAGCGGCCCTGCTCGTCGAACGCGGCCCGGGTCTGCTCGGGCGCGTGGAGGTACTCGGCGAACAGCGAGATCCCGCGGCGCCCGTGTACCCGGAGCTCGCCGACCTCGCCGGGTGCCAGCGGGGCGCCGGACTCGTCGGTGAGGCTGACGCCGTACTCGGGCGCGGCCCGCCCCATCGCGCCGGGCGAGCCGGGATGCAGCAGCTCGCTGACGATCGGGTGGCTCACGGTCTCGGTCATGCCGAACCAGCCCAGGACCGGCACGCCTCCGGTGACCGGCGCCGGCGCCACCACCGCACTGTTGCCCCAGCCCCGGTAGCGGTGCCGCTCCGGCACCTCGCGCCCGTCGAGCGCGCGCAGGCAGAAGGAGACCACCGAGGTCCAGGTGACGCCGTGCGCGAGCGAGACGTCCCAGAACCGGCTCGCGGAGAACTTCGGGGTCAGCACCAGGGTCCCGCCCGACCACAGCGAGGACAGGAACGAGTACGACAGCGCATTGGTGTGGAACAGGGGCAGGTGGACCAGGTTCACGTCGCTGGGCCCCAGGCCCTGGTGGCCGGCGCCGACCTGCCCCGCCCACAGACAGTTGGCCTGGGTCCAGACGACGCCCTTGGGACGTGCCGTCGTGCCCGAGGTGTACTGGATGCTGGCCGGCGCCGCGGGCCCGGCGGGCCGGGGCCGGGGCTCGACCTCCGAGCCCAGGAGTACGTCGAAGCCGTCGGGCCCGCCGTGCGGCCCGGTCGGCAGCACCCGCGCCTCCGGCCGCACCACCGCGACGTCCTCGGCCCGGTCCGGCTCGGCCACGACCAGGGTGACCTCGCTGTGCCCGAGCGCGTAGCCGAGCTCGTCGCGGCTCAGCCCGGGGTTGAGACAGACGGCGACCGCGCCGAGCGAGGTGGCCGCGCACCAGGCGAGCAGGAACTCGGGACGGTTCGGCAGCACCAGGCCGAGCCGGTCGCCCGGTCCGAGGCCGCGGGCCCGCAGGCCGGATGCGACCCGGGCGACGGCCTCGGCGAACTCGGCGCGGGTCCAGGTCCGGGCCGGCTCGTCGAACGGCGCCCACACCAGGAACGGGCGGTCCGGCTCCCGGCGGGCCCAGGTCTCGACCAGCCATCCGGTGTCCCGGCCGGCATACCCGCTCACGCCACGGGCTCCGCCGGCCACTGCAGGTGCTTGACCGTGAAGAACTCGGCGAAGCCGTCGGAGCCCATCTCCATGCCGACGCCCGACTGCTTGGCGCCGACCCACGGGACGTCCGGGCGCGCACCGCCGCCGCCGTTGATCGCCACCGTTCCGGTCTCCAGGCGCAGCGCGACCTCGACGGCCTCCTCGTGCGGCCCCCAGACCAGGGCGTTGAGGCCGTAGCGCGAGTCGTTGGCGATCGCCACCGCCTGGTCCACGTCGTCGTACGGCAGCAGCACGGCCACCGGCGCGAACAGCTCGTCCTGGCAGATCTCGTGGCCCGGCTCGACCCCGGTCACCAGCGTCGGCCGGAGGTACCAGCCGGCGAGGTCGGGCCGGTCGCCGCCGTAGGCGAGGGTGGCGCCGTCGGCGACCGCGCGCTCGAGATAGCCCTCGACCCGGGCCCGGTGCTCCGCGGAGATCAGCGGGCCGACCTCCGTGCGCTCGTCGGTCGGGTCCCCGACCGGGACGTGCTCGTCGAGGAAGGCGGTCGCCGCCGCGACGAACTCCTCCATCCGGTCGCGGGGGACGACGATCCGGGTGGTCGCGCCGCAGCCCTGGCCGGCGTTGCGGCAGAAGCGGAGCAGCGACGGCCCGACCGCGCGGGCCAGGTCGGCGCCGGGCAGGATCACCGTCGGCGACTTCCCGCCCAGCTCCAGCACCACCTTCTTGCTCGTCGGCGCGGCCGCCTTCATCACCGTCTCGCCGACCGCGTTGGAGCCGGTGAAGGTCACCATGTCGACGGACGGGTGCGTGCTGAGGAGCCGGCCCAGGTCGGCGCCGCCGACCACGACGTTGAGCACCCCGGGCGGCAGGCCCGCCTCGGCCGCGAGGCGCGCGAACGCCAGGGTGCACAGGGTTCCCCGCGGCGACGGCAGCAGCACGACGGAGCAGCCGGCCGCGAGCGCCGGGCCGACCTTCCAGGCGACCATGTTGATCGGGTAGTTGTACGGCGTGATGGCGGCGACGACGCCGATCGGCTCGCGCAGCAGGACGCTCTCCGAGGCGGCGGGCGGGCCGGCCGCGGGCAGGTGCTCGCGGTAGCCACCGCGCGGCCCCGCCTCGGCCATGTCGGCGGCCCAGCGGAAGTTCGCGACCGGGGTGGCGGTCTGCAGGCTGCGCGCCAGCGTGATGGGCGAGCCGACCTCGGCGGTGACGAGCCGGGCCAGGCGCTCGTGGTCGGCCTCGAGCAGGTCGGCGATCCGGCGCAGCACGGCGGCCCGCTCGGCGGGCGCGCGCCGGGCCCAGCGGCCGTCGTCGAGGGAGGCACGGGCGGCGGCGATCGCCGCCTCCGCCTGCGTCGTCGACGAGCCGGTCCACCGCGCCAGCTCGCGTCCGGTCGCCGGGTCGACGGAGCCGAACCCCTCCCCCTCACCGGGACGCCAGCGGCCGTCGACGTAGGTGGTGGCGCTCAGGTCCAGGCCGGTCAGCCGGGCGTCGCTCACGACTCGTCCTCCAGCTCGTAGTCGAGGATCAGGGACTGGTAGGACTTGCCGTGCGGGTCGGCCCGCAGCGTCATCGAGACCCCACCGCCGAGCGCCCCCTCGAGCACGAAGTTGAGCCCGTGGACGTTGGGGAGCTCGTAGCGGGTGACGGCTCCGCGGACCAGGTCGCCGAAGTGCGCCTCGACCGCCTCCGCGGTGAGCTGGCGGACCAGTCGCGGGTAGTCCGCCTCGTCGTAGACGAAGACGCAGATGTTGCTGACGTCGCCCTTGTCGCCCGACCGGCTGGCCGCGATCTCCCGGAGTCTCATGTCTCGACCACCTCCGTGGTCACCGGCACCAGCTCGCGCGGCACGTACGCCGGCGTGACGCCGAGCGCGGGCACGACCGAGGTGACGTTGCCGCCGCCGCCCGCGGGTCCGAAGTAGAGCAGCTCGGTCTCGTGGGCGGCGCGGCGCGCCAGCTCGAGCGAGCCGGTGCGCGCCGCGAGCCGCAGCCGGACCTCGGCGGGATAGCCGCCGGCCATCCGGTCGCCGAAGAGCGAGTCGACGCCCCGCAGGTCGATCCGCAGCTCGTCGAGCTCCGAGGCGTAGGGCTCCAGCCGGGCGCGGACGATGTCGGCGGCGCGCCGAGCCCGCTCGACGCAGCCGGGGCCGCCATACGACATCTCCCCGGTCGCCTTCCAGCCCTGGTCCACCCCGACCAGAACCTTGAGGGTGTCGGGGCGTGCGGTGCCCCGCGCGCCGGAGAGCCGCACCCGGTCCCCGCCGAGGTCCTCGACCCGGATGTCGGTGAAGTCGGCGGTGACATCGGGCGTGAGGTAGCGCGCCGGGTCGTGGATCTCGTAGTAGAGCTGGGTCTTCATCGTCATCGCGTCGACCAGCCCACCCGTGCCGGGCAGCTTGGTGACGACGACCGAGTCCTCGTCGACCTCGGCGATGGGGAAGCCGAGGTCGTGGGGGTTCGGCACCACCCGGTACGGCGGGTCCTCGTAGTTCCCGCCCGTGGAGTGCACCCCGCACTCGAGCAGGTGACCGACCATGGTCGCGTGCCCGAGCCGGTCCCAGTCGTCGAGCTCCCAGCCCAGCTCGTGACACAGCGGGCCGACGAAGAGCGACGGATCGGCGAGCCTGCCGCCGAGCACGACCTGGGCGCCGTCGCGCAGGCACTCGACGATGCCGTCGGCGCCGATGTAGGCGTTGGCCGAGACCAGCCGGTCGCCCAGCGCGCCGACGGTCGTCCCGAGCTCGGGCAGCTCCGCATCGACGTCCCTCACCAGGTCGCGCACGTCGTCGCCGTGGATCACGCCGATCCGCACCCCCGGCAGCCCGACCTCCCTGAGCGCCCGCTCGAAGTCCTCGCGGGCGGCGTCGGGGTTGGCGGCGCCGAAGTTGCCGACGACCTTGCCGCCGCCCGCGAGGTACTCCCGCAGCAGCGGCACCAGCTCGGCGATGCGCCGGTCCTGGCCGGCGTGCGGGTCGTCCTGGCGGCGCTGCTGCGCCAGCGCCATGGTGCGCTCGGCGAGGCAGTCGAAGCCGATGTAGCCGACGCGGCCGCTGGCGGCCATCGCGACGACCGGGTCGAGCCGGTCGTCGGCGTACGCCGAGCCGGCTCCCAGGCTCACGCGTGCCGGGGAGGGCGTGGGGGCAGCCATCGGCCTCAGTCGACCTCGATGGCCAGCTCCGGGCAGCTGTCGGCCGCGAGCTGCGCCTCGTCCTCCTGGCCCGCCGGGACGATCTCGTCCTTGACGTAGGCGTTGCCGTCCTCCTCGCGCGCGAAGAAGAGGTCGGGCGCGCTGATCCGGCACAGACCGTGACCCTGGCACCGCTCGTCGTCGACCTTGACCCGCATGGCTGCTCCTCCTCGGTTCCCGCCGGCGATCCGCCGACCGTTCGGTGCTCGCCCCCACCCTCGTCGGCGACGATTCGCGGGGTCCGCCGGATTGACAGCGAGCGAATCGAGTATAACCATGATCACATTCATGGGAACCCCCCTGAACCTGCGATCACGAGGACCAGCGATGACCGAAACCGCCGCGACCCAGGGCCGCTGCCCCGTCGTCCACTTCGACCACAACTCGGCCGAGCACTCCAAGGATCCCGCAGCGTCGTACCGCGCCCTCCGCGAGGAGCACCCGGTCGCCTGGACCGATGCCCACGGCGGCTACTGGGTGCTGTCAGGCTACAAGCCCGTCTTCGAGGCGGCGCGCGACGACGACACCTTCTCCTCCGAGCGCAACAGCTACGGGGGCGAGGGCCTGTCCGTCGTGATCCCCAAGACGCCGGCGCCCTTCCACATCCCGATCGAGATCGATCCCCCGAACTTCCGCAAGTGGCGCAAGCTGATCAACCCGATCACCGCCCCGGCCCACGTGGCGCGGATGGAGGAGATCGTGAAGTTCTTCGTCACCAAGTTCGTCGACGACATCATCGAGTCCGGCGAGGCCGACATGACGTCGGTCATCGGCGTCCCCGCGATCATCACCGTCGACTGGCTCGGCCTCCCGATCGAGCACTGGGAGCGCTACGCCTCGGCGTTCCACGCCCTGCTGGTCGAGGTGCAGGGCACCGAGGGCTTCCGCAAGGCCGTCGAGGAGGACCTGCCCTTCCTCGAGGGCGTCACCCGGCAGATCATCGCCGCCCGCCGCGCCGAACCGCAGGACGACATCATCAGCTACCTGGTCAAGCAGGAGGTCGACGAGCGTCCGGTCACCGACGACGAGGTCTTCGCGATCGTCGACCTGCTGCTCTCGGGCGGCGTCGGCACCACCGCCTCCCTGGTGAGCAACACCGTCGTCTGGCTCTACCAGAACCAGGAGGTGCGCCAGGACCTGATCGAGCACCCCGAGAAGCTCCAGCGGGCGATCGAGGAGTTCCTCCGCTTCTTCTCCCCGACCCAGGGGCTGGCCCGCACCGTGACCAAGGACGTCGAGTTCGAGGGCTGCCCGATGCAGAAGGGCGACCGGGTGCTGCTCTCGTGGGCGTCGGCCAACCGCGACACCGAGCAGTTCGAGAACCCCGACGAGGTCGACATCGAGCGCTGGCCGAACCGCCACACCGCCTTCGGCATCGGCATCCACCGGTGCGCGGGATCGAACCTCGGCCGGGCGATGGCCCACGAGCTGCTGAGCCAGATCCTGGCCCGGATGGGCGACTACGTCGTCGACGAGTCGGCGCTGGAGGCCTACCCGCACCAGGGCACCAACAACGGCTGGAAGTCGATCCCCGCCACCTTCACCCCCGGCCCGCGCGTGCTTCCCGCCGACGCGAGGAAGCCCGCCGACATCCGCTACTGACCGCGACCGCGGGCTCGGCCCGCGGAAGCAGAGAGCAGGCACCGCACCGATGGATCAGCACTACGACGTCGTCGTGCTCGGCTCGGGGGCGGCGGGACTCACCGCCGCCCTCGCCGCGGCACACTCGGGGGCTCGCGTCGCACTCGTGGAGAAGGCCGACAAGGTCGGCGGGACCACCGCACTGTCGAGCGCCGTGGTCTGGCTGCCCGCCAACCGCTACGGCCGCGCGGCCGGGGTGACCGACTCCCGCGAGGCCGGGCTCGCCTACCTCGAGTCCCTGTCCCACGGCCTGATCCTCCCCGAGCTCGCCGAGGCCTTCGTCGACACCGTCGACGAGCTGACCGACTGGCTCGAGGAGAGCACGCCCTCCCATTTCCAGCTGGTCGCCGGCTTCCCCGACTACCACCCCGAGCATCCCGGCGGGATGCCCGGCGGCGGCCGGTCGATCGAGCCCCGGCTGTTCTCGTTCGACGCCCTGCCCGGCTGGGCCGACCGCGTGGTCGGGACGCCCCGCCGGATGAACGTGTCCGACACCCCCACCGGCGGCGGCACCGGCGTGATCGACGCCGAGGAGCTCGCCCGCCGCGAGGCCGCCGGGCTGGAGGGCCTCGGCCGGGCACTCGTCGGCAGCCTGCTGGCCGGGTGTCTGGAGCGCGGCGTGACGGTCCGGACCGGCGCCCGCGCGACCCGGCTGCTGACCGAGCACGGGCAGGTCACCGGCGTCGAGGTCGAGGCCGACGACGGCCCGGCGACGATCGGGGCCGGCGCGGTCGTCCTGGCCACCGGCGGCTTCGAGTACGACGACGACCTGGTCCGCGACTTCCTGCGCGGCCCGATGCGCCGGCCCGCCGGCGTACCGACCAACACCGGCGACGGCCTCCGGATGGCCATGCGGCTGGGCGCCGCGCTCGGCAACATGCGCGAGGCGTGGTGGGTGCCGGTCGTCGAGCTCCCGGGCGAGCGGGCCGACGGCGGCAACAACGTCTTCCTGATCCTGCGCGAGCGCACCCTCCCCGGTTCGCTCATCGTCAACGACCAGGGCCGGCGGTTCACCAACGAGGCCGCCAACTACAACGCCCTCGGTGGCGCCTTCCATGCCTTCGACCCGTCGTCCTTCCGCTACCAGAACCAGCCCTGCTGGCTGGTCTTCCACCACGGCTTCGCGACCCGCTACGGCTGCTTCGGCAACGCCCCGGGGGCGCCGGTGCCCGACTTCGTCGAACGTGCCGACACCCTCGCCGAACTGGCCGTGACGATCGGCGTGCCACCCGACGCCCTGGAGGCGACCGTCCGGCGCTGGAACGACCAGGTCGGCGAGGGCCGGGACAGCGACTTCGGGCGCGGCGACAGCGCGTACGACGGCTGGTGCGGCGACCGCAGCCGCTATCCCGGTCGGGCCGCCACCCTGGGCGCCCTCGACGAGGCGCCCTACTACGCCGTCCCCCTCGTGTCCTCGACCCTCGGCACCAAGGGCGGTCCCCGAACCGACGTCGACGGCCGGGTCCTCGACGTCGACGGCGCGGTCATCCCCGGGCTGTTCGCCGCCGGCAACGTGATGGCCGCACCCACCGGCATGGTCTACGGAGGCGCGGGCGGCACCCTCGGCCCCGCCATGGTGTTCGGCTACCGCGCCGGCCGCGCGGCGAGCGCCGTCGCCCGCACGGCCGTCCGCGCGGAGCAGGCGTCGTGAGCGCGACCGCTCCCCGCATCGTCGTCGTCGGCGCCGGCCTGGCCGGCCTCCGCGTCTGCGAGCGGCTCCGCGCCGCGGGACACGACGGGCCGATCACGGTCTTCGGCGACGAGGAGCACCCGCCCTACAACCGGCCGCCACTCTCCAAGGAGCTGCTGCGGGGCACGACCACGGTCGACAAGCTCGCCTTCAAGCAGCGCCCGGCCACCGAGGACGTCACCTGGCTCCTCGGCACGCCGGTGACGGCGGTCGACCTGACCCGGCGCGAGGTGACCCTCGCCGACGGCTCCTCGGCGGCGTACGACGGCCTGGTGGTCGCCACCGGGGTCCGCGCCCGGCGGCTGAGCCTGGACGGCGAGCCCGGCACCCGGCACACGATCCGCACCATCGAGGACGCGCAGCGGGTGGCCCGCAACCTCACCGCCGGCACTCGGGTGGTCGTCATCGGGGCCGGCTTCATCGGCTGCGAGGTCGCCGCGACCGCGGTCGGCCTCGGCTGCGACGTGACGGTCGTCGAGCCGCTCAGCGCTCCGCTCGAGCGCGCGGTCGGCGTCGAGGTCGGTCGCGAGGTGCAGCGCCGCCACGAGGTGCGCGGCGTCCGGTTCGCCCTCGGCCGGACCGTGACCGCGGTGATCGACGCCGGGGAGCATCTGGAGATCGAACTCGACCGCGGCTCCCGGATCCCCGCCGACGTGGTCATCGAGGCGGTCGGCTCGCAGGCCAACACCGAGCCGCTCGCCGGGCAGGGACTCGACCTGTCGAACGGCGTGCTCTGCGACGCCGGGCTGCATCCGCTGCGCGACGGACGGGCCGTGCTCGACGTCGTCGTGGTGGGCGACGTGGCGCGCTTCCCGGTCCACGGCTTCGGCGAGCTGCCCCTGCGGGTCGAGCACTGGACGATGCCGACGGACATGGCCGCGCACGCGGCCGCGAGCCTGTTGGCGGGCATCGCCGGCGGCCGGGCCGACGAGGCCGGCTTCGCCCCACTGCCGACCTTCTGGAGCGAGCAGTACGGCGTGCGGATGCAGTCCTTCGGCGTCCCGAGCCAGGGCCTCGACGACGTCCGGGTGCTCGAGGGCACGCTGGGCGAGGAGGCCGCGGTCGGCTATCACCGGGACGGTCGGCTGGTCGGCGTGGTGCTGATCGGGATGGCCCGCCGGATGGTCGACTTCCGCACCGCCGTGTCCGACGCCCGCCTCACCGAGCTCGCCGAGCTCGCCCCGATCGACGCGACCGTGGCCGCCGGGTGAGCTCGCCCGCGGTCCCGACACCCTCCCCGGCCCGCTCCCCGGCGACCGTCCGCCGCCCCGGCGCGCTGCCCGCCTGGCTGATCGTGCTCCTCGTCACCGTCGTCGGCCTGAACCTGCGCGCCAGCCTCGGCTCGTTCCCGCCGCTGCTCGACGACATGGCCGGCGACCTGCCGCTCAGCAACACCGCGGCCGGCCTGCTCACCTCGGTCGCCGTCGTGTTCATGGGCCTGTGCGCCCCCGTCGGGCAGCGGCTCGGCACCCGCGTCGGTGCCGAGATGGCCGTCGGGCTGATGATGCAGGTGCTGGCGCTCGCCGGCATCATGCGGATCGTCGCGTGGGGCGGGCTGCCCCTGCTGTTCGTGTCGGTGGCGCTGGCGGGTGCGGCGATGGGCGGCATCTCCTCGCTGATGCCGGCCCTCATCGCGCACCACGTGCCCCGCATCCGGGGCCTGACCGTCGGCCTCTACTCCACCGGGCTCGCGAGCGGCGTGGCGATCGCCGCCGCCGTCGCGGTGCCCTGGGAGCACCTGCTCGGCGGCTGGCGGGCCTCGGTCGCCGCCTGGGGCTTCATCGCCGCCGCGACCGGGGCGCTGTGGCTGCTCGCCGTGCCGCGACTGCGCGCCTCGACCGAGGGCGCCCCCGCGGCCACGGTGGTGGTCGACCACCGGATGCCGCTGCGCTCGCGCACCGCCTGGTGGGTGACCGCGTTCACCACCGGCAACATGATCGTCGGGTTCAGCGGCCTGGCCTGGGTCACGCCGCTCTACGCCTCGCTCGGCAAGAGCCCCCACGAGGCCGCCTCGATGCTGGTGCTCTTCCAGATCGTCCAGCTGCTCGCGATGCTGACCCTGCCGGCGATCACCGACTTCACCACCGACCGGCGTCCGATGCTGGCCCTGATGGTGCTGGCGACCTGCGCCGGCATCGCCCTGCTCCTGCTGGACCCGATCACCTGGGCGGTGCCCGCCGTCGTCCTGTTCGGCATCGGCGTCGGTGGCGGCTCCACCCTCGGCCTGGTCCTGATCGTGGACTGCACCGACAGCCAGGCCGACGCGGCCCGGCTCGGTGCGATGACCCTGCTCATCGCCTTCCTCGCCGGAGCGCTGGGACCCTTCGTGCTCGGCCTGCTGCGCGACCTCAGCGGCGGCTTCACCGCCGGGTACGCCGTGATGCTCGCCCTGGCCGGCGCGATGCTCGCCGTGGTCTTCCGGTTCCGCCCCGGTCGCACGATCCACGACGCCTGAGCACGCGAACGCCCGCGGCCGGCGGCCGCGGGCGTTCGGTCTCCTCCGGCGAGGCCGGTCGGGTGGGCTCGATCAGACCCAGGCGCGCAGCCAGTCGCTGCCGGCGTCGGAGCGCAGCGTGACCGGCCAGTCCGCCGGGCGCTGGTCGCCATAGGCCCGCACCGCCCGGTCGCCGTGGCCGAGCTCGGACAGCTCGGCGATCGGCAGGTAGTACATGTAGGACATCGTGCGCGCCGAGAACCTCCAGCGCCCGCCGTCGCGGCGGTACTCGTCGACGTACCGCAACGCGACCTGCATCGCCACCCCGTTGCGGTCCACCTCGGCGTGGCTGGCGAGCAGCCCGCGGGCCAGGTCCGGGTCGGCGGCGTCGAACCGGACGACGTGGCCATGGCTGAAGTGGTTGGTCGGGCCGAGGGCCGCGAACCGGCCGAGATAGGTCTCGACGATGGCGTCCAGCCCGTCGGCCGCGAAGACGCCGTCGGCCGAGCGGAGGGTCGCGTCGGCCGTGAAGATCCGCCGGATGCCCTCCTCGTCGCGCTCGTCCATGATGTAGCCGTAGAGCACGGCCAGCTCCTGGATCTCGGCCCGGTCCTCGGCGCGCTGCAGGCGCCGGAGCAGGTCGGTGTCGGCGGTCGCGGTCATGCTCGGTTCTCCTTGGTGGTGGTCGGGACCGGGTCGCCACACAGCTCCCGGCTGACGAGATAGGCGAGGGCGAGTCCCCGCCCGAGGGCGATGCCGGAGTTGTAGCCGGTGCCCACCGTGGTCAGCGCCGCGCACGAGCCGACGGCGTACAGCCCGGCGATCGGCGTACCGCTCTCGTCGAGGACGTGACCGTCGCCGTCGATGTGCACGCCGCTCGAGCCGATGCCGGTGCCGACGAAGCGCAGCCGGAAGCCGTGGAAGGGCGCCTGCTCGATCGGGCCGAGCACCGGGTTGGGCTGCTGGGCGGGGTCTCCGGCGAAGCGCCGGACATAGGCGACCGAGCCGCGGCCGAAGTCGGGGTCCTCCCCGGCCCGGGCGTGCTCGCTGAACGCCGCGGCACTCACCTCGAGCTGCTCGCCGTCGATGCCGAGCGCCGCGCCGAGCTCGCGCAGGGTGGCGGCCGAGGTCACCAGCCCGTCCGGGTAGTCGCCGCCCGGCGGGGTGACCCCGAGGCCGTACTTCTGGTGGTGCTGCTCGTCGAAGACGAGGAAGAACGGGAGGTGCGGGTCGTCGGGAGCCATCGTCTTCGCGACGATGTCGACCCAGTAGGAGTCGTCGCAGTAGCGGCGACCGGTCCGGTCGACGATCATCGCGTGCGGCATGGCGTAGTCGGGGCCGTAGGCGTAGCCCGAGCCGATGCTGGACTTCCACCCGGGAAGCATCGGGATGGCCGTGGGCGGGAGGACGGCGACCGCTCCCCCGACCGAGCGGGCGAGCCGGATGCCGTCGCCGCGGATGCTGTCCGGGGCGACGCTGCCGAAGTCGTCCTCGCCGAGCCCCACGAGCTCGCGCACCAGCTCGGCGTCCCAGTCGTAGGTGCTCGTGGCCAGCACCACCGGCCCGCGGCGCTCGACGACGGCGCCGTCGGGGGAGGTGGCCCGCAGGCCCAGGACGTCGCCGGATCCGTCGGCGAGGAGCTCGGTGACCGGGTGGCCGGTGTGGATGGTGATCCGCTCCTCGCGCAGCACCCGGCGCAGGAAGCTCGCCACGACGCCGGTCCCGAAGGTCAGCGGATCGCCGCTGCGCTCCTCCGCTCCGGCGTCCTCGCGCCGCTCGGGGAGCCCGAACGCCTGGACGCCGGCCTGCTCGTCACCCGTCTCGTTGTCGTCGACGTAGGTGAGCCGGCGGCCCTTCACGAACATGTCGGCGTAGGTCGTGCCCACCGGGAAGTAGGGGCTGACCCGCAGCCGGTCGCGCCACTCGCCGAGCTCGCCGCCGTCGATGACCTCGTTGGTCAGGTAGCGCCCCGCGGGCAGGGCGCCGTCCGCCTCGTTGTGGTAGTCGGCGAGGCCGGGGATGACCGTCCAGCGGATCGCGCCCTCGTCCTCCCAGTACTTCGTCGCCTCCGGGGAGACGGCGAGCCAGCGGCGCAGCGCGTCCTCGTCGAGCACCTCGGGATGGTCGTGGGCGATCGCCCGGACGTAGCGCTCGGCGAGCTCGAGGGTGTCGTCCTCGATGCCCTCGCGACGGGCCACGTGGTTGGCGCCCACCCAGACCTGGCCACCCGAGTAGGCGGCCGCGCCGCCCACCAGGTCGGCCGCCTCGAACACCTCGGCGCTCCCGCCCCGCAGCGCCACCCCGAGCGCGGTCGCCAGGCCGGACAGCCCGGCCCCCACGACGAGCACCGCGGTGTCCTGGGCGCTGGCACTTCCTCCGGTCGTCACACCATCACTCCTGTCGCTGTCGCGGCCGCCGCGGGCCGACGGCACCGGCCCCTCGCGCTAGCAGGATAATCATATTCATGGATAATGGTCCAGAGTCCTGGCCAGCACGAAGGAGATCAGCCAGATGAGCAGCACGGTGACCGAGCTCGACCGGGTCGTCATCCGCTTCGCGGGAGACTCGGGCGACGGCATGCAGCTGACCGGCGACCGGTTCACCCAGGAGGCGGCGGTCTTCGGGAACGACCTGTCGACCCTGCCGAACTTCCCGGCCGAGATCCGGGCGCCCCAAGGCACCATCCCCGGCGTCTCGTCCTTCCAGCTGCACTTCGCCAACTACGACATCCTCACCCCCGGCGACCGGCCCGACGTCCTGGTCGCGATGAACCCGGCGGCACTCAAGGCCAACGTCGCGGACCTGCCCAAGGGCGCCACCGTCATCGTCGACACCCACGACTTCACCCCGCGGGCGCTGGCCAAGGTGGGCTACGCGAGCAACCCGCTCGAGGACGGCTCGCTCGCGGAGTTCGCGGTGCACGCCCTCGACCTGACCGGCATGACCGTCGAGGCGGTCAAGGACTTCGGCCTGTCCCGCAAGGACGCCGCGCGGTCGAAGAACATGTTCGCGCTCGGCCTGGTGTCCTGGCTCTACGGCCGCGAGGTCGACGGCACGGCGGCCTACCTCGCCGAGAAGTTCGCCCGGAAGGAGACCATCCGCGACGCGAACATCGCCGCGCTGCGGGCGGGCTGGAACTTCGGCGAGACCACCGAGACCTTCGCCGTGTCGTACGTCGTCAAGCCCGCCCCGGTCCGGGCGGGCCGGTACCGCAACATCACCGGCAACACCGCGCTGGCGTACGGCCTGGTCGCGGCCGGCGAGCTCAGCGGGCTGCCGCTGCTCCTGGGCGCCTACCCGATCACGCCGGCCTCCGACGTGCTCCACGAGCTGAGCCGGCACAAGAACTTCGGCATCGCGACCTTCCAGGCGGAGGACGAGATCGCGGCGATCGGCGCCGCCGTCGGTGCGTCCTTCGCCGGCACCCTCGGCGTCACGGTGACCTCCGGTCCCGGTGTCGCGCTGAAGAGCGAGGCGATGGGACTGGCCGTGATGACCGAGCTGCCGCTCGTCGTCATCGACGTCCAGCGCGGCGGGCCCTCCACCGGCCTGCCGACCAAGACCGAGCAGTCCGACCTGATGCAGGCGATGTACGGGCGCAACGGCGAGGCACCGATGCCGGTCCTCGCCGCCCGGTCGCCGAGCGACTGCTTCGACGCGGCGATCGAGGCCGCCCGGATCGCGGTCACCTTCCGGACGCCGGTCCTGCTGCTGTCCGACGGCTATCTCGCCAACGGCTCCGAGCCGTGGGCGATCCCCGACGCGAGCGCGCTGCCGCGGATCGCGCCGGACTTCGCGACCGGCCCCGACGCAGGCGACGGGGAGTTCTGGCCCTACCGCCGGGACCCGGAGACGCTGGCCCGGCCGTGGGCGGTCCCGGGGACCCCGGGCCTGGAGCACCGCATCGGCGGCCTGGAGAAGGCGGGCACCGTCGAGGACGGCAGCGGCAACATCTCCTACGACCCAGCGAACCACGAGCGGATGGTGCACCTGCGTGCCGACAAGGTACGCCGGGTCGCCGACGCGCTCCCGCCGCTGGAGGTCGACGACCCGTCGGGCGAGGCGAGGGTGCTGGTGATCGGCTGGGGCTCGACGTACGGCCCGATCGGCGCGGCCTGCCGCCGGGTCCGCACGGCCGGGCACGCCATCGCCCAGGTGCACCTGCGCCACCTCAACCCGTTCCCCAAGGATCTCGGCGAGCTCCTCGCCCGCTACGACCGGGTGGTGTGCCCGGAGATGAACCTGGGCCAGCTCAGCCGACTGCTGCGCGCGGAGTACCTGGTCGACGTCCGGTCGATCACGACCGTGCGCGGGCTGCCCTTCGGTGCGGAGGCGCTCGCCCACGACCTGCTCGGGCTGCTCGGCGTGCTCGAGCAGGTCACCACGACCCAGGACCCGGAGGCCTGAGATGACGACGACCGACCTGCCCCTGCCCGCGCTCGGGACCGCCCTGGTCCCCATCCTCGCCGACGGCGAGACCCAGACCGCCAAGGACTTCTCCAGCGACCAGGAGGTCCGCTGGTGCCCCGGCTGCGGCGACTACGCCGTGCTCAAGGCCGTCCAGTCCTTCCTCCCCGACCTCGGCCTACGCCGCGAGAACATCGTCTTCGTCTCCGGCATCGGCTGCTCCTCGAGGTTCCCCTACTACCTCGACACCTACGGCATGCACTCCATCCACGGCCGCGCACCCTCGATCGCCACCGGCATCGCCACCGCCCGCGAAGACCTCTCCGTGTGGGTCGTCACCGGCGACGGCGACGCCCTCTCCATCGGCGGCAACCACCTCATCCACGCCCTGCGCCGCAACGTCAACATGACCATCCTGCTGTTCAACAACCGCATCTACGGCCTCACCAAGGGCCAGTACTCCCCCACCAGCGAGGTCGGCAAGGTCACCAAGTCCACCCCCCTGGGCTCCCTCGACCACCCCTTCAACCCCGTCTCCCTGGCCCTGGGCGCCGAAGCCACCTTCGTGGCCCGCACCATCGACTCCGACCGCAAGCACCTCACCGCCGTGCTCGCCGCCGCGGCCGCCCACCGCGGCACCTCACTCGTCGAGATCTACCAGAACTGCCCGATCTTCAACGACGGCGCATTCGACGCCGTCAAGGGACCCGACGCCGCCCAGCGGCTGGTCCGCCTCGAGCCCGGACTCGAGGTCACCGTCGACGGCCAGACCTGGACCCACGACCCCGCCGAGCCCAACCCGGCCCGCCAGTTCGCGCTGTCCCGGATGGACGAGGCGGAGGCGGTCCCGGTCGGGATCTTCCGCCAGGTCGCCCGCCCGACGTACGACGACCAGGCCCGCGCCCAGCTCGCGCACGCCGTGGAGACCCAGGGGCGCGGCGAGCTCCAGGCGCTGCTCGACAGCGGCGACACCTGGTCGGTCGAGGACTGACCACTGCCGCGAGGGGCGCGCGGCGCGCTTGAATGGCTCCGTGCTCCTCGACCTCCAGCTCGACGCCCGCCCGGACGCCGTACGCCCGCGCGCCCGCGAGCTCGCCGCCGCCGGTGCCGCCGGGCTGTTCACCTTCGAAGGCCCCCACGACGTGTTCGTGCCCCTCGCCGCCGTCGCCGGTCAGGTCGACGCCGACCTGATGACCAATGTCGCGATCGCGATGCCGCGCTCGCCGATGCACCTGGCCCACACCGCGTGGGACCTCCAGCTGATGTCGGGCGGGCGGTTCCGGCTGGGCCTGGGCTCCCAGATCCAGCCCCACATCGAGAAGAGGTACGGCGCCCGGTGGTCGCCTCCCGCCGCGCGCATGCGGGAGATCGTCGGCGCCGTCAAGGCGATCCTGCACTCCTGGCAGACCGGCGAGCGGCTGGACTTCCGCGGCGAGCACACCACCCACACGCTGATGCCGCCGACGTTCGTCCCGGGACCGAACCCGTTCGGGCCCCCTCCGGTCCTGCTCGGCGCCCTCGGCCCGGTGATGACCCGCACCGCCGCCGAGGTGGCCGACGGCCTGCTGGTCATGCCCTTCCACAGCCACCGCCACGTCCGCGAGCGCACCCTGCCCGCCGTCGCCGAGGGACTGGCCCGCGCCGGGCGGGCGCCGGGCGAGCTCGCGGTGCACCCGCAGGCGATCGTGGCGATGGGACGCACCGACGCCGAGGTGGTCGCCGCCCGAGCGGGGGTGCGCGCGCTGCTCGCGTTCTACGGCTCCACGCCGGCGTACCGGCCGGTGCTCGAGGTCGAGGGCCGAGCCGACCTCCAGCCCGAGCTCAACCGACTCTCCAAGACCGGCGACGTCGCCGCGATGGGCGCCCTCGTCGACGACGCACTGCTCGACACGATCGCGGTCGCCGGCACCCCCGAGGAGTGCGCGGCCGAGCTCCACCGCCGCTTCGGCGACGTCCCCGGCGTCGAGCGGGTGTGCTGCTACTTCCCCGGCTACGACCCGCCGCTGGACCAGGTGGCGGCGCTGGCCGGGTCCCTCCGTCGCACCTGAGCCCGGCCTCAGCCTGGATCCACCGATCTGCCGCGTCGCGAGCGTCACCAGATGGGTGCGGTGGCAAGGCGTCCGGCGCGAAGGCAGCCTGGTTGGCTGTTGAGCGTCGGCAACGCAGCCAACGTGCCCAGCTGGTGGCGCGCAGCAGCGGGAGATCGGTGGATCCGGCCTCAGCCCCGGAAGGCGGGCTTCTCCTTCGCCAGGAAGGCCCGCACCCCCTCGGCGAAGTCCGGGCCGCCGTACACCTCCCGGAGCAGCGGCTCCTCGTCGGCCGGTGCGGTCTCGGTGATCGCGGCCCGACGGTGCAGCTGCTGCTTGGTCACCCGCAGGGTGACCGGCGAGGCCTGCAGGATCCCGTCGACGAGTGCGCTCACCTCCGCGTCGAGCTCGGCGCGGTCCGCGACCTCGGCGAGGATCGCGCCGGCGGCATACGCGCGGTCGGCGGTGACCAGGCGCGAGGCGAGCAGCATCTCCCGGGTCAGCGACTCGCCGAAGACCTCGGCGCAGCGGTAGAGCACCGGCGAGGAGAGGGCGTTCCCGAGGGTGCGCGCGATCGGGTACCCGAAGCGCGAGGACGCCGTCGCGACCCGCAGGTCGCAGTTGGTGGCCACCGCGAGCCCGCCGCCGACGCAGACGCCGTCGATCGCGGCGATGGTGACCTGCGGGAGCGCGAACAGCCCGTCGAGCATCTCGCGGATCCAGGTCTCGTAGTCGACCGCGTCGGCCGCGAGGAAGTCGGAGATCTCGTTGCCCGCCGCGAACGCCTTGCCGCCCTCGCCGCGGAGCACCACCACCCGCACCGACCGGTCCTCGGCCAGCTCGCGCCACAGCTCGAGCATGCCGGCGTACATCGCCGTGGTGAAGGCGTTGCGGCGCTCGGGGCGGTGGAAGGCCACGGTGACGACGCCGGGGCGGTCGCGGTCGACGAGGAGGTCAGCAGTCACGGTCGCGAGGGTACGGGTACGACGCGCAGCAGCGCGTCCCGCACCCGGGTCCGGCCGGTGAGCAGCCCCAGCCCGACGCCGAGGGTGTTGGCGAGCGCGTCGCGCCAATCCATCATCCGGTCGGACGTCAGCGTGCCCTGCGCCACCTCGAGCGCCGCACCGAGCAGCACCAGCAGCGCGCCGGCCAGCAGCAGCGGCCGGCCGGGCCGGAACAGCTGCACGGCGCCGGCCGCCAGCACGCCGTACACCACCAGGTGCTGCCACTTGTCGCTCGCCGGCACGTCCGGCGCCGGCGGGGGCGAGCCCAGCGAGAGCACCACGACCGCGAGCACCAGCAGCAGCCACAGCCCCAGCCACAGCCGGGGCCAGCGCAGCGCCTTCACACCCGCCGCTCGCGTACGACGACCGCGGCCACCACGCCCGCGACCGCGCCGAAGAGATGACCCTGCCACGAGACGCCCGGCGTACCGGGCAGCACGCCCCACAGCACGCCGCCGTAGACCACGAGCACGCCGAGCCCGACCGCGATCTCCACCGGCCTGCGGTCCACGAAGCCCTGCGCGACCAGGTAGGTCAGCCACCCGAAGATCAGCCCCGACGCGCCGAGGTGGATCGAGCCGCTGCCCGCGACCAGCCACACCGCCAGCCCGCCGAGCAGCCAGATGATCGCGGTCGCCACGAGGCCGCGGCCGATGCCGGTCGCCAGCGCGAGGAAGCCGAGGACCAGCGCCGGCACCGTGTTCGCGCTGAGGTGCCCCCACCCGCCGTGCAGCAGTGGCGCGGCCAGGATCCCCAGCAGGCCCTCCCCGGACCGCGGCCGGATCCCCCACCCGTCGAGCCGGTGGGACGCCGCCACGTCGACGAGCTCGATCGCCCACAGCAGGGCGACGAAGCCGGCGGCGCCGATCGCGGCCACCTGCCAGCCGGGGCGGGTGCGGAGGTCGGTCGGGCGCATGGGGACAGTGTGGCGGGTCAGCCCCAGGTCGCGACCCAGTACTGGACGCCGTACGGCGCGGCGTCGTAGAGCACCTCGGCCTCGGCCAGCGGCGGCAGCCCGCCCAGGCAGGCGGTGTCGGCCCACAGCTCGGCGGCCAGCGCCGGGTCGATGCCGGCGAAGGACTCCCGCAGCGAGGCGTCGAACGCCTCCGCCCGCTCGTCGAAGTGGCCGGGCGCCTTCTCGGTGCGCGTCGCCGAGCCGTTGCCGACCACGAGCACGCCGGACTCGTCGTGCTCGACGACCGCGGCTCCGGCCGCGGCCACCAGCGCGGCCGCGACCCGCTCACCGGAGGCTCCGGACGCGACCACCCGCACCCGCGGCCCCAGCGCGGAGACCGCCGTCAGGCAGGCCGAGCGCAGCTCGGCCACCGGATCCTCCAGCGACGCGTACGCCGGCAGCAGGGCCGGGACGCCCGGCACCAGGGCGATCACTGGATGCCCCGGATCGCCCGCAGCGGCGGCCGGCGCCCCGCGATCGACCACACCATGTCGACCGTCTGCCGGGTCTCGACCACCTGGTGCACCCGGTAGATCCGCGCGCCCGCGAGCGCGCAGACCGAGGTGGCGGCGAGGGTGCCGAGCAGCCGCTCGCCCACGTCGAGCCCGAGCGTCTCGCCGACGAAGTCCTTGTTGGACAGCGACACCAGCACCGGCCAGCCGGTGGCCACCATCTCCCCCAGCCGGCGGGTGACCTCGAGCGAGTGGAAGGTGTTCTTGCCGAAGTCGTGGGCCGGGTCGATGACGATCGACTCGCGCGCGACGCCCGCCGCCAGGGCGCGCTCGGCGTACGCGACGGTGTCGGCGATCGCGGCGGCGACCACGTCGTCGTACTCGATCCGGTAGGGGCGGGTCCGGGGCGTGACCCCCCCGGTGTGGGTGCAGACGATCGCGGCGTCGTACTCGGCCGCGACGTCGACCAGCTCCGGGTCCGCGCCGCCCCACGCGTCGTTGAGGACGTCGGCGCCGGCGGCGCACACGGCCGCGCCGACCTCGGCCCGCCAGGTGTCGACCGAGATGACGAGGTCCGGGTAGGTCTCACGGACCCGGGCGACGAAGTCGACCACGCGCTCCCTCTCCTCGGCGGCCGAGATCTCCACGCCCGGCGCCGCCTTGATCCCGCCGATGTCGACGATCTCCGCGCCCTGCGCAACCACCTCGGCGACCCGCGCGAACGCGGCGTCCTCGGCCCAGGTCGCGCCCTTGTCGAAGAACGAGTCCGGGGTCCGGTTGACGATCGCCATCATCAGCGGCTCGTCGTCCCCGAACGCGTGCCGTCCGAGATTCATCACAGGTACGCCTCCGCCGCCGGTCGCTCGAGAGTCGGTACGACGCGCTCGACCGGCTCGAGCCCGCGCAGGTACTGCTTCAGCACCGCCTCGGCCGCCCCGTCGGCCGGAGCGACCCCGGCCCGGGCGAGCGCCGCCGCGATGATCTGGGTCGCCATCCCGCCCAGGTCGCGCAGCGCCTGGTGCCGGTGGGCGCGCACGCCGAGGTCCACCTGGGCGATCGCGGCGGGCCCGGCCGCGCGGACGGTGTCGACCAGCGCGGCCAGCTCGACGGCGTACCCGGTCGGCACGCTCAGCCCGGCGAACCACGACCGGCGGACCGCCCACTCGCCCGCGAGCGGCTGAACGAGCGGCCCGAGCTCCGGGAAGAGCAGCGCGATCAGCGGGCGCGCGACCAGCTCGGTGACCCGGCCGCCCTCGAGCGGACCGTCGGCGCCGGGCCGGTCGTAGAAGCCCTTGACCAGCCGCACCCGCGGGTCGTGCAGCAGCGGGCCGAGCAGGCCGGGCACGAAATGCGTGTCCCAGTCGTGGAGGTCGGCGTCCATGAAGACCACCAGGTCGCCGGACGTCACGAACAGCGACTTCCACATCGCCTCGCCCTTGCCGGGATGGCTGCCGAGGTCGGGCCGGATCTCGGCGGCGCGGTGCACCCGGGCGCCGGCCGACTCCGCGACGGCGTAGGTGTCGTCGACCGAGTCGCTGTCGATGACGACCACCTCGTCGACGAGGGAGACGGTGTCCATCAGCGCGGTCCGGACTCGCGAGACGACCGCACCGACGGTGGCGGCCTCGTTGCGGGCGGGCACGACCAGGCTGACCCGCTGGCCGGTGGCGGACTTCTGCCTCAACAGCCCCTCGAGGGCCCAGTCGTCCCAGTGACCGGCCCGGATGCCCATGCCCGCCAACCTACCGCTCGCTTTCACCCCTCCGATCGCCTCCCCAACCCCGGAACCCGGTGTTACTGTCGAAGGGTCTCGGGAAAGTGGGTGCTCCCTCACTCCTGGAGTTGGTCATGTCGTTTCGCCGTTTCCGACGCAAGGTGCGCTGCGTGCTCAAGCACGGGCCGCGCGGCTGCCCGCACATCGAGCGGCACACCCGCCGCCCCAAGCGGCGCCCCCTCCCGGCCCCCGCCCCGCCGCTCGCCCCGCCGCTCGACGCGCCGCCGCTCGGGAGGCACGCCCGCCACTGAGCCGGGCGCCGGTCAGGCCCCGAGGTAGCTGCGGACCGCCGCGACCACCGCCCGCGCATAGCGCCGCCGTCCCGCCTCGCTCTCCATCACCGCCGCGTCACCCGGGTGACGCATGTTGCCGAGCTCAGCCATCACCGCCGGCACCTCGGAGAGGTTCAGGGTGCCCAGGTCGTCGCGGACGTCGATCCCGTCCTCGCCGAGATAGGTCGACGTCGCGAATCCCGCGGCCACCAGGGCGTCGCGGAGCGCCCGCGCCAGCCGCTCCGCGCGCGCGGCCGGCTCGCCTGTCTCGCCCTCGCGCACCGGCCGCCGGATCACGTGGAACCCGTGGGCGCTGCTCGCCAGGTTCCCGTCGGCGTGCAGGCTGATCCGCAGCTCGGCGGTCGGCCCCGGCTCCCCCGGGTTGCCGACCCGGCCCCGCTCGTCGATGCACGGTCCCCACGCGGCGGCCGAGTTCTCGTCGCGGGTCAGCAGCACTCGTGCGCCGAGCGCCCGCAGCCGGCGGCGCACCTCGGTCGCCACCTGCCAGGTGAAGGTCGCCTCCGGGTAGCCGTCGTCGCTCGACGTACCGGTGGTGTTGCAGGCCTTGTCGAAGCCGCCGGCGTCGACCAGCCGGTTGATCTGCGCCGGGAACCGGGCATTGCCGAGCTGATGTCCCGGGTCGAGCACCACCACCCGGCCCGCCAGCGGCCTCGGCGTCGGTGGCGTCGGCGCCGGCTCCGCGGTCGGCGGGCTCGACGCCATGGTGGAACCGGTCGGCGTGGACGTGGGGCGCGCCGGAGCGTCCGTCGTACAGCCCGCGGCGAGGGCGGCGAGGCAGACGAGGACGACGGGCCAGGGCCTCACGCGTACCCCAGCACGTCCTTCCGCTTCTCCCCCCACGCGAGCGCCGAGGCGATCGCCTCGTCGAGCGACAGCTCGGCGCGCCAGCCCAGCAGCCGCAGCGCCTTGTCGGCGTTCGCGAACGCACCGGGAGCGTCGCCCGGCCGCGCCGGCGCCTCCACCACCGGGACCGGCCTGCCCACGACCCGCTCCACCGCGGCGAGCAGCTCGCGTACGGTGACGCCGTCGCCCCCGCCGAGGTTGATGTAGGTGTAGGGCGCCCCGACGGTCGCGAGCACGCCGTCGAACTCCTCGACCGCCCGCACGTGCGCCCGCGCCAGGTCCCAGACGTGGATGTAGTCGCGGATGCCCGTGCCGTCGCGGGTCGGATGGTCGGTGCCGGTGAGCGTGAAGCTCTCCCGGAAGCCCAGCGCGGTCTGCGCCATCAGCGGCACCACGTGGGTCGCGTCGCGCAGGTGGTAGCCGGTGGTCAGGTCCGGGTCGGCGCCGATCGGGTTGAAGTAGCGCAGGATGATCGCGCGCAGGTCCGTGGCCCGGGCGAGGTCCTCCAGGACCTGCTCCATCATCCGCTTGGTGCGGGCGTACGGCGAGGTCGGGTCGACCGGGTCCTCCTCGGTCACCTCGAACCGCGGCGTGAGCGCGTAGAGGGAGGCCGTCGAGGAGAACAGGATCCGGGGCTTCCCCAGCGCGGTCAGCTCGTCGAACATCTCCAGCGACTTGGCCACGTTGTCGCGGTAGTACTCGTACGGCAGCTCGACGGACTCCGGGACGACGATCCGCGCCGCCATGTGCACCGTCGCGTCCAGGTCGGGATGCTCGGCCACGATCCGGCGCAGCAGCGCACGGTCCGCGATGTCGCCCTCGTAGAACACCCGGTCGCCGACGTACGCACGCGGACCGGTCAGCAGCGAGTCGAGGATCACCGGGGTGTGCCCGGCCTGCTCGAGCGCCCGGGCCGTGATCGATCCGAGGTAGCCGGCGCCACCGGTGACGAGAACCTTCATGGCCCCGACCCTACTGAGGCGGCCCCGGAACGATCTGATCCTCCGGTGTCGTCGGCCGCCGGGTCAGCGCCGCCGCAGGCCGGCCAGGGCCGGGCGCACGTCGGCGAGGTAGACCAGCGCCGCGACCAGCAGCGCCAGGTTGATCAGGCTCAACGGCACCGGCACCACCTGGATCAGCAGCCCGACGCCCAGGATCGCGCACCAGGCCGCCTTGGACATCTTGTCGGCGGCGGAGTACGACTCGGCGGAGTACAGCAGGGCGCTGACGAAGGCGAAGATCTTGATGGCGAGTAGCGCGAACGAGACGCCGACGAAGATCCACGCCTCGATGTCGGCGCCCACACCCAGCCATGAGGGCAGGGGCGGGACGAAGGCATCGCTCATGAGCTCAGCGTAGTCGGCACCCCGCACCACCCCGCGACCTCGTTCGTCCACAGCCCCCTTCTCCCACCCCTTCCTCCACAGGCATCGCCGGTACGCGCACCCGAACCCCGCCTCGGATGACAGCCTGATCCTCCCGACGCACAATCACGAGGTGGGCCCGTTGACCGAACCGCAGATCTGGACGCTGATCGCCGTCTTCGCCAGCATCATGCTGGGCGTTCAGCAATGGTCCTTCAGCTCGCTCCGGCGGGAGATGGCGGCCGGGTTCGCCCGCCAGGACCTGCGCTCGGACGCGCTCGACGCCAAGATCGACGACCGCTTCGCCACCCTCGACGCCAAGATCGACGACCGCTTCGCCACCCTCGACGCCAAGATCGACCACACCCGCGCCAGCCTGGAAGTCAAGATCGACCTCAACCTCGAGCTGGTGGACGCCCGGTTCAGCGATGTCGGTCACCGACTCGCCGCGCTCGAGTCCGACCTGACTCTGATCAAGGGCCACCTGATCAGGCAGCACTCCGCCTGAGCCCGCCGCCCCGGGCCCCGGCCCCGGCCCCCGAGAACGCGACACCGGCCCGAGAACGCAGCACGGCCCCGAGACAGAAGTCTCGGGGCCGCGTCGCTCAGCGGCTTCAGCCGGCCGGCGTGGCCTTCTTGGCCGCGGGCGCCTTCTTCGCGGGAGCCTTCTTGGCAGCCGGCGCCTTCTTGGCCGGGGCCTTCTTGGCGGCGGGCGCCTTCGTGGCGGGAGCCTTCTTGGCGGCGGGCGCCTTCTTGACGGGGGCGGGCGACGCGGGGGCCTCGCCGGTGCGCAGCTTCACGACGACGCCCTCACCGCGCTTGGCGAGGTCGGCGTACAGCGCGGTGGCGGTGGCGACGTTGTCGTCGTACGCACCCTTCACGCTGCTCTGCACCTTGGCGGGGAGCGCCTTGGCGTCGGCCTGGAGGCCGGCGATGCGAGCCTCGGCCTGGGTACGACGCTCGGCGAAGGTCGCGACGGCCTTGCCCTGCAGGCTCTTCGGCTCGGGAAGCTCGAAGCCCTTCACGGTGCCCTTGACGGTGCTCTGCACGTCGGCGACGCGGGCGGTGACGTCCTTCTGTACGTCGGTGACGTAGGCGATGGCCTTGGCCTGCACGTCGGCGACGTAGGTGCGGACCTCCTCGACGGCGAGGTCGATCACGCCGACGCCGGCGTAGATCGGCTTCGCGGCGGCCGCGGGGATCTCGGGGAGGTCGACCTTCTTGAGGTCGATGGTCGGGATCTCGATCTTGGGGAGCTCGAGCTTCGGCATTGCTGGTTTCACCCTTCGTTGGCGACGGCGTCTGAGTCCGTCTCGGTGTTGGTCGGCGCGTCCTCCTGCGCCTCAGCGGCGTCCGTGGAGCCATCCGTGTCGGCCGCGTTGAGCGCGAGGAACGATGCGTAGACATCGAGGAGCGACTGCTTCTGTCGCTCGGTGAGACCGGTGTCGCTCACGATGGCGAGCTCGACCGATCCCCCCACGCCGTCATCAGGGCTGAGGATCCCGGCCCTGATGTAGAGCTGCTCGGCGGAGATCCGCAGGGCCTTGGCGATCTGCTGCAGCACCTCGGCCGACGGCTTGCGAAGCCCCCGCTCGATCTGGCTCAGGTAGGGGTTGGAGACGCCCGCCTGGTCGGCGAGCTGCCGCAGGGAGAGCCGGGCGGACACCCGCTGCTCCTTGAGGTAGTCACCCAGTGACCCGACGGTCTTTCCGACCTTGCCCTTCGCCATGACCCCATGGTGCTAGCTGTAGTTAGCAGATTGCAAGCAGGGACGGCGTGAACTCGTTCACAAGCCCACCGCCCGCACGGTCCCACCTACCACTGTTCAAATCGGATCAACTCACTCGACTCTGTACGATCACCCGTGTGTCACGCCCGCCCCTGCCCCAGCACTGCCCGACGCAGCGCGAGCTCGACGACCTCGAGCTGCTGACGTCCGGAGCGGCCGACCCGATCCGCGGGTTCAACGAGCCGGGCAGCCCCCTCACGCTCTCCCTGCCCGACGACCTGCTCGCGCACCTCGACGAAGGCCACGAGGTCGAGCTGGTCGACCCCGAGGGTCTCCCCCTCGCCCGGGTCTCCAGCGCGCTGCGCGGCCTCGCGGTCACACCGCTCACGCACGCGCAGTTCGGCGCCTTCCGCCGCCTGCACCGCACGCCCGCCGCCGTGCGCCAGCAATACGCGGGCCGCACCTTCGTCCCGGTCACCGACCTGATGACCGACGTCCAGGTCGACCAGCTCCGCGGGCTCGGCCCGGTCGTGCTGCTCGCCCTCGTCGGCGCCGGCACCCCCGCCGTCAGCCCGGTCGGCCTGCTGCGCGCCACGCTGCGGGTCGCGGAGACCCTCGACGCGGCCGTGGTCGCCGTCCCTCTCGCCGACCACGCCTCGCTCGCCGACCCGGCGCTGCGCATCTCCGTGCTGACGTCGTACGCCGACACCGACCCCGTCGTCGAGCTCGCCTACGGCGGTCACCTGCTCCCGGAGCTCGCCGACATCGCCGAGGCGGAGCGGCCGCGCCCCGACCAGCAGGGGCTGGTGCTCTTCTTCACCGGCCTGTCGGGCAGCGGCAAGTCGACGCTGGCCCAGGCCCTGATGGACCGCCTCCTCGAGCACGGCGGACGGACGCTGACCAGCCTCGACGGCGACGTCGTGCGCCGCAACCTGTCGGCCGGGCTGACCTTCTCCAAGGAGGACCGCGAGACCAACATCCGCCGGATCGGCTGGGTCGCCGCCGAGATCTCCCGCCACGGGGGGATCGCGGTCTGCAGCCCGATCGCGCCCTTCGACGAGACCCGCCAGCAGGTGCGGGCGATGGTCGAGCAGGCCGGCGGCGCCTTCTTCCTGGTCCACGTCGCGACCCCGCTGGAGGAGTGCGAGCGGCGCGACCGCAAGGGTCTGTACGCCAAGGCCCGGCGCGGCGAGATCCCCGAGTTCACCGGCATCTCCTCGCCCTACGAGGAGCCCGCCGACGCCGACGTCCGGGTCGACACCACCGGCCGCACCATCGAGGACGCCCTCGACGACGTGATCCAGGCGCTGCGCGCGGCGGGCTACGTCGACCTCACGGCGCCCGCCGCGCCACCCGGGCGGGCCACTCCGACACCCCCCGCCACCCCGAGAGCGGAGCAGGCCGCGGAGCCGGCGCCGGAGATCGCCGAGATCGTGGCCGCCGGCACCCGCACCTCCGTCGGCGAGGCCCGCCCGCTGCGGGTGCTCTTCGTCTGCACCGCGAACATCTGCCGCTCGCCGTACATGGAGCTGCGCTCGCGAGCCCTCGCCGGCGCCGACGGCGGGATCGAGTTCGCCAGCGCGGGCACCCACGGGTTCAACGCCCACCGGGTGGACCGGACCATGGCCGAGGTGCTCGCCGAACGCGGCGTGGGGGCCGAGCTGCTCAACGGCTTCGCCAGCCGCCCACTCACCGACGACCTGATCGAGGCCGCCGACCTGGTGCTGACCGCGGAGGCGGCGCACCGGCAGTTCGTGCTCGAGGAGGTGCCGAGCGCGTTCCGCAAGGCGTTCACCCTCGGCCAGTTCGCGGAGTCGGTGGAGCGGGTCGCTCCCGACCTGCACGGCGTCGAGCTGGTGACGGCCGTCGGACACCGCCGGGCGGGCACGGCCGACCATCACGACATCCGCGACCCCTACCGCCGGGGCAAGGCGGCGGCCGAGGTGTCGGCCGACCAGATCGACGGCCTCCTCCAGGCCGTGCTGCGCCGGCTGGCGCCGCCGACCCCGACCACTCCACAGACAGGCGACGCGTAGTGGACCTCCTCACCCTCACCGCGCTGTCCATCGCGGCCGCCGGCTTCCTGGTCGGCATCGTGGTCGGCCTCACCGGGATGGGCGGCGGGGCGTTGATGACGCCCGCGCTGATCTTCCTGGGCGTGGGACACACCTCCGCGATCGTCACCGCCGACCTGACCGCGGCCGCGGTCTACAAGACCGGCGGCGCGATCACCCACGCTCGCGAGGGGTCGCCCAACCTGCGACTGGCCGGCTGGCTGATCCTGGGCTCGGTGCCGATGGCCTTCCTCGGCCCCTGGCTGGTGAAGTCGCTCACCGACGACCCCACCCAGCTCGAGAAGACCCTCAAGCTCTGCATCGGCGTCGCGCTGCTGTTCGCCGCGTCGACGTACGCCCTGCGTCTCTACATCAACCTGAAGCGGGTGCGCCGGGGCGGCGCGCTGCCCGACGACGACCCGCGGATCCGACCGGTCCCGACGCTGCTCGTCGGCATGCTGGGCGGCCTGCTCGTCGGCGTCACCAGCGTCGGATCCGGCTCGGTCATCATGATCGCGCTGCTCATGCTCTACCCCGGCCTGTCGGCGGTCCGCCTGGTCGGCACCGACCTGGTGCAGGCGGTGCCGCTGGTGCTCAGCGCCGCGCTGGCGAACATCGCCATCCACGGCCTGGAGTGGGACCTGCTCATCCCGCTCGTGGTCGGCTCGGTGCCCGGCACCCTGCTCGGCTCGCGGCTCGCGCCGCGGGTGCCGCAGTCGTTCATCCGCCGCGGGATCGTGATCGTGCTGACCATGTCGGGCGTGGCACTGCTGTTCAAGGCCGGCCTGCACCCGTTCGGCGAGGGCCACGAGACGCTGGAGGCGGTGCTGGTCGCCGCGATCGGCGTGGCGATGCTGGCGCTGGTGCCCCTGGTGTGGGGCCTGCTCCGCAAGCGGCTAGGGATGCCGATGTTCGGCGCGCCCACGGTCGCCGAGATCGAGTCCTTCGGCAGTCGCGACAAGAGGCGCACCCGGGCCTGAGGCCCCTGGGCCTCAGGCGCCTCGGGTCAGCCGACGAGCTCGCGCTGCGCCTCGGCGTGGAACGGACGCTCGGACGCGGCGGCTCGCGCCAGCCCGAACGTCAGGACGGCCGCGGCGGCGATCCACGTCGCGCCCGCGGCTCCGATCAGCATCTCCATGGCAGTCCCCCTCGAACTGCCTCCACGGTACCCCCGGGGCCCCACCCGATCCGTCCTCTGATCGGTGGACACCCCGTAGTCAGTTCGGGTGGTCAGCTCGGGTGGTCGGCTCGGGTGGTCAGTCGCGGCCGTAGATGTCGCGGGTGTAGACCTTGTCCGCCACGTCCGCCAGCGCCTCACTGCGCCGGTTCGCGATGATCACGTCCGCCGCCGCCTTGAAGGCATCCAGGTCCCGCACCACCTCGGAGCCGAAGAACGTCTCCTCCCCCAGCTCCGGCTCGAACACGATCACCGGCACGCCCTTCGCCTTGATCCGCTTCATCACGCCCTGGATCGACGACATCCGGAAGTTGTCCGACCCCTCCTTCATCGTCAACCGGTAGATCCCCACCACGCGCGGCCGGCGGAACAGGATGTCGGCCGCCACGAAGTCCTTCCGCGTGGTGTTGGCGTCCACGATCGCGCTGATCAGGTTCTGCGGCACGTGCCGGTAGTTCGCCTGCAGCTGCTTGGTGTCCTTCGGCAGGCAGTACCCGCCGTACCCGAACGACGGGTTGTTGTAGTGGGTCCCGATCCGCGGATCCAGGCCCACCCCCTCGATGATCTGCCGGGTGTCGAGCCCGTGCACCGCCGCATAGGTGTCCAGCTCGTTGAAGTACGCCACCCGCAACGCCAGGTAGGTGTTCGCGAACAGCTTGATCGCCTCCGCCTCCGTCGAGCCGGTGAACAGCACCGGCACGTCCTCGTCCAGCGCGCCCTCGACCAGCAGGTCGGCGAACCGGTGGCCCGCCTCGGTGTCGGAGCCGACGATGATCCGCGACGGGTGCAGGTTGTCGTGCAGCGCCCTGCCCTCGCGCAGGAACTCCGGGCTGAAGATGATCGAGGCCCCCAGATGCCGCTCGCGCAACCTGCTGGTGAACCCCACGGGCACCGTCGACTTGATCACGATCCGCGCCAGCGGGTTCACCGCCAGCGCCTCCGCCGTGACCGCCTCCACCGTCGAGGTGTCGAAGCAGTTGGTCACCGGGTCGTAGTCCGTCGGGGTCGCGACCACCACGTACACCGCGTCGGCGTACGCCTTCTCCCGGTCCACCGTCGCGGTCAGGTCCAGCTCGGCGTTGCTGAGATGGTCCTGCAGCTCCGGATCGATGATCGGCGAGGTACGCCGGTTGACCAGATCCACCCGGTCCTGGTCCACATCCAGCGCCCACACCTCGTGATGGCGCGCCAGCACCACCGCATTGGACAGCCCCACGTAGCCCGTCCCCACCACCGCGATCTTCACCCCGCGACAGTAGGAGATCCCGGGAACGGGCGCACGAGAAGATCATGACCGGTCGGTGACGGTTGGCCGACGCTCACTGCTCCCACAGGGTCGCGATCGGCAGGCTCCACAGTCGGGGCCCGTGCACGTGCCCCCGGCCGGCGGTGTTGAGCACCACCCCGCCACGGAACCGGCCACCGGCGCGCCGGGACAGCGCCTCGAGACCGGTGAACTGGTGCGGGCGCAGGCTCGCGGCGGTGCGCACCTCGATCCCGTACAGGCCGTCGTCGGGCAGCTCGACCACCAGGTCGACCTCGAGGCCGTTGCGCTCGCGCAGGTATGCCACCCGGTACTCGACCGCGCTGGTCGGCTGCTGCCGGAGCAGCTCGGCGGCCACCATCCCCCGCAGCAGCGGCGCGAGCCGGCTGCGCCCGGACAGCTCACCGAGCTCCTCGACCGACACCCCGGCGAGGTGCCGCGCCACGGCCGGGTCCGCGAACATCGCCCGCGGGCGGCCGATCGCGCGCTTGGCCGCCGCGGCCCGGCTGCCGGGCAGCAGGACCACCACGCCGAGGCGCACCAGCAGCTCGACGTACGGCGACAGCGTGGTGACCGGCAGCCCGGCCGCCGCCGCGATCCGGGCCTTGTTGAGCTCGGCGGCCGGCGGGTCGGCCAGCGCGCGCAGCACCGCCCACATCCGGTCCGGATCGAGGCGGCGCAGCGCCCGCGCCCGTCGTACGACGTCGGCGAGGTGGTCGGCGACGCCCGGCCGGTCGGTCAGCGCCACGTAGTCGGGCACCGACCATGGCGTGCGGACCTCCCCCGGTACCAGGGCACGGGAGCCCAGACGGGCGACGAGGTCGGCGGCCACGCGGCGAGCGTAGGCCGTCGTACGGACAAACTCGTCGATTTGTCTGAGCGACACGCGCAGATGTCCCCCTGGCAGGCCGGGCATGGCACGATGAGCGGGCCCTGAAGGCAGCGAAACGTCGAAAGGACAGGTCGCCCAGGCATGACTCAGACCCACAGCGACTACCGCCTCAGCCAGCTGGACCAGCTGGAGGCGGAGTCGATCCACATCTTCCGCGAGGTCGCGGCCGAGTTCGAGAAGCCCGTCCTGATGTTCTCCGGCGGCAAGGACTCCATCGTGATGATGCGCCTCGCGGAGAAGGCGTTCTACCCGGCGAAGATCCCGTTCCCCGTGCTGCAGGTCGACACGGGCTACGACTTCCCCGAGGTGCTCGCCACCCGTGACAACTGGGTCGACCGGCTCGGCGTGAAGCTGATCGTCGCCAGCGTCGAGCAGGCCATCAAGGACGGCATCGTCGTCGACGACGGCAAGACCTCGCGCAACCGGCTCCAGATCGGCACCCTGCTCAACGCCATCGAGGAGAACGGCTTCACCGCCGCCTTCGGTGGCGGGCGGCGCGACGAGGAGAAGGCCCGCGCCAAGGAGCGCGTCTACTCCCACCGCGACGAGTTCGGCCAGTGGGACCCGAAGAACCAGCGTCCCGAGCTGTGGAGCCTCTACAACGGGCGGCTGCACGAGGGCGAGCACATGCGGATCTTCCCGATCTCCAACTGGACCGAGCTCGACATCTGGGACTACATCGGCCGCGAGGGCATCGAGATCCCCAGCATCTACTTCTCCCACCAGCGCCGCGTCTTCCAGCGCGACGGCATGCTGCTCAGCGAGAGCGAGCACAACCCGCTCCGCGACGGCGAGGTCGCCGAGGAGCGCACCGTCCGGTTCCGCACCGTCGGCGACCTGACCCTGACCGGCTGTGTGGAGTCCACCGCCAGCACCATCCCCGAGATCATCGAGGAGGTCGCGGTCGCCCGGGTCACCGAGCGTGGCGCGACCCGCGGTGACGACCGGTTCTCCGAGGCTGCCATGGAGGACCGCAAGAAGGAGGGCTACTTCTGATGGCCGGCACCAACATGGACCTGCTCCGCTTCGCCACCGCGGGCTCGGTCGACGACGGCAAGTCGACCCTGATCGGGCGGCTGCTGCTCGACTCCAAGTCGATCTTCGAGGACCAGCTCGAGGCGGTCGAGGCCACCAGCGAGGCGAAGGGCTACGACTACACCGACCTCGCGCTGCTCACCGACGGCCTGCGCTCCGAGCGCGAGCAGGGCATCACCATCGACGTGGCGTACCGCTACTTCGCGACGCCCAACCGCAAGTTCATCATCGCCGACACCCCCGGGCACGTGCAGTACACCCGGAACATGGTCACCGGCGCCTCCACCGCCGACCTCGGCCTGGTGCTCGTCGACGCCCGCCAGGGCCTCACCGAGCAGTCGCGCCGGCACGCCGTGATCCTCTCCCTGCTGCGCGTCCCGCACCTGGTGCTCGCGGTCAACAAGATGGACCTCGTCGACTTCGACCAGACCATCTACGAGAACATCTACCGCGAGTTCACCCAGTTCGCGACCAAGCTGAACGTCCCCGACCTCGAGGTCATCCCGATCTCGGCGCTCCAGGGCGACAACGTCGTGACCCGCTCCGAGAACATGCCGTGGTACTCCGGTCCCACGCTCATGCACCACCTCGAGCACGTCCACGTCGCCTCCGACCGCGACCTGATCGACGCGCGCTTCCCGGTGCAGTACGTCGTACGGCCCAAGTCGGACGAGTTCCACGACTACCGCGGCTACGCAGGTCAGGTCGCCGGCGGCGTCCTCAAGCCGGGCGACGAGGTGGTCGTCCTGCCGTCGGGGATGACCTCCAAGATCTCCAAGATCGACCTGTTCGACAAGGAGATCCCCGAGGCGTTCCCGCCGATGAGCGTCACCGTCCACCTCGAGGACGACGTCGACGTCTCCCGCGGCGACATGATCGCCCGGGTCAAGAACGCCCCCGTCCCCAGCCAGGACATCGACGCGATGATCTGCTGGATGACCACCTCCCCGCTGCAGCCGCGGCAGAAGCTGGCCATCAAGCACACCACCCGCACCGGCCGGGCGCTGGTCAAGGACATCCAGTACCGACTCGACGTCAACACGCTGCACCGCGACCAGGCCACCAACGAGCTCGGCGTCAACGAGATCGGCCGGGTCACGCTGCGCACCACCGTGCCGCTGCTGTGCGACCCGTACTCCAAGAACCGCACCACCGGCTCGTTCATCCTGATCGACGAGGCGACCGGCGTGACCGTCGGCGCCGGCATGATCAACGGCTGACCCGGCACAAACTGGCTCCGGGAACGCGCCGACCCGGCAGAAGGTAACTTCTGCCGGGTCGGCGTGCTTTTTGAGCCAGTTTCTGCCGGGTCGGCCCGATTGACGAGCCAGTTTCTGCCGGGTCGGCGCGATTCGGGGGCTAGTTCGAGCCGGGTCGGTGGGGGCGGAAGTGCAGGCCGACCTCGGGGTCGACCAGGACCTCCTGGGCGGCGGGCAGTCCGTCGACGACGAGCGGCGCGGTCACGTCGGTGTTGCGCTTGAGCAGCGCCAGCGCGATCGGGCCGAGCTCGTGGTGGCGGGCCGAGGAGCCGACCAGGCCGGCGGCCCGGCCGCCCGCCTCGGGCAGCACCTCGGTGCCGGGGGTCGGGAGCCGGTTCTCGGAGCCGTCGAGGTGGAGCAGGGTGAGCCGGCGGGGCGGGCGGCCCAGGTTGTGGATGCGCGCGACGGTCTCCTGACCGCGGTAGCAGCCCTTGTCGAGGTGGACCGCCCCCCAGGGCCGGTCGACGATCCAGCCGACCTCGTTGGGGATGGTGCGCTCGTCGGTGTCGATGCCGAAGCGCGGCTCGCCCCGCTCGATCCGCAGCGCCTCGAAGGCCCACAGGCCCGCGGCCGGCCCCGCCGCCTCGGCGTACGACGCCAGCTGGTCGCGCGGCACCAGGTCGTAGCGGCCCTCGCCGACCGGGCGCCAGGCGACGGCGACGGACGAGGTCACGTCGCTGATCTCGACGCGCATCATGAACCTCATCCGCTCGAGGAACTCGATGAGCGCGGCCGCCCGCCCCGGCTCGGTGTGGGCGGTGAACGCCTCGCCGTCGTCGACGCCGGTGAAGGCGTGCTCGACGTGCCCCTGGGGGGAGAGCACCAGCGCCGAGACCCACTGGCCGGCGGCCAGGCCCTCGAAGTACTGGGTGGTCAGGGAGTGCAGCCAGGTCAGCCGGTCGGGGCCGGCGATCCGGAGCACGTCGCGGTGGGAGAGGTCGACGAAGCCCTCACCGGCCGCGAGCGCGCGCTGCTCGCCGTAGAGGCTGCCGTAGTGGGCCGCGACGGCGGCGTCGATGCCTTCGCCGGCGACGGCGCCGGGGAGGTCGAGGAGGGGCGAGGTCATGTGAGGTCCCGGTAGTGCTCGAGGAGTCTGGTCAACGTGCCGAGGGCTGCCTGCATCTCCTCGATGTGTGCCGGGTCGAGCGTGCGGAGCATCTCCTTGATCTCGGTGCTCGACACACCCGAGGTGCGGGGCAGGTACCTCACCTCGCAAACGTCGGAGAGGTCGTCGAACTTCCCGGCCCAGTCGTCGCCCATCACGAACAGGTCGACGCCGTGCTCGACGATGTCGGCGCGCTTCTGCTCCCAGGAGCGCTCGGGGATGACCAGGTCGACGCCCTTGATGGCGCCGACGATGGCCGCCCGGTCGTCGTACGAGACGACCGACCGCTTGCCCTTCCCGGCGTTGAACTCGTCGGTGGACACGCCGACGACGAGCCGGTCGCCGAGCCCGGCGAGGCGCTCGATCAGCCGCAGGTGGCCGATGTGGAACAGGTCGAAGGTGCCATAGGTCAGCACGGTGGTCACGGGTTCTCCCCTTCGCAGCGGGCGCAGCGGCCGAAGACCGTGAGGTGGCCCAGGTCGGGGACGAAGCCCCGGGTGGCCAGGGCCGCCACGAAGGGCGCCGCCTCGGCCTCGTCGACCGAGATCACCTCGCCGCAGCCCCGGCACACCAGGTGGAAGTGCACGTGCCCCCGCGTCGAGTGGTACGTCGGCGCCCGGTCGGAGAGGTGCGCGTGCCGGATCAGGCCGAGCTCCTCGAGCACCTCGAGCGTGCGGTAGACGGTGGAGGCGTTGATCGTGCTCACCGTGCGCTGCACGTGGGCGAGCACCTCGTCGGGCGTGGCGTGGCCGAGCTCGTCGACGGCGCCGAGGATCAGCTCGCGCTGGGGCGTGAGGCGGTAGCCCCGCTCACGCAGGGCGGCGCGCCAGTCGGCGTCGTCAGGCACGCTTCAGCCTCGCCCACAGGTGCGGCTGGAGCGGCTGGCCCATGGCGGCCATGTCGAAGGCGTAGAGGAGGTCGCCCTCGACGTTGCCGTACAGGCGCTTGCCGGCGACGTACTCCTTGGCGGTCTCGGTGCGCGCGACCGCGTCGGTCGTCCACTCGAACTTGCCGTTGTCGGCCTCGCCCTCCCAGATCTCCGCGATCCCCGTGTTGTGGGTCAGCAGGATCTCGAAGCGGCCCTCGCCCACGCCCCGGATGAAGCCGGTCTCGATCGCGGCGTCGCGGACCTTCTCGTTGTTCTCGTCGATGATCCACGAGCGCGCCATGTAGTGGAAGAACGGCCGGCCGTCGTGGGTGAAGATCAGCTCCTGACCGAACTGGAAGGACTCGATCGTCGGGTAGTCGCCGTGGCCGTTGCCACGCCAGGTGCCGAGCATCCACGCGATCGGGCCGCAGTTCGGGTGCAGGTTGTCGGGAAGTTCGAAGGCCACGGTCAACCAGTCTAGGGAATCGCTGATCGATGGCGACTGCGTAGGCTCAGCCCCATGTCGCGCAGCCTGGTCGTCAAGGTCACCTGCGGAGCGGACGACCCGGAGCGCTGCAACCAGGCGTTCACCGTGGCCGCCGCGGCCGCCGTCTCGGGCGTGCCGGTGTCGCTGTGGCTGACCGGCGAGGCGGCCTGGCTGGCGGTGCCGGGCCGGGCCGCGGAGCTGGAGCTGCCGCTCGCGACGCCGCTGCCGGACCTCATCGACGCGGTCCTGGCGTCGGGGTCGGTGACGGTGTGCGGGCAGTGCGCCGCGCGACGCTCCCTCGACGAGTCCGACCTGGTCGCCGGCGTACGGATCAAGGGGGCGCCGGTGTTCGTCGAGGAAGTGCTGGGCGAGCACGTCCAGGCCCTCGTCTACTGAGAGAGTTCAGCCATGCGTCGCCCCACCGCCCTGCTTCTGGCGGCCGCCCTGGCGGTCCCGCTCAGCGCGTGCGAGACGTCGTCGTCCGGCAGCGAGCGGCGCGAGTACGCCGCCCTCGGCGACTCCTATGCCGCCGCCCCGGGTGTGGGCAGCGCCGACTCACCCGCGGCGTGCCGGCGCTCGAAGGACAACTACCCCCACCTGCTCGCCCACGACCTGGACCTGAAGCTCACCGACGTCAGCTGCTCGGGGGCGTCGACCGAGGCCGTGCTGGGCGAGTACGACGCGCTCGGCACCACGCTGGCCCCGCAGATCGAGGCCGTCGGCGAGGACACCGACCTGGTCACGATCGGGCTGGGGTTCAACGACTTCGGCCTGACCATCCGGGTCTTCGTGAAGTGCGTGCAGCTCGGGATGGCCGATCCGACCGGTACGCCGTGCACCGACGCCGACGCGGCGGCCGGCGCCAACAGCACCCGGGCGGCCCTGGCCCAGATGACCCCGCGGCTGACCGCCGTCGTCGAGGCGGTCGCGAAGCGGGCGCCGAACGCCCAGGTCGTGCTGGTCGGCTACCCGACGATCTTCCCGGAGCAGGAGACCTGCGCGAACCTCGGCATCGCCCGGGGCGACCTGCCCCTCGTCCGGGGCATCGTGGCGAGCCTCAACGCCTCCGCGAAGGCCGCGGCCGAGGCCGGCGGGGCGACGTACGTCGACACGGTGGACGCGACCCGCGGCCACGACATCTGCGCCGAGGACCCGTGGATCGCCGGCATCAAGCCGACCGCGGGCAAGCAGGCCCTGTACTGGCATCCGTACGCCGAGGAGCAGCGCGTGGTGGCGGACCTGGTCGCCGAGGTCGTCGACTGATGCGCGCCGTCCTGCAGCGGGTGGCCTCGGCCTCCGTCGTGGTCGACGGCGCCGTGGTCGGGGCGATCGACTCCCCCGGGCTGCTCGTCTATCTCGGCGTCACCCACGCCGACGGCGACGCCGAGGTGGCGTGGATGGCCCGCAAGATCCGCGACCTGCGGATCCTCGACGGCGAGCGCTCGGTCGGCGAGACCGGCGGTCCGGTGCTCGTCGTCTCCCAGTTCACGCTGTACGGCGATGCGCGCAAGGGCCGGCGTCCCACCTGGGTCGCCGCCGCTCCCGGCGTGGTCAGCGAGCCGCTCTACGAAGCGGTGTGCGCCGCGCTCGAAGCGGCCGGGACCCCCGTCCAGCGCGGGGTCTTCGGCGCGGACATGAAGGTGAGCTCGGTCAACGACGGCCCGTTCACGGTGCTGCTCGAGTCGCCGTAGGGGCTGGTTGTCGCCGCGCATCTGACGAATGGGCTGCCAAGCCCGACCTGATACAGCCCATTCGTCAGATGCGCGGCTCCCCGGTGACCCCACCCTGTGGAGGGCGAATCCGCGAGCTCCCGATGAGATCCATGCTCGGTCGCATGGAACTGCCCCATCTCTCTCGAGACGGCGTCGTGGCGCCCGTCCGCGTGGATCCGACCGGGCGGGCCGGACCCACCCGAGGCCAGGCCCGTGGGCCGCGATGGATCAAGGTCGCACCGTGGCACTACGTGCCGGCAGACACCGACCGGAGCCGGACCGACCAGCGCATCGTCGAGGCGATCGCGCCCTTCCCCGCTGGATCGGCCGTCACCGGTTGGGCCGGGCTCCACCTGCTGGGCGCCAGGTGGTTCGACGGCGTCGACGCCGACGGACATCACCTGGACGTCGAGATCGCGCTCGGTCACCAGCAGACGGCGCGGCCACGGCCGGGCGTGCACCTCGTCGAGGAGTGGCTCTTCGACGACGACGTCATCTGGGTCGACGGCATTCCGGTGACCGTGCCCGACCGGTCGGTGACCCACCTCGCGCGCACCGCGCGCAACGACCTCGAGGCGACGCGGTACGTCGACATGGGGGCCTACGACGACCTGGTCTCCCTCTCCGGGCTGGCCAGGTACGCCGCCCGCCTCGGCCCGCGGCCCGGCACCCGGCGGCTCAGACGCGCCATCGAGCAGGGTGACGAGAACGCCTGGTCCCCGACCGAGGTCACGACGCGGCTGCTCTGGAAGGGAGTCTTCCCGGCGCGGACGCTGGTGTGCAACGCACCCGTCTTCGACCTCGCGGGCAGGCATCTCTTCACTCCCGACCTGCTCGATGTCGAGGCCGGTGTCGCCGGCGAGTACGACGGGGAGGACCACGCCCCACGCGAGCAGCGGAGCCGGGACCTGACTCGCCACGAGCTCGCCCGCCGCCACCGCATCGAGGTCGTCACCACGTTGTCGGGACCACACGAGCGCGAGCGCTTCGTCCGGCGACTCCACGGGGCGTACGAGCGGGTGGACGTGGGGGCAGACGCCTCCGCTGGTCGGCGGTCGTGGACCACCGAGCCGCCCTGGTGGTGGGTCGACACCTCGACGGTCTCAGCGCGGCGGGCGCTGACGGCGTACCAGCGCGAGCAGTGGCTGGGTCGCCGTCGTCGCATCTGACGGATGGGCTGTCAGCGACGCGATTTCGCAGCCCGTTCGTCAGATACGACGAGACAGACGCAACCCCAGCAGGTACATCTCGCACCCCAGGCAGAACGCGAACACCGCGTTCAGGAAGGCCGCGACGAAGGCCAGGGCGGCGAAGACCTGGCCGAGCAGCACCGCTCCGGTGGCGAAGCCGATCGTCGCGACGACCGCGAAGACCAGCCCGACGCCCTGGGCGAAGCGGGGCGGTGCGGGGTCCTCGAGGTGGTCGGGGGCGGACAGCCGGGGCCGGACCAGCCGCCGGAAGAGCAGGCCGGTCGGCGTCCTCTGTACGCCGAGACCGGCGCCGACCGCGAAGAGCACCGCCTGGACACCGGTGAGGACCGCGGCGGCGGCGGGCGCGGCGTCGGAGAGCAGCAGGGCGACGGCGAAGACGACGAGCGTGATCGCGGCGGTGAAGCGGGGGCCGCGGGGGTCGATGCCGGCGACGGTGGGAGCGGGGGTGGGAGCAGGGGTGGACATCAGGACTCCTGGAGCGCGGGAAGGGCGGCGAGGACCTGCTCCCGGCGCGGGGCGCCGGCGGCCCGGGTGAGCTCGTGACCGTGGCGGTCGAGGACCAGGGTGGTCGGCGTGCGCCGGACGTCGAGCGCGCGGACCAGGTCGAGATGCTGCTCGGCGTCGATCTCGACGTGGGCGACGCCGTCGACCTTGCCGGCGACGTCGGCGAGCACCACCCGGGTGGTGCGGCAGGGCGCGCAGAAGGCGCTGGAGAACTGGACCAGGGTGGCCCGCTCCCCGAGCGCGGCGTCGGGAACGGCGGCGCTGACCGAGGACCACGCGGCACCGACGGCCGGCGCGGACGCGAAGCTGCCGTCGGTACGCCGGCGGTACAGCCCGAAGCCGGCCGCCGCGGCGACGGCGAGCACGAGGAGCACGAGTCCGGTCACGACTTCCTCCAACCTCGTCGGGGTCCTCGCTATTCCACCGCGGCGCCCTTCGGTCGGACCGTGGTGTCCGAGGCGTGAGCCGCTTTTCCCAGGCGTGGGCATCCGTCAACTGACGGATGCCGGGGGCCTTCGGCGGCCCGGAGTCGGGCACCTGAGCCGATACCGGACGTGACCTGGCGCACATAGTTTCGGGCCATCTCGGTCAGACCGAACCCTGGAGGACCCATGACAAGCGCCATCCGTGCGATGTCGTCACGGACCAAGATGACGATCTTCTGGCTGCTCTTCGGAGCCAGCATCCTGCTCGCCGTGTTCCCGCCGCTGTACCTGGCGGGCAGCGGCATCGACAGCCCGATCCTCGGCGTCCCGTTCAGCGTCGCGTACTGGATCTTCGACGCCCTGCTCGCCACCGGCGCGGTGTGGCTGCTGTGGATCTTCGAGAACATCCGCGGCGAGGTGGGCGAGGAGCCCGAGGAGGTGGCGGCCTGATGTCCACCATGACCGGCTCCATGGCCGTCACGCTCGGCATGCTGACGGCGTTCTTCGCGCTCATCGTCTTCGTGCTCTACGCGACCAACCGCAGCGCCAAGTCGTTCTCCGACTACGCCGTCGGCGGGCGCTCGTTCAGCAGCTGGTACATCGCGATGTCCTACACCAACTCGTGGTGGCCGGGCGCGACGTACACCGCCTTCTTCGGGCTGAGCGTCGGCGCGGGCGTGCTCGGCTTCTACGCCCTCGCCTACTCGCTGCTCGGCGTGACGGCGATGTACCTGATGGCCGAGCGGGCCTGGCTGTGGGGCAAGCGGTACGACCTGAAGACCCAGCCGGACATGCTGGGCCTGCGCTTCCAGTCGCAGGCGGTGCGGGTGATCGCGAGCGCGATCGGCGTCGTGTGCCTGTTCCCGTGGATCGTGCTGGGCATGCAGGCGATGGGCCTGATCTTCCGCTTCGCCAGCTTCGGCCAGTGGTCGGTCACCACCTGCCTGGTCGTGGGTGTCGCGGTGATCGCGGTGCGCCAGATCTGGACCGTGCAGATGGGCATGCGCGGCCTGGTCATCACCGACCTGGTGCAGGGCATCGTCGCCTACGGCCTGGCCGCGCTGGTCTGCCTCGGCATCCTGTTCGGCCCGGCCGACGCCGGCGGCTTCACGGCGCTGAAGGACCTGCCGGACAGCCTGCTCGTGGTCCCGGGTGACGGTGGCGGCTACGGCCCCTGGTACCTCTTCTCCCTCATCGTCACCGGCGTCATCGGCTCGCTGTGCTGGCCCACGAGCTACCAGCGGATCTACACCGCCAAGGGCGTGCGCAGCGTCAAGAAGGGCACCCTGCAGACGATGCTCGTCGCAGGCGGCTTCTACCTGATGCTGACCCTGGTGGCGCTCGCCGCCGCCTCGATGACCGACATCGCCGGCGCCCCGCAGGACGGCTGGTTCACCCTGCTCTACGACCGCGGCGGCCAGTGGCTGCTCGGCATGGCGCTGGTGATCGTGCTGGCCGCGAGCATGGGCTGGATCGACGGCTGCGTCCAGGTGTGCGGCGCGCAGATCGCCAACGACATCGTGCACGTCATCTCCCCGCGCACCGACTTCCAGCTCAAGGTCGTCGCCAAGGGCTCGATGGTGGTCTACATGCTGGCCTCGGCGGTGGTGGCCTACATCGCCTTCGACTACCCACGGCTGCAGCTGCTGGCGCAGATGTCCTACCAGGGCATCGTCCAGCTCGCGGTGCCGATGTTCCTCGGCATGTTCTGGAAGCGCGGCACGAAGGTCGCCGCTCTGGCCTCGATGTGCACCGGCTTCGTGGTCGCGGCGGTCCTCACCTGGAAGTACCCCGACGACATGCCGGGGCTCGGCAGCCTCACCAGCGGCGTACTCGCCCTCGCGATCAACCTCGTCGTGTACGTCGTGCTGGCCTACCTGCTCCCCCACTCGGACGCCGAGCGCCGCCGCGTCGACGAGCTGTTCGAGGCCGGCCGGTCGCGGCCCGAGCCGTCCCTGACCCCCACCCCCTGACCCGCGCGATCCCACCCGATTCCGAACGGAGCTGTGCCATGACATCCCAGGAGACCCATGACCGCGTGCTGGCGGCGGTGGACGCCCTCGAGGACGACCTCGTCGCCACGCTGTCGGAGGTCATCGCGATCCCGAGCGTGAACCCGAAGTACCCGGGCCAGGTGTACGACGAGGTGGTCGGCCTCGAGGGCCGGGTGTCCCGCCTGGTCGGCGAGATCTACGAGGACGCCGGCGCCGACGTCGAGTACTGGGCCGTCGAGGAGGGCCGCGACAACGCGGTCGGCACCCTCGCCGGCTCCGGCGGTGGCCGCTCGCTGATCTTCAACGGCCACGTCGATGTGGTCCCTCCCGGCAATCCCGACCGCTGGACGTCCGGCGACCCGTTCTCCGGCAAGGTCGACGGCGACCGGGTCTGGGGCCGTGGCGCCAGTGACATGAAGGCCGGGCTGGTCGCCCAGGCGTTCGCGGTGAAGGCGCTGCAGCGCGCGGGCGTCTCGCTGAAGGGCGACCTGATCGTCCAGGCGGTCGTCGGTGAGGAGGTGATGGACCACGAGTGCGGGGTGACCTCGACGATCGAGCACGGCTACCGGGCCGACGCCGCGGTGGTCGCCGAGCCGAGCGGCCCGACCAATCTCGGCGTGATCCCGGTGACGCCGGGCCTGCTCTGGTTCTCGGTCACCGTGCAGGGCAAGGCCACGCACTCCTCGATGCGCGGGCAGACGATCCGGGCCGGGGGCGGCGGCAGCGCCGTCGGGGTCAACGCGATCGACAAGGGCATGCTCGTCTTCCAGGCGATGCAGCGCCTCGAGGAGGAGTGGGCGTTCACGAAGACCCACCCGCTCTTCGCGCCGGGACACTTCACCATCCATCCCGGCGTCGTCCAGGGCGGGCCGCACGGGGTCCTGGTGCCGTTCATCCTCTCGGAGTACATGACGATCGAGTACTGCATCTGGTACCCGCCGCAGGACGACCCGGAGACGGTGAAGGCCGAGGTCGAGGCCCAGATCCGGGCGATCGCGCAGACGGACGGCTGGCTGCGCGAGCACCCGCCGGTCGTCGAGTGGAAGCTCAACTGGCCGGCCAACGACCCCGGCGAGGCGGCGAGCGCGATCACCGGCGCGGTGGCCGCCGCGCACGAGCGGGTGTCGGGCCAGACGGCGTACCAGGGGCCGCCGCCGGTCGCCGGCTTCTGCGCCGTCGAGGACTGCTCCTTCCTGACGGCCGCCGGGATCCCGGCGATCAGCTACGGCCCCGGCGACCTGCGGGTCGCCCACGCCGACGACGAGTACTGCCTCATCGACGAGGTGCGTCTCGCCGCACGCACCTATGCCGCGCTCGCGCTCGACTGGTGCGGCGCCGAGTGAACCCCTCCTCCACCGAAAGGACCCGATCATGATCGACCTCAGTGCCAAGAACGCCGTGGTCACCGGAGCCTCCTCCGGCATCGGCCGCGCCATCGCCACCACCCTCGCGAAGGCCGGCGCCCACGTCGTCGTCGCCGACCTCACCGAGGAGGCCCGGGAGGGCGGCGAGGCCACCGCCGCCGTCATCGTCGCCGCGGGCGGCTCCGCGGAGTTCGTGAAGCTCGACGTCACGGCCAGTGCTCACGTCGCGTCGGTCTTCGCCGACCTCGAGGAGCGACTCGGCGGCCTCGACATCCTGGTCAACAACGCCGGGGTGCTGCGGGAGGGCAGCGTGCACGAGACGGACGACGAGACCTGGCGCACCCAGTTCCTGGTCAACGTCGACGGCACCTTCCACTGCACCCGCGAGATGGTGCGCGGCCTGCTGGCGCGCAGGAGCCCCGGCAAGATCGTCAACATCAGCTCGATCAGCGGCTTCCGCGGGAACCCGGGCTTCGCGGCGTACTGCGCCACGAAGGGCGCGATCGTGAACTTCACCCGCCAGGTGGCGCTCGACTACGCCGCGCACGGGATCAACGTCAACGCGGTCGCGCCGGGCTTCGTCACCACCCACATGACGGCGCTCTACGACCAGGCCACCCACGACGCGCTGGCGGCGCAGACCCCGCGCGGCCGTTGGGCGAGCCCGCAGGACGTCGCCAACGCGGTGCTCTTCCTGGCCAGCCCGCTCGCCGACCACGTGGTCGGCGACAACCTGCTGGTCGACGGCGGCTGGACGATCGGCACGCCGGTCGAGCTGGACGCCTGAGGCAGTCGGGACCGAGGAGCCTCAGGTGCGCACGAGCAGGGGGGTGGCGGGCGGCCCCGGAAGCGGGACGATCTCCTCCGCCACCGCCTTGCTCGCCGCGGCGACCCGGGTCGCGCAGCCGAGCTTGGCGAGGATGTGCTCGACGTGGGTCGCGACCGTGCGCGGGCTGAGCGAGAGCGCGAGCCCGATGTCGGGGTTGCCGAGGCCGGTGGCGACCAGGGTGAGCACCTGCACCTCCCGCGGCGAGAGCCGGTACGGCGCCGCCGCCTCGCGCAGCGTGACCAGCACGCCGGCGGCCAGCCGGGTGCGGCGCACCTCGTGGCAGCGACCGGTCGGCGAGACCCAGGCGAAGCGGTGCACCGTGCCGTCGGCGGCGGCCAGCAGCTCGGCGGTCAGCGGGGAGTCGTCGGCCAGCCACCGGTCGCGGCGCAGGCCGGGCAGCGTGACCAGCCGGCGGTCGGCGGTGATCAGCGCCGCCTCGGCCGCCTCCTCGAGCAGGTCGGTCCAGGTGTGTCCCACCGGCGGCCGCATCGCGTCCATCACCGGCGCGATCACCCGCTGCAGCGCGATCAGGGTCTCGATGGCGGAGTCGCTGATCGGCAACGGCGAGTCGGAGCTCAGGTGAAGGGCGCCGGTGTAGCGCCCGTCGCGGGTGAACAGGCAGGTCGTCGACCCCTCGGCGAAGCCGCCGGGGATGAAGACCTCGTGGGCGCTGAACATGTTGCGGTAGTCGGGGATGTCGCACCAGCGCAGCGGTCGCGGGTTGCGGAAGCGCATGGTGAGGAAGGCCGGGTCCTCGTTGACGAAGCCGTCGTTGAGGTAGCTGAGCACCGGGTCGCTGTAGCCGATCTCGGCGACGGTGAAGTGCCGGCCCTCGACCGGGTCGAAGGTCGACAGCGCCGCCGCCTCGAGGGGGATGGCCTCCCCGATCCGGTGCAGCACGGCCGCCGCCCGGTCGGCCGCGGGGGTGGGCTCGACGCAGATGGCGGCCACGTCGGCCACCAGGTCGAGCGGCGAAGGACGACTGCTCATCGGGACTCCCTGCTGGCGATCCCTGAAGCGTACGCCCTCCGCCGCCCTCCCGGGCAGGTCCGAGGAGACGTCTCAGTCGGCACGTTCTTGGGTGTCCTCGAGCACGACCCGGCCGATGGTCTCGTACCGCTCCGGCGCGAACCGCTTGGCCCACAGCGCGAAGCCGAGCCCGGCCAGGCCGACCGCGGCGACGATCCACGGCGACAGCTTGAAGACGATGTCGCTGGCGGCCGCGCCGGCCGCGAAGCCGGCGTTCTCGACGAGCAGCCAGATCACGTAGACCATGCCGATCCCGCCCACGAGCGGCGCGAGGAGGGTGCGGAACCAGTTGGCCGTCTCGGGGTGCTTGCCCTGCACGTGGAAGTAGGCGATGCAGGAGAACGCCGCCAGCGCCTGGACGATGAGGATCGCGGTGGTGCCGAGGATCGCCATCAGCGCGTAGAGCTGGGCGTACGGGTCGCGGTCGGTGAGGTAGAACGCGAGCACGATCAGGGTCGCGATCGTGGTCTGCACGAAGCCCGCGATGTACGGCGAGCCGTGCACCGGGTGCGCCGCGCCCAGCGTCTTGCCGAAGCCGGGCACCAGGTCCTCGCGCCCGATCGCGTAGATGTAGCGCGAAGCGCAGTTGTGGAAGGCCATGCCGCACGCGTAGGAGCCGCTCATCAGCAGGAACTCGAAGAGCACGACCGCCCAGTGCCCGAGGTGCTGCTCGACCGGCCCGAAGAAGATCTGCCCGGCGGTCGAGCCGTCCTGGGCGAGGGCGACGGCGTTGTCCGGCCCGGTGCCGACGATGGCCGACCACGACACGATCACGTAGAAGCCGCCGATGCCGAGCACGGAGAGCATGGTGGCCAGCGGGATGATCCGCTTGGGGTTGCGCGACTCCTCGCCGTACATCGCGGTCGACTCGAAGCCGACCCACGACCAGAACGCGAAGAACAGCCCGATACCCGCCGTGCCCGCGACGGCGAGGGTGGCGCCGGTGTCGGGATGGGTGACCGACCCGCTCAGTCCGTGGAAGGCGTTGAGCGGGTTCAGCGAGCCCAGCGACCAGCCCTGCGGGCCGCCGCCGGAGACCAGGATCGAGATGGTCATCGCGGCGAGCATGACCACCTCGGTGATCAGGAAGCCGCCGAGCACGACGGCGGTGAGGTTGATGTCGAAGTAGGTCAGCACCGCGTTGACCGCGAGCATCAGCAGCGCGTACCAGATCCACGAGATGTCCAGCGCGGTGTGCGTGGCGAAGAAGCTCGACGCGAAGAAGGCGAAGATGCCGACCAGGGCCGCCTCGAAGACGACGTACGCCAGCGTGGTCAGCGATCCCGCGCCCATGCCGACGACCCGGCCCAGGCCGTGGGAGATGAAGCCGTAGAAGGCCCCGGTCGAGGTGATGTGCTTGGCCATCGCCGAGTAGCCGAGCGCGAACAGGCCGAGCACGATGGTCGCGACCAGGTAGCCGGCGGGTGCGTTCGCACCACTGCCGAAGCCGATCGCGATCGGGACGTTGCCGACCATGGCGGTGATCGGCGCTGCGGTGGCGACCGCCATGAACATGACCCCGAGCAGACCGACGGCGTTCGGCTTGAGCCGCTGCACCCCGGTCTCGGCCTCGGACGCGGTACGCGTCTCCTCTGCAGACATGCGGACTCTCTCTCCCGTGCCCCGCGGGCACGTCCGGTTGTGTCCTGGCTCACACCAGCTTCCGCATGCTGGCACTACCGAACAGACCAAATCAAGGTTTTGGTTCGTCCAATTTCTACTGGTTTCAGACCATTGACTTTTTCGGTCTGACTGAACAGGCTTCTCGGTACAAGGCTTCCGGCGACCACCGAGACGGCGCCGACACCAAGGGATGGCGATGCACGACTACGACGCGTTCAGCTTCGACTCGAAGGCAGAGATGCTCGAGAAGTCGGCGCACTACTGGAACCCGGACAAGACGAGGTTCTGGTCCGACAGCGGGATCGACCTGGTGATCGACCGCCGCGAGGGCTACCTGCTCTGGGACATGGACGGGCGGCGGCTGATCGACGTCCACCTCAACGGCGGCACCTACAACCTCGGGCACCGCAACTCCGAGGTGGTCGGCGCGGTCAAGCGGGCGATGGACCGCTTCGACGTCGGCAACCACCACTTCCCCTCCCTGGGCCGGACCGCGCTCGCGGAGGCGCTGGTCGAGTCGGCGCCGGCGAGCCTGACCAAGGTCGCCTACGCCTCGGGCGGCGGCGAGGCGATCGACATCGCCCTCAAGAGCGCCCGGCACGCCATGCAGAAGCGCAAGATCGTCTCGATCGTGAAGGCCTACCACGGCCACACCGGGCTCGCCGTCGCGACCGGCGACGACCGCTTCTCCAAGCTCTTCCTCGCCGACCGGCCCGAGGAGTTCCCGCAGGTCCCGTTCAACGACCTCGACGCCATGGAGCAGGCACTGCGCGGTCGCGACGTGGCCGCGGTGATCATGGAGACGATCCCCGCGACGTACGGCTTCCCGCTGCCGGACCCCGGCTACCTCGAGGCGGTCAAGGCCCTCTGCGAGAAGTACGACGCCCTCTACATCGCTGACGAGGTGCAGACCGGCCTGATGCGGACGGGTGAGCTCTGGGGGATCACCAAGCACGGCATCGAGCCGGACATCCTGGTCAGCGGCAAGGGCCTGTCGGGCGGCATCTACCCGATCGCCGCGGTGCTGCTCAGCGAGCGGGCCGGCGCGTGGCTGCGCGAGGACGGCTTCGGCCACATCTCCACCTTCGGCGGCGCCGAGCTCGGGTGCGTCGCCGCGCTCAAGACCCTGGAGATCAGCCGGCGGCCCGAGGTCCGCTCGATGGTGCACTACATCGCCGACCTGGTCGGCACCGGGCTGCGCCAGGTGCAGGCCCAGTACCCCGACTGGTTCGTCGGGATCCGCCAGAACGGCGTGGTGCTCGGCCTGGAGTTCGCCCACCCGGAAGGGGCGAAGTACGTCATGCGCGAGCTCTACGCACTCGGCGTGTGGGCGATCTTCTCCACGCTCGACCCGCGCGTCCTGCAGTACAAGCCGGGGATCCTGATGACCCCCGAGCTCGTCGAGGAGCTCCTCGACCGCACCGCGCTGGCGATCGGCCGCGCGGCCGCCGATCCCGCTGTCTCCCGCCGGAGGGCAAGCTGATGGCCGACCAGCCGACCGGACCCGTGACCGCACCCGCACAGGCCGGGCACATGCTCGAGCGTGCCCGCTGGGCCGCCCGCGCCTTCGCGACCTACTCCCCCGGCGACGTCGAGCGGATCGTCCGCGCGGTCGCCGAGGTGGCCCACGCCAACGCCCAGAAGTACGCCGAGTGGGCGGTGCGCGAGACCGGCTTCGGCGTCGTCGAGCACAAGGTCCGCAAGAACCAGGCCTGCTCGCGCGGCCTGCTCGACACCTATGCCGGCCAGGACTTCGTCAGCCCGCGGATCCGCGTCGACGACAAGATCGTCGAAGTCCCCCGCCCGGCCGGCGTGGTGCTGGCGCTGACGCCCTCGACCAACCCGGTCGCCACCGTCTTCTTCAAGGTGATCCTGAGCCTGATGACCCGCAACGCGGTGGTCGTCAGCCCGCACCCGATGGCCCAGGAGTGCTGCCACGACGCGGCCCAGCTGCTGGCCCGGGCCGCGGTCGAGGCAGGCGCGCCGGACGGCATCGTGCAGAGCGTCGCCGAGCCGACCATCCCCCTGGTCGAGGCGCTCATGGGCGACGCCCGCACCAATGTCATCCTCGCCACCGGCGGCACCGGCGTCGTGCGCTCGGCGTACAGCTCGGGCAACCCGGCGATCGGCGTCGGTCCGGGCAACGTCCCGGTGCTCGTCGACGCGACCGCCGACGTGCGCGCCGCCGCCCGGCGCCTGGTCGAGAGCAAGGCATTCGACAACTCCGTGCTCTGCACCAACGAGTCGGTGCTCGTCGTCGAGGACGCCGTCGCCGACCGCCTGCTGCGCGAGATGGAGCGGGCCGGCGCGGCCGTGCTCGGCGCTGACGACGCCCAGCGGCTGCGCGACTACATGTTCCCGTACGGCCGGCTCAACGTGGACGTCGTCGGCAAGGACGCCTCGTGGATCGCCCAACAGGCGGGGATCCGGGTCGGCCCGCGCACCCAGGTGCTCGTGGCTCCGTTCGACGTGGCCGTACCCGAGGAGCCGCTCACCCACGAGAAGCTCTCCCCCGTGCTCGGGCTGATCCGGGTGCCCGACGCGGCGACCGGCATCGCGACCGCCCGCGCGATCGTACGCATCGCCGGCGCCGGGCACAGCGCGGCGATCCACTCCACCGATCCGGCCACGGTGATGCGCTATGCCGCCGACGTCCCGGTGCTCCGGGTGTCGGTCAACGTCGGCAACAGCACCGGCAGCTCGGGCCTCGACACCAACCTGGCGCCGACGATGACCATCGGCACCGGCTTCGTCGGGCGCAGTGCGCTCAGCGAGAACCTCCAGCCGAAGCACCTCGTCGACTGGACCCGGATCGCCTACGACGCCGATCCCGCCGAGGCGATGCCGTCGTACGCCGGGCTGAGCCCGTGGGCCGACCACCGCAGCCCGGTGCCGGCGTACCCGCTGGCCTCGAACGACGACCGGGCGCCCGCCGCCGTCCAGGTCGACGCGCTGATCGACCGGATCGGCGCCCGCACCACGGCCTCCGGCGGGAGTGCCGACGACGCGGCCTTCCGCGAGCAGGTCCGTCGTCTCGTCGTCGAAGAACTCTCCCACCTCATCAAGGGCTGACCCATGGCTGAACTGCGTTCCTTCATCTTCATCGACCGGCTGCAGCCGCAGACGCTGTGCTATCTCGGCACCTGGATCAAGGGCACCCTGCCCCGCGCCCACATGGCCGCGCAGATCATCGAGGTGGCACCCGGGATCGACATCGAGCCGATCACCGACGTCGCGCTCAAGCACGCCGAGGTCGCCGCGGGCGTACTCGTGGTCGAGCGCCAGTTCGGCTACCTCGAGTTCCACGGCGAGACCGGCTCGGTCAAGGCCGCCGCCGAGGGCGTGCTCGACGCACTGGGCGCGGACGCGTCGAGCGCGGTGCGGCCGCAGATCCTGGCCAGCAAGATCATCAGCTCGATCGACCACCAGCACGCCTTCCTGATCAACCGCAACAAGATCGGGTCGATGGTGCTGCCGGGCGAGTCGATGTACGTGCTCGAGGTGCAGCCCGCGTCGTACGCGATCGTGGCGACCAACGAGGCCGAGAAGGCCGCCGACATCAAGGTGGTCGACTACCGGATGATCGGCGCCACCGGTCGGGTCTACCTCTCCGGCAAGGAGGCCGACGTACGCCAGGCCGCCGAGGCGGCCGAGGACGCGCTGCGAGGGCTCACGTGACCTCTCCCGACCTGCGGGCCCTCATCGCGGACGTCGTCCGCGAGGTCGTCGCGGACCTCGTCGGTCCCGCCGCGACCCCGGCGGCGCCCGCACCCCCGGTCGCCGCGGCGCCGGCCCCTCCCGCCGGCGTCGCGGGCGCCGAGCACGTGACCCCGGCGGCGCTGCGCGAGCGCGTCGAGCCGGTGCGGATCGCGGACGACGCCGACCTGGACCGGTTCGCGCGGCAGCTGCTCGCGCTGTTCGAGAACCCGAAGAACCGCCAGGACCTGCGGGCCGGACGGCTGCGCTTCCGGCTCGAGGGCGGCGCCGCGGCCGTCGTACCGGAGGCCCGGGCGGCGCAGCGGATCGACGCCGGCGCGGTGACCGAGCGGCAGGTCAAGGCGGCCGCCGAGGCGGGCCGTCGGCTGGTCCTCGGCCGGAAGGCCGTGCTGACTCCCCTGGCGCGCGAGAAGGCCCGCGCGCTGGGGGTTCCCATCGAGAAGGAGCGCTGATGCTGAGAGCAGTCGTGACCGGCAACGTCTGGTCCACCAAGAGGATCGACGGCCTGCCCAACGGCGCCTTCCTGGAGGTCGAGGTGGAGGGCGGCAGCCGCCTGGTCGCCTTCGACGTCCTGGGCAGCGGCGTCGGCGAGACCGTCCTGGTCGCCCAGGGCTCGGTCGCCGCCGCCTGGTTCCCCGGTACGCCGCCCCCCGTCGACGCGCTGGTCATCGGCTCGATCGACACCCAGCCCACGGGCTGACCCCCGCTGTCGGGGCGCCGCCGGCCCCCGCCAACCGCAACCCGCACCACCCACCGCACAACCAAGGAGCACCACATGTCCAGCACCGCCATCGGCATGATCGAGACCAAGGGCTTCGTCGCCGCGCTCGCCGCCGCGGACGCCATGGTCAAGGCCGCCAATGTCACCATCACCGACCGCCAGGAGGTCGGCGACGGCCTGGTCGCCGTCGTCATCGCCGGCGAGGTGGGCGCGGTCAAGGCCGCGACCGAGGCCGGCGCCGAGACCGCGTCGCAGGTCGGCGAGCTCGTCAGCGTGCACGTGATCCCGCGTCCGCACGCCGAGCTCGGCGGCCACTTCGACGTCAGCGCGAAGTAGCCCGCCCCCCACCAGCCAGCACCAGCCAGCACCAGCACGAGAAGAGGAGGTCCGATGGCCGCCACCGACGCCCGCGCGGAGCTGCGGGTCTACCTGATGGTCGAGGACCTGCAGCCGCAGTTCGCCGCCTACCTGGGCACACCCACGCGGGCCCGAGGCTACCCGCCGTACGCCGGCGACCACGCCCTGATCATCGAGGTCGCCCCGGCGCTCGCGATCGAGCGCGTGATCGACCTGGCCCTGCGGGCCGCGCCCTCGGTCGAGCCCGGCATCCTCTTCGTGGAGCGGCAGTTCGGGGTGCTCGAGCTGCACGCCTCGTCCCTGGAGGACGTGGTGGCCGCCGGCCAGGCCGTCCTCGACGGCACCGGCAGCTCGGCCAGTGACCAGCTGCGCCCGCGGGTGCTGTACCACGACATCATCGAGGGCATCACCGACCAGCACGCGGTGATCCTCAACCGCAACCGTTCGGGGTCGATGATCATGCCGGGACAGTCCCTGCTCGTCTACGAGATGGCGCCCGCCCTGTTCGCGGCGGTCGCCGCCAACGAGGCCGAGCGGGCGGCGCCCGGCATCACGATGGTCGACGTGCAGTTCATCGGTGCGGCCGGCCGGCTCTACCTCAGCGGCAGCACCGAGGACGTCGAGGTGGCCCGGGACCGGATCACCAAGGTCCTGGAGTCGATCGAGGGACGGGAGCACTGATGGCCGCGACCGCGGCGGCGGCCGACACCCGGGTCGCCGAGGAGGTGCTCCCCCGCTACGGCTTCGGCCCCGGCAGCACGCTGCGGATGATCAACCTCTCCGAGAACGCGACCTTCCTGGTCGAGGAGGGCGAGCGCAGCGCCATCCTGCGCGTGCACCGGGTGGGCTACCACTCGCGCGCCGACATCGAGAGCGAGCTGTCCTGGCTGGCGGCGCTGCGCGAGGAGTCCGAGGTGGCGACCTCGGAGGTGGTGCCGACGGCCGGGGGCGAGTGGGTCACCACGGTCGTCGTCGACGGCGAGGAGCGCCATGCCGTGCTCTTCCACCTGGTGCCGGGGATCGAGCCCGACGACGTGGCGCTGGGCACCGCCGACTTCGAGACGCTCGGCGCGATCACGGCGCGGATGCACGTGCACGCCCGGTCGTGGCGCCCGCCCCACGCCTTCCACCGGTTCAGCTGGGACTGGGAGCACTCCCTGGGCGAGCGCCCGCGGTGGGGGCGCTGGCAGGACGGGATCGGGGTCGGGCCGGTCGAGGAGGCGGCGCTCGGCGCCGCCGCCGAGGTCGTGCGCGAGCGGCTCGCGTCGTACGGCACGGGCGCGGACCGGTTCGGACTGGTCCATGCCGACCTCCGGCTGGCCAACCTGCTGGTCGAGGGCGACCAGGTCACCGTGATCGACTTCGACGACTGCGGCCACTCGTGGTTCATGTACGACTTCGGCACGGCGGTCTCGTTCATCGAGCACGACCCGCGGCTGCCGGACTGGCAGGCCGCGTGGCTGCGCGGCTACCGCTCCGTCACGGAGCTGGCGGCCGAGCACGAGGACATGCTCGCGACCTTCGTGATGATGCGCCGCCTGCTCCTCGTCGCCTGGATGGGCTCGCACGCGCACTCCCGTGAGTGCCAGGAACTCGGACCCGGCTACACCGCCGGCACCGTCGAGCTGGCGCGGCGCTATGTCGCGTCGGACGGCGCATCTCTCACCTCCTAGCTGACCACCTTCCTCGATCGGAGCACCATGTTCACCTCACTCGCCGGACGCTCGGTCGTCGTCACCGGTGGCAGCAAGGGCATCGGCCGCGGCATCGCCGCCGTCTTCGCGGGCGCGGGCGCCCGGGTCCTGATCACCGGGCGCGACGAGGAGTCGCTCACCGCGGCGTGCGCTCAGCTCGGCGGCGAGACGTCGTACGTCGTCGCCGACGTGAGCCGGCGCGAGGACTGCGACCGGATGGCGGCGGTGGCGCTCGAGCGCCACGGCGGCATCGACGTGCTGTGCGCCAACGCGGGCATCTTCCCGGCCGCCCGCCTCGACGCGATGACCGCCGACGATCTCACCACGGTGATGGCCACCAACCTCAACGGCACCGTGTTCGCGGTCCAGGCCTGCCTGGAGCCGCTCACCGCCAGCGGCCGGGGCCGGGTGATCGTGACGTCGTCGATCACCGGTCCCCACACCGGCTACCCGGGGTGGTCGCACTACGGCGCGAGCAAGGCCGCACAGCTCGGCTTCGTGCGCACCGCCGCCCTCGAGCTGGCCCCGCGCGGGATCACCATCAACGCGGTGCTGCCCGGCAACATCGCCACCGAGGGCCTCGACGGCCTCGGCGAGGAGTACCTGACCGCGATGGCCGCGAGCGTCCCGCAGAAGCGGCTCGGCGGCGTCGCCGACATCGGCAACGCCGCGCTCTTCTTCGCCACCGAGGAGGCCGGCTACGTCACCGGGCAGAGTCTGGTCGTCGACGGCGGCCAGATCCTGCCCGAGTCGCTGCAGGCGCTCGAGGAGATCTGAGCGGACCGATCGGGTACCGTTTCACAATCTGGTCAGACCGATCGGGCGGATGACCGGGAGAGTCGCGAGAGGAGCGGGTCATGGCGAACGAGTCGGCCATCGCCGAGAACCTCCGCCGCCGGATGCTGACCGACATCGGTGCGGGCACGCTCCCGCCCGGTGCCCGGCTCGGCAGCGAGCGCGAGCTGTCGGAGCACTACGGCGTCAGCCGGGCCACCCTGCGCCAGGTGCTCGCCGCGCTCGAGGAGGCCGGCCTGGTCCGCCGGGTCGCCGGCCGCGGTGGCGGCACCTTCATCAGCCACGCCAAGGTCGAGCACGACCTGACCAAGGTGGTCGGGGTGCCCGCCTACCTGGCGCGCCAGGGCTACTCCGCCGGCACCCGGGTGGTCGCCACCCGGATGGGCGTCGCCGACGCCTCCACGCGCCGCGCGCTCCAGCTCGCCGAGGGCGACCTCGTCCTCGACATCCGCCGGCTGCGGCTCGCCGACGGCACCCCGTTCTCGCTCGACCAGGCCCGGCTGCCCGCCGACCGCTTCCCCGGCCTGCTGGAGCAGCCCCTGGGCGGTTCCATCTACGAGCTGATCGAGAACGACTACGGCATCGCCATCGCCGACGCCGAGGAGGTCGTCGAGGTGGTGCACGCCACCGACGAGGAGGCCGCGCTCCTCGGGGTCGCGGCCGGTGACGCCCTGGTGTCGATCACCCGCACGACCTACGACACGACCGGCACGCCCTTCGAGTTCTCCCACGACCTGTTCCGCTCGGACCGGGTGCGGATCACGCTGCGGACCCCCGGCCGCGGCCTGCGCGGGCTGCCCGGTCGCGACGGCTCGCACTTCGCGACCATCTCCTCGGTCCCGGCCACCGGCTGAGCCCGCCCCGGACGCACCCGACGGCGCGGCAGGCCGACGCGGAAGGAGCCCGGAACGCGACACGGCCCGGACGACGTGGCGGATTCGAGGGGTCGTCGCAACACCGCTGGTTGTTCTAGGTGGTGAGTAGATCATGCAGGCGCTCGGCTGGGGTTTCCCAGTCGAGCGTTTTGCGTGGCCGGCCGTTGAGTTCCTGGGCGACGTGTTCGAGGTCTTCTGGACCGTGGACGGACAGGTCGGTGCCCTTGGGGAAGTACTGGCGCAGCAGCCCGTTGGTGTTCTCATTGGTGCCGCGCTGCCACGGTGATGCCGGGTCGCAGAAGTAGACCTGCAGATCGGTCGCGGTCTTGATCTCCTTGTGCCGCGCCAGCTCGCAGCCCTGGTCCCAGGTCAACGACCCACGCAGGTGTGCGGGCAGGGTCGCGATGGTCGCGACCAGCGCGTCACGGACCTGTTCTGCGTTGTGCCCCTCGGGCAGGTGCAGCAACATCGTGTACCGGGTCGCACGCTCGACCAAGGTCCCGATCGCTGACTGGTTGCCGGCGCCCATGATCAGGTCGCCTTCCCAGTGCCCGGGCACGGCCCGGTCCTCGACCTCGGCCGGCCGGTCGCTGATCATCACCATGGGATCGACGAAACGCTGGGTTCGTTGCCCGGGCTGGCGGTGCGGTTTGCGGCGGGTCCTGCCACTGCGCAACGCGGTCTGGACCTCGCGCTTGAGCCCGCCACGGGCCTGGAAGTACAGCGCCTGGTAGATCGTCTCGTGGCTCACGCGCATGCTCTCGTCGTCGGGGTGATCGAGTCTGAGCCTGTTCGAGATCTGCTCGGGCGACAACTTTCGTTCCAGCCCGTGCTCGACCTCGGCACGCAGTCGGGTGTTGGTGACCAGCTTCGACGGCTTGGGGCGGGCACGCGTGGCCGCGGCGTCGCGGTGTGCCTGGTGGGGTAAGTAGATGCCTTCGATACGGTGTCGGGCGACCTCACGTGACACGGTCGAGACGTTCTTCCCGATCCCGGCCGCGATCGCGGTCAGTGTGTGTTTGTTGACCAGGCCGTCCGCGATCGCCAACCGGTCATCGAGGGAGAGGTACCGCTCACTGATGGCGACCTCGGCGCGTGCAGCTGGCGTCATAGCCTTCTGATAGCGGGTGCCGCTGGCGTAGTCCACGACCGTGCCGTCGGGATAGGTCCGCGTGTTGCTGGTCTTGGTGATCCCGCGTCGCCAGTCGCGTGCGGTGCGCTCGTTGACTCCGACCTCGCGAGCGGCGCGTGCTGAGGACCAGCCGTCGGTGATCAGCTCGAAGAACCTCGCCTTGGCATCCGCTTTGCCGGCCTTGTTCTTGGTCTGGGCGACCAGGCCGGCCGCGACCAGGATCCGACGCGCGGCGTCGTGGCTCAGTCCGCTCGCGATCGCGGCACGATTGACCTTGCCGGTCGCGGTGAACACCTCGACCACGACCCGACGATGCTCCTCGGTGATCCTCGCCTTCGGTCCCCGCCCACGGCCGGCGGCCTGCAGCAGCTCGTAAGCCCGACCCTTCGAAACTCCCAGAGCCGTGGCGGCTGCGGGGACCGGGACCCCGCTATCGACCAACCGCAGAAGACGGGCCTTCTCCTCCGAAAACGACACGGTCGTCGCAACTCCTCAAAACTCGAGGTGTTGCGACGACCGTGTGAACCCAAGCGTCGTCGTCCGGGCCGTGTCGGCGTCAGGTGCCTCAGAGCGAGATGAGGACCTCGGCGACCGAGCCGGTCTGCGCCTGGACGACGCGGTCGACCGGGTCGGCCTTGGGCGCCAGGGTGCGCAGGGTCCACTGGCCGTCGCCGGCGAAGAACCGGAAGTGGCCGGTGGCCGAGGTGGGCACCTCGGCGGTGAACTCGCCGGTCTTGTCGAGCAGCCGGACGTAGGCGCTCGCCACGGGCGTGGCGTCGTCGCCGGTGCCGCGCACGACCTGGCCCTGGATCACGGCCTCCTTGGCGACGTTGACGCCGTCAAGCGACAGGCCGCCGACCTTCGCGCCGCACATCAGGCGTCACCGGGCTCGTCGCCGAGCGCGATCGGGACGCCGACCAGGGAGCCATACTCGGTCCACGAGCCGTCGTAGTTCTTGACGTTCTTCTTGCCGAGCAGCTCCTGCAGCACGAACCAGGTCAGCGAGGAGCGCTCGCCGATGCGGCACAGCGCGATGGTGTCCTTGTCCTCGTCGAAGCCGACCTCGGCGTACAGCGCCTGCAGCTCCTCGTCGGACTTGAAGGTGCCGTCGTCGTTGGCGTTCTTGCTCCACGGGACGTTGACCGAGGTCGGGATGTGGCCGGCGCGCTGCGACTGCTCCTGCGGGAGGTGGGCCGGGGCGAGCAGGCGACCGGCATACTCGTCGGGGCTGCGCACGTCGACCAGGTTCTGGGCGCCGATCGCGGCGACGACGTCGTCACGGAAGGCCCGGATGGAGCGGTCCTGCTCCTGGGCGACGTACGTCGTGGCGGCGCGGGTCGGCAGCTCGTCGGTGAGCTCGCGGCTGTCGAGCTCCCACTTCTTGCGGCCGCCGTCCATCAGCTTGACGTCCTGGTGGCCGTACAGCTTGAAGTACCAGTAGGCGTAGGCGGCGAACCAGTTGTTGTTGCCGCCGTAGAGGATCACGGTGTCGTCGTTGGCGACGCCGCGCGAGGACAGGAGCGCCTCGAACTGCTCCTTGTTGACGAAGTCGCGACGGACCTGGTCCTGGAGGTCGGTGGTCCAGTCGAGCTTGATGGCGCCCGGGATGTGACCCTTGTCGTAGGCCGTGGTGTCCTCGTCGACCTCGATGACGACGACCTTGTCGGTGCCGAGGTTGTCCTCGACCCACTGGGTGGAGACGAGCGAATTCTCGCGGCTCATGGTGATTCCTTCTGATGGTTGCGATGTGCGGTACGACGGACGATGCTGCGGCGCCTGCTCGTGGACGAGCAGCACGACGAACGCACAGGACGACGCCTGGGCGCGCGACAGCGCCACGGAGACGACGGGTGAGCCGGTGCGGAGACCGGGAGACTCAGCGACCCGTCAGCAGGGTCGACACAGCGCCGAGCTGACGCGGCAGTTGTCCACCGCGCGCCGCTTGGTCAGCAGCAGAGTCGTCGACATGGGAGAGAGCCTAGGCGGCTTTCGCGGATCCACGAACTCGGCTTCCCAAATGGCGAGACGCATGTCCGGATGATGAGAACGCCGCCCGACGGGACCGGTGGGTCCCGCCGGGCGGCGGTCATCGGGAGGTGCGTCGGGTCAGCGCTTGCGCACCGTGAACACCGCCTTGTCGCCCGCGTAGGCCGTGCTGCCGGCGTACCTCGCCTTCACCTTCCACGACCCCGGCTTGAGCCGCACCTTGCAGGTCGCGACACCGGCGTCGATCGTCGCGGTGCACAGGGTGCGCCCGCCGCTGCGGAAGACCACCTGGCCGGTGGCGCCCGCGGCGACCCTGGCCCGCAGCACGACCTTCTTGCCCTTCGCCAGCGAGCCCGGCTTCGCCTTGGCCTTCAGGCCCGGGTCCGCCTTGGCCGCGTCCGCGACCTTCAGCACGAAGGAGCGCTGCGCCTCCCGGTGGGCCTCGTCACCGTCGTAGAGCGCGGTGACCACGTAGTCGCCCGGGGGCGGCAGCATCCGCACCACGCAGGTCGCGGCGCCTCCGGAGACGGTCGCCTCGCACAGGACCTCCTCACCGTTGAGGAAGCGGACCTGGCCGGTGGCTCCGCTCGGGCCGACCTGCGCGCTCAGCGTGAGGTCGGTGCCGAAGGTGGCGTTCGTGTTGGCCACCGTGACCGTCGTGACGGCCCGGGAGTCGACGGGCTCGACCACCTGGACCACGCGGTGCGCGATCGCCTGGTTGCCGTTGGCGTCGGCGACGACATAGGTGAGCGCGTAGCTGCCCGCCTTCGCCGTGTCGACCACTCCGATCGGCTGGACCTCGGCGCTGAGGTCACCGTCGACGTTGTCCGTCGCCGTGACGCCCGCCTTCGGGTCGAAGGCGTCTCCCACCGTCAGCGTGGTGCCCTCCGGCACCGAGATGACGGGGGCGGTGACGTCGGTGCCGGCGGCGGTGGCGCGGAAGACCGTGCCGAACTGCCGGATCGAGCCGATCCGCTCGCCCGACGCCGTCTCGCTCTCCGCGGTCCACGCGTAGACCTCGCCCTCGACCCGCTCGGCCCAGGAGACGGTCGCCGGCCAGCCCGACTTCGCCGTCTGTACGCCGATCACCCGGTCGGTCGGGGTGACCACCGTCAGGCCGTCGGTCGAGAAGGTCGTCGTCCGGCTGGACAGGTCGACCGGGAGGGTCAGGTTGTCCTCGGCGCCGTTGTAGCGCTTGCGGTCGTCGTACTCGCTCGCGCCGAAGTCCTCGAAGTGCGGCGAGTAGGTGTCGATGCTGACCTCGGCGCGGTCGACGTCGAACTGCAGCAGTCGCAGCCAGCTGGCGCCGAACTGGAGCAGGTCGCTCGCCTTGTGGTCGGCGGCGCCGTCGCCGTCGAGGTCGATGTTGCCGGAGGCGTCGACCTTGTCGGGCCACAGCTCGGCCGCGGGCACCTTGTAGAACTGGTAGTCCGCCAGCAGCTCGACGACGTTGTGCTGCACCGTCGCGCCGACGCCCGTCTTCAGGTTGGTCCCGACGCCGTGCTCGTGGCCGGCGAGGATCAAGAAGACGTTCGGGTTCGCGGTGACCACCTCGTCGTACAGCTTCGAGCCGTCGCCCGAGAAGCTCGCGCCACGGCCGTCCTTGGCCGTCGAGGGTGCGATGTAGGCGTGGGTCAGCAGGATGCCGTTGCGGTCGGGGTAGCGCTCGAACACCGAGCTGGCCCAGTCCGCCTCCTGCTGGGTTACGCCGTAGGACAGCCCGACCGCGACGAAGTCCAGGCCGCCGGCCGAGAACAGGACGTAGTTGTTCTGGTTGTCCTCACCCGGCGTGCTGACGTTGCCCTGGCTGTCGGTCGTCTCGTCCCACGCGTGGTACGACGCGCCGGCCGGCCACGACTTCGAGACCTCGTAGTAGCGGTCCGGACCGTAGTACTGGTTGAACCGGGAGCCCGGCCCGGTCTCGTTGCCGAGCTGGTTGTCGTGGTTGCCCGCGATCACCTGGTTGGGGATGCCCGAGGAGTCGAGCGTCTCCTGGGCGCTGGAGGTGAACTGGAACTCGCGGGTGACCTGCTCGTCGAGGCCCGGGTAGAGCAGCCCGCCGCTGCCGTTGGTCGCGAGCGGGTTGTAGTAGTCGTTCTCGATGATGTCGCCGGTGTGCCCGGCCCACTTGATCTTGCGGGGCCCGGCCTGCTCGGCGATCCACTCGGTGGTGGCCCGGTAGGCCCGGTCCCAGATCGCCCGCTCCTCCTCCTTCATCACGTCCGAGGGCTCGGCGGTGCCGTCCCAGTCGTCGTAGGTGCCACCCGCGGCGCCCTCGGCGAGGTACTGGGTGTCGGTGAAGTGGGCCAGCGAGAAGTCGTAGTCCTCCGGGTCCTCGAACCGGTCCTTGACGTCGGGCACCGCGGCCTTCTCGTCGCGCGGGGCGAGGTCGTCGGCGAACGGGTCGGTGCCGAGCACCAGCAGGTGGACCGTGCCGTCGTCGACGAGCGCCGGGCGGAGCGCGGCGTTGAGGACGGTGTCGCCGTCCTGGACGCCGCGGGCGGTGGCGAGCACCACCCAGGCCGCGGTCTCGGCGTTCCAGGCACGCAGGGTGACCGACCGCTCGGGGTCGACGACGCCCTTCCAGACGACCTGCTGACCGGTCACCGCCGGGCCGACCTCGACGTCGAAGCGCTGGAACGGGAGGTCCCCGCTGGTCGCGCTGGACGTCGCCTCCTCGTCGTCGGGCACCAGCCGGCCGGTGATCGGCTGCTCCTGCTCGTGCTCGAACTCGAGGGTGGTCGGGACCTTCTTCACGACGCCCTGGACGCCGCCGTCGGCGACGGTCGCGGTGGCCTCGCGGAAGGTGGTGGTGACCTCGCCGCCGTCGGGGCTGGTCGCGATCGCGGAGAGCTGGACCACGCCCTTCCCCTCGCCGGCGCCGGTGCCGCCACCGGTCGGGATGGTGTCGGACTCGAACGGGATGGTGAACGCGACGTCCTTGCCGAACACGTCGACCGCGGTGGCGGTGAGCGTGTGCGCCCCGGCTCGCAGGCCGGCGCCGATCAGGTCGCCCTCGGCGACCGGCTTGCCGTCGAGCAGGTAGGTCCAGCCGGTGGCGTTGTCCTCGTGCGCGATGTCGAGGTCGAGCTCGACGGGCGAGGAGAGGTGCGCTCCGGCCGCGGGCACCGAGCCGGTGAGCCGCACGCCGGCGTCCGGGTGCTCGCCGAAGGCCGCGATGTCGAGCGCGCGGACCTCGGTCTCGTTGAGCGCCCGGCCGTAGATGCGGGCGTTGGCGATCTTGCCCTTGGTGTAGAACTGCGCGCCGGCGTTGGGGCCCGAGTCGGCGCCGACGGTCCAGGCCCGCGCGGTGGCGGCGGGCAGGGTCAGCGCGCCGGTCGCGGGGGTGGTCGCGGCGAGCACGCCGTCGACGTACAGCCTCAGCTCGGTGCCGGTCCACACGCCGACGACGTGGTACCAGCGCTGGGCGGTGATGGTGGCGCGGGCGGTCTTGTAGCCGCCGCCGATGTGCGCCATCAGGCCGACCTTGTCGTCGTTGACGTAGATCGAGTAGCCGCCGGCCTCCTTGCCGGAGCACAGGTCCACCTCGGCGGACGGCGGCAGCGCGCCGGTGTAGCGGAAGGTGCACTCGATGCTGACGGCGTTGCTGATCTCGCCCCAGTGCGGCGTGAGCGCGTAGCCGTACGCGTCGTCGCCGTCGAGGCTGACGACGTCGCGGTCCAGCGCGGCGTCGTGGCCGATCGTCGGACTGCCGAAGGTCTTCACCGCGAGGTCGCGGACCCGGTCCTTCGGGGTGCCGTCGGCGAAGTCGACGTCGAGGACGTCGGCCGTCGGGGTCGGCACGGCGGTGTCCCACTGGGCCGCGAGCGCCTTCACCTCCTGGTCCGTGACCGGGCGGGAGAACACGCCGGACGCCGCGAAGGTGCTGGGCGGTGCCGGCTGGCCGACGCCGGTCGGGCTGGCGTCCGCGCCGACGATGAAGCGCCGGGCGGTCGCCACCGGGAAGGTGAGCGCACCGGTCGCGGCGGTGGTCTGGGCGAGCTGGCCGTTGACGTAGAGCCGGATCTGGCTGCCGTCCCAGGTCGCGACCGCGTGGTACCAGCGGTTGCCCTCGATCGGCGTCAGCGCGCTCTTGTAGGCGCCACCGATGTGCGCCATGAACCCGAGGTTGCCACCGGTGACGTACATCGAGATGCCGCCGGCCTCCTTGTCGGAGCACAGGTCCTTCTCGTTGGCCACCGGCATCGCGGTGTCGATGCGGAACACGCACTCGACGCTGACCCCGGTCGTCAGCTTGCTCCACTGGTCCTCGAACGGGAAGCCGACGGCGTCGTCGACGCCGTCGACGGTCATCACCGGGCCCTGCCGGGCATCGGTGCCGAAGGTCGGGGTGCCGTAGGTGATCGGTGCCAGCGACTGGGCGGCGTCGGCGGGGGCGCCACCGGCGAACGAGACGTCGAGGACGTCGGGGACGGGGGCCGGCTCGGCGGTGGCCGCCACCGGGACGTCCGGCGCCAGCGCCGGCGCGGTGGGCGGGGCGGCCTGGCCCGGGGCGGCCATCAGGCCACTCGTGGCGACGGCTGCCGCGACCACGGTGGTCGCGAGCAGCCGGAGCCTGTGCATCGGTCGTGCGGGCACGACGGTTCTCCTCAGGGGTGGGGGGTGGGGGTGACGGTTGCCTGACGCCGGCGCCGGGCCACGAGGGTCCCGAGCACGGCGACGAGGAGCGCGGCGCCGAGAACGCCGCCGATCTGGAGGGCAGCGCTGCTGCCGGTGTGGGTGGTGTCGCCGCTGGTGGCCGTGGCCGTGCCGCCGAGCGACCAGTCGTGGCTGGCCGCGTCGCTGCCGTAGACCTGGTGCTGGCCGTCCGGGCCGGTCGCGAGGGTGCGGTACGCCGGGTGCAGGTCGGTGAGCGTGGTGACCTCGACGCTCGCGGCCGCCACCGGTCCGGCGCAGCTGAAGACGAGGTCGGCGCCGTCGGCGATCAGGTCGCCGGACTCGGCGAGCTGCCCCGGGCACTGCTCGCCGGCGGAGCTCACCGCGACGTGGTCGAGCAGGTAGGTCTCGACCTGCGGCGCCCGCTGGACGAGCGCCGCGTCGCCGTCGTCGTACGTGATCGCCCCGTCGAGGAGCACCCGGTCCTCGGGCAGCACCCCCAGCTCGATCCCGAGCAGGGTGAGGTCGTCGGCGGCGCCGACCTTCCAGGTGACGTGGACGACCGCGGGGTCGGCGGGGTCGGCGGAGATGTCGACGGTCTGCGGGTCGCCGAAGGGGTGCGCGGCGATCACGCGGCGCCCGCCAGCCGGCCGAGCGCCGCGGTGGTGACCACGCAGCCGATCACGGTGATGCTGGCCGCGGCGAGCACCGGCGCGACCCGGGTCGCCGCGGTGATCAGGGCGCGCGACTCCGCGGCGCGCACGACGAGTCCGCGTCCGGCCAGGGCCAGCAGGCCCACCCCGAACAGCACGGTGGCGAGCCCGAGGCCGAAGGCGACGACCAGCAGCAGCGCGAACCCGGAGCGGCCGGTGAAGATGCCGGTCACCAGGACCAGGAAGGCCGCCGGCGAGGGGGTCAGCCCGCCGGACATCCCGAGCAGGACCAGCCCGGGACGGCTGGGCCCCTCGCCGTGCCCGTGCCCGTGGCCGTGCCCATGTCCGTGCCCGTGACCATGTCCGTGGCCGTGCCCATGTCCGTGTCCGCGGAGGTGCCTGCGGAACAGCCAGACCCCGACGCCGACCACCATCAGCCCGGCGGCCAGCTGCAGTCCGCTGGTCAGCCGCTCCAGGGACAGCAGGTCCGAGAGCGACAGGAAGGTCCAGGCGACGGCCACGACGAGCACCGAGAGGGTGTGCATGATCGCGACCGACGCGCCGAGCCAGGCCGCGTCACGCACCTTGCCGTCCGACCCGACGAGGTACGCCGCCGCCAGGCTCTTGCCGTGGCCGGGGCCGACCGCGTGCGCGGCACCGGCCGCGAAGGCGAGCAGGAAGGCGACCGGGACGAACCCGGGCGCGCCGACGAGATCGACCAACCGGTCGTCGAGGGAGGGCACGGGCAGTCATGCTCGCCCCGCCCGGTGACGTCAACGCCGTTGATCGATGACTCCGCGGTGACCCGAAGGTAAAGAGACGGGTGAGCCCTCACCACATCGGTCGCGGTCAGCGGGTGTGGCAGGCCGAGGATGCCGTGGCGTTCGACGTGCCGGGCGCCGCGCCGGGCGACATCTCCAGGCGCGGGTCCGCCTCGTCGCCCTTCGCGGTGCGGAGCTGGACGTCGACCTTCCGGGACTGGCCGGGGTCGAGCAGGACGCCGATCGTCGCGACCTCGCGCCCGGCGTACGTCGTCACCGTCGGGTTGCCCGTGTCCTGGCCGTCGACGGTCACCTCCTCGACGGCGCCGCCGACGGGGGCGCTGACGTAGACGACGAGCAGCTGCTGACCGGGGTCGGTGCGGTTGCCGGGGAAGAACTCGCCGGTGATCGCGTCCGGCAGCTCGTCGGCGAGCGGGGGCGTGGCATTGGTGAAGGAGAGGGTGACGCCGAGCTGCTGGCGGCCGCCGGCGCAGGAGCGGGAGTAGAGGGTGGCCCGCTGGCGCAGGTAGTACTGCATCTTGGTCGGGCCCGCGTCGTTGACGTAGATGCCGACCAGGGGCGGGCCGTCGGTGCGGTCGACGAACTCCCCCGCGATGCTGGTGCCGGCGATCTCGCGCTGGGCGTCCTCGGCGAAGAAGTGCATCCGCACCCGCCCCTCCTCGACCCCGGTCACCAGCCCGCGGATCAGGTCCGCCGAGTCGCCCCGCCCGTCGGAGAAGACGTCGAAGACCGCCTTGGCGACCGCCTCCTGGTAGTCGCTCTGTGCCTGGGTGCCCGGGGTCAGGGCATAGATCTCGTTCTCGACCCGGCCGACCACGTTGGCCGCGTTCACCGGTGCGTAGCCGGGGACCGGGACCTCGCCGATCGCGGCGAGCAGGTACGACACCACCACCGGGTCGACGTACAGGACCCCGTCGAGGCGCTGGCCCTCGACCTGCTCCCAGCGCGCGCGGATCAGCTCGGAGGCGCGGGGGATGTCGGGGGTGAGGGTGGCGTCCACGCCGACGGTGCCGAGGATCTCGCCGAAGAGCTGCTCCTCCTCCGTGCTCAGGGGCAGCACCGGGTGACCGGGGGTGGCGCCCAGCTCGGCCATGTCGACCTGCCGGACGATGTCGACCTTGCCGTCGCGGGCGTGGATGAGCGACAGCGAGCCCGGGAGGCCGCCGCTGCTGCGCGACTCGGCGTTGTTCTGCAGGACCAGCAGGTAGTTGCGCGCCTCGCCCCTGCCGAGCAGGCGCGGGATCAGCCGGGAGGCGCGGTAGGTCGACTGCAGGGTGCCGCGCGCGTCGTCGACCAGGTCGCGCAGGCCGTCGAAGGCCGTCCGGATCGGACCGACGAAGCCGGCGGAGTCCACCACGGCCAACCGCCGGCTGGCCGTGTCGAACGCCTTCTCGCTGCGGGCGGCCGGCTCCTCGAGAGCGGCGATCCGGTCGAGCGGGAAGGTGTGCTGGACCGGCTGGAAGCTGTCGGCGGTGACCTGGTCGGCGGCGTCGACGACCGGAGTCAGCCCGTCACGGCCGACCGCGGCCAGCACCTCGGCGGCGGTCGCCACCCCCCGGGCGTCGTCGCCGAGCAGCGGCACCGCGCCGAAGACCGACCAGGTCAGGCCGTGCGTGGTGTCGTCGGCGGAGTCGGCCGCCGCCTGGTAGGCGCGCAGCGCGTCGCGGGCCCCGGCGGCGTCGCCCTGCACCAGGGCGTCGCGCATCAGCCGCGCCTGGTCGTCGACCTCCCGCAGGTCGCGAGCGGCGCCGCTGACCACCCACAGCGACCAGCCGAGCGCGACCACCACGACCGCGCCCACGCCGATCGCGACCGTCCGGCGGGGGTGGCTCCGGGCGAACCGGCGTACCTGCCGCTGCAGCCGCCGGAAGCCGCGAGACCGGCGCCGACGCCGGATCTCGGGCGACATGCCCGCGAGACTAGCAGCGCGGGATTGGTGGGCATGGGACAGTGACCATCGACGGTCTGCAGCGTTGGGCACGGGGGCGGGAGCCTAGGATCGGCAGTCGGTCTGGCCGGTTATGCATGCCACAAACAAGGGACGGGACTTGGACTTCAAGCAATTCCTGACGGTGCTGGGACGTCGTTGGATGAGCATCGTGTCGATCATCCTGATCGCGCTCGGGGTCAGCTCCGTCATCACGTTCACCCGGACGCCGATGTACGAGTCGAAGACCCAGATCTTCCTCACCGTCGACGTGCGCGACACCACGGACGCCTACGCCGCGCTGCTGTTCGCGTCCAACCGGGCGGCGTCGTACGCCAACGTGGTGAAGAGCACCAACCTCGCCGAGCTGGTCAAGAAGGACCTCAAGCTGAAGATGTCGGCCGAGGAGCTCGCCTCCCGGTTCGACGCGAAGGTCGTGGAGAGCACCTCCCTGATCCAGATCAGCTATCGCGACGAGAACCCCAACGACGCACGGATGATCGCCAACTACGCGACCGAGCGGTTCAACGAGTACGTCGCCGGGCTCGAGACGCCCGGCGCCGTGACCGACGACTCCGGCACCACCACCAGCGGCAGCGCCCAGGAGTCGCAGATCCGGGCCCAGGTCACCGACAAGGCGACGGTCGCCACCCAGGTCACGCCCAATGTGGTGCTCAACCTGGTCGCCGCCATCCTGATCGGCACCCTGCTCGGCATCGGTCTCGCCGTGGCCCGCGAGCTGCTCGACCGCACCATCCGCACCGCCGACCACGTCGCCGAGCTCACCGAGTCGCCCGTCCTCGCCAGCATCGGCTTCGACGGCGACATCCGCTCGGCGCCCCTGCTCACCGACCTGGGTGGCTTCGCGGCCCGCACCGAGGCGTTCCGCCTGCTGCGCACCAACCTGCAGTTCATCGACCTCGACCACCAGCCACGCTGCCTGGTGATCAGCAGCGCCGTCCCCGGCGAGGGCAAGACGATGACCTCGACCAACCTCGCGGTGGCGCTGGCGCAGACCGGCCGCAACACGCTGATCATCGACGCCGACCTGCGCCGGCCCCGCGTCGCCAGCACCCTCGGCCTGGACCCCGCCATCGGCCTCACCACGGCGCTGGTCGGCAAGACCGAGATCCACGACGCGATCCAGGTCCACGAGGCCAGCGGCCTGCACGTCCTCGCCTCGGGCGCCAAGCCGCCCAACCCGACCGAGATCCTGCAGTCGAAGATCACCCACGACCTGATCCGACGGCTCCGGTCGTCGTACGACATGGTGATCATCGACGCCCCGCCGCTGCTCCCCGTCGCCGACGCGTCGGTGCTCGCCAAGCTCGCCGACGGCGTGATCATCGTCGTCCGGCACGCGAAGACGACGCGCGAGCAGGTCAACGAGGCCATCAACCGGCTCAACCAGGTCGGCGCCCGGCTCTACGGCGTCGTGGTCAACATGGTCGCCAAGCGCGCCATCGGCTCGTATTACTACTACTACTACGAGGAGACCAGCCCCGCCGGCCGCTCCGGCAAGGGCGACGCCAAGTCCGGTCGCCGCCGCGCCTGAGGTCGCCGCCGCGCGGGTTCATCACGGTATGTAGCCGAATCGCCGCATCTGTAGCGGAGTTCCACTAGAGAAGCCGGTGCTCGCCTACATACCGTGGTGAATCCGCGACCGCCCGCCGGTCCGCCAGCCCCGCGCTCAGCCCTTCCGCACGAACACCATCAGCGTCGGCGCCAACGCCGGCGGCGTGAGCCGGTCGACCAGCTGGGCGACCCGCCAGGCGGGCGCGTTCGCCCCGAAGTACGTCGGCTCGGAGGCGTGCCCGTAGACCACCAGCTCGTGGGGCGGCGGGAACAGCGCGGCGAGCGAGCGCCGGGTGTTCATGCTGTAGCGGACCGGGAAGACGTCCTCGGCCTTGCGGGCGGGCTGGAGCCGGCGGAGCACGCGGGTGTGCAGGTCGTTGGGTACGACGCGCGCGCCGACGCCGATCATGCCCCACTTGTTGGGGGTGCGGGCCGCGAGCCAGCCGCCGGGCGCGAGGATCCGCAGGATCTCGGCGGCGACCGTGGGCGCGTCCTCCTCGCCGACGTGCTCGAGCACGTGGTCGGCGAGGACCAGGTCGAAGGAGGCGTCCTCGAACGGCAGCCGGGCGCCGGGCTCGATCACCTGGGCGGAGGTGAGGGTGGCGTTGTCGAGGACGACCGGGTCGACGTCGACGCCGTGGACCTCGGCGACCCGCTCGTGGAAGGAGCGCAGCCGGCGGTGCAGCTCGGGGAACGGCTCGATGGCCCACAGGCCGCGGCCGGCGCCGAAGTCGAGCACCCGGCTGTCGGGGGTGAGCAGCGCGTTGACGCGGGTGTAGAACTCGATGAACCCGTCGTAGCGGGTGTATCCCCCGGCCCGGACCTCCGGGTAGAGCCGCGACAGCGTCGCGCCCGGCTGGAATTCCCGTCCCACATCACTCATCTGCTCGCCCTCATGTCGGATGGTCACTGGTGGAGCCCGCTCAGCATGTCGTCGACCAGGTCGAGCACCGTCCGCGGCGGCGCGGAGACGTCGTCGAGCACCCCGGAGTTGCGGCCCGGTCCCCCGGCCGGCCCGTCCCCCACAAGGTAGCGGTAGTCGGCGTCGACGGCCTGGCAGATCGACCACAACCCGAGGTGGACGTACGTCGACGCGAACATCTCGAGCACCCGCACCCCCGGCCGGGCGAAGGTGATGTTGGAGAGGCCGGCGCCGTGCGGGGAGACGACTACCTCCGCCCCGTGGAAGAGGTCGATCTGCTCCTGCACGCTGTGGCTGCCCGGGTCGATCCGGACGAAGCCGCGACGCTCGAGCTCGGGCCACAGCTCGGGCTCCTGCACGTAGCGCCGGGTCCGGGGCGTGGCGCCACGGGTGATGTAGAGCCGCCGCGGCCCGTCGACGCCGGGCGTGGGCGGGAGGTGCTCGCGCAGCCAGCGCACGGTCGCGGGCGGCGCCTGGAGCGCCCAGTTGGGGTTGCTCGGCACCAGCAGTCGGTCGGCCGAGACGGTCCGGCCCCGCTCGGGCTCGATCAGGCGGGTGGTCACCCCCGCCAGCTCGAGGAGCTGTCGCTGGTATCTCGTGCGATGGGGTACGACGACCGCGTCGGCCTCGGCGAGGGCGTGCGGCAGCGCGTCCTCCAGCACCGCCAGCCGGCCGATCGCGTCGTAGAGGAAATGGTAGTAGTTCACCGACGTGCCGCGGGTGGTCAGGCTCAGCACCGTGCCGGGCACGTGCTCGGTCGGGCCCAGGGTGGGCCGCAGGAAGAGCGGGTGCTCGCGCCAGTCCTCGACGCCGAAGTAGGTGCTCGTCTCGTGGTCGAGCACCTTGCCCGGCGTGGTCGTCGCGGCGTAGTCACCGGTCAGCCGGCCGCCGGCGACCTCGAGCACGAAGGTCGCCGGCAGGCCCACGGCGGGGACCAGCTCGGTCGGCTCGGTGGCGGCGTGCACCGCCGTGAACTGCCAGTGCCCGGCGGGCACGCCCGCGGTGGCGGAGCGGGGCAGCGGCTGCTCGGCACGGCCCGGGTGCAGCACGACGACTCCCGGCTCCAGCGCGGCCGTGTCGCTCGAGCGCTCGGTCGCCCGCACCGGGACGCCACGGCCGCCGAGCAGGCGCGAGAGCACCCGGAACACGCGGCCGAGGACGAGGGTCAGCGAGCGGTGCAGCCGCTTGAACAGCGGCCACCACGGCCGCAGCCAGGAGGGCAGGCTCACGGCGCCACCCGGTCCCGCGAGCGGCTCACGAAGCGCTGCACCGCCAGTGCGGGGCGGCTGTTGACCGCGACCCGGGCGGCCCGGCGTACCTGGGGCGACTTCACGAACCGCCGGGCGAGCATCGCCGCCCGTCCGCCGACCCGGCTCAGGACCAGCTCGAGCTCCCGCTCGACCTCGACGTTGACGGCGACCTCGGCGGGATGGCGCAGCGGGAGCTCCATCGCGCTCGCGCCGTGGTCCCGCTTGCCGGCCGCGGCACCGTGGGTGGCGTCCTCGCCCCAGCCGACGTTCTCGACCAGGTTGCGCGACGGCGAGAGCGCCAGCCCGCCGAGGGTCAGCATGGTGAGCCACCAGTGCTTGTCCCAGCCGTGGATGACGGTGTCGTCGGAGCGCGCCGCGTCGGCGAAGTGCTGCTGTCCGGAGCGGGTGACCAGGTGGCCGGGCTGCTGGACCGCGGGGACCGTGCGCACCGGGGCGTCGCTGGGCGCGTGGTCGCGGGGGAACACCGCGCGGTGCCGGTGCCACCGGTCCGCCCAGGTCGCCCAGCCCCAGACGCTCGCCCACGCGGTGAACGCATAGCTGTCGCCGCCGAAGAGCCGCTCCGGGACGCCCATGCCGCTGCCCGACACCTGCCAGATCCGCGGGTCGTCGCGGTAGCGCGCGAGCAGCTCCTCGACGTACGGGAAGAAGGACGGGTCCGGGTGGCAGTCGTCCTCGAGCACGATCGCGGCGTCGGTCTGCGCGAAGACCCAGTCCAGGCCGAGCTCGACATTGGCCTCCAGGCCGAGATTGCGGGGCGCGAAGCGGCGGACCACCTCGCACGGCCAGTCGACGGTGTCGATCAGCGCCCGCGTCTCGGCGCACAGCGCGACGTCCTCGGGACGATCCGCACGCGGGCCGTCGGCGATCACGAAGAGGCGCTCCGGCGCCGCGGCACGGATCGCGGCGAGCGTCTGCTCGGTGAGGCGGGGTCGGTTGAAGACCACCAGGGCCACGGGGGTGGAAAGGCTCATCGATGTGGACAACGCGGGTGCCTGCTCCGAGTTCCGCAGACATTCGACCAGATCGGCGCGAGCGCCATTACAGTGAGCGACCGTGCCCCCGAACTCCCCCTCGTCCTACCCCGCCCTGGTCCGCCGCTGGGCCACCCAGCGCACCAAGGTCGCCGCGGCGCGCGCCGGGTTCCTCATCACCCGGATGAACGACGAGAGCCGGCGCTACGTCGAGATCACCCACAACGACGACGTCCCCCTCCCGGCGGGCGCCGAGCACGAGCTGCGGCCCGACAACCCCGCGCTCGACGAGCTGGAGGCGGCGTACGACGCGCTGGGGGTCGCCGCCGCGGCCCACACCCAGTGGCGGCAGAGCTTCCTCAAGAAGAACCTGTCCCTGGCCTGGTTCCGCGGCGACAACGCCTATGTCTGGCAGTTCCGCCAGCTCGGCAGCTCCGCGCGGATCCGGATGTACCTGGCGATGCTCGACGTGCTGGAGCGCGACCGGCTCGGCCTGTTCGGCAAGCTGAGCGAGGACGGGCTGTTCGGCGCGTTCACGTTCAGCTTCGGCGACCGGCCGCCGATCAGCCGCGACCTGCTCGACAGCATCAACGAGATCAACTACCTCGACGACCAGATGGGCCTGGCGTCCATCGAGGGGCTGCGGGTGCTCGACATCGGCGCCGGCTACGGCCGCCTGGCGCACCGGATGTCGACGGCCCTGCCCAACCTGGCGGCGTACGACTGCATCGACGGGGTGGCCACCTCCACCTTCCTGTGCTCCTACTACACCCGCTTCCGCGAGCTGCCCGACTCCGTGCGGGTGGTCCGGCTCGACGAGTACCAGACCCTCGGCGAGCGCTACGACGTCGCGGTCAACATCCACAGCTTCTCGGAGTGCTCGCACGACGCGATCCGCTGGTGGCTGGACCGGATCGCCGAGCGCGACATCCCGTGGCTGCTGATCGTCCCGAACACGCCCGACGAGCTGCGCAGCACCGAGGCCGACGGCTCGATGGAGCCCTTCCGCCAGGACGTCCTCGACCGCGGCTACGAGCTGGTCGACGACCGGCCGATCCACCAGTCCGACGAGCTGCGCGAGCTGATCGACCTGCACGACCGGTTCTACCTGTTCAAGCGCAAGGACGCCTGAGACTCACACGCTCCAGCTGGCGAACGGCTGCCCGGTCAGCTCGCGCAGCCGCCGCGCCTCGGGGGCCAGCAGCTCCCGGAGCCGGGCCTCGGTCTCCGGCGTGAGCGTGGGCCGCTCGACGAGGTTCGAGGACCGACGCCAGGCCGCCATGCTGACCATCCGGCGGGGTCCGGCGGGCAGCTTGCGGAAGGCGCGCAGCAGCGGTCCCCTCCGCAGTCGCAGCAGCCAGCCCGGCACCTGGTACTTCTCCTCGCGGGTGTTGTGGCGCCCGTAGTCCTCGGCGGTGGCGTCGGGCGCGTCGAGACCGAGGAAGGCGAAGACCCGCGCCATGGTGCCGACCACGTCGGCGCCGAGGTCGGCGAGGTCGAGCACCAGCACCTGCTCGGTGGGAAAGCGGCGCAGCACCTCGGTCAGCTGGGTGGCGTAGCGGCTCGACGCCATCAGCGCGTGCGCGGGATCGGCGGCGTCGGCGATCTCCTCGTCGAGGCTGCGGTGCGCGGCATGCCACTGCACCTGCTCGACGTACTCGGCCACGAGGCGCTCCACCGGGTCGCGCACCAGGTAGATCAGCCGGGCGTCCGGGGTCAGCTCGGCCATCCGGTCGACGACGCCCGGCACGACGGGGAACTTGGTGTAGTGCGGCGACGACTCCACCCGGAGCCGGGTGCCCTCGGGGAAGTGCTGCTGGTAGCGGCCGACCCAGTCGGCCGCGCCCGGGTCGGAGAAGAAGCGCATCTCCTTCTCCGTCGACACCGCGATCTCGGGGTGGACGTCGAGGTAGTTGTGCATGCTCGTCGTCCCGGCCTTCATGGCGCCGATCACGATGACGTTCGGCATCCGCTCCGGAGCCGGGCTGGTCGGCACCGCGTCCGCCCGCGCCACCCGCTGCCGCGGCGCGAGGTGCGCGGTGCAGTTCAGGCAGGCGTCGACCGGCTGCCCGGCCGAGCGCAGCGTCCAGCCCAGGCGCCGGAGCTGCTCGGGCGGTCCGACGGTCAGGACCGGGGGGACACAGACGTCGCACTGGAGGGAGAGCTGGCCCCCGGACGCCTCGGCAAGTACGACCACGGGCGTGAGGATACGGCGCACGGGGGTCGGGTGCTGGGGAAGCCCGGAACAGCCGTGGTTTCCAGGCGAAGCCTGGATCCACCGATCTGCCGCGTCGCGAGCGTCACCAGATGGGTGCGGTGGCAAGGCGCCCGGCGCGAAGGCAGCCTGGTGGGCTGTCGAGCGTCGGCAACGCAGCCAACGTGCCCAGCTGGTGGCGCGCAGCAGCGGCAGATCGGCGGATCCAGGCTAAGGTCGCCCGCGTGCGTCAGGCTCTCACGACATTGGTGTTCCTGCTCCCCCCGAGTGGCCTCAAGATCCGCCTGCTCAACCGGCTCGGCCACCAGGTGCATCCCACGGCCGTCCTCGGCGTCTGCCTGGTCCGCCGGGTGGATCGCTTCGAGATCGGCGCGGGCTCGCTGATCCACCACTTCAACCTGTTCCGCGACCTGCGGCTGGTGCGGCTCGGCGTCGGCTGCCGGATCATGCTCTTCAACCAGGTCGTGGGCGACTCGGGCTACGAGCCGGGCGCCGTCCAGACCGAGAACCTGCGCACCCTGCGGCTGGGTGACGACTCCCACATCATCAGCCAGCACTACCTCGACTGCGGCGGCGGCGTCGTCCTCGGCGACAACACCTGGGTCACCGGGATCCGCTCCACGCTGCTCTCCCACGCGTTCGACCCGACCAACGGCGGTGTCATCCTCGACCCGGTCACGATCGGCGACCGGGCGGTGATCGCGACCTCCTGCACGATGCTGCCCGGCACCGTCATCGGCGAGGGCGCGCTGATCGCCGCCGGCTCGACCACCTGGACCGGGCAGGAGGCGAAGGGCGCCCACCTGCACGGCGGCGTGCCCGCGCGCCGGCTCGCGCCGATCGACATCCCGAGACATGTCTACAACCGGGCCCGTTACCAAGGACCCCGTGACGTCGTTGCCCCTGCGAACCCCCCATCTGAGTAGAGGTCGCCATGAACGAGTTCGAGCCCAAGATCGTCACCATCGTCACCGAGCTGCTGGAGCGCTCGGACCGCGAGGACCAGAGCGTCGCCCTCGACTCCGCGCTCCACGGCGACGACGGGCTCGGGCTGGACTCGCTGGAGACCGCCGAGCTGTCCGCGATCCTCGAGGACGAGTTCGGCACCGACCCGTTCGGCGCCGGGCTGCTGCCCGAGACCGTGGGTGACATCGTGGCGTTCTACGCCGACGCCACCGCCGCGTCCGCATGACCGCACCCCGCACCGTCGTCATCACCGGCGGCAGCCGCGGTCTCGGCGAGGGCATCGTCCAGCACTTCCTCGACGCCGGCGACCGGGTCGCCACCTGTGCCCGCAGCGAGACCGACGCGGTCCGCGCGTGGCAGGCCGACCCGGCGTACGACGGGCGCTTCCTGTTCCGCAAGGCCGACCTGGCCGACCGCGACGACTGCACCCGGTTCTTCAAGGACGTCGTCGCGGAGTGGAAGTCCGTCGACGTGCTCGTCAACAACGCCGGCGTCGCCCGCGACGGCATCCTGGCGCTGTTCAGCGACGAGGACTCCGACACCGTGATCGACCTCAACCTGAAGGCGACCATCCACCTCACCAAGCAGGTCGTGCGCAACATGCTCGCCCACGGTGGCGGGCGGATCGTCAACATCTCCTCGATCACCGGCCTCACCGGCTATCGCGGCCTCAGCGTCTACGGCGCCACCAAGGCCGCGCTCGACGGGTTCACCCGCGGCCTGGCCCGCGAGGTGGGCTCGCGCCGGATCACGGTCAACAGCATCGCGTCGGGCTACCTGAAGACCGAGATGAGCCACGGGCTCGACGACGGCCAGCTCAACCAGATCGTCCGTCGTACGCCGGCCGGCCGGCTGGGCGAGCCCGACGACATCGCCCGCGCCGTGGAGTTCCTCGTCGACGAGCGCAACGACTGGATCACCGGTCAGGTGCTGGTGGTCGATGGTGGGCTGACCGCCTGAGTCGGCTCCGGTCAGCTCAGGCGGGCGAGGACGGTCCGACAACGTTGGGTGATGGCGCCCGGCCCATCGCTCATGCGGCGCCATAGGACGGCGCTGAGGCCCGGCTCGATCTCGTCGACAGCGGGTCGTGGAAGGCATCGCGGAACGCGTCCGGGAGGTTCTCGACCAGGTCGACGACCCGCCGCAGGCGTTCGTCGGCGTCCAGGCCCATCTCGTCGGCATGCCTCGCGAAGGTCTTGGGGTAGGCCTCACCGAAGTCGCGGACCCCGCCCACGGCGACGGCCGCCTTGGTGCCACCGCCGGCAGTGTCGTACGGAGCGCCCGTCGCCAGATCGTAGAGAGGGGCCAGGCGGACCTGGGCGCCGGAGCTCAGGAGCGCGAGGTTCTTCCCGTGTCCGTCCGGACATTCGGCGAGCAGGTTGAAGAGGAGGGCGTCGGAGAGTCTGATCACGTCCGCATCCGGGTCGGACGACGTACGCCGCAGCAGGTCCGCCATGGAACGCGCCGTCGGCCCGCCGTTCGCGGCGTACTTGTTCTCAGGCATGATCCCGAGCGCCTGGCACATGTCGACCTGGTGGACGCGGGTCCAGGGCAGCGCTTCCGTCGCGACGGCTCGCGGACGCCAGCGGTCGAAGCGCTGAACGACCAGGGTCGGCTCGCTCCCGAATCGGCGCACGTCGACCCGCGCCGTCGTGAGGCCGAGGGCGCGGGACGCACGCATGGTCGCGAACTCGACCACGGCCTGATGACTCATGCGGCCGATGCCCGGCTTGAAGATGTGGGTGGTCGGCGCCGAGCCCGTGGCTTCATGCCAGGAGCCCTCGATGAAGGCGAGGGCGAACTTCGCCTGCGCACCACCGAGTGACCAGCTCTCCTGGGGAAGGGTCCACGACGAGGCCGTGGAACCGTCGCGCAGGTTCCGGAGTCGAGTCTCGATGTCGCTGTCGGATACGCCGACGTAGTTGCCTTCGGCCGCGTCGAGGAGGTGTTCCTCACCGGCCCTGACGAACTGCACCGCCCCCGCACAGTCGCGGCCGAGGTGAGCGAGCAGGTCGACTGGATGGTCCGGGACCCCGAAGTCCCGTGCCCACCGGCCGCGAACGTCCGCGACGTCAGGGAGGAGTCCGGCGAGGAAGGCGAGAACCGCAGTCCCCCGGTGGGGACGCTGTCGCACCGGCAACGTCGGGCAGAGCGGCCACCGCGCGTCGGTGCGGTAGGCGAGCGCCACATCGTCGCGACGCTCTCCCGGACCGCGCGAGACGGTCGCGACGGCCCTGCCGTGCAGCGCCACGGTGAGCTCGAGCCCGCGGCTGCTGGTCATCGTCCGTCCTCACCGACGGATCCGTCGAGCTCGGAGAGAAGGGTGTCGAGGTCCACCGGCGGGTGGTCGGCGTCGTCGAGCACGCCCTCGGTGGCGGACAGCGGGCTCAGGCTGAGCACGAGCCCGAGACTCCTCAACAGTCGCAGGACCGTGACCGGCTCGGCGTTCGGAAGCCCGGCCTCGAAGCGGATCAACCAGCCGCGCGAGACGCCTGCCTCGTCGGCCAGCGCGGCTTGGGTGAGTCCGGCGCGGAGGCGGGCATCGCGAACCGCTGGGCCGAGGAATGCCCAGTTGCTGATCGTCCGCCGCGGACCCATGACGTCATCGTACGGTGACATTGCGGCGATGTCACCGCTCAGTGACATCGACGAGTCGTCATCGATCAGTGACCACTCGCCAGGTCCGTCAGCCCTGCCGGGCCGCGACCACCTCACCCCGCCGCGCCGCATGCCGCCCCCGCGGCGCGCGCCCGTCCCAGGCGATCGCGATCCACCAGCAGGCCGTGGACACCGCGGTGCCGACCGCCATCGCCCACAGCGCGCCCTCGGCGTCGCCGAGGACCGCGCCGACGACCATGCAGACGCCGATCAGCAGCAGGGCCACGATGTCGGTGACCATGGCGGTCTGGATCCGGTGGCGTCCGATCAGCGCCGCCCGCAGGCCGCTCTGGCCGGCCATCAGCAGCACCTTGCAGCTGATGGCCAGCATCAGCGGCTGGACGACGTCCCACGACTCGCCCAGGATCGCCCAGCCGATCGGGTCGGGGAGGAACACCAGGACCACGAGGTTGACGACGCCGACCGCGAGGCAGATCGCGATCGCCTTGCGGACATGGCCCCACCAGGCGCCCTCCTCGGCCCGGTCGCGCGCGATGTCGGTGGCCGCCGCGGTCGAGACCGCCAGCTGGACGGCGGTGCTGGGCGCGGCGAGCAGGGTCGCCGCGCGGTACGCCGCGACGGCGAGCGCCGAGCTGAACAGCGTCATCAGGGAGGCGAACAGCAAGGTGATGCCGCTGCTGGCGACGCCGCCGACCAGGGAGCGCCAGGAGAACGCCCAGTGCTCGCGCAGCCAGGCGACGCCGTCGCGGCCGGGCACGCCGTACTGCACGAAGACCCACACGCCCGACACGCCGCCCGACCAGCTCCACATCAGGATCGGCCAGACCAGGCCGTCGAGGTCCAGGACCATCGCGGCGCCGAAGCCGGCGACCATGAGCACCAGCCACAGCGCGTCGATCGCCACGGCCCGCCCGGGCTGGCGCCGGGCGATGCCGAGATAGCGGCCGACGTCCTGGACGACCAGCAGCGGCATGGGTACGGCGAGCGCCAGCACCGGCCAGGCCAGGGCGCTGCCGGTGACCAGCAGGACGCCGCCCGCCAGGCCGGTGAGCACGCCGGCGGCGACACCGGTCACCGTCGCGGACGCCAGGATCGTGCGGGGCCGGTCGTCGGCCTCTTCGGGATGGACCACGACGGTGGTCGAGATCAGGCTGCGCACGGCGACCTGCGCCACCGTGTAGACCATCACGATCAGGCTGAACCGGCCGAAGTCGACCGGGGCGAAGGCGTGCGCGACCCAGATCAGCGCCGCGATGTTCGACAGGCTCGACAGCGCCTGGTCGACGGTGATCAGGCTGAGCCGGCTCCCGGCCCCCCGCGTGTTCTCGGCGGGTGCGGCCGCGGCGCCCGGGTCGGTGGCCTGCCGGCTCACCGGCCCGCCGCGACGTCGGCCAGGAAGGCCCGGTAGGAGTCGACGAGCCGCGCGGCGTGGGCCTCGTCGATGCGGTTGTCGTCGGTGGCGATGGTGTGGACCAGCCGGCCGCGGTAGCTGAGCGTCGCGACGAAGACCACCTGGTTCGGCGCGGGCGCGAGCTGGCCCTGCACGAAGGTGAGCCACTCCGGGTCGGTGCCGGGGTCGATCACGCCCATGTTGCTGACCACCAGGCACGGCGGCCCGGCGCTCAGCGCGGCCGCCACCAGGTCGCGGCCGGCGTCGAGGTCCTCGACCTTCTCGGTGCGGGTGAGCTGGAAGAAGAGCTCGCCCTCGCCGCGCGCCAGCGCCTCGCGGATGGTCGCGACGATCTCACCCGCCAGGCCCCACGGCTCGGGCGCGTCGACCCGGAACGGGCGGGACAGCACGGCCACCACCATCGCGGTCGGGGCATCCGGCGTCGGGCTGGGCGTCGAGAGGTCGGCGGGCACGGCCAGCTGGACCGTCGCCCCACCGGCGTCGGCGGCGCACAGCTCGCGGGCCACGATGCCGAGCCAGGCGGCGGAGACGGTCGCGAACACGCTGGAGCCGTGCTTTCGCCCGGTGGCCAGGACCTCCGCCGCGGGCTCCGGGTCGAGCACGAGCTGCCGCAGCCGCGGCCGGCAGGGCACCGACGTCTCGGGCCACCACGCCGGACCGGGGGCTCCGAGCTCGACGTTGCGGGCCCGGATCGTGCGGAGCAGGTCGAGCATCGCGGCACGGTCCTGCTGCCACGGGTACGTCGACCCACCGGCCGGCGCCGGCGTCGACAGCTCCTGCTGCTCGGGGATGTCCTGGCCGTCGAGCAGCCGGACCAGCCACTGCACCTCGCCGAGGCCGATCCGGCCGTCGAGCAGGGCGTGATGGCCGAGCAGGATCAGCCGCGAGCGCCCTTCGGCGGGGCTGCGCAGGTGGAGCAGTCGCGGCGCCAGGCCGAGCTCGTGCCGGACCGTGGCCTCCTCGTCGAACACCGCGTCCCAGTCGGCGACCGGGAGATCGCGGGTGGTGACGTGGCCGGGCCGGACGCCGGGATCGGCGAGGGTGAGCTCCTCGGTGGCGACGGCGCGGCCGAGGACCCGGCGCTCGCGGAACTCGTCCCACACGGCGGCCACGGTCTCGGGCTCGAAGCAGCGCGCGAGGTCCGCGGAGATCATCACATTGCTCGGCCACTGGTGGTCGAGGAAGGTGTAGTACTTCTCCGCGGTCGTCATCGGACGGTGCACGCCCACGCCTGCCACTCCTTCTCCGTCGTGGTCTCCGCCGGCGGTACGAGCAGCACCGGCTTCCTGCCCAACGCTCGCGCCGGACAAGCGTCACGATCCTTCCATCCGAGAGACCACCCGCCGCGGCTCGGCCATACTGACGCCATGATCCGCCTGCTCGAACGAGCCGCCGCCGCAGTGCCGGACCAGCCGGCCGTGATCACGACCGAGGCCACCACGACGTACGCCGGGCTGCTGGCCGCGGCGCGCGCGACCGGCGCGGCCCTCCAGGCCCGGGGCATCGACCGGTTCGCGCTCGTCGAGCCGGACGCGGGTCGGGTGCTCACGCTGCTCGCCGGGGCCGCGCTGGTCGGCACGGAGCCCTGCCAGTACCAGCCCGACATCGACGCCGGGCAGTTCCGCGAGCAGGCCGCCGCGCTCGGTCACACGCTCGTGGTGTCCCGGCGCACGGACCTCGCCGGCGACGGCCTCGTCGTGCTCGACCCGGCCGAGCTGACCGCGACCGGTCCCGCCACGCCGGCCGAGGAGCAGCCGATCCTGATCCGGACGACCGGCACCACCGGGCTGCCCAAGGCGGCGCGGCACGACTGGTCGGTGCTCGCCCGCACCACCCGCTCCGCGACGCCGCGGCCCGGCCAGCGCTGGCTGCTGGCCTACGGTCCCCAGCAGTTCGCCGGGATCCAGGTGCTCCAGCACGTGCTGGCGATCCAGGGCACCCTGGTCGCACCGTTCCCCCGCCAGCCCCGCGACGGCCTCGACGCGCTGCTGGACCCGCGCCCGGACCGCCGGCCGGACTGCGTGAGCGCGACGCCGACGTACTGGCGCTTCCTGCTCGCCGAGGCGCGCGGTCGCGGTGTCGCGCTGCCGCCGCTCGCGCAGGTGACCCTGGGCGGCGAGGCGAGCTCGCCCGACCTGCTGGAGGAGCTGCGCACCGCGTTCCCGGACGCCCGGATCTCGCAGGTCTACGCCTCCACCGAGTTCGGCTCGATCGCCTCGGTGGGCGACGGCCGGCCGGGGCTCTCGGTCGCCAGCCTGTGGAGCCCGGAGAACCCCGAAGGCCTGCTCCGGGTGGTCGACGGACAGCTGTGGGTGCGCGCCGGCACCGGCATGAGCGGGTACGCCGGGGACCGCTCGGACACGCCGGTCGAGGAGGACGGCTGGGTCCCCACCGGCGACCTCGCCGAGGTCGTCGAGGACCGGGTGCTGTTCCGGGGGCGCGACTCCGAGGTGATCAACGTCGGTGGGGTGAAGGTGCACCCGCTGCCCGTCGAGGAACGGATCTCGGCCCTGCCGGGCGTCTCGATGGCTCGCGTGTTCGGGCGGCCCAACCGCCTCACCGGAGCGATCGTCGCCACCGAGGTGGTGCCCGTGGGCGAGCTCGCGGCCACCGACGCCGAGGCGCTGAAGCGCGAGGTCCGCGCCGCCGTCGCCGACCTGCCTCCGGCCTGGCGCCCGCGCAGCATCGCCCTCGTGGAGGAGCTCGCGACCAAGGGCACCAAGACGCTGCGCGGGATGGCCGCCGCCGAGTCCTGAGCCCGACCGGCCGGTCCGTTCGCCCACCGGCCCGGTCCGGCGTCCGTTATTCTCCGCACGATCGCTGGCCGACCGCGGCCGGCGCCCAAGGCCTGGAGGTCCGTTGCCGTCTGACTTCGCCTACAGCTCCCTGCGACGTCTGGCCTCCGCACCCGGCGCCCGGCACCTCATCCAGCGGGTGCGCGGCGAGCAGGACGAGATCCGGCTGGCCATCGGCCGGCTGGAGAGCCACCTGCTCGACCTGCGCCGTCCGCAGCGGCTGCAGGACGCCGAGTTCAAGGTCTTCTCCCAGTTCGGCGAGGACGGCATCATCCAGCACCTGGTGCGCTCCGTCGACCCGGCGGAGACGACCTTCGTCGAGATCGGGACCGGCGACTACCGCGAGTCCAACACCCGCTTCCTGCTGCAGAACGACAACTGGCGCGGGGTCGTGATCGACGGCGGTGAGGACCACGTCCGCTTCGTCCTGGGCTCCGGGCTGAGCTGGCGCTACGACGTCGAGCCGGTGTCGGCGTTCGTGACCAGGGAGAACGTCAACCAGCTGATCACCGACGCCGGGCTGAGCGGCCGGATCGGCCTGCTGTCCGTCGACGTCGACGGCATCGACTACTGGCTGTGGAACGCGATCGACGTGGTCGACCCCGCCATCGTCGTGGCCGAGTACAACGCCCTCCTCGGGCCCGAGGCCACGATCACCGTGCCCTACGACCCGGCGTTCGTGAACTCCGAGGCCCACTACTCCCAGCTCTACTTCGGCGCCTCGCTCGGTGCCCTGGTCCACCTCGGCGCTCAGCGCGGCTACCGGTTCGTCGGCTGCGCCAGCAACGGCGCGAACGCCTTCTTCGTCCGGGAGGACGTCGCCGGCGACCTGCCCGCGCAGACCGCCGCGAGCGGCTACCGCGAGAGCCGCTTCCTCACCGGCCGCAACCCCGACGGCACGCTGTCGCGCACCCGCAGCGTCGCGGAGCGGCTCACCCTGATCGGCGACCTGCCGGTCGTCGACGTGACCACCGGCACCGAGACCACGGTCGCGGCCGCCGTCGGTGACCGAGGCAGGGCGTGAGGCACCGGCTCCGCGTCCTGCGCGCCCACGTCCTTGCCTGGATCGGCATCCTGCGCCTGGCCCGGGCGCTCTCGCGCGGCCAGGTCGACCAGGTGTGGGTCGGCGAGTCCAATGCCGCCTTCTTCGCCGGCGACCGCTTCCCTCCCCTCGGCGTGGGGAGCACCATCGAGCGCCGCTGGGCCTGGCATCTCGGGCCCCGGCTGATGTACTCCATCGCGCGCGACGGCTTCAAGCCGTCGATGCACCGCGCCGCCCGGCTGCTCGCGCGCGCCGCCCGCGGCCGTGACGTCGTCTGGGTGTTCAGCTTCGGCGAGATCGACATCCGCTGCCACCTCGCGCCCCGCGTGATGGCGGGAGGCGACGTCGACTTCGTGACCGCGTACGCCGACCGGGTCCGTGGCCTGCTCCGCGACCTCGGCCTCGACCGAGGCGTCGTCATGGTCCCGGTCCCGCCCGCCACCCAGCAGTTCGTCCACGAGTCCTTCCCGGTGCGGGGCACCAACGAGGAGCGCCTGGCCACGCACGGGATCCTGCGCGAGCGTCTGGTCGAGGAGCTGGCCGGCTCCGCGCCGTCCCCCCGGCTGCTCCTCCTCGACGCCACCGACGAGCTCTCCGACGCCGACGGCTGGTTCCGCGCCGAACTGCACACCGACGGCGTCCACCCCAACGACGCCGGGCGCGAGGTCGCCCAGGCCGCCCTGCGCCGCCTGCTCGAGCGCACCCCATGAACGAGCGCGTCGAGGCCGTGCGCGGGCTGGCCGTCGGCCCGTTCCGCGTCTCCTACCTCCGCACCGCGGCCGCCCGGCTGAGCATGCACCGCACGGTGCTGGTCGGGCGCCGGTTCCGGATCGTCGGCCGCCGGCGGATCGAGGTCGCCGACGGCGCCCGCCTGCGGCTGGGCGTCAACTACTACGGCTTCCTCACCGGCCACGAGTGGTCGATCATCCGGGTCCGGGGCCGGCTGCGCCTGCTCGGCAACGTCACCGTGGCGACCGGCAACCGCTGGGACGTCGGCCCGGAGTCGACGGTGTCGGTCGGCGCGAGGACCTACTTCTCACCCGACGGCCTGCTGGTGAGCAACAGCGGGATCACCATCGGCTCCGACTGCGCCATCGGCTGGCGGGTGCAGCTGCTCGACGACGACTTCCACCGCCACCTCGCCGAGGGCGAGTCCGAGGAGCGCGGCACCGCGCCCGACATCACGATCGGCGACCGGGTCTGGATCGGCAGCCATGCCCAGATCTACAAGGGCGTGCGGATCGCCGACGGCTGCATCGTCGCCGGCGGCTCCGTGGTGACCTCGTCCATCACCGAGCCCGGCTGCCTGGTCGGCGGCGTGCCGGCCAAGATCATCCGGCGCGGCGTGACCTGGCGCTGACCCGGCGGGGGCCTGATCTGAGCCCAGCGGATCGGGTAGGCCGTCCGGCCAGGCGCCTCCGGCGCCTCCCGGCCCACCCCTCCGCGGCTCGGAGCGAGGGCCCCGCCGTCGGCGCCACCGCACTTCGCATGGCGAATGTCGATCCAGCGCCGACGGCACCCCGACTTCGCCGCGGAGGGGTGGGCCGTCCGGCGCCTGCGGCGCCCGGCCGGACGGCCGGGTGGTCGAGCCGGTGGGCTCAGATCAGGCCCGGCACCAGCTCCTGGATGGCCGCCTGCCCGGCGAGGTCGTCGGCGTGGACGACGGCGACGTCCCAGTAGGTGCGGCCGCGACTGCGCTGGTTGCCCGGTACGTCGAGGACCGCGCCGTGGCGCCCGGCCTCGGCGGTGGTCGTGCGGCCCACGGGCGTGGCGCCGTTGTCCCAGACCGCGACGTCGCGATAGCCGAGCGCCTCGAGCCGGGTCCACACGCTCACCGGGTCGTGACCGGCGATCCGGGTGAGATAGGGGTCGTACTCGAAGAACAGGATCGGGTGCGCGTCGGCCCAGGCCTCGGCCACCGCGGGCACCAGGACGACGTCGTAGCCGTCGGTGTCGGACTTCACCAGTCGCAGCCGGTCGAACTCGGGGTGCTCGGCTCGAAGGCGGGTCGGCGAGACCATCGGCATCGCGTCGGCGTCGCCGCCCTCGGCGAAGCGGGTGGTGCCGCCGGTGCGCACGGCGGTGAGGGCGGCCTGCTCGTCGTCGACCGACAGCAGCGCCTCGACGACCGAGACCCGCTTGTCGCCGTCGACGTTGCGGTGCAGGAACTCCAGGTACGCCGGGTCGGCCTCGATGCAGAGCACCCGGCCGTCCGCGGCGTTGAGGATCTGCACCGTCGAGTCGCCGACGTTGGCGCCGACGTCGAGCACCGTCAGCGGCGACGACTCGGCGACCAGGCGGGCCAGCTCGACCAGGTTCTGTCCGTACGTCGGCCCCCACCGCGCGTAGTCGGGCAGCCGGTGGGACCAGGGCAGCACCAGGGTCACGCCCTGGACCTCGCGCACCACCGGCCGGAACGGGAACCGGTCGCGGATCAGCCAGCCCAGGCGGCGCTTCGCGGTCGAGACCGCCATGCCCGGACCCATCATCCGTCGATCTCCTTGCGGTGCTGCACCAGGCGGCCGAGGTGCTCGATGTCGGAGTCGACCATCAGCTCGGCCAGGCCCTTGGCCTGCGTCTGCGCCTTCCAGCCCAGCACGTCGGCGGCCTTCGACGCGTCGCCGATCAGTGCGTCGACCTCGGTCGGGCGCTCGAAGGACTTGTCGTAGCGGACGTGGTCCTCCCAGCTCAGCCCGGCGTGCGCGAAGGCGTACTGGCAGAACTCGCGGACGGTGGTGCCGACGCCGGTCGCGAGGACGTAGTCCTGCGGCTCGTCGTGCTGCAGCATCCGCCACATGCCCTCGACGTACTCGGGCGCGTAGCCCCAGTCACGCACCGCCTCCAGGTTGCCGAGGTCGAGGTGGTCGGCGATGCCGAGCTTGACCGACGCGACGCCGAGGGTGATCTTGCGGGTCACGAAGCTCTCGCCACGGCGCGGCGACTCGTGGTTGAACAGGATGCCGGAGACGGCGTACAGGTCGTAGGCCTCGCGGTAGTTGACGGTCACCCAGTGGGAGTAGAGCTTCGCCGCGCCGTAGGGCGAGCGCGGGTAGAACACCGTCGACTCGTTCTGCGGCGGCGGGGTCGCACCGAACATCTCGGAGGTGGACGCCTGGTAGAACCGGCAGTCCAGCTTGGCCGCGCGGATCGCCTCGAGCAGCCGCAGCGTGCCGACGGCGTCGGTCGAGGCGGTGTACTCCGGCAGCTCGAAGGACACCTTGACGTGGCTCTGCGCACCCAGGTTGTAGACCTCGTGCGGCTCGATGTCGCGCAGCTGGTTGCTCAGGCTGACCCCGTCGGTGAGGTCGCCGTAGTGGAGGTGGAGGTCCGCCTTGCCGTGCAGATGGTCGATCCGGCTGCGGTTGAGGGTCGACGACCGCCGGACCAGGCCATGGACCTCGTATCCCTTCCCGAGCAGCAGCTCGGCGAGATATGAACCGTCCTGACCGGTGATTCCGGTGATGAGAGCACGCTTGGTCACGGGGGCACAGTATCGTCGCTGACCGTGCATGTGCTGGTGGATGCGATCCTTGCCCGACCCGGCAGCGTCTCGATCGTCGTCCAGCATCTGGTGCGCGGGTGGACCGAGGCGTTCCCCGACGACGAGCTCACCGTGCTGCTCGGTCCCGACAGCGAGCGCTTCGCCACGCCGGCGTCGGTCCGGGTCTCCGAGCTGCCCGCGTCGGGCCGGCTCGGCCGGCTGTGGTCGCGCTCGGGTGCCGTACGCCGGGCCGCCCGGGAGCTCGACGTCGACGCGGTCCTCAGCTCGGCCCCGGCGAGCAGCCTGCTCGGCACCCGCCAGCCGCGCGGGCTGATCTTCTACGACCTGCGCCACGAGCTGCGACCCGAGCAGTTCTCGCTGCGGACCCGGGTGGCGCGGCAGCTGTCGTGGGCCTGGAGCATGCGCCTGGCCGACGGGATCTTCTGCATCTCCGAGCGCAGCCACGCCGACCTGCGCCGCCGGCACCCGCGGCTGGCCCGCACGGCGGTCACCGCCGCGCTCGGGTCGGACCACGCCCTGGCCTGGCCGCGGCCGGAGCCGGGCGAGCGGCCCTACGCCCTGGCCTTCGGCCATTTCGGCAACAAGAACGCCGACGCCGTGATCGCCGGGTGGGCCGAGTTCGTCGCCGCCCACCCCGGGTGGGTCCTGCGCCTGGTCGGCATGGGCCGCGCCGACCGCGAGGCGGCCCAGGCGCAGGTCGACCGGCTCGGCAGCACCGACAGCGTCGAGCTGATGCCGTGGCTCGACGACGACGCCTTCGGCGCGTGCTTCGCCGGCGCCGGCATGGTCGTCTTCCCCTCCGACTTCGAGGGCTTCGGGCTGCCCGCCGCGGAGGCGCTGCGGCTCGGCATCCCCACGGTGATCTCCGACGACCCCGCGCTGGCCGAGGTCACCGGCGGGTACGCCGTCGTGACCGCATCGACGAGGCCGGCCGACCTCGCAGTCGCCATGGGCCGCGCCAGCGAGCTCTCCGCCGACCGGCTCGCGGAGGGCCAGGCCTTCGCCGAGGCGTTCACGTGGCGTCGTACGGCGGAAGTGGTCCGTTCCGGCCTGCGGTGACCCACGACCTGCTGTACTACCGTCACCCCGTCCCAGCTCCCCCACCCGGAGACGTGCATGACCCACTGCCCTGCCTGCGCGGGCGCCCGAGTCCACACCGCCGTCGCGTCACGCGCCACCGGCCGGAGGATCAGCACCTGCCGTGACTGCGGCGTCCGCTTCTGGTCCGACCACCGGGCAGCGGAGCGGATGGACGCGATCGTCATCCAGAAGGAGTGGTCGGCCGACGACTACGGCGACTGGGTCGACATCAAGCGCGAGGGCGCGGGGCCCGACGCCTGGCGCGAGGCACTCGGCTGGATCGGCGACGCGCTCGGCGAGCGCGGCGAGCGACGTCCGCTCATCTACGACATCGGAGCGGGCGACGGCGAGTTCCTCAGCGTGGCCCGCGACGAGTTCGGCTACGACGTCACCGGCAACGAGATCGTCGCGGGCGCGGTCGAGCTGGCGCGCGAGCGCCACGGCGTGACCCTCGACCTCGGGGACCTGGAGACGCTCGGCCACGTCGAGACCGCCGACGCGGTGACCCTGTGGTGCGTCCTCGCCCACGTCACCGAGGGCGACGGCCTGCTGGCCGACATACACCGGATGCTGCGTCCCGGCGGGGTGCTCTTCCTCCAGACCCCCCACTGGACCGCGGCCGACCAGGCCGCCCACCTGGTCAAGCGCGCCACCCGGGGCCGGGCCAGCCAGGTGCCGGACCGCCGGATCGCCCAGCACCACTGGATCCTGCACACCAGGCGCAGCATCACCGCCCAGCTGACCCGGCTCGGCTTCGTCGACGTCGTCGCGGAGCCCCGGCTGCGCTACACGCTCACCTCGGAGGCCTACATCGCCTCGATGAACCCGCCGGCCTGGTCGGTCCGCCCCGCCGCCCGGCTGCTCGACCGCCTGGTCTCCAGCCCGGTGGCGCCGCGGATCGTGCTCGACGTACGCGCCCGCAAGGGCTAGCCGACCACTGAGCGACTCCGCCGGCTGCGGGCTGCTGGTCGGCGGTGGTCGGTGGTGGTCGGCGGTGGTCGGCGGGCGGTCGGTGGTGGTCGGTGGTGGTCGGTGGTGGTCGGTGGGGCGCTGTAACACGTTGTTCGCCGACCTACCCGACCCCAGACGTCGCGAAAGGGGCTCTGTGCGGGTCAGGTACCACCGGCACGGGCCCACCACAGCAGCGGACAACGTGTTACAGCGCGTTCTCTGAGCCGCGCCCGCTCCGCAGACCGGTACGCCGCTGCGGTGGTCGGGGCGGGCGCTGTAACACGTTGTTCGCCGACCTACCCGACCCCAGACGTCGCGAAAGGGGCTCTGTGCGGGTCAGGTACCACCGACACGGGCCCACCACAGCAGCGGACAACGTGTTACAGCGCGCCCCTGAGGTTCGCCGCCCCGCACCGCTCAGCGGTTCAGCAGCCGCCGCACCACCCGCCAGATCACCGGCTGGGTGATGATCTTGCGCACGATCGCACGCAGCCACAGCGGGCGGATGATGGCGCGCGCGACCCGGGAGATCCAGCTGTCGGTGCGCACCATGATCAGCTCGAGCTCCTCCTCGACCTTCCGGTTGCGCTCGACGGCGGCGGGATGGCGCAGCGGGAGCTCCAGCGGGCGGGCGGGGATCGACTCCTTCTGCGCGCGCACGTTGGTGGCGCCCTCGCCGTAGCCGTCGTTCTCGATCAGGTTGTGTCGAGGGACGGCGGACAGCCCGTTCTGGTTGATGATGGTGACCCACCAGTGGTGGTCCCAGAAGTACGACGTCGGGTCGGCGTCGTAGGCGACCTTGGTGAAGTGCCGGCGGCCCGCCTCGGAGACCAGCGCGTCGGGGTGCGGCGGCGCGGGCACGGCGCGATGGGGCGGAACCAGCCGGCCCGGCTGGTCGACCGGCACGTGCTCCCGGTCGAACAGCCGGCGGTGCGCCTGCCAGCGGTCGGCCCAGCTCGCCCAGCCCCAGATGCTGGCCCAGGTCGCGAAGTCGTAGCTGAGGTCGCCGAAGTAGGACTCCGGCACCTCGTGGGTGTCGCCCGAGATCAGCCAGACCCGCTTGTCGTCGCGGTAGCGCTCGAGCAGCTCCTCGCAGTAGACGAAGAAGGTCGGGTCGGCGATGCAGTCGTCCTCGAGGAAGATCGCCTCGTCCACCTGGGAGAAGACCCAGTCGATGCCGGCTTCGATGTTGGGGTCGAGACCGCGGTTGGTCTCGGCGAAGCGCGGCAGCACCTCGCAGCCCCAGTCGACCTCGTCGAAGAGCGCCCGCACCTGCGCGCACAGCCGGGCGTCGTCGTCGTTGCCGGCGCGCGGGCCGTCGGCGATCACGAACAGCCGCTCCGGCTTGGCCGCCCGGATCGCCGCGAGGGTGCGTCGGGTCAGATCCGGGCGGTTGAACACGAACATGACGACAGGTGTCTGCACCGCGTACTCCTCTGTGGTCGGCGATTCGGGGGTGACCATATCGAGCCCAGGCCGTTGTTGCGGTTGATACGGTCGCGCCCGCTCGACCACTGGTCATCGAGTTTCGCTAGAGGGGACCCCCAACCCATGAACGACTTCTGGTACGGCAAGCGCGTGCTGATCACGGGCGGCGACGGCTTCGTCGCCAGCAACCTGACCGAGGCGCTGCTGCGCCGCGGCGCCATGGTCACGATCACGGTGCGGCACAACCGGCCGGTCCCCACCGCGGCGCTGCTCGGCTTCGACTCCCGGCCGGACGTCGAGGTCTGCGAGATGGACGACTTCACCCAGGTGCAGCGACTGTGCAACCGCCACCAGATCGACACGATCTTCCACCTCGCGGCGTCCGCGATCGTCGCCGACGCGGCGAACGCGCCGATGAGCACGCTCCACAACAACATCCTGCCGACCCTCAACCTGCTCGAGGCGGCGCGGATCAACGACATCCCGCGGGTCCTCATCGCCTCCACCGACAAGTCGTACGGCGACCACGCCGACCTCGACGACCCCGAGCCGCTGCCCTACCGCGAGGGCCACGCGCTGCGCGGCATGGACGTCTACAGCGCGTCCAAGGCGTGCGCCGACCTGATCGCGCAGACCTACGGCTTCCAGTTCAACGTGCCGGCCCTGATCGTCCGCAGCTGCAACATCTACGGCGCCGGCGACCTCAACTTCACCCGGCTGATCCCCCGCACCAGCCTGCGGATGCTCAACGACAAGGCGCCGGTGATCAACCTCGGCAACGCCGACGTGCTGCGCGAGTACGTCTACATCGACGACCTCGTCGACTCCTACCTCTACCTCGCCGAGAACGTCGAGCGGCACTTCAGCGCCGCCATGCCGCGCACCGGCCGCGCGACGTACGGCTGGCCGGCGTTCAACGTCGGCAGCTTCAGCAGCACGTCGGGCAAGCAGCCGAGCGACTACGGCAACATCCGCAGCGTGCGCCAGGTGATCGAGCAGATCGGCACCATCCTCGGCAGCACCCGCGAGCCGGTCACCATCCCGAAGCCCGCGAACTTCATCGAGATCCCCGACCAGTTCCTGGACTCCACCAAGCTCCACGAGTTCGGGTTCACCCCGCGGGTCAGCTTCGAGGAGGGCCTGAGCCGCACGGTCGAGTGGTACGCAAAGAACCAGGAGGCGTTCACCCGCGCCGGCGCGCGCAACGTCCTCGCGGACTGACGTCCGGCTCGCCGGTCGCCGGCTACCGGCGGCCGGCGGGCAGGCGCAGGTCGAGATAGGCCGGCGCCTCCTCGATCCCGGTGCGCAGCCGTTCGAGGTCGGCGGCCACCAGGTGCGCGACCAGCGTCTCGAAGCCGACCCCGGCGCGCCAGCCGAGCGCGGCGGCGGCCGGCTCGGGGTCGGCGACGAAGACCGCGGTGTCGGCCGGGCGCAGCAGCGCCGGGTCCTGCACGACGCGCTCCCCCGGATCGCCGAGACCGGCCGCGGCGAAGGCGAGCGCGAGCAGGTCGGCCAGCGAGTGCGCGACGCCGGTGCCGATCGGCAGGTCGAGCGGGACGTCGTGGGCGAGCTGGAGTCGCATCGCCTCGACGTACTCGCCGGCGAAGCCCCAGTCCCGCTGCACGTCGAGATTGCCGAGGCTGACCGTCTCGCGCCGACCGAGCGCGATCTCCGCCGCGCTGCGGGCGATCTTGCGGGTCACGAAGCGGGTCGGGCGCACCGCGCTCTCGTGGTTGTGGAGCACGCCGCACACCGCGAACAGGTCGTGCTCGGCGCGCGCCCGGCGCACCACGTCGTCGGCCGCGGCCTTGGCCCGGGCGTACGGGCTGTCGGCCGCGCCACCGTGCACCTCGGCGGAGGAGGCCTGGAACAGCCGGGCGTCGTGCCCGCGCTCGGAGCGCAGCCGCAGCAGCGCGGCGACCAGCCGCTCGACCGGCGCGGCATTGGTCGCGGCGGTCAGCTCCGGCTCCTCCCAGCTGCGCCCGACCGAGCTCAGGGCCGCCAGGTTGTAGACCTCGTCGGGCGCTACCTCGACCACCAGCGCCTCGAGCGCGGCGCCGTCGCGTACGTCGAGCGGGCGCAGGTCGACGCCGTCGAGGTAGACCCGGCGCGCGTCGTCGGCGGCGAAGCCCGGCGCGACGGTGCCGACGACGGCGAGGCCGGAGGCACGCAGGGAGCGCGCGAGGTAGATCCCGTCCTGCCCCGCGACGCCGGTGACCAGGGCGGTACGCACGGACGTCACTGTAGTGGCCCGCCCCGTGTGCGTGCCCCGGCCTCCCACTGCCCTCGGAATGGGGGACAACAGGGCGTGACGCTCCCGAGGACGTCTCGTTGGTCACTCGACGCTGGGGGGCGGATTCAATCGACATGAGGAGTGCACGCATGAACTCTGGCGCCGTAGATGTGCTCGTCGCCGGCGGTGGCGGCTTCATCGGAGGTCACCTCGTTGCCGACCTCCTGGCACAGGGCAAGACGGTGCGTTCGGTCGACGTGAAGCCGATCGACCAGTGGTACCAGGTCCACCCCGAGGCCCAGAACTCCGTCGGGGACCTGTCGCTGCTGGAGCAGGCCGAGGCCGCCACAGAGGGCGCCCGCGAGGTCTACATGCTCGCCGCCGACATGGGCGGCATGGGCTTCATCGAGAACAACAAGGCGCTGTGCATGCTGACGGTGCTGACCAGCACCCACATGCTGCAGGCCGCGCAGAAGTACGACGTGGAGCGCTTCTTCTACTCGTCCTCGGCGTGCGTGTACGCCGCCGACAAGCAGACCGACCCGGGCGTCACGGCGCTCAAGGAGTCCGACGCCTACCCGGCCATGCCGGAGGACGGCTACGGCTGGGAGAAGCTGTTCACCGAGCGGATGGCCCGCCACTTCCGCGAGGACTTCGGCCTCACGACCCGGATGGCCCGCTACCACAACGTCTACGGCCCGGAGGGCACCTGGACGGGCGGCCGCGAGAAGGCCCCGGCCGCGGTGTGTCGCAAGATCGCCGAGGCGGTCATCTCGGGCAGGCACGAGCTCGAGATCTGGGGCGACGGCGAGCAGACCCGGTCGTTCATGTACATCGACGACTGCGTCAAGGGCTCCCAGATGATCCTGGCCAGCGACGTCGAGGACCCGATCAACCTGGGCTCCGCCGAGCTGGTCTCGATCAACCAGCTCTACTCGATCGTCGAGGAGATCGCCGGCATCAAGTGCGAGCGGAAGTACGACCTCTCCGCCCCCCAGGGCGTGCGCGGCCGCAACTCCGACAACACGATGATCAAGGAGATCTTCGGCTGGGAGCCGTCGATCAGCCTCGCCGACGGCCTCGCGCAGACCTATGCGTGGGTCTATGACCAGGTGAAGCGGGCTCAGGGCTGACCGGCGGACGCGCGGTGCGGATCCTCGTCCACGACCACAGCGGCCATCCCTTCCAGGCCGAGCTCAGTCGCGAGCTCGCCCGGCGGGGCCACGACGTCACCCACTCGTACGTCGAGGGCTACGTCTCCGGGAAGGGGCGGCTCGAGGCCAGGCCGGGCGAGTCGATCACCTTCGAGGCGATCGGCGGCGCCAAGAAGGTCGACAACCAGCGGATGGCGCGACGGCTGCTGCGCGAGGTGCGCCGCGGCTTCGAGCTGGTGCGGCACGTCCGCAAGGTCGACCCCGACATCGTGATGCTGTCCAACGTGCAGATCCCCACCCTGGTGATCTTCGCGTTCGTGACGGCACTGCTGCGGCGCCCGTGGGTGCTGTGGCACCAGGACGTCTACGCCGTCGCGGTGCGCTCGTTCACCGGCAGCAAGCTGCCGAGGCGGTTCGCCCTCGTCGCATGGGCCTTCGAGGTCGCCGAGCGCTGGTGCTCGCGGCGGGCCGCGGCGATCGTCGTGATCGCGCCCTCCTTCGTGCCCGTGCACGAGGAGTGGGGCACGGCCGACAAGGTCACCGTGATCCCCAACTGGGCGCCGCTCGACGAGATCGTCCCGACCGAGCGCAAGAACGACTGGGCGATCGAGCACGAGCTCGACGACGTCGCGACCCTGGTCTACTCCGGCACCCTCGGCCTCAAGCACAACCCCGCACTGCTGGTCCGGCTCGCGCGCGCGGTGCACGACGCCGGCAAGCCGGTGCGGCTCGTGGTCGTCAACGAGGGCCCGGCGGTCGAGGTGCTGCAGGACGAGGCGCGCCGGCTCGACGTACCCGTCACCCTGCTGCCGTTCCAGCCCTACGAGCGGCTGCCGGAGGTGCTCGGCACCGGCGACGTGCTCGTGGTGCTGCTCGAGCAGGAGGCCGGCGCCTTCTCGGTTCCGTCCAAGACGCTGTCCTACCTGTGCGCCGGGCGGCCGGTGCTGGGCCTGATGCCGGGCGAGAACCTCGCCTCGTCGCTGGTGACCCGTGCGGGCGGCCTGGTCCTCCCGCCGGCCGACGGCTCGCTGCGCGAGGCGGCCGACTGGGTGAGTCGGGTGCTGGCGGACGCCGACCTGCGCGACGAGCTCGGCGAGGCCTCCCGGGACCTGGCCGAGCAGGAGTTCGCGCTCGAGGGCTGTGCGACCAGGTTCGAGCGGCTGCTGGCCGCTCAGGTGGGCGCGCCGGTCGGTGATCGGCGATCCCTCGCAAAGTTGTGAGGAGACACGTATCTCATCGGTCACTCGGTCGTTGAGAGGTTCGCGGGATCGCCTCACCCGCACATTCGGGGACACATTCTCTGTGGAGGTCACTGGTGAAGAAGCGGGCGTTCGACGTGATCGTCATCTGCCTGGCTGCCGTGGTGTGGGTGCCTGTCGTGGCGCTCTCCGCGATCGCCGTGCTGGTGCTGTCCGGTCGACCGATCTTCTACAAGTCGCGGCGCTGGGTCGGACCCGGCACCGCCATCGAGATGGTCAAGCTGCGGGTGATGGTGCCCCATGCCAACAAGGTGACCGCGCCGGTCGAGGCCGGCCGGTTCCTCAACACGCCGCCCGACTCGCCGCTCTACACCCCGATCGGGCGCCTGCTCGACCGGCTGGGGCTCAACGAGATCCCGCAGTTCATCCACGTGCTGCGCGGCGAGATGAGCATCGTGGGCGCCCGCCCGCTCACCGACGTGGTCCGCACCGCCCTGACCGAGCAGCACGGTGACATCGACTCGCGCTGGGTGACCCCCGCCGGCCTCACCGGCCTGCCGCAGCTCATCGGCCGCCACGGCGTCGACGACCAGCAGCGGCTGGCCCTGGAGTCGGCGTACTCCCTGCGCTCGGCCACCGCTCCCAGCGTCCGGCTGGACTTCATGATCCTGCTCCACACGGTGCTGATCACCTTCGGCCTGCGCCGCCCGATGACCTTCGAGAAGGCCATGCGCCTCGCCGAGCCGCGGCGCCGCCACCACCTGCACGCCCCCGAGCTGGCTCCCCAGCGCTACGTCGGGTCGGCCGAGGCCGACGTCGCCTGACCCGATCGGTCTCGTGCGGGCCCGCGGGGGCTCAGCGCATCCGGATCGCGATCTGGCAGAAGTAGTGCCAGGCCGAGGCGAGCACGTCGTACTCCCGCACGTACGCCGAGCAGTAGTGCTCCAGGGCGGCGAACTCGTTGAGCACCGAGGAGAACTCGTCGAAGATGACGATGGTGCCGGGGACGAGCAGCGCGTCGAGCCGGGTCAGCACGTAGAGCGTCGAGGAGTAGAGGTCGGCGTCGATGTGCACGACGAGCTGGCGCTCGGGGGTGCGCGCGGGGGCGAAGGTGTCGAGGAAGGGGTCGACGCTCTCCTGGAACCAGCCCGGCACGAAGGTGACCCGGCCGTCGTCGATGTCGGGCAGCGCGCCCTGGACGTCGAAGTGGGCCTTGTCGATCTTGCGGTCGAACCGCTTCCACTCCTCGGGCAGGCCCTCGAAGGAGTCGAAGCCGTAGAAGCGCGAGTCGGGGTGGGTGTTGAGCTCGGCCCAGTGGCGCAGCGAGCTGCCCTCGAAGACCCCGAACTCGAGGTAGTCGATCGGCTGGTCGCCGATCAGCTCGGCGTGGACGTGGTCGTACATGTCCTCGCGGTCGGGGAACGCGGGCGTGCCGACCGGGACGTGCTCGCGGCGCCAGGTCTCGATCTTCGGCAGGTTGACGATCGTGTCGAGGCGCCGGCTGTCGCGGCCGACCCGGGCGATCGCGACCTTCGACTTGATCCGGGCGTGCGCCAAGGCGCGCTGGACTGCGGTGGGCATGAACGTCACTCCAGGCGGCAGTGGGGGGGTGGGGGGCCGCTTCGTAGGCAAGCATATGCTTGCTCGCCTGAATTGGTGAACCCTATCCGCGCCGGTCCGCGCGCTCGACCGCGGTCTCGACCACGTGCTCGTCGGTGTCCTCGTCGGTGTCTTCGTCGGTGTCCGCGTCCGCACCCTCGCCGCGCGCCGGCAGCCGAGACTGGATGGCGAGCAGGATCGCCGGTGCCATCGGCGCCCACAGGGTGCGGTCCTCCAGCCCCGGGAAGGTCGGCGTGATCGCCACGAAGGCCGCCACGACGTAGCACAGGCGCCGGTTGGGATGGTTGCCGAGGACCGGGCGGGCCAGCGTGAACAGCACCAGCAGGTAGCCGATCAGGCCGAAGATCCCGACGCTGGTCGCGACCCCCAGGAGCACGTTGTGGACGTAGAGGGCGTCGGCGAAGCCGTTGCCGATCAGCGGGTGCTCGAAGAACATCTGGATGCCGAAGTCCTGCGCCTCGCTCCGCGCCCGGTCGGCACCCAGCGCATCGGCCGAGCCGGCGAGCCGCGAGATCGCCGAGCCCTCGCCCGACTCGCCGATGATGAGCGGCAGCGAGAAGACGAAGAGCGCACCGAGGATGGCCAGGACGAAGCCCTTGACCGCCGAGCGCTCGATGATCGGGATCAGCAGGATCAGCCCGGCCATCACCGCGGTCGCGGCCCGGCTGCCGCTGATCAGCACCGACACGCCGCACGCGCTGGCGGCGAGCGCGACCAGGACCCGGTACCAGACCGCGTCGTTGCGGCGCCACAGGTACATCAGCGCCGCGAACGCCATCACGCCCGCGCCGCCGAACTCGTTGGGATGGTGGGAGAGCCCCTGGTAGCGGTTGCCGACCGCGCCCCCGACCGGCGCGTACAGGATGCTCACCATCTGGCCGGCGACATAGCTCCACAGGAGCAGGTCCACCATCCGCCAGCTGGGCGCCCACGCCGCGAACAGGACGAGCAGGCCCAGGATCACGACCAGCCACTGCGCGAACTGGAGGGCACTCATCAGCGGGGCCGCGGCGGCGGCCGTCGCCACCGTCCCGGTGACCAGGATCAAGGTGATGCCGACGACGTACGTCAGCGGCAGGCGCAGCTTGCGTCCGAGCAGGGTCGGGAGCAGCAGCATCACCGCGAGCCCGAAGAGCAGGTCGGTCGGCGTGATCGGGTTGGAGGGCCCACCCGGCGAGAGGCCCCGGTTCATCGGCGCCGTCGCGTACGCCGCCATCATGCCCAGGATCGCGACCCGCTCGCGGCCGAGCACCGCCAACAGGAACACGAGGATGGCGACGAAGGTCGCCAGGACCGCGGCGATCGGACCGAGGGTGGCCGCCGCCGCGAGCGCCGCCGCCACCAGCACCAGGAACACGCTGACGAGCCGGCGCTCGACCACGCCGGTCGTGCCGTCGGCCGCTCTCACGCTCGGCGCGCGCGTGGTGGTCTGGTTCGGCACTGGTCTCCTCGTCGGGTCCGCTGTCGTCGTACCGTCAACGGCCCGACGGAGTCTAGTGTCACGTCCGAGCTCGATCAGCCCCCCGCGAACGGCGGCAGGAACTCGACGGTCTCCCCCGGCTCGACGACGACCGCGGCCGGGTCCGAGGAGGACACCGGGCGCTCCCCGACGAGGACCGAGCAGACCCCGACCACCTCGGACAGCCGGGTCCCGGGATGGCGGCCCATCACCTCCGCGCGGAGGTCGGCGAGGCTCACCGGACCGGCGACGGCGACCTCCTCCTCCGCGATGCCGGCGGCCGCGCGGGCGGCCGCCCAGTAGCGCACCCGGATGACCTGCGTCTCACTCACGTCCTCGCCTCTTCCCCGTTGCGTGCATATTTCGGTATCGTCCCTCACCAGAAAACTGGCCGTTGCTCAACGTTGCGTTTCGGTCTCGACTCGGTACCGCCGCAACGGCCGGTGCCGGTGAGGAGGCCAGAGTGAGCACTCTCCTTCTGCTGACCAGCGCGCTGCAACCCTCGGCCGAGGTGCTGCCCGGTCTCGCGCTGCTGGGCCATCAGGTGAGGATCCTCCCCGCCGAGGGCAGCGCGCTGCTCGACGCGCCCGACGCGGACCTGCTGCTGGTCGACGGTCGCCAGGACCTCGCCGGTGCCCGCGACCTGTGCCGGCTGATCCGCACGACCGGGACCGACGTCCCGGTCCTGCTCATCGCGACCGAGGGCGGCCTGGCCGTGGTCAACCACGACTGGGGCATGGACGACGTCGTGCTCCACACCTGCGGCCCGGCCGAGCTCGAGGCCCGGATCCGGCTCGCGATCGGCCGGCTCACCGCGGCCCGCGACGCCGCCGACCCCGACGCCCACCTGATCCGCTCCGGCGAGGTCGTGGTCGACGAGGCGACGTACACCGCCAAGGTCGGCGGGCGCACCCTCGACCTGACGTTCAAGGAGTTCGAGCTCCTCAAGTTCCTGGCCCAGCACCCCGGCCGGGTGTTCAGCCGCCAGCAGCTGCTGCAGGAGGTCTGGGGCTACGACTACTTCGGCGGCACCCGCACCGTCGACGTTCACGTCCGGCGGCTGCGCGCCAAGCTCGGCCCCGAGAACGAGACGCTGATCGGGACCGTGCGCAATGTCGGCTACCGGTTCGTGCTTCCGTCGAAGGAGTCCGCCGCGGAGGCGGACGCCGCCACCGTGGCGGAGCGGGACCAGCAGGACGCCTGACTCCCGTCAGGACGTTCGGCCCTGCTCGTCGAAGTGGTCGGCGGTGTGCATCAGCCGCTGCACCTGCTCGCGCAGCTCCGGTCCGAGCTCGCCCCAGCCGTCCTTGTAGCCGTAGACCGAGGCGAGCGAGCGGGCGTCGTAGTCGCCGTTGAAGATGTCGACGTCGCCACAGGTGATCAGGCCCGGGTGCGCGACGCCGACCGCCGCCGAGACCCGGGTCAGCTCCTTGCGCAGGGTGCGCAGGTAGACCGCGCAGCGCTCGGCCTTCGACACCGGGTCGAGACCGCGGACCAGCCACGGGTTCTGGGTGGCGACGCCGGTCGGGCAGTGGTCGGTGTGGCACTTCTGGGCCTGGATGCAGCCGATCGAGAGCATCGCCTCGCGGGCCACGTTGATCAGGTCGGCGCCGAGCGCGAACGCGACGATCGCGTTGTCGGGCAGGCCCAGCTTGGCCGAGCCGATGAACGTGATGTCGTCGGTCAGCCCCAGCTCGGCGAAGGTGCCGTAGACCCGGGAGAAGCCCATCCGGTACGGCAGCGCGACCGAGTCGGCGAAGATCAGCGGCGCGGCGCCCGTGCCGCCCTCCCCGCCGTCGACGGTGATGAAGTCGACCCCGCGCTCCCCCGGCGACATCAGCCGGGCCAGCTCCTCCCAGAAGTCCATCGCGCCGACCGCGGACTTGATGCCGACCGGCAGCCCGGTCTCGGCCGCGAGCAGCTCGACGAAGTCGAGCATCGAGTCGACGTCGTGGAAGGCGGTGTGGCGCGACGGCGACGCGCAGTCCCTGCCTTCCGGAATGCCACGGATCTCGGCGATCTCCGCGGTCACCTTCGCCGCCGGCAGCAGCCCGCCCAGACCGGGCTTGGCGCCCTGGCTGAGCTTGATCTCGATCGCCTTGACCGGCGCCGAGGCGATCATCTCCTTGAGCCGCGGCAGCGAGAAGGAGCCCTTCTCGTCCCGGCAGCCGAAGTACGCCGTACCGATCTGGACGACCAGGTCGGCCCCGTTGCGGTGGTACGGCGAGATCGCGCCCTCGCCCGTGTTGTGGAGGCAGCCCGCCGCGGCGGCACCCTTGTTGAGCGCGGTGATCGCGTTGGAGGAGAGCGAGCCGAAGCTCATCGCCGACACGTTGACGACCGACCCGGGCCGGAACGCCTTCGCCCGGCCGCGCGGACCGCCGAGCACCTTGGCCGCGGGCAGCGTCCAGTTGGCGTCCTGGTCGCTCGGCAGCCGGTCGGCGAAGGTGCGCTGCTTGATGTAGGCGTGGCCCTGGACGTGCTCGACGTCGACGTCCGTGCCGAACCCGAAGTAGCTGTTCTCCTCCTTGCTGGAGGCATAGATCCAGGTCCGTTGGTCGCGGCTGAACGGCCGCTCCTCCTCGTTGCTGGTCACGATGTACTGCCGCAGCTCCGGCCCGACCGTCTCCAGCCAGTACCGGGCGTGCCCGATCACCGGGAAGTTGCGCTGCAGCGCGTGCCGCTTCTGGACGAGATCGCGAGCGGCGAGCGCTCCGAGCGCCACGACTGCCCCACCCACGGCGTGGATCGGCTTCATGGTGGCAGTCCTACCCCCTCGCCCTGACACCTGTAAACGCCGCGCGGGTGGCGGGATAGCGTGGGAGAGGTGAACGCGGAGCTCCCCCTGCTGACCGACGCCCCCGCCCTCGACGCGATCGGGCGGGTCCGCGACGCCAGCCGGGAGCACGACGGCACCGACCCCGTCGACGAGGCGGTCGCCCTCCGGCTCAAGCACCACGGGCTCGCCGGCGCCGGCGCCTGGGTGAGCGACCAGGGCTTCGCGCTGCGTCACGACGGCGAGCTCGACCTGGCCGTCGCGCCCTCAGCGCGTGGGCACGGACTGGGCGCCTCGCTCGGCGCCCTGGCCGTCGCCGAGCCGGGTCCGCTCACCGCCTGGTCCCACGGCGACCACCCCGCCGCCGCGGCGCTCGCCCGCCGCTGGGGTTTCGCCCGTACCCGCGAGCTGTGGGTGATGCGCCGGCCGAGCGCCGTACCGCTGCCGTCCGTGACGCTGCCCGACGGCGTACGGATCCGCGACTACGGCGACTCCGACGCCGAGGCGCTGCTCGCCGTGAACGCGGCCGCCTTCGCCCACCATCCGGAGCAGGGCGGGCTGGACGCCGCCGGGCTGGCGGAGCGGATGGCGGAGCCCTGGTTCGACCCGGCCGGGCTGCTGCTCGCCGTCGACGACGCCGGCGATCTGCTGGGCTTCCACTGGACCAAGCAGCACGACGCCTCCCTGGGCGAGGTGTACGTCGTCGGCGTCTCGCCCACCGCCCAGGGCCGTGGGCTGGGCCGCGTGCTCACCATCGCGGGCCTACAGCATCTCGCGGCGCGTGGCGTGGCCGAGGTGCTGCTCTACGTGGAGTCCGACAACACCCCCGCCCGGCGGCTGTACGAGGATCTCGGCTTCCAGCACGCGGCGGCCGACACCCATGTCCAGTACCAGCGGGCGGAAGTCGCCCGTAACCCCCTGACTCCTGAGTAGATTTACCCACCATGAGCTCTGTCACCGACGGCGAGCCGGGTCCCGAGGACTCCCGGTTCGCTGCCTCGCGCGCTGGGCGCGGTCGGGGACGGAGAGGCCTCTGGCGGCGCCACGACGACGTCCCCGTCGTCGGCGAGCTCGCCGACGACGACGTCCAGGAGCTGCTGCGCCGCAGCAACACCTCGCTGCCGGCCGACGAGTCCGCGGCTGAGTCCGCTCCGCCCGCGGCCGGCTCCGACGAGCGGTCCGGCGATCCGGGCGACGACATCGCCGCGCGGGTCGGCAGCCGCACCACCGCGCCGCCCGACCCCGGCGACGTCACCGACCTCGACTGGGACGCGCTGGTCGAGCCGCAGCAGCCCGACGACGCCGACGACGCGGCCGGCGAGGCGCCCGGCGCCGACCGCTTCGGTCCCGGCCCCAGCGCCGACTGGGCCAGCGTCATCGACCGCTCGCTCGGCCGGCCGCTCACCGAGATCGAGCCCCACGAGTTCGAGGCGGGCTCCGAGGCGACCGCCGACGACCCGACCCTGCGCGGCACCCTCACCGACCGGCTGGAGCGGATGCGCGCCGAGGGGGGCGAGGCCCCGGAGCGCCCCCACGAGACCGCTGCCGGCGAAGAGACGGACGCGGATGCCGCCGACGACTGGTCGGCGATCATCTCCCGCGCCACCCAGCGCCCGTTCGGCGACGCCCACGGCATCACTGCTGCCCAGACCGACGAGGCCGACGCCGAGCCGGTCGACCCGCTGACCGCGGAGGTGTGGCTCGAGGAGGAGTCGGAGCCCGAGGGCCCGACCGAGCCGGAGCCCGAGGCGCAGGCCCCGACCGAGCCGGAGCCGGAGCCCGAGCCGGAGCCCGAGCCGGCGCCGGTGGCCGAGCAGGCTCTCCCCGACCACCGACTGACCGACGAGGAGGCCGGCCAGCGGGTGATCGCGGCCGCCGTCGACGGTGGCTTCGCGGAGCCGACGCCCGTCCCCCAGCCCAAGGGCCTGGCCCGGCTGCGGCGCCGCCCGGGCGCGGCCTCGGCGCCGAAGCCGCACGCACGCCCCCTGCCGGAGGTCGTCGAGCCGCCGCTGCTCGAGGAGCCGATCCCCAACATCGACCGCATCGACGACGTCCCGCGTCGGCCCGAGGAGGTCCTCGCCCATGCGCGGGCCGAGATCGAGGCCGAGCTGGTGGCGCCGGCCGAGACGCCCGACGGCGTCGGGGCCGACGAGGCAGGCGTACCCGACAACGCCGAGGTGGTCGCCGCCCTGGCAGCGCGGCTGCGGCGCGACGCCGAGCTGGCCGCGGCCGAGCAGGCCGCCGAGCGACTGGCCGCCGAGGAGGCCGCCCAGCTGGCCCACGAGGCCCGGGCCGAGGCCGACCGGCTGGCGAACGCGGCGTCCGCGCAGCGTGAGGAGGCCGAGCTGCGTGCCGTCGAGCAGGCCCGACTGGCGGCCGAGGCGCATGCCGCCCGCGAGGCCGCCGAGGCGCGGGCGCGGGTGATGGCCGAGGCGGCGGCGGTGAGTGCCGCCGAGCACGCCGAGTTCGCGCGCCGCATGCTCGAGGAGCGGGAGGCCGCCGAGCGGACCTCCGCCGAGATCGCCCAGGCTCGCGCCCTCGCCGAGGAGGCCGCCCGCCAGCAGGCCGCCCTCGCCCAGGACGCCCACCGCGCCGCCGAGGCCGCCGAGGAGCGCGCCCGGATGCTCGCCGACCAGGCTGCGGCGAGCGCCGAGGAGCACGGCGCGCTCGCCCGGCAGGCCGTCGAGGAGCGTGCGATCGCCGAGCAGGCCGCCGCCGAGCACGCCCGGCTCGCCCAGGAGGCCCAGGCCTCCCGCCGACTGGCCGAGGAGGCGGCGCTGGAGCAGGCCGAGCTGGCCCGCCTGGCGCTCGAGACCGCCGAGGCCGCGGAACGCCGCGCCGGCGACGCCGCCGCCCGCGCCGAGGAGCAGTCCGCCGCCCGGGTCGCCGCCGACGAGTCAGCCACCCAGCAGGCCCACCGCGCCGAAGAGGCCCACCAGGCCCGCCTGCTCGCCGAGGAGGCCGCCCGCCAGCAGCTCGAGCTCGCCACCGAGGCCCAGGCCGCCGCCGCAGCCGCCCACGCCTCCGCCGCCGCCCTCGCCGAGGAGAAGAAGGCCGCCACCGAGGCCCTCGCCCGCGCCTCCGAGGTCGCCACCGAAGCCACCCGCGCCCGCACCGAGGCCGAGCAGCGCGCCGCCGCCGCCCTCACCGAGCTCGAGCACTCCGCCGCCGCCCACACCGCCGCCCTCGAGAACCTCCGCTCCGAGCTCGTCGAGGCCGAGGCCCGCGCCCTCGAGCACGCCCGCGCCCGCGCCGAGGCCGAGGCCCGCGCCGCCGAGCTCGCCCAGGAACGCGAACGCGCCCTCGCCGACGCCGCCGCCCTCGCCCAGCAGGTCGCCCAGATCCGCGCCACCCTCACCCCGGACCCCGCGGCAGACATCACCCCGCTCGCCGCGGTCGTGACGCCGGACGAGGTGGCGACCACGCCCGAGCCGGTCGTCGAGGCCGAGCAGCTGGCCGAGCCGGTCGCCGATCCCGAGCCGGAGCCCGAGCCGGCCGTGCTCATCGAGCCGGAGCCGGAGCCGGAGCCCGAGCCGGAGCCCGAGCCGGAGCCCGAGCTGGAGCCCGCCCTGGTCATCGAACCCGAGCCGGTGGCCGAGGACCCGATCGAGGCGCAGCCCGACCTGACCGAACCCGACGTGGCAGCGCTGGTCGAGGCCGAGCCGGTGACCGACGTACCTCCGGCGACCGACCTCGCCGCCCAGATGGCCCAGATCCGCGCCCGCCTGGCTGAGGAGGCTGTCCCCCTCAGCGCGGAGCCGGAGCCGATCGACGAGGCCGAGACCGACGCGTCCGACGAGGCGGAGCCCGACGACGTGCTGGGCCGGCACGCCGAGCGGACGCCGTCGCTGATGGAGCAGTGGCGCGCGACGGCGAGCACCCCGGACGAGCTCGACGAGACCGACGAGACCGACGATCGCCTCGACGACGCCGACATCCTCGACGTCGCCGCCGAGGAGGAGCCGGTCGCCGAGCCGGAGCCCGAGCCGGAGGTGCTCGCCGAGCCGGAGCCCGAGCCCGAGCCGGAGCCCGAGCCGGAGGTGCTCGCCGAGCCCGCTCCGACCTCGACCATCGCCTCTCGCCCGGCCCCGCCCGCGAAGCCCGTCCCGTTCCACGCGAAGCGCGGCACCGACGCCCTCGCCCCGATCGCGATCCTGTTCGCGCTCGGCCTGGCCGCGGTGGTCGGCCTCCGGGCGATCCGCGGCACCCTGTGGGACGACATCACGTTCAGCGCGACGCTGACCGTCATCGCGGCGATCCTGCTGGGCTACGCGCTCAAGGCGAGCAACTCCTCGCGCAGCGTCAGCATCGACGAGACCGGCGTCCTCAAGGTCACCCAGGGCGACACCAACAGCACCTTCGACCTGACCAGCCCGAACACCAAGATCGAGCAGACCGGCACACCCGGCTCCCGGGCCTGGCGGGTCCTCATCCTGCGGCGCAGCATGGCTCCGGTCGTCATCGACTCCCGCATGGTCGACGCCCACACCTTCCTGGAGGCCCTGCGCCAGTGGCAACCGGACCTCTAGACGTCGACCCGGTGGTCGCGCTCCGGCTGGAGCGCGACGAGCTCGCACGCCGGCTCGCGGCCAGCCAGGACGAGGTCTCGCGGCTGACGGCGGCGTTGGAGAGCTCGCGGGCGGAGGTCGCGGCGCTGCAGGCGGGCGAGTCGCTGTCGCTGTTCGACGGAGACCCGCAGGCCGGTGATCGGCTCACGGGCGACGGCAGCGATCCGCGGGTGCTGTCGATGGTGCTCGGGGCGACGGCGATCGTGGCCGGCATGGTCGCGCTGCTCACCCTGCTCAACGGCAAGCTCGGTACGCCCTTCGGCGTGGCCATCGTGCTCGTGGCGGTCGGTCTGGCCTGGGCGGCGGCCAAGACCAGGGTGGTGCCGGTCGAGGTGAGCGTGGTCCGCGGTGTGGTGTACGTCGAACAGGGCGAGTCGACGTACCGCTTCGACGTCCGCAAGCCGGAGACCCAGGTCGAGGTGGTGGGGCGGCCGGGCGAGCCGGGCTTCCTGGTCCGCTTCCCGCGCAAGGCGATGGAGCCGTTCGTGATCGACGGCTCGATGGTCGACGCCGAGGAGTTCCTCCGCCAGCTGCGCGAACACCGCCCCGAACTCTGAGTGTCCGCCGACCCGGCACAAACTGGCCCGGGATTTCCGCCGACCCGGCAGAAAGTAGTTCGCGGACGGGCTACTTTCTGCCGGGTCGGCGCACCCCCGGCACTACTTTCTGCCGGGTCAGCGCAAAACCCGGGCCACTTTCTGCCGGGTCAGGTGAGGGCGGTGCGGAGCCGGCCGGCGATCTCCCGCACCGCGGCCCGGCTGGAGCGGCCCACGCCGAGGATGTTCAAGAAGCCGTGGATCTGGTCGACATAGCGCTTGAGCTCGACCTCGGCGCCGGCGTCCACCATCCGGCGTGCGTAGTCCTCACCCTCGTCGCGCAGCGGGTCGAAGCCCGCGGTGGCGACGAAGGCGGGAGCGAGGCCGGCGGGCAGGTCGATGTCGAGCAGGTTCATCCGCTCGTCGGCCCGGTCCTCGGGCCGAGGCAGGTAGCTGTCGTTGAACGTGGCGATCGACTCGGCGGTGAGATAGAGCCCCTCGCCGAACAGCCGCAGGCTCTCGGTCGAGCGGTCGGCGTCGGTGCACGGGTAGACGAGCAGCTGGAAGGCGAGCGGGAGGCCGGCCCGGGCGGCGGCGATCGCGGTCCAGGCGGCGAGGTTGCCGCCGGCGGAGTCGCCGGCGACGCCGATCCGCTCGGGGTCGACGTCGAGCTCGGCGGCGTGCTCGTGCACCCAGCGCAGCGTGGCCTCCGCGTCGTCGAAGGCGGCGGGGAACGCAGCCTCGGGACCGACCCGGTACTCCACCGCGAGCACCCGCACGCCCGACTCCTCCGCGAGCAGCCGGCAAGGCGCGTCGTGGGAGACGAGGTCGCCGTAGAGGAAGCCGCCGCCGTGGAAGAACACCAGCAGTCCGGACCCGGCGCGCCGCGACGGCTGGTAGAGCCGCCCCGGCAGGTCACCCACCGCGAGGTCGCGCACGCTGCCGATCGGCTGGCGCCCGCCCACGAGTACGGCGTTCTCCCGCAGCGCGGCCCGCCCCTCGGCGACACCGGTCCCGGCGAGGTCGCCCTTGCGGGCCAGGCGCTGCAGGGTCAGCATCACCTGCAGGTCGGGGGCCAGCGTCTGCCCGTCGAGCACCAGCGCCGGGCCGGTGATCAGCCGCTGTGCCCGCGCGGGCAGTCCCATCAAGGTCGACAGCAGGCGCGCCTCGGCCGCGTTCCGGATGCTCACGGGGAGACCATACTCAGAGTACGCCGACCGTGCGGCCCGGTCGGCGTCACCTCACGTTCACCCGAAGGTGCCACACTCGCGAACATGTCGACCGAGCAGCAGCCGACGTCCCTCCTCCCGGACGCCGAGAGCCCCGAGACCGGTACTCTCGTCGCCGTGTCCGAGGAGGATCCGGGCTACGTCCCCGACCCGGCGCTGGTCGCGGCGATCGAGTCGGTCGACAACCGCTTCGTCGACCGCGAGCTGTCGTGGTTGCGGTTCAACGAGCGGGTGCTGGAGCTGGCCGAGGACGAGTCCCTGCCGCTGCTCGAACGGGCCCGGTTCCTGGCGATCTTCACCAGCAACCTCGACGAGTTCTTCATGGTCCGGGTGGCCGGCCTCAAGCGCCGGATCGCGACCGGACTGGCGGTGCGGGCGGCGAGCGGCCTGATGCCGCTGGAGGTGCTGGAGGCGATCTGGCGTCGTACGGCGGAGCTGAGCCAGCGTCACGCGCGGGTCTTCCACGACGAGGTGGTGCCGGCGCTGGGCGCGGAGGGGATCGACCTGGTCCGCTGGGCCGACCTGGACCGCGACGAGCAGAAGGAGTGCAAGCGGCTGTTCAAGGACCGGATCTTCCCGGTGCTGACCCCGCTGGCCGTCGACCCGGCCCACCCCTTCCCCTACATCTCCGGCCTCTCGCTCAACCTCGCGGTCGTGCTGCGCAACCCGAAGTCGGGCAAGGAGCTGTTCGCCCGGGTGAAGGTGCCGTCGAACTTCGACCGCTTCGTCTCGCTCGGCAACGCCCGGTTCGTGCCGCTGGAGGATGTCATCGGCGCCCACCTGCGCCGGCTCTTCCCCGGGATGGAGGTGCTCGAGGCGCACACCTTCCGGGTCACCCGCAACGAGGACCTCGAGGTCGAGGAGGACGACGCCGAGAACCTGCTCGCCGCGCTCGAGAAGGAGCTGCTGCGGCGCAAGTTCGGCCCGCCGGTGCGCCTGGAGGTGGAGGAGTCGATCGCGCCGTCGGTGCTCGAGCTGCTGGTCTCCGAGCTCGGGATCAGCGACAACGAGGTGTTCCGGCTGCCGGGGCCGCTCGACCTGCGCGGCCTGCACTCGATCGCCGATCTGCCCCGCGAGGACCTGAAGTACCCCTCCTTCGTGCCGAGCACCCACACCCGGCTGGCCGACTTCGAGTCGGCCGCGCCGGTCGACGTGTTCAAGGCGCTGCGTCGCCGCGACGTGCTCCTGCACCACCCCTACGACTCCTTCGCCACGTCGGTGCAGCGCTTCATCGAGCAGGCCGCGGCCGACCCGCACGTGCTGGCCATCAAGCAGACGCTCTACCGCACCTCCGGCGACTCCCCGATCATCGACGCCCTCATCGACGCCGCCGAGGCCGGCAAGCAGGTGCTGGTCCTGGTCGAGATCAAGGCCCGGTTCGACGAGCAGGCCAACATCCGCTGGGCGCGCAAGCTGGAGCAGGCCGGCTGCCATGTCGTCTACGGCCTGGTCGGGCTCAAGACCCACTGCAAGCTGGCGATGGTGGTGCGCGACGAGCCGGAGGGCATTCGCCGCTACACCCACATCGGCACGGGCAACTACAACCCGAAGACCTCGCGGATGTACGAGGACCTCGGCCTGCTCACGACCAACGAGGTGATCGGCGAGGACGTCGCCCACCTGTTCAACAACCTCTCCGGCTGGTCGCGCAAGGCGACCTACGAGGACCTGCTCGTCGCCCCCGACTCGGTGCGCGCCGGCCTGATCGACCAGATCCACCGCGAGATCGACCACGCCAAGGCCGGCCGCCCGGCGGGCATCCGGTTCAAGGCGAACTCGGTCGTCGACGAGGAGACCATCGACGCGCTCTACCTCGCCTCGTGTGAGGGCGTGCCGGTCGAGCTGCTCGTGCGCGGGATCTGCGCGCTGCGCCCCGGGGTCGCCGGGCTGAGCGAGAACATCAAGGTCCGCTCCATCCTCGGCCGCTTCCTCGAGCACAGCCGGGTGTTCTCCTTCGAGGGCGGCGGCGAGCCGGTCACCTGGATCGGCTCGGCCGACCTCATGCATCGCAACCTCGACCGCCGGGTCGAGGTCCTGGTCCGCCTGCCCGCCGCCAGTCGCGACGACGTACGACGCCTGCTCGACCTCGCGTTCGCCCCGACCACCCAGGCGTGGGAGCTGGGCGCCGACGGCGAGTGGAAGCGCAACGCCGGCACGGTCCACCTCCAGGAGACCCTGATCGAGCAGCAGCGGAAGCGGCGTACGAGCGACTGATTCCGGGCTGACCCCCGGCTGACCTGCGACAACGCGCCGGGGTGCCCCGCGCCACAGCGCGCGGCGAGCCCCGCAGTTGCGTTCACGCCCGCGTGGTCCCCTAGCATGAGCGCGTTCGCCTCCGCCTCAACGGGAGTCCATGTGGGTCTGCGTCTGCGTCCGGTCGATACCTCCTTCTACGACCTCTTCACCCAGTCCGCCCAGCACCTCGTGGGCGGCGCCGAGCTCCTCGCCGAGATGCTGTCGGAGTCCTCGGACAAGAACGACGTGGCCGAACGGATGCGTGCCGCCGAGCATGCCGCCGACGAGACCACCCACGAGATCGTCAAGAAGGTCAACAGCACCTTCGTGACGCCGTTCGACCGCGAGGACATCTACGCCCTCGGCTCGGGCCTCGACGACGTCATGGACATGATGGACGAGGCGGTCGACCTGATCCTCCTCTACGAGGTCCAGGTCGCGCTGCCCGCGGAGCTCTCCGAGCAGGTCGAGGTCCTCCAGCGCTGCGCCGAGCTGACCGCGGCGGCCATGCCGAGGCTGCAGTCGATGCAGTCTCTCGACGACTACTGGATCGAGATCAACCGGCTCGAGAACGCCGGCGACCGTAACCACCGGCGCACCCTCGCCAAGCTGTTCTCCGGCGAGTACCCCACCCTCGAGGTGCTCAAGCTCAAGGACATCGTCGAGTCCCTCGAGGGCGCCATCGACGCCTTCGAGCGGGTCGCGAACACGGTGGAGCAGATCGCCGTCAAGGAAGGCTGAGTCGGTGACTCTCACCCTGGCGATCGTGATCGCCGTGGTCGTCATCGCCCTGGCGTTCGACTACACCAACGGCTTCCACGACGCGGCCAACGCGATCGCGACCTCGGTCTCGACGCGTGCCCTCACGCCGCGGATCGCGCTCACCCTGGCGGCGCTGATGAACTTCATCGGCGCCCTGCTCGGGCAGGAGGTCGCCAAGACCGTCGCCGACGTGATCACCATCGAGGACGCCAACGGCCAACTGCAGGTGGGCGTGCACCACGGCCTGGTGATCGTGATGGCCGGCCTGCTCGGCGCGATCATCTGGAACCTGATCACCTGGTACTTCGGCCTGCCGTCGTCGTCCTCGCATGCCCTCATCGGCGGGCTGGTCGGCGCCGCGATCGCGGGTGGCGTCAGCGTCAAGTGGGACACCATCGTGCAGAAGGTGCTGATCCCGATGGTGATCTCGCCGCTGTTCGGCTTCTGCGCCGCTTTCGTCGTGATGACGGCGATCCTGTGGATCTTCCGCAAGGGCAACCCGCACCGGATCAACCGCGGCTTCCGCGGCATGCAGACCATCTCCGCCGCCGCCCTCGCGCTCGGCCACGGCCTGCAGGACGCGCAGAAGACGATGGGCGTCATCCTGCTCACGCTGGTCATCGCCTATCCCGCGAGCTACGACATCGAGACGCTGCCGATCTGGGTCGTGCTCGCCGCCGCGGGCGCCATCTCCGCGGGCACGTACGCCGGCGGCTGGCGGATCATGCGCACCCTGGGCCGCAAGATCATCCACCTCGACCCGCCGCGGGGCTTCGCCGCCGAGTCGGTGGGCGCGGGCGTGCTCTACACGACGGCGTTCGTCTTCCACGCCCCGATCTCGACCACCCACACCATCACCTCGGCCGTGATGGGCGCCGGCGCGACCAAGCGCTTCTCGGCGGTGCGCTGGGGCATGGCCCGCACCATCCTGGTCGCCTGGGTCTCGACCTTCCCCGCGGCCGCCCTCGCGGCCTGGGGCTGCTACGAGATCCTGCACCTCATTCTGCTGTGAGGCAGTAGCCCCGCCCTCGGATCCGTCGTACGTCGACCGCGGACCCGAGCCGCGAGCGCAGCCGGGTGACGTGCATGGCGATGGTGTTGCCCCCCGGCCGCTTGCCGTCGGTGCCCCACAGCGCGTCGCGCAGCTCGTCGTCGGTGACCACGCCGGGCGCGGCCAGCAGCAGCGCGCGCAGCAGCTCGAACTCCTTGAGCGGCAGGTCGGCGATCCGCTCGCCGTCCACCCGCACGCTGTACGCCGTCGCGTCGAGCGCGACCGGCCCGAACTCCAGCCGGGCGTGCTCGGCCAGCGAGCGCGGCGCGTGGGTCAGCAGGTCCCACAGGTGCTGGGGCGCGTACGGCCGCACCGCGACCGCCGACGCCCCCGCCAGCATGAGCGGTCCGACCCGGTCGGCTCCCGCCTCGTCGCCGGCGCACGCCGCCGCGATGACGTACGGCGAGCCGTGCTGGCGGATCACGCCGACGAACTCCTCCGCCGGGATCCCCGGGGCGCTCGGCGCCACCACCACGGCGTGGGGGTCGGTGCGCCCGAACTCGACCAGGCCGTCGAGGGTCGAGCCGACCCAGGTCACGTGGACCCCGCGGCCCGCCATCGCCTCCGCGAGCGCGCCGCCGTCGTCGCTGGGGTCGACCACCAGGAGCTGTGCTCCCGAGGACTCGACCCAGCGGTGCAGGTAGGCGCGCACGGACTGGCGACGGGCATCGCGGCGCCCGTCGTCCCGCATCCCCATCGTCTTGCCGGGACCGGCCGGCTCAGCCGAAGCGGCCGGAGATGTAGGCCTCCGTGGCCGGGTCGTCGGGGTTGGCGAACATCTTCTTGGTCGGGTTGAACTCGACCAGGTGTCCGGGCTCGCCGGTCGCCTTGAGGTTGAAGAAGCCGGTGTCGTCGGAGACGCGGGCGGCCTGCTGCATGTTGTGGGTGACGATGACGATCGTGAACTCGTTCTTGAGCTCGTGGATCAGGTCCTCGATGGCCGAGGTCGAGATCGGGTCGAGCGCGGAGCACGGCTCGTCCATGAGCAGCACCTGCGGCTCGACGGCGATCGCGCGGGCGATGCACAGCCGCTGCTGCTGACCGCCGGAGAGGCCCATGCCCGGCTTGTTGAGCCGGTCCTTGACCTCCTTCCACAGGTTGGCGCCGCGCAGCGACTTCTCGACGATGTCGTCGGCCGCAGACTTCTTCATCTTGCCCGCGTTGAGCTTGAGGCCCGCGAGGACGTTGTCGTAGATCGACATCGTCGGGAACGGGTTGGGGCGCTGGAAGACCATCCCGACCTGACGGCGTACGGCGACCGGGTCGACGCCGCTCTCGTAGAGGTCCTGCCCGTCGACGACGATCTTGCCCTCGACCCGGGCGCCCGGGATCACCTCGTGCATCCGGTTGAGGGAGCGAAGGAAGGTCGACTTGCCGCAGCCCGACGGACCGATGAAGGCGGTCACCGCGCCGGCCCGGATCGTCATGTTGACGCCCTGCACGGCGAGGAAGTCGCCGTAGTAGATGTTGACGTCGGAGACGTCGATGCTCTTGGCCATGGTGTTGCCTCTCAGCCCTTCTTGGGCGCGAAGATCTTGCCGACGATGCGTGCTGCGAGGTTGAGCACCATCACGATGACGATGAGGATGAAGGCGGCGCCCCAGGCGATCGCCTCCGCGGGGGCGTCGCCCCGCAGGTTCTGTCCGTAGATGAGGACCGGGAGGGTCGTCATCGCGCCGTCGAACAGGTTCATGTTGGTCCGGTCGGTGGCGCCGGCGATGAGGAGCAGCGGTGCGGTCTCGCCGATGACGCGGGAGATCGCGAGCGTGATGCCGGTGAGGATGCCGCCGATGGCGGTCGGGAGCACGATCCGCACGATCGTCTTCCACTTCGGGGTACCGAGCGCGTACGACGCCTCGCGCAGGTCGTCGGGCACCAGCCGCAGCATCTCCTCGGTCGCCCGGACCACGATCGGGATCATCAGCAAGGACAGCGCGACCGATCCTCCGAAGCCGGACACGTACGCCGGCCCGAAGAGCAGCGTGAACAGGGCGAAGGCGAACAGGCCGGCGACGATCGAGGGGATGCCGGTCATCACGTCGACCAGGAAGGTGATCGCCTTGGCCAGCTTGTTGCCCTTGCCGTACTCCACCAGGTAGACCGCCGCCATCACGCCCACCGGGACGGAGATGACCGCGGCGCCGAGCGTGATCAGCAGGGTGCCGATGATCGCGTGGTAGACGCCGACGGGCTGGTCGATCTGGGTCTTGAAGAAGGAGTAGCTGAGGAAGGTGCCGTCGATCCGGCTCGCGCCCTTGTCGATGACCCGCCAGACCAGCGAGACCAGCGGGACGACGGCGATGCCGAAGGACGTCCAGATCAGGCCGGTCATCAGCCGGTCGGTGGCGCCGCGGCGGCCCTCGATCACCAGCGACCAGACCGGCAGCACGACCAGGAAGGCGAGCACGCCGAGCAGCACCGAGCCGACCAGGCCCATGCCGAGCACCAGCAGCAGGGCGCCGAACGCGACGGCGATGACGCCGACGATGAGCCCGGCCTGGCGCGGCAGCCGCGGCTGGACCAGCGGGACGTGCACCCGGGTCTGTACCTCTTCGAGCGTGGTCATCGCGCCATCCGCCTCTCGCTGCGGCCCACGATCCAGCGGGCGAGGAAGTTGACCAGGAAGGTCATCAAGAAGAGCACCAGGCCGGTCGCGACCAGCACGTTGAGCAGGTCGGCGCTGCGCTCCTTGTACTTGAGCGCGATGTTGGCGGCGATCGAGGTCGGGCTCGAGGAGCCGATGACGTTCCAGGACAGGTCGAAGCCGAACGAGAGCACCATCGTGACCGCCATCGTCTCGCCGAGCGCGCGGCCCAGGCCCAGCATCACGGCGGACACCATGCCGGAGCGGGCGTAGGGGAAGACGGTCATCCGGATCATCTCCCACCGCGTCGCGCCGAGGGCCAGCGCGGCCTCCTCGTGCAGGCGCGGCGTCCGGGTGAACACCTCGCGACTGATGGCGGTGATGATCGGGAGGATCATGATCGCGAGCACGATGCCCGCGGTGAGGATCGAGCGACCGGTCGCGTTCGGCTCGCCGAACAGGTTCCCGATGATCGGGATCGGGCCGAGGTGCTCGTGCAGCCACACGTGCATCGGCTTCAGCTTGTTGGCGAGGAAGAAGGCGCCCCACAGGCCGTAGACGACCGACGGCACGGCGGCCAGCAGGTCGATCACGTAGGCCACCGGGCCCGCGATCCACTTGGGCGCGTAGTGGCTGATCACCAGCGCGATCCCGAAGGCCAGCGGCACCGCGATGATCAGCGCGATGACCGACGCCGTGAACGTGCCGACGAGCAGCGGGACGACATAGCCCAGGAAGCTCTCGGCGTGCGGGCCGTAGACCTCGGCCGGCTTCGAGAAGCCCGGCGCGCCCTTGATCGCGAGGAAGATGAAGACGCCCGCCAGGGCGGCCAGGATGGTCAGGCCGGCCGCCAGGGCGGTGCCGGCGAAGATCCGGTCGCCGACGCCGGCGCGGGCCTTCGCCCAGTTCGCGGAGGCGTCCTCGACCTCGGCGGTGGGTGCTGTCACTGCTGTCACCTCATGCTCGGGTGCTGCTCGGGTGCTGCTGGGGGCTGTGGGGACCCGGTTCCCCACGGGCGGAGGGGGTGAGGACGGGATCGCCGTCCTCACCCCCTGCCGTGGGTCACTTGGCGGAGATGCCCGCCACGATCTCCTGGGCCTTGCTGGCGGTCTCGGGCGCGAGCTTGGCGGAGCCGGCGAAGTCCGCCGCCTCGGCCTGGCCCTCGTCGGAGACGATGTAGCTCAGGTAGCCCTTGACGTTGGCCGCCTCGGCCGCGTCGTCGTACTTCTCGCAGGCGATGAGGTAGGACAGCAGGATGACCGGGTAGGCGCCGGCCTCGGTGGTGGTGCGGTCCACGTCGACGGCGATGTCGGTGGCGTCGCGGCCCTCGACGGTCGGCGAGACGGCGACGGTCTTGGCGGCGCCGTCGGGCGACGGGGCGACGTACTCCTCGCCGACCTTCACGTCGACGTGCTTGAGGTCGCCCGTCTGGCTGGCGTCGGCGTAGCCGATCGTGCCCTCGGTGTCACCGATCGTCTTGACGACACCCGAGGTGCCCTCGGCGGACACGCCGCCGGAGACCGGGAAGGCGTCGGCGGCCTCGTACGACCAGGCGTCGGGCGCGACCTTGCCGAGGTAGTCGGTGAAGTTCTTGGTCGTGCCCGAGTCGTCGGCGCGGTGCACGGGCGTGATCTTCAGGTCGGGGAGCTTCGCGTCGGGGTTCTGGTCGGCGATCGCCTTGTCGTTCCAGTTGGCGATCTTGCCGTCGAAGATCTTCGCGATCGTGTCGGCGTCGAGGTTGAGGGTCTCGACGTCCGGCAGGTTGTACGCGATGGCGATCGAGGAGATGTAGGCCGGGATCTCGACGACGTTGCCGCCGCAGCGCTCCTTGGCGGTCGCGAGCTCCTCCTCGGAGATGTAGGAGTCGGAGCCGGCGAAGGACAGCGCGCCGCTGGTGAACTGGCTGCGGCCGTCGGTCGAGCCGAGCAGGGCGTAGTCGATGGTGAGGCCGCTGTTCTGACCCTGGAACGCGGTCTTCCACGCCTCCTGGGCCTTCTCCTGCGACGTCGCGCCGCCGCCCTTCAGGTTGCCGCTGAGGCTGCTGCCGGAGTCGCCGCCGTTGTCGCTGCCGCCGTCCTCGTTGGACGCGCCGCAGGCGCTCATGAGCAGGGCCAGAGCAGCGATGCCGGGCACCGCGGCGTTGCGGATGGACTTGAGGTTCAAGGAACTGCCTCTCGGAGGTGAGGGGCTCTCGTCCCGCCCCTCGATTCGTACTGGACGATCGAGAAGTTAGGCAGGGTCGGTAACACAACTCCCCGGCCGATCTGAACGAACGGTGAACAGTGGCAGTCGGGGCGGCGATGGCCCGTGGCCCACGTCTCAGGCCGGGGTCGGGCGGGAAGGTCAGCCGGGGGCCGGATCAGCGGGGCTGGTGGCGCTCCACCGCCACCACGCGGCCCTTGCGCACGTGGAGCACCAGGAGCTCGGCCGGCGCAAGGCCCGCGTCGGGCGCGAGCTCGACCCCGAGCGCGTCGTACACGTGGCACAGGACCGGGCGGTGGGTGCACAGCACGCTGCCCTCCTCGCCCGCGAGGAGCTCCTCGACGATCTTCGCGACCGCGCGCGGGGTGGCGTGCTCCTCGCTCAGCCGCGGCCGCAGGTCCAGGGCGTACCCGGCCGTCTCGGCGTACGGGCGCACGGTCTGCACGCACCGGGTGCTGGTGGACGTGGTGATCCGGGTGACGTCGTACGCCGCCAGCAGTGGGACCAGGCGGTCCGCCTCCAGCTCCCCCACCTTGAGCAGGGTGCGTGCGGCGTCCGGTCCGTGCCAGGCTCCCCGCGAGCGGGCCTGGGCATGGCGCAGCACGACCACCGCGTGGGTCCTGCGGCGCACCCGCAGCGCCGCCGTCAGCGTCTCCCGGTCGTGCTCGTAGCTCAGTCGCGCCGGCGCCTCGTCGACCGGCACCCACGCCACCGCGTCGATCTCGTCGTTGGGCCGGTACGCCGACACGTCGTCGTCGCCCACGACCCGGCCGGTCCAGTAGTGGACGGTCTTCATCCGCCGCGCGACGGGGTAGCGCTGCGAGGGCAGCGGCGGGCCCAGGCGGACGTGGACGCCGGTCTCCTCGGCCACCTCCCGGACCGCCGCCGCGGTGGGATGCTCGCCACGGTCCAGCTTGCCCTTGGGGAAGGACCAGTCGTCGTACTTCGGGCGGTGGACCAGCAGCACCTCCCGTCCGGGACGGAACACCACCACGCCGGCAGCGAGGATGTCGGGCACGGGCCCCAGCGTAGGGCCATAGGGTTCAGCCATGCGTCGCCGCTGGATCCTGCTCCTCGCCCTCGCGATTCTCGTCGTGGCGGCGGTCGCGGTGGTCGGCTGGCGGCTGCGCACCGATGACCGCTCCCGGTTCGCCACCGCACTGGAGCTCGCACCCACGTCCGCGGCCCGGTTCAGCTGGACCGACTGGGCCGCGGTGCGCAGCGAGCTCGGGGCGGACCTGTCGGCGTCCTCGAGCGGGGCGGACGTCGACGACTTCCTCCAGGACGCCTTCGACCGGGACCTGGCCTCCACCACGGCCCTGGACGCGTCTGCGCCGACCCTGCAGGACGAGCTGGGCTTCTCCCCCGCCACCCTCGGCTGGGAGCTGTTCACCCAGGGCAAGGACGGCGCACTGGTGCTGATGGGGCTGCCCGACGGCTTCGACGTGGCCGGGCTGCGCGAGCGGCTGCGCGCGGTGGGCTTCGAGGAGCCCGACGACGCCGACGGCGTCTGGCGTGGTGGCGTCGACCTGCTCGAGGGACTCGGCGGCCCGGTCACCCCGGAGCTCGCCGCGCTCCAGATCGACGAGGACGCCGGCGTCCTGGTCGGCAGCGACGACCCCGACTTCCTCGCCCGGCGCGACGAGCTGGCCCGCGGCGGCGAGGAGGACGGGGTCAGCGACGTGGTGACCGCGGTCGGTCCCGCGCTCAGTGCCTCGGTGGCCACCGGCGACCAGGCCTGCTCCGAGCTGGCGATGACCGACGCCGACCCCGCCGACCGGACCCGCGCCACCGAGCTGGTCGAGCAGGCCGGCGGCGTCCACCCGCTGACGGGCTTCGCCATCGCCGCGCAGCCCGGCGGCGGGATCCGGGTGGCGATGGCGTTCGAGAACGACGAGCAGGCCCGCGAGGACGCCGACAGCCGCTCGCGTCTCGCCGCCGGCCCGGCGCCCGGCCAGGGCGGCAGCTTCCCCGAGCGCTTCGAGCTCGGCAAGGTGGTCGCGAACGGGCGGGTGCTGACGATGGCGATGACGCCGGTCGAGGGCACCTACGTGCTCTCCGACCTCAGCCACGGGCCGGTGCTCTTCGCGACCTGCTGAGGACGTGAGGGACGGCAGCGCGACCGACCGAGCGCGGCGGGTAGCGCGAGCGACGCGCTCGCGCCCCGTGCCCTCCCCCTCGCGTCGGCCCTCGCGGGAAGCGAGTCTTTCCGCGAGCCGACCGGCTGGCCGCCAGACCAACCGAACGACGACGAGAGCCAACCGCGTGCGCGGCAGCGCGGCGCGAGGAACGAGCGACGCCCTCGCGCCATCCAGATCAGACGCCGAGAATCCGGTCGATCTCCTCGACGGTGAGCCGCTCGTCGGAGTTGCTGGCGGCGATGATCAGGTTGGTGGTCAGCTCGACCTCCACGAGGAGGTCGCCGTCCTCGAGGGTCACGTCGAACTGATCGGCCATCCTTCCCCTCCCTCGACCTGAGCCAGCACGGTATTCCGATCCCATGATCCCCCGCGCGGTCCCCGACAAACCCAAAAAGTTCCGGAAAAATTCGTGAGGCCCCGCCGAGCCGGCGGGGCCTCACGGAGGACGGGTCGCTCAGAGGGGGCGGACGTTCTCCGCCTGGGGGCCCTTGGGGCCCTGGGTGACGTCGAACTCGACCTTCTGGTTGTCCTCCAGCGACTTGTAGCCGTTGGTCTGGATCGCCGAGTAGTGGACGAAGACGTCGTCGCCGCCACCCTCCTGCTCGATGAAGCCGAAGCCCTTCTCGGCGCTGAACCACTTCACGGTGCCCTGAGCCATGTTGCTCGTTACTCCTCGTATCGGGGCGAGAGCCGCCACCTCGACGGCCCGCAGCGGCTGCGATGACGCGTCGCTCCGATGCGTGATGACGACACCACAAACCAGAACGCCGTCGGCCACAGACTCCGCAGGCGTTCACCTTCGAGAACTGCAGCCGCTGCGCATCCGACACTACCAATCTGCGACGACAGCGGAACCTCTGTGCCGCCACGAACTTCGGTTCGGTCATGAAGGTTCTGCAACACACGTGTGACAGCCCGGAAAACCGGTCCGGGTGGCTCAGTCGGGGTCCGCCGCGGGGGCCGCGACCCGGGTCAGGACGTAGCCCTCGTAGCCGTTGTCGCGGGCCCGGTCGCAGGCGCGACGGTAGGTGCCGAAGCCGCCGATGTAGGGCATGAAGGTGCGCTTCTTGCCCTCGATGTTGGCCCCCAGGTACCACGACGCGGCCTTGACGAAGAGCGTCCCCTCGGCGACCTCGCCGAGGTGCTCGGTCCACTTCTCCGCGGCGTCGCGGCGCGGCTCGGCCTGGTCGATGCCGTGGGCACGGCAGTGGCCGATCAGCTCCATGCCCCAGTCGACCTGCTGCTCGGTGTGGGTCGCCATGTTCGCCAGCACCGAGGGGCTGCCCGGGCCGTTGAGGGTGACCAGGTTGGGGAAGCCGGCCACCCCGAGCCCGAGGTACGTCGTGGGCCCGCCGGCCCACTCGTCGGCGAGCACCGCGCCCCGCGGGCCCCGGACGTCGATCGCGGTGAGCGCGCCGGTGAGCGCGTCGAAGCCGGTGGCGAAGACCAGCACGTCCAGCTCGTACGACGCGTCGGCGGTCTTGATCCCCCAGGAGGTGACCTGCTCGATCGGGTGCGTGCGCAGGTTGACCAGCTCGACGTTCTCCCGGTTGTACATCGCGTAGTAGCCGGTGTCGGTGACGATCCGCTTGGTACCGATCGGGTGGTCGTCGGGGACCAGGTCGTCGGCCACGGCGGGATCGGCGACGATCTCCCGGATCTTCGCCTCGGCGAACTCACGGGCGTAGTCGTTGGCGACCAGGTCGGTGCTCTGGTCGGGGAAGGTCTTGGCGAACAGCACCCCGCCCTCCTGCCAGCGCGCCTCGAAGGCCCGCTGCCGCTCCTCGGCGCTGACCTCGGTCGCCTTGCGCTCGTGGGTCGTGCTCAGGGACCCGGCGGGCGCGTAGCGGGAGCTCTCGCGCCGCTGCGGGTAGGTCTCCTGGACCCGCTGCCACTCCTCGTCTGTGAGCGGCCGGTTGCGCGCGGGGACGGTGTAGTTGGCGGTGCGCTGGAAGACGGTCAGCGACCGGGCCCGCTCGGCCAGCAGCGGCGCGGCCTGGATGCCGGAGGACCCGGTGCCGATCAGGCCGACCCGCTTGCCGGCGAGGTCGACCGGCTCGTCGGGCCACTGCGCGGTGTAGAGCGTCGTCCCCGCGAACTCGTCGATGCCCGGCAGGTCGGGGCGGTGGGGCGCGGACAGGCACCCGGTCGCCATCATCATCCACCTGCTGCGCAGCGAGCTGCCGTCGTCGAGGGTCACGGTCCAGGTGGACGCGTCGTCGTCGAACTGGGCCGCGGTGACCCGGCGACCGAAGGTGAAGTGGCGTCGCAGGTCGTAGCGGTCGGCGACGTGGTCGAGGTACGCGCGGATCTCGGGCTGGGTGGCGAACCGCTCGGTCCACCGCCACTCCTGCTCGAGCCGGCGGTCGAAGGAGTACGAGTAGTCGACGCTCTCGACGTCGCAGCGCGCGCCGGGATACCGGTTCCAGTACCAGGTGCCGCCGACGCTGTCGCCGGCCTCGACGCCGACGACGTCGAGTCCTCGCTCGAGCGCGCGGTACATCGCGTAGATGCCGGCGAGGCCAGCGCCCACGATGACGAGGTCACGGGTGGCGGGGGTGGTCATCGGTCCTCCTGGTTGAGCAGGGCGCGCAGGTCGGCGTACAGCAGCTCGCGGGCGGACGCGCCGGCGCGCAGGGTCATGAAGGTGAGCAGGCCGTGGAACAGGGTGGGGTGGATCCGGGTGCGGACGGGTACGCCGGCCCGGGCCAGTCGGTCGGCGTACCGCTCCCCCTCGTCGGCCAGTGGGTCGGCCCCGGTCACCACGACCACGGCGGGCGGCAGGCCGGCGTGGCTGGCCGCGCGGGCGGGCGCGACCAGCTCGGGCGGCTCGGGCAGCGGGCGCCCGGGGCCGAGATACTGCTCCCAGTACCACTCCATGGTCGCGCGGGTGTTGAACCAGCCCTCGGCGTAGGCGTCGTAGCTGGGGGTGTCCCCGGCTGGGTCGATGACCGGGCCGAGCAGCGCCTGGCCGGCGAGGGCCGGGCCCTTGCGGTCGCGTGCCATCAGCGCGACCACGGCGGCGAGCGCGCCGCCCGCGCTGTCGCCGGCGACGAGCACCCGGGTCGGGTCGGTGCCGAGCTCGGCGTGCCGCTCGCTCGCCCAGAGCAGGGCGGCGTACGCGTCCTCGGCCGCGGTCGGCGCGCGGTGCTCGGGCGCGAGGCGGTAGTCGACCGACACGACCACCGCGTCGACCTCGCGGGCCAGCTGGCGGCAGAAGCCGTCGTGGCTCTCCAGGTCGCAGAACACGAAGCCGCCGCCGTGCAGGTAGACCACCAGCGGGCGTCGTACGTCGTCGGGGCCGTGCGGCCGGTAGACCCGGGCGCCGATCGTGCCGCCGTCGACCGGCACCCTCACGTCCTCGGCCGAGCGGACGTCGTCGAGGTTCGTCGGCGGGACCTGGCGTGCCTTGGTCGCGGCCCGCGCGTCCGCGCCGCTCATCGTGGCGACGGGCGGGAAGCTCTCGTCGAGCACCTTCAGGAAGCCCGCGACCTCCTCGTCGAGCAGGTCGTCGGGATCGAGCACGGGCCGGTCGGGCACCGGGTCCTCCTAGCGGCAGTCGGGGTGGGTGCGTCGAAGGTAGGCAAGCGGGCGCGGCGCGGAGCCGGGCCGTACCACTAGGCGGAACCGACATATTCCTAATAGAAATATCAGCGCCTCACAGCGACGTGAACCCACCGTCCGCCACGAACTCAGAGCCGGTGCAGTAGCCGGCCTCGTCGCTGATCAGGAACAGGACCAGGTGGGCGATCTCGAGGGGCTCGGCCTGCCGCGCCAGCGGCTGGTGCCGCGCCTGCTCGTGCGAGCGGGCGGAGTCGGCGGTCATCTCGGAACGGGTGAAGCCGGGGTGCACCGAGTTGACCCGGATCCCGTCCGGGCCGAGCTCCTGGGCCGCGGTCTTGGTCATCCCGCGCACGGCCCACTTCGACGCGACGTAGCCGAGGATCCGGGAGTAGCCGATCAGCCCGCCGGTCGAGGAGATGTTGACGATCGATCCGCCGCCGGCCCGCCGCATCGAGCCGATCACCGCCTTCATCCCGAGGAAGACCCCGACCTGGTTGACGTCGATCACCCGCCGGTAGTCGGCCTCGCTCAGCGTCTCGATCGGGTCCACGTGGACGATGCCCGCGTTGTTGACGAGACCCGACACCGGCCCGAAGGCGGCCTCGGCGGCGGCGACCGCACGCCGCCAGCCGTCCTCGCTGGTCACGTCGAGGGGGACGTACGCAGCGTGCTCGCCGAGCTCGGCGGCGAGGGCCGCGCCCTCCGCCTCGAGGACGTCGGCGACGACCACGCGGGCGCCCTCGGCGAGCAGTCGGCGCACGCAGGCCGCGCCGATGCCGCGGGCACCGCCGGTGACGATGACGACCCGGCCCGCGACGCGGCCGGGGACGGGCAGGGAGCTGGTGGGGTTCTCGGTCATGGCGGTAGGAGAACCCCCGACGGGGCGGTGCCGGCCGGGGATGCCGGCCAGCGGGACCGCGCGGCGTGGATCAGGCTCAGCCCAGCCGGTCGACGTACAGGACGACCCGGTTGAACAGCGCCGTCACGGCCGCCAGCGGGGCGCTGCCCGGCGCGGGCGGCTCGGCGAGCTCGGCGAGCAGCGCGTCCCCCTCGGCGAGACCCGCGTCGGCGGCCACGGCGGCCGCGACCCGGGCCGCGTCACGGACCGCGCCAGGATCGACGGTCCAGACCGTCTCGAAGATGCGCTCGCGGTCCGGCACGCCCCACTGGCCGGGGAGCTCCCAGGCCGACAGGCAGGCGGCCGCGTCGGGCGCGTCGCACACCACGGCCCACTCCCGCCGCATCGGGGCGTCGCGGGCCAGGTCGACCAGGGCCGGCGCGCCGGCGGCGTGGGTGCCGGGGTCCCACTCGTCGGCGAACACGACCGCGGCGCGGGCCACCCGGGCGAGCTCGGCCCAGCGGCCGGCGGACGCCTCGTAGAACCGACCCCGCTGGAAGGCGCCGAAGAGCACGGGGCGCTCGGCGACCGCGCAGCACTCGTCCTCGATGGCCCAGGAGAGGGCGATCAGGGTGGACTTGCGCAGCCGGTGGACCGCGAGCTCGGGATGCCGCCGACGCAGCTCGGCGAAGATCGACGGGCTGGCGAGGGACCGGCCCGCCGTCACCTCGGCAATGGCCACCTCGAGCCGGGTCCCCGCGGCCTTGCGCCGCAGCACCTGGCGGACCAGATCGATCTCGGCCTCGGCGTAGCGGCGATGGCCACTGGCCAGCCGGCGGGCCGTGGGGAAGCCGTGACGTGACTCCCACATCCGCAGGACGGCGGTGCTCACGCCGGCCCGGCGCGCGAGCTCGCCGATGGTCAGCTCGCCGCCCGCCTCCTCCCGGGGTTGCGCCGCGTCGAGGTCGTGGTCCATGCTCATAGCCTAAACTTAAACACGTTGTTGAGAATTTTGTAGAGGGTGGAGCTTCGATGATCCAGACGACCGAGCAGGCGTCCGACGCGGACCTGCGCCGACTCCTGGTCCGCGGCGCGACCGGGGACCTCGACGCATTCCTCGAGTTCTACGACGCCACCTGCGCCGTGACCTGGCGGCTCGAGCTGTGCCGACACGGCGACCACGCCTTGGCGCAGCAGGCGACGGTCGCGCGCTATCTGGCCGCGTGGCTGCACGCCGGCGCCCAGGCCCGCTCCGGGCTCAGCGCCCGGGCCTGGCTGCTGAGCCTGGCCCCGGACCTGCTGCCGCCCGCGAGCGGCGCCGCCCTCCGGGTCGGCGCATGACCGCTCCCGCCGTCGTCGTCGGCGCCGGGCTCGCCGGGCTGGCCGCCGCCCTCCGGCTGCACCGCGCGGGCGTCACGGTCGTCGTGCTCGAGGCCGGGGACGACCTGGGCGGACGGGTGCGCAGCGACGTCGTGGACGGGTTCGTCATCGACCGGGGCTTCCAGGTGCTCAACACCGCCTATCCCGCGCTGCGACGGTCCGTGGACCTGGCCGAGCTGGACCTGCGCCCGCTCCCCCGCGGGGTGCGCCTACGGCGCGCGGGCCGGCTGCACGACCTGCCCCACCCGGCCGCCTCACCCACCGCCCCGCTGCGCGCCCTGACCTCGTCGGCCACCGGACCGCGCGGCAAGGCCGCGCTCGCGCTCTACGCCGGCGGCCTGCTCGCCAGCCGACCGAGCGCCCTCGAGCGGCGGCCCGACGTCTCGACCGGCGAGGCCTGGGCCACCCTGCCCTCCGGCCTGGTCCGCGACCTGCTGGCGCCCTTCGTCTCCGGGGTGGTCCTCGAGGACGAGCTGACGACCAGCCGGGTGTTCACCGACCTGGTCCTGCGCACCTTCGCCACCGGCCGGTCGGCGCTGCCCGCCACCGGCATGCGGGCGCTGCCGCGAGCACTCGCCCGGCAGCTGCCCCGCGGAGCGGTCCGGCTCGGCAGCCCGGTCGCCGAGGTCGGCCCGCGGGAGGTCGTGCTCACCGACGGCACCACCTTCGAGGCGAGCGCGGTCGTGGTGGCCACCGACCCGTGGACCGCCCCTAACCTGGTGCCGGCCCTCGGCCGCCCGCCGATGCCGCGCGGCGTGACGACCTACTACTTCGCGGCCGAGCCCTGGCGCGGGCTCGACGGCACGCTCACCGTGGACGCCGACGGCTCCGGGGTCACCAACTCGGTCGTCCTGAGCGCGTCGGCGCCGTCCTACGCCCCCGATGGTCTGGCGCTGGTCGCGACCTCGGTGCTGCACACCGGCGGCCGGGCGCGGCTCGCGGCCGACGCGGCGCGCCGGGCCGCGGCCGCACTGCACCGGGCACCCGACGACGACTGGGAGCTGGTCGCGGTCCGCGACGTCCCGTTCGCGCTGCCCGCCATGCCCGCGCCGCACCCGCTGCGCCGGCCGGCGTACCTGGCCGAGGCGGGGGTGTGGGTCGCGGGCGACCACCGCGACACCAGCTCGATCCAGGGCGCGCTGGCGTCCGGGGAGCGGGTCGCCCGGTCGGTGCTGCGGCACCTGGCCGCCGACCCGACGCCCGGGAGGAGGCCGTGAGCACCGCGGCCGCGCCGGTCCTGGTCGCCGGCGGCACCGGCTTCGTCGGCCGCCGCCTGGTCGCCGCGCTCGTCGAGGAGGGCCGCGACGTGCGCGTGATGACCCGGCATCCCAATCGGTACGCCGGCCCCGGGACCGCCGTGCACGGCGACGTCGCCGAGCCCGCGACCCTCGACCCGGCGCTCGCCGGCTGCGCGGCGGCGTACTACCTGGTCCACTCGCTCGGGAGTGCCGACTTCCGGACGAGGGATGCCCGCGCCGCGGAGGCCTTCGGCGTCCGGGCGGCACGGGCCGGGGTGAGCCAGCTGGTCTATCTCGGCGGCCTCGGCAAGGACGACGACCGGCTCTCGGACCACCTGCGCAGCCGGCGCGAGGTCGAGTCCCTCCTCGGCGTCGGCGGCGTGCCGGTCACGGTGTTGCGCGCCGGCATCGTCGTCGGGCACGGCGGCATCTCCTGGGAGATCACCCGCCAGCTCGTCGAGCACCTGCCCGCCATGGTGACCCCGCGTTGGGTGCGCACCCGCACCCAGCCGATCGCCGTCGCCGACGTGGTGCGCTACCTGCTCGGCGTCCTCGGGCGCCCGGAGGCGGCCGGCCGGGTGTTCGAGATCGGCGGCCCCGACGTGCTCGAGTACGCCGAGATGCTGCAGCGGGTCGCCGCGATCGAGGGCCGCCGGCTGCCCATCGTGCCCGTCCCGCTGCTGACGCCCGGCCTGTCCTCCCGGTGGCTGGCGCTGGTCACCGACGTGGACGCCCGGGCGGGGCGCAACCTGGTGGACTCGATGGTCAACGAGGTCGTGGTCACCGACACCAGCGTGCGCGACGTCGTACCCTTGCGGCCGATGTCGTACGACGACGCGGTCCGGGCCGCCCTGATGGAGCGCGCGGCGAGCCGATGAGCCGTCGTGCCGCACTGGACCGGCTGCTGCCCAAGCCGCTGTCGTACGTCGTCGTGGCCGACGCGGTCGAGACTCCCGCGGCGCGACGGCGCCGGCGCCGGGCGGTGGCGGCCACCGCGGTGACCGGCGCCGGGCTGCTCGGCGCCTCGCTCTCGACGCCGCCGGGCTCGCGCGGCTTCTACCTGTCCACGGCCGCCGTGGCCGGCGTGTGGACCGCCGGCGGCCTGGCCTCGGGACCGCTGCACCTGGGCTGGATCGAGAGCCGGGACGCCACCCTGCGGCGTCCGCTGCTCACCCCGGTCGCCACCGGCGTGGCCGCCTTCGGGCTGTTCTACGGCGCGGCGCTGGTCGCCCGGCGGGTGCCGGTGCTGGGGGACGCGGTGGCCCGGGTGCTGCGCTTCGCCGACGAGGGGGACGACCGCCTGGTCCTGGCGACCACGCTCGCCAACGGCGTCGGCGAGGAGGTCTTCTTCCGCGGCGCGCTCTACGCCGCCCTGGGCCCGCGGCACCCGGTCGCCACCTCGACGGCCGTCTACGCGCTCGCGACCACGACCACCCGCAACCCCGCGCTCGTGCTGGCCGCGGGAGCGATGGGCACGCTGTTCGGACTGCAGCGCCGCGCGTCCGGCGGCCTGCAGGCTCCGGTGCTGACCCACGCGGTCTGGTCGGCGCTGATGCTGCGCTTCCTGCCGCCGCTGTTCCGCCGGCCGGCGTCCCCGGCCGCCGCAGACACCGATCCGCACGCTCGCTAGGCTCGCCCCGGGCCGTTAGCTCAGTTGGTAGAGCACCGGACTTTTAATCCGAGGGTCGTCGGTTCGAGCCCGACACGGCCTACCCAGACCCCTCACTGCCGCCGGGCGCACTCCGCGCACAGGCCGACCAGCTCCACGGTGTGGCTGACCTCGGTGAACCCGTGCTCGTCGGCGACGGTGCGCGCCCACCTCTCCACCGCGGAGCCGGTGATCTCCACGGTGCGTCCGCAGGACCGGCAGACCAGGTGATGGTGGTGGGAGTCGCTGCAGCGGCGGTAGGTCGCCTCGCCGGCCGGGTTGTGGCGGACGTCGACGTCGCCGCTCTCGGCCATCGCCTGGAGGGTGCGGTAGACCGTGGCCAGGCCCACCTTGTCGCCGGTGCGACGCAGGCTGTCGTGGATCTCCTGGGCGCTCTGGAAGTCGGCGGCGAGCGCCAGCGCGTCGGTGATCGCCCGGCGCTGGCGGGTCGGCCGGAGCGCGGTCGGGCGCGCGTCGGTGTCGGACACCGGGCCTCCTGGGGCATCGGGACGGGACAGACTGGGAATCGATCTCAAATCTACCGTGTCGACGGGTAGGACCAGGCGCCGATGGCCCGTTCGGGCCATGCGGACGGGACCGCCGGACCGGGGACGCCCGGGACCTGCCCCCGGTACCCTGAGTCGCGGGAGAGGGAACGAGAGGGGAACTCGCTCGTGGGGAGCAAGGACGAGTTCGGCCCGGACACCGAGAGCATCCGGGCCTGGCTGGACAAGCGCGCCACCTACGCGCGCGACGCCAGGGTCGTCGGCGCACCCCGCGGCGGCGTATCCCAGCGGCCGCCCACTCCCCCGGCCCCCGCCCCCGGTACGACGCCCCAGGGCCGCGCCGACTCCCTCCAGGCCGGCCGCTCGGTGCTCGACGCGCTCGGCGTCGCGGCGCCGCCCGAGCCGCCGTCGCGGATCGCGCGGGCCGGTTCGCTCGACAGCACCGACCTGGGCCGCTCCGTCGTGGAGGCGCTGCGCGCCGACCAGCCGCGACCGAGCCCGGCGCCGAGCCGCACGCCCGCTCCCACGCCGCCGGAGCCGGCTCCCCCGCCGGTCGACGTCCAGGCCCCGACCCGGCCGGCCCCGCCGCCGCGGGTGCGCGCCGAGCCCGAGGTCAGGCACGGTCGCTGGACCGAGCCCGAGGACAACCTGAACGCCCTCAACGCGAGCACCGACGCGCAGTTCCCGGTCCGGGGCGGCATCCGGCGCACGCTCTCCTGGGTGCTGCTCGCGGTGCTGGCCGGCACCGGCCTGGCGTCGTACGCCGCCGCGACGCAGCCGACCACCACCTCGATCGGCGTCGCGGCGACCCTCGGCCTGCTGCTGCTCGTCGTGTGGGCGGTGCGCGCCGGGTGCACGACCACCGAGCTCGCGGTCAGGCGCGGCCAGCTGTCGATCAAGCGCAACGGGCAGACCGAGCTGGTCGACCTGGCCAGCCCGTACACGCCGGTGGCGATCGTCGGCGAGCCCGGCGAGCGGCACTGGACGGTCCTCATCGAGCGCGACGGGCTGCCGCTGGTCGTGATCACGCGGGCGATGGTCGACCCGCACTGGTTCACGACCGTGCTCTACCGGCTGCGCCCCGGCCTGCGGCCGGAGGCCGCCCCGGTCACCCAGCCGTAGCGATCCAGAACCGCAGCTTTCCCCTGCGCTCGTCCTCGAGCACCCCGCCGCCGTTCTCGATGGTGCGCCGCGACGCCTCGTTGTCGACGTCGCAGGTGACCAGGACCCGCTCGATGCCGAGCCCGGCGGCCGCCCGGACCCCGAGCGCGAGCGCCCGGCCGGCGTGCCCGCGCCGCCGCGCCGAGGGACGCACGGAGTAGCCGATGTGGCCACCTTCCTCGAGCAGCCAGTCGTTGAGCAGGTGACGTAGGTGGAGGAAGCCCACCAGGTCGTCGTCGGGCCCGCCGGCGCCGTCGGCGATCCAGAAGTACGTCGACGGCACCCGGGTCCCGTCGAGGTCGGCCGTCGAGGTGAGCTCGGTCATCGCGACGTACGCCGCGCACCCGGCCTCGGTCGGCACCGGGTCGCCCTCGAGGTTCCAGTGCCCGGAGCCGTGCATCTCGCCGGGCCCGCCGAAGTCGTCGACCATCGCCGCCCAGGACTGCCAGCGGGCGACATCGGGCGGCACGAGCGCGGTCATGGCGCCATTGCACCATCCCGGTCAACGGGTTTGCTCCTCGGCGAAACGAGAACGTGTTCTACCATGCCGGGATGAACTGGCACCTCCCCGAGACCGACGACACGCCCGCCGCCGTGGTGGAGCAGGAGGCCGCGGTCTGGCGCCCGCTCACCGAGGCCGCCCGGGAGCTGGTCGACCTGTGCGTCATGTCGGACGTCGACGACGACGAGGTGCGCGCCGCCCGGGCCGACGTCGAGGCGGCCGTCGCCCGGCTGCGGAAGGCCCGACGTACCCGGACGCTGGGCGAGGAGCACCTCACCGCCGGCCGCCGGCGCCCCTGGGGCAACCCGGTGATCGGGCTGCGCAACCCGATCGCGCCCCCGCTCACCGTCGTGAGCGACCCCACCGGGCGGGCGGAGACGAGCTTCCGGTGCGGGGCGGCGTACGAGGGACCACCGGGGCTGGTCCACGGCGGCGTGGTCGCGCTCATCCTGGACCAGGTGCTCGGCCACTCCGTGGGCGCGGCCGGGCGACCCGGGATGACCGGGACGCTGACGCTCGTCTACCGCCGGGGCACGCCGCTGGGCGACCTGCGCGCGGAGGCGTGGATCGACCGCGAGGACGGCATCAAGACCTGGGCGAAGGCCCGGATGATCGGCCCGGACGGGGTGACCGCGGAAGCCGAGGGCGTGTTCATCATGCCCCGGGCGTTCCGGTAGGCGCCGCGGACTTGTCGGGCAGTTCTTGCACTTGTCGGGCGTTGCAACGGCCGACAAGCGCCGGAATCGCCGGTCGACCGGCGATTCCTGCACCCCCGCGTCAGCCCCCGACCTTCACCCCACGCTTGTTCTCGTCGGACAGCCGCGCCTCCTCGGCGGCCTGCGCCTCCAGCTCGGCCCGGCGCAGCGCCTCGTCGTACTCCCCCGGCTGGGAGACCAGGTCGGTCGCACCACGCTCGAGCCGCTGCAGCGCCACCCGGGCGAAGATCTGCTGCTCGGTGGAGGTGCGCTCGGAGCGGCCCTTGCCGATGAACGAGACGAACCAGTGCATCACCGCGGTGACCCGGTTCTTGAAGCCGGTGATGTAGAAGAGGTGGACGACCAGCCACATCAGCCAGGCGAGGATGCCGGTGAGCCGGAGCTTGCCGACCATCGCCACCGCCCGGAAGCGGCTGATGATGGCCATCGAGCCCTTGTCGAAGTACTTGAACGGCGGCTGCGCGGGCTTGCCCTGGAGCCGGCCCTCGATCTCCTTCGCGGCGTACTTCGCACCCTGGATCGCGACCTGCGCGACGCCCGGGAGGTTGTCGAGCGAGATCATGTCGCCGACCACGAACACCTCGGGATAGCCCGGGAGGGTGAGGTCGGGGTTCACCGAGATCCGGCCGGCGCGGTCGAGCGGGGCGCCGGTCTGGTCGGACAGGGTCTTGCCGAGCTTGTTGGCCTGGACGCCGGCGGCCCACACCTTGGTGACGGCGTTGATCCGCTCCTCGGAGCCGTCCTTGTACTTCACGGTCAGGCCGCGCTCGTCGACCTGGGAGACCAGGGCGCCGAGCATCACCTCGACGCCGAGTTTCTCCAGCTTCTCCTGGGTCCACTTGCCGAGCTTGTGACCGAACGGCGGCAGCACCTGCGGAGCGGCGTCGACCAGGATCACCCGGGCGTGGCGGGTCGAGATCGCGCGGAAGTCGCGGGTGAGGGTGCGGTGGGCGAGCTCGGCGATCTGGCCGGCCATCTCGACGCCGGTCGGGCCGGCGCCGACGACGACGAAGGTCAGCAGGTGGTCGACGTTCTCGCCGCGGGAGGCGCCGAGCTCGGCCATCTCGAAGGCGCCGAAGATCCGGCCGCGCAGCTCGAGGGCGTCGTCGATGCTCTTCATGCCGGGGGCGAACTCGGCGAAGTGGTCGTTGCCGAAGTACGACTGGCCGGCGCCGGCGGCCACGATCAGGGAGTCGTACGGCGTCACCAGCTCGCGGCCCAGCACGTGGGAGGTGACCTGGCGGTTCGCCAGGTCGATGTCGGTGACCTCGCCGAGCAGCACCTGGGCGTTCTTCTGGTTGGCCAGGACCTCGCGCGTGGGTGGTGCGATCTCACCCTCGGACAGGATGCCGGTGGCCACCTGGTAGAGCAGCGGCTGGAAGAGGTGGTGGGTCGTCTTCGCGATCATGGTGACGTCGACGTCGGCCTTGCGGAGCTGCTTGGTGCCGAACAGGCCACCGAATCCGGAGCCGATGACGACGACCTGGTGACGGTCGGAACGCGGGACGATGATGCGATCGGGCAGGTCGGGCTGGGTGTCGCCTGCTGCCATGGCTGCCTCCTGGAGCACCTTGTTGACGACCGATGAGGTCGGTTCGAGATCATTGTTCCGCGTCGCCTGCACGAGCCCCAACCCGAGGTCAAGGTCTGGTAGGTCACATGCCTTCCGGACCGTCACCAAACGTCCTTCCCGGGGTTGGTTTAGTTGTCAATCGGGTGGGGTATCGCACCCGGGAACAGCACCTCATCCCCCCGGAAATCGATCAAGAACACTCGGGCCGTGACACCCGGAAGGTACCTCCGTGCAGCACCGGCAGTCCCTGGACCTGGCCCCCGGGCCACGCATCGTGCACGACGCACGACGCTGGGTCGTCCAGACCTGCGGTCAGCTCGGGCGCACCGACCTCGCCGACTGCGCCGAGCTCGCCGTCTCCGAGCTGGTCACCAACGCCGTCCTCCACGGCACCGCCCCGATCCGGCTCCAGGTCCGCGGCACCGCCGACCACCCCCGCTTCGAGGTCCACGACGCCTCGGTGATCCCGCCGCAGCCCTCGACCCAGGCCGGGGGCTTCGACATCGACGCCTTCGACCTCGACGCCTTCGACGCCCTCGACGAGGAGCAGCTCGCCGCGCTGACCACGGTCGGCCGCGGGCTCGACATCGTGGCCCGGGCCTCCGCCGCGTGGGGCGCCGAGATCGACGAGGACGGCAAGGCGGTCTGGTTCGAGCCGGCCCCCGAGCTGTCCGAGACCGGCGGGGCGCCCTACCAGCAGACCCACAGCATGCCGGCCCTCCAGGCCGACCACACCCGCGTCGGCGAGGTCGGCGTCCAGATCAACGGGGTGCCGATCGGCGCCTTCGGACGCTTCCAGCGCCACTACCGCGACCTGCGTCGCGAGATCCGCCTGCTCGCGCTCGCCCACGAGGACGACTACCCGCTCGCGAAGGTGCTCTCCGACCACTTCGACGCCCTCGAGCGGCCGCTGCGCGCCAACATGGGCCGCGAGCAGGTCGACAAGGCGCACTCCGACGGCCGCGAGACCATCGACCTGCGGCTGCGGATGCCGCGCGAGACGGCCCGCCAGATCGGCGGCCTGATCGACCTGCTCGACGCCGCCGACGAGTTCTCCCGGGCCCAGCGGCTGCTGACCGCCCCGCGCACCCCGGAGCAGCGCTCCTTCCAGATCTGGTTCCTCGGCGAGTTCCGCCGCCAGTCGGTCGGCGCGCCGCCGGTCGCCTGGCAGGGCACCGGCACCAGCTCCGGCACCCGCCCTAGTCTGCAGGCGTGACTCCTTCCCCGCGGCTGCTCGTCGCCGTCGGGGCCGGGGGCGCGGTCGGCGCCGTGGCGAGGTACGCCGCCACCCAGGTCGCGGCGGACGGCTCCGGCTTCCCGTGGACCACCTTCGCGATCAACGTCTCCGGCTCGGCCCTGCTCGCCGGCCTGCTGCTGCTCCCCCTCGCCCGACGCTCGCCGGTGTGGGCGGCCGCGCTCGGGCCCGGCGTGCTCGGCGGCTACACGACGTTCTCGGCGACCTCCGAGCAGGCCCGTGCGCTGCTCGCCGACGGCCGCCCCGGCCTCGCCCTCGCCTATGTCGCCGGCACCCTCGCCGCCTGCCTGCTCGCGGTCGCCCTCGTCGGCCGGGCCGCGCCCCCGCTCCCCGAGGAGGACGAGCTGTGACCGCGCTGCTCGTCGCCCTCGGCGCGGCGGTCGGCGCCCCGCTGCGCTACGCCCTCGGCCAGCACCTCGACGGCGCCTGGCACCACGGCACCCTCACCGCCAACACCGTCGCCAGCCTGGTCCTCGGCGCCTGCGTCGGCTGGTCGGTCGACGGCTCCGCGCTCGCCCTGGTCGGCACCGGGTTCTGCGGTGGGCTGTCGACGTACTCCTCGCTCGCCGTGCAGGTCCGTGACCTCGGCCCCCGCCGCGGGTCGGCGTACGCGCTGGTCACGATCGCGCTCGGGCTGGGCGCCTGCGCGCTGGGCTACCTGGTCGCTCGGGGATAGTCGGGTCGCTCAGGCGTAGCCGAGGTCGTGGAGCCGGGCGTCGTCGATGCCGAAGTGGTGCGCGACCTCGTGGACGACCGTGATCCGGACCTCCTCGGCCAGGTCCTCCTCGTCCTCGCACATGTCGAGCAGCGGCCCGCGGAACAGGAAGATCCGGTCCGGCAGCTGGGGCTCCAGGCCGCCGCCGCGCTCGGTCAGCGCCACACCGTCGTACAGGCCCAGGAGATCGTCGGGCTCGCCCTCCGGCGGCTCGTCCTCGACCAGGACCACCACGTTGTGGACCAGCCGGGCCAGCTCCTCGGGGATGTCGTCGAGGGCGCGGTCGACGAGGGCGTCGAAGTCCTCGGGGCTCATCTCGACGGGCACGGGGACATTGTGCCGGGACCCGCCCAGCGGGCCCCGACCCCGGAGAATGCGAAGAGCCCGGACCTGACGGTCCGGGCTCTGGCTGGCGACCCTGACGAGACTCGAACTCGCGACCTCCGCCGTGACAGGGCGGCGCGCTAACCAACTGCGCTACAGGGCCATTTCGCTCACTCCGCTTTCGCGTGGTGAAGCGGAAGGAACTCTAACCCATCCTCCTCCGCGAGTCCCAATCGGGGACGCCGCCCGGATTCCCGGACGACGCGGAGCGCACCCCCAACCGGATTCGAACCGGCGTACCCGCCGTGAAAGGGCGGTGTCCTAGGCCGCTAGACGATGGGGGCCCACCGTGGAGGACGAGACCTCCGCAGCGCGGGCCAGCATAGTGCGCGCCGGGCCGGGGCGCTCATCGAGAGGACGCCGGCATCGGGCCAGGCTAGGCAACGCAAGGCCCGAAGGGCACGCCGCTTTCGTGCCCGGGCCCACCCTCCGGTAAGGTGGGCGACTGCTTGGGCAGGTAGCTCAGTTGGTACGAGCGATCGCCTGAAAAGTGATAGGTCGGCGGTTCGACCCCGCCCCTGCCCACAAGCAACGAGACCCCCGCCGGGCGACCGGCGGGGGTCTCGTCGTTGCGGCGCCGGGCGCGTTGGCAGGATGGGCCGGTGACCTCCACGCTCGCCGACTCCGTCGCTCTCCCCCACGGCCCGGCCTGGGCCAACCGCTTCGCGCTCGCGCCGCTGACCAACGTGCAGAGCAATGCCGACGGCACGCTCAGCGACGACGAGCTCGACTGGCTGGTGGCGCGGGGGCGCGGTGGGTTCGGGCTGACCCTGACCTGCGCGGCGTACGTCGCCCCGGAGGGTCGGGCGTGGGCCGGACAGCTCGGCATCGCCGGCGACGAGCACCTGCCCGGGCTGCGCCGGCTCGCCGAGAGCCTGCGGGCGACCGGCACCCGCTCGGCCGTCCAGCTCCACCACGGCGGCCGGCGCGCCGACGCCCCGCTCGAGGGCCGCGCGAAGGTGGGCCCGTGGGCCGACCCCGCCAAGGCGACCGAGGCGCTCAGCACCGAGGGCGTCGCCCGGGCGGTCGCCGACTTCGTCGCGGCGGCGGTGCGGGCGGAGCAGGCGGGCTTCGACGGGGTCGAGCTGCACGGGGCGCACGGGTACCTGCTGGCGCAGTTCCTCGACGCCCGGTCCAACCACCGCGAGGACGGGTACGGCGGCCCGCTCGAGGACCGGATCCGACCCCTCCGCGACGTGATCGAGGGGATCCGCGCCGCGACCGGGCCCGACTTCCAGCTCGGGCTCCGGCTCACCCCGGAGGGCTACGGGATCACCCTCGGCGAGGGCCGCGAGACCGCCCGGCAGCTGCTGGCGACCGGGCTGCTCGACTACCTCGACATGTCGCTGTGGGACGTCCGGATGCGCCCCCGCGCCGAGGGCTACGACGGCCTGCTGATCGAGCACTTCACCGACCTGCCGCGCCACGGCGCGCTGCTCGGCGTGGCGGGCGGCGTGCTGACGACGGCCGACGCGCAGTGGTGCCTGGACCAGGGCGCCGACTTCGTCACGGTCGGCACCGGCGCGATCCTGCACCACGACTTCGCCGCCCGGGCGCTGGCCGACGCCGGCTTCCGCACCCGGCCGCGGCCGGTTCCTCGCGCCGACCTGGCGGCCGAGTACGTCGGCCCGGCCTTCCTCGACTACCTCGCCGCCGGCTGGGACGACCTGGTCGCCTGACGTCGCGGCCACCAGAACCGGTCACCGAGCCGGAGCGCGAGCGCCGGCACCAGCACGGTGCGCACCAGCAGCGTGTCGAGTAGCACGCCGACGCAGATGACGATCCCGAGCTGGGCGAGCACGACGAGCGGCAGCACGCCGAGCACCGCGAACACCGCGGCGAGCAGCACCCCGGCGCTGGTGATGACGCCACCGGTGGCGGCGAGCGCGCGCAGCATGCCCTCGCGGGCGCCGTGCTCCTCGGCCTCCTCGGCGGCCCGGGCGACCAGGAAGATGTTGTAGTCGACCCCGAGCGCGACCAGGAACAGGAACGCCTGCAGGGGTACGCCGACGTCGAGCCGGTCGAAGCCGAACACGGTGTGGCTGATCAACCAGCCGGCGCCGAGGGCCGCCAGGTAGGTGGCCACGACGGTGAGGACCAGCACGACCGGGGCGACGAGCGCGCGCAGCAGCAGGCCGAGCGCGAGCAGGACCACGAGCAGGATGACCGGCAGGACGAGCGCCCGGTCGTCGCGGGCGGCGGCGTCGGAGTCGACGTTCTCGGCGTCGGTGCCGCCGACCAGGGTGTCGGGGAGGTCGGCGAGGGCGGTCCGCAGCGAGGCCAGGTCGGCCTGGGCCTGGGGCGTACCCGGGGCGTGGTCGAGGACCACGTCGACGCGGGTCCGGCCGTCGTGCTCGCCGACGACGCGCGCCGAGGCGACCCCGTCGGCGGACTCGGCCGCCGCGACCACCGTGTCGGCGTCGTCGCGGGTCAGGACGACGGCCGGGTCGGCGCTGCCGGCCGGGAACGACTCGGCGAGGCGGGAGGCGGCGGCGATCGACTCGGGGGTGTCGATGAACTGGTCGGCCTCCGAGAGCCCGCTGCGGATGCCGAGGGCGCCGCTGGCGAGCACCGCCAGCAGCAGCATCCCCGCGGTGGCGGACCACAGCGGCCGGCGGGCCACCGCGTCGCCGATGCGGCGCCACGCGGAGCGCCCCTCCGACAGCGTGGGCTCCCCCACGACCGGCCGGCGCGGCCAGAAGATGCCGCGCGGGAAGCCGACGAGCGCGAGCGGCAGTACGACGAGCACCGCCCCCGCCGCGACGACCACGCCGATCGCGCAGGCCAGGCCCAGGCCCCGGGTCGTCGGGAAGGCCGACAGCAGCAGCGCCAGCAGGGCCACGACGACGGTGGCCGCGCTCGCGAGCACCGCCTCCGCCGTACGCCGCCAGGCCCGGGCCATCGCCTCGGGCCGGCTGGGCGTGCGGTGCAGCTCGTCGCGGTAGCGGGAGATGAGCAGCAGGGCGTAGTCGGTGCCGGCGCCGAACACCAGCACGGAGAGGATGCCCGTCGTGGACTGGTCGAAGGCGACGCCGAGGCCGGTGAGCGCATGGGTGGCGGTCACCGCGGCCACCTGGTCGGCGATGCCGACGACGAGCAGGGGGACCAGCCAGAGCACCGGCGAGCGGTAGGTGATGATCAGCAGCAGCGCCACGACCGACGCGGTCACGATCAGCAGGGTGACGTCGGCCCCCTCGAAGACCCGGGCCAGGTCGCCCTGGATCGCGGCCGGTCCGGTGACCTCCGCGCGCACGCCGTCCGGCAGTCCCTCACGGACCGCGGCGCGCAGCTTGTCGACGTCGTCGGCCAGCTCGGCCGCGTCGGTGCTCGGCATCGGGAGCACGCCGACCAGGGCGGTGCCGTCCTCGGAGGCCTGGAGCGGCACGGCCCCCTGACCCGCGACCCGGGCGAAGACGTCGGCGACGGCCTGGCTCGCGGCCGGGTCGAGCGCCTCGTCGGCCGAGAAGAGCACGACCGCGACCTGTCCGTCGCCGGACGGGAAGTCCTCGAGCAGGCGCACCACCTCGGTGGAGTCGTAGCCGTCGGGCAGCTGGTCGGTCGCGGAGCGGTCGACGGGCGCCGTGCCGACGGCGCCGATGAGGGCGCTGCCGATGACCAGGTAGAGGACCGGCAGGATCCAGGCGAAGCGAGGACGGAGAATCGCGGGAGGGCGAGCAGCCACCGGATTTAGTTCCATGATGGAAGGATATGCGCATGCACCCCAGCGGAGACAACTCGACCGGCGTCCGGGTCCCGGTGCTGGTGCAGCAGCTGTCCTACGAGCTCACCCGGTTCTCCCACCTGTTCGCCCACCACCACGGCCTGCACGCCACCGACGTCGACGCGCTCGCCCACCTCCACCAGGCGGCACTGCGCGGCGAGCAGATGACCCCGAGTCGACTGGCCGCGTCGATCGAGCTGAGCGCCCCCGCGACCACCGCCCTGTTGCGCCGGCTCGCGGCGAGCGGGCATGTGGAGCGCACGCCCCACCCCGACGACGGCCGGCGCCAGGTGCTCACCCTCACCGACACCGCCCGCCAGGTCGCCGGCTCCTTCTTCGGCCCGCTGGCCCAGGCGCTGCGCGCCTCACTGCGCGACCTCGACGACGCCGAGGTCGCCGTCGTCGAGCGCTGGCTGGCGAGCGCCACCGAGCAGGCTCGCGAGCTCGCCGACCGCACCTGACCTCAGCCTGGAGCTCAGGCGGGCCACCACGCGGGACGCCGGAACAGCGCCTCGGTGTACGGCGCCGGGTGCACGATCCGCTGCCGGTTGTCCTGGATCTGGAAGACCAGGTGTGCCATGCCGATCGAGGGGTCGGGCGTGGCGAGCGGGTAGGCCAGCGCCGACTGACCGGCGTTGGCGAAGCTGTAGGCGCCGTTGACGCCGCGGTGCACGCCCTGGCGCAGCGACTCGATCACCGAGGCGAAGTCGCGCGGGGAGTCGGCGCGGGACCAGGCCGAGGCGAGGATCCGCACGCGGTCGTAGGCGATGCCGGCGTGCGAGCGGCCGGGGCTGACCGCCCAGGCGTCGCGATAGCGCCGGGTGAACCGCCGGGCCACCTCGTCGGAGTAGGTGCCGGTCGTGGTCGCCCAGAGCAGTCCCTCGGCGGCCGGGCCGAGGTCCATCCGGAAGCGCGGGATCGACGGCGCGTACAGCGCGTAGAGCACCGTCGGCGCCGGGTCGGCCTGGAAGGCGCGCACGAACTGCGCCGCCTCGTCCTCGAAGTAGGTCCCGATCAGCACCGCCGCCGGCGCGCGCCGCGCCACCAGCCGGCCGTGCTCGCGCCAGGCCTCGTCGCCGACGACGTCGTCGGCGAGGTAGTCGATCTGCCAGCCGTCGCGCTCGGCCCGGGCGATGGCGACCTCGAGCCCGAGGTCGCCGAGCTTCCACCGGCCGCGGACGACGGCCAGCGAGCGCGAGTGGGGCGAGAGCTGGCCGGAGTCGCGCAGGAAGGTCATCGCGTTGACGAAGCCGGGCCCGTAGTTGGTGTCGCTCGGACAGATCTGGAAGACGTTGCCGTAGCGGCCCGGGTTGTCCTCGACCATCCGCACCATCGAGTCGAGGGTCGCGGCGTGCAGGTACGGCGCCTGGTGCTCGGCCGCGATCTCGTGGGCCACCAACTGGTCGTCGAGATAGCCCGACACCATGGCGTCGACGTCGAGGCCCGCGAGCTCGTCGAAGGCCCGGCTCACCGAGTCCGAGCTCTTGATGTCGAGGTCGACGTTGACCAGCTTGACCGGGCGGCCGCTGATCCCTCCGTGGGCGTTGATCTCGTCGATGGCGAGCTGGCTGGCGCGGACCATCTCCTGGCCGTCCTCGGCGATCGCCCCGGTGGTCGGGAAGGCGCTGCCGAGCAGGATCGGCCGGCGTACCGACCGCCTCCCGCTGCGCGGCGGGGGCGGCGGCCGGAGTCCGCGCGGCGTCGGCGGCACTTCCTCCTCGGGACTGCTCAGCTTGCCGATGAGCAGCCGCTCGAAGCCCTCGGGCCCGCCGGGCACGGGCAGCACCAGCAGGCTCTCCTCGACCGCGACCGCGGCGGCGCCGGCCCGGGAGGAGACCTCGAGCTTGGCGAGCACCCGCTCGACGTGGGTGGAGATGGTGCGCACGCTGGTCCACAGTCGCGCCGCGATCTGGGCGTTGCTGAGCCCGCCGACCAGGAGGGTGAGCACGTCGAGCTCGCGCTGGGTGATCTGGTGGGGTACGACGGCGTCGTCGAGCCAGGACAGCGAGGTCCGCGACTCGTGGCCGGGCGAGCGCACCGTCGCGAACAGCACCCGGTTGTCGTCGTCGCGCCAGTAGAAGGAGAGCTCGTGGTGCCCCGCCAGCCGCCCGGCCCGGCGCGCGATCCCGAGCAGCCCCTCGAGTCGTTCGGCGGCCTCGGCGCCGACGCCGCGCAGCGTGGAGAGCTCACCCGCGGGGGTCAGCACGATCTCGTGGGCGGTCGCCGCCGCGCCGTCGTCGGTGGTGGGCACGGCTCCCTCCTTCCCCTGCCGAGCAGAGCCCGAGCCCGTGCACCGAGGATATAGGTGCGGGCGCGGGCCCTGCCCGGTTCGTCGAGCGGCGGTCAGGAACGCCGGTTGCGCGACCAGGAGTCGAGCGCGACGGCGAGGAGCACGATCGTGCCCTTGGCGATGAGCTGCCAGTTCTGCGACAGGTTGAGGCTGTAGAAGAGGTTGGTCAGCGTGGCGAAGATCAGCAGCCCGACCGCGCTGCGCCACACCGCGCCCTCGCCACCGCGCAGCGAGGTGCCGCCGACGATGACGATCGCGATGGCGTCGAGCGCGATGTTGGCGCCGACGTCGGCCTGGCCGACCCCGAGCCGCGAGGCGTCGATGGTCCCGGCGAAGGCGGCGAGGACGCCGGTCAGCATGTAGACGCTGGCGGTCAGGTCCTTGACCCGCAGGCCGGAGAGCCAGCCCGCCTCGTGGTTGCCGCCCACGGCGTAGATGTTACGGCCGTAGCGGGTCATCGCGAGGACGACGCCGCCGATCAGGAAGGTGACGAGCAGGATCAGGATCGGCGTCGGTACGCCGGCCACGCTGGACCGGGCGAGCACCTTGAAGTTCGGGTCGCCGACGATGAACGGCGCCGAGTTGGAGTACAGGTAGGCGATGCCGGAGATCACCGAGGCGCTGCCGAGCGTGGCGACGAAGGGGTTGATCCCGACCCGGGCCACGAGCAGGCCGTTGGCGATGCCGCAGGCCAGGCCGGCCAGGACCGCCGCGCCGATCCCGACGAGCGGCGAGCCCGTCGAGATCGCCAGCCCGGCCGACACCGTCGCCCCGAGGGCGTAGGTCGCGCCGACCGACAGGTCGAAGCCGCCCGAGATGATGACGAAGGTCATGCCGAGCGCGACGATGCCGACCGCGGTGTTCTGCAGAAGCAGGTCGCGCAGGTTCGCCGGCGCCAGGAAGCCCGGGTAGAGCGCGCTGGCCAGGATGACCAGGAGCACCAGCACCGCGATCATGGCGAACCGCGAGGCCAGGGGCGCCAGCGAGGCCCGGGCCGGCGGTGGCGCCGTCGCGACCGCGGCGGCCGGCGAGAGTTCAGTGGACGGGTTCATGGGTCTCTCCTGTGCTGAAGCCGTGACGCACGACGGCGTCGACGTTGAATTCGGGGTGGTCGCTGGGCAGCTCCCGGACGACGGACCCGTGGGCGAAGACCAGCAGCCGGTTCGCGATCGCGAGCACCTCCTCCAGCTCCGAGGAGGTGACGACGACCGCCGCCCCCTCGGCCGCGAGCCGGACCAGCGAGGTGAGCACCTCGGCCTTGGCGCCGATGTCGATGCCGCGGGTCGGCTCGTCGATGAGGAAGACGTCGGGCCGGTGTCCGGCCCACTTGGCGAGCAGCACCTTCTGCTGGTTGCCGCCCGACAGGTTGCGCACCGGCTCGCCGAGCCGAGCCCGGTTGAACGCGAAGAAGTCCGCGGTGTCGCCGGTCTCGGCGCGCTCGGCCGAACGGTCGAGGAAGACCCGGCGCCCGCCGCGGCCCAGCCAGTAGTTGCTGGTCGCGTCCATGCCGAGGACCAGCGCCTGCTTGCGCGACTCCGGCACCATCACCACGCCGCGGGCCACGGCCTCGCGCACCGATCGCGACCACGGCAGGTCCGTGCCTGCCAGCCGCAGCTCGCCGGACGAGGCCGGCTCGGCGCCCGCCAGCGAGCGCAGGAAGGTGGTGCGCCCCGAGCCGACCAGGCCCCAGAGCCCGACGATCTCTCCGGCCCGCACGGTGAGGTCGATGTCGTGCAGCACGCCGGGCAGGTTCACCCGGCGCGCCGCCAGCACCTCGGCGCCGAAGGCATGGCCGCCGCGGTCCGCGAGCTTGTCGACGCTGCGGCCCACCATGTGCTCGATCAGCGTCGGCTTGGTCCACTCGGCCCGCGGGGCGCTGCGCACGACCTGGCCGTCGCGCAGCACCGTGATCGTGTCGCTGAGGTCGAGCACCTCGTCGAGGTTGTGGCTGACGAAGACCACCGTGGTCCCGCGCGCGGTGAGCCGCCGCAGGATCCGGTACAGGGTCTCCCGCTCGTGCTCGGCGAGCGCCGCGGTCGGCTCGTCGAGCACCAGGACCCGGCCGTTGCTCTCGACGCCCCGCATGATCTCGAGCATCTGCTGCTGCGAGACCGACAGGTCGCGCGCCAGCGCCGTCGGGGGTACGTCGATCTCCAGGTCCGCGCACAGCTCCAGGTAGCGCCGGCGCATCGACCGGCCGTCGAGAAGCCCGCGCCGGGTCCGGACCTGGCCGAGGAAGACGTTCGCCTCCGCGGTCAGGCCCGGGACCATGGTCAGCTCCTGGTAGACCGCCACCAGCCCGCGCTCGCGGCTCTCCCGGGGGTTGCCGCCGTGCATCCGGTGGCCGAAGACCTCGACCGTCCCGTCGTCGGCGGCCAGCCGGCCGCTGACCATGCCGAGCAGGGTGGACTTGCCGGCGCCGTTCTCACCGACCAGCGCGTGCACCTCGCCCGCGCGGACCGTGAGGTCCGCCCCGGCGACGGCGACCGCGCCACCGAAGACCTTGCGGGCTCCGCGACAGGCGATCGCGGGCGTGTTGGTGTCGCTCATGACAGCTCTCCCGGACTCCGGCTCAGTACTCGGCCGTGAACTCGCCGACGTTCTGCTTGGTCGCGAAGGGCGTGCCGGGCAGGCTGTCGGACTCGGCCAGGTTGATGAAGACCGGGACGTCCTTGCCCTGGACGTACTCGGCGACCGCCTCGATCGCCTCGCGCGTCTCGAGCCGCGGCAGCATCATGACCGAGCTGGTGAGCTTGCCCGAGGCCACGTTCTCCAGCGCCCAGGTGTCTCCGCCGAAGTCGTAGATCTCCACGTCCTTGTTGCCGACGGCCTCGACGACACCGCGGGTCATGCCCGAGAAGTTGGACATGATGACGTCCACGTCGGGGTTCGCCTGGACGATCGTCTGCGCGGCGTCGAACGCCTTCGGGGTGGTGTAGTCGGTGGTCTGCTGGGCGACCACCTCGAAGCCGTCGACCTTCGCGAACGCCTTGGCCGCCTCGAAGAAGCACAGCGTGTTGGCGTTGAGGTCCGGCCCGGAGACCAGTGCGATCTTGGCGCCGTCGGGGTGGGAGTCGATGACGTCCTGCACCCAGGCCTGGTAGACGTCGAGGGTCTGGCCGCCGACGTACGTGATCGTCCCGGGCTGGTGGGTCTCCTCGCCCAGGTTGGTCGCGCGCCCGCAGATCGGCAGGTTGAAGACGGAGACGAGCACCTCCTTCTCCGGCGCCTGCTGGGTGAGGATGTCGCAGACCAGGTTCCCGTCGTTGGGCTCGACGACGAAGGCGTTGTACTTGCCGCTGGTCAGCGCCTGCTGCATCTGGTCGAACTGCACCTGGGCGTCGAAGGCCCCGTCGAAGACGTCGAGGTCGGCGCCGAGCTCACCGGCGGTCTTCTTCGCCTCGTCGATGGCGGCCTGCAGGTAGGCGTTGCTGGTGCCGGCCGAGAAGTAGGCGATCTTGAGGTCGGCGGGGTCGCTGACCGGGGCGTCGATGATCTCGGTCGACGCGGACGCGGTGTCGCTGACGCCGGACGAGCAGCCGGTCATCGCGAGACAGGCGGCGACACCGGCGGCGGCGAGGGAGAGGGCGGGACGATGCAACATGGGAACTTCCTTCAGACGTGGGGTCGTGAGACGGACGCGGCGCTGCGACCGGGGTGCCCGAGACGGAGCGAGGAGCTGGTCAGTCCTCGGTCCAGGTGTCGTAGATGTCGCTCAACGAGGCGAACCACACGCCCTCGTGGGACGCCATGTGGTCGAGCAGCCGCTCGAGGCCCAGCAGGTGGTGGGCGCGCGCGGCGGTCTGCGGGTGCAGGGTGATCGCCAGGACCGGGTTGGTCTCCCGCTCGTAGGCGAAGTCGAAGTGGTCCTGGAAGCGCTGGAACATGACCTCGCTCGAGCCGAGCCCCGGGTTCACGCCGGGGATGTACTCGCCGACCGGGAAGTCGTCGAGGTACCACGACACCGGGAACTCCAGCAGAGGGCTGGGCGCACCGAACACCGAGCCCTGCTCCCAGCGCACGTCGACCGGGCGCGGGTGGTAGGGCTGGAAGTCGTGGCCCATGAGCGAGGAGTCCCACTCGAAGCCGGTCTTCTCGAGCAGGTCCAGGGTGTGCTCGGTGAAGTCCCAGGCCGGTGAGCGGTAGCCGCGCGGCGCCTTGCCGACGTGCTTGAGGTGGCCCTCGATGGTCTGCTCCATCAGCCGGATCTCGGTGTCCTGGTCCAGGCTGGGGACGGACTCGTGGTAGCAGCCGTGGGCCGCGATCTCCTGGCCCGCCTCGACGATCGAGGCGAAGGCCTCGGGGAAGGTCTCCATGGTGTGCACCGGCGTGCACCAGGTGCCCTGGATGTCGTAGCGCGCGAACAGGTCGAGCAGTCGCGGTACGCCGACGGTGGCGCAGTACTCGCCGCGGGACAGGTAGCTCGGGCTGGTCTTGCCGAAAGTGCCCATCCACACGGCATGGGCGTCGAAGTCGGCGCCGATGTTGACGGCGATCTTCTTGCCCTCGGGGAGGTTGAGAGGCATGGCGGTGCTCCTTGCTGGGTCGGTTCGGCTGGGGTCGTCGGGTCGGCAGCCGGGATCAGAGGGTGAGGTGGGCGTACTTCTCGTACAGGTCGCGGCGGCGGCCACGGTCGGTGTGCGTCGTGGCCGCGCCGGTGCGCCGGTTCTCGGCGAGCACGTCCAGGTCGAGCACGTGGGTGATCGCGTCCTGCTCGTTGGTGCGCGCCTCGACGAGCACGCCGTCCGCGGGGAAGACCAGGTCGCACGGCGAGAGCACCGACGCCTGCGCCCAGCCGGGGGCCAGCGGCGCGTCGAGGTGGGACACCGTCGGGCAGTGCACGACGTACACCTGGTTCTCGATCGCGCGGGCCGCGGCGCAGTGCCGCACCCGCCAGAAGCCCGCCTCGGTGAAGGTGTACGACGGCACGAGCAGCACCTCGGCGCCCATCGCGGTCAGCGTGGTGCAGACCTCGGGGATCTCGGCCTCGTAGCAGATCGCGATGCCCACGGTGACGCCGTCGATCTCGTGCACCGCGAGCTCGTCGCCCTCACCGGTGTCCCAGTCCGCCTCGGCGGGGAAGATGTGGGTCTTGGCGTGCCGGTGCACCTCGCCGCCGGGGCCGAACAGGAAGGCCACGTTCTCGTGCCCGCCGGGGGTCGCGACCAGGTGCGTGCCGGCCAGGATCCACTGGTCGCGCCGGGCCGCCTCGGCGGTGAACAGCGCGACGTACTCGTCGGTGTAGGCGCTGATCCGGGTCAGCTGGGCGATCTCGTGGCTGCGCCAGTCGGCGTCGATGGTGAACAGTGACTCGGTGACCAGCTCGGGGAGCACCACGACCCGGGCGTCGGGGGTGCGGTCCAGCAGGTCGCGGACCTGCTCGGCCCAGGCGTCGAAGGAGTCGACCTCGCGCAGCTCGAGCTGCGCGGCGGCGACGGTCAGGGTGCGGCTCATCGGTGGTCCTCTCGGTCGGGTCGGCGGTTCACTGCGCGAGCAGGCCGCCGTCGATGACCAGCTCGCTGCCGGTCACGTAGCGCGCCTCGTCGCTGGCCAGGTAGACGCAGCCCCAGGCGATGTCGCGCGGCTCGGCGCCGAAGCCGAGCGGGGTCAGCGCGATCACCTCGGCGTTCTTCTCGGCCGGCTGAGCGTCGGTGAGCGGCGTGGTCACCCAGCCGGGGATGACGGTGTTGACGCGCACGCCGCTGCGGGCGTAGGTCACCGCGCCGTTGCGGGTCAGGCCGCGGACGCCGCCCTTCGCCGCCTGGTAGGCCGCCACGCCCTCCGAGCCGACCACGCCCCAGGCGGAGGACAGGTTGATGATCGAGCCCGCACCCTGCGCGAGCATCGGGCCCAGCACGGCGCGCATGCCGAGAAAGACCCCGGTCTGGTCGACGCCGATCACCCGCTCCCACGCCTCTGGGGTGACCGCGTCGATCGCGGCGTAGTCGATGACGCCGGCGTTGTTGACCAGGACGTCGATCCGGCCGTGGCGGGCCACGACCTCCTCGACCACCCGCTGCCAGGCGGCCTCGTCGGTGACGTCGAGCTCGGCGTACTCGAGCGGCGGGGCGTCGACCTCCTGCTCCGGCTTCTCCAGGTCCGCGACCACGACGGCCGCGCCCTCCTCGGCGAACAGCCGGGCGGTCGCCAGCCCGATGCCGACGGCGCCGCCGGTCACCACGGCCACCTTGTCCTTGAGTCGGTCCATGTCAGTCTCTCCGGTTCGTGTCGTGCGCGTCGGGGTGCTCAGCGGGCCAGGTAGCCGCCGTCGACCGGCAGGTCGACGCCGGTGATGAACCGCGCGCGGTCGGAGGCGAGGAAGCAGACGGCGTCCGCCACGTCCTCCGGGTCGCCCCCGGCGCCCATCGGGGTCGCCTCGAGGAATGCCTCGTTGAGGTCGTCGGTCTGACCGAGGGTGAGCGGGGTCCGGATCCAGCCCGGGAGCACCGCATTGGCGCGGATGCCCTCGCGGGCGTAGGTCACCGCGGCGTTCTTGGTCATGGTCAGCACGGCGTGCTTCGAGGAGTGGTACGCCGCGACGCCCGCCACCGAGGTCGCCCCGCAGATCGAGGAGATGTTCACGATCGCGCCCGCGCGCTGCTCGCGCATCGGCCGCAGCGCCGCCTGCATGCCGAGCAGCACGCCGGTCTGGTTGATCGCCACGATGCGCCGCCACTCGTCGAGCGCCAGCTCGTGCAGCTGGTCGTAGCCCGAGACGCCCGCGTTGTTGACGAGGATGTCGAGCCGGCCGTGCTCCGCGACGGTCTCGGTGACGACCTCGGACCACCGCGCGGCGCTGGTGACGTCGTGCGAGCGGGTGACGATGTGCTCCCCCAGGTCCGACTGGTCGCGCACGTCGGTCGCCACGACCCGGGCGCCGAGCTCCGCGAGCCGCGTCGCGACGGCGTACCCGATGCCCTGGGCGGCGCCGGTCACGAGGGCCACGCGCCCCGTCAGGTTGTCCATGCGTCCTGCTTCCTCGTAGTGCGGTCCGGGTCACGGCCCGGCGGTGAGGAGGACCGTAGGAAGCCGGCGGCGGGCGGCGCGTCGGTCGATCTACGTATCTGCGCGCCGGCCCGCGGGGACGAAACACGACTGTTACGACCGGACCCCGCCGGATACGTCGAACGACCGACGCCCGTGCCGAGCCGGCGTCCCTACGTTGGTGGCCGAAGGGAGGTGCTCGTGCCCTACACGCACCAGGTCCGCGGCCGGTCCTACACGTTCGGCTCGCTCGTCGAGGTCCTCGGCAAGGCGTCCCCGCCCCGCTCGGGCGACGTCCTCGCCGGCAGCGGGGCCACGTCGGCCGCCGAGCGCGCGGCCGCCCAGTGGGTCCTCGCCGACGTACCGCTGACCGCCTTCCTGGAGCAGCCGGTCGTGCCGTACGAGAGCGACGAGGTCACCCGGCTGATCCTCGACAGCCACGACGCGGCCGCCTTCGCGCCCGTGCGCGGGCTCACCGTCGGCGGTCTACGCGAGTGGCTGCTCGCCACCGCGACCGGGCCGTTCCCGGCGGCGGCGCTCGCCGCCGTCGCCCCGGGGCTGACCCCGGAGATGGTGGCGGCGGTCAGCAAGCTGATGCGCAACCAGGAGCTGATCTCCGTCGCCGCCGCCACCGAGGTGGTGACCGGCTTCCGGTCGACCCTCGGCCTGCGCGGCCGGCTCGCGACCCGGCTCCAGCCGAACCATCCCGCGGACGACCCGGCGGGCGTGGCCGCGGCCGTGCTCGACGGCCTGCTGCTCGGCTGCGGCGACGCCATGATCGGCATCAACCCGGCGTCCGACAGTCCCGAGACGGTGGCCCGCCTCCTCCGGCTGCTGGACGACGTCCGGCAGCGCTACGAGATCCCCACCCAGTCGTGCGTCCTCACCCACCTCACCACGACCCTCGACCTGATCGCCGCGGGCGAGCCGGTCGACCTGGTCTTCCAGTCGATCGCGGGCACCGAGGCGGCCAATGCGGGCTTCGGCGTGGACCTCGCCCTGCTCGCCGAGGGCCGCGACGCGGCCCGCTCGCTCGGGCGCGGCGAGGTCGGCGACCAGGTCATGTACTTCGAGACCGGGCAGGGCTCGGCGCTCTCCGCCGACGCCCATCGCGGCACCGACGGCCGACCCGTCGACCAGCAGACCCTGGAGGCGCGCGCGTACGCCGTCGCCCGGGCGTTCGATCCCTTCCTGGTCAACACCGTCGTCGGGTTCATCGGCCCGGAGTACCTCTACGACGGCAGGCAGATCGTCCGGGCCGGGCTCGAGGACCACTTCTGCGGCAAGGTGCTCGGCCTCCCGATGGGCGTCGACGTCTGCTACACCAACCACGCCGAGGCCGACTCCGACGACACCGACACCCTGCTCACCCTGCTCGTCGCGGCCGGCACCACCTTCGTGATCACCGTCCCGGGCGCCGACGACGTGATGCTCGGCTACCAGTCGACCAGCTGCCACGACGCGCTCTACGCCCGCCGGATCGGCCGCAAGCGGCCGGCGCCGGAGTTCGAGGCCTGGCTGGACCGGGTCGGCCTGCTCACCGAGGACGGCGGCATCCACCCGGTCGACCCCGCCCACAGCCTGCTGCGGGAGCTGGTGTGAGCGACTTCTGGCAGCCGCTGCGCGCCCACACGCCCGCCCGGATCGGCCAGCAGCGGCACGGCGAGGCGCCCGGCACCCGGGAGCGGCTCGAGTTCGCGACCGCGCACGCCGCCGCCCGCGACGCCGTGCACCAGCCGCTCGACGTGCCCGCGCTGGTCGCCGAGCTCGCCACGGTCGACGGGCTCGCACCCGCCCAGGTGGTGGCCTCGGCGGCACCCGACCGGCCGACGTACCTCACCCGGCCGGATCTGGGCCGGCGCCCCCGCGACCCGCTGCCGGTGGCCGCCGCCGAGACCGACCTGGTCGTCGTACTGGCCGACGGGCTGAGCGCGCTCGCGGTCCAGCGGCACGCGGTCGCGGTGCTCCGGGCGCTGCTGCCGCTGCTGCCGGACTCGACCCGGCTCGCCCCTCCGGTCGTCGCGACCCAGGCCCGGGTCGCCCTGGCCGACCACGTCGGCGCGGCCTGGCGCGCCCGGCTGGCGCTGGTGCTCATCGGCGAGCGCCCCGGCCTCTCCACCGCCGACAGCCTCGGCGCCTATCTCACCTGGGCGCCGCGTCCCGGCGTCGCCGACTCAGCCCGCAACTGCGTCTCCAACATCCACCCGCCCCACGGCCTCGACCACCTCACCGCGGCCCGGACGATCGCCACGCTCGCGCGGGGCGCCGAGCTGCTCGGTGCCACGGGCGTGGCGCTCAAGGCGGGCAGCATCGCGCTCGGCTGACCTGCTCCCTCGTGGTCGCCTGGTCCACGTCGTATCTGACCAACGGGCTGTCTCTTCGCCGGATTTCCGAGCCATTCGTCAGATACGACGAAAGGACCCGGCCACAGGATCAGGCCGGGTCGCGCGGCCACCACGCGGGCAGCAGCCGTCCGTAGATCTCGAGCAGGTCGTCCACCGACAGGTCCGGCAGGTCCAGCCAGGCGGCGATCACGCCGACCGTCCCGTCGGCGATGAAGCGGGCCGCGACGTCCGTCACGGCGGCCGGCGGCTGCCCCGGTACGTCGAGCGGCACGTCGACGCCGGAGACCTCGCGCAGCAGCCGGCCGCTCTCGAGGAAGTGCCGCCCGAGCATGCCGCGCAGGCCGTGGTCGGCGTCCCCGGCGGCGAGGCCGGCCCGGTAGAGCTCGGCATGGCGCGCGACGTGCTCCAGCACGCCGCGGGTGACGGCGGTGACCGCGCGGCCCACCTCCTCCGGCGGGGTGCCGGGCGCCGGCAGGCCGGCGCGCAGCTCGTCGAGCTCCGCGCCGAGCGCCTGCTGGAGCAGCTCGTCCACCGAGCCGGCGTGCTGGTAGACCGTCGAGCGGTGCACCCCCGCGGCGGTCGCGATCGCGGTCATCGAGAGGTCCGCGATCGACTGCTCGGCGGCCAGTCGGAGCACCGCCTCGTGGAGCAGGGCCCGACTGCGGACCTGGCGGGGATCCATGGCGGAATGTTATCCGACATCTGTCGGTTAGACATCTATTCGACAACCGTCGGATAGATAGCTGGGGCCGCGAGCCGCGGCCCGGAACCGGAGGAAGACATGGCCACCTATGACGTTGCAGACCGCTCCGCGATCGTCACCGGAGGCGGCTCGGGCATCGGCCGCGCCGTCGCCGAGCTGCTCGCCGCCAACGGAGCGGCCGTCCTGGTCGCCGACCTCGACGCCACCGCCGCGGCCGAGGTCGTCGCCGCGATCACTGAGGCCGGCGGCACCGCCGCCTCCTTCGTCGGCGACGTGAGCGACCCCGAGGTCGCCGCCGCGCTCGTCACCGCCGCCCAGGAGCTGGCGCCGCTGCGCATCGCCGTCAACAACGCCGGCATCGGCGGCGCCGACGCCCCCGTCGGCGACTACCCGATCGAGAGCTGGCGCAAGGTCGTCGAGGTCAACCTCAACGCCGTCTTCTACGGCGTCCGCGCCCAGGTCCCCGCCATCGCGGCCAACGGCGGCGGCTCGATCGTCAACATGGCCTCGGTGCTCGGGTCGGTGGGGATCGCCGGCTCCTCGGCGTACGTCACCACCAAGCACGGCCTGCTCGGCCTCACCAAGAACGCCGCGCTCGAGCACAGCGCCCAGGGCGTCCGGGTCACCGCGGTCGGCCCGGGCTTCATCTCGACCCCGCTGCTCGAGGCCACCCTCGACGCCGAGACCCAGCAGGCCCTCGCCGACAAGCACGCCACCGGTCGCCTCGGCACCTCCGAGGAGGTGGCCCACCTGGTCGCCTTCCTCGCCTCCGACGCGGCGAGCTTCATCACCGGCAGCTACCACCTGGTCGACGGCGGGTACGCCGCGTCCTGAGCCCGGTCAGCCGGCCGGACCGAGGTCACCGGCCACCCGGGCGATCGCCGCGTCCTGCGCGGAGGTCCCGCCGCTGACGGCCACCGCGCCGACCACCTGGCGCCCCACCCGGACCAGATCGCCGCCCGCGAGGGGCGTGAAGGCCGGCACGGTGCCGACGGCGGCCCGGAACACCGGGTCGGCGGCAGAGCGCTCCTCCCAGGTCGTCGTCGGCACGCCGAACGCGGCCGCCGTGGCCGCCTTGCCCCGGGCCGCGGCGGCCGCGAGGGCGGGGACGCCGTCCATCCGGGCGGTGAGGACCGGCTCGCCCCAGGGGTCGGCCACGACCACGGCGACGGAGACGGCCCGTTCGGTCGCCGCGGCGACGGCGCGGGCCAGCACCGTGGTGGCCTCGTCGAGTGTCAGCACCGCCTGCACGCGGGGCATCGCGTCACCAGCCGCGCTCGGCGAACTGGATCGAGCGGGCCGGCTCGTCGACGTTGATGCCGACCATGGCCTCGCCCGGGTTGGTCGCACCGCACACGAAGGGGACCGTGAAGTCCCACTTGTCGATGTGGTTGGCGTAGTCGGCCGGGGTCAGCACCTCGGACTCGTCGATGTAGTCCACCCCCAGGGACTGCAGCACCTGAGCCTCGGCGTCCTCGGCGATCTTGGCCTGCTCGGGGGTGACCACGTCCATGATGACGCCGCCCTTGAGCATCTCGGCCATGCCACGCTTCACGCGGATCGAGCCGGTGGCGCCGGCGCTCACGCCGATCCCTCCCCGACGTAGGCCCACGCCTCGACCTCGAGCAGCATTCGCGGGTCGAGCAGCGCGGAGACGACGACCGTCGTACTCGCGGGGGCGGAGCCGGACGCGAAGGCCTCGCCCTTCGCCTTGCTGTACGACGGGAAGTGCGCGGCATCGGTGAGGTAGCACACCAGCTTGGTGACCTGCGCCAGCGTCGCGCCAGCCTCGGCCAGCGCCAGGTCGATGTTGGTGAAGCACTGCCGGGCCTGCTCGTACGGGTCGTCGGTGGCGATCCGCGCCGAGGCGTCGAGGGCGACCTGACCCGACAGCACCACGAAGTCGCCGCTGCGCACCGCCTGCGACATCCCGTCGAAGCGCAGGTGCGGCGGGTTGAAGCCCATCACGGCATGCCCGCGGACGCGGCGGTGCTGACGTCGATCGTCGTCCCGCTGACGTAGCGGGCGTCGTCGGAGACCAGGTAGAGCACGGCCTTCGAGATGTCCTCGGGCGCCACCCAGGGGACCCCCATCGGGCTCATCGCGGCGTACGCCGGCTCGACCTGGTCACGGGTCGGGGCGTCGAGGTCGGGGCAGAACAGCCCGTAGAGCGCGTCGTTGTGGACCATCGCGGTGTCGACGGTGGCGGGGCAGACGGCGTTGACGGTGATCCCCGACGAGGCGGCCTCCAGGGCGAGCGTCTTGACCAGGCCGATCACGCCCCACTTCGCGGCGACGTAGTGGGCGAGGTTGGGGTTGCCCATCCGCCCGCCCATCGACGACGTGGCCACGATCCTGCCCCTGCCCTGCTGGAGCATCGGGCGCACCGCGGCGCGCATCGTCTTGAAGACACCGGTCAGGTCGACCCCGATCATCTCGTCCCAGGCGGCGTCATCGAGCTCCCAGAACTTCGCGAAGCCGCAGACGCCGGCATTGGCGACGGCGATGTCGAGCGACCCGAACCGGTCGACCGCGTCGGCGACGACCGCCTCGATCGCATCGGTGTCGCGGACGTCGCCCTGCACCGTGTGGCAGGCGACGCCGAGCGCCTCGACCTGTGCCTTGGTCTCGGCGAGGTCGTCCGGCGTGGCGAGGGGGTACGGGATGGTCGCGAGGTCGGCACAGAGGTCGACCGCGACGACGTTCGCGCCCTCCGCGGCGAGGGTCAGGGCGTGCGAGCGTCCCTGGCCGCGAGCGGCGCCGGTGATCAGCGCGGTCCTGCCGTCGAGCTTGCCCATGTCGTTCTCCTTCTCGGGTGGTCGGTGCGAGGAGCGGAGGCGGTCAGCCGTCCGCGCGCACCGAGAGCTTGCGGAGCTTGGTGAGGACGACGGCGAGGATCAGCGCACCGCCCTGGAAGGTGGAGATCACCCAGAACGGGATCCCCTGCAGCTGCAGGCCGTTGATGCCGATCGCGAGGATCGCCAGGCCGACCAGCAGACCGGGGACGTTGAACCGGCCCGGCTTGATCATGGTCGAGCCGAGGAACGCCGCGGCGTACGACGGCAGCAGGTACTGCGCCCCGACGTCCGGCTGCCCGGTCCCGATCCGGGAGGTGTAGACGAGACCGGCCAGCGAGGCGCAGAGGCCGGAGATGACGAAGGCCAGAACCAGGATCCGGTTGGTCGGTACGCCGGCCAGCCGGGACTGCTCGCGGCCGAAGCCGGTGGCGTAGATCATCCGGCCCAGCGGGGTCATCTCCAGCACGTAGAAGACGATCAGCGCGAGCACGACGACCAGCACGATGGGGTTCGGGATGCCGAACAGCTCGCCGCGGCCGAGGTCGGTGAAGGACGTCGGGATGTCGCGCGAGACGACCTGTCCGTTGGCCACCAGCTGCGAGACGCCCAGGAAGATCGAGCCGGACCCGAGCGTGACGATGAACGGGTCGATGCTGAGGCGCACCACCAGCAGCGCGTTGACCAGGCCGGCGCAGGAGCCGACCAGCAGCGTGATCAGGATGGCGAGCGGCACCGGCATCGAGCCGGCCGTCTGCTGGAAGGTCCAGGCCGACGTGATCACCGACAGCGTGAGCACGCCGCCGATGGAGATGTCGAAGACCCCCGCGGCGAGCGGGAACAGCAGCCCCAGCGCGACCACCGCGGTGATCGTCTGGTTGTTGACGACCGCCAGCAGGTTGCTGCTGGTGAGGAAGACGCCGGGCGAGGCGATGGTGAACGCCACGATCATCGCGACGAGCAGCAGCGGCCCGGCCCAGCGGTCGAGCAGGTCGAGACCGATCCGGCCCGCCCGGTGCTCGGCGGGTCGCGCCGCCGGCACCTCCTCAGCCTGCTGCGTAGCAGAGCTCAACGATTCGCTCACGGGTGATCTCCTTGTCGGTCAGTTCGTCGGCGACGACGCCGTCGCGCAGCACCAGGACGCGGTCACAGGTGGCGGCGAGGTCGTCGGTGTCGGAGGAGCACAGGAGGACGGCGGTGCCCTCGGTGCGTGCCGCTTCGACGAGGAGGCGCAGGATCTCGGCGGTGCCGCCGACATCGACGCCGTGGGTGGGCTCCTCCAGCACCAGCACGCGCGGTGCGGTGCGCAGGAGGCGCGCCACGTAGGCCTTCTGGGCGTTGCCGCCGCTGAGCAGCTCGATCGGCCGCTGCACGTCGGGCGGCCGGATCCGGTAGCGCTCGACGAGGGCGACGGCGTCCGCGCGCTCGGCGCGGTGCCGGAACCGCCCCCCGCGCCAGTACGGCGCCAGGTCGGCGATCGTGATGTTCTCGGCCACGGTCATGCCCGTGATCCGCTTCTGGTCGCGCTCGCCGGGCAGCACCGCGACACCGAGCCGCCGCAGCGACCGGACCCCGGGCCGCGGCACCGGAGCGCCGCCGACCAGCACCGCGCCCGACCGCAGTGCCGAGCGTCCCTGGAGCAGCCGGACCACCTCGTGCACACCGGAGCCGGCGAGGCCGGCGACGCCGAGCACCTCGCCCTCGCGCAGCGTGAGGCTGGCACCGGCGAGCTCGCGCCCCGCGACGACGCCGGCCAGCTCGAGGACCGGCGCGCCCGTCGTCCGTCCGGCGGCGCGGTCGGAGGTGTGCACGGCCTCGACCTCGCTGCCGGCGATGACCCGGGCGAGGTCCTCGCGGGTGAGCGCCGAGACGCTCTCCTGCAGGACGACGGCACCGTCGCGCAGCACCGTCACCCGGTCGGCGAGGTCGACGACCTCCTCCAGCCGGTGGGTCACGTAGACCACCCCGACGCCGCGGGCCGCGAGCGTGCGGACCAGCCGGAACAGGTGCTGCACCTGCTCCTCCGGCAGGGCGGCCGAGGCCTCGTCGAGGACGAGGACCCGGATCGCGTCGGGGTCGTCGATCGCCCGGGCGATCGCGACCTCGGTCCGCTCGACGGCGGAGAGGCCGGCCACCTCGGCCGCCGGGTCGATGTGCCCGAGGCCGAGGTCGTCGAGCCGGGCCCGGGCCGCGGCACGCTCGTCGCGCCAGCGGATGGCGCCGAGCGTGCCGGCCCGGTAGGTGCCGACGCCGAGCCGGAGGTTCTCCAGCACCGACAGCTCGTCGACCAGACCGATGTCCTGGTGGATGATCCGGACACCGGCCCGGCTGACGGCCACCCCGTCGCCGAACCGCAGGCGCGATCCGGCGACGGAGCAGTGCCCGGTGTCGGGCTGGTGGAACCCGGAGAGCACCTTGATCAAGGTCGACTTCCCGGAGCCGTTGTGGCCCAGCAGGGCGTGGATCTCGCCGCGTGCGACGGTGAGGTCGACGCCGTCGAGGGCCCGCTGGCCGGGGAACGTCTTGACGATCCCGCGCAGCTCCAGGGCGGCCGCGTCGTCCGTGGTCATCGTGGTCTCCGCTCTCGCTGCTGCCGTCGGCTCAGCTGACGCCCCAGAGCGCCTGGAACTGGTCGCGGAAGCCGTCGGCGCCCTCGTAGGTGCCCGTCTCGGGCGCGCTCTCCTGGGTCATCAGGAGCTGGGTCGGGTTCTCGATGTTGTCCGGGATGGTCTGCCCGGCCTTGAGCCGCAGCGCCGCGTCGACGACGGTCCAGCCGTTCTCGTAGACGCCGGAGGCCACGTCGGCCTTGATGATGTCGCCCTGGCGGACCAGCGCGAGGGTGGGCTCGTCGCCGTCGAAGGTGCCGACGGAGATGGCGTCCTCCTTGCCGGCCTGGCGCACGGCGTCCGCCGCCATGACGCCGGAGAAGCCGGGCGTGCTGACCACCCAGTTGAGCTGCGGGTTGGACTGGATCTTCGCCTGCAGCGCAGGCGGCAGGTCGGTCTGCGCCGTCGCGACGCTGAACCGGTCGACGCTCACCTTGCAGCTCGGGCACTTGTCGAGCGCGGCCTTGACCCCGTCGGCGCGCTGGCCGTTGCACTGGTAGACGGTGTCGGCGAAGATCGCGACGTTCGCCTTGCCGCCGGACTCCGAGACGATGTAGCTCCCGAGCAGCTCGCCCTCGATCTGGCAGACGTTGCCGACCTCGACCGTGTTGCCCTTCTCGGGGTCCGGGAGCTGCGCGGTGAACTGGCCGATCACCGGGATCTTCAGCTCGTGCGCCGTCGCGTAGGCCTCCGACGCGTCGGCCGAGGGCCGGGCGTTGTTGACGATGACGTCGGGCTTGGCGTTGACCGCCTGGCTCATGCAGTTCTGGAAGGACGCGACGTCGCTCTTGGCGTCGCAGACCTCCAGGTCGAAGCCGAGAGCCTCGGTCGCCTGGCGGACTCCCTCGACCTGGGCCACGCAGCCCGGGATCGACTGGTCGCAGCCGACGAAGTAGACGGTCATGGACGCCGGCGGCTCGACCGGCCCGAGCGCCTTGACGGCGATCTCGGTCGGGACCTTGACGGCGGTCTCGGCGGCGGCCTTGGCGTCGTCGAGCCACGGACCGCTGGCGGCCGGGCCGTCGTCACCGCCGGAGTCGGAGCTGTTGCAGCCGGCGAGCGCCACCGTGGCGGCGACCACCAGGGCGGCGACCACCGCGCCGCGGCGACGGCGGGCGCGAGGGAGGTTGTTGGAAGGCACGGGCATTCCTCTCGTTGGTTGGGTCGGGTGTTTTCGGGCGCCCGAGCTCCGTCCCCGACGCGTGCGCCGGGAACAGCAGGTGGTGGTGGGTCAGCGGCCGATCGGCCGCTGGTCAGCGCGCGTTGGCGACGATCGCCTCACCGAGGGCCTTGATGCCGCGCTCGAGCTCGTGGTCGGGCGCGTGGCTGTAGGCGAGCCGGAGGTAGCCCTGACCGGCCTCCTGGCCGAGGAACTTCTCGCCCGGACGGCAGAAGACGCCGGCCATCGCGGCCTCGTGCTGCGCCTTCTCCCAGTCGACGTTGTCGGCGATCTTGAGCCAGAGGTAGTAGCCGCCCTCGGGCACGTCGAAGCTGACCAGGCCGCCGCAGTGCTCGCGCACCGCCTTCACGGCGAGGTCGCGCTTGCGGCGGTAGACGGCGTTGGCGCGCTCGATGTGCGGGTCGAGCAGGCCCTCCTTCAGGTACTGCTCGAGCATCCGGCAGATCCACTGGCTGACGCCGAGGTCCTGGCGCACGGAGGCGAGTGCGTGGATGAGGGGCTCGGGCGCGGTGATCCAGCCGATCCGGAGGGCGGGGGCGAGCACCTTGGAGAAGCCGTGGCTCTGGATCACCCGGCCGTCGGTGTCCATGCTCAGCAGCGACGGGACCGGGTCGCCGCCGTAGCGCAGGTCGGCGTAGATCGAGTCCTCGAGGATGACGAAGTCGTACTCCTCGGCCACCTCCAGCAGCCGTCGGCGGCGGTCCTCGGGCATCACGACGCAGGTGGGCAGCTGGAACGTCGGGATGACGTAGAGCAGCTTGGGCGTCACGCCGTCACGACGCATCTCCTCGAGCCGCTCGACCAGCGACTCGACGACCAGCCCGTGCTCGTCGATCTCGACGGTGCGGATGTCGGCGCCGCGCATCTGCATGAACCGCATGGCGTAGGGGAACGTCGCCTTCTCGACCAGGACGCCGTCACCGGGGTTGACGAGCGCGTTGACCGCGAGCGCGATCGCCTGCACCGAGCCGGAGGTGAGGATCAGGTTGTCGGCGCCGAGGTCCGGCACGTCCTGGGTCTTCGAGATCCACGCCGCGACCTCCTCACGCAGACCGGTGTGCCCGAGCATCAGCTCGATGTACGACGGCAGGTAGACGATCTGGTCGGTCTCCTCCTCGTAGCCGAAGGAGATGTACTCCAGCGCGCGGCCGCCGTCGCGGTCGAGGACCTCGCCCATCAGCCGCCGGAAGTCGTCGAGCGGGAAGGTCTCCTCGGCCGCGATGCCCTGGTCGAAGTTGAAGGTGACCTGGGCGGGCGGGTCGGGGAAGAACAGCGCCGGGCCGCCGGCGGCGAGGTCGGAGAGCTTGTCGGTCGGGTCGAAGGTCACGGGGAGGCTCCTTGGTGGTCGGGGTGGGGCAGCGGGTGCGGGTCAGGCGCTGTGGAAGGCGTTCCAGCCACCGGCGACGTCGAGCGCCGTGCCGGTGATGTAGCGGGCCTCGTCGGAGGCGAGGAAGAGGACGGCCTCGGTGGCGTCGCCGACCTCGATCCACGGCACGGCCATCGGGTTGAGGGTGGCGAAGGTGGCGCGCACGTCGTCGGTGGTGGGCGCCTCCAGGTCGGGGCGGAAGAGGCCGTAGGTCAGGTCGTTGTGGCACATGTCGGTCGACACCGACATCGGCGAGAACGCGTTGACCGTCACCCCATAGGGGGCCAGCTCGATCGCGACGGACTTCACGAGTCCGATCACACCCCACTTGGACGCCGCGTAGTTGGCATTGTTGGGACCGCCCTCGCGGCCGACCGACGAGGCGGTCGCGACGATCCGCCCGGAGCGCTGCGCGGCCATCACCGGCGCGACCGCACGGATGCTCGCCGCCACTCCCCCGAGGTTGACGTCGACGACATCGCGCCACACGTCGTCGGCCATCGTGCGGACCGGTCCGAAGGCGGCGATGCCGGCGTTGGCCAGGAGCACGTCCACCCGCCCGAACCGGTCGACGGTGGCCGCGACCACGTCGCGCATCTGCTCGGGGCTGCGGGTGTCGGCCTTGAGCGTGAGGCAGGACGCGCCGAGCGACTCGACCATGCGGGCGGTCTCGTCGAGCTCCGCGGGCGTCGCCATCCGCGAGGCGCACGGGATCTGCTCGGCGATGTCCACCAGCACGACGTCGGCGCCGCGCTGTGCGAGCGCGATCGCGTGTGAGCGCCCCTGCCCCTTGGCGGCACCGGTGACCAGGGCGGTCCGGCCGGCGAAGTTCCTCATCTGTTCCCTCTCTCGTGGGGTCGGCGGGTCACGCCGTGTTGGTGGCGGCCAGGCCGGCCGAGACGTCGATGACCGCCCCGGTGCGGTCCAGGCCCGGCTCCGAGACGAGCTGGTCGACCGCGCGCACGACCGCGTCGAGGTCGACGTACGTGGTGCTGCTCGGGTGGCGCACGCGCAGGGCGTGCTCGGCCGCACCGCGGTCGGGGCCGGTCGTCGCGAGCGACCCGTCGCGACCGGCCTGCAGCACCGCCCAGAACGCCGGGTCGTCGGTCATCGCTGTCTCCATCACGCCGGGGCACACGACACCGAGCGAGATGCCCTGATCGGCGACCTCGTGGGCGAGCGACTTGGCGAGTCCGATCTGGCCCCAGGCCGCGGCGGCGTAGTGGCTCAGCCCGAACGCGCCGCGCCGGCCCTCCTCGGCCGCGACCACCACGATCCGGCCACGGCCGGACGCCTCGAGGTGGGCCAGGCTCTCGCGCAGCACGTGGTACGTGCCGTGCAGGTTGGTGTCGACGACGGCGTCCCAGTCCGCGTCGCTCATGGTGGCCGCGGTCGCGGCGGTGCGCACGCCGGCCGCGCAGATGACGACGTCGAGCCCGCCGAGCGCCTCCACGGCAGCGGGCAGCGCCGCGCGGACCTGGGCGACGTCGCGGACGTCGACCGCGGCGACGTGCCCCTCCGGACCGACCAGCTCCCGGGCCGCGTCGAGCTCGGCCGCACCGGACAGCGGGTAGCCGAGCTGCATGCCACCGGGCGCGTCCCACACCGCGACCCGCGCTCCGGCCGCGACGAAGGACGCGGCGATCGCGGCGCCGAGGCCGCGGGCACCACCGGTGATGAGCACCCGGCGACCGTCGTAGCGCGTTGAATTCTGGTTCATGTGGGCAGTCCTACATCGCTCTCGTCGGCTGTGTCAAGCGCCACACCCCGCCCGCCCGGCCGCCTGATTCAGGCCGATTCAGGCGTGGATCCGCGCGCGGAAGCCATCTGGAAAAGGGGTGACGGAGAATTCAGATGTCTTGAATTCGAGTTCATTTCTGGCGTCTCGCCGACGCACTGGCTAGCCTTCGGGCAGTCCGCTCGACCATCGACATCCACGAGAGGCGGTCCGGGTGACCCTCCTGCCGACCCGACAGGCGTTGATCGACGCCGCCGTCGACGTCTTCACCGAGAAGGGCCTGCACGGTGCCCGGGTGATCGACGTGACGAAGCGCGCCGGGGTCGCGGCAGGCAGCTTCTACACCTACTTCGAGACCAAGGAGGGGCTCTTCCTCGAGGTCGTCGACAAGGTTCGGCAGGAGCTGGCCGCGGAGGTCCCGCGCGCGCGCTTCTCCGACGCCGAGAGCGCCCGCGCCTGGCTGCACGACGTGGTGCGCCTCCAGGTCGTCCGGCTGAGCGAGGGCGCCGCGACCTGGCGGATGATCAATGCCGCCGCGCTCGGCAACGTCCAGGTCGCCACGGCCCTGCGCGAGCAGGACGACCCGCTGACCCGCACCCTCACCGACGAGCTCGGGTTCTGGGCGGAGCAGGGCTGGATCGACCCCGGCGTCGAGAGCGCCGTCGTCGTCGACGCGCTGATCGCGCTCACCGAGCAGGCCGTCCAGCAGTGGTCCCACGACGACGCCGGCCCCGACCTCGAGGCCGCGACGGCCGCCGTGGCCGACGCCTGGACCGCGCTGCTGCGGATGCCGCCCCGAGGGAGTGGCCGATGAGCGAGCGCGCCGCGACGACCGCCCAGGGCAACCGCACCCGCGGGGCGCTGCTGCGCGCCGGACGCCGCGTGCTCGAGCGCAAGGGGCTCCACAAGGCCCGGATCTCCGACATCACCAAGGAGGCCGACGTCTCGGTCGGCACCTTCTACCTGCACTTCGAGAACAAGGACGACCTGTTCCGCCAGCTCCTGATCACCGTCGAGGACGAGGTCTACGGCGAGCTGGTGCCCTTCGAGCCCGGCGCGGTCGACCCGGCCCAGCGGATCCGGGAGACCAACCGCCTCTACCTCACCGCGTTCAAGCGCAACGCGGCGTTCTGGACGTGCGTCGAGGCCGCCGCCCTCGAACAGCCCCACCTGCCCGGCGTCCTCGCCGAGCGCAACCGCTACTACCGCAGCCGCACCGAGCGGGCGATCGCCCGGTGGCAGGAGGCCGGGCAGGTCGCGCCCGAGGTGGACCCGGCGACCGCCGCCTTCCTGCTCGGCGCGATGACCGAGCGGCTGGCCTATCTCTGGTACGTCTTCGGCCACCGCGAGGACGTCGACCAGGCCACCGAGGACCTGACCCGGCTCTGGCTCAACTACCTGGGGCTGGCCTGAGCTCCCCCAGCACGGCCTCGCGGTCCTCGGCCAGCATGAAGCCCGCGGCGACGGCGGCGTCCGTCGCCGCGGTGTAGGCCGCCACGTAGTCGTCGTACGTCGCCCACCGCCGCTCGCGGACCCCGGGCGGCAGCGGGAGGGTGCGGCCGAACAGGCCGCAGACGACCGAGGCGCCCGGCGCCGCCTCGCCGAGGACGACATCGGCGGGCGCGTCGACGACGGGCGTGCGGACGCCGCCACGGACGATGCCGAGGTCATCGCGGACGAAGGCGCCGTCGACGATCTCCAGCGGTGGCGCGGCGGGCGCCGCCGGACCGCCACGGGCCCAGCTCTCGAGGTGGCGCAGCGCCGCCCGGACGACGTAGGCCTGCTGGCCGCGGTTGACCGGGTCCGGGCAGCCGAGGAAGGCCTCCCACTCGCCGATCTGGAACAGGTCGACGTGGGCGGCGCCCGCGACCTCCCAGACCCGCAGCAGCGGGCCGTCCGGCTGCCGGGCCGGAAGGTAGTTCATCCGGCCCAGCAGGTCGCCCTCGGTCTGCAGCACGATCACCGGGACGTCCAGGTCGTCGCGGATCGGCGTCGCGACGCCGGTGGTCCGGGCGGCGAGCAGGTCGATCCCGCGGCCGGGCTCCCCGAGCGGTGCCGCCACGTCACCCCGGCTGTGCACCAGGAAGCCGTCGAAGAAGCGCACCTCCGGGTGCACCTGGTCGAGGTAGGTGGTGAGCAGGTACGCCGACTGCGACTCCCCGATCGCGAGCACCCGCTCCGCGCCGGTCGCCGCCGCCAGGGAGCGGGCGACCTCGGTGAAGATGCCGTGACAGAAGGCGTCACCGGGATGGTGCAGGCCGGCGTACCGGACCGGGTCGACGGCCTTGAGCCCCTGCAGGGCGGCCCCCTCCACGGCCACCGCAGCAGCCCCGCTCTCGACGCCGTTGAACTGCGCCGACACCCCCGCCCAGGCATGGCCCCGGCGGACCAGCTCCTCGGCGAGATAGGTCCAGTCCGGCGCCGCGTCCGCGCCGCTGCTGACATTGAGCCACTCGACCACCAGCGTCCCGCTCGCCGGCGCGCGCTCCGGGCGGCGTACGAGCACCCGGGTGGTGAACGCGGCCGAGCCGTGGGCGGGGTCGGCGGCGCTCGCCGTGCCCGAGGCGGCGTACTCCCGCTCGGACCATCCGGCGGTCGCCAGGTCGGGGTCGGGGCGGGCGGAGGTCAGCGCGATGCCGTTGCCGCCGGTGAGCGGGGTGAGGGTGACGGGCATGCGGGGAAGGTACCCGCCTCGACTCAGCTCGGGACGCAGCCGACGCCGGATCCGGCGAGGAGCTCGATGACCGGACCGGGCGAAACCGCTAGAAACAAGGAGAAAGTCCACGCCCGGTGGTACTCGTTCGAACATATGTGCGATAGAATCGGGTCATGATCTCGGACCTCTCGGAAGCCACGCCGGAGCAGCTGCTCCGCGCTTCCGAGGACCGCGTCCGGATGGCCCGCCAGGTCGAGGTCGACAAGCTCGAGCTGTTGCTCGCCTGGGCCGACCTGCATTCCGGTGACCCGCAGGCCGAGCCCGACGCGGTGCCTGCCAGGTTCGGCGGTCCGCGGCTCATCGCGCTCGGCGGTGACGGCACGCCACAGGTCCAGGACCTCGCGCTGGTCGAGATCGCGATCGCGCGCCACGAAGCCGTGATGACCACCCGCCGGGCGTTGGCCGACGCCCTCGACCTGCGCCACCGCCTCCCCCAGGTCTGGGCCGGCGTCGGTGAAGGCCGGTGCGAGGTGTGGGTGGTGCGGAAGGTCGCCCGGATGTCCCGCAGGCTCGACCCGCACCAGGCCCGGATCGTCGATACCGCGGTCGCTGCTGCGTTGGACGCAGCACCCTCGCGGGTCCTGGCGATCGCCGAGGCCAAGGTCATCGAGGCCGACACCGCCGCCCACACCGAACGGATCAAGGCCAACCAGGACAAGAAGGGCGTCTGGTTCTCCCGACCCCGCTCCGGTGGCCAGGTCGACGACCCCGACGCCAACACCGACAGCCAAGCAGGGATCGGGACCGTGTTCGCCCGCCTCGACGAGGCCGACGCCCTCGAGTGCGCCCGCACGGTCGAGGACCTCGCCACCGCACTGGCCGAGCACGCCACCCCACCTCTCGACGGGCAGGACCCGTCGTCGATGGACCACTGGCGCGCCGAAGCGTTCGCGATGCTCGCCGACCCCGCCGCCGTGCTCGCGTTCTACCGCTCGATCGAGGCTCCTGACGAACACGAAGCGGACGCCACAGCTGGGGGCGCGGCGGAGATCGTCGTCCACGTCGCCCAGCAGGCCGACGGCACCCTCGGCCCGCTGGCCCGCGTCGACGACCTCGGCCCCCGACTCCTCGACCAGGTCCGCGACCTGTTGCGCCGCCAGACCGCCGTCACCCTCACCCCGGTCATCGACCTCCACACCGGACGCTCGGTCAACGGCTACGAGCACCCCACCGACGTCAAGCACCGCACCGAGCTCAGGACGCTCGGCGACGTCTTCCCCCACGCCACCGGCCTCTTCACCAGACACGGCCGCTCACCGGACCACGATCACACGGCGCCGTACGACGACGACGGTCCTCCCGGCCAGACCGGCGACCACAACGACACCCCACTGACCAGGCACCACCACCGAGCCAAGACCCACGTGCCCGGCTACACCGTCCTGCAGCTCGGACCCGACAGATGGCTCTGGGGGACGCCTCACGGCCTCTACCGCCTCGTCACCGGCGGCGGCACGCGACCCATCGTTCGGGCGGAGTACCACGTACTCGCCGAGCAGGCCGTCGTGCTGACCTGCGACGACGCCGCGTGAGGCGGCCGGTGCCGAGCCTCAGCCCGCTTGCATGGTGGCGGCGAGCTCCCGCATCTGGTCGAGCGTGCGGATCTCGCTGAACACCGCGAAGACGACGCCCGGCTCCACCTCGACGTAGAGCGCGGCGCGGTCGCGGTCCGGGTCCATGCCCACCCACATCTGGGTGCCGTCGACCTCGAACGGCTCGGCTCCGTCCGGCACCCGGTCGACGGTCGCGTCGATCGCCAGGAAGCACGGCCGGGTCTTCGGGTCCCCCTTCGGCTGGTACGACGGCGGACACTCGCCGCCGAGGGCGGGCTCGCCAGGCGCGTGCTGGTAGGTGAAAGTGCGTCCCGCGAGCTCGATCTGTGCGGTCACGAGCCTCGGGCCGGGATCCGCGGTCGGTGGTGCGCTCGACGTACCGGTCGGGGCCGGCGCGGCGACCTGCGGTGCGGGGCCGCCCGACAGCGCGGTCCACCCCACGACGGTGGCGGTGGCGGCCACGGCGACCGGGGCGGCCAGGGTGACGACCGGCGGTCGCGGTCGCGGGACGGTTCCGGTGTAGCGGAGATGATCGGTCGCGGCGCGCAGGTCGCGGGTCAGGTCGAGGTCGTTCATGATGTCGCTCCTCCGGTGGGGGTGAGCGCGCGGCGCAGGCTCGCGAGCGCGCGGTGGGTCTGGGACTTGACCGTCCCGGTGGAGCAGCCGAGCGCGGCCGCGGTCTCCTCGACGCTGAGCCCGTCGAGGAAGCGCAGCGCCACGACGGCCCGCTGCCCGTGGGGCAGGTCGCGGACCGCCGTGATCAACGCGTCGTGGTCGCCGTCCTCGTCGAGGAGCGGCACGTCGGCGTCGAGCGGCGCCTCCCGCGGGCGGCGGGCGAGGTTGCGCCACCGGTCCCGGGTCAGGTTGACCAGTACCCGGCGCGCGTACGCCCGTGGGTTGCGGCGGGCCGTGCGCCACCGGCGCGCGGTGCGCAGCAGCGTGACCTGGACCAGGTCCTCGGCGTGTCCGGCATCCCCGCAGAGGAGGTACGCCGTGCGCACCAGGCCGTCGGCCGACGTCCGGACGAACTCCTCGAACTCGCGCTCGTGGGCCCGCCCGATCATGACCGCTCCCTTGCTCGACTGCTCACACCCCGAAGAACTCCACCCGACCGCCCGAGGTTGTCATGCCCACGCCTCGTCGCGCTCGGCGACGACGCCACCGCGTAGCCTTCGCCCGTGCTGCCGTCCTTCGAGATCGCCGCCCGCCACCGCCCGATCAGCCTGGTGGCCGCTGAAGGGTTCCCGCTCCACGCGCCGTTCGGCGCGGTCGAGGCCGCCCTGGCCGGGGACGGCGCCGCCGAGCTGGCCCTGGAGGGCCCCGACGGGACCCGGCTGGCGGTGCGGCTCGCGGACCGCCGGGCCTCGCTGCTCGTCCGCGTCGGCGGCGCCGAGCACGCGCTGCGCAGTCGGCGACACGGCCGCGCCGCCGCCCCACCCACCCGGCTCGGCCTGACCCTCACCGGCAGCCACCTCGCCGTGTTGACCTTCGAGGACGACGCCTGGGTGGTCCGCGGCCGGATCGACCTGCGCGAGCTCGACGGGCCCGACACCCGCGCCCCGGCCTGGCTGGCCGGGCTCACCCCGGATGCGTCGGGGGTGCGGGACGTGCGCGCCGGCAGCTTCGGCCAGCTCGGGCTGCGCGACACCCGCCTGGTGTCGTACGCCGACGGGTCGCCGTACCGGGTCGGGGGCGAGGTGCTGCTCACCGCGACCAGCGCCGGCCCCGGCTTCTTCGACACCGCGCACACCTCGGTCTGGGCGCTGTCGGCGGCTGGGGAGATCAGCTGGCGCAGCGACCTGTTCTTCGAGCGCCCCGACCGCCGCGGTGTGTACGGCGACCACGCCACCCACCTGGTGCGCGACGGGGACGGCTGGCTCGTCGCCACCAGCACCTGGTCGGACTTCCCGGCGCGGAAGGCGGACCGGGTCCCGGGCGCGCTGGGCGTCACCCTGGCCGAGTCCGGCGCGGACCTCACCCGAGGACAGCACGTGCTGGCCACCCGACGCCTGGAGCTGCCGAGCGACGGCCCCCTCGTCGGCGCCTGGGATCCGCACCTGGCCCGCACCCCCGACGGCGGCTGGCTGGTCGCGTACGTCGGCGCGCGCCGGTTCTTCGACTTCCACCCGCTGCTCGCCGCCGGCCCGAGCCTGGACCGCCTCGCCCTGCGCGGCGCGGCCACCGACCGCCGGGCCACCGAGGGCAGCACCCTGCTCCGCGTCGGCCCGGACTGGCGGGTCCTGGCCAGCGACGGCAGGGACAACCGGCGCTCGATCCGCGGCCGCTACCCGGTCTTCGACGACTCGATGACCGAGATCGGCACGCTGCGCGCGCCGTATCCCACCAACATCCCGTGGCCGACCGTCATCCCGCCCGACCCGGACCTGCCGGGCGACGCGTGGCGACTGGTGACCTTCGACGGGCGCCGCTCAGGTGGCCGGCTCGCCGGCTACGGCACCCACGGAGACGTGGTGGTGATGGGACAGGCTGATCCGCTCTGAGCCCCGCCTGCCCCGCAGCGAGGCTGCGGCGGGAACGCCGCACGAGGAGGCGTAGGAAGCGAGGAACGAGCGACCGGAGCCGAGGAGAGCGCGGTGCTTTCCGTCGCGCCGACGTCTTGCCGCCGACGGGACTGAAGTCCTACCTACTCGACCGCGAGGCCGGCAGCGTGTCGCGAGGAACGAGCGACACGCTCGGCCAATTCAACTCAGTCGCGGCGGTCGGCGTAGTCCGACCACTTGTCGAGCACTTCGGGCTCTACCTCGTCGGCGCTGGACGACGCGGGCTCACCATGGAGCTCCGCCGCCAGAGCCGAGAGGTCAGTCTCGTGAGTGCGGTACTTCAGGTCGCGAGCGACCTTGGTCTGCTTGGCTTTCGCACGGCCGCGGCCCATAGGGTCCAGCCCCCTCGCACACTTGGCCGGTAGCCCTCCGGGCCCCGGACTGCTGAATACGTAGTCTCGTGGGTCCAACGGTACATGGCGGGTGGGTGTTCCCGCACGCTGGGGACGCACCTCAGCGTGCCGTCACGGCGCGGATGAGGCGCAGGTCACCAGCCGGGGTGCTGGCCGACCAGCTCGACGGTGCCCTTCCGCTCCGGGTCGGCGGTGACCTCGCCGGCCGCCCAGGCGTCGACGCCGAAGTCCGCGAGGCGGGCCAGGACGGCGTCGGCGGCGTCGGGGGCGACGAGCGCGACCATGCCGACGCCGCAGTTCAAGGTGGCCTCGAGATCGGGCTGGGCGACCTCGCCCAGGGTGCGGACCACGTCGAAGACCGGGCCGGGGGTCCAGGTCGCGCGGTCCAGGGTCGCCTTGAGCTCGGCCGGCATCACCCGGGCGAGGTTGTTGGCGAGGCCGCCACCGGTGACGTGGGCCATCGCGTGGGTCTCGGTCTCGCGGGCGATCGCGAGGCAGGGCTTGGTGTAGAGCCGGGTCGGCTCGAGAAGCTCCTCGCCGAGGGTGCGGCCGAACTCCTCGACGTGCCGGTCGACGGTCCAGCCGGACTGCGCGAAGAAGACGTGGCGGGCCAGGGAGTAGCCGTTGGAGTGCAGCCCGCTGGCGGCCATCGCGATCACGACGTCGCCCGCCCGGACCCGGGTGGCGCCGAGCAGGTCGTCGGCCTCGACCACGCCGGTGGTGGCGCCGGCGACGTCGTACTCGTCGGGGGCGAGCAGGCCGGGGTGCTCCGCGGTCTCGCCGCCGACCAGCGCGCAGCCGGCCTCCACGCAGGCCATGGCGATGCCCTGGACGATGGAGGCGATCCGCTCCGGGACGACCTTGCCGGTGGCGATGTAGTCGGTCATGAACAGCGGCTCGGCGCCGCAGACGACCAGGTCGTCGACGACCATGCCGACCAGGTCGAACCCGATCGTGTCGTGCTTGTCCATCAGCTGCGCGACGGCGACCTTGGTGCCGACGCCGTCGGTGGAGGTGGCCAGCAGCGGACGCTGGTACGCCGTGAGGGCGCTCGCGTCGAAGAGCCCGGCGAAGCCGCCCAGCCCGCCCATCATCTCGGGACGGCGGGCCTTCTCGACCCACTCCTTCATCAGGTCGACGGCGCGGTCCGCGGCCTCGATGTCGACGCCGGCGCGGGCGTACGCGTTGTCAGCCACGGTTCCCTCGGTCTCCTTGCTGGATGTCACGGGTTGTTGAAGACGGGCAGGGCCTCGCCGTGCGTGCTCGGCTTGAGCGTGGCCTCGAGGAGGTGCTTGCCGAGCAGGCTCTCGTCGGGGAGCTCGATCGGGTACTCGCCGGTGAAGCAGGCGGTGCACAGCGTCTGGACCGGCTGGCCGGTCGCCTGGACCATGCCCTCCAGCGAGATGTACCCGAGGCTGTCGGCGCCGACGCTGGCGGCGATCTCGTCGACGTCGAGGCCGTTGGCGATCAGCTCGGCGCGGGTGGCGAAGTCGATGCCGTAGAAGCACGGCCACTTCACCGGCGGGCTGGAGATCCGGACATGGACCTCCGTCGCGCCGGCCTCGCGCAGCATCCGGACCTGGGCCCGCTGGGTGTTGCCGCGCACGATCGAGTCGTCGACGACCACGATCCGCTTGCCGCGGATCATGTGCTCGAGCGCGTTGAGCTTGAGCCGGATGCCGAGCTGGCGCAGGGTCTGGCTGGGCTGGATGAAGGTGCGGCCGACGTAGGCGTTCTTGACGAAGCCCTGGCCGAACGGGATGCCGCTCTCGAGCGCGTAGCCGGACGCGGCGGGCGTACCGGACTCGGGGACGGGGATCACCAGGTCGGCCTCGACCGGGAACTCGCGGGCCAGCTGGCGGCCCATCTCGACCCGCGCCTCGTGGACGCTGCGGTTGGCGATGGTGGCATCGGGGCGGGCGAGGTAGACGTACTCGAACACGCAGCCCTTGCGGCGCGGCTCGGCGAACCTGTGGGAGCGCAGGCCGTCCTCGTCGATCACCAGGAGCTCACCCGGCTCGACCTCGCGCACGACGCTCGCGCCGATGGTGGCCAGGGCGGCGTCCTCGCTGGCGACCACCCAGCCGCGCTCGAGGCGGCCGAGCACCAGCGGCCGGATGCCCTCGGGGTCACGGGCGGCGTACAGCGTGTTCTCGTTCATGAACACGAACGAGAACGCACCCTGCACCTGGGGCAGCAGCTCCAGCGCCCGGGCCTCCAGCGACTGGTCCGGGTGGTGCGCGAGGAGCGCGGTCACCAGGCTGGTGTCGTTGGTGGACGTCTCGAGATTGCGCGCGTGGATGTCGAGCTCGCCGTCGTCGCTGGGGAGCCCCTGGACCATCTCGGCGAGCTGCGCGGTGTTGATCAGGTTGCCGTTGTGGCCGAGCGCGATGGAGCCGTCCTCGGTGGGCCGGAAGGTCGGCTGGGCGTTCTGCCAGGTGCTCGCCCCGGTCGTGGAGTAGCGGCAGTGCCCGACCGCGAGGTGGCCGGCGAACGACTCGAGGGTGTTCTCGTCGAAGACCTGCGAGACCAGGCCCATGTCCTTGTAGACCAGGATCTGGCGACCATTGCTCACCGAGATGCCCGCGGACTCCTGGCCGCGGTGCTGCAGCGAGTAGAGACCGAAGTACGTCAGCTTCGCGACGTCCTCACCGGGGGCCCAGACACCGAAGACTCCGCACACGTTGGGCAAGCCTACCGGCCGGGCCGCCGATCCCTCAGTTCACGACGACGGGACGAGACGTGCGCTCCAGCACGGCGGCGGCGACCTGCGCGGCCTGCCCGCGGATCTCGGGGATCGCCGTCGACTCCCACAGCGTGCCCTTGCGCGGCGGACCGACGACGAACAGGCCGTCGACGACCCGGCCGTCGGCGCTCACGACCCCGCCGTCGGGGGTGCTGTCGATGCCGAGCGCGAGCGGGTCGGGAGCCACCGTCCCGCGCGCGACCAGGGCCTTGAGCAGGGGGTCGGTGCTCCGGCGTACGTCGGCGAGGGGGCCGGTGCAGTTGACGACGGCGTCGACCTCGATCGGCGCCTGACCGGGGGCGGTGGTCACCCGACAGCGCTCGCCGAGGTCCTCCACGGCGTGCAGGCTCCCGGCCTGGACGGCCAGCCGGCCGTCGTACCGGTAGGACTGGAGGCGCAGCGCCACCTCGGGGGCCATCCGGTGCCGGCGTACCTCCCAGTCGCGGGCGTGGACCTCGAGGAACCGGCGGCGCTCGGCCACCGACAGCCGCCGCCACAGCTCCTGGGTGAGCGGCCGGAGCCCGTCGACGACCGCACGCCAGCCGACGCCGCGCTCACCCGCCGCCCGGCACTCGTCGGCGACCGCGGCGGCGATGTCGTCGGCCGTGACGGCATCGTCGGGGACCTTGGTGACCCACGCGGTGTGCGCCTGGCCGACATGGGGCTTGGGCAGCAGGCCGTTGCGGCTGACCAGGGTGACGTGGCGCTCCGGGCCGTCCTCGAGCAGCGTGATGGCGGTGTCGATGCCGGTCAGGCCGGTGCCGACGACGATCACCCGGGCGTCCGCCGGCAGGGTGCGCAGCCGGGCCAGCTCCCACGGGTTGGCGACATGCCACGGCGCGTCGGGGAAGGCGACGCCGGCGGCGGTGGCCAGCGGCCGGGGCGGCTGGTTGCCGTGGCACAGCACCACCGCGTCGGCGTTCGACGTCGACCGCTCGGTGACCACCTCGAAGCCGGTGGCCGTCGGGACGACGTCGAGGACGCGGCCCGCGCGGATCCGGAGCCGGTCGTCGGCGACGTCGGCGAGCCGGTCCTGGAGGTAGATCGCGTAGTCGGCCCGCGGCAGGAAGCCCTGTGGGTCGTTGCTCCGCCCGGTCCGCAGCGCCCAGTCGAGCAGGTCGGACGGCGCGTCCGGGAAGGCGCTCATGTGGCGGGCCCGGACGTTGAGCAGGTGGCGCTGGTCGTTGGTGCCGTAGGCGATGCCGCGCCCGACGATGCCGCTGGCCTCGTGGACCACGACCTCCAGGCCCGGGTCGTCGGAGCGGACCAGCAGGTTGATCGCCGTGAGCACCCCGCTCGCACCACCGCCGATCACCGCCACCCGGGTACGCGTGCGGGGGGTCGTCGGGGTGCTCGTCGCCGTCATGCGAGTTAGTCTAGCGGATCGCTAGACTTTCCTGGGAATATCGGCCGCCCGCGCCCCGCCCCGAGCGACCTCAGCCACCGAGGTTGCGCAGCAGCAGCGCCTCGGCGAGCAGCACCCGCTCGAACTCGGCGAGGTGCAGGCCCTCGTTGGGGCCGTGGGCCCGGGTGTCGGGGTCCTCGACGCCGGTGACCAGCACCGCGGCCTGGGGGAAGGTCTCGAGGAACTCCGCGATGAACGGGATCGAGCCGCCGACGCCCATGTCGACCGGCTCGGTGCCGTCCCAGGCCTCGGTGAAGGCCGCCCGCGCGGCGTCGTACGCCGGGCCGGTGACGTCGAGCGCGATCGGCTCGCCGGTGTCGACCACCTCGATCGCGAGCTGGGCGCCCCACGGGACGTGCGCCTCGAGGTGGGCCTTCAGGCAGGCGAGGGCGTTCTCGGAGGTCTCGCCGGGGGCGGTGCGCAGGGCGAGGCGGGCCCGGGCCGACGGGATGAGCGTGTTGGAGGAGCCGTCGACCTTGGGTGCGTCGAGGCCGATCACCGACAGCGCCGGCTGGGTCCACAGTCGCTCGACGGCCGGACCGTTGCCGACCCACTGGACGCCCTCGGCGACACCGGACTCGGCGCGCAGCCGCTCCTCGGGGTAGTCGACGTCGGCGGCCGGACCGGAGTGGAGGCCGGCGACGGCGACCTGCCCGGCGTCGTCGTGGAGCGTCGCGATGAGCCGCGACAGGGTGATCAGGGCGTCGGGCACGAGACCGCCCCACATGCCCTGGTGGACGGCATGGGTGAGGGTGCGGACCTCGACGTTGACCCGGACCAGGCCGCGCAGGCTCGTGGTGAGCGCGGGGACGCCGATGTCCCAGTTGCCGGAGTCGGCGATCACGATGACGTCGGAGCGCAGCTCGTCGACGTACTTCTCGAGGAGCTGGGGCAGGGTCGCGCTGGCGACCTCCTCCTCGCCCTCGATGAACAGGCGCACGGTCACCGGCAGCTCGTCGCCGAGCATCCGCAGCGCCGCGACGTGGGTCATGATCCCCGCCTTGTCGTCGGCGGCACCGCGACCGTAGAGGCGGCCGTTGCGCTCGGTCGGCTCGTACGGCGCGCTGTCCCACTCGGCGTCGTCGTTCTCGGGCTGCACGTCGTGGTGGGCGTAGAGCAGCACCGTGGGCGCACCCTCGGGCCCCTTCTTCTCGCCGATCACGGCGGGCGGGGCGCCGTCGAAGGCGCGCACGATCTGGACGTCGACGCCCTCCGCGGCGAACAGGTCGGCGGTCGCCCGCGCGCTCACCTCGACCTGGTCGAGGCGGTCGGGGTCGGCGCTGACGGACTGGATGCGGACGAGGGCCTCGAGGTCCGATCGGACACCCGGGAGGAGCTCGGCGAGGCGCGTGCGCAGGTCGGTGGTGGAGACGGGTCCGGTCATGCCCGCCAATCTATGGGGCAGGATCGAGGCATGGCACTTTCTCGGGCCTTCACAGCCATGACCATCGCCGCGACGCTCGCCCTCGGGGCGGCCGGATGCGGGAACGACGACGTCGCGCGCGACGACCGCCCCGCGAACGACGCCAGGGCCGGGGGCGCCCCGCCGGCCGATCCGGTGCAGTTCCGCCGGGTGCTGGCGATGACCGAGGACACCTCCCCCGACCCGGTCCAGCCCGACCCGGCGGCCGAGGCCGTGGCCTGCGCCCCGGAGGCCGGCTACCGGCTGGCGCCGGCGGAGATCGTCGGCGGGGTCGAGGACGCCGAGGTGCAGCAGGGCCAGGGCAGGCCCGCCTGGTCGATCATGATCGAGCTCGACGACGACGCGGCCGCGACCTTCGCCGACCTCACCCGCGAGCTGAACGGCACCGGTCAGCAGCTCGCGGTGGTGCTCGGCGGCCGGGTGCTCACCGCGCCCGTCATCCAGGCCGTGATCACCGACGGTCGGGTGTCGATCGCGGGCGACTTCACCCGCGACGAGGCGGAGTCGCTGGCCGACGCCCTGGAGGGGTGAGGCCGGGCGGCCTACCCCAGCGGCAGGTACGGCGTCAGGTCGGTCCGCTCCCCGCTGGCCTGCACCCGCGCGCCCTCGACGGCGTCGGTCCACGCCAGCCGGCCGGTGGCGAGCGCGATCCAGGTGGCCGCGTCGGTCTCGACGACGGCGGGCGGGGTGCCGCGGGTGTGGCGCACGCCCTCGATCACCTGGACCGCGGCGTACGGCGGCACCCGGACCTCGACCGAGCGCCCCGGGGCGAGGGTCTCGAGCAGGGCCAGGAAGTGCTTGGTGAGCAGCCGCAGGTCGGTGCGCTCCGCCTCCCCCGCGTCGAGGCGGGACAGGGCCGCGGCGACCTCCGCGGCGGGGGCGGGCTTGAGGCGGGCGGGCATGGCTAGGTCGTGTCTCCCCTGTCTCGGTGGACGACCGGGTCGTCCAGTGCGTGCGATGGCAAGGCGCCGGCGCGAAGGCATGCCGGGCGCACGTCGAGCGTCGGCAACGCCGCCAGCGTGCGTGCTGGGCGGCCCGGGCGCCGCCAGGACAGGGGAGACACGACCTACTCGTCGTCCTCGGGATAGGGCTGGATGATCTGGAACACGGAGTAGGTCTCCCGGCCCTCCCCGGGCCCGTGGGCACGGCCGGCGTCGCGGCGCCGCTCCACGACGGCCATGAGCTCCTCCATCAGCTCGCGGGCCTCGTCGGGGCTCAGCAGCAGGGACCACTCGGAGACGCTGCGGCCCGGGTTCTCGGTGCCGCCGAGGGCGAGCGCGCGCTCGACCAGGTGGCGGCCGTGGGCGACCGCGCTGCGCTGGAAGACGGCGTACGCCGCGCGGCCGCCGGGCTGCGCGAGCATGTCGGCGGGCCGGAACCGGATCCCGTCGGGATCGACCAGCCGCCAGACCCGGTCGCGCCGGTCGCGCGCGGCCTCGGGGTCCTCCTCGACCAGGCCGTACTTGGCGAGCTGGCGCAGGTGGAAGCTGGCCTGGTTGGCCGGGATGTCGATCAGCCGGGCGATGTCGGCGGCCCGCAGCGAGCCGGCGGCGGAGAGCTCGTGGAGCACCCGGTTGCGGGTGGGGTGCGCGATCGCGCGGAGGATCCGCGGGTCGTCGTACATCACCATGCGAACAGCCTAGGAGACCCCGCAGGAATCATTGCGCAACACATATTGCGCAACATATGGTGCGGGAATGTCGAGCTACCGGTCGCTGGCACGCAACCACGACTTCACCGCGCTCTGGATCGGCGCCACCGTCTCCGAGCTCGGCACCCGGATCACGACCTTCGCGCTGCCGCTGGTCGCCTACGCGCTGAGCGGGTCGGCGCTGTGGGCCGCCGCCGCGGAGGCGGCGTACCTGGTCGGGATGGTGGCGATGCTGCTGCCGGCCGGGGTGCTCGCCGACCGCATACACCGGCTCCGGCTGATGCGGCTCTCCCTCGGCTCCGGCGCCCTGCTCCACGCGTCACTGGTCGTGGCGGGCGTGTCCGGCCGGCTGACCTTCCCCCACCTGCTGGCCGTCGCCGTCGCCAGCGGCCTGGTCGCCGGCCTGTTCCTCCCGGCGGAGAGCTCGGCGATCCGCCGGGTCGTCAGCCGCGACGAGCTGCCGACGGCGCTCAGCCAGCAGCAGGCGCGCCAGCACATCGCCAGCCTGCTCGGCGGCCCGCTCGGCGGCGCCCTGTACGGCGTCGCCCGGTGGGCGCCGTTCGCCGCCGACGCCCTGACCTGTGCGCTCGGCTGGGCACTGCTCGGCCGGGTGCGCACCGACCTCTCCCCCGAACCGCGAGCGGACGCCGCGCGCAGCCGGCCGGCACGCGAGCTCACCGAGGGAGTCCGGTTCCTGTGGGCGCACCCCTTCCTGCGGATCGTGCTGTGCTGGTCGCCGGCCGCCAACCTCGCGGTCAACGCGCTCTTCTTCGTCGCACTGCTGCGGCTCGTCGAGGCCGGCTTCCCGGCCTGGCAGATCGGGCTCGCCGAGGCCGCGGTCGGCGGCTTCGGCATCCTGGGCGCACTGGCCGCACCGGTCCTCATCGAGCGGTTCCCGACCGGGCCGCTCGTCGTCCTCGTCGCCTGGAGCTTCGTGCCGCTCGCCGTCCCCCTCGCGCTGTGGAACCACCCCGGCGCGCTCGCGCTCGCCTCCTCCGTCGGCATGTTCCTCAACCCCGCCGGCAACGCCGCGCTGGGGTCCTACCGGATCGCGATCACGCCGCCCGAGCTGATCGGCCGGATGCAGGCGACCATGCAGGCGGTGTCGATGCTGACCATCCCCGTCGCCCCCGCGCTGGCCGGCGCCCTGTTGACCCTGGTCGGCGGCCGCGACGCCGTGCTCGCGCTCGCCGTCCTGACCGCGGTCGTCGCCCTCGTCCCGACCCTGGCGCGCTCGGTGCGGGCCGTCCCCCGGCCCGCCGAGTGGACAACCCTCACCACTCCAGTTCGCCGTCCTGCCCCCGCGGCGTGACCCCGGACACCACAATGGGGGCCATGCTCCCCCCACGTCGTCGCACCGTGGCCGCGCTCGGCCTGCTCCTGCTCGCCCCCGCCCTCGCCGCCTGCGGGGGTGACAGCGGCATCGAGGTCGGCAACATCGTGCCGGCCGCCGACGACGCGCAGTTCGCCGGGCACGGCACCGAGTCCGAGGTGGCGCTGCCGATCGGCCGGCTCGAGATCACCGCGGCCGAGCCGGTCACCACCATCGCGGCCGACGACACCCTTCAGGTCGCGAAGGTCGAGGCGCCCGAGGGCAGCGCCTTCGTGCCGATCACCTGGCAGTACGACGCCGCCACCTTCGGCGCCCTCGACGGCTACCTCAGCACCGACACCAGCCCGGTGATCGACCTCGTCGCCGACGGGGCGCCGTACCGCATCCCCGCTCCGCCCCGCTCCGGCGAGGGCTCCGAGTCGTTCTACGTGCTGGTGTCCGGCAGTGGCCGCGACCTCCGGCTCGACGTCGGCTTCGACGGCGTCACCCAGCACGTCGACCTGGCCACCGGCGAGGTCGACCAGGGCCGCGCCGCACCGCTCTACGACGCCGCCAAGCCGCGCACCAAGCGCTTCCCGTGCTCCCCCGACGTCACCTTCGACCGCACCACCCTGCGCGCCCCCGACTTCACCTGCACCGTCACCCGACCCGTCGACCTGCCGTACGCCGGCGACGCCTGGGCCGCCGACGGCCACACCTGGCGCATCGTGACCGTCCGCACCACCCTGAGCCGCTGGACCGAGGTGTCCGCCGACCTGAAGTCCGGCGCCGTCTACTACGCCGACGACGTGCAGAGCAGCTACCGCCTCGGCGACGCCGCGGCCGCCCAGGTCATCCAGGACCCGAAGCACACCGTGTGCCCCGACGCGACCAAGGCCGGCGCCTGCACCTCCGAGTTCCACGTCGTGTTCGACGTCGCGGACGAGGGCAAGGCGTCACGGACGCTGAGGATCGAGCAGGGGTTCGCGCTGCGCCTCGCCACGGCGTACGGCGGGGGCGAGGTGAAGGACACGCTGGACGTGACGGTCACGGCGCAGGCGCGGCTGAAGTAGCTGGGCTTGTCGAAGTTGCGGGGTTGGTGCGCCGGCGCGCCAACCCGAAGCCCCGCCCGATCACCCCAACGCAGCAGGCAGCGTCCCCGTCCACGCCTCACGCAGCTCCCCGAGCGGCACCTCGAACTGCCCCTCGACCGCGAGCACGTCGCCGCCGGTGGTGCCGAGCTCGGTGAGCGGCACGTCGTGGCGGGCGCAGAGCGCGCGCAGCTCCTCGACGTCCTCGGCGGCGACGGTGATGAGCGCGCGGGCGGCGGACTCGGCGAACAGGCCGACGAAGGCGTCGCCGTAGAGCGCGACCCGGGCGCCGATGCCGGAGACCAGGGCCGCCTCGGCGAGGGCCTGGGCGAGGCCGCCGTCGGAGAGGTCGTGGGCGCTGGTGGCGACGCCGACGAGGTCCTTGAGCAGGCGGGCGAGGGCACGCTCGGCGTGCAGGTCGACGGCGGGCGGGCGTCCACCGAGGTGGCCGTGGACGACGTGGGCCCACTCGGAGCCGGAGAGCTCCTCCCGGGTGGCGCCGAGCAGCACGATCCGCTCGCCCTCGGCCCGGAAGGACGACGGGGTGCGGCGGCGTACGTCGTCGATGACGCCGAGCACGGCGACGACGGGCGTGGGCAGGATCGCGGTCTCGCCGGTCTGGTTGTAGAGGCTGACGTTGCCGCCGGTGACCGGGATGCCGAGCTCGGCGCAGGCGTCCTTGAGGCCGCGGCAGGCCTCGGCGAACTGCCACATCACGGCGGGGTCCTCGGGCGAGCCGAAGTTGAGGCAGTCGCTGACGGCGAGCGGGAGCGCGCCGCCGGTGGCGACATTGCGGTAGGCCTCGGCGAGCGCGAGCTGGGCGCCGGCGTACGGGTCGAGCTTGGCGAAGCGGCCGTTGCAGTCGGTGGCGACGGAGACGCCGAGGTGGGTCTCCTCGTCGACGCGGACCATGCCCGAGTCGGCCGGCTGGGCGAGGACGGTGTTGCCCTGGACGTAGCGGTCGTACTGGTCGGTGATCCACGACTTGTCGCACAGGTTGGGGCTGGCGACCAGCTGGAGCAGGGTGGCGCGCAGCTCGTCGCCGGTCGCCGGGCGGGCGAGCGCCTCGGCGCCGTCGGCCTGGAGCGCGTCCTGCCAGTCGGGGCGGGCGTAGGGCCGCTCGTAGGTCGGCCCGTCGTGCGCCACCGACCGCGGGGGTACGTCGACGACGGTCTCGCCGTGCCAGGTGATCTCGAGCCGGCCGCTGTCGGTGACCTCGCCGATGTCGACGGCCTCGACGTCCCACTTGGCGCAGATCCCGAGGAAGGCCGCGACGTCGCCGGGCTCGACGACGGCCATCATCCGCTCCTGGCTTTCGCTCATCAGGATCTCCTCCGGCGAGAGCGTCGAGTCGCGCAGCGGGACCCGGTCGAGCTCGCAGCGCATCCCGCCGTCACCGGCCGACGCCAGCTCGGAGGTCGCGCAGGACAGGCCGGCGCCGCCGAGGTCCTGGATGCCGGCGACCACGCCGGCCTGGAACAGCTCGAGGGTGCACTCGATGAGCAGCTTCTCCATGAACGGGTCGCCGACCTGGACGCTCGGCCGCTTGGCCGGGCCGTCGGCGTCGAAGGTCTCGGAGGCGAGCACCGACACGCCACCGATGCCGTCGCCGCCGGTGCGGGCGCCGTAGAGGATGACGCGGTTGCCGGTGCCGGACGCCTTGGCGAGGTGGAGGTCCTCGTGGCGCAGCACGCCGACGCACAGGGCGTTGACGAGCGGGTTGCCGAGGTAGGTCTCGTCGAAGACCGCCTCGCCGCCGATGTTGGGCAGGCCCAGGCAGTTGCCGTAGCCGCCGACGCCCGCGACGATCCCGGGCAGGACGCGGTGGGTGTCGTCGGCGTCGAGCGGGCCGAACCGCAGCGGGTCCATCACCGCGACCGGGCGGGCGCCCATCGCGATGATGTCGCGGACGATGCCGCCGACGCCGGTCGCGGCGCCCTGGTAGGGCTCGACGTACGACGGGTGGTTGTGGCTCTCGACCTTGAAGCTGACGGCGTAGCCCTGGCCGATGTCGATCACGCCGGCGTTCTCGCCGATGCCGGCCAGCATCGGGCCGATCGGCGTCTCCTGCGCGAGCTCGCCGAACTGCTTGAGGTGCACCTTCGACGACTTGTAGGAGCAGTGCTCGCTCCACATCACCGAGTACATCGCCAGCTCCGCGCCGGTGGGCCGGCGGCCGAGGATGTCGCGGATCCGCTGGTACTCGTCGGCCTTCAGGCCGAGCTCGGCCCAGGGCTGCTCGCGGTCGGGGTCACCGGCCGCCACGGCCACGGTGTCGAGTGTCGAACGGGCGGGTGCGGAAGCGGTGTCGGCCACGGCCCCAAGGGTATCGGGGACCGGGCCGATCGCCTGCTTCGGCTCAGAGATCGCGCGGATAGGTGACGTCGTCGCGAGCGTCGCGAGACGCGTGCGATGGCAAGGCGGCGGAGCGAAGACGTGCTTGGCCGCCCATCGAGCGACGCCAACGCAGCCAGCGTGCGTGTGTCGCGGCGCGTAGCAGGCGTCACCTATCCGCGCGATCTCTCAGTCCCGTGGGATGGCCGCCACGTCCTCGACGGGTCGCAGGTCGAGGTCGCGGAGGACCCGGCGGGCGGCGGCCTGGGTGTCGGCGTAGATCGTCACGGAGTACGGCGCCCGCTCGTCGTCGTACCAGAGGGCGAGCTTGGTCTCCCACTCCTCTCCCTCGGCCTTGGTCAGCTCGACCCAGGCGGCGTCGAGTCCGTCGCCGACGCCGGTGACCGGGGTGACGACCTGGCCGCGGTAGTTGGCGTCCATCACCGCCGCGTCCTCCCATTGCGTGTAGTGCACGGACGAGTCGTCGTCGTGGCACCAGCGCGTCCGGACCCGGGTCGCCTTGGGCACCCGGGGCGAACAGCCCGCGGCCGTGGGGAAGGCTGCGACCAGCGCGTCGGGCTCGGCGGCGACCCGGGCGACGACCTGCTCGCCCGTCGGCAGGTCGAGCGCCTCGAGCGCGTCGAGCACCGCCTGGTCGCTGTCGGCGCAGACGGTGACGGAGTACGGCGCCGCGCGGTCGGCGTACCAGAGGGCGAGCTTGCGCCGACAGTACCCACGGTCGACGTCGGCGAGCTCGACCCAGGCGGCGTCGAGGTCGGAGCGGTAGGAGTGCTGCCGGACGGCCCGGTCCCGGTAGTTGGCGTCCATCCCCTCCCAGCCGCGCCACTGCGCGTAGTACACCGACGAGGTCGCGCCGAGGCACCACCGGGCGCGCACCCTGGTCGACTTCGGGTCGGGCACCACCGCACAGTCGGCCGCGCGCGGGAAGGCGGCGAGCAGTGGGTCCGGCGTCGGATCGCCGCCCACGTCCACCGTCGACGGACCGGACGACGCGTCGGCCGGCGGGTCGGCGTCGGCGGCGGGGTCGGAGCGGGTGAGCAGCCAGCCGAGGCCGGCCGCGACCAGGACGAGGGCGAGCGCGGCCACCCCGGCCAGGAGCGGGCGGCGCGAGCGCGAGCCGGAGCCGGACGGGAGCGGCGGCGGGGGCGGGGCGAGCAGGGTGTGCTCGACCGGGCCGAGCGGGACGGCGTCGAGGGCGGCGACCAGCTCGGCCGTCGTACCGAAGCGGGCGGCGGGGTCCTTCGCCATCGCGACGGCGAGCACCTCGTTGATCGCCCGCGCCTCGCGGGTGGCCGACGGCAGCTGCGGCACCGGGCCCTGGAGATGCCCGAGCAGGACCTGGCCGGTGACCCCCTCGTACGGCGCCCGGGCGGTCAGCGCCGCCCAGAGCAGGCAGCCGAGCGCATAGATGTCGGAGGCGACGCTCGCCTCCGAGCCCTGGTGGCGCTCGGGGGCCATGTAGCCGGGCGTGCCGACCGCGCCGGTGGTGGCGAGCTGGTCGAGGTCGGCGACCGCCGCGATGCCGAAGTCGCACAGCACGGGCCGGAGCCCGCCGTCGGGGCGCGGCGCGATGAGGACGTTGGACGGCTTGATGTCACGGTGCAGGATCCCGACGTCGTGGGCGGCGCCGAGGCCGACGGCCAGGTCGCGGACCAGGGCGACGGCGTCCTCCGCGGGCAGCGGGCCGCGGCTGCGCAGCAGCTGGTTGAGGTCGCCGTCGCGCACCAGCTCGGTCGCGATGAAGAGCGCCCCCTCCTCCTCGCCGGCGTCGAAGACCCGCACGACGTACGGCGAGTCCAGCCGCGCGAGCGCCTTCGCCTCCCGCAGGAACCGGGCCCGGTAGCCGGCGTCGTCGGCGAGATGCGGCGCGAGCACCTTGAGCGCGACCGGCCGGTCCAGGTCGCGGTGGACGGCGGCCAGCACCACACCCATCCCGCCGCGGCCGAGGTGTCCGGTCACGTCGTACCGACCGAAGGAGTCACCCGGTTGCAGCGCCACCCCGCAACCGTAAGCGAATTACAGATCTGTAGTTCATCGCCACCTCTGTTACTCGTGTGAATGTTGTGGTTATCGTGACTCGGCCTTGACCCACCGACCCCTCTTCCCCTGGAGTCCGAGATGCCTTCCCGGCCCGTCCGCGTCCCCCGCCGCCGCTTCCATCTGCCCCTGCTCGGGACCGGGACGGGGGTCCTCGTCGTCCTGCTCGCGCTCGTGCTCGCCCCGCTGGGCGGCACGCCCACGGCCACGACCACCGACGCGCCCGTGGACCTGGCGGCGAAGTCGACGAACCCGGTGACGCCGGGCAACTTCATCGGCCTCGGCTTCGACCAGTGCGAGACCCAGTCGCAGAAGAACATGGACACCTGGCTCGAGCACTCCCCTTTCCGGGCGGTCGGCGTCTACATCTCCGGCGCCTCGCGCTTCTGCAAGACCCAGAAGAACCTGACCCCCGAGTGGGTCGCCACCCAGCTCGCCAAGGGCTGGCGGATCCTGCCGATCACGCTCGGCCCCCAGTCGAGCTGCGTCGGCCGGTTCCCGCGCTACGGCGCCGCCATCGACCCGACGATCGTCAACGACACCGCCAACGCGTACGCCGCCGCGCGGGCCCAGGGCTCCGCCGAGGCCGACAGCGCCGTCGCGGCCGCGACCGCGCTCGGCATCGTGCCCGGCAGCACCCTGTGGTACGACCTCGAGGGCTGGGGGCTGAGCAAGGGCAACCAGCACTGCACCGAGCCGGCCCTGGCGTTCATGAGCGCGTGGACCGCGCGGGTGCGCCAGCTGGGCTACGTCTCGGGCGTCTACTCCAGCGCGGGCTCCGGCATCAAGATCCTCGACGACGCCCGCCTGCAGGGCCGCGCCGACGTGACCCTGCCCGACCGGATCTGGATCGCCCGGTGGGACAACGTCGCGAACACCTCGACCAGCTACATCGCCGAGGACGGCTGGCGGCCGGGCCACCGGGTGAAGCAGTACCAGGGCGGCCACAACGAGACCTGGGGCGGCGTGACGATCAACATCGACCGCAACTGGCTCGAGCTCGGCGACGTGGCCGGCTACGGCTGCGGCGGCGTCAAGGTGAGCCTGAAGACGTACAAGAAGATCACCCCCCGCAAGGCCAAGCCGCGCCAGGTCCGCGCGCTGAAGTGCCTGCTGCAGGGCAAGGGGCTCTACCCGGGCAAGATGTCGAAGAAGTACAACAAGAAGCTGCGGGCGGGCATCCACGCCTGGCAGGCGCAGGCCGGGCAGAAGGTCAAGGACAGCTGGACCAAGAAGAACTGGGCTTCCCTGCTCGGCGGGTGAGGCCCACGGGTCAGCCGCCGAACCCGACCTGCGGATCGAGCCCGGTCCGCATCCGCCAGCCGAGCAGCGCGATGCCGAGGCCGGTGCGGTGGTCGGGCTCGTCCAGGGAGACGCCGAGCAGCCGCTCGATCCGGGCCAGCCGGTCGTAGAGCGACTGCCGGCGGATCCCCAGCAGGTCGGCGGTGCGGGCCTTGGAGAGCGAGCAGGCGAGATAGGCGTCCAGGGTGCGCAGCAGCTCGCTGCGGTGCTCGCGGTCGTGGTCGACGAGCGGCCCGATCTGCTCGCGGACGAAGGCCCGCATCACCGCCGGGTCGACGGCCGAGGTGACCAGGCGGTGCGCGGCCACGTCGCGCTCCATCACCACGCCCTCGCGCCGGCCGTAGCGGCGGGCGGTGCGCAGCACCTGCCGGGCCCGGCCGACCGCCGCGGCCAGGTCGCCGGGATCGGCGACCGGGGTCGCGGCCGCGACCAGCACCCGCCCCGGCAGCCGGGCGGCCAGCCGCTCGCGGGCCGCCACCAGCTCGTCGCGGACCTGGGCCGGCACCGGTCGTCGGCCACCGCGGTGCACCACCACGACCTGCCCGCCGCTCACCCCGACCAGCACCGCCGGATCTCCACGCTCGTCCTCGTGGAAGGCCGCCTCGGTGGCGGCCACCGCATCGGTCAGCGGTACGGCGGCGTCCACCTCGACCGCCGCGACCACCAGGTGCCGGCCCTCCTGGGGCGGCCAGCCGAGCGCGGCCAGCCGGCGCAGCACGTCGGCCCGGGCGACCACCACCCCCGCCACCAGGTCGGAGACCAGCGACTGCGCGGGACCCGGCCGGTGCCCGGCCCCGCTCCCCCGGCCCACCTCGAGGGCGACGGCGTGCGCGGCGACCTCCGCGAGCCGGAGCCGGTCCGGGCTCTCCTCGCCGAGCAGCCGGAGCATGCCGACCGGGCCGGACGCGCCCCGGACCGGGGTGGCGACCCCCGCCTCCGCGGACACCGACGCGATCCGGCTCCGCTCGACGGTCTGGCCGTCGGGGTCGCGCAGCTCGACGGCACAGCCGGCCAGCCGGGACACCTCGTCGAGCAGCGCGCGCAGGCCGCGGCCCTCGATGACGACCTGGGTCAGCGCCCGCCACCCGGCGTCCCCGGCGTCCCCGCCCGCGGCGACCCGGCGCCGCACCAAGAGCTCGTGGAAGTCCTCGACCATCCGCTCGAAGGGCACCATCGTGGGGAACGCCAGCAGCGCCAGCCCACGCCGGTGGGCGGCGGCCAGGATCGGCTCGGGCACGGCGAAGAAGGTCCGGCCCAGCTCCAGGGCCAGGGCGGCCACGCCCGCGTCGGCCAGCTGGTCGACGTACGACGCGAGGTGGTCGGCGGTGCGCCCGTGCAGGCCGAGCCCGGTGGTCAGCAGCACCTCGCCGCCCGCGAGCAGGGCGCCCATCTCGAACACCTCCGAGGAGTGCACCCAGCGCACCTGGACCCGCTCGACGTCCCCGACCAGCACCTCGGTGTTGGCAGCCCGGAACGACGGGAGGGCCAGCACCTCGGCGAGAGTTGCTCCCATCAGGACATTCCGTCCGCAGAATCGGCGCTCATGGTGGACAGTATGTCCCTTGTCGCCGGTCGCCGCCTCTGGTGATGTGAGCCCCGACACACCGACCACCCGACGCGGAGGCACCCATGATCACCGACGACGACCGCAGGTTCCTCGACCTCGCGATCGAGCAGGCCCGGATCGGCTGGGAGGAGGGCGGCATCCCCATCGGCGCCGCGCTCGTCCACGACGGCGAGGTGCTCGCCGTCGGCCGCAACCGCCGGGTCCAGCTCGGCTCCGCGATCCGGCACGGCGAGACCGACTGCATCGAGAACGCCGGGCGGCTCCCGGCCACCGTCTACCGGGCGAGCACGCTCTACACGACGCTCTCCCCCTGCTTCATGTGCGCCGGGACGTCGGTGCTCTACGACATCCCGCGGATCGTCGTCGGCGAGAACCACAGCTTCCAGGCCTCCGAGGAGTGGCTGCGCTCGCGCGGCGTCGTGGTCGACGTGCTCGACGACCCCACCTGCCGGAACCTGATGGAGAAGATGATGGCCGAGCGGCCCGAGCTGTGGGCCGAGGACATCGGGGAGGAGGCGTGACAGCCGTGCAGCCGGGCGCCGCGACCACCGAGGCCGTGGTCGACCCCGACTACCCGGTCACGCCGGTCCCCGCCCACGCCCGCAAGTCCTTCGTCTCCCTCGCGGTGGTCCTCCTCGGGTTCACCGTCTTCACCCCGACCATGCTGGCCGGCGCCCAGCTCGGCTCGGCGTTCGCGCTGGGCGAGCTGATCCGGGTCATCCTGCTCGGCTCGCTGGTCCTCGGCACGTACGTCGCGCTGCTCGGCTGGATCGGCGCCAACACCGGGCTGACCACCGTCGTGATGGCGCGCTACGTGCTCGGCCACCGTGGCAGCAAGCTCGGCTCGATCCTGCTCGGCGGCACCCAGATCGGCTGGTACGGCGTCGTCATCGGCACCATCGGCGACCTCACCGCGCAGGCGTTCTCGTGGGAGTCGGACGCCGCGAAGGCCGCGGTGATGATCCTGACCAGCGTGCTGATGTGCCTGACCGCCTGCTACGGCTACCGCGGCATGTACTGGGTCTCCGCCATCTCCACCCCGCTCATCCTGATCCTCGCCTTCTGGGTGCTCTTCCGCTCCCTCGACGAGGTCGGCGGCTGGTCCGGCCTCGCCGACGTCCGGCCCGACGGCACCATGACGATGGCCGTCGCCATCACCACCGTGGTCGGCACCTTCGTCTCCGCCGGCACCCAGGCCCCCAACTGGACCCGCTTCGCCCGCAGCGGCAGCCAGGCGCTGGTCGCCTGCGTGATCGGCTTCCTCATCGGCAACGGCCTGATGATCTTCTTCGGCGCCACCGGCGCGATGACCTTCGGCCAGGGCGACTTCGTCCTCGTGCTCTACGACCTCGGCCTGGTCACCTGGGGCCTGGTGCTGCTCTTCGGCAACCTGTGGAAGTCGAACGCCGACACGGCGTACGCCTTCGGGGTCGCCGGCGCCGAGCTGTTCGAGAAGCCCAAGAAGACGCCCTTCGTCATCTACGGCTCGATCATCGGCACCGTGCTCGCCCTGGTCGGCGTCCAGAACCACCTGGTCGACTACCTGGTCCTGCTCGGCGTCTTCATCCCGCCGCTCGGCGGCGTGATCATCGGCGACTACCTCGCCCGGTGGCGCCGCGGCGGGATGCCCGAGGGCGAGCCGCTGCCCGCCCTGAACGTCCCCAACCTCGCGGTCTACGCGCTCGCCAGCGGCATCGCGTGGATCGCCAAGGAGACCGAGTTCGGCGTGCCACCTGTCATCGGCGTCGTGCTGGCCGCGTGCGGCTCGTACGCCGTCGGGCGCGCCGGGCTCAACCGCCGGCTCACCACCCACCCCTGAGGTGAGCCGGCACTGACCCCGGGCCCCACTGGGGCGGGTCCGGGGTCAGGCCATGCCGTCAGGCGAACGCGCTCTCGACGAGCGAGGTGAAGAACCCGAGGCCGTCGACCCCGCTGCCGGTGAGCTCCTCGACGGCGTGCTCGGGGTGCGGCATCAGTCCGACGACATTCCCGCGGGCGTTGGTCACGCCGGCGATGTCGTCGAGCGAGCCGTTGGGGTTGAGCTCGAGGTAGCGCGCGACGACCTGCCCCTCGCCCTCGATCCGGGCCAGTGTCTCGGCGTCGGCGACGAAGCCGCCCTCGCCGTTCTTGAGCACGATCCGGATCTCCTGGCCCTGCGCGTAGGCGGAGGTCCACGGCGTGGCGGCGTTCTCGATGCGCAGCAGCTGGTCGCGGCACACGAACCGGCGGTGGTCGTTGCGGATCAGCGCGCCGGGCAGCAGGTGGGACTCGCAGAGGATCTGGAAGCCGTTGCAGATGCCGAGCACGGGCATCCCGGCCTCGGCCGCGGAGACGACGAGCTCCATCACCGGGGCGAACCGGGAGATGGCGCCGCAGCGCAGGTAGTCGCCGTAGGAGAAGCCACCGGGGAGGATCACCGCGTCGACGCCCTTGAGGTCGGCGTCGCCGTGCCAGAGGGCGACGGCCTCGTTGCCGCCGAGCCGGACGGCGCGGCGGGCGTCGACATCGTCGAGCGAGCCCGGGAAGGTGACGACGCCGACCTTCACTGCTCGACGCTCACGGTGTAGTTCTCGATGACCGGGTTCGAGAGCAGCGTCTCGGCCATCTTCTCGACCTCGGCGAGGACGGCATCGGTGACCTCGCCCTCCAGCTCGAGCTCGAACCGCTTGCCCTGGCGTACGTCGGTCACGCCGGTGAAGCCCAGCCGGGGCAGTGCGCCCTGGACGGCCTTCCCCTGGGGGTCGAGGATCTCGGGCTTCGGCATGACAGCAACGACGACTCGGGCCACGGCCAGCAGTCTAGTGGCCACGCCCCCCGCCGCCGATTCCGCGCTCTCCTGCCGGACGAGGGGCAGACTGGGGGCATGAGCAACCCGACCCCCGGCGCGATCTCGCGCTCCCTGCTGACGCTCGAGTTCCCCCAGTCCCTGGCCGTCTACGACGACTACGCGACCGCTCAGCGCACCGTCGACTTCCTCTCCGACGAGGGCTTCCCGGTGCAGAACTGCATGATCGTCGGCACCGACCTCAAGCAGGTGGAGCGGATCACCGGCCGCCTCACCACCGGCCGGGTCGCGGCGGGCGGCGCGATGAGCGGACTGTGGTTCGGCCTGTTCATCGGGCTGCTGTTCAGCTTCTTCGGCACCGGCAGCACCCTCGCGATCATCCTGTCGACCACGGTGATGGGCATCGCGTTCGGCGTGATCTTCGCGCTCGCCGGGTACGCCTTCACCCGGGGCCAGCGGGACTTCTCCTCGGTCAGCTCGGTGGTCGCCACCCGCTACGAGGTGCTGGTCGAGCACAAGGTGGCCGGCCAGGCCCGCGAGCTGCTCGCGAAGCTGCCGGGGGCGCTGCCGAACCCGTTCGCCTGAGCCCCCGCGGACCCGTCTCGTTCACGGGTCGGCGCACGGCACAGCACGGAAACACCGACGACACGCACCGGCCCTAGCGTCGGCGCCGATGGACGCGTCCCCCTCCCGCCTGCCCGCGCTGGAGCAGGCGCTCGCCGATCCCCCGTCGCTGCCCGACGTCCGCGAGCAGTCCGCGCTCGCCGGGCTCGCCCGGCGCAGGGTGCGGCCGATCGACCTGCTGGGGCACTCCGTGGCCGTGGTGGCGCCGTCGGCGAGCGCGCTGTCCAGCCCCTTCCTCATGCAGCGGGTGGTCGGGCCGGGCGCCTGGCTCAGCGCCGTGATCGGCTTCGCGCTCGCGCTGCTGCTGTCGTCGGTGTTCTCGCAGTACGCCACCCGGGTGGCCGCCCCCGGCTCGATGTACACCTGGGTCACCCGCTCCCTCGGCCCGCGGCTCGGCCTGCTGATCGCCACCTCGATGCTGCTGGGCTACGGCGCCCTGGTCACCTTCGGCGTCTCGGCGAGCGTGCGGCACGGCACCGCCGCCGGGGAGAGCGCCGGCTGGGGCGAGGTCGGCGTGCCCGTCCAGCTGGGGCTCGCGGTCGTCGTCGCGCTGGTCTGCGTGGCGATCTCGATCCGCGGCGTGAGCGTCTCGACCCGGGTCGCGCTGAGCGCCGAGGTGCTGCTCGTGCTCAGCCTGGTCCTGCTGGCGGCGACCACCTTCGGCCGCGAGGGCCTGCACCTCGACGGCCTGCTGTCCCTGGAGGGCGCCAGCCCGGGCCGGATCCTGCTCGGGGCGTCGTACGTCATGTCGATCACGGTCGGCTTCGAGTCCTCCGCCGCCCTGGCCGCCGAGGCGGAGCGTCCGTTCCTCGGGGTGCCCCGCTCGCTGGTCGGGACGGTCGCCATCTCCGCGGCCCTCTACGCCCTCGCGTACGTCGCCACGCACGCCATCGTGACCGGCGCCGACGCGCGGCCGCGCGGCCCCGCGCAGCGCTGGTTCCCCGACGACATCGACGCCCACGTGGCCGACGCCGTCCTCGAGGCGCTGCTCTGCGTCGGCTACCTGACCCTCGCCCTGTGCGCCCTCAACGCCCTGGCCCGGGTGGTGTTCTCGCTGGCCCGCGAGGGTCTGCTGCCGGCCGCGATGGGCCGCACCCACCGGCGGTGGCTGTCGCCGTACGGCGCCCTCGTGGCGATGGCGCCGGTCGCGGTGCTGCCGGCGTTCGTCGCGGCGCTGACCGGCAACGAGATCGGCTCGATCACCTCGCGGCTGCTGGGGGCCGCGGTGCTGGTCCTGGCGATCGCGTACGCCGTGGTCGCGCTCTCGGTGCCGGTCTTCCTCGCCCGGCTGCGGGAGGTGACCTGGGCGCCGGTGGTGATCGCGCTGACCGCGGCCGCGCTGACCACGGTGGTGTCCGTGCTCGACGTCGTCGACGACCTCGACCGCGGCCGGTGGCTGGCCTGCCTGCTCGCCGCGCTGACCCTGCTCGTGGGCACCGGCTGGTACGCGTGGCTGCGGCGCCGGCGCCCCGCCACCCTGGCCGGGATGGGCATCCATGACGAGACCATCGCAGCGGACCTCCTGCACCGATGACCGAGCGCACCCCACCGCAGCCCGGCGCCCCGCAGTTCCGCGGTCGCGAGCCCGGCGCGCTCGACCACGCCTTCGCGATCCTCGAGGAGGTCGCGCGCTCGGGCGCCGGGGTCTCGGCCCGGGAGATCGCCGAGAACCTCGGCCTCGCGCGGGCGACCGCCTACCGGCTGCTCAAGCACCTGGTGCAGCAGGAGTACCTGGTCCGCAGCCCCGACCTGTCCGGCTTCGCGCTCGGCCAGCGGGTGCGCGACCTCGCGGGCGCGGTCGGCACCCCCGCCGAGCCCGAGCTCCGGGGCTGACGAGCAGTCAGAAGCCGCCGAGCACCCGGGCCCGCACCGCGGAGACCGGCACGAAGCCGGCGCCCGGCTCGCGCACCTGCATCGCCCGCGAGTCGAAGGAGTGCCGGCGGTTGTCGCCGAGCAGCCACAGGTGGCCGGCCGGCACCGTGACGTCGTACGTCGGGTTGGTGACGTCCTGCGGGCGGCGGGCGAGATAGCCCTCGTCCAGCACCTCGCCGTTGACGACCAGCCGGCCGCCCGGGGCGCAGCACACGACCCGGTCGCCGCCGCGCCCCACGACCCGCTTGACCATCAGGCCGGTCTCGAGCTCGACGCCGCTCTCCCGGGCGGCGGAGCGCCACGAGGCGGGTACGGCGAACACCACCACGTCGCCCCGCCCGGGCTCGCCGACGCCGACCGTGGTCGTGAGCAGCGTCCCCCCGACGCCGTACGTCGGCGCCATCGACGCGGAGACGACGCTGGCCGTGCCGACGGCGCCGGTGCCCAGCGCGGTCAGCGCCAGGGCCACGGCCGTCAGCGCGACCAGCGCGGGTCGCACCCACCGGGCGGGAGGCCGGCCCATCGTCACGAGCCGGGCGCGCCGGTGGGACAGGTCGCGGGCCCGCCGCCCGCGCAGAGGTCGTCGATCACGTTCTCCATGTACTGGATCTCGGTCAGCTGCTCGGTGATGATGTGCTGCGCACTGCTGCGGGTGAAGCTGTTCGCCTGCACCGGCAGGTAGTCCTGGGACATGGTGATCGCACCCTGGTGGTGCTCGATCATCGCGACCAGGAAGGCGACCTGGCTCGCGGCGCTCGGCAGCGAGGCGATCGCGTCGACCCGGTCCTGCGGCAGCATGCCGGGCATCGGCTCCGTGCCGTGGTCGTCGTGCTCCTGGGCGCTCGCCTCCCAGGCGTCGAGCCAGGAGTTCATCACGCCGATCTCGTTCTGCTGGTCGGCCACGATGAAGCGCGCGGTCGCGGCGACCCGCTCGTCGAGGGCGTCGTGCCCGAGGAGGTTGGTGCCGAGCTCGATGGCCTGCTCGTGGTGCATCACCATGTCCCGCGCGAAGACGACGTCGTCGACGCCCGGCTCCTCGGCCTTCTCCATCTCGGGGAACACCTTGACGGTGCCCCACGGGCGCTCGACGGTCTCGGCGGACTCGGCGGCGGCCGCCGTGCCGCCGAGGGTGACGGTGGCCGGCTCGGAGGAGCAGGCACCCAGCGCGAGGACGCCGAGCAGGAGGCCGGGGACGAGAACCGGGCGGCGGGACATGGGATTCCTCTCGTGAGCGGTCGGAGGGCACGGCCGGCGCCGACCCGCGGGTCGGCGCCGGCCGCTCAGGGTCAGCTCAGCGCACGACCTTCACGTAGCCGGTCGTCGTGGAGGCCGCGACGGTGGCGCTGCCGCCGTAGCTGGCCGACACCGCGAACGAGCCGGTCTTCTTCGGGGCCTTGAAGGTGACCTTGGCCTTGCCGCCGACGAGGGCGACCGTCTTGACCTTGCCGCGGAAGCGGACCTGGACCGTGCCGGTGGCTCCGGCGCCGCCCGCGGCCACGGTCACCACGACCTTGGCGCTCGCGCCCCGCCGGACCTTGCCCGGCTTGACCTTCACCGCCGTGGCGGACGCGGCGAGGGCCGGGGCCTCCGAGGCCGACGGGGTGGTCGGGCCGTCCGTCGGGCCGGTCGTCGGCTGCTCCGTGGGCTCCTCGGTGGGCTCCTCGGTGGGCTCCTCGGTCGGCTGCTCGGTCGGCTGCTCGGTCGGCGGCGTGCCGAAGGTGACCCCCAGCGACTCCACGGTGGTCGACGGGTAGCCGGCCGCCGAGGCGGTGACCTTGACCGTGATCACCGAGTTCGTGTCGGCGTCGGTGATCGGGTAGTCCTGCCCCGTCGAGACGGCCTGGCCGTTGCGGAACCAGGTGTAGGCGTAGCCGAGGGACTGGGCGGCGCTGCGCCAGGTGCCCGCGCTCGCGGTCAGGGTCTTGCCGATCGCCGGCACGACCACGGCCGTCGGGTCGGCCTTGTCGCTGATCTTCGGCAGCACCGTGTTCTCCGGGGTGCACGGCTTGGTGATCTTGTTGACCGAGGAGAACGGGCCGTTGATGCACTTGCGCGCATCCTGGATGGTCGGCTTCTGCGCGAAGAAGTCCCGGGGGACCAGCTGGAACTTCTGCCAGTGGATCGGCATCGGCGACTGGTCCTCGTCCTTGTCGGTGTGGTGGAACCCGACGTTGACCCACGCGACCGGGTCGGTCAGCTCGTGGGTGTCGTTGGCGACGTAGTCGAGGATGCTCTCGTTGGGGCAGCCCGCGTTCAGGTTGGCCGACGCGTACTCCTCGCACGAGCGGTAGTTCGTGAACGTCACCGACGGCTGCGTCACGGGGATGAGCACGTTCGCCGTGTTGTTGTTGACGATCTCGTACGACCGGGCGTGCCCGTCCTTGTTCTTGCTGTTCGGGTTGAGCACCCGCCACCAGGTGAGCTGGTCGTGGTCCTCACCCGCGACTGAGCTGAACGCCGCGGACTTGGTCGTGCCCACGCCCTCGACGATCGGAGCCCGGGAGCCGGCGCCGGGGCTGCTGAAGTCCCACTGCTCGACGGTCTGGCGCTCGGCCTTGTCGATGCCGAAGTCGACCTTGTAGATCGCGTTGTGCCAGTGCGAGGCGGCATAGGTCTGCACCTGCCGGGTGGTGGGCACCCCGTCCACGTTCGTGGTGATCGTCGACTGCCCGGACAGCGGCCAGCCCGCCTTCGGGTTCGTCCCGAAGAAGGCGCCCGACGCGGTCTCCGACGCCCAGCCCGGCGCGATGTCGCCCGTGGCGCCGAGCCCGACCTCGATCTGACCGTGGTCGTCGAAGGCCACCCGCTGCTGGTACTCGTACCAGCTGATCTTGGAGATCGACGACACCGCCAGCGCGGTGCCGTGGTCGACGTACAGCGTGCCGCCGCCGATCTGGGTCTCCTGGGCGTGGGTCTGGATGCCGGTCGGGTCCTCCTGGACGCAGATGCCCGGGATGGTCCGCTCCACCAGGTTGCCCTGGTAGGTGAACGACTGGTCGACGTCGAGCGCCTCGCCGGTGCACACCTCGGGGCTCTGCTCCATGAGGTACTGCTTGCCGAAGCCGTACGACGTGATGTCGTTGTACTGCACGTGACCGGTGTCGTAGGGCACGTTGAGCTGGGCGATGTTGAGCTGGTCGAGGACCCGCTTGTAGCCGGCGTACTCGTAGTCGCCCGAGGCCGGCTTGAACTCGATCTGCTCGAGGATCAGGCCCTTGATCGGGTGGATCCGCGCGCACATCCGCCAGCTGGAGCCGTTCTCGAGCTCCTTGGTGATCAGGCTGGCGTCACAGGCGAGCGGCGTGTCCGGCGCCGCCGTGGCGGCGGTCGGCACCTGGGTCAGCAGACCGACGGCGAGCAGCGCCGGCGCCAGTGCCGCGGTGATCCGCAGGAGGGACTTCTTGCGCATCGGGACTCCTCTCTCGGTCATTGGGTCGGGACGATCGACTTGGTGGACAGGTTCACGACGAAGTCCCAGGTGTTCAGGTAGACGCCGGAGGCGGTCGAGACCATGAGCTGGGCGCAGCGGTCGGTGCCGCACTCCTTGCCGCCCGAGGTGGTCTTGTCGTAGACCCAGGCGCCGGCGACGTACTCGACCTGGTCGGTCGCGATGAGCGGGACGCCCATGTTGGTCTCGAACTCCGACTTGAAGAGCAGGTCGAGGTCCGAGGCCACGGCGATCTCCATCGCCACGTCCGCCTCGTTGGCCGTCGTGGGCGGCTGCGCCTTGGCGTTGGTCGTGGACTTCACGACCTTGCCGGTCTCGAGGTCGACGAGCTGGTCGTACGCCGCGTCGCTGGTGTAGTCGTAGAGGGCCACGACGACCTTGCGCCCGGTGAGGTTCTCCCCCACGTCCGGCAGGTCGGCGTACAGGAACTCCGGGCCGGCCTCGCCGCGGGCGTCGGTGGCGCCCGCGGGGATGCTGGCGTCGCTCTCGGCGAGGTGGATGGCGTAGCCGGTCTCCTCCGCCGACAGGGGCGCGCGGTCCGCGCCGAGCGCGGGCCGGTCGGTGGGGAGCTCGCCGTCGCCGACGACGGTGAAGTCGGTGCTGGTTCCGGGGTCGGTGCCGCTGACGTCGTCCTGGGCGAGGACATAGGCCGTCGCCATCGTCGACAGTCCGAGCACGGCCGCGGCGACGGCCGCGGCGCGGCGTGACCGCCAGGGCACACGCAATGACGCGTTCACATGATCTCCTTGCTGCTGGTGAGGTGGCCCAGGCGGGAGCCCGGGCCAGGACCGACCCCGAGGCCGGGGCGCGGCCGCTCGGGTGGGGCCGGGCGGCCGCGGATCGGGGGGCGGTGGCACCGCCGGTGGTCAGCGCACGCGCACCCGCTTGACCCACTGCGCCTCGACGGTCGAGGCGTCGCCGGAGTAGCGCACGGTGACCTTGGCGCGGCCCGGGCGCAGGCCGCGCAGCTTCAGCGAGCGCAGGCCGTCGGGGCTCGCCAGGGTCCGGGTCACGGTCCGGCCGCCGACCTTCACCTTGACGACCACGAGGCCGCCGCGCGCGCCCGCCGAGGTGAGGGCGAGGGTGAGGGTGAGCCGGCGCTTGCCGCCCTTCGCGGAGACCGCGAGGGTGCTGGCCGCCCGGCTCACCGGGCCGGCCGGCGCCGAGGTCGTGGACGTGGCACCACCGGCGTTGCTCGCGGTCACGACCACGCCGATCGCGGCGCCCGCATCGGCCGGGGTCAGCGCGAGCCGCGGCTGGGTCGCGCCGGGGATGGGAGCACCGCCCCGGGTCCACTGGTAGCCGAAGCCCGTCGGGGCACCGCTCCACGAGCCGGTGTCGGCGACCAGCACGTCGCCCACCCGCGGGGTGCCCGAGATCCGCGGTGCCGCCGTGCTCGTCGGCGCGCTCACCTGCGGCGGGTTCGAGGCGACGACGGGGCCGAAGGGCGCCGAGGTGGCGGTGGCTCCGGTCCAGCCGGACTTGGTCGCGCTCGCCCGGACCCGCAGCGTCGCGCCGACGTCGGCGGAGGTCGAGGTGTAGCCGGGCCCGGTGCCGACCACGGTGCTGCCGCGCAGCCACTCCAGCGTGACCGTGGCGTCGGCGGGCGACCAGGTGCCCGGAGACGCGGTGAGCACCGACCCGACGCTCGTCGTACCGGTGACGGTGGGCGGCGTGGTGTTGGTGATCGCCGAGACCGGCGGCTGCCCGCCGGTGACGACCGCGGTCTGGGCGCTGAGCGCCGACTCGGTCGCGCCCTGGTGGACCGCGATCACCTCGACCGACATCCGGGAGCCGCTGTCGGCGTCGCGCAGGGTGTACGACGCCAGCGTGGCGCCGTCGACCGGGACCCCGCCGCGCAGCCACTGGTAGCGGAACTCGACCGCCGTCGTCGGGAACCAGGTGCCCCGGGTCGCGGTGAGCGTCGAGCCGACGGCCGCCGTACCGGACACGGTCGGCGCCACCAGGTTCTCACTCACCTGGGTGAGATAGGCGTCCGCCACCCGGGTCGCGCCGTCGGCGAGGGCGATCGGCGTCGCCGACGCCTGGTCGGGCTGGTTGGCGTACCACTCGCTGACGGCCTCGTTCTGGTTCTCGAACCAGAGCACGTAGGACCCGGCGTCGAGGCCGGTGAACGCGTAGGCGCCGGCCTGGCTGTCGGTCACGGTGGCGGCGACGAACTCGCCGGAGCTGCGGTAGAGCGAGACGTCGATGCCCGGCGCGATCACCCGTCCCGTCTCGAGGACGGTGCCGGTGATCGACGCCGTCCCGGCCGCGTGGGCGGGCAGGGCGAGGCCGATCGAGGCGCTCGCCGTCACGAGCGCGGCGGCGAGGGTGGGCGCAGGACGGTGGAACAGGGTGCGGTTCAGGGTCATCCGGTTTCTCTCTCGTGGTTTCCGACGGCCCTCAATCTCGTGGCGACGCGTTTCGCGACGGACGTCCCCGACCGTCGCCGCGGTTACGAGAGCAGGCCCGCCGGTAAAGGTCCGCGGACCTTGATCGAGACGGTGAATGAGACTCCAGGCGGCGTTCCGGGAATCCGCGCCGGGTGCTGTAAACATCGCGTTGCCGCGCCGGGAGCGGGCCCGGATGCGTGCCAGCATCGGCGCCGTGACCGCCACCCTCGCCCCCGGATCGAGCGTCGCCCGCTGGGGCCGCGCGACGGTCGTGGGCGCCTGGGTCGCGCTGCTGGCCGCGCTCGCCCACGCGGTGTCGAGCGGCACCGCGCCGTCCCTGGTCGCGATCGTGCCGGTCGCCGTGGCGAGCGCCGGGGTCGTGCGCTGGTGGGGTCCCCGCGAGCTGCGCTTCGCCAGCACCTGGGCGCTGCTGGCGGCCTCGCAGGTCGCGGCGCACCTGCTGGCGTCGTACGTGCACGGGCACGCGATGGCGCCGTCCGCGGCGATGCTCGCGGCGCACCTGGCCGGCCTCGCCGTCGTCGCGGCGGGCCTGGCCCGCGCCGACGCCCTGTGGTGGTCGTGGTGGCGGCGCGTCTCCCTCATCGTCCGCACCACGCCCCGGCCCTCGCCGGAGTCGCTCACCCGGCTCTGGACGCCGCGCCCCGCCGTCGTCCCTCCCTGCGGAACCCTCGCCCACGCCGTCGTCCGGCGTGGGCCACCTCCTTGCTGAGAACCGACCCGCTCACCCCCGTTCTCAGGAGATCCGCATGTCCCTCGTCCGTCCTGCCCTGGTCCGTCCTGCCCTTCTCGGCGCCACCACGCTCGGCCTGCTGGTCGCGACGGCGCCCGCCGCCGGCGCCCACGTCACCGTCACCCCGTCCACCACCGCCGCCGGCGCCTCGGCCGTGCTCACCTTCGCCGTCGGCCACGGCTGCGACGGGTCGCCGACCACCGCGATCACCATCCGGATGCCGGAGGAGATCGTCGCCGTCACGCCCACCGTCAACGCCGGGTGGGAGGTGCGCAAGGAGATGGAGCCGCTCGCCACCCCGGTCTCCGACGGCCACGGGGGCGAGTACACCGAGCGGGTGGCGCAGGTCGTCTACACCGCCGACACCCCGCTGCCCGAGGGCTATCGCGACACCTTCGCCCTGTCGCTCCGGCTGCCGGAGCAGGAGGGCGCCCGCGTCGCCTTCCCGGTCGTCCAGGCGTGCGCGGAGGGCGAGACCGCCTGGGTGCAGACCTACGCCGAGGGCGAGGACGAGCCCGACTCCCCTGCGCCCTTCGTCACCGTCGGCGCGGCCGACCCGGCCGAGGCGGGACACGGCACCGGCCACACCGCCGCGGTGGTGGAGAGCGACGGGGACGAGGAGGACGCCGCCGGCGGGACCGGCGCGGTCGGCTGGCTGGCGCTCGCCCTGGGCGCCCTCGGCCTCGCCGCCGGCGGTGCTGCGCTGGCCCGGTCGCGCGGGTGAGCGGGCGGCGTGCCGCTCGGTGCGCCTCGGCGCTGGTCGTCCTGCTGGCGGTGCTGTGGCCGGTCACGGCGCAGGCCCATGCGCGGCCGATCGGCACCCTGCCGGCCGACGGGCAGGTCGTGGCCACCGCCCCGGAGGTGCTGACGGTCAGCTTCGACGAGCCGGTCGCCCTCGCCCCGGAGGGCAACCGGCTGCTCGCCGCCGACGGCTCCGAGGTCCCGGCCCGGTTCGCCGTCCGCGACCGGCTGCTCACGGTGACGCCGGAGGCACCGCTCGCCGACGGCACCCACGTCGTGGCCTGGCGCGTGGTCTCCACCGACTCGCACCCGGTCGCGGGTGGCTTCACCTTCTCGGTCGGCGCCGCCTCGGCGAGCGCCCCGGCGGTCCCGGTCGCGCCGGAGCAGCGGGAGGTCCGGCTCGCGCAGGCGGTCGCGACCACGCTGCAGTACGCCGGCGTGCTCGGGCTCGCGGGGCTGGCCTGCGTCGCGATCCTGCTCGCTCCGGTCGGACTGCGCCGGCACCCGCCGGTCGCGCTCGCCTGGCGCCGCGCCGCGGTGGCGCTCGCCGGCCTGGGCGGGCTGGGGGCGGCGCTCGGCGTACCGCTGGCGGCGGTGTGGGAGTCCGGCCGCCCCCTGGACGCGGTCCTCACCGGCGCGACCTGGGCGACGGCCGCCCGGAGCAGCACCACGCTGGCCGCGCTGATCGTGATCGGGGCGGCGCTGGTCGCGGTCCTCGGCCTGCGCTCGACCCGCCGCGGCGCGGACGGCGTCGCCCTCGCCGCCGCCGCGGTGGCCCTCTCCGCACTGGTCCTCGTGGGCCACACCCGCAGCTACGGGCCGGTGTGGGTCGTGCTCGGCGCCGACCTCGTCCACCTCGCCGCCGCCGCCCTGTGGTGGGGCGGGCTGGTCGCCGTGGGCCTCGCCCTCGGGGTCCGGCCGCGCGCCCGGGCCGCGCTCCGCGCCGGCCTGGTCGCGCGCTTCTCGACGGCGGCGGCCGGGTCGGTGGTCGCGCTGGTCGTCGCCGGTGTGGCCCTGTACTGGCGGATCGGCCACTCGCTCGGCGGTCTCGTCGACTCGGGCTACGGCCGCACGATCCTGCTGAAGTCCGCGCTGGTGCTGCCGGTGCTCGGCCTCGCCGCGTGGAACCGCTGGTGGCTGCTGCCCCGGACCGTGCGGTCCGACGAGTCCCGGGCGCTCGGGCTGCTGACCCAAACCGTGCGGGTCGAGGCGCTGGTGCTGGCGTGCGTGCTCGCCGCGAGCGGCGCGCTGGTCCAGCAGACGCCGCCGGCGCGGGCCGAGCAGCCCGCGGTCCACCCGCCCACCGAGCGGCGGATCGAGCTCGACCTCGACGACGGGCTCCGGGCCTCGGTCGTGCTGGCTCCGGGCCGGACCGGGGTCAACGGGGTCCGGGTGCGGGTGGTCGACGACGCCGGCGCCCCGGTCGCCCTCGACGACCCACCGGCCCTGTCCTTCCGGCTCCCGGACGCGGATCTCGGCCCGCTGCGCCGGCCGGTCTCGGACGCGGCCGGCACCTGGGAGGCGACCGTCGACCTGGCGCTGTCGGGCACCTGGGAGGTGGCCCTCGCCGTACCGCTCAGCCCGTTCGAGCAGCCGGTCGTGACCGGCAGGATCGAGGTCCGATGAGTCCCGCCGCCGCCCTGCTCGTGCTCGCCCTGGCTCCCCTCGCCGCCGCGCCGCGGGAGCCGGTGGCCATCGACACCGTCGTGCCCCGCGGCGACGGCAGCGCCGACCTGGTGCTGTCGGTGGGAGACGGCTGCGCGGGCTCGGGCACCACCGGCCTCGACCTCACCCTGCCGCCGGGGACGGCCGTGGTCGCGGTCGGCGACCCGGCCGGGTGGACGCACCGGGTGCGTGGCCGGGAGGTCGCGTGGACCGGTCCGGTCGCGGACGGCGCGGCCCGGTGGACGCTGACCGTGCGACTCGCCGCCGAGCCCGGCGAGCGGGTCGTCGTACCTGCCCGGCAACGGTGCGCGGACGACACCGTGGTCGACGGCCCGGACCCGGGCCTCACCGCGACGCAGTCGGTCGTCGACCCCTCCGCGCGGCCGCGGCCCGCTCCGGTGGTGTCGGCGGAGGCCAGCCCGGCGGCACTCGGCCTGGGCCTGCTCGTCCTGCCTGGGGCGGCGCTCGCCGCGGTCGCGCTGCGCTCGCGACGGCGCCGCCCGGGTCGGGTCAGCTCAGCTCGCGCTTGAGGATCTTGCCGGTGGCGGTCATCGGCAGGCTCTCGACGATCTCCACGATCCGCGGGTACTTGTAGGCCGCCATCTGCTCCTTGCCCCACGCCACCAGCTCCTCGGGGGTGGCGGTGGCGCCCGGCTTGAGGATCACGAACGCCTTGATCTCCTCGCCGTGGCTCTCGTGGGGGACGCCGATCACCGCGGCCAGCGAGACCGCCGGGTGGGTGAGCAGCACCTCCTCGATCTCGCGCGGGTACACGTTGAAGCCGCCGCGGATGATCATGTCCTTGGAGCGGTCGACGATGTAGTACCAGCCGTCGGCATCCTTGCGGCCGAGGTCGCCGGAGCGGAACCAGCCATTCTCGTCGATCGCCTCGGCCGTGGCGTCGGGCCGCTTGTAGTAGCCCTTCATGATGTTGTGGCCCTTGATGGCGATCTCGCCGATGCCGTCGGGGTCCTCGACCTCGTCCCAGGTGTCCGGCTGGAGCAGCTTCATCTCGACGCCGGGGATCGGGGTGCCGATCGAGCCGACCCGGACCGGCGAGCCGAGCCGCGAGAAGCTGGCGACCGGCGAGGTCTCCGAGAGACCGTAGCCCTCGAGGATGACCACGCCGAAGCGCTCCTCGAACTGGTGGTGCACCTCGACCGGCAGGGCGGCCCCACCGGCGACGGCGACCCGCAGGTTGGCGGCCAGCTCCTTGACGTCGACGGTGTCGTCCAGGGCGTTGAGCAGGCCCCAGTACATCGTCGGCACGCCGGCGAAGAAGGTGACCTTCTCCTTGAGCATCAGCCCGATCGCGGGCGCGGCCTCGAAGCGCGGCAGCATCACGACGGTGCCGCCGAAGGCGAAGCCGCCGTTCTGGATGACGGTCTGGCCGAACGAGTGGAACAGCGGCAGCACGCACAAGAAGGTGTCGGGGCGGGCCGGGTCGGCGCCGAACAGGTCCTTGCCGGCGAGCGCGTTGTCGCGCATGTTGCGGTGGCGCAGCTCGGCGCCCTTGGGCTGGCCGGTGGTGCCCGAGGTGTAGAGGATGACGGCGGTGTCGTCGTCGGACACCTCGACGCTGTCGAAGGTCGGGGCCTGGCCGGCGAGCGCCTGGCCGAAGGTCTCGGCACCCTCGATCGGCGACTCCGCGGCCGGGTCGGCGGTGATGACGAAGAAGTGCTCGCAGCCGTCGGCCTGCTGGAAGCCGGCCCACGCCTCGGCGCCGATCGCCAGGTCCGGCGTGCCCTGGAAGGCGAAGTAGGCCTTCGCGTCGGAGTCGCCCAGGTGGTAGGCCACCTCCCGGCCCTTGAGCAGCACGTTGAGCGGGACCACGGTCGCGCCGGCCTTGAGGATGCCGTAGTAGACGATCGTGAAGTAGGGCAGGTTCGGGCAGCTGAGCGCCACCTTGTCGCCCGGCTTGATCCCCCGCGAGACGAGCAGGTTGGCGACCTGGTTGGCGGCGCCGTTCACCTGCGGGTACGACAGCCGGGTGTCCCCGAAGACGATGGCCGTGCGGTCGGGATAGGACTGGGCGCTGTTCTCGAGGAACTCGGCGAGGTTCGTCATGCCGCACAACCTACTGGCCGGTCGTGACCGCGGTCACTGGTCGCGGGACCAATCCGCCCGGACCGGCCCTGTGCGCGGGCCCAACGGCCGTGCCGGCTGGAACACGCTGCTCCGGGGCCGGTCGCGCTGTAACACGCTGTCCGCCTGACTACCTGCCGCCTGCCAGCCGGAATGTGGCCTCGAACGCCGCTTTTCTGCTGACAGGTGGCGCCCAGTCCCGCAGACAGCGTGTTACAGCGCCGTCAGGTCGAGGCCCCGCCCGCCGGGTCAGAACCGCTCGCCGGTGAGCCGCTCGTAGGCCTCGAGGTAGCGGCTGCGGGTGCGCTCGACGACCTCGGCGGGCAGCGGCGGCGGCGCCTCGCCGGACGCCTTGTCCCAGCCGCTCTCCGGCGACAGCGCCCAGTTGCGCACGATCTGCTTGTCGTACGACGGCTGCGCGCGTCCCGGCTGCCAGTCGTCGGCCGGCCAGTACCGCGACGAGTCGGGGGTCAGCACCTCGTCGGCGAGCACGATCGTCCCGTCACCGCCCGGAGCGACCCCGAACTCGAACTTGGTGTCGGCGAGCAGGATCCCCTGCTCGCGGGCGATCTCCTCGGCCCGGCCGTAGACCCGCAGGGTCAGCTCGCGCAGCGCCGCCGCGGCCTCGGCCCCGACGGTGGCGGCGACGGCGTCGTACGACACGTTCTCGTCGTGGTCGCCCAGCTCGGCCTTCGTCGCCGGCGTGAAGATCGGCTCGGGCAGCCGGCTGCCGTCCTCGAGGCCCGCGGGCAGGGCGATGCCGCAGACCTCGCCCGTGGCGCGGTAGTCGAGGAGGCCGGAGCCGGTGAGATAGCCACGGGCCACGCACTCGACCGGGAACATGTCGAGCCGCTCGCAGATCACCGCTCGGCCGCGGACGGCGTCGGGCACGTCGGTCGACACGACGTGGTTGGGCACCAGCGGCGCGAGCTGGGCGAACCACCACGACGACATCCGGGTCAGGATCTCGCCCTTGTCGGGAATCGTCGTCTCCAGCACGAAGTCGAAGATCGAGAGCCGGTCGCTGGCCACCATGAGCAGCTTGCCGGCGTGGGGACCCTCGGTGAGCTCGTACAGGTCACGCACCTTCCCGGAGTGCAGGTGGCGGGCGCCGGGGAGCTGCGGGGCGGGCGGGATGTTCGCGAGCGTCACGGAGGACAGGCTAGTGCCGCCGGCCGGAGCCCGGTCCCTACCCCTGCCCCGCGACGGCGGCCTCGTAGTCCTCCTTCGAGACCCACTGCGCCGAGGCCACCGCGTCGAGGAAGGCGGCCCGGGTCAGGCCGGTGCCCTCGAAGATGAGCAGGGTGCTCGGGGTGGCCGACAGTGCGGCGACGCGGTACTGCACGTCGCCCTCGCGCCACTCGGCCAGCAGCGCGCGCTGGCCCAGGACCCGGATCGGCCGGCGTACGTCGGCGCCGAGGTAGCGGTCGTAGGCGAAGGCGTCGGGGACGTTGCCGACCGTGGTCATCAGCACCCGTGCGTCGCCCCGCTCCCAGAACACGCTGTCGTCGACGCCCAGGGACCAGCCCGGCGCCCGGATCAGCGCCGGCCGCTCCGGAGCCGCCGGCAGACCGCGCGCCTCGGCACCCGGCCGGGTGTAGCCGTCGGCGGTGAAGGCCGCGCTCGGCAGCCGCGCCGCGAGGTCCTCGGTGCGGAGCGGGCCGAGGTCGGCCAGGACGTCGTCGTAGGCGGCGCGGGACAGGTGGCTGCCCCGGACCTCGAGGAGGTGGGCGCCGACGACCTCGCGCAGGGCGGTGTGGTCGTCGGCCGCGTACGACCACAGCCGGGCCGGCGCACCGAGGACCTCGACCCGATCGCCCGGGCCGAGGTCCTCGCGGTCGGCCAGGTAGCCGGCGTACTGGTCGGCGGGACGCCAGTCGATCTCCACCTCGGCGCCGTCGGCGGCGACGTAGTCGAGCTCGCCGCCCGCGTCGTCGACCCGGGCATGCTCGAGCCGCCATCCGGCGGCGTCGAGGACGGCGAGCTCGGGCGCGTCCGCCGCGGGCGTCGCGGACACGGCGGAGCCCGGGCCACCGGCCCGGCCGAGCCAGGTCGCGCCGCCGGCGACGGCCACCACCGCTGCGGCGGCGGCGACGAGCGGCAGCACGCGACGGTGCCGGCGGACGGGCGTGGGCTCGGTGGTCTCCACGGGGGCGAGGGTCATGATCTCCTCCAGCAGCTCGGCACGACCCTCGTGGATGGCCAGGCCGGCGACGCCGGCGTCGGTGATCGGACGGTTCATCGGGGTGCCTCCTCCGGGGTCGTGGGGACGGGTTCTGCAGGGAGATGTCCGGGGCCGGGCGGATCGTTGCCGAGCAGGTCCCGCAGCCGGGAGCGGGCCCGCGAGAGCCGCGGCCGGACGACGCTGGCCGGCAGACCGAGCACCTCGGCGATCTCGCGCGGCTCGAGGCCCTCCCACAGGTGCAGCTGGAGCACCTCCTCGTCGCGGGCGCTGAGCCGTCCCATCGCGGCCGTGACGTCGGCGCGGTGGACCACGTCGTCGGCGAGGTCGGCCACGGCGTGGGCGAGCTGGCGCCGCAGCCGGTCGCCGAGCGCGGCCCGGCGGCCCTCGCCACGGCGGTGGTTGGCGAGCGTGCGGCGGGCGACGCCGTACAGCCAGGGGCGGGCGGCCTCCCCCGGCGGGACGTGGGCGATCCGACGCCAGGCCACCAGGAAGGTGTCGGCCGCCACGTCGGCGGCGTCCTCGGGCCGGTCGGTGCGGCGCAGCGCGAAGCCGAGCACCGCGTCGAAGTGCGCGGCGTACAGCCGGCGGAAGTCGTCCTCACCCATGCCTACCTCCTGTCCGGCAGCCAGACGATCGTTGCACCCGCCTTGTTGTCTATCTAGACTCAGTTACAAGACTTAATCGACCGGAGGCGCTCATGACCCGGGACCCCCGCCCCGACTTCCTGCTCGTGGGCGCACCGAAAGCCGGCACCAGCGCGCTCCATCTCGCGCTCGCCGCCCACCCCGACGTCTTCGTGACGACCCCCAAGGAGCCGAAGTTCTGGCTCTGCGAGGGCGCTCCCCCGCCCCACTGGGGCGGCCCCGGCGACCGGCACTCCCAGCAGGAGTGGATCTGGCGCGCCGACGCGTACGCCGACCTGTTCCGCCCCGCGCCGCCGGACGCCGTCCGGGGCGAGTCGACGCCCTTCTACCTGTGGCACCGGGGCGCCCAGCGCCGGATCGCCGACGCCCTGCCGGAGGTCCGGCTGATCGCCGTCGTCCGCGACCCGATCGACCGCGCGTACAGCAACTGGATGCACCTGTGGTCCGACGGACTCGAGCCGGAGGCCGACTTCGAGACCGCGTTCGCCCGCGAGGCGGAGCGGGTCGCCGCCGGGTACGCGCCCTTCTGGCGCTACCGCGAGCTCGGCCTCTACGGCGAGCAGCTGCGCGACCTGGTCAAGCTGGTCGACCCGGCGCGGATCCTCGTGGTCCGCTACCGCGACATCGTCGACCACCCGGTCCAGACCGTCGACCGCGCCTGCCGCTTCCTCGGCATCCGCGAGGGACAGGTCACCGAGATCCCGCGCGACAACTCCCGTCCGTACGTCGCGCCCGGCTGGCGTCCGCGCGTCCTCGGGCCCGTGGTCCGCGGCGGCGCCTGGGCCGGGCAGTTCGTGCCGCCCGAGCTGTGGCGCCGGGCCAGCGTCCCGGTCGTCGCCCGGCTGCAGACCCGGGACGCCCACCGCCCCTCGCTCAGCGCCGAGCAGCGGGCCCGGCTGCTCCCCGCCTTCGCCGACGACATCCGGCTGCTCGGCGAGATCACCGGCGAGGACTTCTCCGACTGGCTCTCCACGCGCGACCGGGGCTCGTTCGTGCAGCGCGCCGCGCGGTAGTCCCTGCTCAAAAGCACCGTTTCCGACGCGATTCCGGTGCTTTTGAGCAGGGACTATGCCACCACGGTGACCAGGTCGTGCGCCCCGTCCGCGCGGGCCGCCTCGACGTAGAACCGGGTCCGCCCGTCGGGTAGCGGTACGGCGGCGGCGTAGCGCCAGGCGCCGTCACCGTACGGCGAGGCGATCGGCGGACCGTCGGCGGCGACCAGGCGGGAGCCGTTCCAGGTGGCGACGCCGGTCGTCTCGAACCAGTTCGCCGCGGCGTCGGGCCGGCCGTCGTACAGCACCGTCAGGGGGGCGCCGGCCGCGGTCGGGAGCACCGTGGTCACCCGGGCGCCGCGCTCGTCCCACTCGCCGGGGCGGCCGGCGAGCACCTCGCCGTGGTCGGTCCAGGCCAGGCCGTCCGCACTGCGCAGCAGCCGGGTGGTCATCCGGTCCTCGTGTCCCGGCTCGGTGAGCGGGTGGCAGCACAGCCACATCTCCCAGCCGTCGGGGCCGAGGGTGACGACCGGGTCCTTGACCGCGACCGACTCGTCGCCGGGCAGCACCACCTGCCGCCGGCCGGCGGGCAGCTCCTCGGGCGTCGCGGCGGTGAGGCTGTCGACCCACCAGTGCTTCGAGCCGGGCGTCGCGCAGGACAGGTAGAGCCGCCAGCCCACGCCGGGCACCGGCACCAGCACCGGCCGCTCGAAGGACTCGCAGCCGAACGCGTCGCGGTGCACCTCGGCCACCGTCGAAAACCGCTCGCCGTCGTCGGAGCGCGCCACCACGACACTCACGCCGCGGCCCTCGTCGAGCGGGCGCCGAACCCGGTAGGTGAGCCAGAAGACGCCGTCGACCAGCACGGCACTGGCCGCACCGGCCCAGTTGCCGGCACCGGCGGCGGGAGCGGGGACGACGACCCGCGGGTCGTCGTACGTCGGGACGGCGAGGGCACCCAGAGTCATAGCCGGGATGATACTCGATAAAGTCGAGCGACTTTTATGCACCGGCGCGGCTCCGGCTCGCCAGGGGCCGCCGGTCGGAGCCCGGACGACGAATGGCAGAGTGTCGCCATGACGGAGTCCGCGCAGCCGCTCATCGACAGCTCGTCCTTCGCCCCCGGCCAGGTGGTGTGGGAGGACGAGGTCTGGATCCTCGCCCGCCACGACGCCGGCACCCGGCTCGGGCTGACCCTCCACCACCGCGAGCCGGAGTCACTCGGCCAGCTCTCCGACGACCACGCCTCCCAGCTCGGCCGGATCGGCAACCGCCTGGTGCGGATCATCGAGCACCTGCCCGACGCCGGGAAGGTGCGGCTGGCGCGCACGTCCGACGAGCACGTCCAGCTGGCCTTCGAGGCCGAGGGCGTGCCGGAGAGCCGGCTGCACGACATCGCGGTCAAGCTCGCCAACTGGGGCGGCGACGCCCGGGCCTGAGGCGAGCCTCACCAAAACGCCCACCGAGTCGGCGTCGCGACATTAAAGTTCCTCCGAAAGGGGGAGACGCCGATGACGGGACCGGTCCTCCTCGCGCGCCGTCGCCTGCACGACCGCCTGGACCAGGAGGATCCGCGGATCGCCGTCCTCTCGGCGCCCAGCGGGTCCGGCAAGACCAGCCTGGTCCGGTGCTGGGTGGCGCCGCGCGACCCGAGCACGGTCGTGTGGGTGACCCTCGAGACCGACCACTTCCGCCGGGCCAGCTTCTGGCAGACGGTGCTCACGTACGCCGGCCGGCTGGGCGTCCTGCCCGCCGACGAGGTCGCGGGCCTGGTGGGCGACGTCGAGCTCAGCAACGACCTGGCCGAGCTGGTGGCGGGTGCGCTGTCGGGGCGCGGACCGCTGGTCCTGGTGATCGACGCGCACGAGCGGCTGCGCGACGACACCGGCGCGGTCGACGCCGACCTGCTGCGGCTGGTACGGCTGGCGCCCGAGGTCCGGGTGATCGTCACCACCCGCACCGGCACCGGCCTGGCCAACCCCGGCCGCACCCTGCGCGGCGAGGTGCAGCTGCTCACCGGCGCCGACCTCGCGTTCACCGCGGCCGAGACCCAGGAGCTGCTGGCGACCTTCGGGGCGCCGGGCGTCGCCGAGCGGGCGGCCGAGCTGCAGGCCGCGACGGGCGGCTTCCCGCTCGCGGTCCGGGCCGGCATGCTCGCGCTGGCCCGCAGCGGCGCGGACCCGGAGCTCCCCGACTGGCAGTCGCTGGTCGCCGAGGACCTGCGGGTCCAGCTCGGCGAGGGGGCGGCCTACGAGCTGGTGCTCGCGACCTGCCTGCCGCCGTACTTCGACACCGACCTGGCCACCGAGCTGACCGGCTCCGCCGACGTGAAGGGCCTCCTGGCCGAGCTGGAGTGGAACGGCTACGGCCGCTGGATCCCGTTCGCGCCGGGCCGCCAGGTCTTCCAGTACGTCGAGTCGCTGCGGACCGCGATGCTCGCCGACGCCGCCCGGCTGCCGGCCGCCCAGCAGGCGCGCGCCGCGCGCAGCACCGCCTTCTGGCTGCACCGCCACGGCAACTTCGAGACCGCCTTCGAGGTCGCCGTGGCCGGCCGGCAGTACGACATCGCGGGCCGCGTGTACGCCGACCTGGTGGCGAGCAATCCCGAGACGATCACGACCAACCGCTTCGACCGCCAGCTCGCGACCGTCCCGCGCCGGGCCCTCAACCAGTACCCGGCGCTCGCCCTCGGCCGGGGCCTGGCCTGTCACCGCAATCCCGCGCTGCACGGCGCGGCGGCGGAGTACTTCCGGATCCCCGCCTCGTGGGTGGGCCCGCCGCCCCCGGACATGACGCCCGGCGAGGTGCTCATGGTCCACACCGCCAAGGTGGCCAGCCTGCGGGTGCTCGGCCGCTTCGACGACTCGGCGCGGGCCGCGCAGCAGGCGCTGGCCCTCTTCGACGCCATCCCCGACGGGGAGCAGCACCACATCACCGACCTCGGCGCCACCACCCTGCGCCATCTCGCCTACTCGCTGTTCCAGGACGGCCGGGTCGACGCCGCCCGCAGTGTCGTGAACCGGGCGATCACGATGAGCAGCCGGCCGGACTCGCTCAACCAGACGGCGGTGTACGCCGTCGGCTTCGACGCCTTCGACGGCCGCTGCGCGGAGGCCCGCTCGGCGCAGGAGCACCTCGACCCGGCGGCCTGGCGGCCCGGCCAGACCTACAGCTACGTCAACGCGCTGGGCCGGATCGGGCAGGCCGCCCTGCTGCTCGACGACTTCGAGCTGGCGGCGTCGATCGCCGAGTACGACGGCTGCCGGTTCGCGGTCGCCTCGGAGTTCTGGCCGTTCGTCACCTGGACCCTGATGCACGCCCGCCTCGGCCTGGGGCACGCCGCCACCGAGGCGCACCGGGTCGAGACCGCGCTGGACCGCACCCCCGCCCCGCCCGGGACCGCCGACAGCCTGGGCGGGGCCGCCGTCCGGGCGACGCTGGCCGTGCTGTGGCTGGCCGCCGGGAACCGCACCAAGGCCGGTCCGCTGCTCCGCACCCGCACCCGGTACGCCGGCCAGCTGGCACCGGCCACCCTGCTCGGCCGGCTGCTCGCGGGCGAGCACGGCGAGGCGCTGGCCGCCCTCCCCCGCCTGGAGCTCCAGCCCGGCCACACCACCCGCTCCCGGGCCGCCGTCCTGACGCTCGGCGCCGCGGCCGCGCTGCGCGCCGAGCACGGCGACACCGCGGTGGCCCTGCTCGACCGGGTCCTGGCCCTGGTCGGACCGGGCGGTGCGCGCGCCCACCTGATGTACCTCCCGGCCGCCGACCTCGCCGGCCTGCGCGAGCTGGCGCGGGCGCACGGCGACTCCGCGCTGCGCGACTACCTGGGTGGGCCGGTGCCCGACTGCATCGCGACCGACACGGTGAGCTTCTCACTGACCCCGCAGGAGCGGCTCGTGGTCGCGGCCTTCGCCCACCACCCGACCCGGGCCGCGGTCGCCGCCGCGCTGCACGTCTCGGAGAACACCGTGAAGACCCACCTGCAGCGGATCTACCGCAAGCTCGGGGTCAACTCACGCGACGGCGTCATCGAGAAGGCGATCGAGCTGGATCTCCTGGCGCGCTAGCGACGACGACGGCGTCGACGGCGGCCGCGCGGGCGGTGGCGACCAGCACAGCCGCGGCCACCAGCCCGGAGACGGCGCAGATCGACCACACCGCGTAGTAGCCGCCGAGGCTGCCCCCGTCGACCCGGATCCCGCCGGTGCGGGCCAGGCAGATCGCGAAGACCGAGGAGGCGAGGCCGCCGCCGACGGTCTTGGCGGCATTGGTGAGCCCGGTGGCCGAGCCGACCCGGCCGGGCGGCGCGACGGCCGCCGCGGCCGCCGGGATCGCGGCCACCAGGCCGCCGGTCCCGAGCCCGATCACGCCCATCACCGCCCACGCCGCGCCGGGGCTGGCGTGACAGGGCAGCCAGGCGGCGTACCCCGCCGCGTAGACCACGCAGCCCGCCGCCATCGCGTGCCGTACGCCGAGCCGCCGGCTCACCGGGCCGAGGGCCAGCGCGCCGATCGCCAGGCAGGCGACGTAGAACGCGATCCGGACCGACCCCTGCGCGGCCGTGAGCCCGAAGCCGTAGCCGTGGACGGCGGGGTCGCTGCGGAAGTAGGTCGACAGCGGGACCTGCGCGCCGAGCAGGGACATGCCGACCAGGAGGGCGCTCGCCTGCACGCTCCACTGCGCCGGCCGCCGGAGCAGGGCGACGTCGACCATCGGGTCCGGGTGCCGGTTCTCGTAGCGCCACCACGGCACGAGCAGCAGCAGGCCGAGCCCGACCAGCAGCCAGGCCGGCGGCGAGGCGACGCCGTCGACCCGGATGGCGACCAGCCCACCGAGCACGGACAGGATCGCGGCGGCCAGCAGGCCCAGGCCGCCCCAGTCGAAGCGGCCGCCCGGCAGCCCGGGGATCTCCTCGAGCAGCGCGAGCAGCGGCAGGCACAGGGTGACGACGACGGCGGGCAGCACCAGCATCGTGGTGAGGGAGACCCGGTCGGCGAGCTGGCCGGCGAGCACGGCCGCGACGATGACCGACAGCTCCAAGGTGGCGACCAGGATCGCGGCGGCCCGCCGGGTCAGCCGGCCCTGGTCCGGCCGGCCCGCCGTGCGCCGGTGGATCACGGCGACCTCGATCGGCAGCCAGACGACATAGGTGCCCTGCAGGGTCCAGGCGACCAGCAGCATCGGGAAGCTCGGCGCGAAGGCGATCCCCCAGGTGGCGAGCGCCGTCACCGCCGTCGCGACCAGGAGCACCCGCCGGTGACCGACCAGGTCGCCCAGCCGGGCCAGCGGCGGCACGACCAGCGCCGAGAACACCAGCTGGGCGGCCTCGAGCCAGTTCAGGTCGGCGTACCGGACGTCGAGGTCGTGGGCGAGGTCCACCATGACCGGGCCGTAGTAGCCCTGGATCACGCCGCTGGCGACCTCGACCGCGGCCAGCAGCGCGAGCACCGCGACGAGTGGGTGACTCGACGGGCGACATCCGCGACGGAGCATTGTCACGGTGCCCATGGTGAGGGTTCGCTGGATCCGCCGGAGGCTCTCGTCCGGCCCTCGGAACGAAAGCTGCTCCCCTCATGCGTTCTCGTCGCGCCCCCGCCTGCCCTCGTCGCCTCCGCGCCGAGACGCTCCTCGCGCCGGCCCTCCTGCTGGCGGCGGCCGGGTGCTCGGACGCCCCGCCGCGGGCGCAGCCCGAGGACGGACCGGCCTCGCGCGAGGTGCCGAGCTTCGCGGGCGTGCAGCACGAGCTGCCCTCCGGCTCCGCTCTCGACAACACGCCCGCGCTGTACGAGCAGGTCGCGCTGACCGGCTGCGACGCCACGCCCGACGGCTGGCGGGCCGAGGGCACGGCCGAGAACACCGGCGCCAAGACGCTGACCTACGCGGTGCTGGTGCTGTTCACCGACGCCCAGGCGCGGGCCGTCGACTCGGCCACGACCGAGGTCACCGTCGCTCCCGGCGAGACCGGCGCCTGGCGCGCCGAACGGGACTTCCAGGCACCCGCGGGGACGCTCTGCGTCGTCCGCGCCGTCACCCAGGCGAAGTGAGGACCACCATGAAGCTCCCCCGGATCGCGCTCTCCGCGGCCCTCGCCGTCAGCGGCGCGCTGGTCGCCGCGTCCACGACGGCCGCGCCCGCCCGGGCCGCGGCGCCGACCACCGGCTGCGACACGCTGGCGGAGTCCGGCTACCGCCAGTCCATCATCGCCACCGGCGTGACCGAGCCCCGTGGCATCGACGTCGACACCGCCGGCGTGGTCTACGTCGGCCATGGAGAACAGGTCGACAAGCTGACCCCGGCGGACGGCTCCTACACCAGAACCACTGCCGGCGGCTCCTTCACGCCGTACGCGATCGCGGTGGGGAACGACGGCACGATCTACGTGGCCGACCGGCCGAACGGCAAGGTGGAGAAGCTGGTCCCGTCGGGCGGGACCTACACCGAGCAGAACGTGGCCTGGGGCTACGGAGGCGGCCTCGCCGCTCTGGACGTCGACGCCTCGGGCGCGGTCTACATCGGCGACACCTCCAACCAGCGGATCACCAAGCTGACCCCGGGAGGCGGCGGCTACACCCCGTCCGGCGTGGACTCCCTTCCCCTGACCGAGGTCCGCGGCATCGCCGTGTTCGGCACCACCTTGTGGTTCACGATGGACGACGACACCGTCCGTGCGCTGAACATCCCCGGCCACACGCCGGGCAACCCGATCCCGACGAGCGGGCTGTCCGGCCCGCGTGGCCTCGACCTCGACCCGTCCGGCCCGGCTCCGGCCCTCGTCGTGGCCGACACCGGCAACAACCGGGTGGTCCGGTTCAGCCTCGCGGGCGACGCTCTGCGCACCCTCCCGGCCGACGGCCTCGACCAGCCCCAGGACATCGCGGCCGGCCTGGACGGCAACCTCTACGTCGCCGACACCGGCAACGATCGCGTGGTCAGACTGACTCCTCTCGCGGTCGACGCCGACGCCGACACCGCGACGACGAGCGCCGGTGACGCCGTCACGGCCGACGTCCTCGGCAACGACACGGCCGACGGCACCGATCTGGCCGACGCGCCCACCATCGCGACGAACCCGGAGCACGGCACCGCGACCGTCAACCCGAACGGCACCATCACCTACGCCCCGGCGGCCGGGTTCTCCGGCACCGACACCTACGTATACGCCGTGCGGGACGCCTCCGGCACGGTGTGCGCGACGGCGAAGGTCACCGTCACCGTCAGTCAGGACAACGCCTGCGGCGCGATCGGCACCACCGGCCCGCTGACCCGGCTCCCCATCGAGACCGGCACCGACTACCCGACGTACGTCGACGCGAACGCCGGCGGCGACCTGTTCGTCACCGACTCCGAGAACGGCCTGATCGCGAAGCTGACGCCGTCGGAGGCGGGCTACACCCGGTCGGTCGCGGCCACCGGCGTCGGCAATGTCGGCGCCATCGCGGTCGACGACTCCGACGACGACGGCCGGCTGTGGGTGGTGCGCTACCCGGGACAGGTGCTCGAGCTGACCCCGTCCGGGTCGACGTACGCCATCGCGAACACCTACAGCGGCGGCCTGCTGAACAACGTCGGCGGCATCGACGTGGCCCCGAACGGCGACGTCTACGTCAGCATCAACGCCACCTCGTTCGGCACGGGCGGCGTCGTCCGACTGTCCGGACCGAGCAGGACGCAGACCCAGGTGATCAGCGGCCTCGACGTCCCGCACCAGGTGACGGTCGACGACGACGGCGCGGTCTACGTCGCCAGCTACACGCGCGTGGTGAAGTACGACGGCACGACCCAGACCGACGCGGTCACCGGTCTCGGCAGCGGCCAGGGAGTCGCCGTCGACAGCACCGGCACCCTGTGGATCAGCACCACCGAGGACCCCGGCGTCTGGACGGCGGCACCCGCCGGCGCCGGCTACGCCGCCAAGCAGCTCTACGCCCCCTGGGGCGCGAACAACGCCTACAACCTCGTCGTCACCGACGACGACACCGTCTTCGTGGCCGACTTCGAAAGGCTCTGGGAGTTCGGCCCGCTGACGGTCGAGGCGCAGGACGACACGGCCACCGTCGGCGCGAACGGCTCGGTCACCACCGACGTGCGGGCCAACGACGTCACCAACTCCTTCCTCGACGAGATCACCGTGGTGAGCGCGCCCGCCCACGGCACCGCCACCGTCAACGCCGACGCCACGGTGACCTACCGGCCCACTCCCGGGTTCTCCGGCGCCGACCACTACGACTACCTGGCCCGCGACGAGGACGGCCTGGTCTGCGCCGTGGCCCGGGTGACGCTCACCGTCACCACGTCCGACGGCTGCGGCGACATCCCGTCGAAGGAGTACGGCTACGACCTGGTCGTCAGCGACGACGACTTCGTCGAGCCGGCGGGCGTCGCGATCGACTCGAGGAACTTCGTGCTCATCGCCGACGCGGCCGGGGCCCGGGTGAACGCGTGGGCCCCGGGTGCGGGACCCTCGCCGATCGACCAGGAGCCGGGCCTGGACCCGCAGGGCATCGCCACCGACGCGCAGGGCAACGTCTACTACGCCGACGAGGGCGAGCACGAGATCGTGAAGCTCACCTGGTCGGAGGACGACAACGACTACACCACCCGGACCGTCCTCGCCCAGGGGCTCCAGCGCCCGGCCGGCGTCGCCGTCGACGCGGACGGCGACGTCTTCTTCACCGAGCGCGCCAGCGGCCATGTCCACCGGCTGACACCGTCGGGTGGGAGCTACACGTCCTCGCTCGTCGCCTCCGGGCTGGGCAGCCCGCGCGGCATCGCCGTCGGCGCGGACGGCGACCTGTTCGTCGCCGACCGCAGCGACAACCGGCTCGTGAGGCTGACGCCGTCCGGGGCCGACTACGCCCTGAGCGTCGTGTCCACCAGCCTGCTCGGCCCGGTCGGGGTCACCGTCCGGCCGGACGGCGTACTCCTCGTGGCCGACACCGAGAACCGGCGGGTGCTGCAGCTGACGCCCAACGGCTCGGGCTACGCCCAGACCGTGGCCCAGCGCTGGGACACCCGCACCCCCACCTGGATCGCCGCGCCCGACAACGATCGGCTGATCGTCTCCGACCCGGAGAACGACGACATCCTGATGATGGTCGCGGTCGGCATCACGGCCGAGGACGACACCGCGACGACGACCCTGGCGGCCCCGGTGACCACCGACGTGCGCGCCAACGACATCGGCATCGACGGCGCCCCGGCCGTCACGACGGTGTCGGTGCCGCCCGACGGGGGCATGGCGAGCGTCGGCCCGGACGGGAGGATCACCTACACCCCGCAGGCGGGGTTCTCGGGGACGGACCGCTACGTCTACCAGAACCGGGTCACCCTGGAGGGCAGCGCCGAGTTCATCGGGATCACCGCCTACCTGCACATCGACGTCTGCGACTCCGCCGAGGTCACGGTGACCGTGCCCAACGTCTTCACCGCCGGTCCCGGCGTCACCACCCCGCAGAACGAGCCGGTGACGACGGCGATCGCGGCGATCGTGACCACGGGCGGCGCGGCGCTGGACCCCACCGCCGTGACCCAGGCCCAGGCCCCGGCCCACGGCTCGCTGTCGGTCGACGGCGTCACCGGAGCGGTGACCTACACCCCCGACGCCGGCTACAGCGGCGCCGACTCCTACCGGGTCCGGGTGTGCGACACGGCCGACCCGGCCGAGTGCGCGGAGATCACCGTGCCCGTGACCGTCGAGGCGAACACCGTCACGGCCGAGGACGACACCGCCACCACGTCGGTCGCCGAACCGGTCGTCACCGACGTGGCGGCCAACGACGACAGCGCGTCCGGCCAGGCCTTCGGCACCATCACGGTCAGCACGCCGTCCGACAGCGGCAGCACCACCGTCGACGGCTCCGAGGTCACGTTCACACCGGACCCCGGCTTCTCCGGCGCGACCAGCTACGGCTACCGGATCTGCGACACCTCCACGCCCACCCCGGTCTGCGACCAGGCGACGGTGCACGTCACCGTCGACAACGTGTTCGTCGCCGGTCCCGGCCTGAGCACGCCGCAGAACCAGTCGGTGGCCGCGACGACGGCCGGGATCGCGACCACCGCGGGCATGCCGCTCGACCCGTCGGGATCGAGCATCGTGCAGCCCCCTGGCCACGGCACGGCGATCCTCAGCAACGGCACCCTGACCTACATCCCGTTGCAGGGGTTCAGCGGCTCGGACTCGGTCGCCGTCACCGTGTGTGACACCTCGACGCCCCAGCAATGCGCCACCATCACGGTGCCCGTCACGGTCGGGGTCAACACGGTGACCGCCGGCGACGACACCGCCTCCACCACCGTCGTGACCGCGGTCACCACCGACGTGGTCGACAACGACACCTCCACCTCGGGCCAGGCACTGGCCGAGCCGACGATCGACACGGCGCCCGGCCACGGCAGCACCGCCGTCGTCGGCGACGCGATCACCTACACCCCCGATGCCGGGTTCTCCGGTGACGACTCCTACGTCTACGAGATCTGCGACACCTCGAACCCGACGCCGGTCTGCGACACCGGGACCGTCACCGTGACCGTCGACAACGTCTTCACCACGGGCGCCTCGGTCACGACGGCGTACAACACGCCGGTCACGACCGGCCTCGACGACTACGCCACCACCACCGGCAGGCCGCTCGCGCCGGCCGCGACCACCCTGGTCACCGGGCCCGGGCACGGCTCCATCTCGATCGACCCGACCACGGGCGCCGTCACCTACAGCCCGAGCGCAGGGTTCAGCGGCTCCGACGGCTACACCGTCCAGGTCTGCGACAGCTCGGTGCCGGTCCAGTGTGCCGAGGCGAGCATCGACGTCACGGTCCAGACCAAGCCGGCGCCCACCAGCGGCCCCACCATCACCGTGCACGCCCCCGACAAGGCCACGCTCGAGGTCACCAAGGCGGGCAAGACCAAGCCGGTCGCCCTCACCGGCTCGGTCACCGTCACCGGCATCAACCCGGCCACGCGGGTCAGCGGCAAGGCGGTGACCGGCTCGGCGACCCTCTACGGCCCGGCGAAGAAGCCCGGTCCCGGGATGTGCACGCCGGCCGCAGCCGTCGCCACCGTCTCCTTCGCGCCCGTCAACGGCACCACGGCCCTGCCCGCGGTCACGGTGGACCGGCCCGGTCACTACACCTGGGTCGCCTCGACCAGCGCCGACGGCGACAACCTCGCCAGCACCCAGTCCTGCGGCGCTCCGGACTCGACCACGCTCGTCCACCGACCGTCGCTGCCGGCCAAGATCACCGTCAAGACCGGGTACGCCGGCGTCGTCGCCGCCCCCGCGGCCCACGGCCGCCGGATCCGGCCGGTCCGGATCAGCATCCCCGCCCTGCGGCTCAACACCCGGCTCCAGACCGTCGGCATCCGCAAGCGGGACATGGTGATCCCGACCGACCCCGCGCGCGGCGGCTGGCTCGCCGGCTCCGCCGCCCCGGGCGAGTCCGTCGGCTCCACCGTCATCGCCGGTCACGTCTCCGACCGCGGCGACCGGCCCGGCGCCTTCGGCAGGCTGCGCCGGGCGCGCCCCGGTCAGGTCGTCGTCGTGAAGACCGCCGACGGCTCGGTGAGGCGCTACCGGATCGAGACCGTCACCACCCAGCCCCGCACCAAGGGCCTGACCGGAGCCACGACCTCGACCACCGGCGAGCACCGGCTCACCCTGGTCACCTGCACCGGCCGGGTCACCTACCCCAACGGCCGGTTCCACTACACGAAGAACCTGGTCGTGACCGCCGTGCCGATCGGCTGACCGCCGGCGGCGCCCCCCGAGCGGCGGGCCCGGACGGACCGAATCCCCCCAGGTCCGTCCGGGTCACGCCTTGCGGGCGGGGATGAGGAGTCGCGCCCTAGGCTCGGGTCATGTCCGTCGTGAAGATCAACGCCATCCAGGTCCCGCCCAACGCCGGCCCCGAGCTGGAGAAGCGGTTCGCCGCCCGGGCCGGGGCGGTCGAGAAGGCGCCCGGCTTCCTGGGCTTCCAGCTGCTCCGGCCCACCGCCGGCGAGGACCGCTACTTCGTGGTGACCCACTGGGCCGACGAGGATTCCTTCGCCGCGTGGCGCGACGGCGACGCCCGGGCCGCCCACGCGACGCCCGAGGGCGAGGCGCCGCGCAAGCCGGTCGCGACCGGTGCCGACCTGCTGGAGTTCGAGGTCGTGCTCGACGTCAAGCCGGCCTGAGCAGGTCCGCCGCGCGGCGCAGGTCGGCCGCCACGGCCGGCCGCGCGCCCACGGTGAGCAGCCGGCCCAGGCCGAGGCCGCGTACGCCGAAGTGCGCGGTCACCGTGCAGCGCTCGGCCCCGGTGGGGGCGAAGCGGAGCTCCAGCCGCGCCCGGAACGGGCCCCAGTCCCCCTCCTCGACCCAGCGGTGCGGCGGCTCGGAGAGCGTCGTGCGCATCCGCGGGCGTACCCCCGGCACCACGGTGACGTCGGTCCACGCCGCCCCGCCGTGGCGTACGTCGGCGACCGCGCGCAGCGAGGACTGCCACAACGGGCGGTGGCGCGGGTCGGCGAGGTAGTCGAAGGCCCGGTCCGCGGGGACCGGGAAGGCGACCTCGACCGGGCTCAGAGGATCGCGCCCGGCTGGTAGTCGGCGGCGCCCGGGTGGGCGGCCACGACGGCCGCGACCCGGCGGCAGACCTCCTGGGTCTGGGCCACGGCGGCACCGGTGAAGGTGATCGGCTCGGCCACCAGCGACTGCAGCTGCTCCTCGGTGAGGCCGAGCCGCTCGTCGGCGGCGAGCTTGGCGAAGACGTCGTTCTCGGCCTGGCCCTGGCGCATCGCCAGGGCGGTGCCGACCGCCGCCTCCTTGATCGCCTCGTGCGCGCTCTCGCGGCCCACGCCGTTGCGGACCGCGGCCATCAGCACCTTCGTCGTGGCGAGATACGGCAGGTAGCGGTCCAGCTCGCGCTGGATCACCGCCGGGAAGGCGCCGAACTCGTCGAGCACGGTGAGGAAGGTCTGGAACAGCCCGTCGACGGCGAAGAAGGCGTCGGGCAGGGCCACCCGTCGTACGACCGAGCAGGAGACGTCTCCCTCGTTCCACTGGTCGCCGGCGAGCTCGCCGACCATGGAGAGATAGCCGCGGGTCACCACCGCGAGGCCGTTGACCCGCTCGCAGGAGCGGGTGTTCATCTTGTGGGGCATCGCGGAGGAGCCGACCTGGCCCTCCTTGAAGCCCTCGGTCACGATCTCGTTGCCGGCCATCAGCCGGATCGTGGTGGCGAGGTTGGACGGCGCCGCGGTCAGCTGGACCAGCGCGGACAGCACGTCGAAGTCGAGGGAGCGCGGGTAGACCTGCCCGACGCTGGTCAGCACCCGGTCGAAGCCGAGGTGCTGCGCGACCCGCTGCTCGAGGTCGGCGAGCTTGTCGGCATCGCCGCCGAGCAGGTCGAGCATGTCCTGCGCGGTGCCCATCGGGCCCTTGATGCCGCGCAGCGGGTAGCGACCGAGCAGGTCCTCGATCCGCTCCACCGCGATCATCAGCTCGTCGGCGACGGTCGCGAACCTCTTGCCGAGCGTGGTCGCCTGCGCGGCGACGTTGTGGCTGCGCCCGGCCATCACCGTGGTCTCGTGCTCGGCGGCGAGCCGGGCGAGCCGGGCGAGGGTCGCGACCGCACGCTCGAGCAGCAGCTCCAGCGACTGCTTGACCTGCAGCTGCTCGACGTTCTCGGTCAGGTCGCGGCTGGTCATCCCCTTGTGGATGTGCTCGTGACCGGCGAGCGCGGCGAACTCCTCGATCCGCGCCTTCACGTCGTGGCGGGTCACCCGCTCGCGGGCCGCGATGCTCGCCAGGTCGACGGCGTCCGCGCCCTGGTCGGCGACCTTCTCGTAGGCCTCGACGACACCGTCGGGCACCTCGATCCCGAGGTCGCGCTGCGCCTTGAGGACGGCGATCCACAGCTGCCGCTCGAGGACGATCTTGTGCTCGGGCGACCAGATGGCGGTGAGGTCGGCGGCGGCGTAGCGGGTGGCGAGGACGTTCGGGACGGTCACGGTGCGCCATTCTCCCACGTACCCGCCGCGACCCGGGTCTCGGCGCCACCGGTCACCGCACGTACCCGTCGACCGAGGCGAGGTGGATGAGGTGGTGGGAGTTGCCGGGCTGGTGCCCGTGCTGCTGGTACTTCTCGCGAACGCGCGCCAGATAGGTCTTCACCGCGCCGTCGCTGATCCTCAGCAACCGGCCCACCGCGCGCCGGTCCAGACCCTGGTCGATGGCGCGCAGGACCTGGACCTGGCGGGCCGAGAGGGCGGGCACTGCGGGGTTCAGCAGGGCGGGAGCCAGCGTCGCGGAGCAGACGAAGTCGCCGCCGGCGACGTCCTCCACGGCCGCGGAGAGCAGGGCGAGCGGGTCGCGCTTCAGCAGCACGCCCGCGGCGCCGGCCTCGACCGCCCGGCGCAGCGGCACGACCCGCTCCTCGGCGGTGTACAGGAGCACGCGGACGCCCCGCTCCCGCAGCTCCGCGAGCGCCCGGAGCGCGTCGTCGTGCGGGCACGCATCGAGGAGGGCGACGTCCTGCTCGCCTCCCTGCCGCACCAGGCCCTCGACGCTCGGCACCGAGGCGGTCACGACCACCGTGCTCGACGTACGGCGCAGGTGGCACTCGATCCCGTGGCGCAGGGCGGGATGCGGATCGACGAGGGCCAACCGGGTTCGCAGCTCCATGGGACGACGATCTCGGTGATCGGGGCTGTCCGGACCCGGTCCGGGCACGGTCGCACAAGGTCGCACACACACCGCGGGCGGGAGGAGAAGTCGGCCCATCGGAGTACGCCGGATTGCGCACGATGCGCCGGTCGAGCGTTGAGCCCTCGCCGATCCGCACCTAGCGTGCCGCGAGCGCGCTCGCCTGCGCGCCGGATCCGAAGGACTGACGAGTGCTCGATGCAGCGGTCACGACGGCGATGATCGAGGCGGTCACCGACCGCGCGCAGCTGGGGCAGCTGCTCACCCGGCTGCGCGCCGGGCGACCGGTCCGCGACCTGGCCACCGCGGTCGCCGAGCGGGTCGGCGAGCGGGACGCGGTCTCGTTCAGCACGATCTCCTCCTGGTGTCGGGGGGCGTCGGCGCCGAACCATCGGCAGTTCACGGCCTTCGGGGCGCTGCTGGCCGAGTGCGAGGCGGGCGACGCCGACCTCTGGTTCGACGCCGTACGACGGATCCGTGGCGCCGACGGTGCCGGACCGTCGCCCTATCCCGGCCTGGTGCCGTTCGCGGAGGCGGACGCCGCGGCGTTCAGCGGACGCGATGCCGTGATCGACGAGACGATGGCCTGCGTCGAGCGGGTCGCGGCGTCCGAGCAGCCTGATCGCGTCGTCGCCGTGATCGGCGCCTCGGGATCGGGCAAGACCTCGCTGATCCACGCCGGGCTGCTGCCACGGCTGCGCGCCGCGGACCGGGAGGCCACGGTCGTCGAGGCCGGGGACCAGCTCGACGACCTCCTCACCGCCGTCGACGCGACCATGGCGGCGAGCTCGGCGCTGGTCGTCGACCGCCTGGAGCAGCTGCTCCGCAGCGAGGTGTCCCACGACGTGCGGTCCGCCTTCTTCGCCGCCCTCACCGACGCGCGGCGGCAGGGCGTCACGATCCTGGTCCTCCGCGCGGACTTCTACGACCGCGCCGCGCAGCACCCGGTCGTGCTGCGGGCGCTGCGGACCGCGCAGGTCCTCGTCGGGCCGATGACGGAGGCAGACCTGACCGCCGCGATCGAGGGGCCCGCGCGCGCGGCCGGCTCCGTGGTGCCCGAGGGACTGGTCGAGCTGGTCAAGGCCGAGGCCGGGCGGGCGCCCGGCCTGCTCCCCCACCTCTCGCACGCACTGCGGCAGACCTGGGAGCACGGCCGTCGCGGCCGGATGAGCATCGCGGACTATCGCGCCGTCGGCGGGGTCGCCGGCGCGATCGAGCAGACCGCCGAGGCGGCGTACGCCGAGCTCTCGCCCCGCGCGCGGGACGCCGCTCGCCGGGTCTTCCTCCGGATGGTCGACGTCGCCGACGACGTCCCGCTGACCCGGCGGGCGGTCACCCGGTCGGAGCTGTCGACGATCATCGACCCGGCCGTCGACGAGCAGGACCGCCGGGTCCTCCTCGAGCATCTCGTCGCCGCGCGCCTGCTGGTCGTCGACGGCGAGGAGGTCGAGGTCGTCCACGAGGTCCTGCTGCGGGCCTGGCCGCGGCTCGCGGGCTGGGTCGAGAGCGTCCGCGAGTCCCTGCGCACGCAGGCCGGCCTGCGCGTCGCGACGTCGCTGTGGCTCGACGGCGGCAGGCAGGACGCCGACCTGGCCCGCGGGGCCGCCCTCCACGGCTACCGTGCCGTGGTCGCCGACGGGGTGCTGGCTACGACGGTGACCGAGCGGGGGTTCGTCGAGGCGAGCGAGCGGGCGCTGCTGGAAGCCGAGGTCGCCCAGCGACGGCGGGTCCGCCGGCTCCGCCTGCTGCTGGCCGCGGCGTCCGCGCTGGCGCTGGTGGCCGCCACGCTCGCGGTCGTGGCGGTCGTCGCGGGTCGCGATGCGGCCGCGGCGCGCGACGGAGCGAGGCAGGCCCGCGACGACGCGCTGTCGCGGCAGGTCGCGGTGACCGCGCAGGGGCTGGTGGACAGCGACCCCTCGGTCGCCGCCCTGCTCGCGGTGAGCGCCTACCGGGTCGCACCCACGCTGGAGGCGCGCTCCGCCGTCCTGGAGATCGGCCACGAGCCGCTCCCCCAGCGGATCCTCGGCGGTGCGGGCAGCAAGGCCGTCGCGCTCTCCGCCGACGGTGGCCTGCTGGTGACCTCCGACGCGGTCGCGGGGACCGTCGAGCTGCTCGCGCGCGACCGGTCCGGCTCCTACCGCCACGCCGGCACCCTCGAGCTGGGCGAGGAGACCTACGCGCTCGCACTCGCGCCGGGCGGGAGGGTGCTGGCCGCCGGTGGCACCGACACGAAGGTCCGGCTCTGGGACGTCTCCGACCCCGCGGCACCGCGGGCGCTCGGTGACCCGCTGGTGGGGGTGCGGGGACCGGTCCAGCGGGTCGCCTTCTCGCCCGACGGGTCCGAGCTGGCCGCGGTGGGCCAGGGCGAGGGCGTCTACCGGTGGGGCCTGGCCGATCCCGCGGCGCCGTCGCGCCTGCCGACCTTCGCGGTCCCGTCCGGGGTGACCTGGAGTGTGGCCTACCGTCCCGACGGGCGAGCGCTCGCGGTCACCGACGACGAGGGCGAGGTGCACCTGATCCGCCACCGCGACGGCCGGATCGTCGGCACCATCAGCCCCGCCGGGGAGCAGTCGGCGCGGGTCGCGAGCTTCAGTCCCGACGGCAGCCGGCTCGCCGTCGGCAGCGTCGTCACCAATCTCTTCCAGGTGTGGGACGTGCGCTCGCTGCGGGCGCCCCGGGCGGTGCCCGACGCCGACGACACGTTCACCAGCTACGTCAACGACGTGCGCTTCAGCGCGGACGGCAGGTACGCCGCGGCCGCGTCCTCCGACAGCACGGTGAAGGTCTGGGACACCTCGACCTGGACCGAGGTCGTCGTCCTGCACCACGCGGGCCTGGTCACCCAGCTCGCGTTCGCCGAGGACGGCACGCTCGCCACGGCGGCCACCGACGGCACCACCCGGGTCTGGCAGCTGCCGCGAGACCTGCCGCTCGACGCGCCCGCGTCGGTCTTCAACGTCTCCCAGTCCGCACGCACCGGCATGGTGGCCGCCGTCGGGAACGGCCATCTCCAGCTGGTCCGCCCCGACCCCGACGGCAGGCTCACCCCGGCGCACGCCCGGTCGCTCCTCGCCCCGTCGGCGACCGGGGGCGGCGGCATCTCGCCGGACGGCCGGTTCGTGACCCAGGGTCATCGCGACGGCCGGCTGCAGCTGCACCCGGTGGATCCGGGTCCGCCGCGCGGCGTCACCGTGATGGACGACCCGGCGTTCGGGGCGGTGCGGGACGTGGCCTGGAGCCCCGACGGGCGGCTGGTGGCGGCGGTGGGCGACGTCGAGCTGCGCGTCTTCGACGTCAGCGACCCGGCCCACCCGCGAGCGACGGCCCGCATCACCCAGGAGTCGCAGGCCGTGACCCTGGCCTGGCGCCCCCACGACCGGCTCCTCGCCGTCACCTACGGCCGAGGTCCGGTGCGCCTCTACGACGTGACCGACGCCGAGGATCCGGTGCTCGCCGCGGAGCTCGACTCCTCCTCCGGCGACGCCACCGCCCTGGCCTTCGACCCGTCCGGCGACCTGCTCGCCGTCGGTGGCGCGTCGGCGAGCGTCACCCTGTGGAAGGTCGCCGACACCACCCGGCCACGACGGGTCGGGGAGCCCCTGCGGGGTCCCACCTCCACGATCCAGTGGGCCGCCTTCTCACCCGACGACACGCTCCTGGTCGCGACGTCGAACGCCGGGGTGGCCTGGATCTGGGACGTCGGCGACCCCACGCGCCCTACGGACTTCGCGGTCCTGGGGCCCGTCGACGGGGCGCTCTTCGGAGTCGTCTTCGACCGGACCGGGGACCGGATCGCGGCCGGTGGGACGAACAACCGGCTCAATGTGTGGCCCGTCGACCTCGACCAGGTCGTCGCCCACGTCTGCGCCGACCTCGGCGCCGGCCTCACCGCGGAGGAGTGGCGCACCCACGTTCGCGGGGTGTCCTTCGTCGATCCCTGCTGAGCCTGCCCCGGGGTCACGCGCCTCGACGCACGGGGCGGACCAGCACCAGCTCGCCGTCCTCGGTGCTGCCGCGCACGCCGGTGAACCCCGCCTTCGCCGCCACCCGCAGGCTCGCGGCGTTGTCGGGCGCGATCGACGCCCGCACCCGCACGCCCGCCGCGTCGGCCCGGGCCAGCAGCGCGCCGAGCGCCTCGGTCGCCAGCCCGTAGCCGCGCGCCTCGGCGACCAGTCCGTAGCCCACCTCGACCTCGGGCAGGTCGTCGTCGGCCGGCTCCGGCGGGCTGAAGAAGCCGATCGAGCCGATCACCAGGCGCCGCTTGAGCGACACGATCGAGCGCGGGCCCCACGGGTCGCCGTCGCGCCAGAGGGTCGCCGCGCCGCGGTCGTCCTCGCGGGGGAAGTCGGGATGCCAGCCGGGCCGGCGCTCACCGGATCTCACGGCGGAGGCCGTCTCGGCGTCCCACAGGACGAGGGCCAGCCGTGCGGTCGTGACGCCATCCACCATGGGTCCACTGTGCCAGCCTGCCGGGGTCGCGGACGGCCGGGTCGTGGCGTCAGTGCTCACGATCTCCGGCGCGGGCCACGATCACCTCGCACGGCGGCCCGGATCGCTGCAGCCGCTCGTCGGTGGTCAGCAGCGGACAGCCGAACCGCTCGGCGAGGGCGACGTAGAGACCGTCGAGCACGCGCACCCGGTCCTGGAGCGCCATCGCTCTCGCGAGCAGCTCGCCGTCGAGGGGAACCTGGTCCTGCGACAGGCTGGCGGCATCGGACATCGCGGCCGTCGCCTCCGCCGGCGCCAGCTGCCCCCCGCGCACCATCCGGGCGATGGCGGAGAGCACCTCGGCGAGCTGATGGGCCGGAGCGGCGATCGGCTGCGCGAGATGTGCCAGCACGGCCGGCTTCGCGGGCTGGTCGGTCACGACGTCGACCAACGCCGAGGCGTCGAGGACGATCACGCGCCGAACTCTCCGCGCACCTCGTCCATCAGGGCGGTGGTGTCGACCAGGTGGCTGGTGCGCGGCGCACGCGCGCGAGCGGCCGCGATCCAGTCGGCATTGGCGCGGGCGTCCAACGCGTCGCGGAAGGCCTGCTGGGCGATCGACGAGATCGGCAGCTCCGTGCGGCGGAGCTCGTCGTACAACGCGTCAGGGACGTAGATGTTCACCTTCGGCATACCCCCAATGTACCCCCAGCTGGCTGACCTGGTCCGCGGTCGCACGAACCGCCCCTCGGCGGCTCTCGTCGTCCACAGGCCTCAGCTGTCGAGCATCCGCTGCCACCACACCACGTCGATCCACCTGTCGAGCTTGCGGCCGACCTCGCGCAGCACGCCCTGGCGCTCGAACCCGCAGGCGCGGTGCAGTCCCTCGGACGCGTCATTGGGCAGCGCGATGCACGCGAGGGCGGTCCGTACGCCGCCCGCGCGCATCCGGGCCAGCAGGTCGTCGTACAGCAGCCGGCCCAGGCCGCGACCGGCCGCCTCGGGCGCGAGATAGACGGTGACCTCGCGGGTGTGGTCGTAGGCGCCGCGGTCGCGGAACGGGCCGGAGTAGGCGAACCCGGCCACCTCCCCGGCCAGGTCGGCGACCAGGAAGTGGTCACCGGGGTGGGGGGAGGCCAGCTTCCGCTCCCACACCGCGCGCGGCGGTGGCTCGGTGTCGAAGGTCGCGTAGCCGGTGCGCACCTCGTGGGCGTAGATCGCGGCGACCGCGTCGAGGTCGGCGTCGGTCGCGGGCCGGATCGTCGTCATGAGTCTGGGTCCAGGCTGAGCGAGGCGCCCTCGACCACGCCCAGCGGCTCGGCGGCGATGTCGGAGCGGCGCTGCAGGCCCGGGAAGGCGATCAGGTCGGCGGCGGCGTACGCGCGGGAGCGGGCGTCGGCGACGTCGTACCCGACGGCGCGGACGGCGAGCACCCGACCGCCCGCCGTGACCAGCGAGCCGTCGACGAGCGCGGTGCCGGCGTGGATGACGTCGACGTCGGCGACCCCGTTCGCGCGGCCGACGCCGGTGATGACGTCGCCCTTCGACGAGGACTCCGGGTACCCGGCCGAGGCGAGCACGACGGTGACCGAGGCGCCGTCGCGGAAGCGCGGGGCGGCCACCTCCGCCAGCCGCCCGGTCGCCGCGGCGTGGAGCAGCTCGCCCAGCGGCGACTCCAGCAGCGCGAGCACCGGCTGGACGTCGGGGTCGCCGAAGCGGCAGTTGAACTCGATGACGCGCGGCCCGGCGGCGGTGAGCGCGAGCCCGACGTACAGGCAGCCGACGAAGGGCGCGCCCCGGCGGGCCATCTCGTCGAGGGTGGGCTGGACGACGGTGTCGACCACGGTGGCGGCGAGGTCGGCGGGCGCCCAGGCCAGCGGGGAGTAGGAGCCCATGCCGCCGGTGTTGGGGCCGCGGCCGCCGTCGAAGATCCGCTTGAAGTCCTGCGCCGGCTGCAGCGGCCGGGTGGTCGTGCCGTCGCAGACCGCGAACAGCGAGACCTCCGGTCCGTCGAGGAACTCCTCGACCACGACCCGCCCGCAGCCCGCCGCGTGGGCGAGCGCCTCGGCGCGGTCCAGGGTCACCACCACGCCCTTGCCGGCGGCGAGCGCGTCGTCCTTGACGACGTACGGCGCCCCGAACTCGTCGAGCGCCGCGGCCACCTCCTCCGGGGTGGTGCAGGTCCGCGACCCGGCGGTCGGTACGCCGGCCGCGGCCATCACCTCCTTGGAGAACGCCTTGGAGCCCTCGAGGCGCGCGGCGGCCCGCGACGGCCCGAAGACCGCGATCCCCGCCTCGCGCACGGCGTCCGCGACCCCGGCGACGAGCGGCGCCTCCGGGCCGACCACGACGAGATCGGCGCCCAGCGAGCGGGCCAGGGCGGCGACCGCCGCACCGTCCATCGCGTCGACGTCGTGGAGCGTCGCGAACGCGCCGATGCCCGGGTTGCCGGGGGCGGCGTGGACCTCGCTCACCCCGGGGTCGCGGGAGAGGGCGAGAGCCAGGGCGTGCTCGCGGCCGCCGGTGCCGATGACGAGGGTCTTCACGGACGTCGATCCTAGGAGGCGGGGCCTCCGGGCCGGGCCCGAGGCCTGAACTCGGCACCACGGGGCATGGAACGGCTGCACGGTCCTGCTCGGGCAGACTGTGCACACAGTCGGCTCGGGACGCATGGGGGTTTGGTCGGATGCAGGTGCCGCAGGTGGGAGACGTCGTCGGGCGCTACCGGATCGAGCGCGAGCTCGGCCGCGGCGGCATGGGCGTGGTCCTCGCCGCGACCGACACCCGGCTCAACCGCACCGTCGCGCTCAAGGTGATCACCGGACCCCACACCACCGACCCGCACTTCCGCGAGCGCTTCGAGGACGAGGCCGCGATGCTCGCCCGGATCGACTCGCCGTTCGTGGTCCGGCTGCTCGACCACGACGGCCAGGGACCGAGCCCCTATCTGGTCACCCAGTACGTCGACGGGACCGACCTCGCGCGACACGTCCGCGCCCACGGGCCACTGCCCGCGCGGGACGCGCTGACCCTGTGCGCCCAGGTCGCGCGTGGGCTCGGCGCGGCCCACCGCGCCGGCATCGTGCACCGCGACCTCAAGCTCAGCAACATCCTGGTGCGCGATCTCGGCACCCCGGAGCAGCACGCCTACGTCTGCGACTTCGGCATCGCCCGCGGTGACGGGCTCCCGCGGCGGACCGCCGCCGGCGTCGTGGTCGGGAGCTGGACCAACCTCGCCCCGGAGCGGACCGAGGGCACGCCCGCCACCGCGGCCAGCGATCTCTACGCCCTCGGCTGCGTGCTGTGGACCTGCCTGACCGCCACGCCGCCGTACGCCGGCGGCGAGGGCGAGGTGGCGCTCGCCCACGCCCACGCTCCCGTGCCACAGCTCCCGGGGAGCGACGCCTTCACGGTCCGGCTCAACGCCTTCCTGGCCCGGCTGCTCGCCAAGGACCCGGCCGCCCGGCCCGCCGACGCGGGCGAGGTGCGCGACGAGCTCGAGCGCCTGGTCGGCGCGGCGCCGCTGTCCCCGGCGGCCGCCGCGCGGCCCACGGTCGAGCGCCCGCTGCCCGCACCACCAGCAGCGCCACCAGCAGCGTCACCGGCCGCGCCGCCGCCCCCTCCTCCGCCGCGCCCCGGCCCCCTCGCCCGCCGCCGGCGCCGCTGGCCCTGGGCGGTCGTGGCGGTCGTCGTCCTGGCCGCGGGTGCGGCGGGCGCCGGCCTGGCGCTGCGCGACCACGAGAGCCCGTCGGCCACCCCGGCGGCCCGCGACGACGCGGTCACCGGCGACCTCGACGGCGACGGGTTCGGCGACCTCGCCGTCCTCGAGCTGTCCCCACCCGACACCAGCCGGCCCGACCAGCCGGCGGGCCGTCTCGAGCCGCACACCCGGTGGCGGCTGCTCTCCGACGGCGGCAGCTTCCGCGAGCGCACGGAGGCCACCGCCCCGGCCCCGACCTCGTGGCCCGACGGCACCGGCACCCTCACCCAGGCCGACGTCGACGGTGACGGACGCCCCGATCAGGTCTGGACGACGGTCGACGACGGCGACCGAGCGGTGGTCGACGTGATCCCGGCGGAGGGCGGCCCGTGGCACGACAGCTGGCCCGGCGGCGACTGGTCCAACCAGGGCCGCCCGCTGGTGGCCGACCTCAGCCGGGACGGCCGGGCCGACCTGGTCTACCTCAACGAGTTCCACGAGGACGACGAGCTGGTGATCGAGGTGGCCGTGGCGCACGACGACGGCTTCGCGGAGCCGGAGCCCTGGCTGGAGGCGGACGGCTACGCCTCCACGGCGCTCTACCTCTACGCCGGCGACGTGGACGGCGACGGAGCCGACGACGTGGTCCTCCAGGTCTCCCGCACCGGCAACGAGTCGGACCTGGTCCAGGTGCTCACCTCCGACGGCGGCTCCCTCACCCGCGAGGGCACCGAGCAGCGACTCGCGGTCCCCGGCTACACGCGGGGCATCCTGCTGCTCGCCGACACCGACGGCGACGGCGCCGACGAGCTGGTCCTCGCCGGCCGCCACGGCCTCGCGGCCCGTCGGTTCGCCGACGGCGCCCTCGCCGACCCGACGCCGTTGTGGACCACCACGCCCGACCAGTACGACGACTGGCGGTTCCGCTCCCGCGACTACCAGAACACCTACTGGCGATCGCGGCTGTGGGCCGCCTCGGACGTCGACGGCGACGGGGACGACGACATCGTCAACCTGCTCCCCGGACCGGACGGCTTCTCGATCGAGGTCTACCGCAGCGAGGGCGGCGCTCTCACCGCGCCGACAGCGTGGGGCACCCTGCCCTGCGGACCAGCGGGGGCCGACGGCACCCGCTGCCTCGACATCCCCCAGACGCTGCGAGTGGTGGGCTGATGGCCGCCCGGCTCGGGCCCGGCGCCACCCTGGGCCGCTACCGGATCGACCGCGAGCTCGGCCGCGGCGGCATGGGCGTCGTGTTCGCCGCGACCGACCTGCGCCTGGGCCGCACCGTCGCGCTCAAGGTGATCACCGGGCCCCATGCGAGCGACGCCGCCTTCCTGCACCGGTTCCACGCCGAGGCGACGGTGCTCTCCTCGCTCGCGTCGCCCCACGTCATCGACATCCACGACCACGACGAGATCGACGGCACCCCGTTCATCGTCACGCAGTACGTCGACGGGCCGGACCTCGCGCAGTGGCTGGCGGTGCGCAGCCCGCTGCCCGCCGACCAGGCGCTGCGCCTGTGCGCGCAGGTCGCGCGCGGCCTGAGCGATGCCCACCGGGCCGGCGTGATCCACCGCGACGTGAAGCCGGCCAACGTGCTGCTGCGCGATCCGGGCACGCCCGACGAGCACGTCTACCTGTGCGACTTCGGCATCGCGCGCGGCGACACCGGCGGGCTCACCGCCACCGGCGCGATCGCCGGCACCTGGGCCTATCTCGCGCCGGAGCGCACCCGCGGCGAGGCGGCGACGGTCCGCAGCGACCTGTACGCCCTCGGCTGCGTGCTGTGGGCCTGCCTGACCGGTGCGCCGCCCTACAGCGGGTCCGACGTGCAGATGGCGATCGCCCACTCCCAGGCCCCTGTCCGTCAGCTGCCCGGGACCAGCCCGTTCGCCGTCGAGCTCAACGGGCTGCTCGCGCGGCTGATGGCGAAGGACCCCCAGGACCGGCCCGCCGACGCGGCCCTCGCCCGGGCCGAGATCGAGCAGCTCGCCGCCGGCGCGCCCCACGACGTCCTCGCACCGCCACCGCCGCCGACCGTGGCCCCGGGCACCGGCCCCGCCGTGGCGCCGACCCAGCCACCCCCGCCCCCACCTCCGTCCCCGGCGCCGACCTCACGGCGGCGGCGCTGGCCGGTCGTCGTCGCCGCGCTGACCGCCCTGGCGGTGGGCGGTGGCGCGGTGGCGTGGACGGTGCTGCGGAGCGAGGAGGACCCGGCCCCCGGCCCCGGCGCGAGGACCACGACGGTGCGGGGCGACCTCGACGGCGACGGCTACGGCGACGTGGTGGTGCACGAGCCGGCGAGCGACGGCGCCAACGGGGTCGTGTGGGCGGTCCGCTCCAACGGCGGCGCCTTCGTGACGCCCGAGCCGGTGCCGGCGGAGCCCGGCGATCCCCACCTGGCCGACGTCGACGGCGACGGCGTGCCGGAGCAGGCGTGGGTCTACCGCGCCGGCGCCGAGGACGACCTCCACCTTCGCATCGTCGGCGACGAGGGCCGGATCGACCAGGCGACGGTGGCGATCCCCGAGGAGCTGGCCGGCTTCTCGGGCTCGCGGTACTTCGCCGACGTCGACGGAGACGGCGACGACGACCTGGTGCTCGACGGCGCCACGGACGCGGGGTCGGTCGTCGCGGTCGCCCCGGCCGACGACGGCGGCTTCGGCGAGCTGACCCGCTGGCACGACGGCCTCGGCGTCGACTCCCAGATCGTGGCGTTCGGCGACTTCGACGACGACGGCGACGACGACGCGGCCGTGCTGCTGCTCACCGAGGGCGCCCCCGACGCCGAGCACCTCACCCGCAACCTGGTCCTGCTGCGCGCCGACGACGACCACTTCACCGACGGTCCGCCCCTCGCGCTGCCGGCGCTGACCTGGAACGACGCCGCCTGGCTGGCCGGAGACGTCGACGGGACCGGCGCCGACGAGCTGGTCGCCGTGCAGGGCGTCGGCGGCCAGGCCGGCGTCGCGACCCTCGACGGCGACGGCTTCACGCAGTTGCGGACCGCGTGGGCGGGCAACGTGAGCGCGGAGGAGTGGAACCGGCGGATCGCCGAGGGGCCCGCCCTCCCCCCGGACCGCTACCTGCTCTCCGACGTCGACGGCGACGGCGACGGCGACCTGGTCCGGTTCGAGGGCGACTACGGCGACCGGCTCGGCGTCCTGCTCAACGACGCGGGCCGGTTCGCCGACCCGGTCCCGTGGGGTGAGCTGCCCTGCCGCCTCTGCGAGGAGCTCCCCCGGATGGTCGACTGAGCCTCACGCGGCGAGCCCGTGGCGCTCGAGGAACGCGAGCGCGGCGTCGGCGACCGCGCGCCAGCGGCTGTCGATCACCAGCGAGTGCCCGACGCCGGGGATCTCCACGATCTCGGTCGCGTGGTGCCGGTTCCGGCGCTGCCGCTTGTACGCCGCGTTGGCCAGGGCGAACGGGACGATGTTGTCCTTCTCGCCGGTGACGACGAGGAGCGGTCCGCGGTCGGCGTTGGTCTTGACCGCCTTGGTCTTCGCCCAGGGGTTGAGGTTCGCGGTGGCCGCCTGGAACAGCGGCCGGCCCGGGGCGGGCGTGTGCAGGCTCTCGTAGAGCTCGCGGGCCTCCTGCTCGGACACGGCGTTGGCGAAGCCGTAGCGGAACTCCTCGAAGCTCAGCGTCACGGTGCGGCCGCGGTTGAGCGGGTTGCCGAGGACCGGGAAGGACGCCTTGAGCGCCGAGAACGGCAGCGGGAGCACGCCCTGGCTGGGCGCCGGGTCGATGGCGACGGTGCCCGCGGCGAGGCCCCGCCCGGCGATGATCTGGGCGAGCAGGCCACCGAACGAGTGACCGATCACCACCGGCCGGCGGTCGAGGCCCTCGATCACCTGCTGGACGTGGTCGGCGACGTCGGGGACCGAGGTGCCGGCGAGCGTGTCGGGGTGGGCGTGGGCGGCGTCGTACGTCGGCTCGTCGCCGGGCCAGTCGACCGCGACCGCGGCGTACCCGCGGTCCTCGACGTGGGCCTTCCACGCGTCCCAGCTGCCCTGGAGCAGCCAGAGGCCGTGGACGAAGACGATCGGCTGACGGCCGGAGGCGTTGGCGGCGGCGACCTCGGCGGCCTCGCGGGCGGTGACGGTGGTGGTGCTCATGGCTTCTCCTCGTAAGATAGAGAGAACGTTCGTTCTCTTTGCTGGCTCAACCATGGAGGAGCGCCGTGCATTCCGTCAAGCACGAGATTCGTAGGATCGGGCCCGTGAAGGTGTCCGAGCCCCGCGAGCGCCTGCTCCGCACCGCGACCCGCCTGTTCTACGAGGAGGGCATCAACGGCGTCGGAGTGGACCGCGTCGTGGCCGAGGCCGGCGTCACCCGCGCCACCATGTACCGGCACTTCCCCGGCAAGGAGGCGCTCGTCGTCGCCTATCTCGAACACGAGGACGCCGTCATCCGCGGACTGTTCGCGGCCGCCGCGGAGCACGCGGCGGCCACCGACGCGAGCCCCGCCGACCTGCTCGCCCTCGTCATCGACGGGATCGCCGACGACGCCACCCGGCTGCACACCCGCGGCTGCCCGTTCATCAACGCCAGCGCGGAGTTCCCGGACGCCGACGGGCCGGTGCGCGCCGTCGTCCGTCGTCACCGCGCGTGGTTCCGCGCGACGCTCACCGAGCTGACGACCGCCGCCGGGGCCGCCGATCCCGCTGCCACCGCCGCCTCGCTGGTGCTCCTGCGCGACGCCATGCTCGTCGGCGGCTACCTCGACGGCACCGACGTCGCGACCGACTTCCGGGCTACCGCGCGGCAGGTGGCCGGACTGGCGTGAGGCACACTGACCCGGGTCCGGCCCCTCGACTCGGGAGAGAGACCTCATGCGCGTGCCCACCGTCGGCGAGCAGTTCGGCCGCTACCGCCTGGACCGGGTGCTCGGTCGCGGCGGGATGGGGGTGGTGTTCGCGGCGACCGATCCCCGGCTGCAGCGCACCGTCGCGCTCAAGGTGATCACCGGCGCGCTCGCGAGCTCACCCGAGTTCCGGCAGCGCTTCCAGGCGGAGGCGGCGGCGCTGGCGCGGCTGGACTCGCCGCACGTGATCGCGATCCACGACCACGACGAGGTCGACGGGACGCCCTACATCGTGACGCAGTACATCGACGGCAGCGACCTGTGGACCTGGCTGCGCGAGCACGGGCCGTTGCCGGCGCGCTCGGCCCTCCAGCTGTGCGCCCAGCTGGCCCGTGGCCTCGCCGACGCCCACCGGGTCGGCGTGGTCCACCGCGACGTGAAGCCGTCCAACGTCCTGATCCGCGACCCGGGCACGCCCGACCAGCACGCCTACCTGTGCGACTTCGGCATCGCCCGCGCCGACGGCGTCGACGGACCGGTGCCGACCGCGGCCGGCTCGGTCGCCGGAACCTGGTCCTATCTCTCCCCCGAGCGCGCCGAGGGCCTGCCCGCGACGCCGTCGAGCGACGGCTACGCCCTCGGCTGCGTGCTGTGGGCCTGCCTGACCGGGCACGAGCCCTACCAGGGCACCGACGTCCAGGTGGCGCTCGCGCACCAGCAGGCGCCGATCCCCCGGCTGGCCGGGGACTCCGCGTTCACCGCCGCGCTCAACGCCGTCATCGCACGGGCGCTGGCGAAGGACCCCGCCGACCGCTACCCCGACGCCACCGCCTTCCGCGTCGACCTCGAGCGGCTGGTGCCCCTCGCACCGCCCGACACCCGTGAGGCGCCGGCTCCCCCGACCGGTCCCGGCACCTCCGTACGCGGCGCGGCGCCCGTCGTACGACGGCGCTCGCGGTGGCCGCTGGCCGTCGCCGCGACCGTGGCCCTGGCCCTCGTCGCGGGCCTCACCGCGTGGCTGGTCACCCGCGACCGCACCCCGACCGCGGAGGCCGAGGACGCCGAGAAGGCTCCGGCCGCGGCGGTCCAGGGCGATCTCACCGGCGACGCGTACGGCGACGTCCTCATCCACCAGACCCGCTTCGAGGCGCTCAGCCCGCTCTCGATCTGGACGGTGCCCTCGACCGGGCTGCAGTTCGGCTCGCCCCGGCGCGTCGGGGCCGAGGCCGGCCGGCCGCTGCTGGGCGACCTCGACGGCGACGGCCGTTCGGACGTGCTGTGGCTCGACGAGGACGACGACCGGCTGAGCGTCGTGGTCGTGCCCGCCCGCGGCGAGCGCTGGACGGCCGAGCTCGACCTCGACCCGGCGTTCGACATCAAGGACTACAACGCGGCGCTCGCCGACCTCGACGACGACGGTCGCGACGACCTGGTCCTCTACGGCGACCCGTCCGACGAGCTCGACAGCCTCCACGTCGCGCTGGCGCAGGACCGCGGGTTCGCCGCGCCCACCCAGTGGTACTCCTCCGACCTGTCCGACACCCTGCCGCGGGCCGGCGACTTCGACGGCGACGGCCGCGACGAGCTGATCGTGTCCGGCACCGACGCGCAGAACGTCGACCAGCTGCGCCTGCTGCGCCCCGAGGACGGGCGCCTGGTCGCGGTCGCCGAGAAGGCGCTGGGTGGCGCCGCCGTCGACCCGCTCCTCGCCGGCTGGCTGGTCGGCGACGTCGACGGCGACGGTGCCGACGAGCTGGTGGCGTCGAACGCCACCGGCCGAGCGGTCTTCGTCTACGAGATCGCCGACGACGCCTTCGCGCCCCGCACCCGGTGGCACGCCACCCGGCTCTCGGTCGACGAGGCCCGCAAGAACGTCTGGGACAGCGGTGTCGCCGGCGAGGGCCTGAGCGACGTCGACGGCGACGGCACCGCCGACCTCGTGCAGCTGCGCTACACCGCCAACGACGGCTCGAAGGACGACGGCCTGAACCTCCTGGTGCAGCTCTCCGACGGCGCCGCCTTCGGCGACCCCCAGCCCTGGGGAGCGCTGGCGTGCGCGCCGGAGTGCGACGACGGGTTCACCATCGTCGACTGAGCCGACCTGGCGACCGGACGACCGGCCGACCGGCCGACGGGTCGTCAGGAGCGCGGGATCTCCGGCTGCACCGGCAGGTCGAGCACGAACGACGGCCGGCCCGAGTCGTCCTCGACGTAGCTCGCCTCACCGCCGTGGAGGCGCGCGATCTCGCGCACCAGGTAAAGCCCCAGCCCGGTCCCGGCGGCCGGACCGGCGTGGGCGAAGCGGTCGAACAGCCGGCCGGCCAGGCGCGGCTGGACGCCGGTGCCCCCGTCGCTGACGGCGATCCGCACCCCCCGCGCGGTGCGCTCGCCCACCACGGCGACGGGCGGGCGGCCGTGGCGGATCGCGTTCTCGAGCAGGTTGTCGAGCGCCTGGCCCAGCCGGGAGGGGTCCGCGACCAGGTCGACGTCCCGGTCCACCCGCACCTGGATCCGGGCACTGCTGCCGTGCGCGGCCCGGACCCGGTCCGCCGAGGCCGACAGCGCGCTGCCGAGCGACATCGACTCCGGCGCCAGCGCGAGGGCCTCGGCCTGCACGTCGGAGGCGGTGCCGAGGTCGGTGATCAGGCGCTGGAGGCGCAGCACGCTCGACGACATGGCGTCGAGGACCTGCTCGCGGCGCTGCGGATCGAGCTCGTCGCCGTCGCGGAGCATCGCGACGGCACCGTCGATCACCGCCGCGGGGGTGCGCAGCTCGTGGGCGGTGACCGTGAGCAGGTGCGCCTGCTGCTCGAGCGCGCGACGCCGCTCCTCCTCGTGCGCCCGCTGCTCGGTCTGGTCGCGGGTCACCTTGGCGAACCCGCGGTGCCGGCCGTCGTCGTCGTACACCGCCGTGATCACGACCCGGGCCCAGAAGGTGCTGCCGTCGCGCCGCACCCGCCAGCCCTCCTCGGCGTACACCCCGTCGCGCAGCGCCATCTCCAGGTTGTGCTCGGGATGCCGGGAGGCCTGCTCGGCGGTCGGGTAGAAGACCCGGAAGTGCTGCCCGACGATCTCGGCCGCCGAGTAGCCCTTGATGTACTCCGCGCCCGCGTTCCAGCTCGCCACGCGGCCGTCGACGTCGAGCAGGAAGATCGCGTAGTCCTTCACCGCGGTGACGAGCAGCCGGAACACCTCCTCGCTGCGCCGCAGGGTCAGCTCGGTGGTGACGTCCTGGACCTGCGCGAACACATAGAGCGGCTCGCCCCGCGAGTCCCGGACCGGGGTGAGGGTGACCCGGGCGGTGCGGTCCGCCTCGACGCCGATCGGGTGCTCGAAGGCGACGAGCGGCTCGCCGCCCTCGGTGATCCGGGCCAGGGCGTCGTCGAGCTGGTCGCCGTGCTGACGCGTCAGCACGCCGTAGTCGAGCCCGACCAGGTCCCCGGCGGGACGCCCGACCATCGCGACCAGCGCCCGGTTGGCCCGCACGATACTCCCGTTCAGGGTCATCGTGGCCATGCCGATGGTCGCCTGGTCGAAGACCTCGCGGTAGCGCTCGAGGTGCTCGTCGAGCACCCGCTGGTCGCGCGAGGACGAGTCACCCACGCTCGCCAGGCGCAGCGGGCGGCCGCTCGGGCGCACCGACTCCGCCCGGTCGTCGACCTGGCGCCACAGCCGCTCGACCAGGGTGTCGAGCGGCGCCGACTTCTCGACGAAGTCGCTGGCCCCGAGCTCCCGCGCCCGGTCCGCCAGGCCCGCGGCCTGGAACCCGGTGTACATCACCACCCGGCTCTCCGGCGAGACCGCCAGCAACAGCGGCAGGCACTCCAGGCCGTCCAGCACCGGCATCGAGGTGTCGAGCAGCACCAGGTCCGGCTGGTGCTGGTGGGCGAGCAGCAGCGCGGCACCACCGTCGCCGGCCTCCGCCACCACCTCGAACAGTCCCGACGCCTCCAGCCGCGCGCGCACCACGTTGCGCAGCTCGGCGGAGTCGTCCACGATCAGCACGCTCGGCCGCTGCGCCACGCCACCATCCTCAGCTCCCACGAGTCCCCACGTCCTCTGCGCGGTGCCCGGCGGCGCGGATCCCATACCCTCGCGGGGCCGCGAGCTCAGCGCAGGGCGTGCCTGACGACCGCCTGCTCGCGCTCCGGACCCACGCCGACGACCGAGATCCGCGCGCCGGAGCGCTCCTCGACGAACTCGACGTACTCCTGCGCGGCCTTCGGCAGCTCGTCGAAGGACCGGCAGCCGGAGATGTCCTCGGACCAGCCGGGGAGGTTCTCGTAGATCGGCACGGCGTGGTGGAAGTCGGTCTGGTTGACCGGCATCTCGTCGTGGCGGACCCCGTCGACGTCGTACGCGACCGCGACGGGGAGCTCGGGCAGGCCGGTGAGGGTGTCGAGCTTGGTCAGCACGAAGTCGGTGACGCCGTTGACCCGCGCGGCGTAGCGGGTGATCACGGTGTCCATCCAGCCGCAGCGGCGGGGGCGGCCGGTGGTGGTGCCGTACTCCCAGCCGGCCTTGCGCAGGAACTCGCCGTTGTCGTCGTGGAGCTCGGTCGGGAACGGGCCCTCGCCGACGCGGGTGGTGTAGGCCTTGGCGATCGCGATCACCTGGTCGATCCGGGTCGGCGGGATGCCGGTGCCGGTGCACGCGCCGGCCGAGATCGCGCTGCTGGACGTCACGAACGGGTAGGTGCCGTGGTCGACGTCGAGCAGCGTCGCCTGGCCGGCCTCCATCAGCACGACCTCGTCGCGGTCCAGGGCCTGGCTGAGCAGCAGCCCCGTGTCGCAGACGTACGGCGCCAGCCGCTCCGCGTGGGCCAGCAGGCCCTCGACGGTCTGCTCCACCGAGGGCGCGCGGCGGTTGTAGATCTTGGTGAGGATCTGGCCCTTGAGCTCGAGGGCGCCCTCGACCTTCTGGGTCAGGATCTTCTCGTCGAACAGGTCCTGGACCCGGATGCCGATCCGGTTCATCTTGTCGGCGTACGTCGGGCCGATGCCGCGGCCCGTCGTACCGATCCGGCGGGAGCCGAGGAAGCGCTCGGTGACCTTGTCGATGGTGCGGTTGTAGTCGGCGATGACGTGCGCGTTGGCGCTGAGCTTGAGCTTGCTCGTGTCGACACCGCGGCCCTCGAGGCCGTCGATCTCCTGGAAGAGCACGTCGATGTCGACGACCACGCCGTTGCCGATGACGGGCGTGCAGCCGGGGGTCAGGATGCCGCTGGGCAGCAGGTGGAGGGCGTACTTCTCGTCGCCGATGACCACGGTGTGGCCGGCGTTGTTGCCGCCGTTGAACTTCACGACGTAGTCGACCTGGCTGCCGAGGTGGTCGGTCGCCTTGCCCTTGCCCTCGTCGCCCCACTGGGCTCCGACGATCACGATTGCCGGCATCTTGGCTGCTCCTTCGCACGGACGGAGTCCCTCCGCCCCGGCGTACCGGGTCGGCTGCTCAACGCACCACTGTTGTTGGTGTCCTCACATGCAAGGAGCCCCGGCAAGACCGGGGCTCTTGCGGCGTCACGTTACCAAATCGCGACCTGCCCGCTAAGTTGAGCCGAAACGAGAACACGTTCTAGTCAGGAGCACAGCCATGGGCGCCAGCCGCGAGACCATCCTCGAGACCATCCAGCACTACGTCGACCTCGTCGCGACCGGTTCGTCGGCCGACGTCGTCGCGCTGTACGCCGACGGAGCCACCGTCGAGGACCCGGTCGGCTCCGAGGTCCGCACCACCCGCGAGCAGATCGCCGAGTTCTACGGCACCCTCGACGGCCTCGAGCAGACCGGCCGCCTGCTGTTCGCCCGGGTCGCCGGCAACGAGGCCGCGTTCTCCTTCGAGCTCGCCACCAAGGCCGGCGACCAGACCTACACCCTCGCCCCCATCGACGTGATGACCTTCGACGACGACGGCCGGATCCTCAGCATGCGGGCGTTCTGGTCCGGCGAGGACATGGTCGTCAGCTGACCGTCCCTACCGCCGACCCGGCAGAAAGTAGTGCCGGTTTTCCGCCGACCCGGCAGAAAGTAGCGCCGGGTCAGCGGAAATCAGGAGCCACTTTCTGCCGGGTCGGCGAGACGGGCGGCGATCTCCGCCACGACCGCCCGGGCGAGCGTCTCAGGGGTGTCCCCCTCAGCCTCCGGTACGACGCCGTGCACGTCCCCGTCCGCGAGCAGGTCCAGCGCGCCCACCTTCTGCCGGGCGGCCATCTCGGCGGCGCGGGACGGCTCGCCGTGCACGATCACGCTGGCGCCCTCGGGCGGCAGCGGCGACAGCCAGCCGCGCTCGGTCGCGAGCACGGTGCGGGCGGGCAGCAGGGCGAGTGCGCCGCCGCCGCAGCCCTGGCCGAGGATGACCGAGACCGTGGGCACGGTCATGGTGACCAGACCGGCGATGCAGCGGGCGATCTCGCCGGCCATCGCGCCCTCCTCGGCGCGCTGCGACAGCTCGGCACCGGGGGTGTCGATGACGGTGACGAGCGGCAGCCGCAGCTCCTCGGCGAGCTCCATCGCGCGCCGCGCCTCCCGCAGCGCGCCCGGTCCCATCGGGGTCGCCGGCGTCTGGCGCGAGCGGTCCTGGCCGACGAGCACGCACGGCTGCCCGTCGAGCCGGGTGAGGGCGATGAGAACGGTGTCGTCGCGCTCGCCCTCGTCAGTGCCCTTGAGCCGCAGGGTGCTGGCGGCGCCGTACCTGATCAGGTCGCGTACGCCGACCCGCCCGTCGCCCCGCGTGGCCTCGATGTCCTCCCACACCGGGTGGTCGAGCGTCGTGCCGGGCGCGACCGGGTCGCGGCGCTCGAGGGCGGGCGCCGACGGCGGGTCGACGAGTACGCCGAGCGCGTGGTCGACGAGCGCTGGGATGCTCTCCACCGGGATGACGGCGTCGATCACGCCGTGGGCGGCGAGGTTCTCGGCGACCTGCACCCCGGACGGGAACGGCTCGCCGTTGAGCGCCTCGTAGACCTTCGGCCCGAGGAAGCCGACCAGCGCGCCCGGCTCGGCGACGGTGACGTGCCCGAGCGAGCCCCACGAGGCGTAGACGCCGCCGGTGGTGGGATGCCGCAGGTGGACGAGATACGGCAGCCCGGCGCCGCGGTGCTCCATCAGCGCCCGCGAGATCTCGACCATCTGCACGAACGCCCGGGTGCCCTCCTGCATCCGGGTGCCGCCCGACGACGTGCTCGCCAGGACGGGCAGGCCCTCGGCCGTGGCGCGGCGTACGGCGGCCGCGATCCGGGTGGCGGCGGCGACGCCGATCGAGCCGGCCAGGAACCGGAACTCGTTGACCACGAAGGCCACCGGCCGTCCGCGCACCGTCCCACGGCCGGTCAGCACGGACTCGTCGGTGCCGGCCTTCTCGGCGGCCGCGCGCAGCTCGGCCTGGTACGCCGCGCCGTGCCCACTGATGTCGACCGGCGTGTCCCACGACTCGTAGGAGCCCTCGTCGAGCACGAGGTCGATCAGCTCACGGGCGGTCCAGCGGCGAGGGGAGCTCATGACGGGGATACAACCACGGCCACGCACGGCGTACGTCGGCAAGTTCTGCCAATCCCTAGGCTGTCCGCGTGGCCACGAGACTGCTCCTCATCACGAACGGCGGCGCGGGTACGGCGGACCGCGAGGCCGTGGACGCCGCCCTGGCCGTCCTTCGCGAGCACGCCGAGGTCGAGGTGGTCGCGACCTCCTCGCCGGAGGAGCTCGACGACGTGCTCGACACCGCGGCCGAGCGCACCGTCGTCGTCGCGGGCGGCGACGGCAGCGTGCACGCGGTCGTCCAGGCACTGCACACCCGCGGCGACCTGACCGGCCGTACCCTCGCGCTGATCCCGCTCGGCACCGGCAACGACTTCGCCCGCACCCTCGGCCTGCCCCTCGACGCCGCCGAGGCGGCCCGCGTGGTGACCGGCGGCGTGACCCGCCCCACCGACCTGGTGGTCGACGAGGACGGCCAGGTGACCGTCAACAGCGTCCATCTCGGCGCCGGCGCGGAGGCGGGCAAGCGCGGCGCGCGGTGGAAGGAGCGGCTGGGCCGGGTCGGCTACCCGATCGGGGCGCTGCAGACCGCGCTCAACCCGCCCAGCCTGCGGGTGCGTGTCGAGGTGGACGACGCGGTGGTCGTCGACGTCGACCAGCCGGTGCTCATGGTCGCGGTCGGCAACGGCGCCTCGGTGGGCGGCGGCACCGAGCTCACCCCCGACGCCGAGCCCCACGACGGCGAGGTGGACGTGCTGGTCGCGACGCCGCGCGGACCGCTCGCGCGCCTGGGCTACCTGGTGCGGCTGCCGTTCGCGCGTCACGAGCAGCACGGCGACGTCCGCATCCTGCGCGGGCGCACGGTCCGGGTGAGCGGCACGCCGTTCGACTGCAACAGCGACGGGGAGATCGACGGCCCGGTGCGCTCGCGGACCTGGCGGGTGCTGCCGGCGGCGTACGGGATGGTGGTCCCGCGCTCCTAGCCCCCTAGGCTTGGGCGCCGTGGCACGTGGACAGAGCAACCAGCAGCAGGACCCCGCCGACTGGGTGACCCGGACCGCCGACCTGGCGCTGCGGCACGCCGAGCAGGTCAACGGCGGCACCCTGCCCGACCTGGTGACCTGCGCGTCCGGGATCAGCCCGTCCGGACCGATCCACCTCGGCAACCTGCGCGAGTTCCTCACCGTGCACTTCGTGGCCGAGGAGATCCGCCGCCGCGGCATCAACGTGCGCCACCTGCACAGCTGGGACGACTACGACCGCTTCCGCAAGGTGCCGGCCGGCGTCGACACCGCCTGGAACGAGCACATCGGCCGCCCGCTGTCGGCCGTTCCCGACCCGACCGGGGAGTTCGCCAACTGGGGCGAGCGCTACAAGGCGCCGCTGCGGGCAGCGCTGGTCGAGATGGGCTGCGACATGGTCGAGGTCGACCAGACCGCGATGTACCGCTCCGGCGCCTACCGGGAGCAGGTCCTCACCGCGATCCGCAAGCGCGGCGAGATCGAGACCGTGATGGCCCGCTTCCGCACCAAGAAGGTCGAGGGCGCTGCGGAGGCCGACGAGTCCACCGCCGAGGAGGAGTCCGGGCACGGCTCGACCGAGGACCTGGCCCGCTTCCCCTACAAGCCCTACTGCCGCGGCTGCGGCCGCGACACCGTCACCCTCACCTCGTACGACGACGAGACGACCGACCTCGCCTACACCTGCGACGTGTGCGGCGACTCCTACGTCACCAACGTCGCCACCCAGGACGAGGGCAAGCTGGTCTGGAAGGTCGACTGGCCGATGCGGTGGACCTTCGAGGGCGTCCACTTCGAGCCCGGCGGCGTCGACCACGCGTCCCCGGGGTCGTCCTACACCGTCGGCAAGGAGATCGTCGGCCCGATCTTCGGCGGCACCGCGCCGTCGTTCGTCGGCTACTCGTTCGTCGGCGTCGCCGGCATGCCGAAGATGTCGTCGTCGAAGGGCGGCGTGCCGACCGCGGCCGAGGCGCTGCGGATCCTCGAGGCGCCGATCCTGCGCTGGCTCTACGCCCGCAGGCAGCCCAAGCAGGCGTTCAACGTCGACTTCGGGCAGGAGGTGCTGCGCCTGTACGACGAGTGGGACGCGCTGACGAGGAAGGCCGCGATCCCGGAGAAGCGGGACGCCGCGGTGCTCGCGTGGGAGCGGGCCTCGGCGACGTCGACGGCGGGGACGCTGCCGACGCCGGCGGTCGTCGTCCCCTTCCGGATGCTGTCGTCGGTCGCCGACGTGACCGCCGGATCGCGGGAGATCACCGCGCGCACCGTCGGCGCCGCCGAGGCCGACCTCGAGCCGCGGCTGACCAAGGCCGCCACCTGGATCACCGCGTACGTCGACCCCGACGAGCGCACCACCGTCCGCGCGAGCGCCGACACGGCCCGGCTCGCCGCACTCGACGCCGACGAGGAGCGCTGGCTGGGCCTCCTGCTCGACGGCCTGCCCGAACGCTTCGACTCGGCCGACTCGGTCGAGGAGCTGACCACGCTGATCTACGGCGTGCCCAAGCTGGCCCGCGGCCTGGCCGTCGAGGACGCGCCCACCGACGAGGTGAAGGCCGACCAGAAGGCGTTCTTCAAGCTGCTCTACCACCTGCTCGTGGACGCCGAGCGCGGGCCGCGGCTGCCGACGCTGTTCGCGGCGCTGGGTCCGGAGCGGGTGCGCGCGCTGCTCGCCCGCTGACCCGGCGGCGCGGGCCGCGCGGAGAAAATTCGCGGATCCGCGTGATGAACCGCGAGGAATCCCGTCCAGACAGGAGTACGTCTCGGACAAGGAGGATCCTCATGCAGAGCACACCCACGCCCCACAAGCACCGCGCGAGCGAGCCGGTTCCGCCCGGCGAGCGGCCGGCCACGACCCGCGCCCACCGCGGCTCACGCACCACCGACCTGCCCATCGCGGCCGCACTCGGCCTGATCCTGCTGCTCGTGGCGGCCTGGCTGACCGTGCGCTGAGCGGGCTCAACATGGGCGACGTGACACTTGGCTACAAGTGACCGCTGCTGGCCGCGGCTCAGCCCAGCAGCTCGTCGTACGCCGTGGGGCTGGAGTCGCGCAGGAAGCCCGAGCAGCGCTCCCACTCGTCGCTCTCGCCGATCGCGCGGGCGGCGAGGGCCAGCAGCGCCAGCGAGCGCAGGAAGCCGCGGTTCGGCTCGTGCTCCCACGGCACCGGGCCATGGCCCTTCCAGCCGTTGCGGCGCAGCAGGTCGAGCGAGCGGTGGTAGCCGACACGGGAGTAGGCGTAGACCGTCACGTCGTCGGCGCCCTCGTCGCGGGCCTGCTCGGCGAAGGCCGCCCAGGCGAGGGGCGAGGCGGGCAGCCGTCGTACGACGTCGGCGGGCGCGTGGCCCTCCTCGAGGAGCGCCTCCGCGGGGTCGACGGGCAGGTGCGTGGGCGGGGGGCCGGCCATCAGGTCGGCGCCGGGCGTGATGCTCATGGGGACATTGTCGCCCGACCCGGAAGAAGTGTCGGAGCCCGGGTGTTCACTGGTCTTCGTGACCCGGAACGCACCCTCCTCCGCTCCCACCGAGACGCCCGGCCAGGCGCTGAACCCCTGGCCGGCGCTGTGGGCGCTCGTCCTCGGGTTCTTCATGATCCTGGTCGACCTCACCATCGTCACCGTGGCGACGCCGACGATCATCGAGGACCTCGACGCGTCGGTCAACGACGTGGTGTGGGTCTCCAGCGCCTACATGCTGGCCTACGCCGTCCCCGTGCTGATCACCGGCCGCCTCGGCGACCGCTTCGGCTCCAAGTACCTCTACCTCGCGGGCCTGACCGTCTTCACGCTCGCCTCGCTGTGGTGCGGGCTGACGACCACCGTCGAGGGGCTGATCGTCGCGCGCGTCGTCCAGGGCTTCGGCGCGTCGATGATGACGCCCCAGACCATGGCGATCATCACCCGGATCTTCCCGCCCGCCCAGCGCGGCAGCGCGATGGCGGTCTGGGGGGCCACGGCCGGCGTGGCGATGGTGGTCGGGCCGCTGCTCGGCGGCGTGCTCACCGACGGGCTGGGCTGGGAGTGGATCTTCTTCGTCAACATCCCGGTCGGCCTGGTCGCCTTCGTGATGGCCTGGCGCCTGGTCCCGGCGCTGCCCACCCATGCCCACCGGTTCGACTGGCTGGGCGTCGCGCTCTCGGGCGCGGCCATGTTCCTGCTCTGCTTCGGCATCCAGGAGGGCCATCAGAAGGACTGGGCGCCGTGGATCATCGCCATGATCGCGGGTGGCGCCGTGGTGCTCGTGGCCTTCATCGCCTGGCAGCGGTTCAACCGGGCCGAGCCGCTGGTGCCGCTCGAGCTGTTCCGCGACCGCAACTTCTCGGTCTCCACGGTCGCGATCACCTGCATGGGCGCGATCGCCGCCTCGTTCGGGTTCCCGCTCATGCTCTACGCCCAGGCCGTGCGGGGCTACTCCCCCACCGGCGCCGCCCTGCTGATGCTGCCGATGGCCGTGATGTCGATCCTGCTCGCCCGGCTGGTCGGCCGCCTCTCCGACCAGCAGCACCCCCGCTGGGTCCTCGGCTTCGGCTTCGCGACCAGCCTGGTCGGCTTCCTCGGCCTGATCTGGCGCCTCGAGCCCGGCGTCGCGGTCTGGGAGCTCGCCGTACCCATGGCGCTGATCGGCGTCGGCAACGCCTTCATCTGGGCGCCCACCGCCACCACCGCCAACCGCAACCTCCCGATGCACCAGGCCGGCGCCGGCGCCGGCGTCTACAACGCCACCCGCCAGGTCGGCTCGGTCCTCGGCGCCGCCGCCATCGCCGTCCTCATGGACGCCCGCCTGGCCCACTACCTCCCCGGCGCGGCCGCCCACGGCGAGGCCGGCGCCGCCCAGATCCCCGACCCCCACATCGCCGACCTGTTCAGCAGGGCCATGCAGCAGTCACTGTGGCTGCCCGCCGCGATGTACCTCGTCGGCCTGGTCGCGGTGATGTTCTACGAGCGACCACGGCACGAGGGGTTCGGGCAGGCCGCGGTGCAGGAATAACCGGTTGACCGGTTGTTCCTGCACTTGTCGGGTTCTTCCTGCACTTGTCGGGCGTTGCAACGGCCGACAAGTGCCAGTTTCACCGGTCGACCGGCGATTCCGACACCGAACCGACGCCGGCATCCCGCCGCCCCTCAGGACAGCACGAACCCGAACAGCGGACTGTCCGGCGGCACCTTCTGCACCCGCAGCCGCGACTCCTCCATCCGGGCCAGCAGGCCCACGAGGTCGTCAGGCGACTGCATCTCGATGCCGACCAGGGCCGGACCGGTCTCGCGGTTGTTGCGCTTGGTGTACTCGAAGAGCGTGATGTCGTCATCGGGACCGAGGACGTCGTCGAGGAAGCGCCGCAGCGCGCCCGGCTCCTGCGGGAACTCGACGAGGAAGTAGTGCTTGAGCCCCTCGTGGACCAGTGCCCGCTCGACGATGTCGGCGTACCGCGAGACGTCGTTGTTGCCGCCGGACACGACCACGACCACCCGGCTGCCGGGTGCGAGTCCCGCCGGCCCGGCGCCGCCCGGGAAGGGCAGCCGCAGCGCCGCGGGAGCCAGCGCGCCGGCCGGCTCGGCGATGATGCCGTCGACCTGGTACAGGTCGAGCATCTCCACGCAGATCAGCCCCTCCGGCACCGCGACCACCGACAGGTCGACGTCGGCGCGGGCGCTCGCGACGGCCCGGTAGGTCAGGTCCCCGACCCGGCGGACGGCGGCGCCGTCGACGAACGGGTCGACGGCGTCGAGCTCGACGGGACCGCCGGCCGTCAGGGCGGCGGCGAGGGAGGCGGCGCCGGCGGGCTCGGCGGCGAGCACGCGGACGCCGGGGAGGCGCTCGCCGAGGACGGTGAGGCAGCCGGCGATGAGGCCGGCACCGCCGACCGGCAGCACGAGCGCGTCCGGCTGCCACCGGAGCTCGGCGGCCTGGGTGAGGATCTCGGCGGCGACGGTGCCCTGACCGGCGATGATGCCGGGATGGTCGAAGGCGGGGACGGCGGTGGCGCCGGAGGCGGCGGCGAAGTCGGCGGCGGCGACCGCGGCGTCGTCGTACTGGTCGCCGGCGATGACCACCTCCACCTGGTCACCCCCGAGGGCGGCGACCCGGTCCCGCTTCTGCCGCGGGGTGGTGCGGGGCAGGAAGATCGTGGCGTGGACGCCGGCCCGGGCGCACGCGAACGCGACACCCTGCGCGTGGTTGCCGGCGCTCGCGGTGGTCACGCCGCGGGAGCGCTCCTCCTCGGTGAGGCCGGCGAGCACGGTGTAGGCGCCGCGGGCCTTGTAGGACCGCACCGGGGTGAGGTCCTCGCGCTTGAGCCAGACGTCGTACCCGGTCAGCGCCGATAGCCGGTCGGCCCGCTGCAGCGGGGTCGGCGGGATGACCGAGCCGAGCAGCCCGGCCGCCCGGTCGACGTCCGCCGCGGTGGGCAGGTCCGGAGCCAAGGGATCAGCCGACGGGTCAGCCGACGGACTTGCCGGCCGAGCGCAGGTTCTCGGCGGCCTCGACGACGCGGGCGGCCATGCCGGCCTCGGCGGCCTTGCCCCAGGCGCGCGGGTCGTAGGCCTTCTTGTCGCCGACCTCGCCGTCGATCTTGAGGACGCCGTCGTAGTTGCGGAACATGTGGTCGGCGGCCGGTCGGGTGAAGGCGTACTGGGTGTCGGTGTCGACGTTCATCTTCACCACGCCGTAGTCGACGGCGGCGGCGATCTCCTCGGCGGTCGAGCCGGAGCCGCCGTGGAAGACCAGGTCGAAGGGACGGGAGCCGTCGGCGAGACCGAGCTCGGCCACGACAGCGGCCTGCGCGTCGCGCAGGATCTCGGGACGCAGCTGGACGTTGCCGGGCTTGTAGACGCCGTGCACGTTGCCGAAGGTCAGCGCGGTGAGATAGCGCCCCTTCTCCCCGACGCCGAGCGCGCGCACGGTCGCCAGCGCGTCCTCGGGGGTGGTGTAGAGCTTCTCGTCGATCGCGCCGACGATGCCGTCCTCCTCGCCGCCGACGACGCCGACCTCGATCTCGAGGATCACCTTGGCCGCGGCGGCCTTGGCGAGCAGCTCCTCGGCGATGAGCAGGTTCTCGTCGAGGGGGACGGCCGACCCGTCCCACATGTGCGACTGGAACAGCGGCGCCTCGCCGCGGGCGACCCGCTCGGCGGAGAGGGCGAGCAACGGCCGGACGAAGCCGTCGAGCTTGTCCTTGGGGCAGTGGTCGGTGTGCAGCGCGATGTTGACCGGGTAGTTCTTGGCGACCTCTACGGCGTACGCCGCGAAGGCGACCGAGCCGGTGACCATGTCCTTGACCGACGGTCCGGAGAGGTACTCCGCGCCACCGGTGGAGACCTGCAGGATGCCGTCGGAGCCGGCGTCCGCGAAGCCCTTGAGCGCCGCGTTGAGCGTCTGGGAGGAGGTGACGTTGATGGCCGGGAAGGCGAACGAGCCGGCCTTCGCGGCGTCGAGCATCTCGGCGTACTTCTCAGGGGTGGCGATAGGCATGCGATGGGCTCCTGCGCAGGGTGCGGTGACGTCCACCTCAACCTACCGTGACAACCGATCGCTGTCGGCGTGCGTATCCCTGGTTGAGTGAACCCCACCCCCAGGAGGAGCGATGCAGGACCTCACCGACCGGCTCGACGCCGAGTTGCGCACCCCACCGCCGGCGACCTTCGACGTCGCCGCGACGGTGGGCGCCGGGCGCCGTGCCGTACGCCGTCGGCGGCTCGCCGCGGGCGGCGCGGCCCTCGCTCTGGCCCTCGTGGTCGGCGGCGCGGGCGTGGCCGTGACCTCGCGGTTCGGCGACGGCCGGGTCACGCAGCAGGACCGGGTCCAGGTCGCCGCCGGCGTCTCCCCCGAGGGCCTGGCCCCGACGGACGGTCTCGTCGAGGACCTCCCCGCGGGCTACGACCCGCAGCACGACGGCGTGGTCCTGGTCCGTGACGGCTGGGAGGTCGTCGAGCGGATCGACGACCCGGTCACCGGCCTGTACGCCGACTCCCAGCCGCAGCCGATCGACGACTCGGTCGCCCTCGACCTGCGCAAGGGCGGCGAGGTGCGCTGGGTGGTGCTCTACCAGCACCCCGCCCAGGACGACGGCAACGGCAGCCACAGCCGTCCCGGCGGCGCGATCTCCGGGCCCGACGAGGGCATCGACCTCCCCGACCTGAGCAGCTGGCTCGCGGACCAGCGGACCCTGAACTTCTCGACGACGGCGGCCGGCTGATGCGGCGCGCCGAGCGCGAGGCGGCGTACGTCGAGTTCGCCACCACCCGCCGCGACCAGCTGCGCCGGATCGCCTACGGCATGTGCGGCGACTGGCACCGCGCCGACGACCTGGTGCAGACCGCCCTGGTCCGGCTGTACGTCGCCTGGCCGCGGGTCTCCCGCAGCGGCACCGAGGAGGCCTACGTCCGCAAGATCCTGCTGAACGCCGCGATCGACGAGTCGCGGCGCGCGGTCCGCCGCGAGGTGCCGACCGAGACCCTCCCCGAGCTCGCCGCGGCGACCGGCCTCGACGTCGAGGAGCGCGACTCCCTGGTCGCCGCGCTGCAGACACTGCCCGCCCAGCAGCGGGCCACGGTGCTGCTGCGGCACTGGCTGGGCCTGCCGGTCGCCGAGGTCGCGGCCGAGCTCGGGATCTCCGAGGGGACGGTGAAGAGCCACACGTCGCGCGGGATCAGCGCGCTGCGGGCGAGGTTGTCCGCCGCCGGCGCGTGAGCACCGCCGCGCCGAGCCCGATCGCGGCCCCGACCGCGGTCTCGACGAAGCGCGAGCCGAGGAGCTCACCGAGCGGCTCGGGGTGGGCCAGGTCGGTCACCAGCAGCGCGAGCGGGGTGATCAGCACCAGCGCGAGCCCGTAGTGCCGGGTGACGACCAGCTCGGTGCCCGCCTGCAGCAGCGCGACCACCACGATCGTCGCCAGTGCCGGGAGCGGCAGCACGAGCAGCAGCCCGGCCAGGACCAGGCCGAGCAGCGTGCCGATCACCCGGTGCACGCCCCGGGCGACCTGCTGGCGCAGCGTCGTCGCCGCCAGCGGTACGACGGCCGCCACCATCGCCCAGTACGGGTGCGCCAGCCCGGTGCTGGTCATCAGGCCGCCCGCGACGAGGACCACGACCACGCAGCGCACGGCGTGCAGCCGCTGCCGGCCCGGTGGCAGCGGCGGCAGCGGTGGCGGGTGCTCCGGAACGTCGCCGCGGCGTACCTCGATCGCGGTCTCGACCACGGCCAGGGTCACCGCGAAGGCGGCGGTCGCCGCGCACACGCCGATCGCGACGGGCACCCGGCCGAGCTCGGTCGGTACCGACGCGCAGGTGGCGGCGGCGAAGACCAGGAACACCGGCCCGGGCGGGCGCCAGCGCCACCGGTCGGACCCGGCGGCGCCGATGCCGGACCAGAGCGCGGCGACGAGCACCGCCCACCAGGCGCGATGCTCGCTGGTGGCGGCCAGCGAGCCGGTCGCGACGGCGCCGGTGAGCACCACGGCGAGCGCCACCTGCTGGCGCCAGCGGCGACGGTACGGGACGGCGCCGCCGTAGATCGCGGCGAAGGCCCCGAAGGTGGCCGCCGCACCCAGCTCCATCGCGTCCGCGGCGTGCAGCACGAGCAGTGCGACCAGCAGGGTGCCCCCGGCCCGCACCGCGGCCCAGCGGGTGACCGGCGGCGGGCCGACCCGGCGCAGCTCCTCGAGGAGCGGCGTCAGCCGCGCCATGCGTCGTCGCCGCTCAGGTCGGCGTGCTGGCGGATCCACGAGTGCATCGCGATGGCCGCGGCGGCCGACGCGTTGATCGACCGGGTGGAGCCGAACTGGGCGATCGAGAAGGTGCCGTCACAGGCCTCGCGCGCCGCCTCGGACAGCCCCGGGCCCTCCTGGCCGAACAGGAAGCAGACCCGCTCGGGCAGCCGCATCGTCTCCAGGTGCGCGGAGCCCGGCAGGTTGTCGATGCCGAGCAGAGGTACGCCGTCGGTGGCCAGGTAGGCGTGCAGCTCGGCGACGCTCGGATGGTGCCGGACGTGCTGGTAGCGGTCGGTCACCATGGCACCGCGCCGGTTCCAGCGGCGGTTGCCGACGATGTGCACCTCCGCGGCGAGGAAGGCGTTGGCCGAGCGCACGATGGTGCCGATGTTGAAGTCGTGCTGCCAGTTCTCGATGGCGACGTGGAAGCCGTGGCGGCGCCGGTCGAGGTCGGCGACGATCGCCTCGAGCGACCAGTACCGGTAGCGGTCGACGACATTGCGCCGGTCGCCCTCGCGGAGCAGGACCTCGTCGTACACCTCGCTCCCGGGACCCTCGGGCCAGGCGCCGGGCCAGGGTCCGACCCCGACCTCGGGCGGCCCGTGGGGCATCGGGTCGTAGGGGGCGCGCTCCTCCTCGTCCGCGGGCGGGTCCACCGGCTGATCCACGGATGGCACCCTAACCGTCACCCCGTTGGGCGGCGGCCGGTAGCGTGGCGTCGTGAACTCGCTGGTGGCGACCCCGTTCGTCGTACCCATGCTGCTCGGCATCAAGTGGCTCGACCCCGAGTGGCTGCAGCACGAATACGGCACCACTTTCATCTGGATCGCGATCGCCATCGTCTTCGTCGAGTGCGGCCTGTTCTTCCCCTTCCTGCCCGGTGACACCCTGCTGTTCGCGCTCGGGCTGTTCATCGCGGGCAGCAACAAGACCGGGTACTCCGTGGTCGGCATCTCCAACGAGCCCGTCGAGCTCGTCATCGCCTGCGTGCTGCTCGTGATCGCGGCCTTCGCCGGCAATGTCGCCGGCTACGAGATCGGCCGCAAGCTCGGTCCGCCGCTCTACGAGCGCGACGGCCGGATCCTGAAGAAGAAGTACTTCGACAACACCTCGGCCTTCTTCGACAAGCACGGCAACAAGGCGCTGGTCATCGGTCGCTTCGTTCCGTTCGTGCGCACCTACATCACGGTCGTCGCCGGCGTCACCATGATGGAGCGGCGCCGCTTCTTCACCTGGAGCGCGATCGGCGCCGTGCTGTGGGTCGTCTCGATCACCCTCCTCGGCTACTTCCTCGGCGCCGCGATCCCCGCCCTCGGCGAGAACATCGACTACGTCACCCTCGCCATCCTGGCCTTCTCCGCCGTACCCATCGCATGGGAGTGGTGGCGCCACAAGCGGCCCGGCGCCAAGCGCTCCGGCGACACCGTCGAGGTCGACTCGCCGGTCGAGTGATCCCGGGTCCTCCTGGGCGATGACGGTGTCGGCGGCCGGCGCGATGATTTCCGGACCGGCCGGCGGTCCATCCCGGCGTCCACCCACACCGACCAGGGAGCAACCATGGCGATCAACCTCAACCCCTACATCAACTGGCGCGGCCAGGCCCGCGAGGCGATGGAGTTCTACCAGTCCGTCCTCGGCGGCGAGCTCACCGTGATGACCTTCGCCGACATGGGCGGCGCCGCGATGGACGTCGCCGTGGCCGATGGCGAGGCCGACTGGGTGATGCACGCCGCCCTCTCCGTCTCCCCCACGGTTCTGCTCATGGGCGCCGACCACCCCACCCACGTCCCCGGCGAGCCGCAGACCCAGCAGGTCAGCATCAGCGGCCCCAGCGAGGACGAGGCCACCCTCCGGTCCTGGTGGGAGGGCCTCTCCGACGGCGCCACCGTCTACCAGCCGCTGGAGAAGGCGCCCTGGGGCGACAGCTTCGGCATGCTGCACGACAAGTACGGCGTCGACTGGCTGATCAACATCGCCGGCGCGCCCCAGAGCTGACCCCCAGCACCCCGCCTCGCACCTTCCAGCGGCGAGCGATTCAAGGGTGGATCGCTTGTCGCTGGGTGCTTCGGGGCGGCTGTAACACGTTGTTCGCTGGTGTGGGCGCCAGTTCTCCGCTGTAACACGGTGTTCGCTGCCCTACCGGACCCCTGCCACCTGTACCGGACCCGCACAGACCCCGAATTCCGCCGTCAACGGTCGGGTAGGCCGGCGGACAACGTGTTACAGCGCCCGGACCAGCAGATGCCCAGGACCCACGCCCCCGGACCGACAGGCCGCCGGGAATCACGGCACCCCACGGGGTCCGCCACGGGGTCCGCCACGGGGTCCGCCACGCGGTCCGCCACGCGGTCCGCCACGCGGTCCGCCACGCGGTCCGCCACGCGGCAGGCAAGGAGGCATCCATCGGTGCGATCGACGAAGAGTCGGTGGGATCGACCATGATGAACCCACCATGCCCCGCTGGAACCTGGCGGCCGTCGAGAAGGCCGCGCCGGACGCCTCCTCCCTGACCGCCGCCCGCAGGCTCGCGGTGCCGGGCCCGTGGTCCGAGACCGGCAGCACCGACACCCTCGTCTGGGGCCGTTGCCAGGGCAGCGGGCGGACGCCGTACCAGGTGTCGATCGACCTGGCCGCGCCGGCGTACCGATGCAGCTGCCCGAGCCGGAAGTTCCCGTGCAAGCACGCCCTGGCGCTCCTGCTGCTGTGGGTGCGCGCCGACGGTGCGGTTGCCGATGCGGCCGAGCCCGCGGGGTTCGCCGGCGACTGGGCGGCGACCCGGGCCGGGCGAGCAGCGGGCGCCGCGGCAGCCGAGGCCCGACGATCGGTCGACCCCGTGGCCCGTGCCCGCCGGGTCGAGGAGCGGCGGGCGACGATGTCGGCGGCGTTGGAGGACTTCGCGCAGTGGCTGGCCGACCTGGCCCGCGGCGGTACGGCGACCGCCCGCCGCCAGCCGTGGACCTGGTGGGACGCCGCGGCGGCGCGGCTGGTCGACGGGCAGGTGCCGGGACTGGCGGAGCGGCTGCGCGACATGGCGGGCGCGGTGGGCGGCCGCGAGGACTGGGCGGAGCACCTGCTGACCGAGGCGGGCCGGTGGTGGCTGGCGGTGCAGGCCTGGCGCCGGTGGGAGGAGCTGACGCCCCAGACGCAGGGCGATCTGCGCACCTACCTCGGCTGGTCGTGGGGCGCCGACGACCTGCCCGACGCGGAGCCGGCGGCGGGCTGGCAGGTCCTCGGCGCGCACCGCGACGAGACCGGCCGGCTCAAGGAGCAGCGCACCTGGCTGCGCTCGGTCGCGAGCGGCGAGCTGGTCCTGGTCCTCGACTTCGCCGGCGGCCCGCAGCCGCTGCCGGTCCCCCAGCTCGACGGCAGCATCCTCGACGTGCCGCTCGTCCGCTACCCCGGCTCGGCCCCCACCCGCGCCCGCTTCGCCGCCACTCCCGCTCCGCTCGCGCTCGACGTCCCGCTGCCGACCGGCGGCTCGCTCGCCGACGCCCGCGGGACGCTGAGCGAGCTGTGGCGGCGCAACCCATGGGCGGTGCGGGTGCCGGCGGTGGTGCGGGGCCGCCTCGTCCCGCCCGCCGACGGCGTCCCGGCCCGGCTCGTCGACGAGTACGGCGAGGAGGCCGACGTGCTCGGGCCGGACCCGTGGGACGCGCTGGCCGCGACCGGCGGCGCGGTGACCGACGTGTTCGGCGAGCTCGAGGAGCGCGGGCTGCGGCCGCTCAGCCTCGCGGGGGTGGACCGGTGAGCGCGAGCTGGTGGCAGCAGACCACCGCCGCCGCGCTGCTCGGCACCGAGCGCCGTGAGCCGCCGCCGCTGCCCCCTGAGCTCGGCGTCGCGCCCCGTGCCGGGAGCACCCCCGAGACGGCGCTGCTCGACGCCGCCGCCGTCGGCGGCGCCCTGCTCCGCGCCCGGCTTCCGGCGTGCCCCGCGGGCGAGCTGCCCGAGCCGGCCGCGCCCGACGCCATCCCGCTCGCGCCGCCGGCCGCCGTCCAGCTCCTCGGTCTGCTCGTCGACCAGCCGCCGGTCGCCGCGCGGCTGCGCCCGCTCGCTCTCGAGCGGTGGCTGCAGGCCGCCGCCGACCGCGGCGTCCGGGTCCCGGCACGCGCCCTGCCCCGGCTGCTCGCCCTGGCCACCCAGCAGTCGGAGCTGCGCGCCGCCACCCGGCCGGTCATCGGCGAGCGCGGCCGGTGGCTCGCCGGGCTGCGGTCCGACTGGACCTGGGCGGTCGCGCCCGAGCCGGCGCCCGTCGCGGCTACGCCAATCGCGCCCGACGACTGGCACGCCCTCCCGGCCGCCGCCCGCGCCGACGCGCTGCCGGCCGACGACCTCGATCTGCTCGAGGCAGCCCTCGACGACCGCTCCGACAAGGTACGCCGCCAGGCGCTCGCCCTGCTCGACGCGGCCCCGACCTCGGCGCGGGCCGCCCGGATGGCCGCGCGGCTGCGCCCGCTCCTGGCGTCGACCGGCCGGCTCCGGCGCGGTCTCGAGATCACCCTGCCCACCGCCCCCGACGCGGCGGGCGTCCGCGACGGGCTGACCACCACCCGCGGCGGCTCGCAGCGCGAGCGCTGGCTGGAGCTGATCGCGGCCGGCGCACCCCTCGCCGTGTGGACCGAGGTCACCGGCAAGGATCCGGCCCACACCTGGCCGCTGATCACCCAGCCGGCGGCCCGGGCCGGCGTACTCCGGGCGGTCCGGGCGCGGGGCGAGCTCGCCTGGGCGGCGGCCGCGGTCGCTGACAGTCCCGACCTGCTGGCGGTGCTGCCGGTCGACCACCAGGACGCGACCGCGCTCCACCTGCTGCGCACGACGAAGGCCCCGGCCGCCGTCGCGGCGGTGGTCCGCCACGTCTCGCCGCCGTGGAGCCCGGCGCTGAGCGCGGCCGTGGTCGACCTCCTTCGCCACACCACGCCGGCCGGCGGGTCCGCCGCCGTGGCGCTGCCGTCCCTGGCCGCCGGCCTGCACCCCTCGGTGCGTCCCGCGGTCTCCGCCTGGGCCCGCGCCGAGAGCCGGTGGGGCTCGCTGCCCGCCGACCTCGACCAGTACCTCTCGTTCCTACCCGCGATCACGGAGGCCTTCCGATGACCCAGACCGAGCCGACCGACGGGGTGCTGCGCCGACACGCCGAGGACGAGTACGCCCACGAGCTCGCCGCGCTGGCCGCCGCCGACGACCGACCGCGGCCACCGCGGTGGCGGCTCTCGCCGTGGGCGGTGACCACCTACCTCCTCGGCGGGCGGCTCGATGACGGCACCGTGATCAGCCCCAAGTACGTCGGGTCCCGCCGCCTCATGGAGATCGCCGTCGCCTCGCTGGCGACCGACCGCGCACTGCTCCTCCTCGGCGTCCCCGGCACCGCCAAGTCCTGGGTCAGCGAGCACCTCGCGGCCGCGATCAGCGGCAGCTCGACGCTGGTCGTGCAGGGCACCGCCGGCACGCCCGAGGAGTCGCTGCGGTTCGGCTGGAACTACGCCCGCCTGCTCGCGGAGGGGCCCTCACGTGAGGCGCTGGTGCCGAGCCCGGTGCTGCGGGCGATGGAGGCGGGCGCGCTGGTGCGCGTCGAGGAGCTCACCCGGATCCCGGCCGACGTGCAGGACGCGCTGATCTCGATCCTCTCCGAGAAGACGCTGCCGATCCCCGAGCTCGATGACGAGGTGCAGGCGCGGCGCGGGTTCAACGTGATCGCGACCGCCAACAACCGCGACAAGGGCGTCAACGAGCTGTCCTCGGCGCTCAAGCGCCGGTTCAACACCGTGGTGCTGCCGCTTCCCGACAGCCTCAGCGAGGAGGTCGAGATCGTCCGCACCCGGGTCGCGAGCATCGGCCAGGGTCTCGCGCTGCCCGACGAGCTCGCGGCGACGCCCGAGATCGAGCGGGTGGTGACCATCTTCCGCGAGCTGCGCGGCGGGATGACGCTCAACCAGCGCACCACCGTGAAGTCCCCGTCGAGCACGCTGTCCACCGCCGAGGCGATCTCGGTGATGACCAACGGCGTCGCCCTCGCCGCCCACTTCGGCGACGGCGTGGTCCGCGCCGACGATCTCGCCGCCAGCATCACCGGCGCGGTCGTCAAGGACCCGGTCCAGGACGCCATCGTGTGGCAGGAGTACCTCGAGACCGTCGTCAAGGACCGCCCCGAGTGGGCCGACCTCTACCGCGCCTGCCGGGAGCTGAGCTGACCACGAGCGCCCGGGTCGAGATCCTCGGCGTACGCCACCACGGCCCGGGCTCCGCACGCTCGGTCGCCGGCGCGCTCGACGAGCTCGCGGCCGACGCGGTGGTGATCGAGGGGCCGCCGGAGCTCGACTCCCTGGTCCCCCACGTCGGCGACGGGCTGGTGCCGCCCGTGGCCGGCCTGGCCTATGCCACCGCCGAGCCCTGGCGGGCCGCGTTCTACCCGATGGCCGCCTTCTCCGCCGAGTGGGTCGCGCTCACCTGGGCGGTCGAGCACGGCGTACCCGTCCGGTTCGCCGACCTGCCCGCCGCCCACGCCCTCGCACCGACCGACGCCGACCAGGACCCCGACGAGCCGGAGCAGCGCACCGACCCGATCACCCTGCTCGCCACCGCCGCCGGCTACGACGACCCCGAGCGCTGGTGGGAGGACGCCGTCGAGCACCGGGCCGAGTCGTCGCTCGCGCGGTTCGCGCTGCTGCGCGAGGCGATGGCCGAGGCCCGCGCGTCCGGCCCGGTGAGCGCCGACAACCTGCGCCGCGAGGCGGCGATGCGCAAGGTGCTGCGGGCGACGATCAAGGCCGGCCACGAGCGGATCGCGTTCGTGTGCGGCGCCTACCACGCGCCCGCGCTGGACCCGGCGGGCTTCCCGTCCCAGGTCGCCGACGCCACGCTGCTGTCGCGGCTGCCGAAGGTGAAGGTGACCACGACCTGGGCGCCGTGGACGGCGGGCCGGCTGGCCTATGCGAGCGGCTACGGCGCCGGGGTCACCTCGCCCGGCTGGTACCAGCACCTCTTCGCCTGCTGGGCCGCGGACCGACCCGGCGACGTCGTCCCCGGCTGGCTGACCCGAGTCGCCCGGGCGCTGCGCGACGACGGCCTGGACGCCGCTCCGGCGAGCGTGGTCGAGGCGGTGCGGATGGCCGAGGCGCTGGCCGCCGTGCGCGGGCGGCCGTCGGCCGGCCTCGACGAGCTGATGGACGCCAGCCAGAGCGTGCTCTGCGGCGGCTCGGCGGTCCCGCTCGGGCTCGTCGAGCGGCGGCTGGTCATCGGCGAGGAGCTCGGGCGGGTGCCCGACACCGTGCCCCTGGTGCCGCTCGCCGAGGATCTCGCCCGCACCCAGCGCCGGCTCCGGCTCAAGCCGTCCCCGACGCCCACGACGATCACTCTCGACCTGCGCAAGGAGGGCCAGCTCGACCGCTCCCGGCTGCTCCACCGGCTGGCCCTGCTCGGCATCCCGTGGGGCACGCCCGCCGACGCCGGCCGCACGACCGGCACCTTCAAGGAGGCCTGGGAGCTCGAGTGGCAGCCGGAGTTCGCCGTGTCCCTGGTCGAGGCCGGACTGCTCGGCACCACCGTCCGCGGCGCCGCGGAGACCCGGGTCCGGGAGGCGGCCGCCGCCGCGGGCGACCTGGCCACGCTGGGCCGGCTGATCGAGTCGGCTCTGGTCGCCGACCTCCCCCGCGCACTCGCCACCGTGGTCGACGCGCTGGCCGCCGCCACCGCCCACCAGCACGACACCCGCTCGCTGCTCGACGCCGTCGAGCCGCTGGCCCGCACCCAGCGCTACGGCGACGTCCGGCGTGCCGACCTGGGCCGGGTCCGCGAGGTGCTCGCCACCGTCGTCGTCCGGGCAGCGGTCGAGCTGCGCGCGGCCTGCAGCGGTCTCGACGACGACGCGGCCGCGGCGCTGCGCGCCTCGATCGACAGCGCCCAGCGCGGGATCGCGCTGGTCAGCGTCGGCGCCGACCGGTGGCGCGAGGCGCTGTCGGCCGTGGCCGCCGACGACCGGGTGCACGGCTCGGTCGCCGGCCGGGTCAACCGGATCCTCCTCGACGGCGCGCACCTCGCGAGCGAGCGCGCCGCCGAACGCCTCAGCCGTCAGCTCTCGGTCGGCGCCGACCCGGTCCGCGCCGCCGCCTGGCTCGACGGCTTCCTCGAGGGCGAGTCGGTGCTCCTGCTCCACGACCCGACCCTGCTGGCCATGGTCGACGAGTGGGTCGGCCGGGTCGACGAGGCCGTCTTCGAGGACCTGCTGCCGTTGCTGCGCCGCACCTTCGCCCGGTTCCCGCCCGCCGAGCGGCGCCAGGTCGCGACCCGGGTCTACAACCTCGACCACGACCACGCCGACGCCGTGCCCGACCTCGACCTGGTCGCCGGCCGCGACGCCGCCCGCCGGGTCGCCGCGCTCCTCGGCCTGGAGGTGAGCCGATGACCGACTCCCCCGCGCCCGAGCCACGCGACCGGCTCACCCGCTGGCGGCTGGTCCTCGGCGGCGACGAGGCAGACCCCGACGACGTCCAGCTCTCGGCCGAGGACCTGGTCCGCGACCGCGCCCTCGCCCAGCTCTACGACGGCGGCGCCCCCGGCTCCGGCCGACCCGGCGGCCCCCGCCGCGGCGGCCTGGGCCGCTCCGCGCCCGGCGTGAACCGCTGGCTGGGCGACATCCGCACCTACTTCCCGTCCTCGGTGGTGCAGGTGATGCAGGCCGACGCGATGGACCGCCTCGGCCTCCACGAGCTGCTGCTGGAGCCGGAGACGATGGCGGCGGTGCAGCCGGACCTCAACCTGGTGACGACCCTGGTCGGCCTCAACCGCGTCATCCCCGAACACAGCCGCGCCACCGCCCGCGCCGTCGTGCGGGCGGTCACCGACCAGCTCGAGCAGCGGCTGCGCAGCAAGACCGTCCAGGCGGTCTCGGGCGCGGTCGACCGGGCCGCCCGCACCCGCCGCCCCCGGCACCACGAGATCGACTGGCGGCGCACCATCGCCGCCAACCTCGAGCACTACCTGCCCGAGCACCGCACCGTCGTCCCCGAGCGACTGCTGGGGCACGCCCGCCGCAGCCGCCAGACCCAGCGCCACATCATCTTGTGCATCGACCAGTCCGGCTCGATGGCCGAGTCGGTCGTCCACTCCAGCGTCTTCGGCGCGGTGCTCGCCTCGCTGCGGGCGGTGTCGACGCGACTCGTCGCCTTCGACACCGAGGTCGTCGACCTCACCGACGAGATCGAGGACCCGGTCGACGTGCTCTTCGGCGTCCAGCTCGGCGGCGGCACCGACATCAACCGCGCCCTCGCCTACTGCCAGTCGCTGATCGAGCGGCCGGAGGAGACGGTGCTGGTGCTGATCAGCGACCTCTACGAGGGCGGCATCGCCGAGGAGATGCTGCGCCGCGCCCACGCGATCACGTCCTCCGGCGCGGTCATGGTCGCGCTGCTCGCGCTCAGCGACTCCGGCGCGCCGTCGTACGACGCCACCCACGCCGCCGCCCTGGCCGCGATCGGCGTACCCGCCTTCGCGTGCACGCCCGACCAGTTCCCCGACCTGATGGCCGCGGCGATCGAGAAGCGCGACCTCGCCCAGTGGGCGGCGGCCAACGACATCGTCATCGCCAGCGCCGTGGAGGACGACGAGGGCGGCTAGCGGTCCGGGGTCCACCGGTAGCCGGCGGCCGCCACCGCGGCACGCAGCTCCTCGTTCGAGTACTGGCCAGGGGCCAGCGCACCGTCGACCACCGCGAGCACCACGCCGCAGTCCGACTCCGCGTCGAGGTCGGCCCGGCACCTCCGCACGAGGTCGGCCGGTGGTGGCGCCGTGCCGATGCTGTTGGGCTTCTCGTTCATCGGCAGGTCGCAGGCGGTGACATCGATGTCGTCTCCCTCGAGTGCGTCGCCCGGCGGCACCGACGGCAGACACGTCGCCAGCTCGGGCGGGAGCTTCCCTCCCTCGTGACCGTCCAGGAACCGCTGCTCCTGCTCGGTCAGGGGCGCGACGGTGAAAGCCGCCGCCGCATCCGAGCGCATGGTCCACTTGCCTCCGGAGGCGTCCGAGGAGGGCTCACGGTGGGCGATCGAGACTCCGACCATTCCCATCACGAGGGCAACCGCGCCGACGAGCGTCGCGATGCGCACGCCGGGCCGCGCGAAGTGCTCCATGCCGGCATGGCTAGGCCGGGCGCGAGCACCACGACAGAGGGCGTTCGCGAATCGACGACCCCGCTCGGCGCGCTCCCCTCAGGCCCGGGCGGCCGTCCGCGCCTCGTCCAGCTCGGCCTTGGTCAGCACCGCACGCACCTCGAGCGCGACGTCGGCGAGCGGGTTCTCGCCGGCCGGGCTGCGGTCGATCGCGCACACGACGGTCTCGACGACGGCGCCGCCCTCGCGCAGCGCGTTGGTCGCGTCGCGGACCGCACCACCGGTGGTGATCACGTCCTCGATCAGCACGACCTTCCTGCCGTCGTACGACGGACCCTCGGCGAGCTTGGCCGTGCCGTACTCCTTGGCCTTCTTCCGCACGAACACCACCGGCAGGCCGACCAGCTGGCTGACCGCGGTGGCGATCGGGATGCCGCCCATCTCCAGGCCGCCGAGCAGCTCGGCGTCGGCCGGGAGGAGCTGGGCGACCTCGCGCGCGACGCGGGCGAGGAGGAGCGGGTCGGCCTCGAAGAGGTACTTGTCGAAGTACTCGTTGCTGACCTGGCCCGACCGGAGCACGAACTCGCCGGTGAGGCGGCAGGTGGCGTCGATGTCGGCGGCGAGGGCGGTGTCCGTGGTCGTCACCGGGACAGGCTATCTATCGTGTGCCCCATGCCTGCTGCTGCCCGACGCGTCGCCGGGATGGGGACGACCATCTTCGCCGAGATGTCCGCGCTCGCGGTCCGGACCGGCGCCGTCAACCTCGGTCAGGGCTTCCCCGACACCGACGGGCCGCCGGTCATCCTCGACGCGGCCGTCGCGGCGGTGCGCGGAGGCGCCAACCAGTACGCGCCCGGGCCCGGCGTGCCCGCGCTGCGCCAGGCGATCGCGCGCCATCAGCAGCGCCACTACGCCATCGAGCTCGACCCGGACCGCCAGGTCGTGGTGACCACGGGCTGCACCGAGGCGATCGCCGGCGCGCTGCTCGGGTTGGTCGACCCGGGCGACGAGGTGGTGGTGCTCGAGCCCTACTACGACTCCTACACCGCGATGATCGACTTCGCCGGCGGCGTACGGCGACCGGTCACCCTGCGTGCTCCCGACTTCCGGCTCGACCCGGCCGAACTGGAGGCCGCGGTGACCGGGCGGACCAAGCTGATCCTGCTCAACACCCCGCACAACCCGACGGGCCGGGTGCTCGACGCCGACGAGCTGGCCGCCGTCGCACGGGTCGCGATCGCGCACGACCTGCTGGTCGTGACCGACGAGGTCTACGAGCACCTCACCTTCGACGGCCGCCCGCACGTGCCGATCTCGACGCTGCCCGGCATGGCCGAGCGCACCCTCACCCTGTCGAGTGCGGGGAAGTCCTGGTCGGTGACCGGCTGGAAGGTCGGCTGGGCGACCGGCCCGGCCGAGCTGGTGGCGGCGGTCAGCGCCGCCAAGCAGTGGCTGACCTTCACCTCCGGCGCGCCGCTGCAGCCCGCGGTGGCCGCGGCCCTCGACGCCGGCGACGCCTTCCCGGCCCGGCTGGCCCGGGACCTCGAGGCGCAGCGCGACCAGCTGGTCGCGGGGCTGCGCGCGGCCGGGCTGACGACGTACGTGCCCGAGGGCACCTACTTCGCCACCACCGACGTCACCACGCTCGGCTGGGCCAGCGGCCGCGACTTCTGCCGCGCCCTGCCCGAGCGCGCCGGGGTGGTCGCGATCCCCTCGGAGGTGTTCTACGACGACCCGGACGCGCCCGGCAGCGGACGCCGGCTGGTCCGCTGGGCGTTCTGCAAGCGACCGGAGGTCATCGCCGAGGCGGTACGCCGGCTCGGCGCCGCCGACCTCAGCGCCCGACGTACCAGCGACTGACCTCGGGCCGCAGCAGCAGGCTGGTCGTGCCGGCGAGGGCGGCGACCAGGATCACCAGCGGCCAGGCGCCGAGCGCGAGGAAGAGCGCGAGCGCGGCCCCGGAGGCCGCGCCGATGGCGAGCAGGATCCGGGCCCAGTTCTGGCCGACGAACGCCAGCGCGGCCAGCACGATCGCGCCCAGCGCGCAGGCGGTGACACCGGCCAGGAGCACGTAGATGCCGGCCACCAGGTCGCGCTCGGTGACCTGCGAGGTGTCCAGCCACGACGGCTGGTCCCGCATCACGTCGGCGAACACCTGCTCGCTGTTGGCCGCGACGTAGGCGACCATGCCGGCCACCACCAGCACGACGGTGACCGCCACGACGCAGGTGATCGCGCACGCGGCCACCAGCGCCGGCGGCCGGGGTCCCACCACCGGCCCCCGCAGGGGCGGCGCGGCGCCGATCACCGGTCCGGCGACGGGACCGGGCAGGTGACCGGGCAGGTGACCGGGCTGGTGGGGCTGCTGGCTGGGGCCGGGCGGCGGCGTCCGGGTCGAGCGGCCGGACTGGGTCGCGGACCGGATCGCCGCCAGGCGCGCCGCCTGGCGCTCCTCGAGGCGCTGGGCCCAGGGCCGGCCGGCGTACCAGTCGCGGGTGGGCTGCAGCCACAGCAAGGCGATCCCGGCGAGCACCATCGGCGCCAGGAAGCCGGCCGTCGCGAGACCGCCGACGAACAGCAGCGGCGCCAGCGCGGTCAGCGCGACCCGGGCGCTCGCCGAGCGCTTGAAGACCTGGATGCCGAGGATCGCCGACGCCGTCGCCGCCCCCGCGCCGACCAGGCAGAGGATCCGGATCATGGTGGCGAGCCCATCGGCGTCCAGGCCGAGGTCGGCGGTCATCGGCTCGGTGAGGACCTTCTGCAGCTCCTCCTGCACCGCGATGGTGTGCAGCGTGGAGATCCGCTGCCACGCGGCCAGGACGACGAACACCGACCCGCCGATGATCAGCGCGCCCGCCAGCGTCGCCTGTCCCGGCCGGGGCTGCTGCTCGCTCATGGCTCCCATTCCACCAGATCGCCCCACACGTCACACTTGACGGGCGTTTCTTGCGCTTGTCCTGCGTTGCAACGCCCGACAAGTGCAGGAATCGCCGGTCGACCGGCGATTCCTGCACCCGCTCACCTCACCCCGCCAGCACCAACCCGTCCTCCCCCCGGTCGACCGTGACCGACCCACCGTCGGCGACCTCGCCGCCGATCAGCATCCGGGCGAGCGGGTCGCCGATGGCGGTCTGGATCAGCCGCCGCAGCGGCCGGGCGCCGTACGCCGGGTCGTAGCCGGTCTCGGCCAGCCAGGCCCGCGCCTCGGGCGTGACCGACAGCGAGATCCGGCGGGCGGCGAGCCGCGCCTCCAGGGAGCGGAGCAGCAGCTCCACGATCTGGGCCAGGTCCTCGCGGGAGAGCGCGTCGAAGGTGACGATCTCGTCGAGCCGGTTGAGGAACTCGGGCTTGAAGGACGCCCGCACGACCCCCAGGACCGCCTCCCTCTGCACGTCCGGGGCCATGGTCGGGTCGACCAGGAACTGCGAGCCCAGGTTGGAGGTGAGGATCAGGATCGTGTTGCGGAAGTCGACCGTGCGCCCCTGCCCGTCGGTGAGCCGGCCGTCGTCGAGCACCTGCAGCAGGATGTCGAAGACCTCGGGGTGCGCCTTCTCGACCTCGTCCAGCAGGACGACGGAGTACGGACGCCGGCGGACCGCCTCGGTGAGCTGGCCGCCCTCGTCGTACCCGACGTAGCCCGGAGGGGCGCCGACGAGCCGCGCGACGGAGTGCTTCTCGGCGTACTCGCTCATGTCGATGCGCACGATCGCCCGGTCGTCGTCGAACAGGAAGTCGGCGAGCGACTTGGCGAGCTCGGTCTTGCCGACACCCGTGGGACCGAGGAACAGGAAGGAGCCGGTGGGTCGGTTCGGGTCGGAGATCCCGGCCCGGGCCCGGCGTACGGCGTCGCTGACGGCTCGCACCGCGTCGGCCTGGCCGATCAGGCGGGCGCCGATGACCTGCTCCATGTCGAGCAGCTTGGCGGTCTCGCCCTGCAGCAGGCGTCCGGTGGGGATGCCGGTCCAGGCCTCGACCACTTCGGCGACCTGGGTGGCCCCGACCTCCTCGCCGACGAGCTTCTCGCCGGCCGGCTCGGCGTCCTCGGCCGCCTCGACGGCCTTGATCTGCTGCTCCAGCGCGGGGATCTGGCCGTAGAGGATGGCGCTCGCACCACCGAGGTCGCCCTCGCGCTGCAGCCGCTCGGCCTCGACGCGGAGCTGGTCGAGCTGACGGCGCAGCACGCCCTCGCCCTCGAGCTCGGCCTTCTCCCGCTCCCAGCGGGCCTCCAGCCCGCGCAGCTCCTCCTCCTTGTCGGCGAGGTCGCCCCGCAGTACGTCGAGCCGCTCGCGGGAGGCGTCGTCGGACTCCTTGGCGAGCGCGAACTCCTCCATCTTGAGCCGGTCGACCTGACGGCGCAGCTGGTCGATCTCCTCCGGGGAGGACTCGATCTCCATCCGCAGCCGGGACGCGGCCTCGTCGACGAGGTCGATCGCCTTGTCGGGGAGCTGTCGGCCGCTGATGTAGCGGTCGGACAGGGTCGCGGCGGCCACCAGCGCGGCGTCGGTGATCCGGACGCCGTGGTGGGCCTCGTACTTCTCCTGGATGCCGCGCAGGATCTGGATGGTGTCCTCGACCGAGGGCTCGCCGACGAAGACCTGCTGGAAGCGACGCTCCAGCGCGGGATCCTTCTCGATCGACTCGCGGTACTCGTCGAGCGTGGTCGCGCCGATCATGTGCAGCTCGCCCCGGGCCAGCATCGGCTTGAGCATGTTGCCGGCGTCCATCTGCGAGTCGCCGCCCGCGCCCGCGCCGACGACGGTGTGCAGCTCGTCGATGAAGGTGATGACCTGGCCCTCGGACTGCTTGATCTCGTCGAGCACGGCCTTGAGCCGCTCCTCGAACTCACCGCGGTACTTCGCGCCCGCGACCATGCCCATCAGGTCCAGGCTCAGCACGCGCTTGCCCTTCAGGGAGTCGGGGACGTCGCCGGCGACGACGCGCTGGGCGAGGCCCTCGACGACGGCGGTCTTGCCGACGCCGGGCTCGCCGATGAGCACCGGGTTGTTCTTCGTCCGACGCGAGAGCACCTGCACCACGCGCCGGATCTCCTGGTCGCGGCCGATGACCGGGTCCAGCTTGCCCTCCTCGGCGGCGGCGGTGAGGTCGACGGAGTACTTCTCGAGCGCCTCGTACGTCGCCTCGGCGTCCTGCGAGGTCACCCGCCGGTTGCCGCGCACGGCCGTGAGCGACTCACGCAGCGCGTCGCCGCTCAGCCCCGCGTCGACCAGGACCTGCTGGGCCGAGGACTCGACGGTGGCGAGCGCGATGAGCAGGTGCTCGGTCGCGACGTACTCGTCCTTCATCGACCGCGCCAGGTCCAGCGCGGAGGCGAGGACCCGGGTCAGGGCCGCGGATCCGGCCGGCTGCTGGACGGTGGCGCCGCTGGCGCGCGGCAGCCCGTCGCGGGCCGCCGAGGCGGCGTGGACCAGGGCCGACACGTCGACCCCGGCCTTCGCGACGAGGTGCGCGGCGGTCCCCTCCTCCTGCAGCAGCAGGGCGACGAGCAGGTGGATCGGCTCGACGCTGGTGTTGCCCGCCGTGGTCGCGGCGAGCTGGGCAGCCTCGATCGCCTCGCGGCTGCGCGTGGTGAACTTGTCGGCCCCGAATTGGCTCATGTGCAGAGTGTCTCCTGTGTCGTCGGGATGATCGAGTTATACATCCAACGTCAGGAAAGTTGAGTGCATTCCACTCAAGTCTAGGATTCTCGTGACCTGTCGGGGGGGGCGGGCGCGACCTCGTGGGGCCGGCCGCTGTAACACGCAGTTCGCCGCTGTTGGCGACCTGGGACGTCGCTCGAAGGGGTCTGTCCGGGTCCGCAACAGACGACTCGGGTCGTGGAGAGCCGCGAACTACGTGTTACAGCCCCGCTCGACACCGACCACCGCAGGCACGCCACCACCGGCCCGACCGGCTGCGAGTACGACGGACGACGGGACGACGGACGACGGACGACGGACGACGTGGCGGTCGGCCCGGGCCTCCCCTGGTCCCCGAATCGAGGACGCGACCCCACATCGCGCTGGCCGCAGGCCGACCGCGCCGGGAACAACGTGCCACGCACGGTGTCCTCGAAAGCGATTGTTTCGGCGCCGACACGTCGTGAAACGCAGCGCACGGCGGCCGTCGCGGGCACCATGTCGAGATGGCTCGGCACACCGAAGAGATCGACGACCCGACCCCGCTCGCGGGTGCGCGGATCGACGTCGCCGCGCGGATCGGGTGGCTGCTGCGGACCAGCCGGGTCTCGGCCGGCGTGCCGTTGCGCGAGTTCGCGGCCCGTAGCGGCGGCGGACTCTCGGCCGCGACCCTGTCCCGCGTCGAGACCACCGGCCGCCGCAGCGGGTCGGTGGTCGACGCGTACGAGCGGGCCCTCGGGCTGCCCCACGGCCACCTGCGCGCGCCGGTCGACGTGCTGTGCCGCACCTTCGCCTACGCCCCGGCCGACGCCGACCCGTACGTCCCGGACCCGAGCCTGACCGGGTTCACCGCGGCGGTCGACGCGGTCCAGTCACCCGACCCGAGCGCGCAGGACTGGCTGCGCTTCGCGGAGTACCACGTGCTCACGCCCTTCGGGATGCCGGCGCACACGATCCGCCCGCTCGTGGTCCGGCTGGCCGACGAGGTGGGCCGCGCCGCGGGGCTCGCCTACCAGCTGCGCTACGAGGCGCTCAGCAAGCTGCGCTGCAGTCCGTACGCCGACGTCGTCGGCGCCGCGATCCGGGACGCCGTCGAGCAGCCGGGCATGCAGCGCCCCGCCGACCTGCTCAGCGCGATCACCGAGCTGCCCACCACCGACCTGGTGGCGTGGTGCGGCGAGCTGCTGTCGCACGAGTCGTGGCACATCGCGCGCGCCGGATGCCTCGGCATCCAGAACATGCGCAGCGTCGGCGGTCTGCGCCGGGCGGACTGGCAGCCCCTGGTCCCGGTGTACGCCGCCGCGTGCGACGCCGCGGCCGGAGACCCGCTGCGGCAGCCGATCCTCAGCGCCACCCTCGCCGGCTGCCCGCCGGAGTTCCGCACGGCGGTGCGCGACCGGCTCACCGAGGAGCTGGTCGAGCCGCGGCGTGCGGCGGCCTGGACCCGGACCCGCCGCAACCACCACTACACCTACGCCGCCGCGCTGGCCGCCGAGATCGCCGAGCGCACCGACGCCCAGGCCGGCGAGGCGATGCTGGCCCGGCTGCTGTTCGAGGTGCTCTACGACTTCCGCGCCACCCACGTGACGACGTCGTCCTTCCTGCTGGTGGCCTCGCCGTTCGCCGACCACGTCCGCGAGCTCATCTGCCGCTCGGCGCTGGCCGGACCCGACGAGATCACCCGACACGGCGCGGCGTTCGCGTTCGCCAACCTGATGATCCCCTTCGACACGGCCGACCCGGCGCCGTGGCTGGCGTCCGAGGACCAGGTGCTGCGTGGCGCGGGCCTCAGCATCTGCGGGTTCGCCGGCGTACCGCTGGAGCGCGAGCTGCTCTGCACGCTGGTCCGGCGCGAGGACCAGGTCGGCTACGAGGCGATGTTCGCCGCCGGAATGTCCCAGCAGCCCGAGCTCGCGCAGCTGGCCGCCGACCGGACCCTGCCGGACGGCGTCCGCGCGGCCGCCGCGTGGTGGCGCACCGCGGGGGGCCGGATCATCCGCTGACGCGGGTCACTGCCCCTCGACCTCCGGCGGCGCCTCGTGTTCGGGCAGGTCCGCGCTCGACGCGGTCTGCTCGTCGACCAGCGCCAGCTTGCAGAACTCCTCGCCGAACGGCGTGAGGTGGATGCTGCGCCGCACGACCTTCGCGAACTTCACCGAGTGCAGGGCGGCCAGCACGTCGGGCTGCGCCTCGAGCACCTGGTACTCCAGGTGGTCGCGCACCGGCTCGCGGGAGAACCAGACCAGGCCGAGCCGGAACAGGTTGTTGAGGTACGACGGCACCTGCTCGAGGTAGCGCAGCCCGGCCCGCGGCCCGACCATGTTGAGACCGGGGGCGATCAGCTGACTGCTGACCATGCCGATCGGCCCACCCGTGCGCACGTCGACCGACGGCTGCGGCCCGTCGCGCAGCAGCATGACCAGGATCCGGGCCTCGTCGGGGGCGAGCTCGTCGAGGATCCGGTCGAACGCGGGGTGGCGGTCGTCGGTGCTCCACACGTCCCGCGAGCGCTCGAGCAGGTCCTTGCCGCGGTCCCGCAGCGACTGGGGCCGAGAGGCCACCACCTGGCCGTCGACCAGCGGACCGGGGAGCACCTCCCGCGGCCGCTCCGCGCCGCCGCCGAGAGACTCCCCCGCACGCAGCAGCGCGGTGGCGACGGGCACCCCGCCGGACACCTGCTTGGCGACCTCGCCGAGCGCGCCGACGTACGAGCCGACGTCGCGGATCAGCGACGCCGCCTCGTCGCGGCTGGTCACCGCGCGCCCGACCCGCATCCAGTTGCGGGTGGTCGTGCGCAGTCCCCAGCCGGCGGTGTGCAGCGCGGCCGATCCGGCGACCCGGGCCAGCCCCGGCAGCGACTCCGCCACCGCGGGCCCGGTCAGCGCGGGCAGCCGCGGCAGGCCGTCCTGGTCGAGGTCCTCAGTCATCGCTGCCTTTCGGTGCTCGGGCGGATCACGACGGCGGGAATCCGGGGATCCAACCCCAATTGAAGATCCCGAGGTGGATGAACCCGCCGGCGGCTCCCATGATCGCGCCGTGGGCGTAGAGCATCCACTCGTCCTCCTTGATCGCCGAGCGCATCATCTCGACGAAGTCCTTGGGCGGCAGCTCCTTGGTACGCCGGGCGATGAGCACCCGGATCTTCTCGGACTGCTGGCGGCTGAACTCCGCGTCGCGGAACGGGGTGATGGTGCGGCCGACCGCCTCCTGGGCGAAGGAGTCCTTGATGCTGTCGTAGCGGCGCCCGCCCATGGCGACGTTGACGGCGCCGCGCAGCGGGCCGGCGGCCTTGTCAATCGCCGGGCGCATGGCGGTGGCGATCATCTGGCGGGTGCGGTCACCGCGCGGGCCATCCATCAGGAAGTCGCCGATCCGCTCCAGGGTGATCACGTCGTCGGCGATGATCCGGGCGTAGACCTCGGCGCACTCGTCCTGGCGGCGCAGGAACAGGCCCTGCACCTTGATGCCGAGGATCCGCCTCTCCTCCGGCGGGTCGAAGATCAGCCACATGCCGAGCAGGTTGGTCACCCAGCCGACGACGATGCCGAGCAGCGGCAGCAGCCACCAGATGTGCCAGGTCTGGTCGATGATCGCCACCGGGACGCCGAGTAGGAACCCGAAGATGAAGCCGAACGCGACCATCAGGTTGAGCTCGCGCTGGCCGACGTCCTTGAAGACCTTGACCACCAGCTCGGGGTTCTTCCGGAAGTGGTCGATGACCATGATCTTCGGGTCGAGCAGCTGGTTGATGTGGACGCCGATCTCGTCGGTGATGGTCTTGACGACGCCCGGCAGCTGGGCCTGGACCCGGTCGATGACCGCCTGGCGCACCGGGCGCGGGAGGTCGCGCCACAGCCGCGGGTGCTCGCGCATCATCACCTCGTCGACCAGGGCCGGCAGGTCGGGACGGAAGACGGCGACGATGTGCTCGGCGATCTGGTCGGGCTCGAGCTGGGCGTAGAACTCCGCGGGCGTGCCGAGCTTGGCGATCACCTTGTCGACGGCGATGCTGCCCATCTTGGCGGCGCGGGCCGGGACGATGCCCTGCCAGCCGAGGCCGCCCTCCATCCAGCCGGGGACCTCCTGCAGCTTGCGCGGGAGTACGCCGGCCACCTCGCGCAGGCCGGGGATGCGCACGCCGTAGAAGTTGATCGGCTTGAACAGCATCCACAGGCCCGACCAGTTGATCAGCCAGCCGATGATGCCCGTGAAGAACGGGATCGACACGAAGGCGAACCAGTCGACGTGGTCGGCCCAGTCCCTGAGCCCGTCCAGCACTGCGTCCACGCGCACCTCTCGTCCTCGTCAGCCCGGCCCCCATGCCGACGGACCCGACGGGTGGAGGTTAACGCCTGTTGTGGTAACCGGCACAGGGATCTCAGGTCACGGTGTCGCAGGAACCCGTGACCCGGCAGAAAGTGGCTCCTCGATCTCGCCGACCCGGCAGAAGATGGCTCGCGATCGGCGTCGACCCGGCGCGACTTTCTGCCGGGTCGACGCCCACCCGGCGCGACTTTCTGCCGGGTCGACGCCCACCCGGCGCGACTTTCTGCCGGGTCGACGCCCACCCGGCGCGACTTTCTGCCGGGTCGGCGTACCTCAGCCGCCGACGCCGAACAGCCACAGGTGCACCAAGCCGCCGGCGGCGCCCATGATCGCGCCGTGGGCGTAGAGCAGCCACTCGTCCTCCTTGATGGCCGCCCGCATCATCTCCACGAAGTCCCGCGGCGGCAGCGCCCGGCAGCGCTCGGCGACCAGCTCCCGGATCCGGACCGACTGCCGGGCGCTGAAGTCGGCGTCGCGCAGCGGCACCAGGGTCCGGTCGGCGGCCTCCAGCGCCACCGACCGGCGGATCGCCTCCAGCCGACGGGGTCCGATGGCGGCACGGACGGCGGGGACGAACGGACCGAGCGCCTGGTCGACGGCGGGATGCAGAGCGGTCACGATCACCTGCCGGGTGCGGTCGCCGGCGGGCCCGTCGAGCAGGTGCGCGCCGATCCGCTCCAGGGTGATCACGTCGGCGGCGATGTGGCGTGCGTAGACGTCGGCCGCCTCCCACTGCCGCCGGGCGAACAGGCCCTGCACCCGGAACGGGCCGACCCGGCGCGGCTCCGGTGGCTCGAAGATCAGCCACATGCCGAGCCGGTTGGTCACCCAGCCGACCCCGACGCCGAGCACCGGCAGCAGCCACCACTGGTGCAGTGCGTGGTCGGCGACGGCGACCGGGATGCCCAGCAGGAAGCCGAACACGAAGCCGAAGACCACCATCATCCGCAGCTCCCGGGCGCCGAAGTCGCGGAAGATCCGGACCACGACCTCCGGGTGCCGCTCGAAGTGGTCGATCACCATCAGCTTGGGATCGAGCAGCTGGTCGATGTGCTCGCCGATCTCCGCGGTCACCCGGGTCGCGACCTGCGGCAGCTGGGCCTGCACCCGGTCCAGGACGCCCGTGCGGATGCCGCGCGGCAGGTTCGCCCACAGCTGCGGGTGCTCGCGCCACATGATCTCGTCGACGAGGAGCGGTACGCCGGGCCGGAACGCCTGCACGATGTGGTCGGCGATCGCGTCCGGGTCGAGCCGCTCGTAGAACTCGCGCGGCGTACCGATCCGGGAGATCGCCTTGTCGACGGCGATGCTCCCCATCTTCGCCGCCCGGGCCGGCACGATGCCCTGCCACCCGAGGCGACCGCGCAGCACGCCCGGCACCTCCTGCACCCGGCGCGGCAGCGCCGGCGCGACCTGGGCCAGGCCGGGCAGCCGCACCCCGCGGAAGTGGACCGGTGAGAACAGCATCCACAGGCCCGACCAGTTGATCAGCCAGCCGATGACGCCCGTGAACAGGGGGATCGACCAGAAGCCGACGCCGCCGAGGTCGTCCGAGAACATGGGTACCTGCCTTCACTCTCCCGGGCCGGCGTCCCATGTGCCGCCGAACCGGTCCTCTCTCCCGGGCCGGGACACTAGACCACCGACCCCGGCCTTGGCGAGGGTTTCCGCGACATCGAGTCACGGACAGTGCCGGACTCAGCCGTCGACGGGCACCAGCCGGGCCTGGTCGGGCAGGCCGCCGAGCTCGCCGAGCGGCTGCAGCCGGAACACGATCCGCGCCCGCACCTGGGCGGAGCGCACGAAGCCGAAGGTGCGCGAGTCGTCGGAGCCGCCCCAGTTGTCGCCGACGACCCAGTAGGAGCCCGCCGGCACCGTCACCCAGGCCGGTCCGCCGCCACCGGGCAGCGCGGTGCCGTCCTCGGCACAGCACGCCTGGACCTTCGCGCCGACCCGGCCGGCCCAGGTCGGGTTGTCGACGGCGTACGTCGCGTCCTCGCCCGCCGGACGCAGCAGCACGACCGGCGGATCCTGGTCGGCGCGCACCTTGATCCGGTCGCCCGGGAGCCCGATCACCCGCTTCACGACAGGGATCTCGCGGTCCCCGAGCGTGCTCTCCACGATGTCGAACCGGTGGATCGTGCCCTTCCCGAACGGGTCGACGAGCAGCCGGTCGCCGGTCGACAGGGTCGGCTCCATGCTGCTCCCGGACACCTTCACGGAGAACGCGAGCGCCGCGATCACGACCAGCATCACCGCGAAGAAGACGACCAGCGCGGTGAGTCCCAGGACGGTGCGCAGCCAGGGTCGCGAGTCGGCACGGTGGGTCACGGCGCGCAACCGTACGTCATCTCGGAGCCGTCGGCACCGGACGAGACGATCTGAGCAGAAATCTGTTACTGGATGTCGCGCACACCCAGAGATGTGTGTCACACTCCGTCACGCTTGGCCTAGAGGCATGGGGATGCGGCCAGCGTTCCACCGCCGGTTCGGGAGGGATCGGCGGGCGCCTTTTGGAGGGAAAGTTGAAGAAGGTCGAAGGAATGGGCCGGACCCGTCTGGGTCGGTTCGCGGCTGTCACGGTGCCGGCGACCCTGCTGACCGCAGGGCTCGGTGTCGCGATGCTGCAGGGAATGGTCGGCGCCGTGCTGTCGTCGGCCGACGGTTTCACGCTCAACAGTGACCGGATCACCAGCGACGGACTCAAGGCGCGCACCGGCGCGGCCAATGTCGCCGGCGGCAACCAGGCCACGATCTACGCGGAGACCGGGGCGAACACCAACGCGAGCGGCATCGAGGTCATCACGCCCGACGTGACGATCCCGCTGCTCAACCTGCCGGCGCACCTCGAGGTGACCTCGACGGACACCACGATCGGACTGGGATCGGTCGGGCTCAACGCCAAGACCCTGACCACCCCCGACGGCGCCACGCTCGGCACCACCACCATCGGTGTCGCGCAGTCCGAGGCGGGATTCGCCAACACCGCGACAGACAGCGGGTACGTCGCCGACGCCTTCGCGCTGACGAGCTCCTCGGCGGACCTGCCGAACGTCAACGCCAAGGCCTACGCGATCACGCTGGAGAGCCTCGCACTCGACAACCTGTCGCTCTCGGTCAAGCTCGGCAACTGAGCCAGGCCGACCCCGCGACGGCGGGCGGGACGGGCCACTCGCCCGGCCGCCGTCGCCCGGCCTGATCTCAGGCCCAGCACACCCTCGTGGGGCGCGCGGCCGCGTGCCCCACGAGGTTCGACCTCTCCCGTTGGGAACTCGCATGACTGACACCACCGTCTCCGGCCCGGCGAGCCCGGTCCGCACCTCGCGGCCGGCCGCACTCCGGCACGCCTTCGCCCGCTTCCGTCGTACCCGCCCGTTCTGGGGTGCGCTCGTGCTCGCCCTGGGCGCCTACTTCATCGCGCGGCCGCTCCTCGGCGGCACCTTCGCGTTCTACACGACCGTCGGCATCCGCAGCATCACGCCGCTGCTGCTCGCCGGCGGCATGCTCGCCGCGGCGGGGATCGCGGTCGTCGTACCCGCGCAACGGCACTTCCCCGCCCTGGTCGCCATGATGCTCGCGGTCGCGTCGCTGCCGCTGGCCAACCTCGGCGGCTGGCTGGTCGGCATGGTCCTCGGCATCACCGGCGCCGGGCTGGTCTTCGCCTGGACGCCGTACTCCGACAAGCAGCTCGCCCGCTTCGCCGCCAAGGACGCGCTGCGCGCCGAGCGGCGCGCGGCCCGACGGGCGGCGCGATGACCGAGGTCCGCCTCGGCACCCGCCGGCGGGCGCTGGTGCCGCTCGCCGGCGGGCTGGTCGCGCTCGTGGCGCTGTTCCAGCTGGTCAGCAGCAATGTGCTGGCGGTGAACTTCACCACCGCCAACCAGGAGTTCAAGCTCTACTCCAACTACCTCCAGGGCGCGCAGGCCGCCGGCTTCCTGTCCACCAACGACACCTCGACCGGGCAGGACAACGGCGTCGCGGAGCTCGGCATCCGCTCCGCGAAGCTCGCCGGACTGTGCGCGATCGCCTACGAGACCGTGCCGGTGGTGGGCGAGGTCTCGCTGATGATCCTGGCCGGCGTACCGGTGAAGAGCTCGTTCGCGAACGGCAGCAACACCACCACCGACGGAGCCGGCAACGCGCTGACCTTCGACGGCAACGGGCTGCTGACCGGCGGCAACCACATCACCGCCAGCAACCTGTTCGTGAACTCCCGCTCGCTCAACGGCTTCGGCAACCTGATCAGCGGCATGAACCTCGGCCAGAGCGCCGACACCGTCGACGACACCGCGGGCATCGCCTGGCCCGCCGGGCAGAGCCCGCCCGACGCCGGCGACTTCGGCCTCACCGTCGACCGGCTCAACGTCGGAGGCCTCGGCGGCGACACGTACGGCATCAACCTGCAGGGAGCGATCACCTTGCCGAACCTCAAGATCAAGGTCGTGCCCGGCCACAAGACGCAGGCCGACTGCCCGACCCAGGCGGCCGGCTGATGGCCGCGCAGGTACGACGGCGGCTCGGCGCCGTGCGGACGGCCTTCCGCGGGTTCCGGCGTACCCGTCCGTTCTGGGGCGGACTGTGGTGCATCCTCGCCGGGGCGTGGATCGTCCGCTCGATGTTCTTCTCGTTCCTGCTCGCGGTGAGCGGCGGGTGGAGCTACTCGGCCGGCTACATCCTCGGCGGCGGCCTGGTCGTGTTCGGCCTGGTCGCCTGGTTCGCGCCGCACTACCGCGGACTCGTCGGCCTGCTCGCGGTCGGGCTCGCCCTGGCGGCGTTCGTGGCCGCCAACCTCGGCGGCTACCTCGTCGGCTCGGTACTCGGGATCCTCGGGGGCTCGATGGTGTGGGCCTGGGGCGAGAAGGCGCCCCGGCGCGTGCGCGGCGGGCGCCGGCGGTCCGTCCCGGTCTCGTGAGGAAGCACGGCGCGGCGCCGTCGCTCGTCCGGCAGCGCGCGCTCGTGCTCGGCGCGGTGCTGGCACTGGCCGCCGCCGTCGTCCTGCTCCCCCGGGCCGGCGACCGCGCGCTCGGGCAGGCGCAGAGCGGCGCCTACCAGCCCTTCGCGTGCGACCAGCCGGGGAGCGCCAACCCGCAGCAGCGGCGCCAGGAGGTCCAGCTCGACAACGGGTCCGGCGACTTCAACGCCGCCGGACGGACCTACCCGTGCCTGGCCGGTGTGCGCTGGCACCTGCAGTCCGGCAGTGTCGCCACCTCGAACCCGGACGCGGCGATCGGGCAGATCCGCACGGCGTACGGACGGAAGTTCCCCAGCACCGTCTACTACGCGGCGGCGGGCTCGCGCACCGACCTCTACCAGGTGGCGTTCAGCGGGCTGCAGTTCTGCACCGGCGACACCACGCCGGTCGGCGCCTGCCCGGCGAACGGCACCACCGACATCCAGCTGTACGCCGACACCGGGGACGCCCCGCAGCCCAAGCCGGCGGCGCCGTACCGACTCACCATCGACCCGGACCAGGCGATCACCATCGGCGGCGCGGGCGTGTGGACCGAGGTGCTGGCGACCGGGGACAGCTCGTTCACGGTCCCGGTGGCGCAGCTGCCGACGGCGACCCAGGCGGCCTGCGTCCTGGTGGGCGGCACCGCGCGCGGCGGCTTCCTCGGCTTCGGCGGCACCTGCGAGCTCAGCGCCGCCGACTTCTCCGGCGGCCTGGCGCAGTGGCTCGGCGGCGGCTCCAACTACACGCTGCTCGGCGTGAACCTGGACTTCTACTACCTGGTCACCCACCGGCAGAACCCGAGCGACCCGTACACGCAGATCCCGGTCGACGGCTCCGGGAACCCGCTCAACTCGATCCAGCTCCCCAACACCACGATCACGGTGGGCTGATGGCCGACAGGTACGGAACCCGATGGGGTCGCGCGGCCGCGGCGGCCGGCACCACCCTGGGCGCGCTCGCCGCGCTCGCGACCCTCACCTGGCAGCAGGCCCTCGGCTTCGACGCGACGATCGTCATCCAGGGCGGCGACGCCACCTTCTCGTCCTCGCAGATCACGGCCGACGACGCGGCCTTCGGCATGGCTCCGGTGCGGCTGAGCGACGGGACCTGGAAGAACCTGCTGCGGGCGGGCTTCGCCCGGGCCGGCATGGACGGACTGTGCGTGTCGAAGACCGAGTCGGTCGGACCGGTGAAGTACACCCTCAAGCTGACCTCGGGCGACGGCACCTCCGCGCTCGAGATCGGCGCCGCCGACGCCGGCTTCGACGTCACCACGCTGCGCGGCACCGGCATCAACCTGCAGGGCAGCACCCAGATCGGGCAGGCCACGACGGACCTGACCACGGCGCCCGGCGCGGCGCCGTACGTCGCGAACCCGTTCGGCGTGCCGTCGACGTACGACGGGGGCTTCTTCGGCCCCGGCGGGTCCGGTCCGCAGGTCTACGGCGGCACCGCCAACGGCGGCCACGTCAACGGCCAGGGCTACACCGGCATCGACGCGACGCGCGGCACCCTGAGCGGCGTCTACGGGCGGCTGTGGCAGGCACAGGTGAGCGGCAACATCACCCTCCCGAACCTGCGGATCCAGGTGCTCGCCTTCAAGGACGCCACCGGCTTCAACGCCAACGGCACCCCGAACACCACCCCCGACGGCATCGACGACCGCTCCTGCTGGGCCGAGGCCCGCGCGGGCACCTTCCCCCGCTGACCCGGCAGAAACTGGCTCTCGTAGGGCGCCGACCCGGCAGAAACTGGCTCTCGTAGGGCGCCGACCCGGCAGAAACTGGCTCTCGTAGGGCGCCGACCCGTCAGAAACTGGCTCGAAAAAGTCGCCCACCCGGCAGAAAGCTCAGCCCGGCTCGACGATTCCGGAACCACTTTCTGCCGGGTCGAGGCAGATCCGGAGCTACTTTCTGCCGGGTCGGCGGAAATCCCGAGCTACCTTCTGCCGGGTCGGCGGAAAACCCGAGCCAGTTTCTGCCGGGTCAGGGGTTCCGGCGCCAGACGACGACGGACTGACCGACGGCGGAGGTCGGCAGGGCGGGCAGGTTGCTCCGCGGTACGACGGGCCGCGCGGCCGACGCCTGGCGCAGCGCCTCGCGGGTCGCCTCGAGCTCGGCGACCAGCTCGGCGTTGCGGGCGCGCAGGGCGGTGACGGCGTTCTCGAGGTCGAGGATCCGCTTGACGCCCTCGATGCCGATGCCGGACGCGGTGAGCTGCGCGATCTCGCGCAGCCGCTCGATGTCGCGGTAGGAGTAGCGCCGACCGCCGCCACCGGTGCGGCCGGGGGTGATCAGCCCGACCCGCTCGTAGGTCCGCAGCGTCTGCGGGTGCAGGCCGCTGAGCTGGGCCGCGACGCTGATGACGTAGACGGCCTCCTCCTCGCCGGGAGGACCCTGCGGCGGTCGGGCGGCCATCAGCCCGCGTCCTGGAACAGCCCCGACCGCAGCCGGGTGTCGTCGGTGACGGCGGCGTACGCCTCCAGCGCCTCCTTGGCGTCGGCGCCGAGGCTGCTCGGCACCTGCACCTCGACGGTGGCCAGCAGGTCGCCGCGGGTGCCGTCGGCCTTGGTCGCCCCCTTGCCGCGCACCCGGAAGGTGCGCCCGTTGGGCGTGCCGGCGGGCACCTTGAGGGTCACCGGGGCCCCGCCGAGCGTCGGGATCTTGATCTCCGCGCCGAGCGCGAGCTCGCTGAACGACACGGGTACGTCGACCGTGAGGTGCTCCCCCTTGCGACCGAACACCCGGTGCCCGGTCACCTTCACGGTGACGTAGAGGTCACCGGCGGGGCCGCCGTTGTCGCCCGGGGCGCCCTTGCCGCGCAGCCGGATCCGCTGGCCGTCCTTGACCCCCGCGGGGATCTTGGCCTGGATGGTCCGGGTGGCCCGGCCCTGGCCGGTGCCGTGGCAGGTGGGGCACGGGTCGTCGTAGACGAGCTGGCGGCCACCGCACGACGGGCAGGTCTCGTTCATCGAGAACGCGCCGCCCACCGAGGCGGTGACGAAGCCGGTGCCGTCGCAGGTCGGGCAGACATGGGGCTGGGTGCCGGGCTTGCCGCCCGTGCCGTGGCAGGTCGCGCAGGCACCGTCGGAGCTGACCCGCAGCGACACGGTGGCGCCTTCGAGCGCCTCGGTGAAGCCGATGGTCGCGGTCGTCTCCAGGTCCGCGCCGCGGGTCGCCCGCGGCGCCCGGGCCCGGCCCCGGCCGCCGCCACCGAACAGGTCGCCGAACAGGTCGCCGAAGCCACCACCGCCGCCCGCGCGGTCGCGGAGCAGGTCCTCCACGTTGACGCTGCCACCGAAGCCACCGCCGAAGCCGCCGGCGCCCCCACCGAAGCCGGCCCCGGCGGGGAAGCCGCCGCGGCTGAACATCTCGCGGGCCTGGTCGTACTTCTTGCGCTTCTCGGCGTCGCCGATGACGTCGTACGCCTCGGCGATCGCCTTGAACCGGTCGTGCTTGGCGGTGTCGTCGGGATGGGAGTCGGGGTGGTTGGCGCGCGCCAGCTTGCGGTAGGCCTTCTTGATCTCGTCCTGCGACGCGGTCTTCGCGACCCCGAGCTCCTTGTAGAAGTCCTTGGTCGCCCAGTCGGACCGGATGCCGTCGTCACTCATCGCGCACCTCCCTCCTCGTCGTTGTCGTGTCTGTCATCAAGCGGGGTCGACCACCAGCACCTGTGCCGCGCGGACCACCCGGTCGCCGATCTTGTAGCCGGCCTTGGCGATCACCTTGCACGTGGTCACCTCGACCTCGGCGTCGGTGCCGATGTGGGACAGCGCCTCGTGGATGGTGGGATCGAACGCGTCGCCGACCTCACCGAACTTCACCAGGCCCAGCCCGGCGACCACGCGCTCGAGCTGCTCGGCCGTGGCCTTGAAGCCGCCCTCGAGCGGCTCGTGCTCGCGGGCCCGGTCGATCGTGTCGAGTACGTCGATGATCGGCGTGAGCGCGGCATAGGTCGCGTTCTCGCGTAGCAGCTCGCGATCGCGCTCGACGCGCCGCTTGTAGTTGAGGAACTCCGCCTGCAGGCGCTGCAGGTCGAGGGTCCGTTCCTCGAGCTCCATCTTGGTGACGGTCAGCTCGTCGGCCTCGGGCGTGGCCTCGGCCGGCTCGGCGGCCTCGGCCGCGGGGCTCTCGGCGGCCTCGGGCTGCTCGCCCTCGGGCGAGGGAGCCGCAGTCTCCTGCGACTCCCCCTCCTCCGGGTTGAGGTTGTCCTCGGTCACTTGGCGTCGCCCTCGGTGTCCTCGTCGACGATCTCGGCCTCGACGACGTCGTCGTCGGACTCACCGGTGGCGCCGGTGCTGCCGCCCGCGGCGGCGGACTCGGCCTCGGCGGCGGCGTACATCGCGGCGCCCATCTTCTGGCTGGACTCGCCCAGCTTGGAGATGGCGGCGGTGAGGTCCTCGGCGCTCGACTCGGCGTTCTCGAGGACGCCCTTCAGCGCCTCGAGGTCGGTGGTCACCTCGGCCTTGACGTCGTCGGGGATCTTGTCGCCGTTGTCGGCGAGGAACTTCTCGGTCGTGTAGACGAGCTGGTCGCCCTGGTTGCGGACCTCGACGGCCTCGCGACGCTTGGCGTCCTCCTCGGCGTACTGCTCGGCCTCCTTGACCATCCGGTCGATGTCGTCCTTGGACAGCGCGCTGCCGCCGGAGATCGTCATGGACTGCTCGCGGCCGGACGCCTGGTCCTTGGCGGAGACGTGGACGATGCCGTTGGCGTCGATGTCGAAGGTGACCTCGATCTTCGGCACGCCGCGCGGGGCCGGCGGGAGGCCGGTCAGCTCGAAGTTGCCGAGGCCTTGGTTCTGGGACCAGATGGCGCGCTCGCCCTGGGCGACCTTGATCTCGACCGACGGCTGGTTGTCGTCGGCGGTGGTGAAGATCTCGGACCGCTTGGTCGGGATCGTGGTGTTGCGCTCGATCAGGGTGGTGAAGACGCCGCCCTTGGTCTCGATGCCGAGGGACAGCGGGGTGACGTCGAGGAGCAGCACGTCCTTGACCTCACCGGCGAGCACACCGGCCTGGAGCGCGGCGCCGACGGCGACGACCTCGTCGGGGTTGACGCCCTTGTTGGGCTCCTTGCCGCCGAGCATCTCCTTGACCAGGTCGGTCACCGCGGGCATCCGGGTCGAGCCGCCGACGAGGACGACGTGGTCGATCGCGGAGAGCGCGACGCCGGCGTCCTTGAGGACGTTCTGGAAGGGCGCCTTGGTGCGCTCGAGCAGGCCGGCGGTGAGCCGCTGGAACTCGGAGCGGGTGAGCCGCTCCTCGAAGTGCAGCGGGCCGTTCTCGCCGTGGGTGATGTAGGGCAGGTGGATCGTGGTGTCGCTGGACGACGACAGCTCGATCTTCGCCTTCTCTGCGGCCTCCTGGAGGCGCTGCGCGGCGATCTTGTCGGCGGACAGGTCGACGCCGTTGGCGTCCTTGAACTTCTTGACCATCCACTCGACGATCGCGTTGTCCCAGTCGTCGCCACCGAGGTGGTTGTCGCCGCTGGTCGCCTTGACCTCGACGACGCCCTCGCCGATCTCGAGCAGGGACACGTCGAAGGTGCCGCCACCGAGGTCGTAGACGAGGATCGTCTGGTCGTCGCCCTTGTCGAGGCCGTAGGCCAGCGCGGCCGCGGTGGGCTCGTTGACGATGCGGTCGACCTTGAGGCCCGCGATCTCGCCGGCCTCCTTGGTGGCCTGCCGCTGCGCGTCGGAGAAGTACGCCGGGACCGTGATCACCGCGTTGGTGACGGTCTCGCCGAGGTAGGCCTCCGCGTCGCGCTTGAGCTTCTGCAGGATGAACGCCGAGATCTGCTGCGGCGTGAAGTCCTTGTCCACCGGGTCCCCGATGTGCTGGGTCCAGTCGGTGCCCATGTGGCGCTTGACCGACCGGATGGTGCGGTCGACGTTGGTGACCGCCTGGCGCTTCGCGACCTCGCCGACGAGCACCTCACCGCTCTTCGCGAAGGCCACGACGGACGGGGTGGTCCGCGCTCCCTCCGCGTTGGCGATGACCGTGGGCTCGCCGCCCTCGAGGACCGCGACGACGCTGTTCGTCGTACCGAGGTCGATGCCGACAGCTCGTGCCATGTGTGTTTCTCCTCCGTGCGTGAAGCTCTGGATGCAAGTTAGTTGAGCCGGATGGACTCAAGTCTGACATAGGCTCCAACGGACCGGTCGGCGGGGTTGTTCCCGGGATCGGCGGTGAATCTCCCGGCGCCCTCGTCAGGCGCCGAGAACGACGTCCGCGAGCTCGCCGGCGTCGCTGACCTCGACCGTCGGCCGCGGCCCGTCGGGATCCACCGCGTGGCCCGGGCGGGCCAGCCGGACCACGGCGATCCCCGCCTCCAGCGCGCCCCGCACGTCGCGCGCGGACGCCGCGACGTGGACCAGTCGCTCCGGCGCGACCGCGCTCGCGGCACGCTGGTAGATCTCGGGCGACGGCTTGAAGGCACCGAGCCGCTGCGAGGTCAGCAGCAGACCGGGGTCGACCAGCGCCGCCGCCCGGGTACGCCGCGCGAGGTGGTCGTCGACATTGGACAGCAGTCCCACGCGGGCCACGTCGGCGAGCCGGCGCAGGCCCTCGGTCACGTCCGGCCACAGCGGCCAGTCGCCGACGGCGTCGTGCAGCCGGGCCAGGTCGTCGCCGGCACTGCGCGGATCGAGCCCGAGGTCGTCGTACGCGCGGCGCAGCGCCTCCCGCGACACCTCGGTGAACGTCGTGGGCGCACGCGCCTCCCGCTGGAGCGCCTTGTTGTGGCGGTCCCAGACGTCGTACAGCGCACCGCCGTCGAGACCCCAGCCGCGCTCGTCGGCGATCCGGCCGAGCACCGCCCCGGCGCCCGTGCGGGTGTCGGTCGCCGCGCTGAACAGGTCGAGGGTGACGATCATCGGGGCGCCGGGATCAGCCTGGCTCAGCCGACGGTGACGCTGATCTCGTTGCTGACCTTGCCGCTGTCGCGGTCGACGACGCGGAACCTGTTGACCCCGCTGACGCCGGTGAAGATGTAGCTGGAGAAGGTGCCGTTGGTGACGCCGACGCTGGCCGGGAAGTCGGCCCAGTCGCCGTTCTCGAAGCGCTGGACGAAGAGGATGGCGCCCTCGCCGCCGGGATAGACGCCGCTGAAGTAGATCCGCTCGCCGCTGGCGACCGTGGTCGCGAGGGCCTGGAGCGAGATCTCGCCGGCCCCGGCGCTCTCGCTGGTCGCCTCGGTGGTCGGCTCGTCGCCGGGCAGGTCGCTCTCGGCGTCGCCCGTGGCGGGTGGCTCCTCGGTGTCCTGGGTGTGCAGGGTGACCAGGGGGCCGGTGGCCTCGTCGGTCTCGACCGGCGTGGGCAGGTACATCGACTGGTGCACCGTGGCGTCCGCCGCGGAGTCGCCGCCGTCACCGCCGAGGCCGAGCACCTTGGAGCCGACCAGGGCCACCAGGGCCAGCACCAGGCCGACGCCCAGCGCGACCGCGACCAGCGCCACCAGCCCGTTGAGCACGGGACGTTCGCCGGGGGGCTGCTGCTGGTCGCTCACCCCGCCATTCTCCAGACGGGGCGAAGAAATCAGAAACCGCGCGTCCAGACGACCTGCTCGTGGAGCCGACGGGAGCGCCAGCCGGCCGGCGTACGGACGAAGGTGTGGCGGTACAGCCCGCCGACCTCCACCACGCGCTCTCCGCCCTTGCCGTCGTCGATGCGCATCGGGTTGTGGAAGTACGCCGCGACGGCGGCCTCGTTCCCGTCGTCGGCGAACGTGTAGGAGATCTGGCCGAGCATGTGGATCCGGTACGTCGAGAAGCCGGGCAGCGCCTCGGCGAGCCAGCCCTTGACCACCGGGAAGACGTCGGCGACGCCGCCGCTCTCGGTGTAGTCGATGTGGGCGGCGGGGGTGAACACGGTGTCGAGCCGATCGAAGTCGCCCTCGTCGACCGCGAGGGTGTAGCGGGTGATCGCGTCGGCGATCTCGGCCCGGTCGAGCAGCTGTTGCAGGTCCACGGGCACTCCTTCAGCGGGGCTCGAGGACGACGACGGGGATCTCCCGTTCGGTCCAGGCCTGGTAGTTGTCGAAGTCGGCGTACAGGTCGACCAGGCGGGGCCACAGCGCGGCCCGCTCGTCGGGTCCGGCGACCCGGGCGCGCACGGCCCGGCTCCGCTCCCCCGGAACGGCGACGGTCGTGTCCGGCGACGCGACCAGGTTGTGGAACCACTGCGGGTTCCTGGGCAGTCCTCCCTGGGAGGCCACGACCACCAGGTCCGGCCCGTCGGCCAGGTAGAGCAGGGGCGTGGTGAACCGGGCGCCGCTCCTGCGCCCCACGTGGTCGAGCAGGAGCACCGGCACCGGCTTGCGCCAGCCCGCACCGATCCGCCACTTCGCGCCGACCCGGCCGTTGGTGAGCCGGTAGACGAGGACGTTCGCCTTGGCGCCGTACTTGATGATCGTGGCGACGATCGGCTTGTCGAGGCCCTCGGGCTTCGGCTTGGTGGCTGCCATGGGACGTACTCTGGCAGAAATCTAGAACAGGTTCTAGTGTGGCGTCCATGCGCTTCTCCTTCGCCGAGGGCATGACCCACGCCGACTACTACGCCCCGCTCGCCCAGGCCTGCGAGGCCACCGGCTACACCTCGATGACCATCGCGGACAGCCTGATCTACCCGCAGGAGTCGGACTCGAAGTACCCCTACACCGACACCGGGGACCGCGAGTTCCTCCTCGGCAAGGAGTTCATCGAGACGTTCATCCTGTGCGCGCACCTGTTCGCGGTGACGTCCACGCTCCGGCTCACGCCGTTCGTGCTGAAGCTGCCGATCCGGCCGCCGGTGCTGGTCGCCAAGCAGGCCTCGTCACTGGCCTTCCTCTCCGGCAACCGGCTCGGGCTCGGCGTGGGCCTGTCGCCGTGGCCCGAGGACTTCGCCGCGCTCGGCGTCCCGTGGGAGCGGCGCGGCAAGCGGATGGACGAGTGCATGGACATTCTGCGCGGCCTCACCCAGCCGGGCGACGAGCCCACCTTCTTCGGGTTCTCCGGCGAGTTCTACGACATCGAGCCGCTCCAGCAGTGCCCCGCCCCGACCGAGCGGATCCCGTTGCTCGTCGGCGGCCACTCGGACGCGGCGCTGCGCCGCGCCGTCCGCAAGGGCGACGGATGGATGCACGCCGGCGGCGACGGCGAGGAGCTCGACCGCCTGCTCACCCGGCTCGCCGAGATCCGGGCCGAGGAGGGCGACACCCGCGACGACTTCGAGGTGCACGTGATCTCGTACGACGCGTACACGCTCGACGGGATCAAGCGCCTCGAGGACAAGGGCGTCACCGACTGCATCGTCGGGTTCCGAGTGCCGTACATCAAGGGCCCCGACACCGAGCCGCTGGAGACGAAGATCAAGCACCTCGAGCAGTACGCCGAGAACATCATCGCGAAGGCGTCCTGATGTCGGCCTCGCTCGGGCTGACGGGCCCCCTGCAGGCGGCGATCGCCGAGGCCGAGGAGCTGATCGCGAACGCGCCGTTCATCGACAGCGAGGCGGACCGGCTCGAGGGCTACGACTACCTCGCCGGCCGGATCCGGATGGCGATGCAGACCGCCTTCGACTACGACCTCGAGCAGCCGCTGTTCATCAACCCGACCCACCAGTTCTCGCGGCAGGGGCTCGACAACCCCGACGCGATCTACCTCAACGCCTACCTCCGCGAGGGGGTGTCGTACGTCATCCGCGGCCGCCGCGGGAGCTCCGCCGATCTGTCCTTCCAGGTGATGGGCGGCGCCTACAGCGCCGACTCCGCGGCGACCTCGCTGATGGCGTTCGACGAGCGCGAGCTCGACATCGCCGACGACGGCAGCTTCGAGTTCACCTATGTCGCCGAGCCGGGCGCCAAGACCCTGATCGTGCGCGAGGTGTTCAACGACTGGGACACCGAGGAGCGCGGCACGCTCACCATCGAGCGCCCCGACACCCTCGGCAAGCCGCGCCGCGAGCTGACCGAGGACCTGCTGCGGCGGAAGTACGAGATCGCGGCGCGCTCCCTCGTCGGCTCGATCCAGACCTGGTTCGCCTTCCCCCACTTCTTCCAGTACAAGGAGCCGGTCAACACCCTGACCGTGCCCGCCGCCACGCCCGGCGGCCTCTCCTCGCAGTTCTCCTCCATCGGCCACTACGAGCTCGCCGAGGACGAGGCGATGATCGTCAGCGTCCCGCGCTGCGACGACTGCACCTACCAGGCGATCCAGGTCGGCTCCGACTGGTACGCCTCCACCGACTACGAGACGCACCAGACGTCGCTCACCAAGGCCCAGGCCACCTGCGACGACGACGGCGTGCTGCGCTTCGTCATCTCCGAGCGGCCGCCCGGCCCCGACGGCGCGCCGATCGCCAACTGGCTCGAGACCACCGGCCACCGCACCGGCTCGATCATGCTGCGCTGGCAGCAGCTGACCCGTTCGCTCACCGCCGCCGACGGACCGACGGTCGAGGTGGTGCCGGTCGCCGAGGTCGCCGCGCGGCTCCCGGCCACGGCCGGGCTGAGCGCGGAGGAGTACGCCGAGCGGATCGCCGCGCGCCAGCGCGCCGTGGCCCGGCGGATGATCTCGTAAGCGGGTTGTCCACAGGCCGCGGCGACGTGGTCGCGGAACGCCGGCGTCTCGGGTGGTGCTTGGCCCATGTCTCGGGCCGACCGACAACCTGCTGGTCGTCCTGCGCCGTCAGCTCGAGCCGCCCCTTCGCGCCAACCGCGAGCTCGGGCTCTCCCTGCCCGTCCCGCCACGTTCCACCACGATCCCCGACCTGGTCATCCTCGATGCGGCGCGGGTGCGACCGGAGGCCAACGAGCAGCCCCCGGCGATCGTCCACGTCGTCGTCGAGATCGCGTCACCCGCCACCTACCGGAAGGACCGGACCGTCAAGTCCGACAAGTGCGCCCAGGCCGGCATCCCCGGCTACTGGCGTGTCGAGCTCGACCCGATCCGGGTGATCGCCTACGCCCTGCGCGAGGACACCTACGCCGAGCTCGGCGCCTGGACAGCCGGCGAGACGGTCGAGGTCGACGAGCCGGTGCGGGTGCGCTTCGACCCGGGCGCGCTGCTGCCCTGACGGGCCCGACGGAACCTCCGCGACCCGGGCCGCGTCGTACGCACATGCGCCCGATCGCCGTACCGACGCTCCTGCTCGCGGCCGTGCTGACCGGCTGCGGGACGGAGGTCGTCGTCGACCCCGGGGCGGCGACGGCGCCGGGCGCACCCAGCTCTCCGACGACGACCACGACCGCCGGGCCGACCGAGGGGGTGTCCGGCATCGCCGAGCCGCCGCCGTTCCGGGTCCAGTACGACGGCCAGGAGCTCGTCCTGCATCCCACCTCGTACTGCTTCGGCGGCGGGTGCGTCGACGGCGTCAGGCGGAACCCGACGGCGATCGGGGCGGCGTCGGAGCTGAGGATCCACGTGCCGGTCGAGCGCTTCGAGCTGGAGGTATCCCTCAGCGAGGTGACGGCGCCGGCGGCCGCGGGCGACCGCTGCGTGGGACGCGCCTTCCCCGCGCCCGTCGAGGATCTCGGTGGCGGGTGGTACCTGCTCCGCCCGTTCGGCCCGGCCGCGACGTACGACGTGGGCCTGTTCGCGTCCGGTGGTGGCGACCTGTCCGCCGACCTCCGGTGGACGATGCCGGCGGGTGCCGCGCAGCCCGAGCCGTCCGCGCGACTGGCGGTGGTCGCCGATCACGACGGCCGACCGGACAGCTACGGGGTCGGGCTCGCGGTCGACGACCTCGCGGCGAGCCCGCGGACCGCGAGCGCGGAGATCGAGGTGACCGCCGGCAACGGACGCTCGACGACGATCACGCCGCGGCTGAGCCGCCGCTCCTGCGCGGGCGACCTCTTCTTCGCCGCGCCCGAGCGGGAGGGGCGGGCGGCGGCCGCCCTGGGCGACTTCCCGTTCACCATGACGGTCACGCTGAGCGTCGACGGCGTCACCCACACCGCCACCGCGGTCTACCCCGACGACGAGATCGAGGGGAACGAGCCGAGCGTCGCGCTGACCTTCGACCCGCCCCTCCCCGGTCTCTGAGAGCCTGCGTCAGGCAGGGATCCAGTCGAAGGTGTCGGGGTCGGGTCCCTGGCGGCCGGCCGCACCCTTGTCGAGCGCGGTCAGGCTGGCCACCTCGTCGGCGTCGAGCGCGAAGTCGAAGACGTCGAAGTTCTCGGCGAGACGGGTCTTGCTCAGCGACTTCGGGAACACGATGTCGCCCCGGTCCAGCGCCCAGCGGAGCAGCACCTGCGCGGGGGTCTTGCCGTGGCGCTCGGCGAGGGCGGTCACGGCGGGATCGGTCAGCTCGCCGCCGCCCTGGCCCAGCGGCGACCACGCCTCGACGTGCGCGCCGTGGCCGAGGGTCGCCGCGCGGGCGGCGTCGTTGGCGAAGTAGGGATGCGCCTCGATCTGGTTGACCGCGGGGACCACGCCGGTGGCGGCGACGATCCGGTCGAGGTGGGCGGGCTGGAAGTTGGAGACGCCGACCGAGGTGGTCAGTCCGGCCTCCCGCAGCTCGAGGAGGGTCTCCCAGGTGGAGACGAAGTCGCCGTCGTACCGCGTGGGGAGCGGCCAGTGAATGAGGAAGAGGTCGACCCGCTCCAGGCCGAGTTGGTCGAGCGAGGCGCGCAGCGAGTCCTTCGCCGCGGCGGCCTCGTGGCGGTTGTTGTTGAGCTTGGTGGTGACGTACAGGTCCTCGCGGGCCAGGCCGGACCTCGCGATCGCGGCGCCCACGCCGGCCTCGTTGCCGTACATCTGCGCGGTGTCGATGTGGCGGTAGCCGATCTCCAGGGCGTCGGACACCACCCGCTCGGTGTCGGCCTGCGGCACCTGCCACACGCCGAGGCCGAACTGGGGGATGGAGGTCTGGTCGTTGAGTTCGATGCGGGAAATGCTCACGTGAGGTCCAACGGTGCGGTGCGCGGGCTATTCCTGGCCGGGGCTTCTGGTTCGGATTCATCACGGGATGTAGGCGAGCCATCACACCTGTAGTGGAGTTCCACTACAGATGTGGCCATCCGCCTACATCCCGTGATGAATCCGACCCCTTCCGGAAAACTGAAACACGTTCTAGTGTGTCCGCCATGGTGGATCTGCTGACGGACAAGGTCATCGTGCTCTCCGGCGTCGGGCCCGGCCTGGGGCGCTCGCTCGGCGAGGAGGCGGCGAAGATGGGCGCCGACCTGGTGCTCGCGAGCCGCACCCCGCACCGGCTGGAGAAGATGGCCGACGTCGTCCGCTCCCACGGGCGGCGGGCGCTCGTCGTACCGACCGACATCACCGACGAGGACCAGCGCAAGGCCCTCGTCGAGGCGGCGCTCGACGAGTTCGGCAAGGTCGACTGCCTGGTCAACAACGCCTTCGGCATCCCGCCGATGGACCCGATCAGCACCCTCGACCTCGACGGGCTGCGCACGGCCAACGAGACCAATGTGTTCGCGCCGCTGCGTCTGTCGGCCCTGTTCGCCGACGCCCTCGCCCAGACCGAGGACAAGGTCGGCGGCTCGGTGATCATGGTCAACTCGTGCGTGATCTACAGCAGTCAGCCGGAGTACTCCGGCTACAAGCTGTCGAAGGGCACCCTCGAGCACCTCGCCCAGTCGCTCGCCACCGAGCTCGGTCCGCGGGGCATCCGGGTCAACAGCGTCGCGCCGTCGTACATCTACGAGGACGTCAACAAGGCCTACTTCGACTGGATCGCGCAGGAGTCGGGCCGCACCCACGAGGAGGTGTACGCCGAGAAGGCGGCCCCCACCGACCTCAAGCGGCTCGCCACGCCGGACGAGGTCGCCCGCGCCACGCTCTTCCTCGCCTCCGACCTGGCCTCCGCCGTGACCGGCCAGATGCTCAACGTCGACTGCGGAGAGTTCCACGCATGAGCGAGCCCCGCCAGCGCGCCGACATCGGCAGCTTCGACGACATCTGCGCGGCCGCCACCCGCACCACGGGACTGACCGACTTCGGCTTCGCGGAGGCCCCCGGCCACGAGGAGGCGTTCCGGATCCTGGTCGAGGACCTCGGCTCCGCCGAGGCCGGACTGACCGGGATCGGCAACTACTTCATGCGCTCGCAGGTCAAGAGCGCCCTGGTCGCGCGGCTGCTCACCCAGGCTCGGTTCGCCGAGTTCCCCCAGCACGCCGAGGTCACCATCGAGCGGCCGATCTTCGTGCTCGGCCTCCCCCGCACCGGGACCACGGCGCTGAGCCGGCTGCTCTGCGCCGACCCCGCGAACCAGGGACTCGAGATGTGGCTCACCGAGTTCCCCCAGCCCCGCCCGCCGCGCGAGACCTGGGAGGACGACCCGATCTTCACCGCGATGCAGGCGGCCTTCCGCGAGCACCACGTCACCAACCCGGAGTTCATGGGCATCCACTACTCCGACGCCACCGAGCCGGAGGAGTGCTGGCGGGTGCTTCGGCAGACCGGCAAGTCGCTCGGCTTCGAGTCGCTGGCGCACGTGCCGGCGTACTCCCGCTGGCTGGCCACCCAGTCCTGGACCGACGCCTACGAGCGGCACCGCCGCAACCTGCAGCTGATCGGGCTCAACGACCAGGACCGGCGCTGGGTGCTGAAGAACCCGTCGCACCTGATCGCGCTCGACGCCCTGCTCGAGGTCTACCCCGACGCGCTGGTGGTGATGACCCAGCGCGACCCGGTCACCTCGGTCGCGTCGGCCTGCTCGCTGTCCGCCGAGGCGACCGCCGGGCACTCCACGACCTTCGTCGGCGAGACCCTCGGCCGCGACCAGCTCGGCCACCTCACCCGCCAGTGGGACGCGTTCTGGCAGGCCCGGGAGAAGGCCGACGAGAGCCAGTTCTTCGACGTCGACTACCGCGGCTTCGTGCAGGACCCGGTGGGCACCGTCGGCGCGATCTACGACGCCTTCGGGCTCACCTGGAGCGCCGAGGCCCAGGCCGCCGTACGCCGGCTCGACGAGGAGTCGCGGCAGGGACCGCGGCGCCCGTCGCACCAGTACGACCTGGCGGACTACGGCATCACGGAGGACGAGGTGCGGGAGTCCTTCGCGCGCTGAGACGCTTCTATGGGTTGTCAACCCATAGAAGCGTCTCAGTCACGAGGTTGCCGCCCGGCATAGGCAGAACGGGTGTCCGGCCGGGTCGAGGAACACCCGGAAGGACGTGCCGGGCTGGTGGGCGTGCTTGGTGGCGCCCAGGGCGAGGGTGGCCGCCTCGGCCGCGTCGAGATCGTCGACGTCGACGTCGAGGTGGACCTGCTGGGGCACCTCCTGGCCGGGCCACTCGGGAGCCCGGTACTCGTCGACCCGCTGCAGCTGGATCGAACGGTCTCCGGACCACACCGAGCCCCAGGATCCGTCGTCCTCCACCTGGGACTCCCAGCCGAGGAGAGCGGCGTAGAAGTCGGCGAGGACCCGGGGGTCGGGGCAGTCGATGACGAACTGGGGATTGCGCGCGATGGCCATGAACCGACCGTAGGCGACACCTCCGACACGCTCCCGTCCACAGGCCCGGAGGGCCGAGGTTTGTCCACAGCCCGGCGCTGCCGACGCTGCGGCCATGACCCTCACCGCCGATCCCGCCGCGCTGCGCCGGGCCGCCCGTCAGCTCGACGACGACGCGGGCGAGCTGCGTGCACGGCGTACCCGCCTCGTCGCGCCCGACGCCGGCGCGCTGGCCCAGCGTCAGGCCCGGTTCCCCACCGACGACTTCGCCGGCGACAGCGCCGACGACTTCCGGCGGGCGCCGCCAGGCGGGCCGACCGGGTCGACGCCCTCCGCCCGGGCGTCGAGCGGCTGGCCACCAGCCTGCACCGGTACGCCGACCGGCGGGCCCGGGCGGAGGAGGCGCTGCGCGCCGCCTCCGGCCTGGTCGACCCGGCGATCCTCACCCACCCGCTGGTGACGGCGTACCCGGCCACCGCGGTGCCGTCCACGACCGGCCGGGCCGCGCCGACGCCCGGCGACTGGCCGCCCGGCGAGCCCGCCTGGCCGCCCGATCCCCCCGATCCCCCCGCTCCCTCGCCCCGACCCACCGGAGGAAATGTGCACCACACCCCTGCCGTCTCGCTCGCCGTCCCGCGCCGCTGGGTCACCTTCGACGAACCCGCGCCGGGTGTCGCCCTGGTCGCCCGAGCGCCGCGTGCCGCCCCGTCGGGCTTCACGCCCGAGCTGGCGCTGCACACCGGCCCGGTCGACGCCTCGTCCCTGTCCGACTGGCGCACCGGCGCGATGTCGACGCTCGCCGCCCAGCTCGACGCCCTCGAGGTCGAGGACACCGACCTGGTCGACCTCGGTGCCGAGCCGGCCGCCTACACCCGGTTCTCCCACCGACTCGGTGGGCTGGACCTGATGTGCGAGCAGTGGGCCTGGCTGCACGACGGCGTCGGCGTGACCCTCACCGGCACCGTCGCCCGCGCCGACTACGCCGCCTACGCCGACCTGTTCGAGGACGTCGCGGCGACCGTCGAGCTCAGCGTGCCCGCACCCGGATCCGCGCACCCCGCCGAGGCACGCTGGTGATGTTGCGGACCTTGGGCACGTCCGTGCCGACCGCGGTGACGTCGTACCTGCGGAACACCTCGCGCAGCACCTCCACGCCCTCCATCAGCGAGAACCCGGCGCCGATGCAGCGCCGGACCCCGCCGCCGAACGGGATCCACACGTTCAGCGGCGGCGCGTCCTCGCCGAGGAAGCGCTCGGGCCGGAACACCCCGGGGTCCGCGAAGTTCGACTCCTGCTGGTGGCTCATGATGATCGACGGGCCGACCGTCGTGCCGGCCGGGAGGTCCCAGCCGCCGACGGTGGCCGGCGCCATCAGGGTGCGCACCACCATCGGGATGATCGGGTGCAGCCGCATCGCCTCCTTGAGCACGGCCTCCAGCCACGCGTCGTCGCCCTCGTCGACCGCGCGCAGCGTGCGGGCGCGCAGGTCGGGACTGCGGCCCACCTCGACCAGGGCCCACGACAGCGCCGACGCGGTGGTCTCGTGACCGGCCAGCAGCAACGTCACCAGCTGGTCGCGCAGCTCGGTGTCGTCGAGACCGCTGCCGGGCTCGTCGGCCGCGGCGCTCGCGGCGCTCGCGGCGAGCAGCCGGGAGAGCACGTCGGAGCGGTCGCCGAGGTCGTCGGCCGCGCGGCGCTCGCGGATCTCGGCGTACATCAGCCGGTCGAGCTCGACCTGGTTGTCGACCGTACGCCGCCACGGGCCGAGCCGCTGCAGCCGTGGGTACGCCCAGCCGAGCAGGATCGCCGGGTGGATCTCGACGGTCCGGTTGACCGCGGGCCGCAGCCGCGCCAGCCGGTCCTCGTCGGTGACGCCGAAGACGACGCGGAGGATCACCTCGAGGGTCAGCGAGTTCATCCGCTCCAGGGCCCGGAAGGGCTCACCCTCGTGCCAGGTGGCGACCTCGGCGCTCGCGACCTCGGCCACCAGGCCGCGGTAGCCGCGCAGCGCGTGCCCGAGGAAGGCGGGCATCAGCAGCTTGCGGGCACGGTGGTGCTCGGTCGAGTCCTGCAGCAGCAGGGAGTGCTCGCCCATGATCGGGCCGAGGATCGCGTTGCCCTTGCCGGCGTGGAAGACCTCGGGGTCGGCGGCGAAGATCTCCTTGGTGACCTCCGGGCGGGTGAACAGCACGAGCGGCCGGTTCCCCGGGATCAGGTTGACGGTGTAGGCGTCGCCGTACCTGCGGTGCAGCCAGGGGTGGAACTGGTGCCGGAACCTCATCAGCGCCACGGTCTGCAGCAGCGCCGGCCACCGCGGCCCGGGCGGCAGCTGCTCCGCCGGGACCGGCGGCAGGTCGCGCCCGCCGACCACGCTGCTCCTCCGGAACCGGCGCATGGTCAGCTCGCGGGTGTCCGCCTGCATCGTCATGGAGCCGACGCTACGACGCGGGCCGGGCGCGGGCACCCTCCCACGGTAGGAGATCGGCCGAGGCGGGATGGGCCCGGACGCTCAGCGCAGCAGGCCGTCGCGGCGGGCGATCGCGGCCGCCTCGGTGCGCCCGGCCGCGCCGAGCTTGCCGAGGATGTTGGAGACGTGGACGCTCACCGTCTTGGTGCTGATGAACAGCTGCTTGCCGATCTCGCCGTTGGAGCGGCCCTCCGCGACCAGGGCGAGGATCTCCAGCTCACGGGCGGTGAGGGCGGCGCCACCGGAGTGGCCGGCAGGCGCCGTGGCGCGGGTCGTTCCGGGCTCGGCCGCGAGGTCGGCCACGAGGACCGGCGCGCGGAGCCGGTCGGCGAGGGCGCGGGCCTGGTCGGCCTCGTCGCGGGCGCGGGCGGTGTCGCCGGCCAGCCGCAGGATCTGGGCGTACGCCGCGCGCACGCGCAGCAGCTCGGGCAGGTTCCCGACCTTGACCGCGGAGTCGAGCGCGGCCTCCCAGGCGCCGAGCAGCTCGTCGCGGCGCGCGTCGTCGCCGCCGGCCAGCCAGTGCACCCGGTGATGCTCGGCGATCAGCCGGTCGGTCCACATCCGGCCCTCCGGTCCCCACGGGCCGCTGCGCTCGCGGATCGCGGCGAGCACCGCCTCGCCGTCGGCGAGCAGCCGGTCGGCCCGGGCCACCAGGGCCCGGCGCTCGGCCGCACTGGCTCGCGGCATCGCCCGGGCGATCGCGGCGAGGGTGCCGGCGGCGAGCCGGATCCGGCCGCCGAAGTACTCCCCCCAGATCCGGCCGAGCACCTCGATCACCTGGTCGTAGACCGCGATCGCGGCGGCGGCGTCGCCGCGGTCGCCGTGGAACTCGATCTCGGACCCGGAGCTGTAGACCGCGACCCCGCCCTCGTCCTCCCACAGCGCCCGGAGCGAGAGCAGCCGGTCGAGGACGTCCTCGCCGCGCGCGGCGAGGATCGAGAGCCGGGCCGGCTCGATGATCCCGCGGGGGATCGGTGGGCCGCTGAGCCCGTCGACGGCCTCGACCAGCGCGAGCACGTCGTCCCAGTCGCCGAGGAGGTAGCCGATCCGGGTGAGCTGCCAGCGCGACTCGATGCTGAACGGCGCCCAGACCAGGCCGGCCTGCTCGCCCAGCTCCATGGCGGAGCGGAACCAGCGCGCGGACTGCTCCCAGTCGCCCGTGTCCTGGTAGGAGCGGCCGAGCAGCCAGCGGCCGCGGAGCTCGGCCTGGAAGGCGCCCGCGCGGACCGCGCTGTCGACGGCGGAGACCAGCGCGCCGCGCAGGGCGTCCTGCTCGGAGCCCGCGGCGCCCTTGACCCGCAGCCCGCCGAGAGTGGTGACGATGTCGGAGGCGAGCTCGGGCATGGCCAGCCGCTCGGCCAGCGCGAGCGCCTCGGTCGCGACGGCCTCGGCCGCCTCCTGCTCCTCGGGACGGTAGGCGCCGAGGATCCGGGCGTGGTTGGCGAGCACCTTGGCCCGCAGCGGGCTCTCCCCCTCGGGCGCCAGCGCCACCGCCTGCGCAGACACCTCGACCGGGTCCAGCTCGGTCTCGGTCATCGAGAGCACCTCGGCCTGGGCGTTGAGCAGCCGCGCGCGATCGGCGTCGGGGGCGTCGGGCGGGAGCTGGGCGAGCCGGGCGGTGACCAGCTGGCCGGCCCGGACGGCGTTGCCGCCGGTGATCAGCGCGGTGGCGGCCCGCACCACCAGCTTGGCGTGGTCGATGTCGAGCCGGGCGACCCGCTCCGGGTCCTCGAGCAGCTCCAGGGCCTGCTGGTAGTGGTCGGCGGCCTCGTCGGGACCGCCCACGGCCATCGCCTCGTCGCCGGCCTCGATGCTGGCCGTGACCGCGCGGTCGAGGTCGTTGGCGCGCCGGGCGTGGCGGGCCAGCTCGGCGGAGGTGCCGCCGGCGGCGCCGCTGGACAGCGCGGCGACATAGCGGGCGTGCAGCCGCACCCGCTCCCCCGGCAGCAGGTCGTCGTAGATCGCCTCGCCGAGCAGCGCGTGGCGGAAGGAGTAGAGGTGGCCGCCGACCTCGAGCACGTTCATCTCGACGGCCTGGCGGATGCCGGAGTCGAGCCGGTCGACGGGGACGTCGGCGGTCGCGGCGAGCAGGTCGTGGGTGACCCGGCGACCCGCGACGCTGGCGACCCGGACGACGTGACGGGCCTCCTCGGAGAGGCGGTCGAGCCGGACCAGCAGCAGGTCGGCCAGGTCGCCGGGCACGTCGCCGTCGGCGCAGGAGCCGGACGCCACCAGCTCCTCGACGAAGAAGGCGTTGCCCTCGGCCCGGTCCACGATCTGCGCGACCGACCGCTCGTCGAGCCCGGCCGGGGCCAGCTCTCCCACCAGGGCGCGCACCGCCTCCGCCGGCAGCGGGCCCAGTCCGAGCCGGCCGACCTGGGGGAGCCGGGTCCACTCGGCGACCTGGCGGCGCAGCGGGTGGCGGCGGTGCAGGTCGTCGGAGCGGTACGACGCCACGATGGCCACCGGCCGCGCGAAGGCCCGGGTGAAGAGGAAGCCGAGCATGTCGCGGGTGGACTGGTCGGCCCAGTGCAGGTCCTCGACCACGAGCAGCACCGGCGCCTCGGTGGCGGCCGCCTCGAGCAGCGCGTGCACGGCCACGAAGGTGTCGCCGCGGTCGGCGCCGCGGCTGCGCTCGTCGGACGACTCCTCGCCCACCACGCGCGTACGCCGACCGGGCTGGAGCCGGGTCAGGGCCGGGTGAACGGCCGCCACGGCCTCGACCAGCTCGGGGTGGCTCGCGTCGAGCCGGCCGAGCACCTCGCTGAACGGGAGGTAGGGCAGGGCGCTGTCGCCGAAGTCGAGACAGTGCCCGGCCAGCACCTGCCAGCCGCTGTCGAGGGCGTGGTCGCGCAGCGCGCGCAGCAGCCGGGTCTTGCCGACGCCCGCGTCGCCCGACAGCAGCACCGCCCGCCGCGACGTCCCGGCCTCGGCGGCGCTCACGGCGTCGTCGAGGACCGCGATCGCCTCGGCGAGCTCGGTGTCACGCCCGACCATGGTCAGGCTGCTGTGTGCGGCCATGGACACCATCATGGCGTCCGCCTCCGACAGGGCGGTCACGGTGGGCGGCTGCTCAGCGCGAGCGGCGCTCCACGCTGGGGTCGGTCGCGGCGATCCGCCGCAGCCAGGAGGTGCGGCTGCGCCCCGCCCGGCTGGCGGCCATCCCGCGGGCCGCCTGCTGGCGGCGGTACTCGTACTCTGCGGTGAGGTAGTAGTTGCTGCTCATGACGTAGAGACTCGTCCTCTGAGGTAGGCCCCCACATCGGACAACTGCCTTATCCGGGCGACCCGGCTACCTCAGGTTCCGTCGGGGTGCGGCCCTAGGCTGGCGCCGTGGAGTTCTCCGAGGTCGTACGCCGCCGCCGGATGACGCGCGCCTACACCTCGGCCCCCGTCGACCCGGCGGTGGTGGAGCGGGCGCTCGACCACGCCACCCGGGCGCCGAGCGCCGGCTTCTCCCAGGGCTGGGCGTTCGTGGTGCTCGACACCCCCGAGACCGTCCGCGGCTTCTGGGCCGCCCAGGCCGAGACCGAGGCGCCCGACCGCTGGCTGGCCGGGATGATGAGCGCGCCGGTGGTGATCGTGCCGTGCAGCCGGCGGGCCGCCTACCTCGACCGCTACGCGGAGCCCGACAAGCGGCGGGCCGGGCTGGGCGACCACGACGCGGAGCGCTGGGCGATGCCCTACTGGCACCTCGACACCGCGATGGCCTCGCTGCTGCTGCTGCAGTCGGTGACCGACGCGGGCCTCGGCGCCTGCTTCTTCGGCCTGGTCCCGGGCCGGGTCGACGCGGTGAAGCAGGTCCTCGGCCTGGTCGACACCGCCGCCGAGGAGGCGCCCCACCCCATCGGGGCGATCACGGTCGGCCACCCTGCCCCGCCGGCGACGGGCGCGCGAGGCTCGGCGAGCCGGCGGCGCCGCACGCCGTGGCACGAGGTGGCCCACCGCGGCCGCTGGGGCGCCGGCTGGGCGGGGCGGGACGCCTGATGCCGCGCCCCAGTCCCGTGGTGACCCACCTGACGTCGGCCGACCTGCGCCAGCGCGAGCCGGTGCTGCCGCGCATCGCCCACCTGCTGCGGCCCTACCGCGGCAAGATCGCGCTGGTCCTGGTCGCCGTGCTGGCCGCGGCGGCGCTGCAGGCGATGGTGCCCTTCCTGACCCGGGCGGTGTTCGACGACGCGCTCTTCCCGCTCGACGGCGGCGGGCCCCGCCTGCACCTGCTGGCCTGGCTGATCGCGGGCATGTGCGCGATCCCCATCGTGGCGGCGCTGATCGGCATCGTGCAGATGTGGCTGACCTCCACGGTCGGGAACTCCGCGATGGCCGACCTGCGCGGCGACCTCTTCGAACACCTGCAGAAGATGGAGCTGGCGTTCTTCACCGCCACCAAGACCGGCGCGATCCAGTCCCGGCTGGCCAACGACGTGGCCGGCGTACGCACCGTGCTGACCGACACCGCCACCACGATCGTACAGAACTCGGTCACGGTCGCCGCGGCGTTCGTCTCGATGATCGTGCTGTCGTGGCAGCTCACCCTGCTCACGCTGTTCCTGATGCCGCTGTTCGTGGGGCTGCAGTTCCGGGTCGGCCGGGCGCGGCAGCGGCTGGCGCGGCGCACCCAGGAGTCGCTCTCGGAGATGACGGCGATCACCGAGGAGGCGCTGTCGGTGAGCGGGATCCTGCTCGCGAAGGTGTTCAACCGCGCCGAGTCCGAGGTGGAGCGCTACCGCGAGGCCAACCGGCGCCAGACCCGGCTGCAGGTCGAGCAGGCGATGACCGGGCGCACCTTCTTCGCGATGGTGCAGACCTTCTTCGCGATCACCCCCGCGCTCATCTACCTGGTCGCCGGCTGGATCATCACCGGACACGTCCCCGTCGGCGCCGACACCCTCACCGCCGGCACCCTGGTCGCGTTCACCACGCTGCAGAGCCGGCTGCAGATGCCGCTGCTGCAGCTGATGCGGGTCACCCTCGACGTGCAGACCTCGATGGCGCTGTTCCGCCGGATCTTCGAGTACCTCGACCTCGAGCCCGCGATCACCGAGCGGCCCGGCGCGATCGCCCTCGACCCCGACGAGCTGCAGGGCCGGGTCGAGCTGCGCGGCGTCCGGTTCCGCTATCCCGAGCCGCGCTCGCTGTCGGGCACCGTCAACCGCGACCGCTTCGGCGAGACCGGGATCCGGATCGAGGACGACGACGCCGTGGAGCGGCCCACCGGCCCGGGCTGGGCCCTCGACGACGTGTCGCTGGTCGTCGAGCCGGGCCAGCTCGCCGCGATCGTGGGTCCCTCGGGCAGCGGCAAGACCACGGCGACCTATCTCGTCCCGCGGTTCTACGACGTCACCGAGGGAGCGGTCCTCATCGACGGCCACGACGTCCGCGACTTGACCCTCTCCTCGCTCGCCGACGCGGTCGGGATGGTGACCCAGGAGCCCTACCTCTTCCACGGCACCATCCGCGACAACATCGCCTACGCCCGGCCCGGCGCGAGCTCGGAGGAGATCGTGCAGGCGGCGCGCGACGCCAACATCCACGACCGGATCATGAGCTTCCCCGAGGGCTACGAGACGATCACCGGCGAGCGTGGCTACCGCCTGTCCGGCGGCGAGAAGCAGCGCCTCGCGATCGCCCGGGTGCTGCTCAAGGACCCCCGGATCCTGATCCTCGACGAGGCGACCTCCGCCCTCGACAACGAGACCGAGCGGCTGGTCCAGGAGGCCCTCGAGCGCGCCACCCGCTCCCGCACCACCATCGCCATCGCCCACCGGCTCTCCACGATCCGCTCGGCCGACGTCATCTTCGGCCTCGAGGACGGCCACCTGGTCGAGCAGGGGTCGCACGACGAGCTGATGCTGGCCGGCGGCCTCTACAAGCGGCTCTACGACGAGCAGTTCTCCCGCGCCCCCGCCGGGACGCCGTGGTGTGATCCTCGGCGCGCCGACGTTCCCCTGTGATGCTGCCATTGCGATAGTCCCTGCTCAAAAGCACCGTGCGACCAGCGTTTTCCGTGCTTTTGGGCAGGGACTATCGCGACGAGTCACGTGACCCGGTCAGGCGGTGCGATACCGGAGGAGCCGAGCCCGCTGCTGGTCGGTCAGCGCGCGCCGCGCAGCGACGGTGGTCGTCGAGACCCAGTCGGGCGGCGCGACCGCTGACCACGTCCGCGGTCCGGTACGACGAGCGGCGCGGGCATAGGCGCGGTGCAGGCGCGCCAGGAAGTCACCGGGCCGATCGCCGGACAGCCACCGCACCATCTCGATGCCGTGCGTGGCGAACAGTTCGTCCCGGGTGCGATCGCTTCGGCGCTGCTCTCGACCGAGGTGCGCCACACCGTCGTAGTCGGCGGCGACGCCGGCCGCTGCGTCGACGACGTCAGGGGTGCCGAGGTGCCGGCCCGCGCGGTCGAAGAGCGGCAGGTTGCTCGAGAGGCGGACGCCCTCGACCGCGGCTGCCCACAGCAGGCGGAGTCGGACTTCGCGAGGCGACCAGGCATTCTCGTCACCGAGCGCGATCGCCTCCCGCGCCTGCGGCACACCCGTCCACGAGGACTGGTGCCCGACCACCTCGGCGACCTCGGCGATGGAGGCGAGGTCCGAGTAGGCCGCCATGTCCAGCGCCTCGACGGCCTCGTGCAGGCCGGGGGCATAGCGCATCATGAAGGCGACCGACCAGGCGGGGACCGTGACCCGGACCCCGTCGACCCACCTCATGTTGCCCTGGCTGGTGCCCTCGCCGCACACCACGAAGCCCGGTTGCGGGTCGATGTCGTGGGTGCTGATCAACAGATCGACCGGCCGACGCTCGCCTCTGGCATCGACTCCGGAGAACCAGGTCGCCCCGAGCCAGCGAAGCGCCGCCCATCCCGTCACCGCCTGGAACGGACGCAGCACGACCGAGGCTTCCAGGATCCGCTGCTCGACGTCGTCTGCGTCCACCCACGCCGGAACATAGAAGCCGAAGCTCGAGCGCCTCCACCTCTTGGGGTTCCGCGCCTGACCACGCGTCGGCCCGGCCCGTCCGGTCGGATCCAGATGAACCGGACGGACCAACCCGGGTCGCGTCTCCTCCATGCGGCCACGATGCGTCCGCCGTACGTCGTCCGCGGGCTACAGCACTGCCACCTGTGGACAACCCCCATGATCCAGAGGCCTGTGGATGACCGATGTCCCGCCCCGCCGAGATAGTCCCTGCCCAAAAGCAACGAAATGCTCGACGAATCGGTGCTTTTGGGCAGGGACTATCGCTCACGGCTCCACCAGACCCGCCCGGATCGCATACCGCGTCAACTGCGTCCGGTCGCTCATCCCGAGCCGGGCCAGGATGTGGGAGCGGTGCTTCTCGACCGTCTTCACGCTGATCGACAAGATCCCGGCGATCTCCCTGGAGGACCGTCCCTCCGCGATCAGCTTGAGCACCTCGTCCTCCCGCGGCGTGAGCACCGTCGCCGGCACCCGCTCGCCGCGCGCCAGCCGGTCGAGGTAGTCGCGCACCAGCGCGCCCATCGCGCCGGGGTAGACGAACGCCTCCCCCCGGACCGCGGCCCGGACCGCGGCGACCAGGTCCTCGTCGACCACCGACTTCAGCACGTAGCCCGACGCCCCGAGCTTGAGCGCGGAGAAGAAGTACTGCTCGTTGTCGTGCATCGACAGCATCAGGATCCGCGGTGGCGTACGACGACGGGCGATCTCGCGCGCGGCCTGCAGCCCGGTCATCGTCGGCATCGCGATGTCGAGCACGACCAGATCGACCTCGACCTCCCGCAGCAGCGCGAGGACCTCGGCACCGTCGGCCGCCTCGGCGACCACCTCGATGTCGGGCTGCTGCTCGAGGATCAGCCGGACGCCGCGCCGGACCAGGGCGTGGTCGTCGGCGAGCAGGACCCGGATCACCGGCCCACCACCGGCACCCGCAGCCGCACCGTCGTCCCCGACGGGCTGGAGTCGACGCTCAGCGCACCGCCGACCAGGGCGGACCGGTCGCGCATGCCCTGCAGCCCGGTCCCCCAGGCCGCACCGTCGAGCCCGGAGCCGTCGTCGGCCACCTCGAGCACCAGGTCGCCGCCGACCCGGAGCAGGGAGAGGTCGACCCGGGTGGCGCCGGCGTGGCGGACCACATTGGTCAGCGCCTCCTGCGCGACCCGGTAGACGACCACCTCTCCGTCGCGGCCGAGGGCCGGCAGCCCCGGCGCGAAGGTACGCCGGACCACCGGCCCGCCGAGCGCCGCGACGTCGGTGGCGAGCGCGGCCAGCGCGGGCTGCAGGCCCAGGTCCTCGAGGACGCCTGGGCGCAGCTCGCGCGCCACCCGTCGTACGTCGTCGAGGCCGGTGCGAGCGCTCTCCCGCAGCAGCGCGAGCTCGGGCCGCAGCTCGGCGGGCACGCGGTCCTCGAGCTGCTTGAGCCCGAGCAGCACGACGGTGAGGTCCTGGCCGACCTGGTCGTGCAGCTCGCGCGCGATCCGGTGCCGCTCGGCCTCCTGCGCGGCGATCGCCTGGGCGTCGCTGGCCCGCCGCTCCTCCTCCAGCCGGTCCAGCATCGCGTGGTAGCTGCGGACCAGCTGCGCGCCCGGCCCGTCGCCGGAGGTGCGCACCTCCAGCCGCCGGCCCTCCCCGCCGAGTCGCACCGTCGCCATCTCGCGGATCACCCGGTCCACGGGCGAGAGCGCGGCCCGGAGCAGCACCGCCGTGAGCGCCAGCACCAGGCCGATGCCGACCACGAGCACCACCGCCTCCGAGACCAGCACCCGCCGCGACACGCTCGCCGGGGACAGCATGAGCACCACCGCGCCCGCGCACAGCACGGCCGCGTTGGTCAGGCAGACCTTCCAGTACAGGGACGTGTTGGCGAGCCGCACACCCCCACCCTCGCGCACGCGGCCGCGCCAGGAAATGGGGGCTGGCCCCCATACCGCCGCGCGCGCCCGCCGACTTGGCTGGTGCCATGCCTCCGACGCTGGTCGTCCCCCTCACCGTCCGCAGCCGCACGGCCGACGGCGCGGACCTCCGTCTGCTCCTCGAGGCCGACGTCGACGCGTCCGGACGGACCTCCGCGGCCGAGCTGGAGCGGGTGGCGTTCGCGATCGTCGTACCCGCGGTCGAGGAGGTGGTACGCCGGCGCGAGCTCGCCCAGCTCGCCGAGGATCCCACCGCGGGTCTGGATCGCATCGGCGGCGACCTGCTGTCGGTGCGCGTGGTCGCGGTCGAGCACCTCATCGTCTCCCCGTCGGCCGACCCGTCGGCCGACCCGGCGGGGGGCGCGCGTGGGCGCGGCTGAGCTGGAGCTGGCCGTCGCGGTCGGCATGCTCGCCGCGGCGGTCGGCTTCGCGATCGGCCTGGCGATCGGGCGTGGGAGGCAGCCGCGGTGGGCGGAGAAGGGCAGCTTCGTGCACAAGGTGTCGATCGGGTTCGCGAGCCTGGACCGGCTCGACGCGGTCCTGCTGCGCTTCGAGGTCGAGCCCGAGTCGGCGCTGGCCGGGGTCGAGGTCGACGAGCTCCGCCTGCCCGCCGGCGCGGCCGTCGCGCTGGTCACCCGCGGCCGCGAGGTCCTGGTCCCGAGCGGCCGGACGGTCCTACGGACGGGTGACCAGGTGCTCGCCGTCGCCGCCCGCGACCGGGTCGGCGAGGTCGAGGACCGGCTGCTGTCGGTGAGCAGGTACGGCCGGCTGGCCGGCTGGTACGCCAGCCTCGAGCCGGTCCGGTGGGGTGCGGCGTGATCCTCACGTCCGCCGCCCTCTCCGTCTTCATCGTCGCCTACGCCCTGATCGCGACCGAGCGCGTCCACCGGGTCGCGGCGGCGCTCGGCGGGGTCGCGGCGATGGCGGTGATCGGCCTGGTCGACGCCCAGTCGGCGTTCTTCGACCACGAGACCGGCATCGACTGGAATGTCATCTTCCTGCTGTTCGGGATGATGGTGATCGTCGGCGTGCTCAAGCAGACCGGCCTGTTCGAGTTCCTCGCGCTGTGGGCCGCGCTGAAGTCCGGCGGGCATCCCTACCGGCTGCTCGTGCTGCTCGTCCTGATCAGCGCGGTCGTCGCCCCGATCCTCGACAACGTCACCTGCGTGCTGCTCGTCGCGCCGGTCACCATCTCGGTGTGTCGCCAGCTCGGGCTGCCCACGGCGCCGTACCTGATCTCGCTGATCCTGGCCTCCAACATCGGCGGGACGGCGACCCTCATCGGCGACCCGCCGAACATCATCATCGGCAGCCGCGCCGGCCTCAGCTTCGACGACTTCCTGGTCCACTCGCTCCCGCTCACCGTGATCCTGCTGGTGCTGTTCGTGGTGATGGCGCGCTGGCTGTTCCGCCGGTACTTCGGCGAGACCGTCGACGTGGGCGACGTCCTCGGCGACCTGCGCCCGCGCGACGCGATCACCAACCACCGGATGCTGGTGCGCTGCCTGGTGGTGCTCGGCCTGGTGATGGTCGCGTTCAGCCTGCACACCGTGCTGCACCTGGACCCGTCCCTGGTCGCGATGTTGGGCGCGGGCGCGACGGTGCTGGTGTCGCGCACCGAGCCCGAGGAGTTCCTCGAGGAGGTCGAGTGGGGCACCCTCGCCTTCTTCATGGCGCTCTTCGTTCTCGTCGGCTCGCTCGTCCAGGTCGGCGTCATCGGCCGGATCAGCGAGCTCGCGGCCGAGGCGATGGGCGACCGCGAGCTGCTCGCGGCCACCGCGCTGCTGTTCGGCTCCGGCGTGGTCGGCGCGTTCGTCGACAACATCCCCTACACGACGGCGACCGTGCCGATCGTCGAGGAGATGGTGGCCTCGACCGCGACCTCCGGCGCGGACAGCCCGCTGTGGTGGGCGTTCGTGTTCGGCGCCGACCTCGGCGGCAATGCCACCGCCGTGGCCGCCGGCGCGAATGTCGTCGTCCTCGGCATCGCCGCGAAGTCGGGCGAGCCGATCAGCTTCTGGCAGTTCACCCGCTACGGCGTGGTGGTGACCCTGATGACCCTCGTGGTCGCCTGGCTCTACGTCTACCTGCGCTACTTCGCGCTGGCCTGACCCCGCGATAGTCCCTGCCCAAAAGCACCGAGAACCAGCCTGTCACGGTGCTTTTGGGCAGGGACTATCCCAGCCCGAGGATCCGCACGCACTCCAGCGCCACGTACAGCTCGGCCGCGTCGACGGGGCGGGCCAGGTCGCGGCCGGTGATCTCCTCGAGCCGGCGGATTCGGTAGCGCACCGTGTTGCGATGCACGTGCAGCTCGCGGGCGGCCGTGGAGGTGGAGCCGCCGGCGGCGAGCCAGGCCCGGGCGGTCGCGAAGACCACGTCCCGGTCGTCGGGCGGCAGGGCGAGCACCGGCGCGAGGACGGCGTCCACGAGCACCCGGGCCTGGTCCGGGCTTCCCGCCAGCAGTACGGCGAGCGGGTCGGCCCCGAACTGCCCGACCACCGCCGCTCCCGGCGAGACGGCGGCGCAGGCCACCCGTGCCTGCCGCCGCGCCTCCTGGATGTCGTCGAGCCGGCCGACGACGCTGCTGATCCCGACCCGGGCGCGGGCGAGCCCGCCGAGCAGCTCGACCAGGTGGTCGGCGCCGAACCCGAACCGCAGCGCGACCACGCCCTCCTGGTGGTCGTGGTCCAGCCGCCAGGCGGAGCGGACGTTGGCGCGGCGCAGGGCCCGCTCGACGTCGGGCAGTCCCTCCTCGCCGGGCGTCGGCGACTCGGCCGAGACCACGACGTACTCCGTCGCGCGGCCGAGGTCGAGCATGCCGGCCGTCTCCCCGACGTACGCCGTCGCGTCGGCGTCCCCGTCGAGCAGGGAGCCGACGAGCACCGCCCGCATCTGCCCGTCGCGGCGGGCCCGGTCGGCCATCGCGCGGCGGTAGGCGTCGGTGACGTCGGCGGCGAGCTGGTCGCTGACCGCCCAGATGTCGGCGGCCGCGAGCAGCAGCAGGTCGCGGTCCTCGGGGTCGGCCCGCTCGACGAGCACCTCCCAGATGAACCGGGAGCCGACCCGGAACGCCTGCAGCACGACGGCGTACGGCACGCTCTGCTCGGCGCGGGTGGTGCCGGTCTCGGTCGGCGTCTCGGTCGCGGCGACCTCGCCGGCGAGGTTGCCGAGGATGTAGCGGGTGTTGACCGTGCACGACGCGACCAGCTCGTCGTGGCTGACCGTGTCGCCGGCGTCGTAGAAGGGGATCTCGGACCGGATCCGCGCGGCCATCGCGACCCCGAGCAGGCCGGACTCCGGCAGCAGCCGCGCGCTGAGCTTGCGCACCTCGGGGTTCACGTCGGGCCGACTCACACGACCGAGACTAGGAGATGCGTTGTGCGGGCGCACACACGATCGCCGGGAATCTCGATGCCCGCGGCCGAAGCGCGACGCCGTCCCCGAGGCCGACAGTGGAGTCATGAGCACCTCGACCACCACCCGCCTGGCCGACGCCGCCGCTCCCCTCGACGTCCTCCTCGTCGACGCCGCCCTCGGCCCGGTCCGCCGCTTCGTCCCCGACCTGTCCACCGCCCGGTGGGCGGTGTCCCTCGCCCGCCGCCCCCGGACGACCGCGCGCCGGCTGGGGGCGCTGGCCGGCGAGACCGCCAAGGTCGTCGTCGGTACGTCGGACCTCGCCCCGCGCCGCGGCGACCGCCGCTTCGCCGACCCCGCCTGGACCGAGAACCCGCTGTTGCGGCGGCTGGTGCAGGTCTACCTCGCGAGCGGGAGCACCGTCGACCAGCTGGTCGCCGACGCGGATCTCGACCCGCGCGACCGCAAGCGGGTCCGCTTCCTCGTCGAGAACCTGGTCGAGGCGCTGGCACCGAGCAATGTCCCGCTGGTGAACCCGGCCTCGGCGAAGGCCGTCATCGATACGGCCGGGCTGAGCCTGGTGCGCGGCGGCACCCAGCTGGTCAAGGATCTCGCGTCCGCGCCGCGCGTGCCCGAGATGGTCGACACCTCCGGGTTCGTCGTCGGCGAGAACATCGCCGCCACCCCGGGCGCGGTGGTCTTCCGCAACGAGGTGCTGGAGCTCATCCAGTACGTGCCCCAGTGCGACGAGGTGCACGAGGTGCCGGTGCTGATCGTCCCGCCGACGATCAACAAGTTCTACGCGATCGACCTGTCTCCGGGCCGGAGCCTGGTCGAGTTCAGCACGCAGAACAACCGCCAGATGTTCGTCATCTCGTGGCGCAACCCGGACCCCCGCCACGCCGGCTGGGACTTCGACACCTACGTCGGCTCGATCCTCGAGGCCCTGGACGCTGTCGAGGAGATCACCGGCAGCGCGCGGACCGTCCTCGCCGGCATCTGCTCGGGCGGCATCCTCGCGAGCATCGCCGCGGCGTACCTCGCGGGCATCGGCCGCCAGGACCGCCTCGCCGGGGTCGTGCTCGCCGTGACCGTGATCGACAACCACGACGCCGGCACCGTCACCGCCCTCAGCGACCCGCGGCTGGCCGCGCTGGCCAAGGCCCGCTCGGCGCAGAAGGGCTTCCTCGACGGCCGCTCGCTGGCCGAGGTGTTCGCGTGGCTGCGGCCCAGCGACCTGATCTGGAACTACTGGGTCAACAACTACCTGCTCGGCAAGAAGCCGCCGGCCTTCGACATCCTGTTCTGGAACGCCGACACCACCCGGATGGCCGCGGGCCTGCACGCCGACTTCGTGGACCTCGCGATCGAGAACCAGCTCACCCGCGCCGGTGCGCTCAGCGTCCTCGGCCAGCCGATCGACCTCGGCAAGGTCACCGTCGACAGCTATGTCGTCGCGGGCATCGCCGACCACATCACCCCGTGGGAGAACTGCTACCGCACGACCCAGCTGTTCGGCGGGAGGACTCGGTTCATCCTGTCGACCAGCGGCCACATCGCCGCGCTGGTGAACCCGCCGGGCAACCCCAAGGCCACCTTCCACACCAACGACGAGCACGGCTCCGACCCGAAGGCCTGGCTCAGCGGCGCCGCAACCCACCAGGGCTCGTGGTGGAACGACGTGTCGGTTTGGCTCGACGAGCGCACCGGTGCACTGGTGCCCGCGCCGAAGGAGCTCGGCTCGACCCGCCTGCAGCCGCTGGCCGACGCGCCCGGCACCTACGTCTTCGACAAGTGAGGACGCCGATGTCGCAGCTGCGTCAGCTCACCGTCCTCGGGCACTCGGTCCGCGTCGCCGTCCGCCCCGGCACGGAGCCCGGGCCGCCGCTGCTGCTGTGCAACGGCATCGGCGCCAGCCTCGACCTGCTCGAGCCGTTCGTCGACGCGCTCGACCCGCGGATCGGGGTGGTCCGCTTCGACGTACCCGGCGTCGGCGGCTCCCCCGACCCCCGGCTGCCCTACACCTTCCCCCTGCTCGCGCTCGGCGTCGGCGCGCTGATGACGCGGCTCGGGTACGACGAGTACGACATCCTCGGCATCTCCTGGGGCGGCGGGCTCGCCCAGCAGCTCGCCTTCCAGCAGCCGCGCCGCTGCCGGCGCCTGGTCCTGGTCAGCACCGCCACCGGCTCGCTCATGGTCCCCGCACCGCCGCGGGTGCTGCGCAAGATGGTGACCCCCCAGCGCTACCGGGACGCCGACTACGCCGTGCAGGTCGCCGCCGAGCTGTACGGCGGGCGGATGCGCGAGCGGCCCGACGACGTACGCCGGCTCATGCACGACCGGTCCCGGGTCGGCTCCCGCCGCGGATACCTGCTGCAGCTGCTCGCCGGCGCCGGCTGGTCCAGCCTCCCGGCGCTGCCTCTGATCCGGCAGCCGACGCTGATCCTCGCGGGTGACGACGACCCGATCATCCCGCTCGTCAACGCGCGGATCATGCGCGCCCTGCTGCCGCACGCGCGGCTGCACGTCTACCCCGACGGCCACCTCGGCCTCGTCACCAGCGCCGACACGCTCGCGCCGTTGGTCGCGGACTTCCTGCGGGCGGGTGGGGGGCGCTGTAACACGTAGTTCGCCGCGCTCTCCGACCCCTATCTGCTGTTGCGGACCCGCACGGACGGACTCGAGCGACGTCTCGGGCACGGTAGAGCCGCGAACGACGTGTTACAGCGGGCGCCGGGCGCTGTAACACGTAGTCCGCCGCACTCCCCGACGTGTATCCGCTGTTCCGGACCCGCACGGACGGACTCGAGCGACGTCTCGGGCACGGTAGAGCCGCGAACGACGTGTTACAGCGGGCGCCGGGCGCTGTAACACGTAGTCCGCCGCACTCCCCGACGTGTATCCGCTGTTCCGGACCCGCACGGACGGGCTCGAGCGACGTCTCGGGCACGGTAGAGCCGCGAACAACGTGTTACAGCGCCCCAACCCGACCGGCCCGCCGACCACGCACCCGTGGCGGGTCAGGATCGAGCGGGTACGACGTGGGCGTCGGGGCCGGGGAAGGCCAGGGACTCGTGGCCGTCGTCCCAGCGGACCAGGTACGGCGGCGCGCCGTCCTCCCCGCGCACCTCCAGCACCTCCGCCTCGCGCCGATGCGTCGAGTCGGTGTGCGCCTCCACCACCAGCCGGTCACCCACGCGCGCGTGCATGACTCCACCATGCGCCCGATCCGGCGCCGCCCACAAGCCTCGCCGGCCCTGGTCGAGGCGGCATAGTGGAGGCATGGAGGAGCAGCCGGACTCCCGGCCGGAGCCGAGCGCGGACACCCGCGCGGACCCGCCCGAGCCGGGTCCGGACCAGCCCGGCCCGCCCGGCCCGCCCGGCCCGCCCGGCCAGCCCGCCCAGGCAGCCGCCCGGGCCGCCCGCGCCCGGATCGAGCAGCAGCAGACCTGGGTCGACCTCCAGGTCCGCCAGGCGATGGAGCGCGGCGAGTTCGACGACCTGCCCGGCGCCGGGAAGCCGATCCCCGACCTCGGCAGCGCCCACGACCCGGACTGGTGGGTCAGGCGGCTGGTGGAGCGCGAGCGGATCACCGTGCTGCCGCCGGCCCTCCAGCTGCGCAAGGACGACGCCGAGCTCGACGCCGCCCTCGACGCCCTGGTCTCGGAGCGCGAGGCGCGGGCGTTCGTCGAGGACTTCAACGCGCGGGTGCTGCGGGCCCGCTACACCCCCGTCGACGGTCCGCCGCTGATCACCCTGCCTCGTGACGTCGACGCGACCCTCGCCGCCTGGCACGAGCGGCGCGCCGCCCGGCGCCGGGCCGCCCCGGCGCCGCCCCAACCGGAGCCGCGGCGGCGCTGGTGGCGTCGGCGTCGACGACGGCGCTGAGGCTCACCGCAGCTCACGGTCCCGCTGACAGCCCGCGTCGCCGTACTCCTTCCACTGCGCCTTCGAGCAGCTGCCGTCCAGCCGCAGCGAGGTCTCGGCCAGCCCGGCCGGCACCAACGCCGCGAGCAGCACCGCCATCACCGCCAGCGTCGTACGCCGGCACAGCCACAGCGCCAGGGCGGCGAGGAGCGCGACGGCGACCGCGCCCACCACCAGCAGCCAGTAGGTCCCCGAGACCCCCGAGTCACCGCAGACCAGGCGCCCCTGCAGTGATCGCGGCGCGGCCATGGTGCCCTCGTCGTCGTACCACGGACAGAGCTCGTCGAGCCGGCCGAAGTAGCGCCCCTCCCAGGCGACCATGATCCCCAGGCCGACGGCGTGCAGCACGACCACCGCCAGCACCGTGCTCCACCAGGCTCGCCCGCGCCGGGGCCCGGCATCTCGCGAGACATCCGTCATACCCGGACAGCATGACTCGCCGGTAGGTTGTCGAAACGTGAGTCACAAGAGCGCCAAGGACTTCTTCCGACCGCTCGCCGTGGGTGCCCCGGACCCGCTGCGCGAGATCCCCGCCCGGCCCAGCCGCGCGATCCACTTCTTCGACCCCGGCAACGAGAAGATGGCCGCCAAGATCCCGGACATGGTCGGCTCGGTCGACGTGCTGCTGGGCAACCTGGAGGACGCCGTCAAGGCCGAGAACAAGGAGATCGCCCGCGCCGGCCTGGTCAAGATCGGGCAGGAGGTCGACTTCGGCCCCACCCAGTTCTGGACCCGGATCAACTCGCTCGACTCGCCCTGGGTGCTCGACGACCTGACCACGCTGGTGCCCGCCATCGGCGACAAGCTCGACGTGATCATGGTCCCGAAGGTGCAGGGCGCCGAGGACATCCACTACGTCGACCGCCTGCTCGCCCAGCTCGAGGCGAAGGCCGGCCTGACCAGGCCGCTGCAGGTGCACGCGATCCTCGAGACCGCACGCGGTGTGGCCAACATCGAGGAGATCTGCGCCGCGTCGCCGCGGATGCAGGGGCTCTCGCTCGGCCCGGCCGACCTGGCCGCCGACCGCCGGATGAAGACCACCCGCGTCGGCGGCGGGCACCCCGGCTACCTGGTCCGGCAGGACCCCGAGCGCGGCGACGACGGCGTGCCGCTCTACGACGGCCCCCGCACGACGTACCAGCAGGACCTGTGGCACTACACGATCGCGCGGATGGTCGACGCCTGCGCGACCCACGGGATCTTCCCGTACTACGGGCCCTTCGGCGACATCAAGGACACGGTCGCGTGCGAGGACCAGTTCCGCAACGCCTTCCTCCTCGGCTGCGTGGGCGCCTGGTCGCTGCACCCGGTGCAGATCAAGATCGCCAACCAGGTGTTCAGCCCGAGCGTCGAGGACGTCGCCCATGCCCGCCGGGTCATCGCCGCCATGGGCGACGGCACCGGTGCGGTGATGCTCGACGGCAAGATGGAGGACGACGCCTCGGTGAAGCAGTGCAAGGTGATGGTCGCGCTGGCCGAGCAGCTCGCCGCGATCGACCCCGACCTGAAGGCCCGCTACGACGCCATCGAGGTGAACTGACATGACCGACTTCAAGCCCCTGCGCTCGGTCCTCTACATGCCCAGCTCCAACGAGCGGGCGCTGGAGAAGGCCAAGACGCTGCCCGCCGACGCGATCATCTTCGACCTCGAGGACGCCGTCGCGCCCGACGCGAAGCCGGCCGCCCGCGAGTCCGCCGCGGCCGCCGTCCGCTCCGGTGAGTACGGCGGGCGCCACCTCGTCATCCGGGTCAACGGCATCGGCACCGAGTGGCACGACGACGACATCAAGGCGGCGGCCGCGGCCGGCCCGGACGTCGTCCTCGTCCCCAAGGTGAACTCCGCCGACGAGGTGAAGCAGCTCGTCGCGGCCCTCGAGGCCGCCGGCGCTCCGGCGAAGACCACGCTGTGGGCGATGGTCGAGACGCCGATCGGCATGCTCAACGCGCTCTCCATCGCGCAGGCCTCCGACCGGCTCACCGGCTTCGTGATGGGCACCAACGACCTCGTCAAGGAGCTGTACGCCGAGCACGTCCCCGGCCGCCAGCCGGTGATCACCGGCCTCGGCCTGGCGCTGCTCGCGGCCCGCGCCGCCGGCATCGTGGTCATCGACGGCGTCTACAACGACGTGAAGAACCTCGACGGCTTCCTCGCCGAGGTCGAGCAGGGCCGCCAGATGGGCTTCGACGGCAAGACCCTGATCCACCCCGGCCAGGTCGAGGGCGCCAACACCGGCTTCGCCCCCAGCGAGCAGGCCGTCGCGGACGCCCGCGGGCTGATCCAGGCCTGGGAGGACGGGAAGGGCTCCGGCGTGGTCACCTACAACGGCAAGATGGTGGAGAGCCTCCACGTCGAGTCCGCCGAGCGCACGCTCGCGATCCACGAGGCGATCCAGGCGCTGCAGGCCTGACCCCGTTCGCCCCCACCGAGCCGGTCCGTCCTCGACGGGCCGGCTCGGTGCTGGTCAGGGCACGGCGGAGCGCTCGCTGCCGACCCAGCGCATCACCGGCGTGGCCAGGGCGCCGTGGACCACGACGGAGGCCACGACGGTGAACGCGACCGTCGACCACAGTCCGTCCGCGGCCAGGCCCGGCGCCGCCCCGAGCGCGAAGGCCAGGTAGTAGACCGAGCCGATCCCGCGGACGCCGAAGAAGGCCACCGCCGCCCGCTGCGGCCGGTCCAGGCGAGATCCCGAGCCGGCGAGGGCGACCAGGCCCGCGAGTGGCCGCACGACCAGGATCAGGCCGAGCCCGATGACCAGGCCCCGCCGGTCGAGGTGGTCGAGCAGCCCGCGGCTGAGCGCGATCCCGAGCACGAGCAGCAGGAGCAGGGTCAGCAGCCGCTCGAGGCGCTCGGTCACCTCGTGCAGGGCCACGTGGTAGTCGTGGGACCGCTCGGCCGACCGGAAGGTCATCGCGCACGCGAACACGCCGAGGAAGCCGTAGCCGCCCACCAGCTCCGCAAGGCCGTACGCCGTCAGCAGGGCGGCCAGCGAGGTGAGCGCCTCGCCCCGCTCGGCGACCCGCAGCGAGCGGCTCTGCGCGCGGAACGCCACCCGCGCCAGGCCCCGGCCGACCGCGATGCCGACCGCGACGCCCAGCACGACCTTGCCGACGGCGTACCAGCCCACCCAGGTCACCCAGTCGACGCCGCCCACCCCGGCCGCCCCGGCTCCGGCCAGCAGCACGGCGGCGTGCACGAACGGGAAGGCGAGGCCGTCGTTGAGCCCGGCCTCGCTGGTGAGGGCGAACCGCAGCTCGTCGGGCTCGTCGAGCTGGTCCGGGTGCTGCGGGTCGGTCTGCGGACCGGCGACCTGCACGTCGGAGGCGAGGACCGGGTCGGTGGGCGCGAGCACGGCGCCGAGGAGCAGCGCGGTGGCGAGGCCGAGACCGGTCGCCAGGCCCAGCAGCGTGACGCCCGCGATGCTCAGCGGCATCGCGATCCCGAGCATCCGCCAGGTCGACGACCAGCTCCGCCACGACGCCCACCGGCCCAGCCGCAGCGGTCGGTCCAGCGCCAGTCCGACCCCCATCAGCGCCACCAGCACCGCGAGCCCGGCGACGTGCTCGACCAGGGCGCGGTGCCGGACCGGGTCGACGGCCAGCCCGTCGACGAGCGGGGTGCGGCCGAGCCCGATGCCGACCGCGACCAGCACCATCGGCGCGGACACGGCCCACCGGTCGAGGAGCGCGGGCAGCACGATCGCCACCAGCAGGCTGGCACCCGCGATCAGGTAGACCAGACCCACCGTGTCGCCCATGACGGGGCCGTACCCGGTTCGGCCCGGGTCAGCAGGTCAGGCCAGCTCCGCGACCAGCAGGTCGGTGACGACCGTCTGCTCCTGCGCGTAGGGGTGGTACTCCAGCGCGGGCTGCGCGGGGATCAGGCCGGCGATCCAGGGGTCGGTGGCGCAGATGTCGTGGCCGTCGGTCGCCGCCCAGACGTCGACGTACGTCGCCCCGGCCTGGTCCGCCGCCGCGGCCAGGGCGTCGTTGACCCGGCTGATGTAGTCACGGGCGAAGGGATAGTCGCCGCGGGCGAGTGGCAGCAGCGCGCACGTTCCGCTCTCGGGGAAGGCCGCGGGATAGCCGACCACCACGATCCGGGCCTTCGGCGCCCGCTCCGCGATCGCCGCGAGCACGTCGGCCATCCGGCCCGGCAGCTTGGCGAGATGGCGCTCGGCCTTGACCCGGAAGGGCGCCCCTTCGGCCGTGCACGGCGCCCCGGCCCGGTCCTCGACCGCCTTGCCGACGCAGGTCGTCATCAGCTCGGCGAACACCTTGCCGTCGTTGCCGCCGATCCCGATCGTGACCAGGTCGGTGTCGGCACCGAGCGCGTCGAGCTGGGGCGGCACCGGCTCACCGTTCGGCGGCGTCTGGGACCCGGCCAGGTCGGCGGTGGTCGCGCCACCGCAGGTCACGTCGGTCAGGTCGAGACCGAGCCGCTCGGCCAGCCGGTGGGGGTAGTTGCCCTGGGTCTGCTCGCAGCCGACCGCCCCGCTGCTCGGGCCGAGCCGCGGCCCGGCCGCGTAGGAGTCGCCCAGGGCGACGTACGACGCCCCGCGGGGCACCGCGCCCGACCGGTCGAGCTTGGACTTCGGCGGATCGGAGCAGCCCGCGAGCAGGAGCGCGGCCACGACCAGGACCGAGGCGGCACGCCTCATCTGCTCACCCCTCTCCTAGCGCGATGGTCAGCGCTAGGACCGTATCGGGATCCTCCAACCGCTCGCCGTAGAGCTCACGGATCTGGCTCATCCGGTACCTGATCGTCTGGGGGTGCACGAACAGCGCCGCGGCCACGTCGTCGCGCCGACCCTGGTGCAGCAGCCAGGAGCGCAGCGTCTCGCGCAGCTTGGCGGCGGCGGCGGGACGCAGCTCGTCGAGGGGGGCGAGGGCGACCGCGCGCAGGTCGGCCAGGGCCTGGGGATCGGCGGTCAGCACCAGTCGGGGCAGGTGGCGCTCGGTGTCGCCGGTCAGGGCGAGGGCGCGGGCCCGCAGCGCCCGGTCGTACGACGAGCGCACCTCCAGCCACGGCCGCGGCGGACCGACCACGCAGTCGCGGCCCTGCACCGAGCGCAGCAGGGGCGCGCGCCGGCGGTCGTGGGCGTCGGGGACGAGCAGCAGCGCGGCGCCGTCGAGCTCCGGCAGGTCGCTGGCCTGGATGGTGCCGCGGCGCAGCGACTGCTGGAGCGACCCGGCCTGGGACTCGGGGACGATCACCGCGGTGAGGGTCGCGGGCGGCACCCACTCCGCACGCTCGGCGGCGAGCAGGACGCTCGCCTCGGGGGCCCCGGTCAGCAGCTGGCGGGCCAGTCGCTCCATCATCCGCTGGCGGACCCGGCCCTCGGTGGCGGTCTCGTCCTGGTGCCCGGCGACGCAGGCCGCGGACAGCTCGTCGATGTAGGCGAAGACCAGTGCCGCGAAGGAGGCCATCGTGGCCGGCTCCATGCCCTCCTCGACCGCGCGGGCGGACAGCCGCTGCCAGCACACCCGGGCGCCGATCCGGAACGCCGAGAGCAGCGCGTCGGTGCTGCGCCCGCTGCGCGCCTCGCCCCGGCCGAGCTGGTAGGCGCCGTCGACCGCGGAGGCGCGCGGGGCGAGCGCGTCCGGACCGCGCCGGTCGCTGGTGAGGGAGAGGAAGCCGCCGAGCGCGACCTGCACCGCGCCGCGGATGGTCTCGCCCATCGGGCCGCCGAAGGCGTCCTCGTAGGCCGGCACGTCGCGGATGATCTGGTCGACCACGTCGTCGGCGACGGCGGCGAGCTCGGCGCGGATCGCGGAGACCGTCGCCGGCGGCAGCAGCACCCGCTCGTCGGTCCCGGCCTGAGGCAGCACCCGACGCGCCATCACGGCCCCCTCTTTGTCTCTGTCGAACAAAACCGGGGAGTAGATTCACCGGCTCTGGTCATGAGTTTAGCGTTCCTGGCTGGGACTCTAGACGTGTGAGTACGACGACCGCCGCCCCTGACGCGGCCGCCCGGACCGGACGGCTCCGCACCGGCCTCCGCTCGCTCCTCGACGCCGCCGTCACGCCCTTGAGCGTCGACGACCTGCTCGACCACTTCGCCCCACTGCGCCCCGGCGCCGCCGTCGGCCTCCAGGGCCGGATCGTCTCGGTGCGCAAGGAGACCGCCGACGCCGCCACCCTGGTGATCAAGCCCGGTCGCGACTGGGCCGGCCACATCCCCGGGCAGTACGTCCGGGTCGGCGTCGACGTCGACGGCGTGCGACTGTGGCGCACCTACTCGCTGACCCACGGCCCGCGCCGCGACGGCCACATCTCGATCACCGTCAAGGCGATCCCCGACGGCGCCGTCTCGCAGCACCTCGTCCGCGACGCCCGCGCCGGCCAGCTGGTCCAGCTCGCCCAGGCCGAGGGCGACTTCGTGCTGGCCCCGCCCGTCGCGGGCCGCCGGCAGAAGCTGCTGCTGGTCACCGCCGGCTCCGGGATCACCCCGGTCATCGGCATGCTGCGCAACCTCTACTCGCGCAACCAGGACGCCCACGACGCGGCCCGCGCGGCCTACGACATCGTGCTCGTGCACTCCGCCATGAAGCGCGACGAGGTGATCTTCGGCAACGAGCTGCGTGCCCACGCCGAGGCCGGCCGACTGCGCCTGATCGAGCGGCACACCGACACCGACGGCCTGCTCACCACCGCCGACCTCGAGACCGAGGTCCCCGACCTGGCCGAGCGCACGGCGTACGCCTGCGGCCCGGCGGGCCTCCTCGACACGCTCGAGGCCTACTACGACGAGCAGCGGCTGACCCTCCACACCGAGCGCTTCCGCCCGACCGTCGTCGACGTGGCCGCCGAGGGCGGCACGCTCACCTTCGCCGGCGCCTCCGCCGCGAGCGTCGAGACCGACGGCAGCGTCCCGATCCTCGACGCCGCCGAGTCGGCCGGCGTGCTGATGCCGAGCGGCTGCCGGATGGGCATCTGCATGGGCTGCGTGCTGCCGATGAGGTCCGGTGCCGTGCGCGACCTGCGCAACGGCGAGCTCACCGTCGCCGTCCCCGGGGAGACCCACCCCGACGGCGTGAAGATCCAGACCTGCATCAGCGCCGCCGCCGGCGACTGCACCTTCGACCACTGAGAACCCGAGAGACCCGAGAGACGCCGAGGACCCCACGATGACGACGATCACCAACAAGGCCCAGAACCCCACCGCGCACCTCTCCCCCGAGCAGATCGAGGCGCTCGGCGCCGAGCTCGACGCGATCCGCCAAGAGGTGCTCGACGCCCGCGGCGAGAAGGACGCGGCGTACATCCGGCGCATGGTCGACGTCCAGCGCAAGCTGGAGCTCGCCTCCCGCGCGACCCTGCTCGTCAGCATCTTCCCGCCGGCCTGGATCGCCGGCACCGTCGGCCTGTCGGTGGCCAAGATCCTCGAGAACATGGAGATCGGCCACAACGTCATGCACGGCCAGTGGGACTGGATGCGCGACCCCAAGATCCACTCCACCACCTGGGAGTGGGACAACGCCTCGACCGCCGACGGCTGGAAGCACTCCCACAACGAGGTGCACCACACCTACACCAACATCGTCGGCAAGGACAACGACCTCGGCTACGGCATCATGCGCGTCGACGAGGAGCAGCGGTGGTACCCGCTCTACCTCGCGCAGCCGCTGTGGAACTTCATCAACGCCTGCTTCTTCGAGTACGGCATCGCGGCCTACGACCTCGAGCTGGGCCGCAACCTGCGCACCCCCAAGGAGAAGCGCAGCGAGAAGTTCAAGACCGACCTCGCCAAGACGCTGCGGAAGATCCGCAAGCAGGCCACCAAGGACTACGTCGTCAACCCGGCCCTGGCGCTGCCGACCGGCTCCTTCCTGCCGGCCCTCGCCGCCAACTTCACCGCCAACGTGGTGCGCAACCTGTGGTCGCACTCCGTCATCATGTGCGGCCACTTCCCCGAGGGCGTGGAGACCTTCGAGCTGAAGTCGATCCCGGAGAAGGAGACCCGGGGCGAGTGGTACCTGCGCCAGATGCTCGGCTCCGCCAACATCTCCGGCTCCAAGCTGATGCACATCATGACCGGCAACCTCTCCCACCAGATCGAGCACCACCTCTTCCCCGACCTCCCGAGCAGCAGGTACGCCGAGGTGGCCCCGAAGGTGCGGGCCGTGTTCGAGAAGTACGGCCTCAACTACCACGCCGCCCCGCTCCCCCAGCAGGTCTACAGCGCCTGGCACCGCGTGGTCCGGCTGTCCTTCCCCAACGGCTGGCTGGCCACCACCAACGCGAAGAACCTGCCCTCCCAGCTCAAGCTGCTCTACGCCATGACCACGGCCGACAAGCGCAAGCGCCGGGTGATGCAGCGGCTGCTCGAGAGCGCGGCGGCCAAGAAGGAGATGGTCACGGCGGCCTGAGCGTCGTGGCACGTGACCTGCTCTCGGCACGCACCAGCTGCGTGCCGACAGCAGGTATCGCTCCGTCCGGGTGACGCGCGGGCTCCGGTTACCTGCGGGTAGCATCAGGGCCATGAGCACCCGCGAGCGTCAGGTCAGCTGCACCATCACCGACGGCATCGCCCGCGTCCGGCTGGACCGTCCCGACAAGCTCAACGCGCTCACGCTCGGCATCCTCGACGACCTGGTCTCGACCGCTCACGCGCTGCGCCGCGACAAGACGCTGCGCGCCGTGGTGATCAGCGGCGAGGGCGACGCGTTCTGCGCGGGACTCGACTTCGCGTCAGTGCTGCGTGACCCGGCCGGGGTCGCCAAGGCGTTCGTGCCGCGCCCGCTGCGCGGCACCAACACCTTCCAGGAGGCGCCGTGGGCCTTCCGACGGATCCCGGTGCCGGTGATCGCCGCCGTCCACGGCCACTGCCTCGGCGGAGGCCTGCAGATCGCGCTCGCCGCCGACTTCCGGATCGCCACCCCCGACTCGCGGTGGTCGGTGCTCGAGGGCAAGTGGGGGCTGATCCCCGACATGTCCGGCATCCAGGCGCTCAAGGAGCTGGTCGGCATCGACCAGGCCAAGCTGCTCACCATGACCGCCGAGGTCTTCGACGGCTCCCGCGCGAAGGAGCTCGGCCTGGTCACCCGCCTCGACAACGACCCGCTCGCCGGCGCCCTGCGCCTCGCCGACGAGCTCGCGCAGAAGTCCCCCGACGCGCTGGCCGCCGCCAAGCGGCTCTTCAACGACACCTGGAGCGCCTCGCCGCGCCGTACCTTCGCCCGGGAGCGGGTCGAGCAGGCCTTCCTGCTGGCCGCGCGCAACACCAAGGCCGCTCGCGAGGCGGCGTTCCAGAAGGCCGACGCGGTCTACGGCCCGCGCGGCCGCTGACACCCTGGCCCGGTCGGGTCAGCTCCTGGCCCATCGGGACCACTTCGGTTCGGGCCCGAACGGCCGATGAGTCCGGTACGCCGGCCGGGTCATCCTGGTCAGGCACCAACCCCGCCGAGAGGAGGCCGGCCATGGACCGCACCGAGCACCTCAGCCACGACCTGCCGTGCCTGGCCTGCGGGCACGCCGTACACACCTACCTGGCGTGCAGCGACACCTGCGACTGCGCGCCGACGGTGCTGCCCGGCTCGGCCGCGCTCGCGATGGCCTGACACCCTCGCTGCGTGCTCCTCGCCCTCGCCGCGTCGTACGTCGTCCTCAGCGTGGTCTCGCTCGCCCTCTACGGCGCCGACAAGCGCGCCGCCCGGCGCGGCACCTGGCGCACCCGCGAGTCGACGCTCCACCTGGTCGCCCTCGCCGGCGGCTGGCCCGGCGCCCTCGCCGGTCGCCGCCTGTTCCACCACAAGACCCGCAAGCAGCCCTTCGTCGCCGTCCTGTGGCTGACCGTCGTGCTCAACTGCGCGGGCGTCGCCGCGCTGCTCGCCACCCTCGGCTGAGATCTCCGCGCGGATTCCTGCAAGATCGCCGGGCCGGCTGTGTCGTATCAGCACGCTCTGCTTCGTCGTCCTCGTAGAAGCAGGCGAGCGCACGAAGGAGACACGGCCATGTGGAACGACCTGAACACCCCGGAGACCCGGCACCAGCACCAGCACCTCAGCCACGACCTGCCGTGCCCCGCGTGCGGCCACGCCGTGCACACCTTCCTGGCCTGCAGCGACAGCTGCGACTGCGCGCCGACCGTGCTGCCCGGCTCGGTGGCCCTGGCCGCCTGATCTCCGGCGCTAGGAGACCGGGAGCAGCAGCAGCTCGATCCGAGCCCGCTCCTCCGGGGCGAGGTGCGGCCCGTAGTAGTCGACCAGGTCCTGGCGGGCCAGCGCCTCGGCGGTCCGGCCGTCCCGGTCGCGGATGGCCTGGAGGTAGGCGCCGTGGCGGCGCAGCGTCTCCTGGATCCGCTCCGAGGGGTCGCCGGACTCCCTGAGGTTCTCGGTGGTCAGCTCGAGGACGGTGTCGCGGGCGAACTCGCTGCAGGCGCTGAACAGCGAGTTGCCGGAGCAGGACGCGACGGCGAGGTGGAAGGCGACGTCGGCCGCGGAGAACGCGTCGTAGGAGACCTCGGCCGCTCGCTCCATCTCGGCGAAGGCCTCCTCGACCGACGCCAGGGACGCGTCGTCGTGCAGCTCGGCCGCCAGCCGGACCGCGCTGCCCTCGACGACCATCCGGAACTCGATCAGCTCGCCGACGCCGATCTGGCCGAGCTTGACGAAGGTGGTCAGCGCCTTCGCGAGTCGCGCCGAGGAGTTGGGCTGGACGGTGGCGCCCCCAGGATCGCCGGGCCGCGACCGGATCAGGCCGCCGCTCTCGAGCACCCGCAATGCCTCGCGGACGGTGCCTCGGGAGACGCCGAACTGGGCCATCAGGTCGCGCTCGGACGGCAGCCGGTCGCCGGGCACGAGCTGGCCGCCGAAGACCGCGCTCTCGATCTGGGCCACGACGCTCTCGTACGCACGCACCGGCGTGACGCTGGTGAACTGAGGCCGGGCCTCATCGCGGGAGCTTGCCACCGCCAGGTCTCCTCAAGGTCGCGAGAGGTTCATAGGTCGAGCGAGGCGAGCGTATCCGGCAGCCGGGTGAGGTCCGGGAGGACCCCGACGACCTGTGCGGGATCGCGATCCTCGCCCTCCCGGTCGACGAAGACGGCGGGTACGCCGAGCCGGCGCGCCGGCACCACGTCGTGCACCCAGCTGCACGCCACGTGGATCCACCGTCCCTCGGCCGGCTGTGCCCGGCGGCGGAACTCCTCGAAGTGGGCCAGGCCGGGCTTGTACGAGCCGACCTCCTGGGCCGTGACGACCACGTCGATCGGCGCACCCAGCAGCTCGAGGGTCTGCGCGATGACGTCGTCGTCGACGTTCGAGAGGATGGCGAGCCGCCAGCCGGCCGCCCGGAGCGCCTGCAGCACCTCGGCCGTCTCCGCGAAGGGCTGCCAGGTGGGCATGGTGTCCGCGAGGACGGTGTCCAGCCCGTCCGGCACGTCGATCCCGAGCTCGCCGGCCGAGGCGAGCAGCCCGTCGCGCAGCACCTCGCGGTAGCTCAGCAGCGGACGCTGCTGCTGCAGCGCCGGCTCGGCGCGGTGGTAGCCAGCGAGCAGGTCGTCGACGCGAGCCGGATCGACGCGGGCCAGCGCGCTCTCCATCCCGCTGCGCCAGTCGACGAGGGTGCCGTAGCAGTCGAAGGTGAGCCAGCCGCGGGCGGTCGTCATCGGACCGACCGATCGCGGAGCCGGGCGGCGACCTGCTCCGCGTCGACGATCGCGCGCTCGTGCTCGACGACCGCGCACTCCCCGACGCCGTCGGTGACGACGACGCGGAAGGTACGGCGCCGACCCGATCGCGAGGTCTCCGTCGCCACGGCGGTCAACGTCTCGCCGACGGGCGTCGGCGCCCGGTGGCTGACCGTCGCGGCCACGCCGACGGTGATCTGCCCGTCCGCCAGCTCGCTCGCCACTGCCTCGTGGCAGGCGACCTCGGCCAGCCCGAGCACGAACGGAGTGGCGGCGGCCTCCGGGAAGGCCGCGCCGAAGGCCCGCGCGGTGTCGGCGGCGGTCACGGGTCGGGCGAGCGTCGCGGTGGGCGTGATGCGGCTGGGTTCGGTCATCGCGGTCCTCTCGGGTTCGTCGCCCGAGCAATTTCGCTCGGACGGCTTGACATGGATCACTTTTCTGCTCTTCACTCTAGCACACTGGTCCTACCAGTACACCTAGTAAGCACCTGAGGAGGCGCATCATGGTCGCGAACACCGGCACGGGAGCCCCCGCCCCGACTCGTCCCCGCCACCCACACCGACGTCAGCACCACCGTCAGCACCACGGTCAGCACCGCCGCCGGCTCGCCGGCGTCACACTGGCCGTGGCCGCCGTCGCCCTCGCGAGCACGGCCTGCGCCAGCCGCGAGACCAGCCGGGGCGTCGCGGACGGCGACCTCGCGATCGGCGTCGGCGTACCCCTGTCGGGCCCTTACGCCCGGGCCGGCCGCGAGACGGTCAACGCCGTCAAGATCGCCGTCGACGAGATCAACCAGGCCGGCGGCATCGACGGTCGCAAGCTCAAGGTGATCGAGGGCGACGACCAGGGCGAGCCGCAGACGGGGCAGTCGGTCGCCCAGAAGCTCTGCGACGACGACTCGGTGGTCGCGGTCATCGGCCACTACAACAGCGGCGTCACGATCCCCGCCTCCGACATCTACCGCCGCTGCGGCCTGGCCCAGGTCTCGCCGCTCAGCTCGAACCCGGAGGTCACCACGCGCGGCCTCGAGAACATCTTCCGGATCGGCGCGCGCGACGACTACATGGGCCCGGCGCTCGCGACCTACCTCGCGGCACAGACCGACCTGACGAAGATCGGGACCATCGACGACCAGTCGAGCTACGGCGTGGGCCTGGTCGACCAGTTCACCGGCAAGGCGGAGGCGGCCGGCCTCGACATCGTCAAGTCCGCCGCCATCAAGGCCGGCGACAAGGACTTCCGCGCGGTGCTCGGCTCCTTCCCCGACGAGACCCAGGTGATCTACTTCGGCGGCTATCCCGCCGACGCCGCCCTGCTCGCCCAGCAGGCGCGCGAGGTGGGCCTCGACGTGCTGCTCGCCGGCGGCGACGGTCTCTACGACCCCGACCTGCTCAAGGGGGGTGACGCGGTCGAGGGCACCCTGCTCACCGCCAGCGCGGGCAACCCGACGGCTGACGCCCAGGCGTTCCTCGACGCGTACCGCGCCAGCTACGGCCAGCCGTCCGGGTACGGCCTGCTCGAGTACAACGCCGCACGGCTGGTGCTCCAGGCACTCGGCGACGTCGACGACCTGAGCAGGGAGGCCGTGGTCGACGCGATCAGCGCGGTGAGCTACCAGCCCGTCGAGGGCGGCGCGCCGATCGAGTTCGACGACCAGGGGGACAACGAGAACGCCCAGGTCCACATCTTCACCGTCAAGGACGGCTCGTTCGACGAGGTCGCCGTCCTCAACCCCGACGACTTCCGCTGATGGACGTCCTCCACTCGCTGCCCCAGCAGCTCGTCTACGGCCTGGCCCTCGGCTCGGTCTACGCGATGATCGCGCTCGGCTACTCGATGGTCTACGGCGTCCTCGAGTTCATCAACTTCTCGCACGGCGAGGTGTTCATGGTCGGCGCCTTCGCCTCGCTCCTCGCCCTCACCGCCCTGTCCGGCATGGGCGGGCTCGTGTCCTGGGGGCCGGTCCTGCTCCTGCTCATGCTGCTCGCCGCGATGGTGGCGAGCGGCGCGCTCGGGGTCGCGGTCGAACGGCTGGCCTACCGCCCCCTGCGCAAGAGCAGCCGGCTCGCCCCGCTGATCAGCGCCATCGGCGTCAGCCTGATCCTGCAGAACGTCGTGATGCTCCTCCAGGTGCACTTCCAGGGCGACTCCCGGCCCCAGTTCGTGGCCGCCGGCGAGGTCGTCCCGGCCGGCAGCTGGGAGGTGCTCGGCGTCCGGATCAGTCACACCGCGGGCCTGGTGTTCGGCGTCAGTGTCGTGCTGATGCTCTGCCTGGGCGCGCTCGTGACCCGCAGCTCGCTCGGCCGCTCGATGCGCGCCACCGCCCAGGACCCGGAGGTCGCCGGACTGATGGGCATCAACGTCTCGGGGGTGATCACCCGGACCTTCCTCATCGGCTCCGGACTCGCCGGTGCCGCCGGCTGCCTCGTCGCTCTCTACTACACGCAGATCGACTACACGATGGGCTTCAGCGCCGGCATCAAGGCGTTCGCCGCCGCGGTGCTGGGAGGCATCGGCAGCATCCGCGGCGCGATGGCCGGCGGACTCGTGCTCGGCGTGACCGAGGCGTTCGCCGCCACGTTCATGTCGGCGGCCTACAAGGACCTCATCGCGTTCGCGCTGCTGGTCCTCGTCCTCGCGATCCGGCCCGCTGGCCTGCTCGGCCGCAAGACCCTGGAGCGGGTGTGATGGCCCTCCTCACCCCCACCCGGCCCGCGCGCCCGAAGGCCGCCCGCCGTACCGGCTCGCCCGACGCCGCCTCGCGACGGGCCGCGGTCAAGCAGGTGGGCCTCCTGGTCGCCGCCTGCCTGGTCCTCATCCTCGCGGCGCCGAGCGACTACACGGTCCGGATCGCGACCCTCGTGCTGATCTACGCCGCCCTGGCGATGGGCCTCAACGTCGTCGTCGGCCTCGCCGGACTGCTCGACCTCGGGTTCATCGCGTTCTTCGGCGTCGGCGCCTACTCCTACGCGCTGCTGGCCAGCGCCCTCCACGACATCCACGTCGACTTCTGGCTGATGCTGCCGGTCGGCATGCTCGTCGCCGCGCTGCTCGGGGCCCTGGTCGGCCTGCCCGCCCTGCGCACCCACGGCGACTACCTGGCGATCGTGACGCTCGGTTTCGGCGAGATCGTCTTCATCCTGCTGGTGAATCTCGACCGCCCGGTCAACATCACCAACGGACCGCAGGGCGTGCTCGGCATCGACCTGCCGTCGATCGGGGGCTGGGAGATCGGCAAGGAGGGCGTCTTCCTCGGCGCCTTCGGCCTCACCCCGACGATGCAGTTCTTCGTCATGGCCACCCTGTACGTCGCCGGCGTGATGTTCTGCGCGCTGCGGCTGCGCGACGCCCGGCTCGGCCGGGCCTGGCGGGCGATGCGCGAGAGCGAGGCCGCGACCAGCTCGTGCGGCGTGAGCATCGTGCGGGCCAAGATGTCGGCCTTCCTGTTCGGTGCGAGCGTCGCCGGCGGCGCCGGCGTGCTGACCGCTGCCTGGTACGGCTCGGTGTTCCCCGACAGCTTTTTGTTCTCGGAGTCCATCAAGGTGCTGGCGATGGTCGTCCTCGGCGGAATCGGCAGCGTCTGGGGCGCCCTCGTGGGCGCGCTGGTCCTGGTCCTGATGCCCGAGCTGCTGCGCGAGTTCGACCAGTACCGGCTGCTCATCTTCGGCCTGGTCCTGGTGCTCGTCATGCGCCTGCGGCCGCAGGGCCTGTTCGGCGCGCGCACCCCGGGTGGCCGTCCTCCGGGGGCGGTACTTCCGGGCGCACGCATCTGGCGGCGCCTGCGCCGCCCCCACGACCGAGGAGGAAGGTCATGACCACCGAACACCTGCTGACCGCCCGCGGGCTCGCCAAGCGCTTCGGCGGACTGGTCGCCGTCGACGGCGTCGACCTCACCGTGCCCGAGCAGGAGGTCGTCGGCATCATCGGCCCCAACGGGGCCGGCAAGACGACCCTGCTCAACATGCTCAGCGGCGCGCTGCGCGCCGACCAGGGCACGATCCTGCTCGACGGCGCCGACATCACCCGCCGCAACGCCGCGCAGCGAGCGGCGCTCGGGCTGCGCCGGACCTTCCAGAACATCCGGCTCTTCGCGAGCATGACCGTCCTCGAGAACGTCGTGGTCGGCATGCACGCCCAGACCCGCGGCTGGATCGCCGGCGGCATCCTCGGCGGCCCCCGGGTCGCCCGGGCCGAGCGGGACGCGTTCGACACCGCGCTCGGCGTCCTCGACTCACTCGGGCTGGCGACCCGGGCCGACAGCCTCGCCGGCAGCCTGTCGTACGGCGAGCAGCGCCGGGTCGAGATCGCCCGCGCCCTCGCGTCGTCCCCGCGGGTGCTGCTGCTCGACGAGCCGGCCGCCGGTCTCAACAGCGCCGAGAAGCGCGAGGCGGCCGAGCTGATCCGCGCCCTGCCCGAGCAGTACGGACTGTCCGTCGTCCTCGTCGAGCACGACATGGACCTGGTGACCCACACCTGCGCGACGGTCTCGGTGATCGAGTACGGACGGCCCCTGTGCGCCGGCCGTCCGGCCGAGGTGCTCGGTGACCAGCGCGTCATCGACGCCTATCTCGGAACGGCGGTGGCGCGATGACGCTCGACGCGACGGACCTCGAGGTCAGCTATGGCGCGGTCAGCGCGCTCAAGGGCGTCAGCCTGCGCATCGGCGACGGCGAGGCCGTCGCCCTGATCGGCAGCAACGGCGCCGGCAAGAGCACGGCCCTGAAGACGCTGAGCGGCATGCTCGCGCCGCGTGCCGGCGTCGTCCTCCACGACGGGACCGACATCGCCGGTGCGGCGACCCACGTGATCGCCCGACGCGGGATCGCGCACGTCCCGGAGGGCCGACGCCTCTTCCCGCGGATGAGCGTGCGCGAGAACCTGCGCCTCGGCGCCTTCCACCGCAAGGACCGGCAGGTCAACGACGATCTGGACGCCCAGCTCGATCTCTTCCCACGGCTGCGCGAGCGACTCGACCAGGAGGCGGGGACGCTCTCGGGCGGCGAGCAGCAGATGGTGGCGATCTCGCGCGCACTGATGTCGCGTCCCTCGCTCCTGCTGCTCGACGAGCCGAGCCTCGGCCTGTCACCCCTGATGGTGCAGACGGTGTTCGAGGCCGTCGCCGCCATCCATGCGGCCGGGACCGCCCTGCTGCTCGTCGAGCAGAACGCCGGCCAGGCGCTCGCCGTGACGACCCGCGGCTACGTCATGCGCAGCGGCGAGATCGTCAAGGAGGGCGACAGCCAGGCGCTGGCGACCGATCCGATGGTGCGCGAGATCTACCTCGGCGCCAGCCCGTCCGCCCCCGAGCCCGCGGTCTGACCCGGGCTTCCACCGACCAGAGGAGCACACCATGACCACCCCGACCCCCAGCCCGACCCCCAGCCCGACCCCCACCCCGAGCCCCGCGCCGGTCGTCGTCGAGTCCGGCCCCGGCGACGTCGCCGTCGTCACCCTCAACCGCCCGCACGCGCTGAACGCACTGAACGTGGACCTGCTGGTCGGCCTCACCGACGCGCTGCGCACGGTCCACGGCAGCGGCCCGGTGATCGTCCGCGGTGCCGGCCGCGCGTTCTGCGTGGGCGAGGACCTCAAGGAGACGCTCGCGCCGGCGACCGGCACCGCGGAGGAGCTGCGCACGGCCTTCGAGCTGCTCCAGGACGTCACCCGGCTGATGGTGAGCAACCCGGCGCCGGTGATCGCCGCGGTCCAGGGCTACGCCGTCGGCGGCGGTGCCGAGATCGCCCTCGCCGCCGACGTCGTCCTCCTCGAGCACGGCACCCGGATCCGGTTCCCCGAGGTGCCGATCGGGCACGCCCACACCGGCGGGATCAGCGACCGGCTGACCCGCATGGTCGGCCTGCTCCGCGCGAAGGAGCTGCTCTTCACCGGACGCTGGGTCGAGCACGACGAGGCGCTGCGCATCGGTCTGGTCACCACCGTGGCCGACGACGCCTTCGCCGCGGCCCGTGACCTGGCCGCGGCCCTGGGTGGTCAGCCGGCGCGCTCCCTCGCGGCGGCGAAGCGCGCGGTCGAGGCGTCCTGCTCCACGCAGCTCGAGGCCACCTTGCGACTGGAGGTCGAGGCCGCGCTGTACTGCTTCGCCTCCGCCGAGGCCGAGGCGACCTTCGAGCAGTTCACCACCAGCGGCACCGTGGCGGGCGCTCGATGAGCGTGCGCATCGGCGCGGTCGACGTCGACCAGACCCTGCCCGGACTCCTCGAGCGCGCCGCACGGCAGTGGCCCGACCGCGTCTTCCTCCGCATCGACGGCGCCGACACGACCTTCGCCGAGTTCCGCGACCAGGTGGCCCGCCTCGCGGCCGGGCTCGCCGAGCAGGGACTCGGCCCCGGAGGCCGGCTGAACGTCTTCATGCGCAACTCGCTCGCCTGCGTGCAGACCTGGTTCGCGGCGACCTGGCTCGGCGCCTCGTGGGTGCCGATCAACACCGAGTGGCGGGGCCGGACGCTGCACGACGCCGTCGAGCTGGCCGCGCCGGCGGTGATCATCGTGGACGACGACCTCGCCGACGCCCTCCGGGACGCCCTGGGAGACGGGCCGCACGCCCCGATCCTGGCCGCTGCGATGCCCGACGGGGTCGCCTCGGTCGGCCCGTGGATGGGCGGCGTCGCGCTGCCGCCCGCCGGGGTGCGGTCGACCGACACCGCCGGCATGCTCTACACGTCGGGCACCACCGGCCGGTCGAAGGCCTGTGTGCTCTCCCACCGCTACTTCATCTCCCAGGCGGCGATCGCCGTCCGCGACTTCGGGCTGCGGGACGACGACGTGCTGTACTGCCCGTTCCCCCTGTTCCACGCCGACGCGACCGCCCTGACGACCGTGCCCGCGCTGCTGGTCGGCGGCACCGCCGCGCTGGGCCGGCGGTTCTCGGCGTCGCGGTTCTGGGACGAGGTCCGCACCACGGGCGCCACCGTGTTCGACTTCATGGGCGCCACCCTCTCGATCCTCTACAAGGCCGAGCCCCGCCCCGACGACCGTGAGCACCGGGTCCGGCTCGCCTGGGGGGTGCCGGTACCCGACTGGGCCCCGGAGTTCGAGCGACGGTTCGGTCTCCAGGTGGTCGAGCTCTACGGGAGCGTCGAGGCCAACATCCCGATCACCCAGCCGTGGGACCAGCCGAAGGTGCTCGGCTCCTGTGGTCGGGTCACGCCCGAGTTCGAGGTCCGGATCGCCGACGAGGGCGGCGACGACGTACCGGACGGCGAGGTCGGCGAGCTGCTGATCCGCCCGCGCATCGCCGGGACGGTGCTCGACGCCTACTTCGCGAACGCCGAGGCGACGGCAGCAGCCTTCCGCGGGCTGTGGTTCCACAGCGGCGACCTGGCCCGCCGTGACGCCGACGGCAACGTGTTCTTCGTGGGCCGGGGAAAGGACTCGATCCGCCGGCGCGGCGAGAACATCAGCGCGCTCGAGGTCGAGGAGGGCGTCGAGGCGCATCCCGACGTCGTCGAGTGCGCCGCCGTCGGAGTGCCCAGCGAGCTCACCGAGGAGGAGGTCAAGGTCTTCGTGGTGCCGCGCGCCGGCAGTGGCGTCGATGCCGCGTCGATCTGGCGGCACTGCGAGGCGACGATGGCGCGCTTCCAGGTCCCGCGCTACATCGCCTTCGTGGACGCGCTCCCCAAGACGCCCACCGGGAAGGTGAGCAAGGCGGCGTTCACCGAGGTCTTCGCCGACGTGCTGACCCATGAGCGGCAGGAGGTGGCGCGCCCGGTCGCCTCGCTCTAGCGGCGGGCTACGGGTACCTGAGGTCGACGGTCTGCTCGCTGATCTCCCACAGCCGCCGGGCATGGTCGGCGTTGCGGGCCAGCCGGCTGCGGCCGACGACGCGGGGCGGGCCCGAGAGCTGGCGGAAGCCGCCGGGGCCGACGAAGGTGTCGCCGGGGAGGTCGGCGGTGGCGGCCATCAGCGTCGGCCAGGCGCCGGCGGCGGCGGACTGGGAGACGGCCTTCACGCCGGCGTCGAGGATGGAGGCGATGCCGCCGGTGGACCGGCCGTACTGGCCGTTGGCGGCGAGATGGGTGCCCGCGAAGCCGGGGTGGGCGGCGAGGGCGCGGACCGGGAGGTCGGCGGCGCGCAGGCGACGGTCGAGCTCGGTGGTGAAGTAGAGGTTCGCGAGCTTGGACTGCCCGTAGACCCGCCAGGTGTGGTACCGGCCGGTCTGCTCGCGCGGCGGCCCCAGCGGCGCCTTGCCGGCGAAGGTGTGGAACAGCGAGGACACCGTCACCACCCGGCCGTCCTCGCTCCGCACCAGCTGCGGCAGCAGCAGGCCGGTCAGCAGGAACGGCCCGAAGTGGTTGGTCGCCAGCTGCAGCTCGAGGCCGTCGGCGGTGCGGGAGTACTTGGTGCCCATCACCCCCGCGTTGTTGACCAGTACGTCGATCGGGCCGACCTGCGCGACGGCGGCCGCGGCGGTGCGCACCGAGCTGAGGCTCGCGAGGTCCAGGTGCAGCGCCTCGAGCTGGGCGGCCGGGACCTCGCCCCGGATCGCGCCGACGGTCTCCTCGACCTTCGCGGGGTTGCGCCCGGCCAGGATCACCCGCGCGCCCCGGCGGGCGAGCTCGAGGGCGGTGTGGTGGCCGAGGCCGCCGAGGGTCGGTCCGGTCACGACGATGGTGCGGCCGGTCTGGTCGGGCAGGTCGGCGACATTCCAGTCAGACATCCGGGTCCTTAGGGAGTGGTGGCGAGGCTGGCGACGATCCGCGCGCCGAGCTCCTGGTCACCCGAGACGGTCACGGCCCCCGGCACGGCGGTACGACGGCCGCCGGCCAGCACGATGAAGCTCTCACGGTCCATGGCGAGCGCCACGTCCGGCGCGTCCGGCGCGACGTCCAGCCGCTGCGCGCGCCCGTCGTCACCGACCCGCACGGCGATCGGCGCGCTGCCGTCGACGGCGAGCACGGCCGTCGTGCCCGCGGGCGGGGCGACCCGCTTGCCGACGACGAACCCGAACGCCTCGACGAGGTAGTCGGCGGTGTGCTGGGCGCCCGGGCTGTCGAGGCTGCCGGGCCGGCCGACGGCGCGGCGGATGTCCTGCTCGTGCATCCACACGTCGAGGGGGCGGTTGCGCAGGAGGGTGCGGGTGTTCCAGCCGATCAGGCCGAAGATCCCGTCGGCCGGCGCGCCGGCGTCGTGGGGAGGCGTGGCGGTCAGGGTGGCGTGCCGGGCCGAAGTGGTGGCGCGGATCTCGTCGATGATGGCGGCCGGCTCCCGGTCGCGGCGGGTGACCACGCCGATCTCGGTGAACTGGCCCATCGGACCGGTGACATGGGCCGGCTCGCCGATGTCGGCGGTCTCGTCGGGTCCGCCGGCGAGGAGCGACTCGAGGTGGGCGGTGTGGGAGGCGACCGCCTTCACGTCCCAGCCGGCCAGGTCGGTCGGCCGGGTCCAGTCGTCGGCGTCGAGCTCCTCGAGCAGCGCCACCAGGTCCCCGACGGCGCTCCACCAGGTCTCGACGTACCCGCCCAGCAGGTCGCGCTCGCTCATGGCGCCGAGCCTAGCGACTCACCAGCGGCCAGCGGCGGGAACACCGGTCGACGAGGCGCAGGAAGCGAGGCACGAGCGACCGGAGCCGAGGAGCACGGTGCTTCCCGCCGTGCCGCCGTGTTGCCGCCACACGAACGGTGGCCCTACGCGAGGCGACCGCGCGCGCGGCAGCGCGGCGCGAGGAACGAGCGACGCGCTCGCGCCCTCCCACCGCCAACCCACTCAGCACCGCGACCACCCCAGCGGCCAGCGGCGGGAACGCCGGTCGATGAGGCGCAGGAAGCGAGGCACGAGCGACCGGAGCCGAGGAGCACGGTGCTTCCCGCCGTGCCGCCGTCTTGCCGCCACACGAACGGTGGCCCTACGCGAGGCGACCGCGCGCGCGGCAGCGCGGCGCGAGGAACGAGCGACGCGCTCGCGCCATCGGACTCAGTACGGCGTGGGAACGCGCTGCGGGACGCCGCTGCGCGTGAGGTACCTCTTCACCGTCGGCACCCCGCCGGGGAAGGTCAGCCGCGCGGCGTACATCGCCCGGCGGCCGTACTTCTCCCCGCCGTTCCACGCCCAGTAGTTCGCGCCCTTCGGCTTCGAGGAGTGCAGCCGCACCCAGCCGTGGAAGTAGAGCGTCGTGCGGCCGCGGTGCCTGACGATGTCGCCGCCGGCGGGGCCGCACAGTCCCTGGGTGATGGTGCTGTCGAGCAGCACCGTGGGTACGGCGAGCGACCAGTCGGTCAGCGAGGCGGACTGGCGCCAGGTCTGCGCGTACGAGCAGCGCGCGAAGTCGCCCTCGGACGCGAACAGGTAGTAGAGGCCGCCGTGGCGGGCGAGGACCGGGTTCTCGATGACGCCCTCCGCGCGGACCAGCTCGGTGCTGGGGTTCGCGGGGTCCTGGCCGGTGCGCACCCGCCGGCCGCTCTTGCTCAGTGGCAGCAGCCGGATCGACGAGGGCCGGCCGTCGGTCTTGTAGAGCAGGTAGCTCTGGCCGCCCTCGCGGTAGTACGACGGGTCGATGACGCCGCGGCTCGGCAGGTCCGGCGTGACGACGGGATCCTGCGCGGTCGGCACCAGTGCCTGCGACGGGCACACCAGCGGCCGGCCGCCGACCGGCTTGAACGCGCCGAGCGCCTTCTTCGCGACGGCGACGCCGATGCAGCGCCCGAAGTCGCCGAGCCCGGCCACGGGCACGGCGTAGTAGAGCAGCCACCGGCGGCCGACCTTGGCGATGTCGGCGGCCCAGATGCCGCCGTCGGCGAGCGCCCACTTCGGGCGGTGGGTGAGCACCGGGTGCTGGTAGCGCCAGGGATGCCCGGGGTCCTTGTAGGCCCGGTTGATCTGCGGCCCGGTCGCCACGACGACCATCCGCTTGCCGACCATGGTCACGCTCGGGTCGCCCACGTTGCCGTCGAAGAAGGGCTCCGGGTAGCCCCGGTCGTCGGCCCGCGCCGGGGTCGTCGCGCACAGGCTGACCACCAGCGCGGCGAGGACGGCGAGGCAGCAGGCGAGACGCGGAGCGGTACGAGGCACCCGCAGACCATAGGCGACGGCCGCCCCGGTTTCCCGGAGCGGCCGTCGGACGCGCGTCAGCGAGGGCTCAGAACGCGGCCTCGTCGAGGTCCATCAGGTCCAGGCCGGTGGCCTGGGCGATGGCGAGCTCGGCCGAGACGCGGGGCAGGTTGAGCTGCGCGAACCACTGCGCCGCGGCGACCTTGCCCTCGTAGTAGGCCTGGTCGGAGCCGGCGCCGCCGTCGAGCTTGGCGAGCGCGACCTCGGCACCGCGGAGCAGCAGCCAGGCGCAGACCACGTCACCGAGCACCATCAGCAGGCGCGTGGTGTTGAGGCCGACCTTGTAGATGTTCTTGATCTCGCCCTGGGCGGACATGAGGTCGTTGATCATCAGGCCGACCATGGCCTCGGCGTCGGCCAGCGCGGTCGCGAGCAGCTCACGCTCGTTCTTGAGCCGGCCGTTGCCGGCCTCGGACTCGATGAAGGCCTTGATCTCGCCCGCGAGGTGGCCCAGCGCCTTGCCCTGGTCCTTGACGATCTTGCGGAAGAAGAAGTCCTGGCCCTGGATCGCGGTGGTGCCCTCGTAGAGGGTGTCGATCTTGGCGTCGCGGACGTACTGCTCGATCGGGTACTCCTGCAGGAAGCCCGACCCGCCGAAGGTCTGCAGCGACTCGGTGCCGAGCAGCACCCACGAGCGCTCCGAGCCGTAGCCCTTGACGATCGGGAGCAGCAGGTCGTTGACCGCCTCGGCGAGCTCGTCGCGCTCCCCGGCGGCCTTGGCCAGCTGGACCTTGTCCTGCCAGGTCGAGGTGAAGACGACCAGTGAGCGCATCGCCTCGGCGAAGGACTTCTGGGTCATCAGCGAGCGGCGGACGTCGGGGTGGTGGGTGATCGTCACCCGCGGCGCGGCCTTGTCGGCGGACTGCGTGAGGTCGGCGCCCTGGACCCGCTCCTTGGCGTACTCGAGCGCGTTGAGGTAGCCGGTCGACAGCGTGGCGATGGCCTTGGTGCCGACCATCATCCGGGCGTTCTCGATGACGTCGAACATCTGCCGGATGCCGTCGTGGACCTCGCCGAGCAGCCAGCCCTGGGCGGGCTCGCCGCCGCCGACCTGCGGGTCGCCGAAGGTAAGCTCGCAGGTGTTGGACACCTTGATGCCCATCTTGTGCTCGACGTTGGTGACGTAGACGCCGTTGCGCTCGCCGGTCAGCTCGCCGGTCTCGTGGTCGAAGTGGTACTTCGGCACGAGGAACAGGCTCAGGCCCTTGGTGCCCGGGCCACCCACGCCCTCGACGCCCTTCGGTCGGGCGAGGACGAGGTGCATGATGTTCTCCTGCAGGTCCGACTCGGCGCTGGTGATGAAGCGCTTGACGCCGGAGATGTTCCAGGAGCCGTCCTCGTTGGGGGTGGCGAAGGTCTTGCCAGCGCCCACGTCGGAGCCCGCGTCGGGCTCGGTCAGCACCATGGTCGCGCCCCACAGCCGCTCCACCATGATCTCGGCGATGCGGACGTCGCGGGCGACGCCGTTGGCGTTCTTGAAGACGACCGAGCCCATCGACGGGCCGGTGCAGTACATCCAGATCGGCGCGTGCGAGCCGAGGACCATCTCGCCCGACGCCCACACCAGCGACGGCGGCGCGGTCGTGCCGCCGATCTCCTCGGGCAGGCCCAGGCCCCAGAAGCCGGACTCCATCCAGGTGTCGTACGACTTCTTGAAGGACGCGGGGACGGGCGCGGTGTTCGTCTTGGGGTCGAACACCGGCGGGTTGCGGTCGGAGTCGACGTACGACGCCGCCAGGTCCTCGCGGGCGATGCGCTCGACCTCGGAGAGGATCTCGCGCGCGGTGTCGGCGTCCATCTCCTCGTAGAGGCCGGTGCCGAGGTAGTCCTGCACGTTGAACAGCTCGAAGAGGTTGAACTCGATGTCGCGCAGGTTGCTCTTGTAGTGGCTCACAGTTCCCACCGTTTCCAGTTCCAGGGATTCGCGGAGTGGCTTCACCGTGGGCCATGGGTTGTCATGAGCCCGGCTACTCACCAGTAACTTCATGATACGGGGGGTGCTAGCAGCGGGCAAGCAGTGGGGTGGCGGCATCCATCACACCCGCGCCGCCCCCGCCGTCCCGCCGGACTCCGGCACCAACCACGCCTAGGTCGACTGAATCGATCGAGCAATCTGACAGACTGTCCCCATGCGCGTCTCCGCCAAGTCCGACTACGCACTGCGGGCCCTGATCGCCATGGCGAGCAGGTCCGACGGGCGAGCCGTGAGCGCGGAGGAGCTCGGACGCCTCCAGGACATCCCCCACGGCTTCCTCCAGGCGATCCTCGCCGACCTGCGCCGCGCCGGCATCGTGATGTCCCAGCGCGGCCAGTCCGGCGGCTGGCGGATGGCCCGCGAGGCCACCTCCGTCTCCGTCGCCGACGTCATCCGCGCCGTCGACGGCCCGCTCGTGTCCGTCTACGGGCTCCGGCCCGAGGCGGTCAACTACAACGACGCCGCCGAGGTCCTCCAGCACGTCTGGATCGCCGCCCGCCGCGCGCTGCGCGAGGTGTTCGAGGACGTGTCGATCCAGCAGCTCGCCGACGGACAGCTCCCCGACGCGGTCACGAGTCGCACGGCGGACGACGACGCCTGGGCGCCGCATTAGTTTGGCCGTCGCTTCGCTCCGGCATGTCGCGCGCGCTTTGGCGCGTTGCCTTCCCTCGCTGCGCTCGCTCGTTCCTCGCTCGCTCCGCTCAGTCCAGGCAACGCGGCGCGCGCGACGGGGCTCGGCTGAACGGCATTCGCGCGCGAGCGTCATCCAGCCGACCCATGCCGCCGAGCGGGGTTTCCGTCGGGCGCGCCGCGTTGCCTGGACGAAGCGCAGCGAGCGCCAGCGAGCGGAGCGGAGGAAGGCAACGCGCAAAAGCGCGCCCGACATGCGAGCGCAGCGAGCCAAACCAACACCGACCCTCACGCGGCGCTGTTCAACCTCCGCTTGAGCTTGCGCCGCTTCCGGTCCAGCTCCTCCAGCCGCACCTCCAGCGACGCATTGCGCCGGGCCAGCCGCTCCACCTCCCGCAGCGCCTCGGGCAGCGTCTGCAGTGTGGCGGAGGCGCTGGGGACCGCGCCGAGGCCGAGGGACGCCGTACCGAACCCGACGAGCTTGCCGAAGGCCTTCCAGACCTCGGCGGGCTCCAGGCCGTCGGTCTCGAGGACGTGGAGGCGCTCGGGCTTGCGGCAGGCGGCCTGCCACTGCGTGAGGGCGGCGGTCTCGTCGTCGAGCCCCGTGGTGAGGACGACGTGCACCTGGCAGCCGGCGAGGGCGTCGACGAGGAGCGCGACCTGGTCGGCGGTGGCGCTCGCGAGCAGGGACTGGCTGAACACCAGGTCGCAGCGGGTCTTGCGGGCGCGGCGGACCAGGCGGGTCCACTGGCCTTCGACGTCGGCGCGCTTGAGCCCCCAGTCCTTGTGGGAGCGGGTCATCTCGACGGCGGCGCGGAAGCTCTCCGCGCTGGTGTGAGCGAGGGAGGCGACGCCGAGCTCGACGAGCGCCGCGTGGTGGTGGGCGAGGGCGGGCTCGACGATGTCGCCGGCGCCCGGCATGCCGACGTGGATCCAGGCCTTCTGCTTCTTCGCCATGCTCGCACCGTGGCAGGTCGCGGTGAGCGCTCCGTGAACCCGTGGTGACGCGCAGCCGTCGGGACGAAAGGGTAGAACACGTTCTAGATCGGCCCTACGATGACCGCATGATCTCCTCCGACGCGATCGTCTGGAACGCCCCGAACGACCCTCACCCGGCCCGCGCCGCCTCCCAGCGGTCGTACTCCGCCGTGGCCAAGGGAGACCTGGCCGAGTGGCTGACCGTGTACGCCGAGGACGCGGTCCTCGAGGACCCGGTCGGTCCGTCGATGTTCGACCCCGAGGGCCGCGGCCACCACGGGCACGCCGGCATCTCGGCGTTCTGGGAGAAGGCGATCGCCCCGATCGACACCTTCGAGTTCCGGATCGACGACTCCTTCGCCAACCCGGGCAGCAACACCTGCGCCAACATCGGCCGGATCAAGACCTCCTTCGCCGACGGGTCGCACACGACGACCGACCTGATCATGGTGTACGTCGTGGACGACGACGGCCGGGTGAAGTCGATGAAGGCGTTCTGGGAGCCCGAGCGCACGATGGCCAGCTTCACCTCCGCCTGACCGCCCGAAAATGGGTGGCGCGACGTCGTAGCCTGGATCGACGTGAGCCCCCTGACCGAACCGCAGATCCGCTCGTCCTTCGTGAACTGCTCGAAGGGCGAGGCCAAGCGGCTCAACATCCCCCGCTCGCTGTCCGAGCAGCCCTGGGAGCACCTCGACTTCCTGGGCTGGCGCGACCCGCAGTCGCGGGTGCGCGGGTACGTCGTCGCGGAGGTCGACGGGGCGCCGTTCGGCATCGTGCTGCGCACCACCGACGGCAGTGCCGGCGTCCCGCGCAAGAACCTCTGCACCTGGTGCCTGACGCCCCACGGCGCGGGCGGGGTGGTGCTGATGGTCGCGCCCCGCGCCGGCAAGGCCGGCCAGAACGGCGACTCGGTCGGCACCTACCTGTGCGCGGACCTGCAGTGCTCCCTGTACGTGCGCGGCAAGAAGGTCAGCGACCAGGGCCGGCTGCCGGAGTCGCTGCCCGAGGAGCAGCAGGTCGCCCGGCTCACCGACAACCTGGCGGCCTTCCTGCGCCGGGTCCGCGGCTGAGCGGCGGGGTCACTCCGCGACCGCGTCGGCCACCCAGGTGACCAGCGGCCGAAGCCGGCGCCAGTCCTCCCGGACCCGGTCGAGCAGCTCGGCGGTGTGCACGAACGGCTCGAAGCCGTAGGAGCGCATCCCGAGCACCGTCTTCATCTTGAGCAGCTCGATGCGCGGGTGCTCCTTGTCGTAGCCGCGGGGCACCGTCTTGAGCCGCTCCCCCGCCACCTCGAAGCCACCGCGCTCCAGGTCGCGCAGGATCCGCTGCAGCACCTTGCCGGTCTTCTCGTCGGCCATCGCCTCCCGCAGCCGGGCCAGGCGGGGGCCGGACGCCTCGTAGATCCCGCCACCGACCCGGACCCCGGGTGCCGCCACCTCGACGTACCACCCGCTCGCCGGGCCCACGCCCACGAACGCGCCCTGGTGGGTCTTGTAGGGCGTCTTGTCCTTGGCGAACCGGACGTCGCGGTAGGGCCGGAACACCTTCGCCGGACCGAACTCCTGGCCCAGCGCGTCGGTCAGCGCCACCATCGGCGCCTTCACGCTCTCGGCGTAGACCACCTTGTGGGCCTCCCAGAAGGACTTGGTGTTGTCCATCTCCAGGTCGTCGTAGAAGTCGAGCGCCGCGACGGGGAATCCGGTGAAGTCCACGTCAGGAGGGTACGACCGACTCCTCGACGGGTACGCCGGGGACCGGCACGTTCCAGCGCAGCGCATGGATCATCGCGACCACGATCCGCCGGTCGTCGAGCGGGTTCGCGGGGTCGTACCAGACGGTGGTGCGCTGACCCTCGTGGATCGCCACGGCCGCCGGGACGGTCACCCGCCGATGCACCAGGTACGACGTCCCGTCGGCCGCCGTGAACCGGAAGCTGGACGTGGTGATCACGTTCGAGGCCTCCTCGAAGTCGTCCGGGTCCAGCCCGGAGTCGACGACGGTCCCGACCGTGGGCGTGCCGACCGCGATCAGCCGCAGCTCCTCCAGCCAGCGCAGCCGCCGCCGGGCGGCCAGCAGCGAGCCGCCGAGCAGGGCGAGCACGCCCACCGTGGCCAGGGCGGCGGCCACGACGTCGTACCAGCCCCCGACTCCGAGCTCGCGGGCCGCGACCACCAGTCCCGGGGCGGCCGGCACGAGCAGCAGCCCCAGGGCGTGCCAGCTGCTCAGCGCACGCGGGAAGCGGTCCATCATGATCAGCCACGCGACCGCACCGACCACCGCGAGCAGCAGCCCGCCGAGGGTGGCCGCCATGGCACCGTCGGCCGCGACGTACGTCACCGGGGCGTCGCCGTTCTCGTCGATCACGGTGAGGCCGATGCCGTAGCCGGCCCCGGCACTGCCGCCGACCATCAGCAGCGCCGCGACCACCAGCCCGCCGCGGCGGCGGGAGCGCGGGGTGAAGGTGAAGGGCGGCGGCTCCGAGTGCACCATGGACCCATTCAACCCTCATCCACCGACCCGAGGAGACAGCATGGCCAAGAAGCGCTGGCAGGACCTCAGCCCACGGACCCGCACGATCATCCTGGTGGGCAGCGCCCTCGACGGCGCGCTCAAGACCGCCGCCCTCACCGACCTGCGGCGCCGCGACGACAGCGAGGTCAACGGCTCGAAGCGGAAATGGGCGCTCGCGCTGACCTTCGTGAACTCCGCGGGGGTGCTGCCGGCGGTCTACTTCGTGCGGGGGCGGCGCTCGGCGGGGTGAGGGCCGCGCGGCGAGGCGCCGATCAGCGACGACACGCTCGCGCCCGGGGTCCGCGCGGCAGCGTGGCGTCGCCGGGGCCGTGGCCGGGATTCCGGCGGGGGTGAGCGTAGGGAGCGCCAGCGACCGGAGCGAGGACCCGGCGGGATTCCGGCGAGGCGCCGATCAGCGACGACACGCTCGCGCCCAAATATCGGAGCGGACGACGAGGTTCGAACTCGCGACATTCAGCTTGGGAAGCTGACGCTCTACCAACTGAGCTACGTCCGCATACCCCGGAGAACCGGGGCGTGGAGGATGCTACCCGATGGGCTGGAAGGTGCTGCGCTTCGGCTCCACTCCATCGCCCGACGAGCGTCCGGTGACCCGCCGCTGCACCCACGGCGCGAGGTGGCTGCGCGCCCAGGCCAGGTTGGCGGCGCGCTGCTCGCGGGCGCTCAGCACGGGCGCCGGGCTGGGCGGGATCGGCCGCAGGTCGTGGGCGACGCCGAGCGCGTCGAGGGCGGAGATGGCGATCATCTGGTGGCCGACGGCGTTGAGGTGGAGGCGGTCCTCGTCCATCACCTCGGCGACCTTCCACCCACGCATCCGCCACATGTCGACCAGGGTCGCGCCGTGCTTCTCGGCGATCTCGCGCACCCACTCGTTGAAGATCGCGGTGCGGCCGCGGATCACCTTGATCACGCCGTTGAGGCCGGGGTCGGCGATGGTGAACATGACGACGTGCGCGCCGCTGCCGGCGAGCCGGCCGATCGCCACGTCGTACGACGCCGCGAGGGCGTCGATATCGACCTTGGGCCGGAGCACGTCGTTGCCGCCGCCGTGGATGCTCACCAGGTCGGGGCCGAGCGCGATCGCGGCGTCGACCTGCTCGTCGATGATCGCCGGCAGCTTGCGGCCGCGGATGGCGAGGTTGGCGTAGCCGAACTCGGCGCCCTCGGCGGCGGCTGCGGCGGCGAGCGCCTCCGCGGTCCGGTCCGCCCATCCCCGCAGGCCGTTGGGACGCGCCGGGTCGGGGTCACCGACCCCTTCGGTGAACGAGTCGCCCAGGGCGACGTACTTCCGATAGGTCACCCGATCATTGTGCGCCCGTGATCGGGGCCACTCGCGAGCAGGTGGGGCCGGTAGGGTGCGGGGCGTGCTGCTCAGCGACCGCGACATCACCGCCGAGATCGACGCCGGCCGGATCGCCCTCGAACCGTACGACCCCGGGCTGATGCAGCCGTCGTCGGTGGACTTCCGCCTGGACCGGTTCTTCCGGGTCTTCGACAACCACAAGTACCCGTCGATCGACCCGGCCGCCGACCAGTCCGACCTGACCCGCGTGGTGGAGCCGGAGGGCGACGAGCCGTTCATCCTGCACCCGGGCGAGTTCGTGCTCGGGTCGACGTACGAGGTCGTGACGCTGCCCGACGACATCGCGGCCCGGGTGGAAGGCAAGTCCTCGCTGGGCCGGCTCGGGCTGCTCACCCACGCCACGGCCGGCTTCGTGGACCCCGGCTTCTCCGGGCACGTCACCCTCGAGCTCGCCAATGTCGCCACGCTGCCGATCAAGCTCTACCCGGGCATGAAGATCGGGCAGTTCTGCTTCTTCCGGCTGTCGTCGCCGAGCGAGCACCCGTACGGCTCGGAGCGGTACGGCTCCCGGTACCAGGGCCAGCGCGGGCCGACGCCGTCGCGGTCGTTCCAGAACTTCCACCGCACACAGATCTGACTTGACGGGGAGTTCTGGCACTTGACGGGCATTGCAACGGCCGACAAGTGACGGAATCGCCGGTCAACCGGCGATCCATGCACGGGGTTAGGTTAGCCTGACCTCATGACCGTCGACCAGAACGAGTACGTCGCCACCCTGCCCATGCTCCTCACCGAGCTCGAGGTGGTGCGGGCCGAGCGGGTGTCGCCGTCGTTCGTGCGGATCGAGCTCGCCGGCGCGGCCCTGGCCGAGCTGGGCCCCGACGGGCCGTCGTACGACCAGCGGATCAAGCTGATCTTCCCCAACGCGGCCGGCCGGCTGCCGTCGTTCGCGGACGCCGACGAGTCCTGGTGGACCACCTGGATGGAGATCCCCGAGGACGAGCGCGGCTCGATGCGGACCTACACGATCCGCGACCGGGTCGGCACGGGCGCCGAGACCCGGCTGGTCGTCGACATCGTCGTCCACGAGTCCGACCACGCCGAGGACCACGCCGACGACCACGCCGGCGACCACGACCACCTCGACGGCGCCGGCAACCGCTGGGCGCTCCAGGCGGCCCCCGGGCAGCGCCTGGTCGTGATGGCACCGCGCGCGGGCCACGACTTCGGCGGCATCGAGTGGTCCCCGGGCGACGCGACCCGGCTGCTGCTCGTCGGCGACGAGACCGCCGTCCCCGCGATCCGGGGCGTGCTGCGCGACCTGCCGGCCGACGCCACCGGGGCGGCGTACGTCGAGGTGCCGGTCGACGGGGACGTCCAGGACCTGGCCGCCCCCGCCGGCGTACGGGTGACCTGGCTGCCGCGCAACGGCCGTGCCCGCGGGGTGGACCTGCACGCGGCGGTCATCGACCACCTGACCGGCACCACCCCCGCCGAGACGGTCGTGGTGACCGACGACGAGATCGACCCCGACCTGTGGGAGACGCCGGTGCACTCCTCGTCGGGCGAGGAGGTCGCCGCGGCGACGGCGGTCCCGACCGGGGACGCGCCGTACGCCGGGCTCTATGCGTGGATCGCCGGCGAGTCCAAGGTGGTGACGGGGCTGCGCCGCAAGCTGGTCAACGAGCTCGGCCTGGACCGGCGCCAGGTCGCCTTCATGGGCTACTGGCGCGAGGGCGTCTCCATGCGCTCCTGACCCGGCAGAAACTGGCTCCGCAAGCCCGCCGACCCGGCAGAAAGTTGCCAACTTTCTGCCGGGTCGGCGTGATTCTCGAGCTACTTTCTGCCGGGTCGGCGCAACCCCGGAGCTACTTTCTGCCGGGTCGGCGTCAGACCAGCGCCGCCTCGCGCTCGGCCACGATGGTGAGCGCGATGTCGACGATCATGTCCTCCTGGCCACCGACCAGCCGGCGCCGGCCGCACTCCATCAGGATGTCGCGGACGTCGACGTCGTACTGCTCCGCCGCCCGCTCGGCGTGGCGCAGGAACGAGGAGTACACGCCGGCGTAGCCGAGGGTCAGCGTCTCGCGGTCGACCCGGACCGGGCGGTCCTGGAGCGGGCGGACGATGTCGTCGGCGGCGTCCTGCAGCTTGAAGACGTCGCAGCCGTGCTCGAAGCCCATCAGGTCGGCGACCGCGATGAACGGCTCGATCGGGCAGTTGCCGGCGCCGGCGCCGTGGCCGGCGAGGGAGGCGTCGACCCGGTAGACGCCGTTCTGTACGGCGACCACCGAGTTGGCCACCGAGAGCGAGAGGTTCTCGTGGGCGTGGATGCCGATCTCGGTCTCCGCGTTCAGGACGTCGCGGTAGGCCTGCACCCGCGCGGCGACGTCGTCCATGGTCAGCCGGCCGCCGGAGTCGGTGACGTAGACGCAGTGGGCGCCGTACGACTCCATCAGCTTGGCCTGCCGGGCCAGCTGCTCGGGCTCGGCCATGTGGGAGAGCATCAGGAAGCCGGAGACGTCCATGCCGAGCTCGCGGGCCGCGGCGATGTGCTGGGCGGAGACGTCGGCCTCGGTGCAGTGGGTCGCGATCCGCACCGACCGCACGCCGAGGTCGTAGGCCCGCTTCAGCTCGTGGACGGTGCCGACACCCGGCAGCAGCAGGGTCGTCAGCCGGGCGTTCTCGAGCACCGACGCGGCGGCCTCGAGCCACTCCCAGTCCGTGTGGGAGCCGGGGCCGTAGTTGACCGAGCCGCCGGCCAGGCCGTCGCCGTGGGCGACCTCGAGCGCGTCGACACCGGCCTCGTCGAGGGCGACGACGATCCGCTTCACGTCGGCGGGCGAGATCCGGTGCCGGATCGCGTGCATGCCGTCACGCAGGGTGACGTCCTGGACGAAGATCTTGGTCTTCTCGGTCACAGTGCAGCCTCCTTGGCAGCGGCGATCCGCTCGGCGACCTGCAGGCCGGCCGAGGTCATGATGTCGAGGTTGCCGGCGTACGCCGGGAGGTAGTGGCCGGCGCCGGTGACCTGGAGGAACACCGAAACCTGGTGGGTCGGCCGCGCCGCGCCGTCGACGAGCAGCGTCTCGACCGGCTGGTCGGCGGGGATCTCGGCGACCTGGACCTTCTGGACCAGCTGGTAGCCGGGCACGTACGCCGCCACGTCGGCGACCATCTTCTCCACGCTCGCCCGGATCTCGTCGTGGACGGCCGGGTCGGGCGCGTGGACGAGCGCGAACACGGTGTCGCGCATCATCAGCGGCGGCTCGGCCGGGTTGAGGATGATCACGGCCTTGCCGCGCTTGGCGCCGCCCACCGCGGCGATCGCACCGGAGGTGGTCTCGGTGAACTCGTCGATGTTGGCGCGGGTACCGGGGCCGGCGGACTTCGAGGAGATCGACGCGACGATCTCGGCGTACTCCACCGGGACCACGCGCGAGATCGCGGCCACGATCGGGATGGTGGCCTGGCCGCCGCAGGTGACCATGTTGAGGTTGGGCGCGTCGAGGTGCTCGTCGATGTTGACCGCCGGGATCACGTACGGTCCGATGGCGGCCGGCGTGAGGTCGATCAGCCGCTTGCCGAGCGGGCGCAGCAGGGAGTCGTTGTGGACGTGCGCCTTGGCCGAGGTGGCGTCGAAGACGATGTCGATGTCGTCGAAGCCGGGCAGCGCGATCAGGCCCTCGACCCCCTCGTGGGTGGTCGGTACGCCGAGGTCGCGCGCGCGGGCCAGGCCGTCGGAGTCCGGGTCGATGCCGACCAGGGCGCCCATCTCGACGTGCTGCGCGGTCTGCAGGATCTTGATCATCAGGTCGGTACCGATGTTGCCGGACCCGATGATGGCCACCTTGGTCTTGCTCATGAGTCCTCCTCGTTGCTGGCGGTGCTGAAGCTGATCGAGACCGATCCGAGTCCGTCGATGGTGAGCTCCACGTCGGCGCCGGGCGCGGCGGGGCGCATCGGGCCGAGGGCGCCGGACAGCACCACCTGGCCGGCGCGCAGTGGGTCGCCGAGGTCGCGCGCCTGGCGGGCCAGCCACTGCAGCGCGACGAGCGGGTCGCCGAGCGAGGCGGCACCGGTGCCGACCGAGTCGTCCTGGCCGGTCACGGTCATCGCCATGGCGGCGTCCTTAGGCGAGAAGTCGTCGAGGGTACGACGCTCGGTGCCGAGCACGTAGCCGCCGGCCGAGGCGTTGTCGGCGACGGTGTCGGCGAAGCTGATGTCCCAGTTCGCGATCCGGCTGTCGCAGACCTCGATCGCGGCGACGGCGTAGTCGACGGCGGCCGCGATCTGGTCCAGCTCGAGGTCGCCCTCCGCGAGGTCGGCGCCGAGCACGAAGGCGATCTCGCCCTCGACCTTGGGCTGCAGCAGGCCGCTGATGTCGATCGGCGCGGAGGCGTCGTACTCCATGTCGTCGAAGAGCACGCCGAGGTCGGGGGTGTCGACGCCCAGCTGCTTCTGCACGGCCTCGGAGGTCGCGCCGATCTTGCGGCCGACGACGGCCGCGCCGGCGTCGAGGCGGTGCGCGTTGAGCTGCTGCTGGACGGCGTACGCGAGGTTGATGTCGCGCTCGCCGATCAGGTCGCGGACCGGCGCGCAGGGCTGGTTGTCGACCAGCGCGGAGTGCAGCCGGTCGGCGGCGGCCCGGACGGCCGTGTCGAGATCGAGAGCTTCGGTCATGGTCCCCACTCTCCGGCCTCGGGTGCCCGCCCGCCACGCGCGCGTTCCACTCACCGGTACGCTGTGCTGGTGGCGGAGGCACGGGACCTGGACACCGTCCTCGGCAAGGCGGTCGCCCTGCTGCGCGCCTTCGGCCCCGAGGACCGGCTGCTCCCCCTCGCCGAGCTGGTCCGCCGCACCGGCCTGCCCAAGGGCACCGCCCACCGGATCGCCGGCGACCTGGTCCACCACCGGCTGCTCGAGAAGACGCCCCACGGCTACCGGCTGGCCGGCGGCCTGTTCGAGCTCGGCATGCGCGCGGCCACCGAGCGCACCCTGCTCGAGGTGGCGATGCCGTTCCTGCAGGAGCTCTACGAGCGCACCCACGAGACCGTGCACCTCGGCGTACGCGACGGCACCGAGGTCGTCTACATCGCCAAGATCGGCGGCCACCGCCAGGCCCGCAGCCCCTCACGCACCGGCGGCCGGATGCCTATGCACTGCACGGCGCTCGGCAAGGTGCTGCTCGCCCACGCGGAGCCGGCGGTCCGCTCCGCCGTCTTGGCCGGCCCGCTCGAGCGTCGTACGCCGCACACGGTGGTGGCGCCCGGCCTGCTCGAGCAGCAGCTGGAGCGCGCCTTGGAGGCCGGGCTGGCGTTCGAGCGCGAGGAGTCCACCCCGGGCCTGCTGTGCGTGGCCGCGCCGGTGCTCGACGCCGACGGCGCGAGCGCGCTGGCGGCGATCAGCGTGACCGGTCCGGTCGGCCGGTTCCGGCCCGAGGCACACCAGAACGCGGTCCGGGCGGCGGCCACGGCGCTCGCGAGCACGCTCGCCCGCCGCCCGGGCGGGTTGTAGCGGGGCGTCGGGGCGGGGTGGGGGCCAGTGGGGTGCCGGCCGCTGTAACACGCAGTTCGCCGCTGTAACCGACGCGAGTCGTCGCGAAACCGGGTCCGTGCGGGTCCGCTACATCAGGTGCGGGTCCGGTGGGACAGCGGACAACGTGTTACAGCCCGAGGAGCCGCCCCCGCCGCCCAGCCCGCGCCCCGCTCAGCCCGCGCCCCGCTCAGCGCACCGCCATGGTCAGCACCGACGGGTACTGCGGACCGGTGTGGACCGTGACCGGCACCAGCTGGCCGACCAGGTCGGTCACCGGCGACAGCAGGTGGGGTACGTCGAAGGCCTGCACCGCGATCCGGAGCCGGTGGCCCTTCGCGACCACCGCACCGGTCGGGAAGATCTCGACGTCCACCGGTGCGATCTCGCCGGCCGGGAGCTTCGCCTTCGCCTCGCGGGTGAACGGGTGGTACGGCTGGAGGAGCTGACCGTCGAGGTAGCGCGAGCGGCTCTCGTCGAGCGCGCGGTGCGCGATGGTCTGCCAGCCGCCGCTGATCCGGGTGACCGTCCCGTCAGGTGCGACGTCCTCGACCGCCACCGACAGCATCCCGTCACCGGTCGGCGTCGAGACGTAGAGCCGCGCGTTGAGCGGACCCTGGAAGTGCACGTCGGCGTCCTGCGGCGCGGTGTCGAAGGTGACGCCGCCGAGGTCGTTGAGCTTGTTGTCCTTGAAGCAGGCCAGGTCCTTGAGCAGCACGTTCGGCACCCCGGCGGTCCACTGGTTGGCGGAGCGGGTGCACAGCCCGGTGACCGGGATCGGCGGGACGATCGCGGACCCGGGGCTCGACGGACCCGTGGTCAGTACGCCGGCCCTGCCCCCGACGGCGGCGTCGCCGGAGAGGGCATAGCTGCGGGCGGAGAGGTCGCCGTCGATCCACTTCGCCTTGCGCACCCAGGAGCCGGAGCCCTGCTCGTAGTAGGTGAGCGGCGCGATCTGGTCGAGCTGCCCGTCCCGCCCGTTGAGGTACTGGTCGAACCAGCGCAGCTGCAGCTCGGCGAGCGAGCCGTAGCCGGCCTTGCCGACCTCGGCGCCGGCCGAGCCCTGGAGGTGGTCCCACGGGCCGAGGATGAGCTTGGTCGGGATGCCGCGCTGCTGGAGCCGCTCGAAGACGAGCGGGGTGCCGCGCTGGAACAGGTCGAACTCGCCACCGACCAGGAAGGTCGGCACCGTCACCTTGTCGAGCACCTCGATCGGCGAGCGCTCGCGGTAGAACGGCCCGTCGTACGCCGGGTCGCCGCCGAGCAGTGCCTGGGTGGCGAGCGGCAGGGTGAAGCCGAGCCCGCCCATCAGGTGGTCGAGCGCCATCTTGAAGCCGGCCTGCGGCTCCTCGATGCCGTACGCCGGCGGGATGATGCCGGTCGCGGTCACCAGGCCGAGCCACAGCGGGATGAACCCGACGTCGATCTGGCCGCCGGAGGCCACCACGTCGCGGTAGACGTCGGCGGCCGGGACCTGCGGGAAGATCGCCTTGAGGCCCTTGGGCTGCTGTGCGGCCGCGAACAGCTGGGAGATGCCCATGTAGGACGCGCCGGTCATGCCGACCTTGCCGTTGCTCCACGGCTGGGAGGCGGCCCATTCGACGATCGCGCCGGCGTCCTTGCCCTCGCGGGCGCTGAACGCGGCCCACTGGCCCTGGGAGCCGCCGGTGCCGCGGGCGTCGACGGTGAGCTGGACGTAGCCGCGGGCGACCAGGTAGCCCGGGTCGGCGCCGGCGAGGGTGGCACCCGCGCCGGCGGAGAGGATCGTCTTGTTGTACGCGGTGATCGTGACGATGACCGGCAGCGGCGTGCTGACCGGCTTGCCGTCGGCTCCCACGGGGCGCTGCAGGTCGCCGCGCAGGATCACGCCGTCGTCCATGGTGATCGGGATGTCGCGGGTGGTGACGCTGGCGTCGTACTGGGCGGGGCGCGGGGTCCACGGCGCGGCGGCGGGCGCGGGCGCGGCACCGGTGGCGCCGGGAGCCGGGCTGCTTCCCGGCGTGCCGGTCGCGGGAGCGGCGGGCTTGGCCTTGGCGCACTTCTTCTTGTGCTTCTTGGCGTACTTCGGCTTCGCGCACTTCTTCGGCCGCTGCGCGAGCGGCGTCCCGTCGGCGGGCTGCGCGGCCGTGGTGGCCGTCGCGGTGGCCCGGGCCGAGCTCGCGCTGGCCCCGGCGGCGTCCCCCGCGAGCGGGAGCACGAGGCCGGCGGCGAGGCCGGTGCTGAGCAGCGCGGCCACCAGGCGGCGGCGCAGGGCGTGGTCGATCATGGGTGGTCCCCTCCCGTGGCGTACTCACGGGTAACGAGCGACCTGTGGCGACGGTCACGCCCGGATCGCTCAGGGCCGGTCGGGCATGTTCGTCCACCCCTTGCCGTCATGGCGCCGGAACCACCCGGACGCGGCCAGGGTGCCTCCGTCGACGGGGATCGTGTGCCCCGTGACGAAGCGGGCGGCGTCGCTGGTCAGGAAGTCCACGACGCCGGCGTGGTCCTCGGCCTCGGCGAACCGGCCGAGCGGCAGCCACAGCGGCACCAGCTCCTCGTCGCGCCCGCGCAGCATCGCCGCGCTGGAGGTCTGGGCGGTGTCGGTGAGGTCCGGCGCGATGGCGTTCACCCGCACGCCGCGCGGCCCCAGCTCGACCGCCATGCTCTTGGTGAAGGCGGAGACACCGGCCTTGAAGGCGGAGTACGGCGCGCTGGCCGGGATGCCGCGGTAGGCCTCCACCGTCGAGACGTTGACGATCGCCGAGCCCGGCCCGAGGTGCGGCAGCACGGCGTACGTCATGGCGATGACGTGGCGCAGGTTGACCTCGTAGAGACGCTGCCACTGCTCGGGGGTGCTGTGCGCGAGGTCGCGCGAGGCAGGGCGGAAGTCGCCGACGTTGTTGACCAGGACGTCGATCGTGCCGCTGATCCCGGCGGCCGCGGTCGTGACCGCGGCGACGGTCTCGTCGTCGGTGATGTCGCCGGTGATGACGGTGCACGTCCCGCCCTCCGCGCGGATGCCCGACGCCGTGGCGTCGGCGGCCGCCGGGTCGAGGTCGTTGAGGACGACGTGGTCGCCCCGCGCCCCCAGCGCACGCGAGATCGCGCCGCCGATGCCCCCGGCACCGCCGGTGACGATGCTGACCCGCTGTTCCATGCTCACTCCGCTCATTCCGCTCATTCCGGTGTTCGACGTTCTGGCAGGATCACGGCGTGACCCGTGAGACCGCTCCGGCGCGCCGGATGCGGGTGCGCGAGGACCCCGCCGTACGCCGGCAGGCGATCCTCGACAGCGCCGCGACCCTGTTCGCGCGGCGCGGGTTCGCGGAGACGACGGTGCGGCACATCGCCGACGAGGCCGAGATCCAGTCGGGCAGCCTGTACCACTACTTCCCCTCCAAGGACGCGCTCCTGGAGGCGGTGCTCCGGGAGTTCCTGGCCGACCTGGCGTCCGCGACCGAGGCGATCGTGGACGCGGACGTCGCGCCACGACAGCGGGTCGGCGACCTGGTGCGGCACGCCTTCGGACTGATCGCCGAGCGTCCCGCCTGGGTGCTGACCTACCAGAACGAGTTCCTGCGCGTGGTCGACGAGCCCGACTTCGCCTTCGTCGCCGAGCAGAGCGCGGCTATCGAGGCGGGCTGGGTGCGGGCACTGCGCGCGAGCGCCATCGCCGGGGACTTCGCGGTCGACGTACCTGTCGACGTGCGCTACCGACTGCTGCGCGACGCGACCTGGACCGCGGTGCGGTGGTATCGCGCCGGCGAGGCGAGCGATGCGGCCACCCTCGCCGAGCAGTACCTCGCGGTCCTCTACCACTAGCCGCGGGGCGGCAGCGCGTCGACCGCGGCGACCATCGCGCGCAGCGTCGCCGCGAGGTCGCCGCCCTCGTAGCCCAGCAGCTCCCGCTCGGCGGCGTCCGGCTCGTAGTCGATCGTCACACCCTTGCCGGCGACCAGGAAGTCGTCGGGCAGGAACGCGTGGTCGTCGTCGCAGACGGCGACGGTGCGCCCGGCGCCGGCGGCGTCGAAGAGGGCCTGGAAGTAGGACTGGAAGCTGAGGTTCTCGTCGCCGATGAGGTACGCGCGGCCGGACTCGCCGCGCTCGACGGCGCCCGCGACGGCGGCGGCGACGGCGTGCACCGAGATGTAGTTGGTGCCACCGTGGGGCGCACAGTCGGGCACCTTCGCGGCCAGCCCACCGCGCGCCCAGCGCACCATCTTGGCGAACGCGTGGAGCGCGCGTCCCGGCGCGACCCCGACGACATTGGGCGGGTTGACCGCGCACACCGCGAACTCGGGGGTGGCCAGCGCGAGGACGCCGCGCTCCGCCTCCGCCCGGGCGCGGACGTAGGCGTTGGTCGCGACCAGGTCCGGCAGCACCTGGTGGTAGTAGCTGCCGACCAGCACCGCCCGTCGTACGCCGGCGTCACGGGCCTCGGCGAAGAACGCCGGCAGGCTCGCGGTCTGCACGTCCTGCCAGGTCTCGGCCGAGGCGTGCGGGCCGACGTGGCGGATGTCCTGGGCGGCGGCGAACACGAGCGCGTCGAACTCCCGGAGCCGCTCGGTCCAGCCGGGACTCGTGTAGTCGCCCTCGACCCACCGGTGGGCCGCGGCGGGCGCACCCTCCTCAGGCCGGTTCCGCCCGGCCACGGCGACGTCGTACCCACGCCGGGCGAGCTCGGTCGCCACGGTCGAACCGATCAGGCCGGTGCCACCGACCACCAGGACCCGCTGCATGCCGCCTCCTCGCTTTGACCTATCGAGCGCTTGGTAGATAAGAGCAGCATAGGCGAGCCCGCGCGGGAGTCAACCACGCGGCCCGTCAGGCGGGAACGAGGGAGATGTCGCCCGAGACGGTGGTGGCGCGCAGCTCGACGTGGTCGGCACCCGGCTCCGGCCGGCCGACCGGCGGCAGGGTGGAGCTGACCCGGCCGGTGACGGTCGTGACGTCGGTCCAGACCGGCGTACCCGCGGGGATTCCGACGCGGACCCGGGTCGAGGCGCCCTTGATCAGGATCCGACCGCGGCGCGCCGTACGGACGACGACGTCGCCGGAGCCGGTCTTGCTGGTCAGGTCGGCCACGGACTCACCCACCTCGAGGTCGCCCGAACCGGTCTTCACGATCGCCGTACCAAGCGCTTGGCCGAGGCAGACGTCGCCGGAGCCGGTGGACACGGACGCGGCCTGGGCGACCCGGCCCAGGTCGACGGCGCCGGAGCCGGTGCGGACCCGGACGTCGCCGTCGACCTCGGCGACGCTGACGTCACCCGAGCCGGTGTCGACGACCACGGTCCTCGCCTGGTCGAGGACCACCTCGCCGGACGCGCTCTTGACCCGGGCTGTCATCAGCCGGCCACTGGCGGTGATGCTCGCGCTGCCACTGCGGGCGATCAGGTCGCTGTCGAGCGGCACGACGACCTCGATGTCGAGCTCATCAGCACGGGCGAAGACGCCATTGCGCTGCTTCGGGGCGTGCACGCCGATCCGACGGCCGTCCTGGGTGACCCGGACCTCGGCCGCACGCGCGCCGGCGAGGGTCACCTCGGTCGTCGCCTGGTCGGCGGCCCGGACGACGATCCGACCGCGGCCGTTCTCGACGTGCAGGCGGACCGGTCCGGGGGTCTCGAGGACCTGGCGGAGGGGCTCGTGGTCGGTCATGGGATCTCCTTGGTCTGGTAGGCCCGCTCAGAGCCAGCCGGTGAGACGGCGGTCGGCACCCGGCTTGCCGCCGGGCTGACCGCCGAACGGGAAGTCGGCGCCGAACGGCCGACTGGACAGGTCGACGTCGACCGGGAGGGCGCGCTCACTCGTCGCGCTGCGGATCAGAGTGACCAGCCAGGTGTTGAGCGACTGGCCGGCCTGGGCCGCGGCCTCGTCGGCGCGGGCCTTGAGCGACTCCGGGAGCCGCAGGCTCACCCGCGCCTGCCCCTCGTCCTCGGCGGGCGGCTCGGCCGGCACCGGGCCGGTCACCAGCTCCGGCGCCGCCGGACCCACCGGCCCGTTCGGCTCACCCGGCGTCACCACGAAGTCGAGGTCGCGACCGTCGAGCCGGACATCGACGCCGCCGCTCGGCATCGCGGCCGTGATCTCCGCGGCCGCCTGGCTGATCGCCTCCATCACGGCGAGCCGTACCGCGGGATCCAGCGCGTAGCCCAACCGCTCGGCCACCTCCCGCGCCTGCTCCCCCGCGCTCTCGGCGGCGGCGAGGAGGTCGCGGCGGAGGCTCTCGACGTACGGCCCGATGTCCATGACATCACTATGACGCCATCATGACATCATTTCAACTGCGTGGTGCTGTCATTCCGCCGACCCGGCAGAAAGTGGTGTGCAGAACGCGCCGACCCGGCAGAAAGTCGCGTCGGGGGGACGCCGACCCGGCAGAAAGTCGCGCCGGGGGGACGCCGACCCGGCAGAAGATCGCGCGCCGTGCGCGCCAGTTTCTGCCGGGTCGGCGGGAATCCAGAGCCAGTTTCTGCCGGGTCGGCGGGAATCCAGAGCCAGTTTCTGCCGGGTCGGCGGTCAGCCGAGTCCGAGGAGCTCGGTCGAGCGCTCGCGCATCTCCACCTTGCGGACCTTCCCGGTGACGGTCATCGGGAACTCGTCGACCAGCAGGACGTAGCGCGGGATCTTGTAGTGCGCGAGCTTGCCGGTCGCGAAGGCGCGCACCCCGTCGGCGTCGAGCGAGTCCGCGCCGGGGCGCAGGCGGATCCAGGCGCACAGCTCCTCGCCGTACTTCTCGTCGGGTACGCCGACCACCTGGACGTCCTCGACGTCGGGATGGGTGTAGAGGAACTCCTCGATCTCGCGCGGGTAGATGTTCTCGCCGCCGCGGATGACCATGTCCTTGATCCGGCCGACGATGTTGGCGTAGCCGTCCTCGCGCATCACGGCGAGGTCGCCGGTGTGCATCCAGCCGTCGGCGTCGATCGCCTCGGCGGTCTTGTCGGGGTCGTTCCAGTAGCCGAGCATCACGCTGTAGCCGCGGGTGCAGAACTCCCCCGGCTCGCCCCGCGGCACGGTCTCCCCCGTCACCGGGTCGACGATCCGGATCTCGACGTGGGGCGCAGCCCGGCCGATGGTCGACGTACGACGGTCCAGGTCGTCGTCCGCGCGGGTCTGGCAGCTCACCGGGCTGGTCTCGGTCATGCCGTAGGCGATGGACACCTCGGCCATGTGCATGTCGTTGATGCAGCGCTTCATCACCTCGACGGGGCAGATCGAGCCGGCCATGATGCCGGTGCGCAGGGTCGCGAGGTCGTAGGCGCCGAAGTCGGGCGCGTTCTGCATCGCGATGAACATCGTGGGGACGCCGTACACCGCGGTGCAGCGCTCGTCCTGCACGGCCTTCAAGGTGATCGTCGGGTCGAAGCCGGGCGCCGGGATCACCATCGTCGCGCCGTGGGTGACGCAGCCCAGGTTGGCCATCACCATGCCGAAGCAGTGGTAGAAGGGCACCGGGATGCACAGCCGGTCCTGCTCGCTGAACCCGATCAGCTCGGTCACGAAGTAGCCGTTGTTGAGGATGTTTCGGTGGCTCAGCGTGGCGCCCTTGGGGAACCCGGTGGTGCCGCTCGTGTACTGGATGTTGATCGGGTCGTCCGGCCTCAGCTCGCGCTGGCGCTCGGCGAGCGCGTCGGCGGGCAGGTCCGCTCCAGCGGCGACCAGGCGCCGCCAGTCGTCGCTGTCGACGTACAGCGTCTGCTCGAGGCCGGGCACCTCGCCCTTGCCCGTGACCTCCTCGACCATCCCCCGGTAGTCGCTGGTCTTGAAGCCGGTCGCGGCGAACAGGAGGCGTAGGCCGGACTGGTTGACGGCGTACGCGAACTCATGGGTGCGGTACGACGGGTTGACGTTGACCAGGATCGCCCCCGCCTTGGCCGCCGCGAACTGGATGATCGTCCACTCGGCGCAGTTGGGCGCCCACATCCCCACCCGGTCGCCCTTCGCGATCCCGAGCCCGATCAGGCCGCGCGCCGCCTCGTCGACAGCGTGGTCGAACTCGCGCCAGGTCCACCGGCGCCCGCTCGCCACCTCGACCAGCGCCTCACCGTCGGGCCACCGCGCGACGGTGCGCTCCAGGTTGGCCCCGATCGTCTCGTCGAGGAGGGGGGTGGTGGTCTCGCCTGCGGCGTACGACAGCTCGGTCATGAGTCCATGGTGGCGCGGAGGTGAGCGCGGTCACACCCCTCGAAAGGAGGTGGCTGCCCACAGGCTCGCGCGAGCGAGTGTCGGCGCCGCCTCGGAGCGGGCATCGACCGGATGGTCCGGCGCCGGGGGTGGGTCGACGGAAGCCTCGGCCATGACGCCGCCACCGCCCGGGATCGCGACCTCGACGCGGCCCTCGACCGCGAGCAGACGGTCCGCATCGACTACGACCACCTGTCGACCGTGGCTGCTCGACGGCCGCGAAGGTGGCTCGCCACGCAGAAGTGTGGAGTCTGGTGCGCACTATCGGGGCACCAGACTCCACACCTCAGAAGCTCAGAGGTCGAACAGGGACTCCGCGGCGTTGATGTCGGCGTCGGTGCGGGGCTGGTGGGCCTCGCCGGAGGACGACGGGGGCGCCGGCGCCGGGGCGGCCTCGGGGGCCGGCTCGGGGTCGGGGACCGGCTCGGGCTCGGGGACCGGCTCGGGCTCGGGGACCGGCTCGGGCTCGGGGACCGGCTCGGGCTCGGGGGCCGGCTCGGGCTCGGGGACCGGCTCGGGCTCGGGGGCCGGCTCGGGCTCGGCGGCGGCCGGGGCCGGAGCGGCCGGGGCGGCCGGGGCGGCGATGTCGAACAGCGAGCCCATGGCGTTGATGTCGACGTCGGTGGCCGGCGCGGCTGCGGGAGCGGCGGGCGCCGGGGTGGGCGCGGGCGGCTCGTCGGCGACGGCGGCCTCCTCGGCACGCGCCTCGGCCTCGACGGGCTCCTGCTCGGCGACCGGCGCCGGGGCGGGAGCCGGGGTCTCGGCGGACGGCGACTCGGCGGCCGGGGTCGGGGCGGCCGGGGTCGGGGCGGCCGGGGTCTCGGCGGGGGCGGCGATGTCGAAGAGCGAGCCACCCGCGTTCAGGTCGACCGACGGGGCCGGGCTGGCCTCGGCGGCCGGGGCCTCGGGAGCAGCCGGGGCCTCGGCAGTAGCCGGCGCCTCCGGAGCAGCGGCCTCGGCAGGGGCGGGCGCCGGGGGCGCCTCCTCAGCGGGGGCGGCGATGTCGAACAGCGACCCGCCGGCGCCGAGGTCGGTCGTCGGCGCGGGCGCCTCCGCCTTGGCGGCCGCGGCCGGCGGCGCCTCGGCCTGGGCAGCCTCGGCCTTGGGCGCCTCGGGGGCGGGAGTCGGCGTGTCGAACAGCGAGCCGCCCTCGTCGAAGAGCGAGCCGGCGCCCGCGGGCGCGGCCTTCTCGTCGGCCTTCTCCTCAGCCGGCGCGGCCGGCGCGGCGGCAGCAGGAGCGGCCGGGGAGTCGAAGAGCGAGCCGGGGTCGTCGAAGAGCGAGCCGCCACCCGAGGGGGCGGCCTTGTCCTCGGCCGGGGCAGCGGGGGCCTCCGGAGCAGCCGGCGCCGCGGAGGCAGGCGTGTCGAACATCGAGCCCGGGTCGTCGAACATCGAGGAGCCGCCGGATGCCTTGGCGGCCGGGCCGGCGTCCTCGGTGGCGACGACGGTGTCGTCGGTGATGGTGACGTCGCCGGCCTCGGGCTCGGCCTTCGCGGCGACCGGGTCCGCGGCGGCGGCGGGAGCGGCAGCCTTGGGGGCCAGCGGCGTGCCCTCGCCGGGGAGCAGCTTGGTGGCCTGCTCGCCCTTGACCGAGGCGAGCAGCATCTGGGCGACGTCGAGGACCTCGACCTCCTCGCGCGCCTCGCCGTCGGCCTGCATCTTGGTCAGGCCGTCGGAGAGCATCACGCGGCAGAACGGGCAGCCGACGGCGACCTGGTCGGCGCCGGTGCCGACGGCCTCGGCGGTGCGGTTGAGGTTGATCCGCTCACCGATGGTCTCCTCCATCCACATCCGGGCACCGCCGGCGCCGCAGCAGAAGGACCGCTCGGAGTTGCGCTCCATCTCGGCGAACTCGGCGCCGGGGAGGATCTGCAGCAGGTCGCGCGGCGGGGTGTAGACCTGGTTGTGGCGACCCAGGAAGCACGGGTCGTGGTAGGTGATCTTGCGGTTGTGGGCGCCGGCGCCGGAGGCGACCGGGGTGAGCCTGCCCTCGCGGACCAGGCGGTTGAGCAGCTGGGTGTGGTGGATGACCTCGAGCTCGAGACCGAGCTGGCGGTACTCGTTCTTGAGGGTGTTCATGCAGTGCGGGCAGGTCGAGACGACCTGCTTCGCCTTGGCGTCGGTGAGGGTCTCGATGTTCTGCTGGGCCAGGCCCTGGAACACGAACTCGTTGCCGGCCCGGCGGGCGGAGTCGCCGGTGCACGTCTCACCGTTGCCGAGTACGCCGAACGACACGCCCGCGAGGTCGAGCAGCTCGGCGACGGCGCGGGTGGTCTTCTTCGCGCGGTCCTCGTAGGCGCCGGCGCAGCCGACCCAGAACAGCCAGTCGACCTCCTCGAGCGACTCGATCGAGTCGCCGACGACCTTGACCTCGAAGGGCAGGTCCTTGGCCCAGTCGAGGCGCGCCGTGGGCGACATGTTCCACGGGTTGCCCTTGTTCTCCAGGCCCTTGAAGAGACCGTTGAGCTCGGAGGGGAAGTTGGACTCGACGAGCACCTGGTAGCGGCGCATGTCGACGAAGTGGTCGACGTGCTCGATGTCGACGGGGCACTGCTGGACGCAGGCGCCGCAGTTGGTGCAGGCCCACAGGGCGTCCTCGTCGACGACGAAGTCGCCGCCCTCGGGCATGTAGAACCAGTCGTCGACGCCGTCGGCCTGCTCGTGGTCGGTCTTGCCGACCAGGGCGCGCTGCTCGGCGCCACCGGCGACGGCGTACGCCTCCTCGCGCATCGCCATCATCATCAGCTTGGGCGAGAGCGGCTTCTCGGTGTTCCAGGCGGGGCACTGCGACTGGCAGCGACCGCACTCGGTGCAGGTGGTGAAGTCGAGGATGTCCTTCCAGGAGAAGTCCCAGATGGAGCCGGCGCCGAGCATGGCGTCCTCGTCGAGGTCGTCGACGTCGTCGAGGGTGATCGGCTTGCCGCCGGACGTCAGCGGCTTGACCGCGCCGAGGGCGGTGCGGCCGCTCTCCTCGCGCTTGAACCAGATGTTGAACCAGGCGGTGAACCGGTGCCAGGCCACACCCATGGTCAGGTTGGTCGCGATGACCATCAGCCAGACCATGGCCGAGACGATCTTGACCATCGCGATGAAGAAGATGATGTTCTCGAGCGTGCCGACGGAGTCGTGGCCGGTCGGGAAGAGGTTCGCGAAGACCTGCGAGACGGGGAAGTGGAAGCCGTCGGCGTGCTCGGCGGCCTCGCCGCCGTGGGCCTTGGCGAGGTTGTACTCGGCACCGCGGATGAAGAGGATCGCGGAGCTCTCGAGCAGCACCATCGCCTCGACGAAGTAGGCCTGCCACATCGTGGAGCCGAAGAAGCGGCTGCGGCGGCCGAGCTGGGAGGGCTTGTGGGTGAGCCGGTAGACGATCAGCGGGATGATCGCGATCGTGCCGAGCAGGCCCAGCAGCTCGGCGACCCACTCGTAGACCCACCACTTGCCGATCACCGGGATGGTGAACTCGGGGTCGAAGAGCTGGATGTAGGCCGCGGCGACCGCGGTCGAGAGCGCGATGAACGCCGCGAAGGCGAACCAGTGCAGGATGCCGATCCAGGTCCACTGGAGCATGCGGGTGTGGCCGAAGGTCTCCTTCAGCATCGTCAGCGTGCGGCCCGCGGGGTTGCCGGTGCGACCGGGCGCCGGCTGACCGCGCTTGATCACCCCGAGCATCGCGACGACGGCGCGCGCGGTCAGCGCGACCGCGACGACCGAGACGGCCAGGGAGACGACGATCGCAACGATCTGCATGGTGTCCAACAGCTCCTCATCCGGCAGGGAGTCAAGGGGCGCGCACAAGAGTGCGCGCGACGAGCCTAGTGCCGGACGACGGACCCCGCGGCGATAGGCAAGCCTTACCCACGTACGCTGGCGCCGCAGGCACCCGGGATCCTACCGGCAGGTAACTTCTCGGCGCCGTGACCATCGCCTCACCGGCGGTACTTGACCTTCTTCACCGTGCCGTTGGCCCTGAGCTTCACGACCACGGTCACCTTGACCAGCTTCTTGGCCTTCTTGCCGTTCTGGGTGGTCTTCTTGGCCTTGGCACAGAAGGTGAACCTCTTGTCGAGGCGCAGGTAGGGCTGGCCGACCCGCGCGATCACCTGGTCGGTGGTGAAGTGCCGGCGCACCATCCGTTTGCCGAGCTTCTTGGCCTTGGCCAAGGACATCCGCAGGCCGGGGTTGCGGCACGAGTCGGGTCGCACGCCGTAGGCCCGCTCCCACATCTGCAGGTAGGCCTCGGCGCCACGAGACATGTCGTCGACGATCTTGGCGCCGTCGCCACGCCCCTGCGCCTCGGCGATCTGGCGCAGGTCCTCGACCCAGTCGGGGTAGAGGCCGTACTGCGCGACGCCGTCGGTGTTGATGTCCCAGACCCGCTCGCCGGCTCGCTGCCGGTCGATGGTCACCCCGCCGAGGCCGGTGAAGGGGTAGCGCACCGGGTTGGGCACGTCGGCGCCGCGCGGGTTGCCCTGGGCGCCGAGCCCGTTGATGTCGGCGCCGAAGCCGAACCCGAAGTAGTAGCGCGGGTCGGCCCAGCCGAGGTGGCGGCGCCACTTGGCGACGAAGCCCGTCGAGTCGCCGGCGTAGGGAGTGATGAAGCCACCGGACCGGTAGATCCGCGGGTAGGTGTCGGGCGTGGACCACGAGTGGCTGGAGATGACGCCGGCGTAGCGCAGGTCCTCGATCACGTCCATCGAGGCGGCGCGCGCCTTGACCGAGAGGTGGTCGGGGTCGAAGACCATCTTGCGCTTCGCCAACCCCTCGATGGTGTGGACGCCGAGCTCGGTCAGCCCGCGCTTGTTGCAGTGGGCGGGCTGCGGGTAGAGCGGCAGCGCCGGGAGCAGGCCGAGCACCTTGCCGAGCGCGCCGAAGAGCGCGTCCTGCTGGCCGGCGGTGATGTCGGGGATGGTGATCTGGGCGTTGTCGGAGGACTCGCCGTCGGCCGGCTCGCAGTGCTCCATCGCCCAGAACGTGCCGGTCTCGAGGAAGTTGGCGGCGTTGACGAGCGGACCGATCGCGCCGGCGTCGCCGGCCACGCCGGCCAGCGCGTTGTCGAACTTGTTGACCAGCTCCATCTGGCGCACGCCGAGCGCCTGCATCTCGTCGAGGTTGGCGTCGATCTCGGCCGGGGTGCAGGCCGGGAGATCGCGACCCAGCACGGTCTTGTAGGTGCAGCCGAACGGGATCGAGGTCTCGATGCCCATGACGACGGCCATCTTGCCGGCGTTGATGACCCGGCGGGCCTCGAAGGGGTCCTTGACGATCCGGTAGAAGCCCTTGCCGGGGCCGCCGAACTGGGCGTCGATGTAGTCCTGCATGATCCGCATGTCCTTGGCCTGCAGCCGGATCGAGGTCATGTCGTCGCAGGAGTTCTTCTTCAGCGGATAGAGCTGGCAGAGCTTGTTGTTCTCGACCAACAGGTTGACGAACAGCCGCTGCCCGCCGCGCCAGGCCCGCTCGAGCCAGCGGTAGTAGGTGCCCTCGTGGGTCAGCGACTCCGGCGCCGGCCAGTCCTTGAAGGTCGGCCAGCCGACCGGGTCGTGGGACGGCTCGCCGGACAGCACCGACTCGAGCAGCGCGCCCTTGCCGCCGGTGATCTTGTGGTCGGCGCAGTCGTCGAGCGCGTACGGCGCGCCGTATTCGTGCCACGGACGTCCGCAGTGGACCTTGCCGCCGAGGAACTCGAAGGCCATGCCGTGGGTGTGGGCGTCGACGAAGCCACGCACCTCCTGGTAGGGCGCCGCGCCGCCGAACGGGTCGCCGCTGACGTTGATGTCGGCCTCGGGGTACGCCGGGCAGCCGCTCGCGAGCGCGGCCCGGAAGAGGGTGCCGGAGGGGCCGGTGGTGAGGCCGCTCCCCTGGGCGACCAGGGCGCCGGCGCCGTCGATCTGGAGCGTGAAGCCGCCGTCGGCGCCGGTGAGGGTCCAGTCGGCCTGGGGGCCGGGCTTGGCGGCGATCGTCACCGAGCCGTTGCCGTTGCGGGTCAGCTCGCCGCTCGGCGTGTGGAGCAGGTAGCCGCCGAGGCGGGTGGCCTTGAAGTAGTAGGGACCGAAGGAGGCGCCGCCCGCGCTGAGGGAGTAGCAGCCGCCGGCCAGGGCGTAGCGATCGGCCGGCACGGCGGCCCGGGGCGGGTAGGCGGCTGTCGGGACCAGGCGGGGGTCGGGCAGCGCCCGCTCCGCGTCGACGTAGGCCGCGGATGCCCTGCGCTCGCGGGCGGTGGTCGGGTCGACCACGTCGTCGCCGACCGTGAGGCCGCGAGCGACGTCGTTCTTGGTGGCCGGGTCGTTGTGGTCGTGGACCGGGAGCAGGGCGTCGTCGTGGGGGACGCCGAGGTCGGACTTGCGCTGCTCGGCGGCCGCCGCGAGGGACAGCGAGCCGTCGCCCGAGCCGGTCGTGGGCACGGCGAGCGCGACCCCGACCACGGACAGCGCGACCAGCGCCGCGAGTCCGACCCGCTGCCACCCTCGCGGCCCGGCGATCAGTGCGTCCTCCACCACTCCACCTCCCGTTCCCGGGCACACCCCGGTGATCCCGATCACTCTCCAACGAGGGTCCGACACAACGGTGACGCCCGAACGTGAACTTCTGTCAGATCTCCGCCCGGCATGATGGCGCCATGACGCGTGCACCGGGCCTGCTCGCCGCCGCGACCGCGATCGGCTGCTCCCTCGCGCTCGCGGCCTGTGCCGGTCCGGTCGCGGGCCGCTCCGCGGGCCCCGGGCGGACCACCGCCACGCCCACCAGCGCGCCCAGCAACACGGCCGAGCCCGGCGAGCTCGCCATCGCGCGCAGCGAGCCGCGCGCCGACTCGGTGTACCCCGAGTACGGCAACACCCTCGTCGACGCGCTCCACTACGACCTCGACCTCACCTGGGCGCCCGACACCGACCGGCTCACCGCGCGCGAGACGCTCACCTTCCGCGCGACCCGCGACGCGGAGCGGATCCCGCTCGACTTCAACGAGCAGCTCGCCATCTCCGCCGCCACGGTCGACGGCGCGCCCGCCGCGACGAGCGTCGAGGGCAACGACCTCACCGTCGCCCACCCGGTCACCGGCGGCCGGGAGTACGAGCTGGTCCTGGAGTACGCCGGCACGCCCGCCGCGGCCCCCGCCCCGAGCCAGCGCTCGGACTTCACCCAGGGCGTCGGCTGGACCACCACCGCCGAGCACGAGACCTGGACCCTGCAGGAGCCCTTCGGCGCCTTCACCTGGTACGCCGTCAACGACCAGCCCTCCGACAAGGCGCTCTACGACTTCACCCTCACCGTGCCGGCCCCGATGTCCGGCGTCGCCAACGGCGTGCTCACCTCCTCGACCACCGAGGACGGGCGCAGCGTGAACAGCTGGCAGCTCGCGGAGCCGGCGGCGTCGTACCTGGTCACGGTGGCCTTCGGCGACTTCCAGCACACCGACCTGACCTCGTCGAGCGGCATCCCGATCCAGGTCTGGACCGACGCCGACGGCGAGCCCCTGCCCGGCGACACCGCGCGCACGCCGGACGCGCTCGACTGGCTGGAGGACCTGCTCGGGCCCTACCCGTTCGACAGCTTCGGCGTGCTCGTCGTCGACAACGACAGCGGCATGGAGACCCAGACCATGATCACCCTCGGCGACACGCCGTACAGCCTCTCGGAGGCGGTGCTGGTCCACGAGGCCGCCCACCACTGGTACGGCGACACGGTCACCCCGGCCGACTGGTCGGACGTGTGGATGAACGAGGGCATGGCGATGTACCTGCAGGGCATGTGGGAGGCCGAGCAGGAGGGCATCTCGATGGCCCGCAAGGTCGACCAGTGGGCGGCCTTCGAGCCCGACCTGCGCGCCGAGTCGGGGCCGCCGGGCGCCTTCGACCCGACCCGGTTCGGCGACGGGAACATCTACTACGGCCCGGCGCTGATGTGGCAGGAGCTGCGCGAGCGGATCGGCGAGCGCCGGTTCTTCGAGGTGCTCCGGGAGTGGCCGGCCGCGCGGGCCAACGGCAGCGCCGACCGCCAGGAGTACGTCGACTGGATCGAGGAGACGACCGGCGAGGAGCTGTCGTCGTTCTTCGACGACTGGCTCCTCGACCGGTCGACTCCCCCACGCGACTGAGCGAGCGGCCCAGCGGCCCAGCGGCCGAGCGGTCAGTCGATCAGGCCGGGCTCGACGATCGAGGCGAAGTCGATCTGCTTGGGCAGCTCGCCGGCCTCGAAGAAGGCGTCGGCGAGAGCCTGCTCGGAGGCGATGGTCTCGTCGGTGACCGGGCCGAAGTCGGCGGCCTTGTTCTTCGCCACGATCCGGGTGACGTCGGGCGAGAGACCCGACTCGGCGGCCCAGCCGTCGCCCCACTCGTCGGAGTGGTCGATCGCCCAGACCCACGCCTCCTTGAGCAGGTTGACGAAGTGCCGGATGCTCTCGCGGGTCTCCGGCTCCTCGAGCGACTTCGTGGAGGCGATCTCGAACTGCACGCCCTGCTCGTCGGGCGCACCACCGGTGATCGCGACGGCGTCGTTCTGCTCGACGACCTGGGTGACGAAGGGGTCCCACACGGCCCAGGCGTCGACCTCGCCGGAGGTGAACGCGGCCAGTCCGTCGGCCGGGGCGAGATAGTTGGGCTCGACGTCGTCGAGGCTCAGCCCGTTGCGCTTCAGCGCCTGGAGCAGCAGTCCGTGCGCGGACGTGCCCTTGCCGACGGCGATCTTCTTGCCCGCGAGGTCGGCGACCTCGGTGATGTCGGAGCCGGCCGGCACCAGGATCGAGTTCTCCTGCTGGTCGCGCTCCTGGACCTGGGCGATGATCTTGAAGTTCGCGTCGGAGGCGGCGCCGAAGATCGGCGGTGCCGAGCCGACCCACGCGACGTCGATCTGGTCGGCCGAGGCGGCCTCGACGATCGGCGGCCCGGCGGTGAACTCGGCCCACTCGATCTCGTAGGGGAGGTCGTCGAGCAGGCCCGCCTTGTCGAGGACGGCGCGCACGCCGTCCTTCTGGACGCCGACCCGCAGGACCGGCTTGGCACCGGCGTCCCCGCTGTCGTCGTCGGACCCGCAGGCGGTCAGGCCGGCGAGGGCGGCGGTGGCGGCGACCGTCGCGGCCAGCAGGCGCAGACGGGAGCGTCGGTTGGTGTTCAGCATGGTTCTCCGTACTTTCTCGGGGGTGGTGCTCGGGAGCGGGTGATGCGCGGAAGGTCAGGCGGAGGCCGCGCTCGGGCGTACGCCGAGCAGGCCCAGCAGCGCGGTCCGGCGCCGCACGATCTCGGGGTGGTCGCGGCGGCGGGGCCGCGGCAGGTCGATGGCCTCGTCGTGGATCAGCCGGCCGGCGTCCATCACGATCACCCGGTCGGCGAGCAGGAGCGCCTCCTCCACGTCGTGGGTGACCATGAGGACGGCGGGCCGGTGGGTCGCGACGAGCTCGCGGACCAGCTCCTGCGCGGAGATCCGGGTGAGCGCGTCGAGGGCGCTGAACGGCTCGTCGAGGAGCAGCAGGTCCGGCTCGCGGACGAGGGCCCGGGCGAGGGCGACCCGCTGGCGCTGGCCGCCCGAGAGTTGGCGCGGCCAGGCGCGCTCCCGGCCGTCGAGGCCGACCTCGGCCAGCACCCGCTGGGCCCGCTCCCGCGCGTCGGCGCCGCGCAGGCCCAGGCTGACGTTGTCGAGCACCCGCCGCCACGGGAAGAGCCGCGGGTCCTGGAAGACGACGGCCGGCTCGCGGCCGCCGACGACCTCTCCCTCCGCGCCGGTGTCGATGCCGGCGAGGATCCGCAGCAGGGTGGACTTCCCGCACCCCGAGCGGCCGAGCAGCGCGACGAACTCGCCCGTGCGGATCTCCAGGTCGATGCCGTCGAGGACCAGCTGGTCGCCGAAGCTGCGCCGCACGGAGCGGGCTGCGGCCGCGACCGCGGTACCGGTGTCGTCGATCGGGTGGCTCATCGCACTCCCTCGTCCCGCCACCGCACGGCGGCCCGCTCGAACGCGCGCACCACGGCGTCGGTCACCAGCCCGAGGACGGCGTAGCAGAGCAGGCCGACCACGATGATGTCGATGCGCAGCACGTCGCGCGCGTTGTTGATCAGGTAGCCGAGCCCGGCTCCGGCGTTGACCTGCTCGGCCACGACCAGCGCCACCAGGGCCGCCCCCAGCGACTGGCGTACGCCGACCAGCACCCCCGGCAGCACCGCCGGGACGTAGAGGTGGCGCAGCCGCTCACCCCGGGTCAGCCGCAGCGACCGGGCGACCTCGACGAGATCGCGGTCCACGCCGCGCAGCGCGGCGACCAGGTTGAGGTACAGCGGCACCAGCGCGAAGAGCGCGACCAGGTAGATCTTGGGCTCCTCCTTGATGCCGAACCAGATGATGAACAGCGGCACCAGGCCGAACAGCGGCAGCGCCCGCAGCATCTGGACGTACGGGTCGACCAGGGCGTCGCCGAGCCGGCCGAGACCGACGATCGTGCCGAGCACGACCGCGACGCCGCCGCCCAGGGCGAAGCCGAGTCCGGCCCGGCGCAGCGAGACCACGATCGCGTCGGGCAGCTGGCCGTTCTCCCACAGGAAGCGCGCGGTCTCGAGGATCGTGCCCGGCGCCGGCAGCGTGCTCTCGGCGAGCAGTCCGGTCGAGGACGCGACCTGCCAGGCCCCGAGGAGGAAGAGCGGGCTGAGCAGCCGGAGCAGGGTGTAGGGCAGGTCGCCGCGGCGCCGTGCCTTGCGCGCGGGCCGCGCCGCCGTCGTACCGGCGGCGGTGGCGACCAGCCCGCGGGGTGCGGTGTCGACGCTCATGCCGCCCGCTTCCACAGGCCGCGCTTCTCCAGCACGGGGAGGACTCCCTCGCCGAACCAGTACGCGCCCTCGAGGTGGGGATAGGCGGAGAGCACGAACTGGTCGATGCCCACCGCCTGGTACTCCTCGATCAGGTCCGCGACCTGCTCGTGGCTGCCGACGAAGGAGGTGCCGGCGCCGCCGCGCACCAGCCCGACGCCGGCCCACAGCCCGGGGTGGATCTCGAGCTCGGCGCGCGAGCCGCCGTTGAGCCGGAGCATCCGCTGCTGGCCGACGGACTCGCTGCGGGCCAGGCCCGCCTGCACCCGGGCGATGGTCTCGTCGTCGATCGCGGCGAGCAGGCGGTCGGCCTCGGCCCAGGCCTCCTCGGAGGTGTCGCGGTTGATCACGTGGACCCGCAGCCCGAAGCGCAGCTCGCGGCCCTCGCGGTCGGCCAGCTCGCGGATCCAGCGCACCTTCTCGGCGACCGCGGCGGGCGGCTCGCCCCAGGTGAGGTAGACGTCGGCGTGCCGGGCGGCGACCTGGCCCGCGGCGGGCGAGGAGCCGCCGAACTGGATCTCGGGGCGGACCTCGGGCAGCCGGTGCAGCCGCGCGCCCTCGACCCGCAGGTGCTCGCCCGCGAAGTCGACCTGCTCGCCGTCCCAGAGCCGGCGCACGATGGTCAGGAACTCGTCGCACCGGGCGTATCGGGCGTCCTTGTCGAGGAAGTCGCCGAACGCCCGCTGCTCCGCGCTCTCGCCGCCGGTCACCACGTTGAGGAGCAGCCGGCCACCGGAGAGGTTCTGGAAGGAGGTCGCCATCTGCGCGGCCAGAAGGGGTGACATCAGGCCCGGGCGCAGCGCGACCAGGAACCCGAGCCGCCGGGTGACCTCGCTCAGCATCGCGGTGGTCACCCAGGCGTCCTCGCACCAGGCGCCGGTCGGCACCAGCGCCGACTCGAAGCCGAGCTGCTCGGCGCTGCGGGCGATCTGACCGAGATAGTCGATCGTCACGGGCCGGCCGGCGGGACCGGCGTCCACGCCGTGCCCACCGCCGACCACGTCGCGCCCGTCACCGCCGTTGGTCGGCAGGAACCAGTCGAACTTGAGGGACATCGCTCTCCTCCAGAGATCACTTCTTTAAGTCAATCAAACTAATAGAGATATGCTCATGCAAGGCATTCCCGTTGCTTCGGCCATGGGATCTCACAGGGGCACGATCGGGTTCCCCGATCACGAGGAGGGCATCCGGATGCGGATCGAACAGCTGGAGTACGTCGAGGCGATCACCCGGCACGGCTCGCTGCGACGCGCCAGCGAGGCGCTGCACATCTCGCAGCCGGCCATGTCCGAGGCGATCATCCGGCTGGAGCGCGAGCTCGGCGTCACCCTGCTGGACCGCCGGCGCACCGGCGCCCGGATCAGCCGGCGCGGACGCGACCTGCTCCCCCACCTCACCGACGCGATCGAGGCGGTCCAGCGGCTGCGCTCCTCGGCGCGCGAGCAGACCACGGCCGCGCGCGTGGTCCACGTCGGCACCGTCCAGGCGGCCAGCTCGACGCTGCTCATCCCCGCGGTCCGGGCCTTCCGCGCGGCCAACCCGGCCGCGACCGTCGAGCTGCGCAACATGCAGCAGTCGGAGATCTTCACCGAGATCGCCGCCGGCGGACTCGACATCGGCCTGGTCAACCTGCTCGAGGGGGACGACGTGCCGCCCGACATCCAGCGCTCCGAGCTGATCCACGGCGTACCGGTGGCCGTACTGCCGGCCGACCACCCGCTCGCCGTACGGACCACGCTGGCGCCCGACGACCTGCGCGCCGAGCCGTTCGTCGAGATGCGCCCGGGCTACCTGATGAACCGCTTCGCGCACCGCTGGTTCGGACCGGCGATGCCGCCGGTCAGCTACACCGCGGACGGCGCGGAGCTCGGCAAGGCGCTGGTCGCCCAGGGCACCGGGTTCACCCTGCTCCCCAACTTCACCGTGATGGGACACCCGCTGGAGCAGAGCGGCGTCCTCACCTACCGGCCGATCGAGGGCACCGTCCCGACCGTCACCCTCGTCGCCTGCCTGCGCAAGGGGGTCCAACAGCCCGAAACGGTCCGCGCGCTCGTCACCGCGCTGCTGCGCCGGGCCCGCGAGTACGTGCGGTCGACGCCGTCCACGCCGTCCACCGACGTACAAAACTGAAACAGGTTCTCGTCGGCCGGTTTTCGTCCTAGCATCGCCGGATGCGCATGCTCCGCGTCGCGGCCTCGGGGATCGCCGCCACCCTCGCCCTGTCCCTCGGCTCGCTCGGCGCGCAGCCCGCCCACGCCGACCCGGCCCTGCCCGGCCTGCCGGCGCTGCCGACCGTTCCCGGCCTGCCGATCCCGGCCCTGCCGACCGACCTGCTCGCGCCCCGCTTCATCGGCGCCCCGGCCACCGTGCAGCCGCTGGACGCGCCGCCGATCCCGCAGAACCCCCATCTCGCGCCCAACGGGCGCAGCAGCATGCACAACGATCCCTACAGCTCCGACGCGTACGCCGGGCCGGGTCCGCTCGGGCGCGACCTGCGGATGCGCACGGCGTCGTACGGGATCCGGGAGTGCGCGACGATGGCGTTCGACTCGCACGACCGGATCGTGGGCCTGTGCGGCGGGCTCGAGGGCTTCACGCTGATGGTGATCGACCCGGTCACGCTGCGGGCGATCGACCAGCTGCAGCTCTCGCAGCGCGACCTGGCCTCGGGCGCGAACCCGCTCACCGACATCTGCGGCGGCACCTACTTCTTCCTCGACGGCCAGGACCGGGCCTACGCCACGACCACCGACGCCTCGATCGCCGAGGTCGCCGTCGGCGCCGACGGCTCGCTGACCCGTGGCCGGACCTGGCCGCTGGCCGCGCACCTCGCCGCCGACGACTGCCTGGTCGCGACCGGCGTCGACTGGTCGGGACGGGTGTGGTGGTTCAGCCAGCAGGGCACCGTCGGCACCCTGGACCGCGGCACCGGCGCCGTGCGGTCGCTTCGGCTGCCGGCGGGCGAGGGGATCTTCAACTCCGTGTCCACCGACGAGACCGGCGGCGTGTACTTCGTCTCGACGCACCGCAGCTACCGCCTCGACGCGGCCGCCGACGGGACGCCGGAGATCACCTGGGCGATCCCCTACGACCGCGGCACCACCAAGAAGCCGGGCATGCTCTCCCAGGGCTCCGGCACCTCCCCCACGCTCATCGGCGAGCGGTGGATCGCGATCGCCGACAACGCGGAGCCGCAGAGCCACGTCATCGTCTACGACCGCCGCAAGGGCGTCGCCGACCGCGAGCACTGCTCGATCCCGGTGCTCGCGTCCGGCGCGAGCACGACCGAGAACAGCCTGGTGGCGGCCGGTGAGTCACTGATCATCGAGAACAACTACGGGTACGCCGGCGTCCAGTCCACGCTGCTCGGCAAGACCACGACACCCGGCGTCTCGCGGGTGATGATCGACCCCGACGGCTGCCACGTGGCGTGGACGAACCCCACCAGCGCGCCGACGTCGGTGCCGAAGGCCTCGCTCGCCACCGGACTCGTCTACGTCTACTCCAAGCCGCGCGGCAACCCGGTCGACCCCTGGTACGTCACCGCCATCGACATCCGCACCGGCGAGACCCGCTGGAGCCGGCTGACCGGCACCGGCATCCAGTGGAACAACCACTACGCGTCGATCTACCTCGGGCCCGACGGCGCACTGTACGTCGCTACGATCGTCGGTCTGATCCGGCTCACCGACGGCTGACCAGCACCCTCAGGTCTCCCGCCCGCCAGCCGATCGGGGCTCAGCACCACTCTGCGGCAGATCGGAGGCGGCCATGGCGGTCGACGTCCTCGCACATGCGCTGGCCTCCGCCGGGCCCGACGCACCCGACAGCTTCACCGAGGCGGCCCGGCGCGTCGTCGGCTACCTCTCCGGGCACACCCCGCTGGCCACCTGGTCCGTCTCCCGGGTCGCCGGCGGGGAGCAGGTCCACGTGCACGTCCAGCCGGGCGCCCCGACCGGCCCGGCCGGCCCGCTGATCGAGACCGGCCAGCGGGTCCGCTGGGACGACTCGTTCTGCCGGCGGATGACCCTCGGGGCCGCGCACGTCGTACCGGACTCGGCCGCCGACCCGGCGTACGCGGGACTTCCGGCCGCGAGCGACGTGCGCGCCTATGTCGGCTACCCGATCAGCGACGACGGCGGCCGGCTCTTCGGCATCCTGTGCGGCGTGGGCGAGCAGCCCCTCACCGACCCCGCCGAGGTCGACGACGCGCTGGTCGAGCTGCTCAGCCACCTCCTCTCGAGCCACCTCGCCGCCACCCGGGTGGCCGACCGCGGCCGCCGCGCGGCCCGGCTGGCCGCCGCCCTCGCCGACACCGACGCCCTCACCGGCCTGATGAACCGGCGCGGCTGGGACCGCCTCGTCGAGGACGCCCAGGAGCGGGTCGGCGCCTTCGGGGACCCGGTCGCGGTCGCCGTCCTCGACCTCGACGGACTCAAGCAGGTCAACGACGCCGAAGGCCACGAGGCCGGCGACGACCTGCTCCGCCGTGCCGCCGAGGGCCTGCGCCTGGTCGCCGGCGACGGGGACCGGCTCGCTAGGTACGGCGGCGACGAGTTCGCGATCCTGTCGAACAACGTCCCCGTCGCCGACCTGCCCGACCACTTCGCCCGCTTCGTCACGTCGCTGCGCGAGCACGGCGTCGAGGCCTCCCTCGGCCATGCCTTCGCCGGCCCGGGCGAGCGCACGGTACGCGAGGCGTTCCGGCAGGCCGACGCCGCGATGTACGACGTCAAGCGGGCCCGGCGGGCGGGATGACTCGCGTGCGGCCGCGAGGAGGGGCGGCCTCGGCTCGTCCCGCGGCGGGCTGTCGACGTACGTAGGCGCTCGTGGCGCCGTCCTCAGGGTCTCGGCGTCCGACGGGGGCGGGCGGCTGGGTGGCTGACCGGGCTGTAACACGCTGTCCGCTGACCTGCCTGACCCAAGCCGCCTGTAGCCGACCCGTACAGACCCCCTCTCGCGACGTCTTGGGTCGCGAAGAGCAGCGAACAACGTGTTACAGCGCCGTCCACGACCCGCCCGCGCCGAGCGGCGGGATCAGTGGTGCCCGGTGCGTCGGTGGTGCTGTCGGTCGGCCGGGCTGTCACAGTTTGTCGATGGAGGAGCCCGCCGAGCGCGTTCCGGTCGCGCCGAGGGCACGGGCCGGGGAGACCTCGGCACACGGTCGTCTCGGAGTCCGGAGCCGGGTCGGCGCGGCTGCGGCAGCCATGGTCGTGGCGGCGGCGGCGGGGGTGACGGTCGCCGCGGCCCTGATCGGATCGGGGTCGCGGGACGAACCGACGCCGGCCGACCAGCGGACAGACCGGCCGACACGCCACCCGCAGCAGATCGCCGAGGCATTCGTCGCGTTCGCCGCCGATGGCTCCACGACGGTTCCGTGGTCCGACCGGGTCTCCTACCTGATCGAGGGCAGCGTGGTAGCGAGCCTCAGCTCGGCGGACGCGAGCACCCACCAGGCATGGAGCGGGTGCCCGCCGAGCGAGCACGAGTACGCCGCCCGCGCCTGCCCGGTCTCTCCGGTAACGGCGCGCGCGGGCCTCCTCGCGGAGGGCGGTGAGGCTGTCGTGGAGCCGGGTACGCCGCACACCGTCGGGTGCAGCTCGCCGGTGCTCGCAGCACCAGCGGAGCTGAATGCGGCCTCCGCCGTCACGATTCGGCCCCCGCTCGTCCGACGGGACTGCTTCGCCGACTTCGCCGTCACGCTCTATCTGGCCGATGACGACCGGGTCTCGGCGCTCGCCCTCACCCTCAGTGGGCCGTAGGGCGGCTGCCGTTCGACGACGACGCCGCGCCGATGCTCGCCGCGACGGCGGCCGCTCACGGACCCGCCGTGGTGACCCCGGACGGCTCAGAACAGCAGCGCCGTGGCCGGGTCGGCCACCAGGTCGGCGACATCGGCGAGGAACCGGGAGCCGGTGGCGCCGTCGATGTGGCGATGGTCGAAGGACAGCGACAGGGTCATCACCTGGCGCGGCAGCACCTGGTCGCCGACCACCCACGGCCGCGGCCTGATCGCGCCGAGGCACAGGATCGCGGACTCACCGGGGTTGATGATCGGCGTGCCCCCGTCGACGCCGAACACCCCGACGTTGGTGAGGGTGAACGACCCGCCCGCCATGTCGGCGGGCTGGGTGCGGCCCTCGCGAGCGGTGGTGGTGAGCGCCTCCAGTGCCTCGGCGAGCTCGACCAGGGACAGGGCGTGGGCGTCCTTGATGTTGGGGACCACCAGGCCGCGGGGGGTGGCGGCGGCGATGCCGAGGTTGACGTAGTGCTTGACCACGACCTCCTGGGCGGCCTCGTCCCAGGTCGAGTTGATCAGCGGGGTACGGCGCAGCGCGAGCAGGCAGGCCCGGGCGACGACCAGCAGCGGGCTGACCTTGACGTCCGCGAGCTCCCGGCGATCCCGCAGCCGGGCGACCAGCTCCACGGTCGCGGTGGCGTCGATGGTGACCCACTCGGTGACATGGGGCGCGGTGGAGGCCGAGGCCACCATCGCGGCGGCCATGTTCTTGCGCACCCCCTTGATCGGCTCGCGGGTCTCGCGGCCGGCGGGGTCGGCGGCGACCGGGGCCGCGACGGGACGAGCCGCCGGCGCGGCGCCGCCCGCGGCGGCGAGCACGTCCTCCTTGCTGACCGTGCCCTGGGGCCCGGTCGGCGCCAGCGTGGTGAGGTCGACGCCGAGGTCGCGGGCCAGCCGGCGCACCAGCGGCTTGGCGAGGGCCCGGGCCGGGCGGGCGGGCTCGTCGACCGGACCCGGCACCACCACGGCCGGCACCTCGTCGGGCGTGGCCTTGCGGGCGCGCCGCTTGAGCGCGCGCTGCTTGGGCCCGTAGCCGACGAGGGTGGCGTTGCCGGCCGGCGGGATGTTGGTGTCGATCGGCTCGGGAGCGGGCGGAGCCGCCGCCGGAGCGGTCGGCGGCGTGGCGGCGGGCGCGGCGCCCGGCTCGCCGATCCGGATGATCGGCGTGCCGACCTCGACCGTCCGCCCCTCGGGGACGAGCAGCGCCAGCACGTGGCCGGCGTACGGCGAGGGCAGCTCGACGATCGACTTGGCGGTCTCGATCTCGACCACGATGTCGTTGACCGCGACGACATCGCCCTCCTTGACCCGCCAGGCCACGATCTCGGCCTCGGTGAGGCCCTCGCCGACGTCGGGGAGCTTGAACTCGTGGGCAGTCATGGCACTCCTCAGAACCCGTAGGTCCGGTCGACGGCGTCGAGGATCCGGTCGAGGTCGGGCAGGAAGGCGTCCTCGATCCGGGCGGGCGGGTACGGCGTGTCGAAGCCGGTGACGCGCAGCACCGGCGCCTCCAGCGAGTGGAAGCACTCCTCGGTGACCCGGGCCGCGATCTCGGCACCGAGGCCGAGGGTCAGGTGCGCCTCGTGGACGACCACCAGGCGACCAGTACGCCGGACCGACTCGTGGACGGGGACCAGGTCGAGCGGGGAGAGGGTGCGCAGGTCGATCACCTCGAGCGAGCGGCCCTCCTCCGCGGCGACGGTCGCGGCGTCCAGGCAGGTGGAGACCGTCGGCCCGTAGGCGACGAGGGTCGCGTCCGCACCCGCACGCACCACCCGCGACTGCCACAGCGGCGCGGCCGGCGCCGACTCGTCGACCTCGGCCTTCGCGGAGTGGTAGAGCCGCTTGGGCTCGAGGAAGACCACCGGGTCGTCGGAGTGGATGGCCTGCTGGATCATCACGTAGGCGTCGGCCGGGTTGGAGCAGGTGACCACCTTGAGCCCGGGGGTGTGCACGAACTGCGCCTCGGGCGACTCGCTGTGGTGCTCGACCGCGCCGATGCCGCCGCCGTACGGGATCCGGATCACCATCGGCATCCGGACCCGGCCCTGGCTGCGGAAGTGGATCTTGGCGACCTGGCACACGATCTGGTCGTACGCCGGGTAGACGAAGCCGTCGAACTGGATCTCCACCACGGGCCGGTAGCCGCGCATCGCGAGACCGACGGCGGTGCCGACGATGCCGGACTCCGCCAGCGGGGTGTCGACGACCCGCGCGTCGCCGAAGTCCTTCTGCAGCCCGTCGGTGATCCGGAAGACGCCGCCGAGGGCGCCGACGTCCTCGCCCATGACGACGACCTTGTCGTCGTCCTCCATCGCCTTGCGCAGGCCCGCGTTGAGGGCCTTGGCCAGGGTCATCGTGGTCATCGGCCCACCTCCTCGAACGAGGCGGCGTGGGCGTCGTAGTCCGCCTGCTGCGCGGCGAGCTCGGCCGTCTTCTCGGCGTGGACCAGGTCCCACAGGTCGTGGGTCGAGGGATCGGGCAGCGCGTGGCACTCGCGGCGCATCCGCTCGCCGAGCGCGTCGGCCTCGGCCGCGACCTCGGCCAGGAAGGCGTCGTCGGCCATCCCGTTGCGGCGCAGGTAGACCTCGAGCCGGGCGATCGGGTCCTTCAGCTTCCAGTGCTCGACGTCGTCGCTGAGCCGGTAGCGGGTCGGGTCGTCGGTGGTGGTGTGGGCGCCCATCCGGTAGGTGTAGGCCTCGATCAGGACCGGGCCCTGGCCGTCGCGGGCGCGCTGCAGCGCGGCCCGGGTGACGGCGTACGTCGCGAGCACGTCGTTGCCGTCGACCCGGATGCCGGGGAAGCCGAAGCCGTGGGAGCGGCGGTAGAGCGGGATCCGGGACTGCCGCTCGAAGGGCTCCGAGATCGCCCACTGGTTGTTCTGGCAGAAGAAGACGACCGGCGCGTTGAACGAGGCCGCGAAGACGAACGCCTCGTTGACGTCGCCCTGCGACGTGGCGCCGTCGCCGAAGTGGGCGACCACGGCGGTGTCGCGCTCCGGGTCGCCGGTGCCGACCAGGCCGTCGCGCTGCACACCCATGGCGTAGCCGGTCGCGTGCAGTGTCTGCGCGCCGATCACGATCGTGTAGAGGCCGAAGTTGTGCGCCGACGGGTCCCAGCCGCCCTGGTCGACCCCGCGGAACAGGGCGAGCAGCCGGACCGGGTCGACCCCGCGGCACCAGGCGACGCCGTGCTCGCGGTAGGTCGGGAAGACGTAGTCCTGCGGCGCGAGCGCGCGGCCGGCGCCGATCTGGGCGGCCTCCTGGCCCAGCAGCTGCGCCCACAGGCCGAGCTCGCCGTGGCGCTGCAGGGCGGTCGCCTCGGTGTCGAGGCGCCGGACCAGGGTCATGTCGCGGTAGAAGCCGCGCAGCTCCTCGGCGCTGAACTCGATGTCGAAGCCGGGGTGGCGCACGCGCTCGCCCTCGGGGGTGAGCAGCTGGACCAGCTCGGGGTCAGGTGCGCGCTCGGGCGGGGGTCCGAAGACGGGATCGGTCATGCGCCACTCCTTGCATCCGCCGCCTGCGGGATCGCCGCGGCACGGGTCGGGTCGGTCCGTGGTCCGGGTCCGTCACAGGGGTGGCGTGACGTGTGATCCGGAGCACACCGTCACTCGCCACGATAACTCGTCCCCATGATTCGGCCGGTGAGCCCAACGCCGCGGCGTTGGGGGCGACGCACGGGAGTGCTCCCGGCGCCCTGTCCCCCCAGGCGGTACGACGGCACGGGGAGCCGCGCCGTCGTACCGATCGCGTCACTTCTCCACGTAGGTGTAGCCGCTGACCAGCCAGTCGCCCGAGCTCCCGTCGAGGGCCCAGGTCGAGTCCAGGGTCTTGCCCGTGCTGGGGGCGTAGACGTCGCCGTAGACGTTGACGACGTAGGCGTCGAGCGTCGTCTCCGGCTCCTGGAAGGTGTACTCGGCGTTGGACATCTCCAGGTTGCCGGCCACGGCCTTGCAGCCGGCCTGGTCGGTGAACTCGGAGGCGAAGTACTCCGGCGTCGTGAGCCCCTCGACCGCCAGGCAGTCGCCCTCGAGCAGCGAGTCGAGGAAGGCCCGCGCGGTGATGGTCGGGTCGTCGGTCGGTACGTCGGTGGGTGCGTCGGTCGGCTCGTCCGTGGGCTCGTCGGTCGGCTCGTCCGTGGGCTCGTCGGTCGGCTCGTCGCTGGGCTCGTCCGAGGCGCTCTCGGAGGTGTCGTCCTTGGCCGCCGGCTTGTCGTCGTCGCCGTTGAACACGGTGAGGGCGAGCACCGCCACGATGCCGAGCACCAGGACCACCGCACCGGCCACGAGGCCGATGATCAGGCCCTTCTTGCCGCCCCCGCTGCTCGGTGGCGCGGGGAAGCCGGGACCGCCCGGCCCGCCCGGCCCGCCGGGGTAGCCGCCGCCCGGGTAGCCCGGCTGCTGGGGATAGCCCGGTTGCGGATAGCCGGGCTGCGGCGGGTAGCCGGCCGCCGGGGGCGGCGCGGGGTAGCCCTGCTGCGGCGGCTGCTGGCCCGGCGCGCCGTACGGCGGCACCGGCGCCCCGCCGGCGGGCGGCGCGATCTGGGTCGGGGGCTGCTCGCCCGGCTGCCCAGGTGGGGGGAACTGGTCGCTCACGCGCGTGAGCCTAGTGCCAGTCGGGCTCCGGGACGGGCGATTCGGCACGGCGGCCCGACCACAGGCCGACCAGCACCAGGACCAGGCCGGGGACCGCCGCCAGCAGGAAGCCGCGCGCGTACGGCTCGAGCGAGTCGATCACGGTGTCCACCAGGACGCCGGCGAGCTCGCGGCGCTCGACCTGGACCCGGTCCAGGACGGCGGTGCCCAGCGGGTTCGCGGCCGCGAGCAGCCCCGCCGCGGCGAGGGCGACGCCGAGCAGGGCGAACCCGAGGGCCCGGACCTCGGCCCGCCAACCGCGCGCCACGATCAGGGCGATCACGACCAGGCCGATCCACACGAAGGGCAGCAGCCGGCTGACCCCGTCGACGGCGCGGTACGCCGGCCCCGCCTCCGCGACCTTCGACTCGCGCTCCACCGGGACCCGCACCTCGACGTCGGGCAGCAGCCCGACCGGGATGCCGCGGTCCTCGAGCCGGGCCAGCACCAGGTCGACCAGCGGCCCGGCGTCGACGGTGATCGAGCCGTCGGCGGGGGCGTCCGGGTCCTTCAGCACCGCGAGCACCTGGTCGTGCACGTCACCGTTGGCGGTGCGCCAGAAGGCCGGGAATTCCGGACTCTCCACCGCCGCCCTGGCCGCCTGGTCGGCCCACGTCCGCACGCCCGAGGGCAGTCCGAAGGGGATGTTCTCCTGCAGCGCCTCGACCGCCCCGTCCGCGGCGGCGTCGGCGAGCACCCGGCGCACGGTCGGGTCGTCGGCGAGACCGCCGACCGTGTCGACGTACGCCGCACGGTCGTCGACCCGCGCGGTCAGCCAGCTGCCGGCGATGGCGAAGGGCGCGACCAGGGTCGCGAGCAGGACCGTGACGGTCAGGGCGAGGGTGCGCATCCGGGCGGTCGGCTCAGCCGCTGTACGGCTCCGCGACCTTCCAGTCCCCGTCTTCCTTGACCAGCTTCATGGTGAGGGTGCGCGAGCTGGTCCGGTCGCCGTCGAGCTCCTCGTCGAGGAAGTCGTCGTCGGCGGTGTACTCGGCGGTCTGGCGGATCTCGACGGTCGCGTCGTCGCCGTCCTCGTCGACGTCCTTGACCTCGAACTCCACGTCGTAGTTGTCGCGGATCTCGTCGACCGAGCGGCCGTACCTGTCCTCGAACTCCGCGCGCTGGTCGTCCTCCTCGTCCTTGCGGTTGTCGCCGTACTCGCCGCAGTCGTCGGCGTCCGCCGCCTCGAGCAGGGTGTCGCGCTGGTCCTCCGAGCTCAGCTCGCAGACCTTCTCGACGTCGCCGTCGAAGCTGGCCAGCAGGTACTCCTGCGCCACGTCGCCGGGGCCGTTGCCGCCGACCGCCTTCACCAGGACCACCACGAGGAGCAGCAGGACGACGACCGCGACCGCCGCTCCGCCGAGGATCAGGCCGAGCCTCTTGCCGGAGCCGCCCGCGGGCGGCGGGGCCCAGGAGGGCTGGCCGAACTGCTGGGGCTGGCCGAACTGCTGGGGCTGCTGGCCGAACTGCTGCGCCTGCTGGCCGTAGGGCTGCTGGGCCTGCTGGCCGTAGGGCTGCTGCGGCTGGCCGTAGGGCTGAGCGGGCGGCTGCTGTGGGGCCGGGGGCTGCGGGGCGATGACCGTGGCGTCGGCGGCCGGCGCGGACGCGGGCGGCTGGGTGTGCTCGGTCCATCCGGTGCCGTCCCACCAGCGCTGCCCGCCCTGTCCGTCGGGATACCAACCGGCGGGGACGGTGGGCTGGTTCGGGTCGGACATCACACTCTCCTGGGCACGCGGGCAGGTCGGCGGGCATCATGCCACGCGGCCGGCCGGTTCAACCCCGGCGGCTCGGAGATCGCGATGTCTTCAGTTGGTGGTGGTGATGACCGCCACCAGCGCGACGAACAGGACCAGCGCGATCGCGGTCAGCAGTCCGACGGTGAAGCCGATGGTGCGCTTGACCGTGGCGGGCGGGGGCGGGAGCGCGGGTCCGCCGTAGGCCGGCGGCCCACCGAGGTACGGCGGGGGCGGCGGACCCGGGGGCGGCGGCGGAGCACCGTAGGGCGGCTGGCTCATGGGACGAGGTTAGTCAGGAACCGGCCCGCGCGGGGCGGTTCAGCCGGCGTCGCTGAGCTTCCACCGGCCGTCCTCGCGGACCAGGTGGAAGACCGAGGTGTCCTTCGCACCGTAGATGTCGAGCTCGACCGGAACGCTCGCCTTCTCCCCCGTCGGGTCGATGGTGGCCGCGCCGACGTCCCAGGTCACCTTGTCGCCCAGCTCGGTCGGGATCTGGGCCGCGTCGCAGCTGCCCTCGTCGGCGAGGTAGGCGGAGGTGACCAGGTCCTCGGCGGTCGCGCAGTCGCCGGCGAACGCGGCGTCGAGGAAGGCCGCCACGACCGCGGCCGGCTCGTCGGGGACGGCGTCCGCGGTGCTCGAGCCCCGCGCCGACGGACCGCCCGTACCGGTCGGGTCCGCGGGCGGGCTGCCGGGGCTGCTCGGGGCGTCGGTGCTGTCGGTGCTGTCGGTGCTGTTGGGGCTCTCGGAGCTGCGGGACGCGTCGTACGACGCGACCAGCCACTGCCCGTCGACCTTCTCGAGCACGAAGGTGTAGGTCGAGCTGCCGTACTGGCTGGTGAAGTCGGCCGGCACGCTCGCGGTCGAGCCGTCGATGCTGGCGTCGTGGACGTCGGACTCGACGTCCTCGGTGGCGAGCAGCTGGAAGGCCTCCGACCGGCACGGGTCGGTCGCCTTCGCGTCCTCGGTAAGCAGCTTCTCGGCCGCCGCGCAGTCCCCGTCCTCGGCGGCGTCGACCAGCTGCTCGACGACGTCCTCGGGCGTCCTCGCCGAGGAGTCCTCGGCACGACCGCCGTCGTCACCGTCGTCGTCACCGGTGAGCGCGAGGACCAGGCCGACCGCGACGGCGACCAGCAGGACCACCCCGACGACACCCAGCACGATCCACGGCACCCGGCTCCTGCCCCCCGGTGCCGGCGGGAACGGAGGCGGCCCGGCGGGAGGGGGCGGGAACGGGGGCGGTCCCGCCGGGGGCGGTCCCGCCGGGGGCGGCGGGAACGAGGGCGGCGGCGGGGGCTGCTGGCTCATCAGGGGTGCACCTGCTCGAGATAGTCGGAGAACCACGACTCCAGGTCGGCCGGGTCGGTGGGGAAGTCGGGGATGCTCGTGGGCATACCCGACGGGACCCCGCTCGGAACCCGCGTCGGGCGGTCGGGCCCGCTCGGGATGCCGCTGGGCAGGTCCGGCAGGCTCGTCGTCGGCAGGTCGCTCGGGAAGTCCGAGGGATCGATCGTGGGCAGGTCGAGGGTGGGCTTCGTGGCGGGCGCACCGGGCGTCGTACTGCCGGTGGTGGTGCTGCCGGCCGGGTCGGCGTCGCCGTCGTCGCGGCCGACGAGCAGGAACGCGGCGACCGCCACGACCGCGATCGCGAGGACGACGCCGCCGACCGCGACGACCGCCCGCAGGCCACGGCCGCCGGCCACCTCGAGGGACGGGCCGTCGGTGGGGAGCTCGGGGGGCACGCCCTCACCCTAGGACGTTCGCCCGGCCCTCGTCCGCGATGCGACATTTCGCGACCGCGCCGGCCGGCGAGCTGCGTCCCTAAGCAACCGGGCTTGCAGAATGGGGCGCATGGCCGGACCGTCCACGCCACCCCCGAACCCCTTCACCCCGCTCAGCATCGAGCACGAGTCGACGGTGTCCCGGGTGGCGGCGGAGGTGCGGCGGGCGATCTTCGAGGGCGACCTGGAGAGCGGTACGCCGCTGCGCGAGGTGGCGCTCGCCGAGTCGCTCGGCGTCTCGCGGCCGACGGTGCGCGAGGCCCTGACGGTCCTGGTCGCCGAGGGGCTCGCGACCCGGGAGCCGCACCGCGGGGTGATGGTGGCGACGCCGCGGGCCGAGTCGGTGCGCGACGTGTGCCGTGCGCGGCTGGTGCTCGAGGGAGCGGGGGTGCGGGCCTGGCCGGCGGCCGACGACGTACGACGGGCGCGGGTGCGCGCCACTCTCGACGCCTACACCGCCGCGGTGCGCAGCGGCGAGGCGACGTACGAGGAGCTCAACGAGCGCCACCTGTCCTTCCACGTCTCCCTGGTCGAGCTGACGGGCGTTGCCCGGCTGGTGCAGATGGCCGAGGCGCTGATGGACGAGCTCCGGCTCGCCCTCGCACAGGTCGAGCGGATCAACCGCAACGCCCACGACGAGGCCGGCTCCCACGAGGGCCTGGTCGCCCTGCTCGAGGCCGACCGGATCGACGGCGACGACGGCGCGCACGCCTTCCTGCGCCGGCACATCGCCGACGCCGAGGTGGAGATCATCGAGGCGCTCGGGCTGGAATGACACACTGGCCGCATGCTGGCCTTCCTGTCCCGTTGGGTGATCACGGCCGCGGCGCTCGCGCTCGCCGCCCAGCTGATCGACGGCATCTGGTTCGAGGGCGCGACCGAGGGCCGCGCGGAGTTCGACGACAAGATCCTGCCGTTGGTGCTGGTCGCGCTGATCTCGTGCGTCGTGACCGCGTGGGTCAAGCCGCTGCTCACCTTGCTGTCGATCCCGTTCATCCTGGTCACCCTGGGCCTGTTCCTGATCGTGCTCAACGCGCTCCTGCTGCGGCTCACCGCCTGGCTGGCCGACGTGGTCGACCTCGGCTTCCACGTCTCCGGCTTCTGGCCGGCCGTGTGGGGCTCGATCATCATCAGCATCACCACCTGGTTCCTCGACGCGATCATCGGCTTCGGCGACTGATGCTCGCCGTACCGCCGCCCCGCACCCCGGGGCGCTACCGGGTCGCGCTCGTCTGCCTCGGCAACATCTGCCGCTCGCCGATGGCCGACGTCGTCCTCGCCGCCCGGGTCGCCGAGGCCGGTCTCGACGACCGGGTCGAGGTGGTCAGCGCCGGCACCGGCACCTGGCACGTCGGCGAGCCGATGGACCGCCGCGCCGCCGCCCTGCTCACCACGGAGGGCTATGACGCCAGCCGGCACCGTGCCCAGCAGGTCCTCGCCTCCTGGCTCGACGAGCAGGACCTGGTGCTGGCGATGGACCGCGACAACCTGCGCGACCTGCGCGCGCTCGGCGATGCCGACCCCGACCGGGTCCGGCTGTTCCGCGACTTCGACCCCGCCGAGCCGGGCGGCGAGGTCCCCGATCCCTTCTTCGGCGGCGACGAGGGCTTCGGCACCGTGCTCGCCATGGTGGAGCGCACCTCGGCCGCACTGGTGACCGCGGTGGCCGGCGTACTGTCCTGAACTGGCCCTACTCGCCGGTCACCCGTACGTTTACTAGGACGTCCTAGTAAACGAGCGAGGGGAACCTGATGACGAGCATCGAGCGTGTGGGAGTGGTCGGCGGCGGCCTGATGGGATCGGGCATCGCGGAGGTCAACGCCCGCGCCGGCAAGGACGTCATCGTCGTCGAGTCCTCGGCTGACGCCGTCGAGGCCGCCCGCCAGCGTCTCGAGAGCTCGCTCAAGCGCGCCGAGAGCCGCGGCAAGATCGAGTCCGCGGCCGCCGTGCTCGAGCGGATCCGGGTCGTCGACGACCTCGCCACCCTCGCCGACCGCGACCTCGTCGTCGAGGCGATCGTCGAGGACGAGCAGGCCAAGACCGAGCTGTTCCGCCGTCTCGACGAGATCGTCACCAGCCCCGACGCGATCCTCGCCTCGAACACCTCGTCCATCCCGATCATGAAGCTGGCCGTCGCCACCAAGCGCCCCAGCCACGTCCTCGGCGTCCACTTCTTCAACCCGGTCCCGGTCCTCAAGCTGGTCGAGCTGGTCCCCTCGCTGATGACCGCCGAGGAGACCACCGAGCGGGCCCGCGCCTTCGTCCAGGACGACCTCGGCAAGAACGCGATCGACTGCCAGGACCGGGCCGGCTTCGTCGTCAACGCGCTGCTGATCCCCTTCATCCTGTCGGCCATCCGGATGTTCGAGTCCGGCTTCGCCTCCGCCGAGGACATCGACCAGGGCCTGGTCCTCGGCGCCGCCCACCCCCAGGGCCCGCTCGCCCTGGCCGACCTGATCGGCCTCGACACCGTCAAGGCCGTCGCCGAGTCGCTCTACGAGGAGTTCAAGGAGCCCCTCTACGCCGCCCCGCCGCTGCTCGCCCGGATGGTCGAGGCACGGCTGCTCGGACGCAAGACCGGCCGGGGCTTCTACACGTACTAGTTTGGCCGTCGCTTCGCTCCGGCATGTCGGGCGCGCTTCGACGCGTCGCCTTCCTCCGCTCCGCTCGTTCCTCGCTCCGCTCCGTCCAGGCAACGCGGCGCGCCCGACGGAAAGCACTCAGCCGGATGTCATGCATTGCGCACGACATCCGGCTGATTCTCGTCGCGCCGCCCGCCGTTTCTGGACGGAGGAGCGAGCGAGGAACGAGCGAGCGGGGGAGGAAGAAACGTACTAGTTTGGCCGTCGCTTCGCTCCGGCATGTCGGGCGCGCTTCGACGCGTCGCCTTCCTCCGCTCCGCTCGTTCCTCGCTCCGCTCCGTCCAGGCAACGCGGCGCGCCCGACGGAAAGCACTCAGCCGGATGTCATGCATTGCGCACGACATCCGGCTGATTCTCGTCGCGCCGCCCGCCGTTTCTGGACGGAGGAGCGAGCGAGGAACGAGCGAGCGGGGGAGGAAGAAACGGCGTTGGCAGGCGGCGCGACATGCGCGAGCGCAGCGAGCGCCAATCAGAAAGAGAAGTCCTCGTCGCGGAACTCCCCCGCCGGCCGGGCGCCCTCGACCTCGGCCTCGCGCTGCCGCAGCTCGACCCGCCGGATCTTGCCGGAGATCGTCTTGGGCAGCTCGAAGAACTCCAGCCGGCGCACCCGCAGGTACGGCGCGAGGTGCTCGCGGGCGTAGCCCAGGATCGCCTCCGCCGTCTCGGCGGTGGGCTCGAAGCCCGGCACCAGCGCGACGTACGCCTTGGGCACCGCCAGGCGCACCGGGTCCGGAGCCGGTACGACGGCCGCCTCGGCGACGGCGGGGTGCTCGATCAGGACCGACTCGAGCTCGAAGGGGCTGATCTTGTAGTCGGAGGCCTTGAAGACGTCGTCGGTGCGGCCGATGTAGGTGATCACGCCGTCGGCGTCCCGGGAGGCGACGTCGCCCGTGTGGTAGAAGCCGCCGGCCATCGCCTCGGCGTTCTTCGCGGGGTCGCCCTGGTAGCCGGTCATCAGGGTCAGCGGCCCGGCGGACAGGTCGAGGCAGATCTCGCCCTCCCCCACGCCGTGGACGACCTCACCGGTGAGCGGGTCGACCAGCACCACGGGTACGCCGGGCAGCGGCCGCCCCATCGAACCCGGCACGACGGGCTGGCCGGGGGTGTTGGCGATCGCGGCGGTCATCTCGGTCTGGCCGAAGCCGTCGCGGATGGTGAGTCCCCAGTGCCTCTCGACCTGGCTGATCACCTCGGGGTTGAGCGGCTCGCCGGCGGCGATCGCCTCGCGCAGCACGCCGGGTCCGCCGGTGAGGTCGGCGTTGATGAGCATCCGCCACACCGTGGGCGGCGCGCAGAAGGTGGTGACGCCCTCGGTGCGGAGCTGTCCGAGCAGGGCGACCGGGTCGAAGCGGGCGTAGTTGTAGACGAAGACGGTCGCCTCGGCGAGCCACGGCGCGAAGAAGTTCGACCACGCGTGCTTCGCCCAGCCGGGGCTGGAGATGTTGAGGTGCACGTCGCCGGGCCGCAGGCCCAGCCAGTACATCGTCGAGAGGTGGCCGACGGGATACGACACGTGGGTGTGCTCGACCAGCTTCGGGCGCGAGGTGGTGCCGGAGGTGAAGTAGAGGAGCAGCCGGTCCTCGCTCGCGTTGCCCGGGTGGGGCAGCGGCGCGGCCGGCCGGTCGTACGCCGCGGCGTAGGACGTCCAGCCCGCGACCGCGTCGCCCACGGCGATCCGCACGTACGAGCCCGGCACCTCGTCGAACTTGGTGCTGTCGGCGGCATTGCAGATCACCGCACGCGCGCCCCCCCGCTCCAGTCGGTCGACGAGCTCGGCGGGCCCGACGGCGGTGGTGGTCGGCATGATCACCGCGCCGAGCCGGATCAGCGCGAGCATCGACTCCCACAGCTCGACCTGGTTGCCGAGCATCACCACCACGCTGTCGCCGCGCCCGATGCCCTGCGCGGCGAGGTGCGCGGCGACCTGCTCGGAGCGGGTGACCAGCTCGCCGAAGGCGTACGACGCGCGCCGGCCGTCCTCCTCGACGATGACCAGCCCGGGCCGGTCGTTTTCGCGGGCGTACCCGTCGAACCAGTCGTGCACGAAGTTGAAGCTCGACCCGACCTCGGGCCAGGCGAACCGGGCCACCGCCTCGGCGTGGTCGGTGCGCAGGTCGCGCAGCAGGTCACGGGCGGTACGCAGGGCGGTGCTCATGGTTCCACTCTCCTCGCAGCAGTCGCCGCACGGCACCCTCGAAAGTGGGCGCCGCGCGGCGACGGGACGGCATCGGTCGGCTTAGGGATCAGCGGGCGGCCGGCACCCGCGCGTCGCGCAGCATGCCGGTGGCCGGGTGGCAGTTGAGGTACTCGAAGGTCTGGTCCCGGGCGTCGGAGACGGAGACCTCGTGGTACAGCCGGAGCTTGTCCAGGCCGGCCACCACCCGGAAGAAGGTGACGAAGATCCGCAGGTGGGTGGGGTGCGACTCCGCCCACCGCTCGAGCTGGTCGAGGGAGCGCCAGTGACCGAGGTTGTAGCTCTCGTCGAGCTCGTTGCCGTCGAGGTCGATGCTGCGGACGAAGCGGTTGCTGTAGCAGCCGTGGGCCTGGCCCTCGTCGCGGAGGAAGTCCATCCCGTCCTGCAGGGTCGGCAGGATCTCGTCGAGGTAGAGGTCGCGCTCCTCCTCGCCGGCGGCGCGCCAGTCCTGGCCGGAGCGGATCAGGCAGATGTTGTCGTGCCCCCGGACCACGACCCGTCCACCACGTTCGGGATCGCCCTCGACGACGGTCAGCTCGCCGGTGGCCTCCATCCAGTCGGTCTGGGAGATCGGGAACCGGTCGCGCGCCGAGCCCCAGTAGCCGTGCTCCTCGATCTCCCCGCTGGCCTCGGGCATCAGCTGGCCGACGCCGGGGAAGTCCTCGGTGAACGCGTAGAGGGTCTCCAGCTGGTCCACCCGGGGGGCGACGATCTCGCGGAAGTAGCCGATGCCCTCGTCGAGGCGGTCCGGCGAGGCCCACCAGCCGGCGACCTCCTCGGAGCGCAGCCACCGGCAGTACGCCGCCGGGTCGGCCCAGTAGGCGAGCACCATCAGGTTGTGGTGGTCCTGGTTGTCGACGTGCTGGGTGAGGTCGTGGTGGACCGGCCCGTCGGCCAGGCCGAGCGTGCCCACGATGTGGCGCAGCGCGGCGAGGGCCTGCGGCCGCCGCTCGTCGTCGGCGTACTGCACGCCGAAGGACGCCATCACGACCTGCTGCAGCTCCTTCGGACCGCGCCCGACGAACATCGGGAAGGGCGGGGTGTAGTCGTCGGAGACCCGCCGGGACAGGGTGCGCGGGCACTTCAGGTGGGTGTCGATCGCTGATTCCATGGGTTCCTCACTGGTTCTGGTGGTGGGTGGGTTGCCGGTCAGGCGGTGGTACGACGCAGCCCGGCGGCGGTGCGGATCTCGCCGAGCTCGGCCGGCGGCTCGGCGAGGCCGGGTCCGCCGCGGCGTACCCAGTCGGCGACGGCGCGGGCGCGGTCGAGCGTGTTGACCTCGGTGACCCAGGCCGGCCGGGCCCCGGCCGCCCGCGCCGAGGCGGCGGGGTTGACGACCACGACGTTGGCCAGGTCGCAGGCCCAGAGGCAGTCGACGGTGATCAGTTCGGCGCCGGGTCCCAGGTCGGCTCCGAGCGCGGCCGCGACCGCGTCGTGGTCGACGTCGGGGAGCTTGCGCGGGGTGCCGCAGCAGCAGCCGCGGCACATCCGGACCCGGGGCCCGCGCTCGCCGGTCGTGCTCACGCCGAGACGAGCTGCCGCGCCCGGTCCGGTACGTCGGCCCGCGGCTGGTCGAGCCAGGCACAGGTCGCGCCGATCGCCAGCCACATCAGGCCGATCTGCGCGAGCGAGGCGACCCGGAACTCCCAGACCAGGTCGGCCGGCACGTTGCCGGGGATCGGATCGGCGGCATGCGGCAGGACGGCGACCAGGAGCGCCGTGCCGACGACGCCGAGGGCGACCGCCGCGGCCGCGCGGGGGCCGGGCCGGAGCGCGGCGGAGCGGGCCACGCCGATCACCAGCGCCGCGAGCGCGACGGCGCAGACGATGGTGCCGAGATAGGTCACGGTGCGCAGGTCCACCGTGGCCGGGTCGCCCACGGCCGGCGGGTTGGCCGGAACCACGAGGGCCGGAGCGAGGGTGAAGGTCACGAAGCCCAGCCCGGCCAGGGTCATCGTGGTCCCGGCGGGGGTGCGCCCGGGCAGCCGCGCGCCGAGGAAGCGGTGCACCAGGGCGAACGCGATGCCGACCAGGATGCCCACGACCAGCACCGTCACCAGGCCGAGGACGACCTGCTCGGGTCGGGAGACCAGGGCGTCCGAGCCGTGGTCGTGGGTGGCGCCGCCGGCGTGCTCGTGGACGCTGCCGGCCTCCTCGATGGCGATCGCGGCCCGGATCGACGGCTCGACGAGCCAGTTCAGCGCGGCGGCGCCGAGCCCGCCGGCCACGGCGCCCGCGAGGGCACCGTTGCCGACGGTCCGGCCGAGGGTCGGGGCGGACACGGGTCCGCCCCGCTCAGTGGCAGGGCACGCCGAGGGCGTGCCGGGCGTCGTGGGTGGCCTCGTGCAGGTAGGCGGCCGCGTCCGCGGACAGCAGCAGGCCGTTCTCCTGCAGCAGGAACAGCACGCCCAGCAACATGACCGCGGCCAGGGCGAGGCCGAGCGCGGTGGTCGCGACGCGACCCGGGACGGAAGTGGTGGTGCTCGATGCCATGACGGACTCCGTTCAGTGGTGGGCGGCGCGGGCCGGGTCGATCGCGATCGGCTCGGTGTGCGCCTCGTGGTGGTTGCGGTTCGCCGGGACGGCGAGGACCGCGCGGGTCTGGCGGGCCAGCTCGTCGGCACCGAGCAGGCCGAGACCGGCGAGCACGGACTCGAGCGCGGCGACCCAGTGCTCGTAGTAGGACCAGCCCCGGTCGCTGGTGCCGGTGCTCTCCTCCCAGCCGTCGATCGACGCGACCAGCGCCTGCTGGAACTCGGTCCAGTCGAAGCCGAGCTCCCGGTGCGCGGAGACCGCCATCGCGAAGGCCCGGATCTCCCACGGGTGCTCGAAGGAGCGCTGCTCCGGGTCGGCGGCGGGCAGGCCGCAGACCAGCTCCTCGACGCGGCTGCGGTCGGCAGCCACGTCCGCCGGGTCGGCGTAGGGCGCCGGCAGCATCAGGCCACCGCCCCGACCGGGCCGACGCCGATCATGGCGTCGCGGTTGACCAGCGCGAGGAGCTGCTCCTCGGTCCAGTCGTCGGTGCCGGCGGGCCGCTGTGGGAGCACCCAGTAGCGCATCTCGCTGCTGGTGTCCCACACGCGGACCTCGACCTCGTCGGGGACGTCGAAGCCGAACGCCTCGCGCAGCACCTTGCGGGGCTCGCGGGTGATCGCGGCGCGGTACTGCGGGTCCTTGTACCAGTTCGGCGGCAGGCCGAGCACCGGCCACGGGTAGCACGAGCAGAGCGTGCAGACGATGACGTTGTGGACGGTGTCGGTGTTCTCCAGGACCACCATGTCCTCGCCCTGCAGGCCGCCGATCCCGAGCTCCTTGCAGGCGTCGGTGGCGTCCGCGACGAGGCGGGCCTTGAACTCCGGGTCGGTCCAGGCCCGGACGACGACGCGGGCGCCGAGGCGCGGCCCGACCTCGTTCTCGTAGAGCTCGACCATCCGGTCGATGGCCTGGGTGGTCATCACGCCCTGCTCGATGAGCATCGACTCCAGCGCCTTGACGCGCGCGGCGATCTCCTCCTGGGTACGGGTGACGGCGCTCATGCGGATGCTCCTTCGGTGGTGACGTGGGTGACGGTGACGTGCTCGAGATAGGGGTCGAAGACGTCGAAGTTGACGACCTGGTTGGGCTCGGCGTACTCGGCGCCCCAGAGCTCGTCGGCGCGGAAGCGCACGGTGTAGACGTGCTCTGGGTTCTCGCCGAGCCCGTTGCCCGCGCTGTCGGGGTAGATCATCGGGCCGTGGTGCAGCACCACCTCGCCGACCGCACCCCGGATGTAGCGGGCCCGGCGGGTGTGTCCCTTCGGGGCGGACCGGATCACCCGGACGACGTCGCCGACGCGGAATCGGGCGACCTTGTCGGACTCGCGCTTGGCGGGGGCGCCGGCCGGTACGACGGCCTCGACGAAGGCGAGCAGCTCCGGGTCGTCCTCGTGCTCGGGCAGCGGGGCGTCGGGGTGGGCCAGGTAGTGCTCGGTGCGCCGGTCGAGCTCGGCGAGGTCGAGCTTGCCCAGCTGCTCCCCGAAGTGCTCGACGGTGTGGATCCAGTGCTCGTAGTAGGGCGACTTCAGGTAGACGGCGGGGTCGATCAGCTCGATACCGTGGCGGAACTGGTCGACGCCGAAGAAGCCGGCGCGGAAGCACATCGCGAACATCGGAAAGACGGCGCGCTCCCAGTCGGCGCGGAAGACCGGCTCCTCCTCGGGGACGACCACGGGTCCGATGCCGTCGGTGCCGGCGAGGTCGAAGACTCCGTTCATGCGGTGAGCTCCTTGTCGTGGGTGGTGCGGTGGGTGGTGCGGTGGTGGGGTGCGGTGAGTGTGCCGAGCGTCTGCTCGAAGGCGTGGGCGGCGCGGAGCACGCCCGCGTCGTCGAACATCCGGCCGACGACCATCAGGCCGACCGGGAGACCGTCCGAGAGGCCGGCCGGGATGCTGCAGGCCGGGTGCCCGGTAACGTCGAGGGGCGCGGTGTTGGCGACCATCTCCAGGGCCCGGGTGACCACCTCCTCGACGGGGGCGTCGGCCGGCGGGATCAGGCTCGCGGTGATGGGCAGGGTGGGCATGACCAGCACGTCGTGGGTCGCCAGCGGGGCGTCGTACGCCGCCGCGAGGCGCCGCTCGAGGTTGCGCGCCTTGCCGTACGCCGCGCCGTAGCCCTCGCGCAGCGACCAGGTGCCACCGAGGGCGACCAGCTTGACGGTCTCGGAGAAGGCGGCCGGGTCGCGACGCCAGCGCTCGCCGTAGAACGCCATCTGCTCGGGGTCGTAGCCGCCCTTCCAGTTCAGCCCGTAGGCGTTGCCCTGGACCATCTGCCAGGTCGCGCCCTCGACCGAGATCACGTCCCACAGCGCGGCGCCGTGCTTGTGCCAGGGGATCGCGACCTCCTCGGCGACGTGACCGGCGGCGGTCAGCCGCTCGATCGCGTCCCGGACCACCGCGTTGACGCCGGGGTCGGAGTTGGCCTGGTCGAAGCCCTCGCTCACGACGCCGATCCGCAGGCCGCGGTCGAGCCGGCCGAGCGCGGCGACGTAGTCCTCGCCGGCGACGCCGGTGGGCTGGCGCGGGTCGGCCCCGTCGGCGCCGGCGAGCACGCTGAGCAGCGCCGCGGCGTCGGCCACCGTCGGCGCGATCGGGCCGAGGTGGTCGATCGACTGCTCGATCGGGAAGGCGCCGGTGTAGGGCACCAGGCCGAAGCTGGGCTTGTGTCCCACGACGCCGCAGAAGGCCGCCGGGATCCGGATCGAGCCACCCTGGTCGCCACCCACCGCGAGGTCCACCTCGCCGGCCGCGACGAGGGCCGCGCTGCCGCTGGACGAGCCGCCGGTGGTGCGGTCGAGGTCCCACGGGTTGCGGACCGGGCCGGTCTTCGCGGTGTGCGAGGCGCCGGAGAAGCACAGGTCCTCGCAGACCGCCTTCCCGGCGATCGTGGCGCCGGCGTCCAGCAGCCGGGTGACCACGGTGGCGTCCCGGGCCGGCACGAAGCCGCGCACCGTCTCCGAGCCGTTCATCATCGGCACCCCGGCCACGGCGATGTTGTCCTTGACCGCCACCCGCCGCCCCGCCAGTGGACCGCTGTCCGCGCCGGTCAGCTCGGTCGTGACGTACCAGGCGCCGAGCGGGTCGTCGGCCGGCTCCGCCCAGTCCCGGTCGGGCGCGCTCGGCGCCACCTCGGCGTCGTACAGCTCCTCGACGACCGCCCACGAGCCCAGCAGGCCGGTGGCCGCGGCGTGGTAGAAGTCCAGGTCCCCGTCGGCGATGCCGAGCCGCAGCTCGCCCGCCAGGTCCCTGATCGCCGTTCGGGACGGCAGCTCCATGGCAGTTCCTCCTCTTCGTCGTTCCTGGCGGCAGAGCGAACGCCCGGCGCACCGGCCGGGTCAATGGCCGTGCGGGGTCGAGGAGCGGGATGGATAGGGAGAGTCAAGGGCAGGCGAGCCAGGTCCATGCCGGACGCCGGTACCCACGGAAGAGGGTTGACCGGCCCCGGGCCGGGGCGCAGGGTTGGTCCATGCCAGGGTGGTTCGAGATCAACGCCGCGGATCGGCCGGCTCCTCAGCGCCCGGAGTACTGGCGCAGCGCGGTGTGCGACCAGTTCGTGCCGCTGGCGGTCGAGCCGGGCGGCGGCATGCTGCGCGGCCGGGTCGCGGGCGGCGACGTCGCCGAGCTGCGCCTGCGCCGGATCCGCGCAACCCAGCACGGGTTCGAGCGCCGGCAGCGCGACATCAGCGCGGCCGACCCGGAGGTGCTGCACCTGCTGCTGCTCGACCACGGCGAGACGCTGGTCGAGCAGGACGACCGCGCCACCTCGATGACGCCGGGCGACCTGCTGCTCTACGACAGCTCACGCCCGTTCCGGTTCCGCACGGCCGGCGAGTTCCAGTTCACGATCTGCCTGATGCCCAAGCGGCTGCTTCCCGTCCCCGAGCGGGTCCAGCGCACCTGGACGGCCCGGGCTCTTCCCAGCGCGCACGGCGTGGCGGCCGCGGTCGCCCCGCTGCTCGCCTCGCTCGCCCGCCACGGCTCCACCGCCGACGCGGCCCAGCAGCTCGCGCTCCAGCAGGCCATGGTGAGCATGTACGTCGCACTGCTCTCCGAGACCGGCGTCGAGGGGCGTCCGCCGGCGGTCAACCTCTCGCTGGCGAAGTCCTATATCGCCCGCAACCTCGGTGATCCCCGGCTCTCCCCCGCCGACGTCGCCGCCGCGTGCAGCCTCTCCCTGAGCTATCTGCACCGCCTGTTCGCCAACGACGGCAGCACCGTCGCCGGCTACGTGCGCGAGCAGCGCCTCCAGGCCGCCCACCGCGACCTCCTCGAGGCCGCGGTGCAGCAGCCGGTCGCCCAGATCGCGGAGCGCTGGGGGATCACCGACCCGGCGCACTTCAGCCGGATGTTCAAGAAGCGGTTCGGGAGCTCGCCGGCCGAGCTGCGCCGCCGGTGGCGGGTCGACTCCCCGGGCCGGACGTACGACGACACCCGGCCCGGGAACGCGGAGCTCACGCCAGCAGCGCGTTGACCGACTTCTGCTCGGTGTAGGCGTCGATCGCCGACGCACCGAGCTCGCGGCCCCAGCCGGACTGCTTGTAGCCGCCGAACGGCATCGCCGCGTCGAAGGCGTTGTGGCAGTTGATCCACACCGTGCCGGCCTTGATCTGGCGGGCCGTGCGGTGCGCCTTCGTGACATCGCGGGTCCACACCGACGCCGCGAGCCCGTACGGCGTGTCATTGGCCGCCGCGGCCACGCCCCGCTCCGCGTTGAACGGGGTGGCGACGACCACGGGACCGAAGATCTCCTCGCGGTAGACGCTGAACGAGGAGTCGACGTCGACCAGGACGGTCGGCTCGACGTAGTAGCCGGTGTCGCCGTGGCGCCGGCCGCCGGTGAGCGCCCGGGCCCCGTCGCGCAGGCCGGCGTCGACGTACCCGAGGACCCGGTCCAGCTGGGTCTGCGAGACGAGCGGGCCGACGGTGGCGGTGGGGTCGAGGCCGGGACCGAGCTTGCTGGCGGCCGCGACCTCCGCGACCTTCTCGGTGAACTCGTCGAAGATCCGGTCCTCCACGAGCAGCCGGGTGCCGCTGGTGCAGGTCTGGCCGTGGTTGAACAGGAAGCCCGACGCGGTGCCGGGGACGGCGAGGTCGAGGTCGGCGTCGGCGTACACGACCTGGGGGCTCTTGCCGCCCAGCTCCAGCGAGACCTTCTTCAGGTTGCCCTTGGCCGCGTCGACGATCAGCTTGCCGACCTCGGTGGAGCCGGTGAACGCGATCTTGTCGACGTCGTCGTGCGCGGCGAGCGCGGCGCCCGCGTCGCCGTACCCGGTCACGACGTTGAACACGCCGTCCGGCAGGCCGCACTCGGCCATGATCTCGGCGAGCCGCAGCGCGGTGAGCGGGGTGTCCTCGGCGGGCTTGAGCACCACCGTGTTGCCGCAGGTGAGCGCGACGGGGATCTTGAAGGCGGCCATGAGGAGCGGGAAGTTCCACGGCACGATCGCGCCGCAGACGCCGACCGGCTCGCGCAGCGTGTAGGCGTGCCACTGGGTGCCGGGCGCCCACGGGACCGAGACCGGGATGGTGCGGCCCTCGATCTTGGTCGCCCAGCCGGCGTAGTACTGGAACAGCTCCGCGACCCAGGTGATGTCGACGGCCTGCGCGACCGCGGCCGACTTGCCGTTGTCGAGCGACTCGAGCTGGGCGAGCTCCTCGGCGTGGTCGTAGATCGCCTCGCCGATCCTGAACAGCAGCCGCTGCCGCTGGGCCGGCGTCCACAGCGACCACTCCCCCTCGAACGCGGTGCGGGCGGCCCGGACGGCGCGGTCGACGTCCTCGGCGGCGCCGTACGCGACCTCGGTGAGGACCTGACCGGTGGCGGGGTCGCGGGTCTCGAAGGTGCGGCCGGTCGCCGCATCCACCCAGGCGCCGCCGATGAACAGGCGCTTGGGGCGGGCGAGCCAGTCGCGCACCTCCGGCAGCACGGCGTGGTCGGTGGGGACGAGCAGGTCGGTCATGGTTCCTCCGTTGCGGGGTGGGCGTTCGGTGCGGTGCGAGCGTCGTCCGGCCCGGGGAGCGGCGGTGTTCAGCTTCTGGACAATCGGCGCTGCCGCGGGGCGCGCTCAGGGCGCGAGCAGCCGGTCGAGGACGCCGGGCAGCTCGGCCAGCCGGTCGAGCGAGGCCATCCGGGCCCCGGCCGCGCGGGCGAAGCGGCGCGCCTCGTCGTCGTCCGAGGCGGGCGCGACGACCAGCAGCTCGTCGAGGCCGCGCGCCGCGGGCAGCGGGTCGACGTCGTCAGTGACCCGGCAGTCGGAGAGCAGCACCGTGATCCGGCGCCGGGCCCGGGCGCCGGCGAGCTGCTCGCGCGCGGCCCGCAGCGCGGCGTCGAGCGAGGTCATGCCGTGCCCGCGCAGGCCGAGCACCCGCTCGACGGTGCGCCGGGCCGGGCTCGTCGTACCGAGGGCGAGGACGGTCTCGGCGCGCCGGTCGAAGGCGACGACCGCGAGCTCGCCGCCGGACTCGGCCGAGCGCAGCGCGCACGCCGCGGCGGCCATGGCGGCGGTCGCGAGCCGCCGGCCGTCCATCGAGCCGGAGCGGTCGACGAGCAGGCACAGCGCGCTCGCGGGCCGCTCCCAGAGCGACGAGGTCAGCTCGTCGAGGGCCGGTGGACGGCCCTCGCCCCGGGCCACGGCGACCGCCTCCAGGGAGGCGTCCAGGTCGAGGTCGCCGCCGCGGTCGGCGCGGGCGGGGCGCAGTCGGCCGGCACCGATCCGGCCGTGCGGGCCGCTGCGCGCCCGCTCGATGACCAGCCGCGGCACCAGGGCCTGCACCCGCGCCCGCAGCGCGGGATCGGTGGCCCGGCTCATCAGCGCGAGCAGCGGCAGCACGTCGTCCGGGTCCTCGGCGACGGCCGCCTCCACGGCCTCGACGTCGAGCTCGCCGACCTCGGGCGAGAGCTCCTGGAAGCGCGGGTTGCGCGCCAGCTCGGCGCGGCCGTGGGTGCGGTCCGGACGGCCGCGCCGGGATGCCGGTGGTGGTTCGCCCGCCCCGGCCGGGGGCGGGCTCAGGCTCCCCCCGGGCTCGGCTCCTCCTGCGCGCCACTTCGCGCCGGGTCGGCACCATCTTCCGAGCCACTTTCTGCCGGGTCGGCGAAATGGGTGCGGTAGAGCTCGGTGATGATCTCCTCGGGCGAGCGGGTGGAGGCCTCGTCGACCCGGACCCGGCCGCTCAGGGCGACGAGAGCGGCGTCGAGACCGGCGTGCCAGTCGTCCTCGGCGACGCCGCGGGAGCGGGCCAGCTGGTGGTTGATGCCCGCCAGGTCGATGGTGCCGCGCACCGAGGAGCCGACCCGCAGCTCGGGGTGCTCGCGGGTCGCCCGGACCAGGGCCACGGCACGGTCCCGCCAGTCGTCGGAGGGCACCGGCGCGCGCTGCGCGAGGATCCGCGCCTCCGAGTCGGCGGACTGGTAGCCCATCGCGATCCGGCAGGTCCGGTCGTAGACGGCCGAGGAGACCCGGGCGGTGCCGACGGCGTCGTACGGGTTCATCGCGGCGACGACGGCGAAGCCCGGGGCCGCGCGCACCGCCCCGAGCCGTGGCACCACGATCTCCCGCTCCGACATGACCGTGAGCAGGGTGTTGAGGGTCTCCTCGGGCACCCGGTTGAGCTCCTCGACGTACAGCAGGCCGCCCTCGCGCATCGCGGTGAGCAGCGGCCCGTCGACGAAGACGTCCGGCTGGTAGCCCCGGCTGAGCACCAGGGCGGGGTCGAAGTGGCCGACCAGCCGGGCCGGGGTCAGCTCGGCGTTGCCCTCGACGAGGGCGAACGAGCGGTCCCGGCCGGCGGCGACCCGGCGCAGCAGGGTGGTCTTGCCGGTCCCGGGAGGCCCCTCGAGGACGACGTGGGCGCCACTGGCCAGCGCCGCCTCGAGGAGCTCGGTCTCCCGCGCCCGGTCGACGACCGCGAGCGCCGCGAGCACAGCGGTCATCAGTGCTCGTGGACGACGACGCCCCGGACGTTCTTGCCGTTGAGGAGGTCGTCGTAGCCCTCGTTGACCTCGTCGAGCGTGTACGTGCGGGTGATGATCTCGTCGAGCTTGAGGTCGCCGGACTGGTAGAGGCCGAGGATCCGCGGGATGTCGACGGTCGGGTTGCAGTCGCCGAAGAGGCTGCCGCGCAGCTCCTTGCGGTAGAGCGTGAGCACCGAGCCGGGCAGCTGGATGTTGGTCTCCTCCAGCTTGTTGAGGCCGGTCAGCACCACCTTGCCGCCCTTGCCGACGGCGTTGAAGCCGTCGGAGACGATCTCCGACGTCATCAGGCCGGGCGTGAGGATCGCCGAGTCGGCCATCTGGCCGCGGGTCAGGTTGGTGATCGTCTCCATCGCGAGCTCGGCGGACTCGAAGGCGTGGGTGGCGCCGAGCTCCATCGCCTTCTCGCGCTTGTTGGCGAGCGGGTCGATCGCGATCACGTTCTTCGCGCCGGCCAGCGCCGCGCCCTGGACCGCGTTGATGCCGATGCCGCCGATGCCCATGATCACGACCGTCTCGCCCGCCTTGACCTCGGCGGTGTTGACGGCGGCGCCCCAGCCGGTGGGCACGCCGCAGCCGACCAGGACGGCCTTCTCGAGCGGGAGGTCGTCGTCCACCTTGACGCAGGAGTTCTGGTGGATGACGCCGTACTGGCTGAAGGTGCCGAGCATGCACATCGCGCCGTACTCGCCGGCGGGGCCGGTGATCGGGAACCGCTCGCCGGGCAGGTAGCCGTCGAGGATGGTCGCACCCATGTCGCAGATCGACTGCTGGCCGTTGGCGCAGTAGCGACAGGTGCCGCAGTTGGGGATGAACGAGCAGACCACGTGGTCACCGACCTTGACCCGGGTGACGCCGGGGCCGACCTCCTCGATGATCCCGGCGCCCTCGTGCCCGAGGACCATCGGCAGCCGGGCCTCCAGGTCGCCGTGGGCGATGTGCACGTCGGAGTGGCACAGGCCGGCGTGGGTGTAGCGGATCAGGACCTCGCCCTCGCGGGGCTTGTCGAGGGTCAGCTCCTCGATCACGATCGGCTTGCCGGTCTCGTAGACGACTGCGGCCTTGGTCTTCATGAGGGTTCTCCTGATCTCGCGCCGGGGACGGCTGGGGTGACGCCCGCCACACTCGCAAGACCGGCCGCGCGTGAGTGTTCAGAAACTGGACAACCGCCTCCCAACCCTCCTCCGCATACTGTGACGGCCGCCACGACGAGCGACCCAGGGAGGAAACCGTGACGACCCGAGCGCAGGACCTCCGGGATCCCATCGCGGAGTCCTGGCGGCGCGCCGAGCTGGCCGGGCTGACCCCGGGCTCGGCCCTCGACCACCTGACCTACGGCGACGTCGACCACACCACGCCGCTGCAGATCGCCGCGTCGCCGGTGCTCGACGAGCTCAACGAGCAGCTCGAGGGCACCATGTTCGGCACCCTGCTCGTCGACCGGGAGGGCCGGATCGCGCAGCGCTGGTGCGGCGACACCGGCGCCCGCCGGGCGTTCGACAACCTCGGCGTCGACGTCGGGGCCTCGCTGCTGGAGGAGGCGGTCGGCACCAACGCGCTCGGCACCGTGCTGGAGACCCGGACCAGCATCTCGGTCAACGGCCGGGAGCACTTCGCGGTCGCGCTGCGCCGCTTCAGCTGCTACGGCCACCCGATCTTCCATCCCACGACCCGCCGGATCGAGGGGGTCCTCGACATCACGGCGCTGATGGAGGAGGCCAGCCCCCTGCTGCCGCCGCTGGTCGCCCGCGCCGTCGCCGACATCGAGCAGCGGCTGCTCGACGGCAGCCGGGTCTCGGAGAAGCAGCTGCTCGCCGCCTTCCAGGCCGCCGCCAGCCGGCGGCGGGCGGTGGTCGCGATCGGCAACGACCTGCTGATGTCGAACCAGGCCGCCGCGGACCTGCTCGGCTCGACCGACGTGGCGCTGCTGCGGATGCTGGCCTCCGACGTCCGCGGCGAGGCGTCGATCGACCTCACCCTCGAGTCCGGCCTCGAGGTCCGGGTCGAGGCGGCGCGGGTCGGCGGCGCCCGCGGCGGCGCGCTGCTCCACGTCGAGCCGCACCGCGAGCCCAAGCGCCCGCGCCCGGCCACCGACGCCCCCTCCACCCACGCTCCCCTGCTCGTCGCCGGCCCACCCGGCTCGGGCCGCTCCGCCGAGGCCCGCCGGCTCGCCGACCCCCAGCCGGTCGCCGTCCTCAACGCGGCCTCGGCGCTGCTCGACGGCACCGACGCCTGGGCCCGCAACTTCGGCGCCCTGGTCCGGGCCGGCCAGGGCTCGGTCTGCATCGACGGCATCGACCTGCTGCCCGACGACCTGGTCGACCTGGTCGCCTCCCACCTCGCCGAGCGCCGCGCCCCGCGCCTGGTGCTCGTCAGCGGCCCCGTCGACGGCCTGTCCGGGCGGGCCGCCGCCCTCGCCGGCGAGTGCACCGAGCGCCGCCTGCTCACCCCGCTCGCCAGCCGGCCCCAGGAGATCCCCGAGCTGGTCCGCGCCATGCTGGTCGACCTCGGCGCCGACCCCTCGCTCCACTTCACCCCCGGCGCCCTCGGCGCGCTGTCCTCCCAGCCCTGGCCCGGAAACCTGCGCGAGCTGCGGGCCGTCGTCGAGCACGTCGTACGCCGGCGGCGCACCGGCGCCGTCGTCGTCGACGAGCTCCCCGAGGCCTACCGCACCCAGGAGCCGGCCCGCCCGCTCGCCCCCATCGACCGGGCCGAGAGGACCGTCATCGTCGCGGCGCTGCGCGAGCACGACGGCAACAAGGTCAAGGCCGCGCAGGCGCTCGGGATCTCGCGGACGACGCTCTACGCGAAGATGCGGGCGCTGCGGATCACGGTGTACTGAGTCCCGGATACCCCGCATTTCGGTGATGTTCTAGCCCTCCGACGCGATGGACGATGCCCTGACGCCGAGCGAGGGGGACCATCATGCGGACGACAGGCTCAGGGCTGGCATGGACAGTGGCGGGAGGGCTCGTCGCGACCGCACTGGTGGCGCCGACGAGCGCCCCGGCCGGCGCCGCGGCGGCAGCGGCGTGCGCGCCGGCCGCCGACATCCAGGCGATCGTCGACGACTCGGGCTCGATGTCGTCGACCGACCCGGGGCGGCTGCGGGTCCAGGCGATGAACCTGCTCATCGACGCCCTCGCCCCGGCGCAGGTCCTGGGCGCTACGGAGTTCGGCTCCTCTCCGGCCGACGTCTTCGCGCCGGCTGCCGTCGGACCCAGTGCCGCGGCGATGAAGGCGGCACTCGACGCGGCGATCCAGGCCGACAACGGCGGCACCGACTACAACCTCGCCTTCGACGCGGCCCGCACGGTCAACCCGGGCGCGAGCGTGCGGATCTTCCTGACCGATGGTGGGCACAACAGCGGGACCTACCTGAACACCCATCTCAACCCCGCTCCACCGCAGACACCGACGTACGTCATCGGCTTCAGCCCCGGCCTGGCCGGCGTCGCGGATCAGGCGCGGCTGCAGCAGATCGCCAACGAGACCGGCGGCGTCTACTACGCGCTCCCCGACGCGCAGGCGCTGCAGTCGGTGATGAACGACATCCAGACCCGGCTCACGTGCCAGACGCCGCCGAAGACCTTCGTCGACAACATCGCCGTCGGTAAGTCGAAGAACCACGCGGTGAAGATCAAGCGCAAGTCCCGCTCCGCGCAGCTCACGCTGACCTGGACCAGCCCGCTCGACGCCTTCAAGGTCAAGAAGCTGCGGATCGTGCGCCACGGCAGGGTCGTCGCCGTCAAGGGCCGCCACCTCAAGGTGAGGACGAAGCACGGCTCGACCTATCTGGTGATCAAGGTGACCAGGCTGACCCCGGGCAAGCTGAGGTTCAAGGTGATGAACACCGCTGCCGGCTCCGGCGCACCGCAGGTGACCGTGACGACCCAGGTGAGCCAGAGCAGGTCGAAGAAGTAGGCCGAGCCCGTCAGTCCGCGAAGTCTCCCGACGCCTGCCGCACCCGCCGCAGCAGGTCGTAGGCGTCGCTCTGCTGGTCGCCGCTGAGCCCGGTGACGGCGAAGTCGATCGCGGTCACCGCCGTGGTCGCCTTGCGGACCGTGGCCCGGCCCTCGGGCGTGAGCCGGGCGAGGGTGCGACGGCGGTCCTCCTCGTCGGGCACCCGGACGACGTAGCCCTGGGCCTCGAGGCGGTCGATGGCGCTGGTGACCGAGGTCGGGTGCACCATCAGCCGCTCCCCGATCTTGCTCAGGGGCAGCGAGCCGCGCTTGCTGAACAGGAGCAGCACGAGCACCTCGTAGCGGGAGAAGGTCAGCCCGAACGGCTTCAGCGCGGCGTCCAGCGCCCCGATCATCAGCTGCTGGACCCGCATCACCGAGGTGGCCAGGCGCATCGCCGTCGCGTCGCCGAAGTGCTCCTCCCACAGGTCGCCGGCACGGTCGATCGGGTCGAACGGCAGGCGGGACGCGGGCATGCGCCGAACCCTATGACATCCCTGGGCTTTTCCAGATTACTTGGACGTCCTACTATCGGAGATCCAAGGAGTTTGGAGGACCGATGCCCGAGCACACCCTGCACGTCCCGCAGCACCCCGTCCGCCTGGTGACGGCGTCCAGCCTGTTCGACGGCCACGACGCCTCGATCAACATCATGCGCCGGATCTTCCAGAGCCAGGGCTGCGAGGTGATCCACCTCGGGCACAACCGCTCGGTGGCCGAGGTCGTCGAGGCCGCCATCGAGGAGGACGTGCAGGGCATCGCCGTGTCGTCGTACCAGGGCGGGCACGTGGAGTACTTCGAGTACCTCACCGAGCTGCTCCGCGAACGCGGCGCCGGGCACATCAAGGTCGTCGGCGGCGGTGGCGGCGTCATCGTCCACGACGAGATCAACCGGCTGCGCAACTCCGGCGTCACCATCTTCTCCCCCGAGGACGGACAGCGGCTCGGCCTCCCGGGCATGGTCAACACCGTCGTAGAGGCGTGCGACACCGACCTGTGGGAGACCGGCAGCGTCACCGCCGAGCAGGTCCTCAGCGGCGACCGCACCGCGCTCGCCCGCGCCATCACCGGCGCCGAGCTCGGCCGGCTCGACCAGGCCCTGCTCGAGCGCCTGTCCGAGGCGGCGGCCGCCCACGCCGTCCCCGTCCTCGGCATCACCGGCACCGGCGGCTCCGGCAAGTCCAGCCTCACCGACGAGCTCGTCCGACGACTGCGAGTCGACCAGCAGGACAAGGTCCGGGTCGCGGTGCTGGCGGTCGACCCGACCCGGCGCAAGGGCGGCGGCGCGCTGCTCGGCGACCGGATCCGGATGAACAGCCTCGACCTGACCGGCCACGGCCTGGACCGCAACCAGGTCTACTTCCGAAGCCTGGCCACCCGCGGCGCGCACGAGGTCCCCGAGCACCTCACCGACGTGCTCACCGTGATCAAGGCCGCCGGCTTCGACCTGGTCATCGTCGAGACCCCCGGCATCGGCCAGGGCGACGCCGCGATCGTGCCCTTCGTCGACACCTCGCTCTACGTGATGACGCCCGAGTTCGGCGCCGCGTCGCAGCTGGAGAAGATCGACATGCTCGACTTCGCCGACGCGGTCGCGATCAACAAGTTCGAGCGCCGTGGCGCCGAGGACGCGCTGCGCGACGTGGGCCGCCAGATGGTCCGCAACCGCGAGGCGTTCGGCAAGCAGCCCGCCGAGATGCCCGTGTTCGGCACGTCGGCCGCCACCTTCGACGACGACGGCGTCACCGCGCTCTACCAGCACCTGCGCGGCCTGCTCGTCGGCAAGGGCCTGGCCGTCTCCGAGGGCATGCTCGCGCCGGTCGAGGGCAAGAAGTCCACCCGGATCCAGCAGGTGCTGCCGGCCGACCGGGTGCGCTACCTCGCCGAGATCGCCGAGACCGTGCGCGGCTACCACGCCGACACCGAGGTGCTCGTCGAGAAGGCCCGCCGCGCGCAGCGCTTCGCCGCCGTCGCCGAGGAGCTCGCCGAGATCGAGGACCTCGCCGCCGCCGCGGCCCGCGCCAACGACGACCTGCCGCTCGACGTACGCGACCAGCTGAGGGCGTGGCCCGACGTCGTCGCGCAGTACGACGAGGACACCGCGACCAAGGGCCGAGAGTCGCTCTCCGGCAACCGCGTGCCGCGGGTCGCCGTACCCCGCTTCGCCGACCACGGCGAGCTGGTCCGCTACTGGCGCCGCGAGAACCTGCCGGGCCACTTCCCGTTCACGGCCGGCGTCTTCCCGTTCAAGCGCGCCGACGAGGACCCGGCCCGGATGTTCGCCGGCGAGGGCGACCCGTTCCGCACCAACAAGCGGTTCCGGATGCTGTCCGAGGGCCAGCCGGCCACCCGGCTCTCGACCGCCTTCGACTCGGTCACGCTCTACGGCCGCGACCCCGACGAGCGCCCCGACATCTACGGCAAGGTCGGCACCTCCGGCGTCTCCGTCGCGACGCTCGACGACATGAAGGCCCTCTACGACGGCTTCGACCTGCTCTCCCCCACGACGTCGGTGTCGATGACGATCAACGGCCCCGCGCCGACGGTGCTGGCGTTCTACCTCAACACCGCGATGGACCAGGCCCGCGAGCGCGGCATCGACCCCTACGAGGCGATCAAGTCGATCCGCGGCACGGTCCAGGCCGACATCCTCAAGGAGGACCAGGGCCAGAACACCTGCCTGTTCTCCACGGAGTTCTCGCTGCGCTGCATGGCCGACATCCAGGAGTGGTTCATCCAGCAGCAGGTCCGCAACTTCTACTCGGTCTCCATCTCGGGCTACCACATCGCCGAGGCCGGGGCGAACCCGATCAGCCAGCTCGCGTTCACCCTCGCCAACGGCTTCACCTACGTCGAGTCGTACCTCGCCCGCGGCATGGACATCGACGACTTCGCCCCCAACCTGTCGTTCTTCTTCTCCAACGGCATGGACCCGGAGTACACCGTCATCGGCCGGGTCGCCCGTCGGATCTGGGCGATCGCGATGCGCGACCGGTACGGCGCCAACGAGCGCTCCCAGAAGCTGAAGTACCACGTCCAGACGTCCGGCCGCTCGCTGCACGCGCAGGAGATGGACTTCAACGACATCCGCACCACCCTGCAGGCGCTGATCGCGATCTACGACAACGCGAACTCGCTGCACACCAACGCCTACGACGAGGCCGTCACCACCCCGTCGGCGGAGTCGGTGCGCCGGGCGCTGGCGATCCAGCTGATCATCAACCGCGAGTGGGGCCTGGCCTCCAACGAGAACCCGCTCCAGGGCTCGTACGTCGTCGACGAGCTCACCGACCTGGTCGAGGCCGCCGTACTGACCGAGTTCGACCGCATCTCCGAGCGCGGCGGCGTCCTCGGCGCGATGGAGACCGGCTACCAGCGCGGCCGGATCCAGGACGAGTCGATGCTCTACGAGCACCGCAAGCACGACGGCACCCTGCCGATCATCGGCGTCAACACCTTCCGGGCGCCCGAGTCCGGCGACGGCACCCCCGACGAGATCGAGCTGGCCCGCGCCACGACCGAGGAGAAGGAGTCGCAGCTGGTACGCCTGCGCGACTTCCAGGCCCGCCACGCCGACGAGGCCACCGCCGCCATCGCCCGCCTCAAGGAGGTGGCCACGACCGGCGAGAACATCTTCGCCGCGCTCATGGACGCCGCCCGGGTCTGCTCGCTCGGCCAGGTCACCGAGGCGTTCTTCGAGGTGGGCGGGCAGTACCGGCGCAACGTGTGATCGGTCGGGCTGTAACACGGGGTTCGCTGGTGTTCCGGACCCGCTCGGGCTGTAACACGGGGTTCGCGGGTGTTCCGGACCCACTCGGGCTGTAACACGCGGTGCGCCGGTCTTCCCGACCCGAGCCTCATGTTGCGGACCCGTACGGACGCCGTTCCGCGACGTCCAGGGTCGGGCAGAGCGGCGAACTGCGTGTTACAGCGCCTCGCAACACCGCCACGCCACACCGCCACGAAAATCTTTTCGGGGTCCATGTCGAAGTAGCCGTCGCCCGTTCGACGTAGGTTCGTAAGTCACTCACCAACGAACCGAAGGACTGATCGAGATGCCGCGTTTCATGGGACTCGTCCGGATGGAAGACGGACAGGGCAACCCGCCGCAGGCGCTGTTCGAGGCGATGGACGCCTACATCGGCGAGCAGGCGCAGAAGGGCCACTTCCTCGACGGCGGCGGCCTGTTCGGCCTCGAGGACGCCGTGAACTTCGTGGTCCGCACCGGCGAGGTCACCCGCGTCGACGGCCCGTACGCCGAGGCCCGGGAGGCCGTCGGCGGCTGGGCGCTGCTGCAGTACGACAGCCTCGAGGAGGCGATCGCCAACCAGGAGGAGTTCGCCGCCCTCCACGCCAAGTACTGGCCCGAGTGCTCGATGGTCGCCACTCTGCGTCAGATCTCCGACGAGGCACCCGAGACCGCCGAGGCCGCTGGAGCCTGATCCGCCGTCCGTGCGGCCGGCCCTAGGCTGGCCGCATGGCCGACGCCACCACCGCCGACGCGATCACCGCCACCTGGCGGGCCGAGTCGGCCCGCCTGGTCGGCGCGCTCGTGCGGATGACGCGCGACGTGGAGCTGGCCGAGGATCTCGCCCAGGACGCGCTGGTCGCCGCGCTGGAGCGCTGGCCCGAGGACGGCGTACCCGACAACCCGGCCGCCTGGCTGATGACGACGGCGAAGCGACGCGCCGTCGACACCTTCCGGCGCGCCGAGAGCCTGCGGCGCAAGACCGAGGAGCTCGGACACGCGGCGGAGGAGGTGAGCGCGATGCCCGACCTGGAGTCCCAGGTCGACCACATCGAGGACGACGTCCTGCGGCTGGTCTTCCTGTGCTGCCATCCCGCGCTCACGCCGGAGTCCCGCGCCGCGCTCACCCTGCGCCTGGTCGGCGGGCTGACGACCGACGAGATCGCGCGCGGCTTCCTGGTGCCGAGTACCACCATGGGCCAGCGGATCTCGCGCGCCAAGAAGACCCTCGCCGAGGCGGGCGCCGAGATCGAGCTGCCGACCGGCGCCGAGCGCACCCAGCGCATCGACGACGTGATGGCGGTGGTCTACCTCGTCTTCACGGAGGGCTACGTCGCCACGGCGGGCGACGACTGGACCCGCCCCGACCTGGCCCAGGAGGGCATCCGGCTGGCTCGCCTGCTCGCGGACTTCGCGCCTGAGGAGCCGGAGGTCCACGGCCTGCAGGCGCTGCTGGAGCTGCAGGGCTCCCGGCTGCCGGCGCGCACCGACGCCGACGGCGCGCCGGTGCTGCTCGACGATCAGGACCGCTCCCGCTGGGACCAGCTGCTGATCCGCCGCGGCCTCGCCGCGCTGCGCCGGGCGGAGGAGATCGCGGCGCGTGGCGTCCCGGTGGGCCGCTACTACCTGCAGGCCGCGATCGCCGCCGAGCACGCCAGGGCCACCTCCGCGGCGGCCACCGACTGGCCCCGCATCGCCCGCCTGTACGACGTCCTGGCCCAGGCCGCGCCCGGCCCGGTCGTCGAGGTCAACCGGGCCGTCGCCCACGGCCGTGCGGGCGGCCCGGACGCCGGTCTCGCGGTCCTCGCGGCGCTCCCGCCCGACGCGCTGCGCGACTCGCCGCTGCTGCCGAGCGTGCGGGGCGACCTGCTGGAGCGGGCCGGCCGGCGCGCCGAGGCGGCCGCCGCGTTCGACGAGGCGGCCCGGCGCACCCGCAACGGGGACGAGCGCAGCCTGCTCGAGCGCCGGGCCCGGGCGAACCGCGCGACCCAGGACGATGCGGATCGCCTGACATAGGGTGCGAACGTGCGGCAGGTCAGAGTCGTCAAGCAGCCTCCCTACGCCGTGGGCTCGGTGGACCGAGCGCTGCGCGTGATCATGCTGCTGCAGGAGCGCGACGACGTCCGGCTCGCCGAGGTGGCCGACCTGCTCGGGGCGTCCCCGTCGACGGCCCATCGCATCCTGTCGACGCTGGTCTACCGGGGCTTCGCCGAGCAGGACTCGTCCCACCGGTACCGGCTCGGTCCGCGGCTCCAGGGCTCGCGGCGTGACGCCGACCAGCTCGACGTGCTGCTCCGCAGCCATCTGACGACGCTGCGCGACGAGACGGGCGCGACGGTCAGCGCGCTGGCGCTCGAGGGCCGCTCGGCACGCATCCTGCACACCGTCGTCGCCACCCGCGGCCACCACATCTCCGAGCGGACCGGTACGACGCTGCCGGCGGTCGAGGCGTCCGCGGGCAAGGCGCTGCTCGCCCACCTGTCCCGCGCCGATCTCCATGCCCTGCTCACCGGCCGCCACGCCGCCCTCCAGGGCGAGGGCATCACCCCCGGCCGGCTCGAGGCCCTGGAGGCCGAGCTGGCGCGGGTGCGCGAGGAGGGGGTGGCCTACAACCTGCGCCGCACGGAGGCCGACCTGGTCGCGGTGGGCTGCGCCGTACCCACCCGCGCCCGCGCCCCGTGGCTCGGCCTCGCCGTGTCGCTGCCCGCGGTCGAGGGCGATGCCGTGCGCGACCCTCGCCTGCACGCCGCGCTCTGGGAGGTGGCCCTCCGGCTGGCTCGCGACCTCGACGCGGGCTCTCAACCGGATTCCGCGTGACGGAAGGTCCGGGAGCGTCCCCGTGACGCGTCCGTACCTTCCACGGCATGGCTGACCACGCACCGGACCCCGCACTGCAGTACCTCGACGGCGAGCTCGTCGGCTCCGCCGCGACCGCCGAGGCGACCGATCCCGCGACCGGGACGAGCATCGGCAGCTTCGCCGACGGCGGCGCGGAGGACGCGGCGGCCGCCGTCGCCGCGGCCCGCGCGGCCTTCGACCGCACCGACTGGTCCCGCGACCGTGCGCTCCGCCACCGCGTCCTGCTCCAGATGGCCGACCTGCTCGAAGAGCGGTCCGGACTGTTCGTCGAGGCGCTGGCCCGCGAGAACGGCAAGACGCTCGGCGAGGCCGGCTTCGAGATCAGCCTGACCATCCCCAAGCTGCGCTACTACGCCGCGCTCGCGCTGACCGAGGCCGGCCGAGCGGGCGAGGTGGCGCCCGGGCTGATCCAGCGCAGCGTGCCCGAGGCGGCGGGCGTCGCCGGCGTGATCGTCCCGTGGAACTCCCCGGTCGTGCTGGCCGTCCGCTCGTTCGCTCCGGCGTTGGCCGCCGGCTGCACGGTCGCGATGAAGATGCCGGCGCAGACCGGGCTGGTCAACGGCATGCTGCACCAGCTGTTCGCCGACACCCCCGACCTGCCCGCCGGCGTGGTCAACTCCGTCACCGAGTCCGGCTCCGCGCTCGCCGAGCTGCTGGTGTCGTCGCCCGACGTCGACGTCGTGAGCTACACCGGCAGCACCCGGGTCGGCCGGATCATCATGGCCGGCGCCGCCGCCCGGCTGAAGCGGGTCTCCCTCGAGCTGGGCGGCAAGTCACCGATGATCGTCTTCCCCGACGCCGACCTCGACGCCGTCATCCCGACCCTCACCGCCGCGGTGACGACCTTCGCCGGTCAGTTCTGCATGACCGGCAGCCGGATCCTCGCCCACGCCGACATCGCCGAGGAGCTCGCGGAGCGTCTGGTCGCCTCGCTCGCCGCGGTCGAGGTCGGCCCCGGAGGCGACCCGGCCAGCCAGATGGGCGCGATGATCGATGCCGCCAACGCCGCACGGGTCGACGCGACCGTCCAGGCCGCATTGGACGACGGCTCGGCCACCGCGCTGCTGCGGGGCGGACAGCGCGCCGGCACCGCCTTCTACGAGCCCAGCCTGCTGGTCGTCGCCGACGTCACCGCGCCGATCGTCCAGGACGAGGTGTTCGGTCCGGTCGCGACGTTCGAGACGTTCACCGACGAGGACGACGCGGTGGCGCGGGCCAATGCCACCGACTACGGCCTGGCCGCGTCGGTCTGGAGCCGCGACGTCGACCTCCCGGCGCGGGTCGCGAGCCGGCTCCGGGCCGGCACCGTGTGGACCAACGCGTGGGCGGTGGTGACCGACTTCTTCGAGGAGGGTGGCTTCAAGCAGTCCGGAGTCGGCCGGCTGAACGGCGTCGCGGCCCTGGGCGAGTTCCAGGAGATCAAGACCTACGTCCAGAGGTACGCATGAGCACCGCGCCCTCGCCCCTCCACCTCACCGCCGTCGACGCCCCCGACCAGCCGGTCGTCAGCCCCGAGCTCGTCGCGCTCTACCGCGGCTTCGAGGACGAGCTGCTCGTCCCGCTCTGGACCGAGATCGGCGACCTCATGCCCGCCCACCCGCGCCCGCGCGCGGTACCGCACCTGTGGCGCTGGCAGGCGCTGCGCGCGCTGGCCGAGCGGGCCGGCGACCTGGTACCGGTCGGCCGCGGCGGTGAGCGGCGCGCGATCGCGCTGGCCAACCCGGCCCTCGGCGGACGTCCGTTCGCGACCCCGACCCTCTGGGCCGCGATCCAGTACCTGATGCCCGGCGAGGACGCCCCCGAGCACCGCCACACCCAGCACGCCTTCCGGTTCGTGGTCGAGGGCGCCGGGGTCTGGACGGTCGTCGGCGGCGACGCCGTACCGATGAACCGCGGCGACCTCCTGCCCCAGGCCGGCTGGAACTGGCACGCCCACCACAACGCCACCCGCGAGCCGATGGCGTGGATCGACGGCCTCGACATCCCGCTGCAGTACGCGGTGGACGCCCAGTTCTTCGAGTTCGGCCGCGACACCCTCGACGAGGAGGAGCGGACCACCCCGGAGCGCTCGCGCTCCGAGCGACTGTGGGCTCACCCCGGCCTGCGACCGCTCGCCGCGACCCCGACCGGGCCGGGGACGCCTCTCCTGTCCTACAAGTGGGCACACACCGACCGGGCCCTCGCCGACCAGCTCGCGCTGGCGGCCGACGGGCACCAGGGCTGCGTCGCGCCCGGTCACGCGGCCGTCCGCTACTCCGATCCCGCCACCGGCTCCGACGTGCTGCCCACGATCCGGGCCGAGATGCACCGGATCACCCGCGGCACCGAGACCGCGCCGGTGCGCGAGACCGGGTCGTCGGTCTACCAGGTGTTCGACGGCTCGGGCACCGTCATGGTCGGCGACGCGACCTGGACCGTCTCCCGCGGCGACCTGTTCGTCGTGCCCTCGTGGCTGCCGTTCTCGGCCCGTTCCGAGGCCGGTGCGTCCGACTCCGACTCCGGCGCCCTCGACCTGTTCCGCTTCTCCGACGCGCCCCTCTTCGAGGCGCTCCGGCTCCACCGCACCCAGACCCACAGCAAGGACGACTGATGAAGCTCGCCACCCTCCGCACCTCCTCCGGCACCCGCGCGGTCCGCCGCGACGGCGACCTCCTCGTCGACCTCGGGTACGCCGACCTCGGCGCCTGGCTGGCCGCCGGCTCGCCCGCGGCGCCGGCCGGCGCGACGACCTGGCCGGTCGCCGGGGCCGACTTCGCGCCCGTCGTGCCCCACCCCGCCAAGGTGATCTGTGTGGGCCACAACTACACCAACCACATCAGGGAGATGGGACGCGAGCTGCCGTCGTACCCGACGCTCTTCACCAAGTTCGCCGACAGCCTGATCGGCGCCGACGACCCGCTGCGGGCTCCGGCCGAGGCGCCCGACATCGACTGGGAGGTCGAGCTGGTCATCGTGATCGGCCAGGAGGTGCGCCGCGCCACCGAGAGCCAGGCCGAGGCCGCGATCGCCGGCTTCACGGTCATGAACGACATCTCGATGCGCGACTGGCAGTTCCGCACCGTCGAGTGGACCCAGGGCAAGATCTGGGAGGCGTCCACGCCGGTCGGTCCCTACCTGGTCTCGCCCGACGAGGTCGGCGGCGTCCGGCCCGCACTCCGCGTCTCGACCACGGTCGACGGTGAGATCGTGCAGTCCGACGACACCGGCACCCTGCTCTTCGACCCGGTCACGCTCGTGCGGTACATCTCGACGATCACCACGCTGCGCCCCGGCGACCTGATCGCCACCGGCACCCCGGGCGGCGTCGGGCACGCCCGCGACCCGAAGGTCTACCTGCGCCCGGGCCAGACCGTGGTGGCCGCGATCGACGGTCTCGGCGCGTGCACCACGCTGGTCGAGGCGGGCTGATGTCGCTGACCTGGATGCGGGACGGCACCTCGCTCTTCCTCGACGCCGTCGACCACCTCGGCGACGACGACTACGCCGCGCCGAGCGGGCTGCCCGGGTGGACCCGCGCCCACCTGGTCGCCCATGTCGCCGCCAACGCCGACGCGCTGCGCAACCTCGTCCACTGGGCGGCCACCGGCGTCGAGACCCCGATGTACGCCTCGCCGCGGCAACGCGCCGACGACATCGCGGCCGGCGCCCTGCGCGCACCGGCCGACCTGCGGTTCTGGGCGCACTCGTCCGCGGCCGCCCTGGCCGGCGACCTGGGCGGCCTCGACGAGTCCCGGTGGCAGGCGTCCGTGGTCACCGCCCAGGGGCGCACGGTGCCCGCCACCGAGATCCTCTGGATGCGCTCGCGCGAGGTGTGGATCCACGCCGTCGACCTCGACACCGGCATCACGTTCGCGGACCTGCCCACGGACTTCCTCACCCGGCTCGTCGACGAGATCGCGGCCCGGCGCGGGCTCGACGACGTCCCGGCCGGGCCGCTGGCGGACGTGGCGGCGTACCTCGCCGGGCGCCCGCACGGCCTCGACGCCGAGCCGCTGGGCCCCTGGCTCTGAGCGACGGGGCTCAGCGCAGGACCTGGCGGATCTCGCCGATCCCCTCGACCCGCGACACGAGGACGTCGCCCGCGCTCAGGTAGCGCGGGGGCGTCCGGCCCATGCCGACGCCGTCGGGCGTCCCGGTGAAGACGACGTCGCCCGGGTAGAGCTCGACCACGCGGGAGAGCTCGGCGATGGTGTGCGGGATGCTCGAGATCAGGTGCCGGGTGCGGCCGTCCTGCACCACCTCGCCGTTGACGGTGCAGCTGAGCCGCAGGTCGTCGGGGTCGTCCAGCTCGTCGGGCGTGACCAACCACGGGCCGACCGGCGAGAAGCCCGCGAACGACTTCCAGAGGCTGAACTGCGGCGCGGGCCCGGCGAGCTGGCGGGCCCGCTCGGAGAGGTCCTGGCCGACGCTCAGGCCGGCGACGGCCGACCAGGCGTCCGCCTCGGCCAGGTCCCGGCCGCCGGAGCCGAGGATCGCGACCACCTCGACCTCCCAGTCGACGTCCCCCTCGGGCAGGTCGACGACGACGTCCGCGCCGGTCAGGCTGCTCGCGAACTTGGTGAAGACGGGCGGCAGGCCGTCGGGCCGGCCGAGACCCGTCTCGTCGGCGTGCGCCGCGTAGTTGAGCCCGATCGCGAAGATCTGGCGTGGCCGCGGCGACGGGCAGCCGAGGGCGTCGGGGCGCAGGGGGAGGTCCCAGGCGGGCTCCCAGCCGTCGTACCAGGCGACGAGCTCGCCCCAGCGCGGGTAGAGCAGGGCGGGGTCGGCGGCGAAGAGGCCGTCGCTGGAGGCGGCCAGGTCGGCTCCGAGCGTGCCGTCGGTGTTGACGAGGACCGCACGGCCCTCGAGGTTGGCGATGCGCATGCTGCTTCTCTCTCGGTCAGGGTCGCGGGCGGCGGCGATGCGCCAGGGCGACCGATGCGTTGTGCGCGAGCAGGCGCAGCTCGCGCACGTGGCGGGTGAAGTCGCGGGGCGCATTCTCCCGCTCGACCGTCATCGCCGCGACCACCCGACCGAGGGGGTCGAGCACGGGCGCGGCGATGGCGTAGTGGTCGAGCCGGTACTCCGCCACCTCGGTGGCGTAGCCCTGGGCCCGGATCAGGCTGAGCTCGGCCCGCAGCTTCCTGGGATCGATGATGGTCTGCGGGGTGTAGCGCGGCAGCCGCAGGTCGACGATCCGGTCGACGAGCTCGGGTGGCGAGAACGCCAGGATCGCCTTGCCCATCGCCGTGCAGTGCACCGGGATGCGCTGGCCGTCGCGCAACGGGTTCTCCGCGTGGACGTCGGTCGAGGCCTCCAGGAGGTAGAGCACCTCGTCGCCGTCGAGCATCCCGAGGGCCACGGTGCCCTGGGTCTGGTCCCGCAGGATCCGCAGGAAGGGCTTGATCTGGCGGCGGACCACCCGCACCCGCGGCACCAGCTCACCGAGCTCGAAGAGCCGCGGGCCCAGCTGGTAGGCACGGTCGGCGTGCTCCAGCACGCGGTGCCGGACCAGCGCCTGGGCGAGCCGGTAGACCGTCGTCTTGGGCAGTCCCGTGCGGGTCACCAGCTGGCCCAGGGTGAGGCTGTCCTGGTCGTGCCCGAAGGCGTCGAGGACCACGAACAGCCGGTCCAGGTAGGAGTCCGCGCCGTCGGTGGAGGTCACGGCGCGGCAGCGACCGTCCCACCCGCGACGACCCGGTCGAAGAACGCCAGGATCCTCTCGTTGACGGCCTCCGGCCGGTCGTTCTGGCACTGGTGGCCGCAGTCCTCGAGCTCCTCGTAGGTGGCGTTCGGCAACATCGCGGCGAGCTCGCGCGCCTGGCTGATCGGCGCGAACTTGTCGTCCACGCCCCACAGCACGTGCTGGGGGAAGGTCGCCAGCTCGAGCCGCCCCTTCAGCGCGAACCGCTGCCACAGGTTGGGGTCGCTCGCCAGTCGCCGCTGGTAGGCGCCCATCGATCGCCAGGCGTCCATCGCGGCCGGCTCGGCCGCGATCTTGACCCGGGCCTTCACGAGCTCGTCGCTCGGCGGCGTGTGCAGCAGGCCCTCGAGGAACGCGCGCAGCGGCTCCTCGGTGCCGTCGAACGCCTTGAGCGCCTGCCGGGCCGGCAGGTGGTCGGGGTTCGCGATCCCCATCGCGTAGGCCACCGTCCCCGACGAGATCGTGAACAGGCCGAGCACCTCGTCGGGGTTGTCGAGCGCGAACTTCGTGGCGACGTACGCCCCGGCCGAGTTGCCGACCAGGCCCACCGCCTCGCCGCAGACGGTGTCGACGAAGTCGCGCAGCTGACGGGCGTGCGCCTCGTGTGAGAAGTCCGCGCCCTTGGGGCGGTCGGACCAGCCGTAGCCGTAGAGGTCGGGCGCCAGCACCCGGTAGCGCTCGGCCAGCGCCGGGATCGTGGCGGGCCAGGAGAACCGGGCGGCGGCGCCCGGTCCTCCGCCGTGGACCAGGACGAGGGGCGTGCCCTCGCCCGCCTCGAGGTAGTGGGTACGACGCCCGTCGGCGAGCCGCACGAACCGGCTGCTCCAGCCCTCGACCGTGCTCACGACAGCGTCCACTGGCCCACGGCCATGCCGAGGACGGCCCGGTAGAACGGCTCGTACTCCAAGAAGTCCGGCTCCACGCCGTCGCCGACCGCGCCGGCCAGGACGACGGTCTGGCGCAGCTCGACCTGGCCGTGGGCCAGCAGGTCGTCCGACGTGAGCTCGGCCAGCCGCGAGCCCCGGCCGGCCCGGAGGTCGGCGACGACCTGGCGGTCGAAGTCGGCGCTGATCGAGCCGAGCGTGAAGGGCCCGTCGTAGTGCTTCCACGGATAGCCGGCCGTGAAGTGCGAGAAGCCGCCCGAGGAGTAGAGCATCACCTTGCGGTCGGGGGCGTAGGACTCGATGGCCTCCCGGATCAGCTGGCCGACGCGGTAGCAGCGGCTGGGGTTGGGCCCGGGGTGATGGATGGAGTTGAGGAACACCAGCACGACGGTGGTCTCCCCCTCGGGGTCGAGGTAGCGCAGCGGCTCGTAGTGCGCGTGGTCGCGCAGCCGGCCGTCCTCGAAGCCCTCGGTCCACGCCATGTCGACGTCGGCCTCGACGCACGTCTCGAGGATCCGGCGCGACAGCTCCTGGTCGGAGCGATAGGTCACCGGTTCGCCGGACTCCCCCGTGATGGTGAACTCCGCGCCGGTGTAGACCGCGAACTGCGGGCGCAGCGGGTCGGTGAAGTTCTCGTCCTGGTCGTCACCGACGAGCACCAGGACGTCGGGCCGGTCGGTGCGCACGGACGCGCGCAGGGCCTCGAAGCCGGCCTTGATCGGCGCGTGCCGGACCAGGTTCTCGGCCAGGGTCTCGGCGAGCGCCTCGGGCTGCTCGGCCGGCGCCGGTACGCCGTTGAGCCGCTCGTAGTTGCGCCGGGTGGCCTGGCGCCGGCGATCCCAGTCGTCGGGGGCCAAGAAGGCGTAGGCGTGCGACGACACCATCGCCTTGGTCAGGTTGGACATCTCACTCGTTCCTCTTGGTGGTAATGGTCAGGGCATGGCGAGCAGCAGCAGGCCGCCCAGGACGGCGGTGTTCTTGACGAGCTGGGTGAGCTCGCGGCCGCGCTCGGCCCGGTCGGCGGCCCGCCAGAAGGCATGACCGCCGATCGTGGTGAGCACCAGCAGGACGCCCAGGCCGGAGGCCACCCAGGTGCGCTGCCAGCCGGTGACCAGGAGCAGACCGAGCACGACCATCGCCGCCCCGTTGGCGCGTACGGCGAGCAGCGGCGGGTTGCCGAACCACGCCGCCTTGGCGCGGCGCGGCTCCGGGTCGCGGGCGGTCGCCGCGCCGTTGAGGACGAACAGCAGCGCGATGAGCGACCGGGCGACCAGCTCACCCACGGGCGGCTTCCTGGGCCCGGCGCCGGTCGGCGACCTCGGCCGCGATCCGGCGCGGGTCCTCGCCCTCGGCGATCACCCGGGCGATCACGTTGATCTCGGGGAAGCCGTTGTCCTCGGGCCGGTGCACCGTGCCGGGCGCCGGCTCGCCGGCGTCGATCCGCTTGATCGCGTCGAGCATCGAGCGACGCAGCGCGATGACCGACCGGTCGCTGTAGCCGAGGTTCTCCTGGAGCCGGTCCTGGATCGCGCCGCCGGACTCGCAGATCACGGCGTCGTGGATCTCGAAGCCGAGGCCGAGCCCGTTGGTGGGGAGCCGGGAGGCCATCTGGGCACGGTTCTGGAGGTGGTGGTTCTCGCGGGTGCGCTTCATCCGGTAGCCGGGCAGCAGCTCGTCGACGCCGAGGAGCGCCTTGGCCAGGCGCGCCTTGTCGACCGCCTCGCTGCGGCGGAAGACCAGCACGAACTTCCAGTGGCTCTCGTCGTCGATCGGGACGTGCCAGTGCACCTGGTGCCCGTCGATCCCCTGGACGGCGCCCGGGAAGACCGCGACATTGGGCAACAGGAACGACTGGATCTTGAGGTACTTGCCTTCGGGCGCCTTCCGGGTGGTGAACTCGGTGAACCCGTAGTCGGTGTACTCCACCTCCATCTCGGGCGCCTTGTCCTCGTTGATCAGCTCGACGGCGTTCTTGGACCCGCCGGGCGCGCTGCGCTCGAGCTCCCGGTGGCTGTCCGCCTCCTCGGGATAGAAGACGTGGAGGAAGCCGAGGTGCGACTGGTCGAGGTTGCCCTCGTTGGCCTGCAGGTGGTTGCAGGCGTGGAACACCTTGGTGACGTAGGTGTTCGCCTCGCCGTGGCGCAGGAACTCGTAGTCGGGGAACTCCGGCGGCTCGTCGTCGCCGAGATAGGCGAACAGCAGCCCGGCCCGCTCGACGACCGGCGGCGCGTGCAGCCTGATCCGGTCGGCGAAGCCGCGGCCCTCGGGCTCCGGCGGCTGCTCGACGCACTGTCCGGTCACGTCGTACTTCCAGCCATGGTAGAGACAGCGCAAGCCCTCCGGCTCGCACACGCCATAGCTCAGGTCCGCGCCGCGGTGGGCGCACAGCCGCGCCATCAGCCCTGGTACGCCGTCCGCGTTGCGGAAGGCGACGTAGTCCTCACCGAGGATCGTCAACGGCAGCGGTGCCTGGTTGTCGACCTCCTCGGACAGCGCGACCGGCTGCCAGTAGCGCCGCATCAGCCGGCCGCAGGGGTCCTGCGGCCCGGTCCGGATCAGCTGGTCCATCACATCCTGGGCGAACATGCTCGTTGTCTCCGTTCTCTGTCGCTACCCGCGGGCCGCGAACGCCTCGGTCAGCACGCCGACGGTGGTCAGGTCGACCTCGGCGCCGACCAGCGGCGGGTCGTCGGGGCGGGAGGTCTCGATCTCGAGGAGCCGGCCGCAGGCCGGGCAGGCGTACATCTGCGAGCGCAGGTCGCGGTGCAGCCGGATCTCGGTGCCGAGGTCGGGAGCGTCGATCGCCAGCACGCCGGCGTACTCCTTCCAGCTCTCGGCGGCGGGCGCCAGCGCGTGCCCGCACCGGCAGACCACGACGGCGTCGTCGACCGTGCCCTCGATCCGCAGCGCGTCACCGAGCAGCGCGAGCGTCGGGCGCGGCTCGCCCGCGGCGGCGACCGGCCCCTCCTTGGCCCGTGGCCAGGCGCGGCGCAGGGCGCGCACCTCGTCACGACGGGTCCGGGTGCGCTCCTCGTCGACCCGGCCGTCGGTGAGCACCACGCCGTAGATCTGGGTGGCGGTCTCCGCGCTGATGACCTGCTGGGCGAGGTCGGCCTGGACGTCGGCGGGGTCGCGCTCGATCGGGTCGCCCCAGCCGCCGCCGGCCTGGGGGTACCAGAAGAAGACGTCGCCGGCCTGGAGCATGAAGTCGGCGGTCTTGGCCGCGGTCTCCTCGACCGTGCCGGCCAGGACGTCCATCTCGAGCGGCACCTCGCCGCCTTCGACGTGGGACCAGAAGTCGCTCCCCCGGACGACGACCCGCGCGTTGCAGCGAGCCGGGTAGCCGCCGAAGATCCCGGACGCCGTCGGCACCTCGAAGCCGTGCCCGCCGACCGCCGCGCGCAGCCAGTGGGCGTGGTGCAGCGTCATCGCCGCCGACGCGCTCTGCCCGCCCCGCTGACGTCCGGGGCCGCCCGAATCGGGCAGCAGCCGCCGGTAGAGCCACAGCAGCGGCATGATCATCTCCTGGGCCTCGACGTTGGGCACCTGGCAGTGGCTGATGCACCGGTGTCCCTGGGGACTCAGCCCGTCGCGGTGGGCGTAGGCACCGCCGCCGGTCTGCATGGCATCGAGGACGATCCAGCCCGAGTAGTCGCCGTACTGGTCGATGCCGTTGGGGCAGAACAGGTCGGTGCCGCCGGCCGGCGAGGCCTGCGCCTCGTCGATGTACGTCGGGTGCGTGGCCATCAGCTTGGACACCGCCTCCGTCGTGGTCATCTCGGCCATCCAGATGCCGCCGAGCGGACCCTGGCTGCACGCGGCGGGCGGGAGCGAGGTCAACAGGGTGCGGTCGGGGCAGACGATCTCGATGGCCCGCAGCGCCCCGGAGTTCCACGGGATGTCGAACGCGAGCAGCGGCAGCACTCCGGCGTAGACGCCGGCCAGCAGGCCGGTGCGGGTGCAGTTGACGAAGCCGTGGGCCTCGGGATCGGTGCCGGTGAAGTCGAAGCGCAGCGCGTCGCCGGTCTTGGTCAGCTCGAGCTCGACCCGGTGCAGCGTGTTGGTGTGGCCGTCATGGTCGAGATAGGAGCGCGCCCGGAAGACGCCGTCGGGCAGCTCTCGCAGCCGCTCGCGCACCCGGGTCTCGCTCAGGTCGAGCAGGCGGTCCATCACCGACAGGACGGTGTCGAGGCCGTAGCGGGCGACCAGCTTGCCGAGCTCCGTCGTACCGACCCGGTTGGCGGCGATCAGGCCGCGCAGGTTCAGGCTGAGCGCGTCGGGCAGCCGGCTCATCCCCGTGATCATCGACCAGACGTCGCTGCGCACCTTGCCGCCGTCGACCAGCTTGACCGGCGGGATCTGCAGCCCCTCCTGGTAGATGTCGCGGGCCTGCGGCATGAACCCGCCGTGCTCCATGCCGCCGATGTCGAGCTGGTGGCTGCACGCACCGGCCCAGGCGACCAGCCGCCCGTCGTGGAAGATCGGCTGCAGGATGCCGATGTCGGGCGCGTGGAGCGCGCCCTTGTGGGGGCTGTTGAGGACGAAGCAGTCGCCCTCGTTGATGCCCGGGTCCTCGGCGCAGTCGGCGATGACGTGCTTGACCATCTCCGACATCGACGAGGCGTGGTAGATCACCGTGCGTCCCATCGCGACCAGCTGGCCGTCGGCCCGGTAGAGACCGACGTTGAAGTCGTCGGCCTCGCTGACGATGGGCGAGCCGGAGACCGCCTTGAGGGCGACGGCCTGCTCGGTGTTGATGGACTCCAGGCGGTGCCGGATGACCTCGAAGGTGATCGGGTCGACCTCGGTCGGGTCGGTCTGCTGCGGGGCGCTCATCGGACAGCCTCCTCGGCGCTCGGGTCGGTGGGGATGTGGATCGAGAGGTCGCCGGAGGCGTGCATGAGGAAGGACTGGCCGGGACCGACCACGGCGGTGGTGCCGGGGTACTCGACGATCGCGGGCCCGACGATCTCCTCGTCGAGCGGCACCTGGCCGGCCAGGTAGATCGGGGTGGACACCGTGCCACCGGCCTCGAAGAAGTAGACCTCGCGGGTCTTGACCGCGTCCGCGCTCTCCCAGGCGGGCCGGCGCCACGCGACGGCCGGGGTCGGGATCATCCCGTCGACCCGGACCGTCGTCACCTCGACGCCGGAGCCCTTGAGCGCGGTGCCCGCGCCGTAGATGCCCTCGTACTGCGCCTGGAAGCGCTCGACCAGCGCGTCGAGGCCCTCGGGCGTGAACTCGCCGGCGCCGATCGGCACGTAGAGCTCGTGGACCTGGAGCCGGAAGCGCATCCCGACGTACCGGGTGATCTCGACGTCGTCGCCGAGCGCCGCCCGGGCCCGGCCCTCGAGCAGGCCGACGGCCTCGCCGAGCAGGCCGGGCTCGACATGGTCGGCGAGGTGCTCGAAGCCGGCCGGGGTGTGCCGGCCGAAGGCGGCCGAGAAGGAGCGGCGGCGGTCGGCCAGCGCGCAGCCGAGCGCGGAGTGCGCCGTCGCCGTGCTCGGCACGACGACGTGCCCGATGCCGGCGGTCGCGGCGAAGCGGTAGGCGTGGACCGGGCCCGCTCCGCCGAAGGCGAAGAGCGCGAACTCACGCGGGTCGTAGCCGGCCCGCAGCGTGGTGCTGCGCAGCACGTCGGCCATCTGGTTGTCGGCGACCTCGCGGATGCCGGCCGCGGCCTCGAGCACGCCGAGGCCGAGCGGGCGCGCGACGTGCTCCTCGATCGCCTGCTCGGCGAGCGCCCGGTCGAGCGGCATCCGGCCGCCGAGGAAGTAGTCGGGGTCGATGACGCCGAGCACGACGTCGGCGTCGGTGACGGTCGGCAGCGTGCCGCCGCGGCGGTAGCAGGCCGGTCCGGGCTGCGCGCCCGCGCTCTCGGGGCCCACACTGAGGTGGCCGTCGCGGACCCGGGCGATGGAGCCGCCACCGGCGCCGATCGCCTCGACCCGGATGCTGGTCAGCGCCACGTGGTAGCGGCCGACCGAGCGGCTCGCCTCGAGCACCGGCTCGCCGTCGAGCACCATGCCGACGTCGAAGCTGGTGCCGCCCATGTCGGTGGTGACGACCTTGTCCAGTCCCATCCGGCGAGCCAGCTTCGCCGAGGCGAGCACCCCGCCGGCCGGGCCGGAGGTGAGCAGTCCGGCGGAGCGCTCGGCCGCCTCGGCGGCGGTCAGCACGCCGCCCGCGGAGTCCAGGATGGTCGCGGTGTCGGGCAGGCCGGCGGCCTGGACGGCCTCGTCGAGCCGGGAGACGTAGTCGTGGATGACCGGGCCCAGGTAGGCGTTGATCGCCGTGGTCGAGGTCCGCTCGTACTCCCCCAGCACCGGGATCAGCTCGGAGGAGAGCGTGACATATGCCTGGGGCGCCTCCTCCCGGATGAGCTCGCGGACCCGCTGCTCGTGGCTGTCGTTGCGGAAGGACCAGAGCAGGCTCACCGCGAAGGCGGTGACGCCCGCGTCGGCGTACGCCCGGATGGTGGCGCGGGTCCGCTCCTCGTCGAGCGGCACGATCACCGTGCCGGTGTAGTCGACCCGCTCGTTGACCTCGCCGACCCGGTCGGGCTCGATGATCGGCGCCGGGAGCGAGCGTCGCGAGTAGTGCGAGCCCTCCGCGACGGTGAGGCCGGTCCAGCTCGCCATCGATCGCTGCAGGCGCAGGATGTCCGCGAAGCCACGCGTGGTCAGCAGGGCCGTCGGCGCGCCCTGGCGCTCGATGAAGGCGTTGGTGGCGGCCGTCGTCCCGTGGGCGAAGTAGCCGACCTGCTTCAGCAGGCCGGCGAGGTCTGCGTCGGGCGCGGCCACCGCGAGCGCGTCGAGCACGCCCCTCGTGCGGTCGTCGGGGGTGGTCGGGGCCTTCTGCACGTGCAGTGACCCGTCCGACCCGATCAGCACCGCGTCGGTGAACGTGCCACCCACGTCGGTTCCAGCTCGGTAGTCCACGATCTCTCCTCATCCCCGTGCGCGCTGTGTCGCCCGGTCGCGCCGCCGCCGCCCTCTGTGGCGCCGGTCACGTTGTGCGGTGGATGGTGCCGATCGCTTGCCGCGCGCTCCAAGCGCGGGTGCCGCGTCGTGGAACCGACTCTCGGGACCGTGTCCTGAGCGCTCAAAGACGTTCCGTGACGCGGAACCCACTGGCGCGATGTGCTCGAAGGTGATGGTGCGATGTCGTCGTGAGCACCGCAGCACTGCGCGAGGAGGTCGCCCTCGCCAGCCGGGTCCTCGGCCGCGAGGTCGGCGACGACTACGTCTGGGGACACGCGTCGCTGCGCGACCCCGACGGCCGCGGCGTGTGGATGAAGCGCAACGGCATCGGTCTCTCCGAGCTGAGCGCCGACGACGTCCTGCTCGTCGGCTGGGACGGCGCGGTGCTCGTGGGCGAGGGCCCACGCCACGTGGAGTACCCGATCCACACCGAGGTGCTGGCCGCGCGACCCGACCTCGACGCCGTGGCTCACGTGCATCCACGGGCGGCGGTCGCCTTCGCCACGCTGGGTGTCGACCTGCTGCCGCTCTCGCACGCCGCGACGCTGTTCGCGGGCCGGCCCGTCGGTCGCTTCGACCGCACCGGCGACCTCATCGACTCCGCCGAGCTGGGGGCCGCGGTCGCCGCAGCCGTGGCCGGCGCCGAGGCCTGTCTGCTCGTCAACCACGGCGTCGTCACGGTGGGCGCCTCCCTCGCGGACGCGGTGCTCCGCGCGGTCGTCCTCGAGGAGGCCTGCCGACTGCAGCTCGCGGTCCTGGCCGCCGCGGGCGGGCGCGCCCCGGTCTGCTCGGACGCGGCCGAGGCCCGTGCCAAGCGGGACCGGGTCTGGGGACCGGCCAACCGGGAGCACGCCTGGCAGTACCTGCTGCGCCGGCACGGCTGAGTCAGTGCAGGTCCGCGCCCGGCCCGTCGTACGCCGTCTCGCCTCCGTCGACGTGCACCACCGTGCCGGTGACGAACGCGGCGCGCGCCGAGAGCAGGAAGGCGATCGGCTCGGCCACCTCCTCGGGCCGCCCCACCCGGCCCAGCGCGGTGAGCCGCCCGACCATCGCGACGAACTCGTCGGCCGGGACGCCCGGCGGGGCGTCACCGCGCAGCATCGGGGTGTCCACCGGCCCGGGGCTCACGCAGTTGACCCGGATCCCCCGACCGGCGAGCTCACGCGCGCAGACCAGGCTCCACCGCACCAGCGCCGCCTTGGAGGCGGCGTAGGCGCCCATCCCCGGATAGCTGCGGTGCGCCGTGGACGACGCGACCGTCACCACCGAGGCGTCCGGCCCCAGGAGTGGAAGCAGCGCCGTGACCAGGTTGCTCGCGCCCACGACGTTGACCGCGAGGAGCCGCTGCCAGGCCTCGGCGTCGACCTCGCCGACGCGCTGCATGTGGGCGGCGCCGGCGGTGAGCACCAGCCCGTCGAGCCCACCCCAGCACGCCCGTACGACGTCCGCCAGCCGCGCGCAGGACCACTCGTCGGTCACGTCCACCTCGGCGTCGGTGCCGGCGGACCGGTCGGCGACGAGCACCTCGGCCCCCTCCCGCCGGGCAACCGCCACCACGCCGGCGCCGATCCCCGACGCACCGCCCACCACCAGCACCCGCCTGCCCTCGAGCTCCATGACCCCACCGTCCGTGGCCGCCGCACCCTCCCGCCAGCCGCGGTTCCGCACGGCGGTCCTGCCCTGCGGAAGCGGGACCCCGCGGCCACCGAGCGACTGAGAGCATCAGGCATGCCGTCCACCACCACGACCGAGGGGACCCGCGCTCAGTTCACGACCCTCGCGGCGATCACGGTGATCACCGGCATCGTGAGCAGCCTGGGCGCGCCGCTGGTTCCGACGATCGCGGTCGAGCAGCACGTGTCGCTGGCGACCGCGCAGTGGATGCTCACCGCCACCCTGCTCGCCGGCGCGGTCGTGACCCCCGTCCTCGGCCGACTGGCCACCGGCCGGCTGCGCCGCCCCGTGCTGCTGGCCGGCCTGGGCACCGTGCTGGGCGGCACCCTGCTGACCGCCCTCCCCCTCGGGATCGGCACCATGATCGCGGGCCGCGCCCTGCAGGGGGTCGGGATGGCGCTGGCGCCGCTCGCGTTCGCGGTGGCCCGTGAGCTGTGGTCCGGCCAGGAGCTGCTCGCGAAGCTGGCCGCCCTCTCCGTGGCGTCGGTCAGCAGCGCGGGCCTCGGCTACCCGGCGTCCTCGCTGGTCGCCGAGCACCTCGGCATCACCGGCGCCTACCTCTTCGGCGCCCTCCTCGTCGCCGGTACGACGGCCCTCGCGCTGCGCCACCTGCCCGCCTCCGCCGACGGCGCGCCGCAACCTGTCGACGTGACCGGTGCGGTGCTGCTGTGCACCGGCACCCTCGGCTTCCTGCTCGCCGTCAGCCAGGGCGAGCGCTGGGGCTGGGCGCAGCCGCGGACCCTGGGCGCCGGCCTCGGCGGCCTGGCCCTGCTGGCCGCCTGGATCGCCTGGAGCATGCGTGCGCCACGGCGCGACCGCCCGGTGCTGGTCGACCTGCGACTCGCCCTGCGCCCCGGCGTACGTGCTCCGAACCTGGTGACCGTCGCCATCGGGGTCAGCCTCTACGGGCTGTTCTCCCTGGTCGTCGTCCTGGTCCAGGCCGACGGGAGCCGCGGCTTCGGCCTGAACGCCGGGCTCGCGGTGAGCGGGCTGGTCCTGGTGCCCTACGCACTCGCCGGCATCGTCTCCAACCGGCTGGCCCTGCGCACCGCACGCCGGTTCGGACCCCGTCCGCTGCTGCCGACCGGCTGCCTGGTCTTCGGCTCGGGCCTGCTGCTGCTCACCTGTTGGCACGACGCGTTGTGGCAGGCGTTCCTGGCGATGGCCGTGTGTGGGCTGGGCGGCGGCTTCACCTTCTCCTCGATGGCCGTCCTGATCGTCCCCCATGTCGCCGCGGAGGAGACCGGCAGCGCACTGGCGTTCAACCAGCTGCTGCGCTATCTCGGCTTCTCGATGGGCTCGGCGCTGACCGTGGCCCTGCTGGAGGGCTTCGGCGGCGATGCGGCGGCATTCCGGGCGACCGCGCTCAGCATGGCCGGGATCTGCCTCGTCGCGGCCGCGCTGGCCTACCGCCCGCGCAGGGTGACCGACGGCGCGACGCCGTACCGCTCGCGATAGGAGGCCGCGAACCGGCCGAGGTGGGCGAAGCCCCAGCGCATCGCGACCTCGGACACGCTGTCGACGCCACCGGCGAGCAGGTCGGCGTGGACCCGCTCGAGCCGGATGGAGAGCAGCTGCTGGGTGGGGGTGCGGCCCAGGTAACGCTGGAAGCCCTGCTGCAGCCGGCGGATCCCGACGCCGGACGCGGCGGCCAGCTCGGCGGCGGTCCAGTCGCGGGCCGGGTCGGCCTCCATCGCCTCGACGACGCGGGAGACGATCCGCGGCCGGATCGTGCCGCAGCCCGGCTCCTCGGGGAAGCAGGCGGCGACGAACGCGGCGGTGAGGGTGCCGGCGAGGCGGCGGCCCACCCGCTCGTCGCGGGCGAGGGCGGGATTGCGCAGGGCCTCGGTGCCGATCGAGCCGAGCAGGCCGATCCAGGCGCGGCCGCCGTCGGTGCGCAGGTCGACCTGGGCGGGCAGCCGGTCGGTGGTGAGGCCGACGAGCGCGGTGACCTCCTCGGCGAGATAGGCGCGCTCGACCCGCATCCCGACGATCGAGCAGTCAGCCGACCAGCGGGTCATCCGGGTCTGCTCGTCGGGCGGGCAGACCGTCGCCTGCCCGTCGAGGGAGAGCACGTGGTGGCCGCCGACGTTGGCCTCCAGCACGCCGCTGCGCGGCACGTTGACCGCCCACGCGCCGGGGTGGTCGGACTCGACGGCGACCTCCGAGCCCCAGCCGATCCGGGCCAGCCGCACCGGGCCGAGGTCGACCGCGCGCAGGTCGGCCGGTCCGGCCGGACGCCGCTTGATCGCCAGGTCGTGGGGGAAGTAGGCCCGCGCGACGGCCTCGGAGAAGTCGTCGAGCTCGTGGGACGACGCCGTCAGCGTTCCCGTCACGCCACTCACCCCCTTCTCGGTGACGCCCATCACACTACCGGCGCGACGCTGTCCGGAAAACGCACTCGATCCACCCCGCTGCGCATTCCGGACAGTCGGTGCGCGGAGCGGATCGCCGCGGCTCCCGCACCGGCCTAGCGTCCCCGTCCACCACCCGACCCGACCCCGGCACCGACGGGGTCGCGACGACGAGGAGGAGCCATGGACCCGCGCACGCTGCGCTCGACCTTCGGTCGCTTCGCGACCGGCGTCACCGTCATCACCTGCCGCACCCCCGACGGCGCCCACCACGGCGCGACCGTCACCGCCTTCACGCCGATCTCCCTGGACCCGCCGCTGGTCCAGGTCGCGCTGACCCGCACGTCGAAGGCGGCGGCGTACCTGGACGGTGCGTCCTTCGCCGTCAACGTGCTCGCAGCCGACCAGGTCGACGTGGCGATGCACTTCGCGGGCCGTCCGAGCGCGGACCCGCTGCCCTGGTGCGACGGCACGGTCGCCCCCTCCCTGCGCGGCACGGCGGCCACCCTCACCTGCCGCGCGCACCGCACCGACGACGGCGGCGACCACCTGCTGTTCCTCGGCGAGGTGGTCGACGTGGTCAGCACCGACCGGCGTCCGCTGCTCTTCCATGACAGCGCCTTCCACCAGATCGGCCGCCGTTCGTCCGACGTCGTCTGGCTCGGCTGCCAGGACGACCCCCACACCAGCTGGTTCGGCGCGCTCGTGCCGGCCGACACCCACTACTGAGGAGATTCCGATGACCGACACCCTCGCGCCCGAGTCCGCGCCCGCCCACGACGACGGGCCGCCGACCGTCAACCCGGCCGCCGGCTCGCCGGCCAACCAGCAGGCCAACTTCGCCTCCCGGCCGATGACCGGCGACGAGTACATCGAGAGCCTCCGCGACGGTCGCGAGATCTACCTACAGGGCGAGCGGGTCGAGGACGTCACCACGCACCCGGCGTTCCGCAACCCGATCCGGATGACCGCCCGCCTGTACGACGCCCTCCACACCGGCCCGCACGTCGACGAGCTCACCGTGCCCACCGACACCGGCAACGGCGGCGTCACCATGCCGTTCTTCAAGACGCCCACCTCGTCGGCCGACCTGCTCAAGGAGCGCGACGCGATCGCGCGCTGGGCCAAGATGACCTGGGGCTGGATGGGCCGCAGCCCCGACTACAAGGCCAGCTTCCTCGGCACCCTCCACGCCAACAAGGAGCTGTACGCGCCGTTCGAGGCCAACGCCGAGCGCTGGTACCGCGAGTCCCAGGAGAAGGTCCTCTACTGGAACCACGCGATCATCAACCCGCCGGTCGACCGCAACCTGCCGCCCGACGAGGTCGGCGACGTCTACATGAAGGTCGAGAAGGAGACCGACGCCGGTCTCGTCGTCTCGGGCGCCAAGGTGGTCGCCACCGGCTCGGCGATCACCAACTACAACTTCATCGCCCACTACGGCCTGCCGATCCGCAAGAAGCAGTTCGCGCTGATCTGCACCGTCCCCATGGACGCGCCGGGCGTGAAGCTGATCTGCCGGACGTCGTACACCCAGCAGGCGGCGCAGAACGGCACCCCGTTCGACTACCCGCTGTCGAGCCGGATGGACGAGAACGACACCATCTTCGTGTTCGACAAGGTGCTGGTGCCCTGGGAGAACGTCTTCATGTACGGCGACGTCGACCGGATCAACGCGTTCTTCCCCCAGTCCGGCTTCCTGCCCCGGTTCACCTTCCAGGGCTGCACCCGGCTCGCGGTCAAGCTCGACTTCATCGCCGGCCTTCTGATGAAGGCGCTCGACACCACCGGCTCCGGCGACTTCCGCGGCGTACAGACCCGGGTCGGCGAGGTCATCGGCTGGCGCAACCTGTTCTGGTCGCTCACCGAGTCCATGGCCCGCGACCCCGAGCCGTGGGTCGGCGACGCGGTCATCCCGAAGCTGGAGTACGGGCTGACCTACCGGATGTTCATGATCCACGGCTACCCGCGGGTCAAGGAGATCATCGAGCAGGACGTCGCCTCCGGCCTGATCTACCTGCCGTCCGGCTCCGCCGACTTCAAGTCCGCCGAGGTGCGCCCGTACCTCGACAAGTACGTCCGCGGCTCCAACGGCATCACCGCCGTCGACCGGGTCAAGGTGATGAAGGCGCTGTGGGACTCCATCGGCACCGAGTTCGGCGGCCGGCACGAGCTCTACGAGCGCAACTACTCCGGCAACCACGAGAACGTGAAGGCCGAGCTGCTCTTCGCCGCCCAGAACCGCGGCATCGTCGACCAGATGAAGGGCTTCGCCGACGAGTTCCTCGGCGAGTACGACCTCGACGGCTGGACCGTCCCCGACCTGTTCTGACCGACCCGGCTCGAAAGTGCGCGTGTTTTCCGCCGACCCGGCTCGAAAGTGCTCCGGATTTGCGCCGACCCGGCTCGAAAATGCACGCCAAACCCGCCGACCCGGCGCGAACTTCGCGCCGGGTCGGCGTCATTTCGGCGCACTTTTCTGCCGGGTCGGCGCAACACCAGCGCGACTTTCTGCCGGGTCGGCGCAACACCAGCGCGACTTTCTGCCGGGTCGGCGCAAGACCAGCGCGACTTTCTGCCGGGTCAGCGGTGGGCGGAGGGTGGCTCGCCGTAGCGCCGGCGGTACGCCGCGGCGAACCGGCTGGCGCTGGAGAAGCCCCAGCGAGCCGCGACCTCCCCGACGGTCGGCGGCGGCTGGGCGGCGAGGTCGGCGCGGGCCCGGCGCAGCCGGATGTCGAGGAGGTACGCCGACGGGGTGCAGCCGAGCCACTGCTGGAATGCCTCCTGCAGCCGCCGCACGCTCGTGCCGGCCAGGGCGGCCATCTCGGCGGCGGTCCAGGCCCGGGCGGGGTCGTCGTGGAGCTGCTCGACGACGCGGCGGACGTGCCACGGTCGGGCCGGCGGGCTGGCGACTTCGGGGGCGCGGCACAGGTCGACCAGGCCGGCGACCAGCGCGCCGGCGAGCTGCTGGCGCACCAGGTCGCTGTCGGCGAACAGGTGGGGATCGTGCAGGTTGGTGGCGAGGCTGGTGACCAGCTGGCGCCAGGCCCGGCCGCGCCCCTCGTCGAGGCGCAGCTGGTCGGGCAACAGCTCTCGTACGCCGACCCGGTCGGTGCCGAGCAGCCGCTCGGCCTCCACGTCGAACCAGGCGCTGTCGAACTTCACGCCGAGCACCGTGCAGGTCGCGTCCCAGTGGCTGATCAGCGACGGGGCGTCGGCGCGGAACACCGTGCCCTGCCTGGCGACCGAGGTGATCGGGCCGTGCCGCCCCCGGCTCTCGAGGTGTCCGGTGATCGGCAGGTTGACCTCGTAGGCGCCGGGGTAGTCGCAGTCGATCGCGACGTCGGCGCCCCAGCCGACCTGGCCGATCATGACCGGCCCGAGGTCGAGGGTGCGCAGCGTCAGCCGCGGCTCGTGGACTCCGCCGACGAGCCGGAGCTCGTGGGGGAAGTAGGCCGCCGCGACGACCCGGGAGGCACTCCCCCAGTCACGCGGCGACCGGCCCCGGACCCGCTCGGACACGCTGCGCAATCTACCTGAGACGGAGGTCACAAATCGCCCGCGCGATCCGTGCCGGGACCGCGCGATCCGTGTCGCCGCCGTCCGCCCGCCGACCTACCTTCGTCGCACTTCCGCAGCACCCGCACCCTCCCGAGGAGCACCCGATGACCGCCGTACAGCAGCCGACCACGCCGGACCTCTCCTGGCTGGAGTCGGTCTCGATGTCCCAGCTCGAGCGCAACCCCTACCCGACCTACGAGCGACTGCGCCGCGAGGCCCCGCTGGCCTTCGTCCCCGTCCTCGGCTCGTACGTCGCCTCGACCGCCGAGGTCTGCCGCGAGGTCGCCACGAGTCCCGACTTCGAGGCCGTGATCACCCCGGCGGGCGGGCGCACCTTCGGCCATCCCGCGATCATCGGCGTCAACGGCGACATCCACGCCGACCTGCGCGGCATGGTCGAGCCGCAGCTGCAGCCGGTCGAGGTGGACCGCTGGGTCGACGACCTGGTCCGCCCGATCGCGCGCCGCTATCTCGAGTCCTTCGAGGACGCCGGCCGCGCCGAGCTGGTGGGCGAGTACTGCGAGCCGGTCAGCGTGCGCTCGCTCGGCGATCTGCTGGGCCTGCAGTCGGTGTCGTCCGACCAGCTGCGCGACTGGTTCCACAAGCTGAGCCGCTCGTTCACGAACGCCGGCGTCGACGAGAACGGCGAGTTCCTCGACCCCGAGGGCTTTCGCGAGGGCGACGAGGCGAAGGCGGAGATCCGCGCGACCGTCGACCCGCTGATCGACCGGTGGATCGCCGAGCCCGCGGACACCGCGATCTCGCACTGGCTGCACGACGGGATGCCGCCCGGCCAGACCCGCGAGCGCGAGTACATCTACCCCACGATCTACGTCTACCTGCTCGGCGCCATGCAGGAGCCCGGCCACGGCCTGGCCTCGACCCTGGTCGGCCTGTTCAGCCGGCCCGAGCAGCTCGAGGAGGTCGTCGACGACCCGACCCTGATCCCCCGCGCGATCTCGGAGGGGATGCGCTGGACCTCGCCGATCTGGTCGGCCACCGCGCGCATCTCGACCCGCGAGGTCACCGTCGCCGGCGTCGACCTGCCGGCCGGGACGCCCGTGATCCTGTCGTACGGCGCCGCCAACCACGACACCGGCCGCTACGACGCCCCGACCGAGTACGACCTGCACCGTCCGCCGCTCCCGCACCTCGCGTTCGGCGCCGGCAACCACGCCTGCGCGGGGATCTACTACGCCAACCAGGTGATGCGGATCGCGATGGAGGAGCTGCTCGAGGCGATCCCGAACCTGGAGCGCGACACGTCCGAGGACGTCGAGTTCTGGGGCTGGGGCTTCCGGGGCCCGACCTCGCTGCACTGCACCTGGGAGGTGTGAGGTGACGATCACCGTCGGCGAGCGCCGGGTGGAGGCCGCCGCCGACCAGACGGTCCTCGAGGCGCTGCTGCGCGCCGGGGTGTGGATGCCGAACTCCTGCAACCAGGGCACCTGCGGCACCTGCAAGCTGCAGGTGGTGTCCGGCGAGGTGGACCACCGCGACTCCCCGCTCGACACCCTCACCCCCGACGAGCGCGCCGCCGGCTTGGCGCTGGCGTGCCAGGCCCGCCCCTGCGGCGACACCGAGGTGGCGCTGCGCGGCGCGGACAGCGGCCGGACCACGCACCCGCTGCGGGACCTGACCGCCACCGTGATCGCCGTCGAGGACATCGCCCGCGACACCCGGCGGATCCTGCTGGGGCTCGACGAGCCGCTGGCCTTCAGCGCCGGACAGTACGTCGAGCTGGTGGTCCCCGGCAGCGGCGAGCGCCGTCAGTACTCGTTGGCCAACACGGCCGAGGAGGACAAGGTCCTCGAGCTCCACGTCCGCCGGGTGCCGGGCGGGATCGCCAGCGACCGCTGGCTGTTCGGCACCGTCGCCGTCGGCGACCGGGTCGAGGCGATCGGCCCGCTGGGCGACTTCCACGTGCCCGCCGCGGACGCCGACGAGGGCGAGCCGATGGTGCTGATCGGCGGCGGCACCGGACTGGCGCCCCTGGTCGGCATCGTCCGGACGGCGCTCGCCCGCCACCCCGAGCGGGAGGTGGTGCTCTACCACGGGGTCCGTGGCCGCGCCGACCTCTACGACCTGACCCGGTTCGAGGAGCTCGCGGCGGTGTACCCGGGCTTCCGGTTCGTCCCCGTCCTCTCCGACGAGCCCACCGGGACCGGCGGCGACGGCACGTCGTACCGCCACGGCTTCCCGACCGACGTCTTCGTCGACGACGTGGCCAGCGCCCGCGGCTGGTCCGGCTGGCTGTGCGGCCCGCCGCCGATGGTCGAGGCCGGTGTGCGAGCGTTCAAGCGGCGCCGGATGGCGCCGCGGCTGATCCACCGCGAGAAGTTCACCCCCGCCGACAGTGCCCAGGAGGCCTGAGATGCCCACGTTGACCGTCCTCTACGGGATCCCGAGTGACCCTGACGCCTTCCGCCGCCACTACGACGAGGTGCACGTCCCGCTCGCGAGGGCGCTGCCGGGCGCGACCGCGCTGCGGTACTCGCTCGCCGTGGAGACGCTCGCCGGCGAGCACCCCGTCTTCGCCAGCTTCCACGCGGAGTTCCCGACCCGGGAGGCGCTCGACGCGGCGCTCGCGTCGCCCGAGGGCCAGGCGGCTCAGGCCGACGTGCCGGCGTTCGCCAGCGGCGGGGTGACCATCCTGGTCGAGGGCGACTGAGGCGGCACCGGGCTGAGGACGGCGTTCAGCACCCCCGCCGCGACGACCACCAGGGCCGCGACGACCGGCAGGAAGAGCGCGGCGGAGGTGCCGAACCGGTCGGCGACCTCCCCGGTCACCGCCGAGGCGAGCGACTGGCCGACGATCACGGCCGAGCCGAGGATCGTCATCACGGTCGCGGACCGGCCGGCCGGGCTGCGCAGCGCGCCGAGGCTGTACTGGGTCACCATGGTCGGGCCGATGCCGCAGCCGATGAGCAGCAGCACCCCGCACATCGCCGCGACCGACGACACCAGCGGCAGCAGCGCCGCCCCGGCGAGCATGGTGCCGCCGAACACCAGCCACCGGGCCCGCAGCGAGAAGGCGGCCGGGAACAGGGCGACGCCGAGGGCCAGGGTCGCGGAGCCGATGCCCATCACGCCGTACACCAGGCCGGCGGAGGCCGGCTCGCCGTGGTCGGCCATGAACGCCGTCAGCGAGGTCAGCATCGAGCCGAAGAACAGCCCCACCCCGAAGATCCCGGCGACCACCGCGAGCAGCGGCGGGCGCGCGATCTCCCGAGCCGGCGCCGGCCGGGTGGCCCGCTCGTCCGCACCCGCCGCGGCCAGGGCCGAGGGGTGCAGCGCGAAGGCCGTCACGAAGACCAGGGTGAGCACCGCCGCGCCGGCGACCGGCGCCCACGGGTCGAGCATGGTGCCGAGCAGGCCGACCACGAACGGGCCGACGATGAACACCAGCTCGTCGGCCGCGGACTCGTGGGCCATGGTCGCGTCGAAGGTGCGCGACCGGCGGCCCGGCGCGATCCGGGCGCCGATGATCTGCACCAGACGGCTGCGCGACATCGGCGCGATCTGCGGCGCACTGGCCCCCACGACGTACGCCACCGCCAGCACGGCCACCGCCGGCAACGGGCTGTAGACGACCCACGCCATCAGGCCCAGCGCCGTCGTCGACGCGACACCGCTGACCAGCAGCACCCGGCGCTGCCCGAACCGGTCGGCCGCCGCACCCAGCAGCGGCCCGACGGTCGCCGCGCCGAGGCCGACGACCGCGGAGTTGAGGCCGCCGAAGGCGAGCGAGTCACGGCCGGCGACGACCAGGGTCAGCACGCCGACCACCATCATCGCGTAGGGCAGCCGCGCGACCAGCGCGATCGGGAAGTACGACGCACCGGCGGCCCGCACCAGCGTCGGGGAGTGATCAGGCATGTCCTTCGTCCAAGGGGTCGAGGTGCCGCCTTGGACCGCCGGGCGAGCCGACGCGAGGTAGATACACGCAGTGGATCTGTCGGCCCAGGATACGCCGCGGGGTGGGCTGCTCACCAATCCCGACGGGGTTCAGTAGGGTCCGAGCATGAGCACGCAGCCGACCTACGACCAGCTCGTCACCCTGCCCGCCTACGCGGTCCAGCCGGTCCCCAGCGCGTTCGAGGACAGCAACGGCTTCCTCAACGTGCGCCACTACCTCGGCATCGGCAGCGAGGGCCTCGACGAGTCCCTCTACGACATCGGGATCCCGTTCAACTGGCCCGTGCTCAGCGGCTTCGCGTGCCTCTCGGCCGAGCACCACCTCACCTACCTGCACGAGCTCAAGACCGGCGACCAGATGTCCGTGCGGGTGCGCCTGCTCGGCCGCTCCGAGCGCGCGGCGCACGCCCTCGTGTTCGTCCTCGACGACACCAACCAGCGGGTCGCCTGCGTCTTCGAGGAGATCTTCCTCTGCGTCGAGATCGCCGACCGCAAGACCGCGCCCTGGCCCGCTGAGATCGCCGCGGGGCTGGACCAGCGGGTCGCGGAGCACGCCGCCATCGGGTGGGAGCCGGTGACCTCGGGGTGTCTCAAGCTGCGCTAGTTGTGTGATTTTGGCTCGCTTCGCTCGCATGTTGGGCGCGCTTTGACGCGTGGTCTTCCGTCGCTCCGCTCGCTTCCTCGCTAGCGCTCGGTCGCTCGCTCCACTCAGTCCAGACCACGCGGCGCGCCCAACGACAAACCCCCCTCGGCGGCATGGCTGCGTGATCACGCCGGCTTCGGCGCGACGGAAACCCTTCGGCCTCACCTGTCGGGCTGGTCGGCTGTCGCTAGGCTCCCTGCCGTGAGCGACCTGCCCGTCCTGACGGCCGAGGAGCAGCGCGTCCTGGGGAGCCTCCTGGAGAAGGAGGTGACGGTGCCGGCGTCGTACCCGATGACCGTCACCGCCGTGCGCACCGCCTGCAACCAGCAGAGCAGCCGGGAGCCGGTCGTCGACTACGACGACGACCTCGTGCACCACGCGCTGCGTGAGCTGAAGCGGCTCGACCTGGTCGGGGTGACCTGGGAGGACCACGGGCGGCGCACGCTCAAGTACGTCCAGACGCTCTCGGTGCGGCTCGGCCTCGCCGACGACGAGCGGGCGCTGTTGACCGTGCTGCTGCTGCGTGGCCCGCAGCCGCCGGGCGCGCTCCGCACCCGCACCGAGCGGCTGTTCGCGTTCCCCGACCGGGGCGCGGTCGAGGCCTGCCTGCAGCGGCTCGCCGAGCGCGAGCAGCCGCTCGTCCAGGTGCTGCCGAGGCAGCCGCGCGAGCAGGATGCCCGCTGGGTCCATCTCCTCGGCCCCCTCGACCTGCCGGCGGCCGGGGCCGGCTCACCGGCGCCGGCGGTCGACCGCGACGCCGTGCTCGCGGAGGGTGCCGAGGCGCGGGACGCGAAGGTGCGCGCGGCCTATGCCGCCATCGCGCGACCGTACGCCGACGCGCTGGGCGGCGAGCTCGAGGACCTGCCGTTCGAGCGCTGGCTGCTCGACCGGGTCGCGGCGCACGCCGGCGCCGAGCCCGTCGTCGAGGTCGGGTGCGGGCCGGGCCACGTCACGGCGTACCTCGCCGAGGCGGGCGCGGACGCGACCGGTCTCGACCTGACCCCCGAGATGGTCGAGCAGGCGCGGGAGCGCTACCCCGACGGGGTCTACGAGGTCGGCGACCTGCGCGCGCTGATGCGCCCCGTCAACGGCTCGGGCTGGGCGGCCGTCCTGGCCTGGTACTCGCTGATCCACCTCGCCGCGTCCGAGCTTCACGGTGCGCTCGTCGCGCTGGCCCGGCCGATGCGCCCCGGCGGCCTGCTGGTGCTGGCGCTCCATGCCGGCGCGGAGGTCCGCCACCACGACCGGTGGTTCGACCACGAGGTCGACCTCGACGTGGTGCTGCACGAGCCGGCCGAGGTCGTCGCCCTCGTCGAGCGGGCGGGCCTGGTCGACGTCGAGTGGTACCGGCGCGGCCCCGTCGCCGCCCGCGGCGAGACCACCGAGCGGCTCTACGTCGTGGCCCGTACGCCGGCCTGACGGCCGCCGCCGGACGGCTACTTCCAGACCCGCACCCAGTCCACGGTGGTCGTGGCCGAGGTGGGCGTCTGGTCGGTGATCGCGTTCCAGCCACCGCCGAAGACCTGGGTGAGCACGACGTAGAACGGCTGGTCGAACGGCTGGGGTGCGACCAGCGGCGCGGACGGCGTCCAGGAGTGGGTGAAGCAGACCTTGTCGTCGTAGAGGAAGCGCATCGAGGTGCGCGTCCACTCCACGGCGTAGCGGTGGAAGCGGGTGCCGGAGTCGGCGACGGGGCAGTTGAAGCCGGTGCTCAGCATCGGGTTCTCGCCGGCGTAGTGCACCGAGGGATAGACCTTCTCCGCGCCGCCGCTGAACCACTCCGCCACGTCGATCTCGCCGGAGCTCGGCCAGGCGCCGTAGGTGTGCTTCTGGGGGTAGAGCCACAGCGCGGAGTGCACGCCCTGGATCGTGGTGTCCGGCAGCTTGGCGCGGAACTCGAAGCGACCGTAGGCCTGGGTGAACAGCCCCCAGCTGGCGATGGTCGCGGCGGTGCGGTCGGTCGTGTAGTCACCGTACGGGCTGCGGCAGACGAACGGCTCCGCCTCCTTGCGGGAGGTGAGGTAGACCAGGCCGGAGTCGACCCGGACGTTGTCGGGGTCGTCGACGTAGCAGCCGCTCTGGCCGGCGTGGAAGCCGCTGAGCGAGGTGTCCTGGACCACCCACTTCGAGCGGTCCAGCGAGGTGCCGTCGAAGTCGTCCTCGAAGGTGCAGGTGTAGCGGCCGCCGCCGGGCTTGGCCGGCCGCTCACCGCCGCAGGCCCCCTTGCTCAGCCCGGACACGCCGGCCGTGGGGGCCGCGACGGTCGGGCCGGCGGTCACCGGAGCGAGTGCGGTGCCGGCGGCGAGAGCCGCCCCCAGGGCGCACAGGAGTCGGACTCGGAGCATGACGGACCTTTCTCTCCCCCGATGCGATCCGGCTCAGCCGGCGGCTTCCCATGGCCGGATCGCGAGGTCGGACCCGATCTTGGCCCATGGAACGTGTTACTGGCTAGGGGCGATGGTTCGAACGGGGTGGCCCGAACGGACTACGGTGGGCCCGTGGCCAGCCTTCCCGTCGACGACCTCGGCGCCGAGGTCCCGCTCGACGGCCCGGCGCGCCGGATCGTCTCCCTCGTCCCCTCGATCACCGAGGCCCTCGCGAGCGACGTACCGGACCGGCTGGTCGGCGCCACCGACTGGTGCACCCATCCCGGCGACCTCGACGTCACCCGGGTCCGCGGCACCAAGAACCCCGATCTCGCCGCCATCCGCGCGCTCGCGCCCGACCTGGTGGTGGCCAACCAGGAGGAGAACCGGGAGCTCGACGTACGCCGCCTGCGCGCGGACGGCGTCGCCGTCTGGGTCACCGCGATCGAGACCGTGCCGCAGGCCCTGGCCTCCCTCACCCGCCTGTACGACGAGGCGCTGGGCCTGGCCGCTCCCCCGTGGCTGACCCGGGCCCACCAGCTCTGGTCGGGGCCGCCCGCGGAGCCGCGCGGGCGGGTCGCCGTACCCGTGTGGCGCGATCCGTGGCTGGTCGTCGGGCCGCGGACCTACACCGGCGACCTGCTGCACCGGCTCGGCTGGAGCAATGCCCACGACACCGGCACGGACCGTTACCCGAAGGTCGACCTGGCCGAGCTGGACCGTGCCGACCTCGACCTGGTCCTGCTGCCCGACGAGCCCTATGTGTTCACGGCCGACGACGGGCCGGAGGCGTTCACGCGGGTGCCGACCCGGCTGGTGTCGGGCCGGCTGCTGACCTGGTACGGCCCGGCGATGGTGGAGGCGCACGAGACTCTGTCACGCTGACCGTGTGCGGATCCTGCTGCTGCTCCTCGCCCTGGTCGTGGTCGGGTGCGTCGCGCTGCCCGTCAGCGCCTTCCTCCTCGACGGCACCGACACCGGGGAGAACCTGATCGTCCCCGTCCAGGTGCTGGTCACCGCGGCGGTGGGCGCCGTCCTCGGCAGTCGGCTGCTCGCGTCCTCGTCGCGGCGCCGGGCGCTCACCGGCGCCGGGCTCGGCGTACTCGGCGCGGCGGTCGGCGTCGGGGTGTTCTTCCTACTGCTCAACGGCGTCGACGGCGCCTGAGCGCCGCCGGGAGTGTCGCGAGTGTCGCGCGGCTCACAGGCCAGGTCATCGACTCGTAACCGACGCGCGGTCGGCTCGAAACCTCCCGGTTGGAGGCTTGAGCCATGAAGAAGACGACCTCTCCTGAGACCCAGACCGCAGGGCGTCACCTCGAGTCCGTCGAGGACCTCGACGCCGTGGACCGCTCCCTCGCCCGCCGTACCGCCCTGCGTGATCGCCACGCACAGGGCCTCTCGCGCCTGATGGACGAGCGCACCGACCTGCGCGGCGTCCACCCGCTCGCCGACTTCGTCGACGACGCCATCCGCTGGTCCGCCTGACCTGCCCATCCCCCCAGTGCCGCCGGGCGGCTCCTCACGCAGGAGCCGCCCGGCGGCGTCGTTCCTAGCGGCGCCGGCGGGCGGTGCCGAACATCCCGCGGGCGATCTCGGCGGCGGCGGTGCGCATGAACTGCTTGAACGCCGAGGACTTCACCACGTCCTTGACGATCTCGCCCGCGGCGTTGCCGTCGTCCTTCTTCCTCGGCGCGGCCTTGCCCTTGGCGGCGGGCTTCTCGGCCTTGTCGGCCTGCTCCCCGGCCTTCGCCTTCGCGCCCTCCTCCAGCTTCTTGGCGAGGATCTCGCGGGCCGACTCCCGGTCGACCACCTCGGCGTACTTCGCCTGCCGGGGGCTGGCCTTGACCGTCGCCTCCATCGACTCCGCGCTGGACGGCGCCATCAGCGACTCCGGCGCGCGCAGCCGGGTCCAGGCGACCGGCGTCGGCGCGCCCTTCTCGCCCATCACGGTCACGATCGCCTCGCCGATGCCGAGCGTGGTGATCACCTCGCCGAGATCGGCGTACGCGCTCTTGGGGTAGGTGTTGACGGTCGCCTTGAGCGCCTTCGCGTCATTGGGGGTGTGGGCGCGCAGCTGGTGCTGGATCCGGGAGCCGAGCTGGGCCAGCACGTCGTCCGGTACGTCGGTCGGGCTCTGCGTCACGAAGAAGACGCCCACCCCCTTCGACCGGATCAGCCGCACCGTCTGGGCGATCGACTCCAGGAACGGCTTCGAGGCGTCCTTGAACAGCAGGTGCGCCTCGTCGAAGAAGAACACCAGCTTGGGCTGGTCGATGTCGCCGACCTCGGGCAGGTCGTGGAACAGGTCGGCGAGCAGCCACATCAGGAAGGTCGAGAAGATCGCCGGCCGGTCCTGCAGGTTGGGCAGCTCGACCAGGTTGACCAGCCCGCGCCCGTCGGATGCCTGCTGGAGCAGGTCGGCGGAGTCGAACTCCGGCTCGCCGAAGAACGCCTCGGCGCCCTGGTCGGCGAACGCGATCAGCTCGCGCAGGATCACGCCCGCGGTCGCCGAGGACAGCCCGCCAAGGTCCTTGAGGTCGGGCTTGCCCTCGTCGCTGGTGAGGTGCTGGACGACGGCACGCAGGTCCTGCAGGTCGAGCAGCGGCAGGCCCTGCTTGTCGGCGTAGTGGAAGACCAGGCCCAGGCTGGACTCCTGGGTGTCGTTGAGCCCGAGCACCCGGCTGAGCAGGATCGGCCCGAACGACGACACGGTCACCCGGATCGGGATGCCGATGCCCTGGCCGCCGAGCGCGTAGTACTCCACCGGGAAGGCCGTCGCCGTCCACTCCTGGCCCACCGACTTGGTCCGGGCCAGCAGCTTGTCGTTGGCCTCGCCGGCGGTGGCGATGCCGGACAGGTCGCCCTTGATGTCCGCCGCGAAGACGGGTACGCCGGCCGCGCTGAGCTGCTCGGCGAGCAGCTGGAGGGTCTTGGTCTTGCCGGTACCGGTCGCACCGGCCACCAGGCCGTGCCGGTTGAGCATCGCCAGCGGGATCCGGATGGTGCTGGCCGAGAGCTGGTCGGGGCCGGTCATCAGGCCGCCGAGCTCGAGCGCCGGGCCCTCGAAGGCGTACCCGGGGGCGATCGCCTGCTCGATGGGGTCGGTCGGCACGGCGGCGGGGGCCTCGGCGGCGGGGGCCTCGGCGGCGGGGGCCTCGGCGGCGGGGGCCTCGGCGGCGGGGGCCTCGGCGGCGGGGGCCTCGGCGGGGACCGCCGGGGCCGTGGTGTCAGGTGCTGCGTCGGGAGTGGGCGTCTGCTCCTGCGTCATGCCCGGAACTCTAGGCCGAACACGCCGTCGCAGTCAGGCGCGGCCCCGCCCCGTAGACTCCGAAGCCGTGATCTTCAAGCGCGTGGGGGACGGGCGTCCCTACCCCGACCACGGCCTCACCTCCAAGGGGTGGGCCGCCGTGCCCCCGCGCCAGGTCCGCCTCGACCAGCTGGTCACGACCAAGGACACGCTGCAGCTCTCCTCCCTGCTCGACGAGGACTCCACCTTCTTCGGCGACCTGTTCGCCCACGTCGTGCTGTGGCGCGGCGACTACTACCTCGAGGACGGGCTGCACCGGGCGCTGCGGGCCGCGCTGCAGCAGCGCAACGTGCTGCACGCCCGTGTGATCCGGATGGAGGGCTGAGCGCGATGGAAGGCCTCGACGTCAAGGCGGGCAGTCGGTCGGCGGTGACCCTGGGGGCGCTGGCGGTGGTCTTCGTGGCCAGCGCGGCCTGGGGCTGGGCCAAGGTGACCCAGCCCTTCCCCGAGAAGGTCGAGGCTGCTCCGTGCACCGACACCCTGATCTCGGAGGGCGACGACCTCGCCCCGCCGCAGGTGATGGTCACGGTCCTCAACGGCGGCGGCGCCAACGGGCTGGCGAGCAAGACCATGGACGACCTGATCGGCTACGGCTTCGCCCAGGGCGACACCGGCAACGCACCCGACACCGGCGGTCCGGTGTCGGCGCAGGTGTGGGCCGACGACCCCGGCGACCCGGCGGCGATCCTGCTGGCGTCGTACCTCGGCGCGGACGTCGACATCGTCGACCAGCCGTCCGGGTACCCGGGCGTGACGATCGTGGTCGGCAAGAGGTTCCAGGGCGTCGTCGAGGGGCACCCGACGGTCACCGCGCGCAAGGACGCCTACGTCTGCACGCCCCCGCTCAGCAGCCAGCCCGACGCGCCGAGCTGATCGCTCCCCGCGTCATTCCTCGAGCCACTGCGCGAGCCGGCCGCCCTGGCTGACCTGGCGCAGCCGCTGCTCGGTCGCCTCGCGCAGCTTGCGGGGCGTGACCACGATGAGGTCGTCGCCGTGGCGCAGGACGGTACGCCGCTCCGGCACCAGGGTCCGGCCCTCCCGGACGACCATCGACACGTTCGCGCCCAGCGGCAGCCGCAGCTCGCCGACCTCGACGCCGTGCAGCTTCGAGACCGGACTGATCGTGATCTGCAGCAGGTCGGCGGCCACCCGGTCCAGGGGCGCGGCCTCGACCTCGATGCCGCGCGGCTCCGAGCGCCGGGCGACCCGCAGGATGCGCGCGGTCAGGGGCAGCGAGGGCGCGGTGATCAAGGTGTCGAGCACGACGAGGACGAAGACGATGTCGAAGAGCCGGGTCGCGCCGTCGACCCCCTCGGCGAGCGGGATGGTGGCGAGCACGATCGGCACCGCGCCACGCAGTCCGGCCCAGGAGATGAAGGCCAGCTCCGCCCACTTCATCGGCCGTACGACGGCACTCACCACGACCGACACCGGCCGGGCGACGAAGGTGAGCAGGCTGCCGGCGACGACCGCCATCCCGATCACCTCCCACGACAGCCGGTCCGGCGAGAGCAGCAGGCCGAGCATCACGAACAGCCCGATCTGGGCGAGCCAGGCGAGACCTTCGACGAAGGAGCGGGTGGCGACGCGGTGCGGGAGCTCGGTGTTGCCGAGGACCAGCGCGGCGACGTAGACCGCGGCGAACCCGCTGGCGTGCACGGCCGCGGCGCCGCCGTACCCGATCAGGGTCAGGCAGAGCACGGCGATCGGGTACAGGCCGGACGACGGCAGCGCCGCGCGGCGCATCACCCAGGCGCCCCCGAAGCCCGCGGCGAGACCGAAGGCGACGCCGGCGACCAGCTCGTAGAGCACGATCCCGGTGGTGCCGAGCAGGCCGTGCTCGCCGACCGCGCCGGAGGAGACGAGGGTGACCAGGACGACGGTCGGGGCGTCGTTGAGACCGGACTCGGCCTCGAGGGTGCCGGTGATCCGCTTCGGCAGCGGCACCACGCGCAGCACCGAGAACACCGCGGCGGCGTCGGTCGGCGAGCAGACGGCGCCGAGCAGGATGGAGAGCTGCCAGGACAGGCCGAGCAGGAAGTGCGCGCCGACGGCGACGATGCCGATCGACACGAGTACGCCCAGGGTGGCCAGCGACAGGCCCATCCGCATGGCCGGTCGGGCGTCGCGCCAGTTCGTCGTGAGACCGCCCTCGGCGAGGATGATGGCGAGCGCGCCGAAGCCGATCGCGTGCGCCAGCTCGGCGTTGTCGAAGTCGATCCCGAGCCCGGAGTCGCCGAGGGCGACGCCCATCAGCAGGTAGACCAGGAGGCTGGGGAGGCCGACGCCGGACGACATCCGGACCGCCAGCACCGCGAGGAAGGTGACTCCGGCGCCGATCAGCAGGAAGGTGTCGAGCTGGTGGACGTCGAAGGTCATGAAGTTGGCACTCGGCTCTCGTCGGGTGGCGGGGATCTAGTCTATCGGTAGAACATGTTCTAGATTTCCCTCGTGGCATCTGCGATCCCCAACGTCCCGGCCGGCCTGGCTCTTCCCGACGTACTCCCGGCGAGCGTGCTCGGCGCGGACGCCGAGCGCTTCGACGTGGTCGTGGTGGGCTTCGGCATCGCCGGCGGCTGCGCCGCCCTGGAGGCCGCGCGTGCCGGCGCGCGGGTGCTGCTGCTCGAGAAGGCGGCGGTCCACGGCGGCACCTCCTCGATGTCGGGCGGGCACTTCTACCTCGGCGGCGGTACGGCGGTCCAGCAGGCCACCGGGCACGACGACTCGGTCGAGGCGATGACGGCGTACCTCATGGCGTCGACGAAGGACCCCGACGAGGAGAAGATCCGCGCCTACTGCGAGGGGTCGGTCGCGCACTTCGACTGGCTGGAGTCGCTGGGCTTCGCGTTCGAGCGCTCGTACTTCCCCGGCAAGGCGGTCATCCAGCCCGGCACCGAGGGCCTGATGTTCACCGGCAACGAGAAGGTGTGGCCCTTCCGCGAGCAGGTCGCGCCCGCACCGCGCGGCCACAAGGTGCCCGTCCCCGGCGACACCGAGGGCACCCGGATCGTGATGGACCTGCTGCGCACCCAGGTCGAGGAGGCCGGCGTCGAGGTCCGCTACGAGACCGGTGCGACCAACCTGGTCGTCGACGGCGACGGCGACGCCGTGGTCGGGCTGGCCTGGCGCTCCTTCGACCGGACCGGCGTCATCGCGGCGCGGGGCGTGGTCATCGCCGCCGGCGGGTTCGTGATGAACGCCGACATGGTCGCCCGCTACACCCCCGCACTCGGGTCCAAGCTGTTCACCCTCGGGTCGACGTACGACGACGGGCTGGGCATCCGCCTCGGCGAGTCCGTCGGCGCGGCCCTGGAGAACATGGAGGAGCCGTTCATCACCGCGCCCTTCTACCCGCCGTCGTCGCGGTGCAAGGGGATCATCGTCAACCGGGCCGGCGAACGGTTCGTGGCCGAGGACAGCTACCACGCGCGGACGTCGTACCACGTGATGCAGCAGCCCGACGCGGTCGCGTACCTCATCGTCGACAGCGAGCACCTCGGCGAGGACCACATGCCGCTGGTGCCGCTCAAGGACGGCTTCGAGACGCTCGAGGAGATGGAGGCCGGACTCGGCATGCCCGCCGGGGCGCTGGTCGCGACCGTCACCCGCTACAACGAGAACGCCGCCGACGGCAAGGACCCCGACTTCCACAAGCACCCCGACTGGATCGCGCCGCAGACCACCGGACCGTGGGCGGTGCTCGATCTGTCGCTCGGCGTCGCGCTGTACGCCGGGTTCACCATCGGCGGGATGGCCACCACGGTCGACGGCCAGGTCCGGCGTACCGACGGCTCGGTGATCCCCGGCCTGTACGCCGCCGGCGCCTGCGCCTCGAACATCGCCCAGGACGGCAACGGCTACTGCTCGGGCACCCAGCTCGGCGAGGGCTCGTTCTTCGGCCGCCGGGCGGGGCGGCACGCGGCGGGGTGACAGAATCGCCGGTCGACCGGCGATTCCCTCACTTGTCGGCCGTTGCAACGCCCGACAAGTGACAGTTTCGCCGGTCAACCGGTGATTCATGTGACTGGAGGGACCCACGTGACCGACCGCCTCAGTGCCGCCACCCGGGCGAACGTCCCGCCGTTCTACGTGATGGACCTGCTCGCCGCGGCAGCGGAGCGGCAGCGCACCCACGGCGACCTGGTCAACCTGGTCGCCGGGCAGCCCAGCACGGGCGCGCCGGCGACGGTCAACGCGGCGGCGGTGCGGCTGCTCGGCAGCGGCGACCCGCTGGGGTACACGACCGCCACCGGCATCCTCGAGCTCCGTACGGCGATCGCGGGCCACTACGCCCGCAGCTACGGTCTCGCGGTCGACGCCGAGGACGTGGTCGTCACCACCGGCTCCAGCGGCGGCTTCCTGCTCGCCTTCCTCGCGGCGTTCGACGCCGGGGCGCGGGTGGCGATCGCGCGACCGGGATACCCCTGCTACCGCAACGTGCTGGCGGCCCTGGGCTGCGCGGTGGTCGAGATCCCCACCGGCCCCGGGACCCGGTTCCAGCCGAGCGTGGCGCAGCTCGCCGAGGCGCACGCGAAGGAGCCGCTCGACGGCCTGGTCGTCGCCAGCCCCGCGAACCCGACCGGCACCATGCTGTCGCCGGAGGAGCTCGCCGCGATCGCGCGCTGGTGCGACGACAACGGCGTGCAGCTGGTGTCCGACGAGATCTACCACGGCATCCAGTACGCCGGCGCCCGGGCGAGCTGTGCCTGGGAGACCTCGCGCGAGGCGGTCGTGTTCGGCTCGTTCTCGAAGTACTTCTCGATGACCGGCTGGCGGCTGGGGTGGATGCTCGCGCCGGAGCGGCTGCGCCGCCCGGTCGACGTGCTGACCGGCAACTTCTCGATCTGCCCGCCCGTGCTCGCCCAGCATGCCGCGCTCGGCGCCTTCGAGGACGCGGCGTACGCCGAGCTCGACGCCCACGTGCAGCGCTACGCCCGCAACCGGGGCCTGCTCCTGGACGGCCTGCAGCGGCTCGGCATCGAGCGGCTGGCGCCCGCCGACGGCGCGTTCTACGCCTACGCCGACGTCGGTCACCTCACCACCGACTCGATGGCCTACTGCCGCGACCTGCTGGCCCGCACCGGCGTCGCCGTCGCGACCGGCATCGACTTCGACACCGTCGACGGCGGCCGCTTCCTGCGGTTCAGCTTCGCCGGCACCGCCGACGACATCCTCACGGCACTGGACCGCCTCGAGGGCCGACTGTGACCGACCGCGGGGAGCTGGAGCGGCGCAACGACACGACCCACGCGGAGCACCGGGCCGCCCTCGCCCGCGGCGAGGAGCGGGTGCTGCGGCTGACGAGGACCGGCGAGCTGCACAGCTACCTGCCCGACGAGATCGGCCTCGAGCCGCGCGGCACCGGCCGCGAGGTGACCAGCTGGTGGGGCCTGGCGATCATGACGACGCTGTTCGGCGCGCTCTTCGTCGCGTCCTGGCTGGTCATCCTCGGACCGGTGGTCCGCGACGGTGACCCGCCCTATTGGGGCGGCCTGGCGCTCACGGCGCTGAGCGGCGCCCTCGGCGGGTGGACCCTCCTGCTCGCCCGGGAGCAGTACCGCGCCCGCGCCGTCCGCCGCCGCCGTGGCGCCCCCGAGCCGAGCGACGCCCCGGTGCCCCACCGCTGGCGCGATCCCGCGCCCGAGCCGCGGCCCCGGGCCCCGCATCCGCGGGCCGGCCGGTGGCGCAAGCGGCCGTGGTGGTGGGTCGTCGTACGCGGCGTGCTCGCGGGCCTCCTGGTCCTCGGCGTGGTCGGCACCCTCCTCGAGCCCGACGGCGACACCGGGTCGGTGCTGGTCACCACCGGCATCGGTCTGGCGCTGACGGTCGGGCTGCCGCTGGCCCTGGCGGTACGACGGGTCCGGCGGGCGGGAACGGCTACCGCGGCACGATGACGACGTAGGCGACGACGAGAGCCACGCCGCCGAGCACGAGCAGCAGGTTCAGCAGCCAGCGCCCACGCGGCGCAGCGGGCGGGAGTGCCGGGGCCCGGTGGGCAGCCGTGGGCGGCGGGGGTGCGGGCGGCCGGGGCACGGGCGGCGGCGCGGCGAGCGGCAGCGTGGCGGGCCGGGGCACCGGGGGCGTCGGCGGCGGCGTGGGCGCCGGCGCGCCCGACGGGAAGGCGGGCAAGGCACCCTGTCGTACCGCGGCGTCACGTCGACGCAGCACCTCCTCGGCCCCGACCAGCCCCAGCGCATGTCCCAGCGCGGCCAGCGCCCAGGCGGCGCTGGCACTCTCGCCGGTGCCGCGGTCGCGCGCCAGGAGTGCCGCCTGGGCGTCGAGTGCCGACGACGGCGGCGCGCCGTGCCCGATCTGGTCGCCGAGCCGGCTCACCGCGCCCAGCCGCACGGCGTCGACGAGCAGGTTGAGCTCGCCCCGCGTCACCGCCCGCTCGTCCAGGTAGTCGTCGAGCGCGGCACGGAACGACTCGACGTCGTCGAGAAGCCGTGGCCCCGAGACGGCCACGAGGTCACGCAACGTCACATGGAGGCCGGACACCCGGTGATCATCACACGCGGATCAGGCGGTCGATCGCATAGGTTGGGCATCGACCATCCGGGAGGCCATCGACTCATGTACGGCGACAGCGAGATCATCCGGCGTCGTGCCACCCAGCTGCGGGACCAGGGGGCCGACGTCCGCGCGCTCGCCGACGAGCTGGTCGCGCGGGTCGAGGGCCTGGGCTGGACCGGGCGGGCGGCGGAGGCGATGCGGGAGCGGGTGACCGACCGCGCCAGCCATCTCCGGGTCGCGGCCGAGCGCCACACCGGCGCCGCCGACGCGCTGGCCGACCACGCCGAGAGCGTCGACGCCGTCCGGGAGGAGATCGCCACCACCGAGGCGCGGGTGAGCGCGCTGGTGGCCGACGCCCGGGCCCGGATCGCCGCCATCGCGGCGCGCAACGAGGCCGGCGACGGCCTGCAGGTCACGCCCGACCCGCTCGACGAGACGCTCGCCGCCTTCTCGCCGCCACCGCCGGGCCACCGCGACTGGCTCGCGGTCGACGTACCCGGGCTGGAGCGCTGATGCCGACCATCGACCTGACCTCGATCACGCCCGCGCCCTCCTCCCGCGGCGGCGACGCGCTGGCCGCGGCGCCCCGACGGATCGGGCTCAACCTCGCCGAGCTCCAGTACGCCGCCCGCCTCGCCGGCGACGCTCCCCTGCCCTTCGAGGTCGCCGCGCCGCCCACGGCCGACGCGATGCAGGCCCGGCTCGGCCAGAGCCCCGCGACCCTCGACGACCAGGCCTTCCGGGCCGCCGTCGCCGCCCTCCACGATCCGGCCGACGCGCTGGAGCGCCGCGGCCTGACCGTCGACGGGGTGCCCGACGCCGGCCTCGCCGGCGCGATCGGCCTGCTCGCCTCCCCGCGCTTCGCACTCGACGTCGACGTCGCCATGGGTGGCGTCCAGGCCAAGGTCTGGCACCGCCAGGGCGGCGGCGCCGTCGCCTCGCTGGCGACGGTCGACGGGATCGTCTTCGAGCTGGGCTGGTTCGGCTCCGACGCCTGGGCCGCCGAGCTCGCCCGGGTCGCCGCGATCTCGGAGGAGGTCGTGCTCGGTCCGACCGACGTGCCGGCGTACGTCGACCTGCCGTACGAGCTCGCCGACGCCGCCGCCGAGGCCGGCGGCTCGGGCCGTGGCGACCTGCTGCCGGTGCTCGCGGCCCGGCATCGCGGAGCCGTGCGTGGACCGGACGGCCCGCTCGACGACGCCTCGGTCGTCGGGCTGCTCGCCGCCCTGGCGAGCGAGGCCCGGGGCCGGCTGCGGGCGCTGGTCGCCGACGTCTCCGGCGCCGAGGTCGACACGGTCGGCGTCGTGTCCTGGACCCTGCTCGCCGACGGCTGGCGGGCGCTGCGCCCCCACCACGACGACGGCGTGCTCCGGCTGGAGCTGCGCGCCGTCGCGCCCGACGAGCTGGGCGCGGTCGTCGCCCCCGTCCTCGGGGAGGCGGCCCGATGAGCACCGACGAGCGGCCGCTGACCGCGGTCGAGGCGGCGGACCTGGCCGACAAGTACGACCAGATGCTGCGCCTGGCCGACCTGTTCGACGACGCCGGCGCCCAGATGCGGGAGTGGTCGCAGCTCGGCAGCGACGTGCTGGCCGACCCGGACGTGGCCGACTCCGCGCCGCTCTCGCCGACGACGTGGAGCACCGCCGAAGAGGAGGTGCGGGCCGCGACCACGGGCAAGGGCGGGCTGCTGAGCCGGTCCATCGAGCTCGACGCCGATGCGCTCGTGCTGCGCGCGACCGTGATGACGTACCGCTGGATCGACGAGCTCCAGGCGGCGGCGTACGAGACCCTCGGCTCGATCGCCGGGAAGGCGATCGGCTATCTCGCCCCGGAGGTCAACCTCGGCGGCGCGATCGTCGCGGCCGGGCTGATCGAGACCGATGCACTCGACCGCGACGGCGTGGCGGCCTACCTCGGCGAGCTGGCCGAGGCGAACCCCGAGCTGATGGAGCACGTCACCACCGGTGGCGGCGTGCTCGACAGCCTGCAGATGCGGGGCCTGCTCACCGCGGGCGTGCTCGCCGGTGAGTCCGGACGGTCCGCACGGGTCGGCGGGCTGCGCGCCACCGGCATCGCGCCGCTGGCCGACGACTGGGGTGCCGCGCTGCGCGATGTCGCCGTGGGCCTGACCGAGGCGGCGCCGGCCGCGCCGACCACGCCGGCCCCCGCCGCGAGCGTCGACGAGGGCGCCGCGCTGCCCGCGGGCCTCGGCGACCTGATGACGATGCTCGCCGAGGACGGCACGGTCCGGGTGCTGCGCACCGCGCCCGGCCGCCTGCTCGCCTTCCTGCCCGACGCCACCCCGGTCGCCGCGCCCGCCGGCCGGCTGCGGCTGGTCACCGGCGACGTGTCGAGCGGGGCCTCGGCCGCGATCCGCGCGCTCGGCGCCGCGATCGAGCCCGGCGGCGAGCCGGCCCGGGTGATGCTGGTCGGCCGGGGCAGCGGCGGGACCGCCGCGCTCGAGCTGGCGACCCGCGCCGATCTGCCCGGCTTCGTCGTCGACCAGGTGGTCACCGCCGACGCCCCCGCGACCCAGCTCGCGGTGCTGCCCGACGGCGTCCGGCTGCTCTCGCTCGAGGACCGCAGCGACCCGGTCGCGCTGCTCGGCTCGCTGATCAACGCCGGCGCGGCCAACCGCCTGACCGTCGTGTACGACGCCGGCTGCGACCCCGACGTACCCGCCCTGGTGGCCGGCGGCCGGGCCGCGGACCGGGCCGAGCATCCCGAGCTGGTCGCGGCGCTCGCCCGCTGGCGCGCCGAGGGCTTCCTGCGCGGGGCCTGACGTCGCGCGGGCGCGCGGGCGGCACCACCGAGCGATCCAGGTCACATCCGAGCGGGCTCCCCTCCCGCCGATCGGTCCGTCTTCGGCCGAACTGCTTGACAAAACCGGGGTCAATGTACGCAACATGGTGTTGCGCTAACAACGTGCACGCTCCCGATTTCGATGACGAGAACGGACTGGACCATGACTGCGACCGCTGACGCCCCGATCGACACCCCCGCCGCCCACGAGCTCGACGGGCTGAGCTACCAGGAGACGCTCCGCGTGCTCTCCGAGGCGTCGGTCCACCAGCACTTCGACGCCTTCTTGGACATCGCGTGGGACAGCCCGGAGTTCGAGGTCGTCCCCGACGACCCGCGCTGGGTGCTGCCGGAGATCGACTCGCTGGGCGGCACCGACTGGTACCGGTCGCTGCCCCTGGAGCGGCAGATCGAGATCGGCCAGTACCGCCTCGCCAACATCATGAAGGTCGGCCTGCAGTTCGAGCAGGTGCTGATCGGCGGCATCATGAGCCACCTCATCCCGATGGGCAACAACCGTGCGGAGTTCCGCTACTCCACCCACGAAGTGACCGAGGAGTGCCACCACACCCAGATGTTCCAGGAGGGTGTGAACCGGATCGGCGTCGACGTGAAGGGCGGCCCCGGCTGGTTCATCAAGGTCGCGCCGTTCCTGTGCCTGGCCGGCGGCCCGCTGCCCAACATCTTCTTCTTCGGCATCCTCGCCGGCGAGGAGCCGATCGACTACCTGCAGAAGTCGGTGCTGCGCTCGGGACACGAGCTGCACCCGATCGTCACCCGGGTGATGCAGATCCACGTGGCCGAGGAGGCCCGCCACATCGGCTTCGCCCACACCTACCTCGTCGAGCGCTCCAAGGACTACGGCCGCATCCAGCGCTTCGGCCTGTCGCTCGCCTACCCGCTGATCATGCGGGTGCTGTGCGACGTGATCATGAAGCCGACCAAGCAGATGCAGAAGGACCTCGACATCCCCAAGGACGTCATGCGCGAGGTCTACTGGAAGTCGGAGAAGTCCCAGAAGCTGCTGCGCGACACCTTCGGCGACGTGCGGATGCTCGCCGAGGAGCTCGGCCTGATGAACCGGGTCTCGCGCCTGGTGTGGCGCGCGCTCGGCATCCACGGCAGCCCGTCGCGCTTCCGCAGCGAGCCCAAGTCCGCCGCGGTCTGAGCGATGGCGTACGTCGTCACGCAGTCGTGCTGCGCCGACGCCTCGTGCGTCGTCGCCTGCCCGGTCAACTGCATCCACCCCGCGCCGGGTGAGCCCGGCTTCGGCACCACCGAGATGGTGTACGTCGACGCGACCGCCTGCGTCGGCTGCGGCGCCTGCGCCACGGCCTGCCCGGTCGGGGCGATGGTGCCGGATGCCGCGCTGACGACGAAGCAGCTGCCCTTCCTCGACCTCAACGCCGCCTACTACGACGCCTTCCCCCACGCCGACCGCACCCCGGTCGCGCTGGTGCCGCAGCAGCGCCGGCTCACCCGCCCCGGACCGTTCCGGGTCGCCGTGGTGGGGGCCGGTCCGGCGGGGCTCTACACCGCCGACGAGCTGCTGAAGCACCCCGAGGTCGCCGGCGTCGACGTCTACGACCGGCTGCGCACGCCGTACGGCCTGGTCCGCCACGGCGTCGCCCCCGACCACGCGTCGACCAAGCTGGTCACCCGGCTGTTCGAGGCGATCGAGCGGCAGCCGCGCTTCCGCTACTTCCTCGACGTCGAGGTCGGTGCGCCCGGCGCCATCACGCTCGCCGACCTGCGCGCCCACTACGACGCCGTGGTCTACGCCGTCGGCGCGTCGTCCGACCGCAGCCTCGGCATCCCCGGCGAGGAGCTCGCCGGCTCGGTCGCCGCGACCGCGCTCGTGGGCTGGTACAACGGCCACCCCGACCAGCAGGCGCTCGACGTACCCCTCGACCACGAGCGGGCCGTCGTGGTCGGCAACGGCAACGTGGCGCTCGACGTCGCCCGCATCCTGTCCCGGCCGCTCGACGTCCTCGAGCGCACCGACCTGGCGCCCGGACCGCTCGACCAGCTGCGCGCGAGCAAGGTCCGCGAGGTCGTCGTCCTCGGCCGGCGCGGCCCGGCGCAGGCCGCGTTCACCGTGCCCGAGCTGATCGGCCTGGCCGCGCTCGACGACGTCGACGTGGTGGTCGAGGCCGACCCCGCACTGCTCAGCGGCGACGACCAGCGCAGCGTCCTGCTCCGCGAGCTGGCCGAGCGACCCGTCGACCCGGCCTCCACCCGGCGCCGGATCGTGCTGGCCTTCGCGGCCTCCCCGGTCGAGATCCTCGGCAACGGCGGCCGGGTCACCGGCGTCCGGGTGGCCCGCAACGAGCTGGTCACCGACGCCGACGGCAGCGTGCGCGCCGTCGCCACCGACGACATCCGCACCCTCGCCGCCGGCCTGGTCGTCCGCTCGGTCGGCCACCGCGGTACCCCCGTCGCCGACCTGCCGTTCGACGAGCGCACCGCCACCGTCCCCCACCACCAGGGCCGGGTCGAGCCCGGCATCTACGTCGTGGGCTGGATCAAGCGCGGCCCGGTCGGCTTCATCGGCACCAACAAGACCGACGCCCAGGAGACGGTCGAGACCATCCTCGACGACCTCGACGCCGGTCTGCCCGCCCCCACCGGGAGCGCGGGCGCCATCGGCGCGCTGGTCTCCGAGCGACACCCCGGGTCCGCCGACCTCGCCGCCTGGCAGCGCCTCGACGCCGCGGAGCGCGAGCGGGGCGCCCGCGCCGGCCGGCCCCGCGCCAAGATCACCGATGTCGCCGAACAGCGCACGCTCGCCGCCCCGCCGGCCGGCGTACGCCGTCGCGGGCTGCTGCGGCGTACCGTGTCGCTCACATCGTGAGGATCGCAGGAGGTGTCGGCATGGGGACGCCGAAGCGGGACCAGACCGACGGTCGCAAGCGCCGCTGGCAACAGCACAACGCCGACCGCCGGCAGGCCGTGATCGACGCCGCGCTCACCGTGCTGGCGCGCGACCTCGAACCCGGCGCCGAGCTCAGCGTCCAGCAGATCGCCGACGAGGCGTCCGTGCACCGCACCGTGCTCTACCGCTACTTCGAGGACCGCACCGACCTCGACGTCGCCATCCAGCAGGAGATCTGCAACCGCGCCGGTGCCCTGCTCCTCGCCGCCGTCACGCTCGAGGGCACGCCGCGCGACATCGTGCACCGCATCATCGACGCGTACGTCGGCTGGGGCGCCGAGAACGTCGCGCTGATGCGCTTCGCCGAGCGCGACATCCCCGGCGCCGCGTCCAAGCCGCTCGACGTCGCGATCGGCCAGATCGCCGAGCAGATCGAGCTGGTCATCGGTGGCTTCCTCGCCATCCTCGACGCCGAGGTCGACGACGACGACCGCGACGCCCTCACGCCGTACGTCCACCTGCTCGTCGGCGGCGTCATCGCCGCCGTCCGCAGCTGGAGCTCGCGCGAGCGGCTGCTCCCCCCGGCCCCCGTGTTCACCCGGCTGCTCGCCGACGTGACCTGGCTGCAGATCGAAGGTCTCGCAGCGTCCCGCAGGATCGAGGTGCCCGACCTCCCCGTCGAGCAGCTCCTCAACTTCAAGGAAGCCTGAATGAGCGACACCACGCACCTCGACGTGCTGATCATCGGCGCCGGGCTGTCCGGCATCGACGCGGCGTACCACGTCTCGAAGGCGTTCCCGGACAAGACCTATGCGGTGCTGGAGATGCGCGACTCGCTCGGCGGCACCTGGGACCTGTTCCGCTACCCCGGCATACGCTCCGACTCCGACATGCACACCCTCGGCTTCGGCTGGAAGCCGTGGAAGGGCAGCAAGGCCATCGTCGACGGGCCCGACATCCTGGCCTATCTCAAGGAGGCGGCGGCCGAGAACGGCATCGACCAGCACATCCGCTACCACCACAGGCTGGTGCACGCCGAGTTCTCGACCGAGGACGCGCGCTGGACCGTCACCGTCGAGCGCACCGACACCGGCGAGACCGTCGAGCTGACCGCCGGCTTCCTGTGGTCCACCTCCGGCTACTACCGCTACGACGAGGGCTTCACCCCCGCCTTCGCCGGCGCCGAGGACTTCGAGGGCCGGATCGTGCACCCGCAGCACTGGCCCGAGGACCTCGACTACGCCGGCAAGCGCGTGGTCGTGATCGGATCCGGCGCCACCGCCGTCACCCTGATCCCCGCGCTCGCCGACTCCGGCGCCGGGCACGTCACGATGCTGCAGCGCACGCCGACCTACATCATCAGCCAGCCGGCGTACGACAAGGTCTCGGCGCAGATGTACCGCCGGCTGCCCGACAAGCTGGCCCAGAAGCTGGTCCGCACCCGCTACCTCACCAGCCGGATCGCGTTCTACGAGTTCTGCCAGGCCCGGCCCAAGGAGTCGCGCGCGCTGCTGCGCAAGCTGCTCGAGCGCCAGCTGCCCGACGACGTGAGCTTCGACGAGCACTTCAAGCCGCCGTACGACCCGTGGGACCAGCGGCTGTGCGCCGTCCCCGGCGGCGACCTGTTCAAGGCGCTGCGCCAGCACACCGTCGACATCGTCACCGACCACATCGACCGGTTCACGCCGAAGGGCATCCTGCTGAAGTCGGGCAAGGAGCTCGAGGCCGACATCATCATCACCGCCACCGGCCTCAACCTGCAGATCTTCGGCGGCGCCACCCTCGGCGTCGACGGCGCCGCGGTGAAGCCCGCCGACACCATGGCGTACAAGGGCCTGATGCTCAGCGACATCCCCAACTTCGCGTTCATCATCGGCTACACCAACGCCTCCTGGACGCTGAAGGCCGACCTGGTGTGCGAGTACGTCGTCAAGCTGCTGCGGCGCATGGACGAGACCGGCACCCGGACGGTCGTCCCCCGCCGCGACCCGGCGGTCGCCGAGGAGCCCTTCCTCGACTTCGAGGCGGGCTACGTCATGCGCTCGATCGACTCGCTGCCGAAGCAGGGCGCGACGTTCCCGTGGCGGCTGAAGATGAACTACTTCAAGGACTTGCTCGTGTTCCGCAAGCCGGTCGAGGACGAGACCTTGGAGTTCACGGCCTGAGCCGTCCGGCCGGGGTGATGAGATGTCACCCCGGCCCCGCCCCCGTTCGGGTGACAAATCGGGCCGTCGGGCCCGGTTCCGGCCCGTCACCCTCACGATCCTCAGCATTCTTGGCCCGCCGTCGCCGTCCGGGCGCGACGGCCGAGGCCGATGGGGGCCTCGTCCACGACGCCGCGCGGAGCGCGGCACCGAACCCAGGACTGAGGTACAGGGGACATGAGCTCACACATCCCGCTGTGGAGGGCCGCGCTCGGCCGCCACGCGAGCCGGGCCGTCGCGGCGGCGCTCGTCGCCGGGTCCGCGACCGTGCTGTCGGCGACCGCCGCGCACGCGGCCACGACCACGATCACGGTCGACTCGCTCGACGTGACCGACCTGCAGGACGCGATCGCCCAGGCCAATGCGCTGCCGGCCGGTGATCCGATCCTGATCAACTTCGACGCTGGCCTGGCCGGTGACATCGAGCTCCCCAACGCCGGTCCGGTGATGCACAACAGCTCGATCACGCCGTCGAGCACGCCGATCCAGGACTACCTCGACCCGAACGGGTCGTTCTTCTACGTCGACGCCGCGAACCCGGTGACCATCGACTTCGGCAACAAGGTCGGGGTGGTGTCCCAGGGCGACGCGGCCTACGGCGCGTTCGCGATCAAGTCCGCGGACGTCACGATCACCAACTTCACGAACATCCGCGCGGGCGAGGGCGGGGTCACGATCGGCGCGGCCAACGCGACAGTCAGCAATGGCGCCTTCAGCGACCCGGACTCCATCATCGCGGAGGTAGGTGTCGGCCTGACGGACGGCGCGACCGGCGCCACCATCGACAACGTCACCTTCGAGGGCATGCACGGCTTCGGCGTCTACTTCGACGACTGCACCACCGTCGCTGACACCACCATCTCCGACTCCACGTTCGACAACCCCGGCGCCTATGGCGACGTCTACGCCGAGCAGGGCTGCAGCACCGCCGACCCGACCGAGATCAACGGGCTCGACATCACCGGCTCGACGTTCAGCAGCACCGGCCAGTCCGTCGGCAACGTCGCGCTGGACTTCTTCACCGACGTCGACGACCTGGTCATCGACGACTCCACCTTCGACGGCGCCGACAACCGGGCGATGTACCTCGGGAACGACTCCTTCACCAACGGCCTCGTGGTGAAGAACAGCACCTTCACCGGCACCGGCTACGCCTGGGAGGAGGCCGGTCGCACGACCCACACCGGGACCCAGATCATCGACAACGTGTTCACGGGTCAGCTGCTGCACGCCCTGGTGATGCGCCAGGCCAACCACATCGACAACGTCATCTCGGGCAACGAGTTCGTCGACCAGCGGGGCAACGCGCAGGCGACCATCTGGCTCACCCGGCAAGCCGCCCGGACGGACGCCGGCAACGTGATCGACGGCAACACCTTCCTCCAGAACGAGGGTGAGGACGCCGACCGCTGGGCGGTGTTCTTCGAGGTGGCCGTCGCCGCGAACGGCGACGACTCCGGATGGGCGATCACCCGCAACGACATCGACGGCTACGACGGCACCACGGACGCGCCGATCGTCATCGGTGAGGGCTATGCCCGCACCAAGGTCTGGGGCAACACCTTCGGGACGCGGACCGACGGTACCGCCGTCGCGGCCGAGTCCGAGGCCGGACGACAGTGGTTCGTGTGGAACAACGGGCTCTCGAACGCCAAGCTGCAGACCTGGCGGCCGGCCAACGCCTCCTTCGCGGGCGGCAAGGTCTCCTTCGACATCGCGAAGGTGGACCCGGCCGAGGGAGCCAACCAGCAGCCGACGCCGCCGCTGACCCTGCACGTCTACTGGACCGCCGGCGAGCACGCGGAGGAGTACCTCGGCACTATCGAGGACGTCACCGCCGCCGGCCGGGTCTCGATCCCGACCACGCACACCGACGGCTTCATCCGGGTCCAGACCGAGGGCGGTGCGAGCGGCTACGTGTCGCAGTACTCCGGCCGCGCCGAGATCACCAACGCCACCGACAGTGACGGCGACGGTCTCACCGACGCCCAGGAGGCCGCGCTCGGCACCGACCCGAACAAGGCCGACACCGACGGCGACGGCCTGTCCGACGGCGTCGAGGTCGCGGGCAACGTCGGCTCCTGCAAGGCGGGCACCAACCCGCTGAAGGCCGACACCGACGGCGACGGCCTGTCCGACGGCGCCGAGGTCAAGGGCTGGGACCTGACCCAGAAGGTGCGGACCAGCAAGAACCGCAAGGGCAAGGGCCTGGCGATCGGCCATGTGTCGACCAACCCCTGCGCCGCCGACACCGACGGCGACGGCCTGCGCGATGACGCCGAGCTGAAGGGCTACAACCTCAAGACCAAGGTCTACATCGCCAAGAAGGGCAAGGTCGTCAAGGTCTTCAAGATCGGCTCCTTCATCACCAACCCGGTCAACCCGGACACCGACGGTGACGGCCTGTCCGACAGCAACGAGCTGAAGGGCAACCCGACCAAGCGGTTCGGCAAGCGCAAGAGCAGCCCGGTCGACTTCGACACCGACCGGGGTGGCGCCTCCGACGGCCGCGAGGTCGCCAAGAAGGCGGACCCGACCCGGACCCTCTCGGGACCCAACCGGCCCTGATCGACCGGACCTGATCCGACGGACGCCGACCACCATGGGGGGTGGTCGGCGTTCGTCGTACTCATCGGGCCAGGTCGGCACTTGACGCGCAGAACTGTCACTTGACGGGCGTTGCAACACCCGTCAAGTGACGGAATCGCCGGTCGACCGGCGATTCCTGCGCCCTCACCAGGCCAGGTCGTGCACGAACTCACTGAGCTGGGTGAGATTCCTGCACTCGATCATCCGCACGATCTCGCCGTACGCCGGGGCGGCGGAGTCGCCGGTCCCCCAGTTGCGCTGGTGCTCGGGGTTGAGCCAGAAGGTCCGCTTCACCGAGCCGGCGAGCCGGCGCAGCGCGTCCTCGTGGAGGTCGCTGTAGTTGGAGCGGGCGTCGCCGAGGATCAGCAGCGTGGTCTTCGGGGTGAGCGCGTCGAGGTGGTTCTCCTCGAACTTGGTGAACGCCCGGCCGTAGTTGGTGCGGCCCCACAGCGCGGCGTGGGAGGTGGCGGCCGCGAGGTCGGTGAGGACGTCGACGGGGTCGGCGCCGGGTCGGAAGTGGCCGGTGACCTCGTGGACGTGGTCGATGAACGTGAACGCCCGCATGCTCTGGAAGACCTCGCGCAGTGCGAACACGAAGAGCAGCGTGAACTGGGCGAAGTTGGCCACCGAGCCGCTGACGTCGCAGAGCACGACCAGGTCGGTGCGATGCGGCCGCTTGGGGCGGTGGTGGGTGGTGATGGGCACGCCGCCGGTGGCGATCGAGGCGCGGACGGTGCGCCGGAAGTCGAGGGGCGCGGTCCGCGCGTGCCGGGAGTGCTGCTCCTTCGCGAGCCGGGTCGCGAGCCGGCGGGCGAGCGGGAAGATCTCCTTGCGCATCTCGTCGAGGTCGGTACGCCGGGCGGCCATGAACGCGAGCTTGTCGATGCTGGGCCGGACCGCGACGTCGGCGACATGGTCGGGCCCCTTCTCCTCGGCGATCCGGCGCCGGGCGTCGTCCTCGACCAGCGCGGTGAACGAGCCGATCCGCCGGTTGGCCTGGCGTCGGGCGTCGTCCTCGTCGACGCCCTGGCCCATCAGCCCGGCGATGAGCTTGTCGACCAGCTCCTGCGGCGCGACCCGCTGGAGTGCGGTGTACGCCGACCACGACGACAGGCCGGGCCCGCGGCCGGGCATCGACCCGAAGACCCCGACCATCTCGGCGGCCATCCGGCGCAGCTCGGCCTCGTCGAGCTGGGCCGCCTCGAGCGCCTCGGCGAGGCGGTCGCGGAAGTCGACGAGCGCGGAGGCGTTGTCGCGGACCTGGGAGTCGCCGGCCGCGACGTCCTGCTCGGCGGCGGCGCCGTCGCCGACCATCGCGGGGAAGTAGACGTCGAAGAGCGCGTCGAAGGTGGTGCGCTGCGCCTGCTTCTTGACCATGGTCGCGGCGAACGCGTCGCGCACCATCGCCCGCTCGCCCCAGCGCACCGCGCCGAGCGCGGCCAGCGAGTCGAGGTCCTCGGCGAGCGACACCGACAGCCCGGCGCCGCGCAGTGCCTCGACGAACGCCAGGTGGCGCTCGAGGAGACCCGACTGGTCGGCGTACTCGGTCATCACGGCCTCAAGCCCGGGCGAGCTTGAGCTCCTTGACCGCGCGCTCGTGGTCGGACTGGTGCTTGAGCACCGCGCCGAGGGTGTCGGTGATCGCCTTCGCGTCGAGGTCGCGGATCTCCAGCGCGATCAGGGTGCGGGCCCAGTCGACGGACTCGGCGATGGACGGCGCCTTCTTCAGCTCCAGCTCCCGCAGCCTCCCGACGGTGGCGACGAGCTGCTCGGCGATCCGGTCGTCGAGGCCGGGGACCTGCTGCTGCAGGATCTGTCGCTCGCGCTCGGCGTCGGGGTAGTCGATGTGGAGGTACAGGCAGCGGCGCTTGACCGCCTCGGACAGCTCCCGGCTGGCGTTGGAGGTGAGGACGACGAACGGCCGGCGGGTGGCGGCGACGGTGCCGAGCTCGGGGATGGTGACCTGGAAGTCGCTGAGCACCTCCAGCAGCAGGCCCTCGACCTCGATGTCGGTCTTGTCGACCTCGTCGATGAGCAGCACCGTCGGCTCCTCGCGTCGGATCGCGGTCAGCAATGGCCGGGTGAGCAGGAACTCCTCGCTGAAGATGTCGTCGTGGGTGGCGTCCCAGTCGACACCGCTGGTGGAGCCGGCGTTCGCGGCCTGGATCCGGAGCAGCTGCTTCTTGTAGTTCCACTCGTAGAGCGCGCGTGCCTCGTCGAGCCCCTCGTAGCACTGCAGCCGGACCAGGTCGGCCCCGGTGGCACGGGACACCGCCTTGGCCAGCTCGGTCTTGCCGACGCCCGCCGGGCCCTCCAACAGCAGCGGCTTCTCGAGCGCACCGGCGAGATAGGTGGTGGTCGCCGTGGCGGCATCCGCGAGGTAGCCCGCCGTCGCGAGCCGGGCGGCCGCGTCGGCCGGAGCGTCGAACCAGGTCATGGACCCATCCTGCCGTGCGGGGTGTCGGCCACGTCACGCGGTCGTGACCCGGCCGCCCCGCCGTCGTTGAGACGGGCAGTGGACAGGCCCGGCGAACGGGTGATCGGAACGTGGAGAGGGGGGCGTCATGAGTGCTTCGGCGATGTCCCCGGCCTGGCTGCGGATCACCGCCCACGCCCTGCGTACGTCGACCACGGTGGCCGCGCTCACCCTGCTGGTCGGTCTCGGCGCGGCCTCCACGGTGTCGCCGCTGCAGCCGGTCGACCCGACCCGGCGCCTCGACATGTCGTCGGGTCCGCTCGACGCGATGATGCAGCACAACCGCTGCTCGGTCACCGGCTTCGAGCGCGGGGTGATCCCGAGCAAGGCCATCGTCCGCACCCCCCAGGGCAGCACCGAGCTGGTCAGCTTCGACCGGGGCTGGGCGGTGTTCAGCGGCGAGGTCGAGGGCGAGCTGGTCGCGGTCTGCCTCGGCCCGAGCCGCGCCGGCTGAGCCCACTTCCGGAGCCGATCACGGCGCGGCGTGGTCGGGGAGGCCCGAGGCCCAGGTCGCCGGCAGCAGCTCGATCTTGCGCAGCACCTCACTGCGGCTGGTGACGCCGAACTTCGCGTAGAGGCCGCGGAGCTGGGTCTTGACGGTGTTGAGCGAGACCCCCAGGCGCACGGCGATGCCGGTCCGGTCGGCGCCCTCGATGAGCAGCCGCAGCACGGCGCGCTCCCGCGGCGACAGCGGCGCCGTGAACACCGGCCCCGGGATCCACCCGAGCGGCTCGGAGAGCTCGGCGGGCAGCAGACCATGGTCCAGCGCGAAGCTCACCAGCGGACGCGGCAGCCCGAGCCCGAGCGGATGCCAGCCGTCGTCGCGGGACTCGCCGAGCACGGCACCGAGCAGCCGGACCGCGCCGTCCTGGTCCCCGGTCGCGACGAAGGACCCCGCCTCGAGCATCCGCAGCCGCGTCGACTCGCGGGGGGTGAGCGCGTGACCGGCGCGGGCCACGCGGGCGGCGTACCGAACCGTCTCGAACTCGCCCGCCACGTAGAGCACCGTCGCCTCGGCCACGGCGGTCCACGCGGCCCGGGGGCCACCCGGATCGACGGCGTCCCAGGCCGCCCGGAGATCGCCGAGCGCGACGTTGACCTCCGCGCGGACCGCCCGGGCGATCACGGCGCCCTCCTCCACGGCGTGCTCGGTCACGGCCCGGTCGAGCAGGGCCAGGCCGTCCCTGGGCTGATCCGCGCAGAGCCGGAGCTGGACCTGCAGCCACAGCGCGATCGGCGCGAGGCTCCCGTACGTCGATGCGGCGCGCTCGCCGACGAGTCGGCCGGCCGCCTCGGGCAGCCCCCGGTCGAGCAGCAGGATCGCCCGGGTCAGCCGGGTGGCGTCGGCGGTCGCGAGCCGGCGGGGTCCGGGCGCGTCGGAGGCGATGGCGACCATCGTCTCGACGGCGGCGGCGTGGTCGCCGGCGACCGCGTCGGCGAGCGCCAGTCGAGCGGCGAGCTCATGACGAACGGCGCCCTCGGCGCCCTCGGCGTCGTACGCGGCCCGGAGCAGGTCGCGGGCCCGCGTGACATCACCACCGAGAAGCACAGGTGAAGGTTGCGGCACCGACGGGTCCGGGCGGTGCTCCCTCGCCCGCGTAGTGCCGCATTGTCCTCTGTTCGGGGGTCAGCCGGACGGAAGAGGCACAGTCTGCTCAGCCCGCGTCGACGTAGCCGTCGTCGATGGCGATCCGGCTCAGCTCCACCTTCGAGCGCACCGGCCGGCCGGCCGCGGCGTACTTCGACTTCACCCGCGCGATGTAGGTCTTCGCGGTGTCCTGCTTGACCATGAGCGCCTCGGCCACCGCGCTGAGAGTGAGCCCCGACGCATAGAGCACCAGCGCGCGCTCCTCCTGGTCGCTGAGCTGGGGACGCTCGGCGTCGGAGGCGATCACGGCGGCGAGCTCGGGGGTCATCCACTCGCCGCGGCGCAGCACGGTCCACACCGCGTCGATGACGTCCTGCTCGGAGTCGCGCTTGCCGACGATCCCGGCGACCCCTGCCTTGATGACCGAGCGGACCAGCGCGGGCGAGGCGAGCGCCGAGAGCACCAGCACCCGCAGTCCGGCGTCGACCAGCCGGGCGACGATGTCGGGGTCGACATTGGGGCCACGGTCGACGCTGAGGTCCAGGACGAGCAGCTGAGGGCGTGAGCTGGCCGGCGCACGCTGCAGCCAGGCCAGGAACTCGGGCAGGGTGCTGCAGCTCGCCACCACCACCAGCCCCGACTCGCGGCCGAGGATCTCCTCGGTCCGACGACGTTGCAGCAGGTGATCCTCGACGAGTGCGACCTGCCAGACCCCTGCGTCTTCCTCCACGCCCACTCCCACGGCTCTCATTCTGGCAGCCGGCCGCGCTCCTGTTCACGGTTGGTCGCAACCCGCGGCCGCCGATAGGGGAGGCTGTACCCGTGACGACGTCTCGACGACCGGCGGTGGCACGCCGCGTCGGCGCCCTGGCCCGCGACCTGGTGCGCCGGGCCGCACCCTTCACCCCCGCCGACAAGGGCTGGGCGACGCGGACCCTCGCCGACGCGGTGCGGCGCGTCTTCCTGACCGCGACGATCGTGGCTCAGCTGGTCATGCTCGGCGGCGTCCTCGCCTCCTCCGGCCCGCTGGCGCCGCTGCTGCCGCTCCTCGCGGCCCACGCGACACTGCTCGTCGCGACGCTCGTGGTCCAGTCCGGTCGGCTGCCGACGTGGGTGCCCGTCGTGGGCGTCTACGTGCTGTTCGTGGCCGACTGGACGGCGTCGGAGTCGATGAACGACCCGCTGCTGTTCGCTTCCTGCTGGATGATGAACCTCGGCGGCGCGACCCCGTCCTTCGTGCTCCGCGGACGCTTGGCGCTGCTGCTCCCCGCGATCGGCTCGGTTGTCGTGCCGACCGCGATGGTGCTGCTCCGCCCCGACCTGCCGGCCACGCTCCCGGTCGCCGTCTTCGTCACCCACTGGGCGATCATGCTGGGCACCCGGATCGGCCAGACCTATCTCTACGACTTCGCGGGGCGGGCCGACGAGGAGGCCGCCGCCGCCCAGCGCGAGCGGGCGGAGGCCGCCAGCCAGGAGGCCGCCAGCCGGGCGTCCGCGGAGGACGCCCGGGTGCTGCACGACACCGTCATCAACACCCTCGCCGCACTGGCCAGCGGTGGCGCCGCGGTGAGCGACGTCGACGCGGTGCGCCAGCGTTGCGCCCGCGACATCGCGACGGTCGCCGCGCTGCAGCACGGCGCCGAGCCCGTCGCCGACGACGGCGGCCTCCGCGCGGCGGCGTACGACGGCCGGGTGCGGGTGCACCACCACGGCCTCCCGTCGGACGAGCTGAGCCGGCTCGAGGCCGGCCTGCCTCCGGCCCGGCTCCGCGCGCTGCGCCGGGCGACCACCGAGCTGGTCCAGAACGCCGCCAAGCACGCCGGGGTCGACGAGGTCGAGGTGCGCGCCGAGGAGCGCGCCGGCCGGCTGGTGGTCACCGTCGCCGACGACGGCGTCGGCTTCGACGGGCGGGTCGCTCAGGCGGGCGGCCTGGCGACGTCCGTCCTCGCGCGCGCCCGGGAGGCCGGGATCGAGGTGGACCTCGACACCGCGCCGGGCGCCGGGACTCGGGCCACGCTCACCGTGCCGCTGACCCGCCGGGCGAGCAGCGGGCCGAGCACCGGCGACGACATCGCCCGCGTGGTCCGGGTGCTGCGCCGCAACGCCTGCCTGCTGCTCAGCGCCGGGATCGCCATCGTCGGCTTCTACCTCGCGATCGCCAACCACCCCGGGGAGGCCACGCCGGAGTACCTGATGGCCACGCTCGCGGCTCTCGGCGCAGCCCTCGGCTGGCAGACCACCCGGCACCGCGACACGATGCCGGCCTGGGTGGCGGTCACGCTGTCCGTGGCCGCGGCGACGGCCTTCGTGCTCTCGGCCGCCGCGGTCGACTACGGACGCGAAGACCCGGTGCTCTGGCAGGCGATCGGTGCCGTCGGCCTGCTCCTCGTCATCGCCGAGCTGGGCCCGCGGCCGTCGGCCGTACTGTGGGCCGGTGCGCTTTACGCCGGCACCGTGGTCGCGGTCGCCGTCGCCGTCGGCCGGTCCTCCGGGGAGGCCGAGACGATCACCCTGATCGCCGGCGGCACCGGACTCGGCCTGGTGGCGGCCTGGCGCCGCTTCCAGAACGCGCTCGGCGCGATCGGCACCCGGGCCGCGTCCGACCAGCAGGCCCGCTGGACCGCGCGGACCCGGATCGCCGAGCGCCGGGCCGCCGACCGGGCCCGGGCCCGCTGGCGCGACGCCGGACTGAACCGCTCGCTCCAGCTGCTCGAGGCGGTCCGCACGGCGAGCGATCCCGGTGACCCGGCATTGCGCGAGCAGTGCGCGGTCGAGGAGGCCTACCTGCGCCAGCTCACCCTGCTCCACCCCGACCTGGTCCACGTGGGCCAGTGGTTCGCGCGGGCGCTCAACGACGCCCACGACAGCGGGGTGCGGCTGGTGGTGCGCGCCGGCGGCACCGACCTGCCGGCCGACCTGGCGGCCGATCTCGGCGACGTCGTGCTGTCGGCCGTGGCCGAGACGCCCACCGGCGCGGACCTGACCGTCACCCTCTTTCCGGACCCCGTCGGCGCCCGGATGACCCTGGTCGGCGCGCACCCGCACGTCGCGACCGGCGTACGGTCGGCGCCGGGGTCGCTCGCCGCGCGCGCCGAGGTGTTGTCGGTGGGCAATCAGGACGTCGCGGAGATCCTGCTCGACATCCCCGCCTGAGCCTGGGTCGAGGCTGGGTCAGGACTCGTCCGCGATCGGCGGCACGAGCGGGATCAGGCGTACTGCGACGTGCTCCTCCGGGGGCAGCACGCGGTTCCCGGCCAGCTCGTCCTCGGCGGCGGCGGCCGCGGCCATCGCGTGTGGGAAGGGCCCGAGATACTCGGTCTGCCAGGTGCTGCGGACCATCAGTACGTACGGCTGCTCCATCCGGGTCAGCAGTTCCTGGGCCCAGCGGTCGAGGACCACGTCGAGCCGGCGGTCGGACTCGTCGGGCTCGTCCCAGGCGGCGACGTCGCGAAAGACACTCACGGTGGTAAGACACGCCACCCGGCCTTCTCTGACGCTCCTCAGGACCGCCGATCCGGACCGGTGACCGACACGGTCGCCGTCCCGCCGGCGATGCTGTCGACCTGGACCCGCCACCCGTGCCCCGACCAGGGCACCTCGCCGGGCTGCAGCAGGTCGGTGTACGGCGGCGTGCTCCGCTGTACGACGTGCCGGCGCCGCAGCGGGTCGCAGGGCGTGCCGCACGCCGCCGGTGACGCATCGACCAGGGTGATCGCGATGCCCGACTCGGGGAGGTGGCGGTCGAGGCCGTCGGCGGTCAGCAGCTCGACGGTGAGGAAGCGGTCCGCGGCGAGCGGCAGCTCGAGCAGGCGCGTCCCGCTCGGGCCGGCCGACCGGTGGATCCGGTACGTCGCCCTGCCGCCGTCGCGAGGCGACCGCACCACGTCGCGGGCCGGGATCCAGCCCGCGTCGACCAGGTTGATGCCGATGGTGCCGCCGGCGTGGTGCTCGTCGGGGAACACGGACCGGGGTGCGGTGCTGTCGCTCATCACGTCCAGCGCGCTGTCGTACTCCCCCGCCGGGCCGCCGGAGTGCGGCCAGCCCAGGGTGTGTCCGAGCTCGTGCTCGATCAGGTCGAAGGCCGGCAGCGGTCCCCAGTCGGGATGGAAGTCGCTGGCGCCGACGTACGCGCCGCGCCGGGAGACGCTCGCCGGGCACGAGGTGGCCTCCGAAGCGCAGCCGGCGCCGGGGTTCCCGAGCCCGCCGTGGGCATCGGCCCGGTGCTCGGCGTTCGCGACGGCGAGGACGGCGTCCGTGGTGCGCCGCGATCGGTCCTGGGCGCGCGCCAGGCAGTCCTCGCCGCCCTCGTCGGTGCGCAGGGCCAGCACGCCGCCCGCGACGAAGCGCGGGGCGTATCGGCCGTTCGACAGCGTCGCGAACCAGGGCCGGACGTGCGCCTCGAGCTGGCCCGCGATGGCGGCCGGGTCGAGGTCCAGCCGCAGCGGCGAGGGCTGGTAGGCGTGAGCGCGGGTGTCGAGCGGGACCGTGCAGACCCAGACCTCGATGACGTCCTGGTCACCCGTGGGTGCCGAGAGGTCGGCGCTCCCGGGGAGCGGTCCTGGCAGCGCCAGCAGGCCGATCGCCGCCAGCACCGCCAGGACCCACCGTCCCCGGTGTCTCGTGTCCGCCGTCACCGCAGAGGCGGCCCGACCATCCAGCCCACCAGTGAGTACCGCGTGCCCGAGGTGACCTGCGTGACCTGGTGGCCGACCGTCGACGGGAAGACCACGACCGAGCCCTGGTCGCGCAGCTGCGGCTGGGCCAGCAGCTGCCCGATGCCGTTCATGAACTCCAGGTCGCCGCCCTCGTAGCCGCTCGGGTCCGAGAGGTTGACGGTCACGCTCACCTTGCGCTCGAGCCCGGTGCCGAGCTCGCCGTAGTCGGACTGGTCGTAGCTCAGCGCGTCGACGTGCCAGGTGAACTGGTCGCCGACGTCGTAGCGCAGGATGCTCAGCGTGCCGAGTCCGGTCACGTCGAACCGCCACAGCAGGTTGGCCAGGTTGGCGAAGTGCGACACCAGCGCCCCGGCCCAGTGGCCGGGCTCGATGAAGGTGTGCTTCGTCTTGCGCGACTCGGAGATGACCTCCACGGGACGGTCTGCGAGCTGGATCGTGGCGGGGTACAGCTCGTCGTCGGAGAACGAGTCGATCACCGCCTGGCACACCGCCGGCGGGATCACGCCGTTCCAGAGCCGGTAGACGATGCTCCGGGGAGAGGGAGCCGGAGACGGGGGCGCCGCGGCGTCCCCCGTCTCCACCGGAAGCTCACTCATCGGCGGTCCGGGCGGGGCGGGAGCGCCGGATCACGACCACGCCCGCGGCGGTCATGGCGGTGCCGAGCGCGAGCATGCCGAGCGTGCTGCCCGCCGCGCCGGTCGCCGGAAGGCCACCCGAGCCGTTGCCCGCCGCGGCCGCGTCGACGTCGCCGTCGTCCTTCTTGCCGCCGCCCTTGCTCCCACTCGCGCCGTCATCCTGGCCGCCGACCTGGCCGCCGACCGCTGGAGCGCAGGACGACGGGAAGGTGTGCACGGTCCCGTCGGTCGCGGCCGCCGCGTGCACCACCCGCGACGGACCGCCCCCCGACGGTCCAGGCGGCCCAGCCGGACCGAGCTCTCCGGGCGGACCGGCCGGCCCCGGCTCTCCGGCGGGTCCCTTGGTGCCGTCGGCGCCCGGAGCGCCGTCCGCGCCGCGCGGACCGGCAGCGCCGGGTGCCCCGACCTGACCCGCGGCACCGGCCGCACCGGTCGGACCCTGGGGCCCCGACCCGCCGTCGGGACCGGGCGCGCCGGTGACGGTCGTGACGCAGGCAGGGTCGAAGGCGGCGCAGTCGGTCGCGACCACCGCATGAACGACGCGCGCCGAGCCGGCTCCCGGGGGGCCCGGAGGCCCAGGAGGTCCGGGAGGCCCATCCGAGCCCTGGGGCCCGGGCTCGCCGGCGTCGCCCTTCTGACCGGGGATGCCGGGCACGCCCGGGGCGCCGACGGGTCCAGCTGGCCCCACGGCGCCGTCGGGACCGGCCGGTCCGGTCTCGCCCTTCGTTCCGGTCGCGCCGGGAGCGCCATCGGGGCCGGGGAGCACCACGACACAGACTCCGGGTACGGCGGCACAGTCGATCGGGCCGGGTGCAGCATGGACCAGCCGTGCCGCGCCGGGCCCGGGAGCCCCGGGAGGACCTGGCTCACCCGGCGCACCCGGCGCACCCATCGGACCGGGCTCCCCCGGCGTGCCCGGTGCACCCTGCTCGCCCGCCGCGCCGTCGGGACCGGCTGGTCCGCGCGGACCATCCGCGCCGGCGACACCGGCCGGTCCCGGGTCGCCTGCCGGGCCGGCTGCACCGGTGGCGCCGGCCTTGCCGTCCGGCGCGCTCGGCAGCACGCAGGTGACGCCGTCCTGGGCCGCGGCGGCGGGTTCGGGCTGGGCCTGGGCCTGGGAGCCCACGGCCAGCACGCTCAAGGTCATGACACCCGAGACGGTGGCCAGATACCCCAACTCTGGACGTGGTGGCATGGTCTGTTCCTTCTCTCTTGGAGATGAAGCTGGGAGCGAATGCGAGTCCGGCGGCGGTGGCGGATGATGCCCACCACCGCCACCGCCGCCGGAGTCTGTGCCGGGCTCAGCCCAGCGGTACTGCCGTGACCACCACGTTCTGGCGGTAGTGGAAGCCACCACCCGAGGTCGTCACCTTGTCGGCGCAGCTGATCAGGACCAGCTTGTGCTCACCGGTGGTCGAGAAGAACCGGTCGGGCAGCTTCGCCTTGCGCGAGAACCTCTCGACCGCGGTCACCCGGTAGCGCAGCTTCTTGCCGCCCTGCCAGACGGTCACGACCTTGCCCTTGCGGATCTTGGTCAGCTTCCAGAACGCACCCGGCCGGTCGTGGCGGTCGGACACGTGGCCCGCGATGACCGTCGTGCCGATCAGGTCACCGGCCGCCGCGGACTGGCTGAGCTGACCGGTCCGGGCGACATTGCCCGGCACCTGCATGGTGCCCCGCTTGATGCCGACCGGCGACGTCCGAGCGTTGACGCCCAGCGACGGGATCCGGATCCGGTCGACGGTACGCCGCGCCGGGGTCCAGCCGTCGTTGCTGTAGCCCGTGCTGACGACCGGCGCCGCGTACTGCTCCTTGCGGACCAGAGTGGTCTCCGACTCCAGGCCACAGGCGTGCGTCGCGGCCGTGTTGTGGCTGTCCGCGGTGGTCGAGGCGACCCAGGTGTAGTACCCGGTGCGGTTCACCTCCACCTTGGGCGTCTCGACCGTGCCGTTGGCCGGCGTGAAGGTCACCGTGCCGACGGCGTGGGCCGGCGTGCAGGCGATCTTGCCGCGGGTCGCGAAGGGACCGTACAGCGTGGCCGATCCGGTGGCGCCGTGACCGGCGATGAAGCCGGTGATGGTGACCTTGTCGGAGAGCCGCGAGCCGGGCGTCACCGTTGCGTGCGAGGTCTCGGTGGTCAAGGTGACCTTGGACCTCTCCCCCGCGCCGACCTCGGACTTGGTGACCTTGGTGGTCTCCTCGGCCATGCCGCAGGCGTGGCCGGCCGCCTGGTTGCGGTCGTCCGCGCTCAGGTTGACCTGCCAGGTGTAGGTGCCTGCCTGGGTGACGGTGATGCTCGGCGTGGTGATCGTCCCGTTGGCCGGAGTGAAGCTCACCGTGCCCACGGCGTTGGCCGGTGTGCACACCTCGTCGTTGACCGAGGCGAGCGGCCCGTACAGGGTCGCGGTGCCCGTGCTGGCCGGCGTCGCACCAGCGACGAACCCGGTGATGGTCACGACGTCGTGCAGAGCGACGCTGGCTCCGTCCATGGTCACCGCAGCAGCGGAGGCCTGGGTGTTCACCGTCGGGACGCTCTTGGCGACCGAGACGGTCTGCGCGGCGTCGTCGATGTCCTTGTGCTCCGCGACGACAGCGCTCTGACCGGTGACCTTCAGCTCCTCGAACGCCACCAGCGACTGACCGGCGTACCCGGCCGGGACCGTGAACTCCACCTCGACGGTGCCATTGGCCTGGGTCGGGGTGAAGGTCGTGGTGCCGGTGATCCCGGTCGCCGAGCCGTCCGACTTGCGCCGCAGCTCACCGGTGACCGTGTAGGACGTGCCCGGAACGAGGTTCTGGTACGCGATCGTGTCGACCACGACCCCGCCCGCGGCGGGGATGGTGTGGTCACCGTCGGCGTCGTCGACCAGCGTGGTGCCGATCGCCGGGGCCGGCGAGACGGTCACGGTCTGCGCCGTGTCGTTGATGTCCTTGTGCTCCGCGACGACGGCCGACTGGCCGGTGACCTTCAGTTCCTCGAACGCGACCAGCTGCTGGCCGGCGTAGCCCGACGGGACCGTGAACGTCACGTCCACCGTGCCGCTGGCCGTGGTCGGGGTGAAGGTCTTGGTGCCGGTGATCCCGGTCGCCGAGCCGTCAGACTTCTTCCGCAGCTCACCGGTCACGGTGTACGACGTTCCGACCACCAGGTTCTGGTAGGCGATGGTGTCGACCACGGTGCCGCCACCGGCGGGGATCACATGGTCACCGTCGGCCTGGTCGACCAGCGTGGTCCCGATCGACGGGTTGGGCGTGACCGAGACGGTCTGCGCCGCGTCGTTGATGTCCTTGTGCTCCGCGACCACCGCGCTCTGCCCGGTGACCTTCAGCTCCTCGAACGCCACCAGCTGCTGGCCGGCGTAGCCCGACGGGACCGTGAACGTCACGTCCACCGTGCCATTGGCCTGGGTCGGGGTGAAGGTCTGGGTGCCGGTGATCCCGGTCGCCGAGCCGTCCGACTTCTTCCGCAGCTCACCCGTCACCGTGTACGACGTGCCCGGGGTCAGGTTCTGGTACGCGATCGTGTCGACGACCGTGCCACCGCCCGCGGGGATGGTGTGGTCACCGTCGGCCTGGTCGACCAGCGTGGTGCCGATCGACGGCGTCGGCGCGGCGGTCCAGGTGACCGCGGCCGAGCCGGTGGTCGTGGCGTCGCTCGGCTCGATCAGGATGAGCGTCTGCGCGTGGTCCGCCGCCGTCGGGGTGCCCCCCGCGGTGTTCGGCACCGAGATGATGTTGCCGCTGCCACCGGCGCCCTGGGCGGTCACGGTGACCGTGGCGGAGCCGGCGGTCGTCGAGCCGCGCAGGTCGAGGTAGAGCTGCTGGCCGTCGACGACGGCCGAGGTGTTGATCGCGGTGCCGGAGGCATCGGTCACCGCGACGCCGGGAGCGACGGTCACGGCGACGGTCGGCTGGTTGGTGTGCACGGTGAACGGACCGACCAGGGTGCCGGCCTGCTGCGCGCCCGCGGGAGCGGTCACCGACGCGGTCACGGACGGGAAGGTGGTCGTGCCGTTGCTGGCGTTGGCGCCGTTGACGAGATACCAGTAGGCCGTGCCACCGTCCGGGCTCGAGAAGTTCCAGTTGGCGTCGAAGCCGAGGTCGGTGTAACGCCAGATGGCGTACTGGGTCGCCTCGATCGCGTCGTTGACCGTCAGGTTCGGCGTGCCCGCGGCCGCGCGGAAGTCCGCCAGGCTCAGGTACGGGTAGCTGTGCGCCAGCACCCACAGCACCTTCTGCTGCACGGCCGGGTCGCTGAAGAGGTTGGCACCGAGGTACTCGGAGTCAGCCACGACCTCGCCGTCGCGGTACGACTTGGCAGAGACGTCGTGCTCGATGCAGTAGCCCCAGTAGTCCGGGGTTCCGGGGTTGCTGGTGTCGGCGGGCGTCTGCTTGAAGATGCCGTGGATGCCACTGCCGCCGTATCCCTGCATCTTCGGTCCGACCCACAGCGTGTCTCCCGGGACGACGTCTGCCGACGCCGAAGGCGTCATCGACGGCATCAGCGTGGCGCCGAGGGCCAGCACCAGGCCCACCACCCACGTCGGCCACCCACGGTGGCTCCAACTCCACTTGCTCACTGGTTTGTCCCCTTCATGTCCACGGCGCTCCCTGCGCCGGCGGGTCGTTCAACATGGATCCGCACGTCTCCCGGCCCGGACTGGGGCCCCACCCCAGTTGCGGGCATCCTGTAGGAGTCGAAACGAGCCGGGCCACCAAATGCGCTGGCATCCCGGCGGAATGACACCCGTTCAGGTGACACGCCGACGTCACCCACCGCTGCCGCCGGGCGGCGGCACCAGGTGGGGGCAGAACGGCGGCAGGAGCGGCGAGACGCGATAGCTCCTGTCGGCGGCGAAGTCGGCATTGACCCGACGGTCGTCCTCGAGCGCGCACAGCGCGGCCTGTGCATCGACGTACGGCCCGGAGACGTACGTCAGGCCGCCCTCGGTGATGGTGAGGACGTGTGGCCGGTCGAGGTCGGCGACGCTCTCGCTGACGACATGGTCGAGCAGCAGCTGCAGCGTCTCTCCGGTCGGACGGCCTGTCACCCGATCGGGTGACGAGTCGTCCGACCCGTGGTGCGTGGTGACGGCTTCCATGCCTGGGTGACACCCGTCCATGCCGCGAATGACGCGCCCAGCAAGGAAAAACTCGAAAAACCAGATCGCGTCAGATCCCGGCTCGCGGACTGTCTACGAGACGTGATGCAGCAGGCCGAGACGACCGTCGTCCTCCCACGCTGGGCGCAGCAGGCCGCGGCGACGGCCGAGATGTTGGCCCTCCATCCCGCGGCCCTGCAGCTGCGACGCCTCGTCGAGGCGCCGCGACTCCTCGACGACGTCGTGCTGGCGCACGCCCTGGGGCTCACCCACCCGCGGACCACGGCCGCGCTGCTCAGTCCCAGCCTCACTCGACAGCGCCGGCACGCGCTGCTGCGGGTACACGCCGATCTGCTGGACCAGCTCCGGCGCGGGTGCGCCGGGGCTCGGCTCGCCGAGGCCGCCGCCCGTGGCGTCCGGGCCGAGGCCGCCCGCGCGTGGCTGGACGCCTCGGCCCGCTGGCCTCAGTAGCCCTCGGCCTACCCGGCCTGCGACGGCACGGCGACCGACCGTTTGTTGTTGCCGAGGTCGGCGTCGCTTCCGTCGACGCCGGTGATCGCGAAGGTGAGGTAGGTCGCGTGCGCGGCCTTCACGTCGATGGTCAGCTGGGTGATCCCGGACCCGGCGACGACCACGTCGGCCCACGGGCTGTGCTGGGTCCGCGACGCGCAGTCGGCGGTCCTGCCGCCGACGCTGACGCAGTAGCTGATGGCGCCGACGCCGCCGAGCGCGACCTGGACGGCCTGACCGTCGCCGTCGACCTGGACGGTGACCCGGCGCCAGGCCGGGCCCGACGGCGAGCTCGCCACGGCCGGCGTGCCGAGCCGCGGGTCGCCGAGCACCGGGGTCGGGGTCTCCGTCGGCGAGGTCGGGTCGGTCGGACTCGGCTCCACGGCCGGCTGGTTCGGCGCGGACTCGGCTCGCGGCGGCGTGGAGGTGCCGGCCGGCTTGGTCGGGTCGGCGTACTCGAGTCGGTCGGTGGGACGCTTGCGGACCGGCGGCGTGGCCGCGCTCGGCGTCGGCGTGTCCACCACCACGGGCGTCGCTACGGGCGGCGCCGGCTTCCTCTGCTTCGCCCGGTGCGTGGGGGCGGGCGTGACCGGCTCGACGGCCGCGCTCGAGCGGGCCGGGACCGACGGCGCGGGGGCCGCCGTCTCGCTCGGCTCGGGAGCGCGGATCGCCATCAGCGCGACGCCCGCGACCACGCCGGCGACCGCCGTCGAAGCGAGGACACCGGTGGCCGCCTTGCCGAAGGTGCTGCTGAGGACCGCGCCGAACCCGCCCACGGCGGTGGCGCCGACCGCGCCGGTCGCGGCGACCGAGACGACGAGCGGCGCGAGCAGCGCACCCACGTCGCGACGGGCCTCACCGAGCTCGAGGATGGCGATCGGGCAGGTGTTGCAGGTGCGCAGGTGGCGGTCGACGGCCTCCTGGCGGGCCCGGGTGAGGTGGCCGTTGACGTACCCGGGCAGGTAGCCGATCACCTTCTTGCACTCGAGCGAGTCGGCGGACCGGGCGTACTGCGCGAGGTAGGCGTCGGCCAGGCCGCGCCGGGCGCGCAGGGCCAGCGCCGCGACGGCGTTGGGCTTGATGCCGAGCAGCTCGCCGACCTCGTCGTGGGGCACCCGGTCGACCTCGCAGAGCCACAGCACCTGCTGCCACCGGGCGGGCAGCGTCGTGAACGCGTCGCGCACGACCCGGTTGGTGAGGTGCTTGCCCGAGGTGTCGTCCGAGACGAGCAGCGGGATCAGGTCGGCCGGCTCGGTGGTGACCTCGCGGCTGCGCCCGCGCAGCCGGTTGACCGCCACGTTGTGGACCGTGACGCTGAGGTAGGGCCGGAAGGTCGTCGTCGGCCCGCGGCCGCCCTTGAGGATCGCGAAGATCCGCTCGAACGCCTCGGCGACCACGTCCTCCGCGTCGCGCTGCCCGACGACCCGTCGCGCGACGGCGAGGGCGTACGCGCGGTGCCGGACGAACAGGACGCCGTACGCGGCCTCGTCCCCCTGCCGGACCTGCTCCAGCAGCTCTTCCTCGGACTGAAACTCCATTGCTCCCCCAAAAAGCCGGCGCCCGGCCGCTCTCACGGCACGGTCCACCGCCCCACCCTGATCGGCCCCACCGGCCGGATGAATCGACGAACTGACAGGCTCAACCAGTGCTGCCCGCGGGGAGCCACTCGTCAGCGTTGGGTGTACCTGTCCCACTTCACGGTAGGCCGGTCGTCCCGGCCACCGGACCCCAGGATGCCAGATACCGACCAATTTGCCCCCCGAACGGGGGTCACTCGGCGAGCTCCTCCAGCACGGCGGCGTTGTGCCGGAACCCGGCCGCCTCGTAGCCGACCACCGTCACCCAGGGCGCGAGGGACAGCACGAGCAGGCACCAGACCAGCTCGACGTCGGCGGCCGCCATCGCCAGCGAGGCCGCGATCACGACCGCGCTGAGGACGAGCAGCGCGACGTGCAGCCCGTCGAAGGTCCGGGTCAGCGAGGAGTAGCCGGCGTAGAAGACCAGGAGATAGATCCCGACCGGGACGGCGACCGTGAGCACGGTGCCGACCAGGCTCAGGTGGGTGTGGTGCTCGAGATAGGTGGCGCCGCCGTGCAGGCCGGCGCCGACCGCGACGATGCTGCCGAACACCAGCAGGTGGCCGTAGCCGAAGCCGAACGAGCGCTCCCGGTGGACGTGCAGGATCTCGCCGGCCGGGACGACGAAGTAGCTCCACCAGATGCCGAAGGTCAGCGCGGTGCCGGCCAGCGCGAGCAGCCCGATCTCCCAGGTCAGGCCACCCTCGGCGAGGACGTTGATCGAGGCCATGGTCCCGATCAGTCCCTCACCGAGCGCGATGATCACCATCAGGCCGTAGCGCTCGGCGATGTGGTGGGCGTGCCAGGGGGTGCCGGCGAGGCGGGTCTCGGCGTACACCGGACCGCCGATCTCGATGAGGAACGGGATGACCAGCAGCGCGAAGGTGAGGCCGACGGGGAGGTCGGTCAGCGCGAAGACGATCCACAGCACCTGCGCCACCAGGATCGAGATCAGGTAGACGCGCACCACGTCGCGGCGGGCCGTGTCGTGGGAGCCGGCCCGCAGCCACTGCAGCACCATCGCGACCCGCATCAGGACGTAGCCCCAGACCATCACGTCGTTGTCGAGCGTGTCCTCGTGCTTGGTGACCGACTCGAACATCGGCTTGAGGCCGAGCGCGAGCACCAGGACGCCGACCATCTGCAGCATCGTGGTCAGGCGGTAGACCCAGTCGTCGGTGTCGTACGCCGAGGCGAACCAGCTGAAGTTGATCCACGCCCACGAGATCGCGAAGGTCGCGAAGCAGAACGCGACGATGCCCGGCACGATGTGGTCCGCCGCGAGGGCGTGCGCGAGCTCGTTGGCCGCCGTGCCGAAGGCGACGGCGAAGGTGAGGTCGAACAGCAGCTCCAGCGGGCTGGAGACCCGGTGGCTCTCGTGGGGGTCGCGACCGGTCATCCGGCGACGGCGGTGACGGACGTCTGATTCAGCGGTCTCCGGCATGGGCCGGAGAATAGGCCGATCCGCGCTCTCCGTGTCGCCTCGGCCCCAGGACCGGCCCGCGGAGCAGGGGAAGTGTGATCAATCCGTGACCTCGGCGGTGTCGCCGTCCGCCAGGGGCAGCAGCACGGTGACCGTCAGCTCGGGGCCGTGGTCACAGGCGAGGTCGACCACGCCCGCCGGCCGGGCGACGTGCTGCCCGGCCTGGCACAGCCGCAGCTGGCCGCGGGCCCGCTCGACCAGTCCGGCGACCAGGGCCAGCCCGAGCCCGGCCCCGACCCGGGACCGCGCCTCCTCGGCTCGGGTGAAGCGCTGGGTGGCGGTGGCGAGCAGCTCGGGCGGCATCCCGGCCCCGGCGTCGGCGACCCGGAGCCGGGTCAACGCGGGCACCGGGCGGTCGACCGTGAGCCGTACCGGTGGCGCGCCATGGCGGACGGCGTTGTCGAGAAGGTTGGTGAGCAGCCGCTCGAGGTCGTGGTCGGCGACCGCGACCGGCGCCGCGTCCGCGAGCAGCTCGACCTCCCAGGTCGTCGCGCCGGCCGGGTCGGCGACCCGGCGCTCCTCGACCACGCGCGCGACCACCTGGACCAGGTCGCTCGTGCCCTCGGCCCGGCCGGCGCCCACGTGCAGCAGCTGGTCGGCCAGTCGCGCCAGCCGGTCGAGGTCGATCGCCAGCTCCCCGAGGATCCGCTCGTGCTCCTCGACGGTCCGTCGGCGGCGCCGCGCGAGCTGGATCCGGCCGGTGAGCAGGGTGACCGGCGTGCGCAGCTCGTGGCTGGCCTCGGCGACGAACTGGCGCTCGCGTTCCAGGGCCCGCTCCAGCCCGGCCAGCATGTCGTTGAAGGTGTGGCCGAGCCGGGTCACCTCGTCGTCGCGCCCGGCCGGCACCTCCAGCCGCAGGTCGGCCGCGCCGGCCGCGATCGCGGCGGCCTGTTGGCGGTAGCGCTCCACCGGGCGCAGCGCCGCGCGAGCCAGCCGGTCCCCCACGAAGGCGGTGACCAGCAGGGTCCCGAGGCCGGCGAGGACCAGCTGGACCAGCAGCTCGCGCAGCGCCTCGTCCTCGTGGTCGCGCCGCACGCCCACCAGCAGCCGGCGCTGGTGGGGCAGACCCACCACCCGGACCCGGTACGACGCCCGCCCGGTCACCAGCCGCACGTCGACGTCGCGCTCGCCGTAACCGTGGGTGGCCAGCATCGGCGTCGTGCCGGCCGGGCCGCCGCGGTCGACGACGGCACCGTCGGCGTCCAGCACCTGCCAGGCCAGTCCGACCGCCTCGGCCGCGTCGCGGTCACTCAGGCGCCCGTCGTCGCCGACGAGCGGCCCCAGAGTGCTGACGCCGTGGGCCAGCTCGGTGTCGAGGGCGCGGTCGAGAGCGAAGTCGACGCGCCAGAAGACGAACGCCCCCGCGGCCACCAGCACCACGAAGGTCGCGACGGAGAAGCCCGCGACCAGGCGGGTCCGCAGCGGCCAGGTGCGTGGTCGCCCCCGGCTCATGGAGCGCGGTCCGGCGGGTCGAGCCGGTAGCCGACGCCGCGCAGGGTGGTGATGGTGCGGGTGCCGAAGGGCCGGTCGATCTTGGCGCGGATAGCGGCCAGGTGGACGTCGATCACGTTGCTGCGCAGGTCCGTCTCGCCGTCCCAGACCTCGTCGAGGATGGTGAGCCGGGTGACCACCTGGCCGGCGTGGGTGGCGAGCAGGAAGAGGATGTCGAACTCGCGGGCCGACAGGGTGACCTCCCGGCCGGCGCGAGTCACCCGCCGCGCCCCGGGATCGACGACCAGGTCGCCCACCTGGACCGGCGCCACGCCGGTGAGGCTGTTGCGGCGGTACAGCGCGCGCAGCCGGGCCAGCAGCTCGTCGAGGTCGAACGGCTTGGGCAGGTAGTCGTCGGCGCCCGCGTCGAGTCCGTCGATCCGGTCGCGCACCTCGCCGCGCGCGGTGAGCATCAGGATCGGCGTCAGCAGGCCGAGGCCGCGCAGCTGCCGCGCCACGCTCAACCCGTCCTTGCCGGGCAGCATCCAGTCGAGCAGCGCGACGTCGTACTCGGTGCCGGCGAGGAGCCGTTCGTACGCCGTGCGCCCGTCGTGGACCACGTCGACGTCCCAGCCCGCCTCACTCAGCGACTCGTCGAGCAGGTCGGCGAGGCGGACGTCGTCCTCGGCGACCAGCACGCGCATCACGACTCCACGGTAGTGGTGTGGCCGCGGCGGAGGCGACCGATCAGGTGGCGTCCGACCAGGAACGCGAGGACCGCGCCGGTGAGCACCAGCCCGGCGTCGGAGATCTGGTGGGCGACCTGCTGCCAGCTGCTGCCGGCCAGGTACCCGGCCGCGACCATCGCGCCACCCCACAGCACCGCGCCGGTGAGGTTGGCGAGCAGGAAGCGGCGGTACGGCATCCGGCTCATCCCGGCCAGGCCCGGCACCAGCACTCGCAACGCGACCGTGAACCGGCCGATCAGGACCGCCCAGCCACCCCGGCGCGACAGCGCGTGCTCGGCCTTGTCCAGCCGGTCGGCGCGCACGAAGCGACCCACCGTCGAGCCCAGGATCCGCCGGCCCCACCGCTTGCCGACGACGTAGCCGACGCTGTCTCCGACGGCGGCGCCGGCGATGCCCGCCGCCGCCACCGCGGCGACGGGCACGTGTCCCTGTCCCGCGACCACGCCGCCGAGCAGCAGCGCCAGCTCGCCGGGGAAGACGAAGCCGAGGAACACCGAGGACTCCAGGGCGGGCAGCAGGAAGACCACCACCACGGCCAGCCAGGCGGGGACGGCGAGGAGGTGCTCGACGAGCGCGGTCATGGCGGGACCGTAGGCCGGCGTGGATGAAGGCCGGATGAAGACCGGCGACGGCGTACGACGGGACAATGGCCGGGTGGACGACCAGGATCCCCTCGGCCGGGCGGCGCTGCGAGCGAGCCGCTGGTGGCAGCCGGACGCCGTCCCCCGCGAGGTCGTCGAGCGGATCGTCGACGGCGCGCGGTGGACCGGCTCGGCCCGCAACGCCCAGCCGTGGCGCTTCGTGCACGTCACCGACCCCGCCACCCGCGCGGCCCTGGCCCGGCTGGGCGGTTACGCCGGACCGGCGGCCGGTGCGCCGAGCCTGCTCGTCCAGCTGCACCACGAGCCCACCGCCCGCCGCGACACCCCCTTCGACCTCGGCCGGATCACCCAGACCGTCTGCCTGCTCGCCGCCCGCGAGGGTCTCGGCAGCTGCCCGGTGACCTTCTTCCCCGAGGCCAACGGCCGGGCCGCCGCCGACCTCGTCGGCGCCGACCCGGGCTGGCGCGCCGACCACGCCATCGCCCTCGGTCGCCCCGGGCCGAGGCCGGCGCGGACCGGCCCCAGCGCGATCCCCACCGGCCGGCTGCGGCTCGACGAGGTGCTGCGTCACCACCAGGCGTGAGCGCGCCGGGTCACCGGGTCGCCCGCCCCCGCGAGAGCCGGAAGCGGATGGTCTGCCCCGGCACGGCCTGTCCTGCCGCGTCGATCGCGGTGGAGTCGACGACGGCGACCACCGGATAGCCGCCGGTGACGGGATGGTCGGACAGGAACAGGATGGGCCGACCCTCGCGCGGCACCTGGATCGCGCCCTGGCCCAGTCCCTCGCTCAGCAGCTCGCGGTCCGCGTGGGTGTCGAGGGGGTCTCCCGAGAGCCGCAGCCCGATCCGGTTGGAGGTCGGCGTGACCGTCCACGCGGTGTCCAGCAGCCGCTGACGCGACTCCGTCGTCAGCCAGTCGGCCCGGGGGCCCCAGGTGAGGGGCAGCTCGATCGCACTGTTCGTCAGTCGCGGCCGCGGCGCCAGGTCGATGTCGGGCAGGGCGTTCGGGGAGGTGCCGACCCGGAGCACCACGCCGATCGTCAGGGGCGGCGGGCCGAGTCCGGACAGCACGTCCGTGGCGCCGGAGCCCAGCACCAGCCCTGGCAGCAGCCCACCGCGTACGGCCAGGTAGGTGCGGGCCCCGGCCCGCGGGGCGCCGAGCGCCAGCACGTCGCCGTCCCTCAGCCGCACCACGCTGTTGTGGGCGACCCGCTGTCCGTTGCGCCGCGCCTGGGCGGGGGCACCGGTCAGCGCGACGGTCAGCAGGCCACGCGCCCGCACCTTGAGGCCGCCGAAGGTCGCCTCGATGCCGACCGACGCCTCCGGGTTGCCGACCAGCCGGTTCGCGAGCCGCAGGCTGTCGCGGTCGGCGGCGCCGGAGCGCGGCACGCCCATGCTCATCAGGCCGGGCCGGCCCAGGTCCTGGGTGGTGGCCAACGGGCCCGCCTCGATGATCTCCAGGGCGTGCTCGCTCACGTGCGCTCCCGGAACCGGACCCGGTGGCCCGCGGGGATCAGCGCCGGCGACTCCCGGTCGAGATCCCAGAGCACGACGTCGGTGTGCCCGATGATCTGCCAGCCTCCCGGCGACTCGCGGGGGTAGATGCCGGTGAACGGCCCGGCCATGGCGACCGCGCCCGTGGGCACGGCGACCCGCGGCGACGCCCGGCGCGGGATCTCCCACTCGTCCTCACCGACCAGGTAGGCGAAGCCGGGCGCGAAGCCGGTGAACGCGGCGACCCAGGCCTGGTCGGCGTGACGGCGCACGAAGCTCTCGACGCTGAGCCCGACGGCGGACGCGGCGTCGGCGAGGTCGGGGCCGTCGTACTTGATCGGGACCTCGACCAACGGGGTCACTCTGTCGGCGTCCGGCGGGAGGGGGTCGAGCGCGGTGACCTCGCGGACGACGTCGTCCAGGGTGCGCAGCGAGACATCGACCTCGACCAGGATGGTCCGCGCCGCAGGGACCAGCTCGACGATGCCCGGTGGGGCGGCGGCCACGATCGCGGCGTGGTGCGCGATGACCTGGTGGACGTCGTCGAACTCCAGCAGGAAGGCTCGGTCGCCGTAGGGAAGCACGCGCATCACCCCATGGTCCGGCATGCGATGCCCATCTCGGTGAGCGCCGCGACGACCGAGCTCGCGATCCGCACCGCTCCCGGGGTGTCGCTGTGGACGCAGATGCTGGCCACGGCGAGGGGAAGCCAGTCACCGCCGATGTCGCGGACACCGCGCTCGCAACAGATCTGGAGCGCCTGGCTCGCCGCTTCACGCGGATCATCGATGACCGCACCGGGCTCACCGCGCGGGGCCAGGCGGCCATCGGCGAGATAGCGCCGGTCCGCGAATCCTTCGGGCACCACCTCGAGCCCCCGCTCCCCCGCTTGGCGGTGCAGCGCCGAGCCGGGGGCCGCGAGCAGCGAGAGGGTGGGGTCGAAGACCTCCATGGCGTCGAGGACCGCGCCCGCGTGCGCCGCGTCGGCGTGGTAGAGAGCTCCGTGCGGCTTCACGTACGCGACCCGCCCGCCCGCCGCGCGGGCGAACACCTGGAGGGCGCCCAGCTGGGCGAGCACCTCGTCGGCCAGCTCCCGGTGGTCGATACCGAGTGATCGCCGGCCGAAGCCCTGCCTGTCGGGGTAGCCGACGTGGGCGCCGATGGCGACGCCGCGCTCGACCGCGAGCTCGGTCGTACGCCGCATCGTCGACGGATCCCCCGCATGCGCGCCGCACGCGATGTTGGCACTCGTGACGATGTCGAGCAGCGCCTCGTCATTGCCGAAGGCCCAGGCGCCGTACCCCTCGCCGACGTCGCAGTTGAGGTCGATGGCCCGCACCGCCTCACCGGACGCGGTCGCGGCGAGGGCGCTCATCGCCTGCTCCGCACCGTCGCCCGGTCGTGCCGGATGAAGTCGAGGACCTGACGGTTGAACTCCTCCGGCTGCTCCGCGAAGCAGTGATGGCCGGCCCGGTCGATGACGTACATCCGGGTCGTGGCCTCGCTGCGGCGCAGCACCTCGAAGCTGTCGAGCCCGTCCTGGATGCCCACAGACGGATCGCCGACGCCCCAGACGATGAGCCGCGACTGATGCCCGTTGCCGGCGCGGTACCAGTCGAGCAGGTCGCTCTTCAGCGTCTCCATCTCGGCGTAGTAGGCCTCGGCCGCCTCGGCGAACTGCCGACGGGCGCGAGTCGCCTTGTCGGTGCTGAGCATGGCCCGGGCCTCCGCGACCCAGGCCGCGGTGATGTGCCCGTGTCCTACCGACAGCCAGCGCTCGTCGTCCTCGACCGTCTCGGGCAGGCCCTGGAAGTTCTGGATGGTGACCTTGCGCTTGGCGGCTCGCTTGGGCGCGAAGGAGGCACTGTTGACGACGACGAGCCGGTCGACGAGATCGGGCCGGACGCGGGCCAGGTGGGCCGCGACGAAGGCACCGCGGGACTGTCCGACGACGGTCGCGCCGGACACCTCGACGACATCGAGGAACCGCTCGACATGTGCGCAGATGCGGGACATCCGGTAGTCATCGATGCACGCGGGGTTGTCGGTCCAGCCGATGCCGAGCCGGTCGGGCGCGACCACCCGGTGAGTGCGGGCCAGGCCGGGGATGTTGCGATGCCAGATCGAGGCTCCGGTCGACCCGCGACCGGGGTCACCGCCGTGGATGAGGACGATCGGCGAACCGTCGCCCTGATCGACGTACGAGGTCTGGACGCCGTCGACGTCGACGGATCGACGGGGCAGGTCGAGCACGGGAAACATCTCCTGGTGGTGGATGGCGGTGGAAGGACGAGTAGTGCTGCCGGCTCAGCTGGCCGTCTCGGCGGGTCGTCGTGCGGCCGGGGTCGCTCGGCGGGAGCGGCGCCGCTTCGGGTCGAGCGCGGTCTGGACGACATCGCCGAGGACGGTGAAGGCGAGCGCGGTCAGCACGATCGCCAGTCCTGGAACCACCATCTGCACGGGCTCCTCCCTGATGAAGGCGTACGCCCGGGAGAGCATCGAGCCCCAGCTGGCCGTGGGGAGCTGGGCCCCCAGGCCGAGGAAGCTCAGGCTGCCCTCGGCGATGAGGCCGCGAGCCAGCAGGATCGACGACTGGACCAGCAGCGGCTGGATCGAGTTGGGGATCGCGTGGCGCACGATCAGATGGCGGTCGGTGCTGCCGAAGGTGCGCGCGGCGTCCATGTACGGCTCGCTCTTCAGGCTCATCAGCTGCGCCCGGATCAGGCGGGCGACCGTCGGCGAGAACACGATGCCGATCGCGACCATGGAGTTCAGCAGGCTCGGCCCCATCACAGCCGCGATGGCGATCGCGAAGATGAGACCGGGGAAGGACAGCAGGGTGTCCGCCAGCCTCATCAGCGCGGCATCGACCCAGCCGCCCAGATATCCCGAGGCGAGGCCCATGGGGAAGCCGACGACGAGCGCCGACGCCAGCGCGATCACAGCTGCCGTGACGGACACCCGCGATCCGTAGATGAGGCGGCTCAGCACGTCGCGGCCGAGGTCGTCGGTCCCCAGGATGTGACCGGAGGTGAACGGACCCAGCAGGGCGTCCGGACTCTGCTGGTTCGGGTGGTACGGCGCGAGGAGGGGTGCGGCCACCATCACCAAGGCCATGAACACCAGGAACGCGACGCAGAGCTTGCCGCGCCGGTCCTGGAGAATCCGGCCCAGCACCGCGGGAAGACGCAGCCTGTCTCGACGAGGCATCGGGCTCACCGCTTTCCGGAGGACATGCGTGGGTCGACGACCAGATACACCAGGTCGACGAGGAGGTTGGTCGCCATGACGAGGAGCACGGTGACGAGGACCACCGCCTGGACCACGATGTAGTCACGCTGGGTGATGGCGAGCATCACCGCGGAGCCGAGCCCGGGCAGCGCGAACAGCGTCTCCACCACGACGGATCCGCCGATCACCTCGCTCAGGCGCAGGCCCATGATGGTCACGATGGGGATGCCGGCGTTCTTCAACGCGTGCTTGAACACGATCGACACGGTCGAGAGCCCCTTCGCGCGGTGGGTGCGCATGGCATCCGACTCGAGCACCTCGATCATCGCGCTCCGGGTCTGCTGGCAGGCCTCGGCGGCGCCCGCCGCGCCCAGGGCCAACGCGGGCAGGGCGATCGACTTCAGCCCGGCGACGGGATCGTCGAAGGGCGAGACGTAGCCGGTCGCGGGGAACCAGGCCAGGCTGATCGAGAAGGCGAGGATCAGCATCATGCCGAGCCAGAAGCTGGGGATCGCGAGTCCCAGGGTGGACAGACCGGTGACGAAGCCGTCGATCCGGCTGTTCCTGCGCAGGGCCGCCAGCACGCCCAGAGGAACGCCGACCACCGCCATCACGATCATCGACGCCGCCGTGATGGTGAGCGTGACGGGAAGCCGCTCGGCCATGATCTGGTTCACCGAGATGCCGCTGACGGCGGAGGTCCCGAGATCGCCCTGCAGCACGTTGCCGAACCAGTGCCAGAACTGGACGTAGATCGGGTCGTTGAGCCCGAGCTGCTCACGCAGCGCGGAGATCGTCTCGGGTGAGGCGTCGTCGCCGGCCATCGCCGTCGCCACGTCACCGGGGATGAGCGCCTGGAGCCCGAAGATGATGATGCTCGCCAGGAGCAAGGTCGGCACGATCTGGACGAGGCGCAGTGCGATGCCGCGGCCGATGCTCGTGGCCCGCGCCAACGCGGCCCGCCGGGTGGCGCTGCCCCGAGGCAGCGCCACCGTGATCTGTGGGGTGGTCATGTCCGTGCTGCTTCCTACTGCTCGCGGTAGATCGTCGCGAACTTCGGGATGGTGACGATGCTGGGCGTGTATCCCTTGACTTCCTTGGTCATCGCGGCGGCGTACGGCGGATGCACGAGCTCGACGCCGATCGCGGCATCGGCGATCAGCCGCTGCGCCTCGAGCAGGTAGGGAAGCTGCGCGTCGCGGTCGTCGCTCGCACGAGCACCGTCGAGTGCGGCCTGCAGCCCGGGGATGTCGTACTTGCCGGCGTTCAGGTAGGCATCCGCCCCGTAGTAAGCCGTCAACGTGTCCGCGGCACCGACGCGACCCGAGGCGGCCGAAAGGCTGAGTGGGACCTTCTGCTCCTCGATGAACTTCGTCGTGGCCTCGGACTTGTCGAGAGGAACCAGCTCGAGGTCGATGCCCGCCTCGGCGAGCTGAGCCTGCAGCACCTCCGCCATCCGGGAGGCGACCGGGTCATTGCGCGTGATCATCTTGACCTTGATCCCACCCGCGTGTCCGGCCTCGGCCAGCAACTGCTTCGCCTTGGCGACGTCGTGGGTCTGGTCGGGGACGATGTCGGCGTTGTCGGCCCAGTGGTTGCTGGAGAAGATCGTCCATGCGGTCTCTCCGGTACCGCCGTAGATCGTCTTCAGGAGAGCATCGCGATCTACGGCGTAGTTGAGCGCCTGGCGCACCCGAACGTCGTCGAAGGGCGCCAGCTTGGCGTTGATGTAGATCCGGTCCGACTGCATGGTCAGCGGCTCGGAAACCTGGAAACGCGAGTCCGCCTTGATCGTCTTCAGGTCCTGGAAGGGAGGCTTGAAGATGAGGTCGACCTGGCCGGTGAGCAGGGCGTTCACGGGCGTGGCCCCGAGCGCCATGATCTTGAATTCGATGCGGTCGGCCCGCTTCAGGTCCGAGTTCCAGTAGCCGTCGTACTTCTTCACGACGATCTCCGCGCCATTGCGGGCCGAGACGAACTCGAACGGTCCGGCGCCGACCGGGTGCTCACCGAGGGTGTCGGCCTGTGCCGCCTTCGGCGAGACCATCAGGCCGGGCTTGCCGGCCAGGGTGGCCAGCAGCTCCGCATTGGGCTTGTCGAGGTCGAGCACCACCTCGTGGGTGTCGACGACCTCGACGCCGACAACGCCCTTGAGCTCCGCGGCCGAGGTCGAGCCCTCCTGCTGGGAGCGCTCGATGTTGAACTTGACCGCTTCGGCGTCGAAGTCCGTGCCGTCCTGGAACTTCACGTCGTCGCGGAGCGTCAGGTCCAGGGTCGTGGGCGTGGTGAACTCCCAGGACTCGGCGAGAGCCGGCTTCAGCTCGAGTGTCTCGGGGTCGTAGTCGAGAAGCGCGTCGTAGATCGTGTACTGCACGGGAAGGTCGGCGCCGGAGATCGACTTGACCGGGTCGAGGGAGCCTGGGTTCTCCCAGGCGATCCTCAACACACTGGCGTCCGATCCACCGCTGTCGCCGTCACTGCCACAGGCAGCGAGGGCGCCGACGAGGGCGACGGCAGCCGCAGCCGCGACCGTGCCCTTCCTTGCTCGCTTGAACATGAACTGATCAGCCTTTCTGGGGAGCTATCCCGAATGTCGGTGCGACGTGGTGGTGCGGCGGCTCCTCGGAGCCGTGGGTGGCAGCCGTCCCGTTGCCCTTGAGCCCTTGGAGGTGCAGCTCTCCGCCCAGATGGCAGGCGGCGGACTGGCCCGAGGAGAGTTCACGCAGCGGGGGTTCCTCCGCTGCGCACCTCTCGACGACGTAGCGACAACGCGTCCGGAACCTGCATCCTGAGGGTGGGTCAGCAGGGCTCGGGAGGTCGCCGTTGAGCACGATCCGCTCCCAGCCGGGCTCAGGGACGAACCGCGGCTGGGCGGAGATCAGTGCTTCGCTGTAGGGGTGTCGCGGCCGGTCGATCAGCGATCCGACGTCCGCCAGCTCGGCCAGTCGACCGAGGTACATGACGGCGACGCGGTCGGCCACGTTCGCGACGACACCCAGATCGTGGGTGATGAACAGGTAGGACAGGCCGAGCTCGCGCTGCAGGCGCTTGAGCAGCTCGAGGATCTCGGCCTGCAGCGCGACATCGAGCGCGGAGACGGCCTCGTCGCAGATGATGACCTCCGGCTCGAGGATCAGCGCGCGCGCGATGCCGGCGCGCTGCTTCTGGCCGCCGGAGAGCTCGTGCGGGTACCGCTCGGCGTGGTCCGGGTGGAGGCCGACCAGGGACAGAGCGGTGGCGAGCCGCTCGCGCTGGTCCGCCCTGGAGCCGCGGCGCTGGACGACGAGCGGCTCGGCGATGCTGTCACCGATCCTCATCCGCGGGTCCAGGGAGGCCGTCGGGTCCTGGAACACCATCTGCAGCTTGGGCCGCGCGGCGCGCAGGGCCGCGCCCTTGAGGGTCGCGAAGTCGGTGCCGCCCACCCTCGCATGGCCGCGGGAGACCGGGACGAGCTGCATCAGCGCCCGCGCCAGGCTGGTCTTGCCGGATCCGGACTCACCGATCAGGCCCAGGGTCTCCCCACGGTTGAGCGTGAAGGAGACGCCGTCGACGGCCCGGATCGGCTGCCCGCCGCCACGCGGCTTGTACTGGACCTCGAGATCCTGGACGACGAGCGCGGGGCTGGTCTCGTCACGCATGTGCCTCACTCCCGGGGAGGTCGAGCTCCTCGGCGCGGCAGCAGCGCACCAGCCGGTCCGCGTCACCGGCGGCGTGCAGCACCTGGGCCGAGGAACGACATTCGTCGGTGGCGAAGGCACAGCGCGGGTGGAACAGACAGCCCTCCGGCAGATGCCCGAGCTGCGGCACGCGGCCCGGGATCAGCTGCAGGGTGGCATGGCGTGCCTCCATCCTGGGGATCGACTGCAGCAGCGCCGAGGTGTACGGATGTCGGGGCGAGGCGAGGACGTCGGCGGCTCGCCCGGCCTCGACGGCCTCCCCGCAATAGAGGGTGACGACCTTCTCGCACAGCTCGGCGACGACACCGAGATCGTGGGTGATGAAGAGGACGGCAGTGCCCATCTCTCGGCTCAGCCGCCTGATCAGCTCGAGGATCTGAGCCTGGATCGTGACATCGACCGCCGTCGTCGGCTCGTCGGCGATCAACAGCCTCGGCTCGCAGATGAGGGCGATGGCGACCATGACCCGCTGCCGCATTCCTCCCGACAGCTGGTGGGGGTACTCATCGGCCCGTCGGGCCGGCAGCGGGATGCCGACGGCGTCGAGCATCTCGATCGCCAGCTGGCGTGCCTGCTTCTTGGAGATGTCGCGGTGCGCCCGGACCGTCTCCGCCAGCTGGTAGCCCACCGTGAACACGGGGTCGAGCGCGGTCATCGGCTCTTGGAAGACCATGCTGATCCGGTTGCCGCGCAGCCGGTTCATGGTCTTGGGCCTGGCACCCACCAGGTCGACGCCCTCGAACATCGCCTGTCCCTCGACGCGGTGCGGGATGCCGGGCAGCAGCTTGAGCAGGGCCAGCGAGGTCATGCTCTTGCCACTGCCGCTCTCCCCCACCATGCCGACGATCTCGCCGGGGTTGATGGCGAAGCTGACATCGCGAACGACGGTGACCGGGTGCGAGTCCGGGTTGAGCGTGACGGTCAGGCCTCGGACGTCGAGCAGCGGCGCGACCGGGGCGCCCGCCCCGTCGATCACCCGTAGTCCGGCCGGCTCGGCGACGGCGTCGCGCGGGTTCACGAGGACGACCTCGCGTGGTCCTCGCACGCGTGCCGGCCGGTGCCCCGCCGCTGTCCTGACTGGTGAGCCATTTGCACTCCCTAACCCGTGTCCTTACTCACAGGAGAGTAGCGTTCAGTCACCCGATCGTTCAACAATAACTGGAGAAAATCTCATAATGAGCGCCATCTGCGCTCGCGTCCATCTCGTTGTTCAACGAAACGCGAACTTTCATGGCCCGCAGACGAACGAGCCGGCGGCCACCCAGAGGTGACCGCCGGCTCGCCGAAGGAGCGCGACGCCGATCAGACGACTCCTGCGGCCCGCAGGCTCTCGATGTCCGCTGCCGCGAGCCCGAGGAGACCGGCCAGCACGGCCTCGGTCTGCGCGCCCAGCTCAGGGGCGGGCGCGGTCGGCGCCGGCGACGCTGTCAGCGTGATCGGCATGCCGACGGTCGTCAGGGGTCCCTGCGTCGGATGCTCGACCTCGACGACCATGTCACGGGCGATGAAGTCGGGATCGCGGATCACCTCGAGCGTGTCGTTCACGGCTCCGGCGGGAACGCCCTGCGCCAGCAGCTCCCGCATCACCTCGCGCTTGGTCCGGCCGCGGGTCCAGGCGGAGACGAGCTCATCGACGAGGTCGGAGTGCTGCCGGCGGGCGGCGGCCGTCGCGAAGCGGGCATCGTCGCGCAGATCCTCGCGTTCCATCGCGCGCAAGATGCCGTGCCACTGACGAGTGCCCTCGGGCTCGGTGATGATGGTGTAGATGAGGCAGTAGTCGTTCGCGCCGCCGGGAGCGCAGGGATACAGGCCCGAGGGAGCGCTCTGGTTGTAGGAGTTCCCGGTGCGCGCCGAGGCGACCTGGGTCTCGAGCGGCTGAGCGAACGCGACCCGGCACATGTTCGCGACCGAGTCCTGGAGATTGACCCTGACCACCTGGCCCAGCCCGGTTCGGGTGCGGTGGTGCAGCGCGGCCAGGATCCCCACCGCCGCGTGCAGGGCGGTGCCCGCGTCCGCCACGTTCATGCCGACCTTCGTGGGCGGGCCGTCCGGCGGACCGGTGAGACTCATCGCCCCGGCCGTGGCCTGCGCGATCGGGTCCACCGAGACGAAGCCCTCGAACTCGCCCGCTCCGAAGCCCTTCACCCGCGCATAGACCAGCGCCGGGTTGAGCTCGGCGACCCGCTCCTCCGAGAACCCGAGTCGCTCCATCGCCCCTGGACCGAAGTTCTCGACCAGCACGTCCGCCTTGCGCAGCAGGGCCTCCAGGACCTCGCGGCCGCGCGGCTCCTTCATGTCCAAGGTGAGCGACGACTTGTTCGCGTTGAGCAGCATCCAGCGAAGTCCGTCGCTCCCGTCGGGACGGCGGCGCGCGCGCCTGCCCTGCTCGCCACCGCCAGGTCGTTCGACCTTGATGACCTCGGCGCCGAGCCAGCCCAGGAGCTGGGTGGCCGCGGGGCCCGCCTCGAACTGCGACAGGTCCACCACGCGAACTCCGGACAACGCGCGCTCGGTGCCTGGTTCCACTGCTCATTCTCCTTCTGTCGACGCACCGCGGAAGCCCGCGGTGCGGGGTCGGTCAGGCCGGGTCCTGCTCGTGCGACCAGGCGCTCAGTACGGCGCCCGGATCCAGCGCACGCGCCGCGGCGCTGTCGACGCCCGTGGGCGGGGCGCCGTCGTACCGGATGGGCAGCGGGGGCTCGACCCGCCCGGACAGCGTCGTCGGCAGGAGGCCCCGGCCCACGAGGTGCGGATCTCGCCGCGCCTCCTCGGGGCTCAGGACCGGCGAGACGCAGGCGTCCAGCGCGCCGAACACGGTGATCCACTCCGCACGCGAGCGTCCGGCGATGATCTCGCCGAAGAGAGCGGTCAGCCGCGGCCAGTTCGCGCTGTCCCGCCGATCCGGGACGTCCTCGCCGGCGAGCCCGAGGCCCTCGAGGAAGCGCGCATAGAACTTGTCCTCGATGCAGGCCACGGCGATGTCGGAGCCGTCCGCCGTGGGATAGGTCCGGTAGAAGGGGCGCTCGAGCGGCTGCTGGTCGACCGGCCGCTCGCGGCGCGCCCAGAAGGGGGCGGTGAGGGCGACCGCGCCGTCGATCAGCGCGACGTCGACGACGCCGCCGGCGCCGTGCGCCCGGCGTACCAGACCGCTCAGGGCCGCCACCACCACCTGGTGCGCGCCGCCCGCGATGTCCGCGAGGATGGGCGGCGGGACGAAGCCGCTCCCGCCCGCCGGCGCCATGATGGAGAGCAGCCCCGAGGTGGCCACGTAGTTCAGGTCGTGTCCGGCGGACTGGGCGAGGACGCCCTCCCGGCCCCAGCCGGACACGCGGACGTAGACCAGCCCCAGGTTGAGGGCACAGCACTCCGGTCCGCCCAGGCCGATCCGGTCCATCACGCCGGGTCGGAAGCCCTCGATCAGGACGTCCGCCCGGGTGGCGAGCCCTTGAGCGAGGGCGAGATCCGCAGCCTGCTTCAGGTCGAGCTCCACGTAGGGGCGACCGGAGTCGGCCGCCGAGGGCGCCCCGGCGCCCGGTCGCACCACGCGCACCACGTCGGCTCCGAGGAGAGCCAGGGTGCGCGCGGCGTGCGCGACCGGCCCGGGCGCGCTGAACTCGATGACCTTCACGCCCACCAGCGGCGCCTGCGCGCGTGCCCCCTCGTCCTGGCTCACAGCACGCCCTTCGCCCGCAGCTGCGCGAGCTCGTCGCCCGACATCCCGAGCGCGGCGCCGAGCACCTCGTCGGTATGGGCGCCCAACAGGGGCGGGGCGACGTACGTCGTGGGCGAGTCGCTCATCCGGATCGGCATGCCGACCAGCTGGATGCTCCCCCGCTCGGGATGCTCGATCTCGAACACCATGCCCCGTGCGCGCAGGTCCGGATCGGTGGCCAGCTCGCAGGTGTCCAGTACCGCGCCGGCGGGCACACCATGCCTGGCGAGGGTCTCCATGACCTCGAGCTTCGGAAGCGTCCTCGTCCAGGCCGCGATCATCGCGTCGATCTCGTCGGCCCGGTCACGCCGCAGCTCCGGCGTGGCGTACGCCGGGTCTCCGGCCAGGTCTGCGCGGCCGATCACGTCGAGCAGGTTGACCCACTGGACGTGGCCACGCCCCGGCGCGCGCGAGGTGTAGATGAAGCAGTAGTCATTGGGTCCGCCCGGCGCGCACGGGTACAGGCCGGAAGGCGCACTGCGCAGCAGGTTGCGGTTGCCCGTCCGGGTCGCCGGCCGGCCACTGTCGGCCTGCTTCGCGAAGGCCATCCGCGACATGTTGACGATGGAGTCCTGCAGGTTGACCTCGATGAGCTGGCCGCGCTCGGTGCGGGCGCGCTGATGGAGAGCCGCCAGGATGCCGATGACCGCGTGCAGCCCGGTCCCGGTGTCGGCGAGGTTGGGCCCGGGCTTCATCGGGACCGCGTCGGGCTCGCCGGTGATGCTCAGCGCACCTCCGACCGCCTGCCCGATGGGGTCGAACGCCGGGAAGTCCTGCCAACGACCTGCTCCGAAGCCCTTGATCGAGGCGTAGACCAGGCGGGGGTTGATGTCTGCGAGGGTGGGGTAGTCGGCCGCCAGTCGGGCCGTCACGCCCGGAGCGAAGTTCTCGACGACGACGTCGGCCGTGCGCGCGAGACGGTGCAGGAGCTGCTGGCCCTCGGCGGTCGCGAGATTCACCGTGACGCTGCGCTTGTTCGCGTTCAGGTGCAGCCAGTGCTGGGAGTCGGCTCCCCCAGGCGAGACCGACGACGTCCGCCCCTGCTCGCCGATGCCCGGCTGCTCGATCTTGATCACCTCCGCGCCCAGCCAGGCCAGCAGCTGGGTGGCACCCGGCCCGGCCTCGAACTGCGTGAGGTCCAGGATCCGGACGCCCGTCAGCGCCTGCTCGTCCATGACCGTCTCCCTTCTCGGCGCCTATGCGCGTTCGGGTCCGTCGAAACCGGCGCCCAGCCGCTCGACGAGATCCGCCACGGTCTCCTCGGCCGCCATCATGCCGACGACCTCGCCGACCGCGACGCTGGCCAGCGCCTCGAGCTCGTGGTCGATGATCCGCACCAGGGTGTCGTGAACGAGCTGTGCCTGCAGCGGCGGCTGCAGCGGCGGCGGGGCTCCGTCCTCCTGCCACGCATCGGTCCACGCCGAGCGCAGCGCACGCTCGTCCTGTCCGGTGAGAGCCCGGGTCAGGCGGGCGTCGTCGGACGTCGCCGCGAGCAGCCGGCGGCGCAGCACCGCGGGCAGCCCGCTCTCCGTCGTCGTGAGCAGTGTCGAGCCGAGCCATACCCCGACGGCCCCGAGGGCGAGAGCCGCGCGCACCTGACGCGGGTCTCCGACCCCGCCAGCCGCGAGGACCGGTAGACCTCCGGCTGCGTCGACCACCTGCGGCACCAGCACCATGGTCGAGATGGAGCCGACGTGGCCGGCTGCCTCGGAGCCCTGCGCGACCAGGAAGTCGGCGCCGACGGCCCGGTGGTGCTTGACGTGGCGGGGCGAGCCCACCGTGGCGCCGTACAGGACATCGCCGGCGCGGATCAGGTCCCGCACCTCCGGCTCGGGAACACCGAGACCGCTCACGACCATCCGCGCGCCGCCGGCGACCGACTCCTCGACCAGCTCGGGGATCGAGCCGCGGGTCGGGTCCAGGTGGGGGGAGCCCTCGGTCGAGCCGGCCGGGATGTCGAAGCGACGCTGCAGCTGCGCCACGAAGTCCAGGTGTCGCTGCGGCAGTGGAGCGGGCAAGGAGCCGCCACCGGAGCGGAAGACGAGGTTGACGCCGTACGCCCCGCCGTCGGCGTGGTCGCGGATCCAGGAGAGCTCGGCGCGCAGCTGCTGCCGAGTCCGCCGCTTCGCCCCGAGGATGCCGACGCCGCCCGCCCGGGCGAGCGCCGCGACGACCTCCTTGTCCTGACTGAACCCGAAGACCATGGACCGCGCGCCGATCCGCTCCTGCAGCGGGCTCATCGCAGCGGGGCCGAGGTCGCGTCGTAGGAGAAGATCCAGTCGTAGTTCTTGGCCACCCGATCAGGTGACCACTGTCGCTCCATCTCGGCAACCGCGGTCTCCGGATCGGCGAGCAGCGGACTGAGCCGGTTGGCTCGCGTCTGGTTCGACGCCTCGACGATCCGTGTGGCGCGCGGCACGCGCGTGCCCTGGTACGCCGCCAGCGCCTCGGTGGTGTCCTCGATGTCGGCGAGGCACCGGGACAGGATCGCCGCATCCTCGATCGCACTGTTGGCACCCTGCCCCAGAGACGAGTGCATCGGGTGGCACGCGTCGCCGAGCAGCGCGACCGCACCGTCGACCCAGGTGCTCAGCGGATCGCGCAAGAACGAGCCCCAGCGCAGGGGTTGGTCGATGTTCGTGATCATCGCCTGGATGTCCGGGTGCCAGCCCGCGAAGTCGCCCGCCATCTCCTCGCGGGAGCCCTCCTCGGTCCAGGACTCCGACGACCAGCTCTCCCTCCGGGCGGTGCCGTTGAAGTTGAGGAGGGTGTTCCCCCGCACGGGGTAGACCGTGACGAAGTTGTCGGGGCCGACCCAGCCCGCGGACTGGTTGCGCGACGACTCGGGGACCCGGTCCATCGGGATCAGTCCACGCCAGTAGATGTAGCCGGTGAACCGAGGGTTGGCCGGGCCGAAGAGCTGATGCCGGCTGCGGGAACCGATGCCGTCGGCGCAGATCACGGCACGACCACGAGCCACCTCGCCGCCGGCCAGCATCGCCTCGGCGCCGGACGCCGACTGCCGCACCTCGACGCAGGCCCGACCGACGTGGATGGCCTCGGCATCTTGGGCCCGGACGGCGTCCACGAGGAGGCTGTGCAGGTCACCGCGGTGCATGAGGAGGTACGGCGCCCCGAACCGCTCGAGAGCGTCGGCGCCGTGCCCCGGGAGCGCCCAGGCCTGACCGGTGTTCCACAGGCGCATCTGCCGCTGGCCGGGCGAGCGTCCGGTGGCCCTCTCGAGTCCCTCACCGAGGCCGAGCCACTGCATGACCCGGGCGCCGTTGGGCGTGAGATGCAGTCCGGCGCCGACCTCACGCAGCTGGTCGGCTCGCTCGTACACCCGGACCACCTGTCCCTGGCGCATCAGCGCCAGGGCCGCGGTCAGGCCGCCGATGCCGGCGCCGACGATGACGATGGGCTGTCGTACCACGTTCGCTGTCCTTCCGGCCGACGGCGCGAGCTCAGAAGACGCTCTCGAGCTTCGCCAGCTCGGGGTGGACCAGGGCGCCGTCCTTGACGATCTGCTCCCCGGAGATCCACAGCGACTGCTGGGTGATCACCCCGTCGGGGTGGTTCTCGCCGCCGCCCTCCTCCCACCACGGGATGCCGAAGCCAACCGCGTTGGTGCCGGCGACGCGGATGTCCTCCACGAAGCAGGAGCCGGTACGACGCGCGTACGGGTGCAGCGCGTGGGAGAAGTGGATGATCGACCCGTAGCCGTCCCCACCGCTGGCTCGGTTGAGGGCACGCTTCATGACGCGCAGGTCCTGCCCGCCGCCGGACAGACCCGTGATCTTGCCGTCGACATCGATGACCAGCGGCTGATGGGCGACGGTCATGTACTCGTGGAAGGCGGCCTCGAGCACGACCCGGCCCCGCACGCTCTCGGGGAGTGGGTGGATGACCGCCGAGCCCAGCGGCGTGAAGGTGCCCGATCCGTCCATGACCCGCGGCTTCGCCGTCGCCGGCTTGGTGAGCGTGAAGGTGACGTCGGTACCCACGGGCGTGGTCACCCGCGCTTCCTCGCCCTCGCTGGCAGCGATGAACTGGTCGACCGCAGCCTGCAGGGCATGGATGTCGTCGTAGTTGGGATGGTCGAAAAGGCGCACCAGCGACGAGGAGGTGAGCCCGGCGAGCGACAGCATCCGGACCCGGCCGGTCTCGAGCGCCGCGATGTGCGGTCCGGAGCCACTGAAGTAGGGGAAAGTGAGGTCCAGCCACACGTCGCAGTCTTTGACCGCGGCCGCCACCGGCGCCGGGATGTAGGGGTCGGCGAGGGCGCCCTGGAAGGGCATCTGCGGCACCTCCATGACGGTCGGCCGGGCACCGACCACCGACGCCGCGCCGGCGAGCACGTGGGCCGCGCGCGGGTCGGTCGCGTCGTCGATGGTGATGATGACCTCCTCCCCCGCCTTCGCCGCCATCAGGTCCCTCAGGACGAAGTCGCTCGCCCGCGCCAGGCGCGTGGTGTTGGTCGCAGAGTCGCTCATGGTCTCCTCGTTTCTGGTCGTGCGCAGGGCGCGGCCGACCGCTGTGGGTGTCGATGCGTGCCCGGCCGACGGCCGGGTGTGGAATTCGGTCGCCGTATGCGACCGACGTGGTAGGAGCCGGGACTAGGTTCCGCTGGCTGTCAGGGGCACGTCGTCCAGGCTCGACAGGGCGTCGAGGAGCTGGCTCTCGGCGCGCTCGGAGTAGGAGCGCAGCGCGTCCCCGGCCTCGTCCCAGCGCCCCTGCTCGACGAGTTCGCAGATGCGCACGTTGTCGGGCAGGTAGGGAGAGAAGAAGTCCTTGATCGGCTGCATCACGTGGAAGGCGAGCCGCAGCTCGGCCATCAGCTGGCTCATGACCTCGTCGACCCGAGAGTTTCCGGCGAGGCCGGCCAGGGCTTGGTGGAAGGCCGCGTTGGCGGTTCCGACGTCGACCCACTCCTCCTTGACCGCGGACGTCAGACCGGCGTTGACCGAGTCGCGGAGGACGGCGGTGTCGGCCCCACCCGCCGCGCGGGCGGTATCGATGGCGGAGAGCTCCAGGGTCAGCCGGAGCTGGTAGATCTCTCGTACCGCGGCGGCGTCCAGCTCCCGGACGAACACGCCCCGGTTCTTCTCGTGCTTGAGGAGGCGGTCGTGAGCGAGCAGCCGGAATGCCTCGCGCAGGGAGTTGCGCGACACGTCGAGCGAGGCCGCGATGGCCTCCTCCGACAGCCGGACGCCGGGCTGGATCTGCCCCTGGATGATCCGCGACCGCAGCACGCTCGCGATCTGCTCGGCGACGCTCTCGCCGTCCTCCCGCTGCAGGCCGGTCATGCCGTCGAGCCAGCGCTCCGCCACCACGTCACTCATCACTCCTCCTTCGTGGCGCACATTACAGGGCTCTGACCCTTTGTTCAACAATCCTGAAGGGATCCGACCGCATTTGCTGCTCGTACGCCGCCTCCTACCACGTAGGACAATTGATCGTTGAACAATCCAGAGGTCCTCGGTTAGCCTCGATGGCGAACATCCCGCTGCCGCTGACTGGAGGCGATGCCATGAGCGCGGATTCCGATCGACCTGTTCGAGGCCAGACCCTGGGAGCCGAGGGCGCCACGGCGCTCTTCCTCGTCGTCCGCGTCGTCCGCCCGGTGCCCATGCCCACGCTCGACCACGAGCCGCTCGTTCCGCGTCGTCCACCTTGGTGCGGCGAGCCGGCTGCTGCCACCGGGACCGCCTGCGTCGCTGGCGCCTGGTACCTCGACGCCCCGACCGGGCTGCTCCTGCGCTGCACCCGCGCCGGCAGCGGCGTGCTGCGCGTCGGCGACCGACCACTCGCCCGAACCCGCGGACCCCGCGTGCGAGCGCGGGCGGTCCTGCGGACCTCGCAATCCGCGGCTAGCGCACCACCCGCCAGCTGAACCGCGCCGGCGTGGGGTCGACATTGCCGGCGGCATCCGTGGCGGTGATGGTGACCTTGTGCTTGCCCCGCTTGAGCTTCTTCACCCGGTACGGCGACGCGCACGCCTTGGGCTCGCGCTTGTCCAACCGACAGGTGAAGGTGACACCGGGCTCGGAGCCGAACGTGAACCTCGCCCTGGTGGCGCTGGTCCTCTTCTTCGGATGCTTGTGGATCGTCGTGTCGGGCGGCGTGGTGTCGGGCGGCGTCGTGTCGGTGGCGCAGACCGCGAAGACCTGGTTCGTGCGCGCCTGGGTGCTCGAGCTCTGCCCGTACGCCGACCAGCCGCGGCCGACCGCACCCGACCCGATGCCGTCGAGCTCGGCGATCGAGGTGAACGGCCCCATCAGCGCGACCCGGTCCTCGGCGTCGTACGCGCCGGCGTTGCCCTGTCCGCCGGACAGGGCGCGGCTGCCGGCGGGGCAGGCGACGGCGGCGCCCCCGGCCTGGTTGTCGGCCATCGGTAGGGTGTAGCTCGTCGAGCGCACCACCGCGTCGGAGGCCGCGGAGCAGACGGCGAAGAACCGGTCGCCGTACGCCGGGGTCGAGTCGACCACCGTCCGCCAGCCGACCGCGACCACGCCGTCGCCGGCATAGCCAGGCCCTGGACCGACGGGACCGGTCTGGTGGAGCGGGTTCGCGACCTCGGTCCCGGGAATCGCGGTGTCGTTGATCTTGCCGACCCCGCCGCCGATCGCCCGGCTCCCGGCCGGGCACGGCACGACGACGTCGAGCGTCCCCGACTGCGCCGGCTGCGCCGCGGCCAGCACCGCGTCGGAGCCCGCCGAGCAGATCACGAACGCCTTGAAGGTCTGCGGCCTCGGGCCGAAGTTGCCGACGCTCACCTGCCAGCCCCGGGGGACGTCGCCCGCGTCGGTGGAGCCCGCCAGGCCACTGCCGTCGACGGGCGCGGAGTAGAAGACCCGGTAGATGTCCACCGTGAGCGAGGCGGGCGGTGTCGGCGCCGCCCCACCACCGGTGGCCCGCATCCCCGCGGGACACATGACCGTGCTCATCCCCTGCTGGTCGGTCGTCGAGAGAGTGAAGGACTGCGTCACGACGACGGCATCGCCACCAGGCGCCGCGGAGCCCGGAGGTGCGGGCACGAGCACCACCGGGGACAGCACGAGAGCCGCAGCGGCCAGCAGGGCGCGTCCCATCCAGCGATGGTCACACGCGGGGGTGGGGACGACAACGCTCGTGGTCCGGATTTAACCGGGCCCACGTCCAGCACGGATCCGGGCGCGCACCTCTCGCCGCTACCAGCGCTCGTACCAGTGCCAGACACGCTTGTTGGTGACCTTGGGGCTCTCGTCCCAGCCGCAGGCTGCCTGCGCTGTCTTGCCTCGCCCGACCCACGGCCCCACCGGGCATCACCATGGCCCATGACCGGTCTGCCATGCCTCGTCGTCGACCGAGCAGCGCCCGCTGGGCAGTCGGGGTGGCGAGGGTCAGGTCCCGGCCGCCGGGGTGGATGCGCGTACGGTCAGGCGGGACGTCGGCGGGCGCGGGCTGCGAACGCGTCGAGTGCCTCGATGACAGCGTCGGCCCTCCAGACGACGTTGCGCCTGCGCTCGTCTCCCTGCTCGTTCTTGACCTGCACGATGCCCGCGTCGGCGAGCTGTCCGAGGGCGCGGTCGGCCGCCGGTTGCGATACGCCTGTCTGCTGCTGCACGAGCTTGGAGGTGACCGCGGGTTGGGAGAGCAGGATGGGCAGGATCCTCCAGGCGACGGAGTCGCGGCGCGCGGTGAGTCGGTCCCGCCACCGGTCGTTGATGTCGTGCAGATCGGCGGCGAGCCGGCGGCCGTTGACGATGGCTGCCAATGCGGCTTCGTTGAAGCGGGTGACGATGGGGTTGGGGTCGCCAGCACGGTAGGCAGTGAGCGCATCGAAGTAGGTGCTGGTATCCGAGAGCAGTCCTGCCGACACCGGGACGGTGGTGCGGGTCGTGGCGTTGCCGTGCTTGAGCATGGCGTGGACGAGGGTGCGTCCGGTGCGACCGTTGCCGTCGTTGAAGGGGTGGATGGTCTCGAACTGGGCGTGTGCGACGGCGGTGTGCGCCATCAGGGGCAGGTCGGTGCGGTGGACGAACTCGCAGAGATCGTCGATGGCGGGTTCGACTCGGGCGTGGTGGGGCGGGACGAAGGCGGCATCGTGGGGCGAGGCGTGGTGTCCGCCGATCCAGACCTGCACGTCGCGGTAGGCGCCCGGACTGGCGTGGTCTTGCCCGCGCATGAGCGCCTCGTGGACAGCGAGGATGGCGTTCGGGGTGATGTGGTCGGCCAGGTCGATGGCACGTTCCATCGCCTCGACGTTCGCGACGACCAGTTTGGCGTTCGAGCCGTGCTTGGCCAGGCCGAGCTCGGCCAGGGCGAGGGCACGCGAGCCTGCGGTGATGTCCTCGATCTGCGAGGACGACGTGGACTCGGTGCGCAACAGGACGGCGGCGAGTGGCGCGAACTCTCCGGGGAAGGTGGCACCCAGGTCGGCGTCGAATCGGGTGATCTCGGCGCGGGCGTCCTCCGCGTCGGCTACCACGTCGGGGTCGAGCACGAAGGGCATCGTGGCGATCGCGGGCGGGACGGCGGCTCGGTAGGGCCGTCCGATGCGGGCGCGGTCGCGTCGGAGCATCATCTGGGGTGGCGTCTGCGGGTTCCAGTCGTGCTCCTCCCAGCGCAGAGCGAGTTCGGGCGAGGCGGTGGCGTCATCCGTGGGCGTCGGCATCGTTGCCTCCTCTCGTCCGTTGGATAACGTTAGCACCTTATCGTTATCTAAGACTGAGTGCTGGACAACGTTCGCCACCTCGCGGCTTCTCCGCCGCGCACCACCAAGGCGCCGGAAATGACAAGGACCCGGACCCACATCCGTGGGTCCGGGTCCTGCAGATGTCCTGCGACATCAACTGGCGGTGACGGAGGGATTTGAACCCTCGGTGGACTTGCGCCCACAAACGCTTTCGAGGCGTTCTCCTTAGGCCGCTCGGACACGTCACCGCGGGAGACATTACCGGAGCGGCGACGACGGTCCGAATCCCGGTCCCCGCCGGGCGCACCGGCGGGGCCGATGCAACCTGGTTGCAACCTCTGTGCGTCATCGTCGTCGGGAGAGACGCTCGTCACGTGGGACAGACCCTGGGAGAGACATCGTGGCCCCTGCCCTGATCGACAGCCCGGCGCGCGGGATGCGCGCCGAGGTCGCCGCGTCCTGGGAGCGGTCGGCGGCGGCCGGCGTGGACGTCACGCAGCGGGAGGCGCCGATCGCGCTGGAGACGCCGGACCTGCGCGGCCAGCGGGAGGCGCATGCCCTGGCGCGGGTGTTCCCGCTCCTCGACGACGTGCTGGGGCGGGAGGTGCGCGACTGCGGGGCGGTGATGGCGCTGGCCGACGCGGAGGGCACCCTGCTGTGGGTGTGCGGTACGCCGGAGCGGCTGCGCGAGGCGGAGCGGATCGGGTTCGTGGAGGGCAGCAACTGGGACGAGCGGCTCGCCGGCACCAATGCGCCGGGGCTCGCGCTCGCGACCGGACGCGACGCCTTCATCACCCGCGACGAGCACTTCCGCTCGGCGGTGCGGTCCTGGAGCTGCGCGGCGACCCCGATCCACGACCCCGGGACCAGCCGGGTGCTGGGGGTGCTCGACGTGACGGGCGGCGACGCGCTCGTCGTGCCGCAGACGATGGCGATGGTCCGCGCCGCGGCGCGCCTCGCGGAGGCCGAGCTGGCGCGCCAGGCGCCGCCGCCGGCGCGCGGGGACCGCGACACCGGCCTGCGGATCGTGCTCGAGCTGCTCGGCCACGACGAGGCGCTGGTCACCGTCGACGACGGTCGCGGCCGGCTCTCACGACTTCGGCTCTCGCGCCGCCACAGCGAGATCCTCGCGCTGCTCGCCTCCTGCCCCACCGGCCTCAGCGGCGACGAGCTCGGCGTGCTCCTCTACGAGGCGGACGGCGGTACGTCGACCCTGCGCGCCGAGCTGAACCGGCTCCGCGGCCTGTTGGGCGACGAGCTGCTCTCCTCCCGTCCGTACCGGCTCGCGGCGCCGGTCACCGGCGACTGGCTCGCGGTCGAGGCGCAGCTGGCGGCGGGCGACCTGCGCGCCGCGATGCGTGGGTACGGCGGACCGGTGCTCCCCCGCTCGACCGCGCCGGGGGTGGTGCGCCTGCGCGAGTCGCTGGCGGCCTCGTTGCGGCAGGCGCTGCTCCGCTCGGGCGCACCCGACCTGTTGTCGACCTGGACCCGCTCGGGCTGGGGCCGCGACGACTACGACATGTGGCTGGCTCAGCGGGCCGTCGTCCCGGTCTCGTCGCCGATGCGGGCGCTGGTCGACGGGCAGCTCGCGCGACTGGACGCCGAGCTGCGCTGAGTCCGACAGACCGGCTCAGGCCTCGGCCCGGCGGCGCAGCCGGGCGTCGACGGCGGCCGGGCTGAGCACCTCGTCGAGCGCCAGTGCGGCGCACCCGACCAGGCCGGCCCGGTCGCCGTAGGTCGCCGGGAGGAACTGCAGCTCGCGGGTCGCCAACGCCGAGGAGCGCGCATAGACCGCCTCGCGTACGCCGGCCGCGTAGACGTCGTACGCCGCGGCCATGTCGCCGCCGAGGACGACCGCGCGCGGGTTGAGCAGGTTGATGGCGACGGCGAGCAGCTCGCCGACCATCCGGCCGCTCTCGCGCAGCAGCTGCTTGGCCTCGGGGTCGCCGGCGAGGGCGTGGGCGACCAGGTCGCGGACGTGCTCGACCTCGCGGCCCTCCTCGCGCAGCCGCGCCACGAGCGCCCAGCCGGCGGCGATGGTCTCGAGGCAGCCGACGTCGCCGCACCGGCAGGGTCGGCCGGCGGCCTCCGGGACCTTGGTGTGGCCGAGGTCCCCGGCGGCGCCGAGCGCGCCGGAGACGATCCGCCCGTCGGCGACGACGCCGAGCCCGAGGCCGGTCGAGGCCTTGAGCACGAGCAGGTCGCGGGCCTGGGCGGCGTGACCGAGGTACTCGGAGCGGGCCAGGATGTCGGCGTCGTTGGCCAGGAAGAGCGGCGCGTCGCCCGCGACGGCGGTGAGGTACGGCGCCAGCGGGATGCCGTCCCAGCCGGCGATGACCGGGGTGTCGACGCTGACGCCGCGCTCGGTGTCGACGGCGCCGGGCAGCGACAGGCCGATGCCCAGCACGGGAGGGGTCCCGGGGCCGGTCAGCCGGGCGAGCTGGTCGGCGACGCCGGGCATGACCAGGTCGGGGCCGGCGCCGACCTCGTGGTCGACGGCCGACGCGGCGAGCTCGGTCCCGGCGAGGTCGAAGACCGCGACCTGGGAGCGCGAGCGACCGATGGCGACCGCGAGCACGCAGCCGGCGTCGGCGGCGAGGGCGAGGCTGCCGGGCGGGCGACCGCCGGTGGAGGCGAGGTCCGCGCCGAGCCGGAGCAGCCCGGCCTCACCGAGCGCGCTCACCCGGGCGACCACGGCGGTCCGCGAGAGCCCGGTGAGCCGGGTCAGGTCGGCGCGGGTCGCGGCCCGTCCCGCACGCACCAGCGCGAACAGCTCACCCGCCGTCGCCGTGTCGCGGCCGACCGGCTGCCGCACCTCCGTCATGCCTCCAGACTCTAAACCCTGGCTACTTTGTTCCGAGAAAGTCATAAGTATGACTTCCGGTAGACACTCTTGCGCACTACCGTTGCTCCGGTGACCGCACCCGACCTCGTGCTTCCCCCCAGCGACTTCACCGTCTTCGGCGGCACCGGCGACCTCGCCCTGCGCAAGCTGCTGCCCGGCCTCTACGAGCAGGAGCGCCGCCGCCAGCTCCCCGCCGGCACCCGGATCATCGGCGTCTCCCGCACCCCGCTCGACGACGCTGGCTACCGCGACCTCGTCACCCGCGCGCTCTTCGAGCACGTGGCCGAGGACCACCTCGAGGTCGGCGCCCTGCACCGGCTCACCGCCCGCCTGCACCACCTCACCCTCGACATCGGCTCCGCCGACGACTGGGACCGGCTGCACGGCCTGCTCAAGGACCGCCCGGCCGACGAGGAGGCGACCCGGATCCACTACCTGGCCGTGGGCTCCGACCTGTTCGGCACCATCTGCGACCGCCTCGACGACCTCGGCCTGGTCACCCCGCGCTGCCGGGTGGTGCTCGAGAAGCCGATCGGCGCCGACCTCGCCTCCTCGCGCGAGGTCAACGACGCCGTCGGCCGGGTCTTCGAGGAGCGGCAGATCTTCCGGATCGACCACTACCTCGGCAAGGAGAGCGTGCAGAACCTGCTCGTCACGCGTTTCGCCAACGTCTTCCTCGAGCCGATCTGGAACTCCCGCTGGGTCGACCACGTGCAGATCACGGTCGCCGAGACCCTCGGCGTCGAGGAGCGCGGCGACTACTACGACCGGGCCGGCGCGCTGCGCGACATGGTGCAGAACCACCTGCTGCAGCTGCTCTGCCTGGTCGCCATGGAGCCGCCGTCGTACGTCGGCGGGGACGCCCACGACGCGGTCCGCGACGAGAAGCTCAAGGTGCTGCGCGCCCTCGCGCCGCTCACCGGCGCCGAGGTCGACCGGGCGACGGTGCGCGGCCAGTACACGACGTACGGCGAGGAGCTGGGACACCCCAGCACGACCGAGACCTTCGTGGCGCTGCGGGCCGAGGTGCAGAACTGGCGGTGGTCGGGCGTGCCCTTCTACCTGCGCACCGGCAAGCGGCTGGCCCGGCAGGAGTCCACGATCGAGGTGGTGTTCAAGGAGCCGCCGCACGCGATGTTCCCCGACAGCGAGGGCGTCACGACGCCCAACCGGCTGACCATCCGGATGCAGCCCGACGAGGGCATGCAGCTGCACCTCACCGCCAAGCACCCCGGGCCGGGCGGGATCCGGCTGCACCCCGCCTCCCTCGACCTGACCTGGGCCGACGCCTTCGACGAGCGCAGCCCCGAGCCGTACGAGCGCTTGCTTCGCGATGTGATGCGCGGTGTGCCCACCCTGTTCATGCGCCGCGACGAGGTGGAAGCCGCCTGGGGCTGGGTCGAGCCGATCCTCGAGCGGTGGCGGGAGGCCGCCGTCGAGCCAGTGCGCTATCACCCCGGCACCGAGGGACCGGCCGCTGCCGAGCGGCTGCTTGCTCGGGACGGCCGCTTCTGGCAGGAGGGCACCCGATGAGCACCCTGCACCCGGTGCTGGCCGCGGTCACCCAGCGACTCGTCGAGCGCAGTGCGGCCACCCGCTCGGCGTACGTCGACCGGGTGCGGGCCGCCGCGGTCCGCGGCCCCGCGCGCGGCCGGCTCGCCTGCGCCAACCTGGCGCACGGCTTCGCGGCCGCCGAGGGCGGCGCCAAGGCCGAGCTCGCGCGCGGGCAGAAGCCGAACCTGGCGATCGTGACGAGCTACAACGACATGCTCTCCGCCCACCAGCCGTACGGCGCCTACCCGCCCGTGCTCAAGGACGCGGTGATCCGGGCCGGCGGCCTCGCGCAGGTCGCCGGCGGCGTCCCGGCGATGTGCGACGGGATCACCCAGGGCCGCGACGGCATGCAGCTCTCGCTCTACAGCCGCGACGTGATCGCCATGTCGACCGCGATCGCGCTCTCCCACGACATGTTCGACGCGGCGCTGCTGCTCGGCGTCTGCGACAAGATCGTGCCGGGCCTGCTGATCGGCGCGCTGTCGTTCGGGCAGCTGCCGACCGTGTTCGTGCCGGCCGGGCCGATGACCTCCGGGCTGCCCAACGGCGAGAAGGCCCGCGTGCGCCAGGCGTACGCCGAGGGCAAGGCCGGGCGCGAGGAGCTGCTCGAGGCCGAGGCGGCGTCCTACCACTCGAAGGGCACCTGCACCTTCTACGGCACCGCCAACTCCAACCAGCTGCTGATGGAGGTGATGGGCCTGCACCTGCCGGGCTCGTCCTTCGTCAACCCCGACACCCCGCTGCGCGACGCGCTCACCCGCCAGGCCGCGGCGGTGGCCGTGCGCCGGGCCGCGACCGCCGCGCCGGGGATCGGCGAGCTCGTCGACGAGCGGGTGGTGCTCAACGCGTGCGTCGCGCTGCTGGCCAGCGGCGGGTCGACCAACCACACCCTGCACTTGGTCGCGATCGCCCGGGCCGCCGGGATCCTGCTCACCTGGGACGACCTCGCCGAGCTCTCGGCCGTCGTACCGCTGCTGGCGCGGGTATACCCCAACGGTGCGGCGGACGTGAACCACTTCCACGCCGCCGGCGGGATCGGGTTCCTGGTGCGCACCCTGCTCGACGCGGGCCTGCTGCACGAGGACGTCGAGACCATCGTGGGCCGGGGCCTGCGCCGCTACACCGAGGAGCCGGTGCTGGTCGACGGCGAGCTGTCGTGGCGCCCCGGGCCCGCCGAGAGCCTGGACCCGACCGTGCTGCGGCCCGCGACCGAGCCGTTCTCGGCCGACGGGGGCGTCAAGGTGGTCCGCGGGCCGCTCGGCACGGGCGTCGTGAAGACGTCGGCGGTCGCGGTGGAGCACCGGCTGGTGTCGGCGCCGGCGCGGGTGTTCGACGACCAGCACGACTTCCTCGCGGCCTTCGCCGCCGGCGAGCTCGACGGGATCGACCTGGTCGCGGTGATCCGGTACCAGGGACCGGCGGCCAACGGGATGCCGGAGCTGCACAAGCTGACCCCGGCCCTCGGCGTCCTGCAGGACCGGGGCCAGCGGGTCGCGATCGTCACCGACGGCCGGATGTCCGGCGCGTCCGGCAAGGTCCCCGCCGCCATCCACGTCACCCCGGAGGCCGCGCTCGGCGGCCCGCTGTCGCGGGTACGCGACGGCGACGTGATCACCCTCGACCCGGACGCCGGGACCCTGTCGATCGCCGCCGACCTGGCCGGCCGGCCCGCCGTGGGCGCGGCGCCGTCGGGCGCGGCCTGGGCCGGCACCGGTCGCGAGCTGTTCGCCGCCTTCCGCGCCACCGTCGGCCCGGCCGACGAGGGCGCGTCGATCTTCCCCGTCCCCGCTGCCGCCCCGGAGGTCTCCCTTGTCCGCGCTTGATCTGGTCCCCGTGCTGCCGGTGGTGGTGATCGACGACCCGGCGACCGCCGTACCGCTGGCCCGGGCGCTGGTCGACGGCGGCCTGCCCGCCCTCGAGCTCACCCTGCGCACCCCCGCCGCGCTCGAGGCGCTGCGCCGGATCGCGGCGGAGGTCCCCGAGATCGCGCTCGGTGCCGGGACCGTGGTCACTCCCGCCCAGGCCGAGGCGGCGGTCGCGGCCGGCGCCGGCTTCCTGGTCTCCCCCGGGTGCACGCCGGACCTGCTGGCGGCCCTGCGCGACACCGGCGTGCCCTTCCTCCCCGGCACCTCGACGGTGTCGGAGGTGATGGCCGTGCTGGAGGCGGGCGTGACGGAGATGAAGTTCTTCCCCGCGGAGGCGTCCGGCGGGACGGCGTACCTCAGGGCGGTGGCGGGTCCGCTCCCCCAGGCCCGGTTCTGCCCCACCGGCGGGATCCGGCCGGCGACGGCCCCCGACTACCTCGCGCTGCCCAATGTCGGCTGCGTCGGCGGCACCTGGCTCACCCCCGCTGACGCGATCGCCGCGGGCGACTGGGCGCGGATCAGCACGCTCGCCGGGGAGGCCGCCGCGCTGGGTTGAGTCCTGTGCCGCGCATCTGACGAATGGGCTCCCATTTCACGGATTCGGGAGCCCATTCGTCAGATGCGCGGCACAGGACTCAACCCCGGCGGCCGAGGAGGGCCAGCAGCTCCACGAGCGGCGTGGCGCCCTCGGGGACCGGGAGGACCGGCCCGAAGGCCGGGCCACGCTCGGCGGCCGCCTCCGGGGTGGAGAACGGGCGGGCGAAGCTCAGGCAGGCCGCAACGTCGGCGTCGGTGGCGGCGTACGGGCGGCCGAGCGCGGTGGCCAGGTCCCACCCGTGGACGACGACCTCGTTGAGGGCGACCGCGGCCGCGACGTCGCCGGGGAGGTCGACGCCGCCGGCCGCCGTCATGCCGTCGTACGCCGACGGCTCGCGCCAGGCCTGGGCGAGCAGGTCCAGGTCGTGCGCGATCCGGTCCCGCCAGCCCGGCTCCAGCCGCGAGGCGTCGCCGGTGCCGCCCTGCTCGGACCCGGGCACCGGCTCCTTGCGCGCGGCGCCGACGAAGGCGACGGCGAGACCGCCGACGTGGTCGACCAGGTCGCCGACGGTGTACGCCGGGCAGGGGGTCGGCCGGGTGAGCTGGTCGTCGGTGACCGAGCCGACCAGCTCACGCAGGGTGGCGGTGGCCGGTCCGAGATCGAGGATCGTCATGACAGCGCAGACCCGTCCCGGGCCCGGAACTCATCGGCGCTGGGTCGAGAAGAAGCCGTCGAGCAGCGCTGCCGACTCGGTGGCCAGCACGCCGGCCAGCACCTCGGGCCGGTGGTTCAGCCGGCGGTCGCGGACCACGTCCCACAGCGAGCCGACCGCGCCGGCCTTGTCGTCGTAGGCACCGAAGACAACCCGGTCGACCCGGGCGAGGACGGCGGCGCCGGCGCACATCGTGCACGGCTCGAGGGTGACGACCAGGGTGCAGCCGGTCAGCCGCCACTCGCCGCGGGCCACCGCCGCCCGGCGCAGGGCGACCACCTCGGCGTGACCGGTCGGGTCGGCGTCGCGCTCGCGCACGTTGTGGCCGGCGCCGAGCACGCTCCCCGTCTCGTCGACCACGACCGCGCCGATGGGCACGTCACCGGTGGCGAGCGCGGCGTGCGCCTCGGCCAGGGCGGCCCGCATCGGCTCCTCCCAGTGGCGCAGCGGTGCGCTCACGCGGAGGTCAGGCCGACGGCGTCGTCGAAGAGGTCGCCGAAGCCGAGGGCGCGGGCGATCTCGGAGAGCATCTCGTCGGGGTACAGCTCGTCGTCGTCGAGGATCGCGGCGAGGTCCATCGCGTCGACGCCGAGGTCGCTGAGCAGCTCCAGGTCGCCGGCGGGCTCGGGGTCGTCCTCGTCGTCGACCGGGGGCAGCCCGAGGTGCTCGACGACGACCGCCGCCACCTCCCACTCGGTCGCGGCGGTGATGTCGGACAGCAGCACCCGGGTCCGGGGTCCGGCGACCCGGACCACGACGAAGAAGTCCTCGTCGACGGCGACCAGTCCGACCGCGCCCCCGTCGCCCGGGAACCGACGCAGCGCGGCCGCGAGGGTGTCGACGTCGACGGCGTGGTCGGGCGACAGCTCGGCGACCTGCCACACGCCCTCCTCGCGGTAGGCGGCGACGGCGAAGTCGACGGACTCGATGGCCGAGCTGGCGGTCATGCGTCAAGCCTGACACGGGACCGGGCGCGGGGCCAGTGGGTTCTGCCCGCCGGGCTCAGCGAAACAGCGTCGACCCGAGCGGGCGGGTGGCGGAGTGCCCCGGCAGGACCAGGAAGGTGCCGGTGGCGGTGGTGGTGGCGAACTCCATCATCCGGTCGGACTCGTCGAGGCGCTGCATGGTGGCGGTGAACGCGCGCAGGGTGTTCTGGAAGCTGATGAACAGCAGCCCCGGTGACGGCTCGTCGATGGAGTAGGAGCGGCGCAGCATCATCGGTACGCCGACGTCGAGGGGGTGCGCCCGGCGCACGTGGGAGTCGGCCGGGATCAGGTACCTGCCGTCGGGCGTCTTGGCGGTGAGATTCGGGTCGCCCTTCCCCGACAGCGGGACCGAGCTGGCCCGCTCGCGGCCGACCGCGGCCTCCTGCTCGCCGGTCGACAGGGCGCGCCAGGCGTCGACGTCGATCCGGAACCGGCGGACCACCGCGATGGTGCCGCCCACGACCGGCTCCGGGCCGGCCAGCCACACCGACGCGTCGAGCTCGTCGGATCCCCGGGGCGCGATGATCCCGTCCTGGAAGCCCTGGACGTTGCGCGCGGCCCTGACCCCCTTGTCGGAGGTGTCCTCGGCGGCGCCGCGCCAGGCCCGCTGCGACCAGCGCAGGGTCGTCCGGTCCTCGAGGAGCGCCCGCACCGAGCTGACGGCCATCGACACGACGAGCGGGTCGGTGGCGCACACCTGCACCCACAGGTCGCCACCCCGGCCGTGCTCGGCGATCTCCTCGCGACCGAACTCGGGCAGCTCGCTCGCCCCGGGCAACCCGGGGTCGACGGCCGCGACCAGGCGCGGGCCCACCCCGACGGTGACGGTGAGGTCGCCGGGCGCGACGCCCTGGACGCCGGCGTCGGTCAGCTCGACGACGAGGGCGCCGAGGTCGCGCAGCAGCGGACCCGGTCCGCCCGCCCCGTCGACGACGTCGAGGACGAGCGAGACCAGCTGGGCCTGCGGCAGCGCGGGCCGGACGATGCCGGCCTGCTGGGCGCCGTTCGGGTCCACGGCCGGCGGGCCGGCGGCCGCCTCCGGTCCCGGCGCGGCCGGGTCCTCGCCCGCCCGGCACGCGGCCAGGCCGACGGCCGAGGCGACGCCGAGGCCCACCAGGCCACGGCGGGTGGTGCGGCTCATCCGTCGGAGACGGGCGTCGCGTACCAGATCGTGCGGTGCGTCCAGCGTCCCGGACCGAGCCGCTTGCCCGAGCACACCACGATCACCAGCTGCTCGGGCCCCCACCAGCGGAACGCCTTCTTGCGCGGGACCTTGGTCGCGCCGTACTTCTTGCGCTTGGTGACCTGGTAGCAGGCCGTCGCCGAGCCGGCGCCGTTGGCGAGCACCAGCCGGTCGCCCACGGCCAGCGAGCGCAGCAGCGCGTTGCCGAGCGCGGAGTCGTCGGGCCAGGTGTGCGCCGCCATGATCACGGTGCCCTCGCCCTCACCCGGCCGGACCTGCGGGTCGAGGCCCATCAGCCACTTGCCGCGCTTGGTGACCGGCGGCGTCCCGACAGCGCCCGACGGGGTACGACGCACGCGAACCACGCCGACGCTCCGGTCGATCGCCGGGATGCTGATCGACGCCGGGGAGAGCGGGCCGGCCGGCGTGGCGCAGGAGACGGCGGCGCGCACCCGCGGCTCGGGCGTGCGCGCGCTCGCGCCGGGGACGGCGGCCCCGGCCAGAGCGACGGTGAGCGCGGCGGCGACGGCGATACGACGGACGGGGCTCATGATGCCTCCCACAGCAGATCGGCGAACAGGGAACGCGGCGGCACCGGGATGCTCGCCAGGTCGGGCATGGCGACGGTGGCCGGCAGCGGGTCGGGCGCCTGCTCGACGTCGCTCATCCCGGGCTGGTCGGGGGGCATCGGCACCTCCAGGAAGCTGATGCCCGCGGGCGCGGGTGCGAAGGCCACCAGCGCGGCCGGGTCCGCGGCGGCGCCCTGGGTCGACGCGTCGCAGGCGGCACCGGCCAGGCCGGCGGGCAGCGTGCTGCTCCCCCGCTCCGGGCAGTTGCCGACCCCCGGCGTCGCGGACGAGGAGATGTCGGCGAAGTCGACCCGGTTGCCGTCGTACGCATTGCCGGTGAAGGTGTTGGCGAGCGCCGGCAGGTCGCTGTTGTGGGAGACGGCCACGCCGGTGCGGGGGTGTCCCTCGATCCGGTTGCGGACGAACTGGTTCTCGGTGCCGCCGGAGATCCCGATCCCGATCCCGAAGCCTCCGTCGGCCTGCGCCGGCGTCTGCGCGTGGGCGTTGTCGACGACCAGGTTGCCGGCCACCACGTCGCCCTTCTCGGGGATGAACGCCTCCTGGTAGTCGGACAGGAAGGTCATCCCGACCCGGTTGGAGCTGAACCGGTTGCCGACCACCATCATCGGCTCGGACGCGTTGGCGTTCTCGAAGCCGACGGCGTTGCGCTCGCCGACATTGCCGGTGACCAGGATGTCGCAGGCCCGGCACTGACCGACGTAGAAGCCGCTGTCGGCCGAGCCGCTGGCGTAGTTGTCGCGGATCACACCGTGCTGGGCGTTGAACGCGTAGATGCCGTACAGGCCGTTGTCGGCCGCGGTCACGTGGTCGATCTGGAAGCGCTGCAGCGGCGGGAACTCCTCGGGGTCGAAGTTCTCGTAGCCGTCGTCGGTGTTGGCGCGCGGTCCGTTGTCGTCGTGCAGCCCGGTCACCAGCACGCCGTAGAAGGTGTGGTTGCGCACGGTGAGGTTCTGCACCCGCACCCCGTCGGCGATGCCGACCACGCCCTGCGGACGCAGCCCATCGCCGTCGATGACGACGCCGTTGCGGTCCGTGCCGCGGACGGTGACGTCCGGGGTGCGGACCACCACGCTCTCCCGGTAGGTGCCGGGCGAGACCAGGACCAGGCCGCCCTCCGCGACCGCGTCGACCGCCTTCTGGATGGTCGCCGCGTCCTGGGGCACCCGCACGACGGCGGCGCCCTCGGCCGGGCCGCCAGGAGCGCCGGGCTCGTCGCCCGAGCCACAGGCGCTGAGGAGCGCGACCAGCAGGGCCGCGACCACCGCTGTCGCGAGAGCCGGTCGGATCATCACGCCCTCCTCAGGAAGCGCAGCACCTTGGCGGGGATCTCGTCGGGCGCCGGAGCCTCCTCGACCGTGAACACGGCCGGGTCCCCAGAGCCGATCCGGGCCTCCATCCGCTCCAGGTGGCCGGTGGCGTCGACCCAGTAGGTCGTCCTCGACTCGGTCTTCCCGTCCGCGGAGCCGGGACCCGTCATCACCCAGACCCGGTCCTCGCCCTTGCCCTCGGTACGCAGCAGACGGGCGCTGCTCTGCTGGAGCAGCACCGGGTTCTCCGGGCGGTCGTCGCCGAGCTGCAGCGCGAGGGCCAGCGCCACGTCGAGCGGCTGCGAGGAGTCCATGGCGCGCTGTGACCAGGCGGTGGCCTTCGGCACCTGCGCCGGGTCGTCACCACTCGCCGTACCGACCTGCTCGGCGCTCCACGCGATGACGCCCGAGGCGACCGGGTCGGAGGTCGCCGGGTCGGTCGCCTGGTAGCTGCCGTACGCCGCGTGCACCCGCAGGTCCACCAGTACGTCGGCGTCCATGTCGACGGTCCCCTGAGCCTTGATCTCGAGCCGGATCGTGCCGGCGGAGTAGTTGTTGAACCGGACCACCGCGAGCGCCTGCGCCTGCTCGTTCGTCAGCGGCCGCGGGCCGTCGTCCTGCTTGGTCGCTGCCTGCTGGCCACCGCAGGCGGCCAGGCAGACAGCAGCGGCCACGACGAGGAGTGCTCGCCGTGGCCGCTGCCGTGTCATCACTGCTGAACGGTCTCAGGAAGCTGTCGCGCACCCGTCGCCGGGGTACCCGCAACCGCGCCGGTCTTGGCGTGGAACTTGTCCTTGTCCTTCAGCTTCTCGCCCTTCGGACCCACACCCTTGATGGTGATCTTGTCCGCGTGCAGCGGAGCGTTGGCCTTGAGGGTGAGCTTGGCGGTGCAGTAGAAGGTGACGCCCGGCTTCCAGGTCTTCGGGTTCGCGCCGAAGCTGGCCTTCCAGGTCACCACACCCTTCTTGTTCGCCTTCGCGGTCGTGCCGTCCGGGAAGGTGCACTTGAAGTCGGTGATGTCGGCGCCCTTGAGCGTCTTGTCGCTCACCGTCACGTCGTGCACCGGAGCGGTGCCGACGTTCGTGGCGGGCATCTCGATCTTCCGGGTCTTGCCCGGCTTGAACGTCATCGCCGTCTTCTTGGTGTCGGCCTCGGTCCCGGTCTTCTTGTCCCGCTTGGTGATCACGATCTCCGGGTGATAGCCGGTGGTCGCGTAGTAGCGGTCCGCGTCGGTCACGGGAGCCGCGCCCTCGACCTTGAGCCCGGTGATCGGGTTGAACTGGTCGGCCACGACCTTGATCTCGTCACCGTGGTCCTGACCGGCCTCCAGGTTGACCGAGCCGACGCAGGGGAACGAGTCGCCCGGCTCGAAGATGCCACCCCAGGTCGTCCCCGTCGCCGGTCCACCCAGCGCCGAGAAGTCACAGGTCAGGCCGGTCATCGCCGGCTGGCCGAGCGTCTGGTCGGAGACCACCACGTTGCCGAGCGCGGCCGAGCCGTTGTTGGTGACGATCATCTTCACCGGCTGCGGACCGGTCATCCCGTCCGAGCCCGCCTGGTAGACCGTCGGCGAGGCCTGGTTGTTGGCGTGCGACAGCGCGCCACCCGGAGGCCCTGCCAGGCGACCGTCGTACTTGACGACATGGATCTTCGGGATCGGCGTGAAGCCGATGTCGAAGCTGTGGTCGTTCTGGCCCGGGTCGCCGGTGGTGACCGGAACCGTCGGGAAGCCGCCCACGAGCGTCGCCTTGCTGTCGCCCTCGTCCGTGCCGGACTTGGTCAGCTGCCAGACCGCGGGGTCGAGCGGGGCGCCCGGCTCGTAGTCGTCGGGGTTGTCCATCTTGATGACGTACTTCGAGTTGTAGGTCAGGCCCTCGACGTCACGGGAGTCGAAGTAGTACTCGCCCTTGTCGTTGGTCGTGGTCGTGGCGACCAGGTTGCCCTGCTCGTCGTAGAGGTTGACCGTGGCGCCCACCACCGGGAGCTCGCCCGGCTGCTGGTCGCCCGTGGCGGCGTCGTTGTACCAGACCCGGTTGCCGATCTGGATCGGCGCCAGGTCGCACAGCACGTCCATGTCGGCCAGGCCCTGGCCCTTGCCGTAGTTGGTGCCGAAGCCGCTGGCCTCGCCGATGGTCTGGCCGTGCACGGTGTCACCGGTGCCCCGGTTCTTGACGGTGATGGCCTGGGTGTTGATCGCCCCGCCACCGTCCATCTCGTCGATGATCAGGCCGACCTCGGCCCGGCTCATCGTCATGCCGGCGAAGGTGCCGTTCGGGTGGATCACGGTCGTGTCGTAGAACCAGGACGCGTTGGGCGTGGTCACCGCCACCCCACAGCCGCCGTCCACGTCGAGGACGTAGTTGCCGCCCTCGAGGCAGGCCTTGTTGAGGCCGCCGCCGACCTGGGTGTAGGGGTAGACCGCGGCGCCGCCGACGAGCTCGCGCTCCAGGTTGACGCCGCCCATGTCGCCGTTGCGGTCGCGGAAGGCCAGGTCCAGGTCGCCATTGGCCTCGACCACGATCTTGCCGAGCATCGGGGTCGAGACCGCGCTCTGGCCGTTGCCGCCACACCACAGCTGGGTGTTCCAGGCGTACCAGCCGGCGTTGCCCATGCAGTGGTAGCCGTCACCGGCGCGGGTGTAGGTGTTGAGCTGCTTGTTGATCGGCTGGCCGGTCAGCGCGTAGGTGTCCTCGTCGAAGGTGAGGACGACCGCGCGCATCGAGTCGGGACGCGGGTTGGCCGCGGTCGCCTCGGTCTCGCCTGAGCAGACGCCTCCGACGTACAGGGTGCCCTCGTCCTCGCCGAGACCCATCGGGCGCCAGTCGTCGGCCGTCGCACACGCCGGCGTGGGCTGCGGGATCGGGAAGGAGGTCAGCGCGACGGCCGCACCGGAGGTGTCGGTGGCGTCGTAGACGTAGACCTTCTTGTCGGCCATGTTGACGACGAAGAGCTTGGAGTAGTCGTCGCTCATCACGATGGCGCCGAGCGACTCCTTGCCGACGACCGCGGCGAACGCGGCGTCCTCGTCACCGCCGTCGGCGACGGTGGTGAAGTCGTGCGGCGTGGTGCCGGCGTTGGGCACCGTCGCGAACGCCTTGGTCGTGCCGGTCGCGGGGTCGGTGACGTAGATGCCGCCGGCGCCGAGCGGGCCGTAGGCGCCGTTGCGCTTGGCGTAGGCCGCCGAGAAGACGTTCTTCCGGATCCGGTCGTAGGCGATGCCGTAGACCGTGCCGGTGCCGGTGCCGGCCTCGGAGGTGGTCTCCGACTGGGCGATGTCCTCGTAGCTGACCGACGTGTAGTTCTTGAGGAACAGCGTGTCGCGCGGGCTGGTGTCGACCGAGTCGGAGTCGGCGTGGTTGAACATGCCGGGCTGGCAGGCGTTGGCGACCTGCGGGTTCGACTGGCAGTAGTCGCGCGGGCGCCAGAAGCCGGTGGTCACGGCGACGTCGCCGTCGGTCAGGTCGACGAACTCCTGGTTCGACGAGAGCCGGGTGGCGCTCGGGGTGTCCGCCGGGTCGTCGAACGAGGCGACGGCCGGCTCGAAGCGGGTCGGGTCGGGGTTGGCCACGTCGACGCGGTACTTGCCGCCCGTGAGCCGGGTGTCACCGGCGGGCAGCGTCGCGATGCCGTTGGCGTCGGTCACCAGGTTGGCGGTGGCGCCGAACGCGTCGGTCACCGTGACCGTGGCGCCGGCGAAGGGGAGGTCGATGACCGGGTCGTACTGGCCGTTGCCGCCCATGTCGCGGATGACGCGCACGGTCAGTGCGTCATCCGTGCTCGCGGCCTGCGCCGGGGCGGCGACCGGGCCGGTCGCGGTGAAGGTGACCGCGCCGGCCGCGACCGCGGCGAGCGCGGTCAGCCGGGCCACCGCTCGGCGCGGGAGCAGAGCGCGCCCAGAAGGTCCTGACGTCACGTCGAGTTCCTCGCTTCTCTGTTGGGGGGGAGGAAGAAAACACAGTGATCCCAAAGATCGCTACGGACGCTAGCGGCGAGACAGCGACCTACTCGGAAGATGCTTGAATCTGACTGAGAAATGTCCCCTGAACGGGTGACAGGAGATGGTGACGAATTCACCATCAATCGCATTTGACCCCCTTTCGGGGGTCAGGGCGAAATCAGCTCGCACCGGATTGTCCATCGAGGGGAGCGGGGCTCATCAGCCCGTCGCGGATCGCCTCCCGGTTGAGGTCGATCTTGGTCCGCACCGGACGCCCCACCTCCGCGTACTTGGCCTTCACCCGCTCCAGGTACTTCTTGACCGTGTCTCGCTTGACGCCGAGCGCGGCGGCGACCGCGTCGAGGGTCAGGCCGGACGCGTAGAGGACCAGGGCCCGCTCCTCCTGGTCGCTGAGCCGGGGCCGCTGGGCGTCGCCGGCCATCACGCTCGCCAGCTCCGGGGTGATCCACTGGCGGCGCCGGAGCACGGCCCACACCGCGGCGACGATGTCCTCCTCGGTGTCTCTCTTCCCCACGAAACCGGAGACTCCGGCACGGATCATGGCGCGCACGAGCGGCACCGAGGCCATCGCCGAGAGCACCAGGACGCGCATGCCGGATCGCACCAGCCGCTCGACGACGGCCGGGTCCGCGTCGCGGCCGCGGTCGACGACGAGGTCGAGCACGACCAGGTGCGGCAGCGACTGCGGCGTGCCGCCCGCCATCCAGGACACCAGCTCGTCGAGGGTCTCGACCGAGTGCACGACCCGCAGTCCGGCCTGCCGGGTGAGCAGCTCCTCGGTACGCAGCCGCTGCAACCGGTGGTCCTCGACGATCGCCACCCGCCAGTACGCCGGTCCGCCCTCCTGCACCTCGACCACGAACGCAGCCTCCTCACGCCTCACCATCGATCTCGAATTCCGTCTCCCGAGAAGCGGGACGGATCATGGCACGTCGCTATGACGTGGTGCCGGGCTGGAAATATCGATTATGAAGTCCCCCGCCGTCCAATTCGGCGCCCGCATTCGACGACGAATTCCGAGTGGGCGGCGAGGTGGTCGCACACGCGCCGCGGCGCCCGCTCGACTGCGGTCCCGGCCCCGGGTTCATCTAGGCTCACCACCATGCGCACCCTGGTCGTGGATCACCCCCTCGTCGCCCACAAGCTGACCGTGCTCCGCAACAAGGACACCGACTCCCCGACCTTCCGGTCGCTGGCCGACGAGCTGGTCACCCTGCTCGCCTACGAGGCGACCCGCGACGTCCGGGTCGAGGCGACGCAGATCGAGACCCCGGTGGCGCCGACGACCGGCATCCGGCTCGCCACCCCGCGCCCGCTCGTCGTACCCATCCTGCGGGCGGGACTCGGCATGCTCGACGGCATGGTCCGACTGCTGCCGACCGCCGAGGTGGGCTTCCTGGGCATGGTCCGCAACGAGGAGACCCTCGAGGCCACGACGTACGCCGAGCGCCTGCCGGAGGACCTGTCCGGCCGCCAGTGCTACGTGGTCGACCCGATGCTCGCGACCGGCGGCACCCTCGCCGCCGCGATCCGCTTCCTCGTCGACCGGGGTGCCGACCACATCACCGCCGTCTGCCTGCTGGCCGCTCCGGAGGGCTGCGCGCGCCTCGAGCAGGAGCTGGGCGACCTCGAGATCCCGGTGACGATCGTGACCGCCGCGATGGACGAGCGGCTCAACGACAAGGGCTACATCGTCCCCGGCCTGGGCGACGCCGGGGACCGGATGTACGGCATCGCCGCCGGCTGAACGCGCATCCAGCCGGGGTCGGCCGGCGCAAGTCCTCTCCCCTAGATGTACGTCACACGTAAGACGGCCTCCACGAGGGGGTGAGGTCTGTGTAACTTGGCTCGCGCTGTATCCACAGAATGGCTGGAGGCTCGATGCTGATCGGCATCCCGCGCGAGTCGAAACAGGGCGAAACCCTGGTCGCGGCGACCGCAAAGACCGTAACCCAACTGACCAACCTCGGCTACGACGTGATCGTCGAGTCGGGCGCCGGCGACCTCGCCGACCAGCCCGACAGCGCGTTCCTCGAGGCGGGCGTGCGGGTCGGGAGCACGCAGGAGGTGTGGGCCGCCGACGTCGTCGTGAAGGTCAACGCACCCTCCGACGAGGAGATCGGACGCCTGCGCCAGGGCGCGACGATCATCTCGATGATGGCGCCGGGCCGCAGCCCGGAGCTGCTGGAGCGGCTGCGTGCCCAGGGTGTGACCGCGCTGGCGATGGACGCGGTGCCGCGGATCTCGCGCGCGCAGTCGATGGACGTGCTGTCCTCGATGGCGAACGTCGCGGGCTACCGGGCGGTCGTCGAGGCGGCCCACGAGTTCGGCCGGATGTTCACCGGTCAGGTCACCGCCGCGGGCAAGATCCCGCCGGCCCGGGTCTTCGTGGTCGGCGCCGGTGTCGCCGGCCTGGCCGCGATCGGCGCGGCCTCGGCGATGGGTGCGATCGTGCGCGCGTTCGACGTGCGTCCCGAGGTCGCCGAGCAGGTCGAGTCGATGGGCGCGCAGTTCGTCCACGTCGAGATGGAGCAGGAGGTCTCCTCCGACGGCTACGCCAAGGAGATGTCCGAGGCCCAGGTCGCCGCGACCGCCGCGATGTACGACGAGGAGGCCCGAGCCGCCGACATCGTCATCACCACCGCGCTGATCCCCGGCCGCCCGGCCCCGTCGCTGCTCACCGCCGAGACCGTCGCCGCGATGAGGAACGGCTCGGTCATCGTCGACATGGCCGCCGCCAACGGCGGCAACGCCGCCGGCACCGTGGCCGACCAGAAGGTCGTCACCGAGAACGGCGTCACGATCCTCGGCTACACCGACCTCGCCGGCCGGCTGGCCGCGCAGACGTCGCAGCTGTACGGCACCAATGTCGTCAACCTGCTCAAGCTGCTGACCCCCGAGAAGGACGGCCTGCTGGGCCTGGACTTCGACGACGTCGTCCAGCGCGGCATCACGGTCGTCGACGCGCGCGACGGCCAGGCCGCGTCGATCACCTGGCCGCCCCCGGCGGTCCAGGTCTCGGCCGCGCCCGCGGCCGCCCCGGCGGCTGCCGTGCCCGCCAAGGAGCCGAAGGCGCCGATGACGGCCGGCACCAAGGTCGGCCTGGTGCTGGGCGCGATCGCGCTGTTCTGGCTGGTCAACGCGCTGGCCCCGACCGACGACCTGCGTCGCCACTTCACGGTGCTGATGCTGTCCGTCGTGATCGGCTACTACGTGATCGGCAAGGTCGCCCACGCGCTGCACACGCCCCTGATGTCGGTCACCAACGCCATCTCCGGCGTGGTCGTCGTCGGCGCACTGGTCCAGGTCGCGAGCGACGACAAGCTCGTCGTCGGCCTCTCCGCCGTGGCGATCCTGCTCGCCTCGATCAACGTCTTCGGCGGCTTCGCCGTGACCCGCCGCATGCTCGCCATGTTCAGCAAGGGAGCGTGACCATGGACATCATCTCCATCACCGGTGCGGCCTACATCGTCGCCGCGCTGCTGTTCATCCTCTCGCTGGCGGGCCTGTCCAAGCACGAGTCGGCCAAGAACGGCCTGACCTTCGGCATCGTCGGCATGGCCGTCGCCCTGGTCGCGACCGTCGCCGGCGTGATCGACGTCAGCGAGTACGTCGACGACCGCGCGCTGGTCATCGTCCTGATGCTGGGCGCGATCGCCATCGGCGCCGCGATCGGCCTGTGGCGCGCCCGGATCGTCGAGATGACCGGCATGCCCGAGCTGATCGCGCTGCTGCACTCGTTCGTCGGCCTCGCCGCCGTCGCGATCGGCTGGAACGGCCACATCCTCGGCTCCCACGAACCGCTGCCGAGCCTGATCAACATCCACGAGGCCGAGGTCGCGATCGGCATCTTCATCGGCGCGGTGACCTTCACCGGCTCGATCGTCGCGAACCTGAAGCTGTCGGCGAAGATCTCCTCGGCGCCGCTGATGCTGCCGGGCAAGAACTTCATCAACGTCGGCTCGCTCGTGCTGTTCGCCGTCCTCACCGCGGTCTACGTCGCGATGGACACCCACGACAGCACCGGCGCGACCATCCTGCTCGCCGTGATCACCCTGCTGGCGCTCGCGCTGGGCTGGCACCTCGTCGCCTCCATCGGCGGCGGCGACATGCCGGTCGTCGTGTCGATGCTCAACTCGTACTCCGGCTGGGCCGCGGCCGCGTCGGGCTTCCTGCTCGGCAACGACCTGCTCATCGTGACCGGCGCTCTGGTCGGCTCCTCCGGTGCCTACCTGTCGTACATCATGTGCAAGGCGATGAACCGCTCGTTCATCTCCGTGATCGCGGGCGGCTTCGGCATCGAGGCCGGCCCCGCCGACGACAAGGACTACGGCGAGCACCGCGAGATCCAGGCCGACGCCGTCGCCGAGCTCCTGTCGGGCGCGTCCTCGGTGGTCATCACCCCGGGCTACGGCATGGCCGTCGCGCAGGCGCAGTACCCCGTCGCCGACCTCACCGCGAAGCTGCGGGCCAAGGGCGTCGACGTCCGCTTCGGCATCCACCCCGTCGCGGGTCGCCTCCCGGGCCACATGAACGTGCTGCTCGCCGAGGCCAAGCTGCCCTACGACATCGTGCTCGAGATGGACGAGATCAACGACGACTTCCCCGACACCGACGTCGTCCTGGTCATCGGCGCCAACGACACGGTCAACCCGGCCGCGTCCGAGGACCCGTCGTCCCCGATCGCCGGCATGCCGGTGCTCGAGGTCTGGAACGCCAAGGACGTCATCGTCTTCAAGCGCTCCATGGCCGCCGGGTACGCAGGCGTGCAGAACCCGCTGTTCTTCCGCGAGAACAGCCAGATGCTGTTCGGTGACGCGAAGGACCGCGTGGAGGACATCGTCCGCGCGCTCGGCTGACGCCAGCCGCACGACGCACCATCCCGCACGACCTGAGGGCCCGGATCCTGGATCCGGGCCCTCAGGCTTTCTCGCCGCGGCGAACCGCCGGCTCAGCGGCCCGTCCGCCATCAGCCGCTCAGCCGTTGTGCCGATCGCAGCGACCACCCGGGGCCCGAAGGGAGGGCGGAAGCCCTCCTCACCACCATCGTTGGTTCAGGGCTTGCAGAGGACCTGTGGGTCACCCCATCCGGCGTAGGCGGTGGCGGTGGAGGTTCCCTTCGATGCCTCGAACTTGATCCGATAGGCGCCGGACATATCCAGTTCGGCTGTGCCCACCTGACCCAGCGGCATGCTCGCCAACGCGGTCTTGAACCCGTCTCGATAGATCGCGAACTGACCCACTACGCCCGTCGCGGAGTTGGAGGTCAGCCCGTAGTCCGTCCGGATGCGAATGCACTTTTACTCGAGATTCCACTCGGCGACCGACGGCCCGGAGGACGAGAGCTGCATCCGGTAGGCCTGGGCATACTCTCTCGCCCCGATGCTGGCTGAACCCCAACTGAAACCAGTGCAGCCACCGGTGCAGCCACCAGGGGAGTTTCCTCGCACCGAGGCGGTCAGCGTCATCTCCTTGAGCGAGTACCACTGGTACACCGTGTTGGTCACCTTGTTCGAACGCACGACCTTGGCTGGCTTCTTGATCTTGCCGTGCTTGCGCTTCGCCTTGGTCTTGGCCAGGGCCCGCCACTCGGTGACACCGCCGCTCGAAGCGACCGCCGCAATCGCATATCTGCCGTCCCCGCCCACGCGGCCGACGGCGACGTCGACCCATGCGCCGCCGGCCACGCTGCGCTGGAGCCGAACCTTGCGGCCGTGCAACCTCCTGGTTGCCGCTCCCGTGAAGCTGACCGTGTCGCCGGCTGTCACCTCCGCTGCGGAGGCGAGTGCAAGGGTGAGCCTCTGGCCGTTGCGAACGACCTGCTGCTCGCTCCTCGAGCCGGTCGTTGCTTCCGCGGCCGAGGCGCCGGAGGGGGTGTACCCGAGCGGCAGCGCAAGAAGGCACGCTGCGGCGGCGAGGATGGTCAGGAACCTGACCGACCTCCGCTCACGACGAGATCCGGTGGGCAAGAAGCGTGACATGAGATCCTCCGTGTGTTGAGCCTCGAATTCGGTCAGGGAGCCGCGTTGCTTGGCTCCGGCGACACCGGATGCCTCAGGTGCGCCGGCGGCACGACGAGGGACTGTCAGCCGCACACTGGGTCCGGCCACCCGTCGAGGGCGACGAACCAACCTCCGCGAAAGCCGTCCGAGATCTGACATCCACGAGTCGACTTCGCCAGGGCCGATGATCCGCCCTCCCACGTGCCGACTCGGGCGTACAAGGCGAGGGGGGGAGTTGAAGTCGGCGACGTTGTCGGTCGGTTCAGGGCGGCCGGTCAGCTCGATCTCGGTGTTCGGGCGTTCGATGCTGGTGTTGACGGCGTCAGGGGAGAGAGTCGTTTCTGAGGTGCCACCGACGACGATGCCGCAGAAGCTTCCGTCGTCCCCGTCGCCTCCTGCCTTGGGAATGTCGTTGTATCCGTTGCACGCGGCGGACCCGAGGGGGTAGACGGCAACGATGGCGATGTCGTCGAGGACGGCGGTTCGTCCCTTGGAGGTGTTCGTAGCGGTGCTGCCGCGGGTGGATCCGGTGGAGGTGGCTGCGTACTCGCCAGGCCGGGAGTTCGTGACGTCGGCGGTGAATGGCAGGAGGGAACCGGCGATGGTCACATCGGCGGTGTAGTCGTTGTGATCGGTGACGGGGAAGGTGGCCGCGAACAAGAGCGTGGTCCCGTTGGCGAGCGCTTCGGCCGGGTTCACCGAAGGTTTGTCGCGCTCGGCGGTGGAGTTCGCTTCGATGGCGTCAGCGTCGTCGGCATTGAGGTTGAACGTGACCCTGATGTTGTCGCGGTCGGTGTACTCGGGGATCAAGTCCTCGTCTCCGAGAAACCATGTCGTGGAATCGTCGTCCAGGGAGATCGCTCCACCGGTCCAGCCGGAGAACGACTCGGGTAGCTCGTAGGCGCGCCCGTCACCTTCGTCTGACGTGTCGACTGCGCCGGCTTGGTTGGCCCAGTACTTGAGTGAATCGGCGGTGGGCCGCGCGGGCTCTCCTAGGTTGAAGTAGAAGACCTCGATGCGGCGGTAGGTGGCATCGGAGCTGGAGGCGGTTCTGCGCTCGAGCTCGGCGTACGCGCAGGCACCCGCGGTGGGAAGCGCTGTTTCGAGAAAGTTGTTGAGCAGTTCGACGTCAACGGCTGCGTAGCCGTCGCCCTCCTCCGGTTCGCCGAGAGCGGCGTTGGCGACGTCGGCACTGGTGGGGCAGCCGCCGGGAACGGGGAGCTCTGCCGTGGCTTCGGTGACGGCAGGGGTCGCACCAGTCGGTCTCGTCAGTGTCTTTGGATCGCTCGAGCCGCAGCTGGCCAGGACGGTCAAGCAGAAGCAGAGGCCTGCCACGGTGGCAGCGGCGGCTTTCGGTCGCCAGAACCTCGAGCTCGCTCTGAAGCGGTACTTCACGCTGGCGACCGCTCTGACTCGTTCGCTCTGTCTCACAATTGCCCCCAGGCTCGACATCACCGCCGCGGAGACCGGGCGCAGCGCCGACCATACGAGTTTGGCCGCTTCGGCACGTGTCCTCCAATCCGCCGACACCTGACCTGACCGCGGACGTTCGGCTCACCGGCCGACACCTGTTGCACGCTGGCGCGCGCTGGCTGGTGAGGTCGTCGGCTCGAGGGTTGGGGGCGGTGCCGGGGTCTGGGATTCACCACGGGATGTAGGCGATCCCTCACATCCCGTGCGGAGTTCCACTACAGATGCGGGCGTTCACCTACATCCCGTGATGAATCCCAGCCCCCGAACTCACAGCAGAATCTCGGCCAGCGGCTCGTAACGGGGCGTACGGCGCGGCCCCTCACCGAGGTGGGACGCGATCACCTGGACCGACTCGAGCGGCCACGACGGGCCGGCGTAGGTGTCGAGCAGCCGGACCCAGCTGGTCATCTCGGTCGGGTGGCCGCCGGTGCGGGCCACGGTGACGTGGGGCCGGAACCGCTGGCCGTCGACCTCGATCCCACAGGCCACGGCGGCGTTGCGGGCCCGCACCGACGCGGTCTCGAGTACGTCGGCGCCGCCGGCGACACCGGTCGCGAGCACCCGGCCCTCGGCGACGTTCGGGAAGACCACCGCGCCGGCGAGCGAGAGCCGCACCGCCGCGAGCCCGTCGAGGGACCCGGCCAGGCGCTCGACGTAGTCGTCGACGCGGCGCTCCGCGGCCTCGGCCATGAAGGCGAGGGTGATGTGGAGCTGCTCGGGGCGGGTCCACCGGAACGGGGCGGCGGCGCGCCGCGGGTCGAGGAAGGCGTCGAGGTGCTCGACGGCGTCGAGCGGCGGGACGACCGCGGTGAAGATCCGCATCCCGCTAGACCTGGGTACCGACCAGCTGGCCGATGCCGTAGGTGACCGCCATGGCGAGCAGGCCGCCCAGCACATTGCGTACGACGGCCCGGCTCGGGGAGCCGTAGCCGAACCGGGCGCTCGCCCAGCCGGTGCCGGCCAGCGCCGCGACCACGGTCACCACCGTCACCGCCACCCGCGCGTCGGCGGCGACCAGCACGATGGTGAGCAGCGGGAGCAGGGCGCCGAGGGTGAAGGACAGCATCGACGCCAGCGCGGCGTTCCACGGGCTGGTGAGGTCGTCGGGGTCGATGCCGAGCTCCACCTCGGCGTGGGCGCCGAGGGCGTCGTGCTCGGTGAGCTGCTGGGCGACCTGGAGCGCGAGATCGGGGTCGAGCCCCTTGTCGACGTACAGGCCGGCGAGCTCGGCCAGCTCGTCCTCGGGGTCCTCGCGCAGCTCGCGGCGCTCCTTGGCCAGCAGCGCCTCCTCGGAGTCGCGCTGGGTGCTGACGGAGACGTACTCGCCGGCCGCCATGCTCATCGCACCGGCGGCCAGGCCGGCGATGCCGGCGACCAGGATCGCGGAGCGGTCGTTGGTCGCCCCGGCCACGCCGAGCACGATGCCGGCCGTGGAGACGATGCCGTCGTTGGCGCCGAGGACACCGGCGCGCAACCAGTTCAGCCGGTCGTTGAGGCCCTCCTGATGGGGCTCGTCCTCGTGGGGTCCGATCACCTGTTCCGTCGCGTCCGCATCGACCACGCCCCCATCATCCCCGACGGGAGCCGGGTGCGCGAGGGGGTTCCGCGCTCGCCAGGTGGTCGGTCAGCACGGCCATCGTCTGGTCGAGGATCTCCTCCAGCACCGCGTCCTCGTCGCGCAGCCAGGCCTGGTACGCCGTCAGGGCCTGGGCGAGCGCCACATGGGCCACCAGCTGGGGGCGCAGGTCGCTCGCGGTAGCGCCGGTGCGCTCGGCGACGTACTCGGCGATGACGGCACGCCAGTCGGCGTACCGCAGCACGGAGTGGGCTTCGAGCTCGGGCGTGGTGAGGATCAGCCGCATCCGGTCGCGGTGGCTGGGCCGGGCGTCCGCGGGGAAGCGGTTGAACGCCACGACCGCGCGGTGTACGGCGACCGCGAGGGGCAGGTCGCGCGGCTGGTCGGCGAGCAGCTCGCGGAAGCCCGCCAGGGTCAGGTCGAAGCGGCCCCAGGGGATGTCGTTCTTGGAGTCGAAGTAGCGGAACAGCGTGCGCCGCCCGACGCCGAGCGCGCGGGCGATGTCGTCGAGCGTCGTGGAGGCGAACCCGCGCTCGGTGAACAGCGCGAACGCCGCCTGCTCGATGGCGGCATGGCTGGTGGCGACGGGACGTCCCCGTGCCGACGTCCGCGCGGGTTCGACCATGGCGTCGCAAGTTAGCACGGCGGACCCCTTCCTTTTTGACCACGAGTGCCATTAGTGTGTCCGGCACCACAGAGACCGACAGAAGGAGGCAGAGATGAACCCCGACCTGGAGCAGCACGACGAGCTGGTGGCCGAGGACCTGATCGAGGAGGTCTCGATCGACGGCATGTGCGGCGTCTACTGATGGACGCCCTGCTGGGAGAGCCGTGGACGCTCTCGCCGTCGGTCGCCCTGCGCCCCGAGCCGTTCGGCGCGCTGGCCTACCACTTCGGCAACCGGAAGCTGACCTTCCTCAAGCGGCCCGAGCTGGTCGCGGTCGTGCGGGGCCTCGGCGAGGCGCCCGACGTACGCACCGCGCTCGAGACCGCCGGCGTCCCGGCCTCCCAGCACGCGGCCTATGCCGCCGCCCTGCGCGGCCTCGCCGCGACCGACATGATCCGCCCGCGAACCAAGGACGCCCGATGACCCTCGCCCCCGAGCGCCCCCAGACCGGCAGCCTCATCCAGCAGTTCGAGCTCGGCCTCGACGCCCCCATCTGCCTGACCTGGGAGCTCACCTACGCCTGCAACCTGGAGTGCGCCCACTGCCTGTCGTCCTCGGGCCGGCGCGACCCCCGCGAGCTCTCGACCGAGCAGTGCAAGGCCGTGATCGACGAGCTGCAGCGGATGCAGGTCTTCTACGTCAACATCGGCGGCGGCGAGCCGACCATCCGCCCCGACTTCTGGGAGCTGCTGGAGTACGCCGTCAACCACCAGGTCGGCGTGAAGTTCTCCACCAACGGCGTGCGGATCACCCCCGAGCGGGCAGCCTTCCTGGCTTCGCCCGCGTGCAACGGCTACGTCGACGTGCAGATCTCCCTCGACGGCGCGACCGCCGAGGTCAACGACTACGTCCGCGGTCCGGGCTCCTACGACACCGCCCTGCGGGCCCTGCGCAATCTCAAGGACGCCGGCTTCCAGGACGCCAAGATCTCCGTGGTCTGCACCCGCGAGAACATCGGCCAGCTCGACGCGTTCAAGGCCCTCGCCGACGAGTACGGCGCCACGCTGCGCCTGACCCGGCTGCGCCCCAGCGGCCGCGGCGCCGACGTCTGGGACGAGCTGCACCCGCTGCCGGAGCAGCAGCGCGAGCTCTACGACTGGCTGATGGCGCACACCGCCGACGGCGAGCAGGTGCTCACCGGCGACTCCTTCTTCCACCTCGCCGCTTTCGGCGAGTCCCTGCCCGGACTCAACCTGTGCGGCGCCGGTCGCGTCGTCTGCCTGATCGACCCGGTCGGCGACGTCTACGCCTGCCCGTTCGCGATCCACGACGAGTTCCTGGCCGGCAACCTGTTGGCCGACGGTGGGTTCCAGAGGGTCTGGCGGGACTCCGCACTCTTCCGGGACCTGCGCTCGCCGCAGACCGGCGGCGCCTGCGCGTCGTGCCAGTTCTACGACTCCTGCCGCGGCGGCTGCATGGCCGCGAAGTTCTTCACCGGGCTGCCGCTCGACGGACCGGACCCCGAGTGTGTCCAGGGGTACGGCGAGCAGGCGCTCGACCGGTTGGGCGACGACCGCGTCGTACCCGCCGCCAGCCAGGACCACTCCAAGACCAACCCCACCCGCAACCAGCCGGTGATGCTCACGCTGCTCACCCGCCCGCCGGTCTCGGCGTGTGCTGAGAGCCCGCTCGCCGGCTTCGTCCCCGACAGCCCCGCCAAGACCTGAGGAAGCCCGCACCATGAAGCTCGAGAACCCCTGGAAGCAGAACCCCTGGTTCGAGTCGGTCGCGGTCGCCCAGGAGCGCGCCCGCAAGCGGCTCCCCCAGCCCGTCTACGGCGCCCTGGTCGCCGGCTCCGAGCGCGGGCAGAGCGTCGCCGACAACCAGGCCGCGTTCGCCGAGCTGGGCCTGGCCCCCCACGTCGTGGGCCAGCTCCCCGAGCGCTCGCAGGCGACCACCGTCTTCGGCCAGCAGATCGGGCTGCCGGTGATCATCAGCCCGACCGGCGTCCAGGCCGTGCATCCCGACGGCGAGGTCGCCGTCGCCCGCGCCGCCGCCGCGCGCGGCACGATCATGGGCCTGTCGAACTTCGCCTCCAAGCCGGTCGAGGAGGTCACCGCGACCGGCGCCACGACGTTCTTCCAGATGTACTGGACCGGCGAGCGCGACACAATGATCCAGCGGATGACGCGGGCCCACGAGGCCGGCGCCAAGGGCCTGATCGCCACCCTGGACTGGTCGTTCTCGATGGGCCGCGACTGGGGCAGCCCCGAGATCCCCGAGAAGGTCGACCTCAAGGCGATGATCCGGCTCGCGCCGAAGGTCGCCACCAAGGGCCGCTGGATGTGGCAGTTCGGGCAGCAGTTCCGCGAGACCGGCAAGCTGCCCGACCTCACCGCGCCCAACCTGGCGCCTCCGGGCGGCGAGGCGCCGACCTTCTTCGGCGCCTACTACGAGTGGATGACCACACCGCCCCCGTCGTGGGACGACGTCGCGTGGATGCGGGCGACCTGGGCCGAGATCAGCGGCACGCCGTTCGTGCTCAAGGGCGTGTGCCGCGTCGACGACGCCCTGCGCGCGGTGGACGCGGGTGTCGCCGGCATCTCGGTGTCCAACCACGGCGGCAACAACCTCGACGGCACCCCGGCCGCGATCAGGATGGTCCGCCCGATCGCGCAGGCGGTCGGCGACCAGGTCGACGTCGTCATGGACGGCGGTGTGCGCCGCGGCTCCGACGTGGTCAAGGCGCTCGCCCTCGGGGCGAAGGCCGTCATGATCGGCCGCGCCTACCTGTGGGGGCTGGCCGCCAACGGGCAGGCCGGCGTGGAGAACGTCCTCGACGTCCTCTCCGGCGGCGTGGACTCCGCGCTGCGCGGGCTGGCGCTGTCGTCGACCGCGGAGCTGCGGCCCGAGCACCTGCTGGTCCCCGACGGCTTCGACCGCGCGCTCGGCGTCCCCGAGACCGCTCGGGCGGGTCGCTGAGCATGAGCCTCGCGGCCGCCACCTCCCCGAGCCTCCCGGCCGGGCCGACCGTGCTCGTGCCGGTCGGCTCGATCGAGCAGCACGGGCCGCACCTGCCGCTCGACACCGACACGGTCATCGCGAGCGCCGTCGCGACCCGGGCCGCCGAGGAGCTGGGGCCCTCCGTGCTGGTGGCGCCGGCACTGTCGTACGGATCCAGCGGGGAGCACCAGGACTTCGCCGGCACCAGCTCGATCGGCACCGACGCACTCCACCAGGTCGTCGTCGAGCTGACCCGGTCGATGCGGACCTGGGCCGCCCGGGTGGTCCTCGTCAACGGCCACGGCGGCAACCTGACGGCGCTGCGGGCCGCGGTCGAGCAGCTCGTCGCCGAGGGACACGACGTGTCCTGGGTGGCCTGCGCGACCGAGGACGTCGACCTGCACGCCGGCCGCACCGAGACCTCGCTGATGCTGCACCTGGCGCCGGCCACGGTGCGGCTCGACCGGGCCGAGGCAGGCAACACCGGCAGTCTCGCCGAGCTGCTGCCGCTGATGCTGGCCGGCGGCGTGAAGGCGGTCTCCCCCAACGGCGTGCTCGGCGACCCGGCCGGCGCCACGGCCGCGGAGGGCGCGGCGGTACTGGCCGCGATGACGGTCGACGTCGTCCGGGCGGTACGCCGATGAGCCGGGTCGTCCTCGTCACCGGCGCGGCGCGCGGGATCGGTGCGGCCACGGTCCGGGCACTTCTCGCGCGCGGGGACCGGGTGCTCGCCGTCGACGAGCTGCCGGTGCCGGACGCCGACGGAGTGCTCGGCCAGGTCGCCGACGTCCGCGACCGGGCGGCCCTCGCGGCGGCCGTCGACCGCGCCCTCGACCGGTGGGGGCGGCTCGACGCGGCGGTCGCCGCGGCGGCTGTCATCGCCGGCGGCCGGCCGCTGTGGGAGACGCCCGAGGCCGATCTCGACCTGCTCTGGGACGTCGACGTGAAGGGCGTGTGGCACACCGCCGCCGTCGCCGTGCCCGCCATGCTGGCCGGCCCCGACCCGGCGGGCTGCCGCTTCGTGGCGGTCGCCTCGGCGGCCGGCCACCACGGCCTGCACCATCTCGCGGCCTACAACGCCGCCAAGCACGCCGTCGTCGGCCTGGTGAAGGGCCTCGCCGCCGACCTGGTCGGCACCGGAGTCACGGCCTGCGCGGTCTCCCCCGGCTCCACCCGCACCCCGATGCTCTCCGCGACGGCCGAGCTCTACGGTCTCTCCGACGTCGAGGGCTTCGCCGAGAACCAGCTGCTGCGCCGACTCCTCGACCCGGACGAGATCGCCGCCACGATCGCGTTCTGCTGCGGTCCCGAGGCCGCCGCGCTCAACGGCTCCGTCGTCCGCGCCGACGGCGGGTTCTCGCCGTGACCCTGCCCGACGGGTTCACCGTGCGTCTGCGCGCCGACGTGACCCGCACCGACGACCTGCTCCTCGGCGGCTCGCCGCTGCGCGCCCTTCGCCTCACCCCTCGGGCGCGGGCCCTGCTCGACGGCGACCGGCTGCGGGTCTGTGACCAAGCAAGCGCTCTGGTGGCCCGACGACTGCTCGACGGCAACCTGGCCGACCCCGAGCTCGCCGGGCCGGGTCCGGCCGCGGACCTGCTCACGGTCCTCGTACCGGTGCGCGACCGGGCCGAGCAGCTCGACCGTGCCCTCGCCGCCCTCACCCCCCTCACGACGATCGTCGTCGACGACGCCTCCCACGACCCGGCGGCCGTCGCCCGGGTCGCCGCCGCCCACGGCGCCACGGTGGTGGCGCTGTCGGTCAACGTCGGTCCCGCCGGAGCCAGGAACGCCGGACTGGCGCAGGTTCGCACGCCCTACGTCGCGTTCGTGGACTCCGACGTGACGGTCGACGCCGGCACGCTCAGGCGCCTGGCCCGGCACTTCGCCGACCCCACGGTCGCACTGGTCGGCCCCCGGATCGTCGGCCGGGTCCGCACCGCCCGGCCGCGCTGGTTCCAGCGCTACGACGAGCACGCCTCCTCCCTCACCCTCGGCACCCGCGCCTGCTCGGTCCGACCGGGCGCTGCCGTCGGCTGGCTGCCGAGCGCTTGCTTGGTGGCGAGAGCCGCCGCGATCCGCCCCGGCTTCAACGACGCCATGCGGGTCGGCGAGGACGTCGACCTGGTCTGGCGCACCGTCGCCGCGGGCGGGGTCGTCCGGTACGCACCCGAGGAGATCGCCGGCCACGACGTCCGGGCGGGCCTGGGCGGCTGGCTGGGCCGGAAGTTCGTCTACGGCACCGGCGGCGCCCCCCTCGCCGCACGCCACGGCTCCGCCGTCGCCCCGGCGGTGCTGTCCGTGCCGATGGCGCTGGCGGGAGCGGCCGCACTCACGCGCCGCCGCTGGTCAGCACCGGTCGTGGCGGTCGGCCTGGCCGTGGGGGTGGTGTCCGTGAACCGCCGGCTCCCCGCCCACCCGGGGCGTCGGCGTACGGCCGCGGGGTTGGTGGCGCGCGGGTTCGGGTGGTCGGTGCGCCAGGAGGCTGCCCTGCTGCTGCGGCACTGGTGGCCGCTCACCGCCCTCGCCCTCCCCAGCCGCACGGTGCGCCGGATGGTGCTCTCGGCCCTGGTCGTCGACGCGGTCGTGGCGCGGCGCGAGCACCCCGGCGCGCCGTACGCCCTGGTGGCCAGGCGGCTCGACGACCTCGCCTACGGAGCGGGGCTGTGGGCCGGTGCGGTTCGGGCGCGGTCGGTCCGGGCGCTGCTCCCCCGGCGTCCCGGCTGATCCCACCAGCCCCGGGCGTCACACACTTGACGGGCAAAACTGTCACTTGTCGGCCGTTGCAACGCCCGACAAGCGTCGGAATCGCCGGTCGACCGGCGATTCCTGCACCCCCGCGCACTCACCCCGGCAACTCCACCTCCGCCAGCAGATCCGCCCGCGGCGGCACGAAGTAGTCGATGTTCACGCACGGCCCCTCGGTCGGCTCGACGTAGTGCTCGGCGCCGCGCGGGACGAGCAGGAACGACCCGGGTCCCATCTCGTGCGGCACCCCGGCGACGTGGTAGCGGCAGCGGCCGGAGGCGATGAACACCAGCTGGTCGAAGTCCTCGTGCACGTGCGGGTTGAGGGTCATCCCCACCTCGAGCTCGTGGTGGGCGATGAGCACCTCGTCGGTGGCGAAGATCCGGCGCCGGACGCCGGGGCGGATCTCGCGCTGGGGCAGGTCGTCCCAGTTGACGACCTTGCCGAAGAGCGAGGGGTTGAGCGCGGTCACGCTTCCTCCTGATGTACGACGGCCCGCAGGCCGTGGGCGAGCAGCTGCAGGTCGGAGCCGACGAGCGCGTAGGACGCGTCGCCGAGCCCGAGGCGGTCGAGGTCGGCGAGGCCGGGGGCCCAGCCGCCGAAGGCGACGTCGGCCGCCACCGCGGCACTCGCCACGGCCGCCACCGCGGCGGCGAGCTCGGCCGGCGCGGGCAGGCCGAGGCTGACGGCGAGGTCGGTCGTGCCGACGAAGGCGACGTCGAGACCCCGGACCACCTCCGCCAGGGGCTCCTCGACCCGCGTCTCGATCTGACCGACGAGCAGCGGCGGGTCCGTGTCCTCGAGGTGCAGCACCTCGCCCAGCGGCACCGAGCCGAAGCCCGCCACCCGGTTGGCGAGGCTGACCGAGCGGGTGCCCGACGGCGCGAACCGGCAGGCCTCCCGCAGCGATCGCGCCTCGGCCGCCGAGCGCAGGGTGGAGAGCTGGAAGCCGGCGGCGCCGTTCTCCAGCAGCCGTACGACGAGCGCCGGGTCGACGCGCGGCAGCCGCACCAGTGCGGGCAGCTCGCACCGGTCGGCGTGGCGGACCAGGTCGATCGCGTCGCGCTCGGTGAGCGTGGAGTGCTCGAGGTCGACGACCACGAGGTCCAGCCCGGCGGCACCGGCCAGTTCGACGACGTCCGGTGAGGGCAGCTTGAGGAAGGTGCCGACCTGGCGGCGCCCGTTCCTCAGTGCCTCGCGGACCCGCCGTCGCAGCTGGTGGACGGTGCTCACGCCGCGTCGCCACCTCGCCAGGGGGTGGTCTCGACGAGGACGCCGTCGTGGACGACGGTGGTGGGCTCGAGCCGCGGCGCGACGATGCTGTTGCCGGCGGCGTCGGGGAGGGTGACCTCGCTGGTCTCGGTGAGCACGGTGACGTTGGCGCGGCCACCGACCTCGAGCCGGCCGTAGCCCTCGGACTCGAGACCGAGCACCTGCGCCGGCACCACGGTGGCGCGGCGGATGCACTCGTCGAGCGGGGCGCCGAGCGCGCGCAGCTTGGAGATGCTGGTGACCAGGTCGAAGACCGGGCCGCGCCAGTTCCGGGCGCTGGTGTCGGAACTGAGGATGTCGGGCAGGAAGCCGTCGGCGATCGCGCGGCGGGCGATCTCGAAGGACAGGTTGCTCTTGCCGTGGGCGGAGTCGAAGAGCACGCCCCGCTCGCGCGCCGCCATCACGCCGGGGAGAACGGTGCCGTCGTCGGCGAGGATGCCGTGCGGCTTGCCGGTGTAGCAGTGGGCGACGATGTCGCCGGCGCGCAGGTAGTCGAGGACGGCCGGCACCGGCTCCTCGGTCTCGCCGATGTGGACCATCAGCGGCAACCCGGCCTGCTCGGCGAGGCTGACCGACTTCTTGAGCAGCGCCTGCCAGTGGTGGCCGACGACGTCCTCGGAGAGCCGGATCTTGAAGCCGCGCACGATGTCGGGGTGGGCGGCCGCGGTCGCCAGCGCGTCGTCGACGACGAGGGTGTCGGGGTTGAGCAGCTCGCCGAAGCGGAAGTCGATCAGGCCCAGGACCGAGACGTTGAGGAAGTTGACGACCCGGATCGCGTTGCCGTCGACGACGACCTTGCGGAAGGCGTCGAACGTCGAGGCGCCCGCCGTCCCGGCGTCGGCGACCGCGACCACGCCGCGCCGCAGGTGGGCCTCGTCGGCGGGGGCACCGACCTTCGAGACGTGCTGGAAGATGTGGCTGTGCCCCTCGACCAGGCCGGGCACCACCGTGGAGCCGCCGCAGTCGACGACCTGCGCGCCGTCGGTGACGAGGTCCGGGCCGATCGCGGCGATGGTGCCGCCGCTGATCGCGACGTCGCTGACCGCGTCGAGCCCGGAGGCGGGGTCGAGGACGGTGCCGCCGCGGAGGACGAGGTCATATCGCTGCTGTTCGGACATGCTGCTGGCTCCTAGAGAGTCGGGTCGGGGTCGGGAGGGCGATCAGGACGGATCGCCGACGGTGGTGACAAGAGGCAGCACCGGACCGACCTCGATCCGGATCCGGTCGCCCGGGGCGAGGAAGCGGCCGAGGTCCTGGCCGGTGCCGGCCGGGGTGCCGGTGAGGACGACGTCGCCCGGCTCGAGCGCGGCGTACCAGGAGATCCGGGAGACCAGGTCGGGGATGGTGAAGATCATCCCGGCGCTGGAGTCGTCCTGGCGCAGCTCGTCGTTGACCCACGTGCGCACCGGGATCGCGTCGGCGTCGGCGAGCTCGTCGGGCGTGCAGACCGAGGGCCCGAGCGGGTTGCACCCCGGGAAGCTCTTCGCCAGCGTGGGTGTCGCCGTCCGCTTCATCACGTCGCGCGCGGTCATGTCGTTGGCGGCGGTGATGCCGGCGACCGCGGGCCACACGTCGTCCGGGGCCGCGCGGTGCAGCCGGCGGCCGATGACGACGGCGATCTCGCCCTCGTAGTCGAGCTGCTCGGTCGCGCCCGCCGGGAAGGGCACCTCGGCGTCGGGCGAGAGCAGCGCCGAGGACGCCGCCAGGTAGAGGATCGGCTCGGTCGGCAGGTCCCGTCCGGCCTGGGCCGCCTTGGAGCGGTAGTTGAGCCCCACCCCCCACATCGCCCGCGGTCGGCCGAGCGGCGCGAGCAGCCGGGTGCCGGCGGCGGGGACGCGTCGGGTCTCGGCGCAGCCGTCGAGGCAGGCGAGCGAGCCGGTCGCCTCGACGACCGCGCCGAGGTCGGGGTACGGGCTGGCGAGGAGGGCGATCTGGTCGCCCTCGACTCGGCCGATCCCGTGTTCGGTGGTCACCGCGTGCATGTTGGTCATCTTTTATTGCGAGACGGCATCATGTCAAGCGATACGCAGCCGAGATGGCACGAGCGCTCGCCACGCCCGGGCGAAGGCTCAGAACCCGCCTGCGGACAGGGATTCCGGGCAGCACGAACACCCGGCACCGCGACGGCGGCACCGGGTGTTCGACGAACGCGACAGGACTACAGGTCGAGGACCAGCTTGGGGGTGCAGGACCTGCTGACGCAGATCATCATGGAGCGGCCGGTGGCCTGCTCGGCCTCGCTGAGCACCTCGTCGCGATGGTCGGGGGCGCCCTCGAGCACCCGCGTCTCGCACGAGCCGCAGAAGCCCTTCTCGCAGTCGTAGGCGATGCCGGGCACGGCCTCCCGGATCACCTCGATCAGCCGCTTGTCGACCGGAACGTCGACAGTGACGCCGGTACGACGCAGCTCGACCTCGAAGGGCACGTTGCCCTCGGTGGAGGTGAGCCGAGCCTCCATCTCGTCGCTGGCGGCGAAGCGCTCCACGTGGAGGTCACGGCCGCGACCGAGCTCGTCGCACACCCGCTGCACCTCGGCGATCATCGCGCCCGGGCCGCAGCAGTAGATCGCGGTGCCGGCGGGCGTGGCCGCGATCGCGCCGTGCAGGTCGGGGAGGCCGTGCTCGTCCTGGGGCACCAGGTCCACCTCGATGCCGGGCAGGGCGCTCAGCTCGTCGGCGAACGCCATGGTGCCGCGCGAGCGGCCGCCGTAGAGCACCCGCGCGGGCCGGCCGCGCGTCGACAGGTCCCGCGCCATCGCCAGGATCGGCGTCACGCCGATGCCGCCGGCGATGAGCAGGTGGCCGTCGGCGTCCACGAGCGGGAAGTGGTTGCGTGGGCCGCGGACGGTGAGCTCGCGGCCGGCGACCGCGATCTCGTGCAGCTCCTCGGAGCCACCGCGCCCTTCACGCTCGCGCAGCACCGCGAACCGGTACGACGCCGGGTCGGCGCCGCACAGCGAGTACTGCCGCAGCCGGCCGGACGGCAGCCGCACCTCGAGATGGGCGCCCGGCTGCCAGCGCGGCAGCGTCCCGCCGTCGGCGGCACGCACGGTGATCGCGACGACGTCGTCGGCAACCACGTCGACGGCGTCGAGGACCACGTCGTAGGTCTCCGCGCCGTGGCTGGCGCCCTGGAACCGGTCGACCCGGTCGCCCACCCGCGGACCGGGCGTGAAGGTCGCCGGGATGACGTCCCAGCCCATGTGGTTGCCCCGCGAGGCGTAGCCGACGACGCCGGCGCGGTCGACCTTGTAGTCCGGCAGCCGGGTGAGGACCTGGTGGATCATCTCCTGGAACATCGCCCGCGCCAGGTGCGCCCCCGGGCAGCGGTGGGTGCCGATGCCGAAGGTGAGATGGCGACTGGCGTCGCGGTCGAGGCGCACCTCGTGGGGCTCGCTGAACACCTCGGGGTCGTGGTTGGCCGCGAACCACGGCACCAGCACCCGCTCGCCCGCCCTGACCGGGCAGCCGCCGATCTCGGTGTCGGTGGTCGTCGTACGGGACATGGCGGTGACCGAGCCGTAGCGACGCAGGAACTCGTCGGTGCCGTCGACCAGCAGGTCGGGCGCGTCGATGAGCTGCTGGCGCATCTCGGGATGCTCGTCGAGGTGGACCAGGACCGAGCCGGTGAGCGAGGTCGTGGTGTCGACGCCGCCGGTGATGGCGATGCCGATGACCGAGAACAGCTCGGCGTCGGTGAACTCCGAGCCGTCGGCCTTGCGCTCGGCGATCAGCCGGCTGATCACGTCGTCACCCGGGTGGGCGCGGCGCTCGGCGATCAGCTCGGCGAGGCGCTTCTCCATGTAGGCCATGCCCTCGTAGGCGCGCTGGGCCCGCTCGCTGCCGGGCTCGGAGGTGAAGACGTCGTGGATCGGGCGACCGATCCGCATCCAGTCCTCCTCGGGGAAGCCGATCCAGTCGAGGGTGACGGCACTGGGCAGCGGGTTGGTGAGCACCTCGACCAGGTCGACGCTGCCCGACTCGATGAACTCGTCGACGATCCGCGAGGCATGGCGCGCGATCATCGGGCGCAGCTCGTCGACCGCGGCGGGCGAGAGGATCAGGTCGAGCAGCCGGCGGTACTCCACGTTGTCCGGCGGGTCCAGCTCGAGCGGCTGCTGCATGTTGCCCCCGAACGGACCGCTCGGGATCACGATGGCCGTGCCCTCCAGGTTGCCCGCCGCGCGGGTGGAAGAGAACAGCGCGTCGTTGCGCGCGACGTGGAAGACGTCGGCGTACCGGGTGAGGTAGACGTAGCCGTTCTCGTGGGCGTCGGACCGACCGACCGGGCACTTGTCGCGGAAGGCCGCGTAGTAGCCGACGATGTCGTCGCGGCATTCGGCCGAATGGTGGTCGAACTTCTCGTAGGTTGACATACCTGTCCCTCTGCCGTGTGAGCCAACTCTCGAGCGAGCCTAGGCCGTCTCGCAAGGTGAGTCAACGTCTTGCATTGCGCAATGACCCGACGTCCTTTACGGTCGGGACAAAGACGCGCACGGACCCGAGAAGGACACTGCACATGCGAACCAGAGGCGCCATCGTCCGCACCGCCCCCGGCCCCTACGAGGTGGTCGACCTCGACGTCGCCGACCCGGCCGAGGGGGAGGTCCAGGTCCGCCTGGCCGCCGCCGGGCTGTGCCACTCCGACGACCACATCGCGGTCGGCGACTCCCCCGTCGCGATCTACCCCTTCGCGCTCGGCCACGAGGGCGCCGGTGTCGTCACCCAGGTGGGCCGCGGGGTCACCGGCCTCGCCGAGGGCGACCACGTGATCTTCTCGTTCCTGCCCGCCTGCGGCCGCTGCCGCTGGTGCGCCAGCGGGATGCAGAACCTGTGCGACGAGGGCGGCAAGGTGTGGATGGCGCCCGAGGTGCCGCGCGTCCACCTCGCCGACGGCGGCGCCCCGGTCGGCCAGATGTGCGGTGTCTCCGCCTTCCTGGAGACGACCACCGTCGACGCGCGCTCCGTCGTACGCATCGACCCGGACCTGCCGCTCGACAAGGCCTGCCTGGTCGGCTGCGGCGTCGCCACCGGCTGGGGCGCGGCGGTCAACTCGGCCGCCGTCCGCCCGGGCCAGGTCGTCATCGTGATGGGCATCGGCGGCATCGGCATCAACGCCGTCCAAGGTGCCGTCCACGCGGGCGCCACCACCGTCATCGCCGTCGACCCCGTCGACTTCAAGCGCGAGGAGGCCAAGCGCTTCGGCGCGACCCACGCCTTCGCGACGATGGACGAGGCCGCCGAGATCGCCCGCGAGCACACCAACGGCCAGGGCGCCGACGCCGCGATCGTGACCGTCGGCGTCGTCACCGGCGAGCACGTCGGCGCGGCCTTCGCCGCCATCCGCAAGGGCGGCACGGCCGTCGTCACCGGCCTCGGCGACAACGCTGCCGTCGGCGCCCCGATCAGCCTCACCGAGCTCACGCTCTACCAGAAGCGGCTCCAGGGCTCGCTGTTCGGCCAGTGCAACCCGACCGCCGACATCCCGGCGCTGCTCGACATGTACCGCGCCGGCGCGCTCAAGCTCGACGAGATCGTGACCCGGACCTACGCGCTCGACGAGATCGGGCAGGGGTACGCCGACCTGCACGCCGGGCGCAACCTGCGCGGGGTCGTGCTCTTCGACTGATCGCGCAGCAGACGCCCGACCCGACAACGGGGCCGCATCCACCCGGATGCGGCCCCGTTGTGGCGGGTGGCGCGGGGCGCGGGACCTGCGCCCGCCGGCCCGCCGCGGCATGTAACACGCTGTCCACCCGTCTAGGCGGCGCTCGTCAGCAGAAAACGCCCTCGAAACGGCCTCAGGGCGCTGACAACCGCCAGGTAGTCGGGTGGACAGCGTGTTACATCGCTGCCTGCCCGCCCCGCAGGACCGACCGCGAACCCGGCCGGGGGCTCCCGCTACCGCGCCGGCGCGAACGGCTGACCGAGCGCGAGCGGCCGCCTCGACCGCGCCCCGAGGAGCGCGAGCGACACCAGCGCCAGCAGGTACGGCGTGGCCGCGAGCAGCTGCGGCGACACGGAGTACCCGATCGCGGGGAGGGCGAGCTGCAGGCCCTGGGCGACGCCGAAGACGAAGCAGGCGCCGATGACGCCGCGCAGCATCCAACCGCCGAAGATGACCGCCGCGATGACGATGTAGCCGCGGCCGGCGGTCATGCCGCTGGTGAACGAGCCGGACTGGAAGACCGACAGGTAGGCGCCGCCCAGGCCGGCGCAGAAGCCGCAGAAGAGCAGCGCCTGGCGGCGACGGGCGTTGACGTCGACGCCGGTGAGGTCGCCGGCGACCGGGTCGTCGCCGGCGGCGCGCAGCTCGAGCCCGAACCGCCGCCGGCGCACCCACCAGATCAGCAGGAGCAGGGGCAGCAGCAGGTAGACGACCCACGGCTGGACGAAGAACGCCTTGCCGACGACCGGCAGCTCGGAGAGCAGCGGGATCCGCCACGCCGAGCCGGCGGGGATGTCGAGCACGGTCGTCGACAGGAGGTAGTTGGTCACGCCGAGCACCAGCACGTTGAGCGAGAGCCCCACGACATAGGTGTTGAGCTGCAGCCGGTGGCTGAGGTTGCCGTGCACGAAGGCGACCACGAGCGCCGCGGCCACGCCGCAGAGCAGGCCGACGATCGGCGAGCCCGAGGCGGAGGCGCCGTACGCCGCCGCGAACGCGGAGCCGAGCATCATCCCCTCGACGGAGAGGTTGAAGGTGCCGGCCCGCTGGGCGACGTACTCCCCCAGCCCGGCGAACAGCAGCGGCACCGTCAGCGGCACCGACGCGGTCAGGATCGTCTCGAGGTCCGTCGTCAGGTTCATCTCAGGCCTCCACGGCGCGGCGGATCCGGCGGCGCCGCAGCGCCGCGAGCAGGACGGGGGGACACAGCAGCGCGACCACGATCGCGGCGGTGATGACGTTCACGATGTCGACAGGTACGCCGTCGCCGCCGAGCAGGCCGCCGCCCGCGACCATCGCGCCGAAGACGAGCGCGAGCAGGACGCTGACACCTGCGTTGGTGCGCGCGGCGAGGGCGATGAGCAGGCCGCTCCACCCGATGGAGCTGGAGACGCCGGGGTTGAGCTGGAAGCTCTGCCCCATCAGGATCGCCGCGCCCGCGGCGCCGGCGAAGGCACCGGAGGCGGCGACGGCGAGCGAGCCGAGTCGTGGCGCGCTGATGCCGATCGTGCCCGCCACGGTGGGGTTCTGGCCGAGGATCCGGAGCCGGTAGCCGGCGTGCGCCGACGACAGGAACCACGCGACCAGGACGGCGGCGACCAGGGCCAGCACGAACGCGAACGGCACGTCGACCCCGAGCACGTGGATCGTCGGCAGCATCGCCTTCTCCGGCACCCGCGGCGACTGCGATGCCGTGCCGGCACCGAGCGAGCCGGCGTCGCCCTTGTCGTGGAGCGGGCCGTCGCCGGAGATCAGCCCGGTCAGCAGCTGCTCGGCGAGGAACACCAGCAGCAGCGAGCTGACCACGATGTCGACACCGCGCGTGAACTTGAGCAGCGCGGCGAGCAGCGCCCAGGCCGCGCCGGCCAGCGCGGCGGCGACGAACCCGAGGACGATGGTCAGCGGGCCGGACGCGTCGACATGGAAGACCACGAACCCGGCGCCGATCGCGCCCAGGGTGACCTGACCCTCCTGGCCGATGTTGAACTGCCCGGCCCGCATGCAGATCACGGCGCCGACGGCGACGAGCAGCAGCGGGGCCGCGGCGGTCAGCAGGTAGCCGATCGAGATGGTGCTGCCGATGCTGCCCTCGAACAGGTTGCGCAGGATCACGCCCGGGTCGTGGCCGGTGGCCCAGCCCAGCAGCAGGCCGACGCTGATGCCGAGCGCGAGGAACACCAGGAAGGCGAGCACCTGCTCGGCGGCCGGACGGGCACCCGACCGGAGCGAGCCGAGCAAGCGCTCCGTCGCGGCATCGGCACCGGTGGGTGACGGCGGGACGGGCGGGCCGCCCTGCGTCGCGGTCGGCTCGGAGACCTCGGTGCTCATGCGGACACTCCTCCCATCAGCAGGCCGAGCCGTTCCGGGTCGGCCTCGGCGCGGGACAGCTCCCCCTGGATCCGCCCCCGGTAGATCACGGCGATGCGGTCGGACAGCTGCAGGATCTCGTTCAGGTCCGAGGAGATGAGCAGGACGGCGACCCCCGAGGCCGCCGCCTCCCGCATCCGCTGGTGCAGGTCGGCGACCGCACCGACGTCCAGTCCCCGGGTGGGCTGGGCGAGCACCAGCACCGACGGCGCCGCGGAGAGCTCCCGGGCCAGCACCACCTTCTGCTGGTTGCCGCCCGAGAGCGAGCGCATCGGCTGGTCGACCGACGCGACCGCGATGTCGTACTCCTCGACCAAGCGCTCGGCCAGACCGCGCAGCCGACGACGCGAGACCACGCCCGCCCGCGAGAGCGAGCGCAGTCCGGCCAGGGCCAGGTTGTCGGCGACCGACATGTCGAGGATGCAGCCCGACGTCTTCCGGTCCTCCGGTACGACGCCCACGCCGGCCTTGCGGGTCGAGCCCGGCCGCCCGACGGGGATCCGCCGCCCGTGCACGCGGAGCTCGCCGCCCTGCAGGGACAGCGACCCCGCGAGCAGCCCGGACAGCCACTGCTGGCCGTTGCCCTCGACCCCGGCCAGGCCCACGATCTCCCCGGCGCGCAGCTCCAGGTCGAGCTCGTCCAGACCGGGCGGGGCGCCGTCGTACGACGGGGTGCGGGCGCCCACGATGCTGAGGACCGGCGGCGCGTCGGCGAGCGGCGCAGACACCGGCGCCTCCTCGACCCGCACCGGGGCGGCGCCGATCGCGGCGGCGACGTCGGTCGTACCGGGCAGGTCGCGGCCGATCATGTGGCGGGCCAGGTCGGCCACGGGCGTCTCCGCGGGGATCACCCGGGAGACGACGCGGCCGCCCCGCATCACCGTGGCCCGGTTCGCCACCGCGGTGATCTCGGCCAGGTTGTGGCTGATCAGGATGACCGAGCAGTCACCCTGCTCGACCAGCCCGCGCAGCATGGTGAACAGCGAGCGCGACTCCTGCCGGGTCAGCACGGCCGTCGGCTCGTCGAGCACGAGGAGCCGCGGCTGGTCGATCAGGCAGGTGACCAGCTCGACCCGCTGCTGCTCGCCGACGCTCAGGTCGCCGACCATCGCGCGGGGCGAGACCTCGAGGCCGAACCGCTCGCTGACCGCCTGGATCTGGGCCATGGTGCGGACCCGGTCGACCGGACCGCCGCCGCTGAGCACGACGTTCTCCCAGACCGACAGCGTGGGAATGAGGCTGTAGTGCTGGTGCACCATCCGGACGCCGAGATCGCGGGCCGCGTTGGGATCGCGGATCGTGGCCGGAGTCCCCGCCAGGCTGACCTCGCCGCGGTCGGCGCGGACCAGCCCGAGCAGGATGTTCATCAGCGTGGACTTGCCGGCGCCGTTCTGGCCGAGCAGCCCGTGGATCTCCCCCGGCGCGACCTCGAGGTCGACGTCGAGGCAGGCCGGGACCCCGTTGAAGTGCTTGGTGATGCCGGCCATGCGGAGCGCCGGCGCCACCGCCTCCACCTCCGGTCCAGAACGAGCAGTCATCGCCGGGTCAGGACGCGCCGGCCAGGCCGAACAGGTCGATCTTGCCGCCGTTGACGTCGGCGAGCGCCTGGTCGATGGCCTGGCTCATCGGGTCCTTGCCGTCGCCGGCGCCGTCGCACGCGTGCACCGCGGGGACGGGGTCGACGCCCAGCCGCCAGTTGCGGGTCACGCCCAGCTCGAGCTTGCCGTCGGCGAAGAGGTCGAGCATCGGGGCCAGGTAGTAGCCGGGGGCGAAGACCACCTCGCCGATGAAGTCGCCGTCGGTCGAGTCGCAGAAGGTCTTCGGGGAGCCGAGCACCGGGATGCCGGACTCCTTGGCCTTCTTGGCGACCGCGATCGTCGGGGCGCCGAAGTACGGGTAGACGGCCCCGATGCCCTGCGAGACCTGGGCGTTGAAGCCCTCGACCGCCTTGCCGACGTCGATCTGGTCGCCGGTATAGGTCTCCACGACCTCGGCGTCCGGGACCTGCGCCTGCACGCCGGCCTTGAACACCTTGCCGATGGTGGTGTTGAACGGCGCCGCGATCCCCGAGAGGAAGCCGGTCTTCTTGATGTCGTTGGCCTTCATGTACGCACCCATCGCGACCCCGGCGACGTAGGCGTAGTCGAGGCCGACGTCGTAGGACTGGGTGAAGGTGGCGTCCTGCTCCGGTGAGCCGTAGCCACCCTGCAGGTAGAAGAAGGTGTCCTTGCACAGCGGGTTGGACGCGGCGGTGACGGCCTGGGCGAGCTGCGCGTCGCCGATCACGATCAGGTCGACCCGCTGGCGGCACAGGTTCTCCGCGGCGGTGACCGCCTGGGTGAGCGGGACCAGGCCCTGCACCGTGTACTTCCAGTCGTGCTGCTCGGCGGCGTAGGCGACCGCGTCCGCGGTGCTCTGGTAGTAGGTGCCGTCGTTGGTGTCACCCGAGGTGATGACGCCGATCGACACCTTGCCGTCGCCGTTCATGTCCGGCTGGCCCTTCGGGATGCTGCCCTCGCCCAGCCACTGCTCCGCGGTGGCGGTACCGGGCTCACCCACGGTCGCGCCGCGGGCGACCGCGAACGGGTCGGGGCCGTCGAAGCCCTTCTTCTTGGGCTCGTCGCTCGACGAGCCACAGCCTGCGGTCGCAAGCATCGCGACCGCGATGCAGGCTGCTGAGAACTTCTGGATTCGCATGTTTCTCCGCCCTCGATCCATCCGAGTAGTGCGTGACTTGCGGGTCGTTCCGACCTAGGTCCGAGTGCCTGTCGGCCGAGCCCCGGGACTGCGCCAGCATGCACCAGCCCGTCTCGCAATGCAACACATCATCTTGACTAATGTGAACGGCGGGCCGGACGATCAGGTCGTGAGCATCGATGGGAAGACCCCCGCGACGGCCGCTCCGAGCGGCGACCACCTCGGCACCTTCATCGGCGGCAGCTGGCTCGAACGCGAGTCCTCCTTCGACTCCGTCGACCCCGCCACCGGCGAGGCGTTCGGGCAGATCTCGGCCAGCGAGGTCGCCGATGTCGACCGGGCGGTCGCCGCCGCCCGCGCGGCCGCACGCGACTGGGCCCGCACCTCACCCTCCGAACGCGGGGCGATCCTCGGCCGCTGGGCCGGACTGGTGTTCCAGAACCAGGACCGGCTCGCCGCCCTCGAGGCCCGCGACGTCGGCAAGCCGCTCTCCGGCGGCCTCCTCAACGTCCAGATCGCCGGCTCGATCCTGCAGTTCACCGCCGGCGCGGCCGACAAGCTGACCGGCGCCACCCTGCCCACCCGGTCACCCGACTACTTCGGCTTCACCCGCCGCGAGCCGCACGGCGTCTGCGCGATCGTGCTGCCCTGGAACGTCCCCGCGGTCCTGGGCGCGGCGAACCTGGCCCCCGCCCTGGCCGCCGGGAACACCGTCGTGCTGAAGCCGTCGGAGGTCGCGCCGCTCGTCATCCACGCGCTGGTCGAGCTCGGCGAGGAGGCCGGCCTCCCGCCCGGCGTGCTCAACGTCCTCACCGGCGTGGGCGCCGAGCTCGGCGCCACCCTGGTCGGCCATCCCGGCGTCGACCACATCAGCTTCGTCGGCTCGGTGGCCACCGGCCGCCTCGTCATGCAGGCCGCCGCCCAGAACCTGACGCCGCTCAAGGTGGAGCTCGGCGGCAAGTCGCCGAACCTGGTGTTCGCGGACGCGGACCTGGACGTCGCCGTCCCCGCGATCGTGCGGTCGATCACCGAGAACGCCGGCCAGAACTGCAACGCCGGCTCCCGCCTGCTGGTGCACGCCGACGTCGCCGACGACGTGCGCTCGCGGGTCGTCGCCGCGATGGCCGAGGTCCGCATCGGTGCCTGGCACGAGGACCTCGACATGGGCCCGCTGGTCAACGCCGTCCAGCACGCCCGGGTCAGCGGCCTGGTCTCCTCCGCCCTCGGCGACGGCGTCGAGCTGCTCCTCGGCGGCGGGCGCCCGTCGGGCCACGCGGACGGCAGCTTCCTCGCCCCCACGGTGCTGTCCGTCACCGACCGCACCGCGCCCATCGTCGGCCAGGAGATCTTCGGCCCCGTCCTGACCGTCGAGACCTTCACCGACGACGCGGACGCCCTCGCTCTCGCCAACGGCACCGACTTCGGCCTGCTCGCCTGCATCTGGACCGGCGACGTCTCCCGCGCGCTGCGGATGGCCGGGGAGATCGGCGCCGGACAGGTCTCGGTCAACCAGTTCTCCGACGCCGGCGTGATCGGGATGCCGTTCAACATGGCCAAGCAGAGCGGGTTCTCGTCGGGAAACGGGTACCGGGGGATGTACGAGTTCACCCGCGAGAAGGCGGTCGCGGTCAAGCTGTTGGGCTGACGGACCGCCATCCCGCGGAACGGCGGGGATCGGACGAGCCTGGCTCATCCGATCCCCGCCGTTGCCGTCGGCCCTGGGGCGCCTACTTCGTCTCGACGAACGACGGCACGAAGTCCTCCGGCGCCGGCGGGTCGTCGAGCCGGCCCTGGTCGACCAGGATGGCGCCCATCCGCTCGAGCGCGTCGGTGTCGACCTTGGCCTCGTAGATGTTCTCGGGCAGTGTCTCGAGCACGGCGGCATCCTGCTTGCACTGGGCGGAGGCGATGGCGAAGCGCTCGTCATCGTTGGCCGGATCGTTGAACGCGGCGTTGGTCTCGATGAGGGCGTCCTGGAAGGCCGTGAGCTCCTTCTCCTTGTCCTTCGCCTCCTTGCCGGTCGCGACGTACCCGGCGAAGACCAGGCCCTCGCCCTCGCCGACGGCGACATAGGGGTCACCGAGGCTGACCAGGCCGAGCTTGGGATCGACGTTCTGGGCGGGGACCTGGGCGGCCGCGACCTTGCCGGAGGCGACCGCGGAAGCCAGCTCGTTGAACGGCAGGGCGACGAACTTGACGGTGCCGGGGTCGCCGCCGTTGAGCTTCATCCACTGGCTCGAGATGATCTGGTTGATCCCGCCGACCTCGTTGACGCCGATGGTCTTGCCCTCGAGGTCGGCCGCCTTCGCGACGCCGCCGTCCTTCGCGACGACCATGGCGTTGGCGGCGTCGGCCTCGTTGGTGGTGGTCTCGTACGCCGTGGCGATCCACTTGAGGTCGAGGCCCTGGTCGATGGCGAGCATGGTGGAGAACGGGTTGGCGAAGGCCAGGTCGATGTCGCCGCTCTGCAGGGCGGTGAGGGCGGCGGCGCCGCCGGTCGACTTGACCAGCTCCACCTCGACGCCGTGGTCGGCGAACAGGCCCTTCTCCTGGGCCCAGTAGACGACCTCGTTGCACAGGCCGAGGGTGGTCACCCGCAGCGTGCCTCCACCGGCGTCGCCGCCGTCGTCGTCCGAGGAGCCACAGGCCGACAGGGTGGCGGCGCCGGCGATGCCGAGGACGGCGACGACGGAGAGCCGTCGGCGCAGGGAGGATGACGGACGAGCACTCATGGCGCGCCTTTCAGTGAGAGGGGGTGTCGGGCCGCATCACGAGGCGGAACACCTCGCTGCGGAGCTTGGCGAAGCGGGCGTCCAGCTTCGTCTCGACCTGGTCCCGCGGGCGGGGGAGGTCGACGGTGAGGTCGGCGACGATCCGGCCCGGATTCGCCGCCAGTACGACGATCCGGTCGGCCATGTAGACCGACTCGTCGATGTCGTGGGTCACGAAAGCCACGGTGACGTCGTACTCGTGCCGGACCCGCAGGACGAGGTCCTCGAGGTCGGCCCGGGTCTGGGCGTCGACCGCGGCGAACGGCTCGTCCATCAGCATCACGGTCGGCTCGGTGACCAGGGCGCGGGCGATGGCGACCCGCTGCTGCATGCCGCCGGACATCTCCCAGGGATACATCTCCCCCTTGCCGTCGAGACCGACCGACGCGAGCGCGTGCTCGACGCGGGAGCGCTGCTCGCTCTTGCTCAGCCGCGCGGCGTTGAGCGCGGTGGTGAGATTGCGGCGCACGCTCATCCAGGGGAACAGCGAGCGGCTGTAGTCCTGGAAGACGACGGACAGCCCGGCCGGCGGACCGGTGACCGGCTCGTCTCCGAGCCGGATCTCGCCGCTGCTGGGGCGGAGCAGCCCGGCCATCATCATGAGCAAGGTCGACTTGCCGCAGCCGGAGGGCCCGACGATGCTGACGAACTCCCGCGCGTGCACGGTCAGCGAGGTCTCGGTGAGCACCTCCTTGGCCGCGTCGCCACGGCCGTAGGACTTGCGGACTCGGTCCACGACGACGTTCATCGGTTCACTCCCTGTCGGTGGTCACAGCGCGTCGAGGCCGGTACGACGCTGCCAGCGCAGCAGTCGCGTCTCGACCTTGCCGAAGGCCAGGTTGAGGACGATCCCGATCAGGCCGATCAGGACGAAGGCCGACCACATGTCGAGGTAGCGGAAGCTCGACTGGGCGACCACGATCTGGAAGCCGAGGCCCTCGGTGGTGGCGTACAGCTCGGAGATCACCATCAGGATCAGCCCGATGCCGAGGCTCACCCGCAGCCCGGCGAGGATCTGCGGGGCCGCGGCCGGGATGATCACGCGGCGATACAGCGTCCAGCGCGAGACGCGCATGCTCCGGGCGCTGCGCAGCCACATCGGGTCGACGCCGGCGACGCCGTCGGCGGTGTTGATCATGACCACCCACACGCTGCCGAGGAAGATCAGGAAGACGTTCATGCTGCTGGCCACGCCGAAGATCTGCACCGCGACCGGAAGCAGCACGGTGTTGGGGATCGCGGCGAAGAACCGCACCACCGGGCCGTACATCTGCGCGATCACGCGGCTGCGCCCGAGCACGACGCCGGCGGCGATCCCGACCACGACGGCCAGCCCCCAGCCGCGCGCGAAGCGGTACAGGCTGGTCGTGACCTCGCTCCAGAACAGGTCGGAGAGGAAGAGCTGAGACGCCGGCCCGCCGAGCCAGACATCGCCGAAGTTCCCGAGGATCCGCGAGATCGGCGGCACGAAGAGCGACTCACTGGTCCGTCCGTAGATCTCCCACAGCGCCAGCACGAGGGCCAGCAGCCACAGACTCCCCGCGCTCGCGGCGGTACGCCGGAGGGCGGCCCGGGTCCTAGTCATGGTGCACCCACCTCACCAGCCGGCGCTCGGCCCGGACCAGCCCGGAGAACAGCAACGCACCGGCGGTGCCGAGCAGCAGGACGCCCGCGTACACGACCTCCGGACGCGAGGCCTGCGTGTACTGGACGAGCACCGTGCCGACGCCGTACCGCGCGCCGAGGAGCTCGGTGGAGATGACGACGACCAGCGCGATGCCGACGGCGACCCGGACCCCGGTGAGGATCGAGGGCAGCGCGCTCGGGAGGGTGACCAGCGCCTGTTGGCGCCACCATCCCCAACGCAGCGAGCGGGCCACGTCGCGGCGCATCGGCTCGGTGGTGGCGACGCCGTAGATGGTGTTGATCAGGATCGGCCAGACCACGGCGTACAACCCGATGGAGACCTTCATCTCCATGCCGAGCCCGAAGATCAGCACGCCGATCGGGATCAGGGCGGTGGCCGGCACCGAGCGGAAGGTGTTGACCACGACCATCGTCGGGCGCTGCAGGAAGGCGAAGCTGCTCGCCACCAGGCCGACCGCCACCGCGACCAGCGAGCCGACCAGCACCGTGATCGCCGTGGCCAGGGCGCTGTCGAGGGCCCCGGCGAGGAAGTCGTGGTCGCTGAGGATCGTGGGCAGCGCGCCGAGCACCGACCACGGGCCGGGCAGTGACGAGCGGGGCACGACGTCGACGGAGCCGAGCAGCTGCCACAGGAGCAGCAGGCTCACCACCCCGGCCACGCCGAGGACGCCACGGACGGCGGCTTGGTCGCTCTGCATCGGACCCCCTGGCGAGGACGGCGAGATCTCCGGGACGTGACCGGGGTCACGTTGCGACGAACCTAGAGCGCCCAGCAGAGCGTGTCAACATGCAATCCGACATCTCGCATAGCAATATGCGTTCGGATCGCTGCCCAGCGCTGTAACACGCTGTCCACGGGCCGAAATCAGCTGTGACACGCCGTCCCAGCGACGTGGACGGCGTGTTGCAGCTCGGATCAGTGGCAGGCTCCCCCGCCGCCGCCGACCGCGGCCTCGACCTGCTCCAGCACCGGGCGCACCTCCTCGAACCGCGCCAGCCGGGCCGGGAGGGTGGTCCAGATCCGCTCGGCGATGGAGCGGGCCTCGGCGCGGATCGCGTCCTCGTCGATGCCCGGGAAGCGGCGGTCCACGAGCACGCCCTCGCCGGCGACGTAGACGCTGCGCACGGCGGCGCCGAGCTCGGCGTACGCGAGCTGGTGGCGCAGCTGCTCGGCGGGCGCCGGCCAGACGTGGTCGGTGTCGATCACGGTGAGGTCGGCGGCGGCGCCGACGGCCAGGCGGCCGACGGGGGCGCCCAGGGCGGCCGCGCCGTGGTTCCAGCACATGCCCAGGCCGTCGTTCGCCGTCGGCCAGGTCTCCGGCGGACCCTGGACGCGGTGCAGGATCGTGGAGAGCTTCAGGGTCTCGAACATGTTCTGGGTGTCATTGCTCGACGCGCCGTCGGAGCCGATCGCGACCTTCGCGCCGGCCGCGAGCAGCGCCGGCACCGGCGCTACGCCCGCGCCCAGCTTGAGGTTGCTCGCCGGGTTGTGGACGGCGACCGCGTCGGTCTGCGCGAACAGCTCGATCTCCTCGGGGCTCAGCCAGATCGCGTGCGCGAAGGATGCCCAGTCCTGCAGGGCGTCGAGCTTGGCGAGGAACTCCACCGTGGAGACGCCGTAGCGCTGCTGCGCCATCCGCACCTGCGACTGCGCGGAGAGCAGGTGCGTCTGCATCCGTACGCCGCGCGTGCGCGCCGTCTCCACGCTCGCCTCGAACAGCTCGGTCGAGCACCGCGGCAGCGACGACGGCCCGAGCAGCGGCTGCAGCAGCGGCGAGCGCCCCTGCCAGCGGTCCACGAAGCGGTTGGCCGCCGCGAGGACCACGTCAGGCGCGGCGACGGGCGGCTTGCGCAGGTCGGCGCCGCCGGGGACGAGGTCGACCGGGATGGACGAGAAGAAGTCGAGGTCGGAGTACTGGATCGCCACGTTGGCGCGCATCCCGAGATCGGCGTACGCCCGCATGATCGCGTCCATGCCGTCGTCGACCCACTCGTTGTCGGAGCGGGCGCAGTCGAGCACGGAGGTGGCACCGCTGCGGACCATCTCGATCGCGCCCACCATCGCCGACACGTAGAGGTCGCGCGGAGAGAGTCGCGCCCCCGCGCCGCCGTACGACGCGACCACCATCCATGCGTCGAGGGGCAGCGCGTCGCACAGGCCCTTCTCGATGGTCTGGTTGGAATGGGTGTGCGCGTTGACCAGGCCCGGGATGAGCAGGTCTCCGCCGAGGTCGGTCGACTCGACCGCACCGGCCGCCGCGCCCACGCGGGCGAGCAAGCGCTCGGCCGCGCCGGGGCCGAGGTCGGCGATCACGCCGTCCACGATCACCACGTCGCCGAGCTCACCGCCGTGCTCGAGGTCCAGCAGCCGAGCGTTGCGCAGCAGCCGTGTCGTCATCCTTCTCCACCCTTCGATCGTTCCCAGTTCGCCAGTGCCGTACGGAACTGCTGCTGCGCCTCTGCTCCCGAGACCTCCCCCGGCCCGCCGTACGGCGACGGCTCGGTGTCGACCTCGACGACGACCACGCCCGGGCCGGTGGCCGTGAGCAGCTCGTCGATGACACCCCGCAGCTCGGCCGGGTCGGTGTCGCGGGCGACGGTCCGCGCGAACGGCCAGCCGGCGCCGCGCGCGATGGCCGCCAGGTCGGCGAGCGCGCCGGCCGCCAGCGGCTGGCCGCCGCCCGTCTCGTAGCGGCCGTTGTTGAAGACCACGACCCGCAGATTCGCGGGCGCGGCGTCGGCGATGGCGAGCAGCGAGCCGAGGTTCATCACCAGGTCGCCGTCGCCCTCGAGCAGCAGCAGCCCCAGGTCCGGCCGCGCCAGCGCGGCGCCGAGCGCGAGGCCGGGCGCCGCGCCCATCGGGTCGGACGCGTAGAAGGTCGGGTTCGGTCCGCCGTGCTCGCGCCAGGCGCGCCCGGCGCTGCCGAGGCTCGCCACGACGACGTGGTCGGGAGCCGCGGCGGCCACCGCCGCGGCCACGTCGGCGCGCTTCACGGCCGCTCCCCGAGCAGCGCCGCCTTCGAGCAGAGCAGCACGACCGGCCGCCGCTGCAGCCAGGCCTGCTCGCTGGCGCGCTCGAACAGCCAGTCGTCGTCCGGTCCGTCGACGTGGTGGACGCTCAGCCCGGCCGCGGCGGCCACGCCGGCGGTCACCTGGCCCTTGTACGCCTGGTAGTAGAAGCCGTCCTCGGCCCCGCCCCGCGCGGCCGCGACCACCACGAGCGGCAGCTCGTGGTGGTGCGCGAACGCGGCCAGCACGTTGGCCGACAGCAGGACGCCGGCGTTCTGGCACAGCACCGCTGAGCGCAACCCCATCAGCGCGGCACCGCCGGCGATCGCGACGGCGTCGTCCTCACGGGTCACGCGTACGTCGACCAGGGCCGGGTCCGCGACCACTTCGCCGATCAGCGGGCTCAGCCAGCTGTCGGGCAGGTACGCCGCCAGGCCCACTCCGCCCGCCTTGAGCCGGTCGACGATGGCCGCGCCTCGCGCGGTCGCGATGTCGACGTCAGTCATCGAACTCCTCCTCATCGAGCAACCGCTTGGTCGCCTGTCGGGCCAGGCCGACAGCAGCGTCGAGCTTCCATCGGTTCCCGGGCAGTGGATGGGCCTCCCAGGAGAGGTCCTGGTCGAGCACGGCGGCCACCGCGTCGGGCGTCGGCAGGGTGCCGGCGAGCGCCCGCCCGAGCCGCGGCGGCTGCCAGGGCTTGGGGGCGAGACCGCCGAAGACATAGCGCGCGGTCGTCCAGCGGCCGTCGGCCCCGGGTTGCGCGCACGCGGCCAGCGAGACGAGCGCGAAGTCGCCGTCCCACTGCTGCACCTTGACGAAGACACCCCGTCCGGTGAGCGCGGACGCCGGCAGCAGCACCGCCTCCACCAGCTCGCCAGGCGCCAGGTCCAGCTCCCCAGGACCCGCGTAGAGACGGGGGATCGAGACCTCGCGGCTGCCCGACGGCCCGGTGACCACGACCGTCGCCGACAGCGCGTCGAAGACGGTCGCCAGGTCGGAGGGCGTGACCGCCTGACAGCGGTGGGCGCCGATGGCGGCGTGGTGCAGCCGGTGGTCGCCGTCGACGGCGTAGCAGGGACAGCTCACCCCACCGCGCTGGTAGCAGTCGAAGCCGTTGCGGAAGAACCAGCAGCGCTTCTCCTGGCCGAGGTTCCCGGCGACCGTGGCGACCTCGCGGATCTGCGCGGACGCGATCGTCCCGACCGCGGAGGCGATCATCGGCACCCGGCCCTCGGCCCACGTGGCGAGCTCGGTCAGCGTCACCGCGGCGCCGATCCGCCAGTCTCCACCAGGGGCCTGCGTGATCTCGCGCATCGCGGCCACGCCGCGGGTCCCGACCAGAACGGTCGGGAACAGCAGTCCCTGGTCGCGCTGCACCAGCACGTCGGTACCGCCGCCGATCGCCGTCGCGTCGGGCGCGGCCAGCTCGGCCACGGCCTCCGCGACCGTCTCCGGGAGGGCGACCCGCTCCACCGGCCGCGGGTTACGACGACGCGCGAAGCGAGTCCCCCAGCGGTCCAGCAGCAGGTGGATGCCGTAGGGGTAGAGGGCGCGGAACAGCCCGATCTGCCAGCGGCCCGGCCGCCGGGCCAGGTGGTGCCTCCGCGCTGGCCGGCCCTGGCGCTCACGCAGTGCCGACAGCACGACGTCGGGCGTCAGCGGCAGCTCCCGGAACCGGATGCCGGTCGCGTCGTACACCGCGTTGAGCAGGGCCGGCGCCGCGGGGATCAGCGCGATCTCACCGACGCTCTTCGCATCGAACGGCCCCGCCGGCTCCGGGCCCTCGACCAGCCCGACGTCGATCGAGGGGACCGTCGTTGCTCGCGGCAGCGGATAGTGGACGTAGCCGCCGTTGACCAGCCGGCCGCCCTCGTAGTGGAGCTTCTCCCCCAGCGCGGCACCCAGGCCCTGCACCGCGCCGCCGATGATCTGGCCCTCGACCAGCGCGGGGTTGATCGCCCGGCCGATGTCGTGGACGGCGGCATAGCCGAGCACGCTGATCACGCCGGTGTCCGGGTCGACCTCGACCTCGACCGCGTGCGCGGCGTAGGCATAGGTCGCCGAGATGTTGGGGCGCTCGATCCCGGTCCAGTAGGGCTGCATCCTCGGCTCGACGTACTCGGTGTCGATCCGCAGCGAGCCGTCGACCAGGCTCTCGATCGGGATGCCGTCGGTGGCCGAGACGACCTGCCCGTCGCGCAGCGTCACCTGGTCGGTCCCGAGCTTGGCCGCGCCGAGCTCGCACAGCCGCGCGGCCATCGCCTCCGCGCTCTGGCGGACGGCATGCCCGCCCATGTGCGTGCCGCGCGAGGACCAGGCGCCCATGTCGGGCGGGGTCTCGTCCCAGTCGGCCATGATCACGCCGACCCGGTCCATCGGTACGCCGAGCACGTCGGCCGCGATCTGCCCCAGGATGGTGCGCTGGCCGGTGCCGGCGTCCGCGCCGCCGAAGCGGACCACGACCTCGCCGGTGCCGCGCACCTCGATGCCCGCGGCGCTGGTGTTGCCGCCGGGATAGGCGTAGGAGCCGCTGGCGTGCATGCCCGACGAGACGCCCACGCCCCGGTAGGGACGGCGGTCCGGGCCGCGCTTGGCGTCCCAGCCGATCCGGTCGCGGACCTCGGCGAGGCACTCGCGCAGCCGGTTGGAGCCGACCCGCGAGCCGGAGAGCTGGATGGTGTCGGGCAGACCGGAGTTGGCGATCCGGAAGTCGATCGGGTCCTGGCCGCACTGCTCGGCGAGCTCGTCCATCAGTGTCTCGAGCCCGATCGCGGTCTGCGGCTGGCCGTAGCCGCGGAACTGGCCGCCGGGCACGAGGTTGGTGTCGACCAGGCGGGCGTCCCAGCGGACCGCGTCGGGGCGGTACATCGAGCCGAGCTGCTTGATGCCGGCCCGCATCACCGACGGGCCGTAGTGGTTGTAGGCGCCGTTGTCGACGTCGATCCGTGCGTCGAGGAAGCACAGCCGCCCGTCGGCGTCGGCGGCCGCGGTGAGCTCGGTGGTGAAGGCGTGACGCGGCTTGGTGAACGAGAACTCCTCGGCGCGGGTCAGCTCGAGCAGCACCGGCCGACCGCACTTCATCGACAGCGCGGCGGCGAGCGCCTCGTGCTCGGAGATCTTCGACTTGGAGCCGAATCCCCCGCCCACGGCGACGTCGCGGCACACGACCTGGTCGAGCTCGAGCCCGAACAGCCCGGCCAGCTCGTGGACGACGAAGTGCGGGGCCTGGCTGGAGGTCCACAGCTCCAGGCGCTCGTCGTGCCACCAGGCGATGGTGGTGTTGGGCTCCATGCAGACATGGGTGACGCGCGGGTAGTGGAAGGTGCCGCTCGCGGTGAACGCCGCGTTCGCCTCGGCGAGGTCGACGTCACCCCAGTGCTCGGCGGTCGCGACCGCGACATTGGGCCCGTCGGCGCGGTCGTGGAGCAGCGGCGCGCCGGGGGCGAGCGCATCGGGGACGGTGAGCACGGCCTTGCGCCGGCGATAGCGGACCTTGATGGCGCGGATCGCCTCGTCCGCCGCCTCCGCGGTCTCGGCGGCGACGGCGGCGACCTCGTGGCCGACGTACAGGACCCGGTCGACGGCCAGCGGTGGCCGGTCGGAGTAGGGGCCGCCGCTGTGCTCGTAGAGCCGGCCGGCGGGGAAGTCGGCGGCGGTGACGACGGCGTGGACGCCGGGCACGCGCAGCGCCGCGGAGACGTCGAGACGCTTGATGTCCGCGTGCGGCAGCGGGGAGCGGAGGACGCGCGCGACCAGGGTGCCCTCGGGTGGCCGGTCGGCGGCGTACCGCGCGGTCCCGGAGGTCTTCTCGGCCCAGTCGAGCGGGCGGGTCGACCGGCCGATCATCGGGCGTCCCGCCGGCTCTCGGCGACGGCGCAGACCGCGTCGACGATCTGGCGATATCCCGTGCAGCGGCAGACATTGCCCGACATCGCGCGCACGATGTCGGCGCGGTCGCGGTCGACGGACTCACGGAGCACCGCCTCGGCTCGGACCACCTGACCGGGTGTGCAGAAGCCGCACTGGAAGGCGGCATGGTCCGCGAACGCGGCGCGCAGGTCGGCAGCCTCGTCGCCGAGACCGGCCGCGGTGGTCACCTCGTCGGTCACCAGCGCGGCCGGCGTGGTGCAGGACATCACGGCGCGGTCGCCGACCAGCACGGTGCAGGCGCCGCACTCACCGCGACCGCACGCCTGCTTCGCCGAGAAGTTCCCCGCACCGCGCAGGACCTCCAGCAGGGAAGCGCCCGGGGCGCCGGCCGGGACGACGTCGCCGTCGACCCGGAGCCCGGCGCCGAGGTCAGCCATCGAGGGCGGCGGTCAACCCGGGCAGATCGGTGACGACGCCGTGGAAGCGCTCGATGCTCGCCAGGGTCGCGGCATGAGCGGCGTCGTCGGAGTCGGCGACGCACTCGGCCGGGACGACGACGTCGAAGTCCCGGGCGTAGGCGTCGCGGATCGTCGAGTCCACGCAGAAGCTGGTGGTCGTACCGGTGACCACGAGCACCTGCACGTCCTTCATCCGCAGCTCGACCTCGAGCGTGGTCTGGAAGAAGGCGCTCGAGCGGTGCTTGACCACGACCTCGTCGCGGTCCTCCTTGATCGCCTTCATCTCGTCGAGCAGCTCGGCGTCCCAGGTGCCGCGGCGGCACAGCTCGAGCTTGACCCCCCGGCGCTCCAGGTGGGACGGGATCCGGCGGCGCGCGCGGAGCACGTCGTCGTCGTAGTGGACCTGCTGGGTGAACCAGACGGGGATGTCGAGCCGGTGCGCCAGGTCGATCGTCCGCTGCACGGCGGGGATGATCGCCTGCGGGCTCTTCACGGCGTCCGCGCCGAACGCCTGGCCCCGCGACCCCTCGGGGTGACAGAAGCCGTTCTGCATGTCGACCACGAGCAGGCCCACGTCCCGCGGGTCGAGCTTCACGCTAAGCGGCATGCCAGTTCCTCTCCTTGTCCTTGTCGGGTTCGGGCTTCGCGACCACCTGGCCGCTGCCCGGCTGCGCCAGCACCTCGCCGTCGCGGTAGATCACGTCGCCGCGGCGCATGGTCAGCGTCGGCCAGCCGCGCAGCGGCACGCCCTCGAAGGCGCTGACGAACTCGCTCTGCGTGACGTCGGGACCGACGACCTTCTCGGTCTCCAGGTCGACGATCACCAGGTCGGCGTCGGCGCCGACCTGGATCGCGCCCTTGGTCGGCGCCAGGCCGAACAGCCGGGCGGGGTTGTAGGCCATCGTCTCGGCGACCTTCTCGATCGCGATCCGGCCCTTGAGCACGCCCTCGGTGAGGACGACGGGCAGCATCGTGGCGAGGCCCGCGAAGCCGGGCGCCTCCTCCCAGATGCCCTTGCCGGACTTGGGGATCGGGACGTGGTCGGAGCCGATGGTCGAGATCCAGCCCTCGCGCAGGCCCCGCCACAGCTCGGCCTGGTGCTCGCTGTTGCGCAGTGCCGGCGCGACCTTGCCGACGCCGGAGCCGGCCAGGCGCTGGTCGTCGGCGGTGAGCGCGAGGTAGTGGGGGCAGGTCTCCAGGACGACGACTCGGCCCTTGCGCCGCGACTCGGCCGCCGCGTCGACGGCCATGCCGACCGTCGTGTGCGGCACGTAGAGCGGGCACTCCTGCAGGTCGGCGAGCCAGATCGCGCGCAGCAGGTCCTGCTCCTCGACGAAGTCGGGCCGCGACGCGCTGTAGGCCGCCAGGTCGTCGCCGCCGGACTCCTTCACCTTGGCGGTCAGGTGGCAGACCAGGGAGTCGTCCTCGCAGTGGACCATGCACCAGCCGTAGGGGCCGAGGTCGCGGATCTTCTCCATCGCGGCGTAGAGCACGGCGTCGTTGACCGACACCAGGCCGATCGGGTTCCCGGGCTCGTAGCCGCCCATGTAGAACTTGAAGCTCGTCACGCCGAACTCCTCGGCGTACCGGGGGATCTCCTCCACCTGCTCCATCGTCGAGATGATGAAGTGGAACTGGGTGTCCACCAGCATGCGCGTCTTCGCGGTCTCGAGCTCGGCCGGGAAGGTGTCGAGGAAGGTCGACGGCGAGCGGCGGTACTGCAGCACCGTCGTCACCCCGCCCACCGCGGCGCACGCCGTCTCGGACGCGAAGATCTCCGACAGCGGCCGGCCGCCGCCGAGGTGGACGTGCGGGTCGACGATGCCCGGCAGCACGTACCTGCCCTGGGCGTCGATCCGCTCGTCGGCCTCCGGGAGCACGCTCTCGTCGGCTAGGGCGACGATGCGACCGTCCTTGACGGCGATCGCCGCGTCGATGACGCCGCTGGGGCTGACGATCCGCCCGTTCGCGACGATGGTGTCCACGCGCATCTGGCCTCCAGTTCCCGCTCCTCGGGGAGCGAAATCTCGCCTTGCCGACGCACCGGCCTGGGCCACGGATCGTGGCGAAGAGCATCGGGTGGCTGTCGGCCGCACACCCGGCGCACAGTGCGTCGAGGCTTGAATCGGACTCTCCGGACTGGAGAGCGATACCGTCCCTCCGGATGGTAGTGACCCGGGACACACGCGTCAAGCATGCAAGATGACGTCTTGCGATGCGATATCGCTCAGTGCCGGTGGCCGGGCTCGAGCAGCGCCTCGTAGAGCCGCTGGAAGTGCGCCAGGTCGGCGAGGTCGACGACATCGCGACGCGGATCGGATGCCGATCGTACGCTCTGCGGCCCCACCCGCACCGTCGGAATCCCGTGCTCGCGCAGGACCACCCCGTCGGTCGAGCCGGTCCACCGCGCGACCGGCGCGGGCGGGGTACCGAAGACGTCCTCCCACGCGTGCCGCGCCGCGCGTACGACGGGTGCCCGCTCGGGCGTCGCCTGGGCGTCGTGCAGCCACTCCACGTCCACCGCGGTCCGGCAGCCGGCGAGCGGGCCGTCGGCGAGCAGGGCGTGCAGGCAGGCGGTCAGCTCGGTGCCGAGCCGGGTGTCGCGCTCCCCGGGCACGGTCACGACGTACAGGTCGACGAGCAGGTCGGCCGGCAGCAGGTCCGGCTTGTCGGGCATCCCGGCCCGCACCGCGCCGACCCCGACCTGGGGACCGACCTGGCCCACGGGCGCGCGGCTCGCGAGATAGCGCTCGCGCCACACGGCGATCGCGTCGAGCACCAGCCCGGCATGGCGCCCGATGCCGCCGGTGGGCGTCGCGGACTCGGGTGCGAGGGCGGCGCCGGGGCGGCCGGAGACCCGCACCTCGACGTACGCCGCGCCGGGCTCCTCCCAGAGCAGGCCGGGCGGGCCGCCCTTGGCCACGATCGCGGCGGGCGGCAGCGCCGGCAGGTCGGCCAGGAAGGCGCGCACGCCCTCGGCGCGGCCTCCTCGGCGATGGGTGCCGCTGCCCGCGAGCAGCAGGGTGCCGTGGCGAGCCTGCGCGAAGGCGGCCAGGGCGGCCGCGGCCGGCGCCCGGGCGACACCGAGGCCGAAGCCCTCGGCGACGCCGTCGCCCACCTCGAGCACGCCGACCGGATCGTCGAGCGAGGTGTCGAGGTGGGAGTAGAGCAACGGCCCCGGGCCGCAGCGGGCGACCAGGTTGGCGCCGTCGGCGCCGTACGGCTGCACGGTCCACTCGATCGCGGGCCACTGCTCCGCACACCACGCGGCGAGCGCCTGCGCGGCGCGGCGCTCCCGGCCGCGCGGCGCAGGCGTCGCGTCGAGCACCCGGAGGAGCTCGACCAGCTGGTCGCTCAGAAACGGCCCCAGTCGTCGGATGCCGGCCGCCAGACGTCGATGTTGCGCGGGTCGGCGGGCATCTTGCGGGCGCGGTGCGTCTCGTGCTCCTCGGGCGTGAAGACCCGGTGGCTGTCGCACAGCTCGAAGCGCGGCCCGAACCTCGTGTCGTGCAGGTAGAACGCGATGGACGTCGACGCCGAGTGGTTGACGATGTCGGAGGCGATCGGCGCGCCCTTGTAGAGCGCGCGGGCGCGCATCCGCATGACGTGGTCGAGGCTCTTCATCGCGAAGCAGAGGTGGGCGACGTAGTGCTCGTCGTTCTTCTGGATCGCCAGGCTGTGGTGGTAGCGGTCCTCGCAGCGCAGGAAGGTCGCCGAGCCGACGATGTGGTCGGACGGGATGAAGCCCAGCACCTTGATGTAGAAGTCCAGCATCTCCTCGTACTTGGTGGTCGCGAGGAAGGGGTGGACCAGGTCGAGCGGGCGGATCTCGAGGTGCGGCGGCTCGGCGTACTCCTGGAAGCCGATGAACAGCTCGACGAGGAGACCCTCCGGGTCGGCGAGGGCGAAGCCGTCGTCGCACAGCTCCTGCTGGCGCTTCTGCAGGGCGAGGATCTCGTGGCCCGCCGCGATCGCGCGCTGCTTGATCTCCTCGAGCACCTCCGCGCTCTCGACGCTGAAGCCGATCGCGGTGGTCCAGCCGTCGGTGCGCTCGGGGGCGCTGATCAGCTCGATCGCGTGGTGCTCGATGTCGGCCCGGAGGTAGGCGTACTCGTCGGTGCGCTGCTCCAGCTGGAGACCCACGTGGTACTCCAGGAAGTCGATGGTGGCCTGCATGTCGGGCACCTCGATCCGGGCGTACTCCATGCCGAACGGACCGTGCGGACGCTGGTTCACGCGTCCCTCCCTTCCCGCGTCGGCCTCCGGCCCCGCGAACTCGTAGGCGACGATCGCCTGGTCGGCGATCACCGGCCGCCACTTCTCGCGCACGAAGGTCTCGTGCGACTCACTGGTGAGGTAGGCGAGCAGCTCCTGCTCGTCGGGGAACTCGACCGACATCGCGTGGGTGTAGGTCTGGTCGCGGCTGCTCAGGTTCTCGCCCATCGACCAGTGGCGCATCGCCGGATAGCGCTCGGGGAAGGTCTCCAGCTCGGCGAGGATCGAGCGACGGGTCCCCTCGGGGACCTCGTCGGCGAACCGGAACATCAGGGTGTGTCGGATCATCTGCGTCTCTCCGCTCAGAGGATGAAGCTCAGCCGAGCACCGACCGGCAGCGACTCGTGACCGAGGATCGACCGGCGCAGGCGGTACCTGAGCCCCGCCTCGGTGGGGACGACGACGTGCTCGTACCAGCCGACGTACTGGTCGAACTGGCCGTCGCGCGCCCGGTGGACCACGAAGGACGCACGGATCCGCAGCGTGCCCTCCTCCTCGCCGGCGAACAACCGGACGTTGGAGACCAGGCGGTGGGTGCGGGAGTGCGGGTTCTCGGCGTGGGCCTTGCGCGACTTGAGCCGCTTGACCCGGGCCTTGATCAGGTCGTAGTCGTCGTCGACGAAGGAGCCGCCGGCGTGGAGCGACCAGCCCCGGTAGTCGGTGGTCGGGATCTCGTAGCGCGCGCCCTCCTCGAACAGCTCGAACCACGCGTCGTAGTCCCAGGCGTCCAGGATGTCGGCCTCGGCGTAGAGGAAGTCCTCGACCTCGCCGCGGGTGACCACCCGTCCCGCCACCTCGATCGCGCCGCGCACGTCGGCCTGCGTCATGCCAGCTCCCTTCCCTCGAGGAAGCGCTCCGGCCGTTCGCCGGACACCTCCAGGCCGCCGCCGACGGCCCGCTCCCAGTGTCGCCAGAAGCCCCGCATCGCGCCCTCGTCGATGGAGCGGCCCTGGACGCCCTTCACCTCGTCGCGCATCCCGCGCGACATGTCGCTGTAGTCGAGCTCGCCGGCGCCCCTGGTCGCCTCGATGCCGCGCTGGACGGCCTCGTAGGCCTCGATGTCGTCGGGCGTCGCCAGGCCGCCGGGACCGACGAAGCTGACGACGGTCTTCATCCGCAGCGCTCGGGACTCCTCGTGCTCCTCGCGGGGCACCAGCTGCCAGGCGCGGACGTCGGTGTGACCCGGCGCGACCGGCTCGAGCTGGCGGATCGAGAGTCCCTCGATGTCGAAGAGCAGCAGGTTGGGGAAGACGAACAGGATGTGGCTCTCGTCGGCGACGTAGTGCGCCCGCTTCTCGCCCAGCCGCTCGCGCATCTCGGCGAGGTGCTCCTCGGTGCGGACCTTCTCGGCCTCGCCGAAGCGCGGCTCCCACACCATGCTGATCCGTCCGCCGTGGCCGGTGAGCACGAGCAGGGAGTGCCCGTTGCCGAGGTTGTAGGCGTACTGGTCGTCGTCGGTGACCGCGAAGCCGGACTCGCGCAGGTAGCCGACGAAGGTGTTGTGGGTCGGCGAGAAGTGGTAGCCGTCCATGGCGTTCTCGACGGCGAGCTTCCAGTTGCCGCGGACGCTGTAGAGCTGGACGCCGGGCAGCGTGGTGACTCCGCTCGCGTGCTGCTGCTCGATCATCGTCATGTAGTCGGCGGCGTCGCCGAGATGCTCCAGCAGCGGCGGCACGTCGGGGTTGAACGAGATGAAGACATAGCCCTCGTGGGTCTCCAGGCGCGGGACCGAGCGCAGCATCATGCTGCTCTGCAGCGCCTCGATGTCCTCGTAGGCGCCGTTGTCGGGGATCGCCGCCACGGTGCCGTCGTTGTTGAACGTCCAGGCGTGGTAGAAGCACTGGAAGCGCTTCTGGGAGCCCTCGGTCTCGCGACACAGCACGGTGCCGCGGTGCGGGCAGGAGTTCAGCCAGGCCCGCACCTCCCCGTCCGCGTCGCGGCAGAAGATCAGCGGCCGGCCGGCGATGGTGCGCACCTTGAAGTCGTTGACCTCGGGGATCTCGGTCTCGTGTCCGAGGTAGAGCCAGGTCCGCAGCCAGATGTCGACCCGCTCGCGGGCGAACAGCTCCGGCGAGCGGTAGGCCTCCCGGTTGACGCGGAAGGTCAGCCGCTCCCAGTCCTCCACGAGCATCGGCTCCGCCACTCGCTCGGACACTTCGCTTGGCATCTCGGTCGCTCCTTCGCCCTGGTCACTGAGTGCTATCGCGAGATGCCATCTCGCGATGCGACATAGCCTCACCCACCCCGAGTGGGCTGTCAAGAGGTCGGATGAATCCGTCCGACGGGTTGACGGAGGCACCCCTCGGGGTTCATTGTCCTGTCTTGTAATAAGAGACGCTGTCTCGGACTGCATATACGGATTGGAGCCGCCGTGCCCTACGTGATCACCGCTTCCTGTCTCGACGTGATGGACCGGTCGTGCGTGGAGGAGTGTCCCGTCGACTGCATCTACGAGGGCGACCGGATGCTCTACATCCAGCCCGACGAGTGCGTGGAGTGCGGGCGCTGCGAGCCGGTCTGCCCCCAGATCTCGATCTACCACCACGAGGACCTGCCCGAGGACCGCAAGGACTACGAGCGGATCAACGCGGAGTTCTTCACCGACCTCGGCTCGCCCGGCGGCGCCCGCAAGGTGGGTCGCACCGGCGCCGACCACCCCGACGTCGCATGAGCGGCGCGACGACGTACGACGTCGACCTGCTCGTCGTCGGCGCCGGGCCGACCGGCCTCTACGCCACCTACTACGCCGGCTTCCGCGACCTGCGGGTCGCGCTGCTCGACGCGCTGCCCGAGGTCGGCGGCCAGGTGGCCGCGCTCTACCCGGAGAAGGCGCTCTACGACGTCGCCGGGTTTCCGGCCGTCCGCGGCCAGGAGCTGGTCGACGCACTGCACGAGCAGGCCCGCTCGGCCGACCCGCTGCTGCTGCTCGGCCGCACCGCGGTCGGCCTCGAGGAGCACGAGGACGGCGTCGAGGTCCGCACCGACACCGGCGACACCATTCGCGCGGGCGCGGTGCTCATCACCGCCGGCATCGGCAGCTTCACCCCGCGCGAGCTGCCCGTCGGCTCGGAGTACCTCGACCGCGGGCTGCGCTACTTCGTGCCCCGGCTCGCCGAGCTCGCCGGCCAGGACGTGCTCGTCGTCGGCGGCGGCGACTCCGCCCTGGACTGGGCGCTGGGCCTGGAGCCGATCGCGCGCAGCGTGACGCTCGTCCACCGTCGACCGCAGTTCCGTGCGCACGAGCGCAGCGTGGCACAGCTCGCCGCGTCCACGGTCGAGGTGCTGACGCCGTACGAGGTCGCGAAGGTGTCCGGCGCCGAGGCCGTCGAGGAGGTGGTCGTCGAGAGCACCGCAGGCGATCGTCGTACGCTCGAGGTGCAGGCTGTCGTCGCGGCGCTCGGCTTCATCGCCGACCTCGGCCCGATCGACGGGTGGGGGCTCGAGCAGCATCGCCGCCACATCCTCGTCGACCGGACCATGCGGACCAACCGGCAGCGGGTCTTCGCGGCCGGCGACCTGGCCCACTACGACGGCAAGGTCAAGCTGATCTCGATCGGCTTCGGCGAGGCCGCCCTCGCCGTGAACCACATCACGGCGCTGGTCCGGCCCGGATCGGCGCTCACGCCCGGACACTCGTCAGACCTCTGACCTGGCCCGCACCCGTGCGATACTCCGTCGAGCCCGCGCCCCGAATCCGAGGTCACATGAGCACCAGCAAGAGCCCGAAGGCCGAGTCGAACGAGACCGCGCCCACCATCCAGACGGTGGAGCGTGCCGCGGTCGTGCTCGGCTCCTTCACGGTCGCCAAGCCCTACCTGAGCCTCAACGAGATCACCGCGTCGCTCGGCACCAGCAAGGCCACGGCCCACCGCTACACCAAGGCGCTGCGGGCCGCCCACCTGCTCCGGTACGACGAGCGCACTGCTCTCTACTCCCTCGGCCCCCAGGTGCTGACCCTCGCCGCGTCGGCCCGCGCCGGCCTGCCGATCGTCGCTGCGGCCGAGCCCTACATGGAGTCGCTGCTCCACGAGGTCGACGAGACCGTCGTCCTCTCCGTGTGGGACGGCGAGACCGCCACCGTGGTCCGCTCGGTCGACAACACCGACCACATCATCCGGATCGGCGTGCGCTCCGGCGCCCGCCTCGACCTCACCGAGTCCGCGCAGGGCCGGGTGTTCTGCGCCTTCCTGCCGCCCGAGCAGGTCCCCGGGCTCAAGACGATCCTGCGCCGCTCCCCCGACCTGGCCGCCGAGTTCGACACGATCCGCGAGCACGGCCTGTCGCTGAACTCCCCCGACATCAACGGCGTACGCACCATCGCGGCGCCGATCTTCGAGGGCGACACGATCGTGGCGGCGATGGCCATCGTCGGCACCGCCGTCACCGTGTCGGCCGACGTGGACAGTGCGATGGCGCAGGCGCTGGTCCGCACCACCCGGGCGCTGTCCGAGGGGCTCGGCGGGCACTGACTCGGCGTACTTGACGGGCGTTTCTTGCGCTTGTCGGGCGTTGCAACGGCCGACAAGTGCAGGAATCGCCGGTCGACCGGCGATTCCTGCGCCCCAGCTCACAACCCCAGGTCGCGCCCGATCAGCTCCTTCATGATCTCGTTCGACCCGGCCCAGATCTTGGTGACCCGGGCGTCGCGCCAGGCCCGGGCGACCCGGTACTCGTTCATGAACCCGTAGCCACCGTGCAGCTGCACGCAGTGGTCGAGCACCTCCGACTGCACCTGCGAGGAGAACCACTTCGCCTTCGCCGCGTCGATCGCCGTGAGCGTGCCCTGGGAGTGGTTGAGGACGCACTTGTCGATGTACGCCTCGGCCGCCTCGATCCGGGTGACGAGGTCGGCGAGCAGGAACTTGTTGTGCTGGAAGGTGCCGATCGGAGCGCCGAAGGCCTGGCGCTCCTTGGCGTAGTCGATCGTCTCGAGGAGGATCTGCTTGGCGTGCGCGATGTTGGCGACCGCGCAGCCGAGCCGCTCCTGCGGGAGCTTCTGCATCATGTGGATGAAGCCCATGTTGAGCTCGCCGATGATCTCGGCGTCGGTGACCCGGACGTTCTCGAAGAACAGCTCGGCGGTGTCGGACTCCTCCATGCCGACCTTGTCGAGCTTCCGGCCGCGCGAGAAGCCCTCCATGGTGGCCTCGATGCCGAACAGGGTGATGCCCTTGGGTCCCTTCTCGGGGTCGGTGCGCACGGCGGTGACGAACAGGTCGCCGGAGTAGCCGTTGGTGATGAAGGTCTTCGAGCCGTTGATGATCCACGAGTCGCCGTCGCGCACCGCGGTGGTCTTGAGCGCGGCCAGGTCGGAGCCGCCCGACGGCTCGGTCATGCCGATGCCGAGCAGGATCTCGCCGGACGCGACGCCGGGGAGCCAGCGCTGCTTCTGCTCCTCGGTGCCGAGCTCGACGATGTACGGCGCGGTGATGTCGGCGTGGATGCCGTGACAGGTGGGGTACGCCGCACCGGCCTTGGCGAGCTCCTCCTGGAGCACGGCGTTGAACCGGTAGTCGCCGGCGTCGGCGCCGCCGTACTCCTCGGGGATGCACAGGCCGAGCAGGCCCTGCTTGCCGGCCTCGAGCCAGAACTCGCGCGGCAGCGCCTTGGCCTTGATGTGCTCCTCCGCGTGGGGCAGCACCGAGCGGTCCACGAACTCCTTGACGGATGCGCGGAATGCCTCGTGGTCCTCGTCGTAGATCTCACGCTTCATGGCCGCGACTCTACTCGCGGGTCACTTGGCGGGTCGTTGTCCTCGGGCACAAGAAAGCCCGCTCCCGGATTGGGCTCCGGGCACGGTCAGGGGGCGGCGGAGATCAGCTCGCCGCAGCCGCAGGCGGCCTGCACCTCGGCGTACAGGTCGGTGCCCTGCTGGCCCCACAGGCCGTTGACGACGAGGGCCGTCGGGCCGGCCACCAGGGCCTGGTTGTCGTCGTAGAGGTTGTCCTGGGCGTAGGCGCGGGCCTCCTCGGCCGAGGGCATCTCGACCCAGATGATCGTCTGCAGCAGCGCCGGGAGGCCGATGTCGACGCCGTCCTGGTCGCCGTAGCAGTCGAACTGGCGGAAGTCGACCTGTCCGTCGACACCGGTCTCGTTGGGGCTCCACTTCGTGATCGCGCACGACGGGTTGTCGCTGGTCAGGTCGGCGGTGGCGGTCTCGACGACCGCGAAGTCGAGCCGGGCGGCCGGGTCGGCCGCCACGGTGCTCGGCGTCGGCGAGGCGGGGGTCGTCTCCGTCATCGGGTCCGGCGAGCCGGTCGCGGAGGCGGGTGCCGGCGCTGCCTTCTGGTCGTCCTTCCCGTCGTCGGAGGAGCAGGCGGCGGTCGCGAGGACCAGGAGCAGGATCGCGGCAGAGCGGCCGAGGACGGAGATCACGTCCCCATCCAGCCACGGCTCGGCCACCGTCCGCGTCAGGGGAGCACCCCAATCCTCATGCGGACCGCACTACGCTTCCTCCGTGCCCAGCGGTCGACTCGTCGAAAGGGAGGCGAGCCTCGCCCAGGCCGGCGCCGCGCTCGACCGGCTGCGCGCCGGGTCAGGGGGCGCGCTCTGCCTGCTCGGGCCCGCGGGCGTCGGGAAGACGACGCTGCTGGACTCGGTCCTGGCCGGGGCCGGTGACCTGCGGCTGCTGCGGGCGGCGGCCGGCGAGCTCGAGACCCATGCGCCGTACGGCGTCGTCCGGCAGCTGTTCGGCCGGGCCCTGGCCGACCTCGACCCGGCCGCGATCGACGGCCTCGACGGCATCGCCCACGGCGCGGCCCGGGCCGCGGTGGACCTGGTGCTGCACCGCGGTGAGCCGGTCGCCGATCCGTCGGTGATGCTCAACAGCCTGTACTGGCTGCTCGACGGGCTCGCCGCCGACGGCCCGCTCGTGCTCGCGGTCGACGACGCGCACTGGGCCGACGAGGCCTCGCTCGTGTTCTGCCAGCATCTGCTGAGCCGGGCGGGCGAGCTGCCGGTGCTGCTCGTCGTCGCGGCCCGCGACATCCTCCCCGAGCGGCGCAGCCCGGCGCTGGCGGCGCTCGTCGCCGGGTCCGGCCGGCTCGACCTGGCGCCGCTCAGCGTGGCCGGCGTGCGGTCCTGCCTCGCCGACCTGGGCCACGCCGAGCTGAGTGACGAGATGGCTGCGGCCTGCGCCGACGTGACCGGCGGCAACCCCTTCCTGGTCACCGCGCTCGCCGACCTGCTCGGTACGACGGACGTCCGGTCGCTGGTTCCGCTGGCCGTCGTGGACACGGTCGTGCAACGGCTCACGGCGCTCGGCACGACCGAGCAAGCGCTCGCCCGCGCGGTCGCCGTCCTCGACTCGGCGCCGCTGCGGATCGCCGCCGACCTCGCGGACCTGTCCCCCGAGAAGGCGGGCATCGCGGCTGACCGGCTGCGGGACGCGGGGCTGTTCGCGACCGAGCGATTGCTCGGGTTCCGGCACGCCTTGCTGCGTGGCGCGGTCACCGCCGCGACCGGCGCCGCCACCCGCGACGACCTGCACCGGCGCGCCGCCCGGGCGCTCGCCGCCGAACCCGACGGACTGCATCCCGCGGCGGGACACCTGCTCGAGGCCGAGGGCGTCGGGGACCCGTGGGCGGCGGACCTGCTGCGCACCGCCGCCCGGGCGGCCCTGGCCGACGGCGCACCCCAGGCGGCGGTCGACCTGCTCCGCCGCGCGGTGGCCGAGCCGCCGCCCGCCGCCGACCTCCCGGCCCTGCTGGTCGAGCTCGGCACCGCGGAGCTGCACGCCGGCGACCCCGCGTCGGTGGCCACCTTGGAGCGCGCGGGCCGCGGCGTGAGCGACCCCGTGCTGCGGGCGCACTGCGCGCTGGGGCTCTCCGCGGCGTACCACGTGGGCGGGTTCTACGAACGATCCGTCCCCATCCTCGAGGCCGCGCTGGCGGACCTCGGACCGGAACACGGCGACCTGACCCTCCTCGTCGAGGCCGCGCTGGTCGCGGCCGAGATCTCCGTGCCCGGCTGCTTCGAGGACGCCCGCACCCGGCTCGCCGCGCACGGCGAGCTCGCCGGCGCCACCCCCGGCGAACGGCTGCTCCTCATCCACCAGGCCTCGGTCGCCAACGCGACCCTCGCGCCGATAGCCGAGGCCGGCGCCCTGGCCCGACGCGCGATCGGCGACGGGGCGACGCCCGAGCAGCTCGCCAGCCCGTTCGCCTGGTCGCTCGCACGGATCCACCTGGCCTGCTCCGGGGCGTACGACGAGGCGGCCGAGCTCTGCGCACAGGGTCTCGAGCTCGCCGCCCGCGAGGGCTCGGTCCCGCTGTATGCCGCCGCCTCCGTGACCCGCGGCTGGGCCCACCTGTGGGCCGGCCGCCTCGACGACAGCGGCACCGACTTCGCCGAGGCGCTGCGCCACGCCGAGGTCGTCGCCGGCGGTCAGCTGGTCCGGCTGATGGCCGCCGCCGGCCTGGCGGAGGCACTGCTCGGGCAGGGCCGGCTCGCCGAGGCGGTCGCCACCATCGAGCAGATTCCCGACGAGGTGGCCACCGACCCCAACAACGCCACGGGGATCCACCTGCTCCGCTCCCGCGGCCTGGTCCGCGCCGCGACCGGCGACCACGAGGGCGCGCTGGCCTCGCTGAGGCTGTGCAGCGAGCGGCTGATCGAGCTCGACATGGACTCGCCCACCTGGTGCGGCTGGCGGGTCGCCGCGGTGGAGAGCCTGTGGGCGCTGGGCAGGGTCGACGAGGCGCGAGAGCTCGCGGCCACCGAGCTGGCCGTCGCGGAGCGCAAGGCAGCGGCGAGCATGCTCGGCCAGGCGCTGCGGACCGTCGGCGAGGTCGCCGCGGACGACGGGATCGCCCAGCTGGAGCGGTCGGTCGAGGTACTCACCGGGTCGCAGGCCCGGCTCCAGGAGGCCCGCTCGCGAGTCGCGCTGGGCGCCGCGCTGCGTCGTACCGGACGGCGGGTCGAGGGCCGCGAGCAGCTCCGGATCGGCCGCGAGCTGGCGCACCGTCTCGGCGCGGCCGGCCTCGCCGAGCGGGCCACCACCGAGCTCGCCCTGGCCGGCGGCCGGGCCGGGCGGATCGAGACGACCGGCGTCGCGGCGCTCACCTCGGCCGAGCGACGGGTCGTCGAGCTGGCCGCCACCGGGCTGCGCAACCGCGACATCGCCCAGCGGCTGTTCCTCAGCACCAAGACCGTCGAGGTGCACCTCTCGCGCGCCTACCGCAAGCTCGGCGTGGGACGCGACGGTCTCGCCGCCCGGCTCGCCGCGGACGCGTAGGAGACTGGGGACCATGGCCGCCCACGACACCCGGATGCTGCTCCTGGGCGCGGTCGCGCTCTTCGAGCCGGTCAACGGCTACCAGATCCGCCGTGAGCTGCTGTCGTGGAGCGTCGACGACTGGGCCCACCTCAACCCGGGCTCGATCTACAACGGCCTGGCCACGTTGACCAAGCAGGGCTTCCTGGTGCGCCACGACCTCGACGACGGCGGCCGGGAGGTTGCGGTCTACGAGTCGACGGCGACCGGGCGCACCGAGCTCGAGCGCCTGGTGACCGCCGGCCTCGAGGAGGTCAGCGTCGTCGACCGCAAGGCGTTCAGCGCGGCCTTCGGACTGCTTCCGCTCGTCCCGCCCGAGAACGCGCTGCGGTCCCTGGTACGCCGACGGGTCGCCCTGGAGCAGCTGGTCGCCCGGCTCGCCACCCCGCCCGAGCCCGGCGACGCCCCGCCGCACGCCCTGCGCGGCGTGGTGATGTGGCTCGATCTCGCGGTGGCCGAGCTGGCCTGGCTGCGCGAGACCATCGAGGAGCTCGAGGCGGGCCGACTCGCGCTCGACGCGACGACCTGGACGCCGCCCGCGGACGACCCGGGCTGGCAGATGAACGCCGACCGCGAGCGGTACCGGGCGCTCCTCGGCGGCTGAGCCCGACCGCCACCGACCACCGGCGCGGCGGGCGCTGCTAGGCTCCGAACGCCAGTCAAGCCACCAGTGGCCAGGGAATCCGGTGAGAGTCCGGAGCTGACGCGCAGCGGTGAGGGTGACGGGCGGAGCAGGCAGTAGCCAGCCACTGGACCCCGGTCTGGGAAGGCGCCCCGTCCGATGGATCCCGAGTCCGAAGACCTGCTGGCTTCCGCGGACCGACCGGACCGCGCGAACCCGATGGACAGGCCCCGCGACCCGGGCTTGCGGACCACGACGGTGAGACCCGTATGCGCCACCCCACCCGTTCCTCCTCCGCCCTGCTCCTGAGCGGCGTCCTGCTGCTCGGCGCGCTGACCGGCTGCGGCTCCACCGACGCCGACGACCCGGGCGCGGCCGCGCCACCGACCTCCGACGCCGGCTACCCGGTCGGGCTCGCCAACTGTGACGTCGACGTGACCGTGACCGCGCCGATCGAGCGGGCCGTGGCCGTCAACCAGCCCGCGCTCGAGCTGCTCCTCGCGCTCGGCCTCGGCGACCGGATGGCCGGCTACGCCATCAGCGACGACAGCGTGCTGCCCGCGCTCGAGGCCGAGCGGGCGAAGGTGGAGCCGTTCGCGGCGGAGTTCCCGTCCTTCGAGTCGGTGCTCGACCGCGACCCGGACCTCCTCTACACCACCTTCGACTACACCTTCACCGACGAGGGCATCGCCGACCGCGGGCGGTTCACCGAGCTCGGCGTGCCGACGTACCAGTCGCCGAGCGAGTGCGCCGGGCAGGAGGCCGAGGTCCAGCACCGGCTCACCCTCGACGACCAGTACGCCGAGATCACCGACATCGCGCGGCTGTTCGGCGTGCCCGACAGGGGCGCGGAGCTGGTCGCCGACCTGAGGCGCCGCGCCGAGGCGGCCCAGCCGGCCCAGCAGGCCGCGGGCACGGGCGAGATCACCTTCGCGTGGTGGTACGCCGCCACGAAGACCCCCTACATCGCGGGCTGCTGCGGCGCACCCGGCCTGATGACCCGTGCGGTCGGGGCCACCAACGCGTTCGAGGACTCCGACCAGTACTGGCCCGAGATCGGCTGGGAGAGCCTGCTCGAGCGCGACCCGACGGTGCTCGTGCTCGCCGACCTGGGCCGCGGCGGCGACGGCGACAGCGCCCGGGCGAAGATCGACTTCCTCGAGTCCGACCCGGTCGCCCGTCGGCTGACCGCGGTCAAGGAGAGGCGCTACATCATTCTCGACGGCACCACGATGGACCCGTCGATCCGCAACGTCGACGGCATCGAGCAGCTCGCCGCCGGCCTGCGCGACCTGGGGCTGGCGGGGTGACCGGGGTGACCGGGGTGACCGGGGTGAGCAGCGCCGACCTGCTCGAGCGCTGGGACCGGCAGCAGGCGGCGTACATCGCCGAGCGCGAGGGCCGCTTCGCCGCGATGCTCGACGTCCTCGACCTGCAGTGCGGCGGCGAGCCGGCCGTCGTGGTCGACCTGGCGTGCGGGCCCGGCTCGCTTTCGTTCCGGGTGCTGGAGCGCTTCCCCCGGGCGCGGGTGCTCGGCGTCGACCACGACCCGGCGCTGCTGGCGCTGGCCCGTGAGGCCGGCGAGCGGTACGGCGACCGGGTGGCCTTCGTGGACGACGACCTCACCGCCGACGGCTGGGTCGAGCGCCTGCGGGCGCACGTCGGGGACGAGCCGGTCGCGGGCGTCGTCTCGACGACGGCGCTGCACTGGCTCTCGCCCGCCCAGCTGGTCGCGGCCTACCGCGACGCCCGCGACCTGCTCGCCGACGACGGCGTCCTGCTCGACGGCGACCACTTCCGCTACGACCACCGGCAGCCGCGGCTGCGCTCCTGGGCGGCCGAGCACGACCGGCGTACCCAGGAGGCGGCGTTCGACCGGGGCGCCGAGCCGTGGGACACCTGGTGGTCGGAGCTGTCCGCCCGCGCCGGGTACGCCGAGCTGGTCGCCGAGCGCGACCGGCGCTTCGCGGACCGGCCGGCGCCGGAGGCGACCGGTGTCGGCTTCCGGCTCGCGGCGCTGGCGCAGGCCGGGTTCGCCGAGCACGGCACGGTGTGGCAGCTCTTCGACGACTTCGTCGTCTACGGGGTGGCTTGACCTCCCGGCTCCGGCTGGCGACCGCGGTCGTCGTCGGCACCGCCCTGGTGCTGCTCTCGGTGGCGACGGCGACGATCGTGGGGCCCGCCGACCTGTCGGTGGGCGAGGTGCTCGCCGTCGTGCGCGAGCATCTCGGCGGTCCGCCGGCGGAGCTCTCCCGCCTGCGGGCGGCGATCGTGTGGGAGCTGCGCCTGCCGCGCAGCATCCTCGCGGCGGCCTGCGGCGCGGGGCTGGCGGTGTGCGGCGCGGTGCTGCAGTCCCTGCTGCGCAACCCCCTGGCCGACCCCTTCGTCCTCGGGATCTCTTCGGGCGCCTCGACCGGCGCGGTCGTGGTGGCGGTGCTCGGCATCGGCGCGGGCGCCCTGGGCCTGACCGGGGGCGCCTTCCTCGGCGCGCTGGTGTCCTTCGCGCTCGTCGTGCTGCTCGCCTGGGCGGCCGGCTCCGGACCCGACAAGCTGATCCTGGCCGGTGTCGCCGGCACCCAGCTCTTCTCCGCGCTGACCTCGTTCATCGTGCTGACGTCCGCGGATCCCGAGCAGACCCGCGGCGTCCTGGTCTGGCTGCTCGGCTCCCTCGGCGGGGCGCGCTGGTCCGACGCCCTCCTCGTCAGCGCGGTCGTGGCGGCGGGGACGGTGGTCTGCATCGTGCTGGCCCGCTCCCTCGACGCGTTCGCGTTCGGGACCGACGCCGCCGGCGCCCTCGGCATCGGGGTCGGCCGCACCCGGGCGGTGCTGCTGGTCACAACAGCAGCCATCACGGCGGTCGCGGTCGCCGCGGCCGGCGCGATCGGCTTCGTCGGCCTGGTGCTGCCGCACGCCGCGCGCGCCGTCGTCGGCCCCCGGCACCGCGCCCTGATCCCGATCACTGCCCTGGCCGGCGCCGTCTTCCTGGTCTGGGCCGACACGGTCGCCCGGGTGCTCGTCGCGCCGCAGGAGCTGCCGGTCGGCGTGGTGACCGCGCTGGTCGGCGTACCGGCGTTCGCGCTCGTGCTGCGCCGCCGCGGGAGGCGCGGATGAGCCTGCACGCGCGGGCCGTCAGCTGGCGGCGCGGGGGCCGGCTGGTCGTCGACGACGTGTCGCTGGACGTGCCCGAGAGCGCCACGGTCGGCCTGCTCGGGCCGAACGGGTCCGGGAAGTCCTCGCTGCTGCGCCTGCTCGCCGGGAGCCGGCGCCCGTCGTCCGGCGTGGTCACCCTCGACGACCTCCCGGTGCGTCAGTGGCGACGGCGCACCCTGGCCCGCCGGGTCGCCGTCGTCGACCAGCACGCCGACACGACCGTGGCCCTCACGGTCGCCGACGTCGTGGCGCTCGGCCGGATCCCGCACCAGGGGCCGTGGCGCCCGCACGACGCCGCCGACGACGCCGCCGTGGCGGCCGCGGCCGACGCCGTCGGGATCGGCCACCTGCTCGACCGCGGCTGGGACGCGCTGTCCGGCGGCGAGCGGCAGCGCGCCCAGCTGGCGCGGGCCCTGGCCCAGGAGCCGCGCGAGCTGCTCCTCGACGAGCCCACCAACCATCTCGACGTCGCCCACCAGCTCGAGCTGCTCACCCTGGTCCGCCGGCTGCCCGTCACCGCGGTCATCGCGCTGCACGACCTCAACCTCGCCGCCCAGTTCTGCGATCTGCTGCTCGTGCTGCGCGAAGGGCGGGTGGTGGCCGGTGGACCGCCGCTGGAGGCACTGACCCCCGAGCTGGTCGCGGAGGTGTACGACGTGCGGGCCCAGGTGGTCGCCGACGCGCACGGCACGTGGGTGCGGATCCTCGGCCGGCGCTGAGGAATTCCCGTCGCCGATGAGTCGGCGTCGGTGGCATGGTCTGTGCTGGGGGAAGGCGGGCGGGAGCCCGCTTGACGGCGCCGTGTTCAATCTTGAATACTCCGCCCTATTCAACCTTGACTACCGAGGGGAACCCATGATCGAGGCACGAGGGCTCGTGCAGACCTTCCACAGCGGACAGGGCAAGCAGAAGAAGGAGGTCCACGCCGTGCGGGGCGTCGACCTCGACGTCGAGGAGGGCGAGGTCGTCGGCTTCCTCGGCCCCAACGGCGCCGGCAAGACCACCACCCTGCGGATGCTGACCACGCTGCTCAAGCCGACGGCCGGCACCGCCACCGTCGCCGGCTTCGACGTCGCGACCCAGGCGGTCGACGTACGCCGCAGCATCGGCTACTGCTCCCAGGTGGGCTCGACCTTCTCCGGCGCCTACGCCGGCGACGAGGTCGTCGACCACGGGATGCTCTACGGCATGTCCAAGAAGGCCGCGGTCGCCAAGGGCCAGGAGCTCTTCGACAAGCTCCAGCTCGACGGGCTGTGGCGGCGGATGCCGAAGAACATGTCGGGCGGCCAGAAGCGCCGCCTCGACATCGCGATGGCGCTGATCCACTCCCCCGGCCTGGTGTTCCTCGACGAGCCCACCACCGGCCTCGACCCGCAGGCACGGATCAACCTGTGGCAGCACATCGCGGACCTGCGGGCCAAGGAGGGCGCGACCGTCTTCCTGACCACCCACTACCTCGACGAGGCCGACGCGCTCGCCGACCGGATCGTGATCATCGACAAGGGCGAGATCGTCGCGAGCGACACCGCCGACAACCTCAAGGCCGCCGTGGCCGGCGACCTGGTCGACCTCGAGGTGGCCACCGAGGAGCAGGTCGCCGTCGCCCGCGACAAGCTCGCCTCGATCAGCGCCGACGTCGAGGTCGACGGCCAGCACGTCCGGGGCCGGGTGGCCCGTGCCGGCAAGGCCGTCCCCGGCCTGCTCCGCGACCTGGAGAGCTCCGGCGTCGGCCTGGAGTCGATCGAGGTCGTGCGGCCCACCCTCGACGACGTCTTCCTCACCCTGACCGGTCGCTCGCTGCGCGACGCCGAGGCCGCCGCCGAGGCGAAGGACCCGGCCGACGTACCCACCGAAGGAGCCCCGGCGTGAACAGCTTCCTGCGCGAGTCCTGGATCGTCTTCAACCGGCAGCTGCGGATGAACCTGCGCAACCCGGCGTGGGTGATCATCGGCATGCTCCAGCCGGTGCTCTACCTGCTGCTGTTCGGCCCCCTGCTCGAGCCGGTGATCGCCCAGCTCGGCGGCAACAAGTACACCTGGTTCGTGCCCGGCATGCTCGTCCAGCTCGGCATCTTCGGCGCCTTCTTCGCCGGCTTCTCGCTCATCGGCGAGTGGCGCGAGGGTGTCATCGAGGCCGAGCGGGTCACCCCCGCCCACCGTTCCGCCCTGCTGTTCGGCCGGCTCTACCGCGACCTGCTCCAGCTCTTCGTGCAGGCCGTGATCCTGGTCGGCCTCGGCCTGATCCTCGGCATGGACGCCTCCTTCGGCGGCATCGTGGTCGGCGTCGTGCTCACCTTGATGCTCGGCGGCGCCTGCGCGGCGGCGTCCAACGCGCTCGCCCTCACCACCAAGAGCGAGGACGTGATGGCGCCGGTCATCAACGTCGTGATGATGCCGGTGCTGCTCCTCAGCGGCATCCTGCTCCCGATGAGCTTCGGCGCCGGCTGGCTCGAGCGACTCAGCGACTTCATGCCGATCCGCCACGTCGTCGACGCCGTCCGCGCCGCGTTCTTCGGCGACTTCGACAGCTCGATGCTCTGGGGCGTCGGCTGGACGGTCGTGCTGTTCGGGCTGGCCGTGTGGTGGGGGACCTCGGTGTTCAAGAAGGAGAACGCCTAAGCGTCAGGGTTGGTCGTCGACCTCGCTCGTCTGGTCGGGGTCGGGATTCACCACGGGATGTAGCCGAACCCGTGGTTCTGTAGCGGAGTTCCGCTACAGAAGCGGTCATTCACCTACATCCCGTGGTGAATCCCCAGCCAGCACGACCCACGTGCTCAGCCCGCGCCACCCGGCAACCCGGCGAGCAGCTCGTCGAGGTCCAGGATCAGCGCCGGGTCGGGCGCCTCGATGGTCGCGTCCTGGTCGATCTCGGAGAACTCGAAGTGGTCGACGTCGGACTCGTCGATCCGCAGCACGTAGTGGGGCTCGGCCACCCGGATGCTGAGCACCTCCCGCTGGGAGCCCTCGGTCTGCTCGATCCGGACCGCGCGCTGGCCGCCGACCGTGGTCGTGCCGAGGCTCTTCGCGGTGGCGTTCTCACGCCCGTCGCGCTCGAGCAGCTCGTCGAGGTCGCAGAAGGAGTCGATGCTGTCGGCCATCGAGTCGTCGACGACCCACTTGTCGCCGACCAGGCGCAGGACCAGGGCCGCCGTGCCGGCGCCGAGGGTGCCGTCCCAGAACTTCGCGTCGGCGCGCAGCCAGGTCGTGTCGCCGACGTGGAGGATCTCGGCGCTGCCACCCGAGCTGGTCGAGGTCAGCTTGCCCTTGCAGTCGCCACGGGTGGTGGCGACGACGTCGACCTTCACCGTGTCGGAGCCGTCGGCGAACTCGCCGCGGATCCGCGCCGTCTCGACGACGGCCATGTCCTTCTCCGACGCGCGGACGATGTCCTTGGCCGGCTGGTCGAGGAAGGCGTCGTCGCCGCTCGGGCCGCCGTCGCGGGTCAGCAGGGCGGCGGCGACGCCGATCCCGGTCGCCAGCAGGACGGCGAGCAGGGCGAGCAGCAGCCAGGTCCGCACGCCGGGTCCGCTCCGTCGCGGCGGACCGGCCGGACCCGCCGACGCGGTCTGGACGGGAGACGCCGGCGCCGGCGGTGGTGTCGGCGGTGGCGCCGGCGGTGGTGTCGGCGGTGGTGTCGCGACGAACGGGGCCGGGTTCGCGGGCGGCGGCGGCATCGTCGTCGCCGGCGCGGGCGGAGCGGCGGCGACCGGGCGGGCGACCGGGCGGGCCACCGGGCGCACGGCGGTGGCGCCCCGCTCCTCGGGCTGCGCGGCCCCGGGCGTGACCGGGAGCCGCAGCGCGGCCTGCAGGTCCGCGCTCATCTCGGCGGCGCGCTGGTAGCGGTCCGCCGGGTCCTTGCCCATCGCGGTCCGCAGGATCCGGTTGGTGGCGTGCACCATCGCACTGGTGCCGGCCAGCTGCGGGACCGGGTCGCGCACGTGGGCGGCGATCAGCTGGTACTCCGAGTCGCCGAGGTACGGCGGTCGCCCGGTCAGGGTCACCCAGAGCAGGCAGCCCAGCGCGTAGAGGTCGCTGACCGCGCTGGCGCGGGCGCCGCCGTGCAGCTCCGGAGCCATGTACGACGGCGTACCGGCCGCCGTCGAGCTGAACCGGGTCGCGTCGGCGTTCATCCGCCGGGCGATGCCGAAGTCGGCGAGATAGGCGCGCACCGAGCCGGGGCGCCGGCGTACCAGCACGTTGCCGGGCTTGATGTCGCGGTGCACCAGCCCGGCGTCGTGTGCGTCGGCGAGCCCGCTGGTGACCTGCTCGATGATCTCCAGCGCCTCCACCAGCGACGGCACGCCCTCGGTGCGGATCAGGTGACCGAGGTCGCCGCCGGAGATCAGCTGGCTGGCGATGTAGAGGTGGCCGTCCTCCTCGCCGTGGGCGTAGACCGCCACGACGTGGGCCGACTCGAGCGACGCCTGGGCCCGGGCCTCGCGGGTGAACCGCTCCCGGAACTCGGGGTCGTGCGCGAACAGCGGCGCGATGACCTTCAGCGCCACCTCGCGGCCGAGGCTCTCCTCCATCGCGCGGTACACGACACCCATGCCGCCCTGACCGAGCTGCTCGAGGATCCGGAACCGCCCGATCCGCGCACCCACCGAGGCGGGCGCGCCCGGATCGCCGGGGCCGGGATAGGGGGACACACCGTCTGTTCTACCGGACGACGATGACGACGAGGAGCGCGGCGCCGGTCACCGGCCCGGCCAACCCCCCAGTTGCTCCGAGAACACCGGCCGGCGCGGTACGAAGCGCCGCGGCTCCTCGTGCACGAGGTCCGCTCCCCCACGGTGCGGCCCCGTCCCCGATTCTCCCGGCCCCGGCGGGGGCGAGGCCACCAGCGGAATCGAGGACAGCGGAACCGCCGAGGTCGCTGACTAGCATCGGGTCAGCGGCTCGACAGAGGAGAAGCTCGTGGAGGGGACCTCACGGCCGACGCGCGCCATCGCCGCGTCCGTCGAGCGCGGCCTCCACATCGCGATCGGCGTCGTCATCCTCGCCAAGACGACGGTGTTCGCGGCCTCGCTGACCGAGCGCGCGTCGTACGACGCCGGCGACGTCGCCCTGTCGCTGGCGGTGGTCGGGTGCGTGGGGCTGGCCGGCGTGCGCTGCGTGCTGGGCCGGCCGGGTCGCGTCGACGTCCTGCTCTGCACCCTCGCCATGGTCGCGGGTGCGCTGCTCCACCAGGGGAGCACGCCACGGGCCGGAGCGGCCGACTCGCCGATCATCCACCTGGTCGAGCCGATGCTGCTCGTACTGGCCGCCCGGCTGCCCGCCGCCACGGTCCTCGCCCTCGCCGGGCTGTACGTGCTGCTGCGCTGGGAGACCGGGGGCAGCGCGATCGCCCTGCGGTACGGCGTCCAGGAGGCCGCGTTCATCGCCGGGACCGTGCTCGCGGTGTTCGTGCTGGTCGGCCTGATGCGCCGGACGTCGGCCCGGGCCGAGGAGGCGCTGCGGGCGGAGGGGGCCCGCCAGGCCGCCGCCGGCGATCGGGCGGAGGTGGAGGCGACGGCGTTCGTCCACGACGACCTGGTGCCCGCGCTGCTGTCCGTCGCGAGCCTGCCGCGCGCGGAGCCGACCCTGGCCGCGGCCACCGCCGCCCTGGACGGGCTGACGACGCAGGCGCCCGTCCCGTCGCGCGCACCGCTGGCCGACCAGCTCCGCGCGGTGGCCGACAGCAGCGGGCTCGACGTGGTCCTGGTGGTTCGTGGCCGGCGGGCCGTCGTACCGGAGGACGTGCGGGACGCGCTGGTCGGCGCCGTCCGGGAGGCACTGCGCAATGTCGCGCGCCACAGCGGCGGGCACCGCGCGACGATCACCCTCACCCAGCGCGCGGGCCGGGTGCGCCTCACCGTGGAGGACGACGGCGTCGGCTTCGTGGTCACGCCGGGCGTGGGGCTGCGGGTGGCCGTGACCGGTCGGGTGGAGGCCGCCGGCGGCACCGCGCGCGTCGCGAGCACCCCGGGCGCGGGCACCGTGGTCACCCTCGACTGGCGAGCGCACCGGATCGCCCGGCTGCTCGGGCTCTCCTCCGACAACGACACCTTCGCCCGCGCGGCCGTCGGCCGCCCGGGCCGGGCCGCGCTGCGCGTGTGCGGCGTGCTGGTGGCGGGCTACGCCGCGTCCGGCCTGCTGCTCGCGTTCGACGGCGTACGCCAGCCGGCGACCTGGGCCGGTGCGGCCGCCGTGTCGGTGCTGGTGGTGCTCCTGGCCCGCCGCATCGACCGTGGACCGGTCTCGGTCGGCCCCCTCGTGCTCGGCGCCCTGGTACCGGCCGCCGTGCTCGCCACGGTCCTGCCGACGGTGTCGGTCGACGGCCTCGGCGGGCTGGAGTCGTGGATCGTCGAGTTCACGGCGCTGCCGGCGATGGTGCTGGCCTGGACCAGCTCGCTGCGCGTGGTCGCACTGCTCCTCGTCCCCAACGCGGTCGTGATCGCCTGCGTCGCCCTCCAGGCCGGGCTCCCGGCCGCCGACCTGCCGCACCTGCTGTTCGTGCAGCCGCTCAACACCTTCTTCGTCGCCGTCATCATCGGCGTGTGCCGTCGGGCCGGCCTGGTGCTCGCCGGGATCGGGGCCACCCCCGACTGCGATCGCGCCGGCGCCACCCGCGGGCTGCTCGGCCCGCTGCTGCCCGAGGTCGAGCGGACCCTCGCCAAGCCGACCTGCATCGAGACCGCCGCCGGGGCGGCGGTGCTGGCCCACGCCGTCCGCGACTGCCTCTATCTCCCCGGCCCCGCGCACCTCGCACTGCGCGAGGAGCTGCACCAGCTGCGCCGGACCGGCACCCACGTCGTGGTCAACCTCCACGACCCGCTGGCCGCCAGCGCCACCCTCGCGAGCGCCGTGGCGGTGCTGCGGGCCGTCGCTCCGGGGCGGGTGACGCTCTCCGGCACCGGTACGCGGGCCAGCCTGGTCGTCGTACCCGCCGTCTCGGCGGCCGCCGCGGACGCCGTCACGGCCGCCCTGCCACGCACCTGGGTCGCGACCTTCGACCCCGACGCCACCCTGCTGGCCGGTCCGCCCGGCGAGCTGGAGGTCGCGGCCGTGGCCGGCTGCGAGGTCAGCCCTCCAGGTGACCGTCGGCCCGCGCACGGCTGATCAGCCCGTGCACGTTGCCGGTCTCGATCCCGCCCTCGCGGTAGGCGCGGGCCGCCCGGGCGAGATGCTCGCGCACGGTCACCTCGCCGATGCCCAGCTGCCGGGCCACCAGGCGGTACGGCAGGCCGGCACTCACCGCGCGCAGGATCTCGATCTGGCGCGGTGAGAGCCGGGCGCCGACGTCCTCGTCGGACAGCAGCATGGTCGCGAGCTGGCTCGAGCAGGCCAGCTCACCGGCGACCGCGTCCCGGATCGACTGGGCGATCGACTCCACCGGGTCGACCTTGAGGATCAGCCCGGCCGCTCCGGCGTCGATCGCCCGGCGTACCGGCACCGGCCGCTCCTCGGCCGTGAACAGCACCACGACCAGGCCGTGGTCGACCAGGGTCGCGACGGTCTCGTGGGCCGCCGGCTGGCCCGGGATCCGCATGTCGAGCAGCACCACGTCCAGGCCCCCGGACGCCCGCTCCAGGAGCTCGCGCGCCGAGCCGGCGATCGCCACCAGGCGCATGTCGGGCGCGGTCTCGGCGAAGGCCGCCCCCAGCCCCAACAGCACCACGGGGTGGTTGTCGATCGCCCCCACCCGGATCATCCGGCTCACGAGGGCGATCATCGACGGGCGCTCGCCCCGCTGTATCCGGAATCCGACGTTTTTTGCGATCTAGGCTCCGGTCCGGCTCGGACCGGTCTAGACCAGCACCCGATCCCGGGCGGTGGGGTCGGCCGGACCGGCGGGGTCGACGGGATCGACGGGGCCGGCCGGCTCGGAACCGCCCTCGCGGAAGCCGTGGCGCTCCCACCAACGGGCGAGCGGGGCCGGGGCCCACCAGTTCCAGCGCCCGAGGAGCTTCATGGTGGCCGGCACGAGCAGGGCACGCACCACGGTCGCGTCGACCAGGATCGCGACCAGCATGCCGAGCCCGAGCATCTTCATGAACACCACGCCGCTGAGACTGAACGCGCCGATCACGACGGCGAGCAGGAGCGCGGCACTGGTGATGATCCGGCCGGTCTTCTGCACGCCGGTCTGCACGGCGAGGTCGTTGTCGCCGGTCGCGTCCCACTGCTCCCGGACGCGCGACAGCAGGAACACCTCGTAGTCCATGGACAGGCCGAACAGCACCGCGAGCATCACGATCGGGTTGGTCAGGTCGAGGAAGCCCTGGGGGGTGAAGCCGAGCAGGTCGGCCAGGTGGCCGTCGCTGAAGATCCAGGTCACGACGCCGAACGACGCGGTGATCGAGAAGCCGTTCATCAGCACCGCCTTCAGCGGCAGCACCACCGAGCCGAACGCCAGGAAGAGCAGCACCAGCATCACGCCCACCACGATCACGCCCATCAGCGGCAGGTGGTCGCCCACCGATCCGGCCAGGTCGACGGTGTCGGCGGTGAGCCCGCCGACCAGGGCGTCCGCGCCGTCGGGAGCCGTCACCGCACGCAGGTCGCGCACCACCTGCTGCGAGTGCCCGGTCTGGCTGTTGCCCTCCCACGCCGCGCGCAGCAGCGTCGTGTCGCCCTCGGTCGCGACCGGACGGACGTCGACGACGCCCCCGACCTCCCCCAGGGCCCGCTCGTACGCCGCCACACCGGCCTGGTCCTCGCCCCGCACCAGGATGTTGGCGGTCGAGCGCTCCGGGCCGAACTCGCTGTTCAACCGCTCCGAGGCCTCGTGCGACGGGGTGTCCGACGGCAGCACCCGGTAGTCGACGCTGCCCCACTTCACGCCGAGGAAGGGCGAGGCGACCGCGAGCAGCACCACGACCACGGCGGTCGCGACGACCACCGGACGGCGCATCACGGCACGGGCCAGCCGAGCCCACGCCCCGTGGTCGGTCTCGACCGGGGTGGGCCGCTGCAGGAACGGGATCCGCAGCGCGTCGATGCGGGTGCCGAGCAGGGCCAGCACCGCGGGCAGGACCGTCAGCGCGGCGAGCATCGCGATCAGCACCGCCGCGATGCCGCCGTACCCGATGGACTTCAGGAAGGTCTGCGGGAAGACGAGCAGCGAGCTCATCGCGGCCGCGACCGTCAAGGCCGAGAAGGCGACCGTGCGGCCCGCGGTGGCCATGGTCCGCACCACCGCGCCGCGGGTGTCGCCCGGATCGCGGGCGATCTCCTCACGGAAGCGGGAGACCACGAAGAGGGCGTAGTCGATCGCCAGTCCCAGCCCCAGCAGGGTGATGATGTTGGGCGCGAAGATCGACACGTCGACGAGCTGGTTGAGACCCGCGATGGTCGCCCGGGCGCCGAGCACCGCCACCAGGCCGACCAGCAGCGGCATCAGCGCCGCCACGACGCTGCGGAAGATGATGAGCGAGAGGATCAGCACGATCGGCAGCGACACCAGCTCGGCGCGCAGCAGGTCGGACTTCGTCTCCTCGTTGACGTCGGTGTAGACGGCGTACGGACCCGCGAGCTCGGTGTGCAGCTCGCTGCGCTCGACCACCGGGCGCATCTCGTCGAAGGAGTCGATGAAGTCGTTCTGGCTCTCACCGGCGAGGGAGACGTAGACGGCCGTGGCGTGACCGTCCTTGCTGAGCATCGCGGGGTCCTGGACGTCGTACCAGGTGAGCACCGAGACGACGCTCGCCTCCGGGATCGCCGCCACGGTCCGCTCGACCTCGGCCCGGAACGCCGGGGCGGAGGCCTCCTCGTCGTCGCTGGAGAAGATCACGACGGCGTCGATGGACCGGTTGCCGAAGGTCTCCCGCTCGAGGGCGAGCTCGCGGGCCGACTCGGTGCCGGGGTCGTCGAAGCCGCCGGCCGAGAGCTTGTCCTCCAGGCCGACGCCGGCCACGGCGGCGAGCGCGGTCACGCCGAGCCCGACCAGCAGCACCGCCACGGCCCGCCGCACCACCAGTGCGCCCCATCGCTCGATCATGCCGACTCCTCCGGTGAAGCTCCGTGAACTGCCATCAGTTTGGTGAACGCCATTAACCGTAAACGGTGTAAACTTCGGTCGTCAAGTGTTAACCCCGGTGACCCGGGCCTACTCGAGGAGCCCCGTGCCCCATCTGCGTGCACCCGCCACCCGAAGGGAACGCCAGCGCGAGGCGACCTACGACGAGATCGTCGAGGTCGCCGCCCGCCTGCTCGCGGAGGGCGCCGACCTCTCGCTGCGCGCGGTCGCCGCGGCGATGGGGATGACCGCGCCGGCGCTGTATCGCTATGTCGCGAGCTACCAGCAGCTGGTCGACCTGGTGGCGTTCGAGCTCGACAAGGCCGCGACGGCGGAGTGGGCGGCGGCCGCCGCCCGGTTCCCCGAGGACGACCCGGCCGCGCGGCTGGTGGTGGCGTGCGCGCGCTTCCGGCAGTGGGCCCTGGTGAAGCCACGCGAGTTCGCCCTGGTGTTCGCCAACCCGATCGCCGAGGCCGACAGCGACCGTCGGGAGCTGCTCACCCTGTCGACGTCGGGCCACTACTTCACCGACCTGCTCTGGCAGATCTGGGAGCTCTACCAGTTCCCCTTCCCGGCCCTCGACGAGCTCGACCCGGTGATCCGCGCGTCGGTCCTCGACCCCCTCATCCCGGCCAAGGCCGATCACATCCCGCCCGAGGACCGCGGCCTGCTGTGGGTCTACATGCGCGCCTGGTCGGCGCTCTACGGCGTGGTGACCCTGGAGTCCACCGGCCACTGCGACCCGCGGGTGATCGAGTCCGGCCAGCTCTTCCGGGCCACCCTGCTCGACTGGCTGGAGCCCCTCGGCCTGCGCCACGAGCGGGAGCGGGTCACCCGGATCCTCGACGAGGAGCTCGCCCGCCCCGACTCCCCCTGACCCGGCAGAAACTTGTGCCGGGTGGGCGCCGACCCGGCACAAGTTTCTGCCGGGTCGGCGGGTCTCGGGAGCCAGTTCGCGCCGGGTCGGTCAGTGGTTGATGACGCCGGCCGGGTCGTAGCTGCGGCGGACCTGCTCCAGCCGCGCGCGGACCTCGTCCGGCCAGGCGGCGTCGAGCGCCGTCGGCTGGTTGAGCGCGCCGACGAAGTTGGGCTGGAAGCGTCCGCTCGCCCAGGGCGCCAGGGCCCGGGCCAGGCCGCCGACCGCGGCGGGCACCGGCCCGGCGAACAGCTCGGGCACGGGAGCGCTGACGACGAACAGCCCGTACGCCGCGTCCCGTCCGGCGACCGCGTCCGGGCGGGACGGCGGCTGGGCGAGGCGACCGCCGAGGCGGCGTACCTCGACGACGGCGAGCGGCGCCTCGACCTGCGGCCCGGCCGCCCCGAGCAGCGCCCGGACCGCGTCGAGGTCGAAGGACGCCAGCAGCGCACCGGCCTCGAGCACCGGCATCGGCTCCTCCGGGTCGGCGTGGACGGCGCCGATCGCGGCGACCGGCAGCGTCGCGACGGTGTCGACGATCGGCCGGGCGACCTTGCGGATCGGCTCCAGCAGCGCCCGGCCCGTCGACTCGTCCCCGACGATCGCGACCCGGACGTGGACGACGCACCGGCCGCGCAGCGGCTCGGGTACCGAGGGCAGGTCGGGCAGCCGCAGCAGCGCCGCGGAGGTGTTGACCTCGTCGGGCATCCGGGCCGACCAGGCCGCCCACTCGCCGAGGACCGCCTCGGCGTCGGCCGCGTCGAAGAACAGGCCGCCGCCGTACACCGCGTGCAGCGGGACCATGTCGATCTCGGCGGCGGTCACCACGCCGGGCGCGTGCTTGCCCCCGAGCAGCGCCGCGAACAGGTCGGGATGGCTGCTCGCGGACGCCGTCACCAGCTCGCCCGTCCCGGTGACGATCTCGAAGGACCGGACGTGGTCGGCCGCCCAGCCGTAGGTGCGACCGAGCGGGCTGAGGCCGCCGCCGAGGAGGTAGCCGATCACGCCGACGGCGGGCGCGGAGCCCGCGAGCGGCGCCAGGCCGTGGGGTGCGGCGGCGGCGATGACCTGCGCCCAGGTGGTGCCGGCGCCGACCCGGGCGCGGGCCGCCGCGGCGTCGACCTGGACGCCGGCGAGCTCGCGGGTCAGCAGCGCGACGCCGCCCTCGATCGGACGCGCCCAGCCGTGACCGGCCCCGATCGGGTGGACCTGCTCACCGGCGGCCGCCGCGGCACGGACGGCGGCGGCGACCTCCTCCGGCGTGCGAGGTACGACGACCGAGCGGGGCGCGTGGGCGGGGGCGAGGTTGAACATCGGCAGGGGATGCGACATGGCGGGGCTCTCTCGGGATCGGTGGAGACGGGAAGCAGTGGAGACGGCGGGGGAGACAGGGGACGGGGACAGGGGACGGGGACAGGGGACGGGGACAGGGGACGGGGTGGCGCCGCCCGAGCGGCGCCACCCCGGGGGGACGGTCAGCGGCGCGGGATCTTGACCTTCCAGCTCGCCACGGCGGCGAGCACGTCCGGTGCGCCGAGGTAGCGCACGGTGATCCGGCGCTTGCCGGGCTTGAGGCCCTTGAGCTTCAGCTTCACGACGCCGTCGGCGGCGACGGGCAGCGTGCGGACCACCTTCGCGCCGACGAGGACCTGGACCTGGCCGGTGAGCGGCGTGGTGCGGCCCGGTGCGACGACGCTCGCCCGGACGACGGCGAGCCGCTTGGCCCGCTTGACCTTGACCGTGCCGGTGACCTGGGCGGTGAAGGTTCCCTTGCCCGCCTGGTCCGCGGGACTCTTGCCCGGACCGGGGTCCTCGCCGGGACCGGGGTCCTGCCCCGGCTTGGTCACGGTGACCGTGCGGGCGGCGGAGGCCGAGCCCTCGAACACGTCGTTGCCGAGGTACTCCAGGCTCAGGCTGTGCTCGCCGACGGCGAGGTCACCCAACGGGAAGCGCACGGTACCGGGGCCGGTGACCTCGACCTCGGCGCCGGTCGGGACGCCGCGGTCGAGCAGCCGGACCCGGCCGACCAGCCCGGCGACCTCGAACCCGGAGCTCAGCGTGGCGGAGATGGCAGCGTTGCTGTCGCCCTGCTCGTGCGTGGCGCTGCCCGGAAGCAGCTCCAGTGAGGTCGGGACCCGGCTCGGGAGCACCTCCAGCGCGGCGACGCGGGTGCTGCTGAAGGCCAGCAGGTCGGTCTCCGAGGTGAGGAAGTACAGCTCCCAGCGGCCGGGGTGGGTCGCGGCGAACTGCTGCAGGGCGTAGGTGTGCGGGCCGGCGCCGTCGTAGCCGCCCTCGCTGATGACCACGTCGGGACCGCCGCCGACCGGCTGCGCGAGCAGCGTGTAGGCGCCGCGGAGCGGCGCGTCGGGAGCGGTGCTGCTGACGGAGACCCGCAGGTCGACCGGGCGGTACTGAGCGACCCGCAGGTCGTCGACGGCGGCCGTCGAGGTCACCGCCGCCTTGCCGACGGTGAAGGTGAGCCGCGAGGACTGGATGGACTGGACCTCCTTGGTGACCTCGAGCGTGACGCTGTAGCTGCCGGGCTTGAACCGCGGCGAGGTCGGCCACGAGATGACGCCCTCGTGGTCCGAGGTGGCGAGCACGTCGGTGAGCGGGCTGTCCTTGGTCGGCGTGTAGTAGACCGTCGCGTGCGTCTCCTGGGCGGTGTAGTTCGTCCGGAAGGTGAGCGACTGGTTCTTGCCGTACGCCGGCGAGGCGCCCATCGACAGCGACACGAACTTCAGCGCGGGACCGTCCGGGTTGGGGTCGTTGGGATCGTCGTCGTCGAGGGCGTGGGCCGGGGCCAGGGTGAGGAGGAGGGCCAGCACTGCCAGCAGCGCGGCCCCCACCCCCAGCGGCCGGGGTCGGGGGGATGACATGGGTACTCCATTTCGTTCGTGGACTCTCGCCGGGCAGCCTGCGGGCCACTGCTGGGAGCGCACTGGGCTCCCGGGCGATCGGACCGGTCCTGGCAAAGCCCCAGTCGGCTCCCAGTCGCGCGCCTACGATGACGGGCGTGCAGATCGACGTCCTGGGGCCGGTCCGGGTGCGCCGGGACGGCGTCGAGATCGACCTCGGGACGCCCCGACAGCGCGCGATCGTCGCCGCGCTCGCCCTCGAGCAGGGCCGGGTGCTGTCCGTGCCCGGGCTGATCGCCCGGGTCTGGGGCGACCACCCGCCGGCCAGCGTGCAGGGCACCCTGCAGAGCTATGTCGGCCACCTGCGACGGGCCCTGGAGCCCGACCGAGGCCCCCGGCAGCCGGCCCGGGTGCTGATCACCGAGCACAGCGGGTATGCGCTGCGCATCGACCGCCCGCACCGCGACGACGCGGTGCTCGCCGACACCGTCGCGCAGGCCCGGGAGCTGCTGGCCGTCGTCCCCGACCCGCTGCGGCCCAGCGCGCCCTCGGCCGCACGGGAGCCGATCGAGCACGCCCTCGCCGCCGTCGACCTCGCGCTCGCCGCCTGGCGCGGCGTCCCGTACGCCGACCTCGACGACGACCCGGACACCCGGGCCGAGCGGGCCCGCCTCGAGGACCACCGGGCCACCGCCGAGGAGCTGCGGGTGGTGGCGCACCTCGCGCTCGGCCGCCACGACGAGATCGCCTCGGCGCTGGAGGCGATGACGCGCGCCCACCCGCTGCACGAGCGGTGGTGGACGCTGTGGGCGGTCGCGCTGGCCCGCTCCGGTCGGCAGGCCGACGCGCTGGCGGCCCTCCAACGACTGCACGCCGTGCTCGACGAGGAGCTCGGCGTCGAGCCGAGCGCGCCGGTCCGTGAGCTGCAGACCGCGATCCTGCGCCAGGACCCGTCGGTGACCTGGCAGCCCACGGCGGCGCCGGCCACCCCGTCGGCCGGGCCCGATCCCTGGCTGTGGCAGCGGGTCCTGGATCCGCTGCGCACACCGGCCGCCCCGGCCGCCCCTGCCGGCACCGCGGACCCCCGGGAAGGCGTCGGCGACACCGCCGGCGACGGCCCCACCGCCGCGCTGCGGGTCGCCGTCGTGGACGACCACCCGGTGTTCCGGATGGGCATGACCGGCCTGCTCGGCTCGCTCGACGGCCTGGAGCTGGTCGGCGCGGCCGGCGATCCCCCGGGCGCCCACGAGCTGGTGGCGCGCGGGGTGGACGTGGTGCTGATGGACCTGGACCTGGCCGGCGACTCCGGGATCGAGCTGACCCGCGCCCTGCTCGCCACCCACCCCGACCTCAAGGTGCTGGTGATGACGATGCACGAGGACGACGACTACGTGACCGGTGCGCTGCAGGCCGGGGCGGCGGGCTACCTGCTGAAGTCGGCCGAGGCCGGCGACGTGCTGCGCGCGATCCGCGGCGTGGCCCGGGGCGAGCTGATCATCGGCGCCGCCGTCGCCCATGCCGCCCGCTCGCGGCTGGCCGCGCCGGTGGACCCGCGGTGAGCCTGGCCGCGACCGTACGCCGACCGGCCGCCCCGGCGTACCGGAGCGCCGGGGCGTGGACGGTCGCGGCCTGGTTGGTCGCCGGGCTGGCCTGGTCGATGGCGCTGGCCGCGGTGATCACCCTCGTCACGACCGCGATGCAGCCCGCGGAGGTCGCCAGCTGGGTGATGGACGTGGTGACCGCCGTGGTCTACGGCATCGTCGTGGTGATGATGCTGCCGCGCTCGCGGCATCCGGTGGTCTGGATCCTGGTGCTCACCTCGCTCGGCACGGGTGCCGCCGCCCTGGCGACGGCCTACCTGGCGGTGGGCGGGAACCCGCCCGGACAGGGCCTGGCGTTCTACGCGCAGTACTGGGCCTGGCCGCCCGGGGTGTACGCCACCGTCATCGTGATCCCGCTCCTCGTCGTACCGGGCACGCGGCGGCGCTGGCCGGTGCTGGCCCTGGCGGTGGTGCTGATCGCGGCGACCACGCTGCCCAACCTGACCGCGACCGCCCCGGGCCTGCCGCCCAACCCGTTCGGGGTCGACGTGGCCTGGTGGCAGTCCCTGCGGGGGGACCTCGGCTGGTGGCCGACCCGCGCGGTGGCCCTGCTCGGCGCCGCCGAGTGGGTCTGGCTGGCGGTCCTGGTCCGCCGCACGACCGGGCCCCGACGACGCGGACTCACCTGGCTGCTCGCGGGCCACGCCGCGATGGTGGTCGCCCTCGCGGCGTTCGCGCTGCCGGTGCCGGCGGCCTGGGTGCCGACCGCCACCGAGATCAGCGGGACGCTGCTGCTGCTCGCGCAGCTCTTCCTGCCCGCCGCACTGCTGGTGCTGGTCCTCGGCCAACAGCTCTGGGGCGTGGACGCGCGGGTCAACCGGGCCGTCGTGTGGGCGGTCACCACCGTCGCGATCGCGCTGTCGTACCTGCTGCTCGTCGGCCTCACCACCTGGCTGCTGCCGCACGAGTCCGAGCTCGGCCTCGCCCTCGCCGTCGGGGTGGTCGGCCTCGGCTCGGCTCCCCTGCGCCGACTGGTGCAGCGCCGGGTCGACGAGCTCGTGTACGGCGCCGGCGCCGATCCCGCCCGGCTGCTGTCGAGCGCCGAGCGGCGCGGGGAGTACGACGTCGACGGGCTCGCGACGGCGCTCACCCGCAGCCTGCGCCTGGCCGAGGTGCACATCGTCGCGGAGCAGCCGGGCACGCCACCGCGGGAGCCGGTGGTGCGCGACGGCGACGTGACCATCCCGCTGCGCAGCCGCGGTCGGCGGATCGGGCTGCTCGTCGCCACGCCCCGCCCGGGCGAGCGGCTGGACCAGCGCACCACCCGGACGCTGACGGAGGTCGCCGGCCTGGTCGGCATCACCATCGACCTCACCCAGTCGGTCGACGCCCTGACCGCGGCCCGCCGACGGCTGACCGAGATCCGGCACGAGGAGCGCAGAACCCTGCGCCGCGACCTGCACGACGGACTCGGGCCGGCCCTCGCCGGCATCCGGCTCGGACTGCTCGCGGCGCGGGGCCTGCAGCAGCGCGACCCCCGGGCGGCCGAGGAGATGCTCGACACCCTGGAGCGCGAGCTGGCCCAGCAGGGCGAGGAGGTACGCCGGCTGAGCCGGTCGCTGGTGCCGCTCGCGCTGGACGACGGCGACCTCGCCTCCGCGCTCGCCTCGCTCGCGGAGCGGTTCAGCGGAGCGGACCTGGAGGTCCGGGTCAGCGTGGCCGCCGACGTCGACCTGGCGCCCTCGGTGCAGGTCGCGATCTACCAGCTCGCGAGCGAGGCGCTGCTCAACGTGCAGCGCCACGCCGCCGCCGGCCGCTGCGACATCGTGCTGCGCCGCCGGGCCGACGGCGGGACGCTGTTCATCGTGTCCGACAACGGCGTCGGGATCGTCCCCGGCGCCGCCGAGGGCGTCGGCCTGCGCTCGATGCGCGAGCGGGCCGAGGAGCTCGGCGGGATCCTCGAGGTGACCGCGCCGAGCACCGGAACCGGCACCCGGCTGGAGCTCCGGCTGCCCGCGGCCGACTGACCCGGCGACTGACCCGGCGACTGACCCGACGGCGCCGGGCCCGGTCAGGCGACGTACTTGAAGGCCGCGCGCTGGTGGCGCAGGAAGCGCCCGCGCGACACCCGGAGGATCAGCGCGAAGCCGGGACCGGCCGCCCTGACCAGCCCGGTGACGACCTCGTCCGGCACCTCGTGCACCATCCACGGCAGCTGGAAGCGCAGCTCGCCGAGACTCGGGCGGCCACGGAACTCGCGGCGCTCCAGGTCCGCCCACTCCCCGCCGCCGACGTGGCGCTGGACCAGCACCACGGCATCGCGCTCCTCGTGGCCGAGGTGGTCGTCGAGGACCTGCCGGGTCTCGGCGAGGACGCCCGGGAGCTCGGCGAGGGCGGCCTCGTCGGGGCCGGCGACCAGCCGGCCGACCAGGTCGGCGCAGCGATCCAGCAGTGGGTCGATGAGCGCGTGCTCGGCCTCCATCGCACTCAGCACGGCCCGGCCCTCGGCGTCCGCCGCCGCGCTGACGCGTTCGAGCAGCAGCGGCCACAGCACCCGGTCCTCGACCGCGTGGTGCTCGTGGAGGTGGTGGGCGAAGCGCTCCCAGCGCAGGCCGATCTCGCCCCAGGCCGTGCGGTCCTCGAGCGGCGTGCGCTCGGCGGCCGCGAGCAGGTCGCGCAGGTCGCGCCGGAAGGCGTGATGCATGAGGTACATGCCGCTCAGGTCGCACGGCCCGGGCGGCGAGGCGGCCTGGCCGGGCAGGAGGACGGTGGGGTGGGTGGTGGGCTCGGTGTGCCTGCTCATGCGGCGAGCATGGGTGCGGGCACTGGGAGGGGACTGGGGATGCGCCGGGGCGCTCAGGTCCAGAGCACCTCACGCGCCCACAGCGGCACCAGGTCGCCGGCCCGGCCCTGCCGGGACTCGTGGAAGAAGTGACTGCCCTCGCTGGGATCGAGGTTGAGCTCGAGGGTGCGCGCGCCGTGGCGGCGGGCGTGCTGGACGAAGCCGGCGGCGGGGTAGACCGCGCCGGAGGTGCCGATCGAGACGAAGGTGCTCGCCTCGGAGAGCGCGTCGGCGATCCGGTCCATCTCGTAGGGCACCTCGCCGAACCAGACCACGTCGGGACGCAGCTCGTGGGCGCCGCAGCCCGGACAGGCCGGCTCGTCGGCGAGGGTGCCGGACCACGGGAAGGTGCGACCGCAGGCGCGGCACTGTGCCTTGAGCAGCTCGCCGTGCATGTGGATCACGTTGCGCGACCCGGCCCGCTCGTGGAGGTCGTCGATGTTCTGGGTGACGACGAGCAGGCCGGTGCCGAGGGTCTCCTCGAGCTCGGCGAGCGCCCGGTGGGCCGGGTTCGGCTCGACCGTGGCCAGCGCGGCCCGGCGCTCGTCGTAGAAGCGCTGCACCAGCGCGCGGTCGCGCTCGAAGCCCTCGGGCGTGGCGACGTCCTCGACCCGATGGCCCTCCCAGAGGCCGTCGGCGTCGCGGAAGGTCGGCACCCCGCTCTCGGCGGAGATGCCGGCACCGGTCAGGACGACGATCTGAGGCACGGACGGAGGCTACCCGCCTCGCTGGTGACGACCGTCACCCGTCCGTGCCCCAGACGGTCTCGGGCCCGCCCGCTCAGTCGAGCAGCGCCACGACGGTGCCCGCCGCGACGGTCCGGCCGCCCTCGCGAACGGCGAACCCGAGGCCGACCTCCATCGCGACCGGCTTGCCGAGCTCGACGACCACCTCGACGGTGTCGCCCGGCGCCACCACGGCCACCTCGCCGAGGTCCATCCCGCCCGACACGTCGGTCGTGCGGAAGTAGAACTGCGGGCGGTAGTCGGCCGCGAACGGCGTGTGCCGGCCGCCCTCGGCCGTGCTCAGGGCGTGCAGGTTCGCGCGGAACCGGGCGTGGGGCGTGACCGAGCCGGGCGCCACCAGCACCTGGCCGCGGCGTACCTCGTCGCGGCGGACACCGCGCAACAGGACGGCCGCGTTGTCGCCGGCCTGGACCTCGTCGAGGGTCTTGCCGAACGTCTCCAGCCCGGTCGCGACGCTCGCGAGCGTCGGGCCGAGCCCAACCACCTCGACCGCCTCCCCCGCGCGCAGCGAGCCGCGCTCGACCGCGCCGGTGACGACCGTGCCGCGCCCACTGATGGTCAGCACGTTCTCGATCGGCATCAGGAACGGCTCCCCGAGCTCGCGCTCGGGGACCGGGACGTAGTCGTCGACCGCCTGGAGCAGCTCGACGACCGAGGCCGTCCACCGCGGGTCGCCCTCCAGCGCCCGGAGCGCGGAGACCCGCACCACGGGCACCTCGTCGCCGGGGAAGCCGTACTCGCCGAGCAGCTCGCGCAGCTCGAGCTCGACCAGGTCGAGCAGCTCGTCGTCCTCGACGGCGTCGGCCTTGTTGAGCGCCACCACGAGATAGGGCACGCCGACCCGCCGAGCGAGCAGCACGTGCTCGCGGGTCTGCGGCATCGCCCCGTCCTGCGCGGACACGACCAGGATCGCGGCGTCCACCTGGGCGGCGCCGGTGATCATGTTCTTGACGTAGTCGGCGTGCCCCGGCATGTCGACGTGGGCGTAGTGGCGGGTCGCCGTCTCGTACTCCACGTGCGCGATGTTGATCGTGATCCCCCGCTGGACCTCCTCGGGAGCGCGGTCGATCCCGTCGAAGGCGACGAAGGTGTTCTGGGTCGGGTCGGCGTCGGCGAGCACCTTGGTGATCGCCGCGGTCAGCGTGGTCTTGCCGTGGTCGACGTGACCCATCGTCCCGATGTTGAGGTGCGGCTTGGTCCGCACGAACTGGCCCTTGGCCATGGTGAGTCTGCTTCCTTGCTGGTGGTTCGTCGGCGTACGACGTGGGCGAGGGCGTGCCAGGCCGCTCGCGCCCGGGACCGGGTGGGACCGACCCTCCTCCTTCGGTCCCGCTGGGGCGGGAGGAGGGTCAGCGTCGCGCGCCGGCCCGCGCTGCGACCGGCAGGACTGCCGGGAGCGCGGTGGTGCGGGCGAACATGCGGATCACGATAGGCAGCAACGCCGCGGCGTGCCACCGGATTCCCCGGGGGTGGGCCGGCGGCTGTCGGGGCTGGGGATTCACCACGGGATGTAGGCGAGTGGCCGCTTCTGTAGCGGAGTTCCACTACAGAAGTGGCCACTCATCTACATCCCGTGATGAATCCCAGACCAGCCTCAGCCGGCCAGGCCCCGCTCGCACCACTCCACGTTGGCCCGCAGCCGCGGGTCGTCGGGACCCGCGGCGACGGCGCGGCGGGCGGCGGCCAGGCCCTCGTCGTAGCGGCCCGTCCAGTAGGCGCTCACGGCGACCTCGTCCCAGGCCCGCCAGGCATAGGTCGCGGTGTCGACGAAGAGCGCCTCACCGCCGGGCATCGGGAGGGTGGCGGCGGTGCGGGCGTAGAGGAGGGCGACCTCGTAGCGCTCGCGCGAGCGCTCCAGCCGGGCCGCCTCGACGAGCGGCTCGGCCCGCCAGGGACAGTGCTGGTACGCCGCCAGGTGGGCGTCGATCACGGCGGTGACCGGCTCGCCGAGCCGCTCGCGCAGTTTGGCCGACTGGAAGCGGGCCTGCCAGCGCTCCTGGTCCCAGCCGGCCGGGTTGTCGATCCGGACGCCGTACGCCGCGAGCGCCCGCTCGAGCTCGCCGGCGTCGCGCCAGGACTGGGCGAGGTAGAACTGCAGGCGCGGGTTCTCCGGATCCTCGCGCAGCGCCCGCTCGATGAGCGCGGCGTCCTTGCGGTAGGTGTCGGGATCGCCCGCGCGGGCGCCGTCGTGGTTGACCAGGACGGTGGGCGCGGGCAGCGAGCCCAGGCTCGCGCCGGGCAGGTCGAGATACTCGTGGATCGGCCCGACCCAGCGCCACGGGTCGTCGAGCCGGACCAGGCACAGCCGGGCGTAGGTCGTGCCGCCGTAGCTGACCTGGAGGTGGTAGCCCGAGGCGGTGAGCTCGGGCCGGGCGTCGGGCAGGTCCTGGAGCTGCTCGTCGGCGTCGATCCACAGCGCGTGGTCGCCGGGCCCCCGATGGGCGCTGGCCCGGGCGAGGTCGAGAACCTCCTGCCGGTTGTGCCCGAAGTCGACCCACGGCCGCTCGACCAGCTCGCCGGGGATCCCGGCCATGGCCTCGCGCACCAGGTCCTGGGTGCCGTCGGTGGAGCCGGTGTCGGCGACGACCCACCAGTCGACGTACGGACGGACGCTGTCGAGGCAGCGCCGGATCACGTGCGCCTCGTCCTTGACGATCATCATCAGGCCGATGCCGGGCACGCGCGGATCTCCTTGTCGGGGTCGCGAGGGACGAGGGGTGGGACGAGGGGGCGGCGCCGATTGGGCACCGCCCCCTCGCGCACGCTAGCCGACCCGGACGATCGACAGGCTCGCGCCGGCACTGCCGTTCAGCGTCAGCGCCCCCAGCAGACCGTAGGCCTCGAGGCTGAGCACGTCACCGGCGGCGAGGGGGATGGTCGCCGTGCCGGACCAGCCGGCCACCGCGGCCACCGCGTTGTCGTCGAGCAGCCCGCTCGGGGTGCCGTTGACCGTCACCCTCACGCCCATCAGCAGGCCCGCCGTGGCCTGCACCTGGAAGGAGACCTGGTAGACGCCGGCGGTGTCGACCGTGAAGTCGGTGTCCGCGCCGCTCGCGGTGACGCCCGACGTCGCGCCGGACGTGGCCAGCGGGATCGTCGTGCCGCCGAGCACGACGGCGACGACCGATCCGCTGTTGTTCTGGAACGAGCCGTACACCGGGGCGACGCCCGCGCCCGCGGCGCCGGTCGCACCGGTCGCACCCGTCGCGCCGTCGGCGCCGGCCGGACCGGTCGCACCGGTGGGTCCGGTCGGGCCCGTGGGGCCGGTGGCGCCGGTCGCACCCAGCGCTCCGGTCGCGCCGTCGACGCCGTCCGTGCCGTCCGCGCCGGTCGCACCCGTGGCACCCGTCGGACCGGTCGGGCCGGTCACGCCGATGGCTCCGGTGATGCCCGTCGCGCCGGTGGCGCCGGTCGCACCGGTCGCGCCGGTCGCGCCGGTCGCGCCGTCGGCTCCGGCCACTCCGGTGGCACCCGTCGCGCCGGTCGCGCCGTCGGCTCCGGGAGTACCGGCCGCGCCGGTCGCGCCCTGGGCACCCGGGGCGCCCGGGGCACCGGTGGCGCCGGTGGCGCCCTTGGCACCCGGCGTACCGGCCTCGGCACCCTTGACCTTGACGACCTTGCCGACCTTCCAGCGGATCAGCCGCTCACCCGGTCCGCACTTGCGCTGCTCGCCGTCGACCAGCCAGCGACCGTTCTTCAGGATCAGGCGCAGCGCGCCGGTCTGGGTGTCGTAGCAGCCGACCACCTGGCGCCGCGCCTTGGCCGCCTGGTCCGCGGCCGCGGACGCGGGCACGTGCGGGAACAGGGTGGCCGCGGTGGTGGCCATGACCGAGACCGAGTACAGCCCGGCCTGACGCCACTTCTTGTTCATCGACATGGAGAGTTCCTCGGGGGCACGGACCCGGGAGCGAGGGCCCTGGGGGGAGAGATCCGCCGGCGGGACACCGGCACTGTGGGCCCGGATCGGCGGCGACGACCCGGACCTGAGAGATCTGGTGACGTTTTCTCAGGACCCGGACTTGCCGGCCGATCGGGACCGGGTCCCGACCTCGTTCGACGAAAGGCCGCCCCCGTGCCAGCACTCCCCTCCCGCCCGCCGCGCCGTGCCGGCCTGCTCGGCGGCATCGCGCTCGCGGCCGTCCTCGTCCTCGGCGGCTGTGGCGGCGGCCAGGACGACGGCCCCGACCGCCCCGCGGCGAAGGCCACCCCTACGCTCTCGAGCGCCGACCGGCTGGTGAACACGGGGCTGGAGCAGATCGCCGCCGGGGACGTCGACTCCGCACGGGACACCTTCGCCTCGGCGCTCGACGTGGATCCGTCGAACGCGTGGGCGCACTACAACCTCGGCTACCTCGCCCAGCAGGACGACGACATCGCCACGGCACTCGACGAGTACGACCGGGCGCTGAGCACCGACCCCGAGCTCGCGCCGGCGCTCTACAACCTCGCGATCCTCACCGAGAGCGCCGACCTCGGCACGGCGGTCGACCTGTACCGGCGGGTGCTCGCCGTCAAGCCCGACGACGCGCCGACCCACCTGCGGCTCGGCTACGCGCTGCGCCACCTGGGCCACGAGGCGGAGGCGCGCGAGCTCATCGCCCGCGGCGTCGAGCTGGACCCGGCGCTGAAGGACGCTCCGGCGCCGACCTACGCGAGGTAGACCTTCCGCAGCCGGGTCCGGATCGTCCACTCGGTGCGCTCCCCGGCGCGCAGCCGCACCAGCGAGCCGGGGGCCAGGTCGATCACGTCGCCGTCGTCGAAGCGGACCGAGCCCTCGCCCTCCAGGACGACGAACACCTCGTCGACCTCGACGTCGCGCACCACACCCGGCGTGATCTCCCAGACGCCGAGCTCGACGTCGCGGAAGCCGCCGAGCTCGACGACGCCCACGGTCGGCGTACCGGACACGACGTCGTCGGCCGGTTCGTGGGGGACGACGATGCCCGCGGCGTCGACGAGACGGCCGGCGGAGCGGTCGGCGGAGCGGTCGGGAGCAGTCATGAGTCGAACCCCAGTCCGAGAGCGTCGAGCGTGCGCAGCCAGGCATTGCGGTGACCGCCTCGCTGGTCGGCCCGGTCGAGCGCCCAGCGGGTGGTCTGGATGCCGATCGAGGCGATCGGCTCCGGCGGGAAGGGCAGCGGCAGCCGGCGCACCATGGCGAGCCGGGTGCGCTCGGTGTCGAGGCCCGCGAGCCGGTCGAGCATCACCTCGGCCGCGAACCGCGACGCTGCCACCCCGAGTCCGGTGAAGCCGGCGGTGTGGGCGACCCGGCCGTTGAGTGCCAGTCCGTGGAAGGCGCAGAACCGGGTCGAGGTGTCGATCGCGCCCGCCCACTGGTGGCTGAACCGCAGCCCCGCGAGCTGCGGGAAGGTGGTGAGGAAGTGCTCCGCGAGCCGGCGGTAGGTCTCCGGTCGTCGCTCGTACGCCGGCCGGACCCGCCGCCCGTAGTGGTAGACCGCGTCGTAGCCGCCCCACAGGATCCGGTTGTCGCGGCTGAGCCGGTAGTAGTGGAACTGGTTGGCGAGGTCGCCGACGCCCTGGCGGCCCTCCCAGCCGACCGCGGCGAGCTGGTCGGCGGTGAGCGGCTCGGTCATCAGCGCGTAGTCGTAGACCGGGACGGTGTGCATCCGGTAGCGCGCGAGCAGGCTCGGGAACACATTGGTCGCCAGCGCCACCCGCCGGGCGGTGACCACCCCGGTCTCGGTGGTGACGCGGACCGGCCCGTGTCGCCCGCCGCCCTCGACGCCCGTGGCGCGGGTGCGCTCGAAGATCTCGACCCCGAGCTCGGCGGCGAGCCGGCCCAACTCGTGGGCGAGCTTGGCCGGGTGCACCAGCGCCACGTCGGGGTCGAGCACGCCGGCGAGGTAGGTCGGGCTGTCGACCAGCTTCCGCAGCTCGTCGGCCTCGATCACCGCGGCGCCGCTCGCCCGCAGGTCAGCGACCTGGTGCGGCTCGAGCGCCACGTCCAGCTCGCCGGTGCGCTCGTAGTCGCAGTCGAGGGCGTGCGCCCGCACCGTCGCCTCGATCGCGTCCAGGTTGGCGATCCCGAGCCGCTCCAGCTCGTCGTACTCGTCGGGCCAGCGGGAGCGGCCGTTCTCCTCGCCGTGGGTGATGCTGGCCGCGCAGAACCCGCCGTTGCGCCCCGACGCGGCCCAGCCGAGCTGCGCCGCCTCCAGCAGCACGACCCGACGGTCGGGCTCGCGCTGCTTGGCGAGGACCGCCGTCCACAGGCCGGTGTAGCCGCCGCCGACGACCAGCAGGTCGGTGTCGAGGGCGCGCCGCAGGGTCGGGTGGGCCGCCCGCTCGGGCAGGTCGTCGATCCAGAAGCAGGCGTCGCGCACGCCGGCGAGCGCGTGGTCGACCGCGGCGCGGTCGACCGGCGTACGCGAGAAGACGGTCCCCGGGACGGTGGCGCTCATCCGCCCACCCTGGCCCACCGGAAGCCCGGATGCCAGGTACGCAGTGTCACGAGTTCGCTCCTTGGCGTTACAGACCGTCGGGTGCGGCAGACTTCGCTCGTGCAGCTGCGCCACGTCACCGGCTCGATCGCGGACTTCCACGCCCGGGTGATCCCCGACGACCTCGCCGAGGCGGAGGTCTGGTCCTTCCGCCCCTCCGGCTCCGCCCTGGTCCTCGGCAGCGCCCAGGACCACACCACCGCGTCCGCGGCGGCGACGGCCGCGGCCGGGGTGGACGTCGTACGGCGACGCAGCGGCGGCGGGGCCGTCCACGTCGACCCGGCCCGCTCGGTGTGGCTCGACGTGGTCGTGCCGCGGCACGACGAGCACTGGAGCGACGACGTGCGGGAGTCGACGTACTGGCTCGGGGAGGCGTGGCAGCGGGCGCTCGCGACCCTGGGCATCGCCTCGGAGCTCTACCGCGGCGGACTGGAGCAGACGCCGTGGGGCCGGCTGGTGTGCTTCGCGGCGCTCGGCCCCGGCGAGGTGCTGGTCGACGGACGCAAGCTGGTCGGGATCTCGCAGCGGCGCACCCGGGCCGGCGCCCGGTTCCAGTGCATCGCCTACGACCGCTGGGATCCCTACGACGTCCTCGACCTGCTCGACCTGACCGCCGCCGACCGGGCGGCCGCCGGTGCGGACCTGGCCGACCGGGCCGCGGGGGTGGGCGACCGGCTGGACGAGCTGAGGGCGGCGGTCCTCGACGACCTGGTGGCCGACAGGTGAGGTTTCGTGGCGACTTCCTGACGCAAACTGGCGCTTCTTGGCCGTTGCATTGGTCAGGAAGCGCAGGAATCACCGCTGAAGCGGTGATTCCGGCACCCCCGCCACCCATGCACTGAGAGCATGGGTCCATGGAGCTGGACACCATCCGCGCATTCCTGGCCGTGGCCGAGGGCAGCACCGTGACCGAGACCGCCGAGCAGGTGCACCGCACCCAGCCGGCGGTCTCGCGGGCGCTGGCCCGGCTCGAGCGGGAGGTCGGCACACCGCTGTTCCAGCGGGTGGGGCGCGGGCTGGTCCTCACCCCGGCCGGGCGGGAGCTGGCACGCCACGCCCGGGAGACCGTCGAGTCCTACGAGCGCGGGGTGCGCTCGGTGCGGGACATCACCGCCCCCGACGGGGGCTTCGTGCCGGTCGCCTTCCTGCACACCCTCGGCACCTGGCTGGTGCCCGAGCTGATCCGCGAGTTCCGCGCCCAGCGACCGCAGGTGCGCTTCGACCTGCGCCAGCACGGCGACGCGGGACTGGTCGACGACCTGCTCGGGGGTGCGGTCGACCTGGCGATCACCGGCGACCGGCCCCAGCTGGCGCAGCTCGACGGCCGGCGGCTGTTCCTGGAGCCGCTGCGGCTCGTCGTGCCGCCCGACCACCGGCTGGCGCGGCGCCGTACCGCGCGCCTCGCGGACGTCGCCGACGAGCAGTTCATCGTGCTCAAGCCGGGCTTCAGCCTGCGCGCGGTCACCGAGGACCTGTGCGCGGAGGTCGGCTTCACGCCGCGGATCGGGTTCGAGGGCGAGGAGGTCGAGACCCTGCGCGGCCTGGTCTCGGCGGGGCTCGGCGTCGCCCTCCTGCCGGAGCCGCGCGGCGGGGCGGCCCCGGCCGCGCCCTCGATCCGGGTCACCGACGTGCGCGCCTCCCGTGAGATCGGGCTGGCCTGGGTCCGCGACCGGACGCTGCCGCCGGCGTCCGCGCACTTCCGGGAGCACGTGCTCCGCACCAGTCGCAAGATCCATGTTTCTGACGCATAGATCCAAGAAAAACTAGGCATTGGACGCATTCCACTCGGGATCGGAGGATGGTGACGCCGATCACCACCGACCCGAGGACCTCCGTTGACCGACATCGATCCTGCCGAGACCCAGGAGTGGCGCGACGCGCTCGCGGCCGTCCTGGAGTTCGAGGGCGAGGCGCGCACCAAGTACCTGCTCGACCAGGTGCTCGCGGAGGCCCAGCGCCTCGGCTCCCGCGTGCCGTTCGTGGCGACCACGCCGTACGTCAACACCGTCCCGGCCGACGAGGAGCCCACCCACCCGGGGGATCGCGCGGTCGAGCACCGGATCCGCTCCGCGATCCGCTGGAACGCGCTCGCGATGGTGCTGCGCGCCAACAAGGACTCCACCGAGCTCGGCGGTCACCTCGCCAGCTTCCAGTCCGCGGCGACCCTCTACGACGTGGGCTTCCAGCACTTCTGGCACGCCCCGACCGAGAAGCACGGCGGCGACCTGGTCTACGTCCAGGGCCACCTCTCCCCCGGCATCTACGCCCGCGCCTTCCTCGAGGGCCGGCTCACCGAGGCCCAGCTCGACAGCTTCCGCCAGGAGACGGGCGGCAACGGCCTGTCGTCGTACCCGCACCCCTGGCTGATGCCCGACTTCTGGCAGTTCCCGACCGTCTCGATGGGCCTGGGCCCGCTGATGGCGATCTACCAGGCGCGCTTCCTCAAGTACCTCCACGCGCGCGGCCTCGCCGACACCGCCGGCCGCAAGGTGTGGGCCTTCCTCGGCGACGGCGAGACCGACGAGCCCGAGTCGCTCGGCGCGATCTCGATGGCCGCCCGCGAGAAGCTCGACAACCTGGTGTTCGTCGTCAACTGCAACCTCCAGCGCCTCGACGGCCCGGTGCGCGGCAACGGCAAGATCATCCAGGAGCTCGAGGGCGTCTTCCGCGGCGCCGGTTGGAATGTCGTCAAGGTGATCTGGGGCTCCGGCTGGGACGAGCTGCTCGCCAAGGACACCACCGGCGCGCTCAAGCGGCGGATGATGGAGTGCGTCGACGGCGAGTACCAGACCTTCAAGTCCAAGGACGGCGCCTACGTCCGCGAGCACTTCTTCGGCGTCGACCCCGAGCTGGCGCAGATGGTGGCCGGCTGGAGCGACGACGAGATCTGGCGGCTCACCCGCGGCGGCCACGACCCGCAGAAGGTGTACGCCGCCTACGCGGCCGCGAACGCCCACACCGGCACCCCGACGGTGATCCTGGCCAAGACGGTGAAGGGCTACGGCCTCGGCGCCGCCGGCGAGGCGATGAACATCAGCCACCAGGCCAAGAAGGTCGCCGAGCCCGCGCTGCGCGCCTTCCGCGACCGGTTCGCCATCCCGATCGCCGACGAGCAGCTCCTCGACCTGCCCTACCTCTCCTTCCCGGAGGGCTCGGAGGAGCACGCCTACCTGCACGCCCGGCGCCGCGAGCTCGGCGGCTACCTGCCCGAGCGCCGTCGTACGTCGGCCCCGCTCGCGGTCCCCGGGGTCGAGGCCTTCGGCCAGACCGGGGGCTCCAACGGGCGGGCGATCTCCACGACGATGGCCTTCGTCCAGATCCTGACGAAGCTGCTGCGCGACAAGGAGATCGGCAACCGCGTGGTGCCGATCGTGCCGGACGAGGCGCGCACCTTCGGCATGGAGGGCCTGTTCCGGCAGGTCGGGATCTTCTCGCAGAGCGGCCAGCTCTACACGCCCGAGGACGCCGACCAGCTGATGTTCTACAAGGAGGACGCCAGCGGGCAGATCCTCCAGGAGGGCATCAACGAGGCCGGCGCGATGTCGTCGTGGATCGCCGCCGCGACGTCGTACTCCAGCAGCGACACCCCGATGATCCCGTTCTACATCTACTACTCGATGTTCGGCTTCCAGCGGATCGGCGACCTCGCGTGGGCGGCCGGCGACATGCGCGCCCGCGGCTTCCTGCTCGGCGGCACCGCCGGCCGCACCACGCTCAACGGCGAGGGCCTCCAGCACGAGGACGGCCACAGCCACCTGCAGGCCGCGACCATCCCCAACTGCGTCGCCTACGACCCGACCTACGCCTACGAGCTGGCGGTCATCGTCGCCGACGGTCTGCGCCGGATGTACGCCGAGCAGGAGGACGTCTTCTACTACCTCACCCTGATGAACGAGAACTACGAGCACCCGCCGATGCCCGAGGGCGTCACCGACGGGATCCTCAAGGGGATGTACCTGCTGCAGCCCGGCAAGGGCCGCGGCGCCGCCAAGGTCGACCTGCTCGGCTCGGGCACCATCCTGCGCGAGGTGCTCGCCGCGGCCGAGCTGCTCGCGAAGGACTTCAAGGTCAAGGCCGACGTGTGGAGCGTGCCGAGCTTCACCGAGCTGCGCCGCGACGGGCTCGCGGTCGAGCGGTGGAACACCCTGCACCCGCTGGAGGAGGCGCGCACGTCGTACGTCGCCGAGTGCCTCGCCGGCCGGAGCGGGACCGTGGTCGCGGCCACCGACTACATGAAGGCCTACGCCGACCAGATCCGCGGGTTCGTGCCCGGCAGCTACACCGCGCTCGGCACCGACGGCTTCGGCCGCTCCGACTACCGCCGCAACCTGCGCCGGCACTTCGAGGTGGACCGGCACTTCATCGCCGTCACCGCGCTGCGCCGCCTCGCCGACCAGGGCGTCGTCACCCCCGACGTCGTGGCCGAGGCGATCGAGAAGTACGGCATCGACCCCGACCGGGCCGACCCGGCCCACGCGTGAGGACAGCAAGCATGGACATTCAGGTTCCGGACATCGGCGACTTCTCCGACGTACCCGTCATCGAGGTGCTCGTCGCCCCCGGCAGCGTCGTACGGGCGGAGGATCCGCTGATCACGCTCGAGACCGACAAGGCCACCATGGAGGTGCCCTCGCCCGTCGACGGCACCATCGTGTCGGTCTCGGTGCAGGTCGGTGACACGGTGAGCCAGGGCACGGTGATCGCGGTCGCGGAGACGGCCGCCGCGGACGCGCCCGCCGAGCAGGCCGAGGAGGCGCCGGCGCCCGTCGTCGAGCAGCCGGCCGAGGCAGCGGTAGCGGAGCCGGCGACGGCCGGCTCCGAGGACGGCGGCCTGCGGGCCACGCCGCTGGTACGACGCCTCGCCCGCGAGCTCGACGTCGACCTCACCACGGTGACCGGCAGCGGCTCCAAGGGCCGGGTCACCAAGCAGGACCTGCTCTCCCACTACGACCGCAGCGTGGCGCCCGCCGCGGCCGCGACGCCCGCGGGCGCGGGGATCCCGCCCGTCCCGGAGGTCGACTTCTCGAAGTTCGGCCCGGTCCGGCGGGTGTCCCTGTCGCGGATCAAGAGGATCTCCGGCCCGCACCTGCAGCGGTCCTGGCTCAACGTCCCCCACGTCACCCACTCCGACGAGGCCGACATCACCGACCTCGACGCCTACCGCCGCGAGCTCGACGAGGCGGCGAAGGCCGAGGGCTACCGGGTGACCCTGCTCAGCTTCCTGCTGAAGGCCGCGGCCGCGACGCTGCGGAAGTTCCCCGAGGTCAACAGCTCGCTGTCGGGCGACGAGCTGGTGCTCAAGGACTACGTCCACGTCGGCGTCGCCGTCGACACCCCCGACGGCCTGGTCGTCCCGGTCGTGCGCGATGTCGACCGCAAGGGGATCCTCGAGATCAGCCGCGAGCTCGCCGAGCTCTCCGCCCGGGCCCGCGAGGGCAAGCTGACGGCGAGCGACATGCAGGGCGCCACCTTCACGATCAGCAGCCTCGGCGGCATCGGCGGCACCGCGTTCACCCCGATCGTCAACGCGCCCGAGGTCGCGATCCTGGGCGTCGTACGCTCGAAGCTGGCACCGGTCTGGGACGGCGAGACCTTCGTCCCCCGGCTGATGCTCCCGCTGTGCCTGTCCTACGACCACCGGGTGATCGACGGTGCGCTGGCCGCCCGGTTCACCGCGCACCTCGCCCACCTGGCCGCCGACGTACGCCGTCTCTCGCTCTAGATCCCGCAGGAGTCCCGATGTTCTCGAAGGTCCTGGTCGCCAACCGTGGCGAGATCGCGATCCGTGCGTTCCGTGCGGCGTACGAGCTGGGAGCGGCGACGGTCGCCGTCTTCCCTCACGAGGACCGGGGCTCCGAGCACCGGCTGAAGGCCGACGAGGCCTACGAGATCGGCGAGCGCGGCCACCCGGTGCGCTCCTACCTCGATCCCGAGGCGATCGTCGCGGCCGCGGTGGCCTGCGGCGCCGACGCCATCTACCCGGGCTACGGCTTCCTGTCGGAGAACCCGGCACTGGCCGAGGCGTGTACGGCGGCCGGGATCACCTTCGTCGGTCCCTCGGCCGAGGTGCTGACCCTGACCGGCAACAAGGCGCGGGCGATCGCGGCGGCCAAGGCGGCCGGCGTACCGACGCTGTCGTCGGTGGCCCCGTCCACGGACGTCGACGCGCTGGTCGCGGCGGCCGAGGCGATCCCGGCGCCACTGTTCGTCAAGGCGGTCGCGGGCGGGGGCGGGCGCGGCATGCGCCGCGTCGACGACCGGGCCCAGCTGCGTGAGGCGATCGAGACCTGCATGCGCGAGGCGGAGGGTGCCTTCGGCGACCCGACGGTCTTCATCGAGCAGGCCGTGGTCGACCCGCGGCACATCGAGGTGCAGATCCTCGCCGACGGCGCCGGCGAGGTGATCCACCTCTTCGAGCGGGACTGCTCGGTGCAGCGCCGGCACCAGAAGGTCGTCGAGATCGCCCCGGCACCCGGACTGGACCCCGCGCTGCGGGAGCGGATGTGCGCCGACGCGGTGCGCTTCGCCCGCGAGATCGGCTACTCCTGCGCCGGCACGGTGGAGTTCCTCCTCGACCCGGCCGGCAACTACGTCTTCATCGAGATGAACCCGCGGATCCAGGTCGAGCACACGGTGACCGAGGAGGTCACCGACGTCGACCTGGTCCAGGCCCAGCTGCGGATCGCCTCCGGCGAGACCCTGGCCGACCTCGGCCTGTCGCAGGACTCCGTGCGGCTGCGGGGCGCGGCGCTGCAGTGCCGGATCACGACCGAGGACCCCGCCAACGGCTTCCGGCCCGACACCGGCACCATCACGGCGTACCGCTCCCCGGGTGGGGCGGGCGTCCGGATCGACGGCGGCACCACCTTCACCGGCGCCGAGGTCAGCCCCCACTTCGACTCGATGCTGGCCAAGCTGACCTGTCGCGGCCGCACCTTCGAGGACGCCGTCGCGCGAGCCCGACGCGCGGTGGCGGAGTTCCGGATCCGCGGCGTGGCCACGAACATCCCGTTCCTGCAGGCACTGCTCGACGACGCCGACTTCGCCGCCGCGTCGACGGGCACCGTCACGACCAGCTTCATCGAGACGCACCCGCAGCTGCTGACCGCGCGCGCCTCGGGCGACCGCGGCACCCGGCTGCTCACCTATCTCGCCGACGTGACCGTGAACCAGCCGCACGGCGCGATCCCCGTCTCCGTGGCGCCGGTCGCCAAGCTGACGGCCCTCGACCTCGCGGCGGGTGTGCCCGACGGGTCGCGGCAGCGGCTGCTCGCCGTCGGGCCCGCGGCGTTCGCCGCCGAGCTGCGCCACCGGACGGGTGTGGCCGTCACCGACACCACCTTCCGCGACGCCCACCAGTCGCTGCTCGCGACGCGGGTGCGCACCCACGACCTGGTCGGCGTGGCCGGGCACGTCGCGCGGATGACGCCCGAGCTGTGGTCGCTGGAGTGCTGGGGCGGAGCGACGTACGACGTCGCGCTGCGCTTCCTCTCCGAGGACCCGTGGGACCGGCTGGCCAAGCTGCGCGCGGCGGTGCCGAACATCTGCCTGCAGATGCTGCTGCGCGGGCGCAACACGGTCGGCTACACGCCGTACCCCACCGCGGTCACCGACGCCTTCGTCGAGGAGGCCGCCGCCACCGGCATCGACGTGTTCCGGATCTTCGACGCGCTCAACGACGTCGAGCAGATGCGGCCCGCGATCGAGGCGGTCCGTGCCACCGGGACCGCGGTCGCCGAGGTCGCTCTCTGCTACACCGGCGACCTGTCCTCGCCGGCCGAGGACCTCTACACCCTCGACTACTACCTGCGGCTGGCCGAGCGGATCGTCGACGCCGGCGCGCACGTGCTGGCGATCAAGGACATGGCCGGGCTGCTGCGCGCGCCCGCCGCCACCACCTTGGTGACCGCGCTGCGCGAGCGCTTCGACCTGCCGGTGCACCTGCACACCCACGACACCGCCGGCGGCCAGCTCGCCACCCTCACCGCGGCGATCGCCGCGGGCGTGGACGCCGTCGACGCCGCCACCGCCTCGATGGCCGGCACCACCTCCCAGCCCCCGCTCTCGTCGCTGGTCGCCGCCACCGACCACTCCGAGCGCTCGACGGGCCTCTCGCTGGCGGCCGTCAACGCGCTGGAGCCCTACTGGGAGGCGGTCCGCCGCCTGTACGCGCCCTTCGAGTCCGGGCTCCCGGCCCCGACCGGCCGGGTCTACCGCCACGAGATCCCCGGCGGCCAGCTCTCCAACCTGCGCCAGCAGGCGATCGCCCTCGGGCTCGGCGAGAAGTTCGAGCAGGTCGAGGACATGTACGCCGCCGCCAACGACATCCTCGGCCGCGTGCCCAAGGTGACCCCCTCCTCCAAGGTGATCGGCGACCTGGCCCTGGCGCTCGTCGCCGCGGGAGCCGACCCGGTGGCGTTCGCGGCCGACCCGTCGTCGTACGACATCCCGGCGTCGGTGATCGGCTTCCTCCACGGCGAGCTCGGCGACCCGCCGGGCGGCTGGCCCGAGCCCTTCCGCTCCCGCGCCATCGAGGGCCGCCCCTGGACCCCGCCGGCCTCCGAGCTGTCGGCCGAGGCGGAGGCGGGGCTGGTCTCCGACCGGCGCGGCACCCTCAACGAGCTGCTCTTCCCCGGCCCGACCCGGGAGTACGCCGAGGCGCGGGCCCGCTGGGGCGACCTGTCCGTCGTACCGACGGCGGAGTTCCTGTACGGCCTCCAGCCCGAGACCGAGCACGCCGTCGACATCGACGAGGGCAAGCGGGTCCTGGTCGAGCTCGAGGCGATCAGCGAGCCCGACGAGCGGGGCTACCGCACCGTCCTGGCCCGCCTCAACGGCCAGATCCGCCCGATCTCGGTGCGCGATCGCTCCGTCTCCGCGGAGGTCGCCGCCGCCGAGAAGGCCGACCCCGCCCAGCCCGGCCACGTCGCCGCCCCGTTCCAGGGCGTCGTCACGGTCACCGTCGCCGAGGGGGACGAGGTCGCCGCCGGCGACACCGTGGCCACCATCGAGGCGATGAAGATGGAGGCGTCGATCACCGCGCCGGTCGCGGGCGTGGTGCGACGGCTGGCGATCCGTGGCACCAACGCGGTCGACGGCGGGGACCTGGTGCTCGAGCTGGGCTGACCCGTCCCGCTCCGCGACTTGGCCGCCCGGGACCCGTCGTACCCGGCAGTCGGGTCGCGTCCCGGCCGGATCCACGACCCGGATGCCGGGTGCGAGCTCACCCCTCAGCCGCGCAGCATCCGCCGACTCCGCTCCTCCAACGCCGCCCGCTCCGCCTCGTTGCCACTCAGCTCGATCGCCCGCCGGTACGCCGCCGCGGCGCCCTCGACGTCACCCGCCCGGGCGAGCAGCTCGGCGCGGGTGGCGTGCCAGGGCTGGTAGCGGTCCAGGCGGTCGTCACCCTCGAGCGGCGCCAGCAGCGCGAGACCGACGTGCGGCCCGTCGGCCATGCTGAGCGCGGCGGCCCGGTTGATGGTGACGACGGGAGACGGTGCGAGGCGGTCCAGCTCGCCGTAGAGGGCGGCGATCTGGGGCCAGTCGGTGGCGTCGGCGTGGGGCGCCTCGGCGTGCAGCGCGGCGATCGCGGCCTGCACCTGGAACGGGCCCGGGGAGCGCAGCGCGAGGGCGCGGGCGAGGGTCGTCGTGCCGTCGGAGACGAGGGCGGCGTCCCACCGGCTGCGGTCCTGGTCCTCGAGGGCGACCGGTCGGCCGGCGGCGTCGGTGCGGGCCGGACGGCGGGCGTCGGTGAGGAGCAGCAGCGCGAGCAGGCCGAGCGCCTCGGCGTCGTACGGCAGCAGCTCGACGACCAGCCGGGCCAGGCGGATCGCCTCACGGCACAGGTCGACCCGGACCAGGTCGGCGCCGGCGCTGGCGACATGGCCCTCGGTGTAGACGAGGTGGAGCACGTGGAGCACGGCGTGCACCCGCTCGGGCAGCTCGGCGGCGTCGGGGATCCGGTACGGGATCCGGGCGTTCTTGATCTTGCGCTTGGCCCGGACCAGGCGCTGGTACATCGTGGTCTCGGTGGTGAGGAACCCGCGCGCCACCTCGGCGACCTCCAGCCCGCCCACGACCCGCAGGGTGAGCGCGACCCGGGCCTCCACGGCGAGCGCGGGGTGGCAGCAGGTGAACAGCAGCCGGAGCCGGTCGTCGGCCACGCCGCTGCGGTCGGGCGGCTCGGGCTCGCCGGCGTCCTCGTCCCGGGTCAGCGTCTCCAACCGCTCCAGCGCCGCCGAGCGGGTCGCCTCGCGGCGCAGCCGGTCGATCGCCCGCCGTCGGGCGACCGTGGTGAGCCAGGCCCCGGGCCGCGCAGGTACGCCGCGCTCCGGCCACTCCGCCACCGCGGCGGCGAACGCGTCGGCCGCGGCCTCCTCGGCCAGCCCGACGTCGCCGCCGAGCCGGCCGGCGAGCCCCGCGAGGAGTGGAGCCCACTCCTCGCGGTAGGCCCGCTCGATCTCCGCGGCCGCGTCGAGGCGGTCGCTCACCCGTCCTGCTCGTGGCTGGACAGCGGCCGGACCTCGACCGAGCCGTAGGTCACGTGCGGCATCCGCTTCGCCCAGTCCAGAGCGGCATCGAGGTCGGCGACGTCGATGATGATGTAGCTGAAGAACGCCTCCTTGGTCTCGGCGAACGGACCGTCGGTAATCAGCGCCTCGCCCTCGCGCACCCGCACGGTGGTCGCCGTGGCCTCGGTGTCGAGGCCGTGGGCGGCGATCATCGCCCCGGACTGGGCGAGCTCACCCATCACCTCACCCCACTTGCCCATCTCGGCGTCGAACTCGGGCGTGCCCTCGGCGGGACCGGCGTCGGGCAGGTGACGGAGCAGCAGCATGTACTTCATGGGGGCCTCCTCGGCCGTCGGTGATCGGGGATCCTGTCGTCCCCTCATCCTGACGTCGCGGGCCTGAGCCGGATTCGACAGCTCCGCCGAAGAAAATCTCGACGACGTCCGCCACGCTCGGCTCAGCGGGGCCGCCGTACCCTGACCACCTCCGGCGGCAGTCCCCACTCGTCGCCGCCCAGCCGCGAGAGGGGCGCCAGCCGGTCCAGCGCCGGCCGGCCGTCGACCAGCACCTCCGGGTCGACCGTCAGCGCGACCACCTCACCGAGCACGATGGTCGAGTCGCCGACCGGGACGGTCCGCTCCAGCCGGCACTCCAAGGACGCCGGCGACGCCGCGACCCGCGGCGGGGCGACGGTCACGCTCGGGGCCATCTCGATGTCGAGCGCCCGCGCCTCGTCCACCCCGGCGTCGTACGCCGCGCTGGAGGCGTTGATCTCCTCGAGCAGCGGGCGGCTGGCCAGGCTGACCGTGAACTCCCCGGTCTCCAGCACGTTCCGGAGCGTGTCCTTGGCGCCCACCGAGGTGAACTGCACGATCGGCGGCTCGGCGCTCGCCACGGTGAAGAACGAGTGCGGCGCCAGGTTGCCGACCCCGGCGGCCGACAGGCTCGACACCCAGGCGATCGGGCGGGGTACGACGAGCCCGGTCAGCCACCGGTAGGCGTTGACCCCCTCGTCGCCGGGACGGAGGGCCAGGTGGTCGCGAGCCATGGCTCGATCATGCCGGGTATGCGGTGGGGACCGGACGGGACGTGCCCGCTCCGGCAGCCGTCTACGGCACGCACTCCTCGCCGGGGAGCCGAGCAGTGATCCGCTCGCGGATCGTCGCGGCCGCCAGGTTCGCCCGCTCGGCGGCGATGGTGGTGTCCTCGCCGTGCCCGGTGTGGACCACGGTGTCGCCGGGCAGCGCGAACAGCTTGGCCCGGATCGAGGCCTCCAGGGTGGGCCGGTCGCTGAACGAGCGACCCGTCGCGCCCGGTCCACCGTGGAACAAGGTGTCGCCGGTGAACACACAGCCCAGGTCCGGCGCGTACAGGCAGACCGCACCCGGGGCGTGGCCCGGGGTGTGCAGCACGCTCAGCGTGCAGCCGGCGACGGCGAGCTCCGTGTCGTCGAGGAGGTTGTGGTCCCAGGTCGCGTCTGGGTGGGTCAGCTCCCACAGCGGGCGGTCGTCGGGGTGCAGCCAGATGGGCGCACCGGTCGCCTCGCGCAGCGCGGGCGCCACCCGGACGTGGTCGTCGTGGGCGTGGGTGCACACGATCGCCTTCACCCGCCGCTCCCCCACCACGGCCAGGATGTCCTCGACCGAATGCGGGGCGTCGATCACCACACACTCGACGTCGTCACCGACCACCCACACGTTGTTGTCGACCTCGAACGTCTCCCCGTCCAGCGAGAACGTCCCCGAGGTGACCGCATGGTCCACCCGAGCAGCCCCAGCAGCCCCAGCAGTCATCACAGGACCACCACCGAGCGCAGCACCTCACCGTGATGCATCTTCTCGAACGCCGCCTCGATGTCGTCGATCCCGATCTCCTCGCTCACGAACGCATCCAGGTCCAACCGGCCCTGCTGATAGAGGTCCACCAGCATCGGGAAGTCCCGCGAGGGCAGACAGTCGCCGTACCACGACGACTTCAACGCCCCACCCCGACCGAACACATCGATCAACGGGATCTCCGGCACCTTCATCTCCGGGGTCGGCACACCGACCAACACCACCGTGCCGGCCAGGTCACGCGCGTAGAACGCCTGCCTCCACGTCTCCGGACGACCCACCGCCTCGACCACCACATCCGCACCCTCCGCGCCGTCGTAGACCGACGCACAGATCCGCTTGATCTCCTCGACGGGGTCCACCTGGCTGGAGTCGACCGTGTGGGTCGCACCCAGCTCACGCGCCTTCGCCAGCTTCTTCGCGTCGATGTCGACCGCGATGATCGGGCTGGCACCCGCCAACGCCGCACCCGCGACCGCGGCCACCCCGACCCCGCCGCAGCCGATCACCGCGATCGACCTGCCCCGCCCCACCGCACCGGTGTTGATCGCCGCACCGATACCAGCCATCACCCCACACCCGAGCAGACCGACCGCGGCCGGACGCGCCGACGCGTCGACCTTCGTGCACTGCCCCGCCGCGACCAGCGTCTTCTCCGCGAACGCCCCGATCCCCAGAGCCGGGGACAGCTCCGTGCCGTCCTCCAACGTCATCTTCTGCTTCGCGTTGTGCGTGGCGAAGCAGTACTGCAGATCGCCCCGCTTGCAGGCCCGGCACTCACCGCACACCGCCCGCCAGTTCAACACCACGAAGTCACCCGGCGCCACCGAGGTGACGTCCGGACCCACCGCCTCCACCACCCCCGAAGCCTCATGACCCAGCAGGAACGGGAACTCGTCGTTGATCCCACCCTCGCGGTAGTGCAGATCCGTGTGGCACACCCCGCACGAGAGGACCTTGACCACCGCCTCACCCGGACCCGGATCCGGAACGTTGATCGTCACGACCTCCACCGGCGCACCCTTCGCCAACGCCACGACGGCCTTCACCTGCTGACTCATGGACACCCTTCCTCGACCTCCACACCGGCCTCCCGGTGACGACGCAGTCATCCTGAAGGCTGCGGTGGGGTGGAGACGGTCACCCAACGGAGCCGTTTTGCCTACCCGTTCGGGTAGGGGACCGGGCATGCTGGGAGGGTGAGGACTGACCAGGATCGCTCGGCGATCGAATCCGCGGCGGCGCAACGGCAGCTGGAGATCCACGCCCAGGCGATCGCCGAGCAGGCCGACCGCCACAGCGTGACCCTCGAGTCGGTGCTGGCGATCCTCCGGTCCCCCGACCTCTCCGACAAGGCCGCCCGCACGCTCGCGATCGACACCGCCGTGGCCGCCCTGGTCGACATCCGGACGACGACCGACCGGCGCGAGCGCACCCTGCTCGAACCCGTGGTCGGCGCCTTCGAGAGGCTGCGGACCGACCTGCGACCGATCGAGAGGTTCAGCGACCTCGACCTTCAGTTCGTGGATCCCCCGCCGACCGGCCGCGCGCTGCCGAGCCATGTCGCCCATTCCGCGCGGGCCATCGTGCGGGCGGCCCTGCTCGCGAGCCTCGACGGCGGACAGGTGCGCCGCGTCCGGATCCACTGGGACTGCGACGGTCGCAACCTCCTCATCGGCGTCCGCGACGACGGCGCCGGCCGGCTCGCCGCCCACGACGACTCGCTGCGGTCGATCGCCGAGCGGGTCAGCATGCTGCACGGGACGCTGGGCGTGTCCTCCACCCCCGGCTGGGGCACCTCGATCGAGATCACCCTCCCGCTCGACCCGCCGCCCGAGCAGGAGCCGGCACTGGAGACCTACGCCCAGCTCACCGACCGCGAGCAGGACGTGCTCCGGCTGGTGGCGGCGGGGGCCCGGAACCGCGAGATCGCCGCGAAGCTCTCGATCAGTCCCAACACCGTGAAGTTCCACGTGTCGAACCTGCTGCGCAAGCTCGGTGCGCGCAGCCGCGCGGAGCTGGCGTCGCTGGCCCGGTGACCGACGCCGTACGCCGGCCGGCCGCCGTGGTCCGATCAGCGGACCGCCCCGCTTCCTGATCCGCGGCCCGGCAGCGGATGCTCAGGCGTGCTGCTCACGTCCGAGGCCGCCTCCGGGGTGCTCACCGTCGCCGACGCCCTCGCGGCGCGGGCGGAAGCCGCTCCCGACGGCGAGGTCGTCCGGTACGTCGGCGGTGAGCCGTGGACCGCCGGGGAGCTGTGGCGCCGTGCCCGGGCCTGGGCCGGCGGGCTCGATGGGGTCGTCGCGCCCGGTGACGTCGTGCTGACCGCCGCCGAGGCCGGACCGGACGCCATCGCCCTGACCGCGGCGGTGTCCGCGCTCGGCGCGGTGGAGCTGCCGATCGCTCCCGACGCCGACGCGCGCTGGACGCACCACCTGACCGTGACGACCCGGGCGGTCGCGGTCCTCGCCACAGCCGCCCGGGTCACCGCCCAACCGCTGCTGACCGCGCTCGCCACCGCCGCCGGCCTGCCGCTGCTGCGGGTCGACGTCGACCTCCCCGAAGGCCGGGACGACCTGCCCGCGCGGCCGCCGCGGGCGATGGCGCCCACCGACCCGGTGCTCGTCATGGCGACCTCGGGGACCACGGGCCGAGCGAAGGCCGCGGTGCTCCCCGCCGGCGCGCCCCTGCGACAGGCCCGGCAGGTGGCGATGGCACTGCGCTACGGGCCGGACGACGTCCTGCTCAGCTACTTCGCGTGGCACCACATCAATGCCCGCCACGCCTGCTTCCTGCCCGCTCTGCTGAGCGGCGCGCGGATCGTGGTGGCGCCCCGGTTCTCGGCCTCCGGGTTCCTCGAGGTGGTGCGGAGCGAGGCGGTCACCGCCTTCAACTTCATGGGCGCCGTCTGCGCGATGCTGCTCGCGCAGCCGCCGTCGCCGTACGACCGGGAGCACGCGCTCCGGGTCGCGTACGGCGGTCCCGCCCCCGCGGACCTGGTCGCCGCGTTCCGGGAGCGGTACGGCGTCACCCTGCGCCAGGCCTATGCGTGCACCGAGCTCGGCGACGTCGCCATCACCGGCGTCGACGAGCTCCGCCCGGGCGCCGCGGGCCGTCCGCTCGACGACTACGACGTGCGCGTCGCCGACGAACGGGGCCGGACCGTGCCCGAGGGCCGGGTCGGCGAGCTCCTGGTCCGGCCACGACGGGCCGGGCAGGCGTTCCTGGGCTACGCCGGCGACGAGGAGGCGACCCGCGAGGCCTGGCGGGACGGCTGGTTCCGCACCCGCGACCGGGCCCGGCTCCGCGACGGCTGGCTGTACGTCGAGGGCCGGCTCGGGGACGTGATCCGCCGCCGCGGCGTCAACATCGACCCGCAGCAGGTCGAGCAGGCCCTGCTCGCCCACGACGGGGTGGCACAGGCCGCCGCGGTGGCCGTGCCCTCCGAGCTCACCGAGGACGAGGTGCTGGTCGTGGTGGTGCCGGCGCCGGACCGGCGGCTCGATCCCGGCGCCCTGTGGGAGCACTGTCGGGCACGGCTGCCCCGCCATGCCGTGCCCCGCTACCTGTCGGTCGAGGACGACCTGCCGCACAACGCGAACGCCAAGCTCGACCGAGCCGCCCTGCGGCGACGCGGCCTTCCGCCCCACGCCTGGGACGCGGGCGGCCGAGCCACCCACCGACGAGAGGCCCCATGACCACCCAGCTCCGCGTCCTCGACCTGACCGACGACCTCGCCCTGATGGCCGGCCGGCTCCTCGTCGGCACCGGCGCCGCCGTGATCCGGCTCGAGCCCGACTCCCGTCCGCCCGCGCCCCGCGCGGCCGAGCTGCACTGGCACGCGGGCAAGCGACGGGTGCGCCTCGCCCCGGATCAGGTCGACGACGTCGTCTCCCGCCTGGTGGCCGGCGCGGACGTGGTGCTCGAGTCCGGTCCCGTCGCCGGGCTCCGCACCCTCGCCCTGCGCGAGGCCGCGCCCGACGCGTGGGCGCACGTGGCGCACGTCGTCGTGACGCCCTTCGGGCTGACCGGTCCCCGGGCCGCGTGGACCGCCGACGACACCGTCGCGGCGGCGGCCGGCGGGATGGCCTGGCTCGGGGGCGACCCCGGCGCGGAGCCGACTCCGCCCCCGCGCGAGCAGGCCACCCAGCTCGCGGGCGCGCACGCCGCCATGGCCGCGCTGCTCGCGGTCATCGCCCGGCGGCGCACCGGCGCCGGCCAGCTCGCCGAGGTCTCGGTGCAGGAGGCGGTCGCCGCCACCCTGGAGACCGGCGCGATCTCCTGGATCCACGGCGGCACGGTCCCGGGCCGGACCAGCGGCGTCTACGCGCACGTCGCCCACCGGGTGTTCCCGACCGCCGACGGCTACGTCGCGGGCGGCTACTCCGGCCCGAACCGGATGTGGGACGACCTGCTCGCCTGGCTGGTCGAGACCGGCGAGGCCGCCGACCTCACTGACCCGGTCTGGCAGGACCCGGTCCACCGCTGGCAGCAGCGCGCCCACGTCGACGAGGTCGTCACCGCGTTCACCCGGCACCGCACCACCGCGGCGATCGCGGCCGAGGGGCGGGCCCGTGCCCTGCCCTGGGCGGCGGTCGCCACGCCCGCCGGCCTCCTCGACAACCCGCAGCTCGCCCACCGCGGCTTCCTCACCGAGATCGAGACGGCGGACGGGCCGGTCGCCGACGTCGGGTTCCCCTACGAGTCGAGCGCCGTACGACGGCCGGTCCGGCTCCCGGCCCCGGTGCCCGTCGGCGCGGACGTCACCTGGCTCGACACGACGCTTCCGCCGGTCCGCACCCGCCCGGCGGAAGCGGGGGCCCCCCACCCGGGCACGCCCGACGGCGCACCCGCCGGTGCGCTCGCCGGCGTCCGGGTCCTCGACCTGACCTGGGTGCTCGCCGGACCCTATGTGACCCGCACCCTCGGCGACCACGGCGCCGACATCGTCAAGGTCGAGTCGCGGCATCGCCAGGACCCGACCCGGTTCGCACCGTCGATGCGGCTGCGGCCGGGCGCGGGCCCCGACGACTCGGGCTACTTCGTCAACTTCAACCGCAACAAGCGCAGCCTGGCGCTCAACCTGCGCACCGACCAGGGTCCCGCGCTCCTGCGCCGACTCGCGGGCGAGGCCGACGTCATCGTCGAGAACTTCTCCCCCGGAACGCTGGCGAAGTGGGGCCTGGGCTGGGAGCAGCTGCGCGAGCTCAACCCACGGGCGGTGCTGGTGTCGATGTCCGGCGTCGGGTCCGACGGGCCGTGGCGCACCGCGGTGACCTTCGCCGACACGCTCGCCGCCATGTCGGGGCTCACCCACGAGACCGGGCGCCACGGCCGGCCGCCCCAGGGCCTGACCTTCGGCCTCGGCGACATGGTCGCCGCCAACGCCGCCACCCTGGCGACGCTGGAGCACCTGTGGCGCGGGGAGGCCGGTCACGTCGACCTGTCCCAGCTCGAGGCGATGGCGGCCCACCTGGGCACCGCGCTGCTCGACACGGCGCTTCCCGACCCGGATCCGCTCCCGGCCGGCGCCACCGTCGGGCCGCTCCTGCTCCGCACCGCGGGCGAGGACCGCTGGCTGGCGGTCGGCGCCACCGAGCCGCGGCGGTTCGCCTCCGCCGTCGCAGCGGTCACCGGCGAGCGTCCGGGCGATCCCGGCGCCGCGGTCACCCTGCTCACCACGGCGGCGGCCGGCGGCGAGGCCGACGCCGTCGCCACCGAGCTGCAGCGACAGGGCGTGGCGGCGTACCCGGTCCGGGACGGCCGCGATCTCGTCACGCTCGACCCCCAGCTCGCCGCGCGCGGGTTCTACCCGACCCAGGAGCACCCGCTCGCCGGCCCGGTTCGTGTCGAGGGACTCGTCGCCCACCTCACCGGGACGCCCGGACGCCTCAGCTCGCCGGCGCCGCTCCTGGGGCAGCACACCGACGAGCTGCTGACCGAGATCCTCGACCTCGACGAGAGCGAGATCGCCCGCCTGCACGAGCAAGGAGTCCTGGAATGACCCGACCCGACGTGAGCCCGACCGGCGTCGGCGAGCCCGGCTTCCGGATCGAGTACGACGGCGCGGTGGCCACCGTCGTCCTCGACAACGGTCCCGCCAACACGGTCGATCCCGACCTCATCGAGCGGCTGATCGCCGGGCTGCCCCGGGTGACGGAGGACCCGACGGTCCGCTGCGTCGTGGTCCGCGGCACCGGCCGGGTCTTCGTCGGCGGCGCCGACATCCGCGTCATGCGCCGCCTGGACCCCGACACCTACCGCGCGATGCGACGGTGGGTCGACGTGCAGCGACTCCTGGAGCGGGCGCCCAAGCCGGTCGTCGCCGCCATGAACGGGCACGCCCTGGGTGGCGGCGCCGAGCTCGCGCTCGCCTGCGACCTGCGGATCCTCCAGGCCCGGGCGACCTTCGGCTTCCCCGAGACCCGGCTGGGCATCTTCCCCGGCGCGGGCGGGTCGCAGCGGCTGCCCCGCCTGGTCGGGCCGCACCTCGCCAAGCGGCTGATCTTCGACGGCACCCGGCTGGCCGCCGACCAGGCCCTCGCGCTCGGGCTGGTCGACCTCGTGGCCGGCGAGGACTTCGACGCCGTCGTGGCCGCGGAGGCGCACCGGCTCGCCGCACTGCCGACGGCCACGCTCGGGCTCGTGAAGCGGGCCGTCCTCGAGGGCCTGGACCTGCCGCTCGACCGGGCGCTGGACGAGGTCGAGGACCGCTACGTGACGGCCAACCTCGGCCTCGAGGACGCCGCCGAGGGGCTGCAGGCCTTCCTCGACAAGCGGGACCCGCGCTTCGCGGGCCGCTGAGGTCGGTCGAGGTCAGTTGAGCAGGGTCGAGCGTGACAGCCGGCTGGTCGTGGCCATCAGCGCCTGGGTGAGCTTGGGGACGTCGGCGCGGAAGGTCGGCGCGACGATCGACAGGGCGCCGAGGACCAGCTGGCTGCTGCTGAAGATCGGGACGCCGACCGAGCAGTAGCCCTGGACGACCTCCTCCATCTCCGTGGCGAAGCCGTTCTCCCGGGCCTTGCGCAGCTGCTCGATGAGCATGCCGGGCGCCACCGTCGTCGACGGCGTCAAGCGCGCCAGGCCGCCGCTGATGACGTCCTCGACGACCGAGGTGGGCGAGTAGGCCAGCAGCACCTTCCCGCTGGACGTGCAGTGCAGCGGCGCGCGCCGCGCGATCTTCGACGGCTTCGCGGCCTCCGGGCCACTGGCGATCTTCTCGACGCAGAGCAGCTCGCGGCCGTCGCGCACGTAGAGGAGGATCGTCTCCTTGGTCGCGAAGTGCAGGCTCTCCATGAACGGCCGGGCCGCGTCGCGCAGCACCCGGAAGCGCGGCACCCGGGAGCCGAGCTCGAAGGCGCGCATGCCGAGGCGGTACTCCTGGCCGGACCGCTCGAGCATCCCCCAGTCGAGCAGCTCCTGGGCGAGCCGGTGGACCGACGCCTTGGAGATGCCGGTGCGGCGCGACAGCTCCGAGAGCGAGAGGTCCATGTCGTCCAGCTCGAAGGCCTCGAGGATGAGGCGGGCCTTGCCGAGGACGCTGTTGGCTCCCTGGCCGAGTCCCTCGCCGTACGAGCGGGCCTGGCTGGCCATGGTCAGTCGCCCCTCCCCGACCTTGCTGCCCCGCTCCCGAGCGCGAGAACCGTTCTGATCAAGACTTCCACCAGTCTACGCATGGCGTTCACGTCCACGATGTTCATGCCCAGCGTGAAGTCGACCGGACCGCCGTCGGGCGCCGCCTGCACCTTCGGCATCCCGACCCGAGCGGTCGGGACCCCGCGCAAGCGCAGGATGTTGGCGTCCGTCGCGCCGCTGTTGGCCGTGATCGGCTGGTGCGGACGACCCTCCACCCGCTCCCAGGCGGCGATGGCCGCGCGGACGACGGGCGCCTGGGGATCGGTCCGGGTGCCCGGCACCGCGGCGACCTGGCGGGCGGTGAGCGGGACGCCCAGCTCCTCGCCGAGCAGGCGCAGCCGGGCGCGCACCTCGCGGACCACCGCCGGCGCGGTCTGGTCCGGGGTCATCCGTACGTCGAGGCGCACCCGTACCAGCGCGGAGGTCGAGGCCGCGAGCCGGTCGAAGCCGCCGACGACCGACGACACGACGCCCTGCGGGCGCATGGTGCCGACCTCGTGCGCCGCCGCGTAGTCGTCGAACCACGCCTCCAGGCGGGTGATGACGGCGGCGGCGAGCGTGGCGGCGTTGCGGTAGGGCAGCCGGTGCCGGCTGCCGACGTAGGTGTGCTCGCCGGGCACCTCGACGTCGAGCCAGACCAGGCCGACCTCCTCGTGGGACACGCACCAGCCGGGCTTGGCGATGACCGCGTGGTCGGTGGTGAAGCCGCGCTCGAGCAGGAAGGTGGCGCCGACGCCGTGGCCGGTGTTCTCGCGGCCGGGCGTGCCGACGCCGGGGACCGCGAAGCTGGGCATCCCGCCCGCCCCGAAGCCGGCCACCACGTCACCCGGCACCGGGACGCCCGCTGCCGCGAGCGCGCCGACGGTCGCCAGCACGACGGCCGCGTGGCCCTTGGGGTTGCCGGCGGCCAGGCCGGTGACCAGGTCGCCGTGGACCACGGCGCGCGGACGCATGTCGTCCCGCAGCGCGGGCGCCGCCCAGGGCAGGTCGAGCTCGGCCCGACCCGTGGTGAAGGTGTCGAGCGGCGCGTACAGCAGCACGGACGGCCCGTCGTCGGGTCCGCGGAGCACGCCGACCGCATTGGCCTGGTGGTCGTCGATGACCTGGGTGGAGGCGTCGAGGCCGGACGCGCCGAGCCGGGCGGCGAGCCACTCCGCGGCGGGACGCTCCGCCCCGGTGGGGCTCGGGATGTCGACCAGCCCGACGACGGCGTCGAGGAGCCGGTCGCGGGTCACCTCCGCCAGCGCGGCGCGCACCGCCTCGTCGACGGCGGGGTCGGGCGTCATCGGGCCGACTCCGCGGCTCGGGCGGCCACGCTGCTGCGGAAGTGGACGGCGACCTCGGGCAGGTCGCCGATCCGCGCGACGAAGGAGTCGCCCTCGTGGATCGGCACCATCGGGCCGAGGGCGCCGGCGAGCACCAGCATGCCCGCGCGCAGCGGGATCCCCTGACGGTGCGCCTCGCGGGCCAGCCAGACCAGGCCCTGCAACGGGTCGCCCATGCAGTTGTCGCCGCCGCTGCCGGTCGACACGACCCGGCCGCAGCAGCGCAGCTCCATCCGGAGCAGCCGCAGGTCCCAGTCGCCGAGCGGACGGCCCTCGGGGGCGAGCACGAAGAGGCCGGCCGAGGCGTTGTCGGCGATGGTGTCCACGGCGGAGATGTCCCAGTCGGCGATCCGGCTGTCGACCACCTCCAGGGCGGCATAGACCTCGCCGACGGCCGCGCGCACCCGCGCGTCGTCGATGTCGGCCCCGTCGAGGTCCGCGACCAGCCGGAACGCCACCTCGGCCTCCGCCAGCGGCTGCAGCAGCCGGCGGACCGGGACCACGGCGTCGTGGCGCACCTGCATGGTGTCCATCAGGGTGCCGATGGTCGGCTCGGTGACCCCGAGCTGGGCGCGGACGGCCGCGGACATCATGCCGAGCTTGCGGCCGACGATCCGGGCGCCGCTGATCTGCTGCAGGGCGGCGACATGGTGCTGCACGGCGTACGCCGCGCCGAGCTGGTCGGTGCCGACGAGATCCCGGATGGGAGGACAGGCCCGGCCGGTGGTCTGCGCGTGCCGCAGCCGCTCCGCCGCCTGCACGATCGCCGGATCCAGGCCGGTCTCCTCCACCGCGCTCATCACCGCTCCCGCGGCACCAGGACGGCGCGACCCCGCAGCTTGCCGGAGCCGAGCAGCTCCAGCGCGCGTCCGGAGTCCTCGAAGCCGAACGGCTCGACGTCGACCGCGAGCTGCCCGGCCGCCAGCAGCGGCGCGAGCTCGGCCGCGAGCTCCCGCGCCTCGCGGTCGCGGCGGATCATGTTGACCGGCAGCAGCGCCACGTCCTGCAACAGCCAGTTGGGGAGGTCCAGGCTCAGCTCGGTGCCGGCGACGTAGCCGATCGAGACGGCCCGGCCACCCGGCCGCACCCAGCCGCACCGAGCGCCCAGGCCCGGACCGCCGAGGGTGTCGACGAGCAGGGACGCCGGCCGGTCGCGGGCCAGCTCGGCCGCGCGGGCCGCGTCGGTGGAGACCACCGGCTCGACGTCGGCGGGCAGGCTCGCCGCCTGCTCCTCGTCGGCGACCACGCCGATCACCTCCGCCCCCTCGCGCAGGGCGAGCTGGACGACCATCGAGCCGACGCCTCCGGCGGCGCCGCCGACCACGACCAGCTCGTCGGCCGCGGACTCCACGTCACCCCACTCCCCGAGCCGGGCCACGTGGCGCAGGGCAGCGGCGGCGGTCGTCAACGGCGTGAAGAAGGTCGCCGCGACCTCCGGCGCGAGGCCGTGGGGCAGTCCGCTCAGGTTGCGGTCGGGCACCGCGACGTACTCCGCCCAGGTGCCGTCGCGCTTGAGCCCGAGACCGCCGCCGCGCAGCAGCACCCGCTCGCCGACCGGCACGGTGTCGGACTCGACGACCACCCCGCAGCCGCCGGTGCCGCCGACGTACGGCAGCGCCGGCCTGAGGTCGAAGCGGCCACCGGCCACGGTGAGGTCGAGGTGGGAGACCGCCGCGGCCTCCACCCGGACCAGGCTCTCGCCCTCCGCGCGCCGCGGGCGCGGCACCAGGTCGACCGTCGGCGGCGCACCCCAGCCGTGGACCCGGACCGCGCGCATCGTGGTCATCGCCGGCTCCGCCATCACGCGACCGGATGCTTGGCGAGGAAGGCGAGGCTCAGCTCGTTGTACTCCGCGGCCTTCTCGTGCTGCGGCCAGTGGCCGCAGTCGTCGAAGAGCACCAGCTCCGAGCCGGGGATGTGGTCGTGCATCGCGCTGGCCTCGGGAACCTCGCCGAACGGGTTGTTGCGGCCCCACACGATCAGGGTCGGCACCGTGAGCCGCGCCAGGTCCTCCGGTCGCAGGATGTTGCGCAGCCGGGTCTCCATGTCCTGCAGCGACAGCAGGTTGTCGATGTTGGCCACGAAGTCCGGCCGGTGGTAGATCTCGTGCCGCACGGCCACCAGCTCCTCGGTGGCGTCGGCCGGGTCGTGCATCAGCAGCCGCATCCGGGCCCGGGTCAGCTCGACGTCGTCGGTCTCGACCGCCTTGCGGGTGCTGGTGCGGATCCGCTCCATCACCTCGGGGTTGGCCACCGTCCCTCCGGCGCACAGCAGCTGGAGCGACGCGATCCGGTCGGGTACGTCGATCGCCGCCCGGGCGCCGACCCAGCCGCCGAGGGACTCACCGGCGATGTGCGCCCGCTCGATGCCCTGCGCGTCGAGATAGGCGAGCAGGTGGTCGCGGTAGCGCGGGATCTCGTAGCGGAAGTCCGGCTTGCCGGTGAAGCCATGGCCGAGCATGTCGATGGCGTGCACGGCGTACTTCTCCGCATGCGGCCCGACATTGCGCATGAACGCCTCGAGGTGGCCCGAGGTGCCGTGCAGGAAGATCACCGGCTCGCCACTGCCCGCCTGGAGGGAGCGGGTGGGGACGCCCGCGGCGTCGACGGTGGTCACCTGGAAGTCGAGCCCGGCGAGCTCGGTCCAGATCGTGCGGGGTGCGGAAGTCATGGCTACTCCTAGAGATGGGGCGTCGAACGCGCCGGGGACGGCGCTCAGCGCTGGTTGATGCGGTGGACCTGGGTGTTGACCCGGTTGGTCACCGCGGGGATCACCGGCTGGTGGGTGGCCAGGCGCTGGGCCGCGTAGCGCAGGCCCGCGCCCACGGCGAGCACCGACGCGATGACGATCGTTCGCCTCATCGAGGAGTCCTCCGGTGGTGAGCAGGGCGGGAAGGGGAGTCGGTCGCGCTCATGGGTGGTCCACCGAGCGCAGGAAGCCGTCGACGACGGCGTGATAGGCCGCGGGCCGCTCCTCCTGGAGGTGATGGGAGACGTGGTCCATCACGTGCAGGCTCCCGCGCGGGACCATCCGCGAGAGCATGAGCGGGTAGTCGGGGGTGAGGAAGGCGTCCTCGCGCCCCCACATGAACAGCGTCGGCGCCTCGATCCGGCCGAGCTGCTCGGTCAGGTCCTGCCAGTCGCCGCGCGGGGAGTCCGACATCGCGGCCAGGGCGCGCTCCTCCGGGTCCAGGCTCTGCTGGTGGCGCAGCTCGACGGTCTCGTCGGGCAGCCGGTCGGCGTCGTACCACTCGAGCCGGGTGAGCAGCTGGCGCATCTTCTCCTCGGTCGGGCCCTCGCCGCCGTAGTAGACGTCGCGCGCCGAGCGGCCGCGGTGCCCGCGCTCGGGCAGCGGAGCGAGCGGGCCGTAGAACACCGGCATGGAGCCGGTCACGACGAGCGAGCGGACCCGCTCGGGCCGGGAGGCCGCGACCGCGAGGGCGATCGTGCCGCCCCAGGAGTTGCAGACGAAGTCGGCCCGGTCGATGCCGAGGGCGTCCATGAAGGCGACCGTCTTGGCGGCGTGGAAGTCCCACATCGGCCCGGAGATGCGGCACTTCTCGGACTTGCCGTACTGCAGGATGTCGACGAGCAGGCAGCGCCGGTCGCGGGCGAAGTAGGGCGTCACCGGACCGAAGTCGCTCCAGCCGGTGCAGCCCGGACCCCCGCCGTGCAGGAAGATCGTCGCCGCGCCGTCGCCGACGTCGTGGTAGTGGTAGCGCACGCCGTCGGCGTCGACGTACCGACTCTCCGGGGCGGGCCCGCCCGGTGGCGAGCTGAGCCGCTCGGCTTCCGCGGTGGTCATGCGGGGACTCCTGTCGTACGGGGTTGGGTGGGGTCGATCACGGCGGTGCCCATGCCGGTCAGCCACTCCGGCATCGCGGAGTAGCACAGCGCCTCCCCGGGCGCGAACCCGAGCGCGGCGGCCATGGCGAGCCAGGTGCGCAGCTCCTGGCCGCCGTTGCCGGCGACCTCCTCGAGGCGCGCGGTGGTGAGGGAGAGATAGCTCTCGAGGCGGCCGGCCTCGAGGTCGGCGAGGAACCGGTGGTCGAAGTCCTCGAAGATGCAGGGCTGCGCGGCGACGATGATCTCGCGGCGGCGCTGGTCGAAGCGCTCCCACTCGCCACGGCCGTTGAGCCAGGCGTCGACCAGGAACTCCTCGTCCTCGTTCTGGGGGTCGGCCCAGTCGCTGGGCCAGGGCAGCTGGTGCGACAGCCCGCCGGAGGCGATGACGGCGATCCGGCGACCGTCGTCGACCGCCTCGATCGCCTCCGCGAGCCGGCGACCCAGCTCGGCGCATCGCGCGAGCGTCGGCAGCGGCTGGGCGAAGACGTTGATCACCAGCGGTACGACGGGCACGTCGAGGCCGTCGAGCAGGTACTGGATCGCGTGCGACTGGCCGTGGTCGATCTGCAGCCGCGCGGAGATCGCGACCTCCACCCCGGACTCGACCAGATGGGTCGCGAGCTGCTGGGCGAGCACCGGATCGGTCTTCTGCGGTCCCTTCGGCGTGCGGGCCTCACCGGCCGCGATCACCTCGCCGACGCCCATCGTGAACGCGGGGATCATGTCCAGGAAGAACCCACGGAAGTGGTTCGACCCGATGATCACCACCGCGTCCACGCGGGCCTCGACCAGCCGCTGCCGTACGACGGCGAGGGAGTCGCGGAACGCCTCGGCACGCGCGGTGTGCACGACCTGGTCCCAGTGGGTGTTCATCAGCGTGGAGTGCGAGGCACCCACGCCCATCACGATGGAGCTCACGGACCGTGCCTCCTCACACCCGCGGTTCCGCGGGCACGATGCCGTCGGCGGCCAGCTTCTCGAGGCGCTCCTCGGTGACGTCCTCGGCGAGCTTGCGCCACTTCAGCAGCGACTCGTCGGGCCGGTACAGCTTCTCCGGCGGCGCGTCGGTCACCTCGACCATCCACTTGTCCTGGCCGGAGAACTGGCCGTGGAACAGCCACCGCACCCAGCCGAGGTACTTGGCGTAGAACGGGAGCACCTTCCAGCCCTCCCGGAACTCCGCGAGCACGCCGACGTAGAGGTGGTCGTTCTCGTCGACGGGGACGTAGAACTCGTAGTGGATGAAGCTCGGGTAGACGATGCGCAGCACGCCCGGCATGCTGACCGACGCGAACCCGGGGAACTCCTGGGCGGCGATCACCGGGTTCGGGTCCTTGCCCGGACCGGTGTTGCCGATGTTCGAGACCTGCTTGGGGTCCTTCGGCGGCTTGGCCTTGTACCAGGCGCGGCTGGTCCAGGTGCCGACACCCGGGTAGTCGGCGTCCCAGTGCTGCTCGGTCTGGGTGCGGTAGATCCACCGGCCGCGCTGCACGATCTGGGTGATGTTCCACACCGGCATCGGCTTGAACATCCGCCACAGGGCGGTGCGGTGCAGGAACTTGGCGTGCCCCTCGTCGTACCCGTTCTCGCAGGCGAAGCGCCAGTTGCCCTCCCGCGGCTGGATCCGCGCGCCGAGCACCGCCGGGTTCGACACGAGCTCCTCGGGCAGCTGGTCGTCGATGGGGTGCGGCTTCTCGCCGTCGCCGACGAAGATCCACACCATCCCGAGGCGCTCCTCGACGTCGTACGTCGGCTGGACCACCTTGCCGCGGATGGGCGACTGCGGGCCGTCGGTGATGGCCGCGACCAGCTCGCCGGAGTCCAGGTCGAAGGTCCAGCCGTGGTAGACGCAGGACAGCGTGCCCTTGAACTGCTGGTTGCCGCAGCTGAGCGGTACGCCGCGGTGGGGGCACCGGTCGGAGAGCGCGTAGACGCGGCCCTGGTCGCGGATGATGACGATCTTCTCGCCGAGCAGGGTGACCTGCTTGGGCTTGCCGGTCACCTGGTTGGAGAAGCAGACGGGATACCAGTAGCCGCGGAAGCCCGCCTTGGCGGCCTGGTAGTGCGGCCAGCTGCGCCAGTCCTGGCGGCCCGGCAGCCGTCCGGCGCGGTGCTTCTCGACGGGCTTGGTCCTCTGGGTGCCGACGGGGGCGTCGGCGGGCGGCTGTGGGTCCGCGGTGTGCGTCATGGGTGCTCCGGTGGTTCAGGATCGGCGCTGCCACGAGACGTGCGGCGCCGGCGCTCGGGGGTCGTCCGGTTGACGAGAGCAGATCACTCCACGACGGACGTCACCAAGGAGCTCGGTTCGTCCACCGGAACGGCGCTCCGTCCGCCCCGGAACAGCCCGGAACGCCGCGGAAGACGCGGTCCGTTGAGCGATCCAGAACGTGCGACCACGGCCCGGGCCGATCCCTAAAGTCACCGGACCGTGGCGCCCCGCAGGGCGCCACGCGAGTCGAGCCCCACCGTTCCCGAGGAGTTCCTGGTGACCACCACGCCCACGACCGTCGAGACCGACGTCCTCATCATCGGCGCCGGTCCCACCGGTCTGTACGGCGCCTACTACGCCGGCTTCCGCGGACTGACCACGGTGGTGGTCGACGTGCTGCCCCAGGTCGGCGGACAGGTGATGGCGCTGTACCCGGAGAAGCAGATCCGCGATGTCGCCGCCCTGCCCAGCATCCGCGGCCGGGACTTCGTCGCCGCCCTCGCCGACCAGGCCGACGCCTTCGCGCCGACCTACCTCCTCGGCCGGCAGGCGGTCGCGCTCGAGCCGGGCGAGGCGGGGCCGGTGGTGACCCTCGACGACGGGACCCGGGTGCGTGCCGGAGCGGTGGTCCTGACCGCCGGCATCGGCACCCCGAGGGCGAGGCCGCTGGCGACCGGGGCCGAGTGGCTCGGCACCGCGCTGTCCTACTTCGTCGTCGAGCCCGAGGTGCACCGCGGCCAGGACGTGGTCGTCGTCGGCGGCGGCGACTCCGCACTCGACTGGGCCGACGCCCTGGCCCCGATCGCCCGTTCGATCACCCTGGTCCACCGGCGCTCCCACTTCCGCGGGCATGCCGCGACCCTGGAGCGGGTGCGTGCCCACGCCAACGTCACGATCGTCACCGACAGCGAGGTGGCCGCCTTCGGCGGCGATCTCGCCGCCGGACGGCTGGAGAAGGTCACCGTGCGCCACCAGGACGGGGCCGAGCAGGTCGTCGCCGCCGACCACGTCGTGGCGGCGCTGGGCTTCATCTCCGACCTCGGGCCGATGCGGCAGTGGGGCCTGGAGCTGCGCGGCCGCTCGGTCGAGGTGGACCGCGCGATGCGCACCAACCTGCCGCGGGTGTACGCCGCCGGCGACCTTGCCGACTATGACGGCAAGGTCAAGCTGATGTCCGTCGGGTTCGGCGAGGTGGCGCTGGCGATGAACCACGTCGCGGTGGACCTCGACCCGGACCTCTCCCTCTTCCCCGGTCACTCGACCGACGAGTCCTGACCCCCGACGAATCCCGGAGGAACCCACGATGAGCTATGTCATCGGATCCGACTGCATCGACGTGCTGGACCGCTCGTGCATCGACGTGTGCCCGGTCGACTGCATCTACGTCGGCGAGCGCAAGAGCTACATCAACGAGGCGGAGTGCATCGACTGCGGCGCCTGCGAGGTCGAGTGCCCGGTCTCGGCGATCGTCGTCGACCGGGTCGCGAGGAAGGACGAGCTGCTGTCGACCTTCCTGCGGGACTCGGCCGCGTTCTTCGCCGAGCCGCTGCCCGGCCGGAGCGAGCCGCTCGGGAACCCCGGCGGGGCCGGCCCGCTCGGCGACCTCGGGGTGGACACCCCCCTGGTCGCCGGGTACGCCGGTCAGTGACGCCCGCCCACGACGGCGTCGTCCGGCTGGCCGGGGCCCGGCTGCGCTACTCCCGCCATGCCGGCGACGGGTCCGCCCCGGCCGGCCGGCCCCCGGTGCTGCTCCTGCACCCGTGGTTCGGCTGCCGGCAGATGTGGGAGCCGCTCGCCGACCGGCTCGACGTGCCGTCGTACGCCGTGGACTGGTACTCCCTCGCCGAGGGCGGTGCGCCGCACGAGTGGTCGGCGTGGGCCTCTCCGGCCGGGCTCGCCCGGGCGGCGCTCGCGCTGCTCGACGAGGAGGGTCTGGACCGGGTCGACGTCGTCGGCAACAGCGTCGGCGGCATCGTCGCGCAGCTGATCGCGGCCGACGCCGCGCAGCGGGTGCGGCGGCTGGTCCTGATCGGCACCGGCGCCTCGCTCGACGGCCCGCCCACGCCGTTCGGGCTGCTGGTGAGCCGCTGGCTCGAGCAGCCGGCGTGGCGCCCCAGCCTCACCGGGCGGCTCGTCGACGCGCTCGTCACGCGGCCGCCCGCCGCGGCGGACCGCGCCCGCTGGGTGGGCGAGGTCCTCGGCGCCGAGCCCGGCTTCGTGGCCGCGGTCCTGACCGCGGCGCGCGCGAGCGACCTGCGCCCCCGCCTCGCGTCGATCACGGCGCCCACGCTGGTGCTGCGCGGGGAGCACGACACCGCTCGCACCGCCGCCCACGTCCGGGAGCTGGTGGCGGGCATCGCGGGGGCCGAGGCCGTCGAGCTGGCGGGCTGCGGGCACTCCCCGATGGTCGAGGACCCCGACCTCGTCGCCGCTCTGGTGCGCGAGCACCTGGGCGACTGACCACCTCCGTTCCGCTCACCGATCCGCCCCGCGCGCCACGAGTCGCCCGCCGCGCCTACCGTCCGGAACAGCCCGTGCCGCCGACCGCGGTCGGCCCGTGCGACCGGGCTCTTCCAGCTACCCACCCAGGAGGGGTGCCTCATGACCAAGCGGCTCCGCATCGGCGTCCGGATGCCTCCCTGCCGCCCGGCCGACGAGCTCGGGGACTTCGCGGCGCGGGTCGAGAAGGCGGGCTTCGACACCCTCTACGTGCCCGACTCGCAGACCCTGTGGCGCGACGCCTTCCTCACCCTCTACGCCGCCGCGGGGCGCACGTCCACCCTGCGGCTGGCGACCGCCGTGTCGAACGTGGTCACCCGCCACCCCAGCGTGGTCGCCGGGCTGGCTCGCGGCATCGACGAGGTGGCGCCCGGCCGGTTCGTGCTCGGGCTGGGCGTGGGACACAGCTCGGTGGAGCCGATCGGCCTGCCGCCGAGCAGGGGTGCCGAGCTGCGCGACGGGGTCGACCAGATCCGCCGCCTGGTCCGCGGCGAGGACGTCGCGTACGGCGAGGCCGTCGCCCGCCTGCGGGACCCGCGGCCGGCCGGCGTGCCGATCCACGTCGCGGCGACGGGGCCACGCAACCTCCGGCTGGCGGGCGAGATCGCCGACGGGGTCATCCTGCTGTCGGGGGTCGCCGCGGCGCCGCTGGAGCGCGCGGTCGCCGCGGTCCGCGAGGGCGCCGAGGCCGCGGGGCGTCGCTTCGAGGACATCGAGATCACCGTCTCCGCCCACGCTCTCGTGACCGACGACATCGAGCGCGACGCGCGGATCATGAAGCCGATCGCGGCCGCCATCGCCCAGCGGGGCGGCGCCGCCGCCCTCGCCGCGGCCGGCATCGAGGTCGACGTGCCGGCCCACGTGCCCGAGGTGGTCCCGGACCTCGTCCACGCCGAGGACTGGCAGCACGCCGTCGAGGTGTGCTCCCGCTGGATCAGCGACGAGGACGCGGTCGCGTTCGCCCGCACGTTCGGGCTGTTCGGGACGGCGAGCGAGATCGCCGAGCTGGTGCGCGCCACCCAGGCCCGCGGCGCCACGGGCATCTTCTTCCAGCACGTCGGCTCGTGGGACCTCCCGGAGGCGCTCGTCGACGAGGTCGGCTCGGCGGTGCTGCCGCTCCTCGCCGAGCAGCCGTGACGTGACCAGGCTCGAGGGGGCGGCCACGGCGGGTGTCGCGTCGAGTGCCGAGCGCCGAGCCGCTCTCCGGCCGACGGCGGCGGTCACCGGCGTCATCGTCAGCGCCGCGATCCCCCCGTTCCTGGTCGGGGCGCTGGCGCCGCTGATCGCCCGCGACATGTCGTTCGGCGCGAGTGCCGTCGGCATCGGCATCGCCGCCTACTACCTCGTGTCCGGGGTGCTCTCCCCGCTCGGCGGCTGGACCGTCGGCCGGATCGGGGTGGTGCTCTCCCTGCGCCTCACCTGTGCCATGACCACCGTGGGCCTGCTCGCGATCGCCGCGGCCGGGAGCGCCGCGCACATCGTCGTGGTGCTGGGGATCCTCGGGCTGCCCAACTCGGTCGTGCAGCCCGCGGCGAACGCGGTGCTCGCCGAGGTGCGGGCCGGTCGGCTCCAGGCCCTGGTGTTCGGCGTGGTGCAGGCCGCCATCCCGACGGCGACGCTCATCGCGGGCGTCGTGCTCGGCGTCGCGAGCTATGCCGGTGGCTGGCGCTGGACCGTGCTCGCCGTGGCCGTCCTCACCGTGGGCGCGCTGTGGGGGACCCGGACCCTGCCCGCCACCGTCCGTCGTCCTCGCGTCGTGCCGCCCGGCCCGGTGGGCCCGCGGCCGGCCGCGGTCGCCGCACCTCACGGCAGCCCGTGGGTGCTCGCGGCATTGGTGGCCACCGGCTTCCTCGGCTCGACGGCGGCGACCTCGCTGCCGTCGTACGTCGCGAGCACCGGGCTGGCCTCCGGCCTCTCCCCCGGCGTGGTCGCCTCGGCGCAGGTGCTCGGCAGCATCGCGTGCGCCGCCACCCGGATCGGCGCACCGCTGGGCGTCAGCCACGCGACCACGCTGCGCCGGCTCGTCCTGATCGGAAGCCTGCTGGTGCTGGGCGGACTCGGCTTCCTCTGCCTCGCCAGCGGTACGCCGGCCGGCTTCCTCGTCGGCACCGTGGCGGCCTATGCGTTCGGCTGGGGCTGGAACGGCCTGTTCAACCTGGTCGTCGTCGGCGTCCGGCCCGACCGGATCGCCGCGGCGACCGGCCGGACCCAGGCCGGGATCTTCCTCGGCGGCCTGGTCGGCCCGCTGACCTTCGCGGCCGTGGTGCACCAGCACGGCTACGACCTCGCGTGGCTGGTGGCCTCGGGTGCCGCGCTGGCGGCCGCCGGCGCGGCCACCTGCGGCATGCTCGCCGTCCGCCACGGCACACCTCCCCGGCGCTGAGCATCCCCCGCCGGCCCACCACCCATCCAAGGAGACCACCGATGAGCATCCGCCGTGGCTATGCCGACACCCCGCTCGGTCAGCTACACTACGCCGAGGCCGGCACCGGACGCGTCGTCCTGATGCTGCACCAGACGCCGCGCTCCCTCGACGAGTTCGCCGAGGTGCAGGCACTGCTGGCCGCGGACTGCCGCACCCTGGCGATGGACCTGCCCGGCTTCGGGCTGAGCGCGCCGCTCGCCGCACCGCAGACGATCGAGGCGATGGCCGACGGCGCGCTCGCCCTCCTCGACGCGCTGGAGATCGACGCGGCGGTGGTGCTCGGCCACCACACCGGCGCGGTGGTGGCGCAGGAGCTCGCCGTGCGGGCGCCGGACCGGGTGGACGGACTGGTGCTGTCCGCGATGCCGTGGGTGGACCGCGCCCGCCGCGAACGCGACCACGAGCTCGGCGTCGACGAGGCGGAGCGCGCCGAGGACGGCGGCCACCTGGTCGAGCTGTGGCGGCAGCGCCGGCCCTACTACCCCGCGGGCCGGCCCGACCTGCTGGACCGCTACGTCCGCGACGCGCTCGCGCCCGGCGTCGATCCCGCCGAGGGCCACCGCGCGGTCGGACGCTACGAGATGGACCTGCGGATCGCGGGCGTGACGGCGCCGGTGCTGCTGCTCGCGCCGAGCGACGACCCGTTCGCCGTACCGGCGCTGCCCGCCGTGCGCGCGGCGCTCACCGGCACGCGCTCGGTCACGACCCGGTCGCTCGACGGTGGCCGGATCCCCGCGATGGAGCAGTGCGCCGACCAGGTGGCCGGCCACGTACGGGAGTTCCTCGGCGCGCTGCGCTGAAGGCGCTCAGGCGCCGGCCGTCCGGTCGAGGAACTCGCCGACCACCTTGGCGAAGGTGGTCGGGTCGTGGTCCACGGACGGGACGCCCACGCCCGGGAGGGTGGCGGACTCGGCGACCCGCAGCCGCTCGAGCAGGAGCGGCACGTCGGGCAGCGAGAACTCGTCGAGCTCACCGCAGACCACGAGCGTCGGCGCCGCCACGTCCCCGATCCGGTCCTCCATCCGGTAGGCGTTGACGGCGACGTGCCCCTCCTCGACCCGCTCGCCGAGGCGGACGGCGTCGACCATCAGCCGGTGCCGCAGGTCCGGGCGGTCGGCGGGGTAGAACGCCGCGCGCCGGTCCCAGAGCAGGGCGTAGTGGCTGCCGTCGTCCGAGATCGGCACCCCGTCGATCGGGGGCCGGGTCGCGACCTTCGCGCGACGCGGCGCGTCGACGTACGGCACGCCGGAGAGGACCAGCGCGCTCGTCGCGCCGGGCCGGCGCGCGGCGACCTCGAGGCCGACCACGCCGCCGGTGTGATGGCCCACCAGCGCGGCCCGGTCGATCGCCAGGGCGTCGAGGAGGTCCTCGACCCCGTCGGCGAACAGCTCCACCGACCAGGCCTGTGGCGGGACGTCGGAGGACCCGAAGCCCAGCGTGTCCGGGGCGATCACGCGGAACCGGTCCGCCAGCAGCGGGATCACGTCGCGGTACTCGTCCCAGGACCGGGGCGTCTGGTGCAGGAGCAGGACGACGGGGCCGGAACCGGCCTCGACGTAGTGGATCTGTCCGTGGCGGGTGTCCGCGTAGTGCTTGCGCATGGTGCTGTCCTCGGTCTCGTCGGTGGGGGTCAGGCGGCGAAGGTCGGTGGCCGCAGGTGCGCCCAGGGGCGCACCTGCTCCAGCTCGGCAGCGACGCCGATCAGCAGGTCCTCGCGACCGTGGTCGGCGACCAGCTGCACGCCCAGCGGTACGCCGTCGGCGGTGAGCGTGGCGGGCACGGAGATCGCCGGCTGGCCGGTGGTGTTGAACGGCGCGGTGAAGGACAGCACGTCCACCGAGAGCTGGATCCCGTCCGGCTCCGCCCACGGCCACCCGACCTGCTTGGGTCGGGAGGCGAAGACCGGGCTCAGCAGCAGGTCGAAGCCACTGCTCCACCACTGCGCCATCCGCGCGCGGAACTCTCCTTGCCACAGGAAGGTGTCGGCGAGCTCGACGCCGGACAGCTCGCGGCCGCGGCGCAGCCAGTGCTCGGTGACCGGGTCCAGGTCCCCCGGCCCCGGCGGGCCGATCTCACGGGCCATGGCGTCGACGCTCTGCACGACCGTGACGCTCAGCGCGTCGAAGAAGGCGGGCAGCGCCCGCGGGTCCAGCATCGCCTCGGGGTGGCCCTCGACCACCTCGTGACCGGCGTCGCTCAGCAGCGCGGCGATCTCGCGCACCGCGGCCCGGACCTCGTCGGTGACCTGCGGCGCATGGCCCGGGGCGTGGTCGAGGACGCCGATCCGCAGCCGGCGCGGCGGCTGCTGGAGCGCCGAGACGAAGCCGCCGTCGGGCGGGTCCAGGGGCGCGGTGGCGTCGCCCGCCGCCGGTCCGGCGACCGCGTCGAGCAGGGCCGCGGTGTCGCGGACGGTCCGGGTCACCACGGCCGGGACGCTGTGTCCCCAACGGTTGGCGCCGCCGGGACCACCGCTGATCCGGCCGAGGGTGGGCTTCAGGCCGACCAGGTGGCAGAACGCGGCCGGCATCCGGATCGAGCCGCCGCCGTCACCGCCCTGGGCGATCGGCACCAGGCCGGCCGCGGTGGCGGCCGAGGCACCGCCGCTCGAGCCGCCGGGGGTGAGGTCGAGGGACCACGGGTTGCGGGTCACGCCGTGCACCCGGGACTCGCTGACCGACAGCACGCCGAACTCCGGCGTGGAGGTCTGGCCGAGCACGACGAAGCCGGCGGCCCGCATCCGCGCCACCATGACGGCGTCGCGCCGTGCGGTGCGTCCGGACCGGGCGACCCAGGCGCTGCCGTAGTGCGCGGGATCCCCGACCGTGTCGTTGAGCGCCTTGGACAGCGTGGGCACGCCGGCGAACGGAGCCGCCGGGTCGACCCGACGGGCCTCCTCGAGCGCGCGGTCGTAGCGCCGGTGGATCACGCTGTTGATCGCCGGGTCGACCTGCTCGATCCGCTCGATCGCCGCCTCCACCAGCTCGACGGGCGTCACCTCGCCGGAGCGGACCAGCGCCGCCTGGTCGAGGGCGTCCAGGGTGGCCAGGTCGCTCATGCCAGCTCCCTCTCCCGCTCCGGCGCCGACGACGCCGCCGACCCCGCCGAAGCCGCCGTGGAGGTCGGCGCGTGACAGGCGACGAGCTGTCGGGGGCGCACCTCGACCAGGTCGGGCACCTCGCTCCAGCAGCGGGCCATCGCCATCGGGCAGCGTGGCGCGAAGGCACACGCCGGATGCTCCCGCTGCTCGGCGGTGAGCTCGAACGCGGCCGGGTCGGCGACCTGCTCGGGGTCGGCGACGTCGGTGTCGCGGTGCCGGGGATCGGTCGACGGCACAGCGGCGACGAGCGCCCTGGTGTACCAGTGCTGGGCGTTCGCGAAGACCTCCTCGCCCGGCCCCACCTCGACCAGGCGGCCGGCGTACATCACGGCGACCCGGTCGCTGATCGCCCGCACCACGGAGAGGTTGTGGGAGATGAACACATAGGTCAGGTCCCGCTGCTCCCGGACCCGGTCGAGCAGACCCAGCACCTGGGCCTGCACCGACACGTCGAGCGCCGAGGTCGGCTCGTCCAGGATCACGATCTCGGGTGAGGAGCTCACCGCGCGCGCGATGGCGATGCGCTGCTTCTGCCCGCCGGAGAACTCGTGGGGCAGCCGCTGGGCGCTCTCCTCGGGGAGCCCGACCTCCCTCAGCAGCTCCTGGACCCGGGCGTCCGCGGTCGGTCGGCTCACTCCCTCGACGGTCAGCGGCTCGCGGATCGACCGGCCCACCTTCATCCGGGGGTTGAGCGACCCGGCCGGATGCTGGAACACCATCTGGATCTTGCCGCGGATCCTGCGGCCGAGCGCGCCCTTGAGCTGTCCGTAGTGGACGCCGTTCATCCGCAGGTCCCCGGTGGAGGCATCCTCGAGGCGCACCAGCAGCTTGGCCAGAGTGCTCTTGCCCGAGCCGGACTCGCCCACGATCCCGAGCACCTCGCCGCGGTGCACCTGCAGGGAGACGTCGTCGACGGCGACCACCTGACGCCCCTTGGAGCGGTACCGCTTCGAGGCATGGGCCGCCTCGAGGACCACCTCGGCCGGTCCCTCCGGCGGCGCGGCCGGCGCGCGGTCCTGGGCCGCGGCGTCCAGGTCGGGCGCGGCGTCGAGCAGCCTGCGGGCGTAGTCGGTGCTCGGCGACAGGAGGACCTGCTGGACAGAGCCCTGCTCGACGATCTCGCCGTCGAGCATCACCGCGACGCGGTCCGCGGTCTGGGCGATCACGCCCATGTCGTGGGAGACCAGGACGATGCCGACGCCGAGCTCGTCGCGGATCGAGCGGAACAGCGTGAGGATGCCCGCCTGGACCGTCACGTCGAGTGCGGTGGTCGGCTCGTCGGCGAGCAGGATCTCCGGCTTCCCGGCCAGCGCCACCGCGATGGCGGCGCGCTGGCGCAGGCCGCCCGAGAGCTGGTGCGGGAACTGCCGGGCACGCCGCTCGGGCTCCGGCAGGCCGACCTGGCGCATCAGGTTCAGCACCTCCTCCCGACAGCGGGCCCCCGACAGGCCCTGGTGCCGCTTGACGACCTCGCCGATCTGCGCGCCGATGCGCATGCACGGGTCCAGCGCGCCCATGGCGTCCTGGAAGACCATGGCGATGCGCCGACCGCGCAGGGCGGTGAGCTGCTGGGGCGAGGAGCCGAGGACGTCGACGCCGCACACCTCGAAGCGCTCCGCCGAGATCCGGGCGGTCTGGGGGAGCAGGCCGAGCGCGGCCATCGCGACGGTGCTCTTGCCGCTGCCACTCTCCCCGATCAGCCCGAGGATCTCACCCGAGGAGACCGTCAGCCCGACTCCTCGGACGCTGGGTGCGGACCCGCCGTAGGAGATGGTCAGGTCACGGACGTCGAGCAGTGTCCGGGCGTCCTGCGGGGCGGTCTCGTCCTGGGCCGACCGGGGAGAGTTGGCGTTCATTCGTTCGTCATCCCATCCATGCGTTCTTGAGGAGGATCCGGGTGCCCGACGCGTCGGCCGTGAAGCCGTGCAGCTTCTTGGTCCACATGTCGTAGGCGGACGGCGCGGCGTAGGGCACGATCTGGTAGACGTTCTCTGCGATGTAGTCGCCGATCTCCTGGTACCTCGCCTTGCGGTCCTCGTCCCCACCCGTCGTGGTGACGGCGTCCGACATCATCTGCCACAGCTTCGGGTCGTCGACCTTGGTGGCGGTGCTGTCCTTGGCGAACCAGAGCGCGAGGTACTGGCTCGCGTCGGCGTTGAGCGCCGCGTTCAGCACGATCATGTCGGCGTCCCACTTGCCGGAGAGCAGGTTGCTGACCAGCGTGGAGAACGGCGTCGGGACCACGTCCACCTCGATCCCGATCTTGCCGAGCTGCTCGGCCAGCAGCTGGGCCGTGGGCAGGGCGTTCTGGTTCTCCGACTGGAGGATCAGCTTGAGGCGCACGTCCTTCTCGCCCGACTCCGCGAGCAGCTGCTTGGCCTGCTCCGGGTCGTACTGGTAGTTGGGCGTGTCCTTCGTCGCGGGCGAGCCCAGCGGGTCCGCCGGGGGCACCGTGTAGGCGAGCTCGCCGGCGCCCTGCGAGCCGATCTCGATCAGCTGCTCGCGGTCGATGCCGACGCTGATCGCCTGGCGCACCTTCGGGTTGGCCAGCGCCCCGTCGGTCATGTTGAGACCGACCCAGTAGGACAGGTTGTACGCCGGACCGACGTTGAGGCCCTTCGCCTTCACCGCCTCGGCGTTCTTGGGCACCCGCGCCTGCATCATGTCGATGGAGCCGGAGGTGAACGCCGAGATCCGCGTGGACTCGTCGGCCATCAGCCGGAAGTCGACGCCGTCGAGATAGGGCTTGCCCTCGTCCCAGTAGTCGTCGAAGCGGACCGTGCTGATCAGCGAGCCCTCCCGGAACTCCTTCAGCTTGAACGGGCCGGTGCCGTTCTCCTTGGTCTTCTGCTCGTCCGCGTCCGTGCTCTCGACCCACTTCTTGCTCACGATGCCCGCGCTCCACGGCTGAGCCAGCAGGTGCAGCAGCGACGCCTGCGGCTCAGACAGCTCGATGACGACCTTGTTCGCGGCAGGGGCGGTGATGGCCTTGAAGTTGTAGAGCGAGGAGTACGGCGAGTGCTGCTCGGGGTCGACGATGCGCTCGAGGCTGAACACCACGTCCTCGGCGGTCAGGTCCGACCCGTCGTGGAACTTCACGCCGTCGCGCAGCGTGAACTCGTAGGTCAGGTCACCGGTCTGGTTCCACTCGGTCGCCAGGCCCGGCTCGATGGTCTGGCCGTCCTCCCCGAGGGAGAGCAGGCCCTCGTAGAACTGCGCGACCATGCGCTTGGCGTTGAAGGCCTGGGCCATGATCGGGTCGAAGCCGCTGAGCGGCTGGCTGTCCTCCCCGACGATCAGGGTGCCGCCGCGCCGCGGCGTACCGCCGTCGCCGTCGTTGCTGGTGCCGGACGTGCCCCCGCACGCAGCGAGCGCTGCAGCCAGGATCGAGGCTCCGACCACCGCCCCGAGTCGGCGTGTTCTGCGAGTAAGCGACATGAGTCGCGCCCTTTCTCTGTGGCCGTCGCCCGAAGGAGACGGTCTGGTGGTGGTGTGCAGCGGGAGTCGCTCAGATGAGCGAGCGCTTGCCCGCGTTGAAGCCTTCGCCGACCAGGCCCCAGCCGATCGAGGCCAGGAGCAACGCCCCCGCTGGCGCCAGCGGCAGCCAGGGGCACTGCGTCATGTAGTTCTGCGAGGCGAAGATCATGTTTCCCCAGCTCGGCTCGGGCGGCTGGACGCCCAGACCGAGATAGCTCAGCGAGGACTCGACGAGGATCGCGATGGCCGCGGTGTTGGCGAACTGCACGGCCAGGAGGGGCAGCACGTTGGGGACCAGGTGCTTGATCGCGATCGCCCAGGACGAGACCCCGGAGACCCGCGCCGAGAGGACGAACTCCCGGCTGCGCAGCTCCATGCTGGACGTCCGCACGACCCGGGCGAACTGCGGCACCGAGATCACCGTGAGCACCACGATCAGGATCGGCTTCGTGGGGTCGAGCACCGTCACCGCGCTGAGCGCGAGCAGCAGCGACGGGAAGGAGAGGACCAGGTCGATGCCGGCCATCAGGATCGAGTCCAGCCAACCGCCGCGCAGGCCGGCCGCGATCCCGATCGCGGTGCCGACGACCAGGGCCAGGCTCGCCGCCGCCACCGAGATGAACAGCGACGTCTGGCCCGCCGTGAGCAGTCGGACCAGGTAGTCGCGGCCCAGGTCGTCGGTGCCCAGCCAGTGCTCGGCGGACGGTGCGTCGAAGGGCCGGCCGGCCACCTGCGACGGGGTGAAGTCGGTCCACCACGACGCCGTCAGCGAGAGCAGGATCAGCACCGCCAGGATCACGATGCCGGCAGTCGCCTCCTTGCGCGAGCGGAGGGACGGCCGTCGCCGGCGGCGGCCGGGCAGGCGCGTCGAGGGCGCCTTCGCGAGTTCGGTCATCAGTCTCGTCCGATCTTCGGGTCGATCAGGGGGATGAGGAGGTCGACGATGAAGTTGAGGAGCACGAAGGTGGCGCCGAGCACGAGGATGCAGGCCTGGGCGACGGCGTAGTCGTGCTGGGTGATCGCGCTCACCGTGAGCTGTCCGATGCCCGGGATCGCGAAGACGTTCTCGATCAGGATCGAGTTGCCCACGATGCCCGCCATCTGCAGGCCGGCGACCGTCGCGACCGGAGCCGCCGCGTTGCGTACGCCGTGCCGGAGCGTGGCCTGGAGCTTCGTGCTGCCCGTGGCGAGCGCCGTGCGGATGAAGTCCTGCTCGTAGACCTCGAGCATCGAGCTGCGCATGTAGCGGCACAGGGTGGAGCCGAGCGGCAGGCCGAGCGCGATGCTCGGCAGGATCATGGTCTGCAGGTTCTTCATCGGGTCGTCCGCGAAGGACACGAAGCCCAGCGTCGGCCAGGTCGGGAACAGGGCCGAGAAGATCAGCACCAGCCCGACACCGAACACGAACACCGGGATCGCCAGGCCGACGAAGGTCGCCGACCGGGCGGCGACGTCGACACCGCGGCCGCGGCGCAGCGCGGCGATCGCGCCCGCGGGCACGCCCCACGCCGCGGAGATGATGGTGGCGAAGATGGCCAGCTCGAAGGTGTTCGGCAACCGCTCGCCGATCAGCTCCCGGACCGGCAGGCCGTTGAAGACCGACGTGCCGAGGTCGCCGCGGAGGGTGTTGCCGAGCCAGGTGAGGTACTGCACCGGGAGCGGCTCGTTGAGGCCCAGGTCCTCGGTCAGCTTGGCCCGGGTCGCGGCGTCGCTGTAGGGGCCGGCGAGGGTGTCCACGGGGCTGCCGGGCAGCAGGTGGACCAGGCCGAAGGCGATCAGCGAGAGGGCGAACAGCACACCGAGACCGCGCAGCACGCGCCACAGCACGAAGGTGACGATCGGTGGCAGGCCCGCGAACCGTGGGGGGCGAGCCGTTCGGGGGGCGCCCAGGGCGCCGGGGGCGACGTCGGTCATGTCAATGAGCTCCTACCGATTCGGACGGGAACGGCCGCAGGCCTGTGCTGCTCGATCTCACCGTTGCTCGCCCCTGTTACGTCCAGATGAAGTGTCGGCCGTGGCTCCCGAGCCCGTCCACGCGCGGAGGTGGTCGGTCATCGCGAAGCCGCCGAAGGCGTCCTCGAGCACCTGCTGGGCGGCGAGGACGAGGTCCTCCCGCCAGGCCGGAGCGACCACCTGCACGCCGATCGGCAGCCCGTCGGACACCGCCACCGGCGCGGATCCGGCCGGCAGTCCCGCGATGCTGTAGGTGTGGGTGTAGTTGAAGGACTCGTAGCGCAGGTACCGCTCGCCGGGTACGCCGGCGGGCGGCTCGCCGTGCAGCGGCGCCGGTCCGGCGACGACGGGAGCGAGCACCACGTCGTAGTCCGCGACCCACCGACGGACCTCGGCCCGCAGGTCGAAAATCTCCTGGAGCAGCGCGAAGTAGTCCGCGGCGCTCGTCGAGCCACCGTACGGCGGGTGCCGGACGAGCTCGAGGAACTGGGGGACGTGGTCCTCGGGTCGGTCGCCGACGAGGTCGAGCAGGCGCTCTCCCCCGTCGGCGGCGGTGGCCCGGAAGAAGTACTCGGTGGCACGGCGCACTCCGGCCGGCGGGACGACCTCCACGACCGTGGCTCCGGCCTCGCCGAGCGCCACCGCGGCCTTCTCGACCGCCGCGCGGACCTCGGACACCGGCGCCGCGACGCCGTCCTCGACGTACCAGCCCACGCGGAGCCGGGACACGTCGACGGCGGTCCAGTCCGCGAACGGCACGGGAGGCGCGAAGGGGTCGACGAGGTCCGGTCCGGCCAGCACCCCCAGCAGCGACGCGATGTCGGCGGTGCCGCGGCCCATCGGGCCGACGCAGGTCAGGTCGAAGGTGCTGCCGGCCCGGCCCGGCGGCCAGGCACCCGTCCCCGGCACCCGTCCCGTGGTGGGGCGGAGCCCGAACAGGCCGCAGAAGGCCGACGGGACGCGGATCGAGCCACCCCCGTCGGTGCCGATGCCGAGCGGCGACGCGTCCGCGCCGAGGACGGCACCCTCCCCTCCGCTGGAGCCGCCCGGCGTACGCCGTGGGTCGAAGGGATGGTCGGTCCTGCCGTAGACCCGGTTGTCGGTCTCGTACGACATGCCCAGCTCCGGCATGTTCGTCTTGCCGAGCACCACGGCACCCGCCGCCTTGACCCGGCGCACGACCTCGGCGTCGCGGACCGGCTGGTCGGCCCGGGCCAACGACCCGGTCCGGCACGGCATGCCCACCGCGTCCAGCCCGTCCTTGACGGTGAGGGGGATGCCGAGCAGCGGTCCGTCCTCGCCGGCGCGGATGCGGGCGTCCGCCGCCGCGGCCGCCGCGCGCGCCGCCTCGTCGTCCCGGGCCACGACGGCGTTGAGGTGGGCGACCGCGTCGAGACGGGCGAGGTAGTGCTCGCAGAGCTCGACGGCGGACAGCTCACCCCTGCGCAGCTGCTCGCGCCAGGCGGTTGCGGTGGGCTCCATCAGGCGCTCATCCTCTCGGCCGTGGCGTGGAGGGGCGGACGGCGGTCCGCCCAGGGCGCTGCCTGCTCGAGCTGTGCGGCGAGCTGCAGCAGGAGGTCCTCGCGGCCGTGGGCCGCGACGACGTGGAGGCCGAGCGGCAGCCCGGTCGCGGTGGCCCCGAGCGGCACCGACATCGCCGGCTGGCCGGTGGTGTTGAACTGCGGCGTGAAGCACAGGATGTCCACCGAGCGACGCAGCCCGTCGGGCTGGTCGAAGAAGCCGAGCCGCGGTGCCGCGTGGGGCAGGACGGGCGAGACGAGGAGGTCGAAGCCACCGGCCCACCACGACGCCACGCGCCGGGTGAAGTCGTCGCGCCAGTCCTGGTTGTGCCGGTGCTGGGTCGCGGTGATCCGCTCGCCGATCCCGCGCCACCACCACGCCATCTCCTCGGCCTCGTCCCGCGCGACGGGGCGGCCGGCGAGGCGCTCGAGGTCCTCGAAGAGAGCGGAGACGCTGGGGCTCAGCAGCTCCTGCCAGCGGCGCAGGTACTCGGCGTCCAGCAGCGCCTGGGGGTAGGCGTCCTCGACCTCGTGACCGAGGGAGGCGATCAACTGCGCCCCCGCGCGAGTGACGGCCCGGACCTCCTCGTCGACCGGATAGCCGTTGACCTCCGGTACGTCGAGCAGCCCGACGCGCAGCCGCGGCGGCGCCTGGCCGGCCAGCTCGGCGTACGACGCGGCCGGCGGGGGCGGCACGAACGCGTCCCCGGGACGGTAGCCGGCGGCGAGGTCCAGCGCCGCGGCGGCGTCGCGCACCGAGGTCGTCAGGAAGCCGTTGGTGGTGTGGCCCTCCATGCCGTCCCCCGCGGGCGCCAGGCTGATCCGGCCGCGAGTGGGCTTGAGACCCAGCAGACCGCAGTGCGACGCCGGCATCCTGATCGAGCCGCCGCCGTCGGTCCCCTGCGCGATGGGCACCAGGCCCGCGGCCACGGCCGCGGCGGCGCCACCCGACGAGCCGCCGGTCGACCGGTCGAGGTCCCACGGGTTGCGCGTCGGGCCGTACGCCGCCGGCTCGGTCGTGCAGACGAGGCCGAACTCGGGCACGTTGGTGCGCCCGAGCACGACGAAGCCCGCCTCGCGGATGGACGTCGTCAGCGCGCTGTCCTCCTTCGCCACGTTGCCGATCCGCTTGAGCAGCTCGCTGCCCAGGTGCGACGGCTCGCCCGCCATCGGGGTGCCGAGGTCCTTGAGCAGGATCGGCACGCCGCGGAACGGACCGTCGGGCAGCGGGCCGGCGGCCTCATCGAGCGCACGCTCGAAGCGGCGCTGGATCACGGCGTTGATCGTCGGGTCGAGACTCTCGATGCGCTCGATCGCGGCCTCGACCAGCTCCGTCGGCGTCACCTCGCCGCTCCGCACCAGGCCCGCCTGCGCGGTGGCGTCCAGCCCCGCTGTCTCCCTCGCGATGCTCATGGTCCAGAGCTCCTGAGTCAGGTAGTGCGCCGTGGCGCCGTCGGTGTGTACCGCGCAGCAGACACCCTGCCGCCGAGGGCTGTCCCCACCACCGTTTCGCTCAGCGGACTGGCTCCCCGAACCGGCCAGGAGGCCCACCGGACGGGCGCTCGAAGCGGTGCGACGTTCTGCTGGCCGAACCGCCGCACGTGCCGTGACGGCCGGCGTGTCGGTAGTGACGACGACGACGTCGGCCTCGACGGAAGGCCCGCGGAACCGGCAGGAGTGAGTGCCCATGATGCCCAGCACGACCGTCGAGGTGGCCGCCGTGCCTCGTGAGCCGATCCGGGCCGGCTTCCGGCTCGGCGCGGTCGGCGACCTCATGTACCTACGGCCGATGTCCGCCACCCTGGCGGTCGAGCAGCCGGACCTGGTGCGGCTGCTCGGCTCGGTGGACCTGCTCTTCGGGAACCTGGAGACGACCCTGCTCGACCTCGCCGCCGCGGGCTGCGCACCGGCCGCGGCCTCGGGCGGGAGCTGGCTGCTGGCCGAGCCCGAGGTCGCCGCGGACCTGGCGGCGCTGGGCTTCGGCCTGGTCAGCCTGGCCAACAACCACGCCGGCGACTGGGGCACCGAAGGACTGCTGGGCACCCTGGCCGCGGTCCGCGCCGCGGGCATCACGGCGGCGGGCGCGGGGACCTCGCTCAGTGGCGCGATCGCCCCCCGGTACGTCGACACCGCCTTCGGCCGGGTCGCCCTCGTGTCCGCCACGACGACCTTCACCGAGCACTCCCGCGCGGGCGACCCACTGGGCGAGATCCCGGCCCGGCCGGGCGTCGCCGCGATCCGCAGCAGTCCCGTCGCGACCGTCCCGGACGAGCTGTGGCACCACCTGCACCGGTTCGCCGCCCGCCATCCCAGCTTCCTCAACCTGCCCGGCGAGGACGAGCTGCGCGCCATGGGCGGCCGGTTCCGGCGCGGCACACCCGGCGACGACGGCGAGGTGCGCTACGAGCCCGATCCCGAGGACGTCGCGGCGGTGCTGCTCGCCGTACGGCAGGCACGGCAGAACAGCAACCTGGTGGTGTTCTCCCTGCACTCCCACGAGCCGTCGAACGACGACACGAGTCCGGCCGCGTTCGCCGCGGACCTGTGCCGCCGCGCCGTCGACGCCGGCGCCGACCTCGTGGTCGGGCACGGGCCGCACCAGCTCCGCGGCGTCGAGGTTCGCGACGGCGTACCGATCCTGCACTCGCTCGGGGACTTCGCGATGATGTCCCCCAGCCTCGACGTCGTCCCTCTCGACACCTGGCGTTCGTGCCGCACCGAGCCGGGGGCGGCGACCGTGCCGGAGCTGCTCCATGCGCGCAACCAGGTGCTGTTCGCCAGCGACAACGTGCTGGAGTCCGCGGTGGCGAGCATGCGGTGGGACGAGGAGGGCACCGTCCTCCAGCTCCACCCGCTCGACCTGGGCCGCGACCGGGTGGGCGCCGCGCGGGGGGTGCCGGGACTGGCGCGCGGTCCGCGCGCCACCCGCATCGTCGATCGGCTGGTCGAGCTGAGCAGCGCCGTCGGCACCACCCTGCAGCGCGACGAGGGGCGGGCGGTTCTGCGCCTCCCGGCGCGGCGGGTCCGGTGAACGGACCGCGCGGCGCCCCGGCGGCCCACCTCTCGCGACACCATGCCCGCGACCACCCACCACGTGCACCGAGGAGCCCGATGTCGTCCAGCCCGCTGCCCACCCTGCCGGAGTCGGACGAGCAGGTGCTGCGCACCCGCCTCGACCAGCTCGGCGACCTGCTGCTCGAGACCAGCCACCAGATCCACGCCCGGCCGGAGATCCGGTTCGAGGAGGTCTTCGCGAGCGGGCTGCTCGCCCAGCGGCTGGAGGACGACGGGTTCGCGCTGGTGCGGCCACTGGCCGGCCTGCCCACCGCGTTCTTCGCGACCTACGACACCGGTCGGCCGGGCCCGCGGGTCGCGATCTTCTGCGAGTACGACGCGCTGCCGGAGATCGGCCACGGCTGCGGCCACAACGTGATCGCGTCCGCCGGACTCGGCGCGGCCCTGCTCGTGAAGTCGCTGCTCGCCGACGACCCGACCCTCGGCGGCACGCTCGTCGTCGTCGGCAGTCCCGCCGAGGAGGGCGGCGGCGGCAAGGTCCCGATCATCGCCAGCGGCGCCCTGGACGGCCTCGACGCCGCGATGATGCTCCACCCCTCCGGCGAGAACCTCTCCGCCATGCGCACGCTGAGCCGCAGCGGCCTCCAGATCACCTTCACCGGACGCGCCGCCCACGCCGCGGTCAGCCCCGAGCGCGGCGTCAACGCCCTCGACGCCGCCGTCCTCACGCTCACCGCCATCGGCCTGCTGCGCCAGCAGGTCCCCAGCGACGTGCGGATCCACGCCATCGTCACCGAGGGCGGCGAGGCCCAGAACATCATCCCCGAGCGCACCGTGCTGCAGGCCTCGGTCCGCGCCGAGGACCCGCGGCTGCTTCTCGACGACATCCAGCCCCGCGTGGAGAACTGTGCCCGCGGCGCGGCGCTCGCCACCGGCGCCGAGGTGAAGATCGAGCTCACCGCGCCGACGTACCTGTCCATCCAGCCCAATCCCGTCCTCGAGCAGATCGTCGAGGACAGCTACCACCGCATCGGCCGCACGACCGAGCCGCACCGCGCCGAGGTCTTCCCCGGCTCCACCGACATGGGCAACGTCAGCCAGGTCGTCCCCTCGATCCATCCCAACATCGAGATCGTGCCCGGCCTCGGCATGCACAGCCGCGAGGCCGCCGAGCTCGTCGGCGGCGAGCACGGCGACCGCGCGGTCCTCGACGGGGCGCTGATGCTCGCGATGACGGCCGCGACGCTGTTCCGGCGGCCCGACGTGCTCGCCGAGGTCCGCGAGCAGTTCACCGAGGGTGTCCGGGTCGACCCGATCGTCTGAGACGCGAGCGCGCGGGCCGGCGGCCTCGCTCGGGCCCTGGCGTCGCAGCGTCGTCACGCCGATGCCCCGGAACCTGCCCTCCTCGCCCCAACCGACGAACTGGGTGGCCACCAGGAACACCAGGACGTACCCGAGACCCCTGTCCCCCAGGTCGGCATAGTCGATGGCCAGTGCGATGCAGACCGCGAAGACGATCGGCACGGCCCACACCCAGCGCCGGACCGGCCGGTCGTCGCGGAGCACCCCTTGATGACGGCGAGGTAGCCGACGACCACGAGCGCGACCATCCCGTACGACAGCGGGCGGCCCGAGCGGACCGCGACCTCGCTCTGCATCATGGCCCGAATCCACGGTGCGTCGAGGCGGCGCGCAGTTGTTGTCGGGCTCGGTACACGCCACGCAGGGAATGCCGGTCGGCCCAGGTGTCGTCGGCCCGTCGATCCAGCTCCGGCTCCGGGGGGTGGGATTCACCACGGGATGTAGGCGAACCCGTGGTTCTGTAGCGGAGTTCCACTACAGAACCGGTCATTCACCTACATCCCGTGGTGAATCCCAACCCAGCACGACCCACCCACGGTGGCTTAGCCTCCAAGCATGAGCGACGCCGACCTGGCCGACCTGGCCGACCGCGCCGACCTGGCCGACTGCATCGTCGTCGGAGCCGGCGTGGCCGGCCTGACCGCCGCCCGGCTGCTGGCCGCCGCCGGCCGGCGGGTGGTCGTGCTGGAGGCCCGCGACCGGGTCGGCGGCCGGACGCACTCGCGGCGGCACGACGGCCTGGTGACCGACCTCGGCGCGTCGTGGATCCACGGCATCGACGCCAACCCGCTGCACGCCGCGGTCGCGGCGCTCGGCATGCCGACGACGGAGTTCAGCGTCGGCAGCTTCCAGCCCGACAGCCGCCCGATCGCCTACTACGGCCCCGACGGGGCTCGTCTCGACGCGGCCCAGGTCGAGGCCTTCGCCGCCGACGTCCGCGCCGTCGACGAGCGCCTCGCCGGCGTCATCGCGGCGTCCGCCCGGGGCACGTCGTACGAGACCGTGGCCGAGGAGGCGCTGGCGGACCTGGCGTGGCCGGCCGACCGGGCCGAGCGGGTGCGGGAGTTCCTCCGCCACCGCACCGAGGAGCAGTACGGCGTGTGGATCGGCGAGCTCGACGCCCACGGCCTCGACGACGACCAGGTCGAGGGCGACGAGGTCGTCTTCCCCGAGGGCTTCGACGCGCTCGCGCTGCGGCTGGCCGAGGGACTCGACGTTCGCCTCGGGCAGGTGGTGACCCGGGTCGAGTGGAGCGCCGACGGCGTCGTCGTGCGGTGCGGCGACCAGGAGGTTCGTGCCGGACGCGCGATCGTGACGGTCCCGGTCGGCGTCCTCAGGTCGGGGACGCTGGTCATCGACCCACCCCTGCCCGAGCCCATGGCGGGCGCGCTCGACCGCCTGGAGATGAACGCCTTCGAGAAGGTGTTCCTCCGCTTCCCCGAGCGGTTCTGGGCCGCCGACGTCTATGCGATCCGGCGCCAGGGACCGGCTGCCTCCTGGTGGCACTCCTGGTACGACCTGACCCCGCTGCACGGCGTACCGACCCTGCTGACCTTCGCGGCCGGTCCGTGCGCCCGGGCGGTCCGCGGCTGGAGCGACGAGGCGATCACCGCGTCGGTGCTGGCCGCGCTGCGCGAGATCCACCCGGACGCCGACCTCACGCCCACCTCCGTCGAGATCACCCGCTGGCAGGACGACCCCTTCGCCCGCGGCTCCTACGCCTACATGAGCGTCGGCTCCACCACCGAGGACCACGACGTCCTCGCCACACCCGTCGCCGGCGTGCTGCACCTGGCCGGCGAGGCGACCTGGACCGAGGACCCGGCGACGGTCACGGCCGCCCTCCGGTCCGGGCACCGCGCCGCGGAGAACGTGCTGGGCCGGGCGGTTCCGATCGAGACGCTGTGGACGGACCCGCTCGCTACCCGGCCGGCACCGGGAGGGTCACCCGGAGGAAGCGCGGGCGGTAGCGACGTGGATCGTCGCGGATGACCTCGACGTCGGTGTTGTTGACGCTGTAGCTCACCACCATGGTTCCCGGCCGCGGCAGCAGGTCGGGGTGGGCCAGGGGCATGTAGCGCAGCGTGCCGGTGACGGCGTCCGACGGGATCGCGGCCGCGGCCGGCTGCACGGTGAACGGCCCGGTCGGCCGCGGAGCGGTCCAGATGGTGAGGTCGGTGCCGAGGAACTCGTCCTTCTTGCTGAGCGCGTACCACGTCTGCCCGACCCGGAAGACGCTCAGCGTCTGGGAGACGCCGCCCTGGTGGCCGATGAGCTCGGCGGCGGCCGTGGCGCGGCGCGTCCAGCGCTCGCCGTCCCAGTAGGTCCACGTCGCCGGCCGGCCCACCTCGGCCGGCCGGGAGCGCGCCACCCGCAGCGCGAAGCCGTTGAGTCCCGGCTCGGCGGGACGCGAGGTGCCGTAGATGTACACCCAGCCGGAGTCGACCACCGCGGCCGCGCCCCACATCGGCCGGGTCGGATCGGCGTCGTCGGGCCCGATGTCCTCCACCGACCGAAGCTCGGGGACACCGCCACGCGGCACGTCGAACCGGGCGATGGCCGGGCCCAGGTTCTCGAAGTCGAACACGCCCCCACCGGTCGCCCGGACCCGCTGCACCCCGACGCCGACGATGTCGTAGCCGGGCAGCTCGATCCTGGCGACGGACATCGGCCAGTAGCCCACCCCGTCGCTCCGGTCGGGGACGATCGCTCCGTGGTCGCGCGGGATGACGGCCTGCCCGCACCCGGGCGAGAAGACGAGCATCGAGTTGCGCACGAAGCGCTGACCGTCGAAGTCAGCCGCGCGCAGCGTGTCGCCGAAGACGAAGAGCTGGCGGCCGTCCTGGAGCTCGACGCTGGCACCGACGTCGCCGCCCGCGAACCCGTCGCTGCCTCGCACCTTCGCGACGAAACGGTTCAGGGCCGAGACCGAGTCGACGCCGGCGGTGTCGATGCAGGAGTCGAGGAAGGCCGACGCCTCCGGTGCGGCCGGCGGGGCGGGCGCGGGCGAGCCGTCCGGCGCCCGGACCGTGACCACCGCCCCCACGGCGGCGAGGGACACGATGACGGCCGCCGGCAGCACCCGCCGGGCAGACCACCTCACGCGGTGATCCTAGTGCGGCTGTCGCACCCGCGACCTCGACCTCGCACGGCGCCCGGCGGTGTCCGGAGCACGCCCCAGGAGCGGGTGCCCCAGGACGCCCGCCACGCTTCCGACGGCCAGGACGGTCCGGTCCGGACGCACCAGCGCGGCCTGGTGCCGGCCCAGCCAGCGATCGAGCTCCGGCGCCTCGGTCGCGTCGATGGCGAGCCCGCCCAGGGCGTGCAGTCGCTCGGCCGCCCGGCCCGCCGGCGCCTCGCGGGAGACGAGCACGAACCGGTGGCCGCCGACCGCGTCCAGCCGGTCGCCCGAGGGCAGGACCGGGTTCGGGCAGAGCCGTCCGGGCAGGCCAAGACCGAGCCGGCCGCGATCGACCAGCGCGGAGCGGGACAGTGCCGGGGTCGTGCTGTCGAGCACGCGACCGCGTACGCCGGGCAGGTGGACCAGCAGCGGGACCGCGACGCCGCGCAGCCGGTCGCCGGCGGGTCCGCCCGCCGTCATGGCCCGGCCGACGAGCCCCGCGAGGCGGATCATGGCCCGCGCGTGCGGCGCGCGCTCGGCCTCGTAGCTGTCGAGGATCTCGGCTGGGAGCCTGCCGTCGACGACGGCCGCGATCTTCCAGGCGAGGTTGGCCGCGTCCCTTATGCCGGCGCCCATGCCCTGGCCGATGAACGGCGGGGTGAGGTGGGCGGCGTCGCCGAGGACGAAGACGCCGTCGCGCTGCCACCGGTCGGCCAACCCCGCGCGGAAGGTGTACTCCGCGAGCCGGACGACCTCGAAGTCGGTGAGGTCGGTGTCCCAGGGCGCGAGGAGCGGCGCGAGCGCGTCGAGGTCGCGGTAGTCGGCGGGCGTCTCGTGGTCCAGGAGGGCGAACTCCCAGCGGTGCCGGGTCGCGCCGATCCGCATGTACGTCGCCGCGCGGGTGCTGTCGCAGACCTGGTGCACGCCGCCCCAGTGCCCCAGCTCGCGCGGAGTGGCGACGTCGACCACGAGCCAGCGCTGCTCGGCGAACCCGAGGTCCCGCATCGTCGAGCCGATGGCGGCCCGGACGGTGCTGATCGCGCCGTCGCAGCCGAGGACGAACCGGGGCCGGACCCGGTGCACCTCGCGCGTGCCGAGGTCGACGTACTCCACCTCGGGTCGGTCGGCTCCACCGGGCCGGACGGCGGTCGCCTCGACACCGCCCCGGAAGGTGACGAGCGGCAGCTCGTGCATCCGGGCGCGCAGCACCGCCTCGAGGTCGGGCTGGTCGAACATGTTCGCCTGCGGGTAGCCGTTGGCCGTGCGGGGGTCGGTCCGGTCGAACTGGGCCAGCGTGGCGTGTCCTGACGAGAGCAGCCGCAGCCCGGCCCCGGGGATGGTGAGCGCGGCGACCTGCTCGGCGACCCCGAGACCGGCCAGGATCCGGTGGACCTCGTCGTCGAAGTGCACCGCCCGCGGCTGGGGGAACACCTCGGGCCAGCGGTCCAGCACCAGCGTCGGCACTCCTGCCTGGGCCAGCAGGATCGCGGCGGTGACTCCGGTCGGGCCGGCGCCGACGACCACCGCCTCGGGCTGCTCGACGCTCATCAGGCCATGCCGGGCTCGTGGCGGACCGTCGTGCGCTGGCGTCCGAGGTCCAGCTTGCCGTCCGCGGTTGCGACGTGGATCTCGACCAGGTCCCCGTCGGCGAGGTACGCCGGGTTCTTGGCCTGCGCCTTGAAGAACGCCTTCCACTTGGTGGCGGGCGGGAGGAGCGCACCGATGATCTCGACCGGCTTGGGCGGAGCCTTCAGCGCCGTACCCCCCGGTGTCCCGGTGAGGACGAGGTCTCCCGTGGACAGCGGCTGGAACCGCGCGAGCCCCTGGAGTGCCTCGAGGGGTTGGTAGAGCATGTCGTCGGCCACGACCGCGTCCTGGCGGAGCTCGCCGTTGACCCACAGCCGGAGCCGCAGCTCGCCGAAGCGCTCCCAGTCCCCCGGCTCGAGGACGACGAGCCGCGGCCCGGCCGGCGTGAAGGTCGGGTAGGACTTGGCCTCGAAGAACTGGGTCTTCGGCAGCTGCAGGTCGCGGGCCGAGACGTCGTTGGTGACGACCAGGGCGGCGACGTGGTCGGCGACATTCCGCTCGGTGAGGGTGGTCCCGACCGGCAGGTCCCGGCCGATCACCAGCCCGACCTCGACCTCGTAGTCGAGGAAGCGGACGTGGGCCGGCTTGACGATGTCGTCGGTGGGACCGCTGATCGAGTGGGAGGTCTTGCGGAAGAAGGTCAGCGGCACGGTCTTCGGGTTGAGGCCCGAGTCCTCGATGTGGCTGACGAAGTTCGTCATCTGGGCCACGACGCGGCAGGGCGCCGTCACGGGCGACTGCGGCGCGCCGTCGGGCAGGTCGACCTCCTCGGCGACGACCGCGCGGTCGATGGCCGCCCGGTCGGCGAGCAGCTCGGCGGTGGTGCGCGCGGCGGTGTCGATGGGCGAGCCGGTGCGTGCGGACTTCTCGACGTACCAGCGGTCGGCGATGCGGAGGACGTTGATGCTCATGAGGTGGCCACCTTCAGCAGCCCGCGCAGGCGGGTCAGGTCGAATTCGTTGTCGGACCTCCGCAGCGCGGAGAGGATGGAGCGGGCCTCGGCCAGGGACTCCCGGCCGGGCTTGATGCCCAGGAAGTCGGCGGTGGCCGGCGGCCCCCACTGCGCGAGACCGGAGGCCGTCATCGGCGCCCAGCCGGGCTCGAGGGTGCTGTCGAACAGGTCCCCGTCAGTGAAGTGCTCGACCAGGAAGCCGTGGTCGTCGCGCCAGTAGTCGAAGATCTGGCTGCCCTGGATGTGCCGCCCGATCCCCCACGACCGGCGGTAGCCGGCCTCGCGGAGGAACTCGCCGCCGGCGGCCAGCGCGTCGAGGTCGGCGACCTGGTACGCCGAGTGCACGTAGCGCGCCCGCGGCCCCAGGGCCATCGCGAGCGTGTGGTGGTCGGCCGGCTCGCTGCCGCGATCGCAGCGGATGAAGCTCATCGTCGGGCCCTTGGCCCGCTGGCCGTCGTAGTAGAGGAAGTCGCTGACGATCAGCCCGAGGTGGTCGAGATACCAGTCGAGCGTCTCCCGGTAGCGCGGCGTCTGGAGCACGACGTGGCCGAGCCGCTCGACCTTCGCCGGGGCCCGCGCCGGGCGCTGCGGGGCGTTCGTCCGCGTGACCCGGCCGCCGACGTTGTGGACCAGCGGCTCCTGGCCCGGCAGCGCCGCGAGGGGGTGGCAGCGGGCCACGACCCGGACCCGCGCGCCGCTGGGGTCACGGACGTCGACACTGAGACCGCCCAGGCTCTCCGGCAGTCGGGTCACCGCGACGTCGAGGTGGCCGGCGAGCCGGAGCAGGTCGGCGTCGTCGGCGGCCAGGAAGGCCGGCCCGGTGAAGCGCGACCGCGCGCCCCGTCGTACGACGACGGCGGGACTGCCCGCGAGCGTGCCGCGCAGGTGCAGCTCGTCCCGGTCCTTGAAGCTGGTGGCGAAGCCGAAGGCGTGCGCGAAGACCTCGGCCCCGTCGAGGTCCGGCTTCTCGAACTCCAGCCAGGCCAGGTCGCGCACCTTGACGACCGGGTTCCGCGCCCGTCCGGGGTGCTCGCCGGCCAGCGCTCCGTGCTCGCTGTGCAGGTCACTGTGCGTGTGGTGGGTGGACATCAGCTCTCCTCTTGACTGACGTAATCGTCAACCAAGGGCAAGGTCCGCGTCAAGGTTTCTTGACGAAATCGTCAGATCTGCTGATCCGCACTAAGGTGAGCGGCAGCGCACGCGGCGAGCGAGGAGGCGGACGGTGTCGGAGGCGATGTCCAAGGCGGCGAGCACCCGTGGCGCGCGGCGCCGGGCCCAGACCCGGTCCGCGCTCGTCAAGGCCGCCCAGCAGCTGATCGCGGAGAACCGCACGACCGTCGCGATCCTGGAGATCACCCAGCTCGCCGACGTCGGGATGGGCTCGTTCTACAACCACTTCGACAGCCGGGAGCAGCTCTTCGAGGCCGCCGTCGACGACGCCCTGGAGCAGCAGGGCGCCTTCCTCGACCAAGTGACGGCCGGGCTCGACGACCCGGCCGAGGCGTTCGCGCGCAGCTTCCGCATGGTCGGCCGCCTGCACCGACAGGTTCCCGAGCTGAGCAGGGTGCTCCTGTCCCAGGGCGCGGCCCTGGTCACCTCCGACCACGGCCTCGCCCCCCGCGCGCTGCGCGACATCCGCGCCGCGGTCGGGGCCGGCCGCTTCTCCACCAGCGACCCCGACGCCGCGCTCCTCATCGCCGGCGGCGCCGCCCTCGCCCTCGCCCAGCACCTCCACGAGCACCCCGACGCCGACGACGCCGCCCTCACCGACACCGTCACCGAGTCGCTGCTGCTCATGCTGGGGCTGGGCGCCGACGACGCCCGCGCGATCGTCGCCCTCGACCTCCCCGATGTCGGCGGACCGCTCGAGGAGTTCCTGGCGGCGTCACCCGCCGAGCCGGTCTGACAGCCTGGCCCACGCCACCGGCCCGAGCCGCCCGCGCCACGCAACGGCTCCCGCCAGCGCCCTCAGCGCCGTATCCGGACCTTCCGCGTGCTGCCGGTGACGGTCGCGACCGCCTTGGTCACCGGCTTCTTGCGGACGATCTTGAGGCCCTTCCTGGTCAGCTTCACCTTCACCTTCGCCTTGGCACCGGCAGGCAGGCTGTAGGCCTTGGCGGCGTTGAGGCTCTTGCCCTTGACCGTCAGCTGGACGACGCCCTTGCAGGGATCGGCGCTGATGCATCGGATGGTCAACGCGACCTTCCGCCGGGTGACCCGAACGCCCTTCTTGGGTGCCTTCACCGTCGCGACACCCGAGGTCGTGGGGCTGAGCTTCGCGACCCCCCACACCACCGGGTTGGTGAGCAGCGCGGCTGCGTAGATGCTCCGGTCCGGTCCCGTCGCGAGAGCGGTGACCTCGCTGCCGGCCCACGCCTCCTGCAGGAACACCCCGGCCGCGTTGAAGATCCGCACCGGCTGGCTCGCGGTGCCGACCGCGATCGTGCCGTCGGGCATGACGTCGACACTGTGGGGACGCGACCCGAACTGTCCCGGCCCCCACCCGGCTGAGCCGAACGTGGCGAGGAACGCGCCTCCGGGAGTGAAGCGCTGGATGCGGTGGTTGTTGCCGTCCGCGACGAGGACCGTTCCGTCGGGCGCGGCGGCGACGTCGTAGGGCCCGTCGAGACGACCGGTCGCGGCACCGGACGACCCGACCTTCGAGACCGCGCCGGTGACTGCGTCGAACCGGTAGACGGTGTCCGCGATCGGGTCGGCGACGTAGGCGTTGCCGGCCTGGTCGACGTCGAGGCCCCAGGGGGTGAAGTCGGCGACGCCCGGTGGCCGGAAGGTCGCGAACGGCGTGCCGTCGGGGCGGTAGACGTGGATGCCGGTGTTGTTGGAGTAGTCGCTGACGAAGATCAGTCCGTCGGGCGACACGGCGACGCCGGTGGCGGCGACGTCGCCGCCGATCGAGAACTGCGAGACCAGGGTCCCGGAGGTCGAGTAGACCTGCACCCGGTCGTCGGTGTCCGAGACCGTCACGACGCTCGTCGCCGTGGCATCGACGGCATCCGCGCCGAGGCCTCCGACCTGCCACTGCGCGGCCAGCGCCCATCGCGCTCCCGACGACGAGGTGCTGCGCGAGGCCCCGGGCTGTGCCTGCGCGGCGGGGAGCCCCACCAGCGCCAGTCCGAGGGCGATCAGCAGACCGAGGGCCCGGGCCCCTGGTTTGTCGATGACCAACGTGCACCTCTCGGTCTCCCTGGCGACCTCGGTCGTCGCGAGGCGCGCACCTTCGGTCACGAATGACCAGTACGACGTCACCCTAGGATCGGCGCCTCCACGCACCTCGGTCCTGGATCTGTGAAGTTCCGGGACGCTGCTCGGTCACCAGGACCAGGAGATGCCGAGGGCGCCGGGCCCGAACCCACGCACCGCGTGGTGGGCGCTGCGCGCGCCCCGCAGATCGACCGCGACCTCGACGGGCCGACCGCCCAGCTCGGCGGTTCGGACGCGGCAGCTCGCAGGCACCCGGTCGAACCGGACCCAGAGCTCGATCTCGCTGATGCGTCGCGGCGGGTTCAGGATGAACTCGGTGTCGGGCTCGCTGTCGTGCTCCGGTATTCGCAGCGACGCCTCGACGATCGCCGACTCCCCGCGGACCAGCGAGCGCTCGAGCAGCAGCTCGTGGACGAGGAGCCCGACCTCACGGCGGTCGACCCGTCGTCCCGGACGCGCTCCCCGCAGCTCCACGAGCTCGACGGCCTCCGGCAGCGCACGCTCGGCCAGGAACCACATCGGGATCCGGTCGACCGCGTCCTGCACCGCGCGCAGACGGAATCGGAGCCGGACCCGGCTGAGACAGCCGTGCTCGTCGAGGTCGACGGTGAACGAAGCTGCCTCCTCGACCGCCCACGATGGCGCATCGGTCAGCTCCAGCTCACCGAGCGCGACGTCGATCAGCTGGGCGTTCGTGCTGTCGAGGGTCTCCTGGACGTCCGCCGACCGGGCGATGGCACCGGATCGGCGGGACGGACCGCGACGATCGACCAAGCTGCCGGAGCGGAGGTCCAGCAGGTCCTCGATCTCGGCCAGCGCATCCAACGACGCGGAGCCCTCGGGGCGTCGCTGACCGGAGCGCCAGTAGCTCAAGGTCGAGAGCCCGACCCGGAGGCCGCGCTCGCGCAGCCGTCCGTGCAGCCAGGTCAAGGACCGACCACGGTCCCGCAGTGCTCGCGCGAGAACGTCCGAGAGCTCGTCACCGGCCGCCGGTCGGGTCCTGGGACGATGGTCGTTCACAGTCCAGACCTATCCCACCGGAACCCACGGCCGGAAACACCGCCAGCCCGATCGACGCAGACAGCCGGGGTCGGCGCGGCGCGGCCGCGGTCGCGGGTGCGCCGGCGGCGCCGAGCGGGCCCCGGGTCAGCCGCGGTAGACGACGAAGAACTTGCGGATCCGCTCGGTGATCTCCCAGGTCCCGACCCAGCCGATCGGGAACACCGCGGCGGTCCCCGCCGTCAGCACCACCGGCTCGCCACCGTCCTGCGTGACGACCATCCGGCCCGAGAGCACCAGGATCACCTCGCCCCGGTCCAGGAACTCCCAGCGCGAGCACCCCGGCTCCGCCTCCCACACGCCCGAGAGCACCCGGGCGTCGTCGGAGGTGAACGGCACCGCCGAGCGGACCGCGATCTCGCCCTCGAGTACGACGGCGCTCGGCGGGCCGAGGAGGCTCTCGTCGAGCGCACCCTGGAAGAGGTCGGCGGGCGGGAAGGTGAGGGTCATGGTCGGGTCCTTCGCAGATGGGGGGGTGGGGCCGGAGCCCGGTGGGGTGGGCGGCGGCGGTCAGCCGAGCACGGTGCCGGACGAGGCCGCATTGGGCGGCCGGCGTCGCGAGAAGGCGCCGAGGTCGATGACGTGGCCGGTGTGCGGCGCGGTGTAGCTCAGCGGCTGCGCGTCGTGGTCGGCGCCATTGGCCACGCCGTCGATGATGGTCGTCATCAGGGATCCGATGAGCGGGGCGTTCTTGAACTGGTTGCCGCTGGTGCCCATCGCCACGTAGTAGCCGGCTGCCTCGGTCCGGTCGTAGACCGGCGCCCAGTCCCCGCTGGCGTCGTACACACCGGCGATGCCGCGCGGGCGGTTGGGGACGGCGAGGTCGGGGAGCCGCCGCGCGCCACGGAAGACCTGGGCCTCGAAGCGCTCGGTCGTCGGATGGGGGTTGGCGGCGTCGGGGTCGTCGATCCACTCCAGCGGGTCGCAGTCCGGCTCGGTGCCGCCGATCAGCAGGTGGCCACCCGACTCCCCGCGCAGGTAGATGCCGAGGTCGGCGTCGGCGATGACCGGGAAGCCGGCGGGCAGGGTGGGCGGCGCGGCGACGTGGTGCACCTCCTGCCGGACGGGCGCCACGGTGACCGTGAAGTCCGACCCGATCCCGGCGAGCCGGTTCAGCCCGGAGGACCAGGGCCCGGCGGCGTTCACGACGATGGCGCCCTCGAGCACCTCGCCGTCGTCGAGGGTCACCGCCCAGGTCCGCGACCGCTGCTCGAGGGCCGTGACGGTCCTGCGATAGCGGAAGACCGCGCCGGCGTGCGCGGCAGCGGCGGCGAGGTTGGCCGCGGCGAGCCGGGGATCGTCGACATAGCCGGCGTCCGGGGTGTAGATGGCCCCGAGGGTGCCTGTGGGAGCGTCGAAGAACTCCTCGGACGTGACCGGCTTCGGCGGGAAGTAGCGTCCGGCGTCCACCCCGGGCAGGGCCCTGGTGAGCTCCTCGGGTCCCCACTCCTCGAACGGGATGCCGGCCTCGACGAACATCTTCGCCATCCGGTCGCGCGGCATGATGTCGACGTCGAGGAAGGCCAGGCCACAGCGCTGGAAGGACGCCAGACCCGTCGGGTCGGCGTACCCGAGGTGGTCGGCCCAGGCCTCCCAGCGGAACTTCGACTCCCACGCGGCGGCCATGCCGTCCCAGGTCGAGTAGTTGAACCGGACGACGGCGCTCGACGCGCTCGTGGAGCCGAAGCCGGGTCCGCCGGCCTTGTCGACGACGGTCACGGAATACCCGGCACGGGTCAGCTCCAAGGCGATCGAGGCGCCCACCACGCCTGCCCCGACGATGATGGCGTCGGCGGTGTTGCTCATGTGTTACCTCCGGGGTCGGTGCTGCTCGGTCGCGGCCGCGGGTGGGCAGGCCGCAGGAGAGGCAGGACCCGGATGGGGTCGTGCCTCGGGGGTGCTGGGCCGGGGGCCCGGGGTCAGCCGCGGTCGGCGGCGATCACCTTGCCGGGATTGAGGATCCCGTGCGGATCGAGCGCGGCCTTCACCGCGCGGTGCAGGTCCAGGACCTCCGCGGACAGCTCCTGGGTGAGGCCGTCCATCTTGAGCAGGCCGATGCCGTGCTCCCCGGTCACCGTGCCGCCGAGGGCGATCGCCTCGTCGATGATCTCCCGGAAGGCGCGCTGCGCCCGCTCGCGGGCCTCGTCGTCCCCGCGCGGCGTGATCAGGAGCGGGTGCAGGTTGCCGTCGCCGGCGTGCGCGATGTTGGCGATCAGCGTCTGGTGCCGCTTCCCGATCGCCTCGATCCGGGCGAGCATCTCCGGGACCGCCGCCTTGGGCACGCAGACGTCCTCGGTCAGCACCGGTCCCAGCCGCTCCAGCGCCGGATAGGCGAGCCGCCGGGCGTCGAAGAGCGCGTCGGCCTCCGCCTGGTCGGTCGACCGCGCCGCCCAGGTCGCGCCGGCCGCCTCGAAGCACGCGCGAATCGCCTCGGCCTCGTCGTCGCCGGCCGCGCCGGGCAGGTCGCAGCGCGCCAGCAGGATCACGTCCGCCTCGACCGCCAGGTCCATCTTCTTCCACCGGTCGACGGCCTCCAGGCAGTGCCGGTCGACCAGCTCCAACGCCGACGGGACGATGCCCGCCGCGCCCACGGCCGTGACGGCGCGTCCGGCGTCGACGATCGAGGAGAAGTACCCGGCGACGGTGCGCTCCGGCGGTCGCTGGGGGCGCAGCCGGACGGTGACCTCGGTGATCACGCCGAGCGTCCCCTCCGAACCGACGAGCAGCCGGGCGAGGTCATAGCCCGCGACCCCCTTCGCCGTACGCCGGCCGAGCCGGACCAGCTCGCCGGTCCCGGTCACGACCTGCAGCCCGAGCACGTAGTCGGCCGTGACGCCGTACTTCACGCAGCACAGGCCGCCCGCGTTGGTCGCGACATTGCCGCCGATCGTGGACCAGGGCGCGGACGCGGGGTCGGGCGGATACCACAGTCCGTGCTCTGCGCAGGCGCTGCGCAGGTGGTCGTTGACGACACCCGGCTGCACCACGGCCAGCCGCTCCACCGGATCGATCTCGGTGATCGCCGTCATCGCCTCGGTCGACAGGATGACGCATCCGTCGACCGCGTTGGCTCCGCCGGACAGACCGGTGCCCGCTCCGCGGGGCACGACGGGCACGCCGTACTCGATGCAGGCGCGCACCACCTCCTGGACCTCCTCGGCGGTGCGCGGCCGGACCAGGACGAGGGGCGTCCCGTGGGGCGCCCACTCGGCCTCGTCGTGCGCATAGCTCGCGGTCACCGCGGGGTCGAGCTGGATCCGATCGGCGGGGATCCGCTCCCGCAGGCGTTCGACCAGCATCACGCCGGACTCGACCAGCAGGTGCGCATGAAGCTGAGGAAGGCGGGCTGGAGTCCGGTCAGATGGGTCTCGCCGAGCACCTGCGTGGTCAGCGCGAGACCCGACTCGGCGGAGCGCAGCGTGTCGACCAGCGCGGTGAACCCGCGCCCGATCGTGCGATAGATGGCCAGCTCTCCGGTCATCTCGGGCCCGTTGATCGTCAGGTGGAGTCGCTTGCCGGTCAGGTCGAGCGGCTTCTCGGCGAGCGCGAGCGCCGTGCTGTCGAGCGAGGCGACGCCGGGGCTGCCCGCGCCGTAGGCCGTGAACAGCGAGCAGCCGGTGAGCAGGGCGTAGAGCGAGAAGAGGCCGCCGTAGGAGTAGCCGAACAGCCCGTGGCCCTCCTCGGCGACCCGGTAGCGACGACTGATCTCCGGATGGAGCTCGTCGGTGAGGAAGGCGAGGAAGGCGTCGGCCCGGGTGTTCGCCAGGTCGGCGAGATAGGCGTCGGCGTCGGCCCGCGTCATCAGCCCCTTCTCCACCGCGAGGTCCAAGGAGCCGCGCATCGCCGGCGGGACCGGCTCGCCCGGCGGCACCAGGTCGCGGTTGCGCACCCGGGACCAGTCCTGGGCGTCCGCCCCGGCGTAGCCCACGGTCACCTGCAGGTAGGGCGCGATCGGCAGCGCGGGATCGCCCTGCATCACGGCCAGCGGCGCGGTCTGGCCGACGCTGTAGTTGCCGTCGGTCACGTAGAGGGCCGGGTAGGTCGCCTCCTCGTCCTGGGCGTACGTCGGCGAGGTGGTCACCCAGATCGCGAACCGGGCGCCCACGGACGCCGAGTCCAGCTCGAAGTACTCGGTCGCGCCGAACACCTGGTCGGCGCTCATCGCGGGCGCGGTCCGGCTCGTCGCGTCCTGGTCGTTCTCTGTCTGCTCGCTCATGCTTCCTCCTCGGGTCGTTGGGTACGCCGAGCCACGGGCCGGCGCGGGGAGGCGGGCCGGTCCGGGTCGGCGTCAGGTCAGCTCAGCCGGTCCTTGACGATCTCTCCGCCACGGACGATCAGATCGAGGTGGTGGCCGCCCGCGGCGAGCAGGCCGATGTCGGCCAGCGGGTCGCCGTCGACGACGATCAGGTCGGCGTACGCGTCCGGCCGCACGCAGCCGAGCCGGCCCTCCTGCATCAGGACCTCGGCCCCGACCGAGGTGGCCTGGCGCAGGATCTCCAGCGGCGTGAACACCTCGCGCCGGATCTGGAACTCCCGGCTCTGCTGGGGATAGAAGCCGGCGAGCAGGTCGGTGCCGAAGCCGACCTTGACGCCGGCGTCGCGGATCACGTCCAGCCCGGCCATCGCGTCCTCGTAGACCGCGTGCAGGTTGTCCATCCGGTCGCTCGGCAGGCCCATCTCGAGCCCCTGCTCGACGAGCGAGAAGAGGCAGACCATGGTGGGCACGACGAATGCGCCCCGCTCCGCGACGAAGGCGGCGGTCTCGGCGTCGATGAGCGCGGCGTGCTCGATGCAGCGCACCCCGAACTCGACCGAACGGCGCGTCGACTCGCTGGTCAGGCAGTGCGCGGAGACGTAGGTGCGCCGTTCGACGCACTCCTGGACGATCGCGCGGATCTCGTCCTCGCGGAACTGGTTCATCCAGATCGGGTCGCTCGGCGACATCACGCCGCCGGAGGCGACGATCTTGATGCAGTGCGCGCCCCGGCGCAGCTCCTCGCGGGTCGCCTTGATGCACTCGTCGACGCCGTCGGCGATCACGCCGGCCCAGTTCATCGTCACGCACGAGCAGTAGCCGTGGGTGTGATGCTTCTCGTTGGGCGTGCGGTAGTCGACGTGACCGCCGGTCATCGACAGGATCTTGCCGGCGTAGAAGAAGCGCGGCGCCCGGACCAGGCCGTCGGCGATGGCGGCCGCCAGCGGGTAGTCGCCGCCGCCGATGTCACGCACCGTGGTGAACCCGCTGTCGAGTGCATGGCCGAGCTTCCGGATCGCATAGGCGGTGCGGTACGGCGCGTCGCGGTCGTTGAGCACGCGGGGGTCGAGGTCGGAGAAGTAGGAGTGCACGTGCAGGTCGATCAGGCCCGGCATCAGCGTCTTGCCGGCGACATCGATCCGCTGCGCCGCGTCGGAGTGGAGCGGACGATCGGAGATCTCGCGGATGGTTCCGTCCGCGATGAGGACGCTCATGCCCTCGGGGCACTCGCCGGAGCTGCCGTCGAAGATCCGGGCGTTCTCGAGAATGATCTGCGTCATCGCCACTCGTCTCCCAGCTCGCTCGATGCGGGATCGGCCGGCGGCTCACGGTACCAAACCAGCACCACCGCGAGAGCGACCAGCGCGGTCGCCGCGACGAAGGCCGGGAAGGCCAGGTGGGAGCCGGTCGCGTCGGTCAGCCACACCGCGACGAAGGGCATGAAACCGCCGATGATGACGGTGAGGTTGTAGGCCGCGGCACCCGCCGTGACCCGGACCTTCGCCGGGAACAGCTCCACCACGTTGATCACGGCCGGGGTGATGAACGCCGACAGCGGCAGCGCGAAGATCAGCGCCCCGAGCAGACCCCAGGCGAAGGTGCCGGTGGAGCCCAGCAGGAAGGTCGGCACCACGCCCACCGCCATCGCGCCCGCCCCAGCGATCAGGATCGGCCTGCGCCCGACGCGGTCGGCCAGACCACCCGTGAGCAGGATCCCGGCGATGATGACCAGGCCCGCGATGGTGTTGATCGTCAGCGCCTCCTTCTCCGAGAAGCCGTTGGCGAGCATGAACGCGAGATAGGCGGCGACGCTGACGTAGACGGCGATCGAGTAGAACGTGCCGAAGCCCAGGTACAGCAGGATCGCGCGGCCGTTCGCGCGCATGGCCGGCCAGAAGGGCTCGGGGCTCGGGGCTGTCGGGACGTCCCGCTCCACGTGCAGCTGCTGGAACTCGGGGGTCTCCTGGAGGGAGCGCCTGATGTAGAGGCCGATGAAGCCGAGCGGAAGTGCCGTCGCGAAGACCACGCGCCAGCCCCAGGACTGCATCTCGGCGGCCGGCAGCACCAGGGTCAGCAGGGTGCCCAGCAGCGAGCCCAGGACGATCGAGCAGAACGTGCTGACGCCGAGGAAGCTGACCATCCTGGCCCGCCGCTCCGCCGGCGCGTGCTCGTAGAGGAATGCGGCGGCGCCGGCCAGCTCACCGCCGGCCGCGATGCCCTGGGCGATGCGGGCGCAGATCAGCAGCACCGGCGCGGCGATCCCGATCGCGGCGTACGACGGGATCAGGGCCACGCAGAAGGTCGCGACGGACATCAGCGTGATCGTGACGTAGAGGATGTGGCGCCGGCCGTAGCGGTCGCCGAGCCGGGCCAGGATCACCCCGCCGACCGGGCGCACGAGGAAGGAGACGCCGTACGCCGCCCAGGTGTTCAGCATGGCGGCCGTCGGGTCGTCGGCGGGGAACATCGCCTTCGAGAGGTAGGCGGCGACCACGCCGTAGACCGCGAACTCGTACCACTCCACGAAGTTCCCGATCGACGCCGCGACCACCGTCCGGCGCAGGCTGGTCCCACCCACGACGGCCTGTGGCGGGGCTGTTCTCTGAACACTCACGGGCTTTCCCTTCGCTGCCTCACGTCGACCGGGACTCGTGGGACCTCGCTGGTCCCGGTCGGTGTCCCGGTCGACGCAACCTTGCCCGTCCCGGGCGGAGACGGCAGTAGTCATCTGTCGTGATCTCGGCGGAGGTCTCTCGACCTATGTCGCGTTGCCGCTGGCCGGCCCGGGGATCGAGGCGAGCAGCTCCCGCGTGTAGGCGGACGCGGGCCTGGAGAAGACCTGCGCCGTCGGGCCCTGCTCCACGATCCGGCCACCGGCCATCACGGCGACGTGGGTGGCGACATAGCGCACCACGGCGAGGTTGTGGGAGATGAAGAGCACCGTCAGCCCGGTCTCGCGCTGCATCTCCCGCACCAGGTTGAGGATCGCTCCCTGGACGGACACGTCGAGCGCCGAGGTGATCTCGTCGGCCAGCACGACGTCGGGTCGCCCCGCGAGGGCGCGGGCGATCGCCACCCGTTGCCGCTGGCCCCCGGACAGGCGGCCCGGCGCGTCGGCGGCGCGCACCGGGTCCAGGTGGACCAGCTCGAGCAGCCGCGCGATCTCGGCCCGCAGAGGCGCTCGCCGGAGCCGCTCGGGAAGGGCCTCGGCGATGCTCCGCCCGACACTCAGCCGTGGGTCGAGGGAGGAGAACGGGTCCTGGAAGACCATCTGCACGGGTCGCCGCCGGCCCCGGTGGCGGACCGGCTGCCCGTCGAGCAGGACCCGCCCTCCCGCGAGCGGCACCAGCCCGACCGCGGCGCGGGCCAGGGTGGACTTCCCGGAGCCGGACTCGCCGACGAGCCCCATGATCTGGTGCTCGGGGACGCTCAGGCTCACCCGGTCGAGCACGGGGTGCTGACCGTAGCGGACCGTGACGTCGTCGAACTCGAGGCGGCTCATCGCAGCGCCACCTTCTCTGCGGGGACGGGACGGGCGGCGTCGGCGTGCCAGCACGCCACCGCCCCGGTCGGGCCGACCGCCAGCGGTGGTTCCTCCTGACGGCAACGCTCGCTCGCCATCGGGCAGCGCGCGGCGAACGCGCAGCCGTCCGGCACGTGCTGCGGATCCACCGGATGTCCGGGGATGGTGGCGAGCGGGACGTCGAGGTCGGTCGTCAGGTCCGGGACCGCGCCGATCAGCGCCCGGGTGTAGGGATGCCGAGCCCGGGCATGCAGGTCCGCGGCCGGCAGGTCCTCCACGATCCGGCCGGCGTACATCACCAGCACGCGGTCGCAGACGCTCGACACGACCGAGACGTCATGGCTGATCAGGAGCAGCGCCGTGTCGTGCTCGCGCCGGACCTCCTGCAGCACGTCGAGCACCTGCCGCTGCACGGTCATGTCGAGCGCGGTGGTCGGCTCGTCCGCCACGATCAGCCGTGGGGTGCCCATGATGCCCATCGCGATCATGGCGCGCTGCCGCATGCCGCCCGAGAGCTCGTGGGGGTACTGCCGGAGGCGACGCTCGGGATCGGTCAGGTGCACGGCGCGGAGCCGGTCCGCGGCCCGCGCCGAGGCCTGCCGCCGGCCGAGTCCCTGGTGGCGGCGTACCGCCTCGCCGAGCTGGCTCCCGATCCGCAGCACCGGGTTGAGCGAGGTCATCGGGTCCTGGAAGACGACGGCGAGGGAGGTCCCGAGCAGCGCGTCGTGGCCGGCGCGCCGGCCCGAGCGGAGCTCGGTCCCGCAGAAGGCGAGCCGTTCGGCGCCGACCCGCCCGGGCTCCTCGACGAGCTGCGCGACGGCGAGCGCGGTCATCGACTTCCCGGATCCGGACTCCCCCACCACACCGACGGCCTCGCCCGCCCGCAGGGTCAGCGAGACGCCGCGCACCGGGCGGATCGGCCCGCGTGGGCCGGGGAACGCGACCTCGAGGTCCCGGACGTCGAGCACCAAGTCGGCGTCCGCGCCCGCCCCGTCGGCCCCGGCGCTCGCTCGCGCCGAGCCGGTCCGGCCCGACGGCCAGGTCGATCGGATCCGGGACTTCGCGCCGAAGGTGCCGGCAGCGGCCTCTCCGGTCAGGTTGAACGCCAGCCCGGTCAGCACGAAGGCGACCGCCGGGACCAGGGCCGCGAGCGGGTTGTCGTAGATGATCGCGAGCCCGTCCTGCATCAGCCGTCCCCAGTCGTACTGCGGCGCCTGCACGCCGATGCCGAGGAAGGACAGGCCACCGAAGGCGAGGAGCACGCTGCTCGCCGTGACGGTCGCGTTGACCACCAGCGGCTCCGCGACATTGGGCAGCACGTGCCGCACCAGGATCCGGCCGGGATGGACGCCGGCGATCCGCGCCGCGGCCACGAAGTCCCGCTCGGCGACGCCCGCGCCCAGGGCGTGGACGAGCCGGGCGAAGGGGGGCGCGATCGCGATGCCGATGGCCAGCAGCGCGCTGGTCGTGCTGACGCCGAGGATGACCGCGAGGAAGAGCACCATCAGCAGGCTCGGGAAGCCCAGGAGCAGGTTGACCAAGGCGACCACGGGCCGCCCCAGCCGACGCGGGAGGAGCAGCGGCGCAAGGCCGAGCAGGAGACCGAGCGCGACGCCGAAGGCGGTGGCCGCCAGGGTGAGCACGAGCGAGAGCCGGGTCGCCACGAGGGTGCGGAGAAAGATGTCGCGGCCGAGATTGTCGGTGCCCGCCCAGTGCTCGGCCGACGGCCCGGCGAGCATGTTGCCGGTGTCGGTCTGCGTCGCCCGGTCACCCCAGAGCAGCGGCGCGAGGACGGCGAGAAGCGCGAGGAGCGTCAGCAGCCCGACCCCGGCGATGCCGACGGGGGTGCGCAGCACCTCGGGACGGTGGCGGCGCATCAGGAGTCTCCGATCGCGGAACGGGGGTCGATGGCGGCGATGCCCACGTCGACCAGGGTGTTGACCGTGAGCGCGATCGCGCCGTAGACGAGGACGGCGCCCTGCACCAGGGGATAGTCCCGACTCTGGATCGAGGAGACGATGGTGCCGCCCAGGCCGGGCCAGGCGAAGACGTTCTCGACCAGGACGGTGCCGGCCACCATGCTGGCGAGCATCAGGCCGCTCAGCGTGAGCGTGGCGGTGACGGCATTGGGCAGCGCGTGGCGCAGGTTGATCCGCAGCGCGCTCAGCCGCTTTGCGCGAGCGGTCCGCACGTAGTCGGCGTCCAGCACCGCCAGCATCTCGACCCGCACGATCCGCGCCAGCACCGCCGACGGCCCTACGGCGAGGGCCAGCACCGGCAGCAGGTACGAGTCGAGCCCGCTCCGGCCGGCGGCCGGGACCAAGCCGAGGTCGACGGCGAACACCGCGACCAGCGCGACGCAGAGCACGAACTCGGGGATCGAGCCGAGCACGATGCTGGCTCCCACGAAGCCGAGCTCGGTACGCCGCCGCCGGCCCCGCCGGGTCGCGACCGCCATCGCGACGCCCACCGGTACCGCGATCGCGAAGGTGATCACGAAGGCCGGCAGCGCGAGCGAGAGCGTGGCCAGCAGTCGCTGCCCGATGGTGTCGGCCACCGAGAGCTGGGTGAGGATCGACTCCCCCAGGTCCCCGCGGAGCAGGCCGCCGAGGTAGGTCAGGTACTGGCGCAGCAACGGCTCGTCGAGTCCCAGCTGTTCCCGCCTCGTCGCGACCAGCTCGGGGGGCGCGCTGGTGCCGAGCGCGGCCCGCACCGGGTCGCCGGGGACCAGCTGGATCATCAGGAAGGACGCCGTCACCAGGATCCACAGGGACACCAGCAGCCGCCGCGCCCGGCGCAGGGCGAACCTGCGCCAGCGCGCGCTCGGCCGCCGGGCCGACGGCTGGGCCGTCGCCACCGCCACGCTCACCGGATCAGCCCAGCATCCTGATGCTCGTCGGCACGATGAGGTTGCCCGCCCGCTCGAGCTCGGCGTCCTCGTGGAAGGTCTGCACGGTGACATTAGCGAAGGGCACCACGTCGGCGCTCTGGAAGAGCGCGGCCTCGGCCGCCTCCCACTCGGGGCAGCTGGCGTCGCCGATCTCGGCCAGTGCGGCCTGGGCGTGCTCGTCGTAGTCGGGGTTGGCGACGGACCCGAAGTTGTTTCCACCGTGGGCCGGCGAGGGGCCGGTCACGAAGGGCATCAGCACGAGCGGGTTCGGGGCCTTCGGCGAGGACCAGGTGACATCCCAGTCGCCGGTCTGGAAGAGCGCCGCGGTGTGCTCGGTGATGTCCAGGGCCCTGGCGTCGACCTCGACGCCCAGCTTCTCCCAGGCCGCGACCACCAGCTCGGCCGCCGCGGTCTGCCCGGGTCCCTGGCTGCTGTAGACGAAGGTCAGTGCCAGCTTCTGGCCGTCCTTGGTGAGCACACCGTCGCCGTTCTTGGTCCAGCCGTCCGCGGCCAGCGCCTCGGCGGCGGCCGCCGGATCGGTGGCCGGCAGATTCCCCGCGACGGTGTCGCCACCGCAGACGCCGGGGTCGTACACGGCCAGCGCGGTCGGGGTACTGCCCCGGCCGGACGTGATCACCTGCCGCAGCTCGGCCAGGTCGAGCGCCTGGGTGAGCGCCGTACGGACCACCGGGTCGCTGGCGACCCGGCCCGGAGCCTGGTTGTACCACTGCTGGGCGTAGGCGCTGTGGGTCTCGACGGCCTCGATGCCCCGCTTCGCGAGCCGGTCGCCGTCGCGCCCGAGGAAGGCCGCCGCGTTGGCCTGGCCGCTGAGGATCAGGTTAGTGGCCGTCGACTCGTTGGCCACCACCTTGAACACGACGGACGACGGGGTACCGGTCGCCGACGTCGTCGCGCCGCCCGGGCCCCAGGCGTAGTCCTTGCGCACGGCGAGGGTGTAGTGGTCGCCCGGCACCGACTCGGTCACCGTGAACGGCCCGGTCCCGGCGGTGCCGGCCTTGAGGCTGTCGCGGTCCTTCATCCCCGACCGGCACACCATCGGCAGGTGGGCGAAGCCCTCGAGGACGAAGGGCGCCGGCGAGGGCAGCGCGACGGTGACCGTCGATCCCGAGGCGCTGGCGGTGGCGTCGGCGGGGACGTACACGCCGCGGAACGGGCTGGCGTTCGCGATGTCGGCGACGTAGGCGATGTTGTCGACCACGGTCTGCGCGTCGAACGCCGAGCCGTCCGAGCAGGTCACGTCGTCGCGCAGCTGGAAGGTGATCGCCTGGTCGGTGACCTCCCACGACGAGGCGAGCTGCGGCTGGATGGTGCCCTTGGGGTCGACCCCGACGAGGGTGTCATAGGCGAAGCTGCCGATCTCGGTCGCGACGAACGAGGCCTGCGGGTCGAGATTCCCCGGATCCGCCAGGGTGGCCAGCGTGAACGTCGCTCCATCGACGTAGTCACCGGAGCCGGCGGGATCGGCGGCGTCCCCGCACGCCGCGAGGGCGCCGGCGGCGAGGAGCAGGGGCAGGACGCGAACAGCCTGGTCACGGATGGACATGATCAGCGGGGCCCTCTTTCAGCGAAGGATGGAGCGGGCGGCGGGATCCGCCGGCGCGGTCGGGCCAGTATTGGCGCCCGTGCGGGGGCCAGATAGCGCCGCCTGTCGCTGTTCGAGGGGGTACTTCGTCGACAGACGTCGATAGCGTCCGGGCCGCTCTCCCGGACCGGACGGCGTCAGCCGTGGCAGTCGGCGTTGACCCGGAACGCGAGCGCGAGGGCGCGCAGCTTCAGGCCGAGATGGAGGGCGAGCCGGTCGTCCCCGTCCTGGAGGCTGCGCCCGGTGACCTGCTCGATCCGCCGGAGCCGCTGGTAGAGCGTCGCGCGGTGGATGCACAGCGCGTCGGCGGCCTCCTGGGCGCTGCCGCCGAGGTCGAAGAAGGTGGTGAGAGTGGCGATCAGGACGCCGTGCACGTCGGCCTCCTCGAGGGCGACGAGGTCCGGGGTGCGCGCGGCCTCGGCCAGGTCGTCGGGGGCGAGGGTGACCAGGAGCTCGTAGGGTCCGAGCTCGCCCCACCGCGCGATGGTGCCGACGCCGGGCACGAGCACCGCCGTGCGGGCGGCGCGGACCGCCTTGCGATACGAGTCGGCGACCTCGTCGAGCCGCTCGACGGTCGGTCCCAGGCCGAAGACCAGGGTGGACCGGCCGCGGGTGAGGTGCTTGAACCGGATCGCGATCCGGTCGGTGACGGCGTCCACGAGCTCCCGGGTCGGTGGCCGCCGCAGGGCGAGCAGGAGCCAGGCCCGGGACGGGTTCGTCGCGAGCAGCGCGACATCGGGGACCGCCCGGCTGCCCTCCTCGACCGCCGCCTCGAGCTCGACCTCCCGCTCGGCGAGCGGCTCGCCGTCGGGCAGGCACTGCACTGCCAGCACGGCGAGGTGGAGCGGGCTGTCGGGGAACAGCTCCTCCGCGCGCAGGTCGTCGATCGCCTGCGACCGGATCATCGTGTCGGGCGAGACCAGGTCGCGCAGGATGGACTCGTGCCGGGCCTGCGAGCGCTGGCGCACCAGCAGCCTGCGGTACAGCACGGTGCCGGCCCGCTCGGCGGCCTCGACCGCCGCGGCGACGTCGGCGTCGCTGAGCGTGCCGCCGCGGTCGAGCAGCCACAGGTAGCCGAGCAGCTGACCCTGGCAGCGCACGGGCGCGCAGAGCCGGGGCGTGGCGTCGTGCATGCCCAGCTCGAGCCGGCCCGGCTCGGTCCACTGGGCCACCCCGTGGGTCAGGATCTGCTCGACGATCTCGGGCGGCACGGTCCGGTTGAGGACCGAGTCGATCCGCACCGGGTCCTCGTCGCCGAAGTGCCGGCTCGCGGCCAGCAGCCGGATGCCGGGATCGTCGATCGCCACCGAGCGCTCCAGCCGCTCGGCGAGCTCGTCGACGATGGCCTGCAGCTCGTCCTCGGCCATGGCCGCTCCTTCCCCTGTGGCGACGCGCTCATGGTAGGCCGCCCGCAGCCCCGGCCCTCAGGCGTGCGCGTGCAGCGGTTTGCCCGCCAGCACCAGGGCGGCCTCGCCCAGCGCCTCGTTCTGGGTCGGGTGCGCGTGGATCAGGGCGGCCACGTCCTCGGGGTGCGCGTCCCACCCGACGATGAGCGCCGCCTCGCCGACCTGCTCGCCCATCCGGCTGCCGATCATGTGGATGCCGACGACCGGACCGTCCTTGACCCGCACCAGCTTGACGCTGCCGGTGGTCCGCAGGATCTGGCTGCGGCCGTTGCCGCCGAGGTTGTAGTCGGCGACCTCGACCGCGTCGGCGCCGTACTGCTCGCGCGCCTGGGGCTCGGTGAGCCCGACGCTGGCGAGCTCGGGCTCGCAGTAGGTGACCCGGGGGATGGTGAGGTCCCGGACCGGCTGCGGGGCCAGGCCGGCGATCTCCTCGGCCACGAAGATGCCGTGGGCGAAGCCGCGGTGGGCCAGCTGCAGGCCGGGGACGAGGTCGCCCACGGCGTAGATGCCCGGTACGCCGGTCGCGAGCCTCTCGTCGGTCACCACCCAGCCGCGGTCGAGCCGGACCCCGGCCTCGGCGAAGCCGAGATCCGCCGTGCGGGGCGCGCGTCCGACGGCGACCAGCACCACGTCGGCGTCGAGGGACGAGCCGTCCTCGAGGGTGACCGTCGCGCCGTCCGCGCCCTGCTCGACGCCCGTCGTACGGATGCCGGTGCGGAAGGCGATGCCGCGCTTGCGGAAGGCCCGCTCGAGTTGGCGGGACAGGGCCGGGTCCTCCAGCGGCACCAGGGTCGGCAGCGCCTCGACCACGGTCACCTCGACGCCGAACGAGCGCCACACGCTGGCGAGCTCGACGCCGATCACCGAGCCGCCGATGACGACGGCGCGCTCGGGCAGCTCGGGCAGCCGCAGCGCCTCGTCGGAGGTGATCACCCGGCCCCCGATCTCCAGTCCGGGCAGGGTACGCGCGAAGGAGCCGGTCGCGAGCACCACGTGGCGGCCCTGGTACCGGTCGCCGGCGACCTCGACGACGCCGCCTCCCTCGGGCAGCGCCTCCGCGAGCCGGCCGGCGCCCTCGACCAGCACGACGCCGGCGGACTTCACCAGCCCCTGCAGGCCCTGGTACAGCCGGCCGACGACGGCGTCCTGGTACGCGTGCACGCCCGGCAGGTCGATGCCGTCCAGCGTCGCCCGGACGCCGAAGGCCGTCGCCTCGCGCGCGGCGTCGGCCACCTCGGCGGCATGCAGCAGCGCCTTCGTCGGGATGCAGCCGCGGTGCAGGCAGGTGCCGCCCAGCCGGTCCTTCTCGACCAGAGCGACGCTCAGGCCGAGCTGGCTCGCGCGGAGCGCGGTCGCGTATCCGCCGCTCCCCCCGCCGAGGACGACGACGTCGAAGGTGGTGGTGGTCATGACTGGCCTCTCAGTGATGGTGGGCGGGGAGGGTCTCGGACGCCCGGGCAGGGACGGTCCGCTCGACCCGGTAGACGTCGAGGATCCGGTCGAGCAGCCGGTGGGCGCGGTCGAGGTCGCTCTCGTGCGTCCCGGCCAGCTCCACGCCGATCCGCATCACCGGCCCCGGGACCCGCTCCAGGCCCGGCACCTCGCGGTGGTCGAAGGCGTCGAGGTCCGCGACCAGCCGCGCCACGGCGTACTGACGCACCGTGAGCGTCTGCAGCACCCGCGAGCACACCGCGAGGTCCGCGCGCGCGTAGACCGTCAGCGTCACCGGGCTCATGCCAGCGCGAAGGCCTCGCTGGGGTCGGCGAGCAGCCGGCCCAGCGTCGCCAGGACGTTGGAGCCGAGCTCGCCGTCGACCAGGCGGTGGTCGAAGGACAGCGCGAGCTGGGTGACCTTGCGGACCTCGATCCGGCCGTCGACGACCCACGGCATGTCACGGACGTTGCCGAACGCGAGGATGGCGGCCTCGCCCGGGTTGAGGATCGGCGTACCGGTGTCGACGCCGAGGGCGCCGATGTTGGTGATCGTGATGGTGCCGCGCGCCATCTGCTCCGGCGAGGTCTTGCCGGCGCGGGCCGTGGTGACCAGGTCCTCGATCGCCTCGGCGAGCTCGCGCAGCGCCATCCGGTCGGCGTCCTTGACATTGGGCACGATCAGGCCGCGGGGCGTGGCGGCCGCCAGGCCGAGGTTCACGTACCTCGGCTCGACGATCTCCTGCGCGGTCTCGTCCCACCGGGCGTTGATGCCCGGGTACTGACGGATGGTGAGCAGCAGCGCCTTGGCGACCAGGACCAGCGGGGTCAGCCGGACGCCGCTCCAGCGCCGGTCGGCCTTGAGCCGCGCGAGCAGGTTCATCGTCTCGGTGACGTCGACGGTCAGGAACTCGGTCACGTGCGGGGCCGTGAACGCCGAGGCCGTCATCGCCGCGGCGGTCGCCTTGCGCACCCCCTTGATCGGCGTACGGACCTCGCGGTCGGACGCCGTCACGACGACGGGGGTGGTTGCGGCTGCCTCGACATCGGCGCGGGAGATGACCTCGCTGTCCGAGGGCCGCACCGTCGCCAGGTCGACGCCCAGCTGGCGGGCGAGGAAGCGCACGGGCGGCTTGGCCCGGGGCGCGGACTGCGGCGCGGGTGACGAGGTGACGGGCTCAGGAGTGGGCGCCGGGGCCTCCGGCCGGCGGGACAGCCGCCGGGTCCGGGCGACGGCCGGGGCCGGCCCGGTCCCGACCAGCACAAGCGGCTGCTCCTCGTCGGCGCCTACCTCCGCGTCGGCCTCGGAGCCGTCGGCGATGCTGACGATGACGGTGCCGACGGCGACGGTCTGCCCGACCTCGACGTGCAGCGCGGTGATGGTGCCCGCCGCCGGCGACGGCAGCTCCACGACCGACTTCGCCGTCTCGATCTCGACGAGCGGCTGGTTGACCTCGACGACGTCGCCGACGCCGACGTGCCACGCCAGGATGTCGGCCTCGGTCAGTCCCTCGCCGACGTCGGGAAGCTTGAAGTCGAGCACGGTACGGATCTCCTAGAAGTTGAGGCTGGTCTCGACGGCCTCGAGCACGCGGTCGACGTCCGGCAGGAAGTCGCTCTCCAGGTGCGCGGGCGGGTACGGCAGGTTGTAGGCGCCGACCCGCAGCACGGGGGCCTCGAGGTCGTAGAAGCACGACTCGGTGATCGTGGCGGCGATCTCGGCGCCGATGCCGAGGAAGGTCGACGCCTCGTGGACGACGACCACCCGGTGCGACTCGGCGGCCACCTTGCGCAGCGTGGCGACGTCCAGCGGCGAGAGCGTGCGCAGGTCGACGACGCCGACGGAGAAGCCGTCCTCGCGGGCCGCGTCGGCGGCGGCGAGGGCGGTGGCCACGGTCGGCCCGTGGGCCACGAGCGTGCAGTCGCTGCCGTCCCGCAGCACGGCGGCCTCGTGCAGCGAGCGGGTCGGCTCGTCCTCGACCTCGCCCTTGTCCCAGTAGCGCCGCTTGGGCTCGTAGAAGACGACCGGGTCGTCGGAGGCGATCGCCTGCTGGATCATGTGGAAGGCGTCGTCGGGGTTGGCGCACGACACCACCCGCAGTCCGGCCGTGTGCGCGAAGTAGGCCTCGTTGGACTCCGAGTGGTGCTCGACGGCCCCGATCCCGCCCCCCACCGGGATCCGGATCACGATCGGCAGCGCCAGCCGGCCCTGCGAGCGGGCGCGCATCTTGGCGAGCTGGCTGACGATCTGGTCGAACGCGGGATAGACGAAGCCGTCGAACTGGATCTCGCAGACCGGCCGGTAGCCGCGCAGCGCCAGGCCGATGGCGGTGCCGACGATGCCGGACTCGGCGAGCGGGGTGTCGACGACCCGGTCGGCGCCGAACTCGGCCGCCAGGCCGTCGGTCACCCGGAAGACGCCGCCGAGGGTGCCGACGTCCTCGCCCATCACCACGACCTTGTCGTCGTGGGCCATGGCCGCGCGCAGGCCGGCGTTGATCGCCGCGCCGAGCGAGTACCTGGTCGCCATCTCAGGCCACCGCCCGATCACGGCGAGCCACGAACGCGGCCCGCTCCTCGGCCATGACCGGATGGGGCTCGGCGTAGGTCTGGTCGAACACCGACGCGAGGTCCTCGCCGTGCAGCGCCCGGCACTGCTCCCGGACGGTCGCCGCGAAGGCGTCGGCGCGGGCCGCGAGATCCGCGAAGTGCGCCTCCTCCACGCCTACTCCGCGCAGGAAGCGCTCCAGGCGGACGACGGGGTCCTTGGCCAGCCACTGCTGCTGCTCGTCGTCGGTGCGGTAGCGCTGCGGGTCGTCGGAGCTGGAGTGACCGGCGAGCCGGTAGGTCCGCGCCTCGACCAGCGCCGGGCCGACGCCTCGGCGGACCTGCTCCGCGGCGTACCGGGTCACGGCGTGCACGGCCATCGCGTCGTTGCCGTCGACGTGGTAGCCGGTCACGCCGAAGCCCGCCGCGCGCACGTGGAGCGGGGTCCGCATCTGGGTGTCGGTGGGGGTCGAGATCGCCCACTGGTTGTTCTGGCAGAAGAAGAGCACCGGCAGCGACGAGGCCGCGGCCCAGTTGAGCGCCTCGTTGACGTCGCCCTGGCTCGCCGCACCGTCGCCGAAGTAGGTGAGGACCACCTCGTCGGCCCCGTCCATGCGTACGCCGGCGGCGTACCCGGTCGCGTGCAGGGTCTGGGTGCCGAGCACCAGGGAGTTGATGTGCACCTTCGACTCGGCCGGGTCCCAGCCGGAGTGGGACACCCCGCGCCACTGGCGCATGATGTCGGCCGGCGCGATCCGCCGGCACAGGGCGACGGCGTGCTCGCGGTAGCTCGGGAAGATCATGTCGGTGTCGCGCACGGCGCGCACCGATCCGACCTGGGCCGCCTCCTGGCCCCAGCTCATCAGCCACAGGTGCAGCTCGCCCTGGCGCTGCAGCGCGAGCGCCTCGGAGTCGAGCCGGCGCGCGAGCACCATGTCGGCGTGCATCTCCTGGGCGAGGTCGACGTCGATCCCGACCTGCACGCCGAGCGCGGTCGGCTCGCCGGCCTCGTCGATCAGCTGGAGCGGCGGGGTGGCGCGCGGGTCGTCCTGGCGCGCCTCGAGCACGGTGGCGAGGGCGGTGGGCGGGGGCACGGTGAGGGTCATCGCTGCTCCTGCCGGTCGGACTCCCGCGCCGCGTCGAGGCGGCCGGCGACGACCCGCCGGGCCGCCTCCCAGGTGGTGACGTCCTGGTCGACCGCGAGGTGGAGGATCTCGCGGGTGGTGTCCGCCACCCGTCGTACCTTGGCCTCGACCTCGGCGGGTGTGGCGGCGGTCAGCTCGCTGCCCACCTGGATCAGGCCGCCCGCGTTCGCGACGTAGTCGGGCACCCACTGGATACGACGCTGCCGCAGCAGCTCCGCCACGCCGCGGTGGAGCAGCTGGTTGTTGGCCGCACCGCACACGACGCGCGCCGACAGCGTCTCCGCCGTCCGCGGCGTGAGGCTGGCGCCGAGCGCGCACGGCGCATAGACGTCCAGGCTCTCGTCGAGCACCGACGAGACCCGCTCCACGGCGGCGGAGCGCGCACCGATGCCGTCGAGCGCGTCCGGGCGCGGGTCGCTCACCACGACCCGGGCACCCGCGTCGAGGAGCATCTCGACCAGGTGCCGGCCGACCTTCCCGACCCCCTCGACCCCGACCCGGCGGTCGGCGACACCGCTCTCGCCCCAGGTCAGCGTCGCCGCGGCGGTGAGGGCGCTGAACACCCCCAGCGCGGTCGAGCGGCCGCTGTCCCCCGAGCCTCCGGCGCCGACGCTGCGTCCGACGACGTAGCGGCTGGTGCGCCCGATCACGTCGAGGTCGTCGGTCGTCGTACCCACGTCCGCGGCGGTGTAGTAGCGACCGGCCAGGGACTCGACGAAGCGTCCGTACGCCTCGAGCAGCTCCTCGGTGCGCGTGGTCGCCGGGTCGCCGATGATGACGGCCTTGGCGCCCCCGAGCGGCATCCCCGCGACGGCCGCCTTGTGGGTCATCCCCTCGGAGAGCCGCAGCACGTCGGTCAGGGCGTCGGACTCCTGCTGGTACGGGAAGAACCGGGTGCCCCCGAGGCCGGGGCCGAGCGTCGTGTCGTGCAGCGCGATGATCGCCCGCAGGCCGGTGCGCCGGTCGCGGCAGAAGACGACCTGCTCGTGCTCGGCGTCCCGCAGGTCGTCATTGCGCTCGAAGACCCCGAGGCGCTGGACCTGGCGTTCTTGTACTTCTGTGCTCATGGTGGAAGCCCTCTTCGAAGTGCACGACGTGGCTCGTGGCTCGTCGTTCCGTCAGTCCCAGTGGATCGCACTGGGCATTTCGATGAGAAGATTCCCGGGTTGTCGCTCAGCCGGTCAATAGATGGCCGCACAACTATGCACAACGCACCACTAAGCACCCACGAGACGCGCGGAGGCTGTCACCATGCCAACCATCGATCGCCTGGACGCCGAGATCCTCCGGCTGCTGACCGACGACGCCCGGATGGGCGTCGCCGAGATGGCCGAGCGGCTGAGCGTCAGCCGCAACACCGTCCAGCAGCGGATGACCCGGCTGGTGGACCACGGGATCCTCAAGGGCTTCCGCCCCGTGATCGACCTGGCGGCGATCGGGATGCCGGTCGAGGCGCTGGTCAGCGTCGAGCTCGACCAGCGCCTGCTCGGCCCGATCGTGCGCGGCCTGGCCCAGCTCCCCGAGGTGATCGAGGTGAAGATCCAGGCCGGCCGCGAGGACATCCTGGTCCACGTCGCGATCAGCTCCCTGGAGGCCCTCCAGGTCCTCACCGCCTCCATCGTCGGCATCGAGGGGGTCCGCAAGACGAACTCCACCTTCTCGGTCGCCACCCCCGTGCCCTTCCGGGTGCAGCCGCTGCTCCACAAGCTCACCGAGGACACCGGGTGGGGCCGGTCGACCCCCGCTCCCGGGCCCGCGGGTGGGCGGCGACCGAGCTAGCCGACCCGGCAGAAAGTTGCGCCGGGTGGGCGCCGACCCGGCGCAAGTTCGCGCCGGGTCGGCGGAGAGCGGGTCAGGACATCGCCGAGCGGGCGGCGTCGCGCACCTTGTCGAGGAGCGCGGCGAGCGGGCCGACGGTCGCGTTGACCACGGCGGACTCGCCCGCCCTCGGGTGCGGATGGGTCGGCGCCACCTTCTCCACGGCAAGCACCGCGGAGCCCATCTTCTCCAGCTCCTCCGGGGAGGCCTCGGCAAGGAGGAGCGGGAACTCCAGCTCCTCCTCGTTCCGCGCGTGTGCGAGGACCGACTCGCGCAGCCGGGCGAGGCCGGCGGCGAAGTGCGGCGACGTGGTGTCCATCCCGTCGAGCGAAGACAGCAGCTTCTTCGCCTCATGCTCCTCCGCCTGCCGCGCCTCGACCACGTCGCCGTTCCCGTGCCGGGTGGCGTTCGGGTGGGTCACGATCTCCTCGGCGGCCTCGTGGACCGACAGCATCCGCCGCAGCTCGTCGAACGCCCGGGTCCGCTCGTCGGCGTCGGTGGTCGAGTGCACCTCATCGAAGAGCTTCTCGATGTGGCGGTGCTGGTCGGTCAACAGCTCCACCACGTTCTTCGATGCGGTCATCGCGCTGCTCCTGGGTCTCGGGACTCGGTCCTCCCGGGGGTACCCCGATCGGCCCGGGCAATGCGACGGAAGTGCCTCAGCGCTGCTGCCCTGCGGAGACGTGATCGTCGGTGTGTTGATCGCTAACGGCCGCTGGCGGGTCGGCCGCCACGATTTTGCCAAGCATCCGGTGGCTACGTGGTCGTACCCTGTCCGGCGTGCCCCTGCCCGCCGCCGTCGATTCGCTGCGCGGCCGAGTCGGGTTCCGGTGGTCCAAGCTGAGGTGGGCCACGAAGAGCCACTGGCGCCGAGCGCGCGGACACCACGGCGCGTTCAAGCAAGGCGAGGTCAGCGCCCGTGCGGCAGAGCTGACCGACCTGTGGGAACGCTCGTGGCTCGGAGCCGACCCGCTCGGCCACGTCCTGCGTGTCGAGTACGCCGACCGGTGGGTCCGCTTCCACAGCCTCCCCGAGTCGAAGCGGTACGCCGAGAACGCGGCCGAGTACGACGAGATCCTGCGGCGTCATCGCACCGTCCTTCATGAGCTTCACGGTTCGGAGGACTTCCAGACGTTGCACGTCATCGCGGCCGACTGGCACTGGCAAGACCCGGCCGCGGGCTGGTCGAAGCACCGACTGCCCGGCGCTTGGCCGTGGCGCAGCGGTCTGGCCGACGACGATCCTGACACCGGCCGGAACTACTTCTGGGCAGCGTCGGGACTGGCGGACAAGGAGATGGACTCGCTCCTGACGGCCGTGGCAGATGATGAGTGCGGCGTCATCTTCGGCGCTCCCAACCTCGCCTGGCTCTACTGTCCGTACGACGGTGGCGCCGACGTCCTGCTTCCGACGGCCGCCGAGCGCGACACGCTCAAGGAACGCCATTCCGACTGGCTCTCGTCGCACCCTCGGGGACTGTGAGCCGAGCGATGGCGGCGCTCCGCGCGGAAGTGTCCACCCGCAGGCCTGACGAGCGACAGTGTCCGTTTGTCTCTTGGTAAGTGACAACCGTGGTAAGTGACAACCGGACATGACCTCTCTCTTTCGCCATCCCGGACCCGACCTCGAGGACACCAGCAGGTCAGCGGCGAGGTTCATGAGACGCGCGCCTCGCTCGCGGACTACCTCGCCGCCCGTTCCGTCTCTCGACTGGACTGGCCAGAACCGCCCGCCCAAGCGGAACCTGCGGTTTGCTAGTGAGGTGAGCCGTGCCGTCCCCATGTCGGTCCCGTTGGAGGCCGACGTCGTCGGGCCCTGTCGGTTGACGTTCGGGTCCCTCTCCGTGGCGGGTGCCGATGACGAGATGAGGAGCCCCGCCGCCGACGCACTCTTCTTCGAGACCGCTGAAGGCAGCCTGGGGCGGGTCACCTTCGAGGGACTGGACGCCATCCGCGCAAGCCGGGGCGAGGTCGCGCCGTACGACGACGGTCACGACTCCTCCAGTTGGGTCTACAACGTCCTCGACTCGACCTGGCTCGCCGAGCGACACGCCTACGAGTGGAGCAACTACGAGGCTCGGCTGTTGGAGACCCACCAGCACTATCTCTTCCGCTTCCACGACGAGTTCGTGGAAGCCATCGCACAGGGCATCTGGGTCGACACGATTCCCGCGTCTGACCCGTTCGCGGTGGGGACAGACCATCCGGGAAGCACGCTCCCCTTGGCCAAGGTCGTCGATCGGGGCGAGGCTCATGGCCTCGCGTGGCAGGTCCGATCCACCGAGGTCGACCAACCGACCCTGGTCGCCGACTCGGAGCTCTGTTCACAGCGCCTCTTCGAGTTCTCCCTGCAACTGGATGGCAACGACAGCGTTTGCGCGTCAGCACTCGTCCGCACCCGCGACGGCCGAACAAGGACACATCTCACCCACCCGTGGTCCGGTGTCGTCGCCTCGGTGCGGGGTGTAGCAAGACCTCAGGACTTCGCCAAGCAGTGGGATGAGTACTGCCACGGCGTCGCCGAACGACGCCGGGAGATGGGGAAGTAGTTTCATCGACGCGCGCTCGCGCAAGCGATCGCGACGATCTGCCTGCCCGGCACGCTGATCGCGATCGACCTCACCGAGCCAACTCGGAGGACCACGGGGCCAGCAGATGAGACCATCGCCCCGTGAAGTGGTTCCGTCGCGCCCACGCGTCCCGAGCGGACGAAGACTGGGAGCGAAGGAAGGTCGAGATCGAGGCTGCCCGGCGTCAGTGCTACGCGCAGGCTGTTGCGCAGCGCGATCTCGTCACCGAGGTGTCCCGCACCCTCTTCGAGGCCGATCCGACCCGGATCGACTTCGAGTCGAACGCCGACGATGCCGACGCCGCCGTACGCGGACTGACGATTATTGGCATCACCTTCGTGCACGACTACATCGAGGTGCACATGGACGACGTCATCCTGACCGGCTACACCGAGCCGTTCGGAATCATCGGTTGCCACGGCGTGGGACCGTCCTCGATCACCCAGCTGATCGGCAAGACCGTCGAACGACTCTCGGTCGTCGACGGCGAGTACGTGGCGATCGACTCCGGCGAGAACCGCTTGGCCTTCCCGATCGTCGGAGACGCGGCCAACGGGCCGGAGTCGGTCCGGCTGCATCGACGAGCGCGGGAAGATCTCGGCATCCCGAGCGTTCACTGGATCTGGTGACGAGATTGCGATTCGCGTTCAAGACCTCGCCCAACGGCGACGTCGAGGTTGCGCAGGCCGAGGACCTGTCGCTGTTCATCGGCGTGCTCAATGACTGCATCGGCTCACGGACACCGCGCGGCGCGCCAAGCGGCCTGTCGACCTACTGGCTCGACGCCGCGCTGGACGAATTTCGCCGTGCGCTGTCCGAGCCCCATCGCCCTGCGACGTTCTCCGGAAACATGTCGTACCTCGAGTTGGTGGACGGACTCGTCGAAGCGCGTTACGACTACGACCCGCCCGACAGTGACATCGTGGAGCGCTTGCCGTTGCAGGAGCTCGTGGACCTCCTCGATGCCTGGCGTGCCGAGGTGATCCGTCTCGACCCGACGGCCCCTACTCGAAGGCCGTCTCCCCGCGTGGCCGTCGCTCTTGGGCCACCCACGAACGAATCGGGCGCACGTGAGTAACGACCACAATGCCTCCGGCGTGACGGCCAAGAAGCTCCGCAGCGCCGACCTCGGCGTCATCGGCTACCTGGAGAGCGTCCACACGGTCACCGGCACGTCGCTGTCTCGACCATGAGGTGTTCCGGCCTTGGCTAGGCCCGCTGTCGCTGTGCTGGGACGCGATCATCACCAGCAAGGCACTCCTTGACGGTGAGTTGGTCACGGCCGACCGGCTCACACTCGTTTCCCCGCGTTGGGTGGATCGAGCTAGCCACCCCCACATTCGTTCGCGCCGGCGAGAGGGCCAGAGTCGATTCGATAGCACGAAGTCGTTTGCACGGACCATGAGTTCAACCGATGATCGGCGGGTGCCGCAGAGCCCCTACTCCTCCTGGGTCGACAGCCTCGACTTTCTGCGGAGCTGTGTCGGCGTCCCAGCAGCCCTGAGCAACGCCACGACACTTGTCGCGGCACGCCACCGGTGGGGACAGCACCTCCACTGCAGTACGTCGATGAACGACCTTCTGTTCACGGCGCCCGAAGCCGAGCTTCCGTTCACTCGCTCGGTGGTCGTTCGCGCGGAGGGCTCCCGCCACTTGGTGCGTCTGACGAACGGCGACGACGTTGCGGAGATCGAGTGCACCACTGCGGAGATCGATCGCGTCGTCGACGAGGCCCTTGAAGCGCTCATAGCCCCCTCGCAGGTGTGTCGCGCTTGCGGAGCCCTCTCCACCAGCCCGGACTTCACCACGGTGTTCGAGCGGATGCACTACGTCTGCTTCCACTTCGAGTTTGAGCACGGCGACGTTGACCGCGACCAGGCGTGCGGCCTGGCCGGTTGCCCAGCTGGCTGAGCTGCGATCAGGTCGGCTCGATCACCCTGTCGGGGTACTGCTGCCACGCGCGAAGGCTCTCGCCCGACGTCGCCGAGCCGAAGAACTCGCCCTCAGAGCAGTCGATGGCGCGGCGACCGAGGTGCGTGAGGAGTGTGTCGATGAAGTCCACGACGGATCCTCCGCCTCGGACGTGCAACATCATCGAATCCACGACCTCTTCTCGTCCCATGTTGAACTCGATGACGAAGTCGGGAGTCACCAACTCGCCCCAGGACGGGTCGGAGAAGTCAACGGAAGGGGCCGCCTCGCGAATCGCGTCGATCAGGTCCACTCGGTTGCCGAGAGGCTGGGGCTCGAAGTCATCCGGGATGTCGGACACCGAAGCCGCGTCGCGCGGCAGGTCCATGATCGAAATGTCCCAACTCACGCCACCATCCTGTACGACGCCAAGGACGAGCGCGCGTCACGCCGTGGTTGGAGGGCTGAACGAGACGTACATGTCCCGCTCCTCCCAGTCGGGCTCAGCCGCGGCGACGACGACCTCACATCGGCGAGCGTACTCCCGGGGTCGCAATGACGGCCCAGGCCCGAGGGAGGAGAGCGCAGCCTCGCGTGCGTCCCTCGCCGCGGCGACGATCTTGGGGAGTCCGAGTGCGTGCACGATGTACGACAGCAGTTCGACGAGACCGGCGGGAGGAGGTGTCTCGCACAACTGCGGCACCATCGCAGCCAAGGCCAGATCCGCTTGATCGACGTGGCTCGGCTCGCGGCGGATGAGGTCGACGAGCTTGATCAGTTCCCGCTCCTCGTCGCGCACGTCAAGGGACCGATCCGCGACATCCAACGCCGCCGTGACGTAGCGATCAAACTCGTGTTGGAAGGCGTCCGGGTCCACAGAGAAGATGCTCGCACGCGAGCAAATCCGCCCATGTCGATCGCGATTCCCGCCACCCATCTGTCATACACGAGGCCCTGACGGGGCTCTGACCTGCGCAAACGCCTCAGATCAGTAGTACCAGGGGTACGGCGACCAGTCCGGCTCCCGCTTCTCCAGGAACTGGTCGCGCCCCTCCTGCGCCTCGTCGGTCATGTACGCCAGCCGCGTGGTCTCCCCCGCGAAGAGCTGCTGCCCGACCAGCCCGTCGTCGAGCAGGTTGAACGAGTACTTGAGCATCCGCTGGGCGGTGGGGCTCTTGCTGTTGATCAGCCGGCCCCACTCCAGCGCCGTGGCCTCGAGCTCGGCGTGCGGGACGGAGCGGTTGGCGGCGCCCATCCGGACGGCGTCGTCGGCGGAGTACTCCTGGCCGAGGAAGAAGATCTCGCGCGCGAACTTCTGGCCGACCTGACGGGCGAGGTACGCCGAGCCGTAGCCGCCGTCGAAGGAGCCCACGTCGGCGTCGGTCTGCTTGAAGCGGGCGTGCTCGGTGGAGGCGAGGGCGAGGTCGCAGGTGACGAACAGGCTGTGGCCGCCGCCGGCCGCCCAGCCGGGGACGACGCAGATGACGACCTTCGGCATGAACCGGATCAGGCGCTGGCACTCGAGGATGTGGAGGCGGGCGAGCTTGGCCTTGTCGATCGGGCTGGGCTCCTCGGCGCCGGTGTCGCCGGCGCCGGCCGAGACGTCCTCGTACTGGTAGCCGGCCCGGCCGCGGATCCGCTGGTCGCCGCCGGTGCAGAAGGCCCACTTGCCGTTCTTGGCGCTCGGGCCGTTGCCGGTGAGCAGCACGCAGCCGACGTCGGCCGACTGGCGGGCGTGCTCGAGGGTGCGGAGCAGCTCGTCGACGGTGTGGGGCCGGAAGGCGTTGAGCACGTCGGGGCGGTCGAACGCGATCCGGACCGTGCCGTGCGCCTTGGCGCGGTGGTAGGTCAGGTCGGTCAGGTCCTCGAAGCCGGGGACGACGTCCCACTGGCTCGCGTCGAACGTCTCGCTCACGCCCTCGATCGCACTCATGGCACCGAACGCTAGTGTCCCGAGTCAGAGATTCACACTCAGCCCCCGCGCCCTGAGCACGCACCTCGCCGCGTTGGCGACGCTCGACGTACACCCGGTATGCCCTCGCGCCGCCGCCTTGCGATGCACGCACTCAGCGCACGGCTGCTGCGCGCGAATCTCCGACTCGAGCCACTAGCCCCTCCCCGACCGGGACTTGACCTTGACCCCAGGGGCAAGGTCTACGGTCGGTCCCGTGCTCATCAAGGACCTCGCCGCCCGCGCCGGCGTGAGCGTGAAGGCGGTGCGCTACTACGAGTCGCGCGGCCTGCTCAGCCCGAGCCGGGCGGCCAACGGCTACCGGGAGTACGACGACGCGGACGTCCTCGTCGTACGCGAGATCCGGGCGCTGCTCTCCCTCGGCCTCACCGCCGACGAGACGGTGCCCTTCGTCGAGTGCCTGCGTGCCGGGAACGAGCGGGCCGACGTGTGCCCGTCGTCGCTGGACGCCTACCGGCTGCGGATCGCCGAGATCGACCGGCGGATCGAGGAGCTGAGCCGGCTGCGCGGCGAGCTGTCGGAGCTGTTGAGCGACGCGGAGAACTACCCGACCACCACGAACGACCAGGAGACACGATGAGCCTGCAGGAGATCACCGACGCGGACTTCGCCGAGGAGGTGCTCGGCTCCGACCAGCCGGTGCTGGTGGAGTTCTGGGCGCAGTGGTGCGGTCCGTGCCACCAGGTAGCGCCGGCGCTGGCGAAGATCGCCGAGGAGCGCGCGGGCGCGCTCCGGGTGGTGAAGCTCAACAGCGACGAGAACCCGGTCACCTCGGCGGCGTACCGGGTGATGGGGCTGCCGACGATGATCGTGTTCCGCGACGGCCGGCCGGTGCACGAGCTGCGCGGCGCGCGCCCGAAGGCCGCGCTGGACCGGGAGCTCGACCACGCGCTCGCGGGCTGAGTCCGGTGACCGTCCTGGAATAGCGGGCCCTCGCGTGGTCTTGTGGACGGCATGACCCTTCACGGTGAGTACGAGCCCAGCAGCCAGAAGTGGGTCCGCGACCAGGTCGCGGCGTACGAGGCATCCGGTGGCCGCGAGGCCAACACCCTCCAGGGCGGCACGGACCCGATCGTGGTGATCACCTCGGTCGGCGCCAAGTCCGGCAAGCTCCGCAAGAACCCGGTCATGCGGGTCGAGAAGGACGGCGTGTACGCCGCCATCGCGTCGAAGGGCGGCGCCCCGGAGAACCCGAGCTGGTACGCCAACTTCGTCGCCCACCCGCTCGTCGACCTCCAGGACGGGCCCGAGCCGAAGTCGTACACGGTGCGCGTCGCCGAGGGCGAGGAGCGTCGGCAGTGGTGGGAGCACGCCGTGGCGACCTGGCCGACCTACGCGTCCTACCAGGAGAAGACCGACCGCGAGATCCCGGTGTTCCTGCTGGAGCCGGTCGAGGCCTGAGCCCCGACGGCCTGGCGGTCAGCCGTTCGCGATCGTGACCGCCAGGCCGCACAGGTGGCCCAGGCGCATGATCTCCGACTCGGCGAACTCCGGGCCGCCCCGGCGGCCGATGACGACGATCTCGTTGCCGTCGAGCCGCGCGGCGGCGAACAGGGTGACCTCGTCCTCCGGCGCCTCGAGCCGGGTCGGGGACTCGATCTCGACGAACTCGAGCTCGTCGGGCGCGGCGCTGGTGCCGTAGACGACGCCCTTGGCGCGGTGCACCCGCGCCGCCCAGTCGACCCGGAAGGTCGCGGGCAGCAGGTCGATCAGCTTGTCGAAGGCGTCGTCGGGCGAGGCGGTGAGCTCCTCGACCGCCTCCAGGTCCATCATCAGGTTGCCGCCGGCCGGGTAGCGGCTCACGAAGAGCACCTCGACCCCGTCGAGGGCATTGCACGCCGAGACCACGGAGTCGGGCATCATCCCCTGGTCCAGCTCGAGCAGCACGTCGTCGACGGCGCTGCCGTCGTCGCGCTTCTCGACGATCTCGATCGCCTCGATGTCGCCGCCCGCCATACCGATCGCCGTCGCGACGCGGCCCAACGACCCCGGGACGTCGGGCAGCAGCACGCGCAGCAGGAAGGGCATGGTCTCGACACTAACCCGCCGAGGTTTCGGCCCGGTTGCGGGCCCACCGGTTGGGCCGCACGGGTTCGGATCACCCGGTCAGGCGGTGGCGCAGGCCCGTGGCGCGCTGCGCGGTGGTGGTCACCGCGGCTCGTACGGCGGCCGCCGAGCCCACCACCAGCAGGCTCGCCCGGGCGCGGGTCACGGCCGTGTAGAAGAGCTCGCGGCTGAGCAGCCGCGAGCCCTCCTCGGGCAGCAGGACGGCGATCCGGGTGGCCTGGCTGCCCTGGCTCTTGTGGATGGTCATCGCGTGCATGGTCTCGATCGCGTCGAGGCGCGCCGGAGCGAACGGCCGGGGCGCGCCGGCGCCGGCGATCCAGGCCCGCGGCCGGCCGGACGGGTCGGTCACCACGACGCCGGTCTCGCCGTTGTAGACGTCGAGGGCGTAGTCGTTGCTGGTGACGAGCAGCGGGCGGCCGGCGTACCAGGCGGAGCCGAGCGGAGCACCGAGCTCGGCGGCCAGCCACTGCTCGACATGGCGGTTCCACACGCGGACGCCGTAGGGCCCGTCGCGGTGGGCGCAGAGCAGCCGGAAGCCCTCGATCTCGGCGAGCGCCGCCTCGGGCCCGGCGTCGACGGCGGCGGAGCGGACCCGCAGCGCCGCGGCGGTGCACTCCTCCTGGAGCGCGCTGACCGGGTCGTCGGTCTCGATCCACCGCACCTCGCCCGTGCCGGCCCGCAACACCTCGAGCACCCGGTCGGCGGCATCGGGCGAGTCGTCGCGCAGGGCCGCGGCCAGGCCCTTGATCTCCTCGGTGGAGCGGTGGTTCTCGGTGAGCGCGACCACCGGCGGGTCGGGGTGGCCCGCGAAGCCGGCGACCAGGTCGGAGAGCACCGCGCCGGCCCCCACCGAGGTGAGCTGGCGCGGGTCGCCGACCAGGACCAGCCGGCTCTCGGGCCGCACCGCCTCGAGCAGCCGGGCCATCATGGTCAGGTCGACCATGGAGGCCTCGTCGACCACGATCAGGTCGTACTTGAGCCGGTTGCCGCGGTCGTGGCGGAAGCGCGTGGCGTTGTCGGGACGCCAGCCCAGCAGCCGGTGGAGGGTCACGCCCTGCGGTGGCGGCAGCTGGCCGGGGCCGTCGCCGAGGGCGCCCAGGAGCCGCAGCTCCTCCTCGACGGCCTGCTCCAGCCGGGTGGCGGCCTTGCCGGTCGGGGCCGCCAGCGCGATCGACATCCGCCGCTCGTGGGTCACCGCGAACTGGTCGGCGAGGGCCAGCACCAGCCGGGCGACCGTGGTCGTCTTGCCGGTGCCGGGACCGCCCGTCAGGACGGTGGTGCGGTGCCGGGCGGCGTGCTCGACGGCGGCGGCCTGCTCCGCGGAGAGATGGTCGCCGCTCACCCGGCGCAGGGTGGCCGCCAGCACCTCCTCGTCGACCGCCGGCGGACCGAGCGCGATCCGGGCGGTGAGGTCGTCGGCCACCTGGCGCTCCAGGCGGTGGTAGCGGTCGAGGTAGACCAGGTCGTGCTCGACATGGAGTACCTCGGCGGCCACCAGCGCCGACCCCTCGATCGCGGCCACCCAGTCGGCCCGCTCCGGCCAGGCGAGGCTGGCGCCGTCGAGCTCGGGCAGGGCGTCGAGATCGAGGCCCACGGACCCGCCGCGGACCGAGCGGACCGCGAGCGCCGCCGCGAGCAGCACCCGCTCGTCGTGCTCGCCGGCCAGCGCCGCCACCCGCTCCGCGACCCGGACGTCGGCGGCGTCGACCACGCCGGCGGCGTTGAAGGCGCCGAGCAGGCCCGCCACCCGGCGGGCCAGGCGCGGGTCGTGGGCCGAGGTGGGATCGAAGATCTCGGTCACGACCCGGTCCTCCCGTCGAGCAGGTCGGACAGCGCGACGACGAGCGCGACCGGAGGGCGCCAGGTGAAGATGCCGCACGGCTCGCCCTCGACCCGCGGCGTCTCCGGGCCGCACATGCCGCGCAGGTAGAGGTACGCGACCCCACCGAGGTGGCGGGCGGGGTCGTAGCCGGGCTGGCGCCAGCGCAGGAACCGGTGGAGGACGACGGCGTACAGCAACGCCTGGAGGGGGTAGTCGGAGTGGCCCATCGCGTCGTCGAGGGCACTCGGCCGGTAGGCGTCGGCGGTCAGCGGCTCGTCGGTGGGCCCGAGCCAGTTGGTCTTGTAGTCGATGACGACATAGCGCGGCTCGCCGTCGGCGGACGGCAGCCGGAGTACGACGTCGATCGAGCCGGTGAGATAGCCGCGCAGGGCCTGGCCGCCGAGCAGCGGGTTGGCGAGGGCGTCGGCGTACGCGCGGACCGGGTCGCCGTCAGGGAGGTGCGCGCGCAGCAGCGCCGCGATGTCGCCGAGCAGGACCTCGTCATCGGCACGCGCCTGGTGGACCGGGTGGTCGCCGCCGGAGAGCGGCAGCTCGAAGTCGAGCTCGCAGAGGCGGTCTGTCGTGCCGACCCGGCGCAGCGTGGTCTCGTCCATGAGCGGACCGAGCGGGGTGTCGAGCACGGCCACCAGCGCGTCGGCCAGGACCTCGGGGTCCAGGTCCACCGGCCACCAGGTGAGCTGTTCGTCGATGTGGCCGAGCAGCTCGGCGCGCAGGTCGTCGGCCCCGGGATCGGCGTGCTCGAGCACGGCGTGGACGAGGGAGCCGAAGGTCGCTCCGACGGGGAGCGCCGCCATCGGAGAGGCGACGGCGAGCGCGGGGTCGGCCGGTGCGGGGTCGACCAGCGGGGGCAGGTCCTCGTCGTCCTTGACCTCGACCTCGGGCTCGCTGGCGACGCCGGGGACGGGCGTGCCGAGGTCGACGTGGCTCAGCGCGGAGTACGAGGTGCGTCGCCACCCGGTGTCGACGGTGCGGGTGAAGTCGCGAGCGCTCAACGCGGCCGGCGGGTCGCGCGGCACCGGCGGCAGCGCGGCTCCTGGCTCGGCGACCTCGGGCACGAACGCGCCCCGGTCACGCCAGGTCGCGAACAGGCGGGTCGCGGCGTCCTCGTCGGGCACCGGCGGGTCGACCGGGACCACGCCGGACAGGCCGGGCCCGTCGGCAGCCGGGCCGCGGAGCAGGAGGCGGTGGAGCGGCGACGCCTCGGCATTGCGGGTCGGGGCCCACCAGGCGACGACCTGGCACTGGGCGCGGGTGAGGGCGACGTAGAGCAGCCGCAGCCACTCGCCGTTGTCCTCGTCGCGCCAGCGCTGCACGTGGTCGCCCCAGTCGGGCCCGGCACCCGCGACGTCGAGGCACCGACGCCCGGCCGCGTCGTGGAAGAGCGGCTTGTCGGGCGTGCCGACCCAACGGTCGGCGAGGGAGGGGAGGTAGACGACGGGGTACTGCAGGCCCTTGCTGGCGTGGATGGTCACCAGCTGCACCGCGTCGGCGTCGGAGTCGAGGCGTCGGGTCCGCTCGGCGCCGCGCCCCTCACGCGCCTCGAGGACCTGCTGGCGCAGCCACGCGAGCAGCGCCACGGCGCCCATCTGGTCGCGCAGCGCCGCCTCGTGGAGCACCTCGCCGATGTGGCGCAGGTCGGTCAGGGTGCGCTCGCCGCCGACCTGGCCGAGCAGCCGCTCGGGCATGCCACCGGAGGTGGCCGCCTCGACGACGGCGGCGACCCCGCGCCGGCCGAGCGCCTCGGACCAGGACCGGAGCCGGTCGCCGAGGTCGTCGCTGAGCTCGTCGCCACCGGCGTCGAGGGCCGCGGCGTCGTAGCCGAGGAAGGAGGTGAGCGCCGCGGCCCGCACCCGGGGGGTGCGGTGGGGCTGCTCGAGCGCCTCGAGCAGGGAGAGCCACTCCACCGCGGCCGGGGTCGCGAACACGCTGCCGCCGCCGGCGATGACGGCCGGGACGCCGACCTCGAGCAGCGCGGCGCGGGCCGCGGCGAGATCGGCATGGCGGTAGCAAATGACCGCGATGTCGTCGGGCCGCAGGGCGCGCTCGCCGAAGGTGGCGCCGCTGGCGATCAGCGCCCGGATGTCGTGGGCGAGGTCGCGGGCGATGTGGGGCCGGACCTGGTTGACCGGTAGGGAGGTCCCGCCACGCTTGCGGAAGGTCTCGCGGCGCACCACCCGCATCCGGAAGGGCGCGTCCTTCGGCGTCCCCACCAGTCGCGGCGCCTGGTGGTGGGCGGCGACGTCGTGGACCACGATCCGCGGGTCGCCGAGCTCGGCGCCCCCGAGCAGCCGGCCGAAGCAGTCGACCAGGCCGGCGTCGCTGCGCCGGTTGACCGCGAGGGTCTGGCGGGTGGTGGCGGTCTCCGCCGCGGTGAGGTACGTCGTGACGTCGCCCCCGCGGAAGGCGTAGATCGCCTGCTTGGGATCGCCGATCAGCACCATCGTGGCGTGCCCGCTGAACGCCCGGTCGAACACCTTCCACTGCACCGGGTCGGTGTCCTGGAACTCGTCGACGAGCACGATCCGCCACCGGGCCCGCATCCGCGCCCGGGCCGGCGAGTCGGGCGGCTCGAGGGCGACGGCGAGCTGGTCGAGCAGGTCGTCGTAGGACAGCACGCCCAGGCGGCGCTTGCGGCGGCTCATCTCCTGGCGCACCGCGGTCGCGAACGCGACCCGGCGCCCCGCGGGGTCGTCACGAGGCAGGTCGGCCGGCTCGAGGTCGGCCTGCGGATCCCCCACGACCCGACGGGCGATGGCGAGCGCCTCGGCGTGGGTGAAGGCCGGCGCGGAACCGGCCGGGAGCTGGGCGAAGGCGCGCAGGTAGAGGTCGTCGACCACCTCGACCAGCATGTCGTCGAGATCCTCGACCAGCCGGGCCCGGGCGTCGGTGTCGCCCGCCACGCCGAGCGACTCGAGCACCAGCGAGCAGAACTGGTGGATGGTGGCGATGGTCGCGGCGTCGAAGTCGGCCAGCGCCTGGGTGACCCGGCGATGGCGCAGCCGGCGCTCCTCGGGCGGGCAGTCGAGGACCTGCTCGATCACCTCGGTGGGCGGGGTGAGGAGGGTGCCGGCCAGCGCCTGCTCGGCCTCGACCAGCTGGCGGCGTACCTGTTCGCGCAGCTCCTGGCTCGCCGCCCGGCCGAAGGTGACGACGAGCAGCTGCTCGAGCGGCACCCCCTCCTCGGCGACGTAGCGGGTCACCAGGGCGCCGATGGTCCAGGTCTTGCCGGTGCCGGCGCTGGCCTCGAGCAGGGTGGTGCCGGTCGGCAGCGGGCCGCGGATGTCGAAGGGGCTCATCTCGTCGCTCACAGCGGGCCCACCTTCTCGGCGCCAGCGAGCAGCGGCTCCCACAGCGTCCAGGCGTACGCCGGCAGGCCCGCCTCGATCAGCACCGACACCGGCGCGTCGTGGCCCCAGACCCGGCGGTGGGCGGCGTCGTCGTCCTCGCCGGTGATGCCGAAGGCGTGGAAGGGGTCGGTGGTCCAGGCGCGGGCGGCGGCCTCGACCGGGTCAATGTCCATCCCGCGCAGCTCCTTGGCCCGGGCCTCGGCCCAGGCATGGGCGGTCTTGAGCGGGATCGGGAGCGGGCGGGCCGCGCCCTCGTCGTAGAGCGCGACGAGGGCGGCCAGCCACTCGGCCGCGCGGTGGTCGAGCGGGCCGGCCAGCGCCCGCTGGGGGCCGCTCTTGGCCCGGGCGACGGCATGGCTGGTCCAGTTCTCGTCGGGGTGGCTGGCGCTGAGCGCGAGCACCTGGAGCCAGGCGGCGATCCGCTGCTTGGGCCCAGGGCGGGAGTAGGTGACGTCGACGAGCTGGCTGCCGTGGACCCGGGGGACGGTGCCGGTGAGCCGTCGCCCGCCGCCCAGGTCGACGTCGACGTCGACGCTGCGGGCGGCCGCGGCGCGCAGCGGAGCGCTCTGCTGGAGCAGCGCCTGGCAGTCGCGGACGACCTCGCTGAGGGCGCCGTAGCCGAGGCCGAAGGGCGGCAGTGAACCGCGCAGCTGCTCGGCGAGCATCACCGCCTCCCCGGTCGCGGCCGGGTCGTCGGAGGAGAGCACGGCGCGCAGCAGCCGGTCGCCGATCGCCCACTTCTCGAGGTTGTCGAGGTCGACCGGGATGGCGTCGGCGACCTCGCCGGGCTCGAAGGGCGTGGCGAGGTCGAGGCGGCCGCGCAGGAAGGCGCGGGCGGGACGGTGGACGAAGTCGATCAGGTCGGCCAGCGAGACGTCCTGCGGCGCCCGGGCCGGCAGCGCGCCCTCGAGGAAGGCCGGGACCGGGGTCCGCTCGCGCACCGACGCCCGGGCGCCGGCGAGCGAGGCGCGGTCGAAGCTGAACGGGCCGGCGCCCACCAGCTCACCGGGGAGGTGGTTGCGCGGGTCGAATGCCTGCAGCGGATGACGGACCAGGACCTGCGCGCGCACCGGCGCGGCGGTGGTGCGGTCGAGCGCGTCGAGCAGCTCGCCCAGGGGCACCGCCGGGGGCCGCTCCTGGCCGGTGTGCTCGGCGGCGCCGGTGTAGGTGACGACCAGTCGCTCGCGGGCGGCGAGGATCGCGTCGAGCAGCAGCTGGCGGTCCTCACCGCGCAGGTCGCGCTCGCCGACCCGCGGCCGGCGTCCGAGCACGTCGTCGCCGTTGACCCCGCTCGTGCGCGGGTAGACGCCGTCGTCGAGTCCGACCAGGCACACCACCCGGTGGGGCACCGAGCGCATCGGGACCATGGTGCAGACGGTGAGGGTGCCGGTGCGGAAGTTGGCGCGGGTGGGACGGCCGGCCAGCCGGGCCTGCAGCAGCGCGCGCACGTCGGCCAGGCGCAGCGGCACGCCCGGGGCGCCGGGATCACCGGCATCGGCGCCGACCTGGGCCCGGGCCAGCTCGCGCTCGAACTGGGGGAGCTGCCAGGCGTCGTCGTCATCGACCTCGCACAGGTCGCGCACCCCCTCGGTGAGCGCGGCGAACCACTGCTCGGCGGCACTCGCCGCGTCGAGGGCCGCCAGGCAGGCGCCGAGCCGGGCGACCGCCTCGCTCATCCGCCCGACCAGCTCGATCTCGCCGCTGGCGATGTCGTCGACGGGCAGCCCGCGGCCGACGTGGCGGTGGTCGTCGTCGCTCATCGCGACGCCCAGCAGCAGCCGGTCGAGCCCGGCCCGCCAGGTGTTGTGCTCGAAGCCGTCCATGGCGTACGCCGCGCGCTGGGTCGCGTCGATCCCCCACCGGACCCCGGCCTCGGCCACCCAGCGGGTCATCCGCGCGAGGTCGTCGTCGCTGAACCCGAACCGGCGCCGGCACACCGGGCGGGCCAGCAGGTCGAGCACCTCGGACGCCGTCGCGCGCCCGCCGGCGAGCTCGACCAGCTCGACCGCGACCGCGAGCAGCGGGTTGGTGCTGCTGGTGGCCCGGTCGGCCAGGCGCACCCGGAGCTGGTGGGCGGGATGGAGCCCGGACCCACGTGGATCGGCCTGCTCGCCGATCAGCTCACCCATGCCGAAGCCGGCCGAGATCAGCGGCGCATAGGTCTCGACGTCGGGGCACATCACGACGATGTCGCGCGGCTCGAGGGTGGGATCGTCCTCCAGCAGCCCGACCAGCAGCTCGCGCAGCACCTCGACCTGGCGCGCCGGGCCGTGACAGGCGTGCACCTGGAGCGACCTGTCGTCGGGCCGCAGCACCCGCCCGGCGCGCTCCTCGGCGGACAGCACGGCATTGGCCCGCAGGTCGGCCTGGAGCCAGCCGAGCAGGTCGTCGGGCGCCGCGGGATCGGGCGCCGCGCCCGCGTCGACGGCCTCCCCCGCCCGCACCCGCGCGCCCAGCACCGTCGCCAGCTCGCGCGCGTCGCGACCGAGCGAGGCGAGCAGCGGGTGGTGGGCCAGCTCGGCGGACCGCGACTCGTCGCGCGGCCCGACCGGGACCTCGGCCGCGGCGACGGCGGACCACAGCGCGGCCGACGGCTGCGCCAGCCAGAGATGGACGTCGCGATGCGCGGCGAGCGCGGCCAGCAGGTCGAGCTCGGTCTCGGGCAGCCGGGTGTGGCCGAACAGCGAGAGCCGGTCGGGCAACTCGAGACCGTCGACCTCGCCGGCCCGCAGCGCCGCGCACACCCGCTCGTGGCGGAGGTCGGGCGGCTCGGCGTGGCCCGCCGCCGCCATCCGGGCGAGCAGGCGGCGCCACAGCTCGGCCTCCCACGCGAGGTCGGGAGCCAGCGGCGCGCCCGCGCCGTCGGTGTCGCGGCCCTCGCGCCAGTCGCGGACCAGCGCGGGCCGCTGGACGGCGTACGACGCGAACAGCTCCGCGAGCCGGCGCGCCACCGACCACCGGCGACTGCGGCGCAGCTCGCCCTCCTCACCGTCGAGGCCGTGGCCCAGGTGGGTGGCCAGGGTCGCGCACCAGGCCTCGCCGAGCGAGGCGTCAATGGTCGCGAGCAGCGGCCAGACCAGCCGGTCGGGCTGCCACGGGTCGTCACGGTCTCGGCCCAGGAGCAGCCCGATCAGCGACGCGGGCTGGAGGAAGCGCACGCCCGCGCACACCCCGTCGCCCCCGGCGGGACCGGCCCCGAGCCGGTGGGAGAGCCGCTGGGTGAGCCAGCGCTCGACACCTCGCGCCGGCACCACGACGACCTCGCTGGCGAACGGGTCGGCCAGCGGGCTCGCCAGCAGCTCGCCGAGCTCGTCGGCGAGCAGGTCGGTCCGCGCGGCGCGGTGGAGGTGGAGGGTCATCGAGGCCGAGGCTAGATCAGGGGTCCGGCGGAACCCGAGGGTGTCCCCCGGACCCCGAGCACCGCCCGCCCGATCCGCAGCAGCGCGTCCCGCTGCGCCGACTCCCCGAGCGGCAGCCGGAGCCGCATCGTGTTCACCACCGACTGCGCGGCCCGGACCAGCGCCTGCGCGTCGGAGCGCACCAGCTCGGGCCGGCAGGCCACGAGCAGCACCACCCACTCGTCGCGGTAGTCCCGCTGCATCCGCCGGATCGGCGCCCGCTCGTCCTCGGGGACGTGGACCAGCTCGGTGAACAGCGCGGCCAGCGCGTCACCCTGCGCGACGTTGATCCGCACCAGCGAGCCCAGGGCCTGCTCGAGGGCGACCGCCGGGTCGCTGGTGGCGGACAGGACGCCGGCCAACTCGAACTGCATCGCGTCCAGGCACCGGGTGATCACGTGCGTCAGCAGCGCCGACTTCCGCGGGAAGTGGTGGTAGAGCGTCGGCCCGGAGATCCCCGCCGCGGCGCCGATGTCGTCCATGCCGACGGCGTGGAAGCCGCGCTCCGCGAACAGGCGGACGGCGGCCGAGAGTGCCGCCTCCCGTCGGGACGCCGGCCGTAGGCCACCCCCGGCCGCGGACGGACGCAGCACGACGGCCCCCTCGGGCATCAGGTCCACCAGCGCCGCCACCGCGCTCGCGGCGGCCACCATCAGCCGGCGCGCCCGGTCCCGGTCCACCCGCGCCCGCTCGAACGCCCAGCCGGTCATGAGCACCGAGTGCGCCGCCCAGGCCGGAGCCTCGGCTCCGGTCGCGCGCCGCAGCGGCTCCAGCGCGGCGAGATAGCGCGCCTCCAGCGCGGCCGCGCGGTCCGGCTCGAGGAAGACCTGCCCGCGCTGCCACACGCTGCCGGCCCGGCCCGGACGCAGCATCAGCTCCGCGGCCGTGTCGAGCATCCCCGTCAGGTCGGTGGCGCCGCCGTACGCCTCCTCGAGGAGCTCGATCTCCTGCTCGACCGCAGCCGCCAGCAGACCGGTCTTGCCGCTGAAGTGCCGGTACAGCGCGGAGGCCGAGACGCCGACCTCGGCCGCGATGTCGGCGACCGACACGTCGTGGAAGCCGGCGCGCTCGAACTGTCGTGCGGCCGCCGCGACGATCAGCTGCTTGCGATTGCGCGGACGGCGCTGGACGGCCTCGGACATCAGTCCGGAAGCCCGTCGAGGTAGTCGGCCATCGCCAGCCGCCCCCGCTCGATGGCGTCGTCGATGGCCGACAGGTCGGCGCTGAGCCGGGACACGTCCGGCGAACCGAGCGGCGGGCGCACCTCCACCAGCGTGGGTACGTCGGCCAGGGTGCCGGCCGCGAGGCGCAGGTCGTCGGCGGCGTAGGACCGGAATCGGGCGACGTGGGCGGCGCCCGCGGCCCGCCCGTGCCGCAGGAAGTACGGCGCCAGCAGCATCCGCTCCAGCCGCGACGGCGGGACCGCCCGCTGGTCGGCGCGGCGGGTGCGCAGCACCAGCACGTGGGTCGCGCCCTGGGCCAGGGCGGTGCGGTAGGGCACGCCCTCCGACAGCCCGCCGTCGACATATCTCCGCTCGCCGACGCGCACCGGCCGGCCGGCGAGCAGCGGGATGCAGGAGCTGGCGCGCAGGGCGGTCTGGGCGGTGAGCCGGTCCACGACGTACGGCGCCAGGTCGGCCTCCTTGCCCGTGGCGGCGTCGGTCGCGATCGGGTGGAAGCGGATCGGGTTGGCGACGATCGCGTCGAAGTCCATCGGGGTGATCGACTCGTAGACGTGGTGGACCAGCCGCCGCAGGTCGACGACCGGGCCGCCGCGGAGCACCCGCCGTGGGTCGGTCACCCGCGCGGCCTGGACCTCGGGCCAGGCCCAGCTGCGCAGCCAGCGCTGCGCCTCGCCGGTCAGCAGCCAGGCGCCGTTGAGCGCGCCGCCGGAGGTGCCGTAGACGTCGTCGAAGCAGTCGGTCAGCCCGGCCTCGTCGATGGCGAGCGCCATGCCCGCGGAGTACGCCGCCCGGCTGCCGCCGCCCTCGATGGCCAGCGCGATCCGGTGCTCGTCGGTGCGCTGCCCGGGCCGGCTGCCGGACGCGCGCCGCGCGGCCAGGGCGTCGAGCAGGGTGGTCACTCGGGGAGCTCTCTCACCACCCGGGCCGGGTTGCCGACCGCCAGCACGCCGGCGGGCAGGTCACGGGTCACGACCGAGCCGGCGCCGACGACCGTGTTCGCGCCGATGGTGACGCCGGGGCAGACGATCACGCCACCCCCGAGCCAGGCGTTGTCGCCGATCGTGATCGGCGCGGCGTTCTCCCACTTGGCGCGGCGGGCCCCGGCCTCAAGCGGGTGGAGCGGGGTCAGCAGCTGCACGTTGGGCCCGATCTGCACGTCGTCGCCGATCGTGATGTCGACGACGTCGAGGGCGACCAGGCCGAAGTTGACGAAGGTCCCCGACCCGATCCGGACCTGGGATCCGTAGTCGACACGCAGCGGTGGGCGGATCGCGGTGTCCTCGCCGATCGAGCCGAGCAGCTCGCGCAGGATCTCGGTACGACGCGCGCGCTCGTCGACGCCCGTCGCGTTGTAGGCGTCGGTGAGCTCCTGGGCACGGACGTGGTCCGCGATCAGCTCGGGGTCGTCGGCGAGGTAGAGGTCGCCGGCGAGCATCCGCTCGCGCATGGTGCGGCCGTCGGGCTCGGTGGGTCCGGTCATGGCCCCAGCCTGCCCGATGGCCCGGCGGTTCGGGGACCACGGCCTCTCGATGCCGGGCCGCCCGCGTCGGGAGGCTCGCCGCGAACCGTCCGCGACCCGACGCGGATCGAGCCGACGAGGAGAGCCATGTCCATCACCCCTGCCCGCCCCGCGGCCGTCGCCGCGGTCGCCGCGGTCCTCGCCGTCCTCGCCCTCACGGCCTGTGGCAGCGACGGCTCGTCGAGCGCGACGAGCGGCTCCGCCGACGACGCGGTCAGCGAGGCGGCCGAGGATCTGGCCGACGCCCAGACGGACTCGGGCGTGCCCGAGGAGTGCGGCACGGCGTTCCCGGCGGCATGGGGCGAGCCCGACCTCGCCGACGCCGTCCTGCCCGCCGGCTGGCCGGAGCCGCCCGACGGCGCGGTGCTGTGCGCGGTGTCCGGCGGCGACGGGCGCGTGCAGACCGTCGACTACGCGACCGAGCAGGCTGCCGCCGGGGTGCTCGACCACTACGAGGACGCGCTGCGCGAGGCCGACGGCTACGACCTGCAGCGGGAGCAGCCACCCGGCCTCGGCCACGAGCTCGTCAGCGGGTCGGTCGGCCGGACCGGTTTCCAGGTGGACCCCCGCGAGGGTGGCTTCCGCCTCGCCTTCGACGGCTCCTGAGCGGGGACGGCCCGGCCGGACGAGGACCGCGTTCCCTGCTCGCCGGGCCGCCGGATCCAGCACAATGCCGGGTATGGACGCGCAGGACGGGGGCCGCACCGCCCCCGCCGGGCGGGACCACCTCGCCGTGGGGATCGTCGTCCTCACCTGGGGTCTCGCCCTCGGCGCGGTCGTCGCGACCCTCGCTGCGGGACAGCCGTTCGACGAGGTTCCGTGGTACGCCGAGCGCAGCTACTTCGTGCTCTACCTCCTCGTCGCGCTCACCACGGGACCGACCGCGGCCGTGATCGTGCGGCGTGGCCCGCACCCGGCCGGCCTGCTCACGGCGCTGATCGGGACCGGGTTCGCGGCGTCGGCGGCCGCGCTGGCCTGGAGCTTCCTGGCGTGGTCGCACCCCGGCCTGCCCGGCGCCGGGTTCGCGGTGCACGCGTCGGGCTGGCTCTCCGCGCCCGGCGGCTTCCTCGCGATCACGGTGCTGCCGTGGCTGCTGCGGCCGGACCGGCTGACGCCGGCACGGCGGGCGCTGGCCGCGACCGGCGCGGCCGCCACACTGCTCATCACGCTGCTGAGCGCGACCGGCCAACAGCCGGAGGCCCCGGCGAACCCGCTCTCCCTCGACGGCACCGCGGTGGGCGCGGCGTCGCCGCACCTGGTCTGGCCCTGCCTGTGGGTCTGCGCCGCGGTCGGCCTGCTGGCCGTGGGCGACGTGGTGCGGCAGTGGCGGCGGGAGCCGAGCGACAGCGCCCGGGCCTACGGCGTGCTCGCCTCGGCGGTCACCTTGATGTTCGCCGGGATGACGATGCTGCAGTTCTGGCCGACCGACGCCGGCCGCGCGGCCGTGCAGCCGCTGGGCATCCCCGTGCTCGCGGTCGCCCAGGTGCTGCTGTGCCTGTCGGTGGTGGTCGTCGTCCTGCGCACCTGGGACGGCGGCCCGGACATCGTCGTGCCCCGACTCGCCGTCTGGGCCCTGCTGTCCTCGGTGGTCGCCCTGCTCTACGTCAGCGCGGTCGGCCTGGCGATCCGGCTGCTGCCGATGAACGACGACGCCGTGCGGACCCTGGTCGTCGCCGGCCTGGCCCTCGTCATCCACCCGCTGCGCCAATGGCTGCAGGGCCGGGTCGACCGGCTCGTCCACGGCGCCGCCGCCGACCCGGTCCGGCTCCTCGGCCAGCTCGGCCGACAGGTGCGGGGCGAGGACCGCCGCGACGTGCTGCCGGCGCTGGTCGAGAGCGTGCGCGACGGACTGCGGTTGGGCCGGCTCGAGATCGTCTCGGTGGCCGAGCCGCGGGTGAGGGTGCACAGCGGCGCGGCCCGCGCGCAGACGCTGCCCGAGCACCGGGCCGACCTCCGGCTGGTGGTCGACGACCGTCACGTCGGTGACCTGACCGCCCTGGCGGCTCCGGGGCAGCGTCTCGACGCCCGAACCCGGAAGGTGCTGAGGTCGCTGTCGGACGTCCTCGCCCTCGGCCTGGACCTCGCCCAGTCGCAGCTGCGCCTGCAGGCCGCCTCGGAGCGGCTCGGCGAGGTGCGCCACGAGGAGCGGCGGATGCTGCGCCGCGAGCTGCACGACAGCCTCGGCCCGGCGCTGGCCGGGGTCGGGCTCGGCCTCGCCGCCGCCCAGCGCCGGCTGCGCCACGACCCACCGGGGGCGTCGGTGCTGCTGGACGAGATGCGCGCCGAGCTGACCCGGCGTACCGACGACATCCGGATGCTGGCGCGCTCGCTGCTGCCCGTCCAGCTCGACGACGGCGACCTCGCCGCCGCCCTCGACGTCCTCGCCACCCGGTTCCGTGGGGCCGGCCTCGACGTGCGGACGTACGTCGACCCGGCAGCCACGCTCGACACCAGGCGCCAGATCGCGGTCTACCACGTCGCCACGGAGGCGCTGATGAATGCCTACCGGCACGCCCAGGCCGGCGCGGTCGACCTGGCCGTGACGGCCGCTCCCGGCGGCGGTGTCGTGCTCGACGTCGCCGACGACGGCCGCGGCGTCGGGGAGGCTCCCCGGACCGGGGTCGGTCTGTCGTCGATGCGGGAGCGTGCCGACGAGCTCGGCGGCAGCGTCGTGGTCGAGCCGCGGCCCGACGCCCCAGGAACCCGCGTGAGGATGGTGCTGCCATGAGTCCGGTCGAGACGTCCAGGATCCGGGTCGTCGTCGTCGACGACCATCCGGTGTTCCGGATCGGGCTCTCCTCACTGCTCGAGGAGACCGGCTTCGACGTCGTCGGCCAGGCCGCCTCCGAGGAGGAGGCGGTGGCCGTGGTGGACGAGAGCGCCCCCGACGTGGTCCTGATGGATCTCGACCTCGGTGCGGGCTCGGGCGCCACCGCCACTCGCGAGATCCTGCGTCGGCGGCCCGGCACCGGCGTCCTGGTGATCACCATGTTCGGCGACGACGAGGCACTGTTCGGGGCGCTGCGTGCCGGAGCCCGTGGCTACCTGGTGAAGGGCGCGGAGCCGGAGGAGATCGAGGGCGCGGTGCGCGCGATCGCCGGCGGCGCCGTGATGCTCGGCCCTCAGGTGGCGGGCCGGGCGGTCGACTTCCTGACGGGCGCGCGCAGCGCCCGCGGCGGGGTCTTCGCCGAGCTCACCGAGCGCGAGCGGGACGTGCTGGAGCTCGTGGCGCGCGGCCACGACAACGCCACCATCGCGCGGATGCTGGTGCTCACGACCAAGACGGTGCGCAACTACGTGTACGCGATCTTCACCAAGCTCGACGTGGGCGACCGTGCCGCGCTCGTGGTCAAGGCGCGGGAGGCGGGCGTCGGCGTGAGCCGGCCCGAGGAGGGCGGCCCGGCGTACTGAGGACGCCTGCACCTGCCGGCCGGGCTGCCCTGGAGCCGAGGGTGGAGGCACCGCCGTAGAGCACGGCGGTCGGCGCCCACGCGCCGCTCCCGAGAGAGTCGAGTCCCCATGTCACTCGTCACCGATCCACGGGAGGCTCCCGTGCCCGTGGACACCTCCCGCTTCCGTGCCTGGCCCCTGTGGCTGAGCGGCGCCGGCCTGCTCGGCATGGTCGGCACCCTGTTCACCGACCAGCGTCCGACCGGGGAGCAGCAGTCCTCGGACTACACCGTCTCCGTCGCGGACATGCCCGGGCTCGACCACCTGCCCTTCCGCGTCGGCGGCTTCGCCGGCTTCGTCTGCGTGGCGGCGCTGCTCGTCTTCGCGGCCGTCTGGCGCCGCCAGGTCAGCCAGCGCTACGACTGGTCGATCGGTGCCTCGGTCGTGACCTACGGCGCGGTGGCCGCCGCCGGCACGTTCACCCTGGCGTACGGCTGGAAGGGCGCGCTCGGGAACTACCTGCACGGCGCGATCGAGGAGGGCACCTACGACGACGCCGGTCTCTACACCTACTACGTGATGAACGACTTCAGCCCGTTCATCGCCGCCCTCCCGCTCGCGGTCGCGCTCGGCGGGATCGCGTGGATGGGCCTGCGGGAGGGCCTGGTCACCCGGGGGCCCGCCATCCTCGCCGGCCTGATCTGCCTGCTCGCGTTCGGTGCTGTCGCCGCGACCGGCGTCCCCGGCCTGCCCTTCGTCGCCCTGCCGGGCGTCGTGCTCGTCGGGCTCTGGCTCTCGCTGAGCCGGAGCCGCGTGGTCAAGGAGGACCTGTCGTGAGGAGGGGCCGCACGATCGGGCTGCTGACCGCGGCCGTCGTCCTCGTCGCGTCGCCGGCGACGGCTCAGCCGGGCGACCCGGGGGACCCGCCTCCCCCGACCGGGCCGATCGACCGGACGCCGCCGACGATCCACATCGACTACCCGACCGGCGGGGTCGACGGCTGGTTCTCCGGCCCCCGCAGCGTGCCGGTCCTCGTCAGCGACCAGGGCACGGGAGGCGGCGCCAGCTCCGGGGTGGCCCAGGTCGGCTACACGATGACCGGCGCCACCGAGCTGGAGGAGACCTTCGAGGGCCACCGGGGGAGCATCCCGGTCAGCAACGAGGGCTCGACCCAGATCGACATCGTCGCCGTCGACGGCAACGGCAACCGGGCCACCGCGCGGATCTGGGTCGGCGTCGACCGGGTGGCCCCCACCATCGCGTTCGCCCCCCACCTGCGCCAGGGCATCGAGTTCGCGCTCGGCCAGCGGGTGCTCAGCGGCTTCAGCTGCTGGGACGGCCACTCCGGGGTGGCCACCTGCAACGGCAGCGTCGCCGACGGCGCACCGCTGAACACCAGCACGCCCGGCACCCGCACGCTCGTCGTCACGACCACCGACCCGGTGGGCAACGCCCGCCAGGCGAACCTGACCTACCACGTCCGCAGGGGCACGTTCACCGTCCAGCAGCCGCCCACGGTCCGGGGCGCACCCCGGGTGGGCGAGACGCTGACGGCGACGCCGGCGACCTTCGCCCCGACGCCGGCGCGGGTCGAGCACCGGTGGTACCGCGACGGCTACGAGCTGACCGGGTTCCACGAGGCCACCTACACCGTGCACCCGCAGGATGCGGGCAGCACGATCCACTACGCGTCGATCCCGGTCCTCGCCGACCACGACGGCGTCGCCGCGACGTCGAGTCCGGTCACGATCCTGAAGTCGCTCGATGCCGACGGACCCGTGCGGATCACCGGCGACGCGAAGGTCGGCGGCACGCTCACCGCCCACGCGCCCGGTCTGAGCGAGCGCATGGTCGAGACCCTGGGCCCGCGGCTGGCCGCGGGCGACGTGGTGACCTACCAGTGGCTGCGCGACGGCCAGCCGATCGCGGGCGCCGCGGAGGCGACCTACCGCCCGGGTGCCGCGGACGCCGGCCGGTCGCTGAGCGTGCGGCTGACGGTCGAGCGCCCGCTGTTCGAGCCGCTGGCCCTGCACAGCGCCGGCACCGCCCCCGTGGCGAGGGCCAGTGCGCAGGTCTCGGCCCGCATCGTGGCGAAGGGCCGGGGCAAGGTCAAGGTCAGGGTCACGGTGGGCGCTCCGGTGCCCGCCGACGGCAGCGTCGTCGTACGGCGCGGCAAGAAGGTCGTCGGCGCGGCGGTCGTCGTGAACGGCCGGGCGACCGTGACGGTGAAACGGCTCCCCCGCGGCAGGAAGGTCCGTCTGGTTGTCGCCTACCAGGGCTCGACGGCCGTCGACGCCGCCGCCGTCACGGCCCGGGCGAAGGCCCGCTGACCGACCGGAGCGGGAGCGCGGGGTGGCGCCGACGGGTGCCACCCCGTTCCGGCCGCGGCGCTACCGCTCCTCGTCGTCGTGGTGGCGGCGCTCGTCGGCCTGGTCGATCTCGCCGTCGAGCGCCGCACGGGCCTCGGGCTTGCCGTGGAAGCGGCGGTAGGAGTAGACGAGCAGCCCCAGCGCGATGGCGCAGGACAGCAGCAGCGTGATCCCGGTCCACACGCCTCCGGGCAGCCACCACTTCTCGTCGATCGGCCACCAGTCCGGCAGGTCGGGGTCGACCAACCAGACCACGCCGAAGGCGCCGATCGCGAGCGCGCCGATGGTCGAGGCGATGATCCGCGGCCAGGTCTCGACCCCCTCCGCCGCGGCGCGCAGGGCGCGGAGCAGGACCGGGTCGAGCAGCCGCTCGGCCCAGGTGTACTGCTGCGAGAGGACCGCCAGGCCGGCCGCCATCAGCAGCAGCCCGGGGCCTGGCAGGACCAGGGCGGCGATGCCGGCGAGCAGCAGGATCCAGCCGAGGACCTCGAGCAGGATCCGCTTCGCCGCGCCCGTCACCGGCCACCTCCGAACCGGTCCAGCCACGCCAGCACGTCCTCGTCGGCGTTGCCGTGGTCGGCCGCGATCCGCGCCCAGCGCTGCGCCATCGCGTGGAAGCGCAGCGGGTTGTAGACGTCCTCCTCGCGGGAGAAGAGCCCGTCGCCGGCGTACGTCATGATCGTGATGTTGGGCTCGGCGAGCAGGGTCCCGTCGCCGGGGTCCGGCATCGGGTTGAGCACCTCGCAGACCAGCCGGTTCTGCGCGGCGTCGACGACCTGCCAGGTGACCGGGAACTCCGGCATCACCCGGCCGGGGTACGACGTCATGGTGCGCACCGACCAGGTGCGGATCTCGTCACGGCCGCGGAAGGTGCCCATGGCGTGCTCGACGTACTCGGCGTCGGGGGTGAACAGGTCGGCATAGCCGTCCCAGTCGCCGGTCTTCGCGAAGCCCGCGACCTGCTCGTGGAAGGCGGCGTAGGCGTCGGTGATCTCCTCGGCGGTGAACGAGGGGGCAGCGTTCATGGGTCGATCCAATCAGGTCGACCCCAGCCGGTCACCGGTTCAACGCTCGGAGGACTCGAAGCTCCAGCCGTCGCCCGCGCGGGACAGCACCCCGGCGATCGCCCCGTTGAGGTCGCCGATCACGGCCGCGACCCGGTAGGCACGGTCCGGCTTCTCCGTGCGGCTGAGCTCAGCCCGGTCGATGATCACGCCGTAGCAGTCGTGGGCGCCGGCCGCCCAGTCCGGGATCGGGGCGATCGGCGCGGGCGTCCCCCAGCGTCGCGCGTCGAGCGGCGCCACGCTCCAGGTCGGGACGCACGGCGCGGCGGGATCGGGATTCCCGGTCACCCTGATGGCGGAGTCTCCGGCGACGGCCAGCGCGTCGACCGTCGGGTTCGCCAGCGGCAGGCGGACCACGTCGAACCGGCCGGCTCCCGAGCGCCACACCAGCGAGCGCTCGCCGCCACGCGCGACCAGGAGGTGCGCGTCACTTTGCACCAGCGGCTGGTACGCCGGCCGGTCGAGCGGCTGCGCCGTCCACGCGCTTCCGTCGGCGCTCGCGACGGCCACGCCGGTCGTCGGGGGCGGGGCGTCGTCGTACTCGCCTCCCCAGGGGGAGCCGGCGGGCCAGCACTGCACGAGGTAGAGGACGTCGGTCGCCTGGTAGATCGTCTCAGAGCGGGCGCTGTGGCACTCCTGGCCCGCGGGCGCCTCGGCCACCTGCCTCGGCTCGGTCCACTCGGTGCTGCCGGCGGGCCGGCGCTGCGCCACCACGCGGCGCAGGTCCGGGGAGCCGAGCGCGACCGAGGAGCCGTCGTCGAGCTCGGTCAGCGTCATCGGCAGGCCGGCCGCGGGGTCGACGGACAGCAGCCCGGCGTCCCCGGTGGGCTGGTCGTCGGTCCAGACGCCGTCGGCGTCGACGAAGGTGACCACCTCGTCGATGGCGCGGTTGTAGAAGGCGAGCGTCTTGTCGGCCACGCTGACGTTCTCGGCGTAGCAGTGTTCCTGGCCGCGCGGCGCGGTCGCCGCGGCCACCGCGAGCTCGGTGCGGCCCGGCGCCCCGGCCCAGAGCTCGAAGGTGCAGCCCGCCGACGCCTGCCGGCCGATCACCGCGACCAGCCGGCCGTCGGGCAGCAGCCGTACGTCGGGCGCCCGCCGCCAGCCACCCTCCACCTCCGGCAGCCCGGCCAGCCGCAGCCTCTCCCAGCCCTCGGCGCCGGTGCGCCAGACCGCGACCGCCGGCGTGTCGGTGTCGGTGGCCACCACCGCGAAGGCGCCGGCCGCGTCGATCATGGGCGGCTCGACCACATCTTCGACGACGTCGCAGGTCAGGTCGTGGCAGATCGCCGCGTCGCTGCGGGCGAAGCCGTCGTGCTCGTCGTCGTCCGCGGCCCACCAGTCGACCGCCACGACCGCGGCGTCGCCACCGGTCGTGATCTCCGCGCCACCCGTCTCGAGGTCCGTGCCCTCGGCGACCGTCCGCGCCTCGGTCCAGCCGTCGGCGCCACGCTCCCGCCACTGCGCGACGTACCGGTCCCGGCGGTCGCTGACGACCAGCTCGCCGCCGTCGGCCAGGGTGACCCGCTCGGGGGTGCTGACGGAGTCGACCAGCTCCTCGTCGAAGGAGGGCTCGCCGGTGCAGGCCGTCATCGCCAGCGCGGCGGCGAGGATCGCGCCGCTCCTTCTCCCGAGACTCACCCGGTGGATCCTAGGTGTCACTACGCTTCGCCCATGCCCCGCGGGACCGCCTCTCGACGACGCAGCCCCTTCGGCTCGCGTGTCCTCGGCCCGCGCGACCAGGCGCCGCGCCAGCTGCGGATCCGGATCCAGGTACTGCTGACGGTGCTCCTCGTCGGCACCAACCTGATCGGCGCGCTCGTCGTCTTCGTCGTCAACACCTGGGCGATCCCCTCGCCGGCGCCCAACCGCCAGATGGTGATCGCGCTGGCGATCGCGATCCCGACGTACGTGCTCGTGGCGGCGGCGATCGGCGCGGTCTGGGGGACGACGAGCTCGCTGCGCGCCCTGCGCTGGGCCACCCAGCCCGGCGTCGACCCCGATCGCACCCAACGCGCCCGGGCGCTGCGGGTTCCGTTGACGCTGACGGTCATGCAGCTCGTGATGTGGCTGGTCGGGACGCTGCTGTTCACGATGCTCACGACCTTCCTGCAGCCCTCGCGCACCCTCGGCACGGCGCTGACCGTCAGCATCGGCGGGGTCGTCGTGGCCGGTGTCTCCTACCTGTTCACCGAGTTCTCGCTGCGCCCGATCGCCGCGCGGGCGCTGAGCGACGTCCGGGTCACCGAGCGGATGCGCGGCGTCGGTGTCGGTCCCCGGATGGCGATCTTCTGGACCCTCGGCACCGGCGCCCCGATCGTCGGCCTGCTCATCGCCGCGATCCTCGCGCTCACCCCCGGCGGCGACGCGACCCTCGACCAGCTCGCCGTCGTGACGATCATCGTGTGCGGGATCGTGCTGCTGTTCGGCTTCCTGCTCACCGACCTCAACGCCCGCGCCGTCGTCGCTCCGCTGCTGTCGGTGCGCGACGCCATGCGCTCGGTCGAGGCGGGCCGGCTCGACACCGACGTCGTCGTGTACGACGGCACCGAGCTCGGCCAGCTGCAGAGCGGCTTCAACTCGATGGTCCAGGGACTGCGCGAGCGCGAGCAGATCCGCGACCTGTTCGGCCGGCACGTCGGCCAGGAGGTCGCCGCCGCCGCGGCCGCCCTCGGCGCCGGCGAGATCGAGCTCGGCGGCGAGACCCGGGTCTGCACGGTGCTCTTCGTCGACCTGGTCGGCTCCACGACGTACGCCACCCAGCACGGGCCGACCGAGGTGGTCGCCGTACTCAACCGCTTCTTCGGCGTCGTCGTCGACGAGGTGGACCGCCACCACGGCCTGGTCAACAAGTTCATCGGCGACGCGGTGCTCGCCGTGTTCGGCGCCCCCGTCGAGCTCGCCGACCACGCCACCGCCGCGCTCTCGGCCGCCCGCGCGATGGCGGCCCGGCTGGCCGTCGAGGTGCCCGAGGTCGGCGCCGGCATCGGCGTCGCCACCGGCCAGGTCGTCGCAGGGAACGTCGGCCACGAGCAGCGCTTCGAGTACACCGTCATCGGCGACGCCGTGAACTCCGCCGCCCGCCTCACCGACCTCGCCAAGGACGTGCCCGGCGGCGTACTCGCGTCGTGGGACTCGGTCGACCTGGCCGGTGAGCCGGAGGCAGGTCACTGGGTGGAGTACGGCGAGACCGTGCTGCGGGGGCGGAGCGAGGCGACTCGGCTGGCGGTGCTGCGGGGCGGGTCGGGTGGGGGCTCGGCGCTGTAGCCGGGATCGGCGCTGTGGCCGGGCTCGGCGCTGTAACACGGAGTTCGCCGCCCTACCCGACCCCAGACGTCGCCGGAACAGGTCCGAGCGGGTCCGGAACATGCCACCCGGGTCCGCAAGAACGGCCAACACCGTGTTACATCCCCCGGCAGCGGTGCGGGCGGGCCAAGCGAGCGCGTCGGCCGGGCTCGGCGCCGTAGCGCAGCCAGCGCTGTAACACGGAGTTCGCCGCCCTACCCGACCCCAGACGTCGCCGGAACAGGTCCGAGCGGGTCCGGAACATGCCACCCGGGTCCGCAAGAACGGCCGACACCGTGTTACATCCGCCGGCAGGCGCCCACAGCCGCGAACCCCGTGTTACAGCCAACCCGACTCACACCAGCGCCCCCAACGCCCGCCCGATCACCACGAGCAGCCGGGCCGGGTCCAGCTCCACCTCCGTCGGTACGACGGTCAGCTGGGCGTCGCGCTGGAGCACCGCGAGGCCGTGCACGGTCGCCCAGCCGATCGTGACGAGCTCCTCGGTCGGCACCGACGCGGCCCACCCAGCGGCCTGGGCGGCGCCGACGAGGTCGAGCAGCAGCGCCCGGTGCGCCAGCCGGGCGGCGCCCAGGGCGGGGTCGTCGGCGTGCAGCAGCTCGGGGCGGAACATGACGTCGAACATCGTCGGCTGGCGGGCGGCGAACTCGACGTACGCGACGCCGGCGGCGGTCACCTGCTGACCGCCCGCCACCGGAACCCCCGAGACAGCCGACCGGGTGCGCGACAGCAGCAGCTCGAAGCCCTCGACGGCGAGGGCGGTGAACAGGCCGGCGCGATCCTCGAAGTGGTGGGCGGTGGCCTGGTGGGAGACGCCGACCCGGCGGGCGATCGCGCGCAGGCTGGCCTTGGCCGGGCCGCACGCCGCGATCTCCTGCTCGGCGGCGCGGATCAGCCGCTGCCGCAGGTCGACCTGCCTCATCATCCCCCCAGCCCGACTCACCGCGTCACCCGCGTCACCCGTGCCCGCTGCGGCCACCACAGCCGCCTGCCCAGCACCGTAGCGAGTGCGGGCACGAGCAGCGAGCGCACGACGAAGGTATCGAGGAGCAGGCCGACCGCGATGGTGAAGCCGACCTGGCCGATGGTGGTCACCCGGCCGGCGAGCAGCGCCATCATCGACACCGCGAAGATGACGCCGGCCGAGGTGATCACCCCGCCGGTGGCCGCGGTGGCGCGGGCGATCCCGGCAGCCGAGCCGTCGGGCGCCTCCTCGTGCATCCGCTTGGTGAGCAGCAGGTTGTAGTCGGCGCCCACCGCGACGAGCACCACGAAGGCGACCGCGGCGACGGTCCAGTCGAGCTGGATCCCCAGTCCGTACTGCCACACCAGCACCGACAGGCCGATCGCGGCGACGTACGACAGCACCACGGTCGCCATCAGCGCGAGCGCCGCGACCAGGCTGCGCAGGAGCAGGAGCAGGACCAGGAAGACCGCGACGAGCGCGAAGCCGGCGATCACCTCGAGGTCGGACATGGAGTAGCCGCGCAGGTCGGCGTTGGTGCTGGCCATCCCGGTCGTGAGCACCTCGGCGCCGTCGAGGCGGGTGCCGTTGAGCGAGGTCTCCACGGTGACGCGGAGGTCCTCGACCCGGGCCGAGGCCTCGGGACCGAAGGCGTCCGTGGAGCCGAGTACGGCGAGCCGCGCGGTGCGTCCGTCGGGCGAGAGGTAGAGCCGCATGGCGGCCGCGAAGTCCTGGTCGCGCAGCGCGGTGGGCGGCAGGTAGAAGCCGCCGCTGACCGGGTCGTCGGCCGTCGTCCGGGTCTCGCGGAGGTGGCGCGCAGCGGCCGCGAGCCCGTCCTCGAGCTCGGGCAGCGAGCCGGCCACCTGCTCGGTGCCGCCACGGAGTCGGCCCGCGCCGGCCGCGAGCTCGTCGGCGCCGGACGAGAGGTCGCCGAGCCGGTCGGCGAACACCCGCTGCCCGTCGGCGAGCCGGCGGCTGCCGTCGCGGGCCTGGGCCAGCCCGGCGCGCAGCTGCTGGAGTCCGGTCTGCAGGTCGCCGCTGCCCGTGGCCAGCGCGCGGGCGCCCTTCGCGGCCTCGCGCAGGCCGGGGAGCAGCTGGTCGCGCTCGGCCTCCCAGATCTGCTTCAACCCGGTCCGGGCCTGGCGGCAGGCCGGGTCCAGGCCGCAGGTGAGGCTCTTGGTGGCCAGCGCGTCGTGCACGAGGGCGAGGCCGTCGACCGCGACCTGCACCTGGTCGGCCGCGGTGTCCAGTCCGTCGGCGAGGCCGCCGGCTCCCGTGCGCAGGTCGCCGGTCCCGGCGATCGCGGCGTCCGCGCCGTCGAGCAGCTTGGTCATGCCCGAGGTCAGCCTGCCCGTGGACGCGGCGATCCGGTCCGCCCCGGCCACGGCCTGGTCGGCGCCGGCGGCGAGCTGTCCGGCACCCTCGTCGAGCTGCCCGGCGCCGTCCGCCAGTCGCTCGGCGCCGCTCGTGCCCTCGGCGACCTTGCCCTGGGCCCGGTCCAGCTGGTCGCCGACCAGGCCGGACTGGTAGGCCACCGACGCCTCCGTGATCGGTACGCCGAGCGGCCGGGTCACCCCGCGCACCAGTGCCACGCCGTCGTGCTGGGCGACCGCCGCCGAGGCCCGTTCGAGCACGGCGAGGTCCTTGCTGGTCCGCAGGTCGTGGTCGGCGCGCACCAGGATGTAGTCGGGCAGCACCTCGTTGACGGGGAAGTGCCGGCCCAGCAGGGCGTAGCCCTGGTTGCTCTCGGCGTCGTCGGGGAGCGGGTCGCGCACGTCGTACGACAGGTCGGTGAGGGGGAACACCGCCGCCAGCAGCGCGAGCGGGACGAGCGAGGCGGTGAGCATCCGGGCCGGGTGCGCGGCTACGACCCCGGCGACCCGCTCCCACACGCCCGACGCCTTCGAGTCCCGCGGCTCGGCCCAGCCGCGTCGCCCGGCGAGGGCCAGCAGGGCGGGGGTCAGGGTCAGGCTGACCAGCAGGTTGACCGCGATGCTGACCGCGACCGCGGGGCCGGTGGTGTTGAAGAAGCCGAGGTCGGCGAGCGCCATCGCGAGGGTGGCGAGCACGACGGTCACCGCAGACCCGGCGATCACCGAGCCGACCCGGGTCGCGGCGACCGCGGCCGCCCGCGCCGGCTCCACGCCGAGGCGGCGCTGCTCGTGGTAGCGGGCGACCAGGAAGACGGCGTAGTCGGTGCCGGCGCCGAGCACGATCGCGGTGAGGAAGGAGCCGCTGAAGGTCGAGACCGCGAACAGGTCCTGCAGGCCACACCAGGCGACGACCGCGCGTCCCAGCCCGAGGCCGAGGCCGACGACGGTGAGGATCAGGACCGGGATCGCGATCGAGCGGTAGATGAGGAACAGGATCAGCGCGATCAGGCCGATGGTCACCACGGTGATCCGCACGACGCTGTGCTCGGTCTCGGTCGCGAGGTCGACGACCGTGGCCGTCGGTCCGGTGACCTGGACGGTCAGCCCCTCCGGCGCGTGCGCCCGGGCGATCTCGCGGACGGCGGCGACCTGGCGCAGGGACGCGGGCGCGCCCGTGGCGCCGGTGATGCCGACCAGCAGGTAGCGCGCCTGCCGGTCCTCGCTGGTCAGCGCCTTGCGCAGGGCCGGGTCGCGGATGTCCTGGACGAAGGCGACATCGTCCTGGTCCGCGCCGAGACTCCCGACCAGCGACTCGGCGTAGGTCCGGTCGGCGCGGGTCAGCCCGGACGTGCGCTCCATCGCTACCACGATGAAGCTCTCCGCGTCGCCGTCGCTGAACTCCTGGTTCATCAGCTCGACGGCCCGCATCGACGGCGCGTCCTTCGGCACCATCGGCGACGAGTCGCGCCCGGCGATCTCCTCCAGCTGCGGCACCGCCACGTTCATCACGACCGTGATCGCGAGCCAGGCGAGCACCACCCATCCGGCCCGGCGTACGGCGATGCGCGCGTAGCCGGCGGCCCTGTCCCCATGCGTGCTGCCCACGCGGTGAAACTAGAACTCGTTCCTTGCCAGTGGCAAGGAAGTGTGGCGCGGGCCACGACGCTGGCGGCGTGTGGCAGGCTCGCTCGCGTGAGCAACCGAGCTGAGCAGGGATTCCAGCCCGACGCGATCGTCGTGGGCGCCGGCCTCGCGGGCCTGGTCGCGACCTACGAGGCGACCCGAGCGGGCAGGAAGGTCCTCGTCCTCGACCAGGAGAACCGCGCCAACCTCGGCGGCCAGGCGTTCTGGTCGCTGGGCGGGCTGTTCTTCGTCGACTCCCCCGAGCAGCGCCGGATGGGCATCAAGGACTCCCGCGAGCTGGCCTGGCAGGACTGGCAGGGCTCCGCCGGCTTCGACCGGATCGGCACCGGCGACGGGCCGGAGCGCGGCGAGGACCACTGGGGCAGCCGCTGGGCGCGGGCGTACGTCGACTTCGCCACCGACGAGAAGCGCGACTACCTGCGCGAGCTCGGCCTCAAGTCGCTCACCTTCGTCGGCTGGGCCGAGCGCGGCGACGGCTCGGCGAGCGGCCACGGCAACTCGGTGCCCCGCTTCCACCTGACCTGGGGCACCGGACCCGAGGTGGTGCGGGTCTTCCGCGAGCCGGTGGAGGCGGCCGAGGCGGCCGGGCTGGTGCGCTTCGCCTTCCGGCACCAGGTCGACGAGCTGGTCGTCGAGGACGGCGCCTGCGTCGGCGTCCGCGGCTCGGTGCTGGCGCCCTCCGACCTCGGGCGCGGCGAGAGGTCCTCGCGCGAGGTCGTCGACACCTTCGAGCTGCGCGCACCGGCCGTGATCGTCACCTCCGGCGGGATCGGCCACAACTTCGAGCTGATGCGCGCCAACTGGCCCACCGACCGGGTCGGGCCCGCACCCGAGCACATGATCGCCGGCGTACCCGCCCACGTCGACGGCCGGATGCTCGCCATCTCCGAGGCGGCAGGAGCCAACCTGGTCAACAAGGACCGGATGTGGGCCTACGTCGAGGGCATCCACAACTGGGACCCGGTCTGGCCCGACCACGCCATCCGGATCCTGCCCGGCCCTTCTTCGATGTGGTTCGACGCCGACGGCCGGCGGCTGCGTGGCATGTCGGGCGTCCCGGGCGCCGACTCGATCGGCTCGATGAAGCAGATCCTCGCCACCGGCGCCGACTACTCGTGGTTCGTGCTCACCCAGTCGATCATCGAGAAGGAGTTCGCCCTCTCCGGCTCCGAGCAGAACCCGGACTGGACCGAGAAGGACATCCGGATGATGCTCAAGGAGCGGCTCGGCAAGGGCGCCACCAGCCCGGTCGAGGCGTTCAAGCAGCACGGCGAGGACTTCGTGGTCGCCTCCTCGCTCGAGGACCTGGTCGCCGGCATGAACAAGATCGCGCGGGGCGGTCGGGTGCTCGACGCCGCCGAGCTCCGCAGGCAGATCGAGGACCGGGACCGCCAGCTCGACAACCCCTTCGGCAAGGACGCCCAGGTGATGGCGATCCGCAACGGCCGCAAGGACCGCACCGGCAGGATCATGCGCGTGGCCAAGCCGCACCGGATCCTCGACCCCGCGCACGGCCCGCTCATCGCCGTCCGGCTCAACATCTTGTCTCGCAAGACCCTCGGCGGCATCGAGACCGACCTCGACAGCCGCGTGGTCCGCCCCGACGGGTCGGTGTTCCCGGGGCTCTACGCCGCCGGCGAGGTCGCCGGCTTCGGCGGTGGCGGCGTCCACGGCTACAACGCGCTCGAGGGCACCTTCCTCGGGGGCTGCATCTTCTCGGGCCGGGCCGCCGGGCGGGCGGTCGGGCGGGGCTGATCTGGGCTCGGCGGCGGGGCTCCGCCCGGGATTCATCACGGTATGTAGGCGAATTGCCGCATCTGTAGCGGAGTTCCGCTACAGATGTGCCGACTCACCTACATACCGTGGTGAATCCCCGCCCCACCCACCCCACTCAACGCACCGGATCGACCAGGATCTTGGCGTGCCGCTCGGGATCGCCGAGATCCTCGAACGCCCCCGCGACGCCGTCCAGCCCGACCACGCCGGTCACCAGCGGCCGGACGTCGACCTTGCCCGAGGCGATCCACTGCAGCGTCTGGTGGAACTCGCTCGGGTCGTAGGCGAACACGAACCTCAGGTCGATCTCCTTGTTGATCGCCATCGAGGGCCGGAAGGCGTCCTCGCCCATGCAGACGCCGACCACGACGACCCGGGAGAGCAGCGGGGCGTGGGCGATGACGTGCTCGATCATGCCGGGGACGCCGACGCACTCGAAGACGACCGGGCCGCGCGGGGTGGCGCCCGCCTTCTCGGCGGCGCGCATGACGTGGGCCCAGGGCAGCAGCGGGACGGCGCGCAGCTTGTCCATCGCGTCCAGGCCGAGCTCGGCGAGGGCGATCGGGTCGGTGAGGTAGCGGGAGTCGGCGAAGGAGGACCACGGCGACTCCTCGGCCGGGTCGACCACCAGGTCGGCGCCCATCTGCTCGGCGAGGGCGCGGCGCCCGGCCGAGAAGTCGCTGGCGATCACGTGGCGCACGCCGGTGGCCTTGAGCATCGCGATCACGGCCAGTCCGATCGGGCCACAGCCGATGACGACCGCGGTGTCCTTCGCGCCGACCTCGCCCCGGCGTACGGCGTGCAGCGCGACCGCCATCGGCTCGGTCAGCGCCGCGGCGTCGGCGTCGAGGCCGTCGGGGACCCGCATCGTCATCGACGGCACGGCGAGCACCTGCTCGGCGTAGCCGCCCGAGGCCAGCGGGCTGAGCCCGGTCAGGTGGGTGGATCCGCCGGCGCGCAGCACGGGCAGCGCGACGACGCGGGTGCCGACGGGGAAGGGCCGGCGGGTGCGGGGGCCGTAGTCGGCGACGGTGCCGACGAACTCGTGGCCCAGCACCACCCGGTCGGTGGACCTCATGAAGTGGTCGTAGCCGAGCTCGGCGACGTCGGCGGCGGTCTCGTCGCAGTGCAGCCGGGCGTGCAGGTCCGACCCGCAGATCCCGCACCGCTCCACGTCGATGAGCAGCTGCCCCCGCTCGGGCGTCAGGTCGGGGAGGTCCTCGACGGTGAGCTCGGCCTGGTGGCAGACGACGGCGCGCATGGAGACATCATCGGGGATCACGCCGCGCGTCGGGGGACGTACTCATCCCCTGGCCGCTGACCGGTCAGCGCGCCGATCGCGACCATCAGCCGGTCGGTGGCGGCGCGCACCTCCCCCGTCCGTACGTCGACCGGCGCGCCGATCACGACGGTGACCCGGCCGCGCCGCCAGCGCCGGCGGCCCCGGTCCGGAGGGTCGACGCCGTCGGTGCCGAGCAGCCCGACCGGCAGCACCGGCGCGTCCGGCACCGCCCGGGCGACCCGGACCACGCCGGTGTGGCCGCGGTGCAGCCGGCCGTCCGGCGAGCGGGTGCCCTCGGGGTAGATCGCCCACACCCCGCCCGAGCGCAGCAGTCCCTCGGCCGCGGCCAGGGAGGCGGACGCCGCCGAGCCGCCGGCCCGGTCGACGGGGATCTGGCCGGTCACCGAGCACAGCCAGCGCTCGACCCGGCCGCGGAGACCGGCCCCGCCGTAGTACTCCGCCTTCGCCAGGAAGCGCGGCTGCCGCGGGAGCACCAGGGAGAGCACCAGGGAGTCGATCTCGGCGCGATGGTTGGCCGCGACCACGACCGGGCCGGTCGCCGGCAGGTGGGCCCGGCCGACCACCCGCGGGCGGGTGTACCAGCGCACCACCGGCCCGAGCAGGACCCACTTCAGCAGCCAGAACCACATCCGCGCACCTCCGTAGTAGACAGTGTCTATTCGCCAGTCTGCCCGGCATCGGTAGACACTGTCTAGGTGAGCGCCCGCGACCGCCTCGTCACCGTCGGCACCCAGCTGCTCGAGGAGCACGGCCTCGCCGGCATCTCGCTGCGCTCGATCGCGAGCGCCGCCGGGGTCTCCCACGGTGCCCCGCGCCGCTACTTCCCGACCTACCAGGCGCTGCTCGCCGCCATCGCCCGTGGCGGGCTCGAGGACCTGGACCGGACGATCGGGCCCGCCCTCGCTCGGGACGACCTGCGGGCCGCCGCCCGCGCCTACCTCGACTTCGGCCGGGAGCGCCCCGAGATGTTCGGCCTCGTCACGCGGCACGACCTGCTCGAGGGCGCCGGAGCGAACCTGCGGGAGATCACCGGGCGCTGGTTCGCCGACCTCGGCGCCACCCTCGCGCGCACCACCGGCCGGAGCGTCCACCCCGAGGAGGTGCTCGCCCTGTGGTCGGGGGTGCACGGGCTGGCCGCGCTCAGCAGCCGGCGCGCGACCGAGCCGACCGGCATCGACCCGGCCCGCGCGCTCGACGTACTCCTGGAAAAGCACCGCACCCCGGCTCCGAGGAGCCGGGGTGCCGCGAAGAGCCGCTAGGACTCAGGCGTCGAGCGCGGAGGCGACGCGACGGTGCGCCTCCCAGATCTCCTCGGGGAGACCGTCGAACTGCGCGAGGTGCTTCTCGCGGAAGCCCATCTCCTGCTGCCAGCGGGGCACGTCGATCGTGAGCAGCGTGTCGAGGTCGGCCAGCGCCTGCTCGTCGAGACCCTCGAGGTTGAGCTCCTCGCGCTTCGGCAGGATGCCGACCGGCGTCTGCACGCCCTCGACCTCGCCGTTGAGGAACTCCATCAGCCAGTTGAGCGGGCGCAGGTTCTCGCGATAGCCCGGCCACAGGAAGCGACCGTCCTCGCCGCGCTGGAACCAGTTGACGTGGGCGAAGATCGGCTTGGTCGTGGCCCGGCCGATGACCTCGAGCCAGTGCGCGGCGTAGTCGGCCTCGGAGTACGACATGAACGGACGCATCGACATCGGGTCGTAGCGGAGCACGCCCTCGAGGCCGTCGGCCGCGGCCGTCGCCTCTGCACCCAGGGTGAGACCGTCGTAGACGCCCTCGGCGATGTCGGTGATCGCGCGGATCAGCGGCTCGCGGTCGCGGGTGCGGCCACCGAAGATGATGCCGTGGATCTCGACGCCCTTCGGGTCCTCGAAGTCCTTGGCGACGTTGGGGACGTTCGCGAGGGTGGTCGTGAAGCGGCTGTTGGGGTGCGCCCACGGGTCGTCGGCGTGCTCCGGAGCCCGGTCGGCGATGACCTCGCCCTTCCAGTCCTCCCAGCCGTCGAGGTCGGTCGGCTTCTCGCCGCGACCCTCCCACCAGACCTCCTGGGTCTTGGGGTTGTAGGCGACGTTGGTGAAGATGGCGCCGGTGCCCGGGACGATCGAGTCGATCGCGGTCGGGTTGGTCTTCTCGTTGGTGTCCTTGGCGACACCGAAGACGCCGTTCTCCGGGTTCATGCCGTAGAGCTTGCCGTCGTCGCCGACCCAGATCCACGCGATGTCGTCGCCGTAGAACTCGACGTAGTAGCGGTCGCCGAGCGCGTCGGGGGCCAGCGTCATCGCGAGGTTGGTCTTGCCCGAGGCCGACGGGAAGCCGCCGCAGATGTTGTACTTCTTGCCGGTCTGCTTGTCCGTGATGCCGAGCAGCATGAACTGCTCGACCAGGAAGCCGTTCTTCCAGCCGTCGTAGGAGCCCTGGCGCAGGCCGTGGGCGATCTTGCCGAGCAGCGCGTTGCCGCCGTACGACGAGCCGAAGTGGAGGATCGTGCGCTCGTCGGCGACGGTCACGAAGTAGCGCTTGTCGTCGGGCGTGCCCTGGCCGAGGTTCTCCAGGTCGCCGGTCACGTGGACGGCCTTGACGAAGGAGTCGCCCAGGTCGTTGATGTACTCCACGCCGACCCGCGCCATCCGGATCATCTGGAGCACGACGTTGCGGTTGTCGGTGAGCTCGACACCGGCGGCGAACTTCTCCACCGGCGAGCCCTTCGGCGACATGAGGTAGGGGATGACGTACATCGTCTTGCCCGCCGAGGCGCCGGTCATCAGCTCGACGAGCTTCGGCTTCATCTCGGCGGCGGGCTTCCAGTTGTTGTAGACGCCCTTGTCGGCCTCGTTCGAGGTCGCGACGATCGTGCGCTCCTCCGCGCGAGCGGTGTCCTTGTAGTAGGAGCGCGAGTAGTAGCGGCCCTCGCCGGCGGGGAGCAGCTCGCCCGCGTCCAGTGCCTCCTGGACCAGGCGCGCGTCGTCGGCCGCGGACACGACCTCGATGCGCTCTGCTCCGGTGATGTTGGCCCAGTGTGCGACGTACTCACGAACATGCGGGTTGGTGAGACCCGCCTCGTCGAGCGTCCGCTCCACATCAACCATGTGCTTCGCCAGCCTTTCGGTCCTTGACAAGGTGTGGGCACGCTACCCCACAGCCCACCCGGGTTTTTCCGGGGTTCGAATCGTGCGATCCGTGGACACCGTCGTCCGCGTGACAGTCACCATGACACCCGTTTTGCATTGACGCACATCGGCGCGGTTTGGATCGTTCAACCGCCCGGAGAGCGGCGACCCGGCACCGGTTGAGCGCCGGAGGTGCGGGTAGGAAGGGCCCCATGAGCCTCCCCCCGCCCCCGCCGGGACCGCCCCACGGGCCCCCCGGTGGACCTCCTCAGGGACCTCCTCCGGGACCTCCGCCCGGCTGGAGCCCGCAGCCGCCGTACCCGCCCTACGGCCAACCGCCCCGGCGTACCGGCCCCCGCGTCGCGCTCGTCGTCGGCGGCGTGCTGCTGGCCATCGTGCTGCTCGGCGCGGTCGCCGTCGGCGCCTTCCTCGTCGCGGGCGGTGGCGACGACGACCGGGCCGGCGACGATCCGACACCCGACCGCTCCACCACCGCGAGCTCGGGCGAGCCGACCGCCGAGTCGACGGGAGCGACGCCGACCTCGCCCGAGAGCGGCCCGTCGACGCCGTACACCCCGTCCGACGACACCGACGACGACATCCACAACGACGTGAAGGTCGCCGACTTCCCCGGGGACTGGGACTTCAAGCTCGGCGACGTCGAGCACCACGCCACCCTGGTCAGCTCGACCGACCACCCGACCTGTGCGCCGGTGGAGAAGGGCTCGGTGCTGACCGCCCAGCGCTGCGAGTACGCCGCGCAGTGGGTCTTCACGGCGCTCGGCGGCAAGGTGCGGCTCACCCACCTGTTCCTCGTCTTCGACACCGAGCGGCACGCCAAGGCCGCGCAGGGCGCCCTGAAGGACACCGACCTCGACCTGCCCGACGGCAGCCTGTACCCGTCGTTCGTGCAGGGCCAGTGGAACTCCAGCGTCTACGGCAACATCGTCGCCGTCACCGTCGGGACCTCGCGGACGAAGGTGCCGGAGAAGAAGCTGACCTCACTGGTCAACTACATGAACACCGACTACAAGACCGCGCTGCTCTTCAGGTCCTGAGACTCCGGCGGGCGCCGGGGACGGACCCGGAAAAATTGGAAGCCGCCGCAGGCGTCTCGGGTCACCTGCGGCGGCGAGAGCAGCATGCCAGAGCGCGTGCTCCGTTGTCACCAGGTTCGCGGAAAAATGTTTCCGGCCCCATCGGCCCACGCGCGGATCTAGGCTCGTCCCATGGGGGAGCAACGAGCCGATGACACCCGTCCGGGTGACGAGGCGAGCCTGGCGGAGCTCTACGAGCTGGTGCCGGCGACCGAGGACTTCGACGCGCCGCCGACGCCGGGCCAGGCGCAGGGCATGGTCGAGCACCTGCTCGACGGCGAGGTGATCGACGGAGTGATCGACGAGGCTGTCGAGGAGCCCGCCGAGGAGCCCGACGAGGAGTGACTCAGTCCGGGTCCCGGTAGGCCGGCGCCCGCCGGCTCGGCTCCGGCTCCGCGCTGGCCAACAGCGGCAGCATCCGCGGAGGCACCAGCACCGACAGCACCATCACGCTCGTCGAGCGGACCACCGCCGCGGCCTGGACGATGCGCACCAGCGTGGCCTGCAGCTCGGGGTGGGAGCGGGTCGCGACCCGGCACAGCACGTCGAACGCGCCGGTGGTGACGTACGCCTCCAGTACCTGCGGGATCGCCTCCAGGTCGCGCGCCACCTCGTCGAGCGCGCCCTGCGCGATCTCGAGGGTGACATAGGCCTGGACCTCGAAGCCGGCGGCGACGATGTCGAGGGTCGGGGCCCAGTCGGCGATCACGCCGGCCTCGGTCAGCCGGCGCAGCCGGCTCTGCACGGTCGCCCGGGCGAGCTGGGTGCGCCGGGACAGCTCGAGGTCACCGGCACGCGGATGCTCGGTGAGTGCGGTGAGCAGCGCGAGGTCGATCCGGTCCAGGGACAGCACTCGGCCAATCTAGTCAGAACGGACAGTCGATCGGGCATCAAGCGGGCAGAAATGCGCAGGCTGACCACCTCGGAGTGAGCAGGTTGCGTGCCCCGACGGCGACCTGCTCTGCTCTGCCCATGCAGGCCACCCACATCTGGGGCGACGAGCGTCGCGTCACCGAAGCCGCCGTGAAGATCGCCTCGGCCCGGATCTCCAGCCCGTCGGACCCGAAGACCACCGCCCGGCCGATCTCCGCGCTCCGCGCCGACGCCGGGACCACGATCACCCCCGGGGGCATCGGCGTCGACGAGGCGTTCGCCGTCTTCCAGGACGTGATCGCCCCCGCCACCCGGGCGCAGGACGACCCGCTGAACCTCGCCTACATCGCCGCCGCCCCGACCCGGGCCGCCCTCGCCTTCGACGCCGTGGTGTCGAGCTTCAACATCTTCGGCGGCACCTGGGAGGCCGGGGCCGGCGCGATCTTCGCCGAGAACGAGGCGCTGGCCTGGCTGGTGTCGCTGCTGGGCTGGCCCGAGGAGGCCGGCGGCTGCTTCGTCTCCGGCGGCACCTCCGGCAACCTGTCGGCCCTGGTCACCGCCCGCCAGACCGCGCTCACCCGGCGCGGCGCGCGTCCCGACGGCGGCTGGAAGGTCGCCTGCACGGCCGGCGCGCACTCCTCGATCCTCGCCGACGCCCGCGTCATGGACGTCGGCGTGGTCGAGGTCCCCGAGGGCGAGCGCGGCCAGCTCACCGGCGCCGCCCTGCGCGCCGCGATCGCCGACGAGCCGGGCGTCTTCGCCGTGGTCGCCTCCGCCGGCACCACCAACGCCGGCATCATCGACGACCTCGCCGACGTCGCCGACGTGTGCGAGGAGCACGGCATCTGGCTCCACGTCGACGGGGCGTACGGCGGCGCCGGGCTCGCCGCCCCCTCCGCCCGCCCGCGGTTCGCCGGCATCGAGCGCGCCGACAGCTTCATCGTCGACCCGCACAAGTGGCTGTTCGCGCCGTACGACTGCTGCGCCCTGCTCTACCGCGAACCCGACCTGGCTCGGGCCGCCCACAGCCAGCACGCGTCGTACCTCGACCGGATCGACCGCGAGGCCTGGAATCCCACGGACCTCGCGGTCCACCTGTCCCGACGGGTGCGTGGGCTGCCGTTCTGGTTCAGCCTCGCCGTGCACGGCACCGACCGCTACGCCGCCGCGGTCGAGCAGACCCTCGACACCACCCGCGCCGTGGCGGACGCGATCCGGGCGAGCCCGACCCTGCGGCTGCTGCTGGAGCCCGACCTGTCCGTGCTGCTGTTCGAGCGGCCCGGCTGGACGCGCGAGGACTACTACGCCTGGTCCGACGAGCTCTCCCGCGCGGGCCGGATCCTCTGCGTGCCGACCTCCTGGCGCGGGCGGACCGTGCTGCGGCTGGCGTTCGTGAACCCCGCGACCGACCCGGCGGCGGTGATCGAGATCCTGACCACCACCACGGCCTGACGGGTCAGCCGAACAGGGCGCGGGCGCCGTCGATGGCGGTGCCGCGCTCGGTGTCGACGCGGAACGAGCCGTCCGCCCACACCGGCACGGTCAGGGACTCGCCCGGGAAGACGGCGCTGCTGAACCTGCCTTCGAGCAGGGTCAGGTCCGCCGGGGACGCCCCCCGCACGTCGGCGGCGGCGAGGACGGCGGCCGACAGCGTCGCGAGGCCGTGCAGGATCGGCCGCGGCTGGCCGATCCGCTCGGCGGCGGCAGGGTCGATGTGGATGTGGTGACGGTCGCCGGTGAGCCGGTAGAGCGCCGCCGCGTTGGCGGCCACGTCCAGGCCGACGGTGGCGACCGGCTCACCCTCGGGCGCGGGCGTGCGCCCCGGGCCGCGCTCCCCGCCGAAGCCGCCCCGGCCGGGCGCGAAGATCGACCAGGTCGCCCGGACGTACGCGCACTCGACGACGACCTCGAAGACCGCGGCCGCGCCCTTGTCCCACACCTCGCCCACCCGGGCCCGCATCAGGGTGCTGCCGCTGGCCGGCATCGGCGCCAGCACCTCGAGCCGCTGCGAGCCGTGCAGCGACGTGCCCACGTCGAAGGCGCCGGCCGAGCCGAGCACGTCCGGCGCCCACTGGGCCAGGGTCAGTGCGAAGGTCGGCAGCACCGCGAGGTCGCGCTCGAAGACCAGGTCGAGCCGCTCGGCCGGGGCGCCCACGGCGAGGGCGAACAGGATCGCGTCGCGCTCGTCCCACGCGACCTCCCGCTCCCCCAGGGGGCGTCCGGCCCAGTCCGCGGTGTCGGTCACATCCAGGTCGAGTGGGGTCGTCATCCTGGTAGGCTACCAAGCAAACGCTAGGTTTGTACGACGACCCCGGGAGACCCGATGAGCAACGCCGACCCGACGACCGAGCCCGTCGTGACCTACGCGGTCCGCGACGGCGTCGCCTACGTGACGCTCAACCGCCCGGCGTACGCCAACGCCCAGAACTCCAAGGTCACCTATGCCCTCGACCGGGCGTTCACCGACGCGGTCGACGACGACGAGGTCAAGGTGATCGTGCTCGGCGGCAAGGGCCGGCACTTCTGCGGCGGCCACGACATCGGCACCCCGGGCCGCGACATCGACGAGTCCTTCGAGCGCAAGGCCGTCATCTGGTGGGACCACATCGGCGCCCAGGGCGTCGACGCGCGCTTCGCCCGCGAGTCCGAGGTCTACCTCGGCATGTGCCGCCGCTGGCGCGAGATCCCCAAGCCGATCATCGCGAAGGTGCAGGGCGCCTGCGTCGCCGGCGGGCTGATGCTCGCCTGGGTCTGCGACTTCATCATCGCCTCCGACGACGCGTTCTTCCAGGACCCGGTGGTCAAGATGGGCATCCCCGGCGTCGAGTACTTCGCGCACCCGTGGGTGATGAACCCCCGCGCCGCCAAGGAGTTCCTCTACACCGGCGGCCGCTTCGACGCGCGCCGCGCCCACGAGCTCGGCATGGTCAACCACGTCGTCCCCCGCGCCGACCTCGACGCCACCGTCGACGAGATGGCGCACCGGATCGCGGCCATGCCCCGCCTCGGTCTCGCGCTCACCAAGAAGGCGATCAACCAGGCCGAGGACCTGATGGGGCAGCGCGCCGGCATGGACTCGGTCTTCGGCCTCCACCACGCCGCCCACTCCCACAACGCCGAGGTCAGCGTCGACTCCCTCGCCGGGCTCGGCGCCGCGGCCATGGCCGAGTCCAACAAGCGCGACGCGGGCGAGTTGTAGCTCGGGTCGCCTGGCTTGCCGCTTATCTGACGAATGGGCTGCTCCGGAGCCGGATCCGCAGCCCATTCGTCAGATACGCGGAGAGAACGGAACCCTCAGAGCTGGACGAAGAGGCCGCGCGCCTCGACGGTGGCGACCTCGCCGTGCCACAGCGCCCCGACGGTCTCGACCTTGCGGCCGCTGCGGGCGACGACCTCGCCGGTGATCCGCAGCGGTGCGTCCAGGGGCGTCGGCGCGCGGTAGTCGAGCCTCAGCGAGGCGGTGACGGCGGGGACGCCGTGGTGCTGGACCAGGCTCGAGAGGAGCACGTCGAGGAGCAGCGCGCCGACGCCGCCGTGCAGCTTGCCCGGCGGTCCGGCGTACGCCGCGCCGAGGCCGGCGGGGATCGACGCCGTGGCGCGGCCGTCCTCGAAGACCATGCTCAGGCCGGGCAGGGCCGGGTTGTCGAGGTGCCAGCCGTAGTCGCGCGCACCCACCGCCTCGTCGTACGGCGTCCGGGGGACGTCGGCCAGCTGCCGCTCGCGCAGCAGCGCGGTGAGCGCCCGCACCGACGCGACGGCCTCCGTCATGACGGGGTCGGCGACATCGGTCACGGCGGTGACCGCGGCCAGCTCGCGGACCGCCTCGGCCAGGTCGCGACGGGGGCTCATGGGGCCTCGCGCTCGGCGCGCACCTCGTGCAGCGGACGGCTGACGGAGGCGTCGGTGCTGACCCGCCGCCGGTCCGCCTCCTCGGCGGCGAGCGGGGTCACCTCGCGCAGCGAGGCGAGCGAGCGCTCGGCCAGCTGGCGGTAGACCCCGGGACCGTTGGACTTCCAGGCGAGCTGCGCCTCGTCGAGCTCGCGGACCACCGTCGCCGGGCTGCCGATCACCAGCGAGCGCGGCGGTGCGACGAAGCCGGCGCGGACCACGCTGCCGGCGCCGATCAGCGAGTCGGCGCCGATCCGGGCGCCGTCCATCACGACCGAGCCCATGCCGACCAGCACCCGCGGCTCGAGCCGGCAGCCGTGGAGGATCGCCCCATGGCCGACGTGGCTGCTCTCGCCGAGCACGCAGTCGGCGCCGGGGTAGACGTGCACGGTGCACGAGTCCTGGACGTTGGATCCGGCCTCGATCCGGATCCGGCCGAAGTCCGCGCGCAGGCTGGCCGAGGGCCCGATGTAGCAGCCGGGGCCGATGATCACGTCGCCGATCACGTCGGCCGACGGGTGCACGTAGGAGGTCGGGTCGCAGACCGGCACCACGCCGTCGATCTCGTAGAACGTCATGTCAGGCCTTCATCCCGCCGTCGACCACGAAGTCCTGGCCGGTGCAGTAGCTCGCCGCGTCGCTGAGCAGGAAGGCGACCATCGCGCTGATCTCGTGCGGCCGCGCGGCCCGCGGGACCGGCAGGCCGCCGACCACGCCACCGCCCTGGCGCGAGGCCTCGGACAGCATCGCGGTGTCGGCCGCGCCCGGCAGCACGCAGTTGACCCGGATCCCCCGCTCCCCGCCCAGGTCGATCGCCGCGGCCCGGCTGACGCCGCGCAGGGCGAACTTCGAGGCGCCGTAGGCACTGCTCCCCGGCCACGCCGCGAGGCCGGCCACCGAGGCGATGTTGACGATCGAGCTGCCCGGCGGCAGGTGGGGCGCGAAGGCCTGCATGCCGTGGACCGCGCCCATCACGTTGACCTGGAAGTGGCCCTCGAACATGGCGGGCGAGGTCTCCAGGAAGTGCGCGTACTCGCAGCGGCCGGCGTTGTTGACCAGGCCGTCGACCCGCCCGTACCGCTCCACCACCAGCCGCGCCAGGTCCGCCCACGCGTCGGGCGAGGTCACGTCGAGCGCGGCCGAGAGGTGCCGCTCCCCCAGCTCGGCGGCCACCTCGGCGACGCCGTCGGCCGCGAGGTCGGTCACGACGACCGTGGCACCGGCCCGCGCGAGCGTGCGCGCGTGCGCGGCGCCGAGGCCCCGGCTCGCGCCGGTGATCACGACGACCTTGTCGGTCAGGTCGACGAGGGGGCTGGGTGCGGTGTCCGACATGTTCATCTCCTCAGGGTTTCACATGAACCAAGCGCTTGCTAGGTTCTGGTCATGACGTCGATCCATCACGTGGGCATCACGGTCAGCGACCTGGCGCGCTCCCTCGCGTTCTACGAGGACCTGCTCGGCGGCGAGCGCCTCGGACCCTACGAGCGCAGCGGTCCGCGCATCGACGCGGTCACCGGCTACCCGGGCGTCGTCGTACGCCAGGCGTTCGTGCGGGCCCAGGAGGGCGGGACCGTGGTCGAGCTGCTGCAGTACGACGGGGGCTCGGACGTCGTCCTCGACCCCGACAACGGCAACGTCGGCGCCGCGCACGTCGCGATCACCGTGACCGACCTCGACGGCACGCTCGACCGGCTGCGCGAGCGCGGCGTGACCGCGCTGTCGGAGCCGATCGTGGCGAGCGAGCCGATGGCGGGCCACCGCGTGGTCTACGTGCTCGACCCGGACCGGGTGCGGGTGGAGCTGGTGGAGCCGCCCGCTCGCTGAGCTCATCGGGTCGCGGCGTTCAGCCGGGCGAGCTCGTCCTCGGTGAGCACGAGCGTCGCCGCCTGCACCGAGTCGAGCACCGACTCCGGCCGGCTGGCCCCGGGGATCGGCACGATGCAGGGCGAGCGGGCCAGCTGCCAGGCGAGCGCGACCCGCTGCGCGCTGACGCCGCGCTCCGCGGCGACCTGGGCGAAGGGCGCGAACGACGAGCCGAGCGCCTTCGCCTCGCGCATCCCGCCGAACGGCCCCCAGGACAGGAAGGCGAGGCCGAGCTCGGCGCACAGGTCGATCTCGACCTCGCTGCCGCGGGCGAGCGGGGAGTACTCGTTCTGCACCGCGACCAGGGCGTCGCCGAGGATCGAGGCGGCGAGGCGGATCTGGTCGACGCCGGCGTTGGAGATGCCGATCCGGGCCACGATCCCGTCGTCCACGAGCTCCCGCAGCGCCGTCATCGACTCCCGGTAAGGACGCCGCGGGTCCGGCCGGTGGTGCTGGTAGAGCGGGATCACGTCGAGCCCCAGCCGCTCCCGGGAGGCTTCCGCCGCGGCCCGGAGGTGGTCGCGGCCGCCGTCGATCCACCAGGTCAGCCCGTCGCGGGTGTGCCCGCCCTTGGTCGCGACCACGATGTCGTCGAGTGGGCCGCCCCAGGACCGGAGCGCCGTCATCAACGCGCGCTCGTTGACGCCGTAGCCACCCGGGGTGTCGAAGCCGGTCGGGCCGTAGACGTCGGCGGTGTCGAAGAGGGTGACGCCGGCGTCGAGGGCGGCGTGCACGGCTCGGGTCCCGCGTTCGACGTCGCTGTCCGGCGTCTGGGTGAGCGTCATCGCACCGAAGCCGATCGCCGACACCTCCAGGTCGCCGAGCCGCCGGCGCGGGAGACTCACTTGCCCACCGCCGTCCAGCCGCCGTCGACCGGGACGCACACGCCGGTGGTGAAGGTGGCGTCGAGGAGCAGGTGCACGATCTCGCGCGCCATCTCGGCGGGTGTGCAGAGCCGGCCGAGCGGGGTGCGCGCCTCGACCGGCGCGACGTCGTACCCGTGGTCGATCAGGTCCTGCACCATCGGGGTGCGGGTGTGGCCGGGCGCGACCGCGTTGACCCGGACGCCGAGGCCGGCCCACTCGATCGCCAGGTTCTCGGTGAGCTGGCGCACCGCGGCCTTGGCGACGCCGTAGTCCGACTGGTTCGCCCACCCGCCGTACGCCGTCGTCGAGGCCAGGGTCACGACCGAGGCGCCCGAGGCGGCATCGAGCTCGACCAGGCGCCGGACGACGGCGGAGGCGGTGAGCAGGGTCCCGACGACGTGGACGTCCAGCAGCCGTCGCACGCCGGCCGGGTCGAGCTCGAGCGCGGGGACGTAGGCGCCGCGGATCCCGTGGCTGGTCACCAGATGCCGCACGACGCCGCGCTCCCGCTCGGCCGCGGTCAGTGCCGTGGCGACCGCGTCCGCATCGGTCACGTCGAGCCGGCGGTGCCCCACGTCGTCGCGGTCAGGCTCACTCAGGTCCCAGACGGTCACCGCGTGCCCGCGCTCCCGGAGCTGGTCGACGACCGCCGCTCCGATCCCGCTGGCGCCACCCGTCACCACCACATGTCCGGCCATCGGCCCACCTCTCGGACTAACCAAGCGTTTGCTTGTGATGCAAGCATTGAGACGACCGGAGCGCAAGGGCAGTCCCCTCCAGTGGCACTGCCCGAGCGGGCGAGGTACAGTCGCCACCAAGCAAGCGCTAGGTATGGAGGAGTGATGGCGGACAAGACCATGCGGCTGGCCGACTTGGCGAGCCACGTCCGGTCGGGCATGACCATCGGGATCGGCGGCTGGGGCTCCCGGCGCAAGCCGATGGCACTGGTGCGCGAGCTGCTCCGCAGCGACGTGACCGACCTGACCGTCGTCACCTTCGGTGGCCCCGACGTGGGCCTGCTCTGCGCCGCGGGCAAGGTCAAGCGGCTGGTCTACGGCTTCGTCTCGCTCGACAGCATCCCGCTCGACCCCCACTTCCGGGCGGCCCGCGAGGCCGGCTCGATCGAGACGACCGAGTACGACGAGGGCATGTTCGTCGCCGCCCTCCGGGCAGGCGCCGCCCGGCTGAGCTTCCAGCCGATCCGGGCCGGGCTCGCCTCGGACGTGCTGACGATGAACCCGGAGCTCAAGACCGTGGCCTCGCCGTACGACGACGAGGTCTACGTCGCGGTCCCCGGCGTCCGGATGGACCTCGCGCTGATCCACCTCAACCGCGCCGATGCCGCCGGGAACGGGCAGTATCTGGGGCCGGACCCCTACTTCGACGACCTCTACGCGATGGCCGCCGACCGCTGCATCATGAGCGTCGAGCAGGTGGTCCCCACCGCCGACCTCACCAAGGACGCGCCACCGCAGTCACTGCTGGTCAGCCGGATGTTCGTCTCCGGCGTCGTCGAGGCGCCGGGCGGCGCGGGCTTCACCAGCTGCGATCCCGACTACGGCCGCGACGAGGCCGCGCAGCGCGCGTACGTCGACGCCGCGCGCGATCCCGAGACCTGGGCGGCGTTCGCGAAGAGCTACCTCGAGGAGGCCGTCCGATGAGCGACGTCACCGACATCACCCGCGCCGAGGTCTGCGTCGTCGCCTGCGCCGACGCCTGGCGTGGGTCCGGCGAGGTGCTGGCCCACGCGGTCGGCATCGTGCCGACCATCAGCGCCCGGCTCGCGAAGCTCACCTTCGAGCCCGATCTGGTGCTCACCGACGGCGACTGCTTCTTGATGAGCGAGCCGCCGCCACTGGGCCGCAACGCCTCCGCGGGCGGGACCATCGAGTCGTGGGCGCCGTTCCGCCGGATCTTCGAGATCCTCGCGACCGGCCGCCGGCACAGCATGATGGGCGCCAGCCAGGTGGATCGCCACGGCAACCAGAACATCTCCTCCATCGGTGACTGGCGCAAGCCGACCCGGCAGCTGATCGGCGTGCGCGGCGCGCCGGGCAACACGGTCAACCACCGCGTCGACTACTGGGTCTCCCGCCACTCCGCCCGGGTGTTCGTGGAGGCGGTCGACGTCGTGTCGGGGGTCGGCAACGACCGGGCGCGCGCCCACGGTGGCGCCGCACTGCGCTTCCACGACCTCGGCGTGGTGGTGACCGACCTCGCCGTGCTCGACTACGACGACGCCGGCCTGCTGAAGGTCCGCTCCCTGCACCCGGGCGTCACCGCCGACGAGGTCACCGAGCAGACCGGCTTCGCGATCGACGTCAGCGGCGCCACCACGACCCGCCTGCCCACCGCCGAGGAGCTCGAGCTGATCCGCACCGTGCTCGACCCGGCGGGCTTGCGCGACAAGGAGGTCCGGCGCTGAGCGCGCCGGACCTCGGCGGGTCACTCGGCGAGCAGTCCGCCGTGGAGCATCTCGATGTACTGGTCGGCCAGTGCCTTGTGCTGGAGGCGTCCGCGCGGGTTGTACCAGCGCACCGTGGACCAGATCGCGTCGCGGATGAAGCGGTAGGTCGTGCTGGGGTCGAGGTCGGCGCGGAAGTCCAGCTCCTTCTGCCCCTGCTTGATCACGTTCAGCCAGACCTTCTCGACGTCGAGGCTGGCCTTCGCGACGAACGCGAACTCGGCCGTCGTCGTCAGCAGCGCCGCCTCGTTCTGGTAGAGCGCGACGGCGAAGGGCACCTTGTGGATGGTCTCGAACGAGTTGTAGATCAGCCCGTCGAGCGCGTCGCGCGGCGTCTGCCGGCTCTCCGCGATCTCGCGGATGTCGCTGAGGAGGTTGCCCATGAACTCCCGGAGGATCTCGGTGAGCATGGCCTCCTTGGAGTCGAAGTGGTGGTAGAGGCTGCCGGAGAGGATCCCGGCCTCGTCGGCGATGTCGCGCACCGTGGTCTGGGAGTACCCGCGGGTCGCGAACATCTCCGCCGCGATCGCCAGGAGCTGCGCTCGCCGGGACGAACCCGCGCCATTGCTCCGCCGACGACCGCCTCGCGTCGTAGCCTCGTTGTTGCTGCTCGCCATGACCTGATCCTCTCCCACGCGCGGCACCACGCCGCAGCACCCCGCCCCATGCTCGTTCCGGACCGGGCCGACAGGGCTAGAGTACCTAACAAGCACTTGTTCACGAGGAGTCTCGCCTGATGGCAGCACGGACCATTCCCGCCCTCCTGGCCCACGGTGCCGCCACCCACGGCGCCCACCCGGCCATCGTGGACGGCAGCACCACCATCAGCTACGAGGGCCTGCGCGAGCTCGCCGTCAGCGCCGCGCGCTCGTACCTGGCCCTCGGCGTCGAGCCGGGCGACCGGGTCGCGATCTGGGCGCCGAACCGCTGGGAGTTCGTGGTCGCGCTGCTCGGGGCGGAGTACGTCGGGGCGTCCGTCGTCCCCCTCAACACCCGCTATCGCGGCCAGGAGGCACAGGTCATCCTGGAGCGCTCGCGCGCGGTGGTGCTGGTGCTCTGCGACAGCTTCCTCGGCACCGACTACTCGGCGATGCTCGCCGAGGCCGAGGGCGAGCTGCCCCACCTGCGGACCCGGGTCGACATGGCGTCGGCGGGCCTGCCGGGCACGCTCGGCTGGGCCGACTTCCTCGCCCTGGGCGAGCAGGTCCCCGCCGCGGAGGTCGAGCGGCTCGCCGCCGAGGTCACCCCCGACACCGTCTGCGACATCCTCTTCACCTCGGGCACCACCGGCGTCCCCAAGGGCGTGATGAGCACCCACGCCCAGACCATCGGCGTCGCCGAGGTGTGGGCCGACGGCGCCTCGCTGTCGCCCGCCGACCGCTACGCGATCGTCAACCCCTTCTTCCACGGGTTCGGCTACAAGGCGGGGGTGATCACCTCGCTCACCGCCGGTACGACGATCTACCCGGTCCCCACGTTCGACCCGGTCGCGCTGATGCAGCTCGTGCAGGACGAGCGGATCACCGTCCTGCCCGGCGCGCCGACCATCTTCATCACCCTGCTCAACCACCCGCGCCGCACGGAGTTCGACCTGTCGTCGCTCCGCTTCTCCATCGCCGGCGCCGCCTCCGTCCCGGAGACCCTGTTCGAGCAGATGCACGACGTGCTCGGCTTCGAGACGGTCTACCAGGCCTACGGCCTCACCGAGTGCGTCGTCGCGACCACCTCCCGCCACGGCGAGGACCCGCGCCACATCGCCGAGACCACCGGTCCCCCGGTGCCCGGCATCGAGGCCCGGATCGTCGGCGGCGACGGCCAGGAGGTCCCGGTCGGCGAGGAGGGCGAGATCTGGCTGCGCGGCGCGAACGTGATGCTCGGCTACTTCGAGGACCCCGAGTCCACCGCCGCCGCCATCGACCCCGACGGCTGGTTCCACACCGGCGACATCGGCCGGCTCGACGAGCACGGCTGCGTGAAGATCACCGACCGGATCAAGGACATGTTCATCACCGGCGGCTTCAACGTCTACCCGGCGGAGATCGAGAACGTCCTCGCCGCCCACCCGGCCGTCATGGAGAGCGCCGTGATCGGCGTCCCCGACGACCGGATGGGCGCGGTCGGCGCCGCCCACGTCGTGCTCCGTCCCGGCACCTCCGCCACCCGCGAGGAGCTGATCGCCTGGGTCCGCGAGCGGCTGGCCAACTTCAAGGTCCCGCGCGACGTCGTCCTCGAGGAGTCGCTGCCGCGCAACGCCAGCGGCAAGGTGCTGAAGACCGAGCTGCGTCAGGGCTGAGGCACGGCGCTCACAGCGCGATCAGCTCCTGGACGGCACGGTCGCCGAGCTGCTCCACCGGGCCGTCGCCGACCAGCCGGCCCTTGCGCAGGGCCAGGTAGCGGTCGGCGACCTTCTGGATCATGCCGATGTGCTGCTCGACGAGCAGCAGCGCGGTGCCCCGGGAGCGGATCTCCTTCAGCGCCTCCACGATCGCGTCGATGATGACCGGCGCCAGGCCCTCGGTGGGCTCGTCGAGCATGAGCAGCGACGGCCCGGCCATCAGCGCCCGGGCGATCGCGAGCATCTGCTGCTCGCCGCCGGACAGGGAGGTGCCGGGACGCTTGCGGCCACGGGCCAGGTTGGGGAAGAGCTGGTAGAGGTCCTCCACCGACCAGCTGCTCGATCGCCCCGAGGCGCGGCCGAGCAGGATGTTCTCCTCGACGGTGAGGTTGCTGAAGATCCGCTTGCCCTGGGGGACCAGCGAGACGCCGCGGGCCGTCGGGAGATGGGCCTTCCGGCCGACCGGAACGCCGTCGACGAGGATCTCGCCGGAGACGGTCGGCACGCCGTAGACCGACATCAGCGTCGTCGTCTTGCCCGCGCCGTTGCGGCCGACCAGGCCGACCGTCTCGCCGGGTGCGATCGAGAACGAGAGCTCCTGCAGGATGACCGAGCCGGCGTACCCGGCGGTGACGCCCCGGAACTCGAGGACGGGTGTGGTGCTCATGCGGCGCTCCCCAGGTAGGCACGGATCACGTTCTCGTCGGCCCGCACCTCGTCGGGTGCGCCGGAGGCCAGCACCTTGCCGAGGTCCAGGACGGTGATCACGTCACAGGTCCGGAAGACGCCGTCGACGTCGTGCTCGACGAGCAGGGCCGCGACCTCGCGCTCCTTGCACAGGTCGCGCACGTGCTGGAGCATCCGCACCGACTCGTCGTGGACCAGGCCGGCGCAGGGCTCGTCGAGCAGCACCACCTTGGGCCGGCCGATGAGCGCGATGGCGAGGTCGACCGAGCGCTGGGTGCCGTAGGCGATCTCCGAGCAGACCTGGTCGCGGACCGGGTCCAGCCCGAGGGTGGACACGATCTCGGCCAGGTCCGGCTCGTCGTTGCGGCGCGCGATCATCTCGAGCTGGTCGCCCACGGTCATCGAGCCGAACACGCTGGTGCGCTGGAAGGAGCGGGCCAGTCCGCGCCGGCGCCGCCAGCGCACCGAGCGCCGGGTGATCTCGGCGCCCTCGAAGCGCACCGTGCCGGACGAGGGCCGCTTGCGGCCGGAGAGGGCGTCGATGAAGGTCGACTTGCCGGCGCCGTTGGGGCCGATCACGCCGTGCACCACCCCGGGCTCGAGGGTGATGTCGACGTCGTCGAGGGCGACGTGCGCGCCGTAGCGGACGGTGAGCCCGCGTCCTTCGAAGATGCTCATCGGCGTCCCTTCCTGATCCGGTGGTAGAGCTTCTGGAACGCGCCGGTGATGCCACCCGGCATGAAGACGAGCACGACGATCAGCGCCAGGCCCGTGAACAGGTGCAGGTTGCCGCCGAAGTTGAAGTTGGCCTGCGCGTAGACGAACAGGAAGGTGCCGACCACCGGCCCGAGCAGCAGCCCGAACCCGCCGACCAGCGCGGCGATCAGCGAGTCGCCGGCCTTGCTGAAGCCCAGGATGTCGGGCGAGACGTAGCCGGCGTTGATCGCGAACAGCGCCCCGCCGAGCGAGGCGACCGCGCCGGAGAGCACGAAGGCGGCCAGTCGCGGCCCGAAGGTGTCGTACCCGGAGAAGCGCATCCGCTCCTCGTTCTCCCGGATCCCCTCCAGCGTGGTGCCGAAGCGCGACCGGCCGACCAGCCACAGCACCGTGACCGAGACGGTGAGCGCGATCCAGGCGAAGGGCCAGAACAGGCCGGGGTTCATCACGTCGGCCTGGTTCAGGCCGAGGAAGGTGAGATCCCGGTCGTAGGTGAGCAGCTTGCCGTCGTGCGCGCCGGTGAGCGGGCGGGCCGAGGTCTGCACGCTCAGGGAGTACAGCGCCTGCGAGAGGGCCAGGGTCAGCATCAGGAAGCCGAAGCCCGAGGCCCGGACCACCAGCAGCCCCATCACCAGCGCCACCACGGTGCCGACGACGACGCCGAAGCCGACGGCCGCGGTCGGCGACCAGCCCCAGTTGGAGGTGGCGACGCCGACGCCGTACGCCGCGGCGCCGAAGAAGGCGCCGTGGCCGAGGCTGATCATGCCGAGATGGCGGGCGAGGAAGCCGATGCCGATGGCCATCAGGCTGAGCACGGTGCCGTCGACGACCAGGCTCATCCGGTAGGTGTCGGTGACGGCGTACGGCACGGCGAGACCGCCGAGCAGCGCGCCGAGCGCGACGCCCAGCCCGATCAGCGTCCCGCGGCGACGGCCCCGTCGTACGGGCGTCTCGACCATGGTCGCCGTGACGTCGTCGGCAGGTGCGGTGGTCGTCATGAGACCCTCTTTCCGGCGAGCCCCGTGGGCCGCCACAGCAAGACGATGGTCAGCGCGAGGAAGGGCACGATCACGGCCACGCTCGGCGACCAGACCGTGGTGACCGTCTGGATCACGCCGAGCCCCATCCCGGCGACCATCGCGCCGCCGATGCTGCCGATGCCGCCGACCACGACGACGATGAGCACGGTGATGAGGAAGGCGTTGCCCATGCCGGGGTCGAGGGCGATGTACGGCGCGGCGAGGGCTCCGGCGAGGCCCGCGAGCGCGGCGCCGACGGCCACCACGACCAGGCTGACCCGGTCGACGTTGATGCCCATGATCGCGGCCGTCTCGATGTCCTGGCTCGCGGCCCGGATGTGGAGGCCCACCTCGGTGCCGCGCAGCCACAGCACGAGCGCGGCGGCCAGGGCCAGCGCGATCACGATGATCGCGAGCCGGTAGCTGGGGTACTCGACGCCGAGCAGCGAGGTGGTGCCCTGCAGGAACTCCGGCGGGCTGACCCGCAGCGTGCGCTCGCCCCAGATCAGCACCACCAGGCGCTCCGCGATGAGCGCCAGGCCGAAGGTGATCAGGCCCAGCTCGATGTGGGAGCGGTGCTGGAGCGGCCGGAAGAAGGCCAGCTCCAGGATCACGCCGAGCACCGCCAGCACGAGCGGGACCACCAGCAGCGCGGCCCAGAAGCCCACCCGGTCCGACACCGAGTAGGCGATGTAGGCGCCCGACATGTAGAGCGCACCGTGGGCGAAGTTCGCCACGCCGCGCAGTCCGTAGATCATCGCCAGCCCGGAGCTGAGCACCATCAGGAGCGACCCGAGGGCCACCCCGTTGAGCAGCTGTGCTGCGTTCACGTCCTTCTCCTCGCTACGCCGGGATGCCGGCACGGGCGCCCGAGGCCCGTGCCGGCATCGGCCGGATCAGAACTTGCAGGCCGGGTCGGGCTCGGGGGTCGTGACGTCCGGCGCGGTGTTCGACAGCACCTCGAACGCCAGACCGCTGTCTGCCTGGACGACCTTGCCGAGGTAGGAGTCGCGCAGCACCTGGTTGTCGTCGGCGCGCACGGTCACGTTGCCGACGATGCTGTCGAAGCTCAGCCCACCGACGGCCTTGGCCACCTCGGCCGGGTCGCTGGAGCCGGCCTTCTCGATCGCCGCGAACAGCGTCTCGGCGGCCAGGTAGTTGTCGGCCGGGACGTAGTAAGGCGCGCTGCCGTGGTCCTCGGTGTAGGCCTCGACGAACTCCTTGTTGAGCTCGTTGTCGCCGGCCACGTCGTAGCCGACGTTGTTGTAGTAGCCGACGATCGAGTCGCCGAGCGTCTTGAACAGCGGCTCGGAGACCATGTTGAACCCGAGCACGGTCTTGAGCTGGCTGTCGAGGTTGAACTGGCCGGCCTGCTGCACGAAGGCGACGCCGTCGGCGCCGTACTCGACGGCGAACACCGCGTCGGCGCCACTGCTCTTGATCTTGGTGATGTAGGAGCCGAAGTCGGTGGTGTTGAGCGGCGCGAACTGCTCGAGCACGATCTTCTTGCCGGCCTTGTCCGCCGCGGCCTTGAACTTCTCGGCTGCGCCGTGACCCGTGGCGTAGTCGACCGCCTGGATCGCCCACTTGTCGCCCTCGAGGTCGGCGAGCGAGCTGGCGAGGGCGTTGATGTCCATGCTGCTGGTCTGCACCACGTGCACGGCGTACGGCGAGCACTGCTCGCCCACGAGCGCGTCGTCCTTGCCGAGCGAGTTGAAGGACATCGCGCCGAGGCCCTCGAGCTGGGCGTTGAGCGCCGCGTGCTCGGGCGAGGTCATCACCGCGCCGATGAACTGGGCGCCGTCCTGGGTGACGGCGTCCTTGGCGACGCGCAGCGTGGTGGCCGGGTCGGCGTCGGTGGACTTCACCACCAGCTCGACCTTGCGCCCGTCGATGCCGCCGTCCTCGTTGACCAGGCGCACGGCGGTCTTCCAGCCGTTGACGGCGTCCGTGCCGAACTGGGCCAGCGCGCCGCTGGTCGGCGGGATCAGCGCGATCTTGATCGGTCCGTCTTCCCCGCTGTCACCCGAGCTGGTGCTGGCGGAGCCACAGGCCGCCATGGTCATTGCCAACGTGGCGGCACTCGCCACCGCCAACAGTCGTCGCTTCATGCGAAAGATCCCCTCGGGTCCGGGAACACCGTCGATCGGTGTGTCTCACGTCACGAATTATGGTCCGATAGTTAGATCGATTCGACCCTACTTGGAGAGGTTTTCGTCTATCCCCAAAGGGATAGGGGCCGCTCGCCGGCGGCGCGCCGACTGCTCGGAGGCGATGATCAGCACCACCGCCGCGACCACCGCGCCGCCGCCCACGAGCACGCCCGCCCCGAGCGGCTCGGCGAGCACCAGCCAGCCCAGGAGCACCGCGACGACCGGGTTGACGTAGGCATGGGTCGCGGTCAGGGACAGCGGCACGTGGGCGAGCAGCCAGGCGAACGCCAGGAAGGCGCTCACCGAGCAGGCCAGGACCAGCCAGGCCATCGCGAACCAGCCCGACCCGGAGTAGTCGACACTGACCCGCTCACCGGCCGCGACCGCCAGCACGGTCGAGGAGCAGGCGGCGACCAGCTGCTGGTAGGCCGCGACCGTGACGATGTCGGTCGGCATGGTCATCCGTCCCTGCAGGAAGGAGCCGACGGTGAAGCTCAGGCTGCCCGCCAGGCAGCAGGCCGCGGCGAGCAGCGGCACCTCGCCGCCGGCGCCCTGCCCGAGCCCGACCAGCGCCACCAGGCCGGCGAAGCCGACCGCGACCCCGCACAGCGTGGCCGCCGGCGGCCGGTCACCGGTGGCCAGCCGGAGCACCACGGCCCACGCCGGGACCGTCGCCACGATCAGCGCGGCCACGCCCGACGGCAGGCCGCCGACCTGCGCGAGCGCCTGGAAGCCGTTGCCGAGGCTGACCAGCAGCACGCCGGTCACGACCAGGCCCAGCGCCTCGGCCCGGCTCACCCGCAGCGCCGCCCAGCCGCCGCGCAGCACCGCGACGGCGACGAGGATCAGTCCGGCGACGACGTAGCGCTGCGCCATCGCCTGGAAGGGGTCGACCTCGCGCACCACCAGCCGGATGGCGAGGTAGACCGAGCCCCACAGCAGCCAGACGGCCGCCAGGCACAGCGCCAGGGGGCCGCGGCTCACGCGAAGTTCGGCGGCCGCTTCGCGACGAACGCCGAGATCCCCTCCGCGGCCTCCCCGTTCTCGAACAGGCCCTGCTCCTGGGCGCGCTCGAAGGCGATGCCCTCGGCGAGCGGCAGCTCGAACGCCGCGTCCACGGTCCGTACGACGGCCAGCTGGGCCGGCAGCGAGGAGGTCACCAGCTCGCCGGCCAGGTCGAGGGCGACCTTGACGACGTCCTCGTCGGTGAGCCGGTCGACGAGGCCGATCCGCAGCGCCTCCTCGGCGCCGACCTGCCGGGCGGTGAGCATGATGTCGAGCGCGCGGCCTCGGCCGACCAGCTGGGTCAGCCGCTGGGTGCCGCCGGCGCCGGGGATCAGGCCGAGCTTGACCTCGGGCAGGCCGAGCCGGGCCCGCGGTCCCGCGACCCGCAGGGTGCAGGCCATGGCCAGCTCCAGGCCGCCGCCGAGGGCGAGCCCGTCGATCGCCGCGACCGACAGCCACGGAGATGCGGCCAGCCGGTCGTTGACCGCACGCATCCTGTCGCCGTAGGCGAGGAAGGAGTCCGCGTCGATGGTCGACATGTGCTTGATGTCCGCGCCCGCGGCGAACAAGCCGTCCCGCGCGGAGGAGATCACCATGACCTTGACGTCGCCGGCCCGCTCGGCCGCGTCGATGGCGGCGTGCAGCCCGTCGAGGATCGGCAGCCCGAGGGCGTTGGCGGGCGGGCGGTCCATGGTCACGACGACCACGCCGGGCGCCTCGGTGGTCCAGGTGACGACGGGGGATTCGGTCATCGCTCCTCGTTTCGGGTCGGAAGGGGTGGTGCGGATCAGGGACGGCGGGGGAAGCGCGCGAAGTCGGGGGTGCGCCGCGCCTTGAACGCCTCGCGCCCCTCCTGGGCCTCCTCGGTGCCGTAGAAGAGCAGGTTGGCGTCGTGGGCGAGCTGCTGGATGCCGGCGTAGCCGTCCTCGTGGGCGTGGAAGCTGAGCTTGGACATGCGCAGCGCACGCGGCGAGAGCCGGAGCATCTCCCGGCACCAGCGCACGGTCTCCCGCTCGAGCTCGGCGAGCGGGACCACGGTGTTGACCAGGCCCATCGCCAGTGCCTCGCGGGCGTCGTACTGGCGGCACAGGAACCAGATCTCCTTGGCCTTCTTGGGGCCGACCAGGTCGGAGAGGATGCTCGAGCCGTAGCCGCCGTCGAAGGAGCCCACCTTGGGCCCGACCTGGCCGAAGACCGCGTTGTCGGCGGCGATGGTCAGGTCGCAGACCAGGTGCAGCACGTGACCGCCGCCGATGGCGTAGCCCGCCACCATCGCCACGATGGGCTTCGGGCAGCGGCGCATGGCGACGTGCAGGTCGGTCACGTGGAAGCGCCCGGTGGCGTTGGCGTCGAGCTGGTAGCCGCTGTCGCCCCGCACCCGCTGGTCGCCGCCCGAGCAGAACGCCCGGTCGCCGGCGCCGGTGAGGATGATCGCGCCGACCGACTCGTCCTCACGGGCGGCCATCAGCGCCCGGTCGACCTCGACCAGGGTCTGCGGCCGGAAGGCGTTGTGGACCTCGGGCCGGTCGATGGTGATCTTGGCGATCCCCTCGGGGCTGGTCTCGTAGACGATGTCGTCGTAGTCGCCGTGCGCGGTCCAGGCGACGGCGTCGGTCACCGCGGTCACGGCTCAGGCCATCGTCAGGCCGCCGCTGACCGACAGCGTCTGGCCGGTGACGAAGCCCGCGCCGTCGGAGGCGAAGAAGGAGACGGCGGGACCGATGTCCTCGGGCGTGCCGAGCCGCTTCATCGGGACGGCGCTGGTCATGCCCGCGATCACCTTCTCCGCGTCGCCGCCGCCGGCGCCGTCGGCGAACTTGCGCAGCGCCGGGGTGTCGGTCGGGCCGGGGCACACGGTGTTGGCCGTGACGCCCTTGCGGGCGACCTCGCGGGCGAGGGTCTTGGTGAAGGCGATGATGCCGCCCTTGGCGCCGGAGTAGACGGCCTCCATCGACGAGCCGACCCGGCCCGCGTCGGAGCCGATGTTGATGACCCGGCCGAAGCCGCGCTCCATCATCCCGGGGACGACGGCGTGGATGACCCGCAGCGCGCCCTTGTAGTTGATGTCGAGGATCTTGTCCCAGAACTCCTCGGTCGTCTTCACGAACGGCATGAAGTCGTCCCAGCCCGCGTTGTTGACGACCACCTCGATCGGGCCCAGCTCGCTCTCGACGGCGGCGACCGCGGCGTTGACCGACTCCGTCGAGGTCACGTCGATCGCGACCGCGACGGCCTCGCCGCCGGCGGCGCTGATCTCCTTGGCCGTCTCCTCGGCGACGGCCAGGTTGAGATCGGCGACGGCGACCCGGAAGCCGTCACGCCCGAGGGTGACGGCGATGCCCTTGCCGATGCCCTGGGCACCACCGGTGACCAGTGCGACGCGGTTGCTCATTCTTGTTCTCCTTGGGTGGGGTGGGTCAGACGGCCGGGGCCCAGATGACCGGGCCGGCGACGATCGAGTGGCTGGTCAGCTTGCGGCCCAGGGTGCTCTGGGCGTCCCGGGCGGCCGCGATGAGGCGGTCGAGGTCGAGACCGGTGTCGACGCCCATCTCGTGGAACATCGACACCAGGTCCTCGGTCGCGATGTTGCCGGTCGAGCCGGCCGGCACCGGGCAGCCGCCCAGCTCGCCGCAGCTGGACTCGAAGCTGCGGCAGCCCGCCTCCAGCGCGGCGTACGCGTTGGCGAGGCCCTGGCCCCGGGTGTTGTGGAAGTGCGCGGTGATCTCGACGCCGGGCAGCCGCTCGACGGCCGCGGCGAAGAAGCGGGAGGCGTAAGCCGGGTTGCACATCCCGGTCGTGTCGCCGAAGCCGAGCTCGGTGGCGCCGGACTCGGCGAACCGCTCGGCCAGGTCGAGCACCCGCTCCATCGGCACCGGGCCCTCGAACGGGCAGCCGAAGGAGGTGGCGATGACCGCGCTGTAGCTGACGCCCTCGGCCACGATCCGCTTGCCCATCCCGCGGACGTCGTCCATCGTCTCCTGGACGGTGCGGTTGATGTTGCGCCGGTTGTGCGTCTCGCTCGCGCTCACGAACAGGGCGATCTCCTCGAAGAGGTCGCGGTGGGCGAGCGCGTTGTCGAGGCCCTTGCTGTTGGGGACCAGCACCATCCGCGACACGTCGGCCGGCACGTCGATGCCCCGCAGCACCGCGACCCCGTCGGCGAGCTGCGGGATCACGTCGGGCCGCACGAAGCTGGCCACCTCGATCCGCTTGAGCCCGGCCCGGCCGAGGGCGTTGATCAGCCGGATCTTGTCCTCGGTGGCGATGGTCTCCGGCTCGTTCTGGAAGCCGTCGCGGGGCCCGACCTCGCGGATGTGGACGGTGCGGGTCTCACCCTGGGTGCTGTTGGGGAAGGTCGTGGTGGTCATCGGTTCTCCTGCTCTGCGAGGCTGCGTTGGAGGTGCTCACGGTGTTCGGGGGCGGCCACCTCGATCAGCCGCAGCGCCCGCTCGGCCACCGTGCAGCCGGTCAGCATCGCCACGCCGTGCTCGGTGACGACGGCGTCGACGTCGACCCGGGCCGTGGTGACCACGCCGCCGGCGAGGGCCGGGACGATGGTGGACTGGGTGCGCTCCCCCGAGCCGACGGTGGAGCGCAGCGCGATGATCGAGCGGGAGCCGGTCAGCGAGGCGGCGCGGCTGAAGTCGACCTGGCCGCCGACGGCACCGATGTGGACGCCCCGGGCCAGCTCGGCGCCCACCTGGCCGAGCAGGTCGACCTCGATGGCCGAGTTGATCGACACCAGCGACCGCAGCTGCGAGAGGACCGCCGGGGCGTGGGTGTAGCTCGCCGCGCGGAACTCCACGTCGTGCTCGCCGATCCAGCGGTAGCCCTGGGCGCTGCACAGCGCCGCGCCGGTGACGACGACGCCGGGGTCGATCTCCTTGCGGGCGCCGGTGATGACGCCCTTCTCGACCAGGGCGAGCACGCCGTCGGTGAGCATGCCGCTGTGGAAGCCGAGGTCGGCGTGCCCGGCGAGCGCCTCGAGGACCGCCGCGGGCAGGGACCCGACGCCGATCTGGATGGTCGAGCCGTCGTCGACGATGCTCGCGACATGGGCGGCGATCGCCCGGTCGACGGCGTCGGCCGGCTTGGCCGGGGCCTCGCGGAGCGGCCGGTCGGTCTCGACCACCGCGGCGAACGCGGACAGCGGCAGCCGAGGACCACCGACGGTCGCCGGCATCTGGTGGTTGATCTCGGCGATCAGGGTGCGGGTGTGGGGCAGCGCGTCGGCGACGTACTCGACGCCCGTGCCGAGGGTGACCGCCCCGTCCGTCCCGGGCGGCGACACCTGGACCAGGCCCACGTCGTTCGGCAGCTGGCCGGTCGCGAACATCCGCGGGATCGCCGAGTAGTGGCAGGGCACGACGTCGAGCCGGCCGTGCCGGCTCAGCGAGCGCAGCTGGCCGAGGCCGCCGTACGAGACGACGGTCAGCTTCTCCGGCAGGTCACCGGAGAGCCGCTCGTTCCAGGTGAGGCCGGAGAAGGCCCGGATCGGGCCGACCCGGTCGACGGCGTCGAGGACCTGGTTGACCAGCGGCTCGGGCTCGGCACTGCCCTGCCCCCACCACACCCCGTCCCCGGGGTCCAGGAAGTCCGCGACGTCGACCATGGTGCCCTCAGACCCGCTGGACCAGGGTGGCCGTGCCGAGGCCGCCGCCGCAGCACATGGTGACCAGGCCGATCTCGACGTCGCGCCGCTCCATCTCGGCAAGCAGGGTCGCGAACAGCCGCGAGCCCGAGGCGCCCACCGGGTGCCCGAGCGCAATCGCGCCACCGTTGACGTTGACCCGTTCCGGGTCCGGCTTCAGCTCGCGCTCCCAGGCGATGGCGACCGAGCTGAACGCCTCGTTGACCTCGAACAGGTCGATGTCGTCGATGGTCATCCCGTTGCGCTCGAGCAGCCGCCGGGTCGCCGGGATCGGACCGGTCAGCATGATCAGCGGGTCCACGCCGACCGTGGTCTGGTCGAGCACCCGGGCCCGCTTGGCGAGCCCGTGCCGCGCGACCGCGTCGTCGGAGGCCAGCAGGACGCCGGCCGCGCCGTCGGTGAGCGGAGAGGAGGAGCCGGCGGTGACCACACCGGTCTCGGGGCGGAAGATCGTCTTCAGCCCGGCCAGGCTCTCCAGGCTGGTGCCCGGGCGCACGCTCTGGTCGCTCGTGCGCACCTCGCCGTCGAGCTCCATGGCGATGATCTCCCGCTCGAACCGGCCCGCCTCGATCGCGGCCGCGGCCAGCGCGTGCGAGCGCACCGCGAACTCGTCCATCTCGCGGCGGCCGATCCCCCACTGCTCGGCGATCCGCTCGGCGCTCTCGCCCATGGTCGGGAAGTCGTAGAGCTCCTTGAGCTCCGCGGGCCAGGCGGCGCCGTACAGCTCCTCGATCCTGACCACCGCGTCCATCGGGACGTGGCCCATGTTCTCGACGCCGCCGGCGAGGACCAGGTCGTGGGTGCCCGAGGCGATCAGCGCGGCAGCCATCTCGACGGCGGTCTGGGCCGAGCCGCAGCGACGGTCGAGGACCGTCGCCGGCACCTCGGCGGGGTAGCCGGCCTGGAGCCAGGCGTTGCGCGCGACATTGCGGGACTGCTCGCCGAAGGGTGCGGTGCAGCCGACGACCAGGTCCTCGACGTCACCGGGCGCCACGCCGGTCGCCTCCAGCAGGGCGCGGTAGACGGCGCCGAGCATGACGTTGGGGTGGACGTCGCGGAACCAGCCGCGCTCCGGGTGGGCCTTGCCCATCGGCGTCCGCAGCGCCTCGACGATCCATGCGTCGCGTCCGAGCAGACCCATGGTCATGCCTCCTTGGTACTGGTCGTAGCGAGCGGCGTTCGCCGGAGTGCCTGGCAAGGCGGACGAAGGAGACGGGACGGAGTCCCGGCGACTGAGGACAACGCAGTCCAGGTGCCCGGCGAACGCCGCGCAGCCGGCCAGGACCGAGGAGTCATGACTAGATCACCGTCCCGCCGTCGACGGCCAGGACCTGGCCGGTGATGTACGACGCCGCGTCGGACGCGAAGAACACGAAGGTCGACGCGATCTCGTCGGGATCGGCCCAGCGGCCGAGCGGGATCCGCGCCAGGGTCAGCTCGGCGAGCTTCTCGTTGCTGCGGATGTTCTCGGTCATGTTCGTCGCGGCGAGCGGCGCGACCGCGTTGACGGTGATCTGCTTGCGGGCCAGCTCCTTGGCCAGCGACTTGGTGACGCCGATGATCCCCGACTTCGCGGCGCTGTAGTTGACCTGGCCGATGGTGCCGACCAGGCCGGCGGCGGAGGTGACGTTGATGATCCGGCCGGTCCCGTCGGTCGCGAGATGCGGCAGCGCGGCCTGGCTGACGGTGAAGGTGCCGCCGAGGTGGACGCCGACCACCAAGTCGAAGGAGTCGCGGTCCATCTTGGCGAACATCGCGGGGGCGATGGCACCGGCGTTGTTGACCACGACGTGCAGGGTGCCGCCGGCCAGGCCGGCCGCCCGCTCCGCGGCGGCGCTCGCGCCCTCGGCGTCGCGGACGTCGAGGGCGGCCGACTCGGCGCGGCCTCCGGCGGCCACGATCTCGGCGGCGACCGCAGCGGCGGCGTCCTCGACGAGGTCGGTCACCAGCACCGCGGCGCCGGCGCGCGCATAGGCCCGGGCCACGGCGGCGCCGATCCCGTTGCCGGCGCCGGTCAGCAGGGCGGCGCGGCCGGTGAGGTCGAAGGGGCCGGTCATCAGTAGCTCCTCGGCAGGCCGAGCACGTGCTCGCCCAGGTAGTTGAGCACCATCTCCTGGGAGAGCGGCGCGATCCGGGTCAGTCGCGCCTCCCGGAAGTAGCGGGCCACGTGGTACTCCTCGGAGTAGCCCATGCCGCCGTGGGTCTGCAGCGCGCGGTCCGCGGCCTGGAAGCCGGCGTCGGCGCACAGGTACTTGGCCATGTTGGCCTCGCGCGCGCACGGCAGTCCGTTGTCGTAGGCCCAGGTCGCCTTGCGCAGCACCAGCTCGGCGGCGTCGAGCCGGGCGAGCGAGTCGGCCAGCGGGAACTGCAGGCCCTGGTTCATCCCGATCGGGCGGCCGAACACCTCGCGCTCGTTGGCGTAGCGCACCCCGCGCCGCAGCGCGGCGCGGCCGATGCCGAGCGCCTCGGCTGCCACCAGCATCCGCTCGGGGTTGAGGCCGTCGAGGATGTACTTGAAGCCCTGGCCCTCCTCGCCGATCCGGTGCTCCTCCGGGATCCGGAGGTCGTCGATGAACAGCTCGTTGGAGGTGATCGCGTTGCGGCCCATCTTCTTGATCGGCCGGATGTCGACGTGGGCGCGGTCGAGGTCGGTGAGGAAGAGGGTGAGTCCCTCGGTCTTCCTGGGCGAGTCCTCGAACTTGGCGGTGCGGGTGAGCAGCAGGATCTTCTCCGACTCCACGGCCTTGGAGATCCACACCTTGCGCCCGTTGACGACGTAGTCGGAGCCGTCGCGCCTGGCGAAGGTCGTGATCCGGGTGGTGTCGAGGCCGGCGCCCGGCTCGGTGACGCCGAAGCAGACGTGCAGGTCACCGTTGACGATGCGCGGCAGGTTCTCCCGCTTCATCTCCTCGGAGCCGTGCACGATCACCGGGTGCATCCCGAAGATGGACAGGTGCATCGAGCTGGCGCCGTTCATGCCGGCTCCCGACGCGGCGACCTCCTCGAGCAGGATCGACGCCTCGGTGATGCCGAAGCCGTGACCGCCGTACTCCTCGGGCGTGGTGATGCCGAGCCAGCCGCCCTCAGCGAAGGCGTCGTAGAACTCGGTCGGGAACTCGTGGTCCGCGTCCTTGTCCATCCAGTACTGGTCGTCGAACCGGGCGGCCAGCTCGGCGACGGCCTTGCGGATCGTCTGCTGGTCCTCGGTGAGTTCGAAATCCACGGTCGGGTCCGTCCTGATCGGTGGGCTAATGGATCGACTATAACAAATGGTACGACCAATAACTAGACCAGCGCGAGCCGGTCCGCGATCCGCTCGTTCCAGGCCGCGGCGGCGCCGAACAGCTGCTCGTCGAGCCGGGCGCGCTTGAAGTACAGGTGCAGGTCGTGCTCCCACGTGTAGCCGATCGCGCCGTGCATGGTGAGGGCGTCGTCGGCCGCCCGGCCGGCCGCGGCGCCGACCTGGGCCTTGACCGCGGCGGCGTGCAGCGCCCGCTCCGCGTCGCCGCCGGCGACCGAGGCCGCGGCGTAGTAGACGCCGGAGCGACCCGCCTCGACGTCGACCAGAATGGTCGCGGCGGCGTGCTTGACCGCCTGGAAGGAGCCGATCGGTACGCCGAACTGGTGGCGCTGCCCGCTGTACTCCACCGCGAGCTCGAGCATCCGCTCCATCGCGCCCAGGGCGTCGGCCGCGACCAGCACGCCGGCGAGGTCGGCGACGTGGGCGAGCACGGCGCCCGGGTCCACGTCGAGCAGCTCCCCCGCGACCCCGTCGAGCCGTACGTCGGCGACCGACCGGGACCGGTCGAGCAGGCGGTGCGGGGTCAGCGCCACCCCGTCGGCCGCGGCCGCGATCGCGTAGAGGCCGAGTCCGTGGGGCCCGGTCGCGGGAACCACCAGCAGCGCGGCCCGGTCGGCGCCCAGCACGCGCGGGACCGCTCCCGAGAGCCGGCCGGCGTCGTCGACCACCACCGTCGTGGGCCCGTCCGGCTGCGACTCGGCGGCGACCACCAGCGCCGCGTGGCCGCCCTCCAGTGCCGCCGTGGCCAGGTCGGCGCGACCCGCGAGCGCCGGTACGGCGAGCACGGTCGCCAACCACGCCGAGCCGGGCGCCGCGGCGCGGGCCAGCTCCTCGGCGGTGATGGCCAGCTCGACCGGGCCGCCGCCCTGGCCGCCGAGCTCCTCGTCGATGCCGACCCCGGCCATCCCGTCGGCGACCAGCCGCTGCTCGAACGGGCCGGGGTCCGGCGTACCGCCGTCGACACCGAGCCAGCCGCGCACCTGCTCCGAGCCGGCGACGTCACCGAGCCAGCCACGCAGGGCCTCGCGGTAGGCCTCCTGCTCCTCAGAGAACTTCCACTGCATGGCACTGCCTTTCCACTGTGTGTTCGTCCAGTCGGCGAGGCGCGGGAACACCACGGCCAGACGTTCCGACTGTTAGTTTGGGTATGACCAAAGGAGCGGACTGAGCCGCGAAGGAACGGGAACACATGACTGACTCCACGGGCGCCACCTCGGGCAGCATCCGGCACCCCGTCCAGCTGACGCCGATGCAGGTGCCCAAGGCCTCCGACGTGCTGGCCGACGACCTGCGCGAGCGCATCCTGCGCGGCGAGTTCCCCGAGGGCACGGCCCTGCCGCCGGAGCGCGAGCTGGTCGCGCAGACCCGGATGAGCCGCACCACCGTCCGCGAGGCGCTGCGCATCCTCGAGGTGCAGGGCCTGGTCCAGATCCGCACCGGACGCGCCGGCGGCGCCTTCGTCCAGCGGCCCGGCGAGGAGTCGATCGCGAGCACCGTCAGCCTGCTGATCCGCGGCCGCCAGGTGCGCCTGGCCGCGCTGCTCGAGACCCGCGAGGCCGTCGAGCCGGCGTGCGCCCAGCTCGCCGCCAAGTACCGCACCGACGCCGACCTCGAGGCGCTGGACCGGGCGAACGCCGCGATCGCGGCCGAGGGCTCGCTGGCCGACTTCCTGCAGGCCAACGTCGACTGGCACGTCGCCGTCGCCGTCGCCTCCCACAACGAGCTGCTCACCGGCTTCATGGGCGCCCTGTCGCGAGCCATCTACGCCGCCACCGACAACCAGGGCTTCATCGACGCCTCGGTGCGCCAGACCACGGTCCGCGCCCACCGCAGCATCACCGAGGCGATCCGCAAGCGCGACGCCGCGGCCGCCGTACGACGGATGACGCGGCACGTGCACGAGTACGCCTCGGCGGTGCTCGAGGTGGAGGAGCGCACCGAGATCGACGTCCCCGGCGACTGAGGCCGAGGCGCCGGCCGGGGCCTCATCGCAGGTCCTTCACGAGCTCCCGGATCTCGTCGACGGCCTGCGGGTTCTCGGCGCCGGACAGGTCGCCCGGGTCCGCGTCGAGGACCGCCGCCCGGATCGCGCGACGCAGGATCTTGGCCGAGCGGGTCTTCGGCAGCCGCTCCACCCGCACCACCTGGCTGGGCGCGAACGGCTTGCCGACCCCGTCGGCGACCAGGCCGCGGACTCGGCCCGCGACCGTCGCCGGGTCGGCCGCGCCGTCGCGGGGGACGTAGAAGACCCACACCGCCTCGCCCTTGGTGGCGTCGGGGATGCCGACCACCGCCGACTCGGCGACGTCGGCGTCGACAGCCACGACCGACTCGATCTCGGCCGGGGCGACCCGCTTGCCGGCGACGTTCATGACGTCGTCGGAGCGGCCCAGGATGAACCAGTCGCCCTGGTCGTCGACGAGCGCGAAGTCACCGTGGCGCCACAGGCCGTCGAAGGTCGACCAGTAGGCGTCGTGGTAGCGCGAGCCCTCGGCGTCGTCGTTCCAGATGCCGCGGGTCATCGAGGGCCACGGCTGGCGGCAGACCAGCTCGCCGATCTCGCCGCGCACCGAGCGGGCGGCGTCGTCGACGACGTCGACGTCCATCCCGAGCGCCGGGCCGCCGAGTGAGCAGCTGCGGATCTCCTCGACCGGGTAGGGGCACAGGAACGAGCCGCCGACCTCGGTGCCGCCGGAGAAGTTGATGACCGGGACCCGGCTGCCGAAGACGTCGCGGGCCAGCCACTCGTAGGACTCCGGGTCCCAGGGCTCGCCCGTGGAGCCGAGCACCCGCACGCTGCTCAGGTCGGCGGCCGGCAGCTCGCCGGCGGCGCGCAGGGTCCGGATCAGCGTCGGGCTGACGCCGAGCATCGACACCCGATGGCGCTCGACCAGGTCCCACAGCCGGCCGGTGTCGGGTACGTCGGGCGAGCCCTCGTAGAGCAGCAGGGTGCCGCCGGTGCCGTGGGTGCCGAAGATCGACAGCGGGCCCATGATCCAGCCCATGTCGGTGATCCAGCAGAAGGTGCGCCCCGGCGCCATCTCGAAGCCGTAGGCCACCTCCGAGGCGGTCTTGGTGACGAAGCCGGCGTGGGTGTGGACCGCGCCCTTCGGCTTGCCGGTGGTGCCGGACGTGTAGGCGAGCAGCAGCACGTCGCCCGCGTCGGTCGGCTCCACCGCGGGATCGGGCGCGCCGGCCAGCAGGTCGGCCCAGGCCACCTCGCTCTCCGCGAGCGCGACCGACTCGCCGAGGTTCTCGACCACGACGACGGTCTCGACACTGGGGCACTGGGCGAGCGCGGCGCGCAGCGCGGGCAGCATCAGGGCCTGCTTGCGGCGCCGCACCGTGCCGTCGGCGGTGATCACCGCCCTGGCCGCGGCGTCCTGCACCCGGCTGGCGATCGCCGGCGCGGCGAACCCCGAGAACAGCGGGACGAGCATCGCCCCGAGACTCGCGACGGCGTACGTCGCCACCACGGCCTCGGGCGTCATCGGGAGGTAGATCGCCACCGCGTCGCCCTTGCCGATCCCCCGCGCGCGCAGCCCGCCGCGCACCCGCGCGACCCGGTCGGCGAGCTCGGCGTAGGTCAGCCGGGTCACCGTGCCGTCCTCGGCCTCGTGGACGACGGCGACCGCGTCGGGGGTGCGCTCGGCCCAGACGCCGAGACAGGCGTCGGCCGCGTTCAGCCCGCCGCCGACGAACCAGTCCGTCCACTTCGCGCCGCGGCTCTGGTCGACGACCGCCGTGAACGGACGGTGGAAGGCGATGTCGAGGTCGTCGACCACCGCGCCCCAGAACGCGCCGATGTCCTCGACCGAGCGGGCCCGCAGGGCGTCGGCCGAGTCGACGCCGAGGGTGCGCATCAGCCGCGCGACGTTCGAGCTCTCGAGGTAGTCGGCGTCCGGCCGCCACACATAGGACATGTCGTTGCCTCCTTCGGGTCAGGCCCGGGGCATGCCGAGGATCCGCTCGGCGGCGATGTTGCGCTGGATGTACGTCGAGCCGCCGGCGATCGCGGTCCCCCGGCCCTGGTTGGCGAGCCGGAGCCAGGACCGGGTCGCGGCCAGCTCGTCGTCGTCCTCGTCGAGGTCGAACTGCCCGCCCAGCGGGGCGAGGGAGAGCCGGAAGTCGGCGAGGTCCTCGACCAGGGGGCAGAAGTAGAGCTTGCCGATCGACGTCACCGGTCCCGGCGGGGCGCCGGCCGCCGCGCCGGTGATCACCCGCTGACCGATCGTGCGGTGGATGAGCGCCCGGCCCCACAGGTCGGCGACCCGCTGGCGCACCGCCGGGTCGGCGCCCAGCGGACGCCCCGACGCGTCGGACATCTTCCGCACGTCGGCGACGATGTCGGCGACCGCCTTGGTCGTGTTCACCCGGCCGGTGGCGATGGCGACCCGCTCGAAGGCCAGGGTGCCCATGGTGACCCGCCAGCCGTCGTCGACCTCGCCGACCACGCAGTCGTCGGGGACGAACACGTCGTCGAGGAAGACCTCGTTGAACTCCGCCTCGCCCAGCATGTGCTGCAGCGGGCGGACGGTCACGCCCGCGCTGTCCATCGGCAGCAGGAAGAAGGTGATCCCCCGGTGCCGCGCCTTCGCGGGGTCGCTGCCGCCGGTGCGGGCGAGCAGGATGGCGTGCGCCGCGATCTGCGCGCGGCTGGTCCAGATCTTCTGGCCGGTCACCCGCCAGCCGCCGTCGACCTTGACCGCCTTGGTCCGCAGGCTGGCGAGGTCCGAGCCGGCGCCCGGCTCGGAGAAGAGCTGGCACCAGATCTCCTCGCCGGTGAGGATCGGCTCCAGCAGCCGCTCCTTCTGCCGCTCCGTGCCGAAGTGGGCGATGGTCGGGCCGCAGAAGTCCTCGCCGATGATGTTGAGCCGCTCCGGCGCACCCGCCCGGTCGCACTCCTCGCCGAACACCGCGCGCATCCGCTCGTCGAGGCCCTGGCCGCCGTACGCGACCGGCCAGGTCAGCCCGGCCAGGCCGGCGTCGTACAGCATCCGCTGCCACTGCCGCCAGAACGGCACCTTGGCCTCGAGCCCGGCCGGCTCCGGCCAGGGCAGCTTCGGGAGGCTCTCGGCGAGCCAGGCCCGCACGCGGGCGCGGAAGGCCGCCTCGTCAGGAGCGTCGGCGAGGTCCATCAGGCCACCCCCGCCTGGGCCAGCTTGGCCGCGATGTCCGCGCGCAGCACGTGCTTCTGCACCTTGCCGGTCGCGGTCATCGGCAGCTCGGTGACCAGCTCGACCCGCTCCGGCACCTTCTGGATGGCCAGCCCTCGGTCGAGCAGGTAGCCACGGATCTCGTCGAGGGTGAGCTCGGCGTGACCCTCGCGGAGCACCAGGTAGCAGCAGACCCGCTCGCCCAGGTAGCGGTCGGGCATGCCGACCAGGGCGACCGCGGCCACGGCCGGGTGCGCGGTCAGCTCGTCCTCGACCTGGCGCACGCTGATGTTCATGCCACCGCGGATCACGATGTCCTTGGTCCGCCCGGTGACCCGGACGTAGCCGTCCTCGTCCATCCGCCCGAGGTCGCCGGACAGGTGGAAGCCGTCGGCCGTGTAGCCGGCCGCGGTCAGCTCGGGCTCGCCGATGTACTCCAGGCAGTTCATCGCGCCGCGGTAGGCGATGTCGCCCTCCTCGCCGCGGGGCAGCTCCTCGCCCCGCTCGTCGACGATCCGCACCTCCTGCAGCGGCAGCGCCCGGCCGTCGGAGGACAGCGAGCGCGCCGGGTCGTCGTCGATGGTGCACATCGTCGTGGTGATGTTCTCGGTGCGGCCGTAGAGGCTGAGCACCGCCATGTCCGGCAGCGTGGCGCGGGCGGTCTCGACGAAGCTGGCCGGGATCGGCGCACCCGCCGAGGTCCAGAAGCGCATGGTGCCGGCGTCGTGGACGGCCGGGTCGTAGACGTCGAGGACCATCTGCAGGAAGGTGGTCGCGCTGACGCACGCCGTGCAGCCGAACCTCCTGATCCGCTCGAGGCCCTCCTTCGGCTCCCACTGCTCCATCAGGTGGGAGGCGGCGCCGTGGACGAGCGGCAGCAGGTAGCTGGTCACCAGGCCCGTCGTGTGGGTCACCGGCGAGGGACCGAACTGCACGTCGTCCTCGGTGTAGGCCCAGCCGCGGCCGAGCAGGCGCGCGCCGCAGGCCATCGTGTTGAAGGTGTGGAGGCAGCCCTTGGGCCGCGAGGTGGTCCCGGAGCTGAACACGATCACGAACGGCTCGTCCGGGCCGACGCCCGCGCCGAGCTCGGCGTCGGCGGCGTCGGGGTCGAGGTCGACCGGGAGGTCCTCGTACGCGACCGCGCCGGGCGGCAGGTCCGCGTCGGGACGCAGCACGACCACCGTCTCCAGGGTCGGGCTCGCGGCGGCGAGACCGGTGAACATCCGCGCGTGGTCGAACCGGCGATAGCTCAGCGCGGTGAAGGCGACCTTGGCGCCGGAGGTCTCGACGATGAAGCCGACCTCGTCGTCACGGTAGATCGGCATCACCGGAACCAGCACCGCCCCGATCCGGGCGACCGCCGCGGCGATGACGAAGAACTCGGTCCAGCTCGGCAGCTGCACCACGACCCGGTCCCCCGGGCCGACCCCACGCCGCCGCAGGCCGACGGCCAGCGCCCGCGCGCGGTCGCGCAGCTCGGCGTACGTGAGGGAGGTCGACGCGTCGGTCCCGAACACCTTGTCCGGTCGCGCCGCCGCCTGCTGCTCGACCAGGTCGAAGAGCGTGTCCCGCGTCCAGAGGCCCTGGTCGTAGAAGCGCGCGATCTCGTCGTCGCTGTAGCGGTCGTGCACCGTGGCGAGCGCCATGGCAGCTCCTCGGGGTGGTCTGGATCGGATCGGCGGCGTGACGGACGTCGCCAAGACTGGTCATGACATTACAATGGTCAGACCGAATAGGCAACGGGTGTCCGCTGCCGGGGCGTGCGGCTCAGTCGTCGTGCGAGCCGATGGTGAGGCGCAGGTACTGGGAGATGGCCTCGGCCCGGTTCTCCACCCGCAGCTTGCGCAGGATCTGCTTGACGTGGGACTTCACCGTGCCGGTCGCGATCACCAGCCGGTGGGCGATCCGCTCGTTGGTCGCACCGGTCGCCATCAGCGCCAGCACCTCCAGCTCGCGACCGGTGAGCAGCTCCTCGAGCACCCGCGAGCGCTCCCCCGCGGCCGGGTCGCCCGCCCGCGACCGGCTCACGCCGACGGCCGTGGTCTCGTTGCGCGTCACCAGCTCCACCGTGCTGGTCGCCAGCTCGTCGAGCACCAGCTCGACGCTCCGCATCGCCTCCAGGACCTGCGCGCGCTGCTCCCGCAGCCGGTCGAGCAGCACCGCACGCTCGAAGGCCTGGGCGAAGCCGAGGGCGAAGGACCACAGGATGTCGCGGTCCAGGTCGACCATCTCGGCGCCCCGGTTGTCGGCGTGGAGCAGGCCGATCACCCGCTCGCCCGCGATGATCGGCGCCGCGACGTACGACGTCAGCCCGGCCGCCCGCGCCATCGGCGCGTAGACGCGGGGATCGCCCTCGGCCCGGGCGACGAGCGCCGGCTCGCGGCGCTCGACGAGCTCGCTCTCGAGCAGCAGCCGCGAGAGCTCGATCGCGGGCACCTCGCGGATCCAGTCGCGGAAGGCCAGCTCCGCGTCGCCGATCGTGCCCGACCAGCTGCGCCACGGCTGCCAGGTCTCGTCGTCGACGCGCGAGAGCATCACCCGCTCGAAGCCGCCCGCGCCGGCCGCGGCCTCGCAGACCCGCTCGAGCAGCTCGTCCTGGTCGGTGACCGAGCGCAGCGCCGCCAAGCCCTGGTCCAGTCGGTCCAGGCGGCGCAGCCGCTCCTGCCCGAGGTGGTCGTGGATGCCGAAGCGCACGGCATAGATCTCGTGCAGCACCCGGCCCACGTCGGCCACCTCCTCGGCCCGCGCGACCCGGCCCGGCGCGACCAGGCACTCCCGCAGGATGCCGCCAGCGATCGCGAGCTGGCCGTCGAGCACCCGTGGCTCCGCCGCCGGCGGCCGCGCCAGCTCGGCCGCGTCGTCGTCGCGGCGCAGCGCGCCCAGGCGGCGGAGCAGGTCGACCGCGGCGGCGTGCGCGGCCCGCCCCCGCTCGACGAGGGCGGCGCGCCGTCGTTGCGATGCCGCGTTACCGGACTCCATGGAACCCACCTGCCTCGTCGGCGCGCTCACGGGCGCACGACGGCGTGAACGATCGTTCCGTCCGATGGTAGCCTGCGCTGGTGCCGCGTGACCGACGGATCCTCGACGCCGCGGCCCTGGCCTTCCACGAGAAGGGCTTCCACGGGGTCGGCATGGACGAGCTCGGGACCCGGGCCGGCCTCAGCGGCCCGTCGCTCTACCGCTACTTCTCCGGCAAGGACGAGATCCTCGCCAAGCTGCTCGACGAGGCCATGGACGAGCTCCTGGCCGCGACCCGGCCGGTCGACGTCGACCCGATGGCCGACCTGGAGCGGGCGCTGCGTCATCACGTCGACTTCGCCCTCGCCAACCGGCCGCTGGTCACGCTGTACCAACGCGAGGTCCGCTCCCTCGTCGATCCCTGGGCGGCCGCCTTCACCCGGCGCCGGCGGCAGTACACCCGCGCCTGGGAGCGGCTGGTCTCCCGGGCCCGGCCCGAGCTCGACGCCGCGGTGCTCGCCGCGACCACCCAGGGCTGCCTCGGCCTGCTCTTCTCGGTCGCCACCTGGCCCGACCGCACCCTCGCGGCGCCGGGCGTCGCGGAGGTGATCATGGACCTGGTCCTGCGGGGCATGACCGGCGCCGGCCCCGACCCTGGCTCAGCGACCTGAATCCGCCGATTCGCCGCGTCGCGAGCGCCATCAGATGGGTGCGGTGGCAAGGCGTCCGGCGCGAAGCCAGACTGGGCGTCTTACGAGCGTCGGCAACGCAGCCAACGTGCCCAGCTGGTGGCGCGCAGCAGCGGCCAATCGGCGGATTCAGGCGGAGCCGAAGGTCCACATGCCGGCGGCGATCCGGCGGTACTGCAGCTCGTCGGAGCCCTCGGTGATCCGGTAGCGCCGGTGGTGGCGGTAGATGTGCTCGAACGGGTAGTGCCGGCTGTAGCCCACGCCACCGTGCACCTGCATCGCCCGGTCCGCCGCGTCGCACGCCAGCCGGTTGCCGCGCACGTTGACCATCGCGACCTTGTCGCTGACGGCCGTCTTGCCGTGCACGTCCATCTCCCAGGCCACCTTCATGATCGTGTTGCGGACCAGCTCGGCCTCGGTCTGCAGCTCGACCAACTGCCACTGGACACCCTGGTAGTCGCGCATCGCCTTGCCGAACAGGGTGCGATCCTCGGTGTAGGCCACCGACCGGTCGATGCAGAACTGGGCGGCGCCCAGCGAGCTGGCGGCCTGCCGGATCCGGTTCTCGTGGACGAAGAGCTGGGCGCAGTCCAGGCCCCGGCCCTCCTCGCCGACCATCGCCGACGCCGCCACCCGCACGCCGTCCAGCCGGACCTCGGCGTGGTCGGTCGGCATGTTGAAGGTCCACCAGTAGAACGGGACCTCGAAGCCCGGCGCGTCGGTCGGCACCAGGAACGCCGAGATGCCCTCGGCCTTGCCGTCCTCCCCGCTGGTGCGGGCGAAGACGAGGTCGACCTCCGAGACGTCGACCACGCTGTTCCACCGCTTGGCGCCGGTGATCACCCAGTCGTCGCCGTCGCGGACGGCGCGGGTCTCCAGCCAGGTCGCGTCGCTGCCGTGGTTCGGCTCGGTCAGCCCGAACGCCATCTCCATGTCGCCGGAGACCAGCCGCTCGAGGTACTGCTCCTTCTGCTCGGGCGTGCCGTACTCGTGCAGCACCAGCGCGAGCGGCACGTTGGCGACCATCGACGCCTCGTGGCTCAGCTCCGCGTGGAGGCCGGGACCGCGCCGGGCGAGGTGCTCGCGGATCAGCGCCATCGCGACATTGCTGCCGTCCTGGCCGCCGAGCTCCTTCGGCAGCGGATAGCGGTAGAAGCCGGCCTGGTCGGCCAGCACCCGCGCCTCGTGCATGATCTCGCGCCAGCGCCGGGTGGGGATGCCACCGCGCTCCACGTCGGTGCGCGAGAACTCGCGGCGGTGGTCGAAGTACTCCGGGTTGGCCTCCTCGATCGGCTTGATCCGGGTGTCGATGAAGTCGTCGAGGTCGGCGAGGAACGTCGTGACGTCCTCCGGGACGGACCAGTCCATGTCGTCTCCTGTCGTGGGGCCCGCGGACCGGGCGCCGGGTGGCCGACGCTAGGTCCGCGCCGGCCCCGAGCCGGTCGGAGCGGCGCGCGGGCGGTGTGGAGTTCTCCAGCCCGGCGTACGACGCTCGTCGCGGCCCGCGACGCAGCCGGTGACGATGGCGCCATGAGAACCCTGAGCAGCGTCGACGAGCTGCGCGCCCTGGTGGGCGAGCGGCTCGGCACCAGCGGATGGCACGAGATCACCCAGCAGCGGATCCAGGCGTTCGCGGACGCGACCGAGGACTGGGAGCGGATCCACGTCGACCCGGTCCGCGCCGCCGCCTCCCCGTTCGGGGTGACCATCGCGCACGGGCTGTTCACGCTGTCGCTGGGCCCCCGGTTCCAGTACGAGATCCTCGAGATGAACGGTCACTCCCTCGCCCTCAACTACGGCTACGACAAGGTCCGCTGGATCACGCCGGTCAAGGTCGGCTCCCGGCTGCGGATGACCCTGGACCTGGTCGCCGCCGAGCCGCTGGAGGGCGGCTCGAAGTTCCGTGCGCGGCAGACCTTCGAGATCGAGGGACAGGACCGGCCGGCGTGCGTCGCCGAGTCCCTCTTCGCCTACTTCGACTGATCCCCCCGACCCCCCGACCTTGGAGAGAGCCATGCGTGCCGTTGTCGTCGAGACCCTCGACGGGCCCCGTTCCGCCGTACTGAAGGACGTGCCCGCACCCGTCGGCGCCCATCCCCGAGCCGGCGGTCGCCGGGTCCTGGTGGACGTCCACGCCGTCGGGCTGTCCTTCATCGATCCGCTGCAGACCTGGGGCCGCTACCAGGGCGGGGTCCCCGCGCCGTACGTGTGCGGATCGGAGGTCTCCGGCGTGGTCGCGGAGGCGCCGGCGGACTCGTGGCTGGAGGTGGGCGACCGGATCTCCGGCATCGTCTGGCAGGGCGCGATGGCCGAGCAGGCGCTCGCCCTCGACGACTTCGTGGTCAAGATCCCCGACTCGATGTCGTACGCCGAGGGCGCCGGCATCTACATGAACTACGCCACCGCCTGGTACGCCCTCGACCGCGCCGGCGCCCGCGAGGGTGAGACCGTGCTGGTGACCGGCGCGGCGGGCGGCGTCGGCACCTGCGTGCTCGACCTCGGGCCCGCCTTCGGCGTCTCCACGATCGCGCTGGTGTCCAGCGCCGCCAAGGAGGAGATGGCCCGGACCGCGGGCGCGACCCACGTCGTGCGCAGCGACGGCGACTGGCTGACCCAGGTGCGCGAGCTCACCGGCGGGCGCGGGGTCGAGGTCTTCGTCGACATGGTGGGCGGGGACGGCTTCCTCGACACCGTGCGCTCGCTGCGGATCGGCGGACGCGGCGTGATCGTCGGGTTCGCCGGCGGCTCGATCCCCGAGCTCCGGATGAACCGGCTGCTGCTGCGCAATCTCACCCTCACCGGCATCACCATGGACGTGATGGAGACCGAGCACCCGGGCACCCTCGACCGGGTGCGCCTCGGTGTGCAGAAGCTGCTCGACGAGGGCCGCCTCACGCCGGCGATCGGCGCGGTCTACCCGCTGGAGCGGGCGGCCGACGCGCTCGCCGCGCTCGACGAGCGGACGGCGGTCGGCAAGGTCGTGGTCGAGGTCCGGTCCAGCACGGCGTGACCGGCCGCCAGCACCTCGTGCAGGTGCCGGGCGGCGGTCACCAGCTTCGGGTCCGGGCTCGCCAGCTTGCGCTCCCGCTTCCAGATCACCGCGATCGTGGACGCCGTCTTGTAGCAGCACACGCCGAGGAACCAGTCCAGGTCCGCGGCCGTCGCCGCGAGCTCGTGGTCCGCGGCGCCCAGCGCGCGGCGGGCGCCGGCGTACTCGTCCCAGAGCTGGTCACGCGTCGGGAGCAGTGACCCGGCCGCGCGATCGGCGGCCGGGCGGTCCTCGTGGAAGACGTGGGCCGGGGCGAGGTGCATCAGCAGCCAGGCCAGGTCGGAGCGCGGGTCGCCCACCGACCAGATCTCCCAGTCGATGACGGCGGCGAGCCGCGGGCCCTCGAAGAGCATGTTGGCCAGCCGGTAGTCGCCGTGCAGCAGCCGGGGCTCGATGCCGGCGGGCACCCGCTCGGCGAGGCGGGCGTAGAGCCGCTCGTGGCCGGGCGCGATGTCCGCGTCGACGGTCTCGAAGAGCCGGCGCCAGCGCTCCAGCTCGTCGTCGACCGCGGCCGGCGGCTCGGCGCCGAGACCGATCCGTCGCGGCGGCACGGACTGCAGCGTGGCCAGCGCGCGGGCCGCGACCCGGACCCGCTCGGCCACGTCCGCGGGGGTCGGCGGCGCGTCGGAGACGTCGAGCAGCGGCTCGTAGGACTCCCCCGGAGCCAGGGACATCGCGAACAGCGGCGGCACGTCGGGCGGGTCGCCCGCGTCCTCGAACAGCACGTCCGGCACCGGGAACCCCGGCAGCCGCCCGAGCGCGCGCAGCACGCGCGCCTGGCGCAGCACGTCCCGGTTGCGGACCGGCGCCAGGCCGGCCGGCGCCACCTTCAGCACCACCGGCCGGTCCTCCCGGTCCCCGACCAGCGTCGAGGCGAAGGTCAGGCTGGACACGCCGCCCTCCAGGCGCCGCAGCCCGCGCAGCTCCGCGTCCGGCGTACGACGCCGGGCGGCCCTGGTCGCGCGATCGAGGAGTTCGTCGAGGTCGATGCTCTGCACGCCCTCCACTCTGCGATCCTGCCCCGGCCACCACAACGCGCTCGTGCGCCTCGCGCTGGAGAGGCCCACAGCACGCGGGTCCGCGACGGTCGATCGGGAGGACCCGCCCGACCAGACTCCGGGCATGGTGACCACTCCGCAGACCCCCTACGCCCCCGCCGCCTGGCAGGACCGGTTCCGGCTGGACGGCAAGGTGGCCGTCGTGACCGGCGCCTCCAGCGGGCTCGGCGTGGCCATCGCGCAAGGCATGGCCGCGGCCGGCGCCGACGTCGCGATCGGCGCGCGCCGGCTGGCGATGCTCGACGAGACCCGGGCCCTGGTCGAGGGGCTGGGCCGCCGCTGCGTCGCCGTCGAGACCGACGTGACCTCCGTCGAGCACTGCGACCGCCTCGTCGCCGCCGCCGTGGACCAGCTCGGCGGCTGCGACATCCTGGTCAACAACGCCGGCATCGGCGGCGCCTACAACGCCGCCACCGAGGACCCGCCCGAGCACTTCCGGTCCGTCGTCGACGTGAACCTCTTCGGCTCGTACTGGATGGCCCAGGCCGCCGGCCGGGTGATGCCGGCGGGCGGCGCGGTGGTGAACATCTCCAGCGTGATGGCCGTGACCACCGCGAAGATGCCGGCCGCCGGCTACAGCGCGGCCAAGGCCGGCGTCCTCGGCCTGACCCGCGACCTGGCCGCGCAGTGGGGCCCGCGAGGCATCCGGGTGAACGCCATCCTCCCCGGCGTCTTCCTCACCGAGGCCACCGCGAACTACAGCCCCCGCTACCAGCAGGCCATCATCGACGCCCGGGTCCCCGCCGGCCGGCTCGGCGACCCGGTCGAGATCGCCAGCACCGCGGTGTTCCTCGCGTCCGACGCCGCGGCGTACGTCACCGGTGTCGGCGTCCCCGTCGACGGTGGGGTGCTGCTGCTCTGATCGCCCGGGGCTCGCGGCTCGCCAGGTGCTGTAACACGGAGTCCGCGGACCTACCGGACCAGGCTGCGCTGTAACACGCAGTCCGCGGACCTAGCGGACCAGCCGGCGCTGTAACACGCAGTCCGCGGACCTACCGCACCCGATCCGTCGCGAAACCCGGTCTGTGCGGGTCTCGTACAGACGACACGGGTACGTGAGGACGGCGGACTGCGTGTTACAGCCGATCGGCATCCGCAACCACAGCGAACAGCGTGTTACAGCGCCCGTGGATCCCCAGGCTCACCCCCGAGCCGCCCCGGCGATGTCGATGACGACCTTCCCGTGCGCCTCCCGCCGGTCCAGGATCCCCAGCGCGTCACGGGCCTCGCCGAGCTCGAGCCGGTGGCCGACGTACGGACGGACCCGGCCCTGATCCGCCGCGGCCTCGAGGCCGGCGACCAGCTCGGGCGCGTAGCCGGGGAAGCGCTGCTCCCAGGGGTCGAGGGCCACCCCGACGACGCTGAGGTTGCGCAGCAGCAGCCGGTTGACCTTGACCTCCGGGATCGCGCCCTCGGCGAAGCCGACCACCATGAGGCGGCCGCCGGTGTCGAGCGCGCGCAGCGAGTCGGTGAACCGGCCGCCGCCGACGGGGTCGACGACGACGTCCACGCCGTGGCCGGTCAGGTCGCGGCACTGCTGGGCCCAGGCGTCGTCGGTGCGCAGCACCACCTCGGCTCCGCACTCCGCGGCGACCGCTGCCTTGGCCTCGGAGGAGACCACCGCGATCGAGGGCGCGGCGCGCCCGCGCAGCAGGTCGAGGGTCGCGGTGCCGACGCCGCCGGCGGCGCCGTGCACCAGCACCGACTCGCCGTCCGCGAAGCCCGCACGGTGCAGGGTGAACCAGGCGGTGGCGTAGTTCAGGAAGAAGGCCGCGCCGTCCGCCCACGACATCGTCGCCGGCAGCCGGACCGTGTAGCGCGGGATCGCCAGCACCCGCTCGGCGGCCGCGCCCCACACGCTCAACCCGGCCACCCGGTCGCCGGTACGGAACCGGGAGCCGGGCGGCGCCTCGAGGACGACGCCGGCGTACTCACCCCCGGTGACGTACGGCGCCGGGGTGCCGTGCTGGTACGCACCCCGGCTCTGCAGCAGGTCCGGGAAGGCGACCGCGGCCGCGCGCACCTCCACCAGCAGCCGCTCGCCGTGGGCCCACGGGTGGGCGCCTTCGGGCTCGGGCAGGTCCTCGCGCAGCTCGACGGCGTCGGGCCCCGTGGTCCGCGGGACGACCAGCCCGCGCATCAGCGGCGGGCCACCGAGGCGGTGACCGAGCGGGTGTTCAGCTCGTCGCCGCCGTCGACGGTGAGCAGCTGGCCGGTCACCATGCCGGACGTCTCGCTGGCGAAGAAGGCCACCCCGTTGGCGATGTCGGCCGGGTCGACGAAGCCGTTGGGCAGGCTCTCGAGCCAAGCGTCCTTGATCTCCTCGGGCATGCCGAGGATGCCGGAGGAGGCGGTCATGCCGGGCAGTACGCAGTTCGCCGTGACGCCGGTGCGCACGTTCTCGGCGGCGACGGTCTTCACCATGCCGATCAGCCCGGCCTTCGAGGTCGCGTACGACACCTGGGCCGGCATGCCCTGGGTGCCGGAGGTGCTGGAGATGACGACGATCCGGCCGTAGCCGCGCTCGCGCATGCCGGCCAGGCACTGCTGGAGAACCCGGAAGGTGCCGGTCAGGTTGATGTCGAGGTCGAGCTGCCACTTGTCCATCGAGAAGGTGTGCGCGGCGCCGAACAGGGTGGTGATCGCGGCATTGGCGACGTAGACGTCGATCTCGCCGAAGTCGGGGAGCTCGTCGCGGGCGATGTCGACCTGCCAGGTGCAGCCGGGCTCCTTGTCGAGCGTCACGACCTCGAAGCCGTCGTCGCTCAGGCGGCTCACGATCGCCTGTCCGATGCCGCCCTCGCGGCCTGCTCCGGTCACCAGTGCTCGGCGCCTCATGCGGTGTCCTTCCCTCGTTCGGTGTCGTCGGTGAAGCCGTGGCGCTCGTCGAACGCCGGGATCGCGGGGTGGCCCTCCAGGCGCAGTACGAGCAGCGCGGTCTGGGCGGAGAGCTGGTCGTTGGCGTCGGAGGCCACGTCCAGCCCGGTCAGGTCGTGCACCTTCGCCATCCGCAGGCGCACGGTGTTCTCGTGGATGCCGAGCCGCGCGGCGGACTCGCGGACGCTGCGGCCGGTGTCGAAGAAGCACTGCAGGGTCCGCAGCAGGTCGGCGGTGCCGGGGCCGCCGTCGAGCAGCGCGCCGATGACGTCCTGCACGTAGCGGCGGACGGCTCCGAGGTCGCCGTTCGCGACGAAGAGGCGGGCGGGACCGAGGTCGTCGACGGCGATCACCCGCTCCGAGGTCCGGGCGAAGCGGTCGACGCAGAGCACCACCTCCCGCGTCTCTCGGTAGGCGCGCTGGAGTGCGGCGGGTCGGGTCACGCCCGAGACGCCGACGGTGGCGTCCGGTTGGCCGATGGCGGCGAGCAGCCGGCGCATGGCCTGCTTGACCCGGTGCACGAACGCCACGGCGGCCTGGCCGTCGGGCACCTCGACGAGCAGGATCATGCCCTCGCGCCCCCGGGTCGCGAGCACCTCCACGCCGAGGTCGACCGCGACCAGCGCGGACAGGCTCTCCTCGTCGTGGGCCTCGTCGCTCGGCTGGGCGCCGACGACGTCGGAGACGTAGACGAGCACCCGGTCGGCGTCCGCCTGGACGCCGAGGTACTCCGCCGCGTCGGCGATGTCGTCGTCGCGGGTGTGCCCGCGGACCAGCTGGCGGGCCAGGGTGGCACGCGCGTTCCAGGAGGCGCGCGCGACCCGGCGCTGGACGGCGTACTCGCTCGCGAGGTGGAAGGCCGCGCGGCCCACCAGCGCGGAGTCCTCGCGCGTGAGGCGGCCGGAGACCTCGGCCATCACCAGCCAGGCGAACAGGCAGTCGTCGCGGCGCACCGGCATCAGCAGGTGGCGGCGTACGACGCCCCGGGCCGGCTGGGCCGCGACCAGCAGCGGCTGGGCGCCCGAGAGGTCGGCGGGACCGTGGTGTGCCAGCAGCTCGTCGACCTCGGGCGGGCGGAAGTCGGAGCCGCGCGCCCGCGCCGAGCGGGAGACCACGCGCCGCTGCGGGTCGATCAGCCAGATCGGGTTGGCCGTCAGCTCGGCGACCGCCGTGACCAGCCCACCGATGCCGCCCCCGCCGGCGGACACGGCGGAGAGGCGCAGCTCCACGGCGTAGCGGCGGTTGAGCTCCTCGAAGCGCTGGCGCGGGTCGGCCGAGGGTGGGGTCGGGGCAGCCATGGAATCTCCCTCTCGGCGCGCGAGACGACGGTCACATTGCTCCGAGATTAGAATGGTATGACCGTTTAAGCAAGAGAGTTGCCTCACCCGTCAGCCCTCCAGGAGCGCGGTCCGGAAGGCGACGATCTCCTCCGTCGGTACGCCGTGGCGCACCAGCCACGCCTCGGCGCCACCCTCGTCCGCGAGCCAGGTCAGCAGGGACCGGAGGTACTCCGCGCGCGGCGCCTGGTCGTCGACCCCACTGTCGGCCAGCATCGCGGCATAGAGGTCCATGGTGGTCAGCCGGGCCAGCACCGGGCCCACGCTGGCGGCGGACAGCAGGTAGTCCGCGACGATGTCCTCCTCCGCCACCCCGAGCAGCGCGAGCAGCAGCGCCGCCACGACGCCGGTGCGGTCCTTGCCCGCCGCGCAGTGGAAGAGCACCGGATGCCCGGCGGGACGCATCGCCTCGCGCACCGCCCCTACCACCGTCTCCGGCCGCCGGGACAGGTACGCCGGGTAGCGCGCGTGCCACGAGTCCTCCCGGCCCGCGGTGAGCGGCCAGCGCCGGTGAGCCACCCCCAGGGCGGCCCAGTCCACGCACTCCACCGCCGCCTCGGTCCCCCGCCGCAGGTCGACGACCGTCCTCAGCCCGAGCTCGGCGTACGCATCGGGATCGGCGTGCGCGAAGCCGGGATAGTCGCCGCGGAACACCCGGCCCCGGCGGACCCGACGACCGTCGAGGGTGGCCAGGCCGCCCAGGTCACGCAGGTTGTGGGCGCCGTCGACGACGCGGACCCGGGAGGTCGCGGTCAGGACGGTGTCGTCGGTCTCGGAAGGCACGGCAGCGAGCGTGCCGACTCCGGTGGCCGGAGGCCACGCCCGACCGCCCGGCCACTGTGGACTCCGACAGCGGCCGGCCCTCAGACCCGGGGACGGGCCCCGACCGGCGCCTTGGGCCGCACCCGGAGGACCGCGTCGCAGTCGGCACAGGAGCGACCGACCCGGCCCGGCTGGTAGGGCAGGTGCCAGAACCTGGTCCAGGCCGCGCACTCCAGCCCGCACGCCGTCCGCGACTGGCCCAGCGCCTTCGCGTGGCTCTCCCGCGTGGGTACGCGCTGGATCTGGGCGCCGTCGTGCGCCCAGCCCCAGCCGGGCGAGGTGATGAACCACGGGTAGTTCGCCACGGGATGCCTCCGTCTCAGCCACGAGCACTTCTCGTTTGGGTATTGAGTACCATATCGCGGTACTCAATACCAGGATGGGAGGGTCTGCATCGTGAGCACGCCCGCCGAGGAACGCATCAGGACCGCAGCCTTCGACCTGTTCACCGCCCGCGGCTTCGACGCGACCACCGTCGACGACATCGCCGCCGCCGCCGGCGTCGGTCGCACCACCTTCTTCCGCAAGTTCCGCGCGAAGGAGGACGCCGTCTTCCCCCCGCACGACGAGCTCCTGGCCGAGCTGTCCGCGCGGCTGCACGCCGCCGACCCCGACGAGATCCACCAGGCCGTCCTCGACGCCGCCCGCTTCGTGTTCGCCCACTACCTCGCCGAGGGCCAGCGCGCCCGCCAGCGCTACACGCTCACCCGCACCGTCCCCGCCCTCCAGATCCGCGAGCTCGTCGGCACCCAGGAGTACGTCCACCTGTTCCGCACCGCCCTGCACGCCCACGCCGGCGACGACGGCTTCGCCGCCGCCCACCACGACGAGCAGTACGCCTCCGCCGTCGTCACCGCCCACAACTACGTGCTGCGCCGCTGGCTGCGCGGCGACACCCAGGACCACCAGGCCCGAGCCGAGCTGGAGCGGGCCTTCGACGACGTACGCGACCGCCTGGCCGCCCCGGCCGGTCCCCGCGGCGGCGTCACGACCACCGTCGTGGTCGTCGCCGGCAGCACCGACCCGGACTCGATCGCCGCACAGGTGCGCAGCGCGTTGACGGCGGACTAGTGTCGCCGCCTGCCCCCCGAACGGGTGTCATTTCCCCGTCCCCACGGAGGATTCCCCCACGCCGGCCGTCCCGGGTCGGGCACGATGCTGTCCTCTTCGAGGTGCCCTCGGAGGCGGGGACGCACAGGCGACCGGAGATCCCCACATCTTCGTCGTCCCGATCCTCAACCCCGTCGGCGGTGGCGGTGCTTCTCCGCCACCGCCGACGGCCCCCGCGCGCTCACTCGTCGAGCGAGCCGGCATACACCAGGCTGGGGCCCCAGAAGTACGGCGCCTCGCTGACCGCGGTCAGGTCCGCCGCGGTCACCGTGAGCCCGGTGACCACCTCCGCCATCGCCAAGGACACCGCGGTGGAATCCACAACGGCATCGACGTCGGTCTCGCCCTCGAGGTCGTCCCACACCAGGTCGAAGAGATCCCGCAGCTCGGCGGGTACGACCGCAGGGTCCTCGATGTACATGAACTCGTCGTCATCGAAGAGCAGCTCACCGTCACGGGCAGCCCCGAACCGCTCGTGGGCCTGGATGTTGTCGCGCAGCACCGCCGCCGCCCGCCCATCGGCCGACAGCTCGCGCAGGGTGTCCAGCGCCGGGTCGCCGTACCCCGAAGGCTCCACGGCGAGGACGCCGCCGGCCACGTCGATCAGCGCCCAGCCGGTGTGGTCGACGTCCTCGTCCCACAGGTCGTCGACGCGCACCGGCCTGCTCAGGTCGACGCGCAGGATCCGCGCCACCTCGTCGCGCGAGGCCCCGGCGACCACCAGCACCGTGAAGGACTCCACGGCGCGCAGTGCGTCCGCGACGCCCTGGAAGGAGGCGACCCTGGCGTTGCCGCCGTCGCTGAAGCTCGGCGACAGGCGCTCGGGCGGGGTCATGGCGGGCTCCTCTCCTGCGGCGCTCGGGCGGTCGGGTCGGTCGGGTCGGTCGAAGATGCCGGCCGCCACCGCCGTGGCGACCGCGGCGACGACCACCGCCACCACTCCGGCGATCACATCCCGCTTCATCGCTTCCCCGCTCTCGAGAGACCGTCCACACGACGGCCTGCTGCCGCCGGGTCACCGCTCGGAGAGTGTGCCTCATGCCGGGGCCGGGTGAAGCCGGGTCGCCCGCCTCCGCGGCGCCCGGCGACTGACGCGCCGACCCGGCAGAATGTAGCCCCGGTTTCGCGCCGACCCGGCAGAAAGTAGCTCGCCTCGTATGCAACTTTCTGCCGGGTCGGCCACGAACCCGGGCCAGTTTCTGCCGGGTCGGCCGAAATCCTGGGCCAGTTTCTGCCGGGTCAGCGCAGGTACCGGTGTGGGCTTCGCGCGGACACCCGGCCGCCGTCGGCATCAGACCGGCCGCAGATCGGCGATTCCCACTCGGGCGAAGGCACGGGGAGACAGTCAGAGGGTGACCCCGGAGAGCCGCTCCGAGACCTCCCACATCCGGGTCGCGTCCTCGGTGACCAGCGGACGCCACACGCTCAGCTCGCCGGGTGGGCCGGCCATGCCGCCGGGGCGCCGGGGACCGTAGAAGCGACCACCCTCGGCGTGGGGCGAGGTGGCGGCGTAGAGCGCGGAGAGACCCGCCGACTCCACGGTGCCGACCAGCCCGACCCGCGACAGCAGCGCGATCAGCCCGCGCCCGGAGGCGGCCCGCTCGCGGCCGAGCTCGGGGCGGGCGGAGAGCAGGCTGGTGGGGGCGACGCCCGGGTGGGCGATCAGGCTGCTGATGCCCCAGCCTCCGGCGGAACTGCGCCGCTGCAGCTCGAGACCGAAGAGGCCGAGGGCGATCTTGGACTGCCGGTACGCCCTCATGGCGTCGTAGGACGTCTCCCAGTTCAGGTCGTCCCAGTTGATGCTCCCGGAGCGCGCGGCCACGCTCAGTTGGGACACGACCCGTGCGCGCCCCTCGCGCAGCAGGGGGAGCAGGTGCGCCACGAGGGCGACGTGGCCGAGGTGATTCGTCCCGAGCTGCAGCTCGAACCCGTCCTCGGTCACCTGTCGCTCCGGGGGCGTCATCACGCCGGCGTTGTTGACGAGGAGATGGATCGGTGCGCCCTCGTCGGCCAGCTCCTGTCCGAACCGGGCGACGGAGCGCAGGGACGACAGGTCCATCGCACTCGTGCGGACCCGGGCCGACGGCACCTGCCGGCGGATCGCGGCCGCGGCGGCAGCCCCCTTGCGCTCGTTGCGGACCGGCAGGATCATCTCGGCCCCCGCCGCGGCCAGCCGGGTCGCGATCACCAGGCCCATGCCGTCACTGGCGCCGGTCACGACCGCTCGCCTGCCCGAGAGATCCGGGACCACGACTGCTGCTCTGCGTGCCACGCTGCTCCTCCTCTACTCGCTGTCCTCGGGACCAACGGTGCGGTCTCGGCAGCGGCCGATCCAGGGCCTGCGAGTCCGCGGATACGCCGGTCCCGGACCAGCCACGGATCGACGGACCGTGGCTATCGGTCGCGGGAGGCGGTAGAAGTGACTCGGTGGCCGAGTGTCACGGGAAGGGGCGGTACGCCGATGGTCGACCTCGTCGCGCTGGGGGACTTCCTCCGCCACCGCCGGGAGTCCCTGCAGCCCGAGGACGTCGGGATGCCCCGCGGCCGGCGACGCCGCACGAGCGGACTGCGTCGCGAGGAGGTCGCGGCACTGTGCCACATGTCGAGCGACTACTGCGCGCGCCTCGAACGAGCGCAGGGACCGCAGCCCTCCGAGCAGATGATCGCCTCCATCGCGCAGGGACTCCACCTGTCGCTCGACGAGCGCGACCACCTCTTCCACCTCGCCGGGTACCCGCCGCCAGCCCGGGGCACGGGCAGCGACCACATCAGCCCCGGCATGCTGCGCATCCTCGACCGGCTCGCCGACACCCCCGCCGAGATCGTCACCGAGCTCGGCGAGACCCTCCGCCAGACCCGGCTGGGCGTCGCGCTCACCGGGGACCTGACCCGCTACTCGGGACCCGCGCGCAGCCTGGGCTACCGCTGGTTCACCGACCCCGAGACGCGCGCCCGCTACCACGAGGACGACCACGAGCAGCTGTCGCGGATGTTCGCCTCCGGCCTGCGCGAGATCGTCGGGCGCCGCGGCCCCGACTCCCGTGCCGCGCGTCTCGGCGAGCTGCTGCAGAGCCGGAGTGAGGAGTTCCGGGCGCTGTGGCGCACGCACGAGGTCGGCGTACGGCCGGTCGAGCCGAAGCGGTTCCGCCACCCGGAGCTGGGCACCCTCGAGCTCCAGTGCCAGACCCTGCTCGATCCCGAGCAGTCCCACCTGCTCTTCGTCTACACCGCCGTGCCGGGAAGTGAGAGCCACGAGAAGCTCCAGCTGCTCTCGGTCATCGGCGACCAGGACATCACCGCCGCGGTGAGCGACTGAGCCTCGAGGGTGCGAGGAGGATCACCCTCGTTCCGCGTCGCTCGAAGGGCGACCCGGCGCGCCGACGGGGGCAGGGAAGGTCAGGGTCACCGTCGTGCCCTCCCCCAGCACCGACGCGATGGCCGCGGCGCCACCGTGCGCCTCCATGATCTGGCGCACGATGGCGAGTCCGAGACCGGTGCCGCCAGTGGCTCGGGTGCGTGAGCGGTCGACGCGGTGGAAGCGATCGAAGACCAGGGGCAGCTCCTCGCCGGGGATCCCCTCGCCGGTGTCGGTGACGGTGATGGTTCGCGGCATCGCCGACAGGACGACGGAGCCGGTCGGCGGGGTGTGGCGCAGCGCGTTGGCGACGAGGTTGACCAGGGCTTGCCGCAGCCGCACCGGGTCGGCCTCGATGACCACCGACGGAGCGCAGGAGACGGTGAGGAGCGGCGAGGCGAAGGACTCCGCGACCTGGGTCAGCAGGTCGCGGACCACGACCGGCACCGGCGCGAGCCGGAGCTCGCCGGCGTCACCGAGGGAGAGCTCGTGCAGATCGTCGACGAGCCGCTCGAGGTGGAGGGCCTCCTCGTGCACCGACGACAGCAGGTGCGCGTCCAGCGGTGCGATGCCGTCCTGCGCCGCCTCGACCCACCCCCGCACGTTCGCGAGAGGGGTGCGCAGCTCGTGGGAGACGTCGGAGACGAGCTGCCGGCGCGCCGACTCGAGCTGCTCGCGACGGGCGGCCATGTCGTTGAAGGCGCGGGCGAGCTCGCCGACCTCGTCACTGCGGCGGGCCGGCACCCGCGCGGCCAGGTCGCCGGATCCCGCGCGGCCCGCCGCCACGGCGAGCGTCCGGAGCGGCCGCACGACGTACGCGGCGAACAGTGCCGACAGCGCCGAGGTGAGCAGCAGGACCGCGCCGGCGAGCAGCGCGATGCGCCGCTGCGAGTCCCCCGAGAGGTCCCAGAACACCGAGGGCTGCGTGGGCTCGGAGCCCATGAAGAGCAGCGCCGGCGGCGCGACGTACTCCGACAGCACCGCCCGGCGCGACCTCTCGACGCACCGCGCGACCCGGTCGTGGCCGTCCGGCGACGAGACGATCGCGGAGAAGTCCCGCCGCAGCGCCAGCACGGGGTCGAGGCCCGCTCGGGCCAGGCAGCGGTCCACCCGCTGCTGGAGTCGGAACCAGGCGCCCCGGTCATAGGGCTCCGCGTACGGCCCCAGGGCACGCGGGTCGATCCCCGCTCGGACGGGTACGACGAACTCCCGGCACCCGGGGACCCCGGCGACCGTCTCACACGGAGCCGGGACCGGCTCCGTGGCCGCGGGGGCGGCGGCCGAGGCCGAGGAGAGCAGGACCAGGTCGACATCGAGCGGGTCGATGTCGGCGCGCGCCGCGGCCGGCGAGCGCGGGGAGGTGCTCCCGTCCGAGGAGAGCAGGACCCGACCGGTCGCGTCGGTCACGGTGACCGATGAGTCGACCGCCGCGGCCAGCCGGTCGACCAGCGCGGACGCCGACGCCCAGGACCGATGGGTCGCGGCGTAGCCGACGAGCGCGTCATAGGTCGTGGCGTCGGCGTGCAGCGACTGTCGTTGCTCCTGCTGGACCGCGACCGTCGTCGAGCGCACCGTGGCCCAGGTGGCCGCGACGACCGCCACCAGCGCGATCACCGCGCCCAGCAGGAAGAGCCGGACGAACAGGGAGCGGTGCCACGGGACCCTCACCGGGTCGTCACGTCGCGACCAGGGCGTAGCCGACGCCGTAGACGGTGCGGATCAAGGAGGCGTCGAGCTTCTTGCGGAGCTGGACGACGTGGACGTCGACGCTGCGCCGCGAGACGTACCCGTCCAGACCGTGCACCGCCCGCAGCAGCTGGTCGCGGGTGAAGACGCGGCCCGGCTCGGAGGTCAGCGCGGCCAGCAGCGCGAACTCCCCGGGGGTCACCTCGACGTCCTCGCCGCGGAAGCTCACCGAGTGCGTGGCCGGGGACACCGTCAGCGCGCCGACGGCGACCGGATGCGGCGAGGCCGTGGAGCTGAGCCGGGAACGACGCAGCAGCGACCGAGCCCGCGCCATCAGCTCGCGCGGGGAGTAGGGCTTGGTGAGGTAGTCGTCGGCGCCCAGGTCGAGTCCGAGCAGCAGGTCGTCCTCGCTGCGGCGCGCGGTCAGCATCAGGATCGGCAGGTGCTCGGTGCCGGGCGAGCCGCGCAGGATCCGGCACACGTCCATGCCGTCGACCCGCGGCATCATCACATCGAGCACCAGCAGGTCGGGGGTACGCCGGCGCACCTCGTCGAGCGCCGCCCGGCCGTCGCCGACGACCGTGACCTCATGCCCCTCGGCGACGGCGTAGCGACGGATCAGCTCCGCCTGCTTGGGGTCGTCCTCGGCGACGACGATCCTGGACATCACTCGAGAATAGTGAACCTGACGGCGCCCCAACACGGCCCTGACAGGTTGCTCACATTCCCCCGGCAGGGTGCGCGTCATGCAGATCTCCCCACCGACCTCCCCCTTCCTCGCCGCGCTGATCGGGCTCCTCCTGACCGGCTGCGGCGCCCGGGCCGACGAGCCGAGCGTCGCCAGCCTGCCCGCCGGTCCGGCCGGCTCGACCGGCGCCGCCACCACCACCGCCAGCAGCGGCACCACCGACGGCGCCACCGACGGCGACCTCGCCGGCCCCGGCACCGACGACTCGGGACCGACCCAGGGCCGGCCCCAGTTCCGCATGGACGACAGCCCACAGCGGCGCAGCGCCCTCCAGGTCGCCTACAACCAGTGCCTGATCGACAACGGCGCGAAGGAGAACACCGGACGCGAGGGGGCAGCAGTCGCCGCCGCCCCGGGCGAGGACGCCGACGGCAATCCCGTCGGTCCCCTGGTCCTCGAACCCGTGCCCCCCGCGGCCAGCGCCGCCTGCCTGTCCAAGCTGCCGGTGATGCCGCCGGAGCTCAGCGCCGCGACCAACCCGGACTTCCACCGGCAGTCCCTGGACTACGTCGCCTGCATGCGTGAGGGCGGGCTGTACGTCGAGCTGCTCAACCACGACAACCTCGACTGGACCTACGCGGAGGGTCACTCGGTCCCCGAGAACAGCTACCAGCTGGAGGACGACTGCCTCCTCGAGGCGTTCGGCGGATGAGGCGAGCTCAGCTCGCGGTGACGGCCGTCGTGGTGCTCGCGGTCACGGCCGGCACTGGCGGCTGGCTGCTCACCGGCCGCGACCCCGCACCCGCGACCGAGCACGACGCGAGCCGGCCGACCGTCGCCGTCGAGCAGGGCACGCTGCGTCAGCGCGTCCAGCTCACCGGCACGCTCGGCTACGGCACCCCGAGGACCGTGACCGGCGCCGGGGACGGCATCGTCACCTGGCTGCCCAGCGCCGGCGTCACCGTGGCCCGCGGCGGCCAGCTCTACCGGGTCGACGACGCGCCGGTCGCCCTGCTGTACGGCGAGCTGCCGCTCTATCGCGAGCTCGCCGAGCCGGTCCCGCCCGACCAGCCCGCCGACGACGCGCCGCCGCCACCTCCGGCGCAGCACCAGCGCGGCAATGACGTCGACCTCGTCGCCCGCAACCTGGCGGCGCTCGGCTTCTACGACGGCCCGACCCGGGACGCGACGTACGCCGGCGCTCTCCTGTCGGCGGTCCGCGCCTGGCAGTCGGCGCGCGACGAGGAGCCCACCGGCGTGCTCGGGCCCGGCAACGTCCTCGTCAGCACCGGGCCGGTGCGCGTGGACAGCCTCACCGCGCAGGTCGGCGACCCGGCCGCCGCCCCCGTCCTGACGGTCACGACGACTGCCAAGGTGCTGACGCTCGACCTGCTCGAGACGGACGCCCAGGGTGTCGCGCCGGGCCGGAGGATCCGGGTGACCCTGGACGACGGAACGGTGGTCCGCACCGAGGTGCGGCACGTCGGCGCGCCGACGCCGTCCGACGACGGCGGACCGCCGACCGTCCCGGTGGTGGTCCGGCCCCGCAAGAGTGGCGCCCTGACCGGGGCCGCGCCGGGTCCGGTCACCGCCCTCCTGGTCACCGCCGCCCGCCATGACGTCCGGTATGTGCCGGTCACCGCGCTGCTCGCGCTCGCCGGGGGCGGCTACGCGCTGGAGCGCCCCGACGGCGCCCTCGTCCCGGTCGACATCGGGATGGTCGCGGACGGCGAGGTCGAGGTCGATGGCATCGAGTCCGGCGCGTCGGTGGTGGTCGCGCGGTGAGCGTCCTCGAGCTGGCCGGGGTGAGCAAGGCGTACGCCGGCGGCGTGGTCGCGCTGCGCGAGGTCGACCTGAGCATCGCTGCCGGCGAGGACCTGGCGATCGTCGGGCCGTCGGGCTCCGGCAAGTCGACCCTGCTGCACCTGATGGGCACGCTCGACCGGCCGAGCGCCGGCAGGATCCACCTCGCCGGTGAGGACGCGACCGCGCTGAGCGATGACGCCCTGTCGCGGCTCAGGTCCCGGTGGCTGGGCTTCGTCTTCCAGCAGTCGCACCTCACCGACCGGCTGACCGCGGTCGAGAACGTCGCCGTGGGGCTGCTGTACGCCGGAACCCCGCGCCGTCACCGCAGGGCCCTCGCCGAGGACGCGCTCGACCGCGTCGGCCTGGGCCACCGGCGCGACCATCTCCCGCACCAGCTCTCCGGCGGCGAACGGCAACGGGTCGGCATCGCCCGGGCTCTCGTCAACCGGCCGGCGCTGGTCCTCGCCGACGAGCCGACCGGCGCCCTGGACCAGAGCACCGGCCGCCAGGTGCTCGCGCTGTTCCGCGAGCTGCACGCCCAGGGCACCACCATCGCCCTGATCACCCACGACCCGACGGTGGCGGACACCTTCAGTCGGCGGGTCGAGATCCGGGACGGAAGGATCACGCCGTGACCGACGCACTGCACGAGGCCTGGCGCGGCGTCCGCGGCCGCCCCGGACGCGCCGTCCTGAGCGGCGTCGGGATCGCCCTGGGCATGGCGACGCTGGTCCTGGTCACCGGCATCCCGGCCAGCGGGCAGGCCGACCTGGACCGCCGCCTCACCGCGCTGGGCACCGACCTCCTCGTCGCCCAGCCCTCCGCGGCCAGCGACGACGCGCCCGCCCTCCCCGAGCAGGCGGCGGCGATGGTACGCCGGATCGGGCCGGTGGAGGCGGCCAGCGCGGTCGCGAGCCTCGACGCCCGCGTCCGGCGTACCCCGTTCGCCGATCCCAATGACACCGCCGGCATCGTGGCCCTGGCCGCCACCGGCGACCTGCTCGAGACGATCCGCGGTCGGCTCGCGAGTGGCGCCTTCCTCTCCACCCCCGAGCTGCCGACCGCCGTGCTCGGCGCCCAGGCCGCCGACTGGCTGGGCATCACGCGCCTCGATCCCGCGCGGCCACCCCAGATCGCGGTCGGCGACGCTTTCCTCGCCGTCGTCGGCATCCTCGCGCCGATGCCGCTGACGCCGGAGCTCGAGCAGGCCGTGCTGGTCGGCTGGGACGCCGCGCGCGAGCTCGGCTTCGACGGGCACCCCACCGTCGTCTACCTCCGCGCGGCCGAGAGCCGGGTCGAGTCGGTGCGCGACGTGCTGCCGGCCACCCTCAGCCCGGAGCTGCCCGGACTGGTCGGCGTGAGCCGGCCGAGCGACGCCCTGGCCGCCAAGCGCGCCACCCAGGGCACGTTCTCCGCGCTCTTCCTCGGTCTGGCCGGCGTCGCGCTCGCGGTGGGCGGCATCGGCGTCGCGAACACGATGATCGTCGGCGTGCTGGAACGTCGGCGCGAGATCGGGCTGCGCCGCGCGCTGGGCGCCCGCCGCAAGGACGTGCGACGGCAGTTCCTCACCGAGGCGATGCTGCTGTCGGTGCTCGGCGGCCTGACCGGCGTCGTCGCGGGCACGCTCGGCACGCTCGGGTTCGCGGCCGCGCGGGGCTGGCCACCCGTCGTACCGCTGACGGCTCTTGCGGGCGGACTGGCCGGGTCGGTGCTCGTCGGCGCGCTCGCCGGGCTCTATCCCGCCGTACGAGCCGCCCGGCTGCCCCCGACCGAGGCCTTGGCGACGTGACGGCGCGCCGGTGGAGCGAGCCGTGAGTCCTCAGCGGTCAGGGCTCCGTGCCCGGGGTGAGGTCGTCGTTGTACTTGTCCACCTTCCAGGCGCCGCCGACGCGGACCAGGTGAGCGGTGAAGCTCACGACCCCGTCAATGCGGTCCACGACGGTGCTTTCGGGCTGAACCATCGCCGAGTTGCTCCAGATTGTCGCCATACCCGTGACCGTCGCCTCGTCGTCGGACATCACCGCCCGGACTCCGTCGAAGTCGTCGACCCCTCCGGTGATGATGTAGTCCGAGGTCGCGCTGGGGTCCGCTGCGGGCGAGCCGGGAGCCCCCTCTTCGAGGGTCAATCCTCGATAGCGCACCTGCATGTCGTCGTTGATCGACATGAGCCAGCCGAGTTGCCTGCCCGTGAAGTACTGGGCCAACCGATGCCGACCGACCCCCTGGGCCTTTGCGACACGAGACATGTCCAACCTTCGGAGATCCGGTCGGTCCGCCTTGGGGAAGTCGCCCGCAGGGTGGGCCGCCGCCGCGTTCTCGTCAGGATCGACCGAGGTGCCCTCGATCGAGCCGACCTGCTGCATCGCCTCCATCGCCTGCCGGGTCACCTCGGTCACGACCGGAGCCTGATCGTCGGCAGGAGCCGAACCAGAGGTGGCGACGGCCCCGATGACGAGGGCGGGACCGCCCACCAGCACGCCCAACGCACCGGTGACTCGTACCCGCCGCTTCGCCCGGGGGTTCAGAACGCACCGCCCGCGAGAGCGACGACGTCGTACACCGTCGTGGACCGATGCGCATTGAGGCTCCACAACTGCCCCATCGTGTGATCGCGGTACGCCGTGTGGCTGTTCGCGAGCGTTCCGGCGCGCACCCCGCTGGCCCGGGAGCCAACAAGCTGGTACTTCATTCAGCCCTCCCGAAACGTTGGTGGATCGACGCTAGCCCTTCGTCGGAAGGACGGCGAGCGGTCACGTGGGAAGGCTGCGTGAACAGCCCCCCATAGGAGGTCAACCGTCAGCCGCTGCAGGCAGCTGGACCACAAGTGATCCGATGCCGGCGAGGGCCCAGGCTGCTCTCCGCGCTCGGCCTGTCCCTGTCTGCAGTCGAAGCACAGACGCCGTTCGTCGAGCCATGAGTTGCAGGCATCCAGCGCGAGCCCGAGAGCGGCCTGGTCGTGTTCGTGGAGGTCGCGTTCGGTGTGGTGCGCGATGTGGTCGCGCAGATGCGCGACCTGAACGCCGGCGACGGCCTCCTCGTCGCCAAGCCCGAGAACGATCTCGATCTGATGGTGGACGGTCGGGTAGTGGTAGCCGGACAGCCGCGGGTCGAGGTGAGCAAGGAGTTCGCCGAGCGTGGTCGGCAGGTGCTGATGCATGGGGATTCCTTCTGCGGTTCGAGACGTGTGCGGGAGGAACCCCGCACTGATCTCGATGCCGCCACCCCGTTGATCGGCGGCACGCACATCCCTCTGCACCCACGTCACCGGCCAGTCCCGTCCTGAGGACGCTCCGGCTCAACGAACAACAGTGGACAGCATCGGTGGAAGCCCCTGCCGGACTCGAACCGGCGTGACGCGGGTTGCAGCCGCGTGCCTAGCCACTCGGCCAAGGGGCCATCGGGTGGCGCGACCTGCCGTCGATTCGGGAGTTCGACTCGGCGGCAGGCCGCACCGGTCATGCGAGGGAGGCCAACTGCGCCCTGGTGGGGACGTACGGCTCGAAGCGGAGCCGCATCCCGGCCTCGGCGGGGGTTCGGTCGGCCTTGCGGTTGTTGCAGGGCTCGCAGGCCGCCACGATGTTCAGCCAGGACCATTGGCCGCCTCGCGATGCGGGGATCACGTGGTCGAGGGTGCGAGCCTTGGCGCCGCAGTAGGCGCAGCGGTGGCCGTCGCGGATGAAGACGCCGCCGCGGTGCCAGCCAGCTGGGCGGTAGAGCCACGTGGGGCTGATGTACCGCAGGAGCCGGATGACGCGTGGCCATGGCCAGGGGCCTGCGGTGCGGTCTTCGTCGGCTTCTTCGATGGCGGCGACCTTGCGGGCGACCATGCGGATGGCCTGCTTGAAGGAGACCTTGCCGAGGGGTTCGTAGGAGGCGTTGAGCAGCGCCACGGTTGTTGCGGTCACCGCTGACACCTCCCTTCTCGTCTATGTGGGTGGGCGGTGGGTGTGCCTGCGCGGCGTGGAGCCCCCGCCCAGAGTCGAACTGGGGCAGCCCGGCGTCGGAGGCCAGGTGACGGATTCCGCCGTCGAGGGCAGTGGAACGGGCGACCGGAGTCGAACCGGCTCGACCGGTATGGAAGACCGGCATGCAACCACCAACACCTCGCCCGCGCGGTGGATGACTGGAGCCCCTGACAGGAATCGAACCCGCGAAATCCCGCTTACAAGGCGGACCCACCAGCCAACAGGTGGAACAGGGGCGGGGTGACCGACGGGAGTCGAACCCGCTTCGCCCTTCCGGGCCCAGGGCCACCACCTGGTGAGCCACCGTTGCTCATCGGTCACAGCGCCCTCGCCAGGACTCGAACCTGGATTTCCGGCTTCGTAGGCCGGTGTCGTGTCCGTTGGACCACGAAGGCAGGTGGCTGCTCGGGGTTCCCCCTCGGCCACCCGGTGGTGACCCCGCACGCAGCCGGTGCGGTCGTACGTCGTCAGGCTGCGGCGACCTTCTTCGGCCGTCCGCGCTGCCGGACCTTCTCGACGGGCTTGCCGCCCTCCAGGAGCACACCGCCCCAGACGCCCCACTCGTCGCGGCTGGTGCCGAGCAGGAGGCAGAGCCCCCGTGCTTCGCAGCCGCCGCAGAAGTCCCGCGCGACGGCGAGGGCCTCGTCGTCGGCCGGGTCGAAGACCTCCGGGTCCTCGTGGTCGACGCACCGCCACTGGATCGTGGCCTCGCGGGGTGTCGGGTGGTCGTACGCCACGGTGACGCCCTTGGTGTTGAGGATGCTCTCCGCAGAGTCGACCGTCTGGGTGGTCGCCGTGGTGGGGCGCATCCGTCCGTTCCTGATCTCCATGTGCTCCTCACCTCCTCGGTCCGTTCAGCAGCACGTGGTCTGTGGGGGGGGCGGGACCCGTCCGGTCCGGCGTCGTGGAGTGGTGCCTCCGGCCGGACTCGAACCGGCAACCTCTCGGGTAGGAGCCGAGCGCTCTGTCCGTTGAGCCACGGAGGCATGGGGATGGGTACTCCGCCTGGGACTCGAACCCAGATTCATGCCCGATGAAGAGTCGGGTGCACGGCCGATTGTGCGAGCGGAGCAAGAGCCCTCGGAGGGGCCGGTAGCGGGGCCGCGAGTCGAACGCAGACCGACGGGCTTATGAGACCCATGGCGTCACCCGACACCCGCTTCGTACGACGCGGCAACCCGCGTCGACGTGGCTGCGTGGGTAGGAATCGAACCTACGAGGGCGTGGTTCAGAGCCACGCTGGCCTTCCAACAGACCACCACGCATCGTTGCGCTCCCCGACCAGGACTCGAACCTGGAACCGTCGTCTTAACAGGACGCTGCGCTGCCATTGCGCCACCGAGGAATGACCGCCCGCACCGGGCGGGTATCTGGTGCCTCCGGCAGGTGTCGAACCCGCGCAGGTCCGCTGAGAAGGCGGGTGCCCATCCAGTAGGCGACGGAGGCAGGGGGGCCGGGGCTGGTGCTCCGCCTGGGACTCGAACCCAGATCCATGCCCGGGTAAAAGCCGGGTGCACGCCGATTGTGCGAGCGGAGCGAGAGGCCCCCAGGGCAGGACTCGAACCTGCGTCGACCGGATTCAAAGTCCGGCTGCCCAGCCTCCAGAGCACCTGGGGTCACCGACACCCGAGCGGGGTGTCGCGGTGGGACCGGCTGGGATCGAACCAGCGACCTCCCGGGCTTCAACCGGGCGCACAACCTGCTGTGCTTCGGCCCCATGAAGGGGAAGTTGGTCGGCCTGGAGGGACTCGAACCCCCGCACGTACGGTGTGTAAGACCGCTGCTCTGCCGCTGAGCCACAGGCCGGTGACCGGCCCGACCAGAGTGGTTGGACTGGATCGGTCGGAATGGTCGGGCTCGAACCGACGACCTCGGGGTCCCGGACCCCGCGCGCTTCCTGCTGCGCCACATTCCGTTGGTCGACCAGGGAGGATTTGAACCTCCGACCGCCTCGTTATCAGCGAGGTGCCCACACCGGACCGGGCTCCTGGTCGTTGGTCGGAATGGTCGGGCTCGAACCGACGACCTCTCGGTCCCCGACCGAGTGCGCTACCGCTGCGCCACATCCCGATGGTCGGTGCGGCCGGGCTCGAACCGGCGTCCTCCCGGTCCCAGGCCGGGCGCGCTTCCTGCTGCGCTACGCACCGTTGGTACCCACCCCCGGACTCGAACCGGGACGCCCCGAGGGGCACCAGGACCTGAGCCTGGCGCGTCTACCTGGTTCCGCCAGGCGGGCATGCTTCTACTGCGAGCAGACGGCGGGGATCGAACCCGCTCCTCCGGCATGGCAAGCCGGTGTGCTGCCAGGTGCACCTCGTCCGCGAACCCCGGGTTGGCCGCCGGGTCGGCTGGGTGGAGACCGTCGGAATCGAACCGACCGCACGGACCGTGCAAAGGTCTGTCGCCCCCTTGGAACATGGGCCCCCGCGTGGTCCTCACGTGGACCAGTCGTCGTACCCACCGAGGGAGTCGAACCCTCACGCGCGCGTGGCGCACACGGCTCTCAACCGTGCCTGTCTACCTGGTTCCAGCAGGTGGGTGTGGTGCTCTCGGTGGGAGTCGAACCCACACGCCACGAGGGCGCCGCTACTTGAGAATCCGTCAGGCTGCCACTACCTCATGGGGCGAGTCGAGCACCGTGGACGGGGATCGAACCCGCGCGGCCCGCTTTGAAAGAGCGGATGGGCAGCCAGCAGCCACCACGGCAAGCGCGCTCCCGAGGAGAATCGAACTCGCGACCTTCCGCTCGACAGGCGGCAGCGCTGCCTCTGCGCCACGGGAGCATCGTGCGGAAGGCGGAGGAGTCGAACCCCATGGCCGTGGCCACGACCCAGGTAGCAAGCGGGCACCGGGACCTCCCCTGCGTCACCTTCCATCTGCGGAGGAGGCGAGGATCGAACTCGCACGCCCCGTAGGGCCTTCCGTTTTCGAGACGGCTGCCGTCGCCTGCCATCGGCTGGCTCCTCCATGCGTGCGCCGGGCAGGACTCGAACCTGCGATGCCCGAAGGCGACGGGGTTACAACCCGCTGCAATAGCCGCTATGCGACCGACGCGTGTGCCGCAGCGCTTGGCCCCACGACGTCTCCGCCGTGGTCGCTGCGGCGGCAGGACGCCGCTCCCCGAGCTGGGGTCCGGCTCCTGCCTGATGCTGTCCACTGTTGAGTTCGCCCCCACTCCCCACCGTTCGGCGGGGTCTGGGTCGGGATCGGCTTCCCACGGCCCTTCGACCGTTAGCCCGGTGCCTCGATGCGGCCAGACCTCTCGGCCTGGTCGCGGGTCCGGTGCCCGTGGGACCTTCCACGATTCGCATGGGCGGAGGGACTCGAACCCCCAGCCGCCGGTTTTGGAGACCGGTGCGCTACCAGTTGCGCTACGCCCATTCGATGCTGCTGTTGAGTTGTCGCGACTACCCCTGACATGACGAAAGGGCCGCTCCTGCGAGACGTCTGCCTCGGCTGGAGCGGCCCTTCCCGTGTCTGGGTCTGGGTGCTGGTGCACTCAGGTCACGGGCGGCTCCAGGCGCTCCGACGGCAGCCACTGGTGGCCATTGGTCGACTCGATACCGAAGGTGGCGACAGGTCGCTTCGCGACCTTCAGCTCGACGGACGTCACGGAGGCAGCACACATCGCACGATCCGCGTTCCCGCGGACCGTGACACTGAGGCTGCGATACCTGCGCACGTTCCCGTCCTTCATCTCCGCCGAGCCCTCATGGCCCGTTCACCATCAACGATAGAGAACCCCACCGAAACGGCCTAACGACTTTTCGTGCGCATCCAGCTGTGTCCCACGAGCCGACGAGGGAGGCTGGTTGAGCGGCCCCGCCAGGGTCTGTCCCGCGAGCCCAAACTTGTCGGCACCACCGAGCGGAGTGCACCCGGTCTCGGGCACCGGAGCCGGGCGTGCCAAGGCCGCGATCAAGTACGCCGAGGGAGACCACCGGGCGATCCTCTACCCGACCCAGCACTGTTAGTGCGGACGATGGCAACAGCGTTCGACGCCGCCGTCGACCTCGCGCATGTCATCGAGCGGCTGGAGTCCACCGCCATCGCCGGGAATCCGACAGGTCCCCGGCATCAACCCGTGGGTCACCCCAGTCTCGGGTTGATCAGGCGGGTGAGGGCTGAGGGCTGACTGGTGGCCAGCGAGGGTCTGGAGCGAGACGGGCCCGACGGGCCGCCCACGTCGCTGGCCCTCCTCGGGAACTTGGGATTCTTCGCGTCGGCGCTTCATCCAGAGGGCGCCTTTCCGCTACTCGATTTCTCTCCTGCCCCCGTGGATGCCCCTTCGTGGGTCTCGCCCGGTTGGCGAGGCCGCTTGCGTGTTGCTCCGACGACAGGAGTGTGGCGCGCAGGTGGGTCAGATGACGGTGGGAGATCGGCGCGAGTGATCGGCGCACTGGCGAGCTAGCGATGCTAGAGATGCCGGCAGGTCAGAGGCAATGTGCCTCTGACCTGCTGGGATGGAGCCGCCTGTCGGAATCGAACCGACGACCTAATCATTACGAGTGATTCGCTCTACCGACTGAGCTAAGGCGGCGCGCCGCCCGAGGGCGACCGCGGAAGCATACCGGCGTCGGGGAGACAGCGGCGAATCGGCCCGGTCAGGCGGCGCGGACGATGCGCTCCTCGACGTGGCTCTGGGGGCTGCCGCACCAGCAGGTGAAGTGGACGAGGAAGCCCTCGGGACCGTTGTCGATGCCGGTCAGCTGCTCGGGGAAGATCAGCTCGCGGCGGCCGCAGGCGGGGCAGTCGTGGGTGAACATCGGAGGCCTCCTTCGGGCGTCTCGGGTGGGCGCCCTTCCATGGTCCGACGGTGGGCGCTCAAGGGGTAGGCTCTCTTTCCAGCCAGTCCCATAGGGAATCCCTAGAGGAGGTCGGATGCTGTCGCTGCATCAGCTGACCTGCTTCCTCGCGACCTACGAGCACCGATCGCTGACCCGGGCGGCCGAGGAGCTGGGCTATGCGCAGCCGTCGGTCTCGGAGCAGGTGCGGGGACTCGAACGATCGCTGGGGGTGCAGCTGTTCCGGCGGGTCGGGCGGGGCGTGGTGCCGACGACGGCGGCAGACACCTTCCGGCCGCACGCGGAGAAGGTGCTGGCGGCCGCCGACGAGGCGCAGCGGGCGGTCGCGAGCATCCGGTCGCTGGAGACGGGGACGATCAGGTTCGGGATGTTCGGCGTCGCACGGCTGTACGGCGGCGCGGACCTGGTGGCCGACGTGCTGGAGCGCTACCCGGGGGTCCGGGTGGAGCTGGTGGGCCGGCACTCGATGGACGTGCAGGAGAACCTGCGCCGCGGGCGGCTGGAGGCGGCGGTGATCGCGGTGGCGGGTCTGTCGAGCGAGGGGATGACGATCACGCCGATCGCGCGCGACGAGCTGGTCTACGTCTCGGCCGACCCCAGCCGGCTGACCGGGCCGGTGACCGCGAAGCGGCTGGCCGAGGCGTCCCTGGTCATGCCGGAGAGCACCTATCGCGACTCCGACTCGGGGCGGATCGTGCTACGGCAGATGCTGCACGAGGCCGGCTACAACCCGAGCACCCGGATCGAGGTCGAGGACGTCGAGAACGCCATCGAGCTGGTCGGGCGTGGGCTCGCCGACACCGTCACCAACAAGGCCGCGGCCGTGCAGCTGGTGCCCCGGCTCGCGCCGAACGCCGGCTGGGTGTCGCTGCGGCCCCGGATCTACGACACGATGGCGATCGTGCACCGGGCGGGCGCGACCCTGTCGCCCGCCGCGCGGCTGATGATCGAGCTCGCCACCCAGCGGATCCGGGGGATCATGGAGCCGGTGTGAGCCTCACTGGTGGTCAGCAGGTGAGCCCGTCCTGGGGCACGGTCCCGTCGATGAGGTAGGCGTGGACGGCGTCGTCGACGCAGCTGTTGGCCTTGTTGTAGGCGGTGTGCCCGTCGCCGTCGCGACTGACCAGGACCGCCGAGTCGAGCTGCTCGGCCATCGCCACCGCCTCGGCGTACGGCGTCGCGGGGTCACGGGTGGTGCCGAGCACCACGATCGGCGCGGCGCCGGAGCCGTCGATCTTCAGGTCGGGCTCGTCGGTGGAGGTGAACGGGATGCCGTTGCAGGCGGTGAGGCCCCAGGCGAAGACGTCGCCGAAGGTGGGCGATGCCTTCTCGAAGTCGGGGAACTGCGCGGGGACCTCGTCGGGCGTGATCGACCACGGGTCGTCGAGGCAGTTGATGACCGAGATCGCCTCGAGACTGTTGTCGGTGTAGGCGCCGTTGACCCGTGAGCCGTAGAAGTCGGAGAGCTGCAGCAGGGTCGAGCCGTCGCCGTCGAGCGCCTCCTTGAGCCCGTCGTCGAGGTAGGGCCAGTTGTCCTTGCTGTACAGCGGCAGGATCAGGCCGTAGAACGCCAGCCCCACGGTCAGCTCGCGGCCCTCGGTGTCGCTGGTCTTCAACGGCGTCGCGTCGATCTCGGCGAGCAGGTCCTTGATCGTCTTCAGACCGGCGTCGACGCTGTCGCCCAGGAAGCAGTCGCCGTCGTCGACGCAGCTCTGGAGGTAGGACCGCAGCGCCGTCTCGAAGCCCTTGGCCTGGCTCAGCGCCCCGTCACGCGGCGAGAGGGACGGGTCGACCGCGCCGTCGAGGACCATCCGGCCGACCTTGTCGGGGAACAGCTCGGCGTACGTCGCCCCGAGGCGGGTGCCGTAGGAGAAGCCGAAGTAGTCGAGCTGGTCCTCCTCCAGCGCGGCGCGCAGCACGTCCATGTCGCGGGCGGCCTCGACGGTGCTGACGTGGCCACCGACCGCGCCGGAGCGGGCCTGGCAGCCGGACCAGAACTCCTGGGAGTTCTCCTTCGCGGTCTCGACCTCCTCGGGCGTGTCGGGGTCGGGGTCGGCGGCGACGTAGGCGTCGAGGGCGTCGTCGCTGAGGCAGTCGACCGGCGCGGAGTCACCCGTGCCGCGCGGGTCGAAGCCCACGATGTCGTACGACGACCGGAGCGCGTCGGCGAAGTAGAAGTCGGCGTCCTTGGCGGTGTCCGTGCCGGGGGCACCGGGACCACCCGGGTTGACGACGAGGGAGCCGATCCGGTCGCCGGTGGCCCGCCGACGCTCGACGGCGAGCTTGATCGAGCCCGCGCCCGGGTTCTGGTAGTCGATCGGCACGTCGAGGGTGCCGCACTCGTCGTCGTCGCAGCGGGTCCAGGTGATCTTCTGGGCGTAGAAGTCCTCGAGGCTGCGCCCGTCGGGGCCCTCGGGAGTCGCCGGGTCGGAGGCCCGCGGGGTGGCCGGGTCCCGATCGTCGGAGTCGTCGCCCCCGAGCAGCACGATGCCGATGCCGACGGCTCCGGCCAGCACCAGGGCCCACACGGTGACGACCGCGACGATCAGGGTCCGCTTGCTCACACTCAGCTCCTCGGGATCGGCTCAGGTCACCGCTGCGGCGCCTGCAATGCCACCATCATCGACTCCAGGGCCAAGGCCACCGGCACGTTGAACTCCAGCATCTGCTCGCGCGCGGCGAAGATCCACCCGATCCGGCGCAGGTTGAGCTCGGGCGTGGAGCTGGCCACGATCGCCTCGACCTGGTCGCGGATCTCCTCGTTGACCAGCGCGCCGGGAGCGCCGCTGGCGAGCGCGATCGCGTCGCGGTAGACCGACATCAGGTCGGTCAGCCCACGGTCGACGACGTCGAGGTGCCGGCGCTTGGCGCGGGTGCGCTGGCCCTTCTCGAGAGCGGCGAGCGCGGGAGCGTACTCCCGGGGTCGCCGGCCGCGCTCGACCACACCGTAGGCCGCGTCGAGGTCGGTCTTCTCCCGGGCGTCGAGCTCGGCGGTGATCGCGTCGGCCTCGTCCTTCGCGCTCGACGCGAGCCGGGTGGCGGCGTCCATGCAGCGCCCCAGGCTGGTGAGCCGGGCCGGCATCGAGACCACCTCCTGGCGGCGGGTGCGCACCGCCTCGTCGAACGCGAGGGCCCGGGCCCGGCCGATGTGGCCCTGACTCGCCCGGGCGGCGTAGAACGCCAGCGGCTCGCCGACGCCGCGCGCGACCAGGAAGCCGGCGACCTCCTCGGCCGTCGGCGTCGAGAGGGTCACCAGGCGACAGCGGGACCGGATCGTCGGCAGCACGTCCTCGACGGTCGGCGCGCAGAGCATCCACAGGGTGCGGCCGTTGGGCTCCTCGATCGCCTTGAGCAGCGCGTTGCAGGCCTGCTCGGTGAGCCGGTCGGCGTCCTCGACGATCAGGATCTGCCACCGGTCGCCCATCGGGCTGAGCGAGGCCCGCCGGACCAGGTCGCGCACCTCGTCGACGCCGATGGAGAGCTTCTCGGTGCGGACCACGGACACGTCGGCGTGAGAGCCGGCGAGGACCGTGCGGCAGTCGTGGCAGCCGTCGGGGCAGTCGGGCCCGACCCCGCCCTGGGCACACTGCAGCGCGGCCGCGAAGGCGATCGCCGCATTGGACCGCCCCGAGCCCGGCGGGCCGGTGAACAGCCAGGCGTGGGTCATCCCCTGGCCGGCGACCGCCAGCTCGAGCGCGGTGATGACATGGCGCTGCCCGACGAGGGTGTCCCAGACGGTCATGACCCGCTCCTCGTGGCTCGCATCAGCAGCGGCTCGACCCGGGCGGCGATCCGGTCGGCGATCTCCTGGATCGGGGCCCGGGCGTCGATCACGGCGTAGTGGTCGGGATTGCGGGAGGCGAGGTCGAGGAAGGACTGCCGCACCCGCTGGTGGAACTCCAGGCCCTCCCCCTCGATCCGGTCGCGCTCCTCGAACCGCCCCAGGCCCGCCTCCGGCTCCAGGTCGAGGACGACGGTCAGGTGGGGCCGCAGGTCGCCGGTCGCCCAGCGGGAGACGTCCTCGAGCTCGTCGCGGTCCAGCGCCCGGCCGGCGCCCTGGTAGGCGAGGGTGGAGTCGACGTAGCGGTCGGTGATGACCACCTCGCCGCGGGCCAGCGCCGGGCGCACCAGGGTCTCGACGTGCTCGGACTTGTCGGCGAGGTAGAGCAGGAACTCGGTCTTGTGGGCCAGCTCGCCGGTCTCGGGGCTGAGCACGATCCGCCGCATCTCCCGCCCGACCGGGGTGTCGCCCGGCTCGTGGGTGAGCCGCACGGCGTAGCCCGCCGCGGCCAGCCGGTCGCGCAGCAGCCGGGACTGGGTGGACTTGCCGCCGCCCTCGCCGCCCTCGAAGCAGACGAAGACCCCGGTCTCGGCGTACGCGCCGGGCCAGCGGGGGTGGGAGGGGATGGTCACGAGGTGAACCTACGAGACGGGTACGACACAAGCCACCGGAGGGTGGGACGACGTACCGTGCCGGCGGGCTCGCTCCGAGTGGAGTGACGCCGGTTTCGGCGGGACTTGACGCGCAGTTCTGTCACTTGTCGGGCGTTGCAACGGCCGACAAGTGACAGAATCGCCGGTCGACCGGCGATTCCTGCACCCCCGCGCGGCCTCAGGACTTCTTGGCCGACTTCTTCGCAGCGGTCTTCTTGGCGGTCGTCTTCTTCGCGGCCGTCTTCTTGGCCGGCGTCTTCTTCGCGGCGGTCTTCTTCGCCCCCCGCTTGGCCGCCTTCTTCGCCGGTCCCTTCGCCCGCCGCTCGGCGAGCAGCTCGGCCGCCCGCTCCAGCGTGATCGCCTCGACCGAGTCGTCCTTGCGCAGCGTGGCGTTGTACTCGCCGTCGGTGACGTACTCGCCGAACCGCCCGGCCTTCACGACCACCGGCTGCCCCGAGACCGGGTCGTTGCCGAGCTCCTTGAGCGGCGGGGCGGCGGCGGCGCGGCCGCGCTGCTTGGGCTGGCTGTAGATCTTGAGCGCCTCGTCGAGGGTGATCCCGAAGATCTGGTCCTCGCTGGTCAGCGAGCGGGAGTCGGTGCCCTTCTTCAGGTACGGGCCGTAGCGGCCGTTCTGGGCGGTGATCTCCTCGCCGTCCTCGCCGACGCCGACCACGCGCGGCAGCGCGAGCAGCTTGACGGCGTCGTCGAGGGTTACCGTGTCGAGGGACATCGACTTGAACAGCGAGCCGGTGCGCGGCTTCGCCGACTTCGGCGCGTCCTCGGGGAGCACCTCGGTGACGTAGGGGCCGAACCGGCCGTTCTTGGCCACGACCTGCAGGCCGGTCTCGGGATGGACGCCGAGGTCGATCTCCTCGCCGGCGGGGTTGGCGAGCAGCTCGACGGCCTTGGCGACGGTCAGCTCGTCGGGCGGCAGGTCGTCGGGGACGTTGGCGCGCTTGGCGAACGGAGCGCCGTCGTCGCCGGGGCCCTCGAGGTAGGGGCCGTACTTGCCGACGCGCAGGTGGATCCCGTCGTCCTCGCTGCCGACCGGGAAGGTCGCGAGCTCCTTGGCGTCGATGTCGCCGAGGTCGTCGACGAGCCGCTTCAGGCCGGCGAGCTGGTCGGAGCCGTAGTAGAACTCGGTCAGCTCCGCGACCCGGCTCTTGTCGCCGCGGGCGATGTCGTCGAGGACGTCCTCCATGCCGGCGGTGAACTGGTAGTCGATCAGCCGAGTGAAGTGCTCGGTCAGCAGCCGCACCACCGAGAACGCGATCCACGCCGGCACCAGGGCGGTGCCCTTCTTGTAGACGTACCCGCGGTTCAGGATGGTCCCGATGATCGAGGCGTACGTCGAGGGCCGGCCGATCTGGCGGTCCTCGAGCTCCTTGATCAGCGTGGCCTCGGTGTAGCGCGCCGGCGGCTTGGTCTCGTGCCCGTTGGCGGACAGCGACGCGGCGGAGACCGCGTCCCCCTCCTGCAGGTTGGGCAGGCGGGTCTCCTGGTCGTCCTTGGCGGCGTTGTCGTCGGTGCCTTCGACGTAGGCCTTGAGGAAGCCGTGGAAGGTGATCACGCGCCCGGACGCGGAGAACACCACGTCCTCGCCGCTGCTGGCCGCGCCGCCGAGCCGGATGGTCACCGACTGGCCGACGGCGTCCTTCATCTGCGAGGCGACGGTGCGCATCCAGATCAGCTCGTAGAGCCGGAACTGGTCGCCGGTGAGGCCGGTCTGCGCCGGGGTGCGGAAGGAGTCACCGGCGGGCCGGATCGCCTCGTGCGCCTCCTGGGCGTTCTTGACCTTGCTGGCGTAGGTGCGGGGGGCGTCGGGCAGGTACTCGGCGCCGTACAGCTCCTGCACCTGCGAGCGCGCCGCGCCGATGGCGCTGCCCGACAGCGTGGTGCTGTCGGTACGCATGTAGGTGATGAAGCCGTTCTCGTAGAGCCGCTGCGCCACGCTCATCGTCACCGAGGCGCTCATCCCGAGCTTGCGGCTGGCCTCCTGCTGGAGCGTGGTGGTGCGGAAGGGCGGGTACGGCGAGCGGCGGTAGGGCTTGGCCTCGACCGAGCGGACGTCGTACGTCGTGTCGGCGAGCGCCGCGACGAGCGCCTCGGCGCGCCGCTGGTCGAGGTGGACGACGTCGGCCTTGGCCTTGAGCTGTCCGTCCTGCCCGAAGTTGGAGCCGGACGCGACGCGGGTGCCGTCGACGCTGTGGATCTTGGCGGGGAACATCCGCTGGTCGTGCTTGCTGCCGGCGTCGAAGGTGCCCTCGAGGTCCCAGTAGGAGGCGACCTTGAAGGCCATCCGCTCCTTCTCGCGGTCGACCACGAGCCGGGTCGCGACCGACTGCACGCGGCCCGCGGACAGCCCGGACATGACCTTGCGCCACAGCACCGGCGAGACCTCGTAGCCGTAGAGGCGGTCGAGGAGCCGGCGGGTCTCCTGGGCCTCGACGAGGTCCATGTCGAGCTCGCGCGGGTTGGCGGCGGCCTCCTGGATGGCGGCCTTGGTGATCTCGTGGAAGACCATCCGCTTGACCGGGATGTTCTTCGGCTTCAGCTCGTCGAGCAGGTGCCAGGCGATCGCCTCGCCCTCGCGGTCCTCATCGGTGGCGAGGAACAGCTCGTCGGCGTCCTTGAGCAGACTCTTGAGCTTGGAGATGTGGGACTTCTTGTCGCGGGGCACGACGTAGTAGGGCTCGAACCCGTTCTCCACGTCGATCGCCAGCCGACCCCACGGCTTGTCCTTGATCTTCGCCGGGGTGTCGGCCGCGTTGTTGGGGAGGTCACGGATGTGGCCGATCGACGACTCGACGACGTAGCCGTCGCCGAGGTAGCCGCCGATGGTGCGGGCCTTGGCCGGCGACTCGACGATGACCAACTTGTGGGACACGGGGACCTTCTCTACTACTCGTGCGCTGCCTGATTCGGCGGTTCACGGTAGCGCGTGGTGTCGAGCGGCGTCGCGAGCGGCGTCCAGAGTGGTCGTCCGCAAGGCGGAGGAGGGAGGCGGGACGGAGTCCCGACGACCGACGACAACGCCACGGCCGGCCGCTCTGGGCGCCGCGCAGCAGGCGGTCGACACCACGCGCTGCCGGGAGGTAGCGCGTGGTGTCCAGTACCCATTCGCCTGGAGTCCAGAGTGGGCGGTGTCAGCCCACCTCGAGCTGGCCGAACACCGCCTCGTTGGCGCTGATCAGGTCGTCGTGGCCGAGTGTGGCCATGCCGATGTAGATGCCGTACGTCGCCGGGTCGCCGGTGTCGACCACGACCACGTCGGTCAGGTCACCCTCGGCCTGGACCTCGGGGGTGTCGACCCGCACCTCCGCGGTGATCCGGTACGCCGGCTTGCCGTCGACGGTGATCTTCTCGTTGACCTTGTCGGTGCGGCCGGTGAAGCCGCTGTAGACGTCCTCGTCGCTCGTCAGGCACTGCATCACGACCTCGGCCGCGGTCGCGATGTCGTCGAAGCCGTTGGCGCGCGGCAGCCCGCCGACGCCGGTCAGGCTGATCCAGCTCTCCTCGACCTGGGTGTACTGGAGCACGAACGCGTTCGCGAACGCGAACGACACCTGGTCCCCCGTCGCCAGCTGGTACGCCGGGTCGCGCGGGATGGTCAGCCCGCCGCCGCTCAGCTCGGTGGCGGCCGGGTCCGGCTCGGCAGCAGGGGCCGGGGAGCCACCGGTGCACTGGATGCCGGTGGGCTTGACCGTGCTGGAGGAGCCGTCGGTCGGCTCGGGGTCGCCGGACTTGTCGGTCGGGTCGGCCTTGTCGGTCTGCGAGCTGTCGTCGTCGGCCTTGCGGTCGCCGTCGTCGTCGCCGGTGAGGGCGCGGACGCCGAAGAAGCCGCCGACGCCGAGCAGCACCAGCGCGACCACCGCGGCGATCACGATGACGACCGTCTTGTTGCCGCCGCCGCCGCCACCCGGGGCGGGGGTGGGGCTCCACTGCTGGGGCTGGCCGCCGCCGTAGCCACCGCCGTAGCCACCCCCGTAGTCACCGCCGTAGCCCGCGGGCGGGGCGGGCGCGGCAGGCGGCGGGGTCGGGGCGGGCGGGGTCGGGACCGCGCCGTACTGCGTCGGGGCGGCAGGCGGCGGGCTCGCCGGCGGCTCGGCCGGGCGGGCGCCGGACGAGGGCTGGGAGGTGGTCATCTGGCTCCACGCCTGACCGTCCCAGTAGCGGTAGGTGTCGGGCGCCCCTGCGGGGTCGGGGTACCAGCCTGCGTTCGTCACGGGACCAGCCTACGAGTCCGCCGGGCTCAGGAAGCCCTCGGCGACCAGCTCGGCCAGCTCGGGCAGGTAGACCTCGCGCAGGCTGGCCGGGTCCCGCTCCAGCAGGTGACCCACCGCGTCGACGAGCTGACCGAGCGGCAGCTCGCCGTCGCAGGCGCCCGCCACGGCGGCGACCACGGTGTCGACCTGGCGGGCGCGCCGGAAGCCGCGCTGCTGGCGCAGCACGATCGCCGCCGGGTCCTCGGCGCCGACCGGACCGCTGGTCTCCTGGATCACGTCCTCGCGGATCACCAGCCGGGTGTCGGCGTCCAGCGCGCCCGCGGCCCGCGCGGAGTCCGCCCAGGCCCCGATGGCCGGCGCGATCGGCTGCTCGACGTCGTAGGGCCACTCCAGGAGGTCCCGGGTCAGCGTGCCTGGAGCCGCGCCCGCCCGGCGGCGCAGGTTGACCCAGCCGAACCCGATGCCGCCGACCCCCTGCTCCTCGAGCCAGGACAGCCAGGTGTCGTAGCGGTGGGCGTACGACGCCGGGTCGCCACCCGTCGCCGGGTGGTGGCCGGCATCCTTGAGCCAGAGCTCGACGTACGACGCCGGGTCGAGCACCTCGCGCTGCACCACCAGCGCGTCGCACTCGTCGGGCAGCCAGGTCGCCAGCCGCTCGTCCCAGGGCCGGTCGCGGTCGATCACCCAGTTGGCGAGCACCTGGCACCAGCCGCCGTCGGTGAGGTGGTCGGGCGCGGTGCGCACGATGTGCTCGACGACCTGGTCGCCGGGCAGCCCCGAGTCGCGGTAGACCAGCCGCTCGCCGGTCGCCGGCGAGATCACGAACGGCGGATTGGTCGCGATCAGGTCGAACCGCTCGCCGGCCACCGGCGCGAAGAACGAGCCGTCGCGGACGTCGATCTTGTCGTCCACGTCGTTGAGCGCCGCGTTGAACCGCGCCATCGCCAGCGCTCGCTGGTTGACGTCGGTCGCCACCACCCGGTCGCTGTGGGTGGCCAGGTGGAGGGCCTGGACGCCGCAGCCGGTGCCGAGGTCAAGCGCGGTGCCGACGTCGTGGCGGAGGGTCAGCTGGGCCAGGCTGGACGACGCCGGGCTGATCCCGAGCACGTAGTCGCCGGTGACCCGCGTCGCGATCCCGTCGAGCCCGGGCGTCAGGTCGCTGACGACCCACAGGTCGCCCTCCTCGCTGGCGTAGGGCCGCACGTCCAGCCGCGCGGCCACCTCACCGACGCTCTGCGCCAGCGCCCCCGCGTTGGCCAGCCTGTCGACCAGGCCCGGCAGCGCGCGCTCGGCCTCGTCGACCGACACCGAGGTCTGGAGCAGGAACAGCCGCACCAGCGTGGCCAGCGGACTCCCGTCCGTCGTACGCCGGCGGCCGGGCGTGGTCTCGTTGCGCGAGAGCGCCTGGTGGGCCTCCGGGCCGAGCAGCTCGCTGACCGCGTCGTAGGTGAAGTCGGCGGCGAGCAGGGCGTCGCGCAGCGGGGCGGCGAGGGAGAGCGGCAGCACGGGACAACGCTAGTCGGCGGGGCTCAGCGGCGGATCTTGACCTTCGTCGCACCTCCCGTCACGGTCGCGAGCGCCTTGGTGACCGGCTTCTTGCGGATCACCTTCAGGCCCTTCGTGGTGAGCGTGACCTTGACCTTCGCCCGGCCGCCCGCCGGGACGAGATAGGCCGTGGACTTGGCGATCGGCTTGCCCTTGACGGCCAGGCTCAGGACGCCCGAGCACGGGGTGGCGCTGAGGCAGGTGACCGTGAGCCGCACCTTCTTCTTGACGACCCGCACGCCCTTCTTGGGCGCCTTCACCGTCGCCGTACCGGCCGGGGCGCCGGCCCCGGCGGGGACGAACCGGGCCAGGCCGCTCAGCCGGGTGGTGTAGACGGTTCCGGCCGCGTCGATCGACATGCCCTGGTAGTCCCACAGCAGACTCAGACCGTGGTTGGTGCGCGAGACGAGGCCGCCGGACGGCGTGAACTCGGTGAGCGCGTACTTGTCGAACACCACGACGTTGCCCTGCGGCGTGAGGTCGACGGCGTACGGCACATCGAGCTGCCCGGGGTTCTGGCCGGGCTGTCCGAATCCACCGAGGTAGGCGCCGGCCAGGTTGAACCGCTGGACCCGGTGATTCCAGTAGTCGGCGACATAGACGCTGCCGTCGGCGGCGACGACCACGTCGTCGGGCCGGTCCAGCTGGCCCGGGCCCGCTCCCGAGGAGCCGATGTTGCGCAGCCAGGCGCCGGAGGCGGAGAACACCTCGACCCGATCGGTGCTGGCGTTGGTGACCAGCACCTCCCCCGTCGGGGCGATCGCGACGCCGAGCGCGACGGCCTCGTCGGAGAGGGTGTAGCTGCGTCCGGTGGGGTTGCCGGCGGCGGTGTACGCGACCACCGAGGGGCTGCCGGTGTCGGCGTCGGTGAGGTAGAGCGTCCCGTCCGGTCCGACCTCGACGGACTGCACGTGGCTCAGACCGCTCGGCGTGAAGGAGCCCAGCAGGCCGCCCGACGCGGAGAAGTGGTTGACCGTCGAGTGGCCGTCGACCGACCACAGCGTGCCGTCGGGGGCGACCGCCACGTCGTCGTCGGCGACGGCGTCCCAGGAGGCGGCCAGGACGTAACCGGCGCTGCCGGCGAGGGCCGGGGGCGCGGTCGCGACCGAGCCGAGCCGAGCACCAGCGTCAGCACCGCTCCCAGCATCCCGAGAGACATGAACCGCTTGCCCACCGAACCCCACCTCACCTCGACCGACTGTCGCCAGGGCCCTCGTCCCCGACGAGAGCCGCGGCAAACCTCCGGCTCACTCAGCCTTCGCGGAACGTCGATCGAGACGCCCCGCCAGCACCGGGATCACGATCGCCGCGGCGGTCAGATGCAGCGCCATCAGGCACAGCGCCGAGGCGAGGTCGAACCCGAAGGTCGCGTCCGGCACGAGCGAGAGCACGGTGAGCGCGACCGTCACCCGCACGAAGGTCGACCGCGGGCGGCGCGCCCGGCGGGCGAGGACGGCCGCCAGGCCGACGCCGATCAGCGAGAACACCAGCGTCAGCTGGGTGAACCCGAGGATCGGGATCGACGCACCGCTCTGGTCGGCGAAGGAGACACCGGCCGCCGACGCGAGCGCGGCCAGGACGCTGGTGGTGGCGGCCGCGCCCACGGCCGCGGCGACGCCGTGCTTCCAGACGGTACGCCGGGCGGTGACGGTGTCGTCGACGGTGGCGGTGGCGGGGTGCTGAAGGGTGGTGGACATCGCTGCTCCTCGTGGTGTGGCGGCGGGCCGGGAGGCCTGCCTCTGCCCACACGACGAGCGCGGTCGCGCCGATACGACAGTCGGCGCCGAGAAAGACCCGCGGAGATTCCGGGCTGGCGGCTGTCGGATCGGTGTGGTGGCGTTCGTGGTGAGGGCACAGGCAGGTCATCGGGACCGGCCGGAACGAGGAGTGACGAGATGACGACGTACCTGATGTCGGTGCACGGCCCCATCGAGCAGACCGACGAGTTCCACGGCTATGGATCCGCGGAGGAGATGGAGCAGTCCTTCGCCGAGACGGGCGCCTTCAACGACCGGCTCAAGGCCGACGGCTACTGGGTCTTCGCCGGCGGCCTCGCCCCCGCGACCACCGCCACCGTGGTCGACGGGCAGGGCGAGGCGCCGGTGATGACCGACGGGCCGTACCTGGAGACCAAGGAGGCGATCGCCGGCTTCTGGGTGATCGAGGTGCCCGACCTCGACGTGGCGCTGCGGCTGGCCGCGGAGGCGTCGCGGGCGTGTCGGGGCACGGTCGAGGTCCGCCCGTTCGACGGGCTCGCCTGACCCTGCCCCGATCCCGCCTAGCGGACGGTGACCTTCACCTTGCCGCCGGCGGGAAGGACCGCCGCGTCGCCGGCGTAGCTCACGACCAGCTTGTGCTTGCCGGCCTTGAGCTTCTTCAGGCGCACGACGACCGTCCCGCCGGCGAGGGTGCCGGTGCCGACGACCTTGCCCTTCTCGGTGACGGTCACGGTGCCGGTCGCGCCGCGCGCCGAGGTCACGCTCACCTTCAGCTTGCCCCGCTTGCCGGCGCGCAGCTTGCCCTTCGGCTTCGCCTTCACCGTCGCGCTGGCCTTGATCGCCGTGATCGCGCCGCCGAGCGAGCTGCTGCCCGACAGTCCACCCGGCGCGCCACCCCCCGTGCTGCCGAGCGGCCCGGTGCCCGCCGACGCGCCGCTGCCGGAGGCCCCGACGGTGAACGACTGCCAGGCGCCGTACGTCGGGCTGCCGCCGGTCGGCGTGAAGAAGCCGCGCCAGTAGTAGGTCGCGCCCGGGGCGAGGGCTGGGAACTCCGGCTCGTCCCAGTCTGTCCACAAGTAGGTCGCCGCGTGAGAGCCGCACGCCGCCGAGCCGCAGGCGATCCCCTTGGTCCAGCCGGTCACCTGGTCCTGGCTGAGCTGCACGCCCATGGTGCCGGAGGTGTTGTTGGTGATCGCCTGGAAGGAGGAGTAGAAGCCGTACCGCGTGGGCGTGCTGTTGTCGCCGCCGACCGCCGAGGTCACCGTCGACGGGGTGTCGTAGAGCACCTGGTGCGGCGAGCCCGGCTGCCCGGTGCCACCGGGCCCGAAGACGTAGATCGGCGCCTGCAGGTTGAGCGTGGCGTCGTTGTTGCCGTCGATCGTCTTGACCGCGATCTGCAGGGTCGCGCCCGACAGCGGCTGGGTCGCCTTCACCGGGAACTGGAACTCCCAGTGGTGCCCCTGGGCCACTCCCCACAGCCCGGAGTCCTGGTTGTTGTAGTAGCTGCCGCCCGACAGGTTCCCCCAACCGGGGCAGTTGCCCTGCGGCGCCGCGCCCCCACTGCCGTCGTACCCACACCGGATCTGCTGCGAGGTGTCGAAGGTGACGCCCGACGGCAGCGAGATCGTCGGGTAGAAGTAGGTGCCGCCCGAGCACGGGTTGCCCATCCCGTAGAAGGCGTAGTGGATCCAGAAGGTCTGTCCCACCGCCGGCACCCCGCTGTCCGGATCGGCCCAGTAGCCCGCATAGGCGCCGGCCCCGGCCTCGACGTACGGCGTCCCTTGGATCAGGCCGAAGCAGTTCACCACCTGCGTGTACTTGATCCCGCCGTCGTACCACCCTCCTGGCTCGTCGGCCGAGGCGGGCGCGGGTCGGAGCAGGCCGGTCCCGAGAAGGAGAGCGACGAGGACGGCGAGGAGGCGCAGGGTTCTGGTCACCCTGCCATTGCCTCAGCCCGCCGACCCCGGCGCGTCAGGGTCCGACCCCAATGTTGGGGCCGGACCCGGGCGGTCAGCGGGTGAGCTTGGCCTTCTTGGTGCTCTGCGCGCCGGTCGCCGCGGTGAGCACGACCTTCACCTTCACCGCCCTGCTGCGCGCCAGCACCTTGCGGCCGGCCTTGGTGAGCTTGACGCTCACCTTCCCGCTGCTGCCGGCCGGTACGGCGTAGCCGCCGGCAGCGACCTTCTTCTTGCCGGCCTTGACCACGACGCTCCCCGAGCAGGCGAGCAGGCCGTCGCCGCACGAGACCGTGAGCGTCGCCTTCTTGCGCTTCTTGTCCGCCTTGATCTTCTTCTTCGCGGTCACGGGTGGCTGAGCGTGCGGGATGAGCTGGGAGTTGGCGCCGACGTTGACGTTGGTGACCCACAGGCTCTCCCGCGGGACCCGCACGATCGAGTTGTTGGTCTCGTCGGTGAACCAGATCGCGCCGTCGGCGCCGTAGGTGAGCGAGGTCGGCGCGTAGTTGCCGACCTGGACGATCGCGCCGACCCCGGCCGGGTTCACGTGCCCGATGCCCTTGGCCGCACCCACGCTGGTGAACCACACATTCCCGTCAGCGCCGGTGACCAGGCTGCGCGGCGCCGTGCGGTCGCCCGTGCGGATGGTGCCGACCTGGCCGTTGTCGGCGACCCAGCCCACGTCGCCGTCGCCGGGCGAGGTGAACCACGTGCCGGACGAGGAGCGACCGAACCAGACCTTGCCGGTCGGACCGGTCGCGACCGAGTACGGATAGCTGACGCCCGGCGGCAACGGGTAGGCCACCCCGCCGTTGCCCGCGGCGTTGACCTGGATCAGATTGTCGCTGTCCTGGCACCACATCAGGCCGTCGCGACCGCGGCCGAGCGCGCCGTCGCACTCGGGGGCGTTGGCGTCCCAGGAGTCGGCCTCGCCGGTGAGCGGGATCCGGACGATCCCGTCCTGGTCGAAGGACATGCTGGCCCACGCCGCCCCCGGACCCACGCGGATCTGCCTGCCGTACGGGTAGTCGTAGGTCCAGGTCGTCCCGGACAAGGTCGCCGGGGAGAGCCGCGAGATCTTCCAGCCCTGGTCCCAGATCACCCACACCCGTCCGGCCGAGTCGATGTCGAGGTCGATCACCCAGCTGTCGGAGCTCGACTGCGGCGGGAGGTTGTACTCGGTGATGACGCCGCCGGGTGTGATCCGACCGATCCGGTTCTTGTCACGCTCGGTGAACCACATGTCGCCGTTGGGGGCCGTCGTGATCCGGCCCAGCCCGGCCGCGCTGGTCGGGACCGGGAAGACCTGGACGGCGCCCGACCTCGCCGCCGGCCGCGGCGCCGTCCGTTGCGCGACGGTGAGACGGGTCGGTTCGCCGCCGCCATCGCCACCGCCATCGGCGGCGGCTGCCGGGGGTAGGCCGAGCCCGGCGCACACGAGCGCGAGCACGCCCGCCGCCACCGCCTTCCTTCGGATCGGGGCAGATCGCGTCATCGGGTGCGCTCCTTCGGACGGGGCGCGGCACGAGGCGCCCGGGACGACATGCGGGCGCGCCACCTACCCCGTCCGACGGTCGGCACTCTCGAGCGAGCACATCCCTGCGCAGAACGTCGATTCAGTGGTCAGGTCGGGCCTGAGGGGGTCAGCGCACCTTGCGGATCGGTGAGTCCACCGCGGCGCAGCCGGCCTTGGCCTTGGCGCGCACGAAGTACCTGCCCTTGGGCAGGCGGGACTTCGCGACGGTCACCTTGAACCCGCCCGACACCTTGGCCTTGCCCTTCGCCACGAGCACGGACTTCTTGCCCTTGGCCCGGCGGACCTGGACCTTGCCGGCGACACAGCTCGGCGACGCGGCACTGACCGTGCCGACGAAGATCCGCTTCGCCCCCTTCTTCTTGACCCTGAACGCGACCATCCGGCTCTGGACCCCGGAACCCGCGCCCACGTCGACGTTCGTGCTCTGGAGGGCACTGGTCGGGACCCGCACGATCGCGTTGTTCACGTCGTCGGTGAACCAGACGGCTCCGTCCGGGCCGAAGGTCAGGCCGCGCGGCTGCCAGCTCCCGACCTGGGTGACCGCGCCCATCCCGGCGGCGTTGACGTGCCCGATGCCCTTCGCGACCCCGATCGAGACGAACCACATGTTGCCGTCGGGACCGAGCCGCAGGGACCGCGGCGCCACCTTCTGGCCGACGGGGATCACGTGCGCGTCGGAGCTGCCGAGGTCGAACCAGCCGACGCTGCCGTTGCCCGGGGAGTAGAACATGCTGCCGCCGTTGTCGCGACCGAACCAGATCGCGCCGTTCGCACCGGCGGCGAGCGAGTACGGGTAGGTCGCGTCCTGGGGCAGCGGGTAGGCCTGGGTCGAGGTGCCGTCCGGGCTGATCCGCTTGACGTTGGTCTCGACGTCCTTGGTGCACCACATGGTGCCCTGCGCGCCGCGAGCGATCTCGTTCTCGCAGGCCGGGTTGTTGCTGACCTGGACGGCTCCGTTGACGATCCGCGCGACGCCGTGGGTGTCGTAGCCAAGGGTGATCCACGGGGTCGCGCCGTCCGGTCCGATCCGCAGGTGCTGGCCCCGGGGGTACGCCGAGATCTCCAGGTTCGTGACGCCCGTCTGGCCCTGGTCCGGATAGAAGCCGAGGACGTAGCGGCCGCTGTTGTAGAGCACCCACACCTTGCCGTCGGCCGCCACGTCGACGTCCTTGACCGTGCTGTACTCGTTGTCGGCATACAGCGTCCACTCGGTGAAGCTGCCGTTCGTCTTGAGCCGCCCGACCCGACCGGCCCAGCCCGACGCGGAGTTGCTGTCGGGCTTGGCGTTGCGCTCGGTGAACCAGAGGTCACCGTTGGGCGCCGTGGTGATCCGGCCCAGCCCGGCACCGCCGGTCGGCACGTTGTACGCCGTCGTCCCGTCCGCCTGCGCCTGCCCGACCACCCGATCGTGGCGGACGACGCCCGGAGTCGGGTCGTCGCGGCCGTCCGCGTGCGCCACCGGGGCCAGCGTCATCAGGCCGAGCGTCACGGCCATGACCATCGCCCGGCCGACCCGAGCACGTCGCATCGTCATGGCGCCGACCTACCCCGGCCTCCTTCTCAGGAAACCATCGCCTGTTGCGAAACTGGCGAGGTCAATGGACGCGGGCGGCACGCAGGATCCCGCGACCCGCGACCTTGGTGCGGTAGCGGTGGGAGGTGCGGGCGCCGTACTCGATGGTGGTGGCGGCGCCGTACTCGCCCAGGGTGGCGTCGTACCAGGCGGTGAGGGTCGGGGCGTCGGTTCCCGACGGGTTGCCGACGCCGAGGTAGCGGCGTGGCAGGTGCAGGAACCGGGCCAGCCGCCTCTCCCACTTCCCGTGGCCGCCGCGCCCGATCGCCCGCAGCGGCTGGTGGATCGAGGCGATCAGGTCCGGCTGGACCTGGCTCAGGAAGGCGATCATAGCCTTCGTCTCCGGCTCGCTCGCCGGTCGCGGACCGCCCCAGTAGCGGGTGCCGCGGCGGGCGCCGGACCAGCCGTCGGTCGGCCAGTTGCGGTTCAGGTCGACGCCACGGCCGTTGGTGCGGGAGCCGCGCGCGTTGCCGTCGGGGTTCATGGTCGGCACCACCCAGACCCCGGTGCCGGGGCGCGGGTGGGCGTGGTCGCGGATCCAGCGGGCGGTGGCGATCCCGTCCTTCTCGTCGCCATGCATCTGGCCGAGCACCAGCAGGACGTGCGGCGCGCCCTCCTCGCCACGGTAGTACGCGCGGATCGGGCGGCCGCGGGCCGAGGTGCCGATCACGACCGAGCTCTCGACGTACGACGTCGTGGCGGCGCTCGCGGGGGCGGCGCTCGTCGGGGCCGGGACGACGAGGACCGCGCCGGCGACGACCACCAGGGTCGCCGCCAGCGCGGTCAGGAGTCGACGCATCCCGAGCCGGTCAGGCCGATCCGGCGACCGACGGCTCCGTGGCGTCGTCGTCGATCGCGGAGGTGCGCTGCTTGGAGATGTAGACCGCCGCGAAGATGCCGGCCGCGGCGGCGAGCGCGATGAGGATCCGGACCAGGTCGTTCTCGTCCTCGCCGTAGGAGAGGCTGACGATGGCGCCGACGATCAGCAGCGACACGAGGTTCATCACCTTGAGCAGCGGGTTGATCGCGGGGCCGGCCGTGTCCTTGAACGGGTCGCCCACGGTGTCGCCGGTGACCGTGGCGGCGTGCGCCTCGGAGCCCTTGCCGCCGTGGTGGCCGTCCTCGACCAGCTTCTTCGCGTTGTCCCAGGCGCCACCGGCGTTGGCGAGGAAGACCGCCATCAGGGTGCCGGACGCGATCGCACCGACCAGGAAGCCCGCCAGCGGGCCGACGCCGAGACCGAAGCCCACCGCGATCGGGCTCAGGATCGCCAGGATTCCGGGCGTGGCCAGCTCGCGCAGCGAGTCACGGGTGACGATGTCGACCACGCGGCCGTACTCCGGGCGCCCGGTGCCCTCCATGATCCCGGGGATCTCGCGGAACTGGCGGCGCACCTCGAAGACGACCGCGCCCGCCGCCCGGCCGACGGCGTTGATCGCCAGTCCGGAGAACAGGAACACCACGCCCGCACCGAGCAGCGCGCCGACGATCAGCTTGGCGTCGTAGACCAGGAACTCCTCGCTCAGCACGTCGCCGGCATCGGCGAACGCGCTCTGGGTGTACGACGCGAACAGGGCGCTCGCCGCGAGCACGGCCGTCGCGATCGCGATGCCCTTGGTGATCGCCTTGGTCGTGTTGCCGACCGCGTCCAGCTCGGTGAGGATCTGGGCCCCCTCCTCGCTCACGTCGCCGGACATCTCGGCGATGCCCTGGGCGTTGTCGGAGACCGGGCCGAAGGTGTCCATCGCGACGATGACGCCGACCGTGGTCAACAGGCCGCAGCCGGCCAGGGCGACGGCGAACAGCGCCAGGCCCGTCGTACCGCCGGCAAGGAGGGCCGCGCCGAACACCGCCGCGCCGATCACGATCGCGGTGTAGACGGCGGACTCGAGACCGACCGACAGGCCGGAGAGGATCACGGTGGCGTGACCGGTGAGGGAGGTGCGGGCGACGTCGTTGACCGGGCGGTGCTCGGTGCCGGTGAAGTAGCCGGTCAGCGAGAGGATCGCCGCCGCCAGGACGATGCCGATCGCGACGGCGCCCGCCGCGAACAGCTGCGGGCTCAGGTCGGCGTCGGCGCCGGTGCCGAACTCGCTCCACTCGCCCGGCAGGTAGACGAACGCGGCGATCGCGCTCGCCACCAGGCCGACCGCGGCGGAGATGTAGAACGAGCGGTTGATCGTCGTCAGGCCGTTCTCGCCGGCGCGCGGCTTGGTGAGGTAGACGCCCGCGATCGCGGACAGCGCGCCGATCGCCGGGACGATCAGCGGGAACACCAGGCCCTTGTCGCCGAACGCCTGCGAGCCGAGGATGAGCGCCGCGACCAGGGTGACGGCGTACGACTCGAACAGGTCGGCCGCCATGCCGGCGCAGTCGCCGACGTTGTCGCCCACGTTGTCGGCGATGGTCGCGGCGTTGCGCGGGTCGTCCTCGGGGATGTTCTGCTCGACCTTGCCGACCAGGTCGGCGCCGACGTCGGCGGCCTTGGTGAAGATGCCGCCGCCGACCCGCATGAACATCGCGAGCAGCGCGGCCCCGAAGCCGAAGCCCTCGAGCACGTTCGGCGCCGTCTCCTGGAAGACCATCACCACGACGCTCGCGCCCAGCAGGCCGAGCCCGACGGTGAACATGCCGACGAAGGCGCCGGTGCGGAACCCGATGTTCATGGCCGGGTCGCGTCCCTGCTCGTTGGCCGCGGCCGCGACCCGCAGGTTGGCGCGCACCGCCAGCGACATGCCGAGGTAGCCCACCGCCCCCGAGAACCCGGCCCCCACCAGGAAGAAGATCGACCGGGAGATCCGCACCGCCCACTCCGACTGCAGCCCCGACGCGCCGTCGGCCGTGTGGGCCGGGAGCGCGAGGAGGACGACGAACGCGATGGCCGCGAAGATCGTCAGGGTCCGGAACTGGCGGGTGAGGTAGGCGTTCGCCCCCTCCTGGACCGCCTGGGCGATGCGCTGCATGTTCGGCGTGCCCTCGCCCGCGCGCAGCACCTCCGATCTGAACAGCACGGCCATGCCGAGTGAGCCGAGGGCGATCGCGGCCACGATCGCCACGAGGGCGAGGTCGCCCCCGCTGACTTCGACATCTGCTACCTGCGGGACGACGAACGAACGGGGCATACGACTGCCTCCTGGGGGGTTCAGGTTCGGCCACGGGGGCCAGGTCTGAGATCGTGCCCGGAGTCTACGCAGAGTGTGGCGCAGAACACATGGAGGTTGTGACGTGGCTCACATGAGTTCGGCGAGTTTCGTCGACTACTCGCGTGGTCTGTGCCGAGCAGCGGGAGGGCCGGATCGCGCAGCGAGCCACACCGGTCCGGAAGGGGTCTCCGTCGCGCCGCCCGCCGTTTCTGCACGGAGGAGCGAGCGAGGAACGAGGGAGCGCGCGGGGGAGGAAGAAACGGCGCCGAAGGCGGCGCGACCTGCCGGAGCGAAGCGACGGCGAATTAAACGATGGCGTCGGCCGAGTCGTGGATCACGAAGACCTTGGCCAGCCCGGTGATCTTGAAGATCTTGAGCAGCCGGTCGGCGTTGCAGACCAGCTCGAGCGAGCCGTCGTGGGCGCGGACCTTCTTCAGGCCGCCGACCAGGACACCGAGGCCCGTGGAGTCGAGGAACTCGACCGCCTGCATGTCGACGACGATCTGGTACGTGCCGCCCGCCACGAGCTCGGTGATGGTGTCGCGGAGCTTCGGGGCGGTGTAGACGTCGATCTCGCCACCCACGGCGACGACGGTGCGCCCACCGACCTCGCGCGTCGACAGTGTCAGATTCACGACCTCACCCCGGGCTAGATTTTTCTCCGTCTGGTGGCACTTATCAAACCATGCCCGGCGCGCGCACGCGCAAGGAGCGGACATCCCGTCGGTATGCCTGCGGTTTGTGTCGGGGGTCCGAGAGACAATCGAACGGTGACCGCCCAGCCCGATCTCGACGTCGCGCCGACCCGGCGACGCGACCCCGAGGCACTGCTCGACCGGCTGGTCGCGCTGCCCTCGCGGGCGGACCGACTGACCCATCGCGCCCAGGTTCCCGCGCGGTCCGCGCGGACCGCGGCCTGGCCGGCGTGGGCCGATCCGGACGTCGTCGCGGCGTACTCCGCGCGCGGCGTCGCCCTGCCCTGGCAGCACCAGGTGGCCGCCGCCGAGGCCGCCCACCGAGGTGCGCACGTCGTGGTCGCGACCGGCACGGCATCCGGCAAGTCGCTCGCGTACCTCCTGCCCGCCCTCTCCGACGTCCGTGCCGCCCGCGGGCCCCGGGGACAGCGCGGCGCGTCGGTGCTCTACCTCGCGCCCACCAAGGCGCTGGCCCACGACCAGTGGGCGGCGATCCGCGACCTGGGGGTCGACGTACGGGTGGCGACGCACGACGGCGACTCCACTCCCGAGGAGCGGGAGTGGACCCGCGACCACGCCGAGTACGTCCTCTCCAACCCCGACATGCTGCACCGCTCCCTGCTGCCCGGCCACGAGCGCTGGACCTCGTTCTTCCGGTCGCTGCGCTATGTGGTGATCGACGAGTGCCACCACTACCGCGGCGTGTTCGGGGCCCACGTCGCCCAGATCGTGCGTCGGCTGCGGCGGATCTGCGCGTTCCACGGAGCCTCGCCGACCTTCGTGCTGGCGTCCGCCACGGTCGCGGACCCCGATCTCACCGCCCGCCGGATGACCGGGCTCGACGTGGTCGCGGTGACCGAGGACGGCTCGCCCCGTGGCGCGCTCGCGCTCGGGCTGTGGGAGCCGCCGCTGACGTCGTACCAAGGGGAGAACGGCGCACCGGTCCGCCGCCCCGCCACCGCCGAGACCGCCGACCTGCTCGCCGACCTGGTGGTCGACGACGTCCGCACCCTCGCCTTCGTGCGCTCCCGCCACGGCGTCGAGACCGTGGCCCGGCGCGCCGGCGAGCTGGTCGAGGAGGTCGACCCGTCGCTGGCCGGCCGGGTCGACTCGTACCGCGGTGGCTACCTGCCCGAAGAGCGCCGCGCGCTCGAGCGGGCCCTGCGCAGCGGGCGGCTTCTCGGCATGGCCGCCACCAATGCGCTCGAGCTCGGCATCGACATCAGCGGGCTCGACGCCGTCGTGGTCACCGGATATCCCGGTACCCGCGCGGCCTTCTGGCAGCAGGTCGGTCGAGCCGGGCGCGACGGCGGCGGCGCGCTCGGGCTGTTCGTGGCCCGCGACGACCCGCTCGACACCTATCTCGTCCACCACCCCGAGGCACTGCTCGGCCGACCGGTCGAGGGCACCGTCTTCGACACCGACAACCCCTACGTCCTCGGACCCCACCTGTGCGCGGCCGCGCAGGAGCTGCCCGTCACGGTGGCCGACGCGCCGCTGTTCGGCCCCCGGATGCGCGAGGTCCTCGGCTCGCTCGTCGAGCGCGGACTGCTGCGCCGCCGCGCGGCCGGCTGGTACTGGACCGACCGGGCCCGGGCCGCCGACCTCGCCGACATCCGCTCCGCCGGCGGCGCCCAGGTGCAGCTCGTCGAGGCCGACACCGGCCGCGTGGTCGGCACCGTCGACGGCGGCCGCGCCCACAGCACCGCCCACCAGGGCGCCGTCTACCTCCACCGCGGCGAGACCTGGCTCGTCGAGTCACTCGACCTCGACGAGCACGTCGCCACCCTGCGCCGCGCCGACGTCGACCACACCACCACCGCTCGCGACGTCACCGACATCGAGATCGTCGAGGAGCGCGAGCACGTCGACTGGGGGCCCTGCCGGGTCACGTTCGGCACCGTCGAGGTGACCAGCCGGGTCACGTCCTACCTGCGTCGGCGGACCCGCACCGGCGAGGTGATCGACGAGAAGCCGCTCGACCTCCCCGCCCGCACCCTGTCGACCGCCGCGGTCTGGTGGACCGTGCCGGACTCCGTCGTCGCCGAGCTGCTCAGCGGCTCCGGGCTCACCCCCGCCGACCTGCCCGGCGCCGCCCACGCCGCGGAGCACTGCTCCATCGGCCTCCTTCCACTGTTCGCGACCTGCGACCGCTGGGACATCGGCGGCGTCTCGACCGCCCGCCACCCCGACACCGGCGTCCTCACCGTCTTCGTCCACGACGGCCACCCCGGCGGCGCGGGCTTCGCCGAGCGCGGCTACCTCACCGCCGCCGCCTGGCTGCGCGCCACCCGGGCCACGATCGCGGCCTGCGAATGCGCGACCGGGTGCCCGTCGTGCATCCAGTCGCCGAAGTGCGGCAACGGCAACGACCCGCTCGACAAGGCCGGCGCCGTCGTACTGCTGGACGCACTGCTGCGGGAGGCGCCGATCTCCTAGCCGCCCCACGGAGTCGGCTGGGCCGGGGTGGGCACGGGGTCGGCGCGATTCGGGTCGAGTCCGAGTAGCCTGCCGACATGCTGCTCCTCGGACTGGTCGTCCTGGTCGTCGGTGTGATCGGGCTGGTGCTCAGCTTCTTCGGCGCCAGCATCGACTACAAGCACCGGTCCGCCGAGATCCTCAACTGGGACGTCGCGCCCGGGACGCTCGTGCTGTGGGGCGCCGTCTCCACGCTGCTGGTCGTGCTCGGCCTGTGGATGATGAAGGCCGGCGCGAAGCAGGGCTGGAAGCGCCGCAAGGAGCAGAAGCGGCTCTCCGAGCTGTCCGAGAAGCTGGACCAGGTGGAGCTGGACCGCCGGCGGAACGAGCTGGCGGACGACGAGGGCTGACGAGCGCCGCGGGCGGCCGTCGAGTCACGGGCCGCGGGCGGTGGCGGGGCCGGCGCGGGCCGTGGCGGACAGGTCGTGGGTCTGACCGAGCCAGCGAGGTCCGGGGACGCGGACTTCGACGGTGACGTCGAGGTCGTCGACCCAGCAGGAGACGAGTCGAGCGCCGTTGGCGCGGGCGATGTCGACGGCGGCCGCGCAGGGACCCGGTGAGGCGGCGGTCGCGCCACCAGTGGCGAGGCTGGTGGCGGAGGCGAGGGCGGCCAGGTCAGCGGCGGCCTGGGCGCGGCGATGGGCGACGACGAGTGCACCGACGACGCCGGCGGCGGCACCGGTGAGGAGCAGTACGCCGGCCATGGCGACGGTGAGGACGGTGGCGGCACCCCGCTGGCTCATCGGTCCGCTTCCCGTGGCCCGTCGGCGCCGGGCTCGGTGAGCGCGACGGCGTCGGCGCGCAGTGTGGCGCCCGGGATCGCGCCGAACAGCCCGCCAGGTCCGCGGATCCGCCCCCGGGCGCGGACCACGACGCGATCCCCGGAGCGGGAGATGGACAGCCGGGTGCCGGGTGGCGCGACCTGTTCGCCGAGGGCGAGCGCGGCTGCTGCGTCGTCGCCGCGCGCGAGGGCACGGGCGGTCTCGCGGGCGGCGTCGAGGGTGCGGATCTGGCCGACCGCGACCGCGAGCAGCCAGGCCAGGCCCGCGGTGACGGCCAGCAGCACGGGCAGGGCCAGGGCCAGCTCGGCCGTCACCGCGCCACGCTGGCCACCGCTCCGGCCACGGAGCCCGGCGCGGACGCGGCGCCCGGCAAGACGGCGGCGCACCGCCGTCCGGCGCTCCCGGGAGCGGGGGTCAGCCGAGCCCGAGCAGCTTGAGCACATGGTCGAAGAGCGTCTTGATCAGCTTGTCGCCGAAGCCACCGGTGAGCAGCTTGAAGAGCAGGCCGGCGAATCCGGCCGCGGCTGCGGTGGCGACGGCGTACTCGGCGGTCGTGACGCCGCGTTCGGAGGGGCGAGGGGTGGGCAGGGACAAGGGTCTCTCCGTTCGTGAAGGGCCGCGGGATCGCGGCTGTGGGACGAGATTGGGGGATGGGGGTGGAGAGGGCGGGGTGGGGCGAGACGGGGCTGTGGAGAGGGAGCGGGAGAGGGGGTGGTTGGGGAGGACGAGTGGCTGGGGGTGGTGCAGATGTGGCTTGTGGGGTGACTCAAGGCGCGATGGTGGTGGCGAGCGAGACGGCGAGCGGGACGATGCCGAGGAGGAGGAAGGAGGGGAGCAGGCAGACGCCCAGGGGGACGGCGGCCCGGACCCCCACGGCTCGGGCCCGGTCCTCGACCTCGGCCCGGGCGCGAGCCCCGAGCTCGTCGGCGAGCGCCTCGACGGCGCCGACCACGGGCGCGCCGGTGCGGTGGGCTCGGCCGAGTGCGCGGCCCAGTGGAGCGAGGTCCGGATCGTCGGCGAGGCGGGTCCAGGTCGCGGCGGCGTCACCGCCGAGGCGCAGCCGGGCGGAGACGTCGGCGAGGCGCTCGGCGGCCGGACCGGGGAGCGCGCGGCAGACCAGCTCGATCGCGTCGGCGGGAGCCGCGCCCGAGCGGAGGGCCGCGGCGAGGAGGGTGACGACGTGGGGCAGGTCGCGGCGTACCTGCTCGCGGCGCAGCCGCACCGCCTTCGGCTCCGTCCGAGCCGCCGCGGCGGCGACCGCAGCCCCGACCACGACTCCGGCGGGGAGCGCGAGCGGCCCACCGAGCAGCGCGGCCGCGCCGGAGCCGGCGAGCAGCGCCCAGAGCAGCCGGGCACGACGGAGGAGCCCGTCGCCGGCGCCCGGGTGAGGAGACGGGTTCGCGAGGACGCGCGTCGCATCGGGGACGACCATGGCAGCGGTCGGACGGGGCAGCAGGCCGAGGAGCGCGCCGAGACCGGCGAGCAGACCGACCAGCGCCGCCTCACCCATGGCGTTCGATGTCGCGGGCGATGGCCTCGATCCAGACCAGGCCGGCGTACCCGGCGGCCAGTCCGCCGACGAGGCAGGCCAGGCCGCGGGGCTGCCCGAGCAGGAAGCGCAGCGGGTCCGCGCCCGCCCCCGACCCGAGCACCAGGGCGAGTCCGGGCAGGGCGGCGAGCAGCCGGGCGGTCGCGCGCGCCGAGGCCAGCTCGCCTCCGACGATCCGACGGGTGCGCTCCCCCGCCCGGAGGTCGGCGGCGACCCGGGCGAGCGTGTCGGCGAGCCCGTGACCGGTGCGGTGCGCGACCTGCCAGGCGCCGGCCACCACCCGGAGCGCATCGCCACCCGGCGCCGCGGCGAGGGAGCGGAACGAGGCCACGACATCGCCACCGGCCCGGGCCGCGCGGGCGGCGGGGGCGACGAGCGGCCACTCGACAGCGGCCCGGTCGAGGGCGGCGGCCGGGGTCTGGCCCGCGGCGAGCTCGGAACGGAGCGCGTCGCAGAGGTCGACCACCCGATGCCGTACGTCGGTCGCGGCCCGGTCGCGACGTCGAGCGGAGACCGCGCGCACGACCGCGACGGTGAGCGCGAGACCGAGCAGCGGCAGGACCAGCCCGGCGGTGGAGCCGTGGGCCAGCACGCTCACCGTCGCGGCGGCGCCCGCCGTGAGGAGCACGGGTCCGTGACCCCGTGGGGCCGCCGAGGTGGCGCGGAGCCGAGGTGGGCCCGGCGTCAGCAGGAGCAGGGCGCCGGCGGCGAGCGCCGCGACCAGGAGTGCGGCCATCACCGGCTCCCGTCGAGCAGGTCGCGGAGCCGGCCGGAGCCCGGGCCGGCGCTGGGTGCGCCGGCGGTGTCGAAGGCGACCGCGACCTCGGTCCGGGCGAGACCGCCCGCCGCTCCGACGACCACCCCGAGCTCGCCGAGCCGGCGGCGGCCGGAGCCTCGGTCACGGCGGAGGTGAAGGACGACGTCGAGGCCGGCGACCAGCTGGCTGTGGGCAGCCTCACGAGGCAGGCCGGCGCCGAGGGCGAGCGCCTCGATGCGGGCAGGGACGTCGGCGGCGGAGTTGGCGTGGAGGGTGCCGCACCCGCCCTCGTGGCCCGTGTTCATCGCGGCGAGGAGATCGACCACGGCGGCGTCGCGGACCTCGCCGACGACGAGACGGTCAGGACGCATCCGCAGCGCCTGGCGGACCAGGTCGCGCAGCGCGACCGCGCCGGCGCCCTCCAGGTTGGCCGGGCGCGCCTCGAGGCCGACCAGCTGGGGATGGTCCGGGCGCAGCTCGGCGGCGTCCTCGACGACCACGATCCGCTCGCCCGGATCGACGGCGCCGAGGAGCGCGGCCAGCAGCGTGGTCTTGCCGCTGCCGGTGCCCCCGGTCACGAGGAACGAGAGCCGGGCGTCGACCACCCGCCGGACCAGCTCGACTCCGGCGTCGCTGAGCATGCCGGCGGCGTGCAGCTCGGCCAGGCCGAAGCCGCCGCGGCGCGGGATCCGCAGCGAGATGGCGGTGCCGGGCTGGGCGAGCGGAGCGAGCAGCGCGTGACAGCGGGTGCCGTCGGGCAGCCGGACGTCGGCCCAGGGAGCGGCGTCGTCGAGCCGTCGGCCACCGCCGGCCACCAGTCGCTGCGCCAGGCGACGGCAGGACTCCTCGCTGGCCAGGACGACCTCGGTCGCCTCCACGCCGTGGCCCCGGTCGATCCGCACCGGCCCGGGACCATTGACCAGGACGTCGGTGACGCCCGGCAGCCCGAGCAGCGGCTCCAGCGGACCCGCGCCGATCACGTCGCGACGCAACGCCTCGTAGACCGCGAGCACCGTCGCGTCGCCGACCGGACGACCAGCGGCGCGCAGCGCGTCGGCGACCCGGTGCGGGCCGAGCTCGCCCGGCGTGCGGGCCAGACGGGCACGCACGTCCTCCACCAGGCCGGAGACGTCGGGATCGCCGATCACGCCGCGATCCCGACGGCGGGCGTGTCGAGGACCTGCGCCGCAGCCCGCGCCAGCGGACCGCGCAGCGAGCGCAGCGGCCCGAAGCCGAGGTCCACCGACTCCGCGAGCGCACGCTGGTCGCGCATCTGGACGCGCACCGGCAGCCCCACCGCCCGCGCGACCTCCGCCGCGGCGAAGGACTCGCCGCGCAGCACGACGCCGGGGGCGGCGTGGTCGAGGAACCGGGCGCGCATCCGAGCGGCGCCGGCCACTCCGACGACGCTGCCGAGGGTCACCACGAGCAGCTCGTCGCAGCGGGCGGCGACCTCGTCGATCAACGGGTCGGGCGAGCGGGGCAGGTCGACGACGACGACCTGGTGCCCGCGACGGGCGGCCGACAGCGCCTCGCGCACCGCGAACGCCTGCAGGCTCTGGGGCCGCCCGCCGACGTACCACGACAGCACGCCCAGACTCCCCCGCCGCGGCAGGGCCTCGCGCAGCGAGCGCGCGGAGAGCCGGCCGGTGGTCTGGCACAGCGCGTCCCAGCGGAAGCCCTCGCACCGCTCGAGGCCGAGCATCCGATCGAGACCGGGCCCCTGCGAGTCGCAGTCGACGACGACGGCGTCGCCGGAGCGGGCGGCCCACTGGCCGAGGGCGCAGGCGAAGGTGGTCGCGCCCGCGCCGCCCGTGCCGCCGATCACCCCGATCACCCGGGCGCGGTCGGGCTGGCGTTCGGTGAGGTCGGCGAGCAGCTCCACCAGCCAGCCGGCGCAGGCGGGCACCTCGAGGACGTTCTCGGCGCCGAGGTCGAGCGTGGTGCGGAACAGCTGGTCGGGCGGACGGGGACCGCTGACGACATAGCTGCGCGGACGGGGCTCGGGGGCGACCTGGACCATCGCGGCCGCGAGGTCGGCGCCGACGAGGACGACCGGCGCGTGGCTCCACGAGACCAGGGCGGTCAGCGGGTCGCGCGCGATCGTCGGGGCCACGTCGGCCGCGGCGGCGAGCGGCAGCAGCTCGGCCAGCAGGTCGTCATCGGCGGTCACCACCAGGGGAGGCACGTCCGCGGGACGGGCGTGCGGGGTCGGACTGGGTCGGTTGTGGGTCATGACCAGGTTCTCGCCAGGCCCCGTCCCGACCATGCGAGGACCGCGACGGCCTGGGGACGAAGGCACCACGGGGGCGGGCTGTGGACGAGCGAGGGCGGCGCGGGAGACGGGTGGGGCCCATGGGATCCCTAGACTGGAGCCATGGCCTTCGCGGGTACGCCGCCCACCGCCGCGTTCTTCGACCTCGACAAGACGATCATCGCCAAGTCGAGCGTGCTGGCCTTCAGCAAGCCCTTCCAGGCCGGCGGTCTGATCTCCCGGCGCGCGGTGCTGCGCTCGGCGTACGCCCAGTTCGTCTTCATGGTCGGCGGTGCGGACCACGACCAGGTCGAGAAGATGCGGCAGTTCATGTCGCAGCTCACCGCCGGGTGGGATGTCGCGACGGTCCGCGAGATCGTCGCCGACACGCTGCACAACATCGTCGACCCCCTCGTGTACGACGAGGCGGTCCGCCTCATCGACGAGCACCACGCCGCGGGCCGCGACGTCGTCATCGTCTCGACGTCGGGCAGCGAGGTGGTCGAGCCGATCGGCGCGCTGCTCGGCGCCGACCGGGTGGTCGCCACCCGGCTCAAGGTCGAGGACGGCCACTACACCGGGGAGATCGAGTACTACGCCTACGCGGAGGAGAAGGCGAACGCGATCCTCGAGCTGGCAGAGAGCGTCGGGTACGACCTGGCGAACAGCTACGGCTACTCCGACTCGGTGACCGACGTACCCATGCTCGAGGTGGTCGGACATCCGCACGCGGTCAACCCCGACAAGGAGCTGCGCAAGATCGCGGCCGCGAAGGGCTGGCCGGTGCTGGTGTTCACCCGGCCGGTCGCGCTGCAGTCGCGCCTGCACCTGCCGCCGCCGAAGCCGACCCTCGCCGCCCTCGCCGTGGGCGGTGTCGTCGCGGTCGGCGCCGCGGTCTGGCTCGGCGCCCGACGGCGCTCGCTCAGCGCCTGACCAGCGGCCCGAGACGTCTGCCCCCAACCGGCCAGCGTTCCCCGTCGGCACCGAAAAGACAACCCTTGAAGGTCGCCGGACAGCGGCGTACAAAGGACATCAAGAACTCAAGAGCAACACGTGGTCCCGGTACCCACGCGGCGATCTACCCTTCTGAATTGGGCGCTTGCGTCCGGAAGACTTCCGGAGCAGTTGTTGATGGTGCACGCCTGGTAGCCATGATCACGTGTCAGCGGTGGCACCCGAGACACTCGATGGCTCGGGTGCCACCTGCATTTGCCGACCTTCTCGACCCGCTCGACCTACTCGACCTACTCGATGTCGCGCACCAGCGGGCTCGCCTCCGCGGCGGCCGACCAGGCCTCGACGGCGTACAGCAGCCAGGAGTGCATGCCGGCCCGGCCGCCACTGGCCCAGCCGCGGAGGTTGGACTCGTACTCCGCGCGCAGGGCGAGGTGCGCGGCCTCCGGTACGACGAGCGACTTCTCGTCGACGCCGCGGGCGGCCGCGACCAGCCGCTCGGTCGCGCGCGCCACGATCCCGTTGTGGGAGCCGAACGGCGCGGCGGTGACCAGCTCGGCATGCACGACGGCCGCGACCGCGAGGGCCGGGGCCTCGGTCGGCGCCGTGATCAGCTCGGCGATGCCGCGCAGCCGGGACGCCGCCTCGCCGTCGCGGGGCCGGCCGAGCAGCTCGTCGGGCAGCACGCCGCGGGCCGCGAGGGTGTGCATCCGCGCGAGGGCCTGGATCGGCTGACGACGGACGACGGGCACCAGGGAGAGCAGCTCGGTCGCCAGGCGTACGGCGTCGGCCGCGATCTCGTCGCCGTCGCCGGCCCGGACCTCGGCGAGCGTCGACGCCGAGCCCTCGAGGACGGCGCTGGCGTGGGCGCCGCGCAGCAGCGACTCGGCGGTCAGCTCCGGGCTGGTCCGCCGCAGGCCGCGGTCGCGGAGCACCACGTCGATGCCGTCGCGGGCGCCGGCGAAGCCGGACGGGACGCCCTCGAGGGAGATCAGCCAGGCGTGCGGGTCGGTGGTCACGGAGGAAGCGTAGAAGGGTAGAAAGGTAGAAAGTGTCGGGGGTGTAAGGGTAGAGTGCGGTCAGGAGGTCCGGCATGAGCCTGAACATCAAGAACGAGCGGGTGCACGCGCTGGCGCGGGAGGCTGCCCGGATCACCGGGAAGAGTCAGACGAGCGTGATCGAGGAGGCGCTGGTGAAGCTGTTGGCGGAGTACGGCCTCGATCCGGTCGAGGCCGACCGGAAGCGGCGGATGGATGCGGTCACTCAGATCGCGCTGGAGTGGCAGGACCTACCCGTGCTCGACGGTGAGGATCGCATTCGCGAGGTCGAGGATCTGTACGACACCGAGACCGGGCTGCCCGTCTGATGATCATCGACAGCTCGGCATTGATAGCGATCCTTCGCGACGAGCCAGAACGCGAGCAGTTCGCCGAGCTCCTCCTCAGCGAGCCCAGCAAGATCTCAGCCGCCAACTGGTTCGAAGCCGCCATGGTCGCGGACAGCTCCCGGGTCCGCGCCGGAGATCGGCTCGATCGACTCATCGACGTCACGGGCCTGACGATCGAGCCGGTCACCGAGGCGCACGCCCGCGCCGCTCGGATAGCGTTCCGCCGCTATGGCAGGGGCTCGGGCTCTCGCGCCCGGCTCAACTTCGGCGACTGCTTCGCCTACGCCCTGTCTGCGACCTCGGGCGAACCACTGCTCTACAAGGGGGAGGACTTCACGCACACTGACATCCTCAGCGCCGTCTGAGGCCCGCGTGCCTCCGCGATCCGGAGCCGCTCCCGCCGTACGCTCGCCCCGATGGCTACCGACTCCACTCCCGACGCACCCGGCCTCTGCTTCGGCAGCGTGGCCGAGGCCTACGACCGCGGACGCCCCGGCTACCCGCGCGAGGCCGTGGCGTGGGTCGCGGGCGAGGAGCCGCTGGCGATCCTCGAGCTGGGGGCCGGGACCGGCAAGCTGACCGAGCACCTGGTCGCCCTCGGACACGACGTGCACGCGACCGACCCGGACCCGCGGATGCTGGACCGGCTCGGGACCCGGCTGCCGGAGCTGCGCGTCTCGCAGACGGCGGCCGAGGAGATCCCTGCGGCGGACGCGACGTACGACCTGGTGATCGCGGCCGACGCCGACGCGTGGTTCGACAGCGACCGGGCGCTGCCGGAGATCGCGCGCGTCCTCAAGCGGGGCGGGACGTTCGCGGTGGTGCGCAACATGCGCGACGAGCGGATCCCCTGGGTCAAGCGGCTGGGCAACCTGATCGGACACCACGCCACTGGCGAGGGCATCGGCGAGGCGATCGACTCCTCGCCGTACTTCGGGCCGGCGGAGGAGTCGTTCTTCAAGCACTGGCAGGTGATCGACCGAGCGTCGGTCCAGGACCTCGCGCGCTCGCTGCCCGACGTCGCCGGTCTCGACCGGGCGGGGCAGGACGCGAAGGTCCAGGAGGTGCTGGCGTTCTACGACGACTTCGGTCGCGGCATGGACGGCATGCAGCTGCCCTGGGTGACCGAGTGCTTCCGGGCGGTGGTCGGGATCCAGCCGAAGACGATCCGGCAGGAGCCCACCCCCACGCCGAGCGCGACGACGGCCGGGGAGCCCGCCGCCGAGGAGGCGCCTGACCGCGACGTGGTCGGCGAGGACACCGTGCCGGTGGCGCTGGCGCCCGCGGTCGAGCCGCCGGCCGACGACGACTCGGGCATGCTGCTCATCGACTTCCGCTGACGCCGGTCGACGCCCATCACGGCGCCGGGTGCGGCACCATGGGCGGATGCGAGGCGGGCGGTGGTGGCGCCGGGACCACCTGGGGACGGATGCGGACCGGGCCGCGTTCCGGGCCCTGCACCAGGCGTCGCTGGCGGCGCCGGCGCTCCGCGAGGGGCTGACCAGCGCCAGTGCGGAGCGGGCGATCCGACATCTGCGCGCGCTGCTGGGGACACCGGCGCTGGCGATCACCGACACCGAGGCGGTGCTGGCCTGGGACGGGGTGGGCGACCACCACCTCGACCAGGCGGCGGTCGAGGGGCTGCTGGCGATCGAGAAGGGCAGCACCCGCACGGTCGACCGCGACCAGCTCGGCTGCTCGGTGGGCGGCTGCCCGGTGCGGACCGGGGTGGTGAGTCCGCTCGTGGTCGAGGGTCGGGTGCTGGGCACGGTGCAGGCGTTCGCGCCGACGCCGACGGCGGGCCTGGTGCGGGCGACCGAGGAGGTGGCGGAGTGGGTGTCGGGGCAGCTGGAGCTGGCCGAGCTCGACGCCCACCGCAACCGGATGATCGAGGCCGAGGTGCGCGCGCTGCGGGCCCAGATCAGTCCGCACTTCGTCTACAACTCGCTCAACGCGATCGCGAGCTTCGTGCGCACCGACCCGGACCGGGCGCGCGAGCTGCTGCTGGAGTTCGCGGACTTCACCCGGTACTCCTTCCGTCGCCACGGCGACTACACCACGCTGGCCGAGGAGCTGCGCTCGATCGAGCGCTACCTCCTCCTCGAGCAGGCACGCTTCGGGGACCGGCTCCAGGTGACACTCAACATCGCGCCGGAGGTGCTGCCGGTCGTCGTCCCGTTCCTGTGCATCCAGCCGCTCGTCGAGAACGCCGTGCGCCACGGCCTCGAGGGCGCCGACCAGACCGGGCATCTCACGATCCTCGCCCACGACCGGGGACACGAGGCGGTGCTGGAGGTCGAGGACAACGGGGTCGGCGAGGACCCGGAGCGGGTACGCCGGGCGCTGGCCGGCGACAGCGAGCTCGACTCCGTGGGCCTAGGGAACGTGGACGCCCGGCTGCGCGCGAGCTTCGGTGACGACTACGGTCTGGTCGTGGAGACCGCTCCGGGGGCCGGGACCAAGGTGATCGTGCGGGTGCCGAAGTTCGCGCCGGGCGTGAGCGCATGAGCGCGCCGGGCGGCGGCCTGCGCGTGCTCGTCGTCGACGACGAGCGACCCGCGCTCGACGAGCTGAGCTACCTGCTCGACGCCGACGACCGGGTGGGCGAGGTGATCGCCTGCCAGTCGGCCACCGACGGGCTGCGGATCCTGCGCGAGCGCGAGGTCGACTGCGTCTTCCTCGACATCCAGATGCCGGGCCTGACCGGCCTGGAGCTGGCGGAGGTGCTCGGCCGGTTCAAGCAGCCGCCGCCGGTGGTGTTCGTGACCGCCCACGAGCAGCATGCGGTCGATGCCTTCGACCTGCACGCCGTCGACTACGTGCTCAAGCCGGTGCGGCCCGAGCGCCTCGCCGAGGCCGTACGCCGCGTGCTCGGCGGCGCCTCCCCGGCCCCGGCCGCGGCGGACGCCCAGGTCGCGGTGGAGCGCGGCGGCGTCACGAGGTTCGTGGATCGCGCCGACATCACGCACGTGGAGGCGCAGGGCGACTACGCCCGGCTGCACACCATCGCGGGCGACGGCTACCTGGTCCGGGTCCCGCTGACGACGCTGGAGGAGGAGTGGGCGGAGGCCGGGTTCCACCGGATCCACCGGTCCCTGCTGGTGGCGCTGGCGCACGTGACCGAGGTGCGCAGCGACGCCGGCCGCACCTCGGTCGTGGTGGGCGGCAGGTCCGGTGGCACCGAGCTGCCGGTGAGCCGGCGCCACACCCGCGGGCTGCGCGACGTCCTGGTCCGCCGGGCCCGCGCGGGAGGCTGAGATGCGCGGGAGGTCGAGATGACCGAGCGGGTGCGGGTCACCGGGCCGCCGCGGCACACCCCGGCCGGGAGGGCGGCGAGCCGGCTCGGCGACGTGCACGAGCAGACCGCGCTGGGTGACGTCTACCTCCGCTCGCTGCTGCGCGCCCAGCTCGGCCTGGCCGCCGGGCTGCTCGCGCTGCTGGCCGTGACGCTGGGCGTGCTCCCCCTCGCCTTCCACCTGGCGCCGGCGCTGGCCGACGTGCGCCCGCTCGGGATCCCGCTGCCGTGGCTGGTGCTCGGCGTCCTCGTCCATCCCTTCCTGCTGCTGCTCGCCTGGCGCTACGTCCGCAGCGCGGAGCGCAACGAGCAGGTCTTCGCCGACCTGGTCGGCGGGGAGAGCGGACCCGGGGAGGACTGATGGAGCGCGCCGACGTCCCGGGCCTGGTCGCGGTCGTGCTGGTCACGGTCGCGACGCTGGCGATCGGCACCTGGGGGCTGCGCTTCTCCCGCACCACGAGCGACTTCTTCGTCGCCTCCCGGACGGTGCGGCCGGGACTGAACGCGTCGGCGATCGGCGGGGAGTACCTCTCCGCCGCGTCCTTCCTCGGCATCGCCGGGCTGCTGCTAGTCGGCGGTGCCGACATGCTGTGGTACCCGGTGGGCTGGACCGCCGGCTACCTCGTGCTCCTGGTGCTGGTGGCCGCGCCGCTGCGCCGCTCGGGTGCCTACACGCTGCCCGACTTCGCCGAGGCCCGGCTCGGCTCGCGGACCGTGCGCGCGGCCTGCTCGCTGCTGGTCGTCGGCATCGGCTGGCTGTACCTGATCCCGCAGTTCGAGGGCGCCGGCATCACGCTGCGCTCCGCGATCGGCGCGCCCGAATGGGTCGGCGTGCTGGTGGTGGCGGCGATCGTGCTCGCCAACGTGACGTCGGGCGGGATGCGGTCGGTGACCTTCGTCCAGGCCTTCCAGTACTGGCTCAAGCTGACCGCGCTGCTCGTTCCCGCCGCCGTGCTGGTCGCGGTCTGGTGGGGCGACGGCCGACCGGGCGGCGCCGGCGGCGGCGACTGGTCCTACCCGGTGGCGGGCGACGGCGGGGTCGGGCTGTACACGACGTACTCGCTGATCGTGGGACTCTTCCTCGGGACGATGGGGCTGCCGCACGTGGTGGTGCGCTTCTACACCAACCCCGACGGCCGCGCCGCCCGGCGTACGACGGTCGCGGTGCTCGCGCTGCTCGGGCTGTTCTACCTCTGGCCGCCGGTGTACGCCGCCCTCGGCCGCGTGTACGGCGACCGGCTGGTCGCCGAGGGCCGCTCGGACGTGCTGGTGCTGGAGCTGCCGCGGGCGATGCTCGACGGGGTGGGCGGCGACGTACTGACCGGGCTGGTCACCGCCGGCGCGTTCGCGGCCTTCCTGTCGACCTCCTCCGGGCTGGCGATCGCGGTCGCGGGCGTGCTCACCCAGGACGTGACGAGCCGGCTGGTCAGCGAGCAGCGAGGGGTGGCGGCCTTCCGGCTCGCGGCCATGGTGGCGGTGGTGATCCCGGTGCTGGCGGCGCTGCTGGTCCGCAATGTCGGCGTGGCGCAGTCGGTGGGGCTGGCGTTCGCAGTGGCCGCGTCGACCTTCTGCCCGCTGCTCGTGCTCGGCATCTGGTGGCGCCGGCTCACCGACGCCGGCGCCCTCGCCGGACTGGCCGCCGGCGGCCTCGGCGCCGGGGGCGCGGCGATCGCGACCCTGGCCGGCTACGCGCCTGGCGGGTGGGCGGGCGCGCTGCTCGGCCAGCCGGCCGCGTGGAGCGTGCCGCTGGCGGTGCTGGTGATGGTCACCGTCTCCCTCGCGACCGCGGACCGGGAGCCGGCGCACGCCCGCCGCTTCCTGGTGCGGCTGCACACACCGGAGTCACTCAGCCGCTGACCACCGCCGCCTCAGGTACGTCGAGCGCCCGCCGCAGCTCGCCGCCCGGCGCCTTCGCCGCCAGGGCGAGCACCACGAGCCCGAGCACGGTGATGCCGGCGCCCGCCCACAGCGGCGAGGTGTACCCGAGGCCGGCGGCGAGGGTAAGGCCGCCGAGCCAGGCACCGAGGGCGTTGCCGAGGTTGAAGGCGGCGATGTTGGCGCCGGAGGCCAGGGTGGGCGCGGTGCTGGCGAAGTGCATCACCCGCATCTGCAGGCCGGGCACCGTGGCGAAGCCGACGCCGCCCATCAGCAGCAGCGAGAGGACGGTCAGTGGCTTGCTGCCGGCGGTGAGTGCGAACGCGACGAGCACGACGGTGAGCGCGGCGAGGACGACGAGCAGGGTGCGGGCCAGGTCCCGGTCGGCCGCACGGCCGCCCGCCACGTTCCCGACGAACAGCCCGACGCCGAACAGCACGAGCAGCCACGGGACCGTGCCGGCGGCGAAGCCGCTCACCTCGGTGAGGGTGAACGCGATGTAGGTGAAGCCGCCGAACATGCCGCCGAAGCCGAGGACGGTGACCACGATCGAGAACCAGACCTGGGGGCTGCGGAAGGCGGCGAGCTCGGTGCGGGCGCTCGTCGTACCGGACCTCCCGTCGGCGTCGGCGCCGCGGGCGGCCGGGACGAGGGCGGCGATGCCGGCGAAGGCGAGCACGCCGATGACGGTGATCGCCCAGAAGGTGGCGCGCCAGCCGGCGGCCTGGCCGAGGAAGGTGCCGAGCGGGACGCCGAGGACGTTGGCGAGGGTGAGCCCGCCGAACATGAAGGCGATCGCGCTGGCCCGCCGCTCGGGGGCGACCAGGCCGGCGGCGACGACGGAGCCGATGCCGAAGAAGGCGCCGTGGCACAGCGCGGCGACGACGCGGCCGGTCATCATCGTGGCGTAGTCGGGGGCGACGGCGGAGATCAGGTTGCCGAGGATGAAGAGCACCATCAACCCGAGCAGCGCGGTCTTGCGCGGCACCCGAGTGAGGGCGAGGGTCAGCGCGATGGCGCCGACGGCGACGCTGAGCGCGTAGCCGGAGATGAGGTAGCCGGCGGTGGTCTCGGTGACGGCGAAGTCGTCCGCGACCTCGGGCAGCAGGCCCATGATCACGAACTCGGTGAGGCCGATCCCGAACCCGCCGATGGCGAGGGCGAGGAGTGCGACAGGCATGAGGCTTCCTGGTGGTGACGTGGGCAGATAGTCCGCGTATGCACTAGTTGCACACGCTGCCTATTTATAGTTGCACGCGCGCACTATCCGCGCAACCCAGGTATGCTGGAGGCCGGCTGACAGGAGGACCCATGGGCATCGCCGACGACGCGGTCGAGATCCGCACCCAGGGCTGGCGCACGCTCGCCGCCCTGCACGGGCTGATCGAGACCGCCCTGGAGAAGGCGCTGCAGCGCGACCACGACCTCTCGGTCGTCGAGTTCACCGTCCTCGACGCGCTCAGCCGCCAGGACGGCTGGCACATGCGGATGCAGCAGCTGGCCCGCGCGGCCGCGCTGTCCGCCTCCGCGACCACCCGGCTGGTCACCCGGCTCGAGAACCGCGGCCTGCTCACCCGGATCCTGTGCGCCGACGACCGGCGCGGGATCTACACCGAGCTCACCCCCGCGGGACGGGCCCTGCTGGAGAAGGCGCGCCCGCTGCACGACGACGTGCTGCGTACGACGCTGGACCAGGCCGGCGAGGTCCCCGAGCTCGCCGGCCTGGTCCGCTTCGTCGGGACGGTCAGTCCCGTCGCCTGACCGGGGCTACGGCAGCTCGGTCGAGCCGAGGTCGAACTGCCATTCACGGTAGTAGCCCTCGCCGAGGTCGAGGCGCGAGCCGCCGAAGATCCGCCCGGTCTCCGGGTCGCGGACCCCGTCGAGCACCCGTCCGCCGGTGAACAGCGCGACCACGTGCGGACGCTGGCTGGTCGGGCACACCAGGGTGACCTCGAGCTGCTCGGGACCACCGACCTCGATGGAGTAGCCGGTGCCCTCGAGCGGCACCCGCAGGTCCGCCCACAGCTCGGACTGGTCGTACGCCGCGGCGGCGTCGAAGGTGCACGTCCCCGCCCGGGAGGCGGTGTAGTCGCCCGAGGCCGACTCGAGCTCGTAGAACACCTTGCCGTCGAACTCCTTCTGCCTCACCAGGGTCATCCGCAGCCGCCAGGTCGCGATGTCGACCGCGCCCGCGCCGTAGTCGTTGTAGGTGGTGCCGGACAGGGTGCCGAACCACCGCTCGGGCAGCTGCTCGCCCCGGCAGGAGCGGGTCACCTCCGCGGTGCAGACGTCCGGATCGGTCGGCGAGTTCTCCGGTCCGCCGGGCGCCCCGCCGTTGCACACGTCGCGGCCCGGTCCGCCGTCGCAGACGTCGATGCCGAAGCCGCCGTTGAGCTCGATGTCGTCACCACCGCCTCCGGAGATCCGGTCGTTCCCGTCGCCGCCCGAGATGACGTCCGGCTCCGGACCGCCGTGCAGCTCGTCGTCGCCGCCCTGGCCGTCGAGCGTCGTGCGCGCCCATGCGGTCTTGAGCACGTCATTTCCCTCGCCGCCGTACAGCGCCTGGCCGTCGGCGCCGGTCGCCATCGTATCCGCGCCGTCCTCGCCGTAGCCGGCGCCGCCCGCGCCGGGGCCGAGGGTGATCACGTCGTTCCCGGGGCCACCGCGCAGCACGTCGGTGCCCTCACCGCCGTCGACGGTGTCGTCGCCCGCACCGCCGGTCACCAGGCGGTCGTCCCCGCCTCCCGCCATGATCCGGTCGTTGCCGGGCCCACCGTCGATGGTGTCCGGGAACGGCCCACCCTCGAGCACGTCGTCGCCGGCGCCGCCGTCGAGGAGCGTCGCGGCGCGCGTCGTCCGCAGGACGTCATTGCCCGCACCGCCATACAGCCCGGTGTCGTCGGCCTCGGCGACCAGCAGGTCGCGGCCCGCGTCGCCGAACAGCAGCCCGCCCTTGCCGGGACCCGACCGGATCCGGTCGTTGCCGCCGCCACCGCAGATGACGTCGCGACCGCCCTTGCCGTCGATCCGGTCGTTGCCGCCCCGGCCGACGATGACGTCGCGCCCCGGGGTGCCCGTGATCCGGTCAGCCTTGTTGGTGCCGACGATGGTCGCCTTCAGGCCGCCGCAGCGTGGCTTCGCGGCCTCGGCGCCGGCGGTGATGCCGATGCTCGCCGGCAGCGCGAGCGCCAGGGCGAGGACGGGGAGGAGGGTTCGTCTCATGCGCCGAGGATCGGCGCCCGCGCTTGTCGCCGGCTTGCGGCCGGCTTGGGCCCGGTTCATGGAGATGGTCGGACCGGCCGTTCCAAGCGGATTCCAAGTGGCTCGTCCTAGCGTCCCACAGCCGGATCGCCGTGGGGACGATCCGGCCACCCGACCCCTCAAGGAGCTCCCGTGACGCATCCCGCCCGCCTGCTCGTCGGCCCGGCAGCCCTGATGCTCGCCCTGAGCCTCGCCGCCTGCGGTCAAGACTCTGCTGACGAGGGCGCCGCCGGTTCGAAGGACTCGCCAAGTGCCACACCCACCAGCGCACCGCCCGCACCGACCGCTTCCAGCTCCCAACCGACCGCGACCGAGCCGACCTCGATCCCCGACTACCTCGACCAGGAGGGCATCGAGCAGACGCTGCTCACCCGGGACGACACCGACGGGCTGACTCTCGATCTCCCGGTCCCCGACGGCTGGAGCTCGACGGACGCCTTCGCCGATGCGGCGCCCTTCGGGGCGATCGCTCTGGACGCCGCCGCCGAGCCCGCCAACCCGCCGCGGATCCTGGCCATCCTCGCCCGCCTCGACGGGGACGCCGACCCGGCGAAGATCCTGGCGTACGCACCTAGCGAGCTTCAGTCGCTCCCCGGTTTCACCCCGCTCTCGATGGGCGACCCGAGCACGCTCAGCGGGTTCGACGCCGTCCAGGTCGGCGGCACCTACACCGAGGACGACCAAGAGCTGGTGATCGCTCAGAAGACCGTGGCCATCTCCTCCGCCCGGGGCCTCTATGTGCTGCAGCTCAACGCGTACGCACCCAGCGCCGAGGTCGACGCCCTGATCGCCGCGATGGCGGTGATCGACGAGCAGACCACGATCACCGCCCCGTGAGCGCCCCGAGGCGCGGTGCCGCTCTGCTCGTCGCCGCCGCGCTCCTTCTCGCGGCCTGCGGCGAGGACGGCGACGCGGCACCTCCCTCCGGACCACCGTCCGGCCCGTCCGTCGAGATCTCCGGAGACGCCGCGGCGCCGGTCAACCGGCTCGCCGTGACGGCGATCGCCGACCTGCGCGCGTTCTGGAAGGAGATGTACCCGAAGCTCTACGGCGACGACTACACCGACGTCGCCGGCGGCCTGTACGCGCTGACGCCGGACTCGACGGAGGGTCCGGAGTGCGCCGACAGCTACGAGGACGTCCGGGGCAACGCCTTCTACTGCAGGCTGGATGACTCGGTCGCCTGGGATGCCGACGCGCTGCTGCCCCATCTCCGTGAGAGGTACGGCGATCTCGTCATCCCGATCGTGCTCGCGCACGAATGGGGGCACGCCATGCAGCAGCGCTCCGGTTTCTTCGACCAGAACCGGCTGACCGTGTCGTCCGAGCTGCAAGCCGACTGCTTCGCAGGCTCGTGGGCCCGGCACGCCCAGGAGCAGCGACTGTTCGAGGTCACGGACGCCGATCTCGACCTCGCGCTGGCCGGCATCCTCGACCTGCGCGACACACCCGGCACCGCCAGCGTCGATCCCTCCGCCCACGGCAGCGGGTTCGACCGGGTCGCCGCGTTCCAGGACGGCTTCGACCGGGGCGTCGACACCTGTCGGTCGTACGCCGACGGGTACCCGGTCGTGTTGGAGCTTCCGTTCACCGACGCCGAGGACGCGGCGCGGGCGGGCAACGCGCCGTACGAGCAGATCGTGGCCGGCGTCCCGTACGACCTGGAGGACTTCTGGACCCAGCTCTATCCCGAACTGGCCGACGGCGCACCATGGACGCCGTTGAGCCGATACCAGCCGTTCGACCCGGCCGCCCCACCGTCGTGCGGTGACGCGGACACCTCGGCATACGTACTGTTCTACTGCGTGCCCGACGACTATGTCGGCTTCGACCATGTCACCGCGATGCCACGCATCTACGCGCAGGCGGGCGACTACGCTGTGGCCACCCTCCTCGCCACCCAATGGGGACTGGCGGCGCTGACCCGGGCCGGCGTCGAGGTCGACGTCGAGGAGTCGACGAGGATCACGGACTGCTTCGCTGGCGGCTACACGGCCAGCGTGATCCTGCACAACCGTGCGGCCACCAGCTCGTTCAGCATCTCGCCGGGCGATCTGGACGAGGGGATCAAGGCGCTGCTGGTATTCCGCGGCGATGGCGACCCGGACCGCCAGGGTGCCGGCTATGACCGGGTCAAGGCGTTCCGGCAGGGCGTCATCGACGGTGCCGCGTCGTGCATCCGGTGAGGGAGGAGCCGAGCGGGCCGGCCGGCGAGCGGCAGCCGCGTCATCGGTACGACGAACCCGATCACCGACCGCGTCCCACGCCACCCGGTCGACCCGGACCTTCACCTTCGACCCCATCGACCAGGCGGGCGGTCGGCCGGCGGTAGCGCCTGGCTTCCACCTGGCCAGCGCTCGGCGATCTGTCGGTCCCAGACATGCTCCCCGGTCGCCTCCGCCACGCGGTGGGCCCGTGCGACCAGCTGCCGGGCCTGGTCCTCACTGCCCTGGGCTTGCTCGATGTCGGCGAGCAGGCACAAGAAGAGAGGCGACATCGCGGACGTGCCGTCGAAACTGTAGTCATCGAGCGCCTGTCGTGCCGTGGCCGCCGCGCTGCCGGCGGGATCAGGCAGCGCCGTGCGAGTGCGGGCCCAGATGGCGATGATCCGGGCGACCGCGGCCCACTGCTCACTGCCGGCTTCAGCGAACTCGCGCTCGACCTGCTCGGCGAGCTCCGCGGTGCCGGCCACGACCCCGAGGATTGCCGCGCACTCGACCTCCGTGAGCCGGGTGACCAGCTGGTTGAAGACGTCGCCATGGGTGCGGCCCATCTCCGACGCCTCACGCAGATGGGCGGCAGCCGCCTCCGCGCGGCCACGCGAAGCTTCACCGAGCGCCATCCAGCACAGCACCCGTGGGTGGAAGAAGTGCAGCGGGTCGGTCAGCAGCTCGGGTGGCGCGAAGGTGTGGATGAGATGCCGCCCGACGGCGACCAGCTCGTCGACCTCACCTCGCAGGAAGGCGCTCATCACCTGCGCGAGATCGCTGACCAGGCCCACGTCGGGATCGCCTGAGGCGGCGTATTCGTCTCGCAGGCCGCGGGCGATCAGGTCCGCCTCCGCGATCCGGCCGTGGGCACAGTCCATCAGGCACTGCATCGCGATGGCGCTGTAGAACCCGCGTCCCCGGTGGGACTGCCCGATCTCGAACGCCCGGCGCACCGCGACACTGGCGGAACCACCCGCGAACCCCTCGAGGATGGTCTCGGCGGCGGCGAGGTGCAGCCAGAGGGTGATCTGGCGGTCGAGATGCGTGGGCTCCACGGGGAGCCGCTCACTGGCCTGAAGGCCGTACTCACACAGGACCGCGACGTCGGCGTACGCCGACCGGTCCAGCGCGCGGCCGAGCACCTGCTCGATCAAAGCCGCACCCGTCGCGGCGTCGAGGGCGACGCCCGCCCGCCAGGCGTGCTCGGCCGTCGCCAGCGCATCCTCGTAGGCGGCGGTGCCGGCCCGACCACCGCGAACGGCCGCGATCGCGGCGTGCACCTCGGCTCGCCCCGCGTCGGAGAGCCCGACGAGCAGTGCGTCACGCACCAGCCCGTGGCCGAACCGGTAGCTGCTCGGCCGCTGGTCGTGCTCATCGAGCAGGCCACGCCGGTGGGCCGGGAGGAGATGAGAACGAACGACCGAGATCGGCAGCTCGACCACGTCGGCGAGGTCGGCGACGTCGAACTCCAGCCCGATCACCGCGGCCGCGCGAAGCACCCGCTGGGCGGTGTCGTCGAGCTCCGCGAGCCGCCGGCCCACGACGCCCACGACGCTGGCAGGGGTGCCGAGGCCTGAGTCCGCGGTGCCGAGGGCGCGGGCCAGCTCCTTGACGTAGAAAGGGTTCCCGGCCGCCCGGCTCCAGACCCGGGCGCCCACCTCGGGTGGCAGCGGCCCTTCGGCCGCCGCCTCGGCGAGCCGTCGGCCGGAGGTGCTGTCGAGCCCACCGAGATGCACGATTCGCCGGTCGCCGGCGCGGGCCAATCGTGCGAAGGCGTCCGCGTTCATCGGGCGGTCAGCGCCGAAGTACGCCCAGGTGGCGATCACCTGCACGGGAAGCGACGGCACCTGAGCGGCCAGCAGGAGCAGCGCCTCGATGGAGTCGTCGTCGGCGTTCTGCAGATCGTCGATGACGAGCAGCAGCGGGCGGTTCACCGACAGCACCCGCAGCGCCCGGACCACGCCCTCGGCCAAGGCGAAGCCGGTCGCGGGCACCCGGACCACGGGGTCGTCGTTCCATTCGGGCACGAGCGCATCGACCACACCGGGCAGCTCCGCGGCGACCAGCCCGCGACCGACGTCGTCCCGGTCGCCGCCGAGTCGGCGCAGGGCCTGGATCCAGGTCCACATCAGCGGCAGCCGGACTCCGGCAGGATGCGACGCCCAGACGACGGCCATTCCCTCAGCCCGGGCGCGGTCCGCGGCGATCTGGACCAGGGCGGTCTTGCCGATGCCGCTCTCCCCCGTCACCAGGAGCAGCCCGGAGGCGCGAGCCCGCACGACGTCGTCGAGGCCGGCGAGCTCGGCGTCACGACCGACGAAGGGCAGCGGTGCCAGCGCTGCCAGGGGACCGGCAGGGGACCGGACCTCCGGGCCACCGGGCCCGCCGGCGGCGGGCAACGTACCCTCGCGGATCCGGCGGGCGAGCGTGCGCAGTCCCTCACCCGGCTCGGTGCCGAGCTCGGCGTCCAGAACGCTGGCCGCCCGGTCGAAGGCCCGGAGCGCGTCGGCGGTCCGACCGGACCGGTGCAGCGCCAGCATCAGATGTCCCCAGAGCCGCTCCTGCAGCGGGTGGGCGATCAGGCCGGCCTCGATCTCGGGCACCAGCTCCGCGCCACCGCCGAGCTGGAGAGCGGCGTCATACCGGGCCTCGAGCGCGGACGTCAGGAGCGACGCGAGACGGACCGACTCGGCCCGGGCGAACTCTAGGTCGGCGAACTCACCGAACGGGTCGCCGCGCCACAGCGCCAAGGCCGCGTCGGCCTGATGGCGTGCACTGGTCGCGTCGCCGCGCACGAGCGCGTCCCGGGCCGCACCGACGAGCTCCTCGAAGCGGGCGAGGTCGACGCTGTCCTCGGGATGCAGGTCGAGCTGGTAGCCGTGAGGGCGGGCGACCACGCGGACTCCGTCGGCGCTGGCCGGGTCGAGCGCACGGCGCAGGTTGGTGACATAGGAGCGGATCGACGCGAGTGCCTTGGCGGGCTGTTGATCCGGCCAGACCGCTTCGATGATCCGGTCGAGGGTGACCACGCGCCCGGGGCTGGCCAGCAGCACGGCGAGGACGCAACGCTGCTTGGGTCCACCGAGCTGGACCGGCACGCCGGAGACGCGGGCCTCGAGCACGCCCGAGAGGTAGTAGTCGACCATCGCTCCCGATCCATGCTTCCGTCCGGGCGGCACCGAGCCTACCGTCGTCCGGACCGACATCTCCAACGGTTCTCCAAACCCGTGCTCCTACCGTCACGCGTCACCGCCGTTCGAAGGAGGTCCGTTGATTTCACGCGGGATGCGTACGTCCCTGTCGACCGTGCTCGCCGGGAGCATCATCCTGACGGGCGTCGGCTGGGTCGCGGCGTCGCCGGCGCTCGCCGCTCCGGTGCCCACGCTCGACATGTACTTCACGCCGTCCGGGATCAGCGCGGGGCAGTCGGCCGCGCTGGTCTTCGACATCACCAACGTGACCGGACTGCCGGAGCATGAGGACTGGGGACTCACCGCCGTGCTGCCGACCGGCCTGGTCCCAGAAATCTCGTTCGGCTCCAGCACGACCTGTGCCGCGGCGCACATCGTCACCAACAGCACGACCGGACGGATCGTGGTCGACAGTGGCCGGATCAACGCCGGCACGGCGTCCTGCCAAGTCGTGGTGACCGTCGGCTCCGATGGCACCGCGCTGGGCCTGCTCGGCGTCACCGCCGCCGCCACGGAGGTCACCGGACTCGGCGTACCACCCGACGACGCGCGGATCTTCGTCGCCGGCCTGGCCCGTGACGCCGCTACCACCCACGTCGGACAGCCGGTGGACATCGACGTCCGCGACAACGACATCGCCATGCCACCGGAGACCTGGGGTCAGCCCCTCCTCACCACCGCACCGACGAACGGCGACGCGTCGGTCAACGCGAACGGCACCGTTCGCTACACCCCGCATCCCGGCTTCTCCGGTGACGACACGCTCCGCTACCACGCCTGCAGCAGCGCCAACACCACGTGTGACTTCTCCTCGGCGACGATCACCGTGCAGAACGTCTTCGTCGGCTCCGGCAGCGTCACGACACCGCAGAACATCGTGGTCGAGATCCCTCTCGATGACATCCTGCACACCAACGGCCGACCGCTCGACCCGACGACCGTCACCGAGGACACCGCACCCGCCCACGGCATGCTCGCCATCGACCCGGTCACCGGCGCGGTGGACTACGCGCCGGCGCCGGGATACAGCGGAGCCGACACCTTCCGGATCCAGGTCTGCGACACCTCCGTCCCGACTCAGTGCGCGCCCGGCCGGGTCGACGTGGTCGTCGGGACCAACCAGGTGACGGCGATCGACGACGTCGCCGCCACCGACGCGGCCGTCCCGGTCATCACCCGGGTCCTCGACAATGACGGCTCGGCGTCGGGGCAGCCCTGGGCGCCGCTCGAGGTGACCGACCCGCCGGCGAACGGCAGCACGACCGTCCATCCGGACGGCACCATCACCTACCTGCCGGACGCCGGCCACAGCGGGCTCGACCACTACACATACCGCGCGTGCGACACCTCCACCCCGGTGCCCGTGTGCGACACCGCCCGGGTCGACGTCACGGTCCGCAACGTCTTCGTGCCCGGTCCCGGACTCACCACCGTCGAGGACACCGCCGTCGAGGCAGCGTTGGCGGACCTGGTCACCACGACCGGCCGGCCGCTGAACCCGCAGCGGGCCAGCCTGGTCACCGGTCCGGGACACGGCCAGGTCTCCGTAGATCCCACGACGGGCGCGGTGCGCTACACCCCCGCCGCCGGACACGTCGGGAGCGACGAGTTCGTGCTGAACGTCTGCGACACGGCCTATCCGGTGATCTGCCGCGACCTCCCGGTGCCGGTCACCGTGACCGCACTCGGCCGACCGGTGCTCACGACCTCGGCGGCGGAGTCGGTCGCGCTCCCGGTCGACGCCCGTGGTCGCACCGGCTCGGTGAAGCTGACCGACCAGGTCACCATCACCGGCCTGCGACCCGGCGCCGGGAGCACGGGCACCGCGACGCTCTACGGCCCGACCTCGCAGCGCTCGGCAGCCGCCTGCAGTCCCAGCAACCTCGTGGCGACGGTGTCCTTCGCCGCGCACGACGGCACCCTGACGACGCCCCCGGTCACGGTCTCTCGCCCCGGCCACTACACCTGGGTCGTCACCACCGCCGCGGACGCACTCAACGAGTCCGCCGGCCACGGCTGCGGACTCGCGACCGAGACCACGCTGGTGCACCGGCCGGACTATGGGCCGATCCGGGTCGAGACCGGCTTCGACGGAGTCGCGGAGCCGGGTGAGCGCGCCGGTCGTCGCACGCGGCCGGCCCGGGTGTCGATCACGGAGATCGGCCTGTCCGCGCGGCTGGACCCAGTGGGCCTGCGCCGAGGCGCCATGGTGATCCCCGACGCCGTCGCCCGCGGCGGCTGGCTGACCCGGTCCGCCGTACCGGGCGAGAAGGTGGGCACCACCGTCCTCGCCGGGCATGTATCGGACCGGCACGACCGCCCGGGGGCGTTCGGCCGGCTGGCCCGCGCGAGGCGGGGGCAGCTCGTGAAGGTCCGCGGCGCCGACGGCTCGCTGCACCGCTACCGAATCGTCAGGATCCGCCGACCCGCACGCGGGCAGCCGATCGACGCCGCTCTCACGACCACCTCCGGCGCCCACCGGCTGGTCCTGGTGACCTGCGTCGATGCCGTCCACCGGGCTGACGGCAGCTTCCACTATCGCCGGAACCTGATCGTGGTGGCGAGACCCGTGCGGTGACTCAGGCGCTCGCGGCGGCCACGGCCGGCGCCAGGGCGAGCGCCCGCTCGACGACCAGGTCGACCACTCGCGGGTGCGGGCCGATGACGTCGGCGACGACGCTCGCGCCGGCTGCGAGGGCGTCGTGCCGAGCCTTGCGGTGGAAGTGCCCCGTCGCGAGCAGGTACGGCGACACGGCGTCCCCGGGCCGGACCACCTCCGGGAGCCGGGGACCGTTGCCGGACAACGTGGCGAGCCGGACCGGCGCGCCCCAGGCGTGGGCGAGCAGGTGGGTGGCGGCGTCGAGGTCGGCGACGGCGGCGGGATCGGTGGAGCCGGCCGCGACCAGGACCACCGGTCGGCCGGGGGTGGCGCCGGCGGCGCGCAGCCGGTCGACCTGGGCGGCGGCGAGCAGCCGGTCGGGGCCGAGGGCGCGGCCGAGTCGGATCGCTCGGTCCGCTGCGGCGAGGACGGCCGGCAGGTCCTGGCGCAGGTGGTAGCCGGTCGAGAGCAGCAGCGGCACGGCCACCGCGGGGGTCGGGGTCGCGGCGGCGACCTCGGCGAAGAGCGGCGCGCACAGCTCGACGTACGACGTGGTGGCGGGCCACCCGAGGCGCTCGGCGGCGGCCGCGGTCAGGGCGCGGGCCACCTCGTTGCCGGCGGGGGTGCGGGTGCCGTGGGCGACGGTGACCAGGCGAGGCGTCACGGCGCGACCGCCAGCCGGTAGCCGCGCTTGACGACGGTCTGGACGCAGCGGGTGCCGAGGGCGGCCCGGAGTCGGGCGACGGCCATCTCGACGGCGTGCTCGGAGCCGGCGGTGCCGGAGGGCAGCGCGGCGAGCAGGTCGCGGCGGGAGACGACGGTGCCGGGGTTGACCAGCAGCGCCTGCAGCACGGCGTACGGCGCTGGGGAGAGCTTGACCTCGGCACCGTCGAGCAGCACGGCGTCGCCGTGGAGGAGCAGGGTGTGGCCGGCGACGTCGAGGCTGGTGCCACCGGCGCGCGAGGGCAGCTCGACCTCGAGCTGCTTGACCATCGCGGCCAGCCGGGAGCGCTCGGGATAGATCGACGGCACGCCCCACATCTCGAAGGCGGCGGCGGTGACCGGTCCGACGCAGGCGGCGATCACGTCGGCCTGGAAGGCGCCGACGACCTCGTCCCGGTGCCCGGTGGTGCCGGCGGCCTCCATCATCGCGGCGATCGCCGGGGCCGCGGTGAAGGTGACGGCGTCGACCCGGCGCTCGGCGATGTCCTCGATCAGCCCGAACATCGGCTCGGGGTCGGCGGCCCCCTCGACCCGGTAGACGGCGACCGTGGTGACCTCGGCACCGAGGCGGCGCAACGCGTGCGCGGCCATCGAGAGCGACTGGCCGTGCTCCTGGACGACGATTCGCAGGCCGGTGAGGTCGCGGCCGCGCAGGTGGGCGAGCACGTCCTCGAACTCCTCCGACTCCGGCGACCACAGCTCGCGCAGCCCGAGCCGGCGCAGCGCGCCGACGCTCTTCGGTCCCCGCGCCAGGATCTCGGCACCGGCCACGTGCGCGGTCAGGTCGGCGAGCAGCCCCCAGCGCTCCGCCGCGCCGAACCAGGACTTCAGGCCGATGCCCGTCGTCGCGACGAAGATGTCGACCGGCTGCGCGAGGACCTGCTCGGTCGCGGCCAGCAGCGCGGGCTCGTCGATCCGGTTCGGGTCGACGGACAGGGCCGGGGCGTGGACCACGCTCGCACCCCGGCGCTCCAGCAGCGCGACCTGCTCCTCCGCGCGGCGCGCCGCGGTCACGCCGATCCTGAAGCCGGACAGGGGAAGCTCGCTCACGACTCGATTGTCTCGCGCCGGCCGCCGACGACCACCATGCCGTCGACCACGCGGACCTCATAGCTCGGTACGACGACCGCCGGGTCGTCGAGGCAGACACCGGTGCGCAGGTCGAAGCGCTGCTTGAGCAGCGGGCTGGCCACGAACACGACGTCCGTGTCGTCGCGGGTGGTGCTGCCGACGATGCCGCGCGAGAGCACGGACGCCTGGCCGAACGGATCCAGGTTGGCGAGCGCGAACACCTCGTCGTCGTGGGTCCGGAAGACGGCGACCTCCTCGCCGCCGACCAGCGCGACCACGCCGGACTCGCGCTGCACCTGCTCCAGGCGGCACACGGCGGTGCCGAGAGTGAGCGTGGTGGTCGTCGGGCGGACCTCCTCGCGGAAGGCGACCGCGGGCTGAGGTGCGCCGGGGGCGTTGACGAAGGACACGAACCGGCTCAGCTTCGCGGGGTCCTCGATGGTCGCCCGCCACTCGTCGAAGTAGGAGTCGACATGGCGCGCCATGCTCGCCTCCAGCTCCGCGGCGAGGCCGAGCGCGTCGTCGACGACCACCTCGCGGACCCGGTCCAGGCCGCCGATCTCGTCGAGCCAGGTGGCGGTGCGCTGCAGCCGGTCGGCGGTGCGGATGTAGTACATGAGGAAGCGGTCGAGATAGCGGATCAGCTCCTCGCGACTCACGTCGCCGGCGAGCAGCTGGGCGTGGGCGGGGACCGCACCGCCGTTGCCGCCGACGTACAGGTTCCAGCCCTTCTCGGTGGCGATCACGCCGAAGTCCTTGCCCCGTGCCTCCGCGCACTCGCGGGCGCAGCCGGAGACCCCGCCCTTGAGCTTGTGCGGCGAGCGCAGCCCGCGGTAGCGCAGCTCCAGCTCGATCGCGAGCGCGACCGAGTCCTGCACGCCGTACCTGCACCAGGTCGACCCGACGCAGGACTTCACGGTGCGCAGCGACTTGCCGTAGGCGTGGCCGGACTCCATGCCGGCGTCGACCAGCCGCCTCCAGATCGCCGGCAGGTCCTCCATCCGCGCGCCGAACAGGTCGATCCGCTGCCCGCCGGTGATCTTGGTGTAGAGCCCGTAGTCGCGGGCGACCTCGCCGATCACGATCAGCTTGTCGGGGGTGATCTCGCCGCCCGGGATCCGCGGGACCACCGAGTAGGTGCCATTGCGCTGCAGGTTGGCGAGATAGGCGTCGTTGGTGTCCTGCAGGGTCGCGTTCGCGCCCTCGAGGACGTGGTGGTTGAGCAGGCTGGCGAGGATCGAGGCGACCGCCGGCTTGCAGATGTCGCAGCCGCGCCCCCGGCCGTGGCCCTCGACGATGTCGTCGAAGCGCTGGTAGCCGTGGACGGCCACCACCTCGAACAGCTCCTGGCGGGTCATCGCGAAGTGCTCGCACAGCGACCTGTCGACGACCTTGCCGACCGAGGCGAAGTGGTCCTCGACGATCTTCTTCACCACGGTCTTGCAGGAGCCGCAGGTGGAGCCGGCCTTGGTGCACGCGGTCACGCAGGACGGGCTGTCGCAGGTGCCGCCGTCGGCGACCGCGGCGACGATCTCGGCCTTGGTGACGTCATTGCACGAGCAGACCTGCGCGTCGTCGGGCAGGCCCAGCTCGGGAGCACCACCGCGCGCCGCGGGGAGGATCAGCTCCTCGGGGTTGTCGGGCAGCTCGATGCCGGAGCCGACCAACGGCCGCAGCACGCCGTACGACGACGCGTCGCCGACCAGGATGCCGCCCAGCAGCTCGTAGCCACCGCTCGCGAGCTCCTTGACGACGAGCTTCTTGTAGACGCCGGCCACCGCGTCGGCGTACACGACCTCGAGGGCGTCCTCGTCGCTGGCGAAGGCGTCGCCGAAGGAGGCGACGTCGACGCCGAGCAGCTTGAGCTTGGTCGACATGTCGGCCCCGGTGAAGGAGCCGGCGGCGCCGCCGAGCAGGGCGTCGACGACCACCTCGGCCATCGCGTAGCCGGGTGCGACCAGGCCGTACATCCGCCCACCCGGGGCGGCGCACTCGCCGATCGCCCAGATGTGCTCGTCGCTGGTGCGGCAGTGCTCGTCGACCAGGATGCCGCCCCGTTCGGCGATGTCGAGGTCGGCGGCCCGGCCGAGCGCGTCGCGGGGGCGGATGCCGGCGGAGAAGACGACCAGGTCGACGTCGAGCGGGTTGCGGTCCTTGAGCGCGAGCCCGGCGACCTTGTCCCTGCCGAGCACCGCCTCGGTCAGCGCGCCGGTGTGCACGGTCAGGCCGAGGGTCTCGATGTGGCGGTTGAGCGTCGAGCCCGCGGCGTCGTCGATCTGGACCGCCATCAGCCGGGGCGCCAGCTCCACGACATGGGTCTCCAGGCCCAGCTGGTGCAGGGCGTTGGCCGCCTCCAGGCCGAGCAGCCCGCCGCCGATCACCGCACCCACCTTGGCCTTCCGCGCCGCCGCACGGATCGCCTCGAGGTCCTCGATGGTGCGGTAGACGAAGACGTTCCCGAGGTCCCGGCCCGGCACCGGCGGCACGAACGGGACGGCGCCGGTCGCCAGCACCAGCTCGTCGTAGTGCAGGTCCTCGCCGCTCGCGAGCGTGATCACCCGCTGCCGCGGGGAGATCGCCACCACCTCGGCATTGAGCCGGAGGGAGACCCGCGGGTCGTCGTAGCCACCGCGGGGAAGGAGGGACAGCGCCTCCGCGCCCCGCTCGAAGAAGGAGGTGAGCGCCACCCGGTCGTACGCCGGGCGCGGCTCCTCGCCGAGGACCGTGATGTCGTGGGTCTCGGTGAGCCCGCGCTCGATCGCCGCCTGCACGAAGCGGTGACCGACCATGCCGTGGCCGACGACCACCAGTTGCCTGCGCTGGTTCATCTCTCAGGAGCCTTTCGTGACGAGGGCGGGACGGCTGCTGAGCAGCTGGCGGACGGTGCTCGCGCAGCCACCGCAGCCGGTGGTCGCGCGGGTGGTGTCGCGGACCTGCTCCAGCGAGGAGCAGGCCCGGATCCGGCCGGCGGTGACGCCGGCACAGGCACACACCTCGGCGTCGTCGGGCAGCGCCGGGGCCTTGCCGACCCCGGGAGCCCGCTCGGGCAGGAGCAGCGCGCCCGGCTCGTGCGGCCCGAGGACGGTGCGCCGGTCGAAGTGCTGGGTGATCAGGCCGACCCGGGACAGGTCGCCCACCAAGGTGGCCGCGACGATCCGGCCGTCACGGACCACCAGGCGGCGGTGCGAGCCCGCGACCGGGTTCGCGACCTCGACCACCTCGCCGCCGGCGGCGAGCTCGGCCGCGGCGTCCCCGAGGACGGCGACGTCGAGGTCGGTGGCCCGCAGCCGGGCGACGACCCGGGCGCCGTCGTACGTCGGGGTGTCGCCGCAGAGAAGCCCGGCCAGGACGCTCGCCTGCTCCCACGCGGGCGGCACGAAGCCGGTGGTGCGGCCGCCGTGCTCGGCGCAGTCGCCGAGCGCGTGGACGGCCGGATCGGTGACACTGGCGAGCCGGTCGTCGACCACGATCCCGCGGCGCACCGCGAGCCCGGCCCCGCGGGCAAGGGCGGTCGAGGGCCGGCCGCCGGCGGTGAGCACGACCAGGTCGGTGTCGAGGGTGAAGCCGTTGTCGAGGCGCAGCGCGGGTCCGCCGGCCCCTTCGACGAGGCGGACCGCGCGGGCACCGGTGTAGACGGCGACCCCAAGCCGCTTCAGGTCCCGGGCGAGGATCCTGGCGGCCGGGGCGCTCAGCTGCTGGTGGAGCAGGTGGTCGGCCCCCTCGACGACCTCGGTCGCGAGGCCACGGGTGCCGAGGGCGCGGGCGACCTGGAGGCCGAGCAGACCGCCGCCGACGACGACCGCACGTCGAGAGCCGGGCAGGGCGCGCAGCAGCCGCTCGCAGTCCGCGAGCGAGCGGAAGGCGTGCACCGCCTCGTGCAGCGAGCCGTCCACCCGCACCAGGCCGCGGATCGGGGGGAGCGACGGGATGCTGCCGGTGGCGAGCACCAGCCGGTCGTACTCCACCAGGGTGCCGTCGACGAGCATCACGTCCCGGCGCTCCCGGTCGATGCCCAGCACCCGGGCGCCGAGGCGCAGGTCGACGCCGTGGTCGGCGTACCACCGCGGGTGGCGCAGCGTGAGCGCCTCCGGGCGGTGCGTGCCCTCGAGGACGGCGGAGAGCAGGATCCGGTTGTACGGCGCGACCGGCTCGTCGCCGAGGACGGTGATGGCCATCCGGTCGGGCGCACCGCGGGCCACCAGCTCCTCGACCAGCCGGGTCGCGGCCATGCCCGAGCCGACCACGACCAGCCGCGGACGCGGATCCGGGAGCGGTCGGGAGGTCATGTGACCATCGAAGGACACCGAGGTTTCGCGGCCGGGCGCTCGCGTCGCACGCCGATGTCAACGAGTCCTCACGGCCTCACCGGCCGCACGGACGCACGCCTTCATTGTCCCTTCATGAAGCCCGACCTAGCGTCGAGAGCGTGCTGAAGCCCGCAGCGACCCGGACCCGCCCGACGCGTACGACGTACGTCGCCGGCGCGGTGGCCTTCCTCGCGTGGCTGCCCTTCCTGTGGGTGCCGCTGGCGTCCGACGCCGCGGGCTTCCTGATGCTGAGCCGGCAGTGGTCGCCCGGCAGCTCGCTGTACGGCGACTACTGGGTGGATCGGCCACCCCTGCTGCTGTGGCTGTTCCGGCTCGCCGGGCTCGGGCCGGTGACCCTGCACTCCGACGGCCTGCTCGCGCCGGGCGTCGTCGTGCTGGGTGCGCTGGCGAGTGCGGCGACGGTCCTGCTGGCCGGGCTGCTGGCCGCCCGGGTCGCGCCGCGGAGGTCGCACTGGACCGGGCACCTCGCGCCCGTGCTCGCGGCCGCGCTCCTCGCCAGTCCGCTGCTCGGGATGCCGGAGACCAACGGCGAGGTGCTCGCGGTGCCGTTCGTGCTGGTCGGCGTGCTCGGCCTGGTCACAGCACTGACCGGACCGGCGAGTCGGCGGGCCCTGCTGGTGGCCGGTGGCGCGGGCGTGGCCGCCGCCTGTGCCGCGCTGATCAAGCAGAACGTGATCGACGTCTTCGTGCTGGCCGCCGTGCTGCTGCCCCTCTCTCGCGACCGGGTGCCCCACCTGCTCCGACGTACGGCGGCCTTCGCGGCCGGCGCGCTCGGCACGCTCACCCTCGTCGTCGGTACGGCGGCGGCGCTCGGGACCGCGCCCACCCAGCTCTGGGATGCCGTCGTCACCTTCCGGCTCGAGGCCGCGGCGGTGATCGGCTCGTCCGCGTCGCCCGCGACGTCGCAGCGCTTCGTGGCCGTGCTGATGGCCTTCCTCGCCAGCGGCGCCGCGCTGACCCTGCTCGTCACCGGCTTCCTCGCCGCCCGGACCGCCTGGCGGCGCGGCCCCCGCTCCGCACCGCTGCGCGTCGCCGCCCTCGCCATGGTGGCCTGGGAGCTGTTCGGCGTCGCCGGCGGCGGCAGCTACTGGCTGCACTACCTGACCGGCCTGATTCCCGGCGTGGTGCTGCTCGCCAGCCTGGTGCGGCCCGCCGGCTGGCGGCGGGTCGCGCTGGCCGGCTGCCTCGCCCTCACCGTGCTCGGCACCCTCACCGCGTGGAGCCATGAGCTCGCCGTACCCGTCGACGACGCGATCGGCCGCGACGCGCGGGTCGCCGACTACCTGCGCGCCCACGCCGCCCCGGGCGACGGCGCCGTCGTGGCGTTCGGACGGCCCGACATCGTCGCGGCGGCGGGCCTCGACAGTCCGTACCCGTACCTCTGGAGCCTGCCCGTCCGGGTCCGCGACCCCCACCTGCGCGAGCTGCAGGCCGTGCTGACCGGGCCGGACGCCCCGCAATGGGTGGTCGTGACCGGCGACGGGCTCACCAGCTGGGGGATCACGCCCGCTCCCGAGCTGACCACCTACTTCGACCACCACTACCGCGAGCAGGCCTCCTTCGGGGACCTGCATGTCTGGAGCCGACGATGAGCACCTTCCTGCCCGCCCCCGCGTCCCTGCGCTGCGTCGCGGTCGTGCCGACGTACGACGAGGCGGCCACGATCCTGCCGCTGCTCGACCGGCTGGCGGCCGTGCGCTCCGGCCCCGGCGCGCCGCACCTCGACGTCCTCGTCGTCGACGACAGCAGCCCCGACGGCACCGCCGACCTGGTCCGCGCGCACCCCGGCCACGGCGACTGGGTGCACCTGGTCACCCGGGTCGCGAAGGACGGCCTCGGGGCGGCGTACCGCGCCGGCTTCGCGCACGCCGTCGACGACGGCTACCACGCCATCGTCCAGCTCGACGCCGACGGCTCGCACCCGGTCGAGCAGATCCCCGCGATGCTGGCGCTGCTCGCCGACCACGACCTCGTCGTCGGGTCGCGCTACGTCCCCGGCGGCGGTGCCGAGGGCTGGCCGCTGCGCCGCCGGGTGCTCTCCGTCGGCGCGAACGCCTACGCCCGCCGTACCCTCCGGCTGCGCACCCACGACGCCACGTCCGGCTTCCGCGCCTGGCGGGTCGGCGCGCTGCTGCGCTGCGACGTCCTGCGCACCGAGTCCACCGGCTACGCCTTCCAGGTCGAGAACACCTGGCACGCCGAGCGCCGCGGGCTGCGGGTCACCGAGCACCCGATCACGTTCAGCGAGCGGGTCGCGGGCGCGTCGAAGATGACCGTCGACGTGGCGCGTGAGGCCGCCGTGCTGGTCGCCCGGTGGCGGCTCGAGGAGCTGCGCGCCGCCCATCCCGGGCTGCTCGCGCCGGCGCGGTAGCAGTCGCCTGCGTCACGACGGGCGGCGACCCGGAATATCCGGGACGGCGGCGCGCTTGTCGGACTCATACCCCCTAGGGGTATAGTCCGGACAACGCCTCGCTGAAAGGGGACCGTCGTGAGCCTGTTCGCGATCCGCGACTTCCGCCGCCTCTTCGCCGCGCAGATCATCGCGCTCTTCGGGACCGGTCTGGCGACCGTCGCGCTCGGCCTCCTCGCCTACGACCTGGCGGGCAGGGACGCCGGTGCGGTCCTCGGCACCGCGCTCACCATCAAGATGGTGCTCTACGTCGTGATCGCGCCGCTCGCCGCGGCCTTCGTCGACCGGCTCCCCCGCCGGCTCTTCCTGGCGGTCCTCGACCTCGTCCGCGCCGGCGTGGTCCTCGCCCTGCCCTTCGTCGACGAGGTCTGGCACATCTACGTGCTGATCGCCCTGCTGCAGTCGGCGTCCGCGGCGTTCACCCCGACCTTCCAGGCGGTCATCCCCGACATCGTCACCGAGGAGGCCCAGTACACGCGGGCGCTCTCGGCGTCCCAGGTCGCCTACACGATGGAGAGCCTGCTCAGCCCGGTGCTCGCGGCCGTGGCGCTCACCTTCCTGTCCTTCGACCGGCTGTTCCTCGGCACCTCGCTGGGCTTCGCCGCCTCCGCCGTCCTGGTCCTGTCCACCGCGATCCCGAACGCGCGCCCGACGACCACCGCGGGCCCCTGGCAGCGCGTCGCGTCGGGCATCCAGACCTTCGCCCGCACACCTCAGCTGCGCGGGGTCATGGCGCTCAACCTGGTCGTGGCCTCAGCCGGCGCGATCGTGGTGGTCAACACCGTCAACTACGTGCGCGACGTGCTGGGAGGCGGCCAGGCCGCCGTCGCCTGGATGCTGGCCGCCTCGGGCGGCGGCACCCTGCTCGTCGCCGTGGCCCTGCCCCGGGTCCTCGACCGGGTCGCGGACCGCACCGTGATGATGACCGGTGCGGCCGTCCTGGTCGCCGCGGTCACGGCGGCGCTGGCGATGACCGCGAGCGGGACGACCTCGTGGGCGCTCGCCGCCTCGATCTGGGTCGCGGTCGGCGGCGGCATGGCCCTCATCGTGACCCCGACCGGCCGGGTGGTGCGCCGTTCGGCGACCCCGGAGGCCTTGCCCAAGCTGTTCGCCGCCCAGTTCTCGCTGTCGCACCTGGCCTGGCTGGTCACCTACCCGGTCGCCGGCTGGGTCGGCACCAGCCTCGGCCTGACCCCCGCCTGGTCGATCCTCCTCGTCCTCGCGGCCGGCGGCGCCGTCGCGGCGCGGGTGCTCTGGACCCGCGAGCCGGTCCCGGTCGGCGCCCCGCCGCCGTGGTCGGACGCCGAGGCCGCGGAGGGCACGCTTGCGGCCGCGCAGTGCTCCTGCGTCCGCACCGTGTGAGCCGGGCTGCTCAGGCCGGCTCGGGGACCGGCACCAGCACCTCCGCCGCACACACCTTGAACTCCGGCATCCGGCTCGCCGGGTCCAGCGCGTCGTTCGTCAGTCGGTTGGCGCCGACCCAGTGGAAGGGCACGAAGACGGTGTCCGGGCGGATGCTGGCGACCACCCGCGCCGGGGCCCTCAGCTCGCCGCGGCGGGTCCGGACCAGGATCGGCTCGCCATCGACGGCGCCGATCCGGTCGGCGAGCATGGGGTGCAGCTCGACGAAGGGGCCGTCGTCCGTGAGCGCGCGGATCCGGCGGGTCTGCGCGCCGGACTGGTACTGGGCGAGCACCCGGCCGGTCGTCAGGTGCAGCGGGTACGCCGGGTCGGGCGGCTCCGCGGGCCCGGCGTACTCGGGGACCACGAAGCGGGCCCGGCCGTCGGGGGTGGCGAAGGAGTCGGCGAACAGGCGTGGGGTGCCGGGGTGGTCGGGGGCGGGACAGGGCCAGAACACCCCGTTCTCGCGGGCGATCCGGTCGTAGGAGATGCCGGCGTAGTCCGCACGGCCACCGGCGGACGCGCGCCCGAGCTCGGCGAAGACCTCCTCGGGGTCGGTGGGGAAGGGCGCGGCACAGCCGAGGCGGGCGGCGAGCCCGGCGATCACGTCGAGGTCGCCGCGCACCCCCTCGGGCGGGGAGACGGCCCGTCGCCGCAGGATCACCCGTCCCTCCAGGTTGGTCAGGGTGCCGGTCTCCTCGGCCCACTGGGTCACCGGAAGCACCACGTCGGCGAGCGCGGCGGTCTCCGACATCACGAGATCGCACACGACCAGCAGGTCGAGCGCCTCCAGGCGCCGGGTGACCCGAGTGGCGTTGGGCGCGCTCACGACGATGTTGGAGCCGTGGACGAGCAGCGCCTTCGGGCCGTCGTCCCTGCCCAGCGAGTCGAGCAGCTCGTAGGCCGACCTCCCCTTCCCCGGCAGCGAGTCCGGCGCGACGCCCCAGACCGCGGCCACGTGGGCGCGGGCGGCGGGATCGTCGATCATCCGGTAGCCGGGCAGCTGGTCGGCCTTCTGCCCGTGCTCGCGCCCGCCCTGCCCGTTGCCCTGACCGGTCAGGCAGCCGTATCCGGCGTACGGCCGGCCGGGCAGGCCCAGCGCGAGGGCGACGTCGATCCAGCCGAGCACGGTGGCGGTGCCCTGGGCATGCTGCTCCGCACCGCGCGCGGTCAGCACCATCACCCGGGGAGCGCCGGTGAGCAGCGCGACGAGGGCGTGCAGCTCGTCGGTCGCGACGCCGGTGGTCCGCTCGACACGCTCGGGCCACCACGCGGCCGCGGCCCGTCGTACGTCGTCGAAGCCGGTGGTCCGCTCGGCGACATAGGCCTCGTCGACCGCGCCCCGCGCGTCGAGCAGGTGCAGCACGCCCAGGGCGAGGGCCAGGTCGGTGCCGGGGACCGGCTGGAGGAGCAGATCCGCGCGCTCCGCGGTGGGAGTGCGGCGCGGGTCGACCACGACGAGCCGGCCGCCGCGCTCGCGGAGCCGGTCGAGGTGGCGCGCGGCGGGCGGCATGGTCTCGGCGAGGTTGGAGCCGACCAGGACCACGACGTCGGCGTGCTCGACGTCGGCGAGCGGGAAGGGCAGGCCACGGTCGATCCCGAACGCCTGGTTGGCGGCGCTGGCCGCCGAGCTCATGCACCAGCGGCCGTTGTAGTCGATCTGGCTGGTGCCGAGGGCGACGCGCGCGAACTTCCCGAGCTGGTAGGCCTTCTCGTTGGTGAGCCCGCCGCCACCGAACACCGCGACGGCGTCCTTGCCGTGGGCGTCCTGGAGCTCCACGATCCGCTCGGCCACCAGGTCGAGGGCGTCGTCCCACCCGACGGCGCGCAGCTCTCCGCTCACCCGGTCCCGGACCAGGGGCGTGGTCAACCGCTCCCGGCTCCCCCACAGCCCGGCCGCCGTCCAGCCCTTGCGGCACAGCGCGCCCTCGTTGACCGGGAACTCCGGCCAGGCGCCGATCTCGATGCCGGCCCGGCCGGTGCGGGAGATCTGCATGCCGCACTGCAGGCTGCAGTACGGGCAGTGGGTCGGCGTGGCGGCCGGAGCGGTCATGGGCTCCATTGCAGGCGATCCGCGTTGCGCGCCGGCACCGGGCGGAGGACGTCGGCGTCAACGGGTGCTCACGGTCTCACCGCCCGCCCCCGCGTCCGGCGTACCGTCGCCGGGATGAGACGGTGGGAGCTTCTCGGAGAGGCCCCACCACGATCACGGGGCGTCTCCCGACGCGTATGGAGGAGTGCCCCCGTGAACGACCTGAACCCGACCCTGCAGCCGGTCTTCGACGAGATCCTGGCCCGGAACCCCGGCGAGGCCGAGTTCCACCAGGCGACGCGCGAGCTGCTCGACAGCCTGGGTCCGGTCGTCGCCCGCCACCCCGAGTACACCGACGCCGCGATCATCCGCCGGGTGTGCGAGCCGGAGCGACAGATCATCTTCCGGGTGCCGTGGGTCGACGACGCCGGTCAGGTGCAGCTCAACCGCGGCTTCCGGGTGGAGTTCAACTCCGCGCTCGGGCCCTACAAGGGCGGCCTGCGCTTCCACCCGTCGGTCTACCTCGGCATCGTCAAGTTCCTCGGCTTCGAGCAGATCTTCAAGAACGCGCTCACCGGCATGCCCATCGGCGGCGGCAAGGGCGGCTCGGACTTCGACCCGAAGGGCCGCAGCGACGCCGAGGTCATGCGCTTCTGCCAGTCGTTCATGACCGAGCTGTACCGCCACATCGGTGAGTACACCGACGTCCCGGCCGGCGACATCGGCGTCGGCGGCCGCGAGATCGGCTACCTGTTCGGGCAGTACAAGCGGATCACCAACCGCTACGAGTCCGGCGTGCTGACCGGCAAGGGCATCGGCTGGGGCGGCTCCCTGGTCCGCACCGAGGCCACCGGCTACGGCACCGTCTACTTCGCCAACGAGATCCTCAAGGCGCGCGGCAGCTCCTTCGAGGGCAAGACCGTCATCGTCTCCGGCTCCGGCAACGTCGCGATCTACGCCGCCGAGAAGGCGATCGAGCTCGGCGCGACCGTCGTGGCCTGCTCCGACTCGAGCGGGTACGTCGTCGACGAGAAGGGCCTCGACCTCGACCTGCTGAAGGAGGTCAAGGAGGTGCGCCGCGAGCGGCTGTCGTCGTACGCCGAGGCGCGGGAGTCCGCGCGCTTCGTCGCCGACGGCCGCGTCTGGGACGTCGCCTGCGACATCGCGCTCCCCTGCGCCACCCAGAACGAGCTCGACGGCGACGACGCCCTCACCCTCGTCCGCAACGGCTGCACCGTCGTCGCCGAGGGCGCCAACATGCCCTGCACCCCCGAGGCGGTGAAGGTCTTCGCCGACGCCGGCGTCGCCTTCGCCCCGGGCAAGGCCGCCAACGCCGGTGGCGTGGCGACCAGCGCGCTGGAGATGCAGCAGAACGCCTCCCGCGACTCGTGGAGCTTCGCCCACACCGAGGCGCGGCTCGAGGAGATCATGGTCGGCATCCACGCCCGCTGCCTGGAGACCGCCGAGACCTACGGCGCTCCCGGCAACTACGTCGCGGGCGCCAACATCGCGGGCTTCATCCAGGTCGCCGACGCGATGCTGGCGCTCGGGGTCATCTGAGCGGGGCGGCTCGTCGCCGAGCCGGTCCGTGCGTCGTACCCGGCGTTCGGGTCGTGGATCGACCGATCGGCGACCCGTCTGCCGGGTACGACGACCGACCCGGGCCGCGAGCTCAGCTGAGCGCGCCGCCGTAGCTGGGCAGCTTGAGCCTGCGCTCGTAGTCACCGCCGACGAAGTCGGTCGAGCGGTTGCCGACGTTGAGCACGAAGGTCAGCCCCTGGTCGGCGTACTGCGCCCGGCAGCGCTGCTTGCCGTCGGCGAGGGCCTCGCCGTGCCGGCGCCCGCAGATCCCGTCGTGGTGGTAGCCGGCGGCGTCGAGGGCCTTCGTCACGTTGGCGAGACTGTCCTCGAAGCGACCGGTGACGAAGACGACCGACATGCCCCGGCTCTGTGCCTTCCGGGTGAGCTTCAGCGTGCGCTTGATCGGCTGGGGCCAGGAGTAGTGGGTGGCGAGCGAGGTGTTGTCGATGTCGAGCACGATCGCCAGCCGCTTCTGCCCGCTCGCCGCCCGCTCGGTGAGGTAGGCGCCCGGGCGCTTCTTGGCGTAGACCGCCCGGACGTCGGCCTGCCACTGGGCCGCTGACGGGAGCGGCCCGGCGGCGGCAGCGGCGCCGGCCGGGGCCGGCGAGACCGGCTGCAGGCCGAGGAGCAGGGCGAGGAGGAGGGCGAGGCCGAGAGCGCGCATCCACCCATTCCACCAGACGGGGCTCAGATCCCGGCGTCGGCGTAGGTCCGGCCGCGGCGGCGGTAGACCGCCCAGGTCACGGCGAGGCACACGACGTAGAACCCGGCGAAGACGGCGAAGGCGCTCTTGGTCGCGGCGAGCGGCTCGCTGACCCAGGGGCTGTTGAACGTGATCGGGATCAAGAAGCCTCCGATCGCGCCGACCGCGCCGATGATCCCGACGGCGGCCGAGGAGCGCTTGGTGCCGTCGAGGAGGGCCAGCTCGCGCTCGGGGCTGCCGTCCGCGGTGGCGAGGACGGCGTCGGTGCGGTGGATCGCCGGGATCATCTTGTACGTCGAGCCGTTGCCGATGCCGGTGCAGGCGAAGACCACGAGGAAGACGCCCAGGAACAGCGGGAACACCCCGGCGTTGGCGTCGACCGCCGCGGTCTGCGCCGGGCCGGCCGCGGTGGGGATCGGGGTCAGCATCGCGAGCGTGCCGAGGATGCCGAGGGTGCCGAGCACCAGGCCGGCGAAGGCGGCGACGGTGACCCGGGCCCCGCCGAAGCGGTCCGCGAGGTGGCCGCCCAGCGGGCGGGTCACCGAGCCGACCAGCGCGCCGAGGAAGGCGTAGTAGGCGAAGTTGATGCCGGTGCCCGGCGCCTGCGGACCGGCCTGGTGCCAGAAGTTGAGCTTGATCAGCAGCGGCATGGCGGCGGAGTAGCCGATGAACGAGCCGAAGGTGCCGATGTAGAGCAGGGACATCACCCAGGTGTGGCGGTGCCGGAGCACGCCGAGCTGCTGGCGGGTGTCGGTGCGCGCGTTGGAGAGGTTGTCCATCCGGAACCAGGCGGCGAGCACCGCGACGACGGCCAGGGCGGCGTAGACGAACGCGGCCCGCTCCAGGTGGATCCCACCCTCACTCGCCCGGACCAGCCCGAAGATGCCCGCCCCGCCGACGAGCACCGGCAGGAACAGCTGGATGATCGCCACCCCCAGGTTGCCGCCCGCGGCGTTGAGGCCGAGCGCCGCGCCCTTGAGCCGGGCGGGGTAGAAGAAGTTGATGTTCGCCATCGAGCTGGCGAAGTTGCCGCCGCCGAACCCGGCCGTCGCGGCGATCACGCAGAACACGGCGTACGGCGTGCCGGGCTGGGTGACCGCGTAGGCGAAGCTCAGCGTCGGCACCAGCAGCAGGCCGGCGCTGATCATGGTCCAGTTGCGCCCGCCGAACCTCCCGACCGCGAGGGTGTAGGGCACCCGGATCAGGGCGCCGACCAGGTTGGGGATCGCGACCAGGAAGAACAGCTGCTGCGGGGTGAAGGCGAAGCCCTGCGCCAGCAGGAAGGCCGAGCTCACGCTCCAGATCAGCCACACCGAGAACCCGAGGTGCTCGGCGAAGATCGACCAGAGCAGGTTGCGCCGGGCGATCGGGGCGCCGGTCTCCTCCCAGAACTCGGGGTCCTCGGGACGCCAGTCGTCGATCCACCTGCCCTTCCTCCGGAGGAGGCTGGGCGTGGTCACGGGTGCGGTGAGGGTCATCGCGGGCTCCTGGGGCAGGGTCGTGGGTCGGGCTCTGCTCCGAGCCTGGGCGGCGGCGGTTTCGGCGTGCGGTGCCGGGAGATTTCGTCTCGTCAACTCCGTCTCACGGGCTCACGCACCTCACGGGATCACGCAGGGCTCACCCGGGCGCCTCCACGCGGAGGTCGTCGAGCCGGCCGAACCGGGGTACGCCGACGACGACCGCGCCCACCAGGCTGCACACCAGGCCGCCCGAGGCGAGTCGCAGCGCCCACTCCGTGCCGGCGGCGCCCGCGACCACGCCCGCGAGCGCCGCGCCGAGGGGGCTGCCGCCCCAGGCGATGAGCCGGGCCGTGGTGTTGACCCGGGACTGGAGGTGGTCCGGGGTGACCACCTGGCGGGTGACGATCCCGTTCACGATGAGCGTCGTCATCGCCAGCTGGAGGACGACGAGCAGCGGCAGGGCGAGGAGCAGGGTGGTGCTCGCGGACAGCGCGAGCAGCGCGGCCAGGGCGACGGCGTACCCCGTCGTCGTGATGACGCCGACGCCGGCGCGCCGCTGCAGCCGGGGCAGCGCGAGGCTCGCGAGCAGGGTGCCCACCGCCCCGGCGGCGAACAGCCAGCCCAGCGCCGGGGAGTCGACGTCGAGGCCGAGCTGCTCGACACCGACCACGACGAGCAGTCCCGAGACCGCGCCGCCGGCGAGGCTGGCGCCGGTGCCGAGCACGGTCAGCCAGCGGACCACGGGCGCCGCCCAGAGGTAGCGCAGTCCCTCGGCGACCTCGGTCCGCAGCCGGCGCCCCGCGACGACGTCCGGCGTGGTCTCGCTGCCCGGCCAACGCAGCCGGGCGACGACGCCCGCGGCGGCGAGGTAGCCGAGCCCGTCGATGCCGAGCGCGAGTGCCGGGGAGGTCGCGGTGACGAGCAGGCCGGCGAGGAGCGGCCCGACCAGGCCGATGGCGGTGCCCGTGGTGACCAGTGCCGACGTCGCCGAGGCGACCCGGTCGCGGCCGACCAGCTGCGGCACCAGGCCGAAGGAGGCCGCGTCGGCGAACACGAACAGGCTGGACACCAGCCCCGCGACGACGAGCACGTGCGCGAAGGTCAGCGCGCCGAGCAGGTCGGCCACGGGCACCGTGAGCAGCGCGAGTCCGCTGAGCGACCCGCTGACGACGAGCACCCGGCGGCGGTTCCAGCGGTCGGCGAGCGCGCCGGCGGGCAGGCCGAACACCAGGTACGGCGCGGTCTCGGCCGCCGCGACGAGCGCGGTGAGGGTGGCGCTGCCGGTGAGCCGGTAGACGAGGATCGGGAGGGCCACCAGGGTGAGCGCGTTGCCCGTCATCGCGACCGCCCGGGCGACCAGGAACCGGCGGTACGTCGGGTCCGCCAGTGCCGAGGCGGTCACAGGCTGGGCGGGGGCAGCAGGAGCAGGCTCTCGGGCGTCGGCGGCCGGCCGCCGACCTCCGTCCAGCGTGGCAGCCCGTAGTACGGGAAGCCGGCGGGAGCGTTCGGGACCAGGCCGCGCGCGCAGACCCGGACCACGCGCAGCGGCGTGCGGGCGACATCGGGTGTGGTGAGCTCGCAGACCACCACCTCGTGGCCGCCGGCGGCCAGCGCCGCGCGGAGCCCGGCCTCGGTGCCGACGGGGAGGTCGTCGATCCCGACGGTGGCGGCGGGTGCGGTGAACCGAGGCAGCAGCGCGCGCTGCACGGCCGGGTCCAGCCAGACCTGCGCCTGGGCGCCGAGGTCGCGCACGGCGGCGCACTGGGGGCCGGCCACCGCCAGGTAGTCGCGCCCGGGGCGGTGCGGCAGGTACAGCCCCTCCGACAGGATCCCGGCCGCCACGGCGTCGAAGACCCAGCCGTCGGCGTCGAGCAGGCCCTGGGTGAACACCCAGCTGTGGATCGCCTCGAGGGTGGCCTTGAGCGCGGTCTCGGCCGGGTCGAGCTTGGCGGAGAAGCCGCCCGCCACGATCCCGGTCACCGGGTCGTGGACGACCGCGGCGACCACCGGGACGCCGAACCAGGAGGGCAGGGCCAGCAGGTGCGGCTCGAGCCGGGACCCGGCGAGGTGGTCGAGTAGGCCGGGCACCGACGCCGGGTCGATGCCGGGCGCGTCGGCCCCGAGATGCCACCACAGCGAGAGCGCGTCGCGCTCGACCAGCTCCAGCAGCCCGCGCCGGGTGGCGTCGGCGACGCCCTGGCCGGTGGCGATCCCCGCGTAGTTGACGTGGTGCAGGAACGGATCACGACGACGCGAGCCGGTGCGCCAGTTGAGGTGCGCCCAGGACGCCGGCACCAGGACCGGCCCGTCGTCGCCGCGTCCCTCGACCCAGGCGATCTCGACGTCCTCGGTGAAGCGCGTGAACGGGAACCCGGCGCGCTCGTGCTGCCAGTCGGCGAAGAAGGAGAGGTCCCGGGGGCCGAGCAGTCGATGCCCGGCGTCGGCCAGCTCGCGCGCGCTCGCCCGGACCAGGCCCGCGGGCACGTAGTTGCCGCAGTAGCGCTCGACCGCCTCGCCGATCGCGGCGATCCGGGCACCGTCGGGGTCGCCGAAGGTGGTGCCGAGCGAGACCCGGTCGCTGGGCCAGTTGCCGTGGACCCGCGAGTCGGCGACCTCGGCCGTGATGCCGACGTACGCCGGGGGCAGGCCGGCCAGCCGCTCGACCGGGTGCAGGCCGGTGACGATGCCGAAGTGGGGGTCGACGAGGCTCTCGACGCTCGCGGAGGTCATGGGCTCAGCTCCAGGTGATGGTCCGGGACCGGGCCCGGCGGGTGGGGGGATCGGGCGTAGCGGGGGAAGTCGTCGGCGGTGACCCGGAGCTCGAGCGCGGTGCGCTCGGCCGGGGCCAGCAGCACCGGGCCGAGGGTGAGACGGCTCCCGAAGGCGGCGCCGTGGGCTATCTCGCGGGTGCTGCCGTCCGGACGACGGACGGCCAGCGACGCGCACCAGGACACCCCGGGCCGGGCCGCGAGCCGGACCTCGGCCATCGGCGGCGCTCCCTCGTGGCGGCCGCCGGACCGGTCGACCAGGGTGGCGCCGCGGGGCGGCCGCCCGTCGAGCACCGCGTCGAGCCAGCCCAGGATCCGCCGGGCCCGGGCGGCCCCGGCCAGACCGTGGTCCCACGGTCCCAGGACGAGCCGCGCCGGGCCGCCCCAGGCCGACCACAGGTCGACGACGTCGTGGGCGAAGTAGTCGTCGGTGCCGCCGATCGCCAGCAGCGGGCAGTCGAGCGCGGCGACGGCCGCGGCCCGCTCCGCGTCACGGCGCCGGGCGGTGACCACCTCCGCCCACGGGCGTCGGACGTCGTGGGCCAGCCACCAGCCGAGCCGCGAGGCGAGCTGGAGCACGCCGCCACGGGTACGCGCGGTCTCGCCGAGGCCGAGCGCCGGGACCGCGACGACGACGCCCTCGACCGGCGCCCGGACCGCGGTCGCCAGCGCCGCGTACGCGCCGTACGACGTGCCCATCAGGACGACCGGGGCGTCGGCCCACGAACGCACCCAGCCGAGCAGGTCGGGCCCGTCGGTGCCGTGCTCCTCGGCGTACGGGACGAAGGCGCCGGGCGACTCGTGGCGACCGCGGACGTCCTGCACGACGAGGCCGATGCCGTGGGCCGTCCAGCCTCGCGCCTCGGCGGCGTGCCCGGCGGCGCCGTAGGGCGTGCGGACGACGAGGACCGCCCGAGGCGGCGGCACCGGCAGCCAGACCCGGGTGGCCAGGCCGCCGACGGACGCGCGGAGCTCCCTCATCGGGGCGCGGGCGGCACGGGCAGGACCGGGTGCCGCGACACGCTCAGCGCGACCAGGTCGACGACCACCGCCTCGTCGGGGGCGGGTGCGGGCCGCAGCAGCTCGGCCGCGACCTGGACGGCGGCGAGCTCGAGCCCGGGCCCGGCGAGCGGCGGGGCGGCGGAGCGGACGCCGGAGGTCGCGTCGCGGGGCGCGACCCGGCGATCGCTCGCCCGGTGCACCGTCGCTGCGTGGTGCCGGGCCGCGACCTCGACGGCGGGGACGCCCGGCGGCGACAGGAGGACCCGATGACCGGCCCGCCAGCAGGCGCGGGTCCCCGCCGGCAGGTCCACCGGGAGGGCGGCGTCGTCGAGCGCCACGACCGCGGCGCCGCCGGGCCCGGGCTCGACCCCCATCCGCCGGAGAGCGGCGCGCAGGGCGGTGGCGAGGACGCCGGTCCCCGCGACAGCGATCCGGGGCGGCCGCGGGTCGGCGAGACCGGCGCCCACCAGGGCGTCGAGCGCGGCACGGGCCACGGGGGTCGCCGGCGGGCGGTCGCGGACGAGGGCGGTGAGGAGGTCGTCGAGCTCGGCACCGGCGAGCGCGACGTGGTGGTAGTCGTCGCCGGCACGCAGGACATGTCCGTCGGCGGTGGCGTAGAGAGCGACGTCGGCGCGCAGGCGGGCGGACGCCGGGCGGGCGTCGGAGGCGGCGGGAGGGGTCGGGTTCATCGGGATCTCGTTCCGGGGTCGGCCCCCACGCGCCCGGGACGCGCGGGGGCCGACCGGTGGCACGGGTCAGTCGCCCTCGGTGGCCTCGACCTCGTCGAAGGGGTTCTCGACGAGGGCGTTGCTGTGGCCGGCGCTGTGGGTCGAGAGCTGGGCCCGCTGGCCGATCGGGGTGAAGAACTCGTTCATCGGTTTCTCCTCTGGGGGATGGGACGCACCCCGCGGATCGGGGGTGCGGACGGACCGTATCCGATAGTGAGAATCATTCTCAACTGCTCTCGCCGAGATTCTCGAGAACCGTGTCGAGGACCAGGCCGAGCGAGATGGTGCCGCGGCCGGTCGCCCAGACCGGGGCCTCGACCTCGACGACCCGGCCCTCGCGAGCCGCCGTCAGCCGCGCCCACACCGGGTCGGACGCCAGCCGCTCACCCAGCGGCTCGGTGTCCGTGGACGCCGAGAACGCCTGCGCGAAGACCAGGTCCGGGTCGACCTCGGCGATCTGCTCGACCGCGACGCTGGCGAACGGGTCACCGGCCGCGGGCCAGGGGTAGTCGCTCACCTCGGCCAGCAGCGAGCCGACCGGCGTCTCGACCGAGTCGACCCCGAGACTGCCCGGCTCGCCGTACATCGACAGCGTCGTCAGCCCGCTGCGCGTCGCCGCGGCGGCCTCGACCCGCTCGGTGAACGCGTCCGCGCGCTCCGCCGCCCGCTCCTCGGTGCCGGTGAGCTCGCCGACCGTGCGCAGGAAGGCGACCGAGTCCTGCCACGAGCGCGGGTCGACCAGGACGAGCGGCGCGTGCGCCTCGACCGCCGGCCGCAGCCCGTCCTGGACGCCGGCCAGGCCGATCACCAGGTCCGGCGTGGCGAGGGCGATGTCCTCGACGTTCTCCTCGCCGAAGCCGCCGGTGATCTCGCGCATGTCGGCGTCCGGGCCGGCGTAGCGCTCGTCGCGGGCGAGCGCGTCGCGGTAGGCGACCGGCGCGATGCCGACCTCGGTCAGCGCGTCGACGCAGATCATCGTGAGACAGGCGACGCGCTGGGCCGGCGCGTCGAGGGTGATGGTGGCGCCGGTGTCGTCGGTGACGGTGATCGACTGCCCGGCCGAGCGCCGGGAGCCGCCGTCGTCGGCGTCGGACGCCCCGCAGGCGGTGAGCGTCGCGGCGGCCACGAGGGCGGCGGGGACGAGGGCGGCGAGGGCGGTGGGCTTGCGCATGGGAACTCCTGTGGTGAACGATGGAATCGAAATGATAATCATTCCCAACTCGATCGCGACGGCGGTCCCACGGTCCTCCCCCGCGGTCGTCCTCACCGCCCTCGGCCTCGCGGCCGCGGGCTGCCTGCTCGCCGCGCTGTGCGTCGGGCACCCGGTGCTCGCGCCCGGGACCGCCGTCGCCGCGCTGCTCGACCCGGACCATCCGCAGCGGGTCACGGTCGGCGAGGTGCGGCTGCCGCGCGCCGTGCTCGGCGCGGTCGCGGGCGGTGGTCTCGGCCTCAGCGGGCTGCTGCTCCAGGACGCGCTGCGCAACCCGATCGCCGGCCCCGAGCTGCTCGGCGTCTCCTCCGGCGCGGCCGTCGTGGTCGCCACGATCGTGGTGCTCGGCCTCGGGGTGCCGCTCGCCCTCCAGCCGTGGCTCGCGCTCGCGGGCGCGCTCGTCGCGGGCGCCGGCGTGCTCCTCGCGATGGGCCGTACCCGCGCCCCGGACCACGTGGTGCTCGTCGGCGCCGCCGTGTCCGCGGCGTGCGGCGGCCTGGTCGTCGCCGTGGTCGGGCTCGGCACCCAGGGCAATGTCGTGGTCCTCTTCCGGTACCTGATGGGCAGCCTGGCCGCGCGCGGCTGGTCCCACGTGGCGACCGTGGCACCGCTGGTCGCGGCCGGCATCCTGGTCGCCTGGCTGATCCGGCGCCGGGTCGAGGCGCTCACCCTCGGCGACGAGGTGGCGGCCGGGCTCGGCGTCGCGGTGGCGCGGACCCGCGTGCTCGCCGTCGGCACCGCCGCCCTGCTCGCGGCGGCGGTGGCCTCGGCCTGCGGGCCGGTCGCGTGGGTGGCCCTGCTCGCCCCGCACCTCGCGCGACGCCTGACCGGCAGCGCCAGCACCCGCCGGGCGCTGGCGCCGACCCTGGCCGTCGGCGGCCTGCTGCTCATGGCGGCCGACCTCGGGGCGCGGCGCCTGCTGTACCCGGTCGAGGTGCCCGTCGGCATCGTGACCACCCTGGTCGGCGTACCGGCCCTGCTCCTGCTGCGGCCCACCGGACGGCCCCGATGACCGGCCGTACGACGACCCGGCGCGCCGGCGCGGTGGTCGCGGGCGGTCTCCTCGCCGGGCTGCTGCTCGTGCTCGCCCACCTGCTGGTCGGCCGCTCCGAGCTGCCCCCGGGCGAGGTGCTGCGCGCCCTGGTCGGCCGGGCCAGCGAGCCGGTCTACGAGGTGATCGTGCTCGACTACCGGCTGCCGCGGGTCCTCGTGGGCCTGGGCGCGGGCGCGCTGCTCGCGGTGTCCGGCGTCCTGGTCCAGGCCGTCGTGCGCAACCCGCTCGCCGAGCCGGCGACCACCGGCGTGGGCGCCGGCGCAGCACTCGCGGTCACCGCCGCACTGGTGCTGTGGCCAGGCCGTCCGCTCGCCTATCCCGCAGCCCTCGTCGGGGCACTCGCCACCGGCGCCGTCCTCTACGCCGTCGGGCGCCGCTCCCTCGCGGTGGCGGGCGTGCTGCTCGGCGCCGTGCTCGCCGCGATGACCTCCCTGCTGCTCGTGGTCGACTCGGCACCGATCGGCGTGGTGCTGCGCTGGCTGGTCGGCTCCCTCAACGCCCGCACGCCCCACGACTGGGCCCTGTTGTGGCCTTGGGTCGCGGTGCTCCTCCCCGTCGCCTGGCTGCTCGCCTCGCGACTCAACGCGTGGGCGCTGGGCGACGCCGTCGCGGTCGGCCTCGGCCTGCGCGCCCGGCCGCTGGTCGCCGTGGTGCTGCTGGTCGCCGTCGGCGCCGCCGCGGCGGCGATCGCCGCGGCCGGCGCGGTCGCCTTCGTGGGCCTGGTCGCACCGCACGTCGCCCGGCTCTGGGTCGGCGCCGACCACCGGCGGCTGGTGCCGGTCAGCGCCGTCCTCGGCGCCCTCCTGCTCAGCCTCGCCGACCTGGTCGCGTTCTCGGTCACGATCCGGCTGCCCGGCGTCGCGCCCGACGTCTCGGGGGTTCCGGTCGGCGCCGTGACCGCCCTCCTCGGCGCACCCGTCCTGATCAGTCTCATCCGCAGGGAGAGCCGCCCATGACCACCCCACCCGCCCTCGCCGCCCGCGGCCTCGACGCCGGTCACGGCCGCCGGGTGGTCGTGCCCGGCCTGGACCTGGAGCTCACCGACGGCTCCGTCACCGCGCTCGTCGGCCCCAACGGATCAGGCAAGTCGACGCTGCTGATGACCCTCGCCCGGGTGCTCCCACGCCTGGCCGGTGAGCTCCGGCTCGACGGGCGCCCCTACGCCGACCACGGCTCGCGCGAGATCGCCCGCCGGCTCGGCGTGCTGCCGCAGACCGCGACGGCACCCGCCGGCGCCACCGTGCGCGAGCTGGTCGAGCAGGGTCGCTATCCCCAGCGCGGGCCGTGGGCGATGCTGCGCCGGACGGACGACGACATGCCCGTCCGGCGCGCGCTCGCGCTGACCGGCCTGACCGCGCTCGCGGACCGTGCCCTCGGCAGCCTCTCGGGCGGCGAGCGGCAGCGGGCCTGGATCGCGATGACCCTCGCCCAGGAGACCGGAATCCTGCTGCTCGACGAGCCGACGACCTATCTCGACGTACGCCATCAGATCGACCTGATGCGGCTGGTGCGTCGGCTCCGCGACGAGCACGCGATGACCGTCGTCATGGTGCTGCACGACCTCAACCAGGCGGCGAGGTACGCCGACCGCGTGATCGCGCTCCGCGCCGGACGGGTGCTCGCGGACGGGACGCCGGAGCAGGTGCTGACCGAGGACACGCTCGCCACGGTCTTCGACGTCGAGGCCCGGGTGCTCACCGACCCGGTCAGCGGCCGGCCGCTGTTCGTCGCCCGATGAGCGGCCTCAACACCGGCCTCGACACCGGCCTCGCGCTGGTCCGCGCGGTCCACGGCGCCCTCAACCGGACGGCCGTGCCCCGGACCCCCGGGCCGGGGCTGCTGCCCCCGCGAGCCGCGGGCGACACCCATCCGCTGCCGGCGTCGGGGCGGCTCGACGTCTCCCTCGCCGACGCGCTGACGGCCCGGCGCTCGCGCTACGCCTTCGGCGAGGAGCAGCCCGCGCTGGCCGACCTCGCCGCGCTGCTCCGGCTCGGCGTCGGCACCGCGCCGCGGGCCGGCGGCCTGGTCTCGGTGCTCCCCCATCTGGTCGTGCGCGGCGCGGGCGAGCTCCCCGCCGGCGTCCACCGCGCGGACCTCCGACTCCCCCTGCCGAGCCTGGTCGAGGTGCGACACGGCGATCCCACCGGGTACCTGGCGGAGGCCCTGGACCAGCCGCCGTTCGCCCACCGGGCACCCGCCTGGCTGGCTCTCGCCATCGACGTCGGCGGCTCGCTGGCCCGCTATCCCCCGCGCCACTACCGGACCCTGCACCTCGATGCCGGCACGGCCCTGCAGAACGTCCTCCTCGTCGCGACCGCGCTGGGCCTGGCCGCCTGCCCGGTGATGGGCTACGACGACGGCGCGTGGGGCCGGCTGCTGGACCTGCCCGACGACGTACTCGTCGCGGGGGTCGTCGCGCTCGGCCGAGCCCGGAGCCCGCGCGCGGTCGCCAGCGCGCGCTCCCGGTCCAGGAAGTAGAACTGGGCGGGCTTCTCGGCGATGCTCGTGCGCAGCTCGACGAGTGGCCCGCGGGTGCAGCCCAGCCGCTCCAGCAGGCCCGTCGAGGCGGTGTTGCGGGCGTCCGGCTCGAAGACCAGCCGGCGACAGCCCGGCAGCTGCGCGACGAAGTCCAGCCCGGCGGCGATCACGGCGGGCGTCCGGCCGGCGCGGCGAGGGTCGTCGGCGAGCAGCAGGTGGACGCCGACGTCGCCGGGGGCGCGGTCGTACCACTCGCCGATCTCGTCCACGGCGGGGTCGTAGGTCTGGAGCAGCCCGAGGGGGTGGTCGTCGACGAGGAGGAGGTACGCCGCGAGGTGCGCCTGGTCCTGGACGAAGCGGTAGACGAGCGTGACGTCCTCGACCGAGTGGTCGCTCATGCCCCAGAACTCCGCGCGCGGCTGGGTGACCCAGGCGTGCAGCACGGCCGCGTCGGCGGCGGGGTCGACGGGACGGACGTGGACGGTCATGGCTGCTCCAGGGGAAGGGTGCCGCCGGCGGCCCAGACCGCCAGCTGGTCGTGGTGGTGGGGTGAGGACGGGTCGCCGGAGGCGCCGAGCGGGACGACCCAGCGACTCGCGCCGGCGAGGTCCCAGACCCAGCGGGCCACCGGGCCGTGCACGCAGGGTCCGGCGCCGTCGACGGCCCGGGTGGCCAGCACGCAGTCGTCGTCCCCGGCGAGGGGCAGGTACGGCGGGGCGGCGCCGTCCGGGGCGGCGAGGCCGAACTGCTGGTGCGCCGTGAGCGGTACGCCGACATGCGCGCTCCCCCACGAAGCGGGCTCCGGCTGAGCCGCCACCTCGGCGAGCGCCTCGGCGACGAGCTGCAGCACGTCCACGCCGAACGGCTTGTCCGCGGCGAGGATCACGGGCAGGCACAGGCGGATCCGGCCGCGCAGGTCGAACCAGGGTGCGAGCAGGTCGCCGTGCGGGGAGACGTCCACGCCGGCGAGGACGGGGGCGGCGGCGAGACCGTCGACGACGGCCGCGCGGACCCGGGCGAAGAGGGCGGCGTCGACGCTGGTCGCGGCCATCCGGCGGTCCCAGCCGAGCAGGCGCTCGCGCAGCGCGGCGGCCGGTCCGTCGAGGTCGACGAGCGTGGCCATCGTGTCGAGCAGCGCGGCGCCCGCGGTCTGCCGGTCGTCGGCGAGCACGGCCGCGACGGACTCCGGGGTGAGCGGGCCGGCGGCGGCCTGCTCATCGAGCAGCTCGCGGATCCGGCGGGCGCGGTGCGGGGGTGCGAAGTCGGCGCCGATCCGGTCGAAGTCCGCCGCGGCGCGGTCGTTGGCGGTGACCAGCACCGGCCCGGTCCGCCGGGGCAGGGGGGCCACCCAGCCGCCGGTCCAGCGTCGGTCCGGCCCGCGCTCGGGCACCCGGCCGACGACCCGGTGCTCGGTGGCGCCGTGCCGGTCGCCGACGACCAGGTTGTCGACGGGCGCGACCCAGCCGGTGAAGGCGGCGGTCACGTCGGCGGTGGTGCGGGCGCGCAGCAGGGGCAGCAGGGCGTCGAGGCCGAGGTCGCCGAGCACGTACGCCGGCGTGCGCAGGCTGTACGTCGCCGGCTCACCGGGGCCGCCGAGCACCACCGGCCCGCGGTCGGTGACCAACACCTCGACCTCGCGCACGTCGTACCTGTCCTCGCCGACCCGCACCCGCACCTGCTCGACCCGGCGCGCGACCGGCTCCCAGCCGGACCCGCCCCGGGCGATGACCGCGCCGCGGTGGCGGGCCAGCTCCTCGACGTACGCGTCCTCGTCGTCGGCCACGGCGTTGGTGATCCCCCACGCGACGTCGCCGGCGTGGCCGAAGTGCGGCACGCCCGGGACGCCGACGAAGGCCAGGCCGCTCACGTCGAAGGCGTCGCGCGGGTCGGTGCAGACCAGGCGCACCTGCGCGTAGCAGCCTGGCGCCTCGATCACCCGGTGCGGGTCGCCCGCCAGGATCGGCAGCCCGCTCGCGGTGCGGCTGCCGTCGACCACGAGGGCGTTGCTGCCGCCGGGGAGCCCCTCGGTGCGGAACAGCGGCAGCCACTCCTCGCCCGCCGTGGCGGCCAGGTGGCGCCGCCAGAGCTGGCTGGGGAAGCCGGAGAAGAGCAGGTGCTGCACCGCGAAGACCGCGAGCGGCGTCCACGGCTGCCAGCGCCGGGCGAGGACGTCGTTGACGCCGTCGACGTACGCGTCGACGAAGGCCCGGCTCTCGGGCGCGAGTGCGGCGTACGCCCGGCGGGCCAGGTCGACGAGCAGCGCGCGGCGGGCCAGCACGTCCCACTCCAGCGCGGGCTCCCCGAACAGCTCCGCACAGGTCCCCTCCGCGCGGCGCCGCTCGACCTCGAGCTGGCCGGGCCGGTCCTGGGCGGTGGCCCGGCCCTGCTCCCGGGCGACGGCGAGCACGGAGTCCCCGAAGACACTGGGGATCCCGTGGCTGTCGCGCACGATCACGGTCGCGCCCCGACCGGGTTAGCGAGGGTGCCGGCGAAGATCAGCGACTCCGCCTGGTCGGTCAGGTCCACCATCTGGAGGGTGTTGCGCAGCTGGAGCCGGTTGAGGCAGCTGTGCCGGAACTCCGGGCGGAGCAGGTCGTAGCGCGCCGCGGCCTCGGCCAGCTCCGGGTGGTCGGCGGCGTGCTCCTCGATCGTCGCCCGCGCGATCGCCCAGAACTCCGCCTCGGGAAGGACCCCGTCGTCGTCCAGGATCGCGGCGACGAAGCGCAGCACACCGTCGAAGACGTCGGTGTGGACGGCGAGCGCCTTGACGTCGTCCGGGAAGGCGCCGCGGATCCGCTCCACCTCGGCGGGCAGCGGCAGGTCGCCCATCACGGCGACCTCCTCGCCGATGTCCTTCATGAACGCGCCGACCGGGACGTGGTCGCGCAGCCGCAGCAGCAGGTTCTCGCCGTGCGGCATGAACGCCAGGTCGTAGGCGTACAGGCAGTGCACGAGCGGGCGCAGGTAGGCCCGCAGGTACGCGCGAACCCAGGTCGCCGCGTCCACCGGGGACGCCTTGATCCACGCGGTGACGAGCGCTTCGCCGTCCGCGTCGCGGTGCAGCAGCGCGGCCATCGTGGTGAGCCGCTCCCCCCGGGGGAGCCGCGGGACCGGGCTCTCTCGCCACAGTGCCGCGATCATCTTCCGGTACGGCGACGGCTCGGCCGTGCGGTGGAAGGCATCCCCCGTGTAGCCGATCGCCGCGAGCTCGCGCAGCACCTCGAAGCCGCACCCGCGCAGCTCGTCGTCGGCCGCGACGACCGACTGGACCCAGTCGTTGATCGCGGGCGTCGCCCCCATGTAGGCAGGCGAGAGTCCTCTGACGAAGCCCATGTTCTGGATCGCGAGCGCGGTCTTCACGTAGTGCCGCTCGGGCCGGCTTCCGTTGAAGAAGGTGCGGATCGACTGCTGCGGGTGGTGCTCGTCGTCCCCCTCGCCGAGGTGGACGAGGTCGCGCCGCGCGACGTCCGGCGCGAAGGTGATCGCGAGCTTGTGCTGCCACTGCCACGGGTGCACCGGCAGGTAGAGGTAGTCGGCCGGGTCGAGTCCGAGCGTGCGCAGCCGCCCCGCGAAGCGGTCGCGCACCTCCGGCGTGAGCTCGCCGTCGTACAGCGTCTCCTCGCTGCCGTCGGCCGCGAGCGAGAGCCGGGTCAGGTCGCGGCGCGCGGCCACCCAGTGCAGGCGTACGGCGCTCCCGGTCTCGGGAGCATAGGCGCGGTAGTCGTCGAGGCCGAACCCGATCCGCCCGTTGTTGGCGACGAAGGCGGGATGGCCCTCGGTCATCGCCGACTCGAGCTCCTGGTAGCCCGCGTCGACCAGCCGCGCCACCGGCACCCGCCGGTGGCGCAGCTTCCAGGCGCCGGCGGCGAGCGTCGCGGCGATCTCCTCGAGGTAGGTCGGCAGCAGCGTGGCCGGGATCCCCAGCACCGGCGCCAGCTCCGCGATCAGCTCCTGCGCGTCGGGCGCGGCCGGGACACCGTCGCGGCGGCGCTCGATCGAGGCGGGATCGACGACCCAGTGCTCCAGCAGGTGGCGCCGCGCCGCGAAGGTGTACGACGAGTCGCCCGCGTCGACCCGCCAGCGCTCCTCCCCCGGCACCGGCACCGGCGTGACCAGCCGCTCGTGCGCGAACTCCCCCAGCGCCTTGGCGACGAGGTGCCGCTGGGCGCGCTCCATCAGCTCGGGGGTGAGGTGGTCGGCCGTTGACGATAGTCCCTGCTCAAAAGCACCGTCGGCGCCGCGTGGGAGGTGCTTTTGGGCAGGGAGTATCGCGGCGGCTCGCCAGGATTCGCGGGTGCAGGTCGACAGCATCGCGGTCTTGCCCCCGAGAGGGATCTCGCGGAGCTCGACGAACCCGGCCGCGACGTTCTTGGCGCGGATCGCGTCGTTGCGCACGTCGGGCTCGACGACGACCCGTCGTACGGCGGGATCGGCGAAGCAGTGGGCCAGCACCGCCGCGAACACGCGGCTCGTGAAGCCCGGCTCGGGCTCGCCCGTCGGGGGTGCGACCAGCAGGTGCATGCCCAGGTCGCCGTCGGCGAGCTCGGGTAGTCCGGCCAACGGCGAGTGCGCGGGGTCGTAGGTCTCGGCGAGGAAGGCGGGCCGGCCGTCGACCCGGCCGAGCCAGGCGTGGTGGTGGGGATCGGCGACGATCGCGGCGTACTCCGCGCACACGTCGTCGCGGCTCGCGCCCTGCATCATCCAGTAGACCGAGCGAGGGTGGGTGACCCAGGCGTGCAGCAGGTCGAGGTCGCGGGCGACGTCGAGGGGCTCGAGGGTGATCACGACACGCTCCGCAGGTGGTCGGGGACCCCGAAGGTCTGCACCGCGATCCGCTTCTCGACGGGGTAGACCTCGCGGCCGAGGATCGCGGCGAGGATCACCGAGTTGCGGTAGGCGCCCATGCCGAGGTCGGGTGCGAGCAGCGAGTGGGTGTGCTCCTCGGCGTTCTGCACGAACACCTCGCCGCCGTGGACGTCGACGGAGTAGTCGCCGGCGACGTCGTAGCGGCCGCGCTCGTCGTACCGGATCCGGTCGCGGACGCCGTCGAGGAAGGCCGGCTGGGTAGGGGCATAGCCGGTCGCGAGCACGACTCCCCCCGTGCGCAGCGAGAACGGCTCACCGGTCTCGACGTGGAGCAGGTCGAGCTCGCTGCCCGTCCCGCCGGGCAGCGGGCGGGCGCCGGTCACCTCGGTGTTGGTGAGCAGCGTCGTGCGCGGACCGGCGCCGGTGACCCGCTGCTGGTAGTGCAGGTCGAAGATCGCGTCGACCAGGTCGCCACTGATCCCCTTGAACAGGTGGCGCTGCTCGCGGGCGAGCCGGTCGCGCGTCTCCAGCGGGAGCGCGCGGTGGTACTCGCCGTACTCGGGGGAGGTCATCTCCAGGGTGAGCTTGGTGTACTCCATCGGGAAGAACCGCGGGCTGCGCGTCAGCCAGACCAGCTCGTAGCCGTGGTCGGGTGCCTCGGCGAGCAGGTCGGCGTAGACCTCCGCGGCGCTCTGGCCGCTGCCGACGACGGTGATCGTGTCCTGTTGCTGGAGCTCGGCCTTGCGGGCGAGGTAGTCGGCGGAGTGGGTGACCTGGCTGCCGTGCTCGACCAGCGGGAGCAGCGGCGCCGGGATGCGCGGCGAGGTGCCGATGCCGACCACGACCCGGCGGGTGCGGAAGGTCTCGCCGGTGCCGGTGGTGACGACGTACGCCGTGCCGTCGTGCTCGACGGTCGTGACCTGCTGGCCGAAGCGCACGGACGGCAGCCGCTCGGCGGCCCAGCGGCAGTAGTCGTCGTACTCGCGGCGCAGGGGGTAGAAGCTCTCGCGGATGTAGAACGGGTAGAGGTTGCCGGTCTGCTTGAGATAGCTGAGGAAGGACCAGCGCGACGTGGGGTCGGCCATCGTGACCAGGTCGGCGAGGAACGGAACCTGCAGGGTCGCGTCGTCGAGCATCATCCCGGGATGCCAGTCGAAGCGGTCGCGCGCCTCGAGAAAGACGCCGTCGAGGTCGTCGCTGCCACGCAAGGGGTCGGCGAGGCAGGCGAGGCCGAGGTTGAACGGGCCGAGGCCGATGCCGACGAGGTCGTGGGTGATCACCGGACCGCCTCCAGCACCGGCCGGGGGGCGAGGCGCGCACCCGTGGCCCGGACGAGGTCGAGGACGCCCGAGATGTCCTCGACCGTCGCCATCGGGTTGAGCAGGGTGAGCTTGAGGTGCTGCACGCCGTCGACCTTCGTCGCGGCGACCATCGCCCGTCCGGACGCGTAGAGGTCCTCGCGGATGGCGGTGTTGAGAGCAGCGCTCTCCTTTTCGTCCATCGGCGGCCCTGGGGGGACGTAGCGGAAGACGAGCGTGCTCAGCTCCGGCGTCGCGGCGAACGCGAGGTCGGCGTGGTCGCGGTGGCGCTCGTGGACCCGGCCGGCGAGGTCGACGACGGCGTCGACGTACTCACCGAGGAGATCGGGCCCCATCGTCCGCAGGGTCACCCAGAGCTTGAGCGCGTCGAAGCGGCGGGTGGTCTGCAGGCTCTTGTCGACCTGGTTGGGGTTGGTGGCCTCGCGCGGGTTGAGGTAGTCGGCGTGCCAGGTCGCCGGGCGCAGCGTGGCGCGGTCGCGGACGATGATCGCGCTGGAGGAGACCGGCTGGAAGAAGGTCTTGTGGAAGTCGATCGTCACCGAGTCCGCGCGCTCGATCCCGTGCAGACGCGCGCGGCGGGTCGGCGAGACGAGGAGTCCCCCGCCGTAGGCGGCATCGACGTGGAGCCAGGCGTCGTACGCGCGGGCGAGGTCGGCGATCCGGTCGAGCGGGTCGATCGCGCCGAAGTCGGTGGTCCCCGCCGTCGCGACGATCGCCATCGGCCGCAGCCCGAGATCGGCGCACGCCGCCAGCGAGCGCTCCAGCGCCGCCGGGTCCATCCGGTGCCGCTCGTCGGTCGGCACGCTGACCACGGACTCGTCGCCGAGCCCGAGCAGGCGCGCGGACTTCTGCACCGAGAAGTGGCTCTCGGCCGACGCGAGGATCCGCAGCCGCTCGGCCGGCACCCGCTCGTGGCGGCCGCGGGCGAGCAGCAGGCCCTGGAGGTTGGACTGGCTGCCGCCGCTGGTGAAGACGCCGTCCGGGTCGTCGCCCTCGCCGTAGCCGATCCGCGCCGCCGTCCACTCGACGAGCCGCCGCTCGATGAAGGTGCCGCCGACGCTCTGGTCGAAGGTGTCGAGCGAGCTGTTGACCGACGCGACGAACAGCTCGGCGAGCAGCGCCGGGACGACGACCGGGCAGTTGAGGTGGGCGGCGTACGACGGCTCGTGGAACCACACCGCGTCGTCGAGCCAGAGCCGCGAGATCTCCGCGAGCACCTGCCCGGTGTCGCCCAGCGGCCGGTCGAGGTCGACGGCCGCGACCCGCTCGGCGGCCTGGGCGGGCGTCGTACCGGTCGCCGGGCCCGCCACTCCCTTCAGCTGGCGCAGCAGGTGGTCGAGACCCTCGCCGAGGGTGGCGGCATAGTGGTCGGCGTGGTCAGGGTGGAACACGTGGTGCAGCGGGAGCTGGGGCACGACAAGTACTCCTCGGTCCGAGATCAGGTAAGCCTAACCTAAACAGACCGAGGGAAGGATGTGCCACCCCGGGCCGGGTGGCGCACGTCACGTCCCGCTGTAACACGGCGTCCACCCCACTACTCGGCGCCTGTCAGCGGAACGGCCGCGATTTCGGGCCGGTTTCTGCTGAGAAGTGGCGACCAGTCGGGTGGACCGCGTGTTACAGCGGTGGCGCCGCTACCCCGCCCGCCCCAACAGCTCCACCATCAGCGCCAGGTCGGCCCGCGGCCCGCCCGGCGTGTCCGCGCCGTACGTCGCGATCTCGGCGTCGAGGTCGAGCGGCCGGGTCGGCGCGACGCCGGGGACCAGCTCCTCGCGCAGGCGCGCGTCGGGGACCAGCCAGGTCAGCTCGAACTCGATCCCGTCGGGGTCGCGGCAGTAGAGGGCCTTGGTGCTGGCGTGGTCGGCCATGCCGGTCAGGGCGCCGGCGGCCGCGAGCCGGTCGCGGGCGGCGGCCAGGTCGGCGAGGGTCTCGACCTCCCAGGCGAGGTGGTACAGCCCGACCGCACCGTCGGCGGAGCGCGGCGAGCGGGCCTGGAACAGGCCGAGATCGTGGTCGTTGGCGGACTTCGCGCCGCGCAGGAAGGCGCCGCCGGGGAAGTCGAAGGGCAGCCTCTCGAAGCCGAGCACGTCGCAGTAGAACGCGACGCTGCGCTCCACGTCGGAGACGAACAGGACGGCGTGGTTGAGGCTTCGGATCGACACCGCGGCTCCCGGGGCAGGGCTGATCGCCCGGTGCGATCGGCTCCCACGACGCTAGTCGCCAGAACGCCGCCGACGCACCGGGCTCTCGCCCAGCGGAACCCGGGTCTCAGCCCAGGTACTTCTCCCACGGCCCGGTGATCGCGAAGGTCAGGCCGGGGGTCTGCATGTTGACGAACAGCACCTTGCCGTCCTCGGAGAAGGTCGGCCCGGTGAACTCGGAGTCGTTGAGCATGTTCCGCGCGATCGCCTGGGTCGGTCCGTACGGCGTCGCGGACAGCACGTGCGAGGCGCCGTTGCCGTCCTCGGCGAGGACGAGCGAGCCCCACGGGGTGACGGTGACGTTGTCGGGGCCGTCGAAGGTGAGGTCGTCGTAGCGGGCGGCGGCGCCGGACGCGGCGGTCTTCTGGTGCGGGAAGTAGCTGACCAGCTGGATGGTCTCGTCCTTGTAGTCGTAGAACCACACCATCCCGTCGTGGGGGACGGCGTCCGCGGGCAGGTCGCCGTCGGAGAAGGCGTAGGAGTTGACGACGTACACGCCGCGGTCGGTGCCCCAGACCCCCTCGAACTTCTTGCCGCGGGTGACCTCGCCGTCCGCGAACTGCTTGCGGGTCGAGACGGTGCGGGCGTCGCGGTCGGGCACCGGCTTCCAGCGGACGGGGAAGGGCAGGCCGAGCTGGGCCGAGGTCAGGTAGGCGACGTCGGGCAGGACCGAGCCGTCGGGCATCAGGATCTGCATCGCGGCCAGCACGCCGGCGTCGTCGGCGAGCCGGTCGGCGAGGTCGGGGCCGAGCTCGACGCCGCGCGGGGCGGTCCAGCGGTAGAACAGGCCGTTCGGGCCGGAGGCGTCCTCGGAGAGGAAGACGTGCTTGCGGGCCCGGTCGACCGCGAGCGCCTCGTGGGCGTAGCGGCCGAATGCCTTGATCGGCTTGGGGTTGGTGCGGCCGTCGTGGAAGACCTCGAAGACGTAGCCGTGGTCCTTGGCGTAGGTGCCGCTCTTGCCGTTGCCGCTCCAGGTCTTGCCGGCGCGGTCCTCGGTCTCCTCGCAGGTCAGCCAGGTGCCCCACGGGGTGGGCCCGCCGGCGCAGTTGGTCGAGGTGCCGGAGATGCCGACGGTCTCGCCGAGGTTGCGGCCCCGGTCGTCGGTGCGGATGACCGTGCAGCCGCCGGCGTCGATCGCGCCCTCGTCGTAGACCGTCCCCGCGATGTGGGGTACGCCGAGCGGCGAGCCGGCCTTCAGCTCGTGGTTCTGGATGAGGCGGTAGCGACCACGGCCGGTGGAGAACACGGCGGTGCCGTCGTGGGCGTTGGGGGTGAGGGCGCCCTCGTCGAGGCGGGTGACCCCGGCCCGGGTGACGACGGCGTACGCGAAGCCGGCGGGCAGCGCGAGCACGCCGGCCGGGTCGTCCTGCAGCGGCGGGAACGGGGTGGCGCCGCGGCCCCGGCCACGGCCCCGGTCGTCGTGGCCCTGCCCGGGCGCGGCCTGGGCGAGGGAGGGCATGGCGCCGGTGACGGCGAAGCCGACGCCGGCGGCACCGCCGGCGAGCATGGTGCGGCGAGAAGCGGTCATCAGAGGTGGCTCTTTCAGTGAGGCGATGGGAGGAAGCCAGCCGGCCCAGCCAACTCCTCCCCGGTGGCGGCCGGTTGTCCCCGAGGTGAACAGCCGTGGCCGACCGTTCGTCGCGTCGTACCGACCGCTGACCGACAACCCGCGCCCACTCGTCGCGCAGCCCGCCCGCACCCCTCCCGGCGTAAGCGCGCTCGCTCCTAGCGTCGGAACGTCCGTGACCCCCGTCACATCCCCATCCGAGGAGGCCCGTCGTGACGTCCGACATCTCGCCCCATGACATGGCTGCACGCCATGACCCCGTGTACGACGAGCTCCACGCCTCGCCGGAGTTCACCGAGCTGAAGCGGCGCTACCGCGGCTTCGTGTTCCCCGCGACCCTCGCGTTCCTCAGCTGGTACCTGCTCTACGTCGTGCTCTCGAACTGGGCCGGCGACTTCATGAGCAAGCAGGTCGTCGGCAACGTCAACGTGGCCCTGGTGTTCGGGCTGCTGCAGTTCGCCACGACCTTCCTCATCGCCTGGCTCTACGCGCGCTACTCCAGCGCCCGCCTCGACCCGCTGGCCGGCGAGCTCGACGCGCGGTACGTCGCCCACCAGGGGGGTGAGCGCTGATGGACCACCAGCTGCTCACCACCCTGCTGTTCCTCGCCGTCGTCGCACTCACCCTCGGGATCACGATCTGGGCGAGCCGGCAGACGTCCGGCACCGCCGACTTCTACGCCGGCGGCCGCAGCTTCTCGGGCATCCAGAACGGCTTCGCGATCGGCGGCGACTACATGTCGGCCGCGTCCTTCCTCGGCATCTCCGGCGCCATCGCGCTCTCGGGGTACGACGGCTTCCTCTACTCGATCGGCTTCCTCGTCGCCTGGCTGGTCGCCCTGTTGCTGGTGGCCGAGATGCTGCGCAACTCGGGCCGGTACACGATGGCCGACCAGCTGGCGTACCGGATGAAGCAGCGCCCGGTGCGGATGGCCGCGGCGACGTCGACGGTCGTGGTGTCGATCTTCTACCTGCTGGCCCAGATGGTCGGCGCGGGCGCGCTGGTCGCGCTCCTGCTCGGCGCGGACAGCCAGGCGCTGAAGAACCTGACCATCATCGGGGTCGGCGCGCTGATGATCTTCTACGTCACCATCGGCGGCATGAAGGGCACCACCTGGGTGCAGATCGTGAAGGCGATCCTGCTCATGGTGGGCTCGGCGCTGATCGTCGTCCTGGTGCTCGCGCACTTCCACTTCAACCTGTCCGAGCTGCTCGGCACCGCCGCGTCCAACACCGGCAAGGGCCAGGCCTTCCTCGAGCCGGGGCTGAAGTACGGCATCGACACCACCAGCAAGATCGACTTCCTCAGCCTCGGCCTGGCGCTCGTGCTCGGCACCGCGGGCCTGCCGCACATCCTGATCCGCTTCTACACCGTCCCGACGGCGCGCGACGCCCGCAAGTCGGTGCTCTGGGCGATCGGCCTGATCGGCGTGTTCTACCTGTTCACGCTGGTCCTCGGGTTCGGCGCGGCCGCGATGCTCAAGGGCGACAAGGCGGCCGAGGTCGCCGCGTCCGGCGGCAACCTCGCCTCGCCCCTGCTCGCCGAGGAGGTCGGCGGCGGCGCCGGGTCTACCGGCGGGGCGATCCTGCTCGCCTTCATCGCGGCGGTGGCGTTCGCGACCATCCTCGCCGTCGTCGCGGGCCTGACCCTGACCTCGTCGACCTCGGTCGCCCACGACATCTACAACAGCGTGGTCAAGGGCGGTACGGCGAGCGAGCACGACGAGATCAAGGTGACCCGGATCGCCGCGGCCGTGATCGGCGTGATCGCGATCGCGCTGGCGATCCCGGCCCAGAAGCTCAACATCGCCTTCCTCGTCGCGCTCGCCTTCGCGGTGGCGGCCTCCGCCAACCTCCCGGCGATCGTCTACAACATGTTCTGGAAGCGCTTCAACACCCGTGGTGCGACCTGGGGCATCTACGGCGGCCTGCTGGCCTCGGTCGGGCTGGTGTTCTTCTCGCCCGTCGTCTCGGGCTCGGAGACCGCCCTGGTGACCGGCGCGGACTGGTCCTGGTTCCCGCTGAGCAACCCCGGGATCATCTCGATCCCGCTCGGCTTCTTCTTCGGCTGGCTCGGCACCGTGACCTCGCACGAGCCGTCCGCTCAAGAGCGGTTCACCGAGCTCGAGGTGCGCGCGCTCACCGGCGCGGGCGCCGAGCAGGCCGTCCAGCACTGACCCCGCGACCTGGAGGCCGGGACGGGGAACCCGTCCCGGCCTCCGGCACGAGCAACCCTCGTGCAACCCCTGGTGACCACACTTCCCGTGGGCCCTAATGTGACCTGTGGCACCCGAATCGATCAGGAGAGAACCGTGAGCGACCAGACAGCCGAGACCCTCGCCAACCTGCTGAAGGAGGACCGGCGCTTCGAGCCGCCCGCCGAGCTGGCCGCTGCCGCCAACGTGACGGCCGACGCGTACGCCGCCGCCAAGGCGGACCGCGAGGGCTTCTGGGCCGAGCAGGCCGAGCGGCTGTCGTGGGACACGAAGTGGGAGCGGGTCCTCGACTGGGACAACCCGCCCTTCGCCAAGTGGTACGTCGGAGGGAGGCTCAACGCGGCGTACAACTGCGTCGACCGGCACGTCGAGGCCGGCCGGGGCGACAAGGTCGCGATCCACTGGGTCGGCGAGCCCGAGGGCGACACCCGCGACCTCACCTACGCCCAGCTCAAGGACGAGGTCTCCAAGGCCGCGAACGCGCTCACCGACCTCGGCGTGGGCGCCGGCGACCGGGTCGCGATCTACCTGCCGATGATCCCCGAGGCCGTGGTCACGATGCTGGCCTGCGCCCGGATCGGCGCCCCCCACACCGTGGTGTTCGGCGGCTTCTCCGCCGACGCGCTCGCCTCGCGGCTCGACGACTGCCAGGCCAAGGTGGTCGTGACCGCTGACGGCGGCTACCGCCGCGGCACGGCCTCCGCGCTCAAGCCGGCGGTCGACGAGGCCCGCACCAAGACCGACGTGGTCGAGAAGGTGCTCGTGATCCGGCGTACCGGTCAGGACGTGGCCTGGGACGAGAGCACCGACGTGTGGTGGCACGACGCCGTCGACGGCGCGTCGAGCGAGCACAGCCCCGAGGCGTTCGACTCCGAGCACCCGCTCTACGTCATGTACACCTCCGGCACGACCGGCAAGCCGAAGGGCATCCTGCACACGACCGGCGGCTACCTCACCGGTGCGGCGTACACCCACCACGCGGTGTTCGACCTGAAGCCGGAGACCGACGTCTACTGGTGCACCGCCGACATCGGCTGGGTGACCGGGCACTCCTACATCGTCTACGGCCCGCTCGCCAACGGCGTGACCCAGGTGCTCTACGAGGGCACGCCCGACTCCCCCGAGCCGGGCCGCTGGTGGAAGATCATCCAGGACTACAAGGTCACGCTCTTCTACACCGCGCCCACCGCGATCCGCTCGTTCATGAAGCAGGGCCACGAGATCCCCGACCGCTACGACCTGTCGTCGCTGCGGATCCTCGGCTCGGTCGGCGAGCCGATCAACCCGGAGGCCTACGTCTGGTACCGCCACGTCATCGGCGGCGACCGCACCCCCGTCGTCGACACCTGGTGGCAGACCGAGACGGGCGCGGTGATGATCTCCCCGCTGCCCGGCGTCACGGCCGGCAAGCCCGGCTCAGCGATGACCGCGATCCCCGGTATCGAGGCCGATGTCGTCGACGACGAGGGCCACTCCGTGCCCAACGGCTCGGGCGGCTACCTCGTGGTCACCTCCCCGTGGCCCTCGATGCTGCGCACCATCTGGGGCGACGACGACAGGTACGTCGACACCTACTGGTCGCGCTTCAAGAAGGAGGGCTTCTACTTCGCCGGCGACGGCGCGAAGAAGGACGACGACGGCGACATCTGGGTGCTGGGCCGGGTCGACGACGTCATGAACGTCTCCGGCCACCGGCTCTCCACGACCGAGATCGAGTCCGCCCTGGTCTCCCACCCGAAGGTCGCCGAGGCCGCCGTGGTCGGCGCCTCGGACCCCGACACCGGCCAGGCGGTCGTCGCCTACGTCATCCTCCGCAACGAGGCCGGCGACGGCGGCGCGGATATCGTGAAGGAGCTCTCCGACCACGTCCGCAAGGAGATCGGCCCGATCGCCAAGCCGCGGCAGATCATGATCGTCCCCGAGCTGCCGAAGACCCGCTCGGGCAAGATCATGCGCCGCCTGCTGCGCGACGTCGCCGAGGGCCGCACGGTCGGCGACACCCAGACCCTCGCCGACGCCTCGATCATGGACCTGATCTCCGCCGGCCAGGCCACCTCCACCGAGGACTGACCCCTCGCATCGCCTTTCTGCGAAGCAAGGCGCCGCAGCAGCCCCACGACGGCCCATCGTCCCCGACGATGGGCCGTCGGCTGTCCGTGGCCCGGGCGCCGGTCTGCTCTGCCGGACCCGACCGAGGGGTGATCGACCATGTCCCGCCGCGCCACACTCCCGCTGCTCGCCGTCGCACTGATCGGCGGCGGACTCTCGTCCGCCGGCCTCGCGGCCGGACCGGCGGCCGCGCAGCCCGCGGCCCCCGCCGGATGGGCGGTGGTGGGCTCGTTCTCCGTCGCATCGCCGCTCCAGCTCGCCGTCTCCCCGACCGGGGACGTCTGGGTGACCCGGGACGGCGGCCTGGTGAGCCGGTTCAACCCGAGCGGCCAGCAGCTCGCGCTGATCGATCCCCCCGGTGAGTTCGTCGACGGGATCGACGTCGACGCCGCCGGCAACGCCCACGTCGTCGATCCCGAGCTCGACGCCGACGGACCCGCGGTGCGGGTGCTCGGCCCGAGTGGCGCGGTGCTGCGCAGCTACGCGCCCCGCGGCGAGCAGGACGGCCAGGCCGAGTTCAACCCGAGCGACCTCGCCCTCGACTCCTCCGGCAGTGCGTATCTCTTCGAGTCCGACGTCCGCACGGGGTGGCACGACGAGTACCGCGCCAAGTACGACGCCGCCGGCGCCCGGCTCTGGAAGCGAGGCAGTCACAACGCCCCCGGCGTCTTCGCCCAGCAGCAGGCCGTCGCCGCCGCGCCCGACGGGCGCTTCTTCGTCATCGACCAGCACCTCGAGCAGGTGATCTCCTACGACGCCAACGGGACCGAGACCCGGCGCTGGGGGCAGTTCGGCACGGCCGACGGCCAGTTCAACGAGGCGGAGTCCCTCACGGTCTCACCCCGCGGCACCCTGTTCGTGGTCGACAAGACCGACCGGATCCAGGAGTTCACCACCGACGGCCAGCTGGTCCAGGTGCTCCGGGTTCAGCTCGACCCCGCCGCGGCCGGTAGGCACATCGACCTCGACTTCGGGCCGGACGGCTCGCTGTTCGTCCTCGACGGCGACTACTTCGGGTCGGGCCGGGTGCTCCGGATCGCCGGCCTGACCACCCCGGCCGTCGCGCTCGACGGCACCCGGCTCAAGGTGAGGAAGGGCAAGGCGCGACTCAGCCTGACCTGCGCCACCGCACCCTGCGCCGGCAAGGTGACGATCCGGGCGACGACCAAGGGGAAGCGGAAGGGACCGGTGCTGGCCAAGGGCAGGTACGCCCTCGGCGCCGGCGTGAGCGCCGTGGTGAAGGTCAGGCTGACCAAGGCCGGCCGGCTCGCGCTCGCCCGGAAGCGTGCGGCGAAGGTGCGGGTGAGCGTCCAGGTCGACGGCGGCTCGTCGGCGGTCGCGACGGGGAAGCTGGTCCGCGGCCGCTGAGCGATCCGCGCGCGTGGGCCGTCCGGTCGGGATCAGTCCCGGCCGGACGTGCGGAGGGCGGCCAGCGCGGCGGCGTACGGATCCGGGGCCTGCTGCGCGCTCCTGCCCTCGCGCAGGAGCACGACGTGGAGGCCCTGGCTGTCGACCGGGATCCGCGCCGCCAGGTAGGCGTGCTCCCACCGCAGCACGATCTCCAGGCCCACCGCATACGTGGGCTCGGCCATCGCGGTCGTGGTGAGGAACCGGGTCCGCTGCGTCAGCCCGCCCAGCGCCGCGACCTTGGCCCGGACCTCCTTGAACGACTGCACCGCCTTGGCGCCGGGCGCGAAGACCTCGGCGAACACGCGCGCCGCGGCCACGGCCGCGCCGTCGGCGAAGAGGCGGTCGAGGCCGGCGTCGGCGTCCGGCTCACCCATCGTGGGCGCCCTGGCCCTCCAGCTCCGCGACCCGCGCCTCGAGCGCCCGGATCCGGTCGTAGAGATCGACCAGGGTGACGCCGTTGGCGACGACACCGGAGCGGTTCCAGTGACGACGGACGTAGTCTTCACGAGTCTCGCCCGCCTGCTGACGAAAGATGCCCATCGCGTTCTCCCGAGTGTCGGTATGGATCGTCACAGGTCGCCTGCATCATCGCACCCGGGTGGATGTCCAAGGAGGAACCTGCCGTGCCCGTGCTGCACCCCGTCACCTGGACCGCCCTGCCCGCACCCCTGGCCCAGTTCTGGACCGAGCGCCACCTCTGCACGCTCAGCACCCTCGACCGCGACGGCGCGCCCCATGCCGTCGCGGTCGGCGCGGTGCTCGACCCGGAGCGGGAGTGCGCGTGGGTGATCACCGACGGCGGCTCGCAGAAGGCCGCCAACCTGCGCCGCGACGGCCGCCTCGCGGTCAGCCAGGTCGACGGCGCCCGCTGGTCGACGATCATCGGCACCGCGGAGGTGCTGTCCGACGCGGCGTCCGTCGCCCGCGCCTGCGAGAGGTACGCCGCCCGCTACCGGGAGCCCCGCCCCAACCCCACGCGGGTGGCGCTGCGGATCAGCGTGACCCGGTTCCTGGGCTCCTCGCAGGTGCTCCCCCGCGACTGAGCCTGATGAGCCGCGCTCAGCCGTCGATCTGTGCGAGCCGGGCCGTGACGAAGGCGCGGATCGCTGCCTCGGGCAACGGGTGCTCGGGCTGGAACCGGATGGTGCCCTTCTCGACGTCGTAGCCCTCGAGCAGCGGCGCCGCGGCCGCCACCGCGTCCGCGCTGAACGGGTAGACGCCGATGTGCTTCTTGGCCCGCATCACCGAGACGAGCGGCTTGCCGCGGTGGACCAGCGCCGGCATGCCGTAGCCCGTGCCCTGCTTCGCGTCGGGCACCATCTCCCGCACGATCGCGTAGAGCCCCTCGATCACCGCTCGGTCGTCGGGGTCGAGTCCGGCGAGGTAGTCGTCGACGCTGCCCATGGGGGCATGGTGCCACGCCCCGGCCCCTCGGCACGGCGCTCCTCGCGCCGGCGCAGGACCTGCTCGGTGGCGAGCAGGCCGCCCAGGACCGCGAGGGCGTAGGTCAGCCGAGCGGTCGTGTCCGTGCCCGGCTCGCCGAGCGTGATCGGCTCGCCCTGGACCGCCTGGACGAGCACCGCGACCAGCGCGGCGCCGACGGGGAGGGTGAGCCTGGCGACCAGGTCGCGGCGGTAGAGCAGCTGCCAGGCCGCGCCCGCCGCCACCCCGAGGACGACGATCAGCACCCGGCCGACCGCGTCCAGCGCGGTCAGGTCGTTGGCCGCGAGGCTGACCGTGAGCGGCACCATGAAGGCCCACCGCTCGCGGCGCGGGGGACGGTCGAGCGCGCGGCCTTCCATGCCCGCATCCTGCCCCACCGCGGCCCTCTTGACAGCAGGACGATCGAGGCGCACTCTCCTAATCATGGTAGGCAATCCGACTCGCAATAGGATCGCCGAACGACGTGCGGCAACCCGGCGCGAGATCCTCGACGCCGCGTGGGCCCGGGCCCGCGAGGTGGGGATCGCCAGCATCACGCTGCGCGACATCGCCCGCGCGGTGGGGATGCAGCCACCGTCGCTGTACTCCCACTTCGACTCCAAGAACGCCGTCTATGACGCCATGTACGGCGAGGCGTGGGCCGACTTCGAGGAGCACGCGACGCGCGAGCTCGACCGCCTGCCGGAGCATCCGCGAGCGGCGCTGCGCCACCTGGCACGGGACTTCTTCGACTACGCGGTCGCCGACCTGGCCCGGCACCAGCTGATGAACCAGCGCACGATCCCGGGCTTCGAGCCGACACCCGCGTCCTACGCGCCGGCGGTGCGGGTGCTCGACCGGTGCGTCGTCCTGCTGGCCGCGCAGGGCGTCACGGACCGGGCCGACGTCGACATCTACATCGCGCTGATCAGCGGCCTGATCGACCAGCAGCTCGCCAACGACCCGGGTGGGGACCGCTACGCGCGGCTGCTCGACCGGGCCATCGACATGTTCGCGGACGCCGCCGGGGTCCCGCCCCTGCCCGAGAGGAGCCCGGCCCGCCGCACGGCACTGACCAGGAAATGAGCACCACCATGAACGGATCGTCGAACCGGGCGGCCCTGCGCCGGCCCGCGCTGGACCGCAGCACCGCCATGACCCTCGCCGCCGACGAGTACGCCGCCTACACCGCGGCCGTCGCCGGCCTGGAGCCGAGCGCCTGGACCCGCCCGACCGCCTGCACCCTGTGGGACGTGCGCCAGATGACCGCCCACGTCGTCGGCATGGCGGAGATGGCCGCCGGCGTCCGGGAGGGCATCCGCCAACGCCGGATCGCCGGCCGGGACGCGGCCGCCCAGCGGATCGCCTTCATCGACGCGCTGACCGACGTGCAGGTCAGGGAGCGCGCGGACCACGACGCACGCCGGCTCACCGACGACCTGCGCCGGGTCGGGCCCCGCGCCGCACGTGGTCGCCGGATGACCCCCGGCCTCCTCCGGCGCCGCGACATCGGCGTACCGCAGGACGTGGCGGGCGTCCCGGAGAGCTGGTCGCTCGGCTACCTCGTGGACGTGATTCTGACCCGCGACACCTGGATGCACCGCAGCGACGTGGCCGAGGCGACCGGCGTCCCGATGACGCTCACCGCCGAGCACGACGGCCGGATCGTGGCCGACGTGGTCGCCGAGTGGGCGAGCCGCCACGGCCGGCCGTACCGGCTGACCCTCACCGGCCCCGCTGGCGGCGCGTGGTCGGCGGGCGAGGGCGGCGAGGAGCTCGAGCTCGACGCGGTTCAGTTCTGCCGGGTGCTCTCCGGGCGAGGTGAGGCGTCGGGGCTGCTGGCCACGGCCGTCCCGTTCTGAGCGCCGCGTCCCGACATCAACAGCAGGGCCACCCCCACCGCCGCGGCGAGCAGCGATGCCAGCAGGATGCCGACCTTCGCCTCGGCGGTGAGCAGGTCCGAGCCGGGGAAGGACAGCCCGGCGATGAACAGCGACACGGTGAACCCGATCCCGGCGACCGCGCCGATGCCGACGAGCTGCGGCCACGACGTCCCGTCGGGCATCCGGGCCAGGCCGAGCCGGACGGCGAGGAAGCAGGCGAGGGTGATCCCGAGCGGCTTGCCGAGCACCAGGCCGGCGGCGATGCCGAGCGCCACCGGCGCGCGTAGCGCCTCGCCGAGGACGCCGTCGCCGAGCGCGACACCGGCGTTGGCGAGGGCGAACACCGGCAGCACGACGTACGACGACAGCGGGTGCAGCCGGGTCTGCAGCCGTTCGACGACGGGCACCGACTCGCCGATGAGGAAGCGCAGCCGGTGCAGCTCCTCGGCGTCGAGGTCGTTGTCGCGCAGCCCCTCGACGGCGTACTCGGTGGCGACCGAGGGGCGCAGCAGCGCGACAGCCGGGGTGAGCAGGCCGACGGCGACACCGGCGAGGGTGGCGTGCACGCCGGACTGGAGCAGCGCGAACCAGACGCCGACGCCGAGCACGGCGTACACCGGGATCGCCCACACCCGCGCGGCCCGCAGCACCGTCATCACCGCGAGCAGGCCGAGCGCGCCCGCCAGCCAGCCGAGGGAGAGCTCGTCGGTGTAGAAGACCGCGATCACCAGGATCGCGCCGATGTCGTCGACGATCGCGAGGGTGAGCAGGAACAGCCGGGCGGGTGAGGGGATCCGCCGGCCGAGCAGCCCGAGCACGCCGACCGCGAAGGCGATGTCGGTCGCCATCGGGATCCCCCAGCCGGCGGCACCCTCGCCGCGGCCGACGACCGCGACGTAGACCAGCGCGGGCACGACCATGCCGCCGACCGCGGCGACGATCGGCAGCGCGGCGGTGCGGGGGTCGCGCAGGTCGCCGTGGACCAGCTCGTACTTGATCTCCAGGCCGACGACGAAGAAGAAGATCGTCATCAGCCCGTCGTTGACCCAGTGCTGGAGCGACTCCTCGATGCGCCAGTCCCCGATCTCGAGCGCGAGCGGGGTGTGCCAGAAGTGGTCGTAGGCCGACGCCCAGCCGTCGAACGGCAGGTTCACCCAGAGCAGCGCGAGCACGGTGGCGGCGAGCAGCAGCACCGAGCCGGCCGACTCGACGTGCAGGAACTCGCGCAGCGGGCGGGCGACGTAGCGCGCCAAGGGACGCTCGCTCGCCGTCCAGACCGGGCCGCGGCGCCAGAGGTCGTCGGGGTGGTGCGGGGGCTGGGACACGGCGGTCCTCCTGGCGTCAGCGGGGCAGGGGCATGCACATGCCGACCAGACTTCCCGGCTCACCTGTGCCCAGCCTAGCGAGACTCGGTAGGGTCGGCCGCATGGCCACCGAACCGCTCCGTGAAGAGCCGACCATCGGACGTCTCATCAAGGACGCGCAGACCGATCTCTCCACGATCATGCGCAAGGAGATCCAGCTCGCGAAGTCCGAGCTCAAGGTCAGCGTGACGGCAGGTGGCGTCGGCCTGGGCCTGGTCGCCGCCGCGGGCTTCCTGCTCGTGCTGGCCGTCATCATGCTCTCGGTGGCGATCGCGTACTTCATCAACTGGAACGGCCAGGGCCTCGACCTGCACTGGGCGTTCCTGATCGTCTTCGCGTTCTACGTCCTCATCGCCGCGCTGCTGGTGTTCCTGGCGATCCGCAGCTTCAAGCGGGTCAAGGCCCCCGAACGCGCCATCGAGCAGGGCTCCAAGCTCCCGCGCGCGCTCAAGGGCCAGGCCTGAGCCGGACGGCCTGAGGGCCGGACAGGGGGAGCCGATGGCGCGCCAGCCGGTCGTCGCCGGGAGGGCCGAGCAGCTGCTCGGCGCTGCCGTCGTCGCGACCGCGCCGGTCGCCGGCGGCGACATCTCCACGGCCGTCAAGCTGCGCCTGTCCAGCGGCCGCACCGCCTTCCTCAAGACGCTCAGCCCGGCGCCGCCCCGGTTCTTCGCCCGGGAGGCCGCGGGCCTGCGCTGGCTCGCCGAGGCCACGCCGAGCGGTGGGGTCGCCACCGCCGAGGTGCTCGCCGTCGCCGCCGACTGCCTCATCCTCGACTGGGTGGAGGCCGGACGGCCCACGGCCGAGGCCGCCGGCGGGTTCGGCCGCGCCCTCGCCGCCACCCATGCCTACGGCGCCACCGCGTTCGGCGCCGACGCCGACGGCTACATCGGCCGGCTGCCGCTGCCCAACCGCGCGCTGCCGACCTGGGCGGAGTTCCACGCCGAGCGCCGGATCGCGCCGTACCTCAAGGTGCTGCGCGACAAGGAGATCGTCAGCGCCGAGGACGCCGCCCTGATCGAGACCGCCGCCGCCCGGGCCCCGTCGATCGTGCCGGAGGAGCCGCCCGCCCGCCTCCACGGCGACCTGTGGAACGGCAACGTGCTGTGGGGCGCCGGCGACCGGGTCGTGGTCATCGACCCGGCGGCGTACGGCGGCCACCGCGAGGTCGACCTCGCCATGCTCGCCCTCTTCGGCCTGCCCCAGCTCCCGCAGGTGATGGCCGCCTACGCCGAGGCGTACCCGCTGGCCGACGGCTGGGAGGACCGGCTCGGCTACCACCAGCTGTTCCCGCTGCTCGTCCACGCCTGTCTCTTCGGCGGCCAGTACGGCGCCCGCGCGGCCCGGGTCGCGCAGCGCTACCTATGAGCAGCCCGGCTCAGATCTGGACCCGGGTCTCGCAGTTGCGCGCGGTGTCGCTGCCGCGGTTGCCGCGGCAGTAGTCGCGCTGCGGGCCGCCGTCCAACCGGTCCCGGCCGCTGCCACCCCAGAGCACGTCGCGCCCCCGGCCGCCGAACAGGCGGTCGGAGTCCTCCAGCCCGGTGAGGCGGTCCTCGCCCGCGCCGCCGCGAAGCACGTCGCGCCCGGAGCCGCCGCCGACACTGTCGTCACCGGATCCGCCACGCACCCGGTCCCTTCCCGCGCCGCCTCCCAGCCGGTCGTCTCCCGCGAGCCCCAGCACCAGGTCGTCTCCCGGGCCGCCGGCGAGCCGGTCGTCACCGCTGCTCCCGACGAGCACGTCGTTCGCCTGACCCCCGATCACCCCCTCGACACCGACCAGCACGTCGGCGGTGGCGGGCGGATCGCCGATCGCGACGGCGGAGCCCGGCGTCGAGGTCGCGGCGTCCGGCAGCCGCGCGGAGATCGGCTCGGAGGAGGTGTCGTAGGTGACCAGGTCCTCACCACCGCCGCCGTCGAGCAGGTCGGCGTCGCCGGTGCCGCCCGTGATCACGTCGGGGCCCGGACCGCCGAGCACCGTGTCGGAGCCCGGCCCGCCGTCGAGCAGACTGCCCGACATGCTGCTCGTCCCCAGGGCCGTGGCCAGCACGTCGTCGCCCGCACCCCCGAGGAGGAGGGTCGGGGTCGTGAGCGCACAGACCACGTCGTCGCCAGCGCCGGCGTCCACGCTCACCGTCGCGACCGTCGCCCCCGGCGGCGCCGCGGTGACCACGATGACGTCGGCCCCGGCCGTCCCTGCCGCGGAGACGGGAACGCCCGCGGCGACGACGGTCTGGGTGATCGCGCCCTTGTCGACACCGCGCACGAACACGTGGTCGTCGGCGACGTGGCAGGCATCCTGCGACGCCGACGGGGTCGACGCCGCGGTCGAGGAGACCGGTACGACGACCAGGAAGCCGAGAGCGGCGGTCATGGCGAGCGTGTGCACGACACGGTTCAGGGCGCGACGCCACCCAGGCGGCCGGGGAGCGAATCCCGTCGCGGCCCCACCTCTCAGCCGCCCCTCAGGCCGATCGGCCATGATGGGGGCGTGTCCGCCCGTACTCCCGTCCCGCACCGCGTCCTCGTCGTCGACGACGACCGTGCCGTCCGGGAGTCGCTGCGCCGCTCCCTCGCGTTCAACGGGTACGACGTCCACCTGGCCGGCGACGGCGCCGAGGCGCTGGCGGGGATCGGGGCGGTCGCGCCCGACGTCGTGGTGATGGACGTGATGATGCCCAAGCTCGACGGGCTCGAGGCGACCCGGGCGCTGCGGGCGGCGGGCAATGACGTGCCGATCCTGGTGCTGACCGCGCGCGACGCCGTCGGCGAGCGGGTCGAGGGGCTCGACGCGGGCGCCGACGACTACCTCACCAAGCCGTTCGCGCTCGAGGAGCTGCTCGCCCGGCTCCGCGCGCTGCTGCGCCGGGTGACGCCGATCGAGGAGGGCGCCGAGGAGGAGGTCCTCTCCTTCGCCGACCTGACCATGAACGTCACGACCCGCGAGGTGCGCCGCGGCAGTCGGCTGATCGAGCTGACCCGCACCGAGTTCACCCTGCTGGAGATGTTCCTGCGCCGCCCGCGCCGGGTGCTCGACCGCAGCTTCATCCTCGAGGAGGTCTGGGGCTACGACTTCCCCACCACCGCCAACTCCCTCGAGGTCTACGTCGGCTACCTGCGCCGCAAGACCGAGGCCGAGGGCGAGCCGCGGCTGATCCACACCGTCCGCGGCATCGGGTACGTCCTGCGCGCGACGGAGTCCTGAGCGCGCGCCCATGGCGACCTCCTGGAGCCTGGCGATGGGCCCGGGCCCCGACGGACGCTGGCACTACCGCCGCTCGCTCGCGAGCCGGGTGATCTGGCTGACGACGATCGCGGTCGGCATGTCGGTCGCACTGGTGGCGGTGGGCGCCTACATCACGGCTCGGGTGCAGATGCAGGACACCCTCGACAACGCGCTCGTCTACCGAGCCGAGAAGGCGGCCGACTCCGACACCCTGCTGCAGGTGGGCTCGCAGGGCATCCCCTCGTGGGCCCTCGGCGCCGGCGACGTCCGGATCGCGATCCTCGACTACAACGAGCGCACCCTGCGGATCCTCGACCGCGGCCCGACCCTGGAGCTGGGCCGGTCCGAGCTCGAGGTGGCGCAGGGCAAGAGCGACCGCAGCCTGCGCACCATCGAGCTCGGCGGCGAGCGCTACCGCGTGGTCGCCGTACCCACCCAGCAGAGCGGGCTCGCGCTGATCATCGCCCAGCCGCTCGAGGACCAGGACCGCACGCTGCGCCGGCTGGGCTGGGTGACCATCGCGTTCGGCTTCTTCGGCGTCCTGGCCGCCGGGCTCGCCGGGTGGGCGGTCGCGAGCAACGGCCTGCGACCGGTGCGTCGGCTGAGCGGCTCGGTCGAGGAGATCGCCCGCACCGAGGACTTCACGCCGCTGCCCGTGGAGGGCGACGACGAGGTGGCCCGGTTGGCGACGGCGTTCAACCACCTCCTGGTCGCGCTCGACGCGAGCCGGACCCGGCAGCGCCAGCTGGTCGCCGACGCGAGCCACGAGCTGCGGACGCCGCTGACCGCGCTGCGCACCAACATCGACCTGCTGACCATGACCGCGCGCAGCGCCGACGGCTTCGGCGGCCTGCCGCCGGACGCCCGCGACGAGCTGCTCGACGACGTCCGGGCCCAGATCGAGGAGCTGACCACCCTCATCGGCGACCTCACCGAGCTCGCCCGCGACGAGCCGATCCCGGTCCAGGTCGAGCCGGTCGACCTGGCCGATGTCGTCGACCACGCCGTGCAGCGGGTACGCCGACGCGCCCCCGGCCTGGAGTTCGAGGTCTTCACCCGCCCGTGGTGGGTGATCGGCGAGGACGCCGAGCTGGAGCGCGCGGTGACCAACCTGCTCGACAACGCGGCCAAGTGGAGCCCGAAGGGCGGACAGGTGACCGTCCGGCTCAGTGACGGCGTGCTGACCGTCGACGACCAGGGCCCCGGCATCGCCGAGGCCGACCGGACCCGGATCTTCGACCGGTTCTGGCGCTCCGACGATGCCCGCACCATGCCCGGATCGGGTCTCGGCCTGGCGATCGTGCGCCAGGTCGCCGCCCGCCACTCGGGCTCGGTGCAGGCCACCGCCAACGCGAGCGGAGGCGCCCGCCTCGTGCTCAAGCTGCCCGGACGGGAGAACAACCCCCATGCCTGAATCTCGGCGTACCGCCCTGGTGGCGGCCGTCGTCTGCCTCCCCCTCGCCCTCGCGGCCTGCGGCGGCGACGAGAAGGTCGGCGCCAGGCCCAGCCTGCCCACCGAGACGCCCGCGCTGTGGAACACCTGCGACGTCCTCGACGCGGCGTTCGTGAAGGCGCAGTTCGGCATCGACGCCACCGAGCACACCGGCACGCCCACCAAGCCGGAGTGCCGGTTCACCCCCGCCGAGGGCAGCGGCGACGCGGCGATCACCTCCAACTACCTGCTCTTCCCCGGCACCCTCGAGCAGGCGTGGAAGACGATGGGCCAACGGGACGACGCCGACGTCCGCACCCCCGCGATCGACGGGGCCGACGACGCGCGCGTGGTCGTCAACGCCACCAAGGAGCAGCTCTACGTCACCGGCTTCGTGCAGAACGGCGACCTGATCCAGCAGGTCGACGTCGTCGACCCGGCGCCGTACGACGAGAAGCGGGTCGTGCGCGGCGTGCGGGCCACCCTCACGACGCTCTCCACCCACGCGGCCGAGACCGGCGCGGGCGCGGACCCCACCGCGTCGCCGAGCTGACGCCCGGTCAGCTCGCGTCGCCCGACCGGATCGCGGCGAGCACCACCGGGTCGCCGCACCCACGGGCGAAGCCCTCGATCCGCGCCCGGATCTCTCGGCCGAGCAGCACCCGGCCGATCCGCTCCGCGACGGGCGCGAGGAAGCGCGGCCGGCAGGTGAAGCTGTACTTCCAGGTGGCGAGGGTGCCGTCCCCGTCGGCCTCGAACCGCCAGCCGGCACCGAGCTTCTCGAAGAACCAGGGCCCCCGCTCCATCACCATGCCGACATTGCGGGGCGGGGCGTAGGAGACGTAGCGGCTGACCATCGACGGCCCCAGCCGCTGCCGGGTGAAGGTCCGCACGCCCGTGGCCGGCTCGGTCGCCCCGTCGAGGAAGTGCTGCTCGCGGATGAACACATCCCATCTCCGACGCACCGCGCCGGTGGTCTGGGAGACCGCGAACGCGACCTCCGGTGGGACCGGGACACGGATCCGGGACTGGACGACGGGCACGCTCCCTGTCTACCCCGAGCCTCGGCGTCGAACCCCGACGAGCCGCGGTCGTCAGGGGTTGATCGCCTGCAGCAGCCGGGCGGCCTTCCACTCGGTCTCGGCCCACTCCTCGGCCACGTCGCTCGCGACGGTGATCCCGCCACCCGTCCCGAGCACGTAGTCCCCACCGGCGGTCGTGAGAGTGCGGATCACCACGCCCAGGTCGGCGCGACCGTCGCCGGACACCCAGCCGAAGGCGCCGGCGTACACCCCGCGCGGGGTGGCCTCGACCTCCTCGATGATCTCCATGGTCCGCAGCTTGGGGGCGCCGGTCATCGAGCCGGCCGGGAACAGCGTGCGGAGCGCGGCGACCGTGGTGACGTCGTCGCGGAGCCTGCCCCGGACCGTGGAGACCAGCTGGTGCACGGAGGCATAGGACTCGACGTCCATCAACGACGGCACCTCGACCGAGCCGACCTCGCAGACCAGGGCGAGGTCGTTGCGCAGCAGGTCGACGATCATCAGGTTCTCGGCCCGGAACTTAGGGTCGCTCGCGAGCCGGTCCCGCGCGGCGGCGTCCTCGGCGGGAGTGCTGCCGCGGGCGGTGGTGCCCTTGATCGGCTTGGTCTCGATCGTGCGGTGCTCGTCGATGAGGGCGTAGCGCTCCGGCGACGAGCTGAGCACCCAGGCCCGGGCCCCGTCGACGTCGTGCTGCAGGAAGCCGGCGTACGGCGCCGGGTTGAGCGTCCGCAGCCGGAGGTACGCCGCCGCCGGGCTCAGCGTGCTGGCCGTGCGGAGCCGGTGGGTGAGGTTGACCTCGTAGGAGTTGCCGGCGTGCAGGTGGTCCTGGACGGTCGCGAAGGCGGCGGCGTAGGCCGGCGGCGGGGGGCTGTCGGAATCGCCGGTCGACCGGTTGTTCCGACGCTTGTCGGGCGTTGCAACGCCCGACAAGTGCAGGTTCTGCCCGACAAGTGGGTGCTCGTACTCGCGGATGTGGGAGGGCCGCAGCCACACGGCGTCGGGCAGGTCCGGGTCGGGTACGGCGGGCAGGTCGGCACGGGCGGCGTACCCGAAGTAGCCGAACCACTGGTCGCTCCGGCCGCCCGCGGCGAGCTCGGCCTCCAAGACCGCGAACGGATCCTCGCCGACCACCGCCGAGCGGCCGCCGGCATGCCGGGTCACCTGGCGGGTGGTCGCGTCGTAGGTCAGGGAGACGTCGTCCTCGTCGAGCCAGGCGAGCATCGAGCGCCGCCGCGACCAGTCGCGCGCGCCGCCGCCGTCGAGCCAGACACAGCGGGCATGGCGGGCCTGGATCCGGGCGAACGCCTCGGCGGGGTCGCCCTGGGTCACCATCGGATCAGCGTCCCACGGCGAGGAAGTTCGCGACCAGCCTCGCGCCGTGCTCCGACAGCACCGACTCCGGGTGGAACTGGACGCCTTCGATCGGCAGCACCCGGTGTCGCACCCCCATCACCGTCCCGTCGGCGGCCCAGGCGCTCGCCTCGAGCTCGTCGGGCAGCCGGGTCGCCGCCAGCGAGTGGTAGCGGACCGCGGCGATCGGGTCCGGCAGGCCGGCGTACACGCCACGCCCGTCATGGCGCACCACCTCGACCGTTCCGTGGGCCGGCTCCACCCGCCCGACCTCGCCGCCGAACGCCACGACCATGGCCTGCATGCCGAGGCACACCCCCAGCACCGGCCGCTCCTCGTCGAAGCTCCAGGCGTACTCGCTGGGGTGGCCGGGCCCCGGCGACAGCACGATGTGGGAGTACGCCGCGAGGTCGACCGGGTCGTCCCACTGGATGACCGTCGGCAGGACGCCGGTCACGCCCGCCACGAGGTGGACCAGGTTCCAGGTGTAGGAGTCGCGGTGGTCTACGACTAGTACGTCGGGGCTGCTCATCGCGTCGGCTCGGGGGGTGGGAGGCGGACGGGGGCGGGGCGTAGAGTCGAAGGAAGGAAGCGGGACGGACCAGGTAGGCGCTGGGCCGTCCCGCCCCTGCTTACGGCTTCCGACGGAAGCGGTCGACCACCTGGATGATCGCCCACACCGCTCCGGGCAGTGCCAGCAGCTGGCCGCGCGCGCTCGGCGCGGACTCGGCCGTCGGAGATCATGGGCACGATCGTCCCTGCCGAGGGCGGTGCAGGCCAGCGCGATGGTGCGGCCTGTGGATGACCGGCGTCACGGCTCGACCGCCAGCTCACCCCGCCGCAGTGCCGCGACCACCCCCGCGGCCGGTACGACGTGCACCTGCGGCAGGTCCGCCTCTCCGAGCGCGGGGTCGACCGGCCAGGCCAGCCGCTCCTCGCCGAGCGCGAACTCCGCCGCGACGCCGGGCTTGTTGCCGCGCGGGTCCTGGCGGTGCCAGTCGCCGTCGAGGTGGACGGCCACCAGGCCGTGCAGGACGTGACCGGGGCCGTCGGCCAGGCGCTGGTAGCACAGCCCGGTGGGGACGCCGCCGGCGCGCAGCACGGCCGCGAGCAGGTGCGCCTTGGCGTAGCACCAACCCACCCCGTCCGCGAGCACCTCGGTCGCGGTGACCGCGAACCGCGGATCGCCGGCGTCACCGGCATGGGCGATCTCGTCGCGCACCCAGGCGAAGGCCGCCGCCGCGAAGGAGGCGTCGTCCAGGACGCCCGCCCCCAGCCGCGACGCGAGAGCCACCACCTCCGGGGCGGTGGCCTCGACGACGTCATCGGCCGCGAGATAGGCGGCGGGCGGGCCCGCGATCAGCTCCACCTCCCGCACCTAGAGCAGGACGCCGGAGACCAGGTCGTGGACGATGTCGAAGCCGCGCTCGGTGAGGATCGACTCCGCATGGAACTGCACGCCCCGGTAGTGCGGACCGGAGAGCGCGTTGACGTCACCCGTCTCGGGGTCGGCGTCGACCCGCACCCCCGCGGGGAGCGCCAGGTCGTCGGACACCCGGCCGACGAAGGTGTTGTAGAAGCCGACCTTCTGCGGGCGCCCGTCGAGCAGCACCGTGGCCTGGGTGCCCTGGAAGACGATGTCCTTGTAGGCGAGCGGGATCCCGAGCTGGTGGCACAGCGCCTGATGTCCGAGGCAGACCGCGACGAACGGCCGCTCGTGGGCCAGCAGCCAGGCCACGGCCGCGCGGAGCTGGCCCATCTTGGGGTCGGCGTCGTCGCGGGGGTCGCCGGGGCCGGGACCGACGATGACCAGGTCGAAGCCGTCGAGTACGCCGTCGACGTACTCCTCATGACGGACCACCTCGCTCGTCATGCCCATCCGGGCGAGCATGTGGCGCAGCATGTTCACGAAGTCGTCCTCGCCGTCGAGGATGACCGCGGACTTCCCGGCCAGGCGCGGGTCGACCGGCGTACCGGCCTGGTCGGCGAGCCAGAAGCCGGAGAGCCGGCTGTTGCGGGCGTTGAGCGCGATCAGCACCTCCTCGTCGGCGACGAGGGTGGCGATGTCCGTGGTGGGTACGGGTGCCGGCGGGACCAGGCCGAACGCGGACAGGATGCCGCCGGCCTTGGCGTGCGTCTCGGCGACCTCGTACGCCGGCACGGAGTCGCGCACCAGCGTGGCACCGGCGGTCACCTTCAGCTCGCCCGTGACCGAGACGTCGGCGGTGCGCAGCACGATCGGGCTGTCGAGGACCGGCTCGCCCTCCTCGTCGCGGCCGAAGATCGCCAGCGCCGACGCGTAGTAGCCGCGGCCCTCCGGCTCGTACTGCTTGATCAGCCGGCAGGCGTTCTCGACGGGCGAGCCGGTGACCGTGGCGGCGTACATCGTGTCGCGCAGGACCTCACGGACGTCGCGCGTCGTACGGCCGGCGAGCAGGTACTCGGTGTGGATCAGGTGGGTCATCGGCTTGAGGAACGGGCCGAGCACCTGGCCGCCCTCGGTGCAGATGTCGCACATCATCTTGAGCTCCTCGTCGACGACCATGAAGAGCTCGTAGATCTCCTTCTCGTCCTTGAGGAACTCCCGCATCCGGGCCTCGGTGCTGCGGGTCTCGCCGGCGGGCGGGCGCAGGTGGAAGGTGCCGGAGATCGGGTTCATCCGCACGTCGCCACCGTGGACCGACACGTGCCGCTCGGGCGAGGCGCCGATCAGGAAGCGGTCGCCGGTGAAGAAGACGAAGGTCCAGTACGCGCCACGCTCGCGCTCGAGCAACCGGCGGAACACGGTCAGCGCCACGTCGGGGCCGAAGTCGGCGACGACGGCGCGGTAGTTGCGGCCGATGACGAGGTTGGCGCCCTCGCCCTGGCCGATCTCGCCGTCGATGATCGCCGCGACGATCTTGGCGTACTCCTCGTCGGAGGTCTCGAAGCCGCCGCGGTCGGTGAACTCCACCTCGACCGGGTCGATCGCGTCGATGACGTCGGCCACGGAGAACTCGTGCTCGCTGCGTACGTCGACCACCACCAGCGGGGTGCCGTCGTCGTGGGCCTCGAAGCCCCGCTCGCCGACCTGGCGGAAGGGGACGGCCACCAGCCGGTCGCAGATGTGCCCCGGCTCCGGGACCCCCGTCTCGAGCGGGATGTCCATGATCGACTCGACGACGCTGCGGGTCCCGCCGAGCACGCCGACGGTGTCGCGGTCACCCGCCCGGGTGGAGCGCCGGATGATCGCCCAGGCCTCGTGCCCCTGGACGGCCGTGATGGCTTCCCGGGCGGTGAGGCTGGTCTCAGTCATGGCCGCAGCCTATGCGCGCGCCGACGCCGGCCGGCAGGGACCTTCGCTCTGCGGACGGATCGCACGGACGCTCTGATGTCGCGCTAGCGCAACGTCGTCGCCTTCCAGGCATCGCGGAGCCAACGCTCGTCCAACGCCCGGAGGACTCCCTCGGCCTCGAGATCGTCGAGGACCCGGTCGACGCAGCCCACGAGTCCGCTGCCGGCGGGCAGCGCGATGCGCAGCTGAGGTGCGCCCTTGCCCGGCGACCTGGCAAGCCCGACCAGCCGGGCAGCCGGAACCCGTGCCATCAGCTCATCGGCGTCCGGGAGATCGACGATGGCGGTCGCCTCCCGGCGATCGCGCAACGCGTCGGACACTGAGCCGAGGTCGCCGTACGACGTGACCTTGGCTCGCGGCGAGCCTCGCGTCGCGAGGAGCGCGCCGGCCGAGCCGGCCACCACGGCGACCTCGGTCGCACGGAGCTCGGCGCGGCTCGTCGGTCGGACCTCCTTCCGCGTCGTCACGACCGCCTGCGGCACGCGGTAGTAGCCCCGTGAATACGCGACACCGGCCGCCGAAGACTCCCGGTACTGCCCGACGCCGATGTCGAAGCGTTCCGCGGCGTTGACGACCTCGCCGTCCGGGACCGAGACCATGCGCACCCGATCGGCGTCGACCTCGAGGCGCCGGACGAGCTCCTTGATCAGCGCCGCCTCGAAGCCGCTGCCGTCCGCAGGGTCGCCGTCGACCCAGGGCGTCCGCGGTGGCGACGCCGTCCCGATGACCAGATCACCATCGAGAGCACAGCTCGGATCCGTCGCACCCTCCGAGGACTCCCGGCTCCCACCGCCGCCTCCGACGGAGCACGAGATCGCCAGCGGGACGATCGCCACGACCGCGCCCAGGACCACCGCACCCGTACGGAGCCGGCTCCACCGAGCCTTCCTCCCCGTCCGGTGCCGGGCCCCCGTTCGGGCCGGTACCGACGCCCGCGGCCCCTCTCTCACTCCTCCCGGGCGTGCGGATGGTCCCCGCGGGGGCTCGTCCGGACTCGACGGATGCTCATCCACGACGACGTCCCCTCACGACCGCCGCCCCGCCGGCGCCGAAGAGCAACAGCGCCATCCCCAGCAGCCCCAGCACGCCCGCGGGCGCACCGGTATCGGGCAGCACACCGCCGCCGTCGCCGGAGCCACCGCCCGGGTGGCCGGGCTGGCCCTGCTGACCCGGCTGACCCTGCTGGCCCTGCTGGCCCTGCTGACCCGGCTGACCCTGCTGACCCTGCTGACCCGGCTGACCCTGCTGGCCCTGCTGACCGGGCTGACCCGGCTGACCGGGCTGACCGGGCTTTCCGGGTTGCGGGGCCGCCGCGACCACTCCGGCATCGACCGTCAGGTTGTGCGGTGCGTCGGCGGTCAGCGTGATCGTGCCGGTGCGACCGGTTGCCGGGTCCGCGTTCGAGTCAGCAGCAGCGTCACCACCAGCGGTCTGAGGGGAAAGCGCGGTCCCAGCAGGCGCGGTGAACCGCACCTGGTAGTCGCCCAGGGGCAGGTCGTCGAACAGGTACGACCCGTCCGCACCGGTCGTCACGGTGTCGACGACGTTGCCGTCGGCATCGAGCAGCGCGACGGTCACGCCTGCGAGACCAGGTTCACCGGCGTCCTGGATCCCATCACCATCCGTGTCGGACCACACCAGATCACCGATCGAACCCCGAACCGGCGGCGGCGGAACCACACCTGCATCGACGGTCAGGTTGTCCGGTACGTCGGCGGTCAGGCTGATCGTGCCCGTCACGCCCGTGGCCGGGTCGGCATCTGAATCGACAGCATCGTCGGAACCCGCGTTCTGCGGGGACAGAGTCGTGCCGTCCGGCGCGGTGAACCGCACCTGATAGTCACCCAACGGGAGCTCATCGAACAGGTACGACCCATCCGCACCGGTCGTCACGCTGTCGACCACGTCGCCGTCGGCGTCGAGCAGCTCGACAGTCACGCCCTGAACACCCGGCTCGTCAGCGTCCTGGACCCCGTCACCATCAGTGTCCGACCACACCAGATCACCGATCGACCCCAAGACAGGCACCAGGCCCGCATCGACCGTCAGGTTGTCCGGAGCGTCGGCGGTCAACGTGATCGTTCCCGTGACACCGGTCGCCGGGTCGGCATCTGAATCGGCAGCATCGTCGGAACCCGCGTTCTGCGGGGACAGAGTCGTGCCGTCCGGAGCGGTGAACCGGACCTGATAGTCACCCAACGGAAGGTCGTCGAACAGATACGACCCATCGACCCCGGTCGTCACGCTGTCGACCACATTGCCGTCGGCGTCGAGCAGGTCAACAGTCACGCCCTGAACACCCGGCTCACCGGCGCCCTGGATCCCATCCCCATCGGTGTCGGACCACACCGTGTCGCCGATCGAACCCAGCACCGGCGGGACCGGCACCACACCCGCATCAACCGTGGTGTTGTTGGGTTTGTCCGCGGTCAGCGACACCACACCACTCAGACCCGTGCTCGGGTCCGCGTCCGAGTCGACCGCATCGTCACCACCGGCGCCCTGCGGCGACAGAGTCGTCCCATCAGGGGCGGTGAACCGGACCTGATAGTCACCCAACGGGAGCTCATCGAACAGGTACGACCCATCCGCGCCCGTGGTCACGCTGTCAACCACGTTCCCGTCGGCATCGAGCAGCTCGACCCGGACCCCAGCCACGCCGGGCTCATCGGCGTCCTGGATCCCATTCCCATCGGTGTCGGACCACACCAGGTCACCGATCGAACCCAGCACCGGCGGCGGAACCACACCCGCGTCCACCGTCATGTTGTCGGGTGCGTCGGCGGTCAGCGTGATCGTTCCCGTGCGACCGGTCGCCGGATCGGCATCTGAATCGACAGCATCGTCGGAACCCGCGTTCTGCGGGGACAGCGTCGTGCCGTCCGACGCGGTGAACCGGACCTGGTAGTCACCCAACGGCAGGTCGTCGAACAGGTACGACCCGTCCGCACCGGTCGTCACGGTGTCGACGACATTGCCGTCGGCGTCGAGGAGCTCGACTCGGACCCCCGCCACGCCGGGCTCGTCGGCGTCCTGGATCCCGTCACCATCAGTGTCCGACCACACCAGATCACCGATCGACCCCAAGACAGGCACCAGGCCCGCATCGACCGTCAGGTTGTCCGGAGCGTCGGCGGTCAACGTGATCGTTCCCGTGACACCAGTGGCCGGGTCGGCATCTGAATCGGCAGCATCGTCGGAACCCGCGTTCTGCGGGGACAGAGTCGTGCCGTCCGGGGCGGTGAACCGGACCTGGTAGTCACCCAACGGGAGGTCGTCGAACAGATACGACCCATCGACCCCGGTCGTCACGGTGTCGACCACATTGCCGTCGGCGTCGAGCAGGTCAACAGTCACGCCCTGAACACCCGGCTCACCGGCGCCCTGGATCCCATCCCCATCGGTGTCGGACCACACCAAGTCACCGATCGACCCACGAACCGGCGGCGGCGGAACCACACCCGCATCCACGGTCATGTTGTCGGGTGCGTCGGCGGTCAGCGTGATCGTTCCCGTGCGACCGCTCGCCGGATCGGCATCTGAATCGACAGCATCGTCGGAACCCGCGTTCTGCGGGGACAGCGTCGTGCCGGCCGACGCGGTGAACCGGACCTGGTAGTCACCCAACGGCAGGTCGTCGAACAGGTACGACCCGTCCGCACCGGTCGTCACGGTGTCGACGACGTTGCCGTCGGCATCGAGCAGCGCGACGGTCACGCCCGCGAGACCAGGTTCACCGGCGTCCTGGATCCCATCCCCATCGGTGTCGGACCACACCAGATCACCGATCGAACCCCGAACCGGCGGCGGCGGAACCACACCCGCATCCACCGTGATGTTGTCGGGTGCGTCGGCGGTCAGGCTGATCGTGCCCGTGCGACCGGTCGCCGGATCGGCATCTGAATCGACAGCATCGTCGGAACCCGCGTTCTGCGGGGACAGCGTCGTGCCATCCGGCGCGGTGAACCGGACCTGGTAGTCACCCAGGGGCAGGTCGTCGAACAGGTAGGACCCGTCCGCACCTGTGGTCACGGTGTCAACCACGTTGCCATCCGCGTCGAGCAGCTCGACCCGAACCCCAGCGACACCGGGCTCATCGGCGTCCTGGATCCCGTCACCGTCGGTGTCGGACCACACCAGATCACCGATCGACCCCCGAACCGGCGGCGGAACCACACCCGCATCCACCGTGATGTTGTCCGGAGCGTCGGCGGTCAGGCTGATCGTGCCCGTGCGACCGGTCGCCGGATCGGCATCCGAATCGACAGCCCGATCACCACCCACCCCCGACGGCGACAGCGTCGTGCCATCCGGCGCGGTGAACCGCACCTGATAGTCACCTAGAGCCAGGTCGTCGAACAGGTACGACCCGTCCGCACCGGTCGTCACGCTGTCGACCACGTCGCCGTCGGCGTCGAGCAGATCGACCCGGACCCCAGCCACGCCGGGCTCATCGGCGTCCTGGATCCCGTCACCGTCGGTGTCGGACCACACCAGATCACCGATCGACCCCAAGACAGGCACCAGGCCCGCATCGACCGTCAGGTTGTCCGGAGCATCGGCAGTGAGCGTGATCGTGCCCGTGACACCCGTGGCCGGGTCCGCGTCCGAATCGACGGCCCGATCACCACCCACCCCCGACGGCGACAGCGTCGTCCCGTCCGGCGCGGTGAACCGCACCTGATAGTCACCTAGAGCCAGGTCGTCGAACAGGTACGACCCGTCCGCACCGGTCGTCACGCTGTCGACCACATTGCCGTCGGCGTCGAGCAGATCGACCCGGACCCCAGCCACGCCGGGCTCATCGGCGTCCTGGATCCCGTCACCGTCGGTGTCGGACCACACCAGGTCACCGATCGATCCCAAGACAGGCACCAGGCCCGCATCGACCGTCAGGTTGTCCGGAGCATCGGCAGTGAGCGTGATCGTGCCCGTGACACCCGAGGCCGAGTCGGCATCCGAGTCAGCCGCGTCATCACCACCAGCGTTCTGCGGAGACAGCGTCATCCCAGCAGGCGCGGTGAACCGCACCTGATAGTCACCCAACGGCAGGTCGTCGAACAGATAGGAACCGTCCGCGCCCGTGGTCACCGTTTCCACGACACTGCCATCCGCATCGAGGAGCTCGACCCGGACCCCAGCCACGCCGGGCTCGTCAGCGTCCTGGATCCCGTCACCGTCGGTGTCGGACCACACCAGGTCACCGATCGATCCCAAGACAGGCACCAGGCCCGCATCGACCGTCAGGTTGTCCGGAGCATCGGCAGTGAGCGTGATCGTGCCCGTGACACCCGAGGCCGAGTCGGCATCCGAGTCAGCCGCGTCATCACCACCAGCGTTCTGCGGAGACAGCGTCATCCCAGCAGGCGCGGTGAACCGCACCTGATAGTCACCCAACGGGAGCTCATCGAAGAGGTACGACCCGTCCGCGCTCGTCGTCACGGTGTCCACGACGTTCCCGTTGGCATCGAGGAGATCGACTCGGACCCCAGCCACACCGGGCTCGTCAGCGTCCTGGACCCCGTCACCATCCGTGTCGGACCACACCAGGTCACCGATCGATCCCAAGACAGGCACCAGGCCCGCATCGACCGTCAGGTTGTCCGGAGCATCGGCAGTCAACGTGATCGTGCCCGTGACACCCGAGGCCGAGTCGGCATCCGAGTCAGCCGCGTCATCACCACCAGCGTTCTGCGGAGACAGCGTCATCCCAGCAGGCGCGGTGAACCGCACCTGATAGTCACCCAACGGGAGCTCATCGAAGAGGTACGACCCGTCCGCGCTCGTCGTCACGGTGTCCACGACGTTCCCGTTGGCATCGAGGAGATCGACTCGGACCCCAGCCACACCGGGCTCATCGGCGTCCTGGACCCCGTCACCATCCGTGTCGGACCACACCAGGTCACCGATCGACCCACGAACCGGCGGCGGCAGAACCACACCAGCGTCCACCGTCATGTTGTCCGGAGCACCGGCGGTCAACGTGATCGTGCCCGTGACACCCGTCGCCGGGTCCGCATCCGAATCGACAGCATCGTCACCACCAGCGTTCTGCGGAGACAGCGTCGTCCCGTCCGGGGCGGTGAACCGCACCTGATAGTCACCCAACGGCAGGTCGTCGAACAGATAGGACCCGTCCGCGCCCGTGGTCACCGTTTCCACGACACTGCCATCCGTATTGAGCAGTTCGACGGTCACGCCCTGAACACCGGGCTCATCGGCGTCCTGGACCCCGTCGCCATCGGTGTCGGACCACACCAGGTCACCGATCGACCCACGAACCGGCGGCTGCAGAACCACACCAGCGTCCACCGTCATGTTGTCCGGAGCACCGGCGGTCAACGTGACCGTGCCCGTGACACCCGTCGCCGGGTCCGCATCCGAATCGACAGCATCGTCACCACCAGCGTTCTGCGGCGACAGCGTCGTCCCGTCCGGGGCGGTGAACCGCACCTGATAGTCACCCAACGGCAGGTCGTCGAACAGATAGGAGCCGTCCGCGCCCGTGGTCACCGTTTCCACGACACTGCCATCCGTATTGAGCAGTTCGACGGTCACGCCCTGAACACCGGGCTCATCGGCGTCCTGGACCCCGTCACCATCCGTGTCGGACCACACCAGGTCACCGATCGATCCCAAGACAGGCACCAGGCCCGCATCGACGGTCATGTTGTCCGGAGCGTCGGCAGTCAACGTGACCGTGCCCGTCACACCCGTCGCCGGGTCCGCATCCGAATCGACAGCATCGTCACCACCAGCGTTCTGCGGAGACAGCGTCATCCCAGCCGGCGCGGTGAACCGCACCTGATAGTCACCCAACGGGAGCTCGTCGAACAGGTACGACCCATCCGCACCCGTCGTCACTGTGTCCACGACACTGCCATCCGCATCGAGCAGTTCGACGGTCACGCCCTGAACACCCGGCTCGTCAGCGTCCTGGACCCCGTCACCATCCGGGTCGGACCACACCAGATCACCGATCGACCCACGAACCGGCGGCGGCGGAACCACACCAACGTCCACCGTCATGTTGTCCGGAGCACCGGCAGTCAACGTGACCGTGCCCGTCACACCCGTCGCCGGGTCCGCATCCGAGTCAGCCGCGTCATCACCACCAGCGTTCTGCGGAGACAGCGTCATCCCAGCAGGCGCGGTGAACCGCACCTGATAGTCACCCAACGGCAGGTCGTCGAACAGATACGACCCATCCGCACCGGTCGTCACGCTGTCGACCACATTGCCGTCGGCGTCGAGCAGCTCGACCCGAACCCCAGCGACACCGGGCTCATCGGTGTCCTGGATCCCGTCACCATCGGTGTCGGACCACACCAGGTCACCGATCGAACCCCGAACCGGCGACGGAACCACACCCGCATCGACGGTCAGGTTGTCCGGTACGTCGGCAGTCAACGTGACCGTGCCCGTGACACCCGTCGCCGGGTCCGCATCCGAATCGACAGCATCGTCACCACCAGCGTTCTGCGGAGACAGCGTCGTCCCAGCCGGCGCGGTGAACCGCACCTGATAGTCACCCAGCGGGAGCTCGTCGAACAGGTACGACCCATCCGCACCCGTGGTCACTGTGTCGACGACACTGCCATCCGCATCGAGGAGCTCGACCCGAACCCCGGCCACACCGGACTCGTCGGCGTCCTGGACCCCGTCACCATCCGTGTCGGACCACACCAGGTCACCGATCGACCCCAGCGGGGGCAGTACGCCGGCGTCGAGGGTGCGGTTCACCGGCTCGGCGCGGGTGAGGGTGACGGATCCCGTCTGTCCGCTGGCGGGGTCGGCATCCGAGTCCAAGGCGTCGTCGTTGCCGACGCCCTGGGCCGTCCACCGGGTACCCGTGGGCAGCGTGCTCGTGTCGAACCGCACCGCGTAGGTGCCGAGCGGAAGACCCTCGAGCAGGTAGCCGCCGTTCGCGTCCGTCGTGGTGGTGGCGACGACGTTCCCGTCGGCGTCGAGGAGCTCGACCCGCACGTCCGCGACACCTGGCTCATCGGCGTCCTGGACGCCGTCGCGATCGTCGTCGGACCACACCGTGTCACCGATGGTGCCGAGCACCGGGGGCATGATCCCGGCGTCGAGGGTGAGGTTGTTCGGGGCGTCGGCGGTCAGGGTGACCGAGGGCGTGCGGCCGGTCACGCGGTCGGCGTCGGAGTCGGTGGCGTCCGGGCCGACATCGGGCTGCGTGAAGGCGGAGCCCGCGGGCAGCGAGTCGGGCGCGAAGCGCACGGAGTAGGTGCCGAGGGCGAGGTCCTCGAAGAGGTAGCCGCCGTCGGCGCCCGTGGACGTGGTGGCGACGACAGCGCCGGAGCCGTCGAGGAGCTCCACGGTGACGCCCTCGACGCCCGGCTCGCCGGGATCCTGCTGCCCGTCGCCGTCGTCGTCCTGCCACACCTTGTCACCGATGGAGCCGAGGATCGGCAGACGCAGCGCGAACCGCTGCAGGTCGGACAGGGCGATGTTGCCGCTGGTCAGCAGGTCACGCTCGCTGTAGATGATGTTGGCGCCGTTGACGCCGTCCTGGTTGTTCGTCGAGCTGGTGGTGCGGTAGGCGGCGCCGGTGCCGTACTGCGCCGTGGCGAAGTCGCTCCACGGCGTGACCTGCGGCGTCACCCGGAAGGTCGCGGTGGTGAACGTGCCGCGCAGGACCACCGAGCCACAGCCCGCCGCGACGGTCTGCGGCGCGGAGATCCGCGTACCGCGGGCCTCGGTGCCCTCTCCGGTCGCGCCGGAGTTGTCGCACATGGTGTTGGCGTTGCGCTCGGCGACGCGCAGCGTGGTGCCGTCGGTCGTGAGGTTGGTGGCTCCCGCCGACAGGTTCTCCATGCGGACGCCGGCCGTCTGCAGGCGCCAGACAGTCTGGATGCTCGAGCCGCGGGCGTACTGGTAGCTGTCGGTGCGCGAGTTCGCGTAGCCGCCGAGCCCGGTGATGTCCAGCACCGGGTCGGTGACCGGGCGGTCGAAGGTCAGCGTCAGGGTGCCGCCCGAGGTGGCGCACTCCCCGCGGTAGCTCTGGTGGGCGTTGGTCCGCCATGGGGTCTGGCAGTTCGTGGCGTTGGTGTTCATCCCCAGCACCGGCACGTTCGCCGGCGTCGGAGAACCGATGAAGGTGCCGGGCGAGGGTCGGTGCTGACTGAGGTTGCCCGCCGACACCAGCGCGTTCGCCCCCGGATAGTTGCCGTCGGCGGCCGTGAACTGAGCCGTGACGTTGACCGTGCCGTCGGGCATCGGGAAGCTGGAGGTCGCCCTGAGGCTCGGGGTGTTGCCCCAGCCACCGCCCGCCGGGTGGTAGGTCGTGCTGGTCGGGTTGCTCAGCGCCCACGGCTCGTTGAACACGTAGCCGTTCTGGGTGACGGCGCTGGCGTCGGGCGCCGACCCCACACCCGTCACGACCATCGCCGCGACTACCAGCACAAACCCACCCAGGCGCGCACAGACGCGACGCCATGCCGACATCGGCATAGAACTTCCCCCTTGGTCCGAAAGGCCGAACTGCGGTGTCCCGGGGAGCGGCCCTGAAGTGACCACACCCCCCAGCAAGGCCAGTCGTGGACACTAGGGGTCGGAGCGGGACGGGGATGGCCGCCAGCATGCAAAGTTCGCAGAATGGGTGTTTTCAGTCGGCGTCCCGCACGTCGACGCACGGCGCCTCGTTCGTGGCCGTGCGCCCGACGCTCACACGCCCAGCGCGAGGAAGGCGGCCGCGGTGCCGGCCGCGACCGGGTCGCCGGCGACCTGCCGGCGTACCTCCCACAGCGCGGTCGCCGGGTCGCTGCCCCGCGCGAGCGCCGCGTGCAGGTCGACCATCAGCATCGAGGTCGCGGCGTCGTTGACCTCGCCGACGCTGCAGACCAGGCCCGCGGTGCCGAGCGAGAACAGCGCCGCCGCCAGCCCGAGCAGCTCCTCGGCACCGACCGGAGCCATCACGCCGGACTCGCAGGCCGACAGCACGACGCGGTACGGCGCCCGCGGCACCCGCTCCAGGTCGTGCACGGTCAGCGGCCCGTCGGCCAGGTCGAGCGCCGAGAACAGGGGGCTGTCGGCGCGGAAGCGCCCGTGGGCGGCCAGGTGGACCAGGCCGGCGCCGTCGAGGTGGGCCAGCACCGCGTCGAGGGTGGCGTTCGGCCCGTCGAGGAGCACGGCGTCCGGGTGCCGCCGCGCCAGGACCGGCACCTCCGCGCCGCCGCTCGCCAGGGCCGGTCCGGCGACGAGGACGGTGCCGGCATCCCGGGGTGGCGACGTGGCGCGGGCACGCAGCCACTGGCCCGCCGACGGGACCACCGCGAACGGCCGGTCGCCGAGTACCGGCAGCAGTGACCAGGCCAGGCCGTGCAGCCGGGCGGTCGGCGCCAGCACGATCGCGGTGTCGGGGAGGAGGCGTACGGCGTCGCCGAGGATCGCCTCCTGGAGGGCCCTGCCGACGGCGGCGGTGTCGGCCGGCCGGCCGCGGGCCGCCCTCCGCAGCAGCATCCCCGCCGGCCCCAACAGGTCGGCGATCTGGGCGGTGCTCCCGGCCACGCGACGGCGTACCTGCCCGGCGTGGACGACCACGACGTGGAGGCTCCCGTCGACGTCGACCAGCTCGACCAGGCAGGCATCGCGGGTGGCCGCGACGATCTCCTCGACTCCCGCCGGCCGCTGCTGGGCGGCCGTGGTCGCCGACAGGGTGTGGCTCTCCGCCCGCACCGCCCGCTCCAGCCTCCGGCGCTCCCGCTCGAGCTCCTCGGTCTCCGCGCCCTCCTGGCGGGCCTCGGCGAGCTGCCGCCCGTTGTCGCGGAGCGCCGCCAGGGACGCCGGGATGGTCGCCGCGTCCGAGGTCGCCGGCGGCTGCGCCAGCGCCGTCGCCCGGGTCCGCTCGCTCCAGCGCAGCAGGGTCCGGGCATCGCCGGCCGCGTGCCGCAGCGCGATCGTGGTCAGCTCGCGTCCGTGGGTCGTCGCCAGCGCGCGGAGCTCGGAGGAGCCGATCAGGCGCCGGTGCTCGTCGATCGCGTCCAACCCCGCCGCGGCCGCCCGCAGCACCCCGCCCCGGTCGGCGCGCTCCTCGCGCGCCAGGGCGCCGGCGTACCAGGCACCGGCGCGGACCAGGGCGTTCGGATGGTGGCGGTACGACGCCGCCCGGGTCCAGAGGTCGAGCCGGTCCTCGCCGTCCGAGAGACGGCCGGCGAGGGTGAGGGCGAGCGGTGCCTCGGGGGCGTGCTCCTCGTCGAGGGCGACCGCCAGCCTGGTCGCACGACCGCGGCTCACCGCCTCACCGACCAGCAGCCGCGCTCGCAGCCCGACCAGCTCGGCCCGGTCGCGGTGCCACGCTCGACGCTGGCGCTGGAACATCCGCTGCGCGGTCCGCGCCTCGTCGAGGGCCCGGCCGCCGTCACCCAGCGCCAGCAGCGCGGTCGCGTGGAGCAGGTGCAGCTCGGCCTGGTCGACGGCAGGGAGGTCACCCTGCTCCAGGAAGCGCGCGATCAGGTCGACCGCCTCCCGTGCGAGCCCGGCGGCAAGGTACGCGCCGGCGTGGGGGGCGGCGCCGGCGTACCGGACCGGTCGGCCCAGGGCGCGGTACTCGGCCGCGGCCTCGGCGTGGATCCGCAGCCCGGTCGCGAGATCGCCGGCGGCGGTCGCGATCTCGGCGCGGTTCTCGAGCGCGGTCAGCCGCTCGAGCCGCGCACCCGTCCGGGCCAGGAGTCGCTCGGCACGTCGGGTCTCCTCCTCGGCCGCGCCGAGGCGGCCGTGGCGCAGCTCCAGGTCACCGAGCCAGATCCGGGTCCGGGCCTCCCACAGCTCGTCGCCCACCTCGATCAGGGCGTCCCGCGAGGACCGGAGGACGGGAACGGCGTCCTCGTCGCGCCCGAGCAGGACGAGGGCTCCAGCTCGGCGCATGCCGATCCGGGCGGCCAGGGCTCCGGTGGCGCCCTCCGCCGCTCGGGTCAGCTCGGCGAGTCCGGCGCGGCTGCGGCCGGCGAAGACCAAGGTGGCGCCGAGCGTGGCCCGCACGTCCCTCTCCCGGTCGGGAGCCGCGGCACGGCGCGCCGAGCGCAGCGCGGCGCGCAGCTCCCGGAGGGCCAGCTCGTGGTCGCCCCGTTCCCGGTGCACGATGCCGAGACACTGATGGGCGTAGGAGCTGGCGAGCGGATCCGCCGGTCCGGCCAGCAGCAGCTCGGCGCGCGCCCGCCCCTCCTCGGGGTCCTCGAGCGCGAGGTCGAGCAGTTCCTCCATCGGCGGTCTGTGCTCCTTTACGAGACCCGCGCGGCAGAACTACGTTAGCGCCGCCGGCGGGCCACGGCTGCCCGCCACCTCGCCCTCAGGAGCGGCCATGAACGACCCCGACCGACCCAGCCTTCCGGCCGGCCTGCTGCGCGAGCTGCTGCGCAGACTGCGCCTCTCCCGCCCTCGCCCACCTCGCGACGTCCCGGCCGAGCGACTGCGTGCCCAGGTCCGGGTGATCCGGGACGCGATGCGGGGCCCCGGGGTCCTCGGCGCGCCGGCGAAGGGAAGCCAACCGCCCCGCGACGACGCGGACGTCGACTACCTGTACCGGCCCCGGCACGCCCTGGTCCGGCGCGAGGATCTCGGCAGGCTGGAGGAGTACTTCGCGACCGACGAGAACCGCAAGCGGTTCACCGGAGAGCTCGCCGCCCGCGAGACCCGGGTCCTCGACCTGGTGCTGGCCGCCCTGCCCTCGCGCGTGGACGGACGGGACGACGTCCTGGCGACGCTGGAGGAGCTGGAACGCTCCCGGGTCGTCGAGCGCGGCACGGTCACCCCCGACCACGTCGTGTACGTGACCCCTCGGGGCTTCATGTGCCCCGCCACCGAGCCGGAGACCCCGCACCGCCACACCCAGCCCTGGCCCGCCGCCCAGACGTCGCCGGGCCGGCTGGCGGGCCGGGACCGGGTCCGGGTGGCGGTGGTCGACACCGGGCTGTGGACCGACGCCGTGGGAAGTGCCCGGACGCCGTGGCTGGCGGTGGGCGACGTGGTGGCCGACCCGAGCGACGTCGAGACGGTGAACCCCGCGGCGATCCACCCGTACGCCGGCCACGGCACCTTCGTCGCCGGCGTGATCAGCTGCCTGGCCCCCGACACCCGGATCGAGGTGGAGGGCGTGCTCGTCCACGGGGGCGCGGTGTTCGAGTCCGAGATCGTGCAGCAGCTCCACGAGGCGATCGAGGACGACGACCGTCCGCAGGTGATCAGCATCTCGGCCGGCACCCACACCCGCGGCGACTTCGCGCTGCTCGGGTTCGAGCTGCTCGGCCGGTCCCACGAGCTGCGCGAGCGGGACGACGTACTGATCGTCGCGGCGGCGGGCAACGACTCCAGCGACCGGCCGTTCTGGCCCGCGGCCTTCCCGTGGGTGGTGTCGGTCGGCTCGGTGGACCCGGACGCGAGCGTCTCCGACTTCTCGAACGTCGGACCGTGGGTCGACGTGTACGCGCGCGGCCGCGACCTGGTCAACGCCTTCCCCAAGGGCAGCTACACCTGCCACGAGCCGCCGCACGTGGGCGAGGTGCGCACCTTCGACGGGCTCGCCCAGTGGAGCGGGACGTCGTTCGCGACGCCCGTCGTCACCGGGCTGATCGCCGCGCGGATGCGGGAGACCGGGCAGTCCGCGCGGGCGGCCTGGCAGGACGTCGCCGCGACCGCGACACCCCGGACCGATCCGCGGGGCGGGGCGATCCAGGTGGTCGGGCCGCTGACCTGAGCGCGGCGCTCAGAGCGCGACCCAGGGCGTGGTGAGGGACCACCCGCCCTGGTCGACGACGAAGCGGACGGTGCCGGACCGCACGCCCTCGAGCCGGAAGAACCCGGCGGCGTCGGCGACGGCGCTGACCGCGTCCGCGTCGGGGCGCTCCAGCAGCACGGCGGCGGGGTCGGGCGCCGTGGCGGCGGCGCCGGCTCCGATCACCTGGCCGAGCACGGTCTCGCCGTCGACCTCCACCTCGAGGGTGAGCCCGCCGTGCCCGAAGGAGAGGGTGCGGGGGCCGTCGGCACCGGAGCGGACGGCGGCGCCGGGGTCGAGGGCGGAGTCGTGGAGCAGCTCGGCGAGCTCGGCGTCGACCGAGCGCCAGGTGAAGGCGGCGCGGGCCGCCGTTCGCCGCCGGTCGCTGACCGCGGCCTCCTCGGCGACGGCCCGTCCGAGCAGCGCCATGAGCTCGTCGTCGTTCACTCAGACCACCTCCACCAGTCGGCGCAGCGTGGGGGTGCGCCGCAGCTGCTCGAGCGCGCGGGCGCGGGTCGGGCCGATGCTCCCGATCGGGATGCCGAGGCGGCGGCTGATCTCCTCGTAGCCGACCGGTGGGTCGGCGAGCAGGAGCAGCAGCAGCGCCCGGCGCGCCTCGGGAAGCGCGGCGAGCGCCTCGCGGAGCAGCTGGCGGCTCTCGGCGGCCAGCAGGTCGATGCCGGCGCTGTCGTCGATGACGGCGTCGAGCCCGGTCGCGTCCTGCGGGTCGACCGGGCGGACCCGGCCCCGGGCGGACAGCAGGCGCAGGCACTCGTTGCGGGTCGTCGTACGGATCCAGCCGGGGAGTGCGGCGGGCTCGCGCAGGTCGCCGAGATGCTCGACGAGCCGCAGCCACACGGTCTGGCTGACGTCGTCGCCGTCGGCCTCGGCGAGCCGGTGGCCGCGGATGATGGCGTCGACGAGCGGGAGGAAGCGGTCCACGATCGCGTCCCACGCATCTCGATCTCCTTCCCGCGCCGCGGGGACGAGCGCCGACAGCGGCGAGTCCACGACCACACCCGACCCCCTTCGCGACGCGAGAGCTTGCGGATGCATCGTCCCGCACATCGGACCCGCGAGCCAGTGCCGCTGATACGTCGAGCTCGCGCGTATCACCGACCCAGGCCGGCGACTCCTCCTCCCATGACCTGGAGCATCCACGAGCGTCTACGCATCATCCGCGTGGTCGAGGCGGTCGCCGCCGTCGACATGAGTGGCGCGCTGCCCTGGCGCGAGGAGTGGAGCACCTACTTCGGCGGCCCGGTCGGGCTGCTCGCCGCGCTCCGCGCCCACGGCGCGCACGGCGCGCACGGGAGGCCGGCGCCACCCGAGCCGGAGGACGACGACCTGGACGACCTCGGCGACGACCGCAGGATCCGGCGCAGCGCGCTGGGGGTGCGCGCGATCCTGGACCGGTACGACGCCGCCGGCTCGACCGAGCCGGTGCTCCTGCGGCTCACACCGCGGCGGCGCCCCGGGGCGCCGATGCGCGCGCGCCGGACGAGCACCGTCGAGCTCACCACCCTCGCCGCGGCCCGCCTGGACCGGCTCAGCCGCCGGCAGCGCCGGGTGCTCGAGCTGGTCGCGCTCGGGCAGTCGGAGGCGGCCATCGCGGCGGTGCTCGTGCTGCGCCCGGAGACGGTCGCGGAGCTGCGTGCCGAGGCGTTCCGCACGCTCGGGCTCACCCCGTCACGCCATCTGGACCACCGGCTGCTGGCGATCTTGACCCTGCAGCAGGCCCAGGGCGTGTCCTAGCCTCGATCCTCGCGCTCCTCGGCGCGCACGGTGACCTTCTTGAGCAGCCGGTTCAAGGTGGTCAGCTCGCGCTGGGTGAGCGCCTCGGCGAGGTCGTCCTCGGCCCGGCCGCGGATGTCCATCGCCCGCCGCCAGATCGCGATCCCGGCCTTGGTGACCTCCACGATCACCCGGCGCCGGTCGTCGACGCCGGGGAGCCGACGGATCCAGCCGGCCTTCTCGAGCCCGTCGAGCCGCCCGGTCATCCCGGCACCGGAGACGCCGAGCTCGGTGGCGAGCTCCGTCGGCGAGGCGGATCCGGGCGTGTCGCGGATCATGAGCACGTGGAGGGTCTCGTACTCGAAGTCGCTCAGCCCGACCTCGGCGACGGCGCGCTGCTTGGCACGGCGCAGGTAGCGGTCGATCCGGTGCACGCGGGAGAACGCGCCCTCGACCTCCTCGTCGAAGGCCACGTCCAGCCAGTGGTCCTTCCAGCGCGCGACGTGGCGGTCCGTCCAGTCCTCGGCCATGGCCGAACGCTACTGCGGACGTCCCCGCCAGCGACCGACGAGACCCGCGCCGAGGAGCATCACGGCGACGAGCGGGAACAGGTACTCCGGCAGCGAGAACCAGAAGTACGTCGAGGGCAGGTCGCGCGCGAACTCGAAGAAGCTGCGCACGTCGGCGACGTACCAGAGGAAGGGCAGCAGTCCCCAGACCACGCCGGCCAGCAGGGGCCCGAGGCCGGAGACCCGGGCGCACGCGACGACGGCGAGCAGGATCAGGCCACCCGCGAACATCTGGAGCAGCTCGCCGGCGGCCTCGCCGTTGTCGAAGGTCCGGGCCAGCACCTGGCGATAGCTCCCGGCGCCGTGGTCGAACACCAGGACGCCGACGGGCGTCAGCACCAGCGCGACGACCACACTGGCGAGATGTCGCAGCACCATCGACGAGCGGCGGCCGGGCGTGGCCGGCCGGAAGGGGGCCGGGCCGTGCGGAGGAGGGGGCGGGGTGGGGAGAGCACCGGTCTCGGTCATGGTCGCGATCCTGCCCCTGCGGCGTACCGGACGAAACGGGTATTTCGCTTCCTAATACTTCGTCAGCGAAGTACTCTCCTTCGGTGACCACTCCCTCGCCCCTGCGTTCCCGCGACTTCCGGCTGCTCGTCGGCGGCGTCGCGGTGAGCGGGCTCGGGTCGGCGATGACCCCGGTGGCGCTCGCCTTCGCCGTCCTGGACCTCGGCGGCAGCGCCACCCAGCTCGGCCTGGTCGTGGCCGCGTTCTCGGCGGCCGAGGTCCTCACCATCCTGTACGGCGGCGTCCTGGGCGACCGGCTCCCCCGCCAGCTCCTCATGCAGGGCTCGTCCGCGGCGACCGCGGTCAGCCAGGGCGCCTGCGCCGTCGTCCTGATCACCGGCGAGGGCTCGTTGCTGTTCCTCACCCTGATCGGCGTCGTCAACGGCTGCCTCGGCGCCATCGCCCAGCCGGCGTCCAACGCGATGACCCGCTCGACGGTCACCGAGGCGCAGCTGGGCCGGGCGGTGGTGCTGCGCAGCCTGGCCACCCAGACCGCGTACGCCGTCGGCTTCGCCCTCGCCGGCGTGATCGTCGCGGTCACCAGCCCGGGGTGGGCGATCGCGGTCGACGCGGCGACGTACGCCGTCGCGGCGGTGCTGTTCGCGCTGATCCGGGTGCCGAGCACGCCTCCGGCCGCGCGGGAGCGCCTGCTCGCCGAGCTGGCCGACGGCGCCCGCGAGGTGTTCCGGCACGCCTGGCTGTGGCTGCTGATCGGCCAGGCGCTGCTCTACCACCTGTGCTTCGGCGGCGTGCAGGGCGTGCTCGGGCCGATCGTGGTCGGCGACACGTGGGGCAAGGAGGCGTGGGGCTGGGCGCTCTCGGCGCTGATGGCCGGCTTCGTCGTCGGCGGCCTGGTGGCGCTGCGCTGGCGGCCCCGCCACCTGCTGCGCTGGGGCGTGGTGATGCTCTCGCTCACCGCCGCCTTCCCGCTGGCGCTGGCCGCCGCCGGCGACCTGGGCGTCGTGCTCGCGGGCGCGTTCGTGCACGGCGTCGGGCTCCAGCTGTTCAGCGTCAGCTGGGACCTGGCGATCCAGGAGAACGTCGCGGAGGACATGCTCGCCCGGGTCTACTCCTTCGACTCGGTCGGCTCGTACGTGTGCCGCCCGCTCGGGCTGGCGCTCACCGGCCCGGTCGCGGCCGTCGTCGGCACCGACCGGTGGCTGGTCGTCGTCGCCGCCGTGATCGGGCTCAGCTCGCTCGCCGCGCTCGCCGCCCCCTCGGTGCGGCAGCTGACCCGGCGTCCGGCGCCACTGCCCGTGGTTCCGGATTCCGCGCGCATCTGACGAATGGGCTGTGATCTCGGCGAGTTCACAGCCCACTCGTCAGATACGCGGTTCCCAACCCGACCCACGCCCGGTCAGCGGAGGGTGTCCAGCACCTCCCGAGCGGCGCGCTTGCCCGAGCGGACCGCGCCGTCCATGTAGCCGGTCCAGTACGTCGAGGTCTCGGTCCCGGCCCAGTGCACCTTGCCGTGCGGGGTCCGGATGTGCCGGCCGTGGACCGACAGCACGCCCGGCGGGTAGATCGCGGTGGGCCCGCCGCCGGTCCACTGCTCGCGGGTCCAGTCGTGCTCGGTGTAGTCGATGGGGTGCAGCGCCTGCTCGCCGAACATCGCGGCGAAGCCCTCCAGCACCGCCGTACGACGCTCCTCGAGCGAGCGGTTGCCGTACTGCTGCCACGCGGAGCCACCGACGAACGCCAGCAGCACGCCGTGCCCGGTGTCGGCGACGTGGTTGTCGAACGCGACCCGGACCGCGCCGGACTCGGCGATCCCGAAGCCGGTGAGCCCCCGGTCGCGCCAGAACGGCTTGTCGTAGACGGCGTCGCACTTCATCAGCCGGCCCATCTGGACCTGCTCCAGCAGGGCCTGCCGGCCGGCGGGCAGCGCCGGCGCGAAGCCGATCCCGAGGACCTGCTTGGGCGGCGCGGCGACGATCACCCGGCGGGCGCGGACCGTGCCGCGGCGGGTGTGCACCCGGACCCGGCCGTGGGCCGGCTGCACGATCCTGCTGACGGCGGCGTTCAGCGCGATCCGCTTGCCGAGCCGGCGGGCGAGCTCGAGCGGGATCCGCTGGGAGCCGCCGACGAACCGGCTCTCCTGGGCGCCGCCCGCGGTGTCGGAGTTGCGCTCGAAGGTGCCGGGGGTGGTCTCGTTGCCGGAGCAGGCGATGTAGTGCAGCACGAAGAGCAGCGAGACCTGGTCGGGGTCGGCGCCGAAGCCGGGCTGGGTCCAGGACTGGATCAGCCGCTCGATGCCCTTGCTGTTGAGGGTGTTGCGGCGCAGCCAGTCGCCGAGGGAGATCGCGTCCCACTCGGCGGCGCGCGGGTGGGCCCAGGGCGCGTCGACCGGGACCTCCCTGGCGAAGCCGTTGAGGCGCTGCAGCGCGAGCGCGGCGTCGAGCAGGATGGTCGGGTCGGGCGGGACGGTTCCGGTGAACTCCATCCGGCCCAGCAGCGAGGACAGGTAGACGTTCTTGCCGGTGACGTACTCGTCGAAGGTGGCGATGCCGAGCTTGTGGGCGAGCTGCTTGATGTGGTCCTGGGTCGGGCCGACGAAGGCGCCACCGGCCTCGATCGTGCCGCCGGTGGGCAGCTCGTGGTTGAGCACCCGGCCGCCGACACGGTCGCGGGCCTCGACGACGAGAACGGAGTGCCCTGCGGCTCGGACGCGGCGGGCGGCGACCAGCCCGGCCAGCCCCGCGCCGACGACGACCACGTCGACCTTGCGCGGCAGCCTCCCCTTCCGGACGCCGGCCGCGACCTCGGCCTCCAGCGCGTCGAGGGCGAGGACGCCGAACGCGGCCGCGCCGCCGGCGATCAGTCCGCGGCGGCCCATCTCGATCGTCTGCACGGCGCCTCCGAAAGTGAATCTGTGTCAGGTTCGGTTTCGGAGGCTACACTGCACCCATGCCTTCCGCCACCGTCGAGCCCAGCGCGGGCCCGAGCCGCCGCCGGGTCCCCGCCCAGGCCCGGTCCCGGGAGCGGGTGGAGCGGATCCTCGACTCGGCCGCGCGGCTCGTCGTGACCAACGGCGTCGAGGGGCTCACGACACGCTCGATCGCGGAGGCGGCAGGGCTGCCGGTCGCCTCGCTCTACCAGTACTTCACCGACAAGGAGGCCGTGCTCCTCGCGCTGTGCGAGCGCGACATGGCCGAGATGGACGACCAGGTCGCCACCGACCTCGCCGCCGTCGCCGAGCTCACCGTCGCCTCGCTCGTCGACACCGTGATGCGCGCGTTCGTGAAGGTCTATCACCGCCGCCCGGCCTTCATGCAGATCTGGATGCGCGGGCGCACGAACCCGGCCATCTACGACTACGGGCGCCTCCACAACCGTCGTACCGCCGAGAACCTGCTCGCCTTCGGCCTCGACGCCGGGCTGCTCGCCGCCGGGCCGTACGACGCCGACCAGCTCGCCGCCGTCGCCGAGCTGGCCGTCGAGGTCGGCGACCGGGCCTTCCAGGTGGCCTTCGAGAACGACCCGCGCGGCGACGCCTTCCTCATCGACCAGGCGATCGCGCTGGTCACCGGCTACCTCGACCGGATCGCCACCGGGCGATGAGCCGGCTCAGGAGCGCGGTCGCGGCCGCGTCCCGGCAGCTCGCCGACGCCGGCCTGCTGGTCGGCACCGCCGGCAACGTCAGCGCCCGCGCGGGCGACCTGGTCGCGATCACCGCCACCGGCGTCCGGCTCGGCGCCTGCTCCCCCGACGACGTCACCGTCGTCGACCTCGACGGTGCCCTCGTCGAGGGCACCCTCGCCCCCACCAGCGAGCTCGCCCTCCACCTCGGCGTGTACGCCCACGGGCCGGCCGCCGCGGTCGTCCACACCCACGCTCCGTTCGCGACCGCCCTCGCCTGCGTGCTCGACGCGCTGCCGGTGCTCCACTACCAGCAGCTCGCACTGGGCGGCGAGATCCGCGTGGCGCCGTACGCCACCTTCGGCACGGCCGAGCTCGCCGACCACGTCCGGACCGCGCTGGCCGGCCGCGGCGCCGCGCTGCTGGCCAACCACGGCTCGGTCACGGTCGGCGGCTCGCTCGACGCCGCGGTCGAGAACGCGCTGCTGCTGGAGTGGCTGTGCCAGCTGCACCACCGGGCCAGCGCCCTCGGCCCGCCGCGGGTGCTCACCGAGGAGCAGCAGGCCGACGTCATCCGGGCCGCGCTCGAGCGCGGCTACGGCAGCACCCAGGAGATCTGAATGAGCATGGTGGTCGCCGCCGTCGGCGTGCACGTCCTCGACACCCACGTCCTCGGGATCGAGTCCATCCCGGCGGGCTCCGAGGGCCAGCTGGTCGAGACCATCCGGATGTCGCCGGCCGGCACCGCCGGCGGCACCGCCGTCGTGCTCAGCCGGCTGGGCGCCACCGTCCGCTCGTACGGCGCCGTCGGCACCGATCCCGTCGGCGACACCCTGCTCGCGCTGCTGCGCCGGGAGGGCGTCGACGTCGCCGGCCTGGTGCGCAAGGACGCGGCGCAGACCTCGGCGTCGGTGCTGCCGGTCCGGCCCGACGGCGCCCGCCCGGCCTGGCACTGCATCGGCGCCAACGGGGCGCTCACGCTCGACGACCTGCCTGCCGACGTACTCGACGGCGTGACCCACCTGCACCTCGGCGGACCGGAGTTCCTCGGCGGCGACGCGGCCGCCGACCTGCTGGCCCGCGCCCAAGCCGCCGGGATCACCACGTCCGTCGACATCCTCGCGCCCGGCGACCCCGGCATGCTGGACTGGATCGCGGCCGCGCTGCCCCACACCGACCACCTGCTGCCCAACGACGAGCAGGTCCTCGGCTTCACCGGTGCCACCACCCTGGCCGAGGGCGCGCGGGCCCTGGTCGCGGCCGGCGCGGGCTGCGTGGCGGTCACCCAGGGCGCTCGGGGCGCACTGGTGGCCACCGCCGAGACGGTGACCGAGGTGCCGGCGTACGCCGTCGAGGTGGTCGACACCACCGGCTGCGGGGACGCCTTCTCCGCCGGCTACCTGCGCGGGCTGGCGCTGGGCCGGACGCCGGTCGAGGCGGCCGCGCTCGGCTGCGCCACCGCCGCCCAGGTGGCGCAGGGTCTCGGCACCGACGCCGGCGACTACGACCTCGCGGCGGTCGAGGCGCTCCTCGCCCGGGCCTGAGGCCGTACGTCGATGGTGCGCCAGGTCGGCGAGAGCAGGGGCGCCATCGTGGCGGCCAGGTAGGCGAGGCCGAAGAGCAGCAACCCCGTCGACAGGCCCGTGCCGGTCACGGCGAGCCCGGCGAGCAGGCCACCCAACGGCATCAGCGACCACGACGCCGCGAGCGACAGCGCGCTCACCCGGCCCATCGCCTCCTCCGGGATCCGCTCGAACTGCACCGCGCCCAGCACCGGGTTGATGAAGCCGGCGCCGAGGCCGGTCACGACGTGCACCAGGGCCACCAGCCACAGCGGCGCACCCACCGCCAGGACGACCCAGCGCGGGGCGCCCGCGAGCAGGTAACCGACCACGTAGGTGCGGAACCGCGGCAGTCGCTCGGCACGCCAGGTCGCCAGCACCGACCCGGCGAGCGCCGCGCCTCCCATGCACGCACCGAGCAGGCCGATCGCGGCCGGTCCGCCGCCCACGTCGTCGGCCCACACCGGCAGCATCACCGACGAGTAGCCCTGGTCGAGCAGGTTGGTCACGGCGACCATCGCCATCATGCCGAGCAGCACCGGGTCGCGGCGCAGGATCAGCCAGCCGCCCCGCAGCTCGGCGAGGTACGACGACCGCCGGCTCGGCCGCCCCGGCCCGCGCCCGGCTCCGGCGTCGAGGCGCCGGGTCGACCACGCGAGGACCAGCGCGCAGACGAGGAAGGATCCCGCGTCGACGAGCAGCGCCGGCGCCGGTCCGAGCGCAGCCACCAGGCCGCCGCCGACCGCGGCACCGACCAGCGCGGAGAGCCGGTCGGTGGTGCCGACCAGGCCGGTGACCCGCTCCGTCGGCAGCTCGACGTACCGCACCAGCGCGGGGACCAGGGCGTGCCGGGCCGCCTCCGAGGGCCCGCGGAGCAGGCCGGTGAGGGCCACCAGCACGACGAGCAGCGGGAGGCTGAGCCGGCCGGCGGCGTACGCGAGCGGGACGGCGGCGACGGCGAGAGCGGAGGCGAGGTCGAAGCCGATCGCCACCCGGCGCGCGCCGGCACGGTCGATCCACGGTCCGCACAGGGCCTGGGCCAGGACGAGCGGGAGCAGGCCCGCGAACGCCACCAGGCCGGTGCTCGTCGCCGACCCGGTGGTCGTCAGCACCAGCCACGGGACGGCGATCTGCGCGAGCCGGGTACCGGCCAGGGAGATCGCGTCGGCGGCCAGGAAGCCGGCGAGGGCTCGTCCGGAGGCCGCGCGCACGTCACTCGTCCCGGGGCGCGACGTGTCCCGGCACCGGGAACGCCTGGATCTGGAAGGCGAAGGGCACGGCGTCCTCGCCGGGCTCGTCCTCGCAGGACGCGATCAGCTCCTTGATCCGCGCGGTGAGCTCGGCCGCCCGCGACGCGGGGATGGTGTGCACCCAGTCGCTCACCGTCGACGCGGCCCGCCACTCCTTCGGCAGCAGCGGCCGCTCCTCCATCGCCGCCTGCAGGTTCTGCGCGTACATCACGGTCGCCGCCTGCAGGAAGGCGTCGGCGACGTCGCGCTCCTCCGGGGTGCGCGCGTCGGCCGCCCGGCTGTGGGTCTCCTGGTGCGCCGCCCGCCACCAGCGCTCCCGCGCGTTGCCCCGCTCCGCGTCGTCGACCACGAAGCCGTGCTCGGCGAGCTGGCGCAGGTGGTACGACGTCGCGCCGCTGTTGAGCCCGAACCGGGTGGCCAGCGTGGTGGCCGTCGCCGGCCCCTCGATCCGCAGGTGGCTGAGGATCCGCAGCCGGGTCGGGTGGGACAGGGCCCGCAGCCCCGCCAGGTCGGGGGTCACCACGCCGGGTCGCTGCTCGGTCATGGGACGACCCTAGAACTGCAAAGACTTATTTGCAAACAACTCTTTGCGATGGGGCCGTGGAAACCCGTGGCTCGGCCCGCCACGGGTCCGCGAGGATGGCGCCGTGAGTCCCGAGATCCGCGCCCCGCGCCCCGACGAGAGCGAGGCCGCGCTGCGGGTCGTCGCCGACGCCTTCGGCGCGGAGGGTGCCGCCGTGGCGGGCCTGTGGCGCGATGTCGTCTCCCGCGGCCTGGACCGGGCCCAGCTGGTCGCCGTGGCCCCGGACGGTGCGGTGGTCGGTCACGTCGGCCTCAGCCATGGCTGGCTGGACACCCGGCCCCGCCTGCTGGACCTGCTCGTCCTCAGCCCGTTGAGCGTCGCCCCCGCCCACCAGGCCGGCGGCATCGGCACCACGCTGCTGCGCGCCGCGGTCGCCGAGGCCGACCGGCTCGGCGCCCCGCTCGTCGTCCTCGAGGGCGACCCCGGCTACTACGGCCGCCGCGGCTGGGTCCCGGCCGCCGACCTCGACATCGAGGCACCCACCCACCGGGTCCCCGGTCCGGCCTTCCAGGCGGTGCCGCTGGCGACGTACGAGAGCTGGATGCGGGGCCGGGTCGTCTACCGCGAGGTGTGGTGGGAGCACGACTCGGCGGGGCTGCGGGACCCGCTGCTCGCCCAGGTGGAGGCGGCTCTCGAGCGCGGGCGCCCGGCCGAGACGCCCGCCGCGCCCTAGTCTGACCCGATGAGCAGCGAGTCCGTGCCGTCCGAGCTCGCACCCTGGCTGCTGGCCTACGTCGCCGAGCAGGCTCAGCCGGACCGGGTCGACGCGTGGGTGGACCGGGTGGCCAGCGCGATCGTGCGCGAGATGCCCGAGGTGGCCGCGGTCGAGGGACTGCCGGAGCTGCTGCGGGTGACCGTCCGCGAGCACTGGGTGGCCTTCCTCGGTGACATCGCCCAGCCCGAGCAGCACTTCCACCTGCCCGAGGCGGCGCGCCGGCTGTCGGTGGACGTGGCCGACCGGCAGCTGCCGCTGGAGTCGCTGATCCGCTTCTACCGGGTCGCCCAGCAGGAGGTGTGGGCCTACGTCAGCGAGCTGATCAAGGCACTGCCGCCGGCCGACTTCGACCGGGCCGACCTGCTCATGTACTTCTGGAACCGGGCCGGCATCTGGCTCGACGAGTCGATCACCGAGTCGGTGACGGCCTACCAGGCGGCCCGCTCCAGGGTGCTGGCCGGCGCGGCGGCGCAACGCTTCGAGTCGGTGCGCTCGATCCTGGCCGGCGAGCTGGCCGACCCGCGCGAGGCCTCCGCCGCGCTGGGCGGCTACCCGATCTCGGTCCACCACACCGCGCTCGTGCTCTCCGCCGGGAACGCCGAGCGGGCCGGCGCCCTCGAGGCGCTCGCCGCCGACCTGGCCCGCCGGATCGGCGCCGCCAACCCGCTCGTCGTCAAGCCGGGCGGGCGGCAGCTGTGGATGTGGCTCGGCACCCGCGACCAGCCGGACCTGACCGGTCTCGCCGCGGCCGCCGCGGACCTGCGGGTCGAGAGCGTGGTCGTCGGCGTCGGCTCCGCCACCCCTCACCTCAGCGGCTTCGCCGCCTCCCACCGCGAGGCGCAGGGCACGCTGCGGGTCACCGCCCCCGACACCGACGACTGGCTGGCTGTGTACGCCGACGTCGAGCTCCCCGTCCTGCTCGGCTGCTCACCGGAGGTCGACCGGTTCATGACCCGTCGGCTCGGACCGCTCGCCGGCGACGACGAGTCCGTCCAGCGGATCCGCGAGACGCTGGCGGCCTACCTCGACAGCGGGGGCAGCGCCGAGGAGGCCGCGCAGGCGCTCGTGGTGCACCGCAACACGATCCGGTACCGGCTCGGCCAGGCCGAGGAGATGCTGGGCGAGCCGGTCACCAGGATCAGTCCGCAGCTCGCGGTCGCGCTGCGCCACCACCAGCTGTTCCACCGCTCCTGACCCTCGTCGTACCGGACGATCTGGTCGTCAGAGCGCCCCCTTCACGACCATCTCGTCCGGTACGACGGGCCTGAAGTCGACCTTCTCGCGCACGCCGCAGTCGGGGCAGCACCAGTCGTCGGGAATGTCCCGCCACGCCGTACCGGCGGCGAAGCCCTCGAGCTCGTTGCCCTGCGCGACCTCGTAGACGTACCGGCACCCGGGGCACTGCGCGGCGAGCACCTCGCCCACGAACTCGTGGGCGCTCTCGTCCTCGCGCAGGGCGGCGGCCTCGGCCGCGAGCTTCGCGGCCGGGACGGGGTACCTGCTCAGCAGCTTCTCGCGCTTGGCGGGGTGCAGGTTCGCCAGGCGCAGGTCACCGTCGTAGTGGGCGACCACGCGCTTGTCCATGAGCGCCCGGAAGGCCGGCGGGAACAGGGCGACCACGATCATCCCGGTGTAGCCGGTCGGCAGCACCGGCGCGTCCTTGAAGTCGCGCAGGGTCTGGTAGCGCCGGGTCGGGTTGGCGTGGTGGTCGCTGTGGCGCTGCAGGTGGTAGAGCAGCACGTTGGTGGCGATGTTGTTGGAGTTCCACGAGTGCGCCGGGGTGACCCGCTCGTAGCGCATCCGGCCCGGAGTGCCGACCTTCTGGCGCACCATCCCGTAGTGCTCCATGTAGTTGACGACCTCGAGCAGGGAGAAGCCGACGACGGCCTGGAGCAGGAGGTAGGGCAGCAGGCTGAGCGGGTTGACGTCGTACGCCAGGCCGAGCCAGAGCATCAGCCCGCCCCACAGCGCGACGGTCATCAGCCAGGCGTTGAGCACGTCGTTGCCGAGGTGGAAGGGGTGGGTGCCCTTGCGCTGGAAGCGCCGGGCCTCCAGCTCCCACGAGCTCTTCAGCGAGCCGGTGACGGTGCGCGGCCAGAACCGGTAGACGCTCTCGCCCATCCGCGCGCTGGCGGGGTCCTCCGGCGTCGCCACGCGGACGTGATGGCCGCGGTTGTGCTCGATGTAGAAGTGACCGTAGAACGTCTGCGCCAGGGCGATCTTCGACGCCCAGCGCTCGACCGACTCGCGCTTGTGCCCGAGCTCGTGGGCGGTGTTGATCGCAACGCCGCCGACCACGCCGACCGAGATGGCGAGGCCGACCTTGGCCGCGACCGACAGGTCGGTGGTGGCGAGGTACCACATGGCTGCGACGAACCCGGCGTACTGGACCGGGAGGTAGAGGTAGGTCACCCATCGGTAGAACCGGTCGTTCTCCAGGGCGTCGATCACGTCGTCGGGCGGGTTGGTGTCGTCGTACCCGGCGAACAGGTCGATCAGCGGGATCAGGCCGAAGAACACGACCGGCGTGAGCCAGAAGAAGAGCGCCCGGTCGCTCGCCTCGAACAGCGCGATCCCGACGATCGGGGTGAGGGGGACGACGAGCCCGAGGATCCACAGGTAGCGCTTCCTGTCGCGCCACGGGACCGCCGTACCGTCGGCTCCTTGCGTTGCGTACCTGGCCATCGGTGCCTCCTTGGGGGTAGGCAGCAACCGTCGCAGCAGCGGCGGCCCCCGATCTCGGGCGAGGAGCACAACCCGGACCGGGACCGTTGGTGGCCTGCACAACGGGTCAGGCCGACGCCGCCGGGGTCGCCATCGCCCACCGGATGGTGCCGACGGCGGCGGCTCCCAGCGCCCGCCCCGCCGTACGCTCGGCCAGCGGCAGCCAGGGCAGTCGGAGCGGGAGCCGCGACCAGGCCGGCATCAGGCCCACCGCCGCCGAGGCCAGCACGCCGTACGCCGGCCGGGCCAGCAGGGGCAGCGGGGGCCGGAGCAGCACGTAGCCGACCGCCTCGCGCGCCTCCGGCGTCCCGCGCAGCTCCGGCCGGAAGGCCGCCAGGGCCTCGTCGAGCTCGGCCACCGTGGTGGGCGGGTCGAGCACGCCGAGCCGCCGCGCCACCTCGGCGGTCTGGGCGACATAGCCGTCGTACCCCGCCGCATCCAGCGGCTCGGCGCCGTAGACCCGGTGGGCGCGCAGGAAGCTGTCGACCTCGGCGACGTGGACCCACCGCAGCAGGTGCGGGTCGGACGCGGCGTACGCCGATCCGTCGGGCATCGTCCCGCTGACCCGGTCGTGGATCGCCCGCACCGCGTCGACGGCGCGCTGCGCGTCGGCAGCGGTCCCGAAGGTGGTGACGGCGAGGAACCGGCTGGTGCGCGCCAGCCGCCCCCACATGTCGCCGCGGTAGCCGGAGTGCTCCGAGACCGCGCGCATCGCCGCCGGATGGAGGCTCTGCAGCAGCAGCGCCCGGATCCCGCCGACGAACATCGCCGCGTCGCCGTGGACCCGCGCGATCGGGCTGTCGCCGGCGAACCAGCGCGGCCCGGGGGTGTGGTGGATCCGGTCGCGGTGGCGGGCACCGTCGGGCCCGGCGACCCGCAGGAAGAGCGCCTCCCCCAGCCGGCCGCGCACGTCCTCCACCCTCGTCATCCGTCCAGTGTGCCGGTGCGGGCAATCCCGTGGGGGCGGCGGTTCCGTCGCACCGGACGATCTGGTCGTGAATCGGGGGAAATACGACCAGATCGTCCGGTGCAACCCGGAAAGCCTCAGCCCACCGTGGTGAGCAGCTGGGTCGCCCGGGTGAGCACGACGTACAGCGTCGCGCGGCCGGTGGCCGACTCGTCCTCGATCTCCTGCGGCCGGACCACGACGATGCCGTCGAACTCCAGCCCCTTGGTGTCGAGGCCGGTCAGCACGACCACCCGGTCCTCGCCGGACGGCGCGACCGAGGAGTCGATCGCCGCGCGGGCGCCGGGGGCGTCGGCGGCGAGCTCGGGCCAGGAGGCGAGCCAGGCGTTGACCTCGGACCGCCGGGCGACGGGTACGACGATCCCCACCGTCCCGGACACCCGGCCGGCGAGGTCGAGGACGGCGGCGCGGGTGGCGGCCTCGAGCTCCGCGGCGCCCGCGCCCGCGGCCAGGTCGACGACGACCGGAGACTCACCGGTGCGGCGGACCGCGTCGGGCAGGTCGGCGTCGAGGCCGACGCGCGAGGCGTAGGCGGCGGCGTACGCGTAGATCTCGGCGGAGTTGCGGTAGTTGGTCGACAGGTGGAAGGAGTGCACCTGCTTGCGCTCCAGCGCCTCGGCGCGGGCCGCGGCGGACTCGGCGGGCACCGGCCAGGACGACTGGGCGGGGTCGCCGACGATGGTCCACGAGGCGGTCCGGCCGCGGCGGCCGACCATCCGCCACTGCATCGGGGTGAGGTCCTGTGCCTCGTCGATGAGGACGTGGGCGTAGCCGTCGTCCTCGATGCTCGAGATCGGCGGACGCCAGGCGCGGCCGGAGGGGGCGAACTCGCGGTCGGAGGCGGTCATCAGCTCCTGGATGTCGACCGCGCCCTCGATCAGCGCCATCGGGTCGTCGCGCTCGTCGTCGGCCTTCTGGGGTACGTCGCCGAGGGCGTAGCGCAGCTCGTCGAGCAGCGGCACGTCCTCGATCGAGATCTGCGGGCTGATCGGCCGGGTCGGGTCCAGCCCGGCCCAGGTCTTCGCCAGCAGCCGCTGCTCCTCGCCGCTCAGCAGGCCGTCGGCGACCCGCGCGAGGAACTCCGGGTCGCGCAGCCAGCACAGCACCGTCGGCGCGTCGAGCGGCGGCCACCAGGCGAGGGCGAAGTCGAGGAAGTCGTCGCGCGAGAGCATCTCGTCGTTGAACTTCTCGCGGCCCTGCTCACGACCCCGCTCGCCGCGGACCTGGCGCCACAGCGCGTCGAGGAGGGCGTTCGAGACCCGCGGGAGCTGCTTGTTGCGCAGCCCCTGCGACATCAGCTGGCGGCGTACCTGGCCGAGCTTCCCGCGGTCGAGGACCAGCCGGTCGTCGCGCCAGAAGACGCGGTACTCCCGGGGGCTGCCGGGCGCCTGCTGGCGCGCCGTGCGACGCATCAGCTCGGCCATCCGCGCCGAGCCCTTGATGTCGGCGACGGCCGGCTCGTCGTGGCGGGTGGCGCGGACCTCGTCGACGACCTCACCGAGGCTGCGCAGCGCGACCGCCGTCTCGCCGAGCGAGGGGAGCACCCGTTCGATGTAGCGCATGAAGACGCCGGACGGGCCGACGACGAGCACGCCGCCGCGCTCGTAGCGCTGGCGGTCGGTGTAGAGAAGGTACGCCGCGCGGTGCAGGGCGACGACGGTCTTGCCGGTGCCGGGGCCCCCGGAGATCGACACCACGCCCCGCGAGGGCGCCCGGATCGCCTTGTCCTGCTCGGCCTGGATGGTCGCGACGATGGAGTGCATCGAGCGGTCGCGGGCGCGGGAGAGCTGGGCCATCAGCGCGCCCTCGCCGACGATGGGCAGCGCCCGGCCGGCGGCCTCGGCGGCCTCCAGCCCGTCGGCGTCGAGCAGCTCGTCCTCGACCCCGACGACCGAGCGGCCGGCGCTTCGGAGCACCCGCCGGCGCAGCACGTGGTGCGGCTCGGCGGCGGTGGCCTGGTAGAAGACCGCGGCGGCCGGCGCGCGCCAGTCGATCAGCAGCGACTCGTGGTCGTCGTCGCGCAGGCCGATCCGGCCGACGTACCGCGGCGCGGGGTCGACGGCGGCATCGAGGTCGAGCCGACCGAACACCAGGCCCTCGTGGGCCGCGTCGAGCTGCGCGATCCGCTTGGCCGCCTGGAAGACCATCGCGTCGCGCTCCACCAGGCCGCCCTCGTGGCCGAGCCGGCCCCGGGAGTGCCCTTCCCTCGCCAGCTGCTGCGCGGCCTTCCCGGCCTGCTCCAGCTGCCGGTAGACCCGGTCGACGAAGGCCTGCTCTGCCGCGACCTCGCGCTCCACCAGCTCATCTGCCACCGACGTGACCCCTGCCGTCCGCACTCGTTCCTGAAGAGCCGCCCGAAAGCGGCAAGCCACCAACTCTACAGGCGGCCGAGAAGGCTTCGAGGACGGGACAGCGAACTCCCACCAAAGGCACTACTGTGGAGGTGAACGGCCCGAAGCATCGCGTGTCCAAGGGGGGAACACGATGAGCGTCACGCCCGGGACCACCATGTCCCGCAAACCGAACCGCCGCGGCGTCGCCGCGCGCGAGAAACTGCTGTCCACCGCGGTCGAGATGCTCGGGACCGGTCGTCCGGAGACGGTGTCGATCAACATGGTCGCGAAGGAGGCCGGGCTCAGCTGGGGCTCGGTGCAGAACCTGTTCGGCGACTCCGACGGGTTCTGGTCCGCGGTCGCCGACCAGGTCGCCGAGGTCGGCCCCAGCCTCTGGGGCCAGCCGCGCACCACGACCCTCGCCGACCGGGTCGCCGAGGTCGCCGAGCTCTACTGCTCGGTCCTCGCGTCGCCGTACGCCGTCACGGTCGAGACCATGCGCTGGGCACTGCCGCGCCCACTCGAGACGCTGGCCGAGACCCATCCGCGCACCGCCGCCTCGATCCGCCATCTCGACGAGCTGTCGATCCTGGCGTTCAACCGCTTCTTCGACGGGGTCGAGGGCCTCGACGACGAGCGACGCGCCGCCATGTCGGAGCTGCTGCCCGCGATGCTGCGCAGCCTGCGCAACGAGCAGCTCCTCGGCACCCACATCGACCTCGACCGCGCCCACCGCGTGATCGTGGCGATGCTGACGGCCTATCTCGAGGGCTAGGGCGTGTCTCCCAAGTCGGCGCCGTCGCGAGCGGCGTTTCCGGCCGATCGGGCAAGGCGGCGGAGCGATGTCGTGCCGGATCGCCCTTCGAGCGACGCCAACGCAGCCAGATCGAGTCGGAGACGTCGCGCAGCAGGCGGGGACTTGGGAGACGCGCCCTAGGCGTGTCTAGGTGACCGCGAGCAGGGCCCGGGTCGGCGCGATCACCTCGGCGCCGAACCGGGCGATGCCCTCGAGCCGCTGCTCCAGGGTCGCGTCGGGCGGGTAGTAGTACATCCACGGCATGGTCATGCACATGGTGACCCCGCCGCGCGCGGCCCGGGCGAAGTCCTCCGGCGCGACGGCGTCGGTCAGCGCCGGTACGACGGCGAACGGCTCGGCGAGGTCCCTGCCGGCCTCGCGCCGCAGGTCCCGCAGCCGCTCGGCGATCTCGATCGCCTGGTCGACACTCGCCATGTCGCCGATCCAGCCGTCGTTGCGCGCCGCGCGGCGGAAGGCGACGTCGGACAGCCCGCCCACCCAGACCGGGATCGGCCCGGGCGGCTCGGGCAGCATGACCAGCCGCTCGCAGCTGTAGAACTCGCCGGCGAACTCGGTCCAGCCGGGCCGCCACAGCTCGCGCATCAGGTCCAGGCCCTCGTCGGTACGCCGGCCGCGGGTCGCGAAGTCCTCCTCGAGCAGCTCGAACTCCTCGCGGCACCAGCCGACCCCGACGCCGAGGGCGACCCGGCCGCCGGACAGGGCGGCCGCCGTGCCGACCGCCTTGGCGACCACGAACGGGTTGCGCATCGCGGCGACGTAGATCGAGGTGAAGAAGCGCAGCTCGGTGGTGACCTGGGAGAGCGCGCCGATGGTGACCCACGGGTCCGGCCAGTCGACCTCGGGCTTCCAGCGTCGGCCGCCGTCGCGGGTGTAGGGGTACGGCGTCGCGATCGTCTCCAGGTCGACCACGTGGTCGGCGAGGCTGAGCGCGGCGAAGCCCGCCTCCTCCGCGGCGCGGGCCAGCGGCACCAGCTGGTCGATCGGGTGGTAGGCGGTCACCATCGCGAAGTCCACGCGAGCACCCTAGGCGACGGAGTAGAACATGTTCTATGCCTTCGGACTACCCGCACCTCCTCGCCCCCGGCCGGATCGGCGCGATGGAGCTGCGCAACCGCATCGTGATGTCGCCGATGGAGACGATGTACGGCACCCCCGAGGGCCATCCCTCGGAGCGGACCATCGCCCACTTCGCCACCCGCGCGGCGGGCGGGGTCGGCCTGGTGACGGTCGGCGCGACCGGGATCGACCCCGAGCACCCGGAGACCCCGGGCGGGCTGCAGATCGGCGAGGACCGGGCGGTCGCCGCCCACCGGCGCCTGGTCGACGCCGTCCACGAGCACGGTGCCCGGATCCAGCCGCAGCTGGTGCACGCCGGCCCCGACGGGCTGGGCCCGGAGCTGTTCGGAGTGACCTCGATCGGCCCGTCGGTGATCGGGTCGTACCTCACCGGGCGGCCGTCCGCCGAGGCCACCAAGGAGCAGATCGCGGCCGTGCTCGACCGGTTCCGGGCCGCCGCGGGGCGGGTCCGGGAGGCGGGCTACGACGGGCTCGAGCTGCACGCCGCGCACGGCTACATGTTCCTCGGCTCCTTCCTCGCGCCCCAGCGCAACCGCCGCGGCGACCGGTACCGCGGCACCTCGCTCGAAGGCCGGATCCGGGTGGTGCTCGAGGCGCTCGCCGCCATCCGCTCCGAGGTGGGCCCGGACTTCCCGGTGACCCTGCGCGTCTCCGGGTACGAGCGGGTCGCGGCCGGGCGCCCGATCGGTGACACGGCGGCGATGGCGCCGCTGCTCGTCGCGGCCGGGGTCGACGCCTTCCACGTCAGCGGCGGCGTGATCGACCGGCTGGTGACCGGGATGGTCAACGCGGCCGACGACGGCGACGGGCTCAACGTCGGCGGCGCGGCGGCGGTGCGCCAGGCGGTCGACGTACCCGTCATCGCGGTGGGGCGGCTGCACGACCCCGCCCTGGCCGAGCGGGTGCTGGCGGAGGGCCGGGCCGACTTCGTGGCGCTCGGCCGCCCGCTGCTCGCCGACCCCGACCTGCCGCGCCGGCTCGCCGGGTGGGACGGGGGCGCGGCGTCGGTGCGCCGGTGTATCTCGTGCGAGAACTGCATCGACACCCTCGAGGAGCGACTGGCCGCGGAGTGCGCGGTCAACCCGCTCACCGGACACGAGCTGGAGCTGGTCCGCCCGACCGCCGCGGCCCGGCGGGTGGTGGTCGCCGGCGGCGGTCCGGCGGGCCTGGAGACCGCCTGGCGGGCGGCGGCGGCCGGCCACGAGGTGGTGCTCCTGGAGGCCACCGACCGCCTCGGCGGGGCGCTCGTCGACGCCTGCGCCGTGCACCCCGAGAACCGGCCCTACCTGGACTGGCTGCTCGCGCGGGTGGCCGCGAGCACGGTCGACGTGCGGTCCGGTACGCCGGCCGAGGCCGCGGTCGTGCGGGCACTCGACCCGGACCTGGTCGTGGTCGCGACCGGTGGCCGGCTCGTGCTCCCCGACCTGGCGGGCGCGGACCTGCCGCAGGTGGTCGCGGGGATCACCCCCGGCCGGCCGCCCGAGGGACGACGGGTGGCCGTGGTCGGCGGCCGGCTGGCCGCGGTCGAGTGGTGCGAGACGCTGGCGCGCGCCGGACGGCTGGTCACGCTGCTGCACCCGGGGCCGGAGCTCGCGCCGGAGTTCGGGGCCAAGCGGCGCACCGAGCACATGGACCGGCTCGACCGGCTCGGCGTCACCGTCCACGTCGGCTGCGAGGTCCGCGCGGTCACCGCGGAAGGCGTCGCGTGGACGCCCGCACACGGCACCGCGCGGGTGCTGCCGGCCGACACGGTGGTGCTCGCGGGAGAGATGGTCGCCGACCCGGCGGTGCGGGACCGGCTGGTGGCGGCGCTGCCCGGGGTCGACGTGCGGATGGTCGGGGAGGCGAACGGGAACGGCCTGATCCGCGGCGCGAGCGCGGACGCGGCACGCCTGGTCGCGACCCTGTGACAGGACAATCAGCGCAGTGATGCAACCTTCAGGGGACACAGTGGCCTTGGGGTAGTCGTGAACACGAAGTCTCGGGAGGGGGTGAGCGGCGCGTGGACGCCGAGTTCGCCGCGTTCGTTGCGGCGAAGCAGCACGGCCTCCTGCGCTACGGCATGCTCCTGACCGGAGGCGACCCTCACACCGCCGCCGACCTCACCCAGGAGACCTTCCTGCGGCTGGGGCGGCGCTGGCGGCACGTCCGCGACGTCGAGCACCAGGACGCCTACGCCCGCCGCACCATGACCCGGCTGTGGTGGAGCCGCAGCAAGCGCGACCGGCGCGAGCAGCTGCGCGCCGAGCCCGAGGAGCGGGCGGTCGCCGACACCGGCCCCGACTGGGAGTCCGAGGTCTGGGCCGCGCTCCAGCAGCTGCCGCCCCGCCAGCGCGCCGTGCTCGTGCTGCGCTACTACGAGGACTGCTCCGAGAAGGAGATCGCCGAGGTCCTCTCCTGCCGCCCCGGCACGGTCAAGAGCCAGGCCAGCCGCGGCATGGCCCACCTGCGCCGGCTGCTGGGCGTCGACCTGGCCGACGGCACGGTCCGGAGGTCGGCGCATGAGTGACCTCGACAAGCAGCTGCGCGACTTCGTCCGCGACGGCGAGGTGCCCGTCCCCCACGTCCCCGACCTGGTCGAGCGGGTCGCCGCCGCTCAGCGCCGCCACCAGCAGCGCCGGCACCGGGCGGTCGGCGCCGCGCTGGTCGCCTGCGTGGCCGCCGGCGTGGGCGTGGCGGGCGTCCTCGCGCTCGGCCCGCGCGAGGCCGTCGACCCGGACCCCGCCTCCGCCCCCGCCTGCGGCAGCGTCACCGTCGAGTCGGCGAGCGTGAGCACCGCCGACACCGATCCCGCGCCGGCGCGCTCCCTCGCCATCCTCCTCGACGGGCCCGCCGCCCGCGCCTGCCCGCTCGGGCCGGGCGTGCGGATCGAGATCGGCACCGGCCCCACCTCCGTCGGCACGACGATCCCCGCCGGCGCCGCGACCGTCCCCCTGGGCGTGGGCCAGCGCGCCGTGCTGATGCTGTCGTGGCGCAACTGGTGCGGCGGCCCGGCGCCCGTCGTCCGGCTCCGGTTCGTCGACGGCTCGGCCGTCGAGACCGTGCTCGACGACGACACGCCGTCGTGCGCCGACCCGGCCACGCCGACGGCACTGGAGTTCGTGGCCGCACAGACCATGGACGCGCAGCCGGGTGCGTCCGAGCCGCCTACCGCATCTTGACCGAGTTGGCCGCGGCGTCGAGCGCGCCGAAGTAGCCCGAGCTCGCGACGTAGCCGTAGGACGCCCCGCCGTAGGACGCGTTGTTCCAGACCTTGAACTCGCAGCGCGCGTAGCCCACGCCCGAGCGGATCCGGTTGCGCCACGCGGTGGTCAGCGTCGGCCAGGCCCAGTCGACATCGGGGTCGTCGTCGCAGCCGCTCGGCGCCTCCATGACGAGCGCCGCCCCGGTGGAGTTGAGGCCGTCGTAGAAGATCGCGGTCACCACCGAGGCCAGGGGCGCCGCGGGAGCCCCGGCGGCCCGGAAGGCCGGCTCCCCGGACGCCCCGGACAGGCCGGCCTCGATCGCCGCCACCGTGTCGGGGTCGGCGAGGTCGCTCGTGCTGAGCCCGGACGCCGGCTCCCCGGTGACCGCCTCCAGCAGGGCGTCCGCGCTCGGATAGCACCGCACCTCACCGGTCGTCGCCTGCATCAGGCAGGCCTCGTCGCTCGGCCCGGCCGCGCTGGCCCGGGCCGGCGTACCTCCGGGCAGGAGGGTTGCCGCCACCGCCAGCACCGCTCCCGCCACCGCGAACCTGCTCGTCCTCGTCTGCACCAGATCCACCTCCCGCCTGTTGCATGCTCCGGATCGCCCCGGCGCAAACTCCTCGGCCGGTCTCAGCCCTTCTTCCGGGTCAGGAAGGCGGTCATCGCCTCGCGCGCCTCGTCGGACCCGAACAGCCGCGCGCTCAGCTCGACCAGCTCCTCGCCGTGGGTGTCGATCCGCTCGAGCAGGTCGGCCGCGAGCAGCCGCTTGGTCTCGCGCAGCCCCTGGGCCGCGCCGGTGGCGAGCCGGCCCACGACGTCGTCGACCTTCGCCTGGAGGTCGGCGGCGGGCACCGCGAAGGTCGCGAGCCCGTAGTCGGCGGCCTCGGCGCCGGTGAACACCTCGCCGCCGAGGGCGGTCCAGGCCAGTCCGCGCGGCGTGAGCCGGGGGAAGACGGTGAGCGAGATGACCGCGGGAGTGAGCCCGAGCTTGACCTCGGTCAGCGCGAAGGTGGCGTCGTCGGCGACCACGACGACGTCGGACGCGGCGACGATGCCGATGCCACCGGCCCGCGCCGCGCCCTCGACGACCGTGACCACCGGCTTCGCCGACGCCACGATCTGGCGCTGCAGCGCCACGATCGCCCGCGCCCCCTCCTGCATCGGGACCGTCGAGGCCTCCGACAGGTCCGCGCCCGAGCAGAACACCCGCCCCGACGACCGCAGCACCACCACGCGTACGTCGTCGGCCTCGTCCGCGGTCGCCAGGTGCGCGACCAGCTCGGTGACCAGCTGGCGCGAGAGGGCGTTGCGGTTGTGCGGCGAGTCGAGGGTGATCGTCGCGACGCCGTCAGCGACGTCGAGGTGGACCAGCTCGGCGGGTGCGTCAGTCATGCGGGCCATCCTGCCGCGTCGGGCCGGCCGTCGGTGGTCGGGTCCGCCCGTCGTATCTGACGAACGGGTCGCCGAACCGTCGGGTTCACAGCCCGTTCGTCAGATGCGCGGAGGGAGACGCCAGCCCCTCACGCCTCGTGGATCGGCGTCTTGGGCAGCTTCTTGACCCGCGCCCGGCGCTTGGGGCGCGCCGGGATCATCGAGCGCATCTCCTCGAGCTTGCCGAAGCACAGCAGCCGGTCCTCGGCCTCCAGCACGTGGTGGGGGAAGGGGTTGGGGATGACCAGGGTGCCGCGGTGGAGGGTGAGCACGGTGATGTCGCGGTCGCGCAGGCCGGAGTCGCCGATGGACTTGCCGACGAGGTCGGCGTCGCCGTGGACGACGAGCTCGGCGACGCCGTACCCGGTCGACACCGACAGCCGCTCGCGGACGTCGATCTGCGGGAAGGCGACCTGGTTGTCGATGTAGTCGATGATCGCGCCGGCGACGTCGAGCTTCGTGGCGGTCTCGATGCCCTCCAGGCCCGGGGAGGAGTTGACCTCCATCACCAAGGGCCCGGCCTTGGCCTCCAGCATGTCGACGCCGGCGACCTTGAGGCCCATGATCTGGGCGGCGCGGACGGCGACCTGCTCGTACGCCGGGTCCAGGTCGACCCGCTCGACGCTGCCGCCGCGGTGCACGTTGGAGCGGAACTCGTCGCCCTGGGCGACCCGGCGCATCGCCGCGACCACCCGGTCGCCGACGACGAGCGCGCGGACGTCGCGCCCGCGCGACTCCTTGACGAAGCGCTGGATGAGGACCTGCTGCTTGGTGCTCTGCAGGGTCTCGATGATCGCCTCGGCGACCTTGATGCTGGGGGCGAGGATGACGCCGATGCCCTGGGTGCCCTCGAGCAGCTTGATCACGACCGGCGCGCCGCCGACCCGCTCGATCGCGGGGATCACGTCGGCACGGTCGCGGACGAAGGTCGTGGCGGGCATCCCGATGTTGTGGCGCGAGAGGATCTGGGTGGCGCGCAGCTTGTCGCGGGAGTTCGCGATGCCGTTGGCGGTGTTGGGCGTGTAGACGTCCATCTGCTCGAACTGGCGCACGACGGCGGTGCCGAAGTAGGTGATCGAGTTGCCGATCCGGGGCAGCACGGCGTCGTAGTCGGAGAGCTGCTTGCCGCGGAACTGCAGGTCGGGCTCGTCGCCCGACAGGTCGATGGCGAAGCGGAGCGTGTTGAGCACCTTCACCTGGTGCCCCCGGTCGAGGGCTGCGGTGCGCAGCCGCTGGGTGCTGTAGGAGCGCGGGGCGCGGGAGAGGATCGCGAGCTTCATACCCGACCTGATTGGATTGGGGTGTGGTCAGTGCCCATTCAAGCAGCCCGCCGGTGGTCGCCGGCTGGCGCGAGTGGGTGCGCCTGCCGGGTCTGGGCGTGGGACCGGTCAAGGCCAAGCTCGACACCGGTGCCCGCACCTCCGCCCTTCATGCCTTCGACCTCACCTCCTTCGACCGCGACGGCGCCGACTGGGTCCGCTTCTCGGTCCATCCGTGGCAGCGCTCCGCCGAGGACGCGGTCTACGTCGAGTGCCCGGTCCACGACCGCCGCACGATCCGCAGCTCCACCGGCCACACCCAGGAGCGGTTCGTCGTCCTCACCGAGCTCGAGCTGCTCGACCACACGATCACGACCGAGGTGACGCTGACCCGCCGCGACGAGATGGGCTTCCGGATGCTCGTCGGCCGCGAGGCGCTGCGCCAGGGCTTCCTGGTCGACTCCGGTCGCTCCTATCTCGGCGGGCGGCCGCCACGCCGGGTGCGCCGCAAGAACCGGGGGCGGGCCGATGGCCCTGCGTGAGTCCTTCGCGATCGGCACCGTGCGGGTCCGGGCCGGCTCCGCCAAGGAGGTGGAGCTCCCGATCACCCGCCTGGTGACGGGCGGCGACATCAGCCTGCCGGTGCGGGTCCTCCACGGCCGCGAGCCGGGGCCGACCGTGTGGGTCAACGCCGCGATCCACGGCGACGAGGTGATGGGCGTCGAGGTGGTGCAGCAGATCGTGGCGAGCCTGTCGCCCAAGACGCTGCGCGGCACGGTGCTCGCCGTACCCGTGGTCAACGTGTTCGGCTTCATGACCGGCGACCGCTATCTCCCCGACCGCCGTGACCTCAACCGCTCCTTCCCCGGCTCGGCCCGCGGCTCGCTCGCCAGCCGGATCGCGCACCTGTTCATGACCGAGGTGGTCGGCAAGTGCGACGTCGGCATCGACCTGCACACCGCCGCCGACCGGCGCTCCAACCTGCCCCAGATCCGCGCCGACCTCGACGACCCCCGCACCCGCGAGCTCGCCGAGACCTTCGGTGCGCCGGTCATGCTGCACGCCCGGCTCCGCGACGGCTCGCTGCGCCAGGCCGGCCGCGAGCGCGGCGCCCGGGTGCTCCTCTACGAGGCCGGGGAGGCGATGCGCTTCCAGGCCGAGCCGATCGCCGTCGGCGTCGCGGGCGTACGACGGGTGCTCGCCTCCCTCGGCATGATCGACCCCGACCCGGCGTGGGCCGACCACCCGGCGCCCGCCGAGTCCCGCTCCAGCGGGTGGGTGCGCGCCCGCGGCACCGGCATCCTGTACCTCGAGGTCCGGCTCGGCGACCGGGTCGAGAACGGCCAGCGCCTCGGCGGGCTGTCCGACACCTTCGGCCGCCGGGTCCGGCTGGTCCACGCCGACCGCGACGGGATCGTGATCGGGCTGACCCGGGCGCCGATCGTCAACGCCGGCGACGCGCTCGTCCACATCGCCACGCCGGTCTGACCCATCCCGACCGGGGGTCGGCGACGAACCCCCTGCATGCGCAAGCTCATCTGGGCCGGGTACGGCGTCCTGGCGACCCTGTTCGGCATCGGCCTCGCCCACCTGGCCGCCGCCCTGACCCACCCCGCGGCCTCACCCGTGCTGGCGGTCGGCTCGGCGGTGATCGACCGCACCCCCACGCCGATGAAGGAGTGGGCGATCCGGACCTTCGGGAGCGCCGACAAGGCCGTCCTGGTGGGCTCGGTGCTGGCCGGGGTGCTGGTGCTGGCGGCCGTGGCCGGCGTGCTCGCCCGGCGCCGGTTCGCGGTCGGGGCCGGGCTGCTGGTCGCCCTGGTCGCGATCGCCGCCGCGGCCGTGCTGACCCGGCCGGAGGCGGAGCCGCTCGACCTGGTCCCCTCCCTCGTGGCCGCGCTCGCCGCGCCCGCAGCGCTGCGGCTGCTGGGCCGCACCCACCACGCGAGCGCCGCCCGCGAGGGGGGTGACGGCCGTCGCGCGCTGCTGCTGACGGTCACCGCCGTGGGCGCGATGGCCGCGGTGGGCGGGCTGGGCGGGCGGCTGGTGACCCGGCTGCGCGCCCGTCCCGAGGACGTCGCCCTCCCCGCACCGGCCGATCCCGCGCCGCCGCTGCCGCGCGGCCTGGACGACCAGGTGCCCGGCATCACCCGGTTCCGTACGCCGACCGCCGACTTCTACCGGGTCGACACCCGCCTCGACGTACCCGTGATCAGCGCCGACGACTGGACGCTGAGCATCGACGGCGACGTGGACCGGAAGGTGACGCTGAGCTTCGACGACCTGCTCGCGATGCCGCTGGTCGAGCGCGACATCACGCTGACCTGCGTCTCCAACAGCGTCGGTGGACCGTACGTCGGCGCGGCGCGCTGGCTGGGCGTCCGGCTGACCGACGTGCTCGACCTCGCCGGCATCGGCTCGACGAAGGCCGACCAGATCCTGTCGACGGACTTCGCCGGGATGACGATCAGCACCCCGCTCGCGCTGGCCACCGACGGCCGCGACGCCCTGGTGGCGGTCGGCATGAACGGCAGGCCGCTCCCGCGCGAGCACGGCTTCCCGGTGCGGCTGGTGATCCCGGGGCTGTACGGCTTCATCAGCGCCACCAAGTGGCTGCGCCGCCTCACCCTGACGACGTACGACGACCAGCAGGCCTACTGGACCGAGCGCGGCTGGGCGACGGACGCCCCGATCAAGATCAGCGCCCGGATCGACACCCCGAAGGCGCTGGCCGAGCTGGCCGCCGGCGAGGTGGTGGTCGGCGGCGTCGCGTGGGCGCAGGAGCGGGGCGGGATCGCCGGCGTCCAGGTGCGCGTCGACGGCGGTCCGTGGGTCGACGCGCAGCTGGGCCCGGACGGCGGCGACGACTACTGGCGCCAGTGGTTCCACCGGTGGTCCGCCGCTCCCGGCTCGCACCGGATCGCGGTGCGGGCCGTCGCCGGCAACGGCGAGCCGCAGGCCGCGGTGCGCGCCGAGCCCTTCCCGAACGGCGCCTCCGGCCTGCACGAGCTGCTCGTCCGCGTCTCCTGAACCAGCTCGGGATCCGCACCAATCCGGTTCTCGCCCCACTCCGAATCACCTGCACACCGACCCTCTACGGAAGGCACCACCATGAAGCTGCACCGCCTCACCCGCACGGCCGGCGCCACCGCCGCCGTCCTCGCCCTGTCCGTCTCCCTCGCCGCCTGCGGCGACGACGGCGACAGCGGCGCGAGCGACAGCACGCCGAGCGCCGACTCGGGCATGACCAGCGACGCGCCGAGCTCTGACGCGGCCGCCGAGGGCGCCGGCGCGCAGACCTTCGGCCCCGGCTGCTCGGCCATCCCGACCTCGGGCGCCGGCTCCTTCGACGGCATGGTCAAGGACCCGGTGGCGACCGCCGCGAGCAACAACCCGCTGCTGAGCACCCTGGTCACCGCCGTCACCAGCATCGACGGCCTGGCCGACACCCTCAACGGCGCGCCCGCGCTGACCGTGTTCGCGCCGTACAACGACGCGTTCGCCGAGATCCCGGAGAAGGACCTCAACGCGCTGGTGATGGAGGGCAAGGAGAAGGGCCAGGACAGCCCGCTCTACAAGATCCTCGCCCACCACGTGCTCGGCGAGAACGACGCCCCCGACGCGGTCGCGGGCGACAAGGACACCCTCGCCGGCGACCAGCTGACCATCGAGGGCGACGCCGAGAGCGGCATGACCGTCTCCGACGGCACCGTCACCGCGAAGGTGCTGTGCGGCAACATCCCGACCGCCAACGCGACCGTCTACGTCATCGACAAGGTGCTGACCGGGGTCAAGTGACCCGTTCCGGGCACTACCCGCACACCCTTCGACCCGGAAGGATCACACCATGGATCCGATCCCCGGCGACCCGGCCGGCGCTCCCCACGCGGGGGCGCCGGCCGGCGGTCACGGCCCCGACCTCGGCGCGCTGCTTCGCCAGTCCGCTCGCGGCGACAGCGCCGCCTTCGCCGAGCTCTACGACGCCACCGCGGCGCGGGCGCACGGCCTGGTGCTGCGGGTGGTGCGCGACCCGGCCCAGGCCGAGGAGGTCACCCAGGAGGTGTTCCTCGAGGTCTGGCGCCAGGCCAGCCGGTACGACCCGGAGCGCGGCAGCGCCCTCGCGTGGCTGATGACCATCGCCCACCGCAAGGCGGTCGACCGGGTCCGCAGCGCGGAGGCCGCGACCCGGCGCGACGTGACCTGGGAGCAGAGCAACCAGGCCGTCGAGCACGACACGACCGTCGAGGCGGCGCACGCGTCGCTCGAGGCCCGCCGGGTCCGGGCCGCGCTCGAGCAGCTCACCGACGTCCAGCGCGAGGCGATCGAGCTCGCGTACTTCGGCGGCTACACCCACACCGAGGTGGCCGCCCTCCTCGACCTGCCGGTCGGGACCGCGAAGACCAGGATCCGCGACGGCCTCATCCGGCTGCGCGACACGATCGGAGTAGGCCGATGACCGATCACGACCAGTCCCCCGGGTGGGACGCGCACGCCCTGTCCGGCGCCTACGCCGTCGACGCGCTCGACGACGTGGAGCGCGCCCGGTTCGAGGCCCACCTGGCCCAGTGCGCCGACTGCCGCGAGGAGGTCGACGGCCTCCGCGAGACCGCGGCGCTGCTCGGCACCGCCGACCTGGTGTCGCCGCCGGCCGCCGTCCGTGACCAGGTGCTCGCCGGCATCGAGCGGATCCGTCCGCTGCCCCCGCGCCGCGCCGGCGGTGCCCGCACGGTGCTGCGCCGTCGTACGCCGCTGCTGCTCGCCGTGGCCGCCGCCGTCGTGCTGCTCCTCGGCGTCGGCGTCGCCACGCTGCAGCCCTGGGCGGGCGACGAGCCCCAGCAGCTGACCGCGGCCGAGCGGATCCTCGCCGCCCCCGACGCGAGCCGGGTCGAGAAGACCTTCCCGGACGGCTCGACCGCCACCGTCGTGGTGTCGCGCAGCGAGGGCCGGGCGCTGATCCGGACCACCGGCATGGCCCCGGCTCCCGAGGGCCGGGCCTACGAGCTGTGGCTGCAGACGCCCGCCGGCGAGATGGTGCCCGCCGGGCTGATGCCCGACGAGGCGGACACGACGTACGTCCTCGACGGCGACGCGTCCCGGGCCACCGGGGTCGGGATCACCGTCGAGCCCGACGGCGGGTCCCCGCAGCCGACCGGCGACCCGATCGCGCTGTTCGCCCTGGACTCCTGATGACCACCGCGACCCCACGACGGATCGCCGTGGTGGGCTCCGGCGTCGCCGGGCTCACCGCGGCCCATCTCGCCGCGCGCGCCGGCGCCCAGGTCACCCTGCTCGAGGCCGACGACCGGCTCGGCGGGCATGCCGACACCCACGTCGTCACCGACCCGACCGGACGCGAGCTGCGCATCGACAGCGGGTTCATCGTCCACAACCGGCGCACCTACCCGGTGCTGACCGGCATCCTCGACGAGCTCGGCGTACCGACCCAGGAGTCGGAGATGTCGATGTCCACCAGCGACGAGGTGACCGGCCTGGAGTGGGCCGGCGCGCTCGGGCGCCGTGGGCTGTTCCCCGCGGGCGCGGGCAACCACCGCAACCCGGCGTACCTGCGGATGCTGGTGGACATCCCGCGCTTCCACCGCGCGGCGCGACGGCTGCTCGCCGCACCGCGGGAGGGCGACCTGACGACACTGGCCGCCTTCCTCGACCACCACGGCTTCTCGCCGTACTTCCGGCGGCACTTCATGGAGCCGCTCGTCGCGGCGGTGTGGTCGTGCGATCCCGACCTGGCGCTGGACTACCCGGCGGCGTACCTGTTCGCCTTCCTCGACCACCACGGCATGCTCGCCGTCTTCGGCTCGCCGCCGTGGCGCACGGTCACCGGCGGCTCGGCGAGCTATGTCGCCGCGATCGCCGCCGCGGTCGAGGCAGCCGGTGGCCGGATCCGGACCGGCGCCCCGGTGCTCGCGGTCGAGGAGACCGACACCGGCGTCGAGGTCACCACGCCCGCCGGCCGGGAGGCGTACGACGCCGTGGTGGTCGCCACCCACCCCGACCAGGCGCTCGGGATGCTCGCGGCGCCGACCCGGGAGCAGAAGGAGGTGCTCGACGCGATCCCGTACTCCACCAACACCGCGCTGCTGCACACCGACACCCGGCTGCTCCCCCGCGCCCGCGACGCGTGGGCGTCGTGGAACTTCCGCCGCCCCCGGGTCGCCCAGGAGCGGGTCCGGGTCACCTACGACCTCACCCGCCTGCAGCGGCTGCCCACCGACACCCACTACCTGGTCACCCTGGGCGGCGAGGACGCCGTCGACCCCGCGACCGTGCTGGTCCGGCGTACCTATGCCCACCCGCTCTACACGCCGGCGTCGGTCGCCGCCCAGGCCCGGCTGGCGGAGATCGACACCGACCGGATCGTGTTCGCCGGCGCCTACCACGGCTGGGGCTTCCACGAGGACGGCGCACGGTCCGGGCAGCGGGCCGTCGAGCGGCTCGGCCTGGCGGCGGGGGCGAGCGGCACGGGCCCGGCCGCCACCACCTACGCCACGACGCTGACCCACCGCCGGCGCGAGCCGCTGCGCAACACCTTCACCCACCGCTCCCACCTCACCGTCGTCGACCTCGACTGGGTCGCGGACGACGGCTCGGTCGACGGCGTGCGCGGGCGATACCTGGGGCGCGACCACTTCGGGGGCGACACCGCCTCGGTGCGCGAGGGCCTGGACCGGTTCCTGGCCGCGCACGACCTCGACCTGCGGGGCGGCCGGGCCCTGACGGCCACCCATCCCCGCGCCTTCGGGCACTGCTTCAACCCGATCACGGTCCACTGGTGCTGGGCCGCGGGTGCGGAGGGGGGCCGTCCCGCAGCCACCGTCGTCGAGGTGCACAACACCTACGGCGACCGGCACGCCTACCTGCTGGACCCGGGGCGGACCACCGCGGAGGGACGGTTCGTCGTCGAGAAGGCCATGTACGTCTCTCCCTTCCACGGCACCGACGGCCACTACGAGGTGCTCGCCCCGCCTCCCGACCCGGCGACCGGCCTGCTCCGGCTCGGCGTCCGGCTGGTGACCCGGGACGGCGCCCGGTTCGACGCGGTGCTGACCGGCAGCCCGACGTCCCCGCCCCGCCTCCCCCTCGCGGGCCTGCGCGGCGCTGCCCTGATCCGCGCGCACGGCGTCGCGCTGTGGGCGCGCCGCCTCCCCGTCCAGCCCCGTCCGCGCCACGACTCGCCCGAAGGAGGGCTCCGATGACGCTCACCGCCTCCCCCACCACGACCTGGCCCGGCCTGGCACCGGTGCCCGAGGGCACGCTGTCCGCCCGGATCGCCGAACGCCTGTTCCGCGCCGCCGTCGCGCGGCGGCGCATCACGGTCCGGCTGCGCCGCCCGGACGGGACCGTCGAGCGGCTCGGGCTCGGCGGACCCGCTGTCGTGGTGCACCGTCCGGCCGAGCTCTTCGCCCGCATCGGCCGGGACAAGCTGATCGGCTTCGGCGAGGCCTACCTGACGGGCGCCTGGGCTGAGGACGGCGTGCCCGGGGACGGCGTGCTCGGGGACTTCCTCACCGTGCTCGCCGCGGACATGGCGGACCTGGTGCCGCACAGCCTGCAGCGGCTGCGCGGAGTCGTGTCACCGCGCCTGCCGCGCAGCCACCGGGGGACCCGCGAGAACACGCAGGCCAACGTGGCCCACCACTACGACCTGTCCAACGACCTGTTCGCAGCCTTCCTCGACCCCACCCTGTCCTACTCCAGCGCCCTGTTCGAGGACCTCGGGAGCGCGCTCTCCGAGGACTTCGCCGGCGCCCAGCGGCGCAAGGTCGACCGCCTGCTCGACCGGGCCGGCGTCGGGCCCGGCACCCGGCTGCTGGAGATCGGCACCGGCTGGGGCGAGCTCGCGATCCGGGCCGCCGCCCGCGGCGCCACCGTACGGTCGATCACGCTGTCGGTCGAGCAGCAGGCGCTGGCGCGGGAGCGGATCGCCGCGGCCGGGTACGCCGACCGGGTCACCGTCGACCTGTGCGACTACCGGGCCCTGCTCGACGAGACCGCCGCGGCCTACGACGCGGTCGTGTCGGTGGAGATGATCGAGGCCGTCGGTCGTGAGTTCTGGCCGTCGTACTTCCGCACCATCGACCATGCGCTCGCGCCCGGTGGCCGGGTCGCGATCCAGGCGATCACGCTGCCGCACGACCGGATGCTCGCCACCGGGTCGACGCACACCTTCATCACCAAGTACATCTTCCCGGGCGGCGCGCTGCCCTCGGTCCGGGCGATCGACCAGGTGACCAGCCGGCACACCGGCCTGCGGATCACCGACGACCTCGCCATGGGCCGGCACTACGCGCCGACGCTCCAGCGTTGGGACCGGGCCTTCCTCGCCTCGCACGAGCGCGTCACGGAGCTCGGCTTCGACCCGGTCTTCGTCCGGATGTGGCACTTCTACCTGGAGTACTGCCGCGCGGGCTTCGCCGCGGACTACATCGACGTGCACCAGCTGAGCCTCGCCCGGCCGGAGGAGGTCCGATGACGACGGTCGCGGCCGATCTCGAGCAGGCGCTGCGCCCCTTCGTCGGCGGCGACCTGCCGGTGCGCCTGGTCGCCTGGGACGGTACGACGGCCGGCCCGGTCGACGCGCCCGTCGTCGAGCTGCGCTCCCGCGACGCGCTGCGCCGGCTGCTCTGGCATCCCGGCGAGCTGGGGGCCGCGCAGGCCTACGTCACCGGGGAGCTCGACGTACCGGGGGACCTGGACGCGGCGCTCAGCCACGCCTTCGAGGTCGCCGCCGAGCGCGGCCTGCCGGGACGGCCGTCGCTGCGGGCGCTGGCGGGCGCGCTGCGGACCGCGGTCGGGCTGGACCTGCTCGGCCGCCCGCCCGCGGCGCCGGCGACCCAGGCGCGGGTCCGCGGCCGGCTGCACAGCAAGGACCGCGACCGGCGGGCGATCAGCCACCACTACGACACCACCGCCGACTTCTACGCACTGATCCTCGACGAGCGGACCATGGCGTACTCCTGCGGCTACCACGCCTCACCGGACCAGCCGCTGGCCGACGCGCAGGAGGCCAAGCTGGACCTGGTCTGCCGCAAGCTCGGCCTGGAGCCGGGGATGCGGCTGCTCGACGTCGGCTGCGGCTGGGGCTCGCTGTCGCTGCACGCCGCCGAGCACTTCGGCGTCCGCGTGGTCGGCGTGACCATCTCGGCCGAGCAGCGCCGCTTCGCCGAGGCCGCGGCCCGGCGTCGGGGCGTGGCGGACCTGGTCGAGCTCCGGCTCTGCGACTACCGCGACGCGGTGCCGCTGCCCGGCGCGGAGTTCGACGCGGTGGCGTCGCTGGAGATGGGCGAGCACGTCGGGGAGCGGAACTACCCGGCGTACGCGCGGGTGCTGCACGACTCGGTCCGGCCCGGCGGCCGGGTGCTGGTCCAGCAGATGTCGCGCGGTGCGAACCACCCCGGCGGTGGGCCGTTCATCGAGTCCTTCATCGCACCCGACATGCACATGCGTCCGGTCGGCGCGACCATCGAGCTGCTGGAGGCCGCCGGGCTGGAGCTGCGCGGGGTCGAGGCGCTGCGCGAGCACTACGTGCTGACCGTGGCGGGCTGGTTGGAGCGGTTCGAGGAGAACCTGGACGCGATCACCGCCCTGGTGGGCGAAGAGCTGGTGCGGGTCTGGCGGCTCTACCTGGTCGGCGGCTCGATGGCATTCCGCGACGGTCGGATGGGCGTCGACCAGCTGCTCCTGCGCAGGCCGGCCGGATGACGGTCGTCCTCAGCATCCTGCTCTCCGTGGCCGCGGCGGCCGTGGTGATGGCGGCGACCGCGCTGGTCGCCCGCCGCCAGGGCCGGGTGGCCGTCGTCGACGTGGCCTGGGGGGCCGCGTTCGCCGGGGCCGCGCTGGTGTGTGGGGCCGGTGCGGTCCTGGCCGACGTGGGATCGGACTGGCGGACCGCTGTCCTGGTGGCGCTGGTCGTGGCCTGGGGCGGACGGTTGGCCTGGCACATCGGACGACGTACGGCGGCCCACCGCGGCGAGGACCCGCGCTACGAGAAGCTCCTCGGCGGCACCCTCGCGGAGGTCGGCATGGCCCGTGCCGTGCGCAAGGTGTTCGCCCTGCAGGGCGCCCTCGTCCCCGTCATCGCGCTGCCCGTGTCGGTCGGCGTGGTGCTGTCGGTGCGCTGGACCCCCGTCGTCGTGGCCGGCGTCGTGGTCTGGGCGGTCGGGCTGTTCTTCGAGGCCGTCGGCGACGCCCAGCTCGCGGCCTACCGTGCCCGGCCCCGCGACCAGCGCCCGCCGGTGCTCGACACCGGGCTGTGGGCCTGGACCCGGCACCCCAACTACTTCGGCGACGCCTGCGTGTGGTGGGGCCTGTGGCTCGCCGGCGGCCTCGCGTCCGGCTGGGTCGCCGGGCTGGCCACGGTCGTCGCGCCGCTCGCGATGACCTGGTTCCTCAGCGAGGCGACGGGCGCCAAGCTGATCGAGCGGACCATGATGCAGCGCCCGGGCTACCCGGAGTACGCCGCCCGGACCGCGCGCTTCGTGCCGCGGCCGCCGCGGCGGGCCTGACCCGGGTCAGCGGCGCCGCACCGACCGGGGCCGGGCGATCCGGCGCCGGCGGTCGCCCTTGCTGCGCAGGTCGCGGCCCAGCCGGCGGTCGCCGTGGTAGAGGATGCCCTGCCAGTCGACGGCCTCCTCCCCGGACGGCTCGACGGCGACCGGTCCCGAGCGCCGGATCGGCACGTACAGCCAGTTGACCACGCCCATCGCCATGTCGACGACCGAGGCGCGCAGCCCGATGTAGGCGCGGATCGCGACGGCGCACAGCGTGGCGTTGAACAGCGCGAAGGCCAGGTTGCCCCAGTTCTCGTGCTGGTAGCTGCGCCACGCGGTCACCAGCGAGTAGCCGACCACCAGGTAGGGAACCAGCACGTGGAAGCCCGGGGCCGCCGTGCGGTTGCGGACCTTCGGGGTCCGGGCGAAGGGGATCTTCTCGCCGGTGAAGGCCTGCTGGATCGACTTCAGGACACCTGCCAGGTTGACCGGCAGCAGCACCAGGTTGAACCCGTAGATCCGGAACACGTCGAGCCGGCGGTGGCCGCACAGGCGCAGGTCGCTGGCCATGCACAGGAAGTACGGCAGCGCGGCGCCGATGACCAGCGGCGACAGCAGCCGGCCGTCGTAGGGGTAGAAGAGGAGCAGCAGCAGCGCGAAGGTCGCCCAGGCGATCGAGGCCATGTAGTTGAGCCGCAGCGCGAACTCGCCCCACCGGATCGGCAGGCCGGCCGCGGCGCGCGGCTTCCGCTGCGCCCAGAACTTGGGGAAGATCAGCAGCCCGCCGTTGGCCCAGCGCCGGCGCTGCACGACCAGCGAGCCGAAGTCGGGCGGGGTGGCGCTGTAGCTCAGCCGCTCGGGGTAGTTGATCAGCCGCCAGCCCGCGGCGGCCAGGTCGATGCTGGACTCGGTGTCCTCGATGACCGTGCGGTCCTGGATGTAGGTGCGGATCTCGACGCCGCCGACGGTCTCGACCTGGACGATGTCGTCGAGCGCGCGGCGGCGGATCACGGCGTTCGCACCGACCCAGAAGGTCGCGTCGTGGTAGGTCATCCCCTGGTGCAGGATGTGCTGGATGTCGGTGGTGGCGCCGGCGATCCGCTCGATCCGCGTCGGGGCGCCCCGGTACGACGAGTACGGCGTCTGGGTGATCGCGACGTCGTCGTTCTCCGGCTGCTCGAGGAAGTAGACGAGCCGCAGGCAGTAGTCGCGCAGCAGCTGGGAGTCGGCGTCGAGGGTGAGGACGTACTCGCTGCCGGGGATCACCAGGTCGCCGGCGCCGGCCTCTTCGGGCGCGACCCGGGACAACAGGGCGCCCTCGGCCGACTCGGCCGGGCGCCAGGTGCCGCCCATCAGGCCGAGGTAGGCGTTGATGTTCATCGCCTTGTTGGCCTCTTGGGACAGCGAGGCGTAGCGCTTGCGCTCGAAGCCCTCCAGCCGGGCCCCGAAGATCCACACCAGCCTCCGGTGCAGCTCACGGACTCGGGCCGCGGGCATCCGGCCGCCCTGGTCGACAGCGGCCTCGATGGCGAGCAGCGAGAGCCGCAGCTCGCTGGCCAGGCCCATCAGCACCTGGTCGACGAAGAACTCGGCGACGTGGTCGGCGACCACCTCGTGCTCGGCCATCTCCTCGAGCCAGGTGGCGGCGGCGTCGTACTCCTCGGCGAGGGCGACCAGCCGCTCGGTGCCGGCGTCGGGGTCGCTGCCGAGCGCGCGGTCCGCGGTCGCGTACGCCGCGGCGGCCCGGTCCCGCGGCACCGCGAGCGCCGCCTCGATGTCACCGGACAGGGCCCGGGTGGCCTCGAGCCGCGCGACCACCTCCGGGTCGGTCGGGAACGGCGGGTCGTCGACGAGGAGCACGACCCGCAGGTCGGGGTACTCCTGCAGCGCCGCGCTCCACAGCGTGAGCCGGACGATGTCGGGCTCCTCGGCGTACGAGGGCACCAGCACGGTCATCGCGTGGTGGTCGTCGTCGAAGTGGGCGTCGAGCAGTCCGCGGGGCACCCGCTGGTGCGCCCGGAACCTCTTCAACGCCCCCTGGCGGGCGACGAGGTACATCAGCGCGGAGAAGCTGAGCATCGTCACGACGGCCAGGTAGGAGACCGCCTCCATCGTGAAGCGGAACCCGCCGACGTCGTTGAGGAAGTGCCTCACGATCGTCGAGACCAGGTAGGCGAACCAGAACAGCACGGTCGCGGTGATCGCGATCCGGCCCCAGGTCAGCGTCGCCGTACTGGGTCGCAGGTGCACGATCGGCATCGGCTCCGAGCGACGCTCCGCGCCCCACTGTCGCCGCCGTACGGGCGCGACCGTTCCTCCGCGCACAGCGGCGCTCCCTCGCATGTGAACCCTCCCCGGTTCAGCTGCTGCCGTTCGTCCCCACGCACGGCGCTCGCCTCGTAGGGTAGTCGGCGGCCGGGCTGCGGGAGGGCGAACGGCGAAGAGCGAGGGGTTGAGTGAGCGTGGGCTTGGTCGAGGGACGACGCCTGTCATGGACGCGCCTGGTGGTCGTGCTGCTGGTCGCGGGGGCGTTGGTGTTCGCCTCGTTGCGGGGCTGGCGATGGTTCCAGGACGCCCGGGTCAAGGTGACCCAGGACTCCTGGTTCGCCGGCTACGTCGACGTGACGGCGACCCCGTCGCTGCCCTTCGAGGAGCCCGAGAAGGGCGCCGGCGCGAACGCCGTGCTGTCCTTCGTGGTGGCCGCCACCGACGACGCGTGCACCCCGACCTGGGGCACCCACTACACGCTGCCCGAGGCCGGGGAGCAGCTCGACCTCGACCGCCGGATCGCCCGGCTGCACCAGCTCGGCGGGACGCCGATCGTGTCCTTCGGCGGACAGGCCAACACCGAGCTCGCCGTCGGCTGCACCGATCCCGACGACCTCTACGACGCCTACCGCGAGGTCGTCGGGCGCTACGACCTCGACGTCATCGACCTCGACATCGAGGGCGCCGCCCTCGCCGACACCGCGGCCAACGAGCGGCGGGCCGCCGCCCTGGCGCGCCTGCAGGAGAGCGCCGACGTGGACGTCTGGGTGACCCTCCCGGTCGCGCCGCAGGGGCTGACCGACGAGGGAATCGCCGTGGTGCGCTCGTTGGTCGACGGCGGGGTCGACCTGGCCGGCGTCAACGTGATGACCATGAACTACGGCGGCAGCCGCGAGGCCGGCGCCGAACTCGGCGAGACCGCCGTCACGGCGCTGGAGAGCACCCACGGCCAGCTCGCGAAGCTCTACGACGACCTCGGGAGCCATCGCACCGACGCCCAGCTCTGGCGAGCGCTCGGGGCGACCCCGATGGCCGGCCAGAACGACATCGCGGGCGAGGTCTTCACCCTCGCCGACGCGCGCCGACTCAAGTCCTTCGCCGACGGCAAGCGGCTCGGGCGGCTCTCGCTGTGGTCGCTGAACCGCGACCGGGAGTGCAGCAGCAACTGGCCCGACGTCACCAAGGTCTCCGACTCCTGCAGCGGCGTCGACCAGGCCACCGGCGCCTTCGCCCGCGTGTTGGCCGACCGGCTCGACGGCGGCCCGGTCGCCACGTCGCCCACCACCGCCACCGCGCAGCCGTCGCCGACCGCCTCCGCGACCGACGACCCGAAGACCAGCCCCTACCCGGTGTGGGACCCCGACGTGATCTACCTCGAGGACCAGCGGGTGGTGTGGAAGCAGAACGTCTACGTCGCCAAGTGGTGGACCAGCGGCGACGTGCCCGACGACCCGACCATCGAGGCCAGCGCCTCCGCCTGGCGGCTGATCGGGCCGGTGCTCCCGGGGGAGACGCCCGAGCCGAGTCCCACGGTGCCCGCCGGTACCTACCCCGAGTGGAGCGCCGGCGACGTCTACGAGGCGGGCGACCGGGTCCAGCTGAACGGTACGGCGTACGTCGCCCAGTGGTGGACCCAGGGCACCAGCCCCGAGGCCCCCTCGACCGCCGCGGCTCCCTCCCCGTGGCGCGCACTGACCCGGTCCGAGCTCGACGCCCGGCCCTCGAAGGGAGCGACCCGATGACGTCCGACGACGAGTACCTCCGGCTCGCATCGGCCGACAACTTCCGCGACGTCGCCGGCACCGGCTACGCCACCCGCGACGGCGGCCGGGTCCGCACCGGCGTGTTCTACCGCTCCAACGACCTGCGCCTCAGCGACGTCGACCTCGACGCGCTCCACGCGCTCGGACTGACCACGATCATCGACCTGCGCTCCCCCACCGAGATCGCCGTCCACCCCGACCCGGAGCTCCCCGGCGTACGCAACCTGCACTTCGACGCCATCGGCATCCCCATCGAACGGCTCTCCGGCCTCGGCAGCCGCGCCGAGGCGGTCGCGCTGATGGACGAGGTCTACCGCGGCTTCGTCGTCGAGCAGCACTGCCGCACCGCCTTCGGTGGCGTGCTCCGCCAGCTCGCCGCCGGCGGACCCCAGCTCTTCCACTGCGCCCAGGGCAAGGACCGCACCGGCTGGGTCGCCGCCCTGCTGCTCCACATCGCCGGCGTCGACGACCCGACCATCGAGAGCGACTACCTGCTCACCAACGCCCGCACCGCCGCCTCCCGGGCCCGCGTCGAGGCCGAGATCGCGAAGCACGCCGGCCCCGACCTGGTCGCCGTCTACGAGCCCACCCTGGTCGTCGACGTGGAGTACCTCCGCGCCGCGTGGGCGGCGGTCGAGGAGCTGTACGGCGACCGGTCGGCGTACCTGAGGGACGGGCTGGGTCTCGACGACGAGGTGCTCGGTGAGCTGCGGGGGCTGCTGCGGGTCGGTGCTTAGCGGGGTGCTTGGGCCGGGCTGTAACACGGTGTCCGCTGGCCTCCCTGACCCGGACCGCATGTAGCAGACCCGTACGGACCCCAGCTGGCGACGTCTGGGGTCAGGAAGAGCAGCGAACAACGTGTTACAGCGCCGTCGACGGTCGCTCCGCCGAGCGGTGGGATCGCTGCGCTCCGTGGGGGCGGTGGTGGTGTGTGTCGGTGGCGCTGTAACACGGTGTCCGCTGGCCTGCCCGACCCGGACCGCATGTAGCAGACCCGTACGGACCCCAGCTGGCGACGTCTGGGGTCAGGAAGAGCAGCGAACAACGTGTTACAGCGCCACCGATGGTCGCGCGCCGCGGTGGGCGGGGGCGGGGCTAGTCGCCGAGGAGCGCCCGCTCGGCGGCGATGGTGGTGTCCTCGCCGTGCCCGGTGTGGACCACGGTGTCGCCGGGCAGCGCGAACAGCTTGGCCCGGATCGAGGCCTCCAGGGTGGGCCGGTCGCTGAACGAGCGGCCCGTCGCGCCCGGGCCACCGTGGAACAAGGTGTCGCCGGTGAACACACAGCCCAGGTCCGGCGCGTAGAGGCACACCGCACCCGGCGCATGACCCGGCGTGTGGATCACCTGCAGGGTCGTGCCGCCCACCTCAAGGCTCTGGCCGTCAGCCAGGTCCACATCCCACAGGTACCCGGCATCACCTCCGTGGGTCAGCTCCCACAGCGGCTTGTCGTCGGGGTGCAACAAGATCGGCGCCACCACCTTCTCCCGAAGAGCCGGCGCCACCCGGACGTGGTCGTCGTGGGCGTGGGTGCACACGATCGCCTTCACCCGCCGCTCCCCCACCACGGCCAGGATGTCCTCGACGCTGTGCGGGGCGTCGATCACCACGCACTCGACGTCGTCACCGACCACCCACACGTTGTTGTCGACCTCGAACGTCTCCCCGTCCAGCGAGAACGTCCCCGAGGTGACCGCATGGTCCACCCGAGCAGCCCCAGCAGCCCCAGCAGTCATCACAGGACCACCACCGAGCGCAGCACCTCGCCGTGATGCATCTTCTCGAACGCCGCCTCGATGTCGTCGATCCCGATCTCCTCGCTCACGAACGCATCCAGGTCCAACCGGCCCTGCTGATAGAGGTCCACCAGCATCGGGAAGTCCCGCGAGGGCAGGCAGTCGCCGTACCACGACGACTTCAACGCCCCACCCCGACCGAACACATCGATCAACGGGATCTCCGGCACCTTCATCTCCGGGGTCGGTACGCCGACCAGCACCACGGTGCCGGCCAGGTCACGGGCGTAGAACGCCTGCCTCCACGTCTCCGGACGACCGACCGCCTCGACCACCACGTCGGCACCCTCCGCGCCGTCGTAGACCGACCCGCAGATCCGCTTGATCTCCTCGACCGGATCCACAGCCGAAGAGTCGACGGTGTGGGTCGCGCCCAGCTCCTTGGCCTTCGCGAGCTTCTTGGCGTCGATGTCGACCGCGATGATCGGGCTGGCACCGGCCAGTGCGGCGCCGGCGATCGCAGCCACGCCCACACCGCCGCAGCCGATCACCGCGATCGACCTGCCCCGCCCCACCGCACCGGTGTTGATCGCCGCACCGATACCAGCCATCACCCCACACCCGAGCAGACCGACCGCGGCCGGACGCGCCGACGCGTCGACCTTCGTGCACTGACCCGCCGCGACCAGCGTCTTCTCCGCGAACGCCCCGATCCCCAGGGCCGGGGACAGCTCCGTGCCGTCCTCCAACGTCATCTTCTGCTTCGCGTTGTGCGTGGCGAAGCAGTACTGCAGATCGCCCCGCTTGCAGGCCCGGCACTCACCGCACACCGCCCGCCAGTTCAACACCACGAAGTCACCCGGCGCCACCGAGGTGACGTCCGGTCCGACCGCCTCCACGACCCCCGAAGCCTCATGACCCAGCAGGAACGGGAACTCGTCGTTGATCCCACCCTCGCGGTAGTGCAGATCCGTGTGGCACACCCCGCACGAGAGGACCTTGACCACCGCCTCACCCGGACCCGGATCCGGAACGTTGATCGTCACGACCTCCACCGGCGCACCCTTCGCCAACGCCACGACGGCCTTCACCTGCTGACTCATGGACTCCCTCTCCTCACAGATCCAGGACGATCCGCGCGCCGCGGCACCGCGACACGCAGGGCATCATCATCTCGCCGCTCTCGCGCTCCTCGTCGCTGAGGACGTGGTCGCGATGGTCCGGCTCGCCTTCCAGGACGACCGTCTCACACGTGCCACACACCCCCTCCTGGCAGGAGCTGAGCACGCGGATCCCGGCCCCGGTGAGCGCGTCCAGCACGGTCTGGTCGGCGGCGACCGGGATCTCGGTCCCGTCGGCGATCTCGACCACGAAGGCATGGTCGCCCGGACGCACCGCGGCGCCGTCGCCGGCGAACCGCTCGACGACCAGTCGGGCGCCCGGCCGTGCGGCGGCGTACTCCTCGAGCGCGGTCAACAGCGGCGCCGGCCCGCAGGCGTAGACGTCGGCCTCGGCGCCCCCCAGCGCGTCGAGGGTCGCGACCAGGTCGACCGGGCCGCCGTCGGTGTCGACATGGCGGACCACCCGGTCGCCGTACGCCGCCAGCTCGTCGACGTAGGCCGCGGCCGCCTCGCTGCGGGCGAGGTGGAGCAGCCGCCACTCGGCGCCGGCGGCCTGGGCCGCGGCCGCCATCGGGAGGATCGGGGTGACCCCGATGCCGCCGGACACCAGCACGATCGGCCGCTCCCCGACGACGAGCTCGAAGTCGTTGCGCGGCACGGAGGTGACCAGCTCGTCGCCGACCGCGACGGACCGGTGCACGTGCCGGGAGCCGCCGCGGCCGTCGGTCTCCTCGAGGACGGCGATCCGCCAGGTGGCGGCGTCGGGCGCGGAGCACAGGGAGTACGAGCGGGTCAGGTCGGGACCGAGCCGTACGTCGACGTGCGCGCCCGGTGTCCAGCCTGGCAACGGGGTGCCGTTGACGGGGGCGAGCACGAGCTCGCGCACCCGCTCGGCGACCTGGCGGGCCGCGGCCACCCGGACCCGGACCTCGCCGGTCACGACCGCGTCTCCACCGTCGCGACGACGGCGCCGGAGTGGACCAGCTCGACGGCCCGGCGCAGCCACGGGTAGAGCACCCGGTCCTGGGTGAGGTGCGCGACCGGCTGGCCCTGGGTGTCCTCGGCCGACCGGACCAAGGAGCGGACCGCGCGGCCGGCCGGCGCCAGGCCCTCCTCGGTGACCTCGCCCTGCCGGATCCGCAGGTCGAGCGCCTGGGTGGCCATGAGCAGCTCGACCGCGACGACGGCCTCGATGTTGGCGACCACCTGGCGGGCGTGCCGGCCGGCGTTGTTGGCCATCGAGACGTGGTCCTCCTGGTTGGCACAGGTGGGGATCGAGTCGACGGAGTCGGGGTGGGCGAGCGTCTTGCAGTCGGACACCAGCGCCGCGGCGAGGTACTGCGGCAGCATGTAGCCGCAGTCCATGCCGACCTGCTCGCTGGCGACGAGCATGTCCGGCAGTCCGCGGTTCAGCGTGCCGTCGTCCATCCGGAACAGCCGGCGCTCGGTGATGTTGCCGATCTCGGTGACCGCGATGCTGAGGAAGTCGGCGGCGAACGCCATGTACTCCGCGTGGAAGTTGCCCCCCGACACCGCCTTGAGCGAGCGCGGCAGCGCCGGGAAGATCAGCGGGTTGTCGGTGGCGGCGTTCATCTCGTTCTCCACCAGGCCCGCGACGAAGCGCAGCGTGTCGGTGATCGGGCCGAGCACCTGGGGTACGCAGCGCAGCGAGTACGCGTCCTGCGGCGGCTGGCGGACCGGGTCGTGGTCGCGGTCGCCGTCGGTCAGCGTGGCGCCGGTGAGCAGCTCGCGGATCCGCGCGGCGACCTCGATCTGGCCGGCCTGGCCGCGCGCCTCGTGCAGCTCGGCGATGAACGCGTCGCCGAAGCCCTGGAGCGCCTCGATCGACATCGCGGCGGTGATGAGGTTGGTGGCGAGCAGGTTCTGCGCGTCGTGGAGAGCGAGGGCGGCCTGGGCGCACGAGAAGGACGTGCCGTTCAGCAGCGCGAGCCCCTCCTTGGCCGCCAGCGCGACCCGCTCGAGGCCGGCGGCGGCCATCGCCTCGGCCCCCGGTACGACGACGCCGTCGGCGCCCAGCACCTCGCCGGAGTTGCGCAGGTCCTCGTCGGCGCTCTCCCGGCCGTCGACCCCCTTGGTCATCACGAGCGCGAGGTGGGCGAGCGGGATCAGGTCGCCGGAGGCGCCGAGCGAGCCGTACTCGGGGATCGCCGGGTGCACGCCGGCGTTGAGCATGTCGACGACCAGCCGGGCGACCTCGGGTCGTACGCCGGAGTGGCCGGCCAGCAGGCTGACCGCGCGGATCAGCATGGTCGCTCGGACCAGCTCCGCGTCGACGTACCGGCCGACGCCGGAGGCATTGCTCAGCACCAGCCGGCGCGACAGCTCGGCCGCGTCGGCCGGGTCGGCGAAGGCCTGGCGGCCGGCGAGCGAGCCGAAGCCGGTGTTGATCGAGTAGATCGGCCGCTCCAGACCGGCAGCCTCGACCCACTCCTGGCTCGCGCGCAGCCGCTCGTCGACCGCGGCGTCGAGCTCGACGCGGGCGCCGTGGCGGGCGACGGCGACGAGATCGGTGAGCGTGAGCCGGGCGGCGCCGAGGACGACGACGCGGTCGGGGGTCTGCGTCAGGTGAGCGGTCATGGGCACATCGTCGCCGAGGGCGGCCAGCCACCGACAACGCGGATTCTCATGGCGCGGGAACCCTCGTTGTCGCGCATTTCCGGGCGCTCCTACCGTCCCGCCATGAACATCGCCGACGACCCGTACGACGACGCGAACCTGACCGACCCGTACCCGCTCTTCGAGCGGATGCGGGCCGCCGGTCCGGCCGTGTGGCTGGAGAGGTACGGCGTCGCGGCGTTCACCCGGTTCGCGGAGGTCCGCGAGATCCTGGTCGACCACGAGACCTTCATCTCGGGAGCCGGCGTCGGGCCGCGGAACTACCACCAGCAGCCGCCCTGGCGGAAGCCCGGCATCCTCGATTCCGACCCGCCGATGCACACGCCGCTGCGCACGGTGATGGCCGACGTGATCAGCCCGCGCAACATGCGCCCGCTGCGCGCCGGCTTCCAGGAGTTCGCGACGCCGCTGGTCGACAGGCTGCTGGACCTACGGGAGTTCGACGCCATCACCGATCTCGCCGAGCTCTTCCCCCTCCGGGTCTTCGGGGACGCCGTCGGCATCCCGCGCGAGGGCCGCGCCGAGAACCTGCTCCCCCACGGCGCGATGAACTTCGCGCAGTTCGGTCCCGAGGACGCTCGCTACGAGCACTACATGAAGGCCGGCGAGCACACCATCGAGTGGACGATGAGCAACTGCGCCCGCGAGAACCTCAGCCCCGACGGGCTGGGCGCGAAGATCTGGGCGCACGCCGACGCCGGTGTCGTCGCACCCGAGGAGGCCGCCGTGCTGGTGCGAGCACTGCTCTCCGCCGGGCTGGACACCACGGTCATCGCGATCGGCAACACCCTGCGCTGCCTGGTCGACAACCCCGACCAGTGGGACCTCGTGCACGCGACGCCGCGGCTCGCGAGGTTCGCGATCGACGAGGCGCTGCGCTTCGAGTCGCCCTTCCAGTCGTTCTTCCGGACGACGGCGCGCGAGGTCGCGTGGGGCGACCTGGTGCTGCCCGAGGACAGCAAGCTGATCGTCTTCCCGGGCGCCGCCAACCGGGACGTCGAGCGGTTCGGCCCGGACGCCGACCGGTACCTCGTCGAGCGCGAGGCCGGCGGCCATCTCACCTTCGGCATGGGCATCCACCAGTGCGTCGGCCAGCCGATCTCCCGCCTGGAGATGGAGGTGCTCTTCGGCGAGCTCGCCCGCCGGGTGCGCTCGATCGAGCCGGCCGGCGAGCCCGTCCCGTTCCTGCACAACACGCTGCGCGGGCTCAGCTCGCTGCCGGTGCGTATCGTCCCGTCGTGAGCACTTCCGGTTTCGTCTCCGCCCTCGTCGCCGAGCTCGGCCCTCGCTGCCGGGTAATCACGGACGGCGACCTGCTGGCGTCGTACCGCCAGGACATGGCCACGGTCGTGCCCGGCGGGCTGCCCGCCGCGGTGGTGCTGCCGCGCACCGTCGCCGACGTCTCCGCCGCCCTCTCGCTGGCGACCCGGTTCGAGGTGCCGGTGGTGCCGCGCGGGGCGGGGACCAGCCTGGCCGGTGGCGCGAGCGCGGTCGACGGCTGCCTGGTGCTGTCGACCGAGGCGCTCACCGCGATCCGCTCGCTGCGGCCCCTCGACCGGCTCGCGGTGGTGGAGGCGGGCGTCGTCAACGCCCACCTCGACCGCGCCGCCGCGGAGCACGGGCTGATGTACGCGCCCGACCCGTCCAGCTACGAGATCGCCACGATCGGCGGCAACGTCGCCACCAACGCCGGCGGGCTGCGCTGCGTGAAGTACGGCGTCACCCGCCAGTCCGTGCTCGGCCTGGAGGTGGTGCTCGCCGACGGGCGGGTGGTGCGGACCGGGACGGCGACCACGAAGAACGTCGCCGGCTACGACCTCACCGGGCTGCTCGTCGGCTCCGAGGGGACCCTGGGCGTGATCACGGCCGCCACCGTGCGCCTGCACCGGCGCCCCGTCGTACCGCCGACGACGGTGGTCGCGGCCTTCGCGTCGCTGGAGGCGGCGGGCGAGGCGGTGGCCCGGATCATGGCCTCCGGCCCGGAGGTCTCGCTGCTCGAGCTGCTGGACGGTACGACGCTGCGCTCGATCGACGAGTGGAAGCGGATGGGGCTCGCCGGGATCGACGCGATGCTCGTCGTCCAGGTCGACGGCCGGCTGCCCGACGACGCGGCCCAGGTCGCCGCTCTCTGCGCCGAGGCCGGCGCCGTCGACGAGGCCGCCGTCTCCACCGACCCCGCCGAGGCGGAGGAGCTGCTCGCCATCCGCCGCCTCGCCTACCCCGCCGCCGAGCGCCTCGGCCAGTGCCTGGTCGAGGACGTCGGCGTCCCCGTGTCCCGGCTGCCCGAGATGATCCGCCGGGTCGAGGCCGCCGCCGCCCGGCACGGCGTGACCGTGCTGACCGTCGCCCACGCGGGCGACGGAAACCTGCACCCGACCTTCGTCTGGGACCACGGCGTCGCCGGGATCCCGCCCGCCGTCGCGGCGGCGGCCGACGAGGTCTTCGCGGCCGCGCTCGAGCTCGACGGGACCATCACCGGGGAGCACGGGGTCGGCGTACTCAAGGCGGCCTGGCTGGAGCGGCAGGTCGGACCCGAGGCGATGGCGCTGCAGCGCGCGGTGAAGGCGGTCTTCGACCCGTTGGGGATCATGAACCCGGGGAAGGTGCTGGTCTGAGCCGCATCGGCGCGGATCGGACGAAACTGGTTCATCCGATCCGCGCCGATCCACGCCCGTCCGCGGGCCGACATTGCGAGCAGGCGGTCGGCGCACCGGCCCAGCCGCGGAGCTGGAAGAGCGCGCCGAGCTTCGCCGCGGTGCGGCACGGCCGGCCGAGTACCTGCCCGTAGCCGAGTCGGACGGTGTCGGCGCCTCCCAGGGCGGTGTCGAGATCGCGTTCGAGGTCGCGGTCGCGGGCCGTCGCGGAGTCGTGGAACAGCCGTCCGTCCAGCTCGACTACCTGCTGCCAGCGCGGGCGCCCGCCCCCGTGCACGACGTCCCGGAGCATCGGCCGGCCGTCGGCGTCGACCGCCGGCACCTGGCGCTCGCCCGGTGGCAGTCCATGGGCGCGCTCGACCCGGACCAGGTAGGCGTGCTCCAGGACCGAGCAGGTCCCGGCCGCGACATCGGCGAGTACGGCGACGACCAGGTCCCGCTGGGAGAGCCGGGTCATGGTCGACGCGCGCGCCAGCAGGCGGTCGGCGGTCGTCCGCCGGCTGCCGCAGGCGTCGGCGAGCACCGCGACCAGGCTCAGCTCGTCGCGGGCCCGATCGGCGAGCTCGACGATCGCGTCGTCGTACCGCTGTCGAGGGGGGCTGAGACCCACCTGGACCGCCTCGGCGAACCGTCGCGTGCTGCGCACCCGGACGCCGGCGAGGGCGGCCGGATGGCGTCCGTGCCGCACGATCACCTCGATCGGCTCGGCGTCGTCATGTCGTCGCCGTCCCGGGCCCTCGTGGGCGCGGACCGCCGCCCACCCGCCGAGCGCCGCCGGCCAGCACGCCAGCACCGCCGCCCACGCGCGCTGCCGCCACGTCGGCGGCCCGGTGTGGTTCACGTAGACGCCGGGATGGACTTGAGTCCATTCCCGGCGCCGGAGCATCCGCGCCACGTCGACCCGGCTCCAGCCGCGGTCCAGCGCCTGGCGGCGCGAGATCACCCCGTCCTGGCGCTCCAGCAGCTCGTCGACCTCGTTCATGAGGACGGTGTGCTCCCTGCGCCGGCCGTCGACACCTGGCGCCTCCGCGCCTGTGGATGGGAGCGTGATCGACCGGTGCGGTGTGACATCGGCGCGGATCGGATGAGCCTGCCCGATCCGATCGCCGCCGCTCACTCCCAGCCGGCGAGCACCTCCGCCAGCACCGCCCGCAGGTCCGGGTCACCGACGGTGATCCGGACCCCCTCACCGTCGAACGGGCGCACCAGCAGGCCGTGCTCGCGACACAGCTCGGCGAAAGCCGACGACCGGGGGCCCAGCGGGAGCCAGACGAAGTTCGCCTCCGAGTCAGGTACGACGATCCCGCGCGACCCGAGCAGCGCGGCCACCCGCGCCCGCTCCTTCCGGGTGGACGCGACCCGGTCGGCGAGCGCCGACGGGTGCGCGAGGGAGGCGAGGGCGGCGGCGACGGCGATTGACGAGACGGGGAAGGGCGGGAGGACCGAGCGGACGGCACCGGCGACCCCCGCGGACGCGACGAGGTAGCCCACGCGCAGGCCGGCGAGCCCGTGGGCCTTGGAGAACGTCCGCAACACGGCGACGTTGCCCCGCGCCGCCAGCGCGGGCACCGACATGGTGTCGGGCCGCGGGCGCGCGTCGTACTCCGTGTAGGCCTCGTCGAGCACCACCAGCACGTCCGGAGGAACCGCGTCGAGGAAGCCCGCGAGGTCGGCCCAGGGCACGACCGTGCCGGTCGGGTTGTTGGGATTGCAGACGATCACGAGCCGGGTCGCGGGGCCGATCGCGGCCGCCATCGCCGGCAGGTCGTGCGACCCGTCCGCCCGCAGCGGGACCGCCACGGACCGGCCGCCGGCGACCTGGACGCTGAGCGGGTACGCCTCGTACGAGCGCCACGCCGTCACGACCTCGTCACCGGGCCGCAGGTAGGCCAGCAGCAGCCGGTCGAGGAGCGGCAGCGCCCCGTCGGCCACCGCCACCGAGGAGTCCGGGACTCCCAGCGACACCGCCAGGGCGGCGGCCAGGTCGGCGCCCCCGATCAGCGGGTACCGCGTCGCGCCCGCGACGGCGGCGAGCGCCGCGTCGAGCACCGGCCCGGTCAGGCCACCGGGCGCCTCGTTGGACGAGGCCCGGACCCGCACCGGTACGTCGCCGGCCGCCACCGACGAGTAGGCCGCCAGCCCGGCCAGCTCCGGCCGGGCCACGGGGGCAGCGCTCACGCCAGCACCTTCGAGAGGAATGCCTGGGTGCGCGCCTCGCGGGGTCGCTCCAGCACCTCGGCCGGCGGACCCGACTCGACGACCACGCCGCCGTCCATGAAGTACACCCGGTCCGCGACCTCGCGGGCGAAGCCGAGCTCGTGGGTCACCACGATCATCGTCATCCCGTCGTCGGCGAGCTGCCTCATCACCGCCAGCACGTCGCCGACCAGCTCGGGGTCGAGTGCCGAGGTCGGCTCGTCGAACAGCATCAGGTCGGGCTGCATCGCCAGCGCCCGGGCGATCGCCACCCGCTGCTGCTGGCCGCCGGAGAGCTGCGAGGGGTAGTTGTCGACCCGGTCGGCGAGACCGACCCGCTCGAGCAGGGCCCGCGCCCGCCGCTCCACGACCGAGCGCTTCTCCCGGCGTACGACGATCGGTCCCTCCATGACGTTCTCCAGCGCGGTGCGGTGCGCGAAGAGGTTGAAGCCCTGGAAGACCATGCCGATCCCGGAGCGGCGGACGGCGACCTCGCGCTCGTTGAGCTCCTTGAGCTTGTCGCCGTGCGGGCGGTAGCCGACCCGGTCGCCGCCGACCCACATCTCGCCCCGGTCGAACTTCTCCAGGTGGTTGATGCAGCGCAGGAAGGTGCTCTTCCCGGACCCGGACGGCCCGAGCAGGCAGACCACCTCGCCCCGGGCGACCGACATGTCGATGCCCTTGAGCACCTCGACGTGGCCGAACGACTTGTGCACGTCCCAGGCCTGGAACATCGGCTCCTCGCCGACCTCGACCGCACTCATGCGACCGCCTCCTCCTTGCGCGCGACGCGGCTTCCCCTGCGGCTCACCCGGTGGTTCGAGAAGCCGCGGCCGAAGTGCCGCTCGATGAAGTACTGACCGACGGAGAGCACCGCCGAGATCGCGAGATACCAGAGCGCGGCCACGATGAGCAGCGGGATCGTCTGGTAGGTCCGCGAGTAGATGTTGGACGCCGTGGTCATCAGCTCGGTGTAGCCGATCACCAGCACCAGCGCGGTGTGCTTCAGCATGCCGATCGTCTCGTTGCCGGTCGGCGGGATGATCACCCGCATCGCCTGCGGCAGCACCACCCGGCGCATCACCTGCGAGCGCCGCATGCCGACCGCGCTGGCCGCCTCGGCCTGGCCGGGCGGCACCGAGAGGATGCCGGAGCGCACGATCTCGCTCATGTACGCCGCCTCGTTCAGGCCGAGCCCGAGGAGAGCCGCCGTGAGCGGCGAGATCAGCTCGTTGGCGCTCCACGACATGCCGCCGACGCCGATGGTCGGGTAGAGCGCGGCGAGGAAGTACCAGAACAGCAGCTGCACCAGCAGCGGCGTACCGCGGAAGAACCAGGAGTAGGTCCACGCCGCCGACGACAGGATCGGGTTCGGCGAGAGCCGCAGTACGGCGATCACGATGCCGAGCCCGACGCCGATCGCCATCGCGGCCGCGGTGAGCATCAGCGTCTTCGCGACGCCCTGCAGGATCGGCTGGGCGAACAGGTAGTCGCCCACGACGTCCCACTGGAAGCGCTCGTTGCCGACGACCTGGGTGATCCCGCCCGCCACGACCAGGAGGACCACCCCGGCCAGCGCCCAGCGGGCCGGATGCCGGGTGGGGAGGACCACCCGGGCGTCCCGCCCGTCGCGCGCGGGCCCGGGCCGGGACGGGGCGGCGCTCGCGGAGCTGTCGGTCACGGGCACCGAGGTCACTGCGTGCCGCCGTTGATGGTGAACTCGTCGATGGCTCCGCTCTCCAGACCGAACTTCGCCAGCGCCTTGTCGTAGTCGCCGTTCTCCTTGAGCGCCTGCAGCGCCTGCTGGACGGCCTGCTGCAGCTCGTCGGTGCCCTTCGCGAACACGATGCCGAACGGCTGCGACTCGTAGGGCTTGCTCATCACCAGGCCCTCGGTCTGCGAGGCGGCGTACGCACCGGGCGCGCTGTCCATCAGGATCGCGTCGACGCGCTCGTTCTGCAGCGCGAGGATGACCTGGTTCTGGCCCGGGAAGACGGTCGCCTTGATCGGCTCCTTGCCGTCGGCCTCGCACTGCTTCGAGGCCTCCTCGGCCTGCGGGACCTCGGTGGTGCCCTTGACGACCGCGACCGAGGTGCCGCACATGTCGGCCAGCGTGGTGTACTTCCCGGCGTCCGCCTCGTGGGTCATGATCCCGGCGCCCGCGGCGAAGTAGTCGACGAAGTCGACCTCCTTCTGCCGCTCCAGGTTGTCGGTCATCGCCGACATCGCCATCTGGTAGCGGCCTGAGGCCAGGCCCGGGATGATCGCGTCGAAGGCGATGTTGTCGAACACGATGTCGATGCCGAGCTGCTTCTCCAGTCCGTCGGCGATCTCGCGGTCGATGCCCAGCACCGTCTTGTTGTCGGTGTCCAGGAACTCGAACGGCGGGTACTCGACGTTGCTCGCGATGGTGATCGACTTCTCGCCCTGCAGCTCCTTCGGGAGGGCGCTGTGGAGCGGGGCGGACTCGTCGAACGACGGCTTCTCGTCGGCCTCGCTGCTGCCCCCGCAGGCGGAGAGCAGCACGGGGAGGGCGAGGGCGAGAGCGGCGGCGGAGAGGGAGAGGTGGCGGGGTCGCGTCATGATGCGGTGCGCTCCTGGCGGCTGGTGGGTGTCGTGGATCACAGGAGGATCCGGCCGCGGAGCAGCCCGCAACAATCGCCGTTCCCACGGCGTGGGAACCGGGCGTTTCGCTGACGTTATTTCTCGGTGGCGAGCAGGTCGACGCGGTGGTCGTCGTCGTCGAGGAAGCCGCCGTCGGCGACGTCGACGCACTCGGCACTGGTGACCGCGAAGCCGAGCAGCCGGTCACCGTGCTTGGCCTGCGAGAGGCCGAGTCGCAGTCCGTCGCGGCTCAGGTTGGCCCAGGGGCGCGCGCCGTCGACCCCCTCGGTGTCGACCGTCCAGCCGGCGGTCACCAGGGCGTCCCGCGCCGCCGCGAACTGCCCGACGACCTGGTCGGGGGTGCCGGCGACCGCACCGCCGGTGCGGTAGGTGACGCCGGGCGCCGGCTCGGAGCGGCAGTACTCCGCGACCCCGGCCGCGCGGGTCACCTCCAGGCCCGCGCCGGCGAGCGCGTCGATCACCTCCCGGGTCCGCGCGACGACGCCGTCCTGCAACGTGGTCAGCTCGTCCGCGCCCTGCTGCTCGTCCACGCCGCACCCTCCCAGGCTCAGGACGACGACCACCGCCGCGGCGGCCGTGCCCGCGGCCAGGCTACGGAACATCATCGGCCCGGGTGTCGGAGCGGCCCGGGACGTTGGTCGTCGGGTCGCGGTCCTTCTCGGGGTCGACGGCCCACCGCCACCACGGGTCGTAGCTCTGCGCGGCGCCGTTGACCTGGTCTCCGTGCCCGTCGACGATCTTGCCGAGGTTGTAGAGCGACTCCGACTCGTGGTCGTAGTAGCGGCTGTGGTCGTCGAAGTTGCGGATCGAGCCGCGGTCCACCGACTCGGCCTCGAACCGGTGCGCCCCGAAGTCCTCCGACGACGGGTCCACGCCGAGCCCGCCGGGGTTGTGGTACCAGCCCTCGTCGCCGAAGAAGGCGACCGCGTCGCGACTGTTGCGGCCGTCGTAGACATGGTCGGCGCCGACGCTGAAGTCGGCCGCGGTGTCGGCCGGGCCGGCGCCGGGGCTGCCGATGAGGACCACGTCGTCGGCGGCCAGGTCGTGGTCGACGGCGGCGTACGACGTCGTCGTGGAGCCGTAGCTGTGTCCGATCACGGTGAGGTGGGCGGGGTCGTCGGACCGCGACGCGCGCAGCCCCTCGACCGCGTCGGCGAGCCGACGACCGCCGTCCTCGGCGCGGCCGGTGGTGATCGTGTCGAGGTCGACCGCTCCCTCGGGGGTGTTGTAGCCGAGCCAGAACAGGGTCGCCACCGACGACCCGTCGCCGTTGTAGCGAGCCGACTCGTAGAGCCGGATCGCCTCGTCGGTGTAGCCGCCGACGTCGTCCATCTCGGACTTGATCCCGGGGACCTGCACCGACACGTCGTCGGCGGTGTCGAGGTCGCCGACGCCCACCGCGACCCGGCCGTCGCCGTCGAAGGCGGCCGGGTCGTAGAGCCACAGGCTGCCGCCCGGCTTCTCGCCGGTGGTGGGGTCGACGAAGCCGTCGGCCTTCGCGACGGCCTTCCGGGTGGCCTCGGCGTTGGCCAGCACCTGGCGCTCGTCGTCGGAGAGGGTCCCGTCCGCCTTCTTGGCCCCGAGCCGGGCGAGGTCGTCGTCGAGCAGCACCCGGTTGGCCTGGTCCCGCGCGTCGGCGGGCAGCCCGTCGGCGGAGCCGATCAGGCCGGGGTACGCCGCGATCACCGCCTCCCGTTCGGCGTCGGTGAGGTGCTCCCACCACTCGCGCACCTGGGCGGGCGTGGCGCCGGTGCCGGGCGCGCCCGGCCGGCCCATCGCGCCGCGCGCCGTCTCCGATGCCCCGCCCTCCGCCGAGAGCCCCTCGGCCAGGGTGTCCGCGGCCTGGAACGCCTGGCGCAGCAGGTCCTCGTTCTCCCGGACCCGGCGCTGCAGGGCGTCGTGGTCGGTGACCAGGGCGGCGTAGTCGGCGCGCAGGTCGGTGGCCCGCTCCCGCAGCCCCGCGACCACCTCGGGCGTGGCGTCGGTGGCGGCGTCGATGTCGGCGACCAGGGTGGTCCGGCGCTCGTCGAGGGCGCCCTTGCGCTCGACCAGGGTGTCGTGGGTGCCGGTCAGGTCGCGCAGCGTGTCGGCGTACGACGTCACGGCGCGGCCGACCCGGCGCACCGTCGCGGCCATCGCGGTGTGCTCGGTGGCGGCCTTGCCGGAGGCGACCACGTAGGCGTCGTAGGCGACGCCCCACCAGTAGCCGGTGAGGTTGCGCAGCTGGGTGGCCTCCTCGCCGAACTCCTCGTAGCGGGCGGCGGCGGTGTAGAGCGTCTCGGCGAGGGTGTCGCACCGCGCCGCGTCGCCGGGTGGCTCCGGCAGGGCGGCGGGCCGTGCGGCCGGGACCTCGATGGTGACGGTCACCGCTCGGGCCCCAGCCTGCCGTCGAGCTCGGCGTAGCGCTGGTCGACGGTGTCGTCGGTGGTGAGGTAGTCGTCGGAGGCGGCGGTGAGCGCGTCCGCGAAGCCCCGGGCGATGACCGCGCTCTCGCCCGCGAACCCGGCCCAGCGCTGGAGGAAGAGCGCCCCGGCGGGCTGCACGCTCGGCGGCAGGCCGGAGGTGCTCGCCGTGCTGAGCGAGGTCTTCGCGCCGGTCATCAGCTCGTCGAGCCGCTGCCAGTCGCTGATCGACTGCCGCATCAGGCTCAGCTCGAAGCCGGAGACGCTCACCGGTCGTCCTCCAGCAGGTAGCGGCCCGAGCGGACGGTCAGGAAGAACCGACCGGTCGCGGGCACCAGGACCAGGTCGAGCTCCTCGCGGCCGGACCGCGCCCGGCGCCCCGCGAGCACCCGCGGCATGCCGTCGGGCGGGGCGAGCACCCGCCAGCCCTCGTCGCGCAGGCTCGCCGCGGCCCGCTCGAGGGTGCCGGTGGCGAGCACCGGGTCCACGGCCAGCAGCGTCCAGGTCGCCTCGTGACGCATCAGGCCCGGGGCCGGCCCGGTGGTCCACGCGGAGCGCTGCTCGTCGGGGACGGTGCCGCCGACCAGCAGGTCCCACAGCTCGGCCACCCGGGCCAGGCACTCGGCACTCGCGTCGGCCACGCTCGTCGGGGCCGGCTCGGGCTCGGACTCCTCGGGCGCCGCCGCCGGTGGCAGCAGGACCAGGTCGACGTCGGGATGCCGCCGGCGTACCACCGACCAGAAGGGGTCGGCGGCGACCTGCGCCGCCACCCGGGGTCCACCCAGGAAGGCCATGCCCCTCCCTTCCCGAGGGGTCCCGCGACCAAACCGGGGCGGATCAGGCGTCGATCTCGGCCGACATCTCGGCCGCCGCGGCCCGCAGCAGCCGGGTCGCGCGACGCACCCACTCGGCGTTGTCGCAGCGCTCCGACGGCCCGGCGATGGTCAGCGAGGCGGCGCACTCGCCGTTGCTGAACACGGGGACGGCGACGGCGATCGCGCCCTCCTTGAACTCCCCGCGCGAGACCGCCAGCCGGTCGCGGCGCACCTGGGCCAGGGCCGCGGGCAGCTCGGCCGCGGTGATCGTCGCCGCGGAGTACGACACCAGGTTGGCGAGGGCGACCTCGACGATCGGGCGGGGCGCATGGGCGAGCAGCAGCCGCTGCCCGGCGCCGGCGTACAGCGGCAGCAGCTCGTTGATCCGGAAGGCGTAGCGGTCGGGAGCCGGCGAGACCGACTGGCGCAGGCAGATGGCGTGCGACCCGGCGCGCACGGCGAGCACCGCGGTCTCGCCGGTCTGGTAGGTCAGCGTGCGCAGGTACTCCCCCGCCACCTCGGCGAGCCGGGTGTGGGTGAGATGCTCCCCGGAGATCTCCATCAGCCGCCAGCCGGGCACGTAGACGCCCTGGGACTCCTCGATCAGGCCGTAGTCGCGCAGCGAGCGGACATAGCGGTACGCCGTGCTCGTGGCCAGGCCGAGCTCCTCGGCGACCTCCGCGACGGTGACCTGGCCGTTGCGGGCGATCGCGATCAGGACGTCGAGCCCGCGGGTGAAGGAGTTCTGGGCCATGGCGCGGCTCAGACGGAAGGAGGCAGGTTGACCGGCTGGGTCGGCTCCTCGGCCGCCTCGGGCCGCGGCGGCCGGCCGGGGATGTGCTGCTTGTGGACCTTCTCCGTGCGCGGGTCGAGCACGATCTCGTGGGAGTCACCGTCGCGGCCGTCGAAGCGGACGGCGACCGTCTCGAAGCCCTTGTGCCGCTGCATCTGGGCGTACATGGCGTAGGCCCGGCGGTCCGCCTCGGTGAGGTCGACCGAGTCGGTGAACGGCGTCAGCAGCGCCCGCGGCCACAGCTTGCGGGCGAGCACCACGTTGACCTCGATGCCGAGGACGCCCATCACGGCGCCGATGTAGAGCAGGCCCATCAGGCCGAGGACCACGCCGAACGCCTCGGTCATGTTGTTGCGGTGGGTGCTGGCGATGACATTGGTGACGTACCAGGTCCCGATCCACTGCAGGAACTGCCAGAGCACGGCGACGGTGAAGCCGCCCGGCGCCGCCCGGATCCCGCGGTCGCGGATCGCGCGGGCCGCGGCCATGCGCAGCAGCACCGTCATCATCGAGCCGAGGAGCACCAGGGACAGCAGGCGCACCAGCCAGTGGAACCACCCGTGGTTGGACAGGTCGCCGACCAGCTTGGTCTCGGTCAGCACGGCCGAGCCGACGAAGACGGTGAAGATGGCCGTCCCCGCGACCGCCAGGATGAACAGGCTGTTGACCCGGGTCATCACCGGGTGCGGCCGGCTGTTGCGCGGCACCGCCCACGCCGCCGACTGCACGTTCTGCAGGGCCAGGCCGAGCCCGAGCGCGCCGTACAGCGCGGTCAGCGAGCCGACGACGATGCCGCCCGTCGACCCCTGGATCCCGTCCGGGCGGCCCAGCGCGTCGCCGATGATCGGGAACTGCCCGAGCGCCGAGTCGAGGACCTGCTCCTGCAGCGCCTCGCGGCCCTCGAGGATGAAGCCGAGGATCGACGTACCGAGCAGCATGAGCGGGAAGATCGACAAGAACGCATAGAAGGTCAGGATCGCCGCGAGGTAGTTGCCCTGGTCGTCGAAGAACTTGTAGACGACCGCGAGCGGGAAGCCGACGGACGAGCGCTTGCGCTGCGCTCGATCGATGTCCCCGACAACTCCCACAGGCGCAACCTATGACATCGGGTGTCACCACCCGACGAGGGTCGGTACGACGCTCCGGTCGGACCTCGGTCGGCGACCGGCTCGGCGGGGCGCGGGTCAGCCGGTCGCCGCCCCGTCGAGCAGCAGCAGCCGGCCGGCCCGCACGATCCCGGCGCGCAGGTCGTCGTCGTCGATGTCGGCGCAGCTCGGGTCCTGGGCGGGCCCGAGCAGCCCGGAGAGGAAGAGCGCGACCTGCAGCCGGGTGCCCGGGTCGGGGCCGGGACCGGTGAGCAGGCCGCGCAGCCGGGTGAAGAGCTCGTCGTGGCCGGGGTCGTTGCGGATGTACTCCTCCACGGCCGCGTCCTGCAGCAGCACCGCCCAGCGCTGCCGGTGGGTGACCGCCTGGTCGGCGAGCCCGATGATGGCGGCCTCGGTACGGGTGCGCGGCTCGTCGTGGGCCTCGGCGGTGCGGACGAGGGCGTCGATCGCCTCGAGCGCGGGGGCCAGCACCGCGGCGACGACCTCCTCCTTGGTGGGGAAGTGGTGGTAGACGGCGGCCTTGGTGATCCCGGCGGCGCCCGCGATCTGCTGCAGCGACGTACCCGAGACGCCGTGGGTGGCGAACAGCCGGGTGGCGGCGTCGAGGATGCCGCCGCGACCCGGTCGGACGCGTTCGGGGGCGCTGCTGCTCATGACCGCATCATCGCCCATCGGCCGGTCCCGCCGTGGGCCTGGGCTTTACCTGTCATGCGGTCTAGACTAACTAGTCGATCGGCTAGTTTGCCGCGACCCTGCGAAAGGACCCGCCATGTCCGACACCACCGTCGACCTGCTCGTCATCGGCTCGGGCACCGGGCTCGCCGCCGCCCTGAGCGCCCGCGAGCAGGGCCTCGACGTCCTCGTCGTCGAGAAGACCGCGTACGTCGGCGGCTCCACCGCCCGCTCCGGCGGCGCGTTCTGGATCCCCGCCAACCCCGCCCTCCTCGAGGCCGGCTCCCGCGACACCCTCGAGCGCGGCGAGACCTACCTCGACGCCGTCGTGGGCGACAACGCCCCCCGGGCCCGCTGGCAGGCCTTCCTGCGCCACGGCCCCGACACGATCACGATGCTGCGCCGTACGACGGGCCTCAAGTTCATGTGGGCCCGCGGGTACGCCGACTACCACACCGAGCTGCCCGGCGGCGACGCCGCGGGCCGCAGCGTCGAGAGCAGGCCGTTCGACGCCTCCGTGCTCGGCGAGTCGCGCGAGCTGCTGCGTCCGGGCGTCGTCGAGGCGCCGGTGCCGATGCCGGTCACCGGCGCGGACTACAAGTGGATGAACCTCGTCGCCCGCAAGCCCGGCAAGGGCCTGCCCCGGATCCTGCGCCGCGCGGCGCAGGGCATCGGTGGCATGGCGCTCGGTCGCGACTACCTCGCCGGCGGCCAGGCCCTCGCGGCCGGTCTCTTCGCGGGCGCGCTGCGCGCCGGCATCCCGATCTGGCGCGAGACCTCGCTGGTCGAGCTCGTCACCGAGGGCGACCGCGTGGTCGGCGCCGTGGTCGAGCGCGACGGCGCCCGCGAGACGATCCTCGCGCGCAAGGGCGTCGTCCTCGCGGCCGGCGGCTTCGACCACGACCTGGCGATGCGGCACCGCTACCAGGCGGAGTTCCTCGAGGACTGGAGCCTCGGCAACGACGGCAACACCGGCGACGCGATCAAGCTCGGCGCCGAGGTGGGCGCCGAGCTGACGCTGATGGACCAGACCTGGTGGTTCCCCGCCGTCGCGCCGCTGCCCGGCGGTGCGCCGCAGGTGCTGCTCGCCGAGCGCTCGCTGCCCGGGTCGATCATGGTCGACCGGCACGGCCGCCGGTTCATCAACGAGTCGATCGACTACATGACCTTCGGCCAGACCGTCCTCGAGCGCGACCGCGCCGGCGACCCGGTCGGCGCGATGTGGCTGGTCTTCGACCAGGCCTACCGCAACAGCTACGTCCTCGCCGGCTCGCTCTTCCCGCGGATGGCGCTGCCCCGGGAGTGGTACGACGCCGGCATCGCCCACCGCGCCGCCTCCGCCGCCGAGCTGGCCCGCGCGACCGGCCTGCCCGAGGCCGCGCTGACCGAGACGCTCGACCGCTTCACGGGGATGGCGGCGGCGGGCATCGACGACGACTTCCACCGCGGCAACAGCGCGTACGACCGCTACTACGGCGACCCGACGGTCACCCCCAACCCCAACCTGCGCCCCCTCGACCGCGGCGACCTGTACGCCGTCAAGGTGGTGCTCAGCGACCTCGGCACCTGCGGCGGCCTGCGCTGCGACGAGCACGGCCGTCCGCTGCGCGCGGACGACAGCGTGATCGAGGGCCTCTACGCGATCGGCAACACGGCCGGCAACGTCTTCGGGCGGGCCTACCCGGGCGCCGGCGCGACCATCGGCCAGGGCCTGGTGTTCGGCCACATCGTCGCCACCCACGCCGCGCGGCACGCGGCCTCCGCGGTGGTCACGGCCTGATCCGGGCGGGTCGCTGTAACACGCAGTCCGCCGCTGTAACACGCAGTCCACGTCGCGACACGCCGTGCGACACGCCGACGAAGCGCCGACTGGGGTCGGGTAGGCCGGCGGACTACGTGTTACAGCGGCCGGGACCCGCCCCGACCTGCCCCGCCGGGACCCGCCGGGACCCGCCCCGACCCGACCTGCCCCGCCGGGACCCGCCCCGCCCCGCCCCGACGCAACCCCGCCTCAGGCGGGCCGGACCACCATGTCCTCGGGCGCCCAGAACGCCCGCATGGACGTGATCCTCCCGTCGGCGTCGAAGGTCATCACGTCGATCGGCTCGACGACGTACTGCTGGTCGCCGGCGTCGGTGGTGACCCGGAACGAGAACGCCGCCTGCCCCTCCACCGCTCGTACGGCGAGCAGCTCGGTCGCGACCCGCGCGCCCGCGAGCGCGCCGTAGAACTCCTCGATCGCCGCGCGCCCGCGCAGGACGTCGGCGCCGACCGGGTCCTCGAGCGTCGCGTCGGGTGCGTAGAGGGCGGCGATGGCGGCGGGCGAGCCGCCGGCGACGGCGTCGAGGTAGCGGGCCACCGCGGCCCTGGCCTCGGCGCTCACCGGGCGTCCCCGTCGCCGGCGCCCTCGGCCATGGCACGCACCGCGAGGTGGCTGAACAGCATGCTGGTGCCGATCGGGTTGCCGCCGCCCGGATAGACGGTGCCGCTGGGCGCGGCCATGGTGTTCCCGGCGGCGTAGAGCCCGGGGATCGGCGTACCGTCGGCGGTGAGCACGCGTGCGGAGGTGTCGGTGCGCAGGCCGCCCTTGGTGCCGAGGTCGGAGATGCCGAAGGCCGCCGCGTGGAAGGGGCCCTCGTCGATGCTCACCAGCGGCGGCTCGCCGCCGGAGAAGAAGCGGTCGTAGGCCTCCCCGCCTCGCCCGAAGTCCGCGTCGCAGCCGTCGGCGACGAGCTGGTTGAAGCGCTCGACGGTGGCGACCAGGGCGTCGACCGGTACGCCGATCAGCGCGGCCAGCTCGGGCAGCGTGTCGGCGGTGTGCCACAGGCCCGCGGCGACGTACTGCTCCTCGTCGACCATCGAGACGTTGGTGGCGCGCACCGGCGGGATCGAGCCCTCCTTGTCGTCGTAGACCATCCAGTACGGGCGGGTGACGCCCTCGTCGTCGGTGAGGTGGTCGATGATCGCCCGGCCGAGCCGGTCGTAGGGGGCCGACTCGTTGACGAAGCGCCTGCCCTCGCCGTCGACGAAGATCCCGCCGGTGAACCACAGCGCGAACGCCGAGCGCCCGTCGGGGTGGGTGAGCCCGGGCGACCACCACGCCTCGCCCATCAGGTCGACGTCGCCGCCGACCGCTATCGCGGCCTGGTGGGCGCGCCCGACGTTGGTGGGCGGGCCCATCGTGTCGCGGGCGACGCCGGGGACGCCGTACTTGCGGCGCAGCTCGTCGTTGGCCTCGAAGCCGCCGGCGGCCAGCAGCACGCCGCGGCGCGCGCGGATCGCCCGGCGTACGCCGTCGTGCTCGACGATCGCGCCGACCACGACGCCGTCCTCGACGACGAGCTCGGTGAGCGCGGTCTCGCGGACCAGCGTCGCGTGGGGGTAGGTCGCCAGCGCGGTCAGGAAGCGGGCGACGAGGGCACGGCCGCCGACGAACAGGTCGTCGGGCGGGGGCGTGCCGAGCCGGTCGTTGTCGAGCGGCCCGCGCACGACCTCGCGCAGCTCGGGTGCGTCCGGCACTGGCAGCGGGGTCGGGATGATGTGGCGCTGCCCGTCGCGGCGCGCCTTGGGCGCCTCGCCGAAGTAGTCGGGCCACGGGTAGGGCTCGAACGAGAGGTGCGCGTCCTCCTCGAGATAGGCGATCAGCCCGGCCCCGCCGCGGACGTAGGTCTCCTGCAGGTCGGCGGGGGTGCGCTCGCCGACCACGGCGCGGTAGTACTCGAGCGCGTCCTCGACGGTGTCGTCGGTGCCGGCGCGGAGCAGCACCGGGTTGGCGGGGAACCAGGCCCCGCCGCCGCCGGAGTAGGCGGTCGTGCCGCCGAACTTGTCACCGGCCTCGACCAGGCACACGCTCAGCCCCTCGCGGGCCGCGGTGTAGGCGCCGGCCATGCCGCCGGCGCCGGAGCCCGCCACCAGTACGTCGTACTCCTCTGCCCAGTCCATCGTGTTCCTCTCACCGGTTCGCGACGCCGACCTCCGGCGTCGTGGCGGCGACGCTAGGGAGCATCCCGGCCCGGCTCCGGCGGTCCTCCCGTCCTGCGGGAGTCGGCCGGCGCGGCCCGGATCAGCGCAGCCAGGATCGGCCCTGGAGGCGGCGCTTGGGGAAGAGGACGCCGGCCACGCGGTGGGCCTGGTTGAGCAGCAGCGGGCCGACCCGCGCGGGCGGGAGCTCGCCGGGGACGGCCAGCGAGATCGCGGCGACGGCACCCTGGGGGCCGAGGACGGGGACGGCGATCGAGGCGATGCCGGTGACGGGGTCGGCCGGCGCGTGGACCACGCCGCGGCGCTGGCGGGCGGCGGCGAGCTCGCGGTGCAGCAGCGCCAGCCGGTCGGCGGCCAGCCGTGGGCCCAGCACGTCGTCGACGTACTCGGGCGCCCGGCAGGCGAGCAGCGCGCGCCCGCTCACGGTGTCGCAGGCGAGCAGCCGGGCGCCGACCCGCGAGGGAACGGCGCGGGCCACGGAGCCACCGATCTTGTCGAGGTAGTGGACCCGGTCGCCCTCGAGCGCGGAGAGGTGGGCGACCGCGCCGGTGAGGGCGTGCAGCTCGTTGAGGAACGGCGACGCGGCGACCCGCACCTCCTGGTGCTCGCCGGGCCGGCCGGTGAGCGTGGGCGCGTGCGGCCCGAGCCGGTAGCCACGGGTGTCGTGCTCGACCCAGCCCTCCTCGATGAGCTGGCCGAGGATCCGGAAGGCGGTGGAGCGGGGCAGCCCGGTCAGCGCCATCACGTCCTCGAGCATGAGCCGGTCGGGCGACTCGCTGAAGGCGTTGAGGATCCGGGTCACCCGGCCCACGACGCCCAGTGGGGTACGCCGGTCGTCGGGGTCGGTGGCCGCGGACGCGGCGGGCAGTGCGGTGACGGTCATGGATGCTCCTCGACGGTGGTGCCTCCCCCCGAGTGTGAGCACTGACACAGGGTAAATCAAGTGGACGGAACGCACGTATTCTCTGCGGCTCGATGCGCCTCAGTTCGCGACTCCCGCCCAGAGGGAGCGCTCGTGATCGCTGAAATGGGGGTCTGACCTGCGGAAATGTCTGCCATGACCCTTCACCAAACTACTTGCCGAACGGCTAGTTTTAGTGGATCGATTGCACGGAATTTTCTCGACCCAGCTCGCCGCTCACAGCTCGGAGATCAGCCCCCGAGCGCTCAGCGCGGCGACGTAGCGCTCCACGAGCGCCGCCCAGCCGGCCCGCTCGGCCTCGTCCAGCGGACCCAGCGCGGCCACCAGGTCGGTTCGCTGCGCGGCACCCAGCCGGCGCACCTGGGCCACCCCGCGCCGCGAGCAGCGCACCAGCGTGGTGCGCCGGTCGAAGGTGTCGGCCGCGCGCTCCACCAGGCCGAGCTCCTGCAGCCGGCTGACCCGCTTGCTGGCCTGGGTGTGGTCGACCCAGGTCCGCTCGGCCAGGTCGGAGACGGCCAGCGGGCCGTGCCTGTCGACGACGACCAGGGTCAGGTAGACCGGCGGGCTGAGGTCCGGCGCGTGGTCGCGCAGCAGCTGCTCGAACCACCGGGCCTGGGGCAGCCAGGCGAACAGCCGGATCGCGGCCTCGCCCAGCGCCAGCCGCGCCTCGGTGGGACGCACGTCGTCGGTGGCGACCAGCCGCTGCCACAGCTCGGGCGCGGCGGAGTCGGGCCGGTCGGCCAGCCACCCGCTGAGCCCGGCGTGCACCAGGCGCAGCCAGCGGGCCAGCGCGGCCACCTCGTCCTCGCTCCAGTCGGCGGTCGCACTGAGCGAGGCGTCGGCCCAGCTGCGCAGGGACCGGTCCATCACCGGCTGCGCCGCCGGGGCGACCCGCAGCAGGGTGCGCCGTCCGTCGGCGGGGTCGGCCTGCCGGGCGACGTACCCGAGCTCCTCGAGCCGGCGGGCCTGCCGGCTGGTCCGGGACAGGTCGGTGGCCAGAGCCGCGGCCACGGTGCTCGTCGGCACCGGCGGGCGGCCGTTGAGGTACTCCAGCAGCCGCAGGTCGGCGGCCGGCAGCGAGACGCCGCCGAGCTCCTCGAAGATCCGGGTGTGCTCGCGGCTCTCGGCGACCCTCGCGAAGACGTTGAGCAGCCCCAGCGTCGTGCTCTCCAGCGAGGGGGTCGGCTCGCTCGTCGGGGACGTCACCACGGGCTCCCTCCGGTCGTCGGTCTGGTCAGGCTCGCGCCCGATTCTCGCGCGCCGCCGATCGCTGCCGGACGGCGGGAGAGCAATGGGTCCGGCCGTGCCCGGTTCGCGCTCAGTTCCCGCCTGGCGGGAGAACGCCCGGCAGGAGGGGGCCGGCGTTGCGACGGTGACCCCACGACTGCCCGAGCAGTCCCGGAGGAGGAGAACCATGGGCCACGAAGTCCTGTCCGCGATCGAGGAGCGCGCCGAGCAGATCGCCGCGACCGGTGCGGCCAACGAGAAGCTCGGCAAGCTGGACGACCAGGCGGTCGCCCTGCTGCGCGAGACCGGCGTGATGAAGATGCTGCAGCCGGCCAAGTACGGCGGCCTGCAGACGACCCCGGCCGAGTTCGCCGAGGCCGTGATGAAGGTCGCCGCGTGCGACGGCGCGACCGGCTGGGTCGCCGGCATCGTCGGCCTGCACCCGTGGGAGATGGCGATGATGGACTCGCGCCTGCAGGAGGAGGTCTGGGGCGCGAACCCGGACGTCTGGATCGCCTCCCCCTACGCCCCGATGGGCATGCTGACCCCCGCCGACGGCGGCTTCACGTTCTCCGGCCGGTGGCAGTTCTCCTCGGGCACCGACCACTGCGACTGGATCTTCCTGGGGGCCACCATGGCCGGCCCCGACGGCGCGCCCGACTTCGCGGCCGGGATGTACCACGTGGTCCTCCCGCGCGCCGACTACACGATCGTCGAGGACTCCTGGGACGTCGTGGGCCTGCGCGGCACCGGGTCCAAGGACGTCATCGTCGACAACGCCTTCATCCCCGACTACCGGGTACTCGGCTACGACCGGCTCACCGACGGCTCCGCGCCGCGCGACGCCGGCCTGGACGACCCGACGTACCTGATGCCGTTCACGACCGTCTTCCCCAGCGGCATCACCTCGGCCGTCCTGGGCATCTGCGACGGCGCGCTCGCCCACCACCTCGCCTACCAGACCAACCGGCTCCAGATCACGGGTACGGCGGTGCGCGAGGACCCCTACGTGCTCTCGGCCATCGGTGCCGCGGCGGCCGAGATCCACGCGTCCAAGGTGGCGCTGCTCGACAGCCTGCGCTGGAGCTACGACCGGGTGGCCGCGGGCCACGAGCTGACCTTCGCGGAGCGCTCGAAGAACCGGCAGACGCAGGTCACCGCCTCGTGGCGCGCCGTCCGCGCCATGGACGAGATCGTGGCCCGCTCGGGCGGCAACGGGCTGCGCCTGGACCACCCGATGCAGCGCTTCTGGCGCGACGGCCACATGGGCCTCGCGCACGCGATCAACGTGCCCGGCCCCGTCCTGCACGCCTCGGCCCTCGGCGAGATGGACCTCGTGCCGCCGCCGGGCCCGCTGCACTCGATGATCTGATCCCTGGAAGGAAACCACCCCGATGACCCAGAACGTCCGCCACATCCGCTCGCTCGGCTACCTGCGCATGCAGAGCCAGGACATCGCCCGCTGGCGCGAGCTCGCCATCGACACGCTCGGCTTCCAGGAGGTCGCCGGCGCCGACCCCGACGGCCTCTACCTGCGGATGGACGAGCGCCCCGCGCGCCTCGTCGTCCTCCCGGGCGGGCCGGACCGCGTGCTCAGCATCGGCTGGGAGGTGCGCGACCACCTCGCCCTCGCCGCGGTCGCCCGCGACCTCGAGGCCGCCGGCGTCGCGGTCAAGCCGCTCACCGACGACGAGCTCGCCGACCGCCGGGTCGAGGGCGCGATCGGCTTCACCGACCCCGGCGGCAACCCGACCGAGATCTTCTTCGGCCCCGAGCTCGACCACAGCCCGGTGCGCACCGGCTTCGCGCAGCGGTTCGTCACCGGCGACCAGGGCCTGGGCCACGTCGTCGTCCCCACGACCAGTCCGGAGGAGACCTACGCCTTCTACGTCGAGACGCTCGGCTTCCTGCCGCGCGGCGCGATGAAGGCCGGGCCGCCGATCGACGGCTACCAGCCGCGGGTCCGCTTCCTCGGCGTCAACCAGCGCCACCACAGCCTCGCGCTCATCGGCGCCCCCCACGGCGAGGCGCCGGGCCTGGTCCACTTCATGGTCGAGGTCGACGAGCTCGACGCCGTCGGCCGCGCGCTCGACCAGGTCAACCAGCGCGGCTTCTCCATCTCGTCGACGCTGGGCCGGCACACCAACGACAAGATGGTGTCCTTCTACGTCCGCGCGCCCGGCGGCTGGGACGTCGAGTACGGCACCGACGGCAGCCGGGTGGACGAGACGTCGTACACGTCGGAGGAGATCACCGCCGACTCCTACTGGGGCCACGACTGGTCCGGCTCCGAGCCGCTCGCGGCGTTCGTCCCGCCCTCCGCCTGACCCTTCCCCGTCGTACCGGACGAAACGGTCGTGAACTCGTCGAGTTCACGACCGTTTTGCCCGGTACGACGGGCGACCTCAGCGCCAGTGCTCGTTCCACCCGAACAGGTCCGGCGGCACGAGCACCCCGTCGCCGTCGACCCCGAACCGCCCGCGGTAGAAGACCAGCGGCCGCCCGGTGCGGGGCGTCTCGAGCGCGAGCACCCGCCCGATCACGACGTCGTGGTCGCCCTCGACGTGCACCGAGGCGACCTCGGCGTGCACCCGGCACAGGACGTCGGGCAGCGCCGGCGTCCCCCACTCGGACGTCGTCCAGGCGAGCTCGTCGAACTTGCGCCCCTTGCTGGAGCCGAAGCGCTGGCACAGCTCGGTCTGCTGCTCGCCGAGGATGTTGACGCTGAACCTGCCGGCGGCCCGGATCCGCGGCCAGGTCCGGCCGCGGTGGTCGGCGCAGAAGAGCACGAGCGGCGGGGTCAGCGACACCGAGGCGAAGGACTGGCAGGCGAAGCCGACCGGTCCGTCGGCGTCGAGTCCGGCGACCACGGTGACGCCGCTGGCGAAGCTGCTCATCGCCCGGCGCATCCGCTCGGGGCTGGGCTCGTGCGGGGCGAGCGCGGTCTGGGGCATCGGTACTCCTCGGTGGGCCAGGGTGACCCCGTGACGCTAGGCGCTCGGCGAGCTCCGGCCGGGCTCTTCTCCCGGAGAACGGAACGAGCGCCCCGCCGGCCGTACGCCGCCGCCTAGCGTCGCCGACCATGACCCAGACCTCGACTCTCGACGCCGGCGCCACCCTCCGGGAGGTCGCCACCGACCGCGGCGTGCTCCGCTACCACGAGGCCGGCGACGGCCCGCCGCTCGTCATGCTCCACGGCTCCGGCCCGGGCGTGACCGGCATGAAGAACTTCGCCGGCAACCTGGCCCGCTTCTCCCAGCACTTCCGCTGCCTGGTCCTCGAGCTGCCCGGCTTCGGCATCAGCGACGCGACCGGCGAGGGCCTGGTGCCCGGCGCGGCCGCGGCGACGACCCGGTTCGCGGACGCGCTCGGGCTCGACCGGTTCGACATCATCGGCAACTCGCTGGGCGGCATCGCCGGCGGCATGGTCGCGATGGAGCAGCCCGACCGGGTACGCCGCCTGGTCACGGTCGGCGGCCTGGGCCGCAACATCTTCTCCCCGGCGCCCGGCGAGGGGATCAGGCTGCTCGTCGACTTCACCGACCACCCGACCCGCGAGAAGCTGGTCGCCTGGCTGCACTCGATGGTGTTCGACCCGTCGATCATCACCGACGAGATGATCGAGGATCGCTGGCAGCAGGCGACCGACCCCGAGACGCTCGCCAACGCGCGCACGCTCTACGGCAGCGAGGCGTTCGCCCGCAACGCGGCGGCGGCCGCGGCGGCCGACCACGTGCCGTACTGGGCGATGTTCCACAAGATCAAGGCCAAGACCCTCATCACCTGGGGCCGCGACGACCGGGTCAGCCCGATGGACATGGCGCTCATCCCGATGCGGACCATCCCCGACGTCGAGCTGCACGTGCTGCCCAACTGCGGCCACTGGGCGATGATCGAGGCCAAGCACGCGTGGGAGAGCGTCGTCGAGGCCTTCCTCACCCGGCCCGAGAGCGCATGACCACCGCCCCTCTGCGGCTGCGGGTCGTCGCCACCGTCGCCGAGACCGAGGACGCGCGCTCCGTCGTGCTCGCGGCCGAGGACGGCGTCCGGGTCGGCTACGAGCCGGGTCAGTTCCTCACCTTCCGGGTGCCGGCCGCGGAGGGGTCGCTGGCCCGCTGCTACTCGCTGAGCAGCTCGCCCCATCACGAGCCGGACCGGCTCGTCGTCACGGTGAAGAAGGTTCCCGGCGGGCGCGGCTCGGCCTGGATGTGCGACGAGCTCGCGGTCGGGGACGTCGTCGACGCGCTCCGCCCGGCCGGCACCTTCACCCCGCGCGACCTCGACCGCGACCTGCTCCTCGTCGCCGCTGGCAGCGGCGTCACGCCGGTGCTGTCGATCCTGCGCTCGGCACTGGCGGCCGGCACCGGCCACGTCGTCGTGCTCTACGCCAACCGCGACGAGCGCTCGGTCATCCTCGGCCCCGAGCTCGCCGCGCTCGAGCAGGCCCACCCGGACCGGCTGGTCGTGCTGCACTGGCTCGAGAGCCTGCACGGCCTCCCGGACGACGAGCGGCTGGCGGCCCGACTCACGCCGTACGCCGGCCGCGAGGCGTTCGTGTGCGGCCCGGCGCTCTTCATGCGCGCGGTCGAGAAGGCGCTCGCCGCGGCCGGCGCCGACCCCGCGCTCGTGCACGTCGAGGAGTTCGTCTCGCTCACCGGCGACCCGTTCGCCGCGCCCGAGCCCCTCGCCCCCGCGAGCGACGAGGACGCCGCCGAGCTCGAGGTCACCCTCGACGGCGAGACCCACACGCTGCCGTGGGCCCGCTCGCGCCCGCTCACCGATGTGCTGCTGGCGGCGGGACTGCCGGCGCCGTACTCGTGCCGGGAGGGGGCGTGCAGCGCCTGCGCCTGCGTCGTCTCCGAGGGCGAGGTGGCGATGGCGGTCAACCAGGTCCTGGACGATGCCGACCTCGCCGACGGCCTGGTGCTCGGCTGCCAGGCGCGGCCGGTCAGCGACCGGGTCCGGGTCTCGTACGACGGCTGACCCGCCCACGACGCGAAGGAGCCCCGGCCGCGCTCGCGGCCGGGGCTCCTTGCTGTCCGTGCTGTCCGTGCGATCAGTCGTCGGTGAGCACCGGGAGGTCACCGCGTTCGACGGCCTTCGCCAGCGCCTGACGCAGCGAGACACACCCGGCGAAGAGCATCCCCTCGATCCGCGGCGGCATCGCCGCGCGCCGCTCCAGGCAGCGCTCGGTGTCGGCCGCGTGCCACTGGATGCTCGTCTGCTCCCAGCTGCTCTTGCGCGCCTCGACCGCCGCCCCGCACGTCTCGCACGAGACCGGCGACATGGGCGCGTTCTCGAGGCGGACGTCGGGACGGACGGTCACGCCGGCCACGGGCGCGGCCATCAGACCGACTCGTTCTCGGCGGCCCGGGCGATGTTGTCGGCGACCTCCTGCCCCCAGGCCTCGGCGGGCCGGGTCATGTCGAGCTCGAACTCGAAGCGCTCGGTCATCTCCGGCAGGACGGCGTCGACGTCGGTGTAGAACTGCTGGTACCAGCGCCGCAGCTGGTAGACCGGGCCGTCCTCCTCGCACAGCAGCGGGTTGTCGATCCGGGCCTTGTTCCGCCAGATCGCGACGTCCTGCTCGAAGCCGGTCTTGATGAACTCGCCCATGCTCACCGCCGACGCGTGCGCGTACTCGTCGGAGACGCCCTGCGGCTTCTTGACGATGATCCCGTACTGGAGCACGAACGAGTTCGTGTCCACCGGGTAGTGGCAGTTGATCAGGATCGACTCGAAGTTCCCCGTGTCGTACTCGTAGACGAGGTCGTCGATCATGAACGACGGCCCGAAGTACGACGCGGTCGACTTCATGGCGAGCAGGGTCGAGTCGTCCTCGCTGGGGACGGCGACGTCGCCACGGTCGGTGCCGTTCATGACCTGGGTGGCGACATGGCCCTCGAAGACGTTCTTGAAGTACGTCGGCATCGAGTAGTGCACGTAGAAGAAGTGCGCCATGTCCACGACGTTGTCGACGATCTCGCGGCAGTTGGAGCCGTCGATCCTGATCGAGTACCAGTGCCAGTCGGTCCACTCGTCGCTGGTCGCGCCCGGGATCTTGGGGATGGCCTGCTCGGCGATCGGCGGGTTGCCCTCGGGGTCGTTCCAGACGAACAGCATGCCGTCCTGGTCCAGGGTCGGCCAGGCCGACGTCCGCGCGCGCAGGGGGACCCGGCGCGAGTACGGGATCTGCTTGCAGCGCCCGTCGCCGCCCCAGCGCCAGTCGTGGAACGGACAGGCGATGTTGCCGTCCTTGACGGTGCCCTGCGAGAGGTCGCCACCCATGTGGCGGCAGTAGGCGTCGAGTACGCGCAGCTCGCCGTCGGCGTCCTCCCAGACGACGAGCTTGGCGCCGAAGGCCTGCACCTGGTGCGGCCGGCCGTCGCGGAAGTCCTTGGAGAGTCCGAGGCAGTGCCAGCCGCGGGCGTAGCGCTGCGCGATCGGGTCCGCCTCGATCTGGCGGGGGATGTCGGGAGCGGTCGTCATGACGGCTGTCCTTCCTGTGCACGGTACGGGTGGGGCGACCGTAGGAAGGGCCCGCTGCCCGGTGTGCGGCTCCTCCCGCTCTCCGGCACCGGCGGCACCGGCGGGCGGTCAGGCGAGCAGCGCGGAGATCAGGATCGCCACCGGCGCCGAGGCCAGGGTCGAGACGAAGATGGCGTCGCGGGCGAGCAGCACCCCCCGCTCGTACCTCATCGCGACCACGAAGACGTTCTGCGCCGTCGGCAGCGCGGAGAGCAGGGTCACCGCGAACAGCTCGGTCCCGTCGAGGCCGACCCCGAACCGCCCGACGAGGTAGGCCGCGACCGGCTGCACCACCATCTTCAACGAGGTCACGGTGGCCAGCGCGCGCGGCGTGACCCCGCGGCCGGGGAGGGGACCCAGGCGGAGCGCGACGCCGTACGCGATGAGCATGGCGGGCACCGCCATTCCCCCGACCAGCTCGAGCGGCGCGTGCACGACCTGCGGCAGCTCGGTGTCGGTCCCGGCGAGGAACAGGCCGGCGAAGGAGGCGATGGTGAGCGGGTTGGTGACCGGACGGGACAGGATCTTGAGGACCGACGGACGCTCCGGGCTGGTCACCACGTCGAGCACGGTCAGCGCGAGCGGCTGGAGCACCAGCAGCTGCATCAGCAGGGCGGGCACGACCAGCGCCGCGTCGCCGAGCGCGTAGGCCGCGATCGGGATGCCGAGGTTCCCGGCGTTGACGTACGCCGAGCACAGGCTCGCGACCACCGACGTCCCGGCGTCGAGTCGTCGTACCCGGGCGATCGCGGCCATGATGCCCGCGCTGACCACCACCCCGGCGGCCGTCGCGACCAGCGGCCCGGAGAGCACCCGGGACGGGTCGGAGTCCTCGAGCACGGTGACCAGCAGCGCCGGGCTGGCGAGGTAGAAGGACGCGAGCGACAGGCTGCGCTGGCCCTGCAGGTCGACGATGCCGCGGTCGGCGAGGAGCGCACCGAGGGCGATGACGATCGCGATCGTCCCGAAGCCCTCCAGCACACCGCCCACGGGTCGATCCCATCACCCGCGGGCCACGGTCAGGGATGCAGGGGTGGCATCCCGGATCCGGCGGAGCGCGCGGCGCCGGAGAGGAAGGCCTCGACCGCCTCGGCGGCGGTGTGCTGGGGCGTCCAGTCCAGCTCGGTGCGGGCCCGGTCCGCGGCGAGCAGCGGGACGGCGAGCAACGCGTCCGCGAGCGCGCCCGGGACGGGCAGCAGGTGGGTCAGCCAGCCCAGGTCGAGAGCGCCGCTGACCAGCCGGGGCGGCACCTCGACCGTGGGCGCGCCGACCAGCTCACCGAGCTCCGACCGGCGCAGCACGCCGGGCGCGGCCAGGTTGAAGGCGCCGGCGACCGGCCGCTCGACGGCCGCCACCAGGGCGCGGGCGACGTCCTCGGCATGGACCGCCTGCAGGCGCAGCCCGCTGGGCACCGGCAGGGCCGGGATCAGCCGCCGGTCGAACATCCAGGGCCGGACGAGCGCGCCGCCGAAGATCCGGCGCTGCTCGCTGGCCGCCGAGCGCTGGAACACGAACGCCGGCCGGACCCGGACCACCCGGGTGCCCTCGCCCGTCGCCTCGAAGGCGTCCAGCGCCCGCTCGTTGTAGGCCTTCTCCCGGCAGTACGCCGCCGACGACGACCCGTCGGTCTCCCAGCCCTCGTCGACCGGGTCGTCGTGGTGGGCCGGAGAGTAGGCGGCCACCGAGGAGGCGCACACCAGTGCCCTGACCCCGCGGCGGCGGACGGCGGCCAGCAGGCGCCGGGTGCCGACCGCATTGGTCCGCCAGGTCTCCTCGGGCCGGTGGGTGGGCTGGAACCTCCAGGCCAGGTGGACCACCGCATCGGCGCCGTCGAGCAGCGGGTCGAGGTCGTCGGCACCGACGTCGGCGGGCCGCCAGGTCACCGACGCCTCGGCGGCCGCCCGGTCGCTCAGCTCCGGACGCCGGCGCGCCACGGCGACCACCTCGTGCCGGCCACCGGCCGTGAGCTCGCGCAGGGTGGCGCTGCCGATGTTGCCGGACGCCCCGGTGACGACGACCCTCATGCCGCGATCCGTCTCCGGGCGGTGGTCAGGTGCAGCTGGGCGAGGGTCTCAAGCTGGCGGTCCGAGCGCGCGATCAGGTCGTCGAGCAGCGCCGGGTCGAGCCGCGGGTCGTCGTCGGCCACCGAGCGCAGCACCTCCCACCCGCTGCGCTTGCCGAAGACCGCGATCCGCAGCGCCTCGATCTCGACCAGGTCGGTCAGCGGGGCGCGGGTGAGGATCCGGCCGTTCGGCTTCAGCCGCCCGAGCTCGGCGCCGACCCGCGCCGCGACCGTGCCGATCGTGCTCGGGCTCGCGCCGACGTCGTGCATGACGCGGCGCAGGATCTCGCGCTCCTCGGCCACCTCCTCGGCGAGCCGGCCCACTCCCGCGGCGACCGTGGCGATCCCGTGGCTCCCGGCGACCCGCCGGAAGAGCGAGACCCCGGCCGTGGATCCGGCCCAGTGGTGCTGCAGGTAACCGTGAAGAACCTCGTCGTCCATCCTCCCGGCGTACCCGTTCCGCGGGGGGACATCCGGGCGAACTGCCTACGCCGGGTCGGTGCCCTCGTCGCGGCGCTGCTCCTCGCGGCGCTTGAGCTCATAGGCCCGCCGCTGCTCCTCGGCCCGCTCCCGCACCTTGCGCAGGAACTCCTCGTCCTTCTCCGGATCCGCGGGCGCGAACCGGCCCCGGCGCTCGTACTCCGGGAAGCCCGGCGCCGCGCCCTGGTCGCGGGTCAGCGCCCGCTCGGGCGTCGGCCGCCCGGCGATGAACCAGGCGATCGAGCCCGCGAGCGGGAAGAAGAACACGATGAGCAGCCACCAGGTCTTCGCGAGGTTGCGGACGCTGTCCTCGCGCGCGGTGATCACGTCGACCAGGCAGTAGACCCACAGGATCAGGATCAGCAGGGGCGGCAGCAGGCGCATCCCGGCATTGTGCCCGGCAGCGCCGGTCGGCGCGCGGGTTTCCCGTTCCCGGAGCGCGTCTCGTCGGTCGACCGACGACGCGAGCGTCGCGGCGTCGCCGGGCTACGGCGCGGCCGAGACGGCCGACACCGCCTGGCGCACCCGCTGCCTCTGGTGGCCCAGGCCCTCGATCTCCAGGTCCATCACGTCGCCGTCGGCGAGATACGGGAACCGCCCCGACAGGGCGACTCCCTCGGGAGTGCCGGTGAGGACCAGGTCGCCGGGTGCAAGGTAGACGTGCCGGCTCAGGTGCCGGACGATCTCGGCGACGGTGAACACCATGTCGGCCGTCGAGGAGTCCTGGCGCGGCTCGTCATTGACCCACGAGCGCAGCCGCAGCGCCTGCGGGTCGATCTCGTCGGCGGGACGCAGCACCGGACCGACCGGGCAGAAGGTCTCGGCCGACTTGCCCTTCGACCACTGGCCGCCGGAGTGCTCGAGCTGACTGGCCCGCTCGGAGAGGTCGTTGGCGGTGACATAGCCGGCGACATAGGCCAACGGGTCGGCGTCGTCGGAGAGGTGGCGCGGCGTGTCTTTGATGACGACGCCGAGCTCGACCTCCCAGTCGCTGCGGGTCGAGCCGACCGGCAGCAGGACGTCGTCGTCGGGCCCGACCACGGTGCCGGGATGCTTGTAGAACAGCACCGGGACGGCCGGGGGCTCGGCGCCCGACTCGGCCGCGTGGGCGGCGTAGTTCATGCCGATGCAGCTGACCGCCTGGGGGCGCGCGATCGGCGCCCCGATCCGGACGTCGTCGGCGAGCGCGAGCGCGGGCAGCTCGCCCGCGGCCAGGGCGGCCCGGGTGCGGGCGATGCCGTCCGCGGCGAGGAAGGCGCCGTCGATGTCGGCGGTCAGGCCGCGCAGGTCGTACGTCGTCCCGGCGTCGTCGCGCACGGCCGGCTGCTCGGAACCGGCCGCGCCGTACCTGATGAACTCCATGGGGGAACTGCTCCTTGTGCTGGGTGGGAGGGGACGGGTCAGCCGATCCGCGCGGCGATCGCCGCGGCGGCTTCCTGGAGGGAGCCGATCGCGCGGGCGATCAGCTCGTCGGTCTTGCGGACGTCGGGGATCGACACGCTCATCGCCGGCTGGTGCTCGGCGGTGCGCGCGAGCGGCACGGCGACGCAGAACACGCCGGGCGTGTACTCCGCGTGGTCCTCGGCGAAGCCCCGCTCGCGGATCTCGCGGAGCTGGTCGAGCAGCGCCGCGGGTCCCGGGAGGGTGGTGCTGGTGTACCGGGTGAACGGCTCCTCGCCCACCCGGCGCAGCACCTCGTCATCGTCGAGGGTGCTGAGCAGGGCCTTCCCGATGCCGGTGGCGTACGCCGGCAGCCGGGCGCCGACGTGGGAGGCGAGCCGCAGCTGGTGGTCGGGATCGACCTTCGCGACGTAGACGTTGTCGGCGCCGTCGAGCACGGCGAGCTGCACCGTCTCGTTCAGCTCGTCTCGCACGGCGGCCATGTAGGGCAACGCGAGGCTCTCGATCGACGCGGCGCTGAGGTAGCTGCGTCCCGCCTGCCAGAGCCGGATCCCGATCCGGAACCGCTTCGTCGTCTGGTCGAGGTCGAGGAAGCCGCGCATCACCATGGTGTGCAGCAGGCCATGGGTGCTGCTCTTGGGCAGGCCCATCTTCTGCTGGACCTCGGCCAGGGTGAGCCCGTCGGGATGCTCGGTGAGCAGCTCGAAGATGAGCAGCACCCGGTCGGCCGACTTGACCGGCGCACTCATCGCGGCACCGGGACGACGACGCGGTCGGGGTAGCGGGCGAGCTGCCCGGCGTCGTAGAGGGTGAGCGCGATGTCGGCGGTGCGGCGCACCCGGTCGTGGGCGGCGAGCGCCTCGTAGATGTTCTCGCAGATGCCGATCGGGTGGTCCTCGCGCAGGTTGCGCTCGGTGAAGTAGGCGTCGGTCATGGTGACGACGCCTGCCGCCGTGTCGACCTCGACGGCCATCGATGCCCGGTGGTGGGAGCCGGTCCACCAGGTGCGCAGGCCCGGGGCGATCTCGTCCTCGTCCTCGAGCAGTCGCACCCGCGGCCAGGCGGGACCGGTCAGCTGGGCGACGACGTCGGGCGTCAGCGAGGTGTCCCGGTCGTCGTGGGGATGCCGGTGGCTGGTGTGGAAGTGGGTCCAGCCCCGGCGGGTGAGGCAGATCTGGGCGCGCTCGAAGGCCAGCACGTTCGCGGTCGTGTAGAGCTGGAGCGGGGTGAGCAGCACGTGCGTGATGCTGTCGAGCGGTACGCCGAGGGCGTCGAGCTGGTCGGGGAGCCACTGGCCCGGCTCCCGGCGGAAGGCGGCGCGCTCGCCGAGGAAGGAGGCCCAGCCCTCGTTCATGGCGGTCAGGTCCTGCGCCGGGCCGGTGCCCACCAGCGCCCGGACGCCGTCGCCCTCGACGAGGAAGGCCTGGAAGGCCAGCTCGTACCACTGGTCCCAGTCCGACATCCAGTAGACCTCCGGCCCGGGGACCTCACCGGTCCCCAGCGGCAGGATCCGCACCCCGAACGTCATCGCTCCTCCTTCTCCCGGCTTCGCCCCGACCTCGCGGTCAGGGCATCAACAGTGCTTTGGTCGTCTCGGTGACGCCCGCCATGAGGCTGGTGAACACCTCGGCCCCCTCGGTGAGGGGGAACGTGGTGGCCCAGTCCAGCCGAACTCGGGTCGCCAGGTCGAGTGCTTGGTCGAAGTCGCGCGGCGTGTAGCAGTACGACCCGACCACGCGCTTCTCGGCGCGGACGATCTCCTGGCCGTCGAAGCCGGCCGACGCACTGAGCAGCCCGATCCACACCGCGGTGCCGCCGGGGCGCAGGAAGTCGACCGACGCCTGGTGCGTCGCCTCGGCCCCGACGGCGTCGATGATCGCGTCGTAGCGGCCTTCCAGCGTGCTGCTCGTCCGCGCGGCGCCGAGACTCGCCGCGAGCTCGAGCCGACCCGGGGCCAGATCGGTGACCGTGACGTCCGCGGTGTGCTGCAGCGCGACCAGCAGGCAGGTCAGGCCGATGGTGCCGGCGCCGAGGATGGCTACCCGGCTGTCCGGTCCCAGGTCCGCGAGCCGGACGGCGTGCACGGCGTTGGCGAGCGGCTCCACGAGCGCCGCCTCCGCGAAGGAGAGGTCGTCGGGCAGCTCGCGCACCGCCCGCTCGGGCACGACGACCCGCTCGGCGAAGGCCCCGGGCGCGTCGATGCCGATGATCGCCCGGGTCTCGCACAGCTGCTCGTCCCCGCGGACGCAGGCCGCGCAGCCGCCGCAGCTGAGCAACGGGTTGACGGTGACCCGTCGTCCGTCGGGTGTGGTGCCGGAGAACTCGTGGCCCATCACCAGCGGTGGCTTGCGGAACTCGGTGTGGGCGATGCCGTGCAGCTCGCTGCCGCAGATGCCGGAGGCGACCACCCGGATCTCGACCTCGCCGGCGGCGGCGACCGGCTCGGGGACGTCCTGGAGCTCCACGACGCCCGGTCCGGTGAACACGAGGGCCTTCATCGCGAGCTGTCCTCGAGCAGGGCCGCCAGCCTGGCCGCGGCGCGCACCCGCAGCTGGGGCAGCGACTCGGTCGACAGGTAGGCGATGTGGGGGTTGACCAGCACCCGCGCGTGGGCGGCGAGCCGGGCGGCGACGCCGGCCGGCGGCTCGCTGGAGAGTACGTCGAGCGAGGCGAACCCGAGACTGCCGGCATCGAGCGCGGCGAGCAGCGCGTCCTCGTCCACGAGCGCGCCGCGGGCGGTGTTGACCAGGTGACCGCCCGCGCCGAGCCCGGCGAGCACGGTTGCGTCGACGACGCCCGCGGTCTCCGCGGTGGACGGCATGTGCAGGGTCAGGTGGTTCACGGCGGCGGCCAGCTCGCCGAGCGTCTCGTGCCGGGTGACCGACGCCGGGACCTCGGTCGCGAACGGGTCCCACACGTGGACCGGGAAGCCCAGCGCGGACACGCGATCGGCGACGGCACGACCGATCCGGCCGAAGCCGGCGATGCCGACCGGGTCCTGCGCCGGCGGCAGCGGGGCGGCGATGCCGGCCGTGCCCCACCCCGCCTCCGCGACCCGCCGGGCGGCGGCCGTGAGCCGCCGGTTGTGGGCATAGATCGATGCCGCGGCATGGTCGGCCACCTCGGCGATGCAGTAGTCGTCGACATTGCTGACGGCGACACCGTGGCGGGCCGCGGCGTCGAGGTCGATGTTGTCGAGACCGATGCCGTAGCGGACCACGGCGCGCAGACCGGGGAGCGCGGCGAAGACCCGCTCGGTCATCGGCGCCCACTGCACCAGGATCCCCTCGGCGTCCCGGGCGGCCGCGATCACCTCGTCCTCGGCGAGCACGCCGGCGAGCGTCACGTCGTACCCCTCGCCGAGCTCGGCCCGCTCGTGGGACCCGTCGCCCAGGTTGGTGTCGGTGATGACGATTCTTCGCATGGGAACTCTCTGTTCGTTCGGGGAACGCCGGGCTCAGACCGAGCCGGCGAAGCTGGAGGTGTCGCCCAGGCCCTCCGGGCCCATGGCGAGGTAGCCGCCGTCGACCGGCAGGTCGACTCCGGTGATGAAGCTGGCCTCGGGCGAGCACAGGAAGCCGATGGCGGCCGCGACCTCGGCGGCCTCACCGAGCCTGCGGAGCAGGTGGAAGCGGCCCCAGACCGGCTCCCAGCGCTCCCGCCCGCCGTCGACCGCCGCGGCCGCGACCTCGGGGGTCCAGATCCAGCCGGGTGAGACCGAGTTGACCCGGATCCCGTCGCCGGCGAGGTCCATCGCCAGGCACCGGGTCAGCCCGACGATCGCGCTCTTCGTGGTGTTGTAGGTCCAGCGCTGGGGCTGGGCGACATGGGCGGAGACGCTGGCGGTGTTGACCACGGCCGCGCCCGCGGCGCGGGCCAGGTGCGGATGCGCCGCCTGGACGACATTGCTGATGCCCTGGACGTTGACCCGCAGCACGGCGTCCCACTCCGCGGGGGTGGCATCGAGGCCGCGGGCCAGGAAGCTGGCCGCGCAGTTGACCACGACGTCGAGACCGCCGTGCTCGGCCACCACCGCCTCAACGGCGCCGGTCACCCGGTCCCGGTCGGCGACATCGACCGGGACCGGGTGGATCCGCGCGGACCCGGAGGAGGGAGCCTCGGCGGCCGCCTGGCGCAGCCGGTCCTCGGCGATGTCGAGCGCGGCGACGGTGTAGCCGCGGGTGGCGAACAGCTCGGCGGTGGCCCGGCCGATGCCGGACGCCGCGCCGGTTACGAGCGCGACCTTCGGCCGCGATGCCGCGTTCTCCATGCTGATTCCCTTCCTCCGGGGTCGAGTGCGTCAGTCGACGGCGTCGACTACTTGGACAGCCACACGTTGTTGACCGTCGGCACCGAGTACCGCAGCCGGCTCGGCTCGTCGAGGTCCGCGCTGTGGACCTTCTTCGACGAGACGAAGCCGATCGGCTGGCTGGTCGTCCACACCCACGGCAGCTCCTCGGTGAGGATGGCGTCGGCCTGGCCCCACAGCTCCTTGCGCTTCGCGGTGTCGTCGGTGAGCCGCGCCTCGTCCACCAGCTGGTCGAACTCCGGGTTCGCGAAGCCGGTGCTGTTGAGGTCGCCGCTGGAGTAGAAGAAGCGGTACGGCAGCAGGTCCGGCGTGAGGAAGCCGGCCATGGTCCAGCAGGCGGCGTCGTACTTGCCCGCGATGAAGTTGGACACGGCGGTGGTGCTCTCCTGGACGTCGACCTTCACGTCCATGCCGGCCTCGGTGAGCTGGCGCTCGACGACATCGGTCGTGTTGACCGTGGGACGGCACATGTAGGTGAAGGACACCGGGGTGCCGGTCTCGGCCTCGTACTCGTCGACCAGCTTCTTCGCCTCGTCCAGGTCGTGGCCGGGGTCCGCGTTGTCGTTGTGGAACGGGTCGGACTCCGGGAACAGGTTGACGGCCGGGCGGGCCATGCCCTCCTTGGTCAGGTCGACGATCTCGTCGCGGTCCAGCGCCATCGAGACGGCCTTGCGAACCCGCGGGTCGTCGAACGGCGGCTTGGTGATGTTGAGGGCGATCGAGTCCTGGTCGCTGCCGACGCCCTGCACGAAGTTGAGCGAGGCGTCGTTCTGGGCCTGCAGCATGATCGTCGGGTTGATCGTCGGCGCGTAGTCGATGTCACCGGACTGCAGCGCCTGGAAGCGAGCCTGCTCGTCCTCGATCAGGCGGATCTGCACCTTGTCGAGATAGGGCTCGTCCTTGCCCCAGTACTCGGGATTGCGCACCAGCACGGTGTCCTTGCCAGGTCCCCAGGACTCGAGCTTGTACGGTCCGACGCCGGCCGCGTGGCTGGTGTAGTCGTCGCCGTACTGCTGCAGCGCGGTCGGCGAGGCGATGTAGCCGGCGGTGCCACTGCCGTCGTACGAGAGGGCGTAGGGCAGCCCGGCGTAGGCGTTCTTGAGGTGGAACACCACGGTCGTCTCGTCGGGCGCGTCCACGGACTCCACCGAGGACAGCAGCGACTTCGCGGTCGACGGGACGTCCGGGTCGAGGTGGCGGTCCATGTTGAACTTCACCGCGGCCGCGTCGAAGGGCGTGCCGTCGCTGAACTTCAGGCCGGTCGGCAGCTTCATCGTCCACTCGGTGAAGTCGGCGTTCGGCTCCATCGACTCGGCGATGTTCGGCTTCGGCTCGTCACCGAGCTTCTCGACCTTCATCAAGGTGTCGTAGATGGCGTAGCCGGTCAGGGCCATGGCGTTGGCCGAGCCCTTGGCGGGGTCGAGGGTGGTCACCTCCGAGCTCATGCCGACCCGCAGGGTGCCGCCGCTCTGGGGCTCGTCGGAGTCGGAGCCCGAGCCACCGCCCGAGCAGCCGGCGAACAGCAGGACGCCCGCCACCGAGGCAGCCATCGCGGTCCGGAGGCGTCCGAGCCCGCCAGATCCGAATGTGGTCATCTCTTCTCCTTGTGATCGACGCACGTCGGCGTGCGTTGGGGGTGCGGGCGGCCTGGTGGAGTCAGGCGCCCAGCGGGTGCAGGCAGGCGGCGGTGTGGGCTCCTGGCTGCAGGTCGGGGCGGGTGGCGCGGCAGTCGTCCTGCACCAGCGGGCACAGGCCGGCGAACCGGCAGCCGGGCTCGGCGCGGCCGTCGACCGTGCCGGTCGCGGGCCGCATCCGCAGGCCCGTCGCCGTCGTGGCAGCCGGGACCAGCGTGGGGACCGAGTCGTGGAGGATCGCGGTGTAGGGGTGCTGCGGCCGGTCGGTCACGGCGGGGGTGTCGCCCTGCTCGACCACCGTGCCGGCGTACATCACGGCGGTGCGGTCACAGAGCGTGGCGACCACCGAGAGGTCGTGGGAGATGAAGAGCATCGCGAGACCCTGCTCCTCGCGCAGCTCGGCGAGCAGCTCGAGGATCTGCGCCTGGATCGAGACGTCGAGGGCGGAGACGGGCTCGTCGCAGATGAGCACCTCCGGGCGCAGCACCGTGGCCCGGGCGATGGCCGCGCGCTGGCACTGACCACCGGAGACCTCCGAGGGACGGCGCTGGGCCATCTGCGGCGAGATGCCGACCCGGGCCAGCTCCTCGAGCGCGCGCTCGCGGCGCTCGGCGGCGTTGCCCTGCTTCCAGACCCGCAGCGGCTCGGCCACGGAGTCGAGCAGCGAGCGGCGCGGGTTGAACGAGCCGGCGGGGTTCTGGAAGATCGCCTGCACCCGCGGTGCGAGCGAACGACGACGGCCGGGCGTGACCGGCGCGCCGTCGAGCAGCACCTGCCCGCTGGTCAGCCGCTGCAGGCCCATGAGCACCCGCGCGGTCGTGGACTTGCCGCAGCCGGACTCGCCCACAAGGCCGAGGATCTCTCCGCGGCGCAGCTGCAGGTCGACGCCGTCGATGGCGCGGAACTCGTTGCGGTCGGCGTCGCGGAAGGTGACGCCGCCGCCCCGCACCTCCAGGACGGGAGAGCTGGTCGTGGTCATCGCGCGACCTCCGTCGGGTTCCAGCAGGCGAAGGTGTGGTCGGGTACGCCGGCCGCCGGCTCCAGCGCCGGCACCTGGTCGGCGCAGGCCGCCACCGCGTGCACGCAGCGGGGCGCGAACCGACAGCCCGCGGGCGGGTGGACCAGGTCCGGCGGCAGTCCGCCGATCGGCTTCGGCAGCTCGCGCCGGCCGTGGTCGATGCGCGGGATCGCGGCCAGCAGCGCGCTGGTGTAGCGCATTCGCGGCGCGCGGAGCACGTCGTCGACCTTGCCCTGCTCGGAGATCCGGCCGGCGTACATCACGGAGACGGCGTCGGTGTGGCGGGCCACGACGCCGAGGTCGTGGCTGACCATCACCAGTCCGATCGAGAGCTCCCGGCACAGCTCGTCGAACAGCTCGAGGATGCGGGCCTGCACGGTGACGTCGAGCGCCGTGGTCGGCTCGTCGGCGAAGAGCAGCGCGGGGCTGTTGGCGACCGCGATCGCGATCATCACCCGCTGCCGCATTCCGCCGGACAGCTCGTGGGCCCGGGACCTGAACCGCCGCTCGGCCTGCGGGATGCCGACCAGGTCGAGCAGCTCGACCGCCCGGGCCCGGGCCTTGGCCTTGTCCATGGCCGGGTCGCGGCGCAGCGTCTCGACGATCTGCTGGCCGACCGGGGTGATCGGGTGCAGCGAGCTCAGCGGGTCCTGGAACACCATGGCGATCTCCCGGCCCCACAGCTCGCGACGCTCCTTGTCGCTCATCGCGAGCAGGTCGCGGCCACGGAAGGTGATCTCGCCGGAGATCCGGGCGTCCTTGGCGCCGAGCAGGCCCATCGCCGTACGGGACAGTACGGACTTGCCCGACCCGGACTCGCCGACGATGCCCACCCGCTCGCCGCGGGCGACGTCGAGGCTGACGCCGTCGACCGCGCGCAGCGGCCCGTTGGCGGTGCGGAACTCGACGACCAGGTCGCGGATCCGGAGCAGTGGCTCGCTCATGCGCGGGCTCCCGTCGCCGGGTCACCGTCGACCAGGAACCGGTCGGAGATGAGGTTGAGGCTGAGGATGGTGAGCAGTAGGAAGGCGCCGGGAACCAGGATCAGCAACGGGTCGGTGGTCATGTAGATCCGGCCCTCGTTGATCATCCCGCCCCAGGTGGGCTGGGTGCGGGGGACGCCGATGCCGAGGAAGCTCAGGCTGCCCTCGATCAGGATCGCGCGGCCGATGCTGACGAAGCCGAACGCGAGGATCGCCTCGGCGATGTTGGGCAGCACGTCGCGGCGCATGATCGAGAGCACCGGCGTGCCGATCACCTCGCTCGCCTCGAGGTACTCGGTCTCGAGCAGGGCCAGCGTCTGGGCCCGGGCCAGCCGGACGAACACCGGGAACATCGGCACGGTGATCGCGATCATCACATTGGTGACGCTCGCGCCCAGGAAGGAGGCCAGGCCCAGCGCCAGCACCAGGCCGGGGAAGGCCAGGATGACGTCGACGACGAACGAGATCACCGCGGCGACCGGGCCGCCGTAGTAGGCCGACAGCATCCCGAGCGGGACGCCGACCAGCGCGGCGATGAGCACCGAGCCGACCCCGATGAGCACCGAGACCTGGGCCCCGTCGAGCGCGCGGGCGAGCAGGTCGCGACCGAGGTTGTCCGCGCCGAGCCAGTGCTCGGCGCCGAACTTGGCGAACCGGCTCTCGGCGCCGATGTCGAGCGGGTCGATGCCGCGCAGCGGGGGCAGCACGAGCATGCCGCCGACGAGCAGGACCAGCCAGCCGGCGGACAGCCGCTCGGCGATCGTCCAGCGGCCACCGCGCCGACGACGGCGACGGCCGGCCGGCCGAGGCGCCGGCTCCGGCGTCGGGACCGGTGCGGGCACGGGTGCGGTGGCGGTCATCGGGCACCTCCTCGGCGGGACGACGCCAGTCGGGGATCGATCACGGGATAGAGGACGTCGACGAGAGCGTTGACCAGCACGAAGCAGGTCGCGATCACCAGCACCAGGCCCTGCACCTCGACGTAGTCGCGGGCGGTGACCGCGCCGGCCAGCTCGTCGCCGATGCCGGGCAGCCCGAAGAGCGACTCGACGACGACGGTCGAGCCGATGAGCATGCCGACGGTGACGCCGATCTGGGTGGTCAGGCCGAGCAGGCTCGGGCGCAGCGCGTGCCGGAAGGTGATCCGGGTGAGTGAGAGGCCCTTGGCCCGCGCGACGTCGATGTAGTCCTGGCGCAGGGTCTCGACCAGGTCGGCGCGCAGCACTCGCTGGTAGAGGGCGAAGGAGGTCCCGGCCAGCGCGATCGCGGGCATCGCCAGCGACGACAGGTGCGGTCCGACGCCGTCGGACCACGGCGCGTAGCCGTTGGCCGGGAACCAGCCGAGGTGAACCGAGAGGATCCAGATGAGCACGACGCCGACCACGAAGTCCGGGGTCGAGAGTGCGGTGAAGACCCACAGGCTCAGCGCCCGGTCGGTGCCGGTACGACGGCGGTGCGCCGCCACGATCGCGGCCGGCACGGCGAGGGCCAGGGCGAGGACCTGGCTGAGCACGATCAGCTCGACGGTGACCGGCGCGCGCTCGGCGAGGATCTCGGTAACCGACTGGCCGGTGCGATAGGACTCCCCGAGGTCGCCCTGGAGGACGCCGCCGATCCAGTGCCCGAAGCGCTCCATGGTCGGCAGGTCCAGGCCCAGCTGGGTGCGCAGCGTCGCGACCGCCTCCGGGGTGGCGGAGTCGCCGAGCATCAGCCGGGCGGGATCACCCGGCAGCAGCGCGAGGCTGAAGAAGCAGAGCGTCGAGACCACCAGCAGCACCGCCGCGAGGCGGAGCAGCTTGAGGCCGATCCGGAACAGCCGAGCCCGGTTCACCGACGGCTCCTCACGAGCGCGAGCCGGTGGCAGCCGGGCGCGAGGTCGGCCGTGGTCGCGCCGCCGTCGAGCTGCCAGCCCTCGGGCGCGGTGAACGCGACCGTGGCCCCCGCCGGGACGGCGACCTCCTGGTCGACGCGCTCCCCCTGCACGACCCAGCGGCTGCCGACCCGGCCGAGCGCGCTGTCGTGCACGGCGCCGGCCCAGCCCAGCCGCTCGGAGTAGACCGGGCGGACCTCGATCCGACCCGCGCGGAGCGCACCGCCGACGGCGATCCCGGCGACCTCCTCGAACAGCGAGGCACCGACCGCGCCGAGCGCGCAGTGGTTGAACGAGTTCATCTGCGCGGTCGAGAGGGTGGCGTCGGGGCGCAGCCCGTCCCACTTCTCCCACACGGTCGTCGCGCCGCGCGCGGCCATGTAGAGCCAGCCGGGCATGTCCTCGCGCAGCAGGACGTCGTACGCCAGGTCGGCGTGGCCGTGCCTCATCAGCGCGGGCATGACGTGCTGGACGCCGTGGATGCCGGTGGTGACGTAGCCGCGGCTGCGGACCATCGCGGCCAGCCGCTCGGCGGCCACGGTCGCGTCCTCGCCCTCGAACAGGCCGAAGCCGATCGCCTGCGCGTAGACGGTCTGGGTGGCGCCGGCGATCTCGAGGCCCGCACCCACGAACGCCTTGCGGTACGCCGCGCGCACCTCCTCGGCCCGCTCGTCGAGGCGCGCGGCCTCGGCGTCACGGCCGGTCCAGCGCGCGAGGTCGGCCAGCTGGCGCAGCGTGCGGTAGGTGTGAGCGGTGCCGACCACCGGGCGGGGCGCCGTGGAGCGGGCGCCGGTCCAGGCGTAGCCGGGGTGGGTCGGCTCGCCGTCCTTCTCGGGCAGCGAGAGCCAGTCGGCGAAGTCGGCGCCGACGGCGTTGACCCGCAGTCCGTCGGGGTTCTCGCGGTCGACGTGGGCGGCGAAGCGCTCCAGCGCCGGGAAGATCCGGTCGACCGTCGTCAGGTCGCCATAGGTGTCGGCGAGCACGTGCGCCATCCGGACGAAGCCGTCGGCCCAGCCGGGCGCGCCCGGGCGCTGGTTGCCCGGCGGCACCGGCGGGACGTACGACCAGACCTCGCCGTCGGGCCCCTGGGTGTCGGCGATGTCCTGGACGAACTTGCCCAGGAAGGCCGCCACGTCGAGGAAGTAGCGCGCGGTCGGCGAGATGACACCGGCGTCGCCGAGCCAGCCCAGGCGCTCGTCGCGCTGCGGGCAGTCGGTCGGCACCTCGATGAAGTTGTCGCGGACGGTCCACTCGACCGCCGAGGCGAACTCGTTGAGCAGCTCGTTGCTGCTCTCGAACCGCCCGACCTCCTCGGGCAGCGCGGTCAGCGTGACCGCCTCGACCTCGACGCCCGCGGGCAGCTCGTAGTTGCCGTAGGGGTTGTCGCTCGGCAGCCCCCAGATCTCGGCGTACCGGAAGCCGTGGACGGTGAACCGGGTCTCCAGCGTCTGCCGGCCCTCGCCGTCGCCGGCGATCCGGTCCTCCTGGAAGGCGCCGCGCAGGTTGTCGCGGTAGACGAGGTCCTCGGGGGTGAGCATCTCGCCGGTCCGCACGACGACCTCGGTGCGCGGCAGCAGGGCGGAGGTGATCCGGGTCCAGCCGACGAGGTTCTGGCCGAAGTCGAAGACCACCGGTCCGCGCCCGTGCTCGCGCACCAGCTCACCGGTGCGGACCTCGAGGACGCTGACGGAGTCGTGCGGCTGTGGGGTGATCTCGGGGTGCGGGTCGGGGGTGATCGTCTCCACCGCGGACCAGGCGCCGTCGTCGTAGCCGGGCTCGGTCCAGCCGGTGGGCTCGCGACGCAGGTCGAGGATCTCGCCGCGCAGCATGTCGGTGGCCCGGATCGCTCCGGTGCTCGCGCGCCACTCCGGCGAGGTGCCGAGCAGGAGCGTGCGCTCGCCGGCGGCGGTCGTGGCCTCGAGCTGCAGGCGCAGCGCCGGGCGCTCGCCGTACAGGCCGGGGTAGCGCAGCAGGCCGAGGCGGCCGGCGTACCAGCCCTTGGCGAGGATGACGGCGACCACGTTGCGGCCGGGGCGCAGGTGTTCCTCGACGGCGAAGGTCTGGTGGTGCACCCGGACGCCGTACTCGGTCCAGCCGGGACGGAGCAGGTCGTCGGCGGTGATCTCGGTGCCGTTGACCCAGATCCGGTAGATGCCGAGCGCGGTGACGTAGAGACGGGCGGCCTCCGGGACCTCGGCGAGCTCGACCTCGCGGCGCAGGTACGGCGCGGGGTCGTCGGTCTCGCGGGCGAACGGGTTGGCCGGGGCGGCGATCCACGGAGCCTGCCAGGCGGCGGCGTCGGCGAGGCCGAACTCGACGGTGGCGGGCTCGCTCGCCCAGGCGTCGTCGGCGCTGCGCACCTGCCACTCGACGCGGCGGGCGGTGCCGGCGACCTCGGCCGGGAGGACCGCGACCGGACGGTCGGCCACGGTCCTCCAGACCTGCTCACCTGCCACGGTCGCGGTCACGACGTAGTCGGTGCCGGGCGTCAGGGCGGCACCGGGCTCCCAGGTCAGCGTCGTGGCGCGCACCGGGAGCCCGAGGGGGTGCCGGCGGAAGCCGGCGCGCGGCCGGTGGTCGTCGCGCACGGGGAGGCCGGCGGCCACGCCGGCGGCCGGCACGGCCAGTGGCGCGGGGGCGGTCGACTCCTCGACGGGGACCTGCTTCACGACGCTGTCTCGCTTCCTCTCGGGCGGGCACGCGGAGGACACCTGAGGGCAGGACGCAGCGCCCGCCGACTGATGGCGGCACCGGGCGCTCGATCCCTCGCGATGTCCACCGTCGTCCGGCAACGGACGTGCTCGGCGGATGACCTCAGCCTCATGTATCGTCCATCACATGTCAAGTATGCGAACTAAAGTTCAAGGATGTGAACTCGCAGAGATGCCGCGTACGCCACGCCGGTTCCCCCGCTGGAGCGACCTCGCGCCGCTCATCCGCTTCCGCCGTCCCGGCCTCGGACGGCGGCACCGCTTGGAGCGGGCGCACACCATCGAGGAGCTGCGCGCGCTGGCCCGCCGTCGTACGCCGCGGGCCGCCTTCGACTACACCGACGGCGCCGCCGACGCCGAGCTCTCGCTCGAGCGCGCCCGGGCGACCTTCCGGGACCTGACCTTCCACCCCGAGATCCTGCGCGACGTGAGCACCGTCGACACCGCCGTCGACATCCTCGGCGCTCCCAGCCGGCTGCCCTTCGGCATCGCCCCGACCGGCTTCACCCGGCTGATGCACACCGAGGGCGAGATCGCCGGGGCGGTCGCCGCCCAGCGCGCCGGCATCCCCTTCACGCTCTCGACGATGGCCACCACCTCGCTCGAGGACGTCGCCGCGGCCGCGCCCGGCGCCCGGCGCTGGTTCCAGCTCTACATGTGGACCGACCGCGAGCGCTCGCTGGGACTGGTCGACCGCGCCGCGGCCGCCGGCTACGACACGCTCGTGGTCACGGTCGACGTACCGGTCGCGGGCGCGCGGCTGCGCGACGTCCGCAACGGCATGACGATCCCGCCCACCCTGACCCCGCGTACCGTCCTCGACGCGATCCCGCGGCCGCGCTGGTGGGTCGACCTGCTGACGACGCCGCCGCTGACGTTCGCCTCGCTCAACAGCTGGTCCGGCACGATCGCCGAGCTGCTCGACGCGATGTTCGATCCGTCGGTCTCGTACGACGACCTCGCCTGGCTGCGGGAACGCTGGCCCGGGAAGCTCGTGGTGAAGGGCATCCAGACCGTCGAGGATGCTCGCCGGGCCGTCGACTCCGGCGCCGACGCCGTCGTCCTCTCCAACCACGGAGGTCGTCAGCTCGACCGCGCGCCGGTGCCGCTGACCCTGCTGCCCGAGACCCGGGCCGTGCTGGGCACCGACGCCGAGATCATCCTCGACACCGGCGTGATGCACGGCCAGGACATCGCGGCCGCACTCGCGCTCGGCGCCGACTTCGTGCTCATCGGCCGCGCCTACCTCTACGGACTGATGGCCGGCGGGCTGCCGGGCGTGGAGCGCAGCATCGCCATCCTGGAGACCCAGCTCGCCCGTACCATGCGCCTGCTCGGCGCGCGCTCCGTCGCCGAGCTCTCCCCGCGTCACCTGTCCCTGCCCGGAGCCGTGCGGTGACCACGACGCTGGCCGCCGCCTGGTGGACCCGGGTCGCCGCCCGGCCCGACCGCGTCGCGCTGAGCTACGCCGGCCGGCGCTGGACCGTGGCCGAGCTGGACGCCGACGCGACCGCCCTCGCCGCCGGGCTGGCGCAGCGTGACGTCCGCGCGGGCGACCGGGTCGTACTGCACCTGCAGAACGTCCCCGCGTTCCCCCTGGCGCTGCTCGCACTGTGGCGTCTCGGCGCGGTCGGCGTGCTGGCCAACCCGATGTACCGCGACCGCGAGCTGCGGCACCTGCTCACCGACTCCGGCGCGGTCGGCGTGATCACCTCGGCCCGCGACATCGAGGCGCTGCAGCCGGCCGGCGCGGACACCGCGGTCGGCTGGTGGCTCGGCGTCGCCGACGACGACCCGACCCTGGCCGAGGTCGTCGCGGCACACGCGGGCGCCGTCGTACCGGAGGCGGCGGTGGGCGCCGGTGACCTCGCGCTGCTGACCTACACCTCGGGCACGACCGGCCCGCCCAAGGGCGCGATGAACACCCACGCCAACGTGCTGGCCACGGTCGAGCGGTTCGGCGCCTGGATCGAGCTCACCGAGGACGACGTCGTCTACGCCGCCGCCCCGCTCTTCCACATCACCGGCGCGGTCGCGTCCGGCGCGCTCGCCCTGGTCGGCGGCGCGTCCCTGGCGCTCTCGGGGCGCTTCGACCCGGCCGAGGCCGTGGCCACCATCGAGGCCGAGGGCGCGACCTTCACCATCGCCTCGATCACCGCCTTCCACGCGATCGAGCAGGTCCCCGGGGCCGGACGCGAGCAGCTCGCGTCGCTACGCGCGGTCTACACCGGTGGCGCGCCGGTGCCGCAGGCCTCGATCGACCGGTTCCGCGACCGCTTCGGCGTCGCGCTCCACAACGTCTACGGGATGACCGAGACCACCTCGGCGGTCGTCGCCGTCCCGCTCGGCGTCGACGCACCCGTCGACCCGACGTCCGGCGCGGTCGCCATCGGCCGCCCGCTGCCGGGGGTCGGCATCGAGGTCCGCACCGAGGACGGTGCTCCCGCCGTCCCCGGTGAGCCGGGCGAGCTGGTGCTCACCGGCGACCAGGTCGTGCCCGGCTACTGGGGCAACCTGGACGCCAGCGCCCGGACCATGCCTTCGGGCCGGCTGCACACCGGCGACGTCGCCGTGGTCGACGCCGATGGCTGGGTCTACCTGGTCGACCGGCTCAAGGACCAGATCAACGTCTCCGGCTACAAGGTCTGGCCACGCGAGGTCGAGGACGTCCTCTACGAGCACCCCGCCGTGCACGAGGCCGCCGTCGTCGGCCGTCCCGACGAGTACCGCGGCGAGGTCGTGGTCGCGCACGTCGTGCTCGCCGCGGGGCGCAGCGCGACGCCCGAGGAGCTGATCGCCCACACCCGCAGCCGGCTGGCGGCGTACAAGGCACCGCGGGAGGTGCATCTGGTCGCCGAGCTCCCGAAGACCGCCACGGGGAAGATCCGCCGCGACGACCTCCGGGGTTGACACCCCTGGCGCGGGGCCGGGTTCTCTCGTCGTATCTGACGAATGGGTCGTTGACCGAGCCGATGCGCGACCCGTTCGTCAGATACGCGGCGAAGGACGGAACCCTCAGTACGACTTGGGCAGCCCCAGCGAGTGCATGGCCACGAAGTTGAGGATCATCTCGCGCGAGACCGGGGCGATCCGACCGAGCCGCGCGGCGACCAGCATGTTACCGAGGCCGTACTCCTGGGTCAGCCCGTTGCCGCCGTGGGTGTGGACGGCGACGTCGGTGGCATTGCAGGCGACCTCGCCGCCGGCGTACTTGGCCATGTTGGCGTACTCGCCGGCCGTGAAGTCGTCGCCGGCGTCGTAGAGCGCGGCCGCCTTCTGCCAGAGCAGGCGGGCCTGCTCGAGCTCGATCTTCACCTTGGCGAGCGGGTGCGCGATGCCCTGGTGGGCGCCGATCGGCTGGTCCTTCCAGACCGAGCGCTCCTTGGCGTACGCCGTGGCCTTCTCCAGCGCGTAGCGGGCGATGCCGCACGAGAAGGCGCCACCCATGATCCGCTCGGGGTTGAGGCCGGCGAAGAGCTGCCACAGGCCGCCGTCCTCGTCGCCGACCAGGCTGTCGGCGGGGACCCGGACGTCGTCGAGGAAGAGCGTGAACTGCTTCTCCGGCGCCTGCCACGACATCGGGATCGGCTGCTTGGTGAACCCCGGAGCGTCGGTGGGTACGACGAACAGCGCCGGCTTGAGCTTGCCGGTCTTGGCGTCCTCGGTGCGGGACACGATGAGCACCGACTGGGCCTCGTCGACGCCGGAGATGAACGTCTTCTGCCCGTTGAGCACCCACTGGTCGCCGTCGCGGGTGGCGGTGGTGGTGATCTGGTGGGAGTTGGAGCCGGCGTCGGCCTCGGTGATGCCGAAGGCCATCAGGTGGGTGCCGTCGGCGATCGCGGGCAGCCAGCGCTGCTTCTGCTCCTCGGTGCCGCAGCGGCTGATGATCGAGCCGCAGATGGCGGGCGAGACCACCATCATCAGCAGCGGCGCGCCGGCCGCCGCCGACTCCTCGAGGACGGCGGCCAGGTCGGCCATCCCGCCGCCACCGCCGCCGTACTGCTCGGCGATGTTGACGCCGAGGAAGCCGTTGCGGCCCATCTCGAGCCACATGTCGGTCATCTTGCCGCCCTCGCGGGCCTGCCTCTCGACGTACTCGCGGCCGTACTTGCCCGCGAGCTTCTTGACCGCCTCGCGCAGGGCGACGCGCTCCTCCGGCTCGGTGAACATGGTCTGGGTCATGACGACTCCTCCTCCGAGCCTTCCGGCTCCACGACGGCGAGCACGGCGCCCGCCTCGACCTGCTGACCGGCGCTCGCCGACAGCTCGGTGACGGTGCCCGCATAGGGCGCCGCGATGGTGTGCTGCATCTTCATGGCCTCCATCACGAGGATGGCCTGGCCCTCCTGTACGACGTCGCCGAGCGCCGCGCGGACGCTGATCACGCTGCCCGGCATCGGCGCCAGCAGCGAGCCCGCGGCGACCTGGGTGGACGGGTCGACGAAGCGCGGCAGGATCCGGAGGGTGGCCCCGCCGCGGGGGCCGTCGACCAGCACCGCGTCCGCGAGCACCCGGACCGCGTAGCGCCGGGTGACCCCGTCGACGTCGAGCACGACCTCGACCGGCGTCGCGGAGACGACGACGACGTCGTCGCGCTCGGCGCTGCGGTAGCCGTCGCGGCCGCCGTACCAGCGCACGTCGACCTCCTCGGCCCCGAGACCGAGCCGGGTCGAGCGCGGCCCGGCGTCGACATTGCGGAAGCCGGCCGGGATCCGGGACTGCACCCGCGCACCGGTACGACGGTGCTCGGCGAGCGCGACCGCGCCGGCCAGCGGCAGCAGGTCGTCCGCGCCTGGGGACGCGAGCGTCTCGGGGTGGTCGGCGTAGAACGAGGTCGCCAGGCCGGCCGGGTCCAGGAACCCGGGGTGCCGCAGCGACGCGACGAGCTGGTCGCGGTTGGTGACCAGGCCGTGGATCCGGGCCTTCTCCAGCACTCGCGCGAGCGAGCGGGCGGCCTGCTCGCGGGTCGGCGCCCAGGCGATCACCTTCGACAGCATGGCGTCGTAGAAGGTGCCGACCTCGTCGCCGGACTCGAACCCGGTGTCGAGGCGGACGCCGAAGCCGGCGAGCGCGAAGGCGTCGTCGTGGTCGACCTCGAGCTCGAGCAGCCGCCCGGTCTGGGGCGCGTAGTCGGCGGCGGGGTCCTCGGCGTAGAGCCGGACCTCGATCGCGTGCCCCACCGGCTCGGCGACCGGCGGGAGCGGCCGGCCCTCGGCCACCGCGATCTGGAGCTCGACCAGGTCGACGCCGTGGATCAGCTCGGAGACCGGGTGCTCGACCTGGAGCCGGGTGTTCATCTCCAGGAAGAAGAAGCGCTCGGTGTCGGCGTCGTAGAGGAACTCGACGGTGCCGGCCCCGACGTAGTCGACCGCCTGGGCCGCGGCCCGCGCGGCGTCGTGCATCGCGGTGCGCACCGCGTCGGACAAGCCGGGGGCGGGGGCCTCCTCGACCACCTTCTGGTGCCGGCGCTGCAGCGAGCAGTCGCGGGTGCCGAAGACCTCGACCCTGCCGGACCGGTCGCCGACGACCTGGACCTCGACATGGCGGCCGCGCTCGACGTACGGCTCGACGAAGACGGTGCCGTCGCCGAACGCCGACTCGGCCTCGGCCGCCGCCTTCTCGACCTCACCGGCCAGCTCGCCGAGCGAGCGCACGACGCGCATGCCGCGCCCACCGCCGCCGGCCGACGCCTTGACCAGCAGCGGCAGGTCGGCCTCGGTCGCGGTGTCCACGGTGAGGTTGCCGAGGACCGGCACGCCCGCCGCGTCCATCAGCTTCTTCGACTCGATCTTGGAGCCCATCGAGTCGATCGAGGACGGGTCGGGACCGAGCCACACCAGGCCCGCGTCGGCGACCTGGCGTGCGAAGGCGGCGTTCTCGGAGAGGAAGCCGTAGCCGGGGTGGATCGCGTCGGCACCGGCCTTGAGCGCGGCGGCGATGACGAGGTCGCCGCGCAGGTAGGTCTCCGCGGGGGCATTCCCCGGCAGGCGTACGGCGGCGTCCGCCTCCCGCACGAAGGGCAGCCCGGCGTCGGCGTCGGAGTGCACGGCCACGGTCTCGATGCCGAGACGGCGGGCGGTGCGGAAGACCCGGCGGGCGATCTCGCCGCGGTTGGCGACCAGGATTCGGGTGATCGTCATGGGAGCCCTCACATCCGGAAGACGCCGAAGTTCATGGCGCCCTCGATCGGCTGGTTGTCGATGACGGACAGGCAGATGCCCAGCACCGTCCGGGTGTCGCGCGGGTCGATGACGCCGTCGTCGTAGACCATCCCGGACAGGACGTAGGGCAGCGACTGCTCCTCGATCTGCTGCTCGACCATCTCCTTGATCGCCACGAAGCCCTCGGCGTCGAAGGGCTGGCCCTTCTTCTCCGCCGACTCGCGGGCGACGATCTCGAGCACGCCGGCGAGCTGGGCCGGGCCCATCACCGACGACTTGGCCGAGGGCCAGGTGAACAGGAAGCGCGGGTCGTAGGCGCGCCCGTTCATGCCGTAGTTGCCCGCGCCGTACGACGCGCCCATGATCACCGTCAGGTGCGGCACCTTCGAGTTGGAGACCGCGTTGATCATCATCGCGCCGTGCTTGATGATGCCGCCCTGCTCGTACTCCGCGCCGACCATGTAGCCGGTCGTGTTGTGCAGGAACAGCAGCGGCGTGTCCTTCTGGTTGGCCAGCTGGATGAACTGCGCCGCCTTCTGCGCCTCCTCGCTCATCAGCACGCCGCGGGCGTTGGCGAGGATGCCGATCGGGTGCCCGTGCAGCGTGGCCCAGCCGACGCACAGCGCCGAGCCGTAGAGCGGCTTGAACTCGTCGAACGGCTGTGCGTTGTCGGGTCCGGTCCCGTCGACGATGCGCAGGATCGCCTCGCGCGGGTCGAACGGCTCCTTGAGGTCGGTGGGGATGAGGTCGAGCAGGTCCTCCGGGTCGAGGTCGGGCTCGGCGTACGACGTGCTGGGGACCGCGCCGGCCTTGCGCCAGTTGAGCCGGGCGATGGTACGGCGGGCGAGCCGGATCGCGTCGTGCTCGTCGATCGCGAGGGCGTCGGACAGACCGGAGGTCCGCGAGTGCATCTCGGCGCCGCCGAGCGTCTCGTCGTCGGACTCCTCGCCGGTCGCCATCTTCACCAGCGGCGGGCCGGCCAGGAACACCTTGGCCTGCTCCTTGACCATGATCACGTAGTCGCTCATGCCGGGGACATAGGCGCCGCCGGCCGTGGAGTTGCCGAAGACCACCGAGATCGTGGGCTGCTTGCGCGCCGAGGAGCGGGTGAGGTCGCGGAAGCCGCGGCCGCCGGGGATGAAGATCTCCTTCTGGGTGGGGAGATCCGCGCCGCCCGACTCGGTGAGGTTGATCGTCGGGAGGAAGTTCTTCTCGGCGATCTCGGCCGCCCGGAAGGACTTCTTCAGCGACCACGGGTTGAGCGCACCGCCCTTGACGGTGGGGTCGTTGGCGACGATCAGGCACTCGACGCCCTCGACCACGCCGATGCCGGTGACGAGCGAGGCGCCGACCGCGAAGTCGCTGCCCCAGCCGGCCAGCGGCATCAGCTCGAGGAAGGCGGAGCCCTCGTCGACGAGCAGCTCGATCCGCTCCCGGGCGGTGAGCTTGCCGCGGTCCTTGTGCCGGGCGATGTACTTGCCGCCGGCCTCGACCGCCTTGGCCTGCTCGGCGTGCAGGTCGGCCAGCTTGGCCTCCATCGCCGTACGCCGGTCGTGCTCCGGCGCCTGCTCGGGGATCTCGGTCTCCGTCGTGGTCACGTCTCGCTCACTTCCTCGAGCACCGCCTTCATCCTCTCCAGGGTCGTGCGCATGCCGCGCTCGTTGGTCTTGCCGCGCAGCCGGCCGAGGACCAGCCAGTAGCCGCGCATGAACCAGGCCGGCGTCAGCCGGAAGTACTCGGTGACGCTGGTGCCGTCGCCGTCCGGCCGCATCCGGTAGCCCCAGGTGTTGAGGGGGTTCTCGTCGAGGCCGACGGCGAACTCGAACACCTCGTGGGGCTCGGCCTTGGTGACCGTGCAGGGCGTCCAGTACACGGGGCCGACGCCGTTCCGCTTCACGTGGCCACGGAACCGGGCGCCGACGACCGGCCCGGTCGCGCCGTGGGTCCACTCGGCCTCGAAGGTCTCGGGCGAGAACTCACCGATCCGGGTCACGTCGCTGACCAGCGCCCAGACCTCCTCGACCGGCGCCTTCATGTGCACCGTCACCTCGCCGCCGAGCGGCTTGAGCAGGCCCATCAGGAGTACCCCAGCAGCCTGGCGGCGAGGTCGGTCAGCACCTCGGTCGCGCCACCGCCGATCGGCAGCAGCCGGGCGTCGCGGTAGTGGCGCTCCACCTCGGTGCCGTGCATGTAGCCGGCACCGCCGTGCAGCTGGACCGCGAGGTCGGAGACCGCGACCGCGGTGTCGACGGCGGTCTGCTTGGCCAGGCAGGCCTCGGCGATCACGTTCTCCCCGGCGACATGGCGGGCCGCGACGTCGAGGGTGTAGGTGCGCGCGACCTCGACCTGGCGGTGCATCTCGACCAGCTGGGCGCGCACCACCTGGTTCTTGTTGAGCGGCTTGCCGAAGGTCTCCCGCTCCCGGGTGTACGCCGCGGCGAGGTCGAGACAGCGCTTCGCGTGGCCGTAGCCCATCAGCGCGAGGAAGATCCGCTCCACCACGAACTGCTGGGCGATGTAGTAGAAGCCCTGGTTCTCGCTCCCGACCAGGTTCGCCACCGGGACCCGGACGTCGGCGTAGGACAGCTCGGCGGTGTCGGAGCAGAGCCAGCCCATCTTCTTCAGGCTGCGCTGGACGGTGAAGCCCGGCGTCCCCTTGTCGACCACGATCAGCGAGATTCCGGCATGGCCCGCCTCGCCGGTGCGGCACGCGGTCACGACGAAGTCGCCGCGCACCGCCGAGGTGATGAAGGTCTTGGCGCCGTTGATGACGTAGTGGTCGCCGTCGCGGACCGCCTTGGTGGTGATCCCGGCGACGTCGGAGCCGCCGCCGGGCTCGGTGATGCCGAGGCTGCCGATCTTCTCGCCGGCCAGCGTGGGCCGCACGTAGCGGTCGATGAGGTACGGCGAGCCGTTCTCGACCATGTGGGGCACCGAGATGCCGTGGGTGAACAGCGAGGCCATCAGCCCACCGGACGCACCGGCCTCCATCAGCCCCTCCTGCAGCGCGCACGCGTCGAGCAGGTCGCCGCCCTCGCCACCGGCCGCCTCGGGGTAGCCGACCGCGAGCAGGCCGGCCTTGGCCGCGGCCTGGGTGAGACTGCGCGGAAGCTCGCCGGCGTCCTCCCACTCCTGCAGGCTCGGCATGATCTCGCGGCGTGCGAACTCGCTCGCCGACTCCTTGAGCGCCTGGCGCTCCTCGCTCCAACGCATCTAGACCAAGTCCTCCTGGATGTGGACGATCCGGCTGCGCACCCATTCCCCGAGGCCCTTGGCCTGGGGGTCGAACCGGGTGGACGCGGCGACGCCGTCGCCGAGCAGGCCGTGGATGACGACGTTGACCGCGCCCAGGTTGGGCAGCACGTAGACGTCGATGTCGAGGTCGCCGGCCTCCGGGACCAGCTCCCGGATCTTGCGGTCCTTGACGATCTTGGCGAGCCACTGGCAGCGCGCCTCGTACTTCGGCGAGCCGTCGTTCTTGACCCACAGGCCGAGGTTGGCGTTGCCGCCCTTGTCGCCGGAGCGGGCGTGCACGAAGGTGCCGAGCGGCATCCGGCGGGTGATCGTGTCGGCCGGCGCGGGGTACGGCGAGGGCCGCTTGCCGAGCTCCGGGTCGAGCTCCGCGGGGTCGGCGAAGACCGTCGGGTCGGCGATCACCTCGCGGCTGCCGTCGTGGTGGACGACGGTGTGGGCGACGGCGGCCCGGTCGACGTACTCGGGACGGTAGATGCCGAACGGACTGGGCTTCTGGGGCGGCGTGGTCATCGTGAAGCCGGGATAGCTGGCGAGCGCGAGCTCGACCGCGGGACCCGTGAACGGCTTGCCGAGCGGGCCGGCCTCGGAGTCCTTGCCGATGCAGCGCAGGATGACCGAGGCGCCCTCCTCGGTGTCCGCATCGCCCGTACGTGCGGGGGTCTGGGTCCAGGTGACGCTCTGCGCGGTGAGGTGGGGGGCGAGCTGGCTGCGCAGCCACTCCGCCTTGGCGTCGACGTCGAGGCCGGTGAGCACGAACTCGACCTGATTGCGGTAGCCGCCGAGGGTGTTGACCGCGACCTTGAGCTGCTCGGCCGGCGGCGCGCCGGTGACGCCGGTGATCTCGACCCGGTCGGCGTCCTGCTGGCGCAGCCGGATCGAGTCGAGCCGGGTGGTGACGTCGGGGTTGAGATAGCGCGTCGACTGGATCTCGTAGAGCAGCTGGGCGGTGACCGTGTCGACGGTGACCGCGCCGCCGGTGCCGGCGTGCTTGGTGATCACGCTGCTGCCGTCGGCGGCGATCTCGGCGATGGGGAAGCCGAGCGGCCTGTCCATGGGGGCGCCGGCCCGGAACAGGTCGACGAAGCCGGAGAAGTTGCCGCCGGTGGCCTGGGTGCCGCACTCGATGACGTGGCCCGCGACGACCGCGCCGGCCAGGGCGTCGTAGTCGGACGGGGTCCAGCCGTGGTGGGCGATCGCGGGGCCGACGACGACGCTGGCGTCGGTGACCCGGCCGGTGACGACGACGTCGGCGCCCCTGGTCAGCGCCGCGGCGATGCCGAAGGCGCCGAGGTAGGCGTTGGCGGTGAGCGCGCCCTCGAACAGGTCGGCCGCGCGCAGGTCGTCTCCCTCGACGTACGCCACCTTGGCGCCGGTGCCGAGCTCGTCGATCTTCCTGGCGAGCGCGGCGGGGTTGAGCCCGCCGGCGTTGCTGACGATCTTGACGCCCTTGTCGAGCGCGAGGCCGAGAGTGTCCTCGAGCTGCTTGAGGAAGGTGCGGGCGTAGCCGAGGTCGGCGTCGCGCAGGGTGTCCATGCCGAGGATGAGCATGGTCAGCTCGGCGAGGTAGTCGCCGGTGACGACGTCGACGTCCCCGCCCTCGAGCTGCTCGCGCAACGCACTCAGTCGGTCGCCGTAGAAGCCTGAGCAGTTGGCGATCCTCAGGGGTGAGGTCATCGCGGGTCCCTCCCGCCGCCCGCCGGGCCCGCGAACGCCTGGGCGATGGTCAGCCACTTCTCGGCGTCCTCGCCGACGGCCTTCAGGCCGGTGTCGTCGCGGTGGATGCGCTGGGTGACCAGCTGGCAGAACTCGTAGGCGTCGCCGGTGACCCGCTGGGCGGCGTCCTCGGGTCCCCAGGTCCACACCTCGCCGCTCGGCGCGGTGAGCTCGACCCGGAACTCCTCGGCCGGGGCGTCGAGACCGTTGTTGGCGTAGGCGAAGTTGCGGGTGCGCACGCCGATGTGGGCGACGTGCCTGATCCGGTCGGTGACCTCGGGGCGCTCGCCGAGGGCGTCGTACACGTCGAGCGCGTGGGCCCAGGTCTCCATGTACCGGGCGGTCGCCATCGAGGTGGGCGACATCGGCGGCCCGAACCAGGGCAGCTTGAGCCCGTCGGGCACGTTCTGCAGCGCAGAGGCGAGCACGTCGCGGCCGGCGTCCCAGCGGCTCAACAGCCGCTGGGGCGGGATCGCGCCGAGCTCGAGGGCCTGGGCGTCGACGAAGCCCGACGGGTCGTTGATGGCGTCGAGCACCACCGCGTCCCAGGCCTCCTTCCCGCCCCCGGTGTGGGACAGCGCGGCGAGCACGGCGACCTCGTCGGTCCAGGTCAGGTGACCGATCGTGGTCGCGATGTCCCACCCCTCGGCGGGGGTGGCGGTGCGCCAGCCGGCGTCGTCGAGACCGGCGACGACCGCACGCAGCGCGTCGCCCTCGGCCGCGAGGTCGGCGAGAATGCCGTCCAGAACCGTCATCAGCTCTCCTTGCTCAGGGCCGCGTCCAGCGTGCGCGCCCACTCGGTGAGGATCCGGCGGCGACGGCGGGCGTCGTCGCCGAGCGTGTTGGCGAGGCCCAGGCCCCGCACCAGGTCGAGCGTCGCCTGCACCAGCTCGCGTACGCCGGGCCGGGACTCGTCGACGCCGAGCAGCTCGACGGTCAGCCGGTGCGTCTCGCGGCCGACGTGCTGCTCCAGCGGCGCGACCGCCTCGTGCAGGCCCGGGTCGGTGCGGGCGGCCACCCACAGCTCGAGGGCGGCGGTGAAGACCGGGGAGGCGAAGTGCTCGCCGAGCATCTGCATCACCGCCTCCGTCCGGCCCCGGCCCCGCGGCAGCCTGGCCGCCGCCTGCTCCAGGTCGGACCCACGGATCGCGGTGAGATGGCCGACCGCGGCGACGACCAGGTCGTTCTTGGTCGGGAAGTGGTGCAGCTGGGCGCCCCGGCTGACGCCGGCGCGCTCGGAGACCAGGGTGGTGGTCGTACCGCCGAAGCCCTTCTCGACCAGCAGCTCGACGGTGGCGTCCATCAGCCGCTGCCGCATGGCGCGGGTGCGCTCCTCCTGCGGCACGCGGGTGGTGGTCACGTCGTCAGCATGGCGCGGGACAAACAAACAGTCAAGCCTGACTTTAAATGATAGATCGGGGTCTGACCAGACTGGTCTGGTCAGATCGGTCAGATCGGCCTAGACTGGCTCCATGACGACCACCGTCAACGTCCAGGAGGCGAAGACCCGGCTGTCCGAACTGCTCAAGAGCGTCGAGGCGGGCGAGTCGATCGTCATCGCCCGAGCGGGGAAGCCGATCGCCGAGCTCCGGCCGCTCCAGCGTGTCGACCTCGTCTACGGCGGCTTCGACGTCGTGCTCGACGACCGCTTCTTCGAGTCGCTGCCCGAGGACGAGATCGCCGGCTGGGAGGGCGGCGCCATCGCGGCGGGATGAACCTGCTCCTCGACACCCACGTCCTGCTCTGGCTGGCGGCTGACGACTCCCGCCTCACCGCTGTGACCCGCGAGCTCCTCGCCGGTGCGTCGCAGCGCCATGTCTCGGCGGCCTCCGCCTACGAGATCGCGCTCAAGACCCGGCTCGGGAGGCTCCCCGGCGGGACCGCCGTCCTCGACGGCTGGGGGCGGCTGATGCGCAACCTGCAGGCGAGCGAGCTCCCCCTCTCCGTCGCCCACATGGCGCGCGCGGGCTCGATGGACTGGCACCACCTCGATCCCTTCGACCGCATGCTGGTGGCCCAGGCCCAGCTCGAGGGCCTCACCCTCGTCACCGACGACGGCACGATCCGCGACTTCCACGACGTGCGCACCCGCTGGGCCTGATCGCGAGCCTCAGTCGATCCGCGCCACCACCGGCAGCCGGCCGCGCACAGCCCGGCAGGCAGGGCCCGGTGAGCGTCAGGAATCGCTGTCGGCGCCACGCATCGTGTCGTCGGCGACCTCGTGGATGCCGCGGGGCGCCCGGCGCAGCAGGGCGGTCAGCTCGTCAGCCGGCTGGGCCAGCAGTCTGGCCCGGAACAGCGCGTGCAGCTGCCCGAGAGGTCCCAGGTCCTGGTCCGAGACCCGGCGATGGGTCACGGTGCGGCCGAGCCGGGCAGCGAGGTGGCGGGCGAGGTCGTCGTACGTCCACGGCGGACCGTTGAGGAGTCGGGTCGACGACGACGGATCGGCCGCGGTGACGGCGACGACGGCGGCGGCGGCAAGGTCGTCGGTGGACGCGGTCCTGACCGCGGCCCCGTCGGTCGACGAGGTGATGTACCCGCTGCGAGCCGCCTCCTCGATCGCGCGCCGCGCGAACGGCTCGCTGTAGATGCCGTTGCGCAGGATGGTGTGCGGCAGGCTCGCCGCGAGCTCCTGCTCGGTCGTGAGGTGGCCGGGGTCGTGCTCCGCGCCGAGGGCGCTCGTGTAGACGACGTGATCCACGCCGACCCGTGCGGACTCTTCGATGACGTTGCGGTGCTGGCTGACCCGGATGGCCGGGTCGAGAGCCGGGCTGGACACGAGCACCAGCCGGGTCACTCCGTGCAGCGCGTTGCGGATGCTGTCGCGGTCGTCGTAGTCGCCGCGCGCGACGCGCACCCCCCGTGTCTCCAGGGCCGAGGTCTCGGCTCCCGGCCGGGCCAGTGCGATGACGGTGCTCGAGGGCGTCGAGCGACGCAGCTGCCGGACGATGCGGCTCCCGAGATTGCCGGTCGCGCCCGTGACGAGATAGGTGTTCATGATGCTCTTTCCTGCTGATGAGTGAGGGAGGGTGAGCGGCTCGGGTGGATGGGCCGAGTACCCCTCACTCGGGGCAGGCGGAGCGGGACGCGCCGGGAGCCGGGCGTCGATCCTCGACGCGGTGCCGCGTCAGCATGCGAGTGTCAGCAAGACGACCAGGACGATAGCGGCCGGCGGGCCGGCCCGCACCCGGGTTTCGCTGCCCACCCGAAGCCTGCGGGACCGAGCCGTCAGGGCGTGTCCTGGGAGACTCCTAGTCGATCCGCGCCACCACCGGCAGCCGGCTGCGCGCGCAGAGCCCGACGGCCGCGGCGGTGAGCAGCGGCAGCCCGACGACGACCAGCGCGAGCAACGGCCAGGGCACGGCGAGCAGGGTGCTGCCGTCGTCGCCGCGCGACAGGGGGCGGCTCACGGCGAGGCCCGGGACGAAGCCGATCGGCGCACCGAGCAGGGCGCCGACCAGCCCCACCACCAGCGCGTACGACGACGCGACCCGGCGCCGGGTGCGGGCCCGGGCGCCGACGGCGGCCATGGTGGCGAGGTCGGGACGGGCGTCGGAGAGGGCGAGGAAGGTGGCGGTGAGCGTGCCGCCGAGCATCAGGATGCCGCCGAGGACCGCCAGCACCCACTGCAGGATCCGCACGCTGTCCTCCGGCTGGTAGCCGCGCTCGACCACCAGCGTCCCGGTGCCGGGCGTCGACGCCAGCGCCTCGTCGAGGTCGACCTCGGAGGTGGCGGAGAGCGGCGGGGCGAGCACCAGGCCGGTGGTGGCGACGGTGAGGTGCAGGTCCGTGGCGACGGCGGGCGGCAGGATCAGTGCCGCGGCGCCCAGCCCGCCCGGCGGGCGCACCGTGACCGCCGGGAGGTCGCTGATGCGCTCGCCGAGGACCACCCGCACCTGGTCGCTCACCTCGGGGCCGAAGGCGTCGTCGCCGCGGAGCACGACGACCTGGCCCGCGGCGAGCGCCCGGTCGGCCCGGTCGCGGTCGGCATTGCTCAGGCCGAGCGCGGCCGGGGCGCTGGTCGCGACGAGCTGCCCGGTGCCGAAGACGCCCGACGTGGGCAGCACGAGCGGCTCGGTGCCGACCTGGAGCTCGAGGAACGGGCCGGCGTCGTCGAAGCGGACCCCGGCGACCTCGTCGACCCGGTCCGCCGGCAGCCGGGTCGCCAGCACCCGGCGTGCGACGGCCGGGTCGCCGCCGGGGTCGAGCGCCACCGCGCCGTACCCGTGGGCGAGCTGGGGGTCGTAGTCGCGCTCGTCGGCGGCCTGCTGGCTGCTGAGCGCGATGGCGAGGGTGACCACGCCGGCGACGGTGGCGCCGACCGCGGCGACGGCCGGGACGGTGCGGGTGCGGTGGCGCGCGGCGTCGCGGGCGGCGAAGCGCAGGGCGAGCGGGAAGCGGCGGGCGAGCCGGGCGACCCCGGCGACGGCGGTGGCGACCAGGAGGATCATCCCGAGGACGGACAGCAGCGCGGACGCCCCGACGAGCGCGGGCGAGGCGCCGCTGGCCCGCGAGCCGAGGATGCCGGCGGCGGCACCCGCGGCGACCAGGAGCAGGCCGAGCACCGGGGAGCGGCGCGAGGGCCGGCCCTCGCCGCGGCGCCCGGCGAGCACCGCGACCACGTCCTGCCGCGACGCGGACACGGCGGGCACGACCGCCGCGAGCACGGCGGCGGCCAGGCCGAAGCCGGCGACCGCGAGCAGCACCGACCACGGCACCTCGAACGGGCCGAACCAGGTGCCCTGGAAGCGCTGCGCGACCGGCACCAGCAGCGCCCCGACGCCGATGCCCAGCACCACCCCGAGGACGCCGCCGAGCAGGCCCACCACGACGCCCGACGCGAGGACCATGCGGCGCGCCTGGGCCGGCGTGCCTCCGGTGGCGGCGACCAGGGCGAGCGCCCGAGCCTGAGCCCGGGCGCGGACGGCGAAGGCCGGTCCGGCGAGCAGGACCACCTCGAGGAGCACCATCGTGACGACCAGCACCAGCGCGGTCAGCCTGGTCTCGTCGACCGGCTCGTCGCCCACCACCTCGGGCGGCTGCGCCGAGGACGGCGGCGGGTCGGAGAGGACCGCGCGCGACGCCGCGAGCAGGCCCACCGCGTTGAGCGCGCGGACGTCGTCCCAGCCGACGGGAGCACCGCCGACCAGCCAGGCCGGCTGCCCATCGGGGACGCCGATCGCGCCCGACAGCACCGCGGCGACCGGCTCCTCGCGGGTGGTCGCGCTCACCACGATGCCGACGACGCGCAGCTCGGTGCGGCTCTCGCCGTCGGCCGTGCGACGCAGCACGGTGAGCGTCTGCCCCAGCCCCGGGCCGCGCTCGGTGACGGCGGCGTTCACCACGACCTCGTCGGCGGTGCGCGGGTAGCGGCCGTCCTCGAGCCGGAACAGCCCGTCGGTGAGCGGGCTGGCGAGGTCGGTCTCGGTGACCAGCAGGTCGGCGACGCCGCGGTCGGTGCGATAGCCGAGGTACTCCTGGGCGAAGGGCACCAGCTCCCGGTCCGCACCCAGCACACCGCGCACCTCCTCCGCCGTCGCGACGTGCTCGTCCTCGCCGACCCACCGGGTGGGGCCGTCGGGGTCGAAGCCCTGCAGCACGGCGCTGGTGCCGCTGCCGCTCACCAGCGCCGCGGCGGAGCCCATCCGCCGGTCGACGCCCTCGGCGCCGGAGACGTTCGCCGTCCGCCACACCACGGCGGCCGCGGCGACGGCCAGCACGGGCAGGCACACCAGCACCAGCATCAGCGCGGTCTGCGCCTTGCGCCGCCAGGCCTCTCGCCGGGCGAGGCGCAGCGCGACCCGCCAGCCGCCGATCCGGGGGCTCATCGCGCGGCCGGCTCGGTCAGCACCTCGGCCCGGTCGGCGCCCGTCTCGTCGACGACGACGCCGTCGCGCAGGAACACCACCCGGTCCGCCCAGGCGGCATGCCGCGCCTCATGGGTGACCAGGACACCGGCCGCACCGGCGTCGCAGCGGGCCCGCAGCAGCTGGAGGATGCCCTCGCCGGTCTCGGTGTCGAGCGCGCCGGTGGGCTCGTCGGCCAGGATCAGCCGGCGCTCCCCCACCACCGCACGGGCGATCGCGACCCGCTGCTGCTGCCCGCCCGACATGTTGTCGGGGAACCGGTCGGCCAGGTCGAGGATCCCGACCTCCTCCAGCGCCCGCCGCGCTTCGGCGTGGGCCTGGCGCGGCCCGATGCCGTCGAGCTCGCGCGGGAGCGCGACGTTCTCGGCCGCGGTCAGCGCGGGGATCAGGTTGAAGCCCTGGAAGACGTAGCCGATCGACGTACGTCGCATCCGCGCCCGCCCCTGCTGGCCCACCCTCCCCAGGTCGACGCCCTCGACGGTGACCGTGCCGCTCGTCGGCTGGTCCAGCCCGCCGGCGATGGTGAGCAGGGTCGACTTGCCGGACCCGGACGGACCCATCACGGCCACCAGCTCGCCGGGGTACGCCGCGAAGGACACCCCGCGCAGCGCGCGGACCTCGTTCGGGCCCGTGCCGTGGGTGCGGACGACGTCGGTGAGCTGCAGGACGGGGTTCATCGCTCTTGCTTTCGGGAGAGGAGGCGGGCGGCGCGGATGCGCAGGAGTCGTTCGCGGGCCTCGGCCAGCCAGCGCTGCTCGGCGCGGTCGAGGCGACGGGCCTGGTCGGGCAGGTCGGGACTCATCGCCGGCTCCGCTCCGTGCTGGGAGCGGCGACGGCGGCGCCCGTCGTCCCGGCGGCGGGGGCTTCGGCGGCAGCGCGTCGCAGCCGTGCCTCGCAGTGGTCGAGCCAGCGGATCTCGGCCTCCGCGCCGAACACCAGCGAGTCGAGGACCAGGCTCCAGGCCAGGTCCGATGGCGCCACCGACGCCGCGGCCTGGCGCTTGAGCCGGGTGTAGTCCTGGAGCGCCGCCATGGTGGCGCCGCGCTGCTGCTGGATGACGGTGCCGACGTCGACACCGGGCACGGTGACCGCCAGGGCGAGCTTGATCGCCAGCTCGTCGCGCGGCGGCTGGGTGCGCGCGACCGGGGTGGTGAACCAGGCGGCGACCTCGCCGCGACCGGCGTCGGTGATCCGGTAGATCTGGTGGCCTTCGCCGTCCTCGCCCTCGGCGTGCGCGAAGCCGTCGCGCTCGAGCCGGGTCAGCGTGGTGTAGACCTGCCCGACGTTGAGCGGCCAGGTGGTGCCGGTGCGCTGCTCGAACTCGGCGCGCAGCTGGTAGCCGTACATCGGCTGCTGCTCCAGCAGCGCCAGCAGGGCGTGCTTGACGGACATCCGGGCTCCCTCGACGTCGACTACATACCGGGTATAGAAATGTATACCCGGTATATGGCTGGCCTGTCGAGCCGGCGGCTACCGCTCGCAGCCGCGGCGTACCTCCCCGGTGCAGGTGTCCCTGCCCCGCCCACCGATCACGGTGTCGATGCCACCGCGGCCGTCGAGGACGTCCGCCCCCGCGCCACCGCGGAGCACGTTGTCGAGGCCGTCGCCCAGGATCAGGTCGTCGTCGGGGGTGCCGCGGACCTCCTCCACCCCGGCCAGCAAGGTGCGCAGCCGCACGCTGCCGACCTCGGTCTCGGCCGAGGCCAGGCCGAGCGCGAGGTTGACGTAGACCCCCGAGGTCGCACCCGCGACGTAGCCCTCGTAGAACACCACCCGGTCGTGGCCCGGACCACCGTCGAAGGAGCCGGCGCCCATCGGCACCCAGGCAGTGTCGGCGCCCTTGCCCCCGCGCGCCACACCGACGCCGTGGAACCGGTCGGCGCCCTTGCCGCCGTCGGCCCGGCCGGCGAAGTAGACGGTGTCGTCGCCCCGCCCGGCGACCACCCGGGTCCGGGCACTGCCGCAGATCAGGTCGTCGCCGTCGAGCCCGAGGACGACGTCGCGCCCCTTGCCCCGGCCGGCGACGATGACGTCGCGCTTGGCAGTCCCGACGATCCGGTCATCGCCCTTGGACGGATCGACGATCGTGGCGCGCTGACCCGCGCAGGTCGGCGCCGGCGCGTGCGCCCCGGCAATCCCGGCTCCCGCTCCCGTGACCGCGCCGCCGGCCACGAGCAGCACCACCGCCGCGCTGGTCCGGGCTTTCCCGATCGTCCGCATCCCTGCTCCCTGTCGCATCAGGGCAGGATGTCAGGCGTGGTTCAGATCAGCCGATAGCGCACCCCCAATGCCGCATAGGTCTCCCGGGCCCGGCGGTCACGGGTGATCAGCGTGACGTCATGGTGGCGCGCGGTCAGCCCGACCAGGCCATCGTAGACCGCGCCGCCGACGACGTCGGCGGCGGCGCAGTCGGCGACCAGCTCGGCCTGGCGCGACTCCGGCAGGCCGATCACCTCGAGACCCAGGCCGTCGAGCGCGCGCAGGACGTCGCGTCCGGCCATCTGGTAGGCCAGCTGCACCCGGGTCAGCACGCTGTAGGTCTCGAGCAGCACATGGGTCGGCACCGCGGTCAGCTCGGGCCACACCTCGAGCGCCTCGGCGTGGGCGGGATGACGTGGATTGAGCGTCGGAACCAGGAGGCTGGTGTCACAGGCGGCGGTCACGGACGGCCTCCAGGGTCTCGCGGATCATCTCGTCGGTCAGCGGCGGCACGTCGTCGTCCTTGAAGACGATCCGCGGCGGCCCGCCCTCGGGGAACTCGATCTCGACCTCGGCCGGCGGGATCTCGACCCGGAGCCGGCCGTTCTCGAAGATCAGGTCGAGGCGGGTGCCGCCGGTCAGCCCCATGGCATCGCGGATCGCCTTGGGCACGACGATCCGCCCGGCGCTGTCGATGGTGGTCCGCATGGCACTGCCCATGGCATCGACTCTACCATTTGCGGTGGTATCGCGCACGTGCGCCAGACTGCCGCCATGGCAGAAACGATCCTGATCACCGGCGCGTCGAGCGGGCTGGGCGCCGAGATGGCCCGCCAGTTCGCGGCCCGGGGCTACGACCTGGCACTGGCGGCCCGGCGTACCGAGCGGCTCGAGGAGCTGGCGGCCGAGGTGCACGCCGCCCATCCCGGGCGACGGGTGGCGCTGCGGGCGCTCGACGTCACCGACCACGCGGCGGTGTTCCGGGTGTTCAGCGAGCTGCGCGACGAGCTCGGCCGGCTGGACCGGGTGGTGGTCAACGCCGGCCTCGGCAAGGGCGCCCGGCTCGGCACCGGCCGCTTCGACGCCAACCTGGAGACCGCGATGACCAACTTCGTCGGCGCGCTCGCCCAGACCGAGGCCGCGATGGAGGTCTTCCGCGCGCAGGAGGCCGGGCACCTGGTGATGGTGTCGTCGATGGCGGCGATGCGCGGGATGCCCTCCTCGATGACGACGTACGCCGCCACCAAGGCCGGCGTCGCGCACCTCGCCGAGGGCCTGCGCACCGAGCTCCACGGCACGCCGCTGCAGAAGCGGATCAAGGTGACCGTGCTCTACCCCGGCTACATCCGCTCGGAGATGAACGACCAGGTGGAGCAGTCGACGCCCCTGATGTCGTCGACCGAGAAGGGCGTGGCGGCCATGGTCACCGCAATCGAGAAGGAGGTCGCCGACGCCTGCGTGCCGCCGCTGCCGTGGGCGGCGATGGCTCCGGTGATGAGGCATGCCCCGCTCGGCGTGCTCAAGAGGCTGATCTGAACGGTTCCCGCTCCCGGACCGCGCGCGGCAGCACGATCTCCAGGTCGAGGCCGGCCACGGCGTGGGCGAGGCCGCGGTGCCCGCCCGCCCTGGGGATCGCCGCCGCCAGGCTGACGACGACGAACAGCGCCAGCACCGGGCCGGTCCACGCACCCGGGATCGCGAGCAGCGCGACGAACGGGCCCACGCCGGTCACCAGCTTGAGGCCGCGGGCCACCGGCACCGGGCCGCGCCCACCGGTGGTGCGCACCGAGACCACCCACTCGCCGACGGTCCGCCCGCCGAGGAGGACGGCGGCCACCTCGACCAGTCCCGGAACGCCCCACTGCAGCAGGCGCTCGGGCGTGGTCGGCAGGTCCTCGAAGGGCACCTCGACGACGTACAGCTGCACCGCCCGCCACGCGATCGACAGCGTCGACCCGAGCAGCAGCACGAACAGCCCGTCGCAGACCATGCCGACCCAGCGCCGCCCCAGCGTGATGCTCGTCGGCCAGACGACCTCGGGCCGCCGGCGGCGGATGAAGATCGCCGACACCAGAGAGCCGAGGGTCGCGCCGAGGGTGTTGATCATCAGGTCGTCGACGTCGAAGAGCCGATAGGCGCAGTCGTAGAGATGCCATACGCCGGTGGCCTGCGTGGTCTCGATGAGCAGCGACACCGAGAAGCCCAGCAGGGTGGCGACGACGACCCCACGACGCGCGATCCGGCGGACGAACCAGCCGAGCGGCACGAACAGCAGCACGTTGAGGGCGACCTGCTGGAAGGCCACGTCGTGCGCCAGCGCCGACAGCCCGGCCCGCGAGCCGAGATCACCCCAGTCGATTCCGCGGATGGTGTCGAAGGGCACCGTCTGCCTGCCGACGCAGCGGTAGTCGTCGCTCGCCGGCATCGGCAGCAGCGTGTAGGTCCACAGCGCCAGGCCGTAGACCGCGCCGGACAGCAGCACCACCAGGTCGCGCGGACCGAGCCGCCCGTCCCTGCGGTACTCCACGGCCGCGACCGGGAGCAGCAGCACCACGGCGACGACGGAGCCGAGAGCGGTCGCGATGACCGCGTTCATCACCTGGTCGGACATGCCTAGCGGTAGGTGATCAGGGGTCGGGGGAGGTGGGGGTGCTCGTTGAACGTCAGCAGCCGGGCGCCGGTGGCGCCCACGATCACCCGGGTAACCGAGGTGTTCGCGATGACCGTGTTGAACCGCGCCCAGACCGGGCCGAGCGCCGCTCCGTCCGGTACGACGAGCAGGGCGGCCAGCGCCGCGATCACGCCCCCGGAGGTGACGACGAGGGTCGGTCCCGGACGGGCCGCCGCGGCGTCGAGCGCGGCCCGGGCCCGGGCGACGAAGACGTCGTAGGGCTCGGGGTAGCCGCCGTCGGGGCCGGCCGCGGCCCAGTGCGCGGTGGAGATCTCGAACTGCTCCTGGAAGGCACGCCGGTCGGTGGTGTGGTCCACCCGGGCACCGGTGGCCTCGGCGTACCGTGCGAGCACAGCGAGGTGGTCGAACTCCGCCCAGTCCTCGTCGACCTCGGCCGGCGGCGGGCCGGAGAGCCCCGACGCGATCGCCTCCCAGGTCTCGCGGTGCCGGCGCATCCCGCCGTGGACCACCGACGCCGGGTCCGGGCCCTCCTTCGCCAGCCAGCGGCCGAGCACCCGGCCCTGCTCCCAGCCGGTCTCGGAGAGGACGTCGTAGTCGTCGGACCCGAAGGACGCCTGGCCGTGGCGGACCAGCAGCAGGACGCCCATCAGGCACCCACCTCGGGCGCGAGGTCCGCCAGGATCCGGCGGCAGCGGGCCTCGAGGTAGCCGACCGCCGGGCCGAACGCGGCGTACGCCTCGTTGGTGGTCTGGCCGTGGAAGTAGCGGTACCAGATCTGCTGGGCGATCACGGCCAGCCGGAACAGCCCGAAGACCTCGTAGAAGGTCCACTGCTCGGGAGTCAGGGACAGGCCGGACCGCGCGCAGTAGGCCTCGACGAACTGTCGCCGGGTCCACATGCCCGGCGCGGTCGTCGGCTGGCGGCGGAAGAGCAGGAAGAACTCGTCGTCGTCGGCCTCGACCCAGTAGGCGAGGGTGCAGCCGAGGTCCATCAGCGGGTCGCCGACGGTGGCGAGCTCCCAGTCGAGGAGGCCGATGATCCGGGTCGGGTCATCCGCGGCGAGGACCATGTTGTCGAAGCGGTAGTCGTTGTGGATCATCCGCTGCCCGACGTCGGCGGGCTGGTGCGCGTCGAGCCAGCCGGTGATGTCGGACCAGTCACCGGTGTCGTCGGTGCGCGCGCCGTCGAGCCGGGCGATCCACCCGCCGACCTGGCGCGCGACGTACCCGTCGCCCTTGTTGAGCGCCGCCAGTCCCGGGACGGCGGACACGTCGATCGCGTGCAGCGCGACCAGGGTGTCGACGGCGGCGTCGCACAGCGCGGACGCCTGCTCGGGGGTGATCGGGAAGCCGAAGTCGCGGCGCGGGATCAGCCCGTCGAGCCGCTCCATGACGTACAGCTCGCTGCCGATCGGGCTGTCCTCGGCCGTGCAGTACGCCACCATCGCGGGCACCTGTGGGAAGACCGGCTCGAGCGCGTCCTGGATCCGGTACTCGCGGCCCATGTCGTGGGCGCCCCTGGCCTTGGTGCCGACCGGCGGCCGGCGCAGGATCAGGTCGGGGCCGTCCTGCATCCGCAGCAGGTAGGTCAGGTTGGACGCGCCGCCGGGGAACTGCCGGACCTCCGCGATCGGGCCCCGCCCCAGCCAGGCCTCGACGGCCGCCACGTCGAAGGCGTCCTCCTCCCGGACCGGACGCGACTCGTCGCTCACTCGGTCACCGCGTCGAGCTTGCGGGCCTGCGCGCGCATGACGGCGTCGTACGACGGCCGGTCGGTCAGCTTGAGCTGGTAGGCCGCCCGCGCGGCGTCGTCGGGGACGATCAGCTCGGTGCCGGCGTCGATCGCGTCGAGCACCGCGGCCGCGATCTCGTCGGGCCCCAGCGGCGCGTCCTCGACCAGCTTCGTCATCACCTGCTGCAGCGCCGCGTCGCGGCCCTCGACCCCGGCCATCAGGTTGGTGCGGAAGTACGACGGGCACACGACGTGCGCGCTCACGCCGTGCGCCGCGAGCTCGTGCCCGGTGGTCTCGGTGAGCGCGACGACCGCGGCCTTCGTGGCGTTGTAGCCGGCCATCCCGGCCGGGTGCACCAGCCCCGCGAGCGAGGCGACGTTGACCACCCGGCCACTCCCCTGCCGCTTGAAGACCGGCGTGAACGTGGCCGTCCCCCGCACCGCCCCGAGCAGGTTGATGTCGACCAGCCGCTGCCACTCGTCGATCCCCGCGACGTCGAGCCGCCCGCCGCCCGCGATCCCCGCGTTGTTGACCAGGACGTCCAGGCCGCCCCAGGTCCGCTCGACGTACGCGAGGACAGCGGCCCAGTCGGCGTCGCTGGCGATGTCGAGCCGGACGATCCCCTCGCCGTCCGCGCGGTCGGTGCGCAGCACCTCGGCGCCCCGCGCCTCCCAGGCCCGGGCGAGGGCGGCGCCGAGTCCGGAGGCCGCGCCGGTGATCAGGACGCGCTGTTGCTGAGGCGGCTGGTCGGTCACCCCGCCGACCTTAATGTGTCGCCCTACGCGTCGGTGATGCCGCTACCGACGAAGTGCTCCAGGGCCACGAAGAGCACGATGACCGCCGCCGCGCCCAACCACCCGATGTCGAGCCTCGGCTCGCCGGCACCCGGAGACGACCGGCGCCGGTAGGCCTCCGGGAAGCAGCGCCACAGCTCGCCCCTGGTCCGCACCGCCGTCACCACCACGATCGCGACGTACGCGAGATCGAGGGAGATCGTCGCCCGGTAGCCGCGGCTGCTGAGCGAGAGATAGGTGACCAGCGGGCCCAGGACCGCCGTGGTGGTGAACCACAGGGCCTTCGACGACAGGTGGGGGACGGCGCGGGCGACGAGCACGGCGAGGAGGAGCAGGCCGGCGCCGTCGATCGCTCCTCGCAGCATGGGCTGATCCTCTCGTGGGGTGGGGATTGGTCAGAAACTGCATGGTCTCGGCGGCTTTTGACACGGATTGGTCCCAAACCGCAACTGGTCAGACCACCGCGGCCGGGGTCTCATCGACCCATCGATCGCCTGCTCACGACCGTCCATGCGTAGGCCGACCGACGAGCCCGCCCGTGACCCTCCGCGCGGGGTCAGCCCCCACCATCTCAGGCGGCCGTCCGTTGGATCTCGGCCCAGCTTCTCGCCAGCGCACGGATCATGAGCGGGTAGACGATCCGGTGGCGGATCGGCTTGATCGTGGCCAAGTAGATCCGCCCGAGCCTCTCGTTGGGCTTGACCAGGACCGCCATCCGCCCGCGACAGCGGCCGGAACCCGTCTCGACCAGGCCCAGGTGCATGACGCCGTGGACCGTCGCGTTGGCAGCAGGTAGAGCGGCTCGAACGGAAAACCCTGGGCGGCCGGCCCCCGAGGACCGTCCCGCAGGTCGGCGGGCAGCCGCTCACGCAGGCTGGTGACGCGCCGCCCCGGCCCTTCGTCGGCATCGTCCCAGCCGAACGTCGTACCGAGGAGACGGCGGACGCGGAGGAGTACGCCGACGATCCGGCCCGCGGTCTGCTCGGGGTGCCGCCCGGCCAGGGCGATCGCGATTCGGGGGAGGGCACCGGGGTCCAGGTCGACCGGGATCTCCCACACGTCCTCGAGCTCGAAGTCCGGGACGACCTCGTGGATACGCCACGGGCGGGCCAGGTGCTCGGACGCAGGGAGCCGCATGCTGTCAACGGTACGTCGCGGCGAGCGCACGGATTGGGCAGAGACCGCATGCTCTTCACCGGTTTGGCACGGGATTGGTCCCAAACCGCGACTGGTCAGACCACCCGACGACGTCGGCCGCCCCGCACTCTCACGCCACCACGACGGCGACCACCCCGGCCCGGCGCTCGGGGTCCTCCCAGCGTCGCGCCGCCCGGACCACCCGCAGCGCCGAGACGGCGAGCAGCCCGATCGCCGCGGTCGCCAGCAGGTCGACCCGGCCGACGCCGGCGAGCCCGGCCAGCAGCAGCCCGGAGAGCGTGGTCGCAACGGCGAGGCGCAGCGAGTAGCCGACCATGACGAGCGGTGGGGCGGGGGTGGCGCGGGCGGAGCGGAGGTCGACGGCGTACGGGTGGGCGAGGGACCAGCGCAAGGCCGCCGACACGGCCTGGCCGACGACCACCGCCAGTGCCAGGACGACGGCCAGGACCTCGGGCCCGCTCGGGCGGCCGGCGCGCACCGCGCCCAGGGCGAGGGTGAGCCCGCTGCCGCCGAGGAGCACCTCGACCAGGACCCAGACCCGGGCGGCGACGACGGTCCGCGGGGGCACGGGCAGGGACTCGCGCCAGAGCATCCCGCGGCCGTCGAGGCACCACAGGTTGACGCCGAACAGCAGCACGCAGCCGGACGCCACCAGCCCGGGCAGCAGCACCAGGCTCGACCAGTCGAGGCCGCCGGCGAGCGCCACCGCGCCGGGCGCGAGCGCGAGCAGGAGGGTGCCCCGGCGCAGGGGGACGCTGCGCCACACCGAGGCCCGGTCGGTACGCCGCAGCAGGGCCAGGTCCGAGCGGGGCAGCGGGCGGGGTGCGTGCGTGGCCGTCTCGCGACGCGTCTCGTCGCGCGGCACCCGGCGGGCGGTGACGACGGCGAGGACGGAGCCGACGGCCACCAGCAGGATCGTCGCGGCGAGCAGCGCTACGAAGGCAACCGCCTGCGCGGCCGGACCGCCGTGCCGGACCGCGTCGGCGACCAGCGGCGCCGGGAGCGCCCCGAGGCCGGCGAGCGGCACCGCGAACCAGGCGAGGACTCCACGCCGGCGGAGATACTCCCCGGCCCAGCCGACCGCCTGCGCCAGCGCGGTCGCGGCGACCAGCCAGGCGAGCGCGACCGGTACGGCGCCCGGCCCGGCGACCGCGGCCGTCAGGCCGAGCAGGCCCCAGGCCTGGATCAGCCAGCCCGCGCTGAGCGGGGCGAGCAGCAGCGCACCGAGGTGGTCGGTCACCGGACTGACCGGGAACACCGACGCCGGGTCCCGGGCGAGCAGCTCGCGGCCGCCGCCGGCCGCGACCGCACCGCTCACGGCGACCAGGACGACCGCGACCAGCGCCGGGCGGAGGAGCCGGTCCAGGTCGTCGCCGGGACCGAGGAGAGCCGGCAGGACCACGGCGGCCACGGTGACTCCGCCGAGGCCGACCAGGGCGAGCGCGGCGGCTCGCGGTCGCCGGACCGCCGCGCGGCGGAACCACAGCAGGTGTCGTATGTCGGCCAGCGCCCGAGCAGGCTCAGGCCAGGAGCGCGCGGTAGGCACGGGCGCCGTCCTCCCCCGCCATGTGGTCGGCGCTGACCGTGGCCACCCGCACCCCGCCGCGCAGCACGGCCACCTCGGTGCAGGCCTGGACCGCGAGGTCGCGCAGGTGGGTGGAGACCAGGACCGCGGCGCCCCGGGCGCGGGCGTCCTCGACGACGGCGAGGGTCGCCTCGACGCCGAGCGGGTCGACCCCGTCGAACGGCTCGTCGAGCAGCAGCACCTCGGGCTGGTGCAGCGCGGCCAGCACCACGCTCAGCCGGCGGCCCATGCCGTGGCTGAAGCCCGCCGTCACCCGGTGCGCCACGTCGCCGAGGTCGAACTGCTCCAGCAGCAGCCGGGCCCGCGGCTCCCAGTCGTCCAGGCGGCGCAGGCGGGCACTGAGCTGCAGGTGCTCCCACGGGGTCGCCCGCGGGACCAGGCCGCCCACGTCGGGGCAGTACCCGACCGCGCGCTTCGCCGCCAGCGGCTGCCGGTGCACGTCGTACCCGGCGACCAGGGCCCGTCCCGAGGTCGGCGGCACCACACCGGCCAGCACCCGCATCGTCGTCGACTTGCCCGCGCCATTGCGCCCGAGCAGGGCCAGCGCGTGGCCGGACTCGACCCGCAGGTCCACGCCGGCCACCGCCTCGACCGGGCCGAAGCGGACGCGGAGGCCGCTCACCTCGACTCCCATGTCGACGGCATCGGCGGCGGTCACGACGTCCTGAGCGCTCGGGCCGCTCAGGAGCAGAGCCCGGCCTTGTCCCGCTCCTCGGGGGACAGGCCCTCGTCGCCGCTCGGCGTGCCGGACGGCGAGGGCGCCCCGGAGGCCGGAGCAGAGGCCGAGCCGGACGGCGTCCCGGTGGCCGGCGCCCCGCTGGCCGACTCCCCGGAGGGCGACCCGCCCGCGCTCAGCGAGCCGGCCAGGAACTCCTTGGTCAGGGGCCGGTCCTCGATCACCAGCGGCCACAGCCGCTCGACCGACGGCAGCCACTCCACGCCGCCGCTCACCTTGTCGGTGTCGAGCGTCCACGGCGTGGTGACGAACTTGATGTCGTCGGCGTTGATGCCGCGGGCGCTCGATGCCACCTTCGCCATCTGGGCCACGGACTTGAAGTCGGTCTGCAGCTGGGTGGTGGCGGCGTCGATGAAGCCCACGATCCGGTCCGGCCGCGCGAGCATCCCGCGAGTGAGCGCCTTGTCGATCATCGCGCCGATCAGGGCCTGCTGGCGGCGGGTGCGGTACGGGTCGATGCCGCCGCTGATGCCGTAGCGCACCCGCGCGTAGGCCAGCGCCTCGGTGCCGTCGACCTCGCGGGTGCCGGCCTTGAGGTGGATGTTGCCGGTCGTGTCGTCGATCTCCTGCGGCACGCAGATCTCCACGCCGTCGAGCGCGTTGACCATGTCCTTGAACTGGCCGAAGTCCACGACCACGAACCGGTCGACGTGGACCCCGGTCAGCTGCTCGAGCTGCTGGCGGGTGCAACCGGGGCCGCCGACCTTGTACGCCTCGTTCCACTTCTCGTAGGTCGTCGCGGCGGGGATCTCGGTGCCGTCGGCCCGGTAGCAGACCGGCCGCATCACCGCGGTGTCGCGCGGGATGGAGATGCCGTAGGCGAACGTCCGGTCGGCCGAGAGGTGGAACAGGATCGTGGTGTCGGACAGCCCGCCACCGGCCTCGCTGTCGATGCCACAGCCCGCGCAGGCACGGGTGTCGGTGCCCATCACCAGGATGTTGAGCGCCTTGGTCTTCTTGGCCGGCCGGTTCTTGCCGACGACGGCCGGGTGCTCCAGGTTGCCGTTCCAGTTCTCGTAGGCCAGCACCACGCCGAGCCCGGTCAGAAGCCCGAGCGCGGCCAGGCTCGCCACGATGACCCGGACGACGGTCCGCCCCGGCCGCGCCACCCGTCGCCGCCCTCCCATGACCGGAACGGTAGCGGGCCGGGCCGAACGGAGTGCTCCGTTCGACCCGGCCCGGCGTGCCGTGTCCCGATCAGGCGGGAGTCATCCGACGATCAGGCGGGGAAGCCCTTGCCCGACGCGGCCAGCTCGCGCAGCCAGGGGGTGGCCTGGAAGCGGTCGCCGTACGTCGCGGCCAGCTCGTCGGCGCGCTTGAGGAAGGCGCCGAGGCCGATCTCGCCCGTCGCCTTGTCCTCGTAGCCGGTCATGAACTGGGCGGCGCCACCGGTGTTCGGCGGGAAGCCGATGCCCATGATCGAGCCGATGTTGGCGGCGGCCGCCGAGGTGATCACGCCCTCCTCGAAGGTCTTGGCGGTCTCCAGCGCCTCGGCGAAGAGCATCCGGTCGCGGATGTCCTCGATCGGCGGCTGCTCCTTCGCGACCGGGAAGAGGTCGGCCAGGCCGGCCCAGATCGAGCCGCGCTTGCCGTCCTCGTAGTCGTAGAAGCCGGCGCCGCGCAGGCGACCCGCCCGGCCCGCCTCGAGCATCTTGCCGACCACGGCCTGGCCCGGGTGCACCGGCAGGTCGGGGTTGGCCTCGGCGGTCGCCTTGGCGATCTTGGCCATCAGCTCGAGGTTGAGCTCGTCGGAGAGCTGCAGCACCGGAGCCGGGTAGCCGGCCGAGGTGGTGGCCCGCTCGATGGAGTACGGCGCCACGCCCTCGGCGAGCATCGCCATGCCCTCGTTGACCATGTAGCCGATGACGCGCGAGGTGTAGAAGCCGCGGCTGTCGTTGACCACGATCGGCGTCTTGCGGATCTGGAGCACCACGTCGTACGCCTTGGCGAGCGCCTCGTCGGAGGTCTCCTTGCCGGCGATGATCTCGACCAGCGGCATCTTGTCGACCGGCGAGAAGAAGTGCAGGCCGATGAACCGCTTCGCGTCCTCGGCGTTCTCCAGGCCGGCGGCCAGCTCGGTGATCGGCAGGGTCGAGGTGTTCGAGCACAGCAGCGCGTCGGGCGCGAGGTGCGGCAGGATCTCGGCGAAGACCTTGGCCTTGAGCGACGGGTCCTCGAAGACCGCCTCGACCACGAGGTCGGCGCCGGCCGCGGCGGCCGGGTCGTCGGTGGCGGTGATCCGGCCGAGCAGCTCGGCCTTCTTCTCCTCGGTGGACCGGCCGCGGCTGATCGCCTTGTCGAGCAGGCCCTCGGAGTAGGACTTGCCCTTCTCGGCCGCCTCGACCGAGATGTCCTTGAGGACCACCTCGACGCCGACCTTGGCCAGCACGTAGGCGATGCCGGCGCCCATCATGCCGGCGCCCAGGACGACGGCCTTCTTGGCCTTGTAGGGCTCGATGCCCTGCGGGCGCAGCGAGCCGGAGTTGATCGCCTGCAGGTCGAAGAAGAACGCCTGGATCATGTTCTTCGAGCCCTGGTTGACGACCAGGTTCGCCAGGTAGCGCGACTCGATCCGCGAGGCGGTGTCGAAGTCGACCTGCGCACCCTCGACCGCGGCCGAGAGGATCGCGCGCGGCGCCGGGTAGTCGGCACCCTTGAGCTGCTTGCGCAGCAGGGCCGGGAAGGCGGGCAGGAAGCCGGCCAGCGCGGGCGACTTCGGCGTACCGCCGGGCATCTTGTAGCCGGGGGCGTCCCACGGGGACAGCGCGGCCTCGGGGTTGGCCTTGATCCAGGCCTTCGCGGCGGGGACCAGCTCCTCCTGGGTGGCGACGAGCTCGTCGACGACGCCCTTCTTGAGCGCCGTCTCCGGGTTGAACTGGGTGCCCTGGAGCAGCACGTCCATCAGCGCGGTCTGCAGGCCCCACTTGCGCACGGCGCGGGTGACGCCACCGCCGCCGGGGAGCAGGCCGAGGGTCGCCTCGGGGAGGCCGACCTTGATCTTCGGGTCGTTGACCAGGATCCGGTGCTGGGTGGCGAGGGTGATCTCGTAGCCACCGCCGAGGGCGGCGCCGTTGATCGCGGCCACCACCGGCTTCGGGAACAGCTCGAGGCGGCGCAGCGCCTGCTTGATGCTCTCGCACTGGGCGAACACGTCGCCGGCGTTGTCCTTGGTGGTCTGGACCATCAACTTGAGGTCGCCGCCGGCGAAGAAGGTCTTCTTCGCGGAGGTGACGACGACGCCGGTGATGTCGTCCTGCTCGGCGTACAGGCGCTCGACCGCGGCCGCCATGGACTCGCGGTAGAGCTCGTTCATGGTGTTGGCGCTCTGGTTGGGGTCGTCGAGGGTGAGGGTGACGATGCCGTCGGCGTCACGCTCGTAGCGGACCGCGCTCTGGGTTTCGGTGCTCAATGTCGTTCCTGTTCTGGGTCTCTGGGTCCGGTACGGCGTCAGACGCGCTCGACGATCGTGGCGATGCCCATGCCGCCGCCGACGCAGAGCGTGGCGAGGCCGCGGCGCAGGTCGCGGCGCTCGAGCTCGTCGATCAGGGTGCCGAGGATCATCGCGCCGGTCGCGCCGAGCGGGTGACCCATGGCGATCGCGCCGCCGTTGACGTTGGTGATGTCGTGGCTGATGCCCATGTCGCGCATGAACCGCATGGCGACGGCGGCGAACGCCTCGTTGATCTCGAACAGGTCGATGTCGCCGACCTCGAGGCCGGCCTTGGCCAGCGCCTTGCGGGCGGCCGGGGCGGGACCGGTGAGCATGATGATCGGGTCCGCGCCGGAGACCGCGGTCGCGATGATCCGGGCCCGCGGGGTCAGGCCGAGGTCCTTGCCGACCTGCTCGTTGCCGATCAGGGTGAGCGCGGAGCCGTCGACGATGCCCGAGCTGTTGCCGGCGTGGTGGACGTGGTTGATCCTCTCGAGCCAGTGGTACTTCTCGAGCGCCACGTCGTCGAAGCCGGCGTCGGCGCCGAGCTGGGCGAAGGACGGCTTGAGCCCGGCGAGGCCCTCGACCGAGGTGTCGGGACGGACGGTCTCGTCGCGGTCGAGCACGGTCAGGCCGTTGATGTCCTTGACCGGCACGATCGCGCCGTCGAAGTAGCCGTTGGCCTGCGCCTTGGCGGCGCGGTGGTGGGACTCGGCGGCGTACGCGTCGACGTCCTCGCGGTTCCAGCCCTCGATGGTGGCGATCAGGTCGGCGCCGATGCCCTGCGGCACGAAGCCCGCCTTGAACGCGGTCGCGGGGTCGGACGCCCAGGCGCCGCCGTCGGAGCCCATCGGCACCCGGCTCATCGACTCGACGCCGCCGGCGATGATCAGGTCCTCGAACCCGCCGCGCACGCGGCCCGCGGCCTGGTTGACGGCCTCGAGGCCGGAGGCGCAGAAGCGGTTGAGCTGGACGCCGGCGACGGTGTCCGGGAGACCGGCGGCGATGGCCACGGTCTTCGCGATGTCGCCACCCTGGTCGCCGATCGGGGAGACGACGCCGAGCACGATGTCGTCGATCCGGTTCGGGTCGAGGCCCGGGTTGCGCTCCTGCACGGCGTCGACGAGGCCGACGGCGAGGTCGACCGGCTTCACCTCGTGGAGGGAGCCGTTGGCCTTGCCCCGGCCGCGCGGCGTGCGGAGGTGGTCGTACACGAATGCTTCTGCCATGACCGTCCTTGTTTCTGTACGGGAGAGGTGTCTCTGAGGTCGATTGTGACACTATTACTGTCATGGTCAAGAGCGAGGAGCCCGCGGGCGGTGTGACCCAGGACGCATCGGGGGCGGACCCGAGGCCCGGATCCGCCGACGAGCTGCTCACCCTCGAGGAGCTCACCGCCCGGGTCGGCCTCACCGTGCGCACGGTGCGCTTCTACACCTCGCGCGGCCTGGTCCCCCCGCCCATCCGGCGCGGCCGCTCCGGCTACTACTCCGCGGTCCACCTGGCCCGGATCGAGCTGGTGCTGGAGCTGCAGAGCCACGGGTTCACGCTCTCCGCGATCGAGCGCTACGTCGCCGGCATCCCCGACGACGCCACCCCCGAGGACATCGCCCTGGCCCGCACCATGCTCGCCCCCTGGCAGTCCGACCTGCCCGTCGAGATGGACCGCGACCAGCTCGAGCAGAAGGCCGGACGCGCCCTGTCCGCCGAGGACGTCGCCACCCTCCAGGCGCTGGGCGTGCTGCGGATCCGCGGGGCGTCGTACCTCGTCGCGAGCAACCAGCTCGCCATCGGCATCCGGCTGCTCGAGCTCGGGTTCCCCCGCGAGGTCGCCGCCGCGGCCGCCGCGGTCTACCAGGAGCACGGCGAGCAGATGGCCAAGGAGCTCTACGAGGTCATCAACGACAAGCTCGCGCCGCTGTACGACGACGCCAGCACCTCCGCGCACTTCCGCGAGATCATGGAACGGCTCAAGCCGCTGTCCGTCGGCGGCCTGGTGTCGGCGTACGAGTCGGCGGTGGCGCGCGCGGCCCGGACCCCCCGGCGGCGCTGACCCGGCTCGAACTGGCCCCGGAATTGCGCCGACCCGGCTCGAACTAGCCCCGGAATTGCGTCGACCCGGCAGAAAGTTCTGCCGGGTCGGCGCGAATCTCAGGCCACTTTCTGCCTGGTCAGCGCCGACCGGAGCTGAAGCCGGCGGCACTGTGGCCGCCGCCCGAGCCGGCGCCCGCGCCCCGTGAGCGGGACCGGTTGCGCCCGCCGCCTCCGGAGCGCTGGCCGGCCGGCTTCGCGACGCCCTGCCCCGAGCGGCCCTGGCCACCCGAGCGCTGGCCCTGCCCGCCCGAGCGGCCCTGGCCGCCCGACTTCGAGGCCGCGGCCTGCTTCGCCGCGGGCCTCTTGCCGCCGCCGGAGCGGCGCCGACCGCCACCGCCGTTGCCGCTGCCACCCTGGGAGGGCGCGGGGGTCAGGTCGATCCCACCGGGGCGGGTCCGCTCGCCGGGGGCCAGGTCCTGCAGCACCGGGTGGTCCGGGCCCTGGATCCGGGTGGTGGTCGGGGTGATCCCGGCGGCCCGGGTCAGCGCCCGGACGTCGCCACGCTGCTCACTGGTCATCAGCGTGATGACCGTGCCGGCGGCGCCGGCCCGCGCCGTCCGGCCCGAGCGGTGCAGGTACGCCTTGTGCTCGGCCGGCGGATCGGCGTGGACGACGAGCGAGACGTCGTCGACGTGGATGCCGCGGGCCGCGATGTCGGTGGCGACCAGGGTGGTCGCCGTACCGCTGTGGAAGGCCTCCATGTTGCGGGTGCGGGCACCCTGGCTCAGGTTGCCGTGGAGGTCGACGGCGGGCACGCCGTTCTTGTTGAGCTGGCGGGCCAGAGCCTTGGCACCGTGCTTGGTGCGGGTGAAGACGACCGTGCGGCCCGGGGCGCTGACCAGGTCGAGCAGCACGGGCAGGCGCTGCTCGCGCTCGACGTGGAGCACGTGGTGGTCCATCTTGGTCACCGGCGACTGCGCCGAGTCGGCCTCGTGCACCGCCGGGTCGACCAGGAAGCGCTTGACGAGGACGTCGATGGCGTTGTCGAGGGTCGCGGAGAACAGCATCCGCTGCCCGCCCTTGGGCGTCTGGTCGAGCAGCCGGCGTACGGCGGGCAGGAAGCCGAGGTCGGCCATGTGGTCGGCCTCGTCGAGCACCGTCACCCGGACGTCGGCGAGGCTGCAGTGGCCCTGGCCGATCAGGTCCTCGAGCCGGCCGGGGCAGGCGATCAGGATGTCGACGCCGTCGCGCAGCGCGGTGACCTGCGGGCCCTGGCCGACGCCACCGAAGACCGTGGTGGTGCGCAGCCCGACCGCCTTCGCGAGCGGAGCGACGGTCGCGGCGATCTGGGAGGCCAGCTCGCGGGTCGGCGCGAGCACCAGCGCCCGGGGGCGCTTCGGCGCGGGGCGGCGGCGCTCGCCGTCGGCGGCCAGGCGGGCGACGAGCGGCAGCCCGAACGCATAGGTCTTGCCGGAGCCGGTGCGGCCGCGGCCGAGCACGTCGCGGCCCTTCAGCGAGTCCGGCAGCGTCGCGGCCTGGATCGGCGTCGGGACGGTGATCTGCTCCGCGGTGAGTACGTCGAGGAGGGCGGTGGGCACGCCGAGGTCGGCGAAGGTGGTGGTCACGTGTTTCTCTCCGGGGACCGCAGCACGCGTCGGCGCGTTCCCCTCATGGGCGTCTCGCCGTGCTGCCTGTCCGGTGACAGGCGGTGAAGCGGTGCCTCGGGTGAGGGGCGCGGTCCTCGGTTGGGGCCGTGGGTGCGCCGGGATCCGGGGCAAGACTGGCCGGATCGGTGCCGCCCACTCTAGGGGGTGGGGGGTGATCAGGGGGAATCGCGGGCGGGGGTGGCGGGCGCTGTAACACGGTGTCCGCTGCGGTAGCCGACCCGGGTCCGATGTACGCGACCCGCACAGCACCCCTCGGGCGACGTCGCGGGTCGGGAAGAGCGGCGGACACCGTGTTACAGCGGTCCACCCGACCGGCGCCCGACCCAACCCGCGCCCGACCCAACCCGCGCCCGACCCGACCCGCGCCCGCCGGACCCGAACCCCGCCGCTACGACAGCTGCACCGCCGCACCCCGCTCGATCAGCCCGTCGACGTCCTTGATCCCCCACGCCGCGAGCGCCTCCCGGGTGTGCGCGCCGGCGCCGGGGGCGGGCGGGTGGGACAGGGTGGCCTTGGTCCGCGAGAAGCGCGGCGCGGGCTGCGGCTGGACGATCCCCTCGTGCTCGACGAAGATCTCGCGGGCCTTGATGTGGGGGTGGTCCTTGGCCTCGCTCATCCGCAGGATCGGCGCCACGCACGCGTCGGTGCCGTCGAAGACCGCGCACCACTCGTCGCGGGTCTTGGTCTTGAAGGTCGCGGTGAGCAGATCGCGCAGCTCGTCGGTGCGGGCGAGGTCGAAGCGGTCCGGCGCGGTGTCCTTGATGCCGAGCAGCTCGACGAACAGGTCGTAGAACTGCGGCTCGAGGGCGCCCACCGACATGTGCTCGCCGTCCGCGGTCTCGTAGATGTCGTAGTACGGCGCGCCTCCGTCGAGCAGGTTCGCGGCTCGCTCCTCCTTGAAGCCGCCACCGGCGAGGAAGGCCGCCGTCATCGCGTTGAGGCTCGCGGTGCCGTCGACGATGGCGGCGTCGACCACCTGGCCCCGACCGGACGTCCGGGCCTCGAAGACCGCGGCGAGGATCCCGATCACGAGGTACGTCGACCCGCCGCCGAAGTCGCCCACCAGGTTGGCCGGGAACTGGGGCTTGTCCTTGACCTGCCCGAGACCGTGGAGGGTGCCGGTGATGGCGATGTAGTTCATGTCGTGCCCGGCGGCCTGCGCCCACGGACCGTCCTGGCCCCAGCCGGTCATCCGGCCGTAGACCAGCCGCGGGTTGCGGGCGTGGCACTCCTCGGGACCGAACCCGAGCCGCTCCGCGACGCCCGGCCGCATCCCCTCGACCAGCACGTCGGCCTGCTCGACCAGGTCGAGCACGGTCGCCACCGCCTCGGGGTCCTTCAGGTTGAGCGCGACGCTGGGGCGCCCGCGGTTGAGCAGGTCGTGGGAGCCACCGGTGAGCATCTGCCCACCCGGCCTCTCGACGCGGATCACGTCGGCGCCCAGGTCGGCGAGGATCATGCAGGCGTGCGGGCTGGGCCCGATGCCGGCGATCTCGACGACCTTGAGGCCCTGCAGCGGACCGGTTCCCTGACCCAGCGCGAACGTCATGGGCGCATCATGGCACGGAAAGTGACAGCGATGCTGTCAGAGTCCGCCGGTAGTCCCTGCTCAAAAGCACCGTCTAGCGGTGCAGAACGGTGCTTTTGAGCAGGGACTACCGGAGGGGGTCAGCCAGGGTTGACGATCCGGGCCAGCTCGAAGTGCATCGGGTCGGTGTAGGCCCAGTCGCCGCCCCACGCGAAGCCCCACTTCTTGAAGATCGCCACGATGCCCCGGTCCATCTGGCCGACGGTGCCGCGCTGGTTGCCGGGCACGTTGAGGTCGAGGGCCAGGCCGAAGGAGTGGTTGGACAGCTGGGTGGAGCCGGCGATGAAGCGCGGGTTGTAGCAGCCGGAGTACTGGTAGATCTTGTCGCCCAGCCCCGTGGTCTGGATCTCGGCGAGCGCCGCCTTGAGCTGCGGCATCATGAACCGGTTGCAGGTGACCCGCCCCAGGATCGGGACCACCTCGGTGACGATGTGGGCCTTCACCCAGGCGGCGTCGGGCGCGATCCGGCCGCCGCCGACGGGCGTGTAGCGGTAGACCCCGACCGCGTCGCTGAACGCGCCGACCGGGATCGCCTGCTGGTAGGTGCCGGGGTCGATGCCGCTCTGCGCGACGATGTCGAGGGCGCTGATGGAGAACCGCTCCTTGCCGAACGCCTTCTCGATCTTCTTCCGCACGACCTGCGGGGACGACAGGCCGGTGTTGATCAGCACGGCGTTGTCCTGGGGCAGCCCGAGCGTCTCGCCCCACTTCTCGTTGACGACCGCGTCGACCCCGCCGACCCCGCCCGGGAACAGCGCGCCGATGTGGATCCGCTCCTCGTCGACAGCGAGGTAGCCCTTGCTGTCGGGCACCAGCTCCTGCTCGAGCCGCTTCGGGATGGCGACCTCGCCACCCGCGATCCGGTCCCACTGCTCCTGGAACCGAGCGGAGTCGTTGCCGGTGAACCGGCGGTACTCGGCCGGGTCGACGGCGGCGATGTTGAAGTACTTGTTCTCCACCGTGAACTGGCCGTAGGACAGCTGCGTCGAGGCGGCGACGCCGGGCTTGCCGCGGACCGTCACGCCGGTGATGGCGGCCAGGTCGTCCTTCGACAAGGTGTCCTGGGAGACGAGGAGCAGGTCGTCGCCGTACTGCTTGCCGTCGAACGCCCCCGGCGGCGGTACGGCGTGCGCCGGGTCGGCGACCGCCGTCGTCGCGGTGGCGGTCGTGGTGGCCGCCGCGTCGGTCGGGTCGGGCTTCGGCTTCGGGGCGCCGCTCTCCTGGGGCGTGCCGCAGGCGGCGAGGGCGAGCAGGGCAGCGGCAGCCGCGAGCCCGGCCACCGGCCGATCCCCCAGGGCGCGGCTCCCGAGCCCCGGCCTACTACGCGACGTTTCCGACTCGATCTGGCGGCGTTGGCGTCGCTCGAAGGGCCATCCAGCACGACGTCGCTCCGCCGCCTTGCCAGATCGGCCGGAAGCGTCGCTCGCTACGGCCGTGGCTCGAGAGCCACGCACCAGGGCGCGTCGCACCAACCCCATGAACCTCATCCCTCCACCGGGTTCTCCCGGCATCTCCCGAGGCGAGGGTAGTACGTGGGTGATCAGCGCAGAACGCGTTCGGCGATCCACGCGATGTCGTCGGCGGTGCGGGTGGGGTCGGCCGAGGGCTGCATGACGTGGCTGAGGACGAGCCGGACGACCATGTCGATGCTGGCGGCGAGCCGCTCGGCCGGCAGGTCGACGTCGTAGGCGGCCACCCGGTCGGCGACCACCAGCTTGGCGCCCTCGAGGAGGTACTCGGAGTGCGTGGTCAACAGCGGCAGCAGCTCGGTGTCGGCGCCGTGGGTGGCCGAGACGACGGCGTGGAGCAGGGCGTTGTCCTGGGCGTACTTGAGCACCCGGCGCGCCGAGTCGCGGATCGCGGCGACCAGGTCGTCGGGGTTCTCGTCGAACGAACGGGTCACCCCGGCGAGGAAGCGGTCCAGCTCGCGCAGCACCATCGCCTCGGCGAGGTCGTTCTTGGTGCCGATCTCGTTGTAGACGGTCTGCCGGCTGACCCCGACCTCGTCGGCCAGCCGGGCCATGGTCACCTTGGCCCACCCCGAGCTGGTGGTGAGCTCGACGGCCGCCTCGAGCAGGCGGTCGCGGAGGGTCTGGGTGGCCACCCCCGTGAGGGTAGCCACCCGGTCGACCAGGGCTCTGGTCCGGTCGGCGAGGAGGGACATCAGCCTTCGAGGGTGAGGGCGAGCACGGGGCACGCCTGCACGGCGGCGTAGACGTGCGCCCGGTCCTCCTCGGGCGGGGCCGAGTCGAGGACGACGACCTTGTCCTCGTCCTCGTCCACCTCGAAGTAGTCGTTGGCCATGGCCTCGCACATGCCGAGGCCCTCGCACTTGTCCAGATCGGCGACGATCTTCATGCCTGCACCTTCTCGGGGTCGAACGGGATGAAGTCGATCTTCTCGCGAACCCCGCAGTCGGGGCAGCACCAGTCGTCGGGGATGTCGGTCCAGGCGGTGCCGGCGGCGAAACCCTCGTGCTCGTCGCCCGCGGCGACCTCGTAGACGTAGGAGCAGCCGGGACAGCGCGCGGCCAGCACCTCGCCGACGAACTTCTGGGCGAACGGGTCCTCGGTCTTCACGGCGTGCTCGACCGGCGGCGGGAACTTGGCGAGGTACGCCGCCTCCTTGCCGGGCGCGATGTTGGCGAGGGTGACGTCGCCGTCGAGGTGCTCGACCACGCGGTGGTCCATCACCTTGCGCCACAGCGGCGGGATCAGCGCGAGGTTGATCATGCCGGCGTACCCGGTGGGCAGGGCCGGGGACTCCTTGAAGTCGCGCAGCGCCTGGTAGCGCCGGGTGGGGTTGGCGTGGTGGTCGCTGTGGCGCTGCAGGTGGTAGAGGAAGATGTTGGTGACGATGTTGTTGCTGTTCCAGCTGTGCATCGGCAGCACCCGCTCGTAGCGCTGCTTCTCGCCGACCCGCTGGCGCTTGAGGCCGTAGTGCTCGAGGTAGTTGACGACCTCGAGCAGCGAGAAGCCGAAGACGACGGTGATCGGGATGTAGACCGCGACCTCCCAGCCGTTGAGCGCGATCACGGCCGCCCACAGCGCGACCGACATCGCCCAGGCGTTGAGCACGTCGTTGCCGACGTGGAAGGGGTGGGTGCCCTTGCGGCGGTAGCGCTTGGCCTCGACCTCCCACGAGCTCTTCAGCGAGCCCCAGACCGTGCGCGGCCAGAAGCGGTACAGGCTCTCGCCGAGGCGGGAGGACGCCGGGTCCTCGGGCGTGGCGACGCGGACGTGGTGGCCGCGGTTGTGCTCGATGTAGAAGTGGCCGTAGAAGGTCGGCGCCAGGGTGATCTTGGCCAGCCAGCGCTCGACGGACTCCTTCTTGTGGCCCAGCTCGTGGGCGGTGTTGATGCCGATGCCGACGACGCCGGCGATCGACAGCGCCCACAGCGCCTTCTCCCACCACGGCAGCTCGAGGTGGTCGGCCATCAGGTTGGCGCTCAGGTGAGCGTCGCCCCAGTCACCGAGGCCGACGTGGTTGAGCAGCCAGGCGACCGGGTTGCCCTCGCCGATGATGTAGTAGCCCGCGAACACCAGGGCGAACATCATCGGCACGTAGGCGAAGACCACCCAGCGGTAGTACTTGTCGTTCTCGAGCTCCTCGATGACCTCGTCGGGCGGGTTGCTCTGGTCGGTGCCCATCGCCAGGTCGAGCAGCGGGATCAGGAAGTTGACGAGGAAGGGCGCGACCAGGGTGAATCCCCACCAGCCGCCCGTCGCGATGTAGGCGAGGGCGAAGAGCACGCCGAAGCCGGGGACCATCAGCCCCCACAGCCACAGGTAGCGCTTCTTGTCCTTCCACCTCTCGGTGGATCCCTCGGGCACCGTCGCACCGACGATCGGTCCGGTCATGTCTGGCCTCCTTGCGCAGCGGCAGCTCTGCCGTTTGACAGAACCGTAGGACTTGTAAAGTCCTTTGACAAGAGCAGCGAATCTGTAAAGTGTCCGCGGTCACACCGCGAACGCGCGAGAATGGGCTCCGGACCAGCGGGCAGGAGGGGGTGGTGATGACCGGCTACCCACGCGCGGGCGAGACCTTCGGGGACTACCTCGTCGACGGCGTCCTCGGCCGCGGCGGCATGGGCGTCGTGTACGCCGCCACGCACACCCGGATCGGTCGCCGGGTCGCGCTCAAGGTGATCGCACCCGAGCTCGCCGGCAACGACGAGTACCGGACCCGCTTCCTCCACGAGACCGCGACCCTGGTCCGCCTCGACAGCCCCCACATCATCCAGGTGCTCGACCACGGCGAGATCGACGGCTCGCTGTTCATCGCCACCCAGCTGGTCGCCGGCGCCGACCTCGCCAAGCGGCTCGAGGACGGGCCGCTCCCCGTCGGCACCGCGCTGGCCCTCGCCGTCCAGATCACCTCCGGGGTGGCCGACGCCCACCGCGCCGGGGTCCTGCACCGCGACATCAAGCCCAGCAACGTCCTCGTGACCGGCAGCGCGGACGCCCCGTTCGCCTACCTCTGCGACTTCGGGATCGCGCGCGACACCGAGCCCGACCAGGGCCTGACCGCGACCGGTGCCGTCATCGGCACCTTCCCCTATCTCGCGCCCGAGCGGTTCGGTGGCGCGCCCGCAGCCCGCACCACCGACGTCTACGCCCTCGGCTGCCTGCTCTGGGCGATGCTGACCGGGGCGCCGCCCTACGCCGGGACGCAGTTCGCGCTCGCCCGCGAGCACCTCGAGGCGCCGGTCCGCCAGCTGGCCGTCGACGCGCCGTGGGTCGAGGACCTCAACGGGGTGCTGCTGCAGGCGATGGCCAAGCAGCCGGGCGAGCGGTTCGCCTCGGTCGACGCGATGCGGGTGGCGCTCGACCACGTGCTGGCCGCGGTGCCGATGGACGTGCGCCGGCTCGCGGTGCGCGCCGCGGGACCGGCCGCGCCGGCGCCGCCCCCGCCACCGCCGGCGTTCCCGGCGGCTCCCCCGACCGCCCTGCCCCCGGCCACGCCTCCACTGCCGGAGCGGCCGGCCGCGCCGGCCCCGACCCCGCCGCCCGCCCCGGCCGGGCGAGCCGGGCGAGCCGGGCGGGTCACCCTCGCGGTGGGCGTCGCGGTCCTGGTCGCCATCGGCGTGGTGGCGGCGGTGCTGCGGCCGTGGGCGGCCGACGACCAGCCGCGCGCGCGAACCGCGACCCACGGCGCGTCGCCGGTGACCACCCCGTCCGACCCCGACACCGGCCAGGTCGGCGGCATCTCCACCACCCGGCCCGACGAGCCGGCGCCCGTCGCCGTGCGGGTGCACGGCACCTGCGGCGACGGCAGCTGCTATCTCCAGGTCCGCACCGGACCCTCGACCGACGACGCCGAGGCCCGTGACGACCAGGGTCGCAGCGAGCGCTGGGACGACGAGACCACGCATCAGGTGGTCTGCTGGGTGCGCGGCGAGACCGTCTCCTCCCAGAGCCTGGCGGCCAGCTCGGACCGCTGGGCCCGGACCGTCGACGGCGACTGGGTCGCCCTGCTGCACCTCGCCGGCCCGGTCCCCCCGTGCTGACCCGCGGGGCACTCGCCCTCGCGGCGCTCGCGCTCCTGACCGGCTGCACGGCCGACCCGGTCACCACCCGGCCCGACCCCGCCCGACCGACGGTCAGCTCCCCGACCAGCTCCCCGGCCGCCTCGCCGACCAGCTCCGTCCCGACGCCTCCTCCGCCGCCGGCCGACTTCACCGCGAGCAGCCGCCGCCTCACCGCCGCCGAGCAGGCCGCCATGCGCGGGGTGAGCTGGCATCCGGGCTGCCCGGTCCCGCTCGCCGACCTGCGGGTGGTCCGGCTGGCCTTCCACGACTTCGCCGGGCGACGCCGCACCGGACGGCTGGTGGTGCACCGCGACGTCGTGGCCGACGTACGCCGGGTGTTCCGGCGGCTGTGGCGGCTCGACTACCCGATCCGCCGGATGCGCCCGGTCGAGGCGTACGACGGCGACGACTTCGCCTCGATCGAGGCCGACAACACCTCGGCCTTCAACTGCCGGGCGAAGACCGGGTCGAGCACCACCTGGTCCCACCACGCCTATGGCCGCGCGATCGACCTCAACCCGCTGGAGAACCCCTACGTGCTCCACGGGCGCACCACCCACGACGGCTCGGTCCCCTACCTGGACCGCACCACGCCCCGGCCCGGCGTCCTGATCGAGGGCGACCCGGTGGTGGCGGCGTTCGACGCGATCGGCTGGTACTGGGGCGGGCGGTGGCGCGACCCGGTCGACCACCAGCACTTCTCAGCCATGCCCAGCTGACCGAGGAAGACATACAGGAAGAAAGCCGCCTGTTATTCTTCCTCCATGGCCCTCAACATCAAGGACCCCGAGACGGACCGGCTGGCCCGCGAGCTCGCCGACCGCCTGGGCACCTCCATCACCGAGGCGCTCAAGGTCGCGTTGAAGGACCGGCTCGCCCGCTCGGCGCCACGCATGGACGTCGTGTACGCCGACCTGGTCGCCATCGGCGAGCGTGGCCGGCTGCGCGCAGCCGTTGACGAACGCACCGCCGAGGAGATCGTCGGCTACGACGAGCACGGACTACCGGCGTGATCGCCGTCGACACCTCGGCGCTCGTGGCTATCGTGCTCGGCGAGCCGGAGCTCGAGAGGTTCAGCGCGATCCTCTCCCGAGGGCCGGCCATGGTCTCGTCCGCGTCGCTGACCGAGGCAGCGATGGTGCTCCACGCTCGCCAGGGGTCCGACGCCGTGCAGGACCTGCACCTGCTCGTCCAGCGCGCCGAGCTCGACGTACAGCCGGTCGACGCGGAGCTGGCGTGGGCAGCCCATGCCGCCTGGGTGCGGTTCGGGAAGGGCCGGCACCCGGCGGGCCTGAACTACGGCGACTGCTTCTCCTATGCGCTGGCCAAGACGCATGCCGTCCCGCTCCTGTTCAAGGGAGCCGACTTCACCCAGACGGACCTCACGCCGGCCGGCTGATCCGACTCAGACCCGCACTGCCGTGCGCACCGGCAGCCGCTCGAACCCGCGCAGGACCCGGGTGCCGCGCCGCTCTGGCCGGCCGGCGACGTGCAGGTCGGGATGCCGCTCGTAGAGCGCCCGCAGCGCGACCGCGGTCTCCAGCCGGGCCAGGCTGGCGCCGAGGCAGAAGTGCACGCCGGCGGAGAAGGCGAGGTGCTGGTCGGCGTTGGCGCGGGTGACGTCGAAGGCGTCGGGGTCGGCAAACACCGACGGATCGCGGTTGGCGCCGCCGAGGTAGAGCAGGATGCCGTGACCCGGCTCGAAGACCTTGCCGGCCACCTCGGTGCGGCGCAGCGCGATCCGCAGGGTCAGCTGGACCGGCGACTGGTGGCGCAGCACCTCGTCGACAGCATTGCCCCAGCCGTCGGGGTTCTCGCGCAGCCAGCGCAGCTGGTCGGGGTGGCCGTCGAGCATCGCGACGGCGTTGCCGATCAGGTTCACGGTCGTCTCGAAGCCGGCGGCGAGCACCAGCAGGCCGACCTGGTGCAGCTCGACGGTGTCGAGCCGGTCGGGGCCCTCGAGCCGGATCAGCTGGCTGATCAGGTCGTCGCCGGGATCGGCCTGGAGCCGCTCGACATGGCCGCGGAACCAGGTGTGCATCTCGCGCAGGGCCACCTCCGCCCGGCGGAACTGGCGCCACGAGAGCCCGGGGTCGAGGGTGACCGCGGCCTCGTTGCCGAGCACGAGCAGCCGCTCGCGGTCGTGCTCGGGCACCCCGAGCAGGTCGGCGATCACGGTGACCGGGAGCTGCGCGGCGTACCGCTCGACCAGGTCGAAGTCCTCGACCCCGGCCAGCTCGTCGAGGAGGTCGCCGGCCACGTCGCTCACCCGGTCGCCCATCCGGCCGACCTTGCGCGCGGTGAAGGCGCGGGCGACCTGCTTGCGGTAGCGGGTGTGCAGCGGCGGGTCGACGGCCAGCATCGACGGCGGGTCGACCGGGCCGAGGGTGTCGGGGTCGATCACCTTGTGATGCAGCCAGCGCAGCGGCTTCGGCAGCTCGCCCTGACCACCCGCGGTGCCGAAGGCGTCGCTGCGGAGCACCTCGTTGCAGACCGCATGGTCGACGCTGGCCGAGATGAGGTCGTTGGCGCTGATCACTCCGCGACCGCGCAGCTCCTCGTACGCCGGGAACGGGTCGACCCGCAGCTGCGGGTCCATCACCATCCGGCTGATCAGGTCGCCCTTGCGCGCACCGCGCTGGATCAGCGAGCGCTGCAGTCCGTGGGCGAGGGTCCACGCGGTGAAGGAGCGCGGGAGGTCGACGGCTCGGGCGAGCTCGGGCCTAGGCGAGCGCATGCGTCGTACCCAACTCCTCGTCGGTTCCGTTGTCCAGCACGGCGAGCACGCCCCGGGCCCGCTCGGCGAGAACCCGCCGCTGCTCCTCGAGCACGCGCTCGGGCAGGTGGGTGTCGAGCTGGGTGCTGACGGCGAGCCGCCAGCGGTAGCGCAGCGCCGCCCGCAGGCCGTCGCGGTCGCCGAAGATCGCGGCGAGCTCGGTGTTCCAGGGGAGGGTGGGGTGTGCCTCGGCTCCGAGCTGCTCCTCGATCTCGCGCAGCGCCTGCCAGCGGCGGTGGGTCTCGGTCCAGGTCATGGCTCGAACCTACGGGCGCCGGACGGCACGGACATCGGCCGACGGCAGGCACCTCGCCTCCTACCAGGGGAGGAGCCGGGCGGCCTCCCCCGGCGGGATGACCGGCGGCAGCGTGCTCCCTAGGCTGGTGGGCATGCTGCGCTGGCTGCGGGCCGGGATCGAGGCGAACCTCGACCGGCACCAGATCCTCTACCCGTGGTGGGTGCCGCTGGCGTCCCACCTGGGCCAGGTGGGATCGGTCGTGGTCGCGCTGGTGCTGCGCGACGCGCTCTGGCCGCTCGACCCGCTGCTGCTCTGCCTGCCGCTGGTCATGGTCTCGCCCCTGGTCCAGTTCACGACCAACCGCTGGCTGCCGTGGTGGCTGGACGCGGCCGGCAGCGTGCTCGCGGCCGCGCTGCTGCTCTCCCGTCCGGCGGACGGCGTCCTCGACCTCGCACCGGTGCTGCTCGGCCTCGCGACGGCCGAGATCACCGCCCGCGACGGCGTCCGCGAGGGCCTGTCGGTGGCGGCGATCGGCCAGGTCGTGCTGATCTGGGCCGCCCTCGGCCCCGGGCTGGCCGGCGCGCCGCTCTACACCTTCGAGCTGCTGCTGGGCTTCGTCATCGGCGCCATGCTGCTGTGGCAGATGCGCGCCCTGATCGCCGAGCGGAAGGCCCGCGAGCAGGCCTGGGAGCGCGCGACGACGGCCGAGCGCGAGCGGATCGCCCGCGAGATCCACGACCTCGTGGCCCACTCCCTGAGCATCTCGCTGCTCCAGGTCACCGGCGCCCGCCGCGCCCTGCGCGACGTCGCCGAGGCCGCCAGCGCGGCCGAGACGGCCGAGGCGGTGGCCGAGGTGGACGCGGCGCTCGCCGACGCCGAGCAGGTCGGGCGGCGCGCGATGGCCGACATCCGGCGCGCCGTGAGCGCGATGGCCGACGGCAGCTCCCAGCGCCACGCCCTGCCCGGCGCCGCCGACATCGCCGCGCTGGTGCGCGAGCTGGCCGCCGCCGGCCTCGCCGTCGAGTACGACGAGCAGGGCGACCCGCGCTCGCTCCCCGACGCCGCCGGCCTGGGCCTGTACCGGATCGCGCAGGAGTCGCTCGCCAATGTCGTCAAGCACGGCGACGGCACCGCTCCGGTGCGGGTCCGCCTCTCGGTGACCGGCGCCCGGGCCCGGCTGCAGGTCTCCAACCCGCTGCCCGCCGGGCGGCCGCGTCCCGACGGACTGGGCTCCGGACTGGCCGGGATGCAGGCCCGGGCTGCTCAGCTCGGGGCCCGGCTCGACGCCGGGCCGGCGGGCGGCGACTGGGTGGTCGACGTACGACTGGGGGCGGGGCGCCCCGGCGCCACCCTGCCCTGTGGCCGAACCCTCGGAAGGATGGAGACCGCGTGAGCGAGCCCGTGGTGAAGGTGGTGCTGGTCGACGACCAGGAGCTGGTGCGCTCCGGGCTGCGCCGGATCCTGCGCCGGCGCGACGGCTTCGAGATCGTCGCCGAGTGCGCCGACGGGGGCGAGCTGCCCGCCACCCTCGACCGGCTCGGCGAGGGCGGCGTCGACGTGGTGGTGATGGACCTGCGGATGCGGGCCGTCGACGGGATCACCGCCACCCGCGCGGTGGTGGCGGCCGAGGGTCCCCCGGTGCTGGTGCTGACCACCTTCGACGACGACGAGATGCTCTCGGGCGCTCTGCGCGCGGGCGCCGCCGGCTTCCTGCTCAAGGACTCCTCGGCCGACGACCTGATCCGCGCGGTCCGCACCGTCGCCGAGGGCGGCAGCTGGCTGGACCCGGCCGTCACCGGCCGGGTGCTCGACCGGTTCCGGACCTTCGCGCCCGTGCCGAGCGGCCCGGCACCGGGCGGCGTGGACCCGCTCACCGCGCGCGAGCTGGAGGTGCTGCGCGCGATGGCGCTGGGCCGCAGCAACGGCGAGATCGCGGCCGAGCTGGTGATCTCCGAGCTCACCGTGAAGAGCCATGTCGGGCGGATCTTCACCAAGCTCGGGCTGCGGGACCGACCGGCCGCGATCGTCTACGCGTACGACCACGGCCTGGTCGCCCCCGGCCGCCTCTAGATGAGTGAGTCCAAGGGTCGTGCGTCGTGCGAGAGCTTGGACTTACTCATCCAGGGACCTAGAAGCGGGCGACCGCCTCCCAGAACTCCGTGTCGGGCTTGGCCATGATCCGGTAGTCGAAGAAGGACCCGTCGGTGAAGCTCACCCGGGCGACGGTGACCCCGCCCTGGGCCTTCTTGCCGGTGTCGGCGATCGAGGCGATCGCCTCCCGCGGCACGCTCGCCACCGGGTCGGGCGGAGTGGAGTTCGCCATCATCCCGAAGTCCCACAGCGACAGCCCCTGCTCGGCGAGGACCAGCACGTGCAGGTCGGCGGTGCGCGGCAGGCTCCGGGCGATGCCGTCGTCGTCGCCGCCGACGTGGCGGGCGCCCGAGGCGGCGGTGGCCGCCGCGTCCACGGCCTTGCCGAGCAGCTTGTTCGGACCCGACGCCACGCCGCCGCCGCGCTCGAAGGCGCTGGCGACGACGCGGGTGTGGCCGATCACCCGGAGGCCGGGCTCGATCGCGGTCACCTCGGCGGCGACGTCGACCTCCGGACCGGTGAACGCGGACTTCAGCTTGTCGAGCAGACCCATCCTCAGGCGCCCGCCTCGTCGAGCTCGCCCGCGCCGTGAAGCTCGCCCGGGACCACGCCGTCCGCGGCCTTGCCGACCGACTTCTTGATCAGCGACTCGAGGTCGAGACCGGTCGAGGTCTTGAGCATCTGCAGGGTCTGGGTGACGTTGTCGGTGACCTGCTTGGGCAGCGCGCCGGCGCCGTCGGTGGACAGCACGGTGAGCTGGTCGATCGCGGCGATCGGCGAGGCGACCTCCTTGGCGATCTGGGGCAGCACCTCGATCAGCATCTGGAGCACGGCGGCGTCGTTGTAGTGGGCGAACGCCTCGGCGCGCTTGTCCATCGCCTCGGCCTCGGCCTGGCCGACGGCCAGGGTCGCGGCGGCCTGCGCCTCACCCTCGGCCCGGGTGGCCTCCGCCTCGGCGACACGGCGGGCCTTCTCGGCCTCACCGCGCTTGGCGCCCTCGATCGCCTCGGCCTCGGCGAGCGCCGCACGCCGGCCCTTCTCGGCCTCACCGCTGAGCTTGGTCTCCTCGGCCTTCGCCTGGGCGGCGGCGATGGTGGCCGCCTTGCGGGCGTCGGCCGCCGCGATCTCGGCGTTGCGGCGACCCTCGGCCTCCTGCTCGACGCGGTACCGCTCGGCGTCGGCGGGCTTGCGGACCTGGGTCTCGAGCTGGCGCTCGGTCAGCGCGGCCTGCTGGACGGCGACCTTCTCCTGCTCGGAGAGGATCGCCTGGTCGCGCTCGGCCTGGGCCAGCGGGCCGGACGCGGCGGCCTGGGCGGACGCGGCGTCGGTCTCGGCCTTGATCTCGGCCTGCTTGAGCGCGAGCGTGCGCTGGGCGATGGCGATCTCCTGCTCGGCGGCGATCTGGGCCTGCTCGGCGGCCTGGCGGGCGTTGGCCTCGGCGATCGCCGCGGCCTGCTGGATGCGCGCGGCCTCGGGACGACCGAGGTCGGCGAGATAGGTGCCGTCGTCGGTGACGTCCTGGATCTGGAAGGCGTCGAGGATCAGGCCCTGGCCGGTGAGCGAGGCCTCGGACTCGTCGGCGACCCGCTGCGCGAACGCGGCGCGGTCGCGGATGATCTGCTCGACGGTCAGGCCGCCGACGATGGAGCGCAGCGCGCCGGCGAGCACCTCCTGGGTGAACGGCTCGATGTCGGCCTGCTGCGAGAGGAAGCGCTGCGCGGCGAGCCGGATCTGGTCGGCGTTGCCGCCGACCTTGACGATCGCGACGCCGTCGAGGTTGAGCTTGATGCCCTGGCCGGACACGGCGCCCCGGATCTGGACGGAGATCCGGCGGCTGGACAGGTCCATGGTGGCCTGCTTCTGCACGAACGGGATCACGAAGACGCCGCCGCCGAGCACGACCTTCTGGCCGGACAGGTCGGTGGTCAGCTCACCCGTCTCGGGGTTGATCACCGCCTTGCCCTTGCGGCCGGTGATGATGAAGGCCTGGTTGGGGCCGGCCACCTTGTAGCGGCTGGTCACCAGCAGCACCAGGAGGATGAGCAGGACCACGATGCCGGCGATCGGCACGAGGACTTCGGCGTTCATGACGTCGATCTCCGTTTCGTTGGGTGTGGGAATCGGGGGAGGTCAGGCCTGCCAGACCTCGGTCACGCTGACCGCGGTCGGGGACAGTACGCCGATCACGTTGACCTCGGCGCCGGCCTCGATCGGCCGGTGGGCGCTGGCGTTGAAGCGCAGGGTGTGGCCGCCGACGACGACGCGGACGACGCCGTACCCGTCGGCGGGGATGTCGGTGACGACCCGGGCGACCTGGCCGACCGCGTCGGCGATCGCGACCGTGCCGTCGCTCGGGCCGTCCTTGACCAGACGGGTCAGCCACAGCGCGAACCAGGCGACCACGACGCCGGCGCCGCCGCCGATCGCCAGGGACGCCGGCAGCGGCAGGCCGGCGCCGTCGGAGGCGGCCGCGCCGAAGCCGAACGCGGAGACGAAGCCGCCGATCGCGGCGCTGGAGATCCAGTCGGCCTCGAGTGCCTGGAAGGCACCGTCGAGCAGGTCGCCGGCGACCAGCGACAGGGCGAGCACGACGAGCCCGGCGATGCCGAGGACGAGGAAGACGGTCAACGTGGGCTCCGGTCGGACGGGGAAGGTCCCGGGATCGTATCCGGACAGGCCGTCGGCAAACCGTGCGACCGCTCACGCCTCCACGAGCCGGGCGAGCCCGTCGAGGATGAGGTCGAGACCGAAGCCGAACTCGGCGCGGTGGTCGTAGCCGGGCCGGAGCGCGTGGCTGGTGATCAGCTCGACCAGGTGGGGATAGTCGCCCTCGGGCATGGTCGCCATCATCCCCTCCGCGATCTCCTCGACCTCGGCCGGCGAGTCGAACGGGAGGTTCACCTCGGTCAGCACGAAGCCGAAGACGTACGCGTCGATGACCGAGAACGCGTGGGCCGCGTCGGCGACCGAGAAGCCGCCACGGCGCAGGCTGCCGAGGACGGCGTCGTGGTGGCGCAGCAGCGCCGGGCCGGGCGCCGACCGCGACTCGATCAGGCCGATCGCCCACGGGTGGGCCGCGAGCCGGTCGCGCGCGGACGCGGCCCGGCGGTACATCGCCGGGCGCCAGGGCTCGTCGGGCTCGGGCAGGTCGATGCCACCGAAGACCCACTCCACGAGCGCGTCGAGCAGCGCCTCCTTGTCCCGCACGTGGTGGTAGAGCGACATCGCCTCGACGCCGAGCGCCTTGCCGACATTGCGCATGCTGACCGCGGCCAGGCCGCTGCGATCGGCGACCTCGACCGCCGCCACCACGATCCGTTCGGGCGAGAGCGGGGTCCGGGAGCGGGGCACCCGCGGCACTTTACACGTGTAAGGTCGGCTGCTAGGTTCCCTTACATGCGTAAGGTCGCCATCATCGGAGGGTCCGGCAAGCTGGGCCGCTACCTCATCGGCCACTGCCTCGAGCGCGGGTACGACGTCACCGCGGTCTGCCGCCCCGAGAGCGTCGGCAAGCTGGCCGACCTCGCCGACCGGATCACCGTCGTACCCGGCCGCACCGACGACCGCGCGGTCGTGGGGCGCGCGATCGCCGGGTGCGACGGCGTGCTCACCGTGCTCGTGCCGTTCGGCGTCCACGACTACTCCTCCGGCACCGCGCGGGCGGTGCTCGACCAGGCCGAGCCGGGCGCCCGCCTGGTCTTCTCCTGCGGCTGGCACATCACCCGCGACGGCCAGGACCGCTACACCCGGCGGTTCCGGCTGCTGGTGCGCGCGATGACGGTGCTCGCCCGCGCGGTCCGGTTCGCCGACATCGACGACCAGGTGCGCGCCTGCGACGCGATCTTCGCCAGCGACACCGCCTGGACTGTCGTGCGCGGCAGCGACCTGACCGAGGGCCCCTCCGAGGGCCTGCCGCTGTGGGCTCCACACGTCGGCGACCCGGTGCTGGCGAGCAACCGGACCATGCGCTCCGACTACGCCCTGTTCATGGTCGCCGCGCTCACCGACGACGACCTGGTCCGCGAGGCGCCCGCCATCGTCGGGCGCGGTACGCCGTCGGCCCGGGCCCACCTCGGCGTCGGCGCCGCGTGACGCCCGTCACAAAGTTGCACCAAGCGGATCGATAGTGCAAAGATGCACTCCATGTCCGCCCCGTGCATCAACCGACGCGAGCTCAAGCGGTACCAGACCGCCCTCCGTCTCCAGCAGTGCGGGCTGGAGCTCACCCTCGACCGCGGCTTCGACGGCTGGACCATCGACGACCTGGCCCTCGCGGCCGACGTGTCCCGCCGGACCGTCTTCAACTACTTCGACGGCAAGGCCGACGTCGTCCTCGGTCCCGGGATCGAGGTCGACCAGGCCCATGTCGACGCCTTCATCGCGGGCGGGCCGACCGGCCGACTCTTCGACGACCTGATCCTGCTCGCCCACGAGGCGATCAAGGACCGCACCGACGACGAGCGGATGATCACCCTGCTGCGCGAGGCCGTGGTCAAGGACAGCCGGCTCCTGGTGCTGGTGCACGACCGACTCGAGGAGGCCGCCACCGGCCTGGTCGAGTGCGTGCGCCAGCGCGAGGGCGACGACTATCCCGCCCAACAGGCGCGGCTGCTGCTCAAGCTGATGCTCACCTTCTTCGACAACGCCCTCGACCGGACCTCGGACGACCCGAGCCGGACCTTCACCGAGCACTTCGACGCGACCATCGCCGACGCGCGGACCGCTCTCGCCTGACCCCCTTCCCCCGCCCCGCCCTGCACCGGAGACCCCGGCCGCAGTCCATCCCCATCAGGAGACCCCACCATGGCCCGCCTGCTCTACCGCATCGGCTCGACCGCCTATCGGCGGTGGCCGTTCTTCATCGCCGGATGGCTGCTCGTCGCCGTCGTCCTCGGCAGCCTCGCGGCCGCCTTCTCCAAGCCGATGACCGACGCCTTCTCCATCCCGGGGATCCCCTCGGAGAAGGCCGCCGACATCCAGCAGGAGCTGTTCCCCGAGTCCGGCGACGCGTTCGACGACGCGTCGGTCAACATCGTCGTCGCCGCGCCGAAGGGCCACACCCTCGCCGAGCCGGCGTACCAGACGGCCATCCAGGACCTCATCGACGGCGTCCCGACGCTGCCGCAGACCGGCAACGACAACCCCGGCCTGGTCGCCCCCGCGCCGGCGCCCGAGGGGATGCCCGCCGCGTTCTCCACCCTCTCCGACGACGGCCGGATCGGCACCCTGTCCTTCGAGTGGGACGTCGACTCGCCGTCCGACCTGAAGGCCACGACCATCGAGGACCTCGAGGACCTGCTCGCCGACACCACCGCCGAGACCGGCCTGGTCGCCGAGGCCAACGGTCCCGGCATGGCCGTGATGGAGCCGCCCGGCGGCTCGGCCGAGCTGATCGGCCTCGGCATCGCGCTCGTCGTCCTCGTGCTCACCTTCGGCTCGCTGATGGCCGCCGGCATGCCGCTGCTCAACGCGGTGTTCGGCGTCGGTCTCGGCATGACCGGCATCACCGCCATGACCGCGCTGATGGACATCGGCTCCAGCACCCCGATGCTGGCCACGATGATCGGCCTCGCCGTCGGCATCGACTACACCCTGTTCATCCTGGCCCGCTACCGCACCGAGCTGCACCACACCAAGGACCGCGCCCACGCCGCCGGCATCGCCGTCGGCACCGCCGGCTCCGCGGTCGTCTTCGCCGGCCTCACCGTGCTCATCGCGCTCTCCGCGCTGGCCGTCGTACGGATCCCGTTCCTGACCGCCATGGGCCTCGCGGCCGCCGCCACGGTCTTCGTCGCGGTGCTGGTCGCGCTCACGCTGCTGCCCGCGCTGCTCGGCCTGACCAAGTCCAAGTCCTTCGCCGGCCAGGTGCGCAGGTACGACCCGAAGCGCGACGAGCACGGCCGGGTGCACAACAACGGCGTGCGCTGGGCGCAGCTGCTCGCGAAGGCTCCGGTCGCGTGGACCCTGGGTGTCGTCGTACTGCTGGGGGCGCTGGCCGCTCCGATCTCGCAGATGTACCTCGCCTTCCCCACCGACAGCACCTCGCCGACCGACACCACGCAGCGCAAGGCGTCGGACCTGATGACCGAGGCGTTCGGCCCCGGCCGCGAGGGTCCGCTGCTGGTGGTCGTCGACGGCCGCAAGATCGCCGACGACGACCAGCGCCAGGCCGCCTTCGACCGGGTGGTCGAGTGGGCCGCGGGCCAGGACGACGTCAAGAGCGCCGACCTGGTCGCGACCAACGCCGAGCGCGACGCGTCCGGCGCACCGGTCGGCACCGGCACCGGCGCGATGATCCAGATCGTGCCGTCCTCGGGCCCCGACGAGCCGGAGACCCTCGACCTGCTGCAGGCGCTGCGCGACGGCCAGAGCCGGATCGAGAGCCAGACCGACACCGTCGTCGGCGTCACCGGCCTGACCGCCATCACCACCGACGTCTCCGACCGGCTCAACGGCGCACTGCCGATCTACCTCGCCGTCGTGATCGGCCTGGCGTTCGTGCTGCTGGTGCTGGTGTTCCGCTCGATCCTGATCCCGCTGACCGCCACCCTGGGCTTCCTGCTCTCGGTGCTGGCCACGCTGGGCGCGACCGTCGCGATCTTCCAGGAGGGCGCGCTCGGGCTGTTCGAGGGCCAGCCGATCGTGAGCTTCATGCCGATCTTCCTGATCGGCGTGGTGTTCGGCCTCGCCATGGACTACCAGGTCTTCCTGGTCACCCGGATGCGGGAGGCGCACGTCCACGGTTTGCCCACCCACGAGGCGGTCATCGACGGCTTCCGCAACAGCGCCCGGGTGGTCACCGCCGCCGCGACGATCATGATCGCCGTGTTCTCCGGCTTCATCCTCGAGGACACCGCGGTCGTGAAGTCGATGGGCTTCGCGCTCGCCGTGTCGATCGTCTTCGACGCCTTCGTGGTGCGGATGGTGCTCATCCCGTCGGTGCTCTACCTGCTCGGCGAGAAGGCCTGGTGGCTGCCGAAGTGGCTCGACCGGATCCTGCCGAACGTCGACGTCGAGGGTGAGTCCCTCGAGCGCGACTCGGCTCCGGTGCACGTCGGCGCGGGTCGTGACGACCTTGACGAGGACAAGCGGCTGGCTGGTGTCTGACCGACCCGGCGCGAAGTAGCGCCGCAAACCCGCCGACCCGGCGCGAAAAAGCCACTTTCGCGCCGGGTCGGCGCGTTTTCGCGTGCAGTTTCTGCCGGGTCGGCGGAAATCGAGAGCCAGTTGGGGCCGGGTCAGCCCAGGGCCCGCTCGATGTCGCCGGAGATCTTGGCGGGCTCGGTGGTCGGCGCGTAGCGGTCGAGGACCTGGCCGTCGCGGCCGAGCAGGAACTTGGTGAAGTTCCACTTGATGGCGCCGCCGATCAGCCCGCCCTGCTCCTTCTTCAGCCACTGGTAGAGCGGGTGGGCCTCCTTGCCGTTGACGTCGATCTTGGCGAACATCGGGAACGAGACGCCGTAGTTGCGCTCGCAGAAGGCCGCGATCTCGTCGTCGGTGCCGGGCTCCTGGTGGGCGAACTGGTCGCACGGGAAGCCGAGCACGGTGAAGCCGCGGTCGCCGTAGGAGTCGTAGAGCTCCTGCAGGCCCTGGTACTGCGGGGTGAACCCGCACTTCGAGGCCGTGTTGACGACGAGGACGACCGAGCCGTCGTACGACGACAGGTCGACCTCCTGGCCGTCGATCGCGGTGGCCTTGAAGTCGTGGAGGGAGGTCATGCGGGAAGTCTGGCACGCACGACCCGAGCGCGGGCCCGGTCAGCCGCGGTCAGCCGCGGTCAGCCGCGGTCGGCCACCGTCGGGCCGGACGGGGTGAGGCCGGGCCAGGCCTCCCCCCACGCGCCGTACGCCGTCTCGGCGAGCGGGCGCCGCTGCCGCTCGCGGTGGTCGCGCTCGGCGTCGCGCTCGGACACCTCGGCCGGGTTGCCGCGCACGCCGACGGCGATGCCGGCGAGCAGCCGCGCGGTGTCGGGGATCCCGAGCGCCTCGGCCGCGCCGTCGTGGTCGAACCCGCCGAACTGGTGGGCGTGCAGCCCCATCGCCCGCGCCTGCAGGGTGAGGTGGGCGGCGGCCTGGCCCACGTCGTGGGTGGGGATGAGCACGTCGCTGAGCTCGACCCCGTCCTGGCCCAGCATCACCACCGACAGCAGGACGACGGACGCGCGCGGCACCCATCCGGAGTTGCCGCGGCTCAGGTGCGGGACGAAGGCGGCGTGCTGGGCGCTGCCGCGCGGCGCGACGACGAAGCGCCAGGGCTGCCGGTTGCCCGAGCTCGGCGCCCACTGCGCGGCTTCGAGGAGGCGGGTGATCTCGGCGGCGGTGAGCTCGTGGCGGGCGTCGAAGACGCTCGGGCTCCAGCGGGAGCGCAGCGGCTCGGCGATGTCGACCGGGTTCATGGGTCGAGTATCGCGTCCGGGCGTCGCGGAGCCCTCAGCCGCCCGTCGCGAGCAGGGGCGGGGTGCGCGTCTCGTACTCGGCCACCGCCAGCTCGCCGGCGCGCCTGATGTGGGCGGCGCAGGCCGCGCGGGCGTCGTCGGGGTCCCGGCGGACGGCGGCGGCGTCGACGATGCGCCGGAGCTCGTCGAGCGAGAGCCGGACCCGCTCGTCGTCGGTGAAGGCGAAGTGGCGGAAGATGCCGATGCGCAGGTGGATCCGCTCGAGGTTCTCGCGGAGCACCTCGTTGTCGGCCCCGGTGAGCAGCCGCTCGTAGAACTCGTCCTTGAGCACGATCCGGGTGGCCAGGTCGCCGGGGAGGAACTCGCGGTCCATCCGCTCGAGGTGGGCGACCAGTCCCCGGGCCTGCTCGTCGCCGGCCCGGGCGGCGAAGCACTCCCCCATCAGGCCCTCGAGGCAGGCGCGCACCTCGTACATGGCGATGATGTCGCAGCGGGTCAGCAGGGTGACGATCGCGCCCCGGTTGGGCAGCAGCGTGATCAGGCCCTCGGACTCGAGCTGCCGCAGCGCCTCGCGCACGACCGTGCGGGAGACGCCGTAGCGCTCGCAGAGCATCGGCTCGGCCAGCCGCTGGCCGGGCCGCAGCTCGAGCTGGACGATGTCCTGGCGGACCGCCCGGACCACCTCCTGGCGGACGGGTGCGGCCGGGACCGTGATCATCGCTGTCCTCCCGAATGTGACGACCCGCACGTACGAGCCTTGATCGTATGACGGTATGACGATTATGGTGACAGTCGTCACGGCTGTCCATCTCGGACCGCGCCCACCGCTCCGAAAGCGGAGGCCGGACGCCTGGACGCAGCGAGATAGGAGGCGGTCGTGCCGGACCAGCCCGCACCCGACGCGCTGGCGGCGGCCAAGGACGCGGTGCTCAACGAGCCCGCCGAGTCCGCCGTCCCCGCGCCGGCCCTGATCGACTCGTGGCGCCGCTCCCGCGACGCCCTCGGCGTCCCCGCCAACGTGCGCGACGTCCCCCACGTCGGCGAGGAGCTCCTCGACGCCCACCTGCTCGAGATGATGCGGAGTCCTCTGCAGCGGTTCGCCGACACCCTCGACGGCACCGGCCTGGGCCTGCTGCTGTCCGACGCCAACGGCCGGATCCTGGAGCGCTGGGTGGCCGACCGGACCGCGAGCGCGCACTTCGACAAGGTCGGCACCTTCCGGGGCTCGGTGCTCTCCGAGGACTCGGTCGGCACCAACGGCGTCGGCACCGCCCTCGCCACCCGGAGCCTGGTCCAGGTCCGCGGCGCGGAGCACTTCGCCGACTTCTACCAGCGCGCGGTGTGCACCGGCGCCCCGCTGTTGCACCCGATCACCGGATCGCTGCTCGGCTCGGTAACCCTCTCCTCCGACATCAGCCCCGGCACCGAGCTGATCCGCCCCCTGCTCCAGACCATCGTCGAGCGGCTGCGGCAGCACATCCTCGACGTGGAGACCCCGGCGTCGCGCCAGGTCCTCGAGGGCTTCATCCAGGCCGTACGCCGCTACTCCGAGCCGGTCGTCGCCGTCGGGCAGAACGGCCTGGTCATCCAGAACGCGCTCGCCAGCAAGCTGAGCCCGGCCCAGCTCGAGGAGATCCAGGAGGCGTGCCGCGAGGCCGGCGCGCCGCAGGGCCTCCCGACCCGGGTGACCACCGAGAGCCTGCAGCTGCAGCTGACCACCCTCGCCGACGACAACCACGTCGCGGTGGTTCTCGAGACGCCCCAGCACGCCGGCCGGGCCGCCCGGAGCGCGGCGCCGGCGGCGCTGCCGAGCCTCGGCCTGGTCGGCCGTACGCCGGAGTGGCTCGCGGTCCTGCAGCAGGTCGCGCGCGCCCGCGACGAGGACGGCCCGCTCGTCATCGCCGGCGAGCCCGGCACCGGCAAGATGTCGGTCGCCACCGGGCGTCCGTGGAACTCGGTCGGCTCGCCCCCGGCGGAGCCCTCGGACGTCGTGGTCGACGCGGCGGAGAGCCATGTCGTCGGGACCCAGGCCTGGCTGGCGGGGATCGCCCAGCACCTCACCGGGTCGCGGCGGCTGGTGGTCCACGGGGCCGAGACCCTCGACCGGGCCGCGCTCGCCGGGCTCCGCTCGCTGCTCACCCACGCCGAGGCGGCGCCGTCGGTGGTGGTCACCGTGTCGGCGGGCGAGCCGGCCGAGGCCGAGGAGCTCGCGGTCCGCCTCGGTGGCGGCCGCGTGGTCTGGGTCCCCGCTCTGCGCGAGCGTGCGGCCGACCTCCCGGAGCTGTGGAACTCCTTCGCCCGGGTCCACGCCCCGGGCGCCGGCATGGTGCTGCGTCCCGAGGCGCTCAACCTGCTCCGCGGCCACGACTGGACGGGCAACCTCACCGAGCTGCGGCTGCTGGTCTCCCGGCTCGCCCGGTCGGGCAAGACCGGTCCGGTCGGGATCGCGGACCTGCCGGCGGCGCTGCGCGAGAGCGCCCCGGGGCTGACCCTGATCGAGCAGGTCGAGGTCCGCGCCATCCGTCAGGCGCTCCAGGAGGCCGGCGGCAACCGGGCCCGTGCCGCCGAGATCCTCGGCGTGTCACGGGCCACGGTCTACCGCAAGATGAAGTCCTACCGGCTCATCGGCTGACGCCCGGGCCGACGTCAGGCCGGCACGGCAGCGGTCCGGTCGGTCAGCCGCCGACGCCAGGCGGCGACGAGCATCGGCACCAGCACCCGCCCCAGCACCACGAGGAGCAGGACCGCTGCCTGCGCGACCAGCTGACGCGAGTCCGACCAGCCCAGGGCCCGCAGCAGCTGGCCGAGCTGGGTGAGGAAGAGCGCGGCGACGCCGGAGGCCACCACGCTGGCGACCCCGCCGGACAGAGCGGTCCCGCCGAGGACGACCGCGGCCACGGTCGGCAGCAGGTAGGAGTCGCCCAGGAACAGCGGCGGCGTCTTGGTGTACCCGGCCAGCAGCACCCCCGCGACCCCGTAGCAGGCGCCGGCGCTCGCGTACGCGAGCAGCTGGTAGCGCCCGACCCGGACCCCGATCACCTCGGCGGCACGCGGGCTGACCCCGACCGCGGTCAGCCGGCGCCCACTGGTCGAGCGGCCGATCACCACGCCGACGACGCCGACGACGAGCACGGCGACCAGCACCGTGTTGGGTACGCCGAGGGTGCGGTCGAGCGCGAACTGGTTGAGTGCCGGGGCCGCGCCGGCCGGCGTACCGTCCGCGACGGCGAACACGATCCCGAGCAGCACCGCGTTGAGACCGAGGGTCGCGATCAGCGGGATCACCGCGAACCGGGTGACCAGCACTCCGGTCACCAGGCCCGCCACTGCCGGGCCGAGCGCGCCGGCGACGACGGCGAGGGCCAGCGGCCAGCCGTGCTGCTGGGGCAGGGCGGTGCACAGCACCGCGCCCAGCGCGATCATCCCGGGCACGGACAGGTCCAGGCCGCGCTGCTGGACGACGAGGGTCTGCCCGGCCGCGGCGATCGCCAGCACCGCGGCGAACGGCAGCATGCTCAGCAGCGGCGCCGAGGCGAGGCTGCCGGGCGCGACCAGGGGCGACACCACGAACAGCAGGACCGTGGCGACCACGATGGTGGCCGGGCCCGCGGTGAGGAGCCGGCGGCCCAGGTCGCGGAGCGCCGGGGTCGACGGTGTCGACGGGGTCGATGGGGAGGTGAGGTCCATGCTCACGCCTTCCGTGCGTGCTGGAGGCGGCCGAAGAGGACGGCCGCGGCGAGGATGACCAGGCCGGGGAGCAGGTAGCTCCAGGCCTGGGGGAGCTGCAGGAACGGCGAGGCGGAGAGCAGCTGCTGCACGAGCAGGCCCGCCGCGAGCACGCCGAGGAACGAGCCGCGCCCGCCGAAGACGCTCGCGCCGGCCAGCACCACGACGGTGACGGACGACAGCGTGTAGCCGACCCCGGGCCGGCCGTCCCCGATGCCGATCTGGGCCATCAGCAGCACCGCCGCCGCGCAGGTCAGGGCGCCGGCGAGGACGTAGGCGCCGAGCTGGACCCGCACCGTCCGCACACCGATGCTCTCGGCGGCCTCGCGGCGCGAGCCGGTCGCCCGCAACGCCACGCCCCACCGGGTACGCCGCAGCGCGACCTCGAGGCCGATCGCGACGGCCGCGGCGGCGAGGATCGCGACCGGCAGCGGCCCGAAGCGCGCCATCACCTGCGTGGCGAAGCCCTCGGCGACGATGCCGTCGGGCACCTCGCGCAGGGTCAGGTAGAGGCCCTGCAGCGCCATGAACACCGCGAGGGTCACGACCACCGCGTCGACGCCGAGGACCGCCACCAGGAAGCCGTTGACCAGCCCCACCGCGAGCCCGGTGAGGGCCATGAGCAGCAGGCCGAGGCCCGGGTTCCCGCCGTCGACGACCCAGAACGAGCCGACCACGACGAGCAGTCCCATCAACGGGCCGACCGAGAGGTCGATGCCTCCGGTGAGCACCACGAGGTGCTGCGCCGCTCCGACGAGGACCAGCGGGGCGGCCATGAAGAGCAGGTTGTAGACGTTGAACGAGGAGAAGTACGACGAGTTCTGCGCGCCCACGACCAGACCCAGCAGGGCCATCACGCCGACCAGCACCGCCGCCGGTGCGTGGTCGCTCGCCAGCAGCCGTCGCCAGCCCGCACGGCGGGGCGGGTCCACCTCCGCACGCTCCCGCACGGTCGTCGCCGTCAGGGCGGCGTGCGCGATCGCCTCCTCGGTGACCTCGGCGCCGGTGAGCTCCTTGACCACGCTGCCCCGCGACACGATGAGCACGCGGTCGCACAGACCCTCGAGCTCGACGCCGTCCGACGACAGCACCACGACGGCCGCGCCGTCGTCGGCGAGCGAGCGGAGGATCCGGTAGATGTCGACGCGCGCACCGGCGTCGACCCCCTGGGTCGGCTCCTCCGCGAGCAGCACGCCCGGGCCGGCGAGCACGGTGCGCGCCAGCACCACCTTCTGCTGGTTGCCGCCCGACAGCGAGGCGACCGGCGCGTCGACCGACGGGGTCTTGATGCCCAGCGCCGCCCGCTGCTCCTCGGCCCGCGCGGCCACGGCGCGACCGCGCACCAGTCCGGCGGTGCTCACCTGGTCGAGCGTGGCGGCGACGGTGTTCTCCGCGACCGAGAGGGGCAGGAAGACACCCTCCTCGTGCCGGTCCGCCGGCACGTGGACCACGCCGGCCTGCCGGGCCGCGGCGGTGCTGCCCCGGCGTACGGCCCGGCCGTCGACGAGGACCGTGCCGCGGCTGGCCTCGAGCCCGGCGATCGCGCGCAGCAGCTCGGCCTGGCCGTTGCCCTGAACGCCCGCCAGGCCGACCACCTCGCCGGCCCGGACGGTGAACGAGACGTCCTGGAACCGGTCGCCGCCCAGCCCCTCCACCACGAGCTGCTCGCGGGTGCCGACGGACCCGACGACCGACCCCTTCGGCGGGAAGACCGTCTCCAGGGCGCGGCCCACGACCAGCTCGACGATCTGGTCCTCCGAGACGGTCGCGGCGGCGTGGACGCCCCGGGTCCGCCCGTCGCGCAGCACCGTGATCCGGTCCGCGATCTCCTTGACCTCGGGGATCCGGTGCGAGATGTAGACGACGGCGGTGCCGTCGGCGACCACCTCACGCAGCCGCCGGAAGAGCAGCCGCACCTCGTCGAGGCTGAGGTGCTCGGTCGGCTCGTCGAGCACCAGCACCTTCGGCCGCAGTGCGAGCGCCTTGGCGATCTCGATGACGAACCACTGCTCGATCGGCAGGTCCCGGACGCGGGCCCGGGGGTCGATGTCCATGCCCCACGGCGCCAGCTGGTCCCGGCTCCACGCGACGGCGCCGCGGACGCCTCCGTTCGCGAAGCCCACGCCCACCGCCATGTTCTCGGCGACGGTGAGGTCCGGGAGCAGCGCCGGGTGCTGGCGCACGATGGCCAGACCGAGCTCGCGGGCCCGGTCCGGCGACGCGTGACCCAGCTCGTCACCGAGGATGACGACCTCACCGTCGTCCGCGGCGAGCGCCCCGGAGGCGATCGCCATCAGCGTCGACTTCCCGGCGCCGTTCTCGCCGACCAGCGCGTGCACCTCGCCGCGGTCGACGACGAGGTCGACGTCGGCGAGCGCCCGGACCGCGCCGAAGCGCTTGCCGATGCCGCGCAGCTCGAGGGCGTGCCCGGCCGGGGCGCCCGTCGTGCCCGGGCCGGTCGGGACCGGGACCTCCTGCACCGTCATCGCGGTGCTTCCCTCCATGCCGGCGGTGCTCACTGCGCCAGGTACCCGCCGTCGATGACGAGCTCCGCGCCCGTCATGAAGCTGGAGTCGTCGCTGGCCAGGAACACCGCACCCTGCGCGATCTCCTCCGGCTTCCCGGCACGGCCCATCGGCGTCTGGCCGACCACGTAGTCGTTGACCTCGGGGTCCTGGGCGTCGGTGAGCGGCGTGCTGATGAAGCCCGGGTGCAGCGAGTTCACCCGGATGCCGTTCTGCGCATAGGTGATGGCCGCGTTCTTCGACATGTTCCGCACCGCGCCCTTGGTGGCGTGATAGGCGTGCCCACCCGCGACGGCGGCGGATCCCCAGATCGAGGACACGTTGATGATCGAGCCACTGCCCTGGCCGAGCATGGCCGGGAGGACCGCGCGCATGCCGAGCCAGGTGCCGGTCTGGTTGATGGCGACGACCCGCTCCCAGTCCTCGACGGTGAGCTCGTGCACCGGCTGGTAGGTGATGATGCCGGCGTTGTTGGCCAGGACGTCGATCCGGCCGTGGCGGTCGAGGACGTCGGCGACGACGCGCTGCCAGTCGGCGTCCTTCGCGACGTCGAGCTGCTGGTACTCGAGGCCGGGACGGCCGCCGAGCTGGTCCGCGTCGCTGCCGCGGCTGGTCGCGACGACGCTCGCGCCCTCGCGGGCGAAGACCTCGGCGATGGACCGGCCGATGCCGCGTCCCGCGCCGGTGACGATGGCGACCTTGCCAGTGAGTCGGGACATGGGTGCTCCTGGGTGTGCTGGACCCGCCGGTCCGGACACGGTGGTGGCCGTCCGGACCGGCGGTGGATGGATGGTCGGGTCGGTCGCTCAGTCGAAGAGCGCCTGGAGCTCCTCGACCGTCAGGCCGGAGGAGAGGATGGCGTCGGGCGGGAGGGAGTCCTCGCACTTCGGCGCCTTGGCGGGGTCGGTCGAGTCCTCGATGATCTCGAGGTTGTACGTCGACGGCTCCTCGTTGAGGATCCCGTTGTGGGCGGCGAGGCCCTTGTGCAGCGCGACCTTCACCACCCAGTTGCGGGAGGACTCGGTCGCCACCTGGAAGGTCGGTTGTGCCTTCGCGTGCTCGTACCACAGGCAGGCGAACTCGTTGGAGTCGTTGGCCGACCAGACCGGCAGCGGCTGTCCGGCCGCGAGGAAGGCGCGGATGCCGCCGACCGAGCCGCCGCCGTAGTCGGCCACGATGCCGTCGATCGAGTCGTACTTGGTGAGCAGGCCGGCGACGACCTGCTGGGTCTTGCCGGGCTCCCAGTCGGTGCTCACCGGGCCGTCGGTGTTGAGCAGGGTGACGTCGGGGTGCTCCTTCACGGCCCGGACGACGCCGTCGTAGACCCCCTGCGAGTAGGAGTTGCCGGGCAGGCCGCCGAGCATGACCAGGTTGCCCTTGCCGCCCATCTTCTCGATGGTCCAGGCCGCCAGGTTCTCGCCGTACGTCGCGATGTCCTCGGAGACGAAGTCGACGTAGTCCTTGCCCGGCTCGCCGCCCGGCGAGCCGACGAAGGGCACCACCTCGACGCCCGCGGCGGTCGCCTTCTTGATCGTCGGCAGCAGCGCCTCGCCGCCGTCGACGAAGGTGACGATGACGTCAGCGCCCTGCGCGACGAGCGAGTTGATGTCGGCGATCGCCTTCTGGGTGTCGCCCTGCGCGTCGGTGTAGAGGACCTTGGTGATGTTGTCGCACTTGGCGGCCTCGGCCTCGAACACGGCCCGCGTGATCTTGCGCCACGAGTTGCCGCCGAAGCCGTCGGCGAGGGCGACGGTGATGTCGTCGTCCCCGCAGAACTCGCTGATGTCCTGGATCTGGTCCTGGGTGCCGACGACGCCGACCTGCTGGCCCTCGACCGCGTCCTTGGAGCTCTTCGCCCCCGACGGCGCCCCGCTCGAGCACGCCGTCGCCAGCGCCGCGGTCGCCGCCAGCGCGAGAAGGCCCTTCTTGCTCACCTGCATCTGTGATCAGTCCGCCCTGTCTGTGGGTGCCGTCCGTCACAGCACCTCCTTGAACCGGGAGTCTTGGGCGTCCGGAGGGCAGTGAGCCGCGTCACTCTGCGACCGGACTGTCGCAATCTGCGACAGACCTCGCATCGCGACGACCCGGCCGTTCAAGGTGAGGACGTGGCCGATCGCCACCTCCCTCCCGGCCCCGGTCAGGACGCCGGTCGAGGGGGACACCCATCCCTCGGAAGGAGACGTCAGCGATGACGCAACCGGTGCCGCAGGACCTCCTCGGCGAGATCTACGCCCAGTGGGCCGACGAGATGCAGGCTCACCCCGACATGTCGCTGCAGCTGCTGCGGATCATGTTCGACGACTGGCAGCGGGCCACGGCCGAGCCCGAGGGGGTCACCTACCGCCACGCCGCCGTCGGCGGCGTCCCGGGGATCTGGGCCGAGCCGGTCGGCGTGGAGTCCGAGGAGGTGCTGCTGCTCCTGCACGGCGGCGGGTTCGCGCTCGGCTCCTCGGCCTCGCACCGCAAGCTCGGCGGTCACCTGGCCCGGGCCTGCGCGGCGCCGGTGTTCGTCGCCGACTTCCGGCTGGCCCCGGAGCACCCCTACCCGGCGGCCATCGAGGACGCGCTCGCCGTGCTGGCGGCGTGGCGTGCCGAGGGCCGCGCCCCCGAGCGCACCACGATCGTGGGCGACTCGGCCGGCGCCAACCTGGCGATCGCCACCACGCTCCGCCTGCTCCAGGCCGCTGAGCCGCTGCCTCGCCAGGTGATCACCATGTCGCCCTGGCTGAACATGGAGAACACCGGCGCCACCCTCGACACCAACGACGCGACCGACTTCCTGATCACCCGCGAGGGACTGCAGGCCAACATCGACCGCTACCTCGGGGGCATCGGCGACCCGACCGATCCGCTGGCCAACCCGCTGTACGCCGACCTCACCGGCTTCCCGCGCCTCTACGTCTGCGCCGGCTCCGTCGAGTCGCTGCTCGACGACAGCGTCCGGCTGGACGAGCTGGCCCGCAAGCACGACGTGGACGTGACCCTCTCCATCGGCGAGGGCCAGCAGCACGTCTTCCCCTTCCTGGCGGGCCGCACCGAGCGCGCCGACCAGGAGATCGCCGCGATCGCCGCCTGGTACCGCGCCGGCCTCCCCGCCTGACCGACCACTCCCGAACCCGAAGGATCACAGCAATGAGCACCGACCTCACCGTCGACCACGACGCGCTCGTCATCGGCGCCGGCTTCTCCGGCCTCGCCCTGCTCCACCACCTCCGCGAGGCGGGCCTGGCCACCCACGTGGTCGAGGCGACCGACGGCATCGGCGGCACCTGGTGGATCAACAACTACCCGGGTGTGCGAACCGACAGCGAGTTCCACTACTACTCGTTCTCCTTCTCCAAGGAGGTCCGCGAGGAGTGGACCTGGACCGAGCGCTACCCCAGCGGCAAGGAGGTGCTCGGCTACCTCAACTTCATCGCCGACCGGCTCGACCTGCGCAAGGACATCGAGCTCGGCAAGCGCGTCTCGCGGGCGGCGTACGACGAGGCGGGCAACCGCTGGGTGGTCGACTTCGAGGACGGGACCCGGCAGACCGCGCGCTACCTGGTCAGCGGGATGGGCGTGCTCTCCCAGCCGATCTACCCGGCGATCCCGGGCGTCGACTCCTTCGCCGGCGAGAAGTACCACACCGCCTCCTGGCCCCGGGAGGGCGTCGACCTGCGCGGCAAGCGGGTCGGCATCATCGGCCTCGGCGCCTCCGGCATCCAGGCGGTTCCGGTGATCGCCCAGCAGGCCGAGGAGTTCTACGTCTTCCAGCGCACCCCCAACTACGTCGTCGAGACCAACAACGAGCAGGTCGACGCGGAGTGGATGCAGTACGTGCGCGACCACTACGACGAGATCTTCGCGCAGGCCGCCGCTCACCCGTTCGGCGTCGCGATGGAGTACGCCGAGAAGAGCGCGCTCGAGGCCACGCCGGAGGAGCGCCGCGCGGTGTTCGAGAGCAAGTGGCAGGAGGGCGGCTTCCACTTCGCCAACGAGTGCTTCAACGACCTCGCCACCAACCACGAGGCGAGCGAGCTCGCCTCGGAGTTCATCCGCTCCAAGATCCGCGAGATCGTCCAGGACCCGGCCGTCGCCGACCTGCTCTGCCCGAAGGACTACTCGTTCAACGGCAAGCGGGTGCCGACCGGCCACCACTACTACGACACCTTCAACCGCGCGAACGTGCACCTCGTCGACGTGAAGTCGACGCCGATCTCGGCGATCACCGAGCGGGGCCTGGTCGTCGGCGACACCGAGTACGAGCTCGACGTGCTGGTCTTCGCGACCGGCTTCGACGCGATGACCGGCACCCTCACCACGATCGACATCGTGGGCCGGGACGGGCTGGTCCTGCGGGAGAAGTGGGAGCGCGAGGGCCTGCGGAGCAACCTGGGCATCTCGGTGCACGGCTTCCCGAACTTCTTCATGTCGCTCGGCCCGCAGACGCCGTACTCGAACCTGCCGGTCCCGATCCAGCTCGGCGCGCAGTGGCTGCAGCGGCTGCTGGTCTGGGCGCGGGAGAACGACGTGCCGCGGATCGAGGCGACCGCGGCCTCCGAGCAGTGGTGGCTCGACGAGACCAACCGGGCAGGCGAGGCGACCGTGATGTGCTCCGAGGGCGAGAAGGCCGGCGCCTGGTTCCTCGGCCACAACGTCCCGGGCAAGGGCCGCGCGTTCCAGGTGTACATGGGCGGCGGGCAGGTCTACCAGGACTACTGCGGCCAGGCGGAGGCCGAGGGCTACGTGTCCTTCCTCAACGACCGGGTCCACGCCGAGGACGCCGAGGTGGTCCCGGCGTGAGGGTCGCCGACAAGGTCGCCGTCATCACGGGCGCCGCCATGGGCATGGGCCGCGCGACCGCCGAGCTGTTCGCCCGCGAGGGCGCGGTGGTCACGCTGACCGACATCGACGCCGGGGAGGGCGAGGCCGCCGCCGCGGCGATCCGCGACGCCGGCGGCCGGGCGAGCTTCCGGCCGCTCGACGTGAGCGACGAGGCCGCGGTCGCCCGCACCTGGGCCGACGTGGTCGCCGAGCACGGCCGGATCGACATCCTGGTCAACTGTGCCGGCGTGATCGGCCCCGACAAGCCCACGCACGAGCTCACCGAGGCCGAGTGGGACGCGCTGTTCGCGATCGACGTCAAGGGCGTGCTGTGGGGCACCAAGCACGCCGTGCCGTACATGATCGAGCAGGGCGGCGGCAGCATCGTCAACTTCTCCTCGATCTACGGCCTGCGCGGGAACGACGAGTTCACGGCGTACCACGTCGCCAAGGGTGCGGTCACCATGCAGACCCGGCAGGACGCGGCGACGTACGGCAAGTACGGCATCCGGGTGAACAGCGTGCACCCCAGCACCGTGCTGACCCCGCTCGTCGAGGGCATCGCGGCCGACTTCCCCGGCGGGATCGCGGCCTACGAGGAGGTCAACACCACCCATCAGTCGCTGCGCCGGCTCGGTCGCCCCGAGGAGGTGGCCTATGGCGTCCTGTACCTCGCCTCGGACGAGGCATCGTGGGTCACCGGCGTCGCGCTGCCCATCGACGGCGGCTACACCGCCCGCTGAACCGCCCCACCCATTCGCACCCGCGGGCTGGCCCGCACCAGGAAGGAAGAACCCATGACCACTGCCGAGACCGTGGCACCGCAGGGACTGTCGGCCGCCGCGGACGTGCCGACCGGCCTCCACATCGACGGCGCCTGGAGCGACCCGGGCGGCTCGTTCGAGGTGACCGACCCCGCCACCGGGCTGGTCATCGCCCGGATGGCCGACGCGGGTGCGGACGAGACCCGCGCCGCCCTGGACGCGGCCGTGCGCGCCCAGCAGGATTGGGCGCACTGGGCGCCGCGGGCGCGGGCGGACCTGTTCCACCACGCGTACGCTCTGCTGCGCGAGCGCCGGGAGCGGTTCGCCCGGGTGATGACGGCCGAGAGCGGGAAGCCGCTCAGCGAGTCCCGGGCCGAGTTCGACCTCTCGGCCGGCTTCTTCCTCTGGTACGCCGAGCAGATCACCCACCTGCACGGCACCTGGGCGCACGGCTCGAACGGCGGCTACCGCGTGGTCACCACCCATCAGCCGGTCGGGCCCTGCCTGCTCATCACCCCGTGGAACTTCCCGCTGCTGATGTCGGCCCGCAAGGCCGGCGCGGCCCTCGCGGCCGGTTGCACCGTGGTGATGAAGACGGCGCAGGAGACGCCGCTCACCGGGGCGCTGTTCACGCAGACCCTGGTGGACGCGGGCTTCCCGGCCGGCGTGGTGAACCTGCTGCACACGACGCGTTCCGCGACGGTCTCGGAGACCGCCCTCGCCGACCGCCGGCTGCGCAAGATCAGCTTCACCGGCTCCACCGGCGTCGGCAGCCTGCTCCTCCAGCAGGCCGCCCCGAACGTCGTCAACGCGTCGATGGAGCTGGGCGGCGACGGTCCCTTCCTGGTGCTGGACGACGCCGACGTGGACCTGGCCGTCGAGCACGCGCTGATCTGCAAGTTCCGCAACGCCGGGCAGGCCTGCGTCGCGGCCAACCGGATCATCCTGCACGAGGCGATCGCCGACGAGTTCACCGAGAAGTTCGTCGCCGGCGCCCGCGACCTCCGGGTCGGCAACGGGTTCGACGAGGACACCGAGGTCGGTCCGATCATCAGCGGCCGCCAGCGCGACCGGGTGGTCGACCTGGTCGACCGGTTCCGGGGGATCGGCGCCGACGTGCTGACCGGCGGCCGGCCGGCCCCGGGCGACGGCTACTTCTACGAGCCGACCGTGATGGCGCTCGCCAGCCGCGACCACGAGCTGTGCACCGAGGAGCTGTTCGCCCCCCTGGCCGCCCTCTACCGCGTGGGCAGCGTCCGGGAGGCGCTGGACTTCGCCAACGACACGACCTACGGACTCGCGGCGTACCTGTTCACCCGCGACCTGGACCGTGCGGTGAGCATCGCCGAGCACCTCGAGTTCGGCATGGTCGGCATCAACCGCGGGATCATGGCCGACCCGGTCGCGTCGTTCGGTGGCGTGAAGGCGTCCGGTCTCGGCCGCGAGGGCGGGCCCGACGGCATCCACGAGTTCCTGGAGCCCAAGTACCTCGCGATCACCGTCGACGAGTCCAAGGACGGCCTGCGATGAGCGCGCCGGTCCGGACCACGAACGACCTGCGACTGGGCCTGCTCCGGCAGCCGGGCACCGTCCTGTTCGGTCCCGGGCAGCGGCACCACCTGGCCCGGCTGCTGCCGGCGTACGGCGGCCGGGCGCTGTTCTGCACCGACGAGCGGATGGCCGCCGATCCGGTCTACCGGGAGCTGGTCGCCGGCGTCGAGGAGGCCGGCACCAAGGTGACCACCTACGCGAAGGTCGAGCCGGACCTGCCCCGGCAGAACCTCGAGGCGGTGGCTCGCGCCCACGACGGCGACGAGTTCGACGTGGTCGTGGCGGTGGGCGGTGGGAGCGTCCTCGACTTCGCGAAGGTCGCCGCGATCCTGCTCGCGCAAGGCGGCGACGTCGCCGCGCTGTACGGCGAGAACGTCGTGCCGGCCGCGGGCCTGCCGCTCGTCACGCTGCCGACGACCGGTGGCACCGGCGCCGAGGCCACTTGCATCTCGGTGGTCTACGACGACGAGCGAAGCATGAAGGTCGGCATCGCGAGCGCGTGGCTCGAGGCGGCGGCCACCATCATCGATCCCGAGTTCACCCTCACCTGCCCACCCTCGCTGACCACGGCGACGGCCGCCGATGCGCTCACCCACCTGGTCGAGGCGTTCACCGCGCGGGCCAAGAACCCGACCAGCGCGGATCTCGACGCCCACCTGTACGCCGGCAAGAACCTGCTGGCCGACACCTGGGCACGTCAGGGGCTGCGGCTGGTGCGCGACGCGTTCCCGCGGATGGCGGCCGATCCCGCCGACCTCGGCGCGCGGTCGGACACCATGCTCGCGGCGTTCTCGGCGGGACTCGCGATCAACACCGCCGGGACGGCGGCCGCGCACGCGATCCAGTCGCCGATCGGCGCCCTCACCCACAGCGCGCACGGCCTGGGGGTCGGCGCGCTGCTGCCCTACGTGCTGCGCTTCAACCTGCCGACCCGGATCGAGGAGCTCGCCGAGGTCGCCGACCTGATCGGGGTGGCCCCCGCCGGCGGCTCGGCCGAGGCGGCGGCGCACGCCGCCGTGGAGGGCATCGAGTCGCTGCTCGCCACGATCGGCTGCCCGCTCGACCTGGCCGCCCTCGGCCTGCGCCCCGAGCACGTCGAGCAGGTCGCGGACCAGGCCATGCTCGCGACCCGGCTGACCGCCAACAACCCGCGCGAGCTCGAGCGGGCCGACGTCGTGCGGATCCTCGAGCGCGGGATCGCCGGCGACCGGAGCTGGTGGACATGACCATCGGCATCGCCGGCGCGGGCTCGATCGGCGTCGCCATGGCGGTGGTGTTCGCCCGCGCCGGCCAGGACGTACGGTGCTGGGACCCGTTCCCGGACGCCTGCCACCGGGCGGCCACCGAGCTCGACGACCGGCTGGACCGGCTGCACCGGGGCGGCCTGCTCGACGAGGACCCGGCGGCCGTCGCCGGCCGGGTCTCGTTCGTGGGCCGGCTCGAGGTCGCCGTCGAGGACGCCGACCTGGTCCAGGAGTGCGCGCCCGAGCGCCTCGACGTCAAGCAGGCGCTGTACGCCCGGCTGGCCGAGCTCACCGGTGCCGGCGTGCCCCTCGCCAGCTCCAGCTCGGCGCTGCGGGCCGGCCTGCTCGCCGAAGGCAACGGCGCCGCGGACCGCATCCTGGTCGCGCACCCGGCCAACCCGCCGTACCTGCTGCCCGTCATCGAGCTGGTGCCGAGCACCGCGACGGATCCCTCGATCACCCGGGCCGCCGCCGAGCTGTACGCCGGGGCCGGGCTGCACCCGATCGCCCTGCACCGCGAGGTCGAGGGCTTCGTCTTCAACCGGCTACAGGGCGCGGTGCTGCGGGAGGCCTACTGCCTGGTCCGCGACGGCGTGGTCGACGTCGCCGACCTGGACGCCGTGGTCACCCTCGGGCTGGGCCGGCGCTGGAGCGTCATCGGGCCGTTCGAGACCGTCGACCTGAACACCCGCGGCGGGATCGAGGCGCACGCCGAGAAGATGGGTCCGGCCTACGAGCGGATGGGGCGCGAGCGCGGTCAGCACGACCCGTGGACGCCCGACCTGGTCGCCACGGTGGCGGCCCAGCGCCGCGCGCTGCTGCCGCTCGAGGAGTGGGACCGGCGCGTGGCGTGGCGCGACGAGCGGCTGATCGAGCGGGCCCGGGCGGACGCGGTCGAGCCGGTCCCGTCGGCCGTCTCCTAGAAGCGAAGCCACTCCAGCACCGCGCGCACCCGCCGGTGGTCGTCGGTGTCGGCGGGCAGGTCGAGCTTGGCGAAGATGCTGTTGATGTGCTTGGCGACCGCCTTCTCGGTGACGACCAGCGCCTGGGCGATCCCGGCGTTGGCGCGGCCCTCGGCCATCAGCGCGAGCACCTCGCGCTCGCGCTCGGTCAGCCGGTCGACGGGGGTGTCCTTGCGACGGTCGAGGACCGCCGCGACGACGGAGGGGTCGAGGACGGTGCCGCCGGCGGCGACCCGGTGCAGGGCGTCGACGAACTCGCCGACGTCGGAGACCCGGTCCTTGAGGAGGTAGCCGACGGCGCCCTCGCCGCTGGCGAGCAGCTCGCGGGCGTAGAGCTGCTCGACGTACTGCGAGAGCACGAGGACCGGGAAGCCGGGGCGGCGGGCCCGGACGGCGATGGCGGCGCGCAGGCCCTCGTCGGTGAACGACGGCGGCATCCGTACGTCGACCACCGCCGCCTCGGCGCTCGGGTCGTCGAGCGCGCGCTCGAGCTCGGTGAGGTTGTCGACGGCGGCCACCACCTCGAAGCCCTTGGCCTCCAGGAGCTGGCTGAGGCCTGCTCTCAGGAGCGCGTGGTCTTCGGCGAGGACGATGCGCACGGGATCTCCCAGGTCACGACGGTCGGTCCCCCGGTGGGACTGGACACCGACAGGATGCCGTCGAAGGCCGCGAGCCGGGCAGCCACCCCCGGCAGACCGGAGCCGGAGCGCAGGTCGGCGCCGCCGCGGCCGTCGTCGCCGACCTCGGCGCGCAGCAGGGCGCCGTCGTGGTGCAGGGTCACCCAGGACTGCGCGGCGCCGGCGTGCTTGGCGGTGTTGGCCAGGCACTCCGCGACCGCGAAGTAGACCGCCGACTCGACCGGCGCCGGCAACCGCTCCGGTACCTCGAGCGCGAGCTCGACCGGCACCGCCATGTCCAGCGCCAGCGCGGATACCGCGCCGGTCAGGCCGCGGTCGGCGAGCACCGGCGGGTGGATGCCGCGGACCACGTCGCGCAGCTCGCCGAGCGCGGTGGACGACGTACCCCGGGCCTCGTTGAGCAGCCGGCGCGCGGCCGCCGGGTCGGTCTCGAACAGGTCGTCGGCCAGTCCGAGGCTGAGCGACACCGCGGCGAGCCGGGCCTGGGGGCCGTCGTGCAGGTCACGCTCGATGCGGCGCAGCTCGGCGGCGGAGTGGTCGACGACGACGGCGCGGGAGGCGGTGAGGTCGTGGACCCGGCGCTCCAGCGCCTCGGTGCGGCCCGGCGAGAGGATCGCGCGGTCGACCCAGGAGCGGGCGCGCATCAGCGGGACGGCGCCGTAGCGCCACAGCGGCAGGGTGACCACCGCGATCATCAGCAGGAACACCAGGAGCGACAGCACGAAGCCGCCGGTCATCGCCCACAGCATCCACAGCAGGTCCCGCCAGCTGGCCGGGTCGAGGGCCCGGGCACGCAGCGCGCGCAGTGGGCCGGGCGGCAGCGGCAGGTACGGCGCCGGCACCGGCTCGCCCGTGACCGCCGCGGCCATCCGCCGGTGGGCGTCGGCGATCAGCCGGCCGAGCGGCAGCGCGCCGAGCAGGAGCAGCATCCCGACCCAGACCACGGTGAGCACGCTGCTCACCACGATGAGCACGAAGACCAGGATCACCGGCACGAACAGCAGCACCTGGGCGAGCGCGACACCGGTGACCTTGAGCGGGCCGGCGGGTCGGGTCGGGACGGGCTGCACGACTCCATCCTGACCGACCGCTCCGGAGCGCACAGGGGTGCAGGCACCACCACCGGACGGGACGCTCCACCCCTGACCCCCGGGGTGCCGCGCCGGGAGGGTGGGACCACCCTCTCCCTCAGTCCCAGGAGTCCCCATGTCGTTCTCATTGAGCGCGGTGCCGACCCGCGCCGCCCGCTGGAGCGCCACCCACCCGTGGCGCGCGATCGGCGCCTGGCTGGCGTTCGTCGCGATCGCCGTCGCCCTCGCCGCCACCGTGTCGACCAACGAGGTCGAGGACGCCGACTACCGGATCGGTGAGTCCGGCCGCGCCGAGGCGCTGGTCGAGCGGGCCGGCCTGGACGCGCCGCCCTCCGAGAGCGTGCTGGTCCGGGCCCGGTCCGGCGAGCTGGACCCGGCGGCGGGCCGGGCCGCGACGGCCGAGCTCGCCGACCGGATGCGCACCGTGCCGGGCGTGGCCGACGTCGGCGACGTCGTACCGAGCGCGGACGGGACGGCCCTGCTCGTCCCGGTCGAGCTGACCTCCGACGAGATCGACGCCGCTCCCCTGCTCGCCGCGACCGCCGCCGTCCAGCGGGCCCATCCGGACCTCGAGGTCGCCCAGGCCGGCGACGTCACCATCGACGAGGCGATCAACGAGCGGGTCGGCGAGGACCTGCACTCGGCGGAGTTCATCAGCCTGCCGATCACGCTGGTGCTGATGCTGCTGGCGTTCGGGGCCCTGATCGCGGCCGGGCTGCCGGTGCTGCTCGCCGCCACCAGCGTGGCCGCGACGATCGGCATCAGCGCACCCATCTCGTGGCTGGTGCCGGCCGAGTCGACGGTGCTGAGCATGATCGTGCTGATCGGCATGGCGGTCGGCGTCGACTACTCGCTGTTCTACCTCAAGCGGGAGCGCCAGGAGCGGGCCGCCGGCCGGACGACGCTCGACGCGGTCGCCATCGCCGCCGAGACCTCGGGGCACGCCATCCTGGTCTCCGGTGGCGCCGTGATCGCCGCCCTGGCCGGGCTGTTCGTGCTCTCCGACGTCACCTTCGACTCCCTGGCCACCGGCGCCATCCTGGTCGTCGCGGTCGCGGTCCTCGGCTCGATCACCGTGCTGCCGGCGCTGCTGGTCAAGCTCGGGCGCTGGGCGGACCGGCCGCGGCTGCCGTTGCTGTGGCGGCTCACCCGCCGGGTTCCGTCGGGCACGGTCAGCGGCCGGGTCCTCGGCCCGGTGGTGCGGCATCCCGTGGTCGCCCTGGTCGTCTCCGCCGCCGGGCTGCTCGCGCTCGCCGTACCCGCCCTCGGGATGAAGACCCACCAGGCCAGCATCGAGACCCTGCCCGCCGACATCCCCGCCGTGCAGACGCTGCGGGCGATCACGCAGGAGTTCCCCGCGGAGGGCACCGCCGCCCAGGTCGTCGTCACCGGCGTGTCGTCGGGTGCGGCGCGGCCCGCACTGGAGCACCTGGTCGCCGCGGCCGGCGGCGCCGGCTTCGCGACCGACGGGGTCCAGGTGCGCACCTCCGCCGACGGCGATACGTCGGTCGTCGACCTGCCGCTGCCCTACGAGGAGGCCGACGACCGCGCCACCGCGGCGATCGAGCGGCTGCGCGCCACGCTCGCGCCGGACGCGCTGGACCGGCTCGGCCCCGACGGCTCGTGGGCGGTCGGGGGCGGCGCGGCCGAGTCGCTGGACCGCAACGACCTGCGGGAGCAGCGGATGCCGTGGCTGCTGGGCTTCGTGTTGCTGCTGACCATGGTGATGATGGTCCTGGCCTTCCGCAGCGTGCTGCTCGGCCTGGTGTCCACGGTGCTCAACCTGGCCTCGGTCGGCGTGGCCTTCGGGCTGCTGTCGATCGTGTTCCAGCACGGCGTCGGCGCGGACCTGCTCGACTTCACCAGCCCCGGCTTCGTGATCGAGTGGATCCCGATCTTCGTGCTCGTCGTCCTCGTCGGGCTGTCCATGGACTACCACGTCTTCGTCCTCAGCCGGATCCGCGAGCTCGTCGACCGCGGCCTGCCCGCCCGCGACGCCGTCCACCGCGGCATCGCCGACACCGCCGGCGTGATCACCAGCGCCGCCGCGGTGATGGTGTCGGTGTTCGCCATCTTCGCGACGCTGTCGATGATGGAGATGAAGATGATGGGCGTCGGGCTCGCCGCCGCGATCCTCATCGACGCCACGGTGATCCGGCTGGTGGTGCTCCCGGCGGTGCTGGTGCTGCTGGGCGAGCGGGCCTGGCCCCGGCGGGCCCGGCCGGCGGCCGTCGTACCGGCGCGGGAGGCGGCGCTGGTCAGCTGAGTGGTCGGGCCGGGTTCTCCCGTCGCATCTGACGAATGGGCTGAAGAAGTGGCCGATCTGCAGCCCGTTCGTCAGATGCGCGGCGAAAACGCTGGGCGAGGCCCGCCTCACGACGAGCTGAGCGCCCGTTCGATCCCGCGGGCGCAGCGGTGCAGCTCGTGCACCCAGCCCGGCACCCGGTCCCGGGAGAAGCGCGCGGTCGGCAGCGCCAGCGAGATGCCGGCCACCATCCCGTCCGCCCACCGCACCGGTACGCCGATCGCCGAGAGCCCGGTCTCGGTCTGCTCGTTGTTGAGCGCGAACCCGTTCTGGCGCACCGCGCGCAGGGCTCGGCGTACCTTGGTCCGCTCGGTCGGCTCCAGGCCGGCGAGCACCGCCGCCAGCGCGTCGTCGTCGAGGACCGACAGCATCGCCTTGCCGGCGCTGCTCACGTGGGCGGGCAGCGCCTTGCCGGTGCGGTCCCCGACGCGCAGCGGCTGCTCGCACTCGACGGTGTGCACGAAGCGTGCCTCGCCGCCGGTCAGCACCAGCAGGTTGGCCGACTCGCTCGTGCGGTCGACCAGCCGCTGCAGGTGGGGCAGTGCGGCCTGGCGCAGCGCCGAGAGCGGCACCGCCGTGGTCGAGCCGTGGAGCAGCGGTCCGGCCCGGTAGCGCTTGTCGGCGTCCTGCTCGGCGAAGTCGCGGTAGACCAGCATCGCGAGGAGCCGGTGCGCGGTGGAGGGCGAGACGCCGAGCCGGGCCGCGGCGTCGGTGACCCGCATCGGCCCCTCGAGCACGAGCAGCTGGGCGAGCAGCAGCGCGTTGTCGACCGACTCGATGGCGTACGACGGCCGGTTCTTCATCCGCATGCGCTCCTTTCTGCGCTACAGAATACCGTTCCCCGCGATTCTGCAGGCTGCCTAGCGTGCCATCCATGCAGTTCTACCGAGACGGCTATCGGCCGGGAGATCCCGACCTCCTCCCGGCCGCGCCCGGCGCGGCGGAGCGGGCCGGGAGCCTGCCCCCCGAGGTCGACGTGCTCATCGTCGGCACCGGACCCGCCGGCACCGTCCTCGGCGCCCAGCTCGCGGCCTTCCCGTCGATCCGCACCGCCGTCGTGGAGCGACGCGAGGGTCCGCTCCAGGTCGGCCAGGCGGACGGCGTGGCCTGCCGCACCGTGGAGATGTTCCAGGCCTTCGGGCTCGCCGAGGCGCTGCTGCGCGAGGCGTACTGGGTCAACGAGGTCCGGTTCTGGGGCCCCTCCGAGGCCGACCGGTCCCGCATCGCCCGCACCGGCTGGGTCGAGGACACCCCGGCCGGGTTGAGCGAGTTCCCCCACGTCATCGTCAACCAGGCCCGGATGCAGCAGTTCCTCCTCGACCACATGGCACGCTCCGCGAGCCGACTCGAGCCGGCGTACGGACTCGAGCTGGTGACCCTCGACGTCGGCGCGGGCGAGCACCCGGTGACGGTGACCCTGCGTCGCGCGGACGGCTCGCAGGAGACCGTGCGGGCGCGCTACGTGGTGGGCTGCGACGGCGCCCGCAGCGCGGTACGCCGGGCGATCGGCCTGGAGCTGCGCGGTGACGCCGCGAACCACGCGTGGGGCGTGCTGGACGTGCTCGCGACCACCGACTTCCCGGACTGGCGCACCAAGAACGTGGTCCAGTCCGACGGCAAGGGCAGCCTGCTGATGATCCCGCGCGAGGGCGGCACCATGGTGCGCTGCTATGTCGACCTCGGCGAGGTCCCGGCCGACGACGCCGGCCGGGTCCGCGCCACCACGGTCGAGCGGCTGGTCGAGATCACCAACGACATCCTGCACCCCTACTCGGTCGACGTGCGCTCAGTCGCGTGGTCCTCGGTCTACGAGGTCGGGCAGCGGCTGGCCGACCGGTTCGACGACGCCGAGGGCTCCGCGCAGCCGCGGGTCTTCATCGCCGGCGACGCCTGCCACACCCACTCCGCGAAGGCCGGCCAGGGCATGAACGTCTCGATGCAGGACGCCTTCAACCTTGGCTGGAAGCTGGCCGCCGTCCTCGAGGGGCGCTCGGACGCCGACCTGCTGCGCACCTACTCCGCCGAGCGCCAGGCCGTCGCCCAGGACCTGATCGACTTCGACCGCTTCTGGTCCGACTTCATCGCCCAGCCCGTCGTCGACGAGTCCCACCCCGAGCTCGGTGGCATCACCGCCGAGCAGATGCGGACCCAGTTCGCCCGCCAGGGCCGCTACACCGCGGGCCTCGCCACGACGTACGCACCGTCGGCGATCGTCGGCGACGACTCCCACCAGGCGCTGGCCAAGGGCTTCGAGGTCGGCACCCGCTTCCACTCCGCTCCGGTGATCCGGCTCGCCGACGCCCGGCCGCTCCAGCTCGGGCACGCCCAGCGCGCCGACGGCCGCTGGCGGATCTTCGCCTTCGGCGGTGCCACCCACGACGGCCTGCTGGACCTGGCCACCTGGCTCGGCGACTCTCCCGACTCCCCGCTCGCCCGGTTCACCCCCGCCGGCGCCGACCTCGACAGCGTGATCGACGTGCACGGCGTCTTCCGCTGCGGCCACCACGACCTCGACCCGTCCGACCTGCCGGCGGTGCTGCTGCCCCGCACCGGCCCGCTGGGCCTGCAGGACTGGGAGAAGGCGTGGGCGGTGGACGCCCGGGAGGATGTGTTCGCGGCCCGCGGCATCGACCCCGAGGGCGCGCTCGTGGTCGTCCGCCCGGACCAGTACGTCGCGCACGTGCTCCCGCTCACCGCGCGGGAGGAGCTGACCCGGTTCTTCGGGGGCTTCCTCAGGAGCCGGTGAAGACGGGCGCGGTCCGGTTCAGGAAGGCCTCGACCGCCACCGCGTGGTCCCGGCTGAGTCCGAGCGCGCTCTGCTCGACCGCCTCGGCCTGCAGCGTCTCGGCCAGGGACCGCGAGGATCCCGCGGCGAGCAGCCGCTTCGAGGCGGCGAGCGCCCGGGTGGGGCCGGCCGCTAACCGGTCCGCCAGCGTCCGGGCGGTGGCGAGGACCTGGTCGGCGGGGACCACCTCCCCGGCGAAGCCCCAGCCGACGGCCTGCTCGACCGTGAAGCTCTCGCCGAGCAGCACCAGCCGGCTGGCACGGGCCTGGCCGACCGCGCGGACCAGGGACGCGGAGACCCCGGAGTCGCAGGTGAGCCCGACACCGGTGAACGCCGTGGCGAGGGTCGCGCCGGACGCCCAGACCTGCAGGTCGCAGGCCAGCGCGAAGCCGAGGCCCGCGCCGACGCAGGTGCCGTTGACCGCGGCCACGACCGGCTTCGGCATGCTCGCCAGGGCCAGGGTGATCGGGTTGTAGTGCGCCAGCACGGTGTCGCCGGCGCGCGCGGGGTTCGCCTGGAGCGCCTGCACGGCCTCGCGCAGGTCCTGCCCCACGGTGAAGACGGACCCGGCGCCGGTGAGCACGACCGCGCGCACGGCGTCGTCGCTGCCGACCTCGCGCAGCGCCTCGACCAGCGCGGACTTCAGCGCGGTGCTGAACGCATTGCCGGCGTCGGGGCGGTGCAGGGTGACGATCGCGGTGGCGCCGTCGCGGTCCAGCAGGACCTCGTCGCTCATGTGGTCCTCTCGTAGAGCGCCACCGGGTTGCCGGAGGGATCGGTGACCACGACCCGCCGCTCGTGGGGACCCACCACCGGGTCCCCGGCAGCGGTCCCGGCCGCACCCAGCCGGGCGATGCAGGCGTCGAGGTCGTCGACCTCGATGCTCACCATGGTGCGGCCGGCGAGCGGCTGCTGGGTCTCGTCGGCCAGGCCGAGCGTGACGGTGCCGTCGGTGACCGCGGCGTACCGGTCCCCGTCGCGGAAGCGCGTGGTCAGCCCGAGCTCGCCGTAGAAGGCGAGCTGGGCGTCCAGGTCCTCCGCGGGGACGATGACGTGCCCGATCCTCATCCGCGGAACCTCGGCATCACCTCACGGGCGAACCGCTCCACGATCCGCACCGACTCCTCGATCGGCAGGCCGAGCCACTGCGCGCGGAAGACGAAGTGGTTGTAGCCGGCGTCCGCGAAGTCCTGCACCTTGGCCGCGACGTCGTCCGGCGAGCCGAAGAAGAGGGCCTTGTGCTTGATCCCCTCCCACTGGGACTCGAAGTAGTCCATGCCGTACTGGACGTACTCGCCGTAGGAGCGACGCACCGGCTCCCCCGCTATCTCCCAGGCCTGGTCGAAGGAGTCGGCCACGCACAGGTCCCGGTGGATCGGGAAGGTGGCGCCGTCGTCGGAGAAGCCTGCCTCGGCCCGGAGTCCCCGGTAGTCCTTCAGGTTGCCGACCGCCCAGTTGCGGCGCACGTTCGACGGCGCGAGCCAGGGCAGGCCCTGGCGCGCGATCCGCTCGATGCCGATCGGCCCGTTGGCGCCCACCCAGACCGGGATCTCCTCCTGCGCCGGCAGCACGCTGCAGCGCACGCCGTCGAGGTCGAAGTGCTTGCCGTGGTGGACGACCTTCTCCCCGGTCCACAGCGCACGCATCACCTCGAGGGACTCGTTCATCCGCGAGACGCGGGTCCGCCGCTCGATGCCGAACGAGGCGAACTCGTCCTCGCGGTAGCCCGATCCGATGCCGAGGACGAAGCGGCCCCCGGACATCTGGTCGATGGTGGCGATCTCCTCGGCCCAGTGCACCGGATGGCCCAGCGGCAGGATCAGGATCCCGGTGCCGAGCTCCATCTCGCCCGAGTGCTCGATCAGCCGCGACAGCAGCGGGAGCGGCTGTGGCGTGCTGAGCGAGGACAGGTAGTGGTGGATGCCGAAGACCGAGTCGTAGCCCAGGTCCCGGACGTGCTGGACGTACTCGACGATCTCACCGGTACGCCGGCCGAGGTCGTCGCCCGGCTGGTACTGGTGGTCGAGGAGGATGCCGAACTTCACGGGAGGATCAGTCCTCCTGGGACCGGGCGTCGCTGAGCCGGAAGTACGGCGCGACCAGGCGGTCGCGGTCGGCGAGCGCGCGGCTGACACCCTTGTCGCGACGCTCCTTGAGGAAGTTCCAGTCGCCCTCGTCGAAGGAGGCGTTGGTGGCCCAGCCGTGGCCGACCCAGCCGGTCATCGCGCCGAGACCCTTGCCGCGCGCCTCCATCACGATCTGCATCATCGACTTGCCCATCATCAGCGAGTCGAGCGGCATCACCGCGATCGCCTCGGCGTAGTCGGCGACCCACTGGTCCAGCTCGTCGCGCTCGACGACCTTGGTGACCAGGCCCTTGGCCTCGCCCTCCTCGGCGCCGATGGCGCGCATGGTGAGCATGACGTCCTTCATCGTCGTCAGGCCCATCTTCTCGATCCAGTGATACATGTCCTGCGGACCGGGGCCGAGATAGCGGAACGCCGGGTGGGTGAACTTGGCGTCCGGGCTGGCGATCACGATGTCGGCGGAGAGCGCGATCTGGAAGTGCCCGCCGTAGCAGTAGCCCTGCACCTGGCAGATCGTCGCCTTCAGCGACTCGATGATCGGCCGGGTGAAGCCCGAGGACAGCACGTTGCGGTCGGGGAGGATCCGCTGGCGCTGGGCCGGACGGCGGCGTGAGGCCTTGTCGGTCCCGGACTTGTAGCCGATGTAGTGGCCCAGCTCGGCGGCGTCGGCGCCGGTGCCGAAGTGCTCGCCCTCACCCTTGAAGATGATGACCTTCACCCGGTCGTCGGACTCGGCCTCGCGGACCAGGTCGCCCACCCGCTCGAAGGCGGCCACCGGGATCGCGTTGAGCCGGTCGGGCCGGTCGAAGGTGATCGTGGCGGTGCAGCGCTTCTCGTCCACCTCGTAGCGGACGTACTTCGCGAGGACCTCGGGGTCGACCTCCATGTTGTCGACGTCCCACTGGTTCTCCAGCAGCTCTGCTTCGGTCTTCTTCACGGTCTCGTCCTTCTGGTTGTTCGTGGATCCGGGGATGGGCGGGGATGCGTCAGCGGAACGCGGGGATCACCTCGGCGGCGAAGAGGCGGAGCGATGCGCGGACCTGCTCGGTCGGCATGCCCAGCCATCCGGGCCGGAAGATGAGGTGGTTGAAGCCGAGGTCGCGCAGCGCGGAGATCCGCTCGACCAGGTACTCGGGAGAGCCGAGCAGCAGCGTGTTGACGACCAGCTCGTCGAAGCGGTCCCGCTGCCAGCGCAGCGCCGGATACTCGGCGTACGTCGAGTACTCGGTGCGGGCGTGCGGCAGCGCCTCGGCGACCGCTCGCTCGTCACTCGGCGCGCAGTAGAGCTCGACGCCCACCGGTCGCTCCACGTCGACGGTGTCCTTGCCGGCCTCGACCAGCGCCTGGTCGTAGACCGCCAGGTGGTCGGGGAGGAAGGTCTTGCTGGGCGCGTTGCCCGGGGCGTACCAGGCGTCGCCGAGGCGGGCGGCGCGGCGCACCGCCTTCTTGCCGCCTGCGCCGACCCAGATCGGGGGGCCACCGGGAGTGAGCGGGCGGATGCCGATGGAGGCGTCGTGCAGCGGGTAGAACTCGCCGTCGTGGTCGACCGGCTCCCCCGACCACAGCGCGCGGATCACCCGGAGGCTCTCGTCGAACCGGCGGAACCGGGTCTCCGGGTCGACGCCGAAGGCGGCGAACTCGTTCTCGCGGTAGCCGGCGCCGACGCCGAGCACGACCCGGCCGCCGGAGAGGTGGTCGAGGGTGGCGAACTCCTCGGCGACGTGGACCGGGTGGAACAGCGGCAGCAGCAGGATGCCGGTGCCGAGCGTCATCTCGCCCGAGCGCGGGATCAGGCTCGCCAGCATCGAGATCGGCTGCGGCGTGGCCAGGTTGGACTGGAAGTGGTTGATCGTCCACACCGAGTCGTAGCCCAGCTCCGCGGCCAGCTCGACCGTCCCGAAGAGGTCACTGAGGTGGGTGCCGAGGTCGTCGGCGTGGGGGTACTGGTGGGATGCCATGATCCCGAACCTCATCGGCCCGCTCATCGGCCCGCTCCCGCGTCGAGGACCAGGTCCGGCACCGATGCCCGGCTGATCTTGCCGGCCTCGCTGCGCTCGAGCTCGGGGACGATCTCGATCCGGCGGGGGGTTTTGAAGTGGGCCAGCCGATCGCGGGCGAACGCGACCAGCTGCTCCTTCAGCTCCTCGTCGGTCACTTGTGCGGCGCCGTCGGCCTGGTCGGTCAGGTCGGCCCGGACGACCAGGGCGACCGGGATCTCGCCGAGCCGGTCGTCGGGCAGCCCGAGCACCCGGACGTCGGCGACGAGGGGGTGCTCGCGCAGCTCGTCCTCGACCTCCTCGGGCCAGACCTGGAAGCCGCCGCACTTGATCATGTCGCGCTTGCGGCCCGAGAGCCACAGCACGCCGTCGGCGTCGACGTGGCCGACGTCGCCGGTGTGCACCCAGCCGTCGCGGACCAGCTCGGCGGAGGCGGCGGCGTCGTCGACGTAGCCCTTGGTGAGCTCGGAGCGGACGACGACCTCGCCCTCGGCGCCCGCCGGCAGCGCGCTGCCGTCGTCGCCGCGGATCTCCAGCTCGACGCCGGGGTAGACCCGGCCCGCCGAGCCGGGCTTCCACAGGCCGGCCTTCATGTCCTTGCCGGTCCAGCCGGCGATGTGGCCGGACTCGGTCGAGCCGTAGTTGACCAGGATCGGCACCTGGTAGCGCTCCTCGAACGCCCGGCGTACCTGCCACGAGATGGCCTGGCCGGCGACCAGCACCGACTTCACGCCGGCGAACGGGAGGTCCTGCTCGGCGTGGGCGATGTCGAACACCATCGTCGGCAGGAAGAAGAAGTTGTCGAAGCCGAAGCGCTCCATCAGCCGGCCCAGCCGGTCGACGCCGAAGCGCTCCCACACGACCGCGGGGCGACCGACGAAGTAGGCGAACAGCAGCGAGTGCTGGCCACCGGAGTGGAAGAGCGGCAGCGCGATCAGGTTCGGCTTGGCGGTCTCGCTGGCCGTGCCCTCCGCGTCGGAGCCGGTGGAGACCCGGGCCAGGCGCTGGAGTGAGCCGTAGGTGCCACCGTGGGTGACGCTGACCGCCTTGGGCCGTCCGGTGGTGCCGCCGGTGAACAGGATGCAGGCCTCGGCGTCCGCCGCGACCTCGGGCGCGATCACCCGGACCTGCGCGCCCCAGCCCAGCTGCTCGACGCCGGGGAGCGGGTCACCGACCGAGAGTACGGGGATGCTCGCCCCGGCGACGAAGTCCGCGACCACGTCGGGGCGGCGGGTGTCGGTGAGCAGGAGCACCGGGTCGGTCTTGGCGACCGACTCGGCCAGCTCGGCGGCGTTGTAGAGGCTGCTGATGGTGACCGGGACGGCGCCGAGCTTCCAGGCACCGAAGAGGAGGAAGACCGTCTCCGGTCCGTTGGTCAGGTAGAACGCGACCCGGTCACCGGGACCCACACCGTGGGCGCGCAGCCGCTCGGCGACGCCGCCGGCGAGCAGGTCGACGTGGTCGAAGGTCCAGCCGCCTGCGTCCTCTCCGTGGAGCCCGATGAGCGCGCCGCGGTCGGCCGCCCGGTGCTCCAGGATGGTGGCCAGGTTGGTGCCGCTCATCGCGCTCCCTCCACGGCTGGTCCGGAGACCCGCTCGATGACCTCCGCGCCGAAGCGGGCGATCTGGTCCATCGCCTCCGCCTGGCTCGCACCGACGAACTGCAGGCGCAGCGAGACCTCGGTGATGCCGAGCTCGGACTCCCAGCGCCGCAGCTTGGCGACGATCTCGTCGGCCGAGCCGACCAGGCAGTCCTCCGCGAGGTACCGGTCCAGGTCGAGGCCCTGGGCGTCGTCCCAGGACTTGTAGCCGGCGTACTGGCGCTCGAGGTGGGGGCGCACGCCCGCCACCGCGGCGTCGTACGAGTCGGCGATGAATGCCTCCCGGCTCATGGGGTACTCCCGAGCCAGGTCGTGACCGTGCTCGGTGAGCGTGTCGCGGTAGACCGCCAGCATCGCCGCGAGGTCCGCGTCATCGCCCTTGGGGCCGATCAGCCACGGGGCGTCCAGCCGGGCCGCCCGCTTGATCGCCGGCTCGGCGAAGGCGCCGATCCACAGCGGCGGACCGCCGGGCTGGACCGGGCGCAGGGCCAGTGAGGCGCCCGGGACCTCGCCCCAGGACCCACTGATGTCGATCGTCTCGCCGTTCCAAAGCGAGCGCAGGATCGGGACATAGGCGCGCAGCCGCGCCAGCCGGTCCTCCCACGCGACGCCGAACGCCGTCGTCTCGCGACGCCGGTAGCCGGCGCCGATGCCGACGGTCAGTCGCCCGCGGGAGAGCACGTCGAGCGAGACCAGCTCCTCGGCGAGCGCGACCGGGTTGAGCAGGGGGGCGAGCAGGACGCCGAAGCCGATCCGGACCCGCGAGGTGGCCGCGGCCAGGTAGCCCGCCAGCGGGATCGGCTGCACGAACGCCGACTGCGCCAGGTAGTGGTGACCGAGGTAGACGGCGTGGAAGCCGGCCGCCTCCGCCGCGGCCGCCTGCGCCAGCACGTCGTCGATCCCGCCGACGGCGTCCGCCGCCGGGTCGAACTGTGCGCTCAGGAAGCAGCTGACCTTCACCCCACGACCGCCTCGGTCCGCGACCGCTCGGCGGCCTCGTCCTGCGCGCGGAAGTGGGGGATCACGGTCTCGGCGAAGGTCTCCATGGACTTCAGCGCCGCCTTCCGGTCCAGCGACGGGATCCGCAGCCAGCCGATGTAGTGGTTGATGCCGAGCTGGTCGCGCAGCATCTCGATGGTCTCGATGACCTGCTGCGGCGAGCCGAAGTTGCCGCCGTGGGTGAGGGTCTGCTCGAGGGTGAGCAGCTCGATGTTCTTGGCGACGGCCTCGTAGTAGGCCCGCTCCTTCTCCATCGCCTCCTCCGAACCGGGGATCACCTTGCCGACCGACTTGTAGTAGTTCAGGGCGGCTCGGGCGGCCTCCTTGAGACCATCCTCCCCCTCGCCGGCCCAGACCTGCTGCATGAAGGGCACGTCATAGGTGGTGACGTCGAAGCCGTTCTCGGCCATGGCGGAGCGGTAGAGCGCGTAGTTCTTCTGCATGATGCCGAGCGGGGTGAAGTTCGGCGAGGTGATGATCGGCTCGCCGATCGCCCCGCGCTCCTTGAACGACTCCGGCGAGACCGTGCCCTGCAGGATCGGCGGCCCGCCGGGGGTGAACGGGCGCGGGTAGGTGGTGATGTTCTCGTAGGAGAAGATCTGGCCCTGGTAGGAGAAGGACTCCTGGCTGAGCGCGAGCCGCAGCACCTCGAGGGTCTCCTGGTAGCGGACCTTCGACTCCTCCAGCGGTACGCCGAAGCCGGCGAACTCCTGCGGCTGGTAGCCACGGCCGACCCCGATGGTGACCCGGCCACCGGACAGCACGTCCAGGGCGGCGATGTCCTCGGCGAGCCGGAGCGGGTCGTGCAGCGGCAGCACCAGCACCGCGGTGCCGATGGTGATCCGCTTGGTCCGCTCGGCGACGGCCATGCCGAAGTTCACCGGGGAGCCGAGGATCCCGTACTTGGAGAAGTGGTGCTCGGCGAGCCAGACGGAGTCGAAGCCGAGGTCGTCGGCGAGCTCGATCTCCTCGAGGGTCTCGCGCAGCACCTGGTGGTCCGATGCGCCATCGCTCACCGGGAACAGGTTCATGATTCCGAACTTCACGGTCACTCCTTGAATATTCCGACCAGACGGTATGTTAGTGCGAGCGGCAGCGACCCGCAAGGGTGGCGCGCGATCCTCAGCCCCGGGCGCGGTGCGCGCGCACCCGCAGCACGCCGGCCTCCCGGCGGTGCCACGAGCCGCGGCCCGCGTGCGCGTCGAGGACGAAGGCGCGGCGCAGGAAGAGGTGCGGGTCGGCCTCCATGGTGATGCCCATGCCGCCGTGGACCTGGATGCACCGCTCGGCCGCGAAGATCGCCGCCTTGCCCGCGGCCGCCTTCGCGGCGTGCACCTGGATCGGCGCGTCCTCCCGGCCGTTCTCGACCGCCCAGGCGGCGTACAGCGCCAGGTCCCACGCGGCCTTGCGGACGGCGACCGCCTCCGCGAGCTGGAAGGCGACGGCCTGGAAGGAGCCGATCGGGCGCCCGAACTGATGCCGGGTGCGGGCGTACTCGGCCGCCAGGTCGATCGCGCCCTGGGCGAGGCCCGCGAGCTCGGCCGCGACGACCAGGGTGGCGCGCCGGACGCCGGAGCCGACCGCGCTCGCGCCCTCCGGCGCGGCCAGGGTGAGGTCGGCCAACGGCACGGAGGGGTCGAAGGACTGCCGCGGGACGACCTGCACCGGGTCGGCGAGCCAGACACCCGCGGGGCCGAGGGCGACCACGCCGTCGGCTACCTCGGCGTACCGGACCAGGGTGCGGCGCTCGTCGCTCGCTCGGTCGGCCCAGCCCGTGACGCCGGGCGCGTCGACGGCGGGCGTCAGCACCCGGCTTCCGTCGAGGATGTCGGCGGGCACCTCGGCACCGGCGCCGGCGAGGAGCTGGACCGCGGCCGCATGCGCCGGGAACCGGCTCGGCACCAGGCTCTCGCCCAGTGCCTCGACGGCGACCAGCAGGTCGATCAGGCTCGACCCCAGCCCGCCCGCCGCCTCGGGTACGCCGAGCAGACCGAAGTCACGCAGCAGGGCGGCATCGCAGTCCGGCGCGCCCCACGGCGCGGTGAGGGCGTCGCGGGCACCGGTCTTCTCGTCGGCGACGAGGCCGCGCACGGTCGACTCGATGTCCCGCTGGTCCTGGGTGAAGGTGGCTCGCACGGTTCTCTCCGCTCAACGCGAGCGGGGCAGGTCGAGCACCCGCTCCGCAAGGATCGACTTCTGGACTTCCTCGGTGCCGCCCTCGATGGTGTGGGCGCGGGCGCGCAGGTAGCGGCGCATCCGGGCCGCGGCGCCGTCGCCGTCGAGGAGCACGCCGCCGGCCTCGTCGAGCTGCACCGCCAGCCGGTTGGCGTTCTGGACGACGCCCGCCCACAGGCTCTTCAGGGCCGACGTCTCCGGCCCCGGGATGCCTCCGGCCTGGCTCTCGCCGAGCATCCGCATCGAGCCGATCCGCACGGCCTCGGCGTCGCACTGCAGCGCGCCGACCGCGTCCAGGAAGGCCGGGTCGTCCGCGACGCCGCGCTCGAGCGCGATGTCGATGATCCGGTCGACGGCCTGCCGGGCCCAGACCCAGAGGTTGAGCGCCATGCTGCCGCGCTCGAAGGCGAGCGTCGTCAGCGCGACCTTCCAGCCGTTGCCGACCCCGCCGAGGACGTCCTCGTCGGCGACGAAGACGTCGTCGAGGAACATCTCGTTGAACTCGGTGTCGCCGTTGATCATCTCGAGCGAGCGGACGGTGAACCGCTCCATCGGCGCCAGGAAGTAGGTGATCCCGGCGTGTTTCTGGTCCGGGTCGGTGCGGGCCAGCAGCAGGCACTGGGTCGCGTTGTGCGCGTTCGAGGTCCAGATCTTGGAGCCGTTGACGAGCCAGCCCCCCTCGACCTTGGTCGCGGCGGTGCGCAGGCTGGCCAGGTCGGAGCCGGAGCCGGGCTCGCTGAAGCCCTGGCACCAGTACTCCTCACCCTTGAGGATCCCCGGCAGGTAGCGGGCCTGCTGCTCGGCGGTGCCGTGCGCGATGATCGTCGGCCCCGCGAGCATCATCCCGACACCGTTGAGCGGGTACGGCGCGCTGCGGACCGCCGCCTCCTCGTTGAAGATCGCCTGGGCGAGCGAGTCCAGCCCGCGACCGCCGTGCTCGGTCGGCCACGACAGCCCGGCCCAGTTGTCGGCGCAGAGCCGGTCCTGCCAGATCCGCGACCACCGCTCGCGCTCGGCCTGCGGGAGCACCTCCTGGTCGGGCACGTCCTCGAGCGCCTCGTCGAGCCAGGCGCCGACCTCCCGGCGGAACGCCCGGTCGGCGTCGCTGTCATCGAAGTCCATGTCCACCTCTCCTGTGGTCCGGGTGGCTCACGCGGACACCTCGGTGTCGGCGAGCCGAGCCTTGTAGAGCTTGCCGTTGGGGTCGCGGGGCAGCTGGTCGTGGACCACGAAGCGCCGCGGCAGCTTGGGCTTGGCGAGCCGCTCGGCGAGGTCGGAGCGCAGCCCGGCGACCGCGGCGTCCTCGTCGGGGGCGTCCGGCGTGAGCACCAGGTGCGCGACCGGGACCTGGCCGTACTCGGGATCGGCCGCGCCGACGACGCCGGCGTCCGCGACCCACGGGTGGGCGATGAGCGCCGCCTCGATCTCGGCCGGGTAGACGTTCACGCCGCCGACCAGGATCAGCTCGGAGACCCGCCCGGTGATGTAGAGGAAGCCGTCCTCGTCGACGTGCCCGACGTCCCAGACGGTCATCAGGCCCCCGCGGCGCGAGGTGTCGGTCTTGCCGGGATCGTTGTGGTACTCGACCTTGTCCTCGCCCTGGCGCATGTAGACGATGCCGGACTCGCCGGTCGGGACCTCGTTGCCCTCGGCGTCGAGGATCTTCAGGGTGGAGATCGACGCCGGGCGCCCGACCGTGCCGGGATGGGCCAGCCACTCGTGGGGGCGGGCGATCGTCGTACCGACCTCGGTGGAGCCGTAGTACTCGTAGACCACCGGGCCGAACCAGTCCAGGATCCCCTGCTTCACCTCGCGCGGGCAGGGCGCGGCGCCGTGGATCACGTACTGGATCGAGGAGACGTCGTACGACGCGCGGACCTCGGCCGGGAGCTGCAGCAGCCGGTAGAAGTGGGTGGGCACCATGCTGGAGCCGGTGACCCGCTGGTCCTGGACTCGGGCCAGGAAGGACTCCGGCGTCCAGCCGTCCATCAGCACGAGCGTGCCACCGGCGTGCAGCGCGCCCATCGCGGGCGTGATGTTGGCGGAGTGGTAGAGCGGCGCCGAGACCAGCCAGGAGCCGAAGGCCTCACGGTGCATCCCGAACTCGTTGAAGAGCCAGACGTAGGTGAGGGCGCCGGTGTCGGCGTCGACTCCGCTCAGCGGGCGCTTGACGCCCTTGGGCCGGCCGGTGGTACCGGAGGTGTACATCATCAGCGAGCCGGCCGGGGTGCGCTCGGGGTCGGTCGCGGGCATGCCGGCGGTCAGCTCGGTGAGCGGGCGGGCGCCGGCGGCGCCCGGGCCGTCGACGTACACCTGCACGCCGGGGCCGGCCGCGGCCAGCACGGTGGTCTCGGCGCGCTCCGAGGCGACCACCACCTTAGCGCCGCTGTCGGCGAGGATGTACTCGATCTCGGGCGTGGTCAGGTGGTAGTTCACGGTGACCAGGTAGATCCCGGACTGCATCGCGGCGAGGTAGAGGGCGACCATCGCGGCGCTGTTGGTCGTCACCGAGGCGACGGTGTCGCCCTCCCTGAGCCCGCAGTGCTCGCGCAGCCCGTGCGAGATCCGGTTGACCTCCGCGAAGAGCTCGCCGTAGCTGATCCGCTCGTCGTCGGCGGTGACGATCGCGCACTGGTCCGGATCGGACGCGGCCCAGAGCCGGAAGCCGACCTGCTCGCTCATCGCACTCCTTGAACTAGATTCCGACCATTCGGTATGTTCTCCCGAAAGAGTAGACGGGATCGAACCATCATGTCCATACCTGTCAGCCAGCAGCACGCCGCCCGGTACCGAGCGCGCGAGGTCGCCGGGCCCAGCCTGGTCGGCGCCGGCGTCTGGGCGGTCCCGGTGCCCCTGCACGGCAGTCCGCTCCGCTCGATCATCGTCTACCTGCTGGAGACCTCCGACGGCCTCGTGCTGATCGACGCGGGCTACGAGCACCGCACCTGCTGGGAGTCCTTCCAGGCCTCGCTGTCCGCGATCGGCCACCGCGTCGAGGAGATCCGCGCCGTGCTGATCACCCACAACCACCCCGACCACGTCGGCTTCGCCGACCGGGTCCGCGAAGCGTCCGGCGCCGAGGTGATGCTGCACCGCGACGACGACTTCGCCACCCAGGAGACCGTCCGCGGCGGCTTCCTGGCCCAGCTCCGCCGGGCGTTGAACGCCACCGGCGCACCCGAGGACGTGGTCGCCTCGATGTACGACGAGGCGCTCGCCGTCGCCCATCACGCCGAGAGCCTGCGCGCCGACCGCGTGCTCGACGGCGGCGAGGTGCTCAGCATCGGCGACGTCGACATCGAGGTGGTGCACGCCCCCGGCCACACCTACGGCCATCTCGTCTTCGTCGCGCGCGGCATGGTCTTCACCGGCGACACGATGATGGCCGAGGGCCCCACCCAGCTCGCCATCCCCAGCCTGCCGGACGACGACCCGGCCGGCGACCTGCTCGCCACCTTGGACCGGATCGCCGGCCTCGGGGTGGACGTGGCATGTCCAGCTCACCAGTTCGCCTACCGCGAGGTGTCCACCCGCGCGCACCTGCTCGCGGCCCACCACCGGGCCGAGGTCGACGAGGTCCGCACCCTGCTGCCTCGCTACGACACCGCCTGGGAGCTGGCGCCCCGACTCGACCGGGCGAAGCCGTGGGCCGAGCTGGGCAGCGGCACCCGACGGTTCGCGCTGATGCACACGCTCGCGCTGATCCGCGGCGCCGGGCACTGAACTTGGCTCCGGCCTACTTCTCGGGGTAGGCCCAGTCCGGGGTGAGCTCGGACCAACTCTCGCGCAGGCTGCGCTTGAGCACCTTGCCCGACGGGTTGGTCGGGAGCTCGACCACCAGGTAGACCTCCTTGGGCACCTTGAACCGACCCAGCCGGGCCCGCGCGTGCTCGATCAGGTCGGCCGCGTCCAGGCCGGGCCGGCCGATCACGAAGGCGACGGGCACCTCCTGCCAGGTCGGGTGCGCCACGCCGATCACCGACGCCGAGAGCACCAGCGGGTGGTCGGCCAGCACGTTCTCGATCTCGGCGCTCGACATGTTCTCCCCGCCGCTGCGGATCATGTCCTTGAGCCGGTCGCGGATGTAGAGGTAGCCGTCGGCGTCGAGGCAGCCCACGTCACCGGTGTGGAACCAGCCGCCGCGGAAGGCCGCCGCGGTGGCCGCGCCGTCGTCGAGATAGCCCGGACTGACCTTCGGTCCCCGGGCGACGACCTCACCGTTCTCGCCGACCGGGACGTCGTCGTCGTTCGCGTCGACGACCCGGACGTCGACGCCCACGACGGGGATGCCCACCGAGCCCTGCTTGGACTCCATGTGCGCCTCGTCGAGATAGGTCAGCCCGCTGCAGGTCTCGGTCAGGCCGTAGCCCTCGATCAGCCGGGCGTTGGGGAACAGCCCACGCGCCACCTGGAAGAGTGCCGAGGTCACCTGGCTGAAGATCAGCCAGCGCACCGAGGCCAGGCCGGTCTCCCGATCGTCCGCGGCCCGGCGGATCATGTCGAGCATCGTCGCCGCGACGACCATCCCCGTGATCTGCTCGGCCTCGATCGTGGCGAGCACCTCGGCCGGCAGGAACCGCCGCTGCAGCACCATGCACCCGCCCACCTGCCAGATGGCGTACCCGGGCAGGTCGGTGCCGCCGACGTGGTAGAGCGGCGCGAAGTTGAGGATCCGGTCGGTCGGGCGCAGCCCGAGCTCGACGATCTGGGCGTGCATGTTCGCGGCGACGTTGCCGTGGGTGATCAGCACGCCCTTCGGCAGGCTGGTGGTCCCCGAGGTGTAGATGATCCGCTGGAGCGCGTCGGGCTCCAGGGGCAGGTCGGGCACCCGGGTCCCCCGGTACGGCGCCGCGAGGTCCGCGAGGTCCTCCCAGCTCGGGTCGATCGGCTCGAGCGCCAGCCGGCGTACGCCGGGCAGCCCGGCCAGCGCCGCGGCGGTGACCTCGGCGAACTCCGGCACCGTCGCCACCGCCTCCACCCGGGCATGACCGAGCAGGTGCGCGAGCTCGCCCGCGGTGAGCCGGTAGTTGAGCGGCACGAACACCGCGCCGATCCGGGACAGCGCGAGCGAGAGGAACATGAAGCCCGGCACGTTGTCGGCGACGATCGCGATCCGCGAGTCCTGCCCGACGCCCTGCTCCCGCAGGCCCGCGGCGAGCGCGCTCACCTCGGTGTCCAGCTCGGCGTACGTCCAGCGCCGGCCCTCGAAGACCAGCGCGTCGGCGTCGGCGAACCGGACCGCGTTCCAGGTCAGCATCCGGGCCAGGTTGGCCGTCGGCGCGGTCACGACCGCGACTCGGCTTCCTGGGCGCGCAGCTGCTTCTTCAGCACCTTGCCGGAGTCGTTGCGCGGCAGCGCCGCCACGACGTCGACGTGCTTGGGCACCTTGTACTTGGCGAGGTGGGCGATGCAGTGCTCACGGAGGTCCGCGGCCGTGGTCGCGGCGCCCTCGCGGAGGATGACGAACGCCTTCGGCACCTCGTCCCACGTCGCGTCGGGTACGCCGATCACCGCCACCTCGGCGACGTCCGGGTGCTGCGCGATGACCCGCTCCACCTCGGCGCTCGCGACGTTCTCGCCGCCGGACTTGATCAGGTCGGTGCGCCGGTCGACGAACCAGAGATAGCCGTCCTCGTCGATCCGGGCGACGTCGCCGGTGAGGAACCAGCCGTCGCGGCGGGTGCGGGCGTTGGCGGCGTCGTCATTCCAGTAGCCGGGCGAGATCTTCTCGCCCCGCACGATCAGCTCCCCCTCCACCCCGGGCGGCACCGGGCGGAAGTCCTCATCGACGATGCGCAGGTGGACGCCGGGGAAGGGCGCGCCGAGCGCTCCCATCTTCGCCTCCTCGTGGGCGGCGTCCATGTAGCAGACCCCGTTGCACAGCTCGGTCATCCCGAAGGTGTCGACCAGCCGCACGTGCGGGAGCAGCGCCTTGACCTGGCGCCGCACGCTCGGCGCGACGCCGGCGAAGAGCAGGTAGCGCAGCGCGGACAGGTCCGGCTTCGGGTCGAGCTCCAGCATCGCGAACAGGATCTGGGCGGCGAGCACCAGGCCGGTGATCCGCTCCTCGACGGCGATCCGGGCGATGTCCTCGGCCTTGAACGTCGGGGTCAGCACCATGGTCGCGCCGGCGGTGAACACCGCGAGCCCGGGCGCCTCCAGGCCGCTGACGTGGAACAGCGGCGCCGAGATCAGGATCCGGTCGGACTGCGTCAGCTCGAGCTCGAGCACCTGCGCCCGGTGGTTGGCGGTCAGGTTGCCGCAGGTGTGGATCACGCCCTTGGGGTGCGCGGTCGTGCCCGAGGTGTAGAGCAGCCGGTGCACGTCGTCGGCCGCCCGCTCGGCGTCGGGGACCCGCACTCCCGCGGGCACGGTCGCCAGCAGGTCGCTCAGTCGCAGCGAGCCGGCCAGCACCCGGTCCTGGTTGGCCACGGTGATCTTCAGCCCGGTCGAGGCCAGCAGGCTCTCGGCCACGGGCGCGAAGTCGTCGTCGTACAGCAGGCAGGCGATGCCGGCCTGCTCGATGACATAGGCCTGCTCGGTGGCGTGCAGGCGCCAGTTCAGCGGCACCGAGATCGCGCCGATCCGGGCCAGGGCGAGCAGCTCGAGCACGTAGGTCGCGGTGTTGCGGCCGAGGACGCCCACCAGGTCGTCGATGCCGATCCCCGCGGCGAGCAGGGCGGCGGCGTACCTGTCGACCTCGGCGTCCAGCTCCGCATAGGTCCAGCGCCGCTCGCCGTCGACCAGGGCCTCCCGGTCCGCGCGCCGCAGCGCCTGGACCCGCAGCGTCTCCGCGAAGTTGCTGGTGGCCATCAGGAGAGCTCGCCTCGGCGGAAGGCCAGGATCTCCTCCCGCGTCGGCAGCGAGACCAGCTCCAGCAGGTTGCCGTCGAGGTCGCGCGCGGCGAAGGCGGTGATGTAGCCGTAGTTCTCCAGCAGCACCCGGTTCGGCGGGCCGAGCACCTCGGCGCCGAGGTCGACGAAGCGCTGGTGCACCTCGGCGATCTCGTCGACCGGGACCTGGAAGGAGAGCAGGAAGGTGCCGAGCTCGAGATGGCCGGCGCTGGCGGTGCGCCGCTTCTCGCCGTTCCACTCGATCAGCTCGAGCTGGCCGATCTGGCTGGGCCCCTGCAGGTACTGCACCTTCCCGGTGGTGCCGGGGGGCAGGCCCAGCGAGCCCTCGATCCCCGGGCCGCCGACATCGGAGCGGAGGGTCCTGGTGTAGCCGAGCGCCTTCTCGTAGAAGTCGGCCGCCTTCTCGACGTCGGACACGGTCATCGCGACGTGGTGGACTTCGCTGACGGGCATGGTCGGTCCTCTCTCTGCGCTGGTCCGCGCCCTCAGGCGCCGAGGACCTTCTGGATCAGGGCGATCTCGTCGTGACCGCCCTCGGGCACGATGAAGTCCTCGAGGGAGCAGATCTCGTCGATCGCGGCGAGGACGTCGGAGGGCGACGCCGGGTCGGGACCGGAGTACCAGCCGGGCGTGACGCCCAGGAAGATCCGGCCCACGCGGCCGCCGCCGACGGTGAGGATGTGGCGGTTGAGCTCGCACTGCTCGGAGGCGAGATAGGTCGCGACCGCCGCCACGTGCTGCGGGTCGAAGCGGTCGGCGAGCTCGCCGAGCAGGCCCTCGGTCATCCGGGTCGCGGCGGTCGGGGACAGCGCGTTGACCGTGATCCCGTGTCGCTCACCCTCCAGGGAGAGCACGTTCATCAGGCCGACCAGCCCGGCCTTCGCCGCTCCGTACGACGACTGGCCGAAGTTGCCGAGCAGGCCGGAGGAGGACGTGGTGAGCACGATCCGGCCGTAGCCGCGTTCGACGAAGTGCGGCCAGGCGGGCCGCAACACGTTGAACGCGCCGCCGAGGTGGACGTCGAGCACGTCGGTCACATCGGTGTCGACCGCCTTGGCGAACGAGCGGTCGCGCAGGATCCCGGCGTTGTGGATGACGGCGTCGACCTGGCCGAAGGCGTCGATAGCGGTGGCGATCAGCGCCCGGCCGCCCTCGACCGTGGCGACCGAGTCGGTGCTGGCCACGGCGATGCCGCCGGCAGCGGTGATCTCGTCGACCACGGCCTGGGCGGCGCCGGAGCTGCCGGTCCCGTCGACCGCGCCGCCGAGGTCGTTGACCACGACCCGGGCGTCGTGCTGGGCGAGGGTCAGCGCGTGCGCCCGACCGATGCCGTTGCCGGCGCCGGTGACGACGACCACCCGGCCGTCGTACGAGACCTGGCGGCTCATCCGCCGACCTCCTCGCGCGTGGACGGCTCGGTGCCGAGGACGGCGACGAAGGCGACGCACGAGCCGGGCTGGCCGCCGAGGTTCTGCGCGACGGCGAGCCGGGCGTCCGGGACCTGTCGTTCGCCGGCCTCGCCGCGCAGCTGGGTGAAGCACTCGAACATCATCCGCAGTCCGGTGGCACCGATCGGGTGGCCGAAGGACTTCAGCCCGCCGTCGCTGTTGACCGGGAGCGCGCCGTCGAGGTCGTAGCGCCCGTCGAGGATGTCGCGCCAGGCCTTGCCGCGCTCGGAGAAGCCGAGGTCCTCCATCAGCACCAGCTCGGTCGGCGTGAAGCAGTCGTGCACCTCGGCCAGCGAGATCTCGGTCGCGGGGTCGCTCACCCCGGCCTGCTCGTAGGCCTGCTGGGCGGCGAGCACCACCTCGGGGAAGGTGGTGAAGTCGTAGCCGTCGGCGGCCAGCCCGGCGCCCGAGCCGGCGACGAAGCTCATCCCGCGCAGGAAGATCGGCTTGTCGGTGTACTTGTACGCGTCCTCGGCCCGCACCAGGATCGCGGCGGCCGCGCCGTCGGAGACGCCCGAGCAGTCCATCACGCCGAGCGGCCCGGCGATCTTGGGCGAGCTCTCCACGACCTCCGGCGCGATCGCCTTCTGGAACTGGGCGCGGCTGTTGCGGGAGCCATTGGCGTGGTTCTTCACCGCGACGTGGGTGAGCGCGCTGCGCAGGTCGCGGTCGCCGACCCCGTGCGCCTGCTGGTACGCCGGTGCGAGCAGGGAGAAGCCGGCCGGCGCGGTCCAGTCGACGTCGGTGCCGTCGGACGGCGGGTAGACCGCCGAGAGGCCGGCCTGGGAGGAGTCCTTGAGCTTCTCGACGCCGGTCGCCATCACCACGTCGTAGGCGCCGGAGGCCACCGCGAAGGCCGCATTGCGGAAGGCCTCGGACCCGGTGGCGCAGTAGTTCTCCACACGGGTCACGGGCTTGCCGACCAGGCGCAGCGGCCGGGCCAGGGTCTGACCGGACATCCCGGAGCCCTGGGTGCCGACCCAGAAGGCGTCGACGTCGGCGAGCTGGACCTCGGGCAGGGCGGCGAGGCACTCGGTGACGGCGTCGACGAGGAGGTCGTCGGCGGAGGAGTTCCAGTGGTCCCGGAACGGGGTGCAGCCCATCGCGACGATCGCGACGTCGTGGGTCATGCGCTTGGTGCCCATCAGCGGTTGTCCTCCTGCGGACGCAGCTTCCAGAAGTAGTTGTGGATCCCGTCGGTGGTCCACAGCCGGCGGAACACCGGGCGGACTGCGTCGCCGACGGCCACCGAGCCGGCCGGCACGTCGGTCGCGTACGCGGTCAGTCGACCACCGCCCTCGACGTCTGCGACGACGATGTCGACCGCGTCCTCCGGCATCGTGGTGAGGTGGTCGGTGGTCACGGAGACGACCCGCGCGACCTGGTCGCGCAGCGAGATCCGCTTGCCGGGGATCTCGGCGACGATGCCGCACGCCGCGCAGGCCCGGCTCGGCGGCGTGGTCACCGTGCCGCACGCGTCGCACACGCTCCCCTCGAGCCGGAACTTCCAGCCCGCGCGGCGATGCATCGGCGGCGCGGCCGGCGCCGGAGCGGCCGGGCGGGCCGGACCCTGGACGTCGAGGAGGCCGCGCCAGCGCAGGTAGCGGCCGTAGCCCAGCGGCTGCCGGGCGGCGAGCTGGTCGCGCACCGACGCACCGCCGCGCGCGGCGCGGACGCCGTCACCGACGCGGAGCACGAAGGCGTCGGCGCCCTCGGTCGCGGACACGAGGAGGACCGTCTGGCCGGGCTCGGCGATGTCGAGCGTCGCGGCGAGCAGCAGGCCGGGGTGCGCGGCGCCGGTGAACCCGGCTGCGCGCTCGATCCGCGCGTCCTCGCCGGCGCCGCCCAGCGCCCGCCTCAGGGTCGCGGCGGCCCGGGCGTTGGAGGAGGAGACGACGACGTGGTCGACCGCGTCGAGGCCGGCGTCGACGAGCGCCCGCCCGGCCGCCTCGCGGCCGGCGGCGACCAGGATGTCGGCGGTGAAGCGCTCGTCCCAGATCCGGTCGGTGCGCTCGCCGGGGAGACGCCAGCGCTCCAGCACCTCGGTGGTGTGCCCGGCGCGCGCGAGCAGGGTGGCGGCGCCGGTGCCGCCGGTGAAGGCCGCTGCTGCATCGCCCTGCGCGAGCTCGTCGGGCGCTCCCGGCCGGGTCTGCCGGACGTCGGCCAGGGCCGCGCTGGCACCCGCTCGGAGCACCAGGTCGAGTGCGGTCGCGCCGGAGCGGTGGCCGCGCAGGTCGACCGCCGCGACGCCCGGGTCCAGCCCGAGCGCCTCGTGGACGATGCCGGCGGCCGTCTTGGCGTCGTAGGGGGCACTGGTGGTGGCGAGCAGGAGCTGCCGGCCCTCGGGAGTCGCGCCGGCGACGTGCCGCAGCGCCTCGACGGCGAGCGTGACGCTGTCCTCGTCGAAGGCGGCCACGCCGCGGGTCGGGCCGCCCGGACGGGGCAATCCGGTGGCGTCGAGCTGGTTGTGCTCGAGGACGTACGCGGGCAGGTAGGCCGCGTAGGCCTCGATGCCGAGCTGTTCGGACATGGGGGTGGGACTTCTCCTTAGCTCCACGAGGGGATGGCGGCGAGCAGCCGCCGCGTGTAGTCCTGCTGGGGCTGCTCGAGCACGGTCATGGCGTCGCCCTGCTCGACCACGCGGCCCGCGCTCATCACGGCGATCCGGTCGCACAGGTCGCTGGCGAGCATCAGGTCGTGGGTGACGAAGAGCAGGCCGATGCCCAGCTCGTCGACCAGGCTCCGGAAGAGCTCCACGACCTTGGTCTGCGTGGTGACGTCGAGCGCGGTGGTGCACTCGTCGGCGATCACCAGCGCGGGCCGGGTCACCACGGCGAGGCCGATCGCGACCCGCTGCCGCAGCCCGCCCGAGAGCTGGTGCGGGTAGGAGTCGAGAACACGGGCGGCATCGGTGATCCGCATCTGCTCGAGCACCTCGACCGAGCGCCGCTCGATCTCCGCCTTGTCGATGTCGCGGACGTGGCGACGCAGCACCTCGGCGAGGTGGCCACGGACCTTGAGCAGCGGGTTGAGCGAGCGGGACGCGTCCTGGAAGACCATCCCGACCTCGGAGCCGCGCACCTGGTGGGTGCGGTCGACACCGGGCGCGACGATCCGGGTGCCGGCCAGCTCGATGGCGCCGGCGTCCACCCGGACGTTGCGCTCCAGCAGCCCGACGACGGAGCGGGCCAGGGTGGTCTTGCCGCTTCCGGACTCGCCGACCACGCCGAGGATCTGGCCCTTGCGGATCTCCAGGGACACCTCGTCGAGCAGGCGCAGGTCGCTGGCGGCCAGCCGCGCGGTGATGGAGAGCCCGGAGACGGTGAGCAGCTCGGTCATCGGCGCCTCTTCCGCGGGTCGTGGTGGGTGAGCAGGGCATCGCCGAGCAGGTTGACCAGCAGCACGAGCACGGTGATCGCGAGGCCGGGGAAGAACGCGATCCACCAGGCCTGGCTGAGCTCGTCCTGGCCGGCGGCCAGCATCGAGCCCCAGCTGGTCTTCGGGGGGACCACGCCCAGGCCGAGGAAGCTCAGCGCACTCTCGACCAGGATCGCGGTGCCGACCTGCAGGGTGGCCAGGGCGACGATCGTCCCGGCCAGGTTGGGCAGCACATGGCGGAAGACGATGCGGGACTCCGAGGCGCCGGCCGCCCGCAGGCCGAGGACGAACTGGCGCTCCCGGATGGTCATCGTCGCCGAGCGGGTGACCCGGGCGCAGGCAGCCCAGCCGGTGAGGCCGAGGACCAGGAAGAGCACGGGCAGCGAGGAGCCCCGGTTCGCGATGATCGCCAGCGCCACCAGGATGAACGGCAGCGCGAGCTGGGCGTCGATCAGGATCGAGACCACCTTGTCGACCCAGCCTCGGCAGTAGCCGGCGAGCAGTCCCATCAGGGTGCCCGGCCCGATCGCGACCAGGGCGCCGACGAGGCCGATCAGGATCGTCAGCCGGCCGCTCTCGACGAGCTGGGTCAGCACGTCCTGGCCCAGCTTGTTGGTGCCGAGCGGGTGCTCCCAGGTCCCGCCCGAGAGCCAGGCGGGCGGCGTACGGGTCGCGGACAGGTCCTGGCCGCCGTCGGGGAGCAGGCCGGTGAGCGGCAGCACGAAGACCAGTACGGCGACCGTGACCAGCGGCAGCGCCAGCCAGAACACCGAGGTCCGCTCGCGCCGGGTCCGGGGCGGGTCGGGGACCTCGCCCTCCGACGTGGCCAGGTCGAGCTCCAGCTGGCTCATCGGGTCACCTCACCCTCGGGTCGACGACGGAGTGGATCACGTCGACGAGCAGGTTCAAGAAGACGAAGACCAGGGCGCCGAACCCGACGATCGCCTGCACGAGCGGGAAGTCGCGGAACTGGATCGCCTGCAGGGCCAGCTGGCCCAGGCCCGGCCAGGAGTAGACGTACTCGACCGCGACGGCTCCCGAGAGCAGGATCCCGGTCTGGAGCACCACGATGGTGAGGATCGGCATCATCGCGTTCTTGAAGGCGTGCCGCCAGACCACCCGGGTCCGGCTGATGCCGCGGGCCCGGGCGGAGTCGATGAACGGCTCGCCGAGCGCCTCGCTCATCGAGGCCCGGGTCAGTCGCGCGATGTGGGCCATCGGATACAGCGACATGGTGACCGCCGGCAGGATCAGGTGCCGCAGTGAGCCGGACTGCCCCGCGGGGAGCCAGCCGAGTTTCACCGCGAACAGTACGACCAGCATCATCCCCAGCCAGAAGACGGGAACCGACTGGCCGAGCAGCGCCAGGGTCGAGGCGCCGCGGTCCCACCAGGTGCCCTCGCGGGTCGCGGCCAGGACGCCGAGCGGGATGCCGATCAGGAGGGCGAGTGCCATGCCTGCGGCGACCAGCTGGAGGGTGTACGGCAGCCGGTCGAAGATCATCGTGCTGTTGGGCTGGTAGAACTGCAGCGACGTACCGAGGTCGCCGGTGAACACGCCCTTGAGGTAGTCGAGGTACTGCACGATCAGCGAGCGGTCCAGGCCCAGCTCGTGGCGCAGCGCGTCGCGCTGCTCCTGCGGGGCCATCGGACCGAGGATCGTGGCGGTCGGGTCGCCGGAGAGTCGGCCGAGCGCGAACGCCAGGGTCAGCGCGATCAGCAGTGAGGCGAACAGGGCGCCGACGCGGGAGCCGACGCGGCGCAGGGTGGTGGCTCTCATCGGCGCGCCCTCCATCGCGCTCCGGGCATCGCGGCCAGGAGCTCGCGGGTGTAGTCCTCCTGCGGATCGAGGAAGACCGACTCGCACGGCCCGGCCTCGACGACCTTGCCGCGGAACATGACGTGCACGCTGTCGCAGACCGAGCGCACGACAGCGAGGTCGTGACTGATCATGAGCAGCGCCGCGCCGGTGGTCGAGCGGATCTCCTCGAGCAGCTTCAAGACGTCGGCCTGCACCGAGACGTCGAGCCCCGAGGTCGGCTCGTCGGCGACGATCAGCCGGGGCCGCATCAGCAGCGCCCGCGCGATGCAGACCCGCTGGGCCTGGCCGCCGCTGAGCTGGTGGGGATAGCGGTCCAGGATCTCCGGAGCCAGCCGGACCCGCTCGAGCAGGCCGGTGTCGTCGATCCACGAGGTGCGCTCCCGCTGCAGCCCACGCAGCTCGGCGAAGCCCGAGCGCACGGACTGGCGCGGGTCCAGCGAGCCGTGAGGGTCCTGGAAGACGACCTGCACCTCGGGCCGCAGCTCGCGCAGCTGGCGGCGCCCGATCGAGGAGAGCGAGTGCCCGAGCAGCCGGATGTCGCCCTCGCCGCGGGCGCCGAGGCCGGTGGCGGCCATCGCCAGCGTGGTCTTGCCCGAGCCGGACTCGCCCACGATCGCGACGCTCTCCCCCGCGGCGATGCTCAGGGAGACACCGTCGACCGCCCGGAAGACCTCCCCGGTGGTGCGATTGCGGTGCTCGACGACGAGGTCGTCGACGACGAGCACCGGCACCGCGTCCTCGGGTCCCGGGAGGTGCCGGCCGCCGGCCGGCACCTCCTTCGCGAGCATCTCGGACATGGTCAGCGCGTCGCCTTCGTGAAGTCCGCGCGGTTGAGCGCGTTGTAGTCGACGTCGCTGACACCGGGGGCGGTCGCATAGTTGTAGATCTGGCGGTAGAGCGGGACGTAGCAGTGCTTCTCCACCACACCCAGCGTGTTCAGCTCGTCATAGATCGACTGCGCCGCCGCCGCGTCGTCCTGCTCCAACGCCTTCGCGGTCAGCTCGTCCATCCGCGGGTCCGGGCAGTTGCCCGTGATCGAGGCCGTCTTCATGAAGCCACTGGCGAAGAAGTCCGGCACCGCCACGTTCGGCACCCCCGCGAAGATGTAGAGACCGTTGAGCTGACGGCCGATGACCTGCTTGACCAGGGTTCCGTAGTCGAGCGGCTGGTACTTCACCTCGAACCCGGCCTGCTCCAGGCTGCCGCCCACGGCCTGGGCGACCTCCTCGATGTTGGTGTACTGACCCGCCGGATAGGTGATCGGCACCGTCGGACCGTTGCCCCCGACCAGCTCCGCGGCCTTGGCCGGGTCGGCGTCGACCTGCTCGGCCGGCTCGGTGCCGGGCTTGACGTTCAACAGCCCACCGTCAGCACTCGCGTTGCCGTCGAAGATGCCCTTCACGATCGCGTCCCGGTCGATCGCCAGCGCCGCGGCCTCGCGCAGCTTCGCGTCGTCGAACGGCGCCTTCGTCGAGTCCAGGAAGGCGACGATCTTCATCGCGGTCTCGACGCTCTCGGTCTCCAGGCCGGCCTTCTCCGCCTCCTGGGACTGGGCGTGGGTGAGGTCGAAGGCGACGTCCACGCTCTTGCTCTGCAGCAGCGCCAGCCGCTGGGACGCCTCGGTCGACCAGGTGAACACCACACCCTGGTTGGCCGGCTTCTCACCCCAGTAGTCCGGGTTCTGCTTCACCGAGATGCTCCGCCCCGCCTGCACCTTGTCCAGCACATAGGGACCGGTGCCGACCGGAGCCGCCGCGAAGCCCTCCGAGCCCTTCTCGGCATAGTACGCCGGGGGCAGCACGTACACATTCGAGAACAGGTTCGGCAGGTTGTACTGCGGGCTCTTGGTCTTCACCACGACGGTCGTGGCGTCGGTCGCCTCGACCGAGGCGACGTTGGCGAAGTAGGACTTCAAGATGCCGGACTCGGTGTCGCGGTTGAGCAGGATGCTGTTCGCGACGGCGGCGGCGTCGGCCGGCTCGCCGTTGCTGAAGCTGACGCCGTCCCGGACGGTGAACGTCCACGTGGTCGGGTCGTCGCGGGTCCAGTCGGTGACCAGACCGGTCTTCTCCGGCTCGTAGTCCCCGTCGATCGCGATCATCGGCTCGAGCATGGTCGACCAGACGGTCTCGCCGGAGCGCGCGCCCACGACCGGGTCGAGGGTGGTCGGCTGGGCGTTCAGCAGCGCCCGGATCACCGACGCCTCGGCGCCGGTCGCGTCGGAGTCGCTGCCACAGCCGGCCAGACCGGTCCCCGCGATCAGCAGGGCCGCCGTCGCGGCGGCCAGCCGCGACGACACCAAGCGGTTCTTCTTCATTGCGCCTTCCTTGGTGCGGTGAGTTCGAGAGGGCCTCACGCAGCTCCGAGTCTCCGTGATGCTCACCACAAAGTACCGACCGGCCGGTATTAAGTCAACGATCTCGTCCGCGCCCCAGGCGAATCCGTGGGCGATGCGGCGATTCTCCCCGACGCCGCGCTCAGGGCGCCGCGGGGAGGGGCGACGCGGTGGCCAGCCACCCGGAGACGACCCGGAGGAACTCGGCGTTCTCCTCGACGTACGGGAAATGGCCCGAGTGCGCGAACTCGTGCAGGGTCGAGCCAGCGATCAGCCGATGCGTACGACGAGCGCCCACCTCCAGCGGGAAGGTCCAGTCGCGCGCGGCGCCCAGCACCAGGGTCGGCACCCGCGCGATCGACGGGACCTGGTCGAGCAGGTCCGAGCCCGCCCAGATCCGCAGCGTGGCGTTGAAGGCCGCGGCGCTCCCGCCACGGGGCAGGGGGACGTCGGTGCCGAGCAGGCCCGGGTCGGCGAAGTAGGCGGACCGGACGGATGCGGTGACGGCGTCGAACTCGGCATCGGTCGCCTTGGGCACCAGCAGGGCGTCGCGGATGCTCTCGAACTGCTCGTCGCTGACGCAGACCTCGCGGGCGAACCGCAGCGACTCGTCCAGGTGGTCCAGCGCCGAGGTCGAGCAGGAGACGACCAGGGCGTCGAGGTCGTCGGGATGGTCGATCGCGTAGGACTGGACGACGAAGCCGCCGAAGGAGTGCCCGAGCACGCTCCAGCGGTCCACGCCCAGCCCCACGCGTAGCCCGTGGAGCGCGTCCGAGAGCCGGCTGACCGTGTGCCAGTCGTCGTAGTCGGCCGGGGTGTCGCTGCCCCCGTTGCCCGGCAGGTCGACGTACACGACCGTGCGGGTGTCGGCGAGACCGTCGAGCCAGGGCCGGAAGCCGCGGTGGCCGTAGCCCATCCCACCGTGGACGACGAGGAGCGGCGGGCCGGCGCCGATCACGTCGACCTGCAGCCGGTGGTCGCCGACGTCGACCAGGTACTCGCCGGTCGTGAGCTGGGACATGCGCGTCCTCCTCGGACATGACGGAGGTGCCGGCCGCCGAGCGGCCGGCACCTCCGGGGGATGGGTGGGTCAGTGCGTCGTCTGGGTGAAGTCGACGGCGTTGAGCGGGCTGTAGACGGTTCCGGAGACCCCGTCGGCGAGGCCGTAGCTGTAGGTCTGGCGGTAGAGCGGGACGTAGCAGTGCTTCTCCACCACGCCCAAGGTGTTCAGCTCGTCGTACGTCGACTGCGCCGCCGCGGCATCGTCCTGCTCCAACGCCTTCGCGGTCAGCTCGTCCATCCGCGGGTCCGGGCAGTTGCCCGTGATCGAGGCCGTCTTCATGAACCCACTGGCGAAGAAGTCCGGCACCGCCACATTCGGCACCCCCGCGAAGATGTAGAGCCCGTTGAGCTGACGACCGATCACCTGCTTGACCAAGGTGCCGTAGTCCACCGGCTGGTACTTCACCTCGAACCCGGCCTGCTCCAGGCTGCCGCCCACGGCCTGGGCGACCTCCTCGATGTTGGTGTACTGACCCGCCGGATAGGTGATCGGCACCGTCGGCCCGTCGCCCCCGACCAGCTCGGCCGCCTTGGCCGGGTCGGCCTCGACCTGCTCGGCCGGCTCGGTGCCGGGCTTGACGTTCAACAGCCCACCGTCAGCACTCGCGTTGCCGTCGAAGATGCCCTTCACGATCGCGTCCCGGTCGATCGCCAGCGCCGCGGCCTCGCGCAGCTTCGCGTCGTCGAACGGCGCCTTCGTCGAGTCCAGGAAGGCGATGATCTTCATGGCCGACTCCGTGCTGACCACCTCGATGCCCGCCTTCTCGGCCTCGGCCACCTGGGCCGGCGGCAGGTCGAAGGAGAGGTCGACGCTCTTGCTCTGCAGCAGCGCCAGCCGCTGCGACGCCTCGGTCGACCAGGTGAACACCACACCCTGGTTGGCCGGCTTCTCACCCCAGTAGTCCGGGTTCTGCTTCACCGAGATGCTCCGCCCCGCCTGCACCTTGTCCAGCACATAGGGACCGGTGCCGACCGGAGCCGCCGCGAAGCCCTCCGAGCCCTTCTCCTCGTAGTAGGCCGGCGGGACGAGGTAGACGGTGGTGAGCAGGTTCGGGAGGTCGTACTGCGGGCTCTTGGTCTTCACCACGAAGGTGGTGGCGTCGGTCGCCTCGACCGAGGTCACGTTGGCGAAGTAGGACTTGAGGATCGACGCGTCGGTGTCGCGCGAGAGGAGCAGCGTGTTGGCCGCTGCCGCCGCGTCGGCCTTCTCCCCGTTGCTGAAGGTCACGCCCTCGCGCATCGTGAAGGTCCAGGTCGTCGGGTCGTCCCGCGTCCACTCGGTCACCAGACCGGTCTTGTCCGGCTCCAGCTCGTCGTCGGTGTGGACCAGCGGCTCGAGCATGGTCGCCCAGACCACCTGGGCCGAACGGGCCCCGACGATCGGGTCGAGCGTCGCGGGCTGAGCGTTGAGCAGCGCGCGGATCGGCGCGGAGCTCGACCCGCCGCCACCTCCAGCGTCGGTGTCGGAGGAGCTGCCGCAGGCCGTGAGACCGAGGCTCGCGGCGGCGAGGACCGCGACCGCCTTCCGGAGCGCGAAGCTGTGTGCCTTCATCGTGATGTCCTTCTCGAGGCGAGGGTGCTTGCTGACCAGGGATCCGAGAGCGTGACGCTCGCCACACCGTACCGACCGGCCGGTATGTCGTCAACGGCCTCGCTCGGCGAGATCCGCACCCGGCCGGCTTCCGTTCATACCGACTGGTATGTATGATCTCCCTCATGTCCACGACCCTGACCCGCGAGCGGGACGGCCGCGTGGCCCGCGTCGGGTTCGACCACGCGGAGCGCGGGAACTGCTTCGACGAGCCCCGGCTGAGCGGCCTCGTGGCTGCCCTCGAGGAGGCCGCCGCCGATCCCCGCTGCGCCCTGATCCGCCTCGACATGGCCGGCCGGCACTTCTGCGGCGGCTGGGACACCTCGTCCTTCGGCGCCCTCGCGACGGCGGGCGAGGATCAGGTCGCGGCCGACCTGCGCGCCACCGACGAGGCCCTCGACCGGATCCGGCGGCTGCCGGTGCCGGTCGTCGCAGCCGTGCGCGGCCAGGTCATCGGCTTCGGGCTCGGCCTGCTGAGCGCGGTGCACCTGCCGGTGGCGGGCACGGGCGTGCGCGCGTCTCTCCCGGAGGCCCGGTTCGGCTTCGCCCCCGCCGGCGTCGGGCACACCGTCAGCCAAGCCCTCCCCCGTGCCCAGGCCTACGCCCTGCTCACCGGAGCCACGAGCGCGACCGCCGCCGACCTGCACCGCTGGGGCCTGATCGCGCAGGTGGTCGCGGACGACGGCCTGGACGCAGCGGTCGACGACCTGGTCGAGACGCTGATGGCCGTGCCGGGCGACACCCTGCGCGCGGTGACCGCGGTCGTCGAGTCCAGCCGGGCGACCGGCCGACCGGCCCAGGCCTACCTGATCGCGGCGCGCACCATCGTGCGCGGCGCCGCGGGGGGCGAGCACCGGTGACCCGGCCGTTCCTGGCCGGTGAGGCCGTCTGGATCGAGCTCAGTACCTCGGATCCCGCCGCGGCCGAGAGCTTCTACTCCCAGCTGCTCGGCTGGGAGGTACGCCACGAGCGGATCGGCTCCTCGACGTACCGGATGTGCAGCCTCGGCGGCCGCGACGTCGCCGGCATCTCCGACGCGGGTGCGCTGCACGCCGGCCACCGCGGCTGGATCACCTACTTCGCTGTCGACGACATCGACGGCTCCACGCGTCGCGCGGTGAGCCTGGGCGCCGAGCTGCTGACACCGCCCCGCTACCTGCCCGCCGCCGGCGCCGGGGGTGCGGTCATCGACCCCTTCGGCGCCGTGTTCGGGCTCTACCAGGGCGAGTCCCGGGCCGGCGTGGAGATGCTCAACGCCGTCGGCGCGCTGTGCTGGAACGAGCTCGACACCGGTGAGCCCGAGGCGTCCGTGGCGTTCTACCGCGAGCTCTTCGGCTTCGGGACCGATCGCCGCGACTCACCGAGCGCGCAGCCCTACACGGTGCTGACCCTGGGCGCGGTCCCCGTCGCCGGGGTGCTGGAGCTCGACAACGACTGGCCCAACCTGCTGCCGTCGCAGTGGATCGCCTACTTCAACGTCGCCTCGCTCGACGAGGCGCTGGCCCGGGTCGTCGACCTGGGCGGTACGCCGAGCGTCGGCCCCGTCGCCAGCCCGCACGGCCGCCTGCACCTGGTGCGGGACCCGGGCGGCCACACGCTGTGCCTGATCGAGCTCGAGGACGGCCTCCGTCCCGACACCCTCCTCCACGACCCGGCGGTGAGCGCATGATGACCGAGCCCCTCTTCGACACCGGCGAGTTCCGCCAGGTCTGCGGGCACTTCCCCACCGGCGTCACGGCGGTCACCGCGCTCGACGACGACGGCGCGGTCGCCGCGCTGACCGTGAACTCCTTCACCTCGGTGTCGCTGGAGCCGGCCAAGGTCCTGTTCTGCCTGGCGACGACCTCGTCCAGCTTCCCCGTCCTCAGCCGGGCGGCCCGGATCGCCATCCACATCCTCGGCCAGGACCAGGAGGACATCGCCCGGCGCTTCGCCACCTCCGGTCTCACCGGCGCCGAGAAGCTGGAGGGAGTCGCCTGGACGCCCGGGCCGGGCGGCGTACCGCTGCTGCCGGGGACGCCCGCGATCCTGGCCGGCACGAGCGACGAGATCATCACCAGCGGCGACCACGTGATCATCCTGGTCGACGTCGACCACGTGCACCGCAAGCCGACCGCCGTCCCCGCGCTCTCGTTCTACCGGGGTCGCTTCGCCGCGCCGGTCACCTCGCTCGGAGGCTGAGCGCGGGTGCTGAGCCGACGGGGGCCGGTCAGGCGAGCAGGCCGTCGAGGACCAGGGTGCAGAACTGGTCCGCGACCTCCTCGATCTTCAAGGTGCCGTCGGGGTTGAACCACTGGAAGGCCAGGGAGCACATGCCGAGGATGCCGAAGGTGATGATCCGGCCGCTCAGGCCGGGCCGGAAGGTGCCCTCGTCGAGACCGCGCTGGACGGCCGCCCGGAAGATCGCCTCCAGCTCGTCGCGCTTGGCGGCCACCGCGGCGAGGCGGTCACCGGTGAGGTGCCGGCGCTCCTGGTAGAAGATCGCCACGTGGGCCCGGTACGACGACACGCCGGCCAGGCTCAGCCGGATCAGCTCCCGGAGCTGGTCGACGGTGTCGGGGTGCTCCTCCACGATCGCGGCCGCCGCTTCGAGCTGGGTGTCGAGATACTCGTTCTGGATCTGCCAGAGCAGATCCTCCTTGCTCTCGAAGTGGTGGTAGAACGCGCCCTTGGTGAGGTTCGCACGACTCACGATCTGCTGCAGGGACGTGCGGTCGAAGCCCTCCTGCTCGAACAGGTGCAGGGCGCTGTCGACCAGCTCGCGCCGGGTGCGCGGCGGGTCGTAGCCTCCCGTCCAGCGCCGCCGCCCGGACGGCGTGGTGGCTTCAGCAGGCTCGGTCATGGGCTCTCTCATCCTCAGGCGTAGTAGCGGAACAGGATCTCCGCGACGCAGCAGGTCTGTGGCTCGTCCGCGAACTCTACGGCCACCGAGGCCTTCGCCTGCACGCCTTCGACCGTGTTGCCGTCCGCCGCGGTGAGCGGCTGGGCGGCGACGAGGGTCGCGACACCCTGGATCCGGGTTCCGGGCGGCAGCGGCTTGATGAACCGGACCCGGTCGAGACCGTAGTTCACGCCCATCGAGAAGGTCTCGACCTCGAGGATGTCGGCGAGGAGGCGCGGGACCAGCGCCAGGGTGAGGAAGCCGTGGACGATGGTGGAGCCGAAGGGGCCGTCCTCGGCGCGCTCGACGTCCACGTGGATCCACTGGTGGTCCTTGGTGACGTCGGCGAACAGGTTCACCTCCTCCTGGGTGACCACCTGGGTCTGGCTGATGCCGAGCTCCTGGCCGACCAGGCCGAGGAGGTCCGCGGGCGTGGCGACGGTGACCTTGCTGGGGGTGCGCATGCTCATTCCGATCCGGTGGAGGGTGAGGACGGGGCGGACCCGGCTCGACGCAGGGCGCCCAGCAGGGTCCCGGCGGGCGCGGAGCCCTGGGCCGAGGCGTGCACGGTGAGCGCCTCCCACTCGCGTGCCCACGCGTCGTCGTCGGCATCCGCCGGCCCGCGGGCGAGGTCGAGCATCCGGCGCAGGGCGACCGGGGCGAGGGCGGCCAGGCCCTGCGCGACCTCGAGCGCCCGGCCCGCGAGCCGGTCGTCGTCGACGACCTCGCTGACCAGGCCGTGCCCGGCCGCCTGCTCGCCGGTCCAGGTCTCGCCGGTCAGCAGCAGCCGGCGGGCCAGCACCGGCCCCACCGCCCGGGGCAGCATCGCGCTGGAGCCCCAGCCCGGAAGCTGGCCGACCGCGATGTGGCGGTCTCCGACCCGGGCTGCCCGGCCCGCGATCGCGATGTCGCTGGCCAGCAGCAGCTCCAGGCCGCCGCCGAAGGCGACGCCGTTGACCGCCGCGACGGTCGGCACCGGCGCGGTGCGCAGCCGACGTACCAGATCCCGGCCCTGGGCGAGGAAGGCCCGCAGGCCCGCCGGATCGCCCAGGAGCGCGGAGGCCTCGACCAGGTCGGCGCCGGCGCAGAAGGCCCGGCCGGTCCCGGTCAGCACCAGCGCCCGGACGTCCGGCGCATCGGCCTGGTCCAGCCACTCCGTCAGGCCGGCCAGCACCGTCGAGTCGCAGGCGTTGCTCGCCCGAGGCCGGTCGATCCGGGCCTTCAGAACCGCGCCATGGCGGGTGAGGACGACGCTCACGGGATGCTCACGCAGAGCTTGCCGAACGCCGTGCCGGCCAGCATCCGCTCCACCTGGCCGCGGACCTCGGCCAACGGGACGACGCTGTCGACCACCGGGGTGATCCGGTGCTCCTCGACGAGACCGAGCAGCGCGCGGAACTCCTCGAGGGTGCCCATCGTCGAGCCGTGCACGCTGATCTCGCGGGCGAACAGTCGCGCCAGGTCGAGCTCGGCGACGAAGCCGGTCGACGCGCCGCAGGTGACGATCGCGCCACCCGCCCGCGTGGAGAGCACGGAGTGCTCGAAGGTCGCCGGTCCGACCGTCTCGACCACGACGTCCACCAGGTCCGGCACCCGCTCACCCGGCGCGAGCGCGAGACGTGCTCCAGCCGCCAGGGCGCGCTCCCGCTTCTCCGCGGAGCGGGAGGTGACCAGCACTTCCGCGCCCGCCGCCGTCGCCAGCGCGGCGGCCGCGGTGGCCACGCCGCCACCAGCACCCTGGACGAGCACGGTCTGGCCGGCGTGCAGACCGGCGCGGGTGAAGAGCATCCGGTACGCCGTGAGCCACGCGGTCGGCAGGCAGGCCGCCTCGGCCATCGACAGGTGTGCCGGCTTCGGAACCAGGCTCCCCACCGGGACCACGGCCGTCTCGGCGAGTAGCCCGTGGCCCAGGTCGCTCACCAGCGTGGCGTGCGCGACCACCTTGCTCGTGACCCGGCCGGGCAGCACCGGGTAGACCACGACCTCCCGGCCGTCGTACACGCCGGCGCCGTCGCTGCCGAGCACGTGGACCCCGTCGGGCTGCCGGGCGACGCCGCGCAGCATCCAGACGTCGTGCATGTTGAGCGCCCCGGCCCGCATCTCGACCGCTGCCCAGCCCTCGGGCACGCTGGGCGTGGGGAGTTCGCCGACCTCCACCGCCGACGCCGGGTCGGTGGCCGAGGACCCGCCGACGTACGCCGCCCTCATGCCGTGCCCGCCGGCTCGGTGGCACCGTTCCAGAAGGCGACCTCGCTGAGCTCGGCCCGCGCGGCCGGCCGGAAGTCGAGGCCCTGCGTGTAGGCGACCGGGAGCAGCGTGACCGGCCGCCAGTCCTCGGGCAGGGCGAGCACCTCCTGGACCCGGCGCGCCTTGTGGGCGAGCGCGGTCGCCATCACCGAGCCGAGGCCGCGCGAGCGCAGCGCGAGCTGGAAGGACCAGGCGAACGGGAAGATCGAGCCGTAGTAGCCGGACGCCGCGCCGCCGACCGGGCGCTCGGGGATCGGCTTCGTGCTGCACAGCACGACCAGCACCGGCACCTCCTCGAGGTGGTCGACGAGATGCTTGACCGCTCTCAGCACCCGCTCCTGTCGGTCCTTCGACACCTGGTCGGGCCGGACGTCCGGGGAGAGCCGAGTCGTGGTCGCGGCCTCTCCCGTCGCCAGCGGTCCCTCGACGGTCTGGTGCCAGACCTCGGTGTAGAGCCGGCCGAGCTGACGCTTGAGCTCCGGGTCGTCGACCGCGACGATGCGCCAGTCCTCCAGGTTGGAGCCCATCGGCGCCTGCTGAGCGAGACGCAGGCACTCCTCGACGACCGTGCGCTGGACCGGACGGGTGAAGTCCATCCTTCGGCGTACCGCACGGGTGGTGGTGAGTACCTGGTCGATGTCGGTGATGACGGCGGTCACGTGACGTCCTCTCCGGTGAGCCGGTCGACCGGCTTGTCGGCGTACGGGAAGGGGGTGCTCCAGTGGTCGAGATAGGCGACCTCGGCGACCGGTTTGCGCGCGGCGACCTTGAACTCGGTACCCACCGTGTAGGCGACCGGCAGCAGGGTGACCTGTACCGCGTCCTCGGGGATGCCGAGCAGGGCAGCGGCCTCGGCCGCGTGGTGCAGGTGCAAGGTGGTGATCACGGTGCCCAGCCCCCGGGCCCGAAGCGCCAGGTTGAACTGCCAGATCGCGGGATAGACCGAGCCGTAGAGCGCCGACGACGTGCCCGCGCCGCCCTTCGCCGGATCGGGCCGGGTGGCACATGGCACCACCAGGTACGGCGCCCGGGCCAGGGTGCGGGCCAGGTGGTCCGCCCCGTCGAGGATGCGGCGGGTGCGCCGACTCACCTCACCGTCGCTGCCCACGCCGCCGAGCCGGCCCTGGACCGTGTCACTCTCCGCGCCGGCAGCGCTGTGCAGCGGTGCGTGGACGAACTCCTCGTACGCCGAGAGGTACAGCGCGGCCAGTCGCTCCTTGACCTCGGAGTCGGCGACCACCACCCAGCGCCAGTCCTCCGCGGCACCGCCGGTCGGCGCCTGCAGCGCGAGCTGCAGGCACTCGCCCACGACCTCCAGCGAGACCGGCCGCTCGTGGTCGAGCCGGAGCCGGACCGCTCGGGTCGTCGTCAGCACGTGGTTGAGGTCGGTGAACGGCAGGGCGCTCATCGGGCCACCTCCGCGTCGTACCCCATCAGCTCGGCGACGTGCAGGGTGTCGCAGTACTCCCGCAGCTGCCGGATCCCGTCCGGGCCTACGTCGGCCACCCACAGGTAGCGGTTCTGGTAGCGCGCCCCGTCGCCGAGCAGCGCCTCGCCGGTCGCCTCCACCGCGACCAGCTCGTCGTCGGCGATCACCCGCCGCGGGGTCACCGCGATCGCCGGCGACGCGTAGGCACCGGAGCCGACCCGGGCCCGCATGGCCGCGAGCTTGTCGGCGATCGGGACCACGCCGTGGAAGGGTCCGTTGGCCGCGATGTCGCCCCGCGCGTACAGCCGGCCCCGCCGCCGGTCCCGCCCGGAGTCGGTCCACCAGGTGGCGTCGGGCGCGAACGGCGCCGCGAACCGCTCCAGGTCCCCTTCGGCCAGCGCCACCCACAGTCCGAGCACGCTCCGGGCCGCGGCCGGCAGGTCCTCGGGCAGTGCGGGGGCCGGCGGATGCTCGGTGGTCGTCCGCGGGATCGCGCTGCCGTCACCGACGACGTGCTGCGCATGGATGGTGTCGAGATACTCCCGCACCGAGGTGATCGCGCCCGCCTCGTCGACGTCGAACACGAACGCGTAGCGGTTGGCGTAGACCTCGCCCGAGGCGTGCACCCCGTGACCCTCGACCTCGATCACGCAGTCTCGCGCGCCGGCGACCACTCGCCGCGGGATCTGCCGGCACCCGGTCGGGAAGGCGCCCGGCCCGAGCTCGCGCATGAGCGCGAGCTTGGCGTCCATCCCCATCAGCCCGTGCAGCGGGAACCGGCCACTCCCCTCGGGGGACAGCACGGGATCGCCCCCGCGCCGGTCCGGGCCGGAGTCGACCCACCAGACCGCGTCCGTCGCGCAGAGCCGGGCCAGCCCGCCGAGGCTGCCGCGGTCGAGGGCCGCGACGAAGTCCAGCCCTGCTCGCACGGCGCGCGACATCCAGCCTCCTCATACCGACTGGCAGGAATGATGCCGGGGTCAGGGAGACCCGTCAAGGCGGCGGTCGGCGTCAGGTGACCGACCGGTCGGCCGAGACCTCACGACCGACCGCGGCCAGCATCCCGGCGTACCGCTCGGGATCACCGTGACCGGCGGGGCTCGTGACGGACAGCGCCGCCAGCAGCAGTCCGGTGGGGCCGAAGATGGGCACGGCCACGGAGCAGTGGCCCGCCGCGGCCTCCTCGACCTCGGTCGCGTAGCCGTCGTGACGGGCGCGGACCAGCTGGTCACGCAGCAGCTGGGGCGAGGTGACGGTCAGCGGGGTCACCTGTTCGAGCCCACGCATGAGGACCGCGTCCACGAGCTCCGGCGGGCTGTGGGCGAGGAGCACCTTCCCGGTCGCGGTGGCGTGCACCGGCCGGCGACCGGGGGTGGGCGAGGACGTCGCCGCCTGCCGCGGGCTGCCGGCCCGCTCGAGGTCGAGCACCTCCCTGCCGTCCAGGACCGCGAGGTCGACCGTCTCCTCCGTCGCTAGGCGGAGGCTGTGCAGGTACGGACGGATCGCGGCACGCAGCACGCGGAGGCGGGGCACCCGACCGCCGAGCTCGAAGGCCCGCAGCCCGAGGCGGTACTCCTGCCCGGACCGCTCCAGGAGGCCCCACTCGAGGAGCTGCCGGTTCAGGCGGTGGACCGTGGGCTTGGCGATGCCGGTGCGCCGCGAGATCTCGGCCAGGGACGGCTCGGCGTCGCCGCTCGCGACGCACTCCAGGATCAGCCGTGCCTTGCCCAGCACGCTGTTGGCGTCGGTGCTCACGCCCTAGCCTCGGAGCCGGGTGAGCAGCTGGACCCGGGTGTGCACGCCGAGCTTCGCGTAGATCGACTTGATGTGGTGCTTGACCGTGTGCGGGCTCAGGAACAGCTCGTCGGCGATCTCCCTGTCGCTGCGCCCCCGCAGTGCACACGCGGCGACGTCGGCCTCCCGCTCGGTCAGCAGCTGGCGGATCGAGGGGTCGAGGTCGCCCACGCCCGCCCCTTCGAGACCCAGCACGGAGACGACCACCTCCGGGTGGTCCGGCAGGCGCTGGGACGTCACCGTGATCACCATCTGGCCGCCGTGGCCGTCGGGAGCGGTCACCGAGTCCACTCCGCGCTCGTCGTCGCAGTCGAGCAGCTGCACGAGCTCCTGGCCCGCGACGCCGATCTTCGCGAAGAGGTCGAGCGCGGGCGCGTTGAGATGGCGCCGCGCCGCGTCGAGATCGGTGACCACGACCGGCGTACGACAGCGGTCCAGGGCGGCGCGCAGCTGGGTGCGCTCGCGCTCGACCGAGCGACGCTCGTCGGCGGCCGCCACCGCGATGCCCAGGACGGCGGCGGCGGTCCGGGCCGCCTCCCGGTCGGCGTCGCTGAACGCCGGCTGGTCGTCGTGCCGCGCCAGGTTCAGGGTTCCCGCCACCTCACCGCCGACGACGAAGGGCGCACAGAGGACCCGCGCCATGGCGTGCGGGGCGAAGACGTCGCGCACCACCGGCAGTCCCCGCCACTCGTCGGGCGACATCAGCGAGTCGCTGTCGGCCACCTGGCGTCCGCGGAGCGCGGCCTGGACGACCGGGTCCTGGTCGCGCCCGTACCGCTCGTAGCTGTTGACGTAGTAGCTGCCGAGTCCCCGGATCTGCGCGACCGTGGGTCGGCCCGTCGCGTGGTCGTGCACGTAGACCCCGACCGCGAACGCCGCGAGACGGTGCGTGGCCTCGTCGAGGAACCGGCGCAGCAGGTCGTCGACGGTGGGCGAGGTGACCAGCTCGGCGACGAGCAGCGGCGGCAGCGAGGACCCGGGCCGGGCCGGCGATTCGTCCATCGATGCCTCCGCTCGACGAGGGCCTCAGCCACGCATCCGGCCGCGGAAGAACAGCAACGGCTCGACGTCCGGGTCCACGGACAGCGTCGAGACCCTTCCTACCAGAATCCAGTGCGAATGATTGCGGATCGCGTCGGCGAGATCGCACGCGAAGCGGCCCACGGTCCCGGTCAGGAGCGGTCCGGACTGGCTCGGGCGATGCGCGACGCGGGAGAACTTGTCGGGGTCCTTCGTGGCGAACAGCCGCGCGAGGTCGCCCTGGTCGTCGGCGAGCAGGTTGACCACGAACGTCCGGGAGCGCTCGATCGCCGCCCAGGTGCGGGACGAGTCGGCGAGGCACACCAGCACCTGCGGCGGCTCCAGGGTCAGCGACGTGAACGCGTTGACCGTGCTGCCGAAGCACTCCCCGTCCACGCTCGTCGTGATCACCGCGACTCCCGTGGGGAACTGCGCGCAGGCCCTGCGGAACGTGTCGGTGTCGCCGACCGGGACCTGGGCGGCGTCCCGGCCGGCGTCGGTCGCGAGCGCGGTCATGCCGTCGCCAGCCTCAACGAGGGCGCCTCGGCGGGGTCCAGGCCCATCGAGATCAGGCCGGCCATCTCCGCGCACGCGAGCGCGTTCGGCGGCATGATCGATCCGGTCGACGCATTGCGCAGCATCAGCTCGTACCCGCGCGAGCGCATCAGCGCGTTCAGGCCGCCGGCCGTCGTCCCCAGCGTCGACACGGTGTGGATGGCGGTGCCGACCATGAGCTTGGCCCGCAGGTACGCCGCGCAGGTCTGGACGCTCGGCCCGCTCCGCTCGTCGGCCTCCCAGGCCGCCTGGTACATCAGCAGGCGGGCGGCCTCCACCTGGGTCGTGGCGTGGCCGACGGCGCTGCTGATCGTGGGGTGATAGCCGGTCGGCTGCGCGTAGCCCTTGGCCGCGCGCGTACCGAGGTTCGCCTGCAGCCAGGCCACCATGCCCTCCGCGACGCCGAGATAGCAGCCGGTGTAGCCGCCCCAGGCGATGTGCGCCTGGGCGACGATCCAGTTCCCGAGGAAGTCGTCGATCCGGCAGAGCACGAGCTCGTCGGGTACGAACGCCCCCTCGATCCGGACCTGGTTGCTGCGCGTGGCCCGCATCCCGAGGGTGTCCCAGTCGTCGACGACCGTGATCGCGTCGGGCTGGTCGGTGGGCATCAGGAACCCGACGACCTCCGTCGGGTCGCTGCTCCCCTCGGGGTGGGCGAACATGAACGCGTAGTCGCTCGCCTCCCACAGCGACGCGAACATCTTGGTCCCGGTCACCTCGAGCCCCCCTGGTACGCGACGTGCGGTGAGCGTGGGGAGATAGGTCCCGGGCAGCAGGCTCGACGCTGCCGGCTCGGAGAGCGGTGCGCAGATCAGCGCCCCGCCCACGACGAGCTCCGCGAGCCGCTTCTTCGCATCGGTCGGAACGGCGTCCAGGGTCGAGCCGATCCGCGTGGCGACATAGTGCATGTTGAAGCCCAGCGCGGTCGCGGCGTCGCCACGGGACAGCGCCTCCGCGAACGCCAGCCACTGCGTGGAGCGGGCTCCCTGTCCGCCGAGCTCACGCGGCAGCGCGACGGCGTACAGGCCCTCCTCCCGCAGCCGGGTGAAGTTCTCGGTGGCGATCGTCCGGTCGCGGTCGTGCTCCTGCGCCCGGAGGGCGAACTCCTCCGCCAGGGAGGCACCGAGGCTGGCGAGCGTACGGCTGTGGTGGTCCAGTTCGAAGTGCATGTCGAGGTCTCCTTGATGGGCGTGGGTCAGACCCACATCGGCGGGCGGGCGCGGTCGAGGCTGGCGTGGACGACCTTCGTGGAGGTGTATTCGAGGAGGGTCTCGGCCGCGCCCTCGCGACCGAACCCGCTGGCCTTGACCCCGCCCTGCGGCTGGCCGAGCGGCGTGGCGAACCAGGTGTTCACCCAGACCATCCCCGAGTCGAGGCGGTCGGCGATCCGCAGCCCCTGGCCGAGCTCGCTGCTCCAGACACCGTTGGCGAGGCCGTAGTCGACACGGTTCACGCGCTCGACCACCTCGTCCTCGCCGTCCCAGACCTCCACCGTCAGCACGGGGCCGAAGAACTCCTCCGCCGAGGCGCTGGTCGCGCCGTCCGCCGAGGACAGCACCGTCGGGCGGAAGTAGCTGCCGCCGGCCAGCTCGGCCGGAAGCTCCGGAACGCCGCCACCGGCGCGCACCTCGGCCCCCTCGCCGACGGCGGCCGCCACCCGGTGGGCGACCTGGTCGCGATGGGTGCGGCTGACGAGCGGGCCCAGCTGCGTGGCCGGGTCGAGCGCGTCGCCGACGACGATCCGCTCCGCGCGCTCGCACACCCGGTCGAGCAGGGCGTCGTGGATCTCGCGATGCGCAAGGACCCTCGACGCGGCGAAGCAGACCTCGCCGTTCGCGGCGAAGATGCCGGTCAGCACGTCCTCGGTCACGGTGTCGAGGTCCGCGTCGGCGCAGACCACCATCGAGCCCTTGCCACCCAGCTCCATCAGCGCCGGCGTGAGGCCGGCGGCGGCATCGCCCAGGATGCTCCTGCCGGTCCTTGTGCCGCCGGTGAAGCTGATCTTCGCGACCCGAGGGTTCGACACCAGCGCGCGCCCGACCTCCGGCCCCAGTCCGGTGACGACGTTGACCACCCCCGGCGGGAACAGGTCCTGCACGAGCCGGACGAACTCGACCGTCGCGACCGACGCCAGCTCGCTCGGCTTGACCACCACCGTGTTGCCCGCCGCCAGTGCGGGCGCGAGCTTGTGCGCCACCGAGATCAGCGGCGAGTTCCACGGTACGAGCGCCGCCACCACACCGAGCGGTCGCGGCGAGGTCGCGACGTGGGCGCCCGGACCGCAGGGGAGGGTGCGGCCGTGGAGGTCCCGGACGATGCCCGAGAAGTAGCGGAAGATCTCCGCCGCCGTCGGTACGTCGATCAGCCCGGCCTCGCGGATCGCGCGCCCGTTCTCCGTCGCCAGCAGCCTGGGCCACCACTCGGCCGACGCCGACAGCCGTTCGGCCACCTCCCACAGCAGCGCCTGACGGGTATCGAGGGAGGTGTGCCGCCACGACGCGAACGCTCGCGCGGCAGCATCCACCGCCAGGTCGGCGTCGGCCGCGGTCCCGGCCGCCACCTCCGCCCAGCCCCGGCCGGTGCTCGGGTCCACCGCCGTGAACGTGGGGCCCACGGGAAGCTCCTCGCCACCGACGAGCTGCGGGACGGCGTACGAGAGGGTCAGCCGGTCCGGCTGCAGGGTCGTCCCGGTCATGTCAGAGCCCGAGGTGAGCGGAGTGGAAGGGGTTGTCGATCCGGATCCGCCAGGTGCCGTCGGGCTCCCGGCAGAAGACGTTGCTGTCGACCGCCTCCATCTCGACCGGCTCGCCGTCGGGACCGGTGCCGGTGAGCTGCCACCGGAGCGCGACGAGGACCACGTCGCCGGCATCGACGCGGTGCAGCTCCTCGACGGTGAGGTGCGGCTTGGTGTCGATGAACGCCTGCAACGCCTCGCGCAGCGCCGGCAGGCCGGTGACCGGCGCGGTTCCCGGCGCCGTCTGGAAGACGGTCCTCTCGTCCCAGCAGGACAGGGCGAGGTCCAGGTCGCCCTCGTTCATCGCCTCGACGAACAGCTCGTTGATCTCGGTGACGCTGTTGTGCGATCCCATCGTGACTCCTCGGTGCGTAGCGGCGATGTGACGGATCGATCGCCGGCGGAGTCGTCAACGTAGGTTCGGCGCCACCCCCGGCGGATCCCCCGGCGACGGTCGGTCCGAGGGTCCCCTGATCAGGGGAGGTCCGGTCGACGGGCACCGTCGCCGCCCAGGTTCCGAACCGGACGGAGGTCGACGACGACACCTGAGCCGCCAGAGCGGGTCGGCTCAGGCAGTGCCCGGCACCTCATCGGCGTGGAAGGGATCTCGCGTCGACGCTGATCGCGGGCTGAGGTCGGCCCGCTGGCGCGCGGTCGGGTCCTGCGAGGGCCGACGACGGTGGCGGGCTCATCCCCTCCGGACGGCGAGCTCGTCGAGCGCCGCCTGCATGGCCTCCTCCACCCGGCGGGCGAACTCCGGAGCGTCCACCTCGCCCACGTGCGCGCGCTGTGCTGGCAGTACCCGGGTGCGCAGCCGCACGGGGACCGGGAGGTAGGGCAGGAACCCGGCCAGGCCCACGTTCAGCCCCCACGGGATGGTCAGGGACACCGGCAGCGCCTTGAGCCTGAGGAGCTGGTCGAGCTTGAGCCGTCGCGCCCAGCGCTGGCCGTCGTCGAGGACCAGGAGGGTGTTCCCGGCACCGGCGGTGACGACAGGGACGATCGGTACGTCGTGCTCGATCGCCAGGCGGGCGAAGCCGGAGCGTCCCCCGAAGACGATGCGGTCCTTGTCCTTGTGGGCCTTGAAGGCGTCGAGGTCGCCGCCGGGGAAGACCAGGACGTGACGGCCGGCGACGAGTGCCTCCTGCGCGGCGGACCGGCTCGCGGGCCGGCAGCCGAGCTGCTCGAGCAGCGGGCCGAGGCCGACCGTCCAGGCGATCTGGTGGACCAGGGTCGTGACCGGTCGGTCGAGGTCGAGGTCGTCGAGTGCGGCCAGGGTGGCGAGGACGTTGGGGTCGAACAGGCTGCCGAAGCCGTGGTTGGCGACGAACAGGACCGGTCCGTCGGGCAGCTCGTCCGGAAGGTCGATCTCGAGGCGGTGATAGTGGCGGACGGCCTCGATCGCGAGGCGCCGGAGGTCCTCGATCACGGTCTGGATCACGGTGCGGCCAGCCTCGCCTCGAGCCTGGGGAACTGGGCCAGGGCGTTGGTCCGCAGCACCTTGGGCAGCTCGGTGCTGTCGAACGAGCGCGGCAGCTGGGGTGCGGGGTCGCCGGGGATGGTGAAGACCTCCGCCGAGAAGGGCCAGTCAGTGGCGAACATGATGTGCGACACCGGCGCGACCTCCTTGACCGCCATCATGGCCGACGGGGCAGGCGACAGGGCGGTGTCGTAGAAGAGGCGGCCGTAGTCGAGGTTCTGCTCGTCGAGCAGGCCGAGGCCGAGGTTCTGCATGATCGGCGTGGCGTACTGCAGCAGCGAGGTCCGGTACGCGAGGAAGGGCAGCGTGCCGCCGGCGTGGGCGAGCAGCCACCGGACGAAGGGGTACGCCGTGAAGGTCCCCCGGTAGCTCAGGTTCACCGCCGCCCGGGTGGTGTCGAACGGGAACTCGAACAGGAACGCCGGCAGGCCGAGGTCGGGCATCACCGGGGTGACGGGGTGTACGAAGACCATGGCGCCGAGCTGGTTGAGGGTGGCCATCAGCGCCTTGAGCCGGGGGTCGCCGAGGTAGACACCGTCGTACTGGCTGAACAGGCCCACGCCGTCGAAGCCGAGCACCTTGATCGCGCGGGTGGCCTCGGCGCGGGCGTTGGCGAGGTCGTCGGGGTCGTCGAGGTCGCCGAGCGGGAGCACCGCGAGGGCGCCGAACCGCTTCGCGAGGGTTCCGCTTCCCTTGATCAGGGTCTCGTAGGTGTAGTCGTTGATCCGGCGGGCCATCGCGTTGCGCTCCGCGGCGGTCGGCAGGTAGGCGACGCCGGGCTCGGAGATCGAGACCACCTGGGCGGCGATCCCGAAGTCGTTCATGAAGGTGACGGCCCTCTGGGGACTCCAGGCGGGCAGTTTCTTGCCGCCTGCCTCGGTGATGCCGTGCTCGGCGAGCGAGGCTCGGTAGAAGTCGGGAATGTGATGGCAGTGCACGTCGATCCGGGTCCGTGGGAGCGGCAGGAGCGGTACGGCGGACGCCGGCAGTCTCGCGCCCAGGGCGGCGACGGGGCCGGTCGCGGCAGCACCGAGGATGCTTCGGCGGCTGATCGGTGCGGTCATGGTGTGGTCCTTCCAGCGATGCGTGGGAACAGGCCGAGCGCGTTGGTCCGGTCGATGGCTGCGCGCTGGCGTCGCTTGAGCGCGATGTCCTCGTACTCCTGGCGCATGAAGCGCACGGCGGGCGCGGGTGCGAACGGGTAGTCGCTGCCGTACAGGACGTGGGTCGGGTCGGCGAAGGAGAGCAGGCTGGGCAGGGCGTGCGGGGTCGAGGACAGCGCGACGTCGAAGTAGAAGCGGCGCAGCACGTCGAGCCGGCGCTCGCGTTCCCGCTTGCGCGCGACCATCGCCTTGGCCTGGGCCAGCCTGGGCTCGTCGCGGATCATCGTGAGCAGGACCCGGTGGGCGATGTAGGGCAGGAAGCCGCCCGCGTGGGAGAGGATCCAGCGGATGCCGTCGTACTTCTCCAGCGCCCCGGACAGCACCAGGCCGGTGGCCGCACGGACGGTGTCGAGCAGGAAGTCCGCGGTGAACGACGGGATGCCGGGCGCGGGTTCGGCGGGCAGCTCGCCGGGGTGGAGGAAGACCACGGCGCGCCGCGCGTGCAGGTAGGCCAGGAGCGGTTCGAGGTCCTTCTCGTAGGGGTAGCAGCCCGCCACGTTGCTCAGCAGCACGATGCCGTCGGCGCCCAGGGAGTCGAGGGCGTACTCGGCTTCGGCGAGCGCGCCGGCCAGGTCGGGCAGCGTCAGCGTGGCGAAGAACCCGAACCGGTGCGGGTGGTCGGCGACGACGCCGGCGGCGTAGTCGTTGACCTCGCGGGCGGTGCGGCGGGCTTGGCGGTCGTCGCCGAACCACGCGCCCGGCGTGGACAGCGAGAGGATGCTGGTCGCGATGCCGTTGCGGTCCATGAGGCGGAGCGCCCGCTCGGCCGTCCACGACGGCACGTCGACGCCACCGGGCCTGATGCCCTTGTCCTTCAGGAGGTCCGCATAGGCCGGCGGTACGACGTGGTGGTGCACGTCGATCCGGGCCGGGCTGCTGCCCATCAGGCCAGACCCAGCTGGTCGACCAGCGCCCGCGTGAGGGATCTCGTGTCGCCCCGCGCGGTCCCGAACACGAACTTGTCCGGCCGCAGCACCACGACCGCCCCCTCCCGCACACCGTGGCGACGCAGCCAGCGCGCGAAGGCGCCCGAGGTGTCCTCGAGGTCCACGAGGCCCGCGCGCCGCCGACCGTCGCCGACCGATCCCTGCGGGCGGGTGCCGAAGTCGTAGATCGTGGCGTACGTCGGCTCGACCCGGGCCCACGTGTCGAGGTCCGCGCCGAGAGCCTCGCGCGGGTCGACGCCGACGCCGATCACGGACCAGCCGATGCCGATCGCGTCGTCGAGCCGGACCGGGCGGCCGTCGTACCGACGGACCAGCGGCTGGGGCGACAGGGTGCCCTCGATGCCGCGCAGGCCGCGCGGCAGGCCGAGGTAGGCGCCCTTCTGGTAGCGGGGCTTGGGCTTCATCCCGGCGCGGCGCAGCCAGCCGCCCACGCCCGGCGTGCGCAGGGCGGTCCTCAGCGCGGCATCACGCGCGCGGGCCTTGGCCGGGTTCTTCACCGACACCAGCGACTTGTTGAGCACCGACAGGTCGATCATCGCCTTGGCGTGCGGCCGGCGTTCGGACTCGTAGGAGTCGAGGATCGCCAGGTCGGCGCCGTGCTTGAGGATCGCCTCCAGCTTCCAGGAGAGGTTGTCGGAGTCGCGGACGCCGGCGTTCATGCCCTGGCCGATGAACTGCGGGGTCATGTGCGCGGCGTCGCCCGCGAGCAGCACGCGGCCCTCGCGCCACCGGTCCGCGACCACGGCGTTGAAGGTGTAGACGAGCTGACGGATCACGACGACCTCCTCGGGGTCGACGTAGCGCGCCATCAGTCGGCGCACGGTCTCGTCCGACTCGAACTCGTCCTTGTCGTCCTCGTCCTTCAGCGCGAACTCGAAGCGGTGGTGACCTCCGGGCTGCGGACAGCTGACGGTCGGCAGGTCGGGGTCGCAGACGAAGTCGAAGTACGGCAGGTGGCGGAAGGCGTCGACGCCGTCCTTGGCCTCGAGGTCGATGACCAGCCACCGCTCGGGATAGCTCTTGCCTGTCATGTCGACGCCGAGCGAGGTGCGGACGACACTGCGGCCGCCGTCGGCGCCGATCAGGAAGGACGCCCGCACGGACTCGGTCGTCTCGTCGAGGACGGCCTCGCGCCTGCCGTAGCCCGACCCCGTCGACCCGGCGTGCACGACGGTGACCCCGTCGCCGTCCTGGTCGAAGGAGACGACCTCGCGGCCGCGTCGTACCTCGACCCGCGGGTAGCGGGCGAGCTGCTCCTCGAGCCGGTTCTCGAGGTAGGGCTGGTAGAGGAAGTTGGTGACCGGCCACGACAGGGGCCGCTGGGACTCGCGGAACTGCACCAGCAACGTTCCGTCGGCCTTGACCCACTGCACGGCGCTGTCGACGTTCATGTCGGCGTGGATCTCGTCGGCCACGCCGGCGGTCTGGAAGACCCGCAGCGCCTCGTCGTCGGTGTAGACCGCGCGCGCCATGCCGTAGAACTCGGGCTCGCGCTCGAGGACAAGGACGCTCAGGCCACGACGGCCCAGCAGGGTGGCCATGGTCAGGCCGGTCGGTCCGAGCCCGACCACGACGACGTCGTACTCGCTGCTGCTCATGATGCCGCTCCTGCGGGGGTACTGAGGCCGGGTACGGCGATCTCGGGACGGCGCGCGTTGCGGGCGGCACTGCGGATCTGGCCGAGCCTGTCGAGGAGGCCGGAGTCGACCGGCTGGTGGCCCCAGCTGCTGATGCCCTGGTGGGTGGCGACCCGCCAGGCGTCCTCGAGCTCGGGGGTGAACACGATCGGGTTCCAGCCGACCTCGAGCTCGAAGCCGGAGGGGGTCACGCAGTAGAAGGACAGCTCGCGGTCGTTGGTGTGCTGGCCGACCGACCAGGCCATCGTGAAGCCCAGGGCCCGGACCCGCTCGTAGGCACCGAGCATGTCCTCGAGTGAGGCCGCCTCGATGTTGACGTGCTGGGCGCGGGTGCGGATCGGGTCGACCCTGAGGCCCTGGAGGTTGGCGACGGCAATCGAGTGGTGTCGCTCGTTGACCCGCAGGAAGCGGATCTTCAGCGTCAGGCCGCTGATGTTCTCGTCGATGTAGTCCGAGAGCCGGGAGTCGAAGAGCGTGGCGTAGTAGCGGTGGATGCCGAGCGGGTCGCGGGAGGTGATCGCGACGTGGCCCATGCCCGACCCACCCGTCACGAAGCCGGAGCTGATCATCCGCAGCGGCTCGGCCGTCGTGAGCGGCGTCGTGAAGACCTCCTGCACGATGCCCTTCGGCCCGGCGAAGCGCCACAGCCGCTCGACGCCGCGCCGTGCGGCCTCCTCGGCGGTGCCCTCCTCGATCGGTACGCCGCGCTCGGTGACCCGGGCGAGGATCCGGTCGAAGGTCTCGTGGCCGTCGACCTGCCAGCCGATCGCCATCAGGTCCTCGGCGAGGCCGCGCCGCACGAGGAACCGGCACGCGTGGTCGTCGAGCCGGAACCGGAGCGTGTCGCCGTCGAGCTCGTCGACGTGCAGGCCGATCGCGTCGGCGCCGAAGCGGTGCCACTCGGTCATCCGCCGCGACTCCACGACGAGGTAGCCGAGGTGGACGGCGCCGAAGACGGACGGGCCCGTGGTCGGCCGGAGGAACGCGACGCTCACCGCTCGTCCCCGAGGTGGGCGGCGGCCAGGGCGTTGAACTGCTCGGCCCGCTCCCACTGCGCCCAGTGACCCGTGTTGGCCATCAGGAACAGGTCGCAGTCCTGCATCGTGCTCGCCAGCCGCGCGCCGCCCGAGGGACGGTTGACCTTGTCCTCGGCGCCCCACACGACCAGGGTGGGAACCTCGCACCGAGCGAGGCGCGGGTCGCGGGTCAGGTCCATCCGCCACAAGGTGCGCAGGGCGGTGGGCCCCGAGGGCCGGCGCAACGGCGGCGAGGACACGACCTCCGGCTGGATGCTGGCCTCGTAGCGCAGGTCGATCAGCTCGTCGGGTACCGAACCGGCGTCGTACACCAGGTAGTCGCGGATGAAGGTCTCGATCTTCGCCCGGCTGGGGCCCTCGCCGCCGTAGTAGTCCAGCAGGCAGTTGAGGCCCGCGGTGGGCAGAGCGCGCGTCGTCCCTATCCCGCCGGGTCCCATGAGGATCATCCGGTCGACGCGGTCGGGCCGGTCCAGCGCCAGCCGGAGCGCGGCGGCGCCGCCGTAGGAGTTGCCGACGAGGTGCGCCGTCTCGATGTCCAGCGCGTCCAGCAGGCCGCGGACCGCGAGCGCCAGGTCACCGAACGGGTCGGAGAGGTCGAGGTCCTTCGAGGACGCGCCGTAGCCCGGCAGGTCCGGCACGATCACCCGGAACCGCTCCGCGAGGGCGTCGATGTTGCGGACGTAGTTCGAGGCGCCGTTCGCCCCCGGCCCTCCCCCGTGCAGCAGGACGACGGGCGTGCCCGCTCCGGCTTCGGTGACGAACAGGTCGCGCCGTCCGACCCGGACGTGGTGCTCGGTGCGCTCGGTAGCGGTGGTGCTCATCGATCAACCTCCATCAGTGCTAAACTGATGAGATCATCAGTTCCGATGAAACGATCTGTCAAGACTTTCTGATGAAACCATCAGTTATGATCGGTTCATGAGCGACCCCGCCGCAGCGCCGACCCGGATCGACCGGCGCAAGGAGCGCACGCGTGCAGCGCTCCTCGGCGCCGCCAGGGGCTTCCTCGCCGAGGGCACGACGTCGGTGAGCATCCAGCAGATCACCGACGCCGCGGACGTCGGCTTCGGCACCTTCTACAACCACTTCGAGAGCAAGGAGGCGCTCTTCGAGGCGGCTGTCGCCGACGTGCTCGACACCTACGCAGCGCTGCGCGACGAGCTCGTCGCCGGGTACGACGACCCTGCCGAGGTCTTCGCCGTCAGCTTCCGGATGACGGGTCGCCTGCAGCGTCAGGTGCCGGCCATGGTCAAGGTGCTGCTCAACGAGGGCGTGGGGATCCTCCTCCGCGACCGCGGGCTCGCACCACGGGCCGTCCACGACATCCGACGGGCCGTCGAGGCCGGTCGCTTCGACATCGAGAACGCCCAACTGGGCCTGATGGCCGCCGGCGGCGCACTCCTCGGCCTCCTCCAGCTGCTCGACAGCGATCCGGACGCCGATGCCGACTCGCTGTCGGACCAGATGACGGCCCGCCTTCTCCGGGCCTTCGGCATGGACAGCACCGAGGCCGAGGAGCTGTGCGCGCGCCCGCTGCCGGCGATTCCCGAGCTGGAGCCGGGCGACGCCGATCGGCAGCGGCCACGCTGAGGAGAGCACGAAGGCCCCGGTCTCTCGACCGGGGCCTTCTCACGTGCGCGAGGGGGGAGTTGAACCCCCACGTCCTTTCGGACACACGGACCTGAACCGTGCGCGTCTGCCTATTCCGCCACTCGCGCGTCACTGTCATGCAACAGCCGGGCAAGGCTATCCCAGTCCCGACCCCACGCCCAAAACGGGGGGTGCGTCGCCGAGGTCCCGGGTACGACGAGGCGCCACCGATACGATCGGTGGGACCGCCGGGCAGGGGGCCTGGTGGGTGAGGCATGCGGAAGGAGGGTGAGCGACGTGGGCGGACTGCAGCGGTTCGAGCAGCGACTCGAGCAGGCGATCTCCGGCGTGTTCGCGCGCACCTTCCGCAGTGCGGTGCAGCCGGTGGAGGTGGCCGCGGCGCTGCAGCGCGAGCTCGACAACAAGGCGCAGGTGCTGTCGCGGCAGCGGCGGCTGGTGCCGAACAGCTTCGTGGTCGAGCTGTCGGAGGGCGACCTGGAGCGGCTGGCGCCGTACGACTCGGCGCTGGAGGGGGAGCTGACGACGCAGCTGACCGAGCATGCGGAGCTGCAGTCGTATGTCTTCCCGGGGCCGATCCGGATCGTGTTCGAGTCGGCCGACGACCTGGGGACGGGCCGGTTCCGGGTGCGCAGCCAGGCGGAGGCGGAGGTCACCGGGCAGAGCCGGCGCGCGGGGGGCCAGCGGACCCGGGCGGTGCTCGAGGTCAACGGCACCCAGCATCCGCTGCAGCCGCCGGGCCTGGTCGTGGGGCGGGGCAGCGAGGCCGATCTGCGGATCAACGACCCGGGGGTGAGCCGGCGACACGCCGAGTTCCTGATCACCACCCCTCCCCCCCAGTCCGGTACGACGATCGCCGGCCCGGTCCACGTCGAGGTCCACGACATGGGCTCGACCAACGGCATCCGGGTCGACGGGCAGAAGGTGGCGCGGGCGGCGCTGCGCGACGGCTCGCGGGTCCAGATCGGTCATACGTCCTTGGTTCTCCGACTGCTCCAGGAGACGAGTCAGGTGGTCGACGATGTCTGAGCTGACCCTGTTCCTCGTACGCATCGCGTACCTCGCGATCCTGTGGATCTTCGTGCTGTCCGCGATCTCGGTGATCCGCTCCGACATGTTCGGTGCCCGGGTCCCGGCGCCGGCGGCGCCCGGCAAGCAGCCGCGGGCGCCGAAGCCGGCGAGTCCGCGGCGGGGCCAGCCGACCCGGGTCGAGGTGGTCCAGGGCGTCAACACCGGGATCGTCGCCGATCTCGCGCAGGCGCCGATCCTGATCGGCCGCGGCAACGACGCGGCGATCCGCCTCGACGACGACTACGTCTCCACCCGGCACGCCCGCATCGTCGAGTCCGGCGGCCAGTGGTACGTCGAGGACCTCGGCTCCACCAACGGCACCTACCTCGGCAGCCAGCGGCTCACCCAGCCGGTCCCGGTCGGTCTCGGCTCGCAGATCCGGATCGGGAAGACCATCGTGGAGCTGAGGAAGTAGATGACCGAGCCCGGCAACGACACCTCGCCCGCGCCGGACGAGGTGCCCCACGACCCGCAGCCCGACACGGTCGACGTACCGCTGCCGGTGACGCGACCGCTGCTCCAGCTCGACGCGTACGCCGTCTCCGACGTCGGCCGGGTCCGCAAGGACAACCAGGACTCGGGCTACTCCGGGCCGTGGCTGCTCGCCGTCTGCGACGGGGTGGGCGGGGCCGCGCGCGGCGACATCGCCTCCGGTACGGCGATCGGCGAGCTGCGCCAGCTCGACGAGGCGCCCGGCTCGGTCGACGTGATCGACCGGGTCAACGACGGCCTCCACGAGGCGCACGTGTCGATCGGGGGCCAGGTCGACCAGGATCCGGCGCTCAACGGCACCAGCACCACCGCGACGGTCGCGCTCTTCGACGGGCAGCGGCTCGCGGTGGGCCACATCGGCGACTCGCGCGCGTACCTGCTGCGTGACGGCGAGCTGTCACAGCTCACCAACGACCACACCTTCGTGCAGAGCCTGATCGACGAGGGCCGGATCACCGAGGCGGAGGCGCGGGTCCATCCCCACCGCAACCTGATCCTCAAGGCGCTCGACGGCCTCCACGACGTGGAGCCCGACCTGTTCGCGCTGGAGCTGGTGCCGGGCGACCGGCTGTTCCTGTGCAGCGACGGCGCGTGCGGGGTGCTGGAGGACGACCGGATCACCGCACTGCTGGGCGACGGGACGCCGGAGTTCAGCTCGATCGAGCTGGTCCGCGCCAGCCTCGACGCCGGCAGCTCCGACAACGTCACCTGCGTGGTGGCCGATGTCGTCGACCCGACGGAGCGTCCGCCGGCCGACCCGATGGTGGTGGGCGCCGCGGCCGACATGAGCCGGCGCCGCGCGCGCAGCCTGTTCCGGGGCCACCGCGCCGGCGACACCGGCGAGCTGGAGCCGGTCACGGCCGAGATCCCGGCGGGGGTCGGCTATGCGATCCCCGAGGACCCGATCGTCGACCCGGAGGCGCTGCGCTACGCGCCCCAGCCGCCGCCGCGCTTCGCCTGGGCCCGCCGGGTGCTGGCGGCCGCGATCGTGCTCGGCCTGGTCTGGATCGCGCTCGGCACGGCCTACTGGTGGAGCCAGCAGAAGTACTACGTCGGCGAGCAGGACGGCTATGTCGTCATCTACCGCGGCGTCGACGTCCCGGGCCTCTCCCATGTCTACGAGGTCTCCGACCTCGAGGTCGGAGACCTCCAGGAGAGCACCCAGGAGGAGGTCCGCAACGGCGCGATGATCTACGGCAGCGTCGAGCGGGCGCGGGCCGCGATCACCCGGATCGGCGCCAACGGACGCCAGTCGCAGGACGAGCCGGCGACTTCGACGCCCCCGACGGCGCCGCCTGACTCCGCCTCGCCGTTCACCACCCCGACCGAGGGCGGCGCGGCCGACCTGACGACGCTCAGCCCGTCGAGGTCGTGAGAGCCGCCGTGGCCACCAACTCCGCACTGATGGGATTCGTGCACCGCCGCCGGCGGGGCGCGGAGCTCTTCCTGCTCGTGCTCGCCCTGATCGTCGGCATCGGCGCCTACGCCGCCGTCGGGCTCGGCGTCGACGGGGAGGTGCCCGCCAACCTGATCGCGTACGGCGGCTGGCTGACCCTGCTCGTCGTGGCCGCCCATGTCGCGGTCCGCCTGGTCGCGCCGTACGCCGACCCGGTGCTGCTGCCCGTCGTCGCGGCGCTCAACGGCCTGGGCCTGGCGATCATCCACCGCGTCGACCTGGCGAAGGACACCGGCCTGGCCAGCCAGCAGCTCACCTGGATGACCCTCGGCGTCGCGCTCTTCGTCGGCACCCTGATCGCGCTGCCCGACCACCGGCTGCTGGCGCGCTTCACCTACACCTCCGGCCTGGCCGCGCTCGTACTGCTGATCCTGCCGATGGTCCCCGGCCTCGGCACCTCCATCAACGGCGCCAAGATCTGGATCTCCCTCGGCCCGTTCAGCTTCCAGCCGGGCGAGGTGGCGAAGCTGCTGCTCGTCGTCACCTTCGCCGGCTACCTCGTGGTCCACCGCGACGCGCTCGCCCTCGCCGGCCGGCGGGTGGTCTTCGTCGACCTGCCGCGCGGCCGCGACCTCGGCCCGATCCTGATGATGTGGGTGGTCAGCCTCGGCATCCTGGTGCTGCAGCGCGACCTCGGCTCCAGCCTGCTGTTCTTCGGCCTGTTCCTGGTGATGCTCTACGTCGCCACCGAGCGGCCGGGCTGGCTGGTCGTCGGCGCCCTGCTCTTCTTCGGCGGGGCCACGGCGGCGTACCGCCTCTTCGGTCACGTGCAGAGCCGCGTCGACATCTGGCTGCACCCCTTCGCCGACCCCGACGGCAACGGCTACCAGCTGGTCCAGGCGCTCTACGGCTTCGCCTGGGGCGGGCTGGTCGGCCGCGGGCTCGGGGAGGGCATGCCCCAGCGGGTGCCCTACGTCGAGTCCGACTTCATCCTCGCCGCCATCGGCGAGGAGCTCGGCCTGACCGCGGTGATGGCGGTGCTCCTCCTCTACGGCCTGGTCGTCGAGCGGGCGCTGCGGGCGGCGCTGATCTCCCGCGACGGCTTCGGCAAGCTGGTCGCGACCGGCCTGGCCGCGGTCTTCGCGCTGCAGGTGTTCGTCGTCATCGGCGGCGTCACCCGGCTGATCCCGCTGACCGGCCTCACCACCCCCTTCCTGTCCTACGGCGGCTCGTCCCTGGTCGCGAACTGGGTGATCATCGCGATCCTCCTGCGCATCTCCGACCAGGCCCGCCGGCCGCTGCCCGACCTGGCGGCCGACGACGGGGGCGACCCCGACGAGCAGTCCACCCAGGTCGTCAAAGTCATGCCGGAGTGGCGATGAACAAGCCCATTCGAGCGGTCTCGATCTTCTGCATGTTCCTCTTCCTCGCCCTGATGGCGAACGTGACGTACGTGCAGTTCGTGAAGTCCAGCTCCTACAACAAGGATCCCCGCAACGCCCGGGTCGCCGAGGCGTCCTACAGCCGCGAGCGGGGCCAGATCATCGTCGGCGACGAGCCGGTCGCCACGAGCAAGCCGGTCGACGACCGCTACAAGTACCTGCGGGTCTATCCCGAGGCCGGCGCCCGGATGTTCGCGCCGGTGACCGGCTACCTCCAGCTCGGCAGCCAGACCGGCATCGAGCGCAGCCAGAACGCCGTGCTCACCGGCGAGGATCCCCAGCTCTTCGTGACCCGCCTGGTCGACCTGCTCAAGGGCGAGACCGCGCAGGGCGGCAACGTCGTGCTCACCCTCGACGCCGCGGCCCAGAAGGCCGCCTTCGAGGGCCTGCGCGACACCCTCGGTCCGCGTGGCGAGGGCTCGGTGGTCGCGATCCAGCCGAAGACCGGGCGGATCCTGGCGATGGCCAGCTACCCGTCGTACGACCCCAACGAGCTGGCCACCCACGACTCCGCGAAGGCCTCGGCCGCCTACAAGGAGCTCGACGCCGACGACCGGGAGCCGCTGCTCAACCGCGCGATCCGCACCCGGCTGTTCCCGGGCTCGACCTTCAAGCTGGTCACCGCGGCGGCCGCGATCGAGAACGGCAAGTTCCACGCCGGCGACCAGGTCCCCGCGGGCGCGACCTACCAGCCGCCCGGCACCAGCCACAAGATCGGCAACGACGGCCGCGGCCAGTGCAGCCCCGCGAAGATCTCCTTCGCGACGGCGATGGAGTGGTCGTGCAACACCACCTTCGCCCAGCTCGCGGTCGACGTCGGACCCGAGAAGATGCGCGCCCAGGCCGAGGCGTTCGGCTTCAACAGCGACTACCTGCGCGACCTGCAGGGCCAGGTGCAGTCGGTGTACCCGACCGGCGTCGACGTCCCCCAGAGCGAGGGCGGCGGCTCCCGCGAGCTGAGCCTCGCCGAGACCGCGCAGACCGGCATCGGCCAGAACACCGTCCAGGCCACGCCGCTGCAGATGGCGATGGTCACCGCGGCGATCGCCAACCAGGGCACCCTGATGCGGCCCTATCTCGTCGACAAGGTGCAGACCGCCGGGTTCAACGTGCTGCGCACCACCGAGCCCGAGGTCTTCAACGAGCACGCCGTGTCCGCGCAGACCGCCGGCGAGCTCACCCAGCTGCTCGAGGCCACCGTCGACAACGGCACGGCCTCGCCCGCCGCGATCGACGGCGTCAAGGTGGCCGGCAAGACCGGCACCGCCCAGCGCGGCGACTCGCTGTGCAGCGCCGGCGGGAAGCCGCCGTACGCCTGGTTCGTGTCCTTCGCGCCCGCCGAGGACGCCGAGGTCGCGGTGGCGGTCATGATCGAAGAGGCGCCCGACGTGGCGTGCGGCGAGATCGCGGGCGGCCAGCTCGGTGGTCCGATCGCGAAGGCAGTGATGGAAGCGGTGTTGAAGAAGTGACCTCCGAGCAGAGCAGGTACGCCGACCGGGCCGGTCGCTATCGCCTCGACTCCATGATCGCCACCGGCGGCATGGGCGTGGTCTGGCGCGCGACCGACACCCGGCTGGGCCGGCCGGTCGCGGTGAAGGTGCTCAAGCCGGAGTACGCCGACGACGCGATGTTCCGCAGCCGGTTCGAGGGCGAGGCCCGCAGTGCCGCCGCGCTCCACCACCCGGGCATCGCCGGGGTCTACGACTACGGCGCGGGCGAGGACGGCGGCGACCTGCCGCCGTACCTGGTGATGGAGCTGGTCGACGGCCAGCCGCTCTCGGCGCTGCTCGCCAACGCCCGCGCGAGCGGGCGCACCCTCGACACCGCGGTCGTGCAGGACCTGATGGCGCAGGCCGCCGACGCGCTCGGCGTCGCGCACCGCGCCGGCATCGTGCACCGTGACGTGAAGCCGGCCAACCTGCTGGTGACCCCCGAGCGCGCGGTGAAGATCACCGACTTCGGCATCGCCCGCGCCCTCGACTCGGTCGCGCTCACCCGCACCGGCTCGGTGATGGGCACGCCCCAGTACCTCAGCCCCGAGCAGGCTCGCGGCAACCCGTCCACGCCCGCCTCCGACGTCTACTCCCTCGGCGTGGTCGCCTTCGAGTGCCTGTCGGGGCGGCGTCCGTTCGAGGCCGAGACGCCGGTCGCGACCGCGCTCGCCCATCTCCAGCAGCCGGTGCCCCAGCTGCCGCCGAGCGTGCCCGGCCCGCTGGCGGCCGTCGTCCGCCGGGCGCTGGCCAAGGACCCCGCGGAGCGGTACGCCGACGGCGCCGCCTTCGCCGAGGCGCTCCGCTCCCCCGAGGTGGCCGCCGCCGCGGCGCCCCCCGAGCCCGACGACGGCACCCGGGTGCTGACCGGCGTGGTGCCGCCGGTGCCGGTCCCCGTGCCGACGCCGACGCCCGCCGACCCGCCGTCCCAGCCGATGCAGCGCCTCGACAGCCCGGCGGCGTACGCCGGTCAGGACGACGACGACGAGCGCAGGTCGCCGTGGCCGATCGCGATCGCCGTGATCGTGCTGGTGATCCTCGCCGTGGTCGCGGCCGTGCTCCTGCTCGGCGACCGCGGCGACGACACCCCCGTCGTCGAGGACACCCCCACCTCGCAGGACACCGCGCCGACGACGCCGACGACGCCGACCAGCGCGCCGACGACGCCGACGACCGAGCCGACCTCCGAGGCGCCGAAGACGGTCCAGGTCAACCAGGACCCCTACCAGTGCTCGACCGACTACCACGACGCCGTCTCCGACCTGCAGGACCTGGACCTGAAGGTCACCTGGGAGCAGGACTCCGCGACCAACGACGGCAGCTGCGACGAAGGCACCGTCTCCCGCTTCTCCCGCAACGGCACCCTCACCGTGGGTGACTCGATCGTCGTCTACTACTGGGGTCCCGTGCCGTCGACGCCCACCACGGAGCCGACCGAGCCCAGCTCCCCCGTCACGCTGCCCACTGCTCCCACCGACCTGACAGGTGGTGCCCAGTGACCACTCCTCCGCACGAGCCCGGCGCCGCCCGGACCGTCGTCGGCGGACGGTACGAGCTCGGTGAGCTCCTCGGCCGCGGCGGCATGGCCGAGGTCCGCAAGGGCACCGACACCCGGCTCGGCCGCGTCGTGGCGGTCAAGCGACTGCGCACCGACCTCGCCAGCGATGCCACCTTCCAGGCCCGGTTCCGCCGCGAGGCGCAGTCGTCGGCGTCGCTCAACCACCCGGCGATCGTCGCGGTCTACGACACCGGCGAGGAGCGCACCACCCACCTCGACGGCAGCACCGAGGTGGTCCCCTACATCGTGATGGAGTACGTCGCGGGGCGCACCCTGCGCGACATCCTGCGCGAGGGCCGCAAGATCCTGCCCGAGCGGGCCCTGGAGATCACCAGCGGCGTGCTGTCGGCGCTCGACTACAGCCACCGCGCCGGGATCATCCACCGCGACATCAAGCCCGGCAACGTGATGCTCACCCCGTCCGGCGACGTCAAGGTGATGGACTTCGGCATCGCCCGCGCGATGAGCGACGCCCAGTCCTCGATGACCCAGACCGCGGCCGTGGTCGGCACCGCCCAGTACCTCTCGCCCGAGCAGGCCCGTGGCGAGACCGTCGACTCCCGCTCCGACGTCTACTCCGCCGGCTGCCTGCTCTACGAGCTGCTGACCGGACGGCCGCCGTTCGTCGGCGACTCGCCGGTCGCGGTGGCCTACCAGCACGTCCGCGAGCCCGCCGTGCCCCCGTCCCGACACGAGGACGACCTCACCCCCGAGGTCGACGCGATCGTGATGAAGGCGCTGGCCAAGCGGGTCGAGGACCGCTACCAGTCGGCCGCCCAGATGCGCGCCGACATCGAGCGCTACCTCGCCGGCCGGCCGGTGCAGGCCGTGCTGCCCGCCGAGACCAGCGAGACCGCGGCCGTCACGCCGCGCCACGCCGCGCCCGTCGAGCACGCCGAGACAGCGATCCGGCAGCCGCTGCCGCCGAGCCGCGACCGCGACAGCGACCGCCGCAGCCGGGCCACCCTGTGGGTGCTGCTCGGCGTCCTCGTCGCCGCGCTGATCGGCACCGCCTTCTTCGTGCTGCCCCGGCTCTTCGACAACACCCCGCCACCCGAGCGGGTCCCCAATGTGGTCCGGATGACCGAGGACGACGCGCGCTCCGCGATCGGGAAGGCCGGCTTCGAGGTCGGCACGGTGAGCGTGCGCAATGACGACACCATCGAGGCCGGCCGAGTGATCGAGCAGGACCCGATCGGCGACGACTACGTCGCCGAGGGCACCCGGATCAACTTCGTGGTCTCCCTCGGCAAGGGCCAGTTCGCGCTGCCCTCGGTGCTCGAGCAGAAGCGCAAGGACGCGGTCCAGACCCTGGTCGACGCCGGCATCGCCGAGCGCAACATCACCGACCGCGAGTGCGACACCGACGAGCCCAAGAACACCGTCGTCGAGCAGAACCCGCCCGCCAACACCATGGTCGACCAGGACGCCACCGTCGAGCTGTGCCTCTCCGACGGCCCCGAGACCGTCCCCAACGTGGTCGGCATGAAGCAGGCCGCCGCCGAGCAGGCGATCAAGGACGCCGGCTTCGTGCCGGTCGTGCGCGAGGCCCGGCCCGACGACAGCAGCCAGAAGAAGGGCCGGGTCACCGAGCAGATCCCCGCCGACGGCACCCTCGCCAAGGGGACCAACGTGGTGATCTTCGTGTCGACCTACGAGCCCGCGCCGCCGCCGGTCACCGACACCGACGGCGACGGGCTCCCCGACACCGACGAGGCCGCCCGCGGCACCGACCCCACCAACCCCGACACCGACGGCGACGGCGTCAGCGACGGCCAGGAGGTCGCCAACGGCACCGACCCGCTCAACCCGCTGGGCCGGGTGCGGCCGTAGGGCCCGGCCCTCAGCGGAGCGGGCGGGCGTACTGCAGGTCAACCAGGCCGTCGTACGCCGGCGCCTCGATCCGGTCCTCGAAGTCGAGGTCCCAGCCCATCTCGATGAGCGGGTTGTCGGCGTCCTTGCGGTAGCCGGCGACGATCGGGTCGCCGGCCACCGAGGAGTAGAGCTCGCTCGGGTCGCCGACCGCCTCGATGACGTACGGCTGCGGGAAGGGCTCGCCCTGGAGCTGGACGACCGGCCCCTTGCACCGGATGCCCGTCGTCGAGATCACCCGCTGCCCGGCGATGGTGACGGCGCTCGCCCCGCCCTTCCACAGCGCGTTGACCAGGGCCTGGATGTCCTGCTGGTGGACCACGAAGCGGTTCAGGTTGAGCCGGTCGTCGGGATCGAGGTGCTTGTTGCGCTCGACCGCCTTGTCGAGCAGCTCCTCGGGCGCGTCGGACAGGGTGACCTTCAGCCCGGGACCGGTGCGCGGCGTCATCCCCGCCGGGTCGCGCAGCTTCGCGATCTCGCGCCGCGCGTCCCGCACGCTCTTGTCGCCGACCCCGGCGCTGAGCCGGTCGACCTGGTCGGACAGGTTCTGGTACTGCTGCTCGACCTTGCGGTAGTCCGCCGCCTCGCCCTCCACCAGCCCCGCGAGGTCGGTGTAGCGGCCCGGCCGCAGGTCGGAGCCCTCGCTGTTGGTGGCCGAGACGGCGAGCAGCGCACCGCACATCAGGACCACCGCGGGGGTGCCGACCCGCCATGCCCGAGAGCGGCCGCGCGCCTCGGGGCGGCGGCCCGTCGTACCTCCGGCGTGGGCACCCGTCATACTGACAGTGTCCACCACCACAGAACCTGATCGAGGAGCCACCCGTGGCGAAGTCGTCCCGCCTGTCGAAGCGCAAGGAGCGCGAGGTCTTCGGCGACCCGGATCGCGGACCGCTGATGAGCGTGCGGTTCGCCATCGCGCTGCTGCTCATCCTCGGCGGCATCGCCTGGATCCTCTACTACTACTTCGGCATCCGGCCCACCGACGGGTTCGGCAGCATCGGCTCCAACGGCAAGGTGCGCCAGCCCGGCGGGCCGTCCTTCCTCGCCGACCTCGAGGGCAAGAACTACCTGATCGGGTTCATCGCGCTCTTCCTCGGCCTGATGGTCTCCGCCCACCCGTCCACGCCGATGGGTCGCGGCCGCGGCGTGGTGGTCAGCATGCTGGCGTGCTTCCTGATCGGCCTGCTGTGGATCTGCGTCTTCTACATCTTCCTGACGGGCAACGACCCCAAGGACATCCCGATCCTCAACGACCTGGGCCAGAAGAACCTGTTCGTCGGGATCGGGTTCATGGCCGTCGGCTTCGCCTTCGCCACCCGCTGGGAGTAGTCCCTGCCGCTCTCGCACGCCGCGCCGGCGGACCCCCGTGGTCCCCGGCGCGGCGCTCGTTTTCCCCAGGGATGTCCACAGCTGGGGAGAACTACATGGGTGTCATTCCTCCACATCGGTGGATAACCCTGGGGAAAACGCCGACCCGGCAGAAAGTGGCGCGGGGTTGACGCCGACCCGGCAGAAACTCGCGCCGGAACGACGCCGACCCGGCAGAAGCTTCTGCCGGGTCGGTGGGATTCCTGAGCCAGTTTCTGCCGGCTCGGCCGGAATCGGGGGCCAGTTTCTGCCGGGTCAGGTGAGGGTGAGGGTGCGGAGGACCGTGGCGACGACGAGCACCGCACCGATGGCGGACAGGCCGGCCACCTGGACGACCGTACGACGCTCCTTCGGCGCGAGCACCAGCACCGCCGCGATCGCCGCGCCTCCGGCGAGCCCGCCGAAGTGTCCCTGCCACGACACATTCGAGAGCGTGAAGGTGAGCACCACGTTGATGCCGATCCACAGCAGCAGGCTCTGGATGTTGGCGCCCATCTTGAGGCCGACCACGACCAGTGCGCCCATCAGGCCGAACACGGCGCCGGACGCGCCGACGGTCGGGGTCTGCTCGGCGGAGAGCCAGTAGACGACGACTGAGCCGGCGAGGCCCGAGAGCAGGTAGAGCGCGAGATAGCGACCGCGGCCGAAGAGCGCCTCGAGCTGGGGACCGAGGACCCACAGCGCGAACATGTTGAAGGCGAGGTGAAGCGGCTCGACGTGGGTGAACATCGTGGTGAGCAGCTGCCATGGCGCGCCGTCGCTGACGCCGCTCGCCCAGTGGGCGGTCGTGCCGGCGTCGCAGGAGACCTTGTCCACGAACGGGTAGTAGCCGCCGTTGTTCTCGCGGCACGAGCCCCGGGCGGTCAGCGCGAACAGGTCGTACAGCTTGCTGCCGTAGCGACCCGACGCCATGATCGCGACCCAGACGACGACGTTGATGCCGATCAGCGCGATCGAGACCGCGCCGGGATTGCCGGAGATCCGGCCGCCGTAGGCCGTCGTGGCCTGGCGTACCGACCTGCGCCCCTCGGCGACGCAGTCGGGGCACTGGAAGCCCACCGCCGCCTCCCGCATGCAGTCGGGGCAGATCGGGCGGTCGCAGCGCTGGCAGCGGATCCAGGTCTCGCGGTCGGAGTGCCGGTAGCAGGTCGGCACTCCGACCGGAGGGTTGCTCATCCGGGGTGGGTCAGCCGACGAGCTCGACGGACTCGATGACGACCGGCTCCACGGGGCGGTCCATCGGGCCGGTCTGGACCGCGGCGATGGCGTCGACGACGTCGCGGCCGGCCTGGTCGGCGACCTCGCCGAAGATGGTGTGCTTGAAGTTCAGCCAGGTGGTGGGGCCGACGGTGATGAAGAACTGCGAGCCGTTGGTGCCCGGGCCGGCGTTGGCCATGGCGAGCAGGTACGGCTTGTCGAAGACCAGCTCGGGGTGCGGCTCGTCCTTGAAGGTGTAGCCGGGACCGCCGGTGCCGGTGCCGAGCGGGCAGCCGCCCTGGATCATGAAGCCCGGGATGACGCGGTGGAAGGTGAGCCCGTCGTAGAACTTGCCGGTGCGGCCGTTGCCGGCGTCGTACGCCTTCTCCCCCGAGGCGAGGCCGGTGAAGTTGGCGACCGTCTCCGGCGCGTGGTTCGGGAACAGGTTGAGCGTGATGTCGCCCTTGTTGGTCTTCAGGACGGCCTGCTGCTCTGCCATGGAAGTGCCTCGTCTCCAGGTGGTACGGGTGTGATGCGGTACGGCGTCGATCCTACTGACGCGCGCACGCCTGGCCACACGCCTGGCCACACGCCCGGCCACACGCCCGGCCACCCCGCCGCCCGTACCCTCGACAGGGCTTGACCCGCGCCGCTCGGGGCGTGGTGGGATGGGACTCGCCGACCCGGCCGGGTCGGATCCGCGAAGGGAGAGCTCGGGATGGGAAAGCTGAAGAAGCTGGTGGCCGTCGGTGCGCTGGGGGCGATCGTGGCCGCGGTGGCGAAGAAGCTCCAGGCCGGAGGGAACGACAGCTCCCCGTGGCAGTCCGCGCCCGAGCCGGCCACCCCGGCCGCGCCGACCCCGGCACCCGCAGCCCCGGCGCCTCCGACGCCGGCGCCCGACGAGCTGCTCGTCGACAACGCGCCCGAGCCGATCGACCAGCCGGACCAGGTCCCGCCGCCGCCCTCCGCGGCCGACGAGCGCCCGGACCCGCTCACCGATCCGCTGCCGGAGGAGCCGCAGAGCTGACCGGTCGGCCCGACCCGCGGGCCTGCGGGCTCGCGGGGTTCAGCCCTGCGCGAGCTCCGCGTGATCCTCGCGCAGCCGCTGTGCGACCCGGCGCTCCACCCAGAAGATCAGCCCCGGCACCAGGCCCGCGACCAGCATCAGCAGGAGCTGGGGGATCGTCCACCGCGCCTTCTGGGTGAGCAGGAACGCGACGACGACGTACACGATGTAGATCCAGCCGTGCACCAGCCAGATCGGGGTGAGGTCGTCACCCAGCCGCTGCAGCGTCGTGCCGTCCTCGAGCAGGTACTTCAGCAGCGAGCCGACGGTGCCGACGAGCAGGAGCACGCCGACCACGAGCGCGAGCACGCGGTAGACGTTGAAGAGCTTGGTCACGAGTCCGAGGGTACGACGGCGTCCTCGGCCGCCGGGGCGTCGGCCTCCTCCAGGTCCCGCTCCGACGTGGCGTCGCGCACGTAGCGGAACCACAGGAACGCCGCGAAGGCCGCGAACACCCACCACTCGACGGCGTACAGGATGTTGCGCAGGCCGGTGAACCGGCTCGCCTCGGGCAGCTGGTCCAGGGTCGCGCCCGCGATGCCGGCGGCGGCGTCCGCGGGCAGCGGCTCCTCGGCGACCACGTAGGCGCCGTACAGGTCTTGGTCGACGCGCTGCACCAGGTCCGCGATCCGCAGCTCCGGCACCACGTCGTCGCGCGGGTCGTCGTCGACCTGGCCGCTGCCCTCCGGCGGCTGCAGCCAGCCGAGCAGGTCGACCTCGCCGGCGGGCGGCGCGGGCAGCGTGGCCGGGTCGGTTCCGGCGGGCACCCAGCCCCGGACGACGGGTACGGCGGCCGCATCGGCGTCGCCGACGGTGATCGGCGTGACCAGCCAGTCGCCGTCGGCCCCCTGCTTCCCCGCCCGGCCGGACACCAGCACGGTGCCCTCGGGCAGGAAGTGGCCGCGCACCTCCACCGGACGGCCCAGCCCGGCCGTCGGGAACGGGTCGTCGGGGCCGATCAGCTCGGTCATCGGCACCGGGTCGGCGTGGGTCAGGTCGACCCGCTCGGCATCGCGGCGGGTCTGCCAGGCGTCGTACTGCCACCCGCCCATGCCGACCGCGATGGAGACGCAGGTCAGGCCGAGCAGGTGGGCGGCCCACAGCCTCATGCTCCACCAGCGCGCCACGTCAGCAGCCTACGTGGCTGGTCTGACCACGTGCGGTTGGGGACCAATCCGTGCGATTTCACGCCGACCTGCCGCAGTCTCTGCCCACAAGAAAACTGGTCAGACCACTTGACCACCAGATAACCGGACCGTACGGTCACCCCCATGGCCCTCCGCCCCGTCACCCGCCGCTCCGTGTCCGACCAGGTGGTCGACCAGCTCCTCGACGACGTCGTCGACGGCGAGCTGGCGGCCGGCGACCCCCTGCCCAGCGAACGCCGGCTGGCGGAGGTGCTCGGCATCTCCCGGCCGGCGGTGCGCGAGGCGCTGCAGCGGATCGCGCAGACCGGCCTGGTGGAGATGCGGCACGGCGGCGCGACGGTGGTGCGCGACTTCCGCCGGGCGGCGGGGCTGGACCTGCTGCCCCGGCTGCTGGTCCGCGGCGGTCAGCTCGACACCTCGATCGGGCGCAGCGTGATCGAGGCGCGGGCCGAGGTCGGGCCGGGGATCGCCGCGCTGGCCGCCGAGCGCGGGGGACCGGCGCTCGCCGCGGGGTTGGAGGCGGTCACCGAGCGGATGGCCGCGACCACCGACGCCGTGGAGTGGCAGGTGCTCGCGCTCGACTACTGGGACGTCCTCGTCGACGGCGCCGACTCGATGGTGTTCCGGCTGATGTTCAACAGCCTGCGCGCGGCCTACGAGCCCGCGCTCCCGGCGCTGGCGACGGTGCTCGCCGGCGAGGTCGGACAGGTGGAGCCCTACCTGCTGCTCGCCGCCGCCGTCCGGTCCGGCGACGCCGCGACGGCGCGCGCGGCCGCGGCCCGGGTGCTCATCCCCACCGCCGACACCCTGCTCGGGGCCTTCGCCGCGATGGGGGACGACCGGTGAGCCGCGGCGAGACCCCCCTCGACGATCGGTACGTCGGCGCGCGGCGCCGCACCAGCGCCACCATGGGCGAGGTGCTGGCCGAGTTCTGGCGGCACCCGAGCCCCTACCTGCTGGCCACCTGCCTGCTGGCCGCGGTCACCGGCCGGGTGCTCGCCGGGCCGGGCAGCGCGTACGAGCTGCTGATCCCGGTGGGGCTGGTGGCGCTGCTGCCGGTCGTGGAGTGGGTGGTCCACGTGGTCATCCTGCACTGGCGCCCGCGCCGCGTCGGCCCGATCACTCTGGACCCGCTGCTCGCCCGCAAGCACCGCGCCCACCACGCCGATCCGCGCGCCATCCCTCTGGTGTTCATCCCGTGGCAGGCCCAGCTCTGGCTGGCGCCGGCGTGGACCGCGCTGGCCTGGCTGGTCACCCCGACGACGAGCGCGATGTTCACCCTGCTGACGGCGGTCTACGCGATCAAGTCGACCTACGAGTGGACCCACTACCTGCTCCACAGCGACTACCGGCCGCGGTCGGCGTGGTTCCGCAAGGTGTGGCGCAACCACCGGCTGCACCACTACAAGAGCGAGCACTACTGGTTCACCGTCACCAGCGCGGGGACGGCGGACCGGCTGTTCGGGACCGCGCCGGACCCGAGCACGGTGCCCACCTCTCCGACCGTTCAGCGCCTGCACAGCCAGGACGCGTGACTCTACGGCCTCGCACGCTGCGCGACGCTCAGCATCCACGCTCGCGGCGTCGCCGACGCTCGACGTGCGCCCGGCATGCCCTCGCGCCGGCGCCTTGCGAGCGCGGCGCCGAGCGACGCTCGCTCGCACGATTCCGTAGAGCCACGCGTCCACGCGTGACAGGCTGAGCGCCGTGCGGATCTCCCACCTCAACTGCGCGACCATGAGGCCCGCCCTCGCTCCCCCCATGGTCGCCCACGTGCTGCTCCTCGAGCGCCCCGACGGGCTGGCGCTGGTCGACACCGGCTTCGGCACCGGCGACCTGGCCGATCGCGAGCGCCTCGGCCGGCCCTTCCTCACCACCGTGCGGCCCGACCTCGACCCGGGTGAGACCGCCCTGGCCCAGGTGAGGGCGCGTGGTCACGATCCGGCCGACGTCACCGACATCGTGCTCACCCATCTCGACCTCGACCACGCGGGCGGGATCGGCGACTTCCCGAACGCCCGGGTCCACGTGCACGCCACCGAGCACGCCGCCGCGACCCGGCCGAGCCTGCGCGAGAAGGCCCGCTATGTCGCCGGCCAGTGGGCGCACGGGCCGCGGTGGACCCTCCACGAGGAAGGCGGCGACGACTGGTTCGGGTTCGCGTCGGTCACCGCGCTCGCCGACGACGTGGTGATCGTCCCGCTGCCCGGCCACACCCGCGGCCACTCCGGGGTCGCCGTACGACGTGACGACGGCCGGTGGCTGCTGCACGCCGGCGACGCCTTCTTCCACGGCGGCCAGCTCGCCGATCCGCCCACCTGCCCGGTGTCGCTGACCGCCTTCCAGCGGCTGATGGCGATCGACAACCGGGCCCGGGTCGCCAACCTGGAGCGGCTCCGGGAGCTGGCCCGCAGCCAGGCCGAGGTCACCGTGATCTGCGCCCACGACCGGGCGCAGTACGACGACCTCAGCTCGGGCAGACCGTGAACGGCAGGTGTCCCTGGCGGGTGAGCCGGGCCGCGGCCGCCGGGTCGTCGAGGATGTAGCCGAGCCGGCCGCTCGCCGGGTCGGCGACCCCACGGCTCATCACCAGGCTGAAGTCGGGGTCGGTCGGCGGCATCACGTCGGCCAGCCGGACCCGGTCGAAGGCGTCGCTGCGCTTGGGGCCGAGCTGGACGGTGACCAGCTCGGTGCCGAGCGCCACCGACCAGGCGTCCAGCTCGTCGAGCCCGTGCAGGGCGGCGGCGGGCGCGGCGGCGAGCTGCTGCTCCATGCCGGCGCCGAAGACGGTGTCGAAGGGGGTGCACCCGCGTTCGACGTACGTCGACACGGCCTCGCTGCCGGTGATCGCGACCAGCGAGGGGTCCGCGCCCCAGGACTCGCCGACGGCGGGCGGGGCGGCCGAGGTCACCAGGTGGCGGCTCTCGTCGACGACCGCGCCGGCGAGTGGACCGACCCGGGCCTCGACGGCCCGGCTGATCGCCGCCATCGGCACCCGCTCGTGGAACGCGAGCACCCAGCCCTCCGCACCGCCGTCGCCGGTCCAGCTCGCCTCCCAGGCGACGTCGTCCTGGCTGATCCCGAACTGGTTGCGCAGCCGCTGGTCGTCGGGGCGCAGCAGGCCGGTCGAGAGGGCGGCGGTGCGGGGGAGCCGCCGCCAGAACCGCTCCCGCTCGGGGCCGGGGGTGGCGCCGTCGAGGGTCGAGAAGCCCAGCACCAGCCGGAGCTGGTCGAAGTCGGTCACCGTCAAGGTGGTGGCACTCGACGGCACCAGGGCGAGCACGGCGGCGGACGGCTCCTTGGAGGCGTCGTACTCCGTGGCGACGACCTCGGGGGTCGGCACCTTCTGGTGGACCACCTTCGGCTCGCTGCTGCAGCCGGCGAGGGGGAGGGTGAGGAGGACGCCGACCAGCGCGGCTCCGAGACTCCCCACACGACTCACGCGCCGAATCTTGCCATGACGCGGCCCGGGCGGTCCGACCTTCGCTACCGCCGCCTCACAGGGAGGCGGCGAGCCGGCCGAAGGCGGAGCGGTGGAAGATCAGCGGGGCGCCGGCGTCGGGCTGCTCGACCGCGCGGATCCGCAGCAGCACGATCACGTGGTCGCCCGCCTCCACCTCGCGGTAGATCGAGGTGTCGAACCAGGCCACCCCGTCGTCGATGACCAGGCCACCCTCGTCGGAGGCCGAGACCCCGACCCCGGCGAAGCGCTGGTCCGGCTCCCCGGCGAGCTGGCGGGCGAGCTCCCCGTGGTGCTCGGCCAGGACGGTGACTCCCAGCCGCGGCGAGCGGCGCAGGTCCGGCCAGGTCTTGGAGCCGGCGGCGATCGAGAAGGAGACCAGCGGCGGGTCGATCGACTCGGAGCGGAAGGACGACGCGGCCAGGCCGACCGGGCGGCCGTCGACCACCGCGGCGACCGCCACCACGCCGGTGGGGTGGACGCCGAACGCCTTGCGGAGCCGGGAGGGATCGAGGTCCTGGTTGGTCGGGAAGGTGCTCATGGGCGCCAGGGGGAGGAAGGCTGCATGACAGGTGAACATACCGTAAGACGAGTAAGTTAATGCAGATATAGTCCAATGCATGACATCACCGCCTGAGAGCGATCACGAGTACGGCGCCCGCATCCACCGGCTGTTCGGCGCTCCACCCGCCCCCTGGGTCCGGGAGACCGACACCGACCACGACGTGCTGGTCGTGGGCGGCGGCCAGGCCGGGGTGGCCATCGGCTTCGCCCTGCGCCGGGCCGGGATCGCGTCCACCTCGGTGATCGACGCGGCGTCCCCGGGCGGCACCGGCGTGTGGACCACCATCGCGCGGATGCGCCGGCTGCGGACCCCGAAGGCCTGGCCGGAGCCGGAGTTCGGCTTCCCCGAGCTGAGCTTCCGGGCCTGGTACGAGCGCCGCCACGGCGTGGCGGCGTACGACGAGCTGGAGCGGATCCCGCGCCTGGACTGGGCGGAGTACCTCAGCTGGGTCGAGGCCATCGTCCGGGTGCCGGTCCGTCATCGCACCCGCCTGGTCGGGATCGAGGGCCACCCCACCCACGTCGCGGCCCACCTCGAGCTCACCGCCGAGGACGGCTCCACCCGCCGGGTCACCGAGACCACCCGCAAGCTGGTGTTCGCCAACGGCGTCGCCGGCACCGGCGGTCCCCAGGTCCCCGCCGCGCTGGCCGGCCTGCCCCGCACGCTGTGGGCGCACACCGGCGACGACATCGACTTCGCCGCGCTGCGCGGGCGCCGGGTCGCCGTCGTCGGCGCCGGCGCCTCGGCTCTCGACGCGGTCGGCACCGCGCTGGAGGCGGGCGCGGCGGAGGTGCACCTGTTCACCCGCCGGTCCGAGCTGATCGTCCAGGGCGGCGGCTTCCCTCCGGGCAACCTCGGCGCCCGGGAGAACTTCCACCGGCGCAGCGACGCCGACCGCTGGCAGCTCAAGGTCGGCCTCGCCCGGGCCGGGCGCTCCTGCACCCTCGAGTCGGTCCAGCGCGCCAGCGCGTACGACGGCTTCCGGGTGCACCTCTCGGCCGGCTGGGCGGCGGCGGCCCCCGAGGGCGCCGGCCTGCGCGTGGAGGCGGCCGACGGCAGCCACCACTTCGACTTCGCCATCGCCGGCACCGGCTACCAGTACGACCCGGCGACCAGCCCCGACCTGGGCCCGATCGCCGCCCGGATCGCGCTCTGGGAGGACCGGTACCAGCCGCCCGCCGAGCTGGCCGACGCCTCGCTGGGCCGCTGGCCCTACCTCGGCGAGGGCTACGAGCTGCAGGAGAAGGTGCCCGGCTCGGCGCCGTGGCTGCACCGGATCCACGTGTTCTCGGCGGCCGCCGCGATGAGCTTCGGGCTCCCCGTCGGCGACGTCGCCAGCCTCTCGACCGGCGTACCCCGGCTGGTCGACGCCCTCGGCCGCGACCTCCACTTCGAGGACCTCGACCTGGCCGCCGCGGCGCCGCGGCCCGACGCAGCCACGGCCCCCGCGGGCCAGGCCCCGGACCACCGGGCGGTCTACGCCCACGCGGTGTGGAGCCCCGCGGACGAGCAGCGGGCGGTGCCGGTCGTCTGACCGGCACCGCCCGTGGCGTGCTTCGACCGAGCGTCAGCCGACCAGTCGCTCCTCCCCGCGCGTCCGCGCGGGGAGGGGCAGGCCGAGCCGCTCGCGCAGCGTGCTGCCGACCTCACCGGGCACGAACAGCCCCCGCTCCACCAGCAGCGGTACGACGAGCCGGGCGAACCTCTCGAAGTCGACCGAGGTGTCGGCGTACATGATGGTGAAGCCGTCGGCCGCGCCCGCGGCGTGCCAGCGCGCGAGGTCGTCGGCGATCTGCTCGGGCGTGCCGGCGAGCAGCCGGTGCCCGCCACCGGCGACGCCGGCGGTGCGGCGCACGAGCTCGCGCGGCGTCAGCGGTCCCTCCTTGAGCATGCCGCGGGTGCTGACCTGGAAGCCGGCCGAGCCCGCCTCGCCGACCGGCACCTCCGGCAGGTCGGCGAGCGAGATCGGACTGTCCAGGTCCCGCTCGCCCAGGCCGAGCAGGGCCAGCGTGGTGCGGGCGATCTCGTCCTCCGGCACCGTGGCGTAGAGCTCCTCGAAGCGCGCCCGGGTGTCGTCCTCGTCGGTGCCGACCAGCACGATCACGCCGAGCGACACCTTGACGTCGTCGGCCCGCCGACCCGCGGCGACCGCCCGGGCCCGGATGTCGTCGCGGAAGGCGACCGCCTTGTCCTGGGTCTGGGCCACGGTGAAGATCACGTCGGCCAGCTCCGCGCCGAGCCGGAGCCCGCCCTCGGAGCCGCCGGCCTGGCACACGACCGGACGGCCCTGCGGACCCGCGGGGGTCGGCAGCGGGCCACGCACCGAGAAGAACTCGCCCCGGTGCTCGATCGGATGGATCCGGTCGGTGTCGGCGTACCGGCCGGCCTCCTTGTCGGCGACGATCGCCCCGGGCTCCCAGCCGTCCCACAGTCCCTGCACCACCTGGACGAACTCGTAGGCCCGGCGGTATCGGGTCTCCTTGTCCGGGTTCTCGGGGTACCCGAAGTTCGCCGAGGCCCCGCCCGCGAAGGTGGTCACCAGGTTCACCGCCGCCCGGCCCCGGGTCACGATGTCCAGGGCCTGGAAGCGCCGCGCGAGGTTGTACGGCGAGTTGTAGGTCGTCGAGCTGGTGATCAGCACCCCGACCCGCTCGGTGATGGCGGCCAGGTTGCCGAGCAGCACCAGCGGGTCGATGCCGTTGGCCGGATGGGACGCGATGTCCGGGGACAGCGCCGGGGCGTCGCCCAGGAAGATCGCGTCCAGGCCCACCTCGTCGGCGACCCTGGCCAACCCCTGGAAGTAGTCGATCGACAGATGGTCGCCGGGATCGTTGTGCGGCAGCCGCCAGGCAGCCCGGAAGTGACCCGGCGTCATCAGGGACGCGACGAGGTGGATGGTCATCGCAGCACGACTCCGGTGCCGTGGACGCCGAACTCGTCGATCACCGCCAGCTCGTCGTCGGTCAGCTCCGGACCCTGGGCCGCCTGCACGTTGTGGTCGAGCTGCTCGATCGAGCTGGCGCCGATCAGCGCGGAGGTGACCGCGGGATTGCGCAGCACCCACTGCAGCGCGAGCTGCGCGAGCGACTGGCCGCGGGACTCCGCGAGCTTGACCAGCTCCGCCGTGCGCTGCCGGTAGGTCTCGTCGATCAGGCTCTTGTCGAGGAACTCGGAGTTCTCCGCACGGGCACCCTCCGGGATCGACTCGAGGTACTTGTTCGTCAGCAGGCCCTGGGCCAGCGGGGAGTAGACGATCAGCCCGAAGCCCTCGTCGAGGGCGAGCTGGGCCAGGCCGTTCTGGTCGATGCTGCGGTCGAAGATCGAGTAGCGCGGCTGGTGGATCAGCAGCGGGACGCCCTCGGCCTTGAGCAGCTGGGCGATCGCGGCGGCGCGGTCGGTCTTGTAGTTGGAGATGCCGACGTAGAGCGCCTTGCCCGAGCGGACGGCCGTGGCCAGCGCCGAGGCGGTCTCCTCCAGCGGCGTCGTCTCGTCCGGGGTGTGGTGGTAGAAGATGTCGACGTAGTCGGTGCCGAGGTCGCGCAGGCTCAGGTCCAGCGAGCCCAGCAGGTTCTTGCGGCTGCCGCCCTTGAGGTACGGGCTGGGGCCCATCGCGCCGCCGGCCTTGGTCGACAGCACCAGCTCCTCGCGGTAGCCGCTCAGCTCCTTGCGCAGGACCCGGCCGAAGGTCTGCTCCGCGCCGCGGTGCGGGGGGCCGTAGCGGTTGGCGTTGTCGAAGTGGGTGATGCCCAGGTCGAAGGCGTGCAGGATGATGTCGCGCTGCTTGTCGAAGGCGTAGTCGGCGCCGAACTTCTGCCACAGGCCGAAGGAGAAGGCGGGCAGGTCCAGCCCGGAGCGGCCGGTACGCCGGTAGGGCACCTGCTCGTAGCGGTTCTCGGCCGCCTGGTGGACCCGGTAGTAGTGGGGGAACGTGTCGCTCATGTCTCGTCTCTCGCTGGTGGGAGGGGTGGGATTCAGTGCCGGTTGGCCGCGGGTGCGCCGACGACGGCGTGGCCGCGGCGCAGGGCCGCGGGCTGCAGGGAGGGCGTGTGCTGGCCGGTGTCGCGCTCGAGGAACTGGGTGCCGGGGTCGACGATCTCGTCGATGCGGTCCAGGATCGCGTCGTCGAGCTGGACCGTGGCGGCCTTGAGGTAGGCCTCGAAGTGCTCGGGCGTGCGCGGGCCGATGATGACCGAGCTGACCGCCGGGTGGTTGAGCGCGAACGCGACCGCGAGGTCGACCAGGCTCAGCCCGTTCTCCTCGGCCAGGGTGGCCAGCGCGTCGGCCGCGCGCAGCTTGCGCTCGTTGCGCTCCAGGGCGATGTCGAAGCGGCCGGGGATCAGGTCGGCGCGCTGGGAGACCGGCTGCTCCACGCCGATGCGGTACTTGCCCGAGAGCCAGCCGGCCGCGAGCGGACCGTAGGAGATCACGCCGACGCCGTACTTCTCGACGACCGGGAACACCTCGCGCTCCACGCCCCGCACCAGGATGGAGTAGGGCAGCTGCTCGGTGTGCGGCGCGATCAGCCCGTGCTTCTCGGCCAGCCAGTGCGCCTCGACCAGCTGGTGGGCCGGGAAGGTGGAGGTGCCGTAGTAGCGGATCTTGCCCGAGCGGACCAGGCCGTCGAGGGTCACCAGGGTCTCGAGGAGATCGGTGTGCGGGTCGGGCCGGTGGGCCTGGTAGAGGTCCAGGTAGTCGGTGCCGAGGCGGCGCAGGCTGTCCTCGACGGCCTGCACGATCCAGCGCCGGCTGTTGCCGGCGTGCTGCGGGTTGTCGCCGATCTGGCCGTGGAACTTGGTCGCGAGGAAGAGGTCCTCGCGCGGCACGGAGGCGCTGGCCAGCGCCTTGCCGACGATCTCCTCGGACCGGCCGCTGCCGTAGGCGTCGGCCGTGTCGATCACGGTGATGCCCGCGTCGACGGCGGCGTGGATGATCTCGATGCTCTCGGGCTCCTCGGCCCAGCGGCCGAAGTTCATGGTGCCCAGGGTCAGCGGACTGATCCGGACTCCGGTGCGCCCGAGTCGTCTGGTCAGCTCGAGGGACATGGGTTTCCTTTCGTACGGCGCCGGCTCGGTCGCGGCGCCCGGTTGGGGGGCGGAGTCGGGGTCAGAACAGCCCGGTGGTCGGCGGCTCCTCGCCGACGAGCAGCCAGCCGCCGGTCACGGCGGCCTTCCAGGCCCGCGGGTTGTGGTTGGCGACGGTGCGCGCATTGCGCCAATGCCGGTCCAGCGCGTGCTCCCGGTCGGTGGCGGAGCCGCCGCCCACGTCGAAGAGCAGCTCGGCCGCGCGCAGGGCGGACTCGATGGCGACGTACTGGGCCTGGGCGACGGTGATCGACGCCTCCGCGCCGCGCTCGCGCACCTCCTCGTCGTCGGCCGCCGGCACCGCGCCGAGCACCTCGGCGGCGAGCAGCACCACCGCCCGCGCGGCGTTCGCGCGGGCCGCGATCTCGCCGACGACCTCGCGCACGTAGGGGTCGTCGACCGCCGCGTCGGCGGTGGAGTGCTTGATCGGGCGGGCGATCTCACGGGAGAAGCGGACCGCGTCGTCCAGCGCCGCGGCGGCGATGCCCGCCTCGATCGCGGCGAGATAGAGCTGCGCCAGCGAGCCCTGCCACGGGTTGCGCGGCGCCGTGTCGGCCGCGACGCTCCACTCGTCGTCCGCCACCGGTACGGCGTGCAGCCGGGTCGTCCCGGAGGCGGTCAGCCGCTGGCCGACCGCGTCGAAGTCGTCGACCACCTCGACGCCGGGCCGGTCGACCGGGACCGAGAACCGGACCAGCCGGCCGTGCTCGTCGAGGGCGGTGCCGCCGAACCAGGTCGCGTACTGGCTCCCGGTCGAGTAGTACTTCTCCCCGTCGACGACCCGGACGCCGTCGGGCCCGGGCCGCAGCGTGGTCGCCACGCCACCCGCGGCCCCGCCCCGCTCGTTGGCGGTGCCGGCGAACAGGTGCCCGGACCGCAGCCGCTGCAGGGTGCGCTCGCGCTGGGGCCCGGCCGGGTCGGACACCACCGTCCACGCGGTCAGGAAGCTGGAGCGCAGCGACTGGGCCACGCTGGAGTCGGCCCGGGCGATGTCGACGACGAGGTCGACGAGGTCGCGCAGGTCGCCGCCCGCGCCGCCGTCCTCCCGGCTGACCGCGATCAGGGTGACCCGGGCGTCCGCGAGCCGCCGCACGAGCGCGTGGGGATAGTCCCGGGTCCCCTCCCGCTCCCGCGAGGTCGCGGACAGCTCGGCCAGCACCGGTGCGACGGCGGCCCGGATCGAGGCCGGCGTCAGCACCGTGTCGGTGGGCAGCGCGCTCATGCCACGTCCTCGCGGGCGACCGGGGCGAGCCGGGCGGCGACCGGCGGCAGGCCGAACGCGGCGCGCAGGGTGGCGCCGCCCCGGGGCTGGAGCCGGCCGGCCAGGTCGACGAGCGCCAGCGGGTCGTCGCCGGTCAGGTCGAAGCCGTCGAGGCCGTCGGCGCTCGCCCAGCCGTCGAGCTCGGCGAGCACGGCGCCCACGGTCCCGGGGTCGGCCAGGTCGGCGCGGTCCAGCCGGACCCGGCCGAGCAGGACGACGTCCTCCCGCGAGCGGCCGACGGCGGCGAGCGCGGCGGCGAGGGCCGCGGCGTACCCGGCGGCCCGCTCGCGGTCGACGACGACCACGTCGGCGAGCGCCGCGAATCGGTGGACGTCGATGGCGTCGGTGTCGACCACGACCTGGACCGGACGCCCCTGGACCGAGGACGGCCCGTCGAGCGGGCCCCGGACCCGGTAGTAGCGGCCGGCGTGCGCGATCGGGTGGATCAGCTCGTCGCGGGCCAGGATCTCGGCGTCCTGGTCACCCACCAGCGCCTCGGCCGGGAAGCTCTCCCAGAGCCGGGCCAGCACGTCGGCGTACTCGGCCCAGCGCTCGACCGGGTCGGCCGCCGCCGGGTCGGGCGCGACCGCCTCGCTGACCTCGTCGCCGGCGCCGGGGCGCAGCGCGACACCGGCCCGGCCGCCGACGGCGCGATCGAGGGACAGGATCCGGCGCGCGGAGTTGTACGGCGCGTGCCGCGTCGTCGGTACGTCGACGACATAGCCGAGCGTGGTCGTCATACCGCCGAGGAAGCCGGCCACGACGGAGGGGTCGAGCACGGCGCCGTCGGCGAGCTCGTCGACCAGGCGCAGCGCGGTCACCCCGGCCGCCTCGGCGGCGGCGGCGATCCGGGCGGCCTCGGCGACCGTGGGCACGCTGCTGGGGGTGGTGCCCACGGCGAGCTCCACGAGCACGGCGCGCGGGGGGATGGTGGTCATCGGATGTGGTCCTCCTGGGTCGACCGGGTCAGCCCGGTCAGCGGGCGGCTTCGAGCGGGGCGCGGTCGGCGACGCCACGCGGCGCGGGCGGGAGGCCGAGGCCGAGGTGGTGGCGCAGCGTGGAGCCGGTGTACTCGCGGCGGAACAGGCCGCGGCGCTGCAGCTCGGGCACCACGTGCTCGACGAAGTGGTGGAAGCCCGAGGGCAGCACGTCGGGCATCACGTTGAAGCCGTCGGCCGCTCCAGTGCGGAACCACAGCTCGATGTCGTCGGCGATCTGCTCGGGCGTGCCGACCACGATCCGGTGGCCACCGCCGCCGCTGAGCTTGCGCAGCAGCTGGCGCAGGGTCGGGTTCTCGCGGTCGATGATGCCGCGCACCACGCGGTAGAAGGTCTGCGACCCGCCCGCCTCGTCGGGGTCGCGGAGCAGCTCGGGCGGGATCGGCCGGTCGTCGTCGAGACCGTCGAGGGAGAAGCCGAGCTGTCCGGCCAGCCGGCCGCGGGCGTAGGCGTCGGGCAGCAGCTCGTCGAGCAGCGCGCGACGCTCCCGGGCCTCGGCCTCGGTGCTGCCGACGACGGTGGAGATCCCCGGCAGCACGACGATCTCGTCGGGGTCGCGGCCGAAGTCGACCGCCCCGGCACGCAGCTCGGCGCGGAACTCCCGCGCCTTGGCGACGTCCTGCTCGGCGGAGAAGATCACCTCACCGACCCGTGAGGCCAGCCGCTTGCCGTCGCTCGACCCGCCGGCCTGGACGACGACCGGCCGGCCCTGCGGCGAGGGGTGCTCGGCCGCGGCCCAGCTCGCGACGACCTGCTCGACGAACTCGGCGGCCCGGCGGTAGCGCAGCGCGTGGTCCGGCTCGCCCTCGCGGCCGAAGTTCGCCGCGGCCACCGGCCCGGCCGTGGTGACGACATTCCAGCCGACCCGGCCGCCGGTGACGACGTCGAGGTCGCCGAAGCGGCGCGCGAGCTCACGCGGGTCGTTGTACGACGACGACAAGGTGGCGATCAGCCCGATCCGCTCGGTCTGCGCGGCGATCCGCGCCAGCACCGTCGTGGGCTCGAGGTTGTTGTTGGGACGGTGCCGGATCTGCGGGTCGAGGACCGGGCCGTCGGCCAGGAAGACCGCGTCCAGGCAGGCCTGCTCCGCGAGCCGCGCGATGTCGGTGTAGTGCTCGATCCGGTAGCTGGCGGCCCCGTCGGTCCCGGGCAGTCGCCACGAGCCTCCGAACACGCCGGCGTTGAGGATGTTGACGTTCAGGTGCAGCTGCGGCCCGTCGGTCATGCGGCTTCCCTTCTCTCCCCTGCATCTGTCTGGACGAGCACCCTGTCCAGATACTGTAGTAGTTCGATGGAGTTTAGTTACTTGACTAAGATACCGTCCACAATGTGGTCACCGATCCCAGGAATCGAGAGAGCTAGATGACAACCCCCGAGCTCGTGGCGACACCGGCCGCCGAGGCCGTGGACGCGGCCGACGGCCACCCCTTCGTGCAGCGCGTGCGGGAGTACGCCGAGCGCGTGCTCGCACCGACGGCACTGACCACCGAGGTGGGCGGCGTCACGCCCGAGCGGATCGAGGAGCTGCGTGAGCTCGGTCTGCTCAACCACCTCGCGCCCCGCGAGTTCGGCGGCCACGAGCTGGACCGCGCGGTCGACCGGCGGCTGCACGAGATCCTCTCCGGCGGCTGCTTCAACACCTGGCTGGTCTGGGCGCAGCACGCTCCGCTCGCCGCCCGGATCGCCGCCGCCCGCGCCGAGGGCCGGTCGCTGCCCGAGCTCGCGCTGCGCATCCTGCGCGGTGAGCTGCTGCTCGGCGCCGCCGTGAGCGACGTACGCCGCTACCCGACGAGCGCGATCATCGCCCGCGAGGTCGAGGGCGGCTGGGTCTTCAGCGGCACCATCTCCTGGGTCAGCGGCTGGGGACTGAACTCCGCCATCACCGTGGCCGCCGTGCACCCCGCCGCCGGTGACCAGCCGGACCGGGTGGTCACCGCGCTGGTCGAGGTCGGCGACCGGCTGCACGCCACGCCGCTGCAGCTGAGCGCGGTCGACGGCAGCCGCACCGAGCGGGTCGTGCTCGACCAGGTGTTCGTGCCGGAGAGCCACGTGCTCGGCGTCCAGACCATCGAGCGCTGGCGCCACGAGGACCTCGGCACCGCCAGCGACGCCCGCGCGCACCACTTCGGCCTGGCCCGCCGGGTGCTCGACGAGCTCGACCGCGCCGAGCACCCCCTTGCCCGCGAGGTCGCCGCCGTGTGGCGGCCCCGGATCGAGGAGATCCGGGCCCGCGCCTACGAGCTGTCCGACGAGGCCGCGGCCGCCGGCGGCGGCGAGCACCGGATCCAGGAGCGGCTCGACACCAAGGTCGCCAGCGGCGACGCGCTGTCCGTCGTGACCCGCGCGCTGCTCGTCGCCCGCTCCGGCCGCGGCCTGGCCGGCACCGACACCGCCCAGCTGCACGCCCGCTCCGCGCTGTTCATCCTCGTCCAGGGCCAGACCCCGGACGTGCGCGCCGCCCAACTCACCAGTCTCGCCCGCTGACGCCCGACAGGAGCCCCCCATGACCGCCGAGTACCTGTGGTACATCCCCAACCAGACCGAGCCCGGCCACCGCGGCGACGACAACACCCGCCCCGACCACAACAGCCTGGACACCCTCACCGAGCAGGCCCGCGCGCTCGAGGACCACGGCTGGAAGGGCGCCCTGATCGGGACGACCTGGGGCCGCCCCGACACCTTCACCGTCGCCACCGCGCTGGCCGCGCGGACCACCACCTTCGAGCCGCTGATCGCGGTCCGGCCCGGCTACTGGCGCCCCGCGAACTTCGCCGCGGCCGCCGCCACCCTCGACCACCTCACCGGCGGCCGGGTCCGGGTCAACATCGTCTCGGGCAAGGACAGCCTGGCGGCGTACGGCGACGCGGACGCCGAGCAGGCCGACCGCTATGCGCGCACCACCGAGTTCATCCAGCTGATCCGGCGGCTGTGGACCGAGGAGCAGGTCACCTTCCACGGCGAGCACTTCTCGGTCACCGACTCGACGGTCGCGCCGCGGATCACGCCGCGCGAGGGTCGCCCCCACCCGCCCATCTACTTCGGCGGTGCCTCCGAGGCCGCCGAGCGCACCGCGGCCGCCGAGGCGGACGTCCAGCTGTTCTGGGGCGAGCCGCTCGACGGCGTCCGGGAGCGGATCGAGCGGCTGCGCGGGCTGGAGGCGTCGCTCGGTCGCCGGCACGCGCCACTGCAGTTCGGCCTGCGGGTCACCACCTTCGTCCGCGACACCACCGACCAGGCCTGGGCCGACGCCGAGGCCAAGGTCGCGCAGATGGCCGCCCAGCAGGGCGCCCTCACCCAGGACGCGCACCGCCGGGCGGCCGTCGGGCAGCAGCGGCTGCTCGACCTGGCCGGGCGGGGCGAGGTGCTCGACGACAACCTCTACACGACGCCGGGGAGGTTCGGCGGCGGCGGCGCGGGCACCACCTGGCTGGTCGGCTCGCCGCAGGACGTCGCCAAGTCGCTGCGCCGGTACGCCGACCTCGGCGTCACCCACTTCGTGCTGTCGGACACGCCGTACCTCGACGAGATCAGGCGCCAGGGCGACCAGCTGCTCCCGCTGCTGCGCGGATGAGCGCGGCGTCCGGGGATCCCGCGCGATCGCGCACCAGCACCCGGCTGGTCATCGCCTTCATCGTCACCAACACCATCGGCTACGGGGCGCTGATCCAGTCCTTCACCGTGCTCCTGGTCCCGATGTCCGCCGACCTCGGCGCGTCCCGCACCGCCGTCGCCTTCGCGGCGACCCTGTCGACGTTGGTCGGCGCGTTCACCGCCGTCCCGATCGGCCGGATGCTCGACAGGTACGGCGGCCGGCTGATCATGACCCTCGGCACCGTCGTCGGCGTGGCGGGCGTCGGGCTGTGGGCCACCGCCCACTCGCTGCCCCACCTCTACCTCGCCTTCACCCTGATCGGGTTCTCGCTGGCGGCGTCGACCTACGAGTCGGCCTTCGCCGTGCTGGTCGTCGCCACCGACGAGAGACGGCGGGACACCGCGATCGTCGTGGTCACCATGATCACCGGCTTCGCGACCAGCTTCTTCTACCCGCTGACCGGCTGGCTCGACGGCCAGATCGGCTGGCGGCCCTCCCTGCTCGTCCTCGGTGCGGCCCTGGCCGTGACCGCGATCCCGCTGCACGCGTTCGTCGTACCGAGCCGGGCGATGCACTCGGCGCTGCTGGCCGACCGCAGCGGCGTCCGGCTGGGCGAGGCGCTGCGCAACAGCAGGTTCTGGCTGCTGCTGGTGGCCTTCGTGCTGCAGGGCGGCGCCAACGCGGCCTTCCTGCTGCTGATGGTGACCTACTTCCGCGACGTCGGCTTCTCGGCCGGGACCGCCGCCAGCCTGCCGCTGGCCGTCGGCATCCTGCAGCTCACCTCGCGCCTGGCGCTGGCTCCGCTGGCGGCCAGGTTCGGGATGACGCGGGTGACCGCGGTGTCCTTCGCGGTCCAGGGGGTCGGCATGCTGGTCCTGCCGCTGGTGGGCACCTCGATCCCGCTGACCCTGATGTGCATCGCGTTCTTCGGCCTCGGCTACGGCATCAGCGTGGTCGCCCGGCCCTCGATCGTCGCCGACATCTTCGGGGTGACCACCTTCGCCAGCATCCTGTCGGTGATGACGGTGCCGATGGCGGTCTCCCGGGCCGGCGCGCCGCTGGTCGCGACCTGGCTCCAGGACTGGCGGTTCCTGGTGGTGATGGGCCTGGCCTGCGTGCTGTCGGCCGCCGCCCTGGTCCCGCTGATCGGCGCCCGGCGTGCCGCGCCCGCCGCTGCGTCGGTCGACGTGATGCCGGAGCCCGCCTGCCCCTGAGGGGCGGGCGGGCTCCGTCGCCGACGCGCTGTAACACGGTGTCCACACGACTACCCGCCGGTTGTCAGCAGAACAGCGCCGAATTCGGGCCCGATTCTGCTGACAAGCGGCGACCAGTGGGGCGGACGCCGTGTTACAGCGCCACCCCCGGCAGCTCGGTGGATCCGCTCTCAGGACGCCTTGCCGGCGGTGTCCTCGCTGGAGACCGACGCCGGCGGCGTGCCGTTGAGCACGTAGTCCCCGAGCTGGCGGTCGCGGTAGATGATCGGGTTGTGACTGGCCACCGTGCGCAGGTTGCGCCAGTGCCGGTCCAGGTGGTGCTTGCGGTCCAGGGCCGAGGAGCCGCCGACCTCGAAGATGTCCGAGGCGGTCGCGATGGCGAGGTCGAAGACCACGCTCTGTGCGCGGTACGCCGCCAGCTCGGCCTCCAGCTCGAGTGCCACCACGACCGCCTCGGCCTCCGGCGTCCGGTCGCGCTCGGCGGCGGTGCGGAAGGCGAAGCGCGCGTCCTGGGCGCGGTCGAGCGCGTCGGCGGCCTCGAGCACGATCGAGCGCAGGGCGTGCGCGACCGCGTCCGCCTTGCCGATCACCTGCTGCACCAGGGGGTCCTGGCTGGCGACCGCGGCGCTGGCGTGCGGGTAGGTGCGCTGCCGGGCGCGCACGAACTCGGCGACGTCGTCGACCGCGCGCCGGACGATGCCGGCCGCCGTGGCCAGGTGGGTGAGCTGGAGGTGGGCGAGCCGGGTGCCGCTGCCCCCGACCGGCGGGAAGATCCAGTCCTCGCCGTCCACCGGGGCGTCGGTGAAGACCGTCGTACCGCTGGCGCTCGCGCGCTGGCCGAAGCCGGCCCAGTCGTCGATCCGCTCCACGCCCGGGGCGTCCGCGCGGACGACCACGCTGAGCAGGTCGCCGTTCTCCTCGGCCGCGGAGACGGTGAGGTAGTCGGCGTAGAGCGCGCCGCTGCTGTAGTACTTCGTGCCGTTCAGCAGCAGCGCGCCGTCGCGCCGGGTCAGCGTGGTCGACGGCTTGCGGAACTCACCGGTGCGCTCGCTGACCGCCGTGCCGACGACGGCGCCACCGGCGATCCGGGTCAGCCACTCCTGGGAGCGCGCCTCGTCGCGGCTCTGCCAGTGGTCCTCGGTGGTGCGGAAGTGGATCCGCAACGCGTGCGGGAGGTTCGACTCCGCGGCGGCGAGCTCGATGGTGAGCAGGAAGTGCTGGCGCAGGCTGGCGCCGTCACCGCCGTACTCGGTCGGCACCCGCGACGCGGTGTAGCCGGCCTCCTTGAGCCAGCCCGCCTCCTCGAGCGCGAGCCGGTCGTTCTCCTCGCGCTCGATCGAGGTGGCGCGGATCTTGTCGAAGACCGGCCGGTACTTGTCGAGCAGCTCAGCGTCCGTGAGCGACATGCAGTTCCTCCGTGGCTGTGGTGGGTGGGGCGGTGCGGGACGAGCGGGGGTCGGGCAGTCCGAGGCGCTCGCGCACCGTGCGCCCGGACTCGGCGTAGCTGCGGGGGAAGGCGCCCTCCGCCTGCAGGATCGGCACCACCTGGTCCACGAAGCGCTCGAGGTCCTCGGGCAGCACCGGGAAGTGCGCGACATAGCCGTCGACGACGCCGTCGGACCACCAGTCGAGCAGCGCGTCGGCGACCTGCCGCGGCGTGCCGACGAGCAGCCGGTGGCCGCCCGGCTCGCCGTACCGGCGTACCACCTGGCGCGGGGTGAGGCCCTCGGCCGCGACCAGCTCCTGCAGGGCGCGGCTGAAGCCGATCGGCTTGTTCTGCTCGGGGTCCGGCTCCAGCCAGGCCGGGTCGAGCGGCGCGTCGTAGTCGATCCGCGCGGGCAGGCCGGGCTGGGACCAGTCGCGCTGGGCGGCCAGGAAGCGCTCGATCAGCTGGTCCTCGTCGGCGGCGCCGAAGCAGGCCTCGTGGCGGCGCCGCGCCTCGGCCTCGGTGTCGCCGAGGATGATGTTGACGCCGGGGACCACGCGTACGTCGGCCGGCTCGCGGCCCGCCGCCCGCACCCGCGACGCGAGATCGGCGCGGAAGCGCACGGCCAGCTCCTTGCTGAGCGTCGCGGCGTACACCATCTCGGCGTGCGCGGCCGCGAAGTCGAGGCCCGGTCCGGAGGCGCCGGCCTGGGAGAGCACCGGGCGGCCCTGCGGTCCGGACGGGACGTTGAGCGGGCCGGCGACGTGGAAGAACTCGCCGTCGTGGTGGATCGGGTTGCCGGTCTCCTCGCCCCACAGCAACCCGTCGTCGCGCGGCTCCTCGGGCAGCTGCCAGCTGTCCCAGAGCTGCTCGAGGACGTCGACGAACTCGGCCGCGCGCCGGTAGCGCTCGGCGCGGGGCAGCAGCGCGGCGCTGCCGAAGTTGGCGGCGACGGCCGGGTTGAAGTTGGTGACCAGGTTGAGGATCGTGCGGCCGCCGGAGATCAGCTCCAGGGTGGCGATCCGCCGGGCCAGGTTGTACGGCGAGTTGTACGACGTCGACGCGGTCAGCACGAAGCCGATGTCGGGCACCGCCGCGGCGATCGCGGAGAACGACGCGATCGGGTCGAGGACCTGGCCCGCGCCGCGCTCGCGGTGCCCGGTGTGGGCGGGCATGTCGGAGACGAAGACCGCGTCCAGGACGCCGCGCCGGGCGACCTCGGCCGCGTGGCGGTAGTGCTCCCACTCGGCGAACCGGTAGGGGCGGGTGCCCGGCCAGGTGGCGGCGTAGGGGGAGGTGCCGGCGCCGGTGATCGAGGCGGCGAGCACCAGGTGCCGGGTGGGAGGCAGAGCCATGCTCAAAGACTAGTTTCCCTGTTGAATTAAATGTGTTTGCGTCTCCGCATGTGGACTAGGTTGAGTGACTAACAGCCCTTTGAGTGAAGGAAGCCCATGACGACCACCACCTCCACCAGCACCATCGACGTCGCGACCCTGCACGCCTGGCTGGCCGACGGCGACGAGCTCGCCGTCATCGACGTCCGCGACCGGGCCACCGTCGGCTACGCCTCGCCGCTGTTCACCACGAACCTGCCGGCCGACGAGCTGCTCGACACCATCGACCGGTTCGTGCCCCGCCGGGTCGTGCGCACCGCCCTCATCGACGGCGGCGACGGCACGGCCGAGCGCCTCGCCGCCCAGCTGAGCGAGCGCGGATGGACCCGGATCGTCGCCGTCGAGGGCGGGATCCCGGCCTGGCTCGCGTCCGGCGAACGGCTGCCCACCTTCGACGTACCCGGCAACGACTTCACCCTCGCCGTCAGCCAGGAACAGGGCACCCCGGTCACCACCGTCGCCGAGCTCACCGCCCTGCGCGAAGCGGGCGAGGACGTCGTCGTCATCGACACCCGGACCCTGCCGGAGTTCGCCGACGGACACGTCCCCGGCGCGATCGGCGTACCGGGGGCGGAGCTGCTGCTGCGCTTCGCCGACGTCGTACCGGACCCGAGCACGCGGGTCGTCGTCTCCTGCGCCGGCCTGGCCCGCGCCATCCTCGGCGCCCAGACCCTGATCGACGCGGGCGTCGCGAACCCCGTGTCCTTCCTGTACGACGGCACCCGGGCCTGGACCGACGCCGGCGGCGAGCTCGAGACCGGCGCCACCGCCGTCTACGACGCCGCCAGCGCGACCGCCCTCGCGGCGACCTCCGAGCGGGTCGCGGCGATCTCCGCCGACGACAGCTTCCCGCGGATCGACCTGGCGACCGCCGAGGACTGGGCCGCGGACCCGGACCGCACGACGTACCTGCTCGACGTACGCACGCCGGAGGAGTACGCCGCCGACCATCTCCTCGGCTCGCTCTCCTCCGAGGGCGGTCAGCTGCTCGGCGTCGCCTACCGCACCATCGCCGTCCGCGGCGCCCGGGTGGTGCTGATCGACGACCTGCTCGGCGCCCGCGCCGCCGTCGTCGCGCACTGGCTCCAGCGCCGCGGCTTCGAGATCGCCCTCCTGCTCCACCCCTTCCCCCGACCCGGCTCGAAGTAGCCCCCGATAGTGCGCGACCCGGCACAAACTGGCCTCGGAATTGGCCCGACCCGGCACAAACTGGCTCCCGAAAGGGCCCGACCCGGCGCGAGGTAACTCGCGCCGGGTCGGCGGGATTTCAGGACCACTTCGAGCCGGGTCGGCGGGATTTCCGAGCCAGTTCGAGCCGGGTCGGCGGGATTTCAGAGCCAGTTCGAGCCGGGTCAGCGGGAGGTCACCAGGTCGCGGCCGGCGATCGCGGCCAACAGGTCCCGGGTGTAGGCGTGCTGCGGGCGGTCGAAGACGTCGCCGATCGCGCCGGCCTCGACGATGCGGCCCTCCTGCATCACCGCGACGTGGTCGGAGATGGCCCGGACCACCGCGAGGTCGTGGGAGATGAAGACATAGGTCAGGTCCCGCTCGGCCTGGAGCTGGCCGAGCAGCTCCAGGATCTGCGCCGCCACCGATACGTCGAGCGCCGAGATCGGCTCGTCGAGTACGACGACCTGCGGCTCGCAGACCAGCGCCCGGGCGATCGCGACCCGCTGCCGCTGGCCGCCGGAGAGCTCCCGGGGGTGCCGGTTGACGAAGTCGGCCGGCAGCGCGGCCGCTTCGAGGGCGGCGACGACCTGGTCCTCGTGGGGCCGCTTGCCGCCCCTCCCCCAGCGCGGTCCGCCGGAGCCGATGGCGGCGCGCAGCGGCTCGTCGACGACGTCGTAGACGCCGAAGCGGGGATCGAAGGAGGAGTACGGGTTCTGGTAGACGATCTGGATGTCCTTGCGCAGCGGCCGGAACTGGCGCGGGCCGAGCCCGGTGACGTCGGTGCCGAGGATCTCGACCCGGCCGGACGTCGCGGGGGTGAGCCCGGTCAGCACCCGGGCGGTGGTCGACTTGCCCGAGCCGGACTCCCCGACGATCGAGAAGGTCTCCCCGCGGCGCACCTCGAACGACGAGTCGTCGACCGCGACGAAAGCGTCGTACTCCTTGCGCAGGCCCTCGACCCGGACCACCACCTCGCGCCCGGACGTCGGCGCGACCCGCTCCCGGCCGCGCTCCAGCCGGGAGGTGACGGCGCCGAGCAGCCGGCGGGTGTACTCGTGCCGCGGGTCCGCGATCATCTCGGCGGTCGGCCGCACCTCGACCAGCCGGCCGTCCTGCATCACGCCGATCCGGTCGGAGCGGTCGGCGGCGACGCCCAGGTCGTGGGTCACCAGTACGACGGCCGTCCCGAGCCGGGCGCGCAGGTCGTCGATCAGGTCGAGGACCTGCTTCTGCACGGTCGCGTCCAGGCCGGAGGTCGGCTCGTCGGCGATGATCAGGTCGGGCTCGGCGGCGACCGCTGCGGCGATCAGCACCCGTTGGCGCATGCCGCCGGACAGCTCGTGGGGGTACTGCCGGTAGCGCCGCTCGACGTCGGTGAACCCGACCAGCTCGAACAGCTCGTGCACCCGCGCCAGCCGGGCGGCGGCGTCGAGCGTGGTGTGCAGGCGCAGTACGTCGTCGACCTGGTGGCCCACCCGGCGGACCGGGTCGAGGGAGACGGTCGGGTCCTGCGGGATCAGCGCGATGGCGCGGCCCCGTACGTCGCGCCAGCCGGCCGGCGACAGGTCGGTGAGCACCTGGTCGCGGAAGTGGATCCGGCCGCCAGTCACCCGGCCGTTGGCGGGCAGCAGGCCGAGGATGGCCTGCCCGGTGGTGGTCTTGCCGGAGCCCGACTCCCCCACCAGGGCGAGGACCTCGCCCTCCGCCAGCTCCAGGTCGACCCCGTGGACGACGGTCTTCGCGCGGCCGGCGATCTCGTAGGCGACCTCGAGTCCCTCCACGCGCAGCAGGGCGGTCATGACTGGTCTCCCTTGGTCAGGTGGTGCGAGATGTGGTTGGTCGCGAGCACCACTGCCACGATCACCAGGCCGGGGTAGAGCGTCAGCCAGCCCCGGGTGGCGATGTAGCGCCGTCCCTCCGACACGAGCAGGCCCCACTCCGGCTCGGGCGGCTGGGTGCCGAGACCCAGGAAGTTGAGGGACGCGATCCAGATGATCGCGATCCCGAACTGCACGGTCACCAGCGCGATCGTCGGCGCCAGCGAGTTCGGGATGACGTGGCGCCGCAGGATGTCGAAGGTCGTCGTCCCACTGGTGGTGGCGGCCTCGACGTAGCTGCTGGTGCGCGCCTTGAGCACCTCGGCCCGGATCAGCCGGGTGAAGGTCGCGGTCAGGGTCAGCCCGACCGCGATCGCCGCCTGGACGATGCCGAAGCCGAGCAGCACCACGATGCAGATCGCGAACAGGAAGCCCGGGATCGCCAGGAACACGTCGATCGCCCGGCCCACCAGGTTGTCGACGAAGCCGCCGAACCAGCCGGCGATCGCGCCGACCAGGGAGCCGACGACCGCGCCGACGCCGACCGCGATCAGCGATCCGGTCAGGGACGCCCGGGAGCCGTGGACCACCCGGGCGTACACGTCGCGACCGAGGTGGTCGGTGCCGAACCAGTGCGCCCCCGAGGGCGGCTGGAGCTTGTTGCGCGGGTCGACCGCCACCGGGTCGTAGTGGGTGAACAGGCCGGGGAACAGCGCCCACGCGATGACGGTGAGCACGATGGCGCCGGCCAGCAGCAGGCTCCAGTGCCGCGCCGCCCACCGTACGACGTACGACGCGGTGACCCGGCCCGCCGCGCTCTCGTCCGCGGGTGTGCCCGTCTGGTCGAGGGTGATCGTCATGGCATCGCCACCTCGGCCGGGAGCCGGCGGCGCACCGGCTCGGGAGCGGGTACGTCGGCGCGCACGGCCTTGGCCTTGCGCTTGGCCGTCTTGGTGTCGATCAGGATCCGCGGGTCGATGAACGGGTAGGCCAGGTCGACGGCCAGGTTGATCGCCACGTAGATCAGCGTCGAGAGCAGCACCACGCCCTGCACCACCGGCAGGTCCTGGGTGTTGACCGCGTTGACGGTGATCATCCCGATCCCGTTGCGGGCGTAGACCGACTCGGTCACGACCGACCCGGCGATCAGCTCGCCGAAGGCCAGGCCGAGCAGGGTGAGCACGGGCAGCGAGGAGTTGCGCAGCACGTCCTTGCGGAAGATGAAGCCCTCGCCCGCGCCCTTGGCGTGCAGCACGTGCACGAAGGGCTGGTTGCGGGTCTTGCGGATCGATGTCGCCAGCACCTGCGCGATCGGTGCGGCCACGAGGATCCCGAGCGTCGCCGCGGGCGCGATGAGCGCCCGCAGCGAGCCGTCGTCGACGGAGGGGATCAGGTGGAACCGGAAGGACAGGTACTGCAGCGCCATGATGCCGACCACGAACGTCGGCACCGAGGCGAACAGGGCCGGGATCGAGCCGGCCAGGTTGCGCAGCCAGGCCCAGGGCGCGTAGTTGATGGTGACCGCGACCAGGCTCGCGAAGGCCACGCCGAAGACCAGGCCGAGCGTGGTGAGCTTGACCGTGGCCGGGAGGGCCTGGCCGATCAGCGACTCCACCGCGGTCGCATTGGTCAGCGAGTACCCGAAGTCGCCGTGGAGCACGCTCCACAGGCTGTGCAGGTACTGCTCCCACAGCGGACGGTCCAGGCCGTAGTACTCGAGGAGCAGCTTGGCGCCCTCCGGGGAGATGTTGGCCTCGGGGTCGCTGATCCGGTTGCTGACCGAGTCACCGGGCAGCGCACTCAGCAGGATGAAGGCGAGGGTCCAGGCGGCCCAGAGGACCAGCACCGCCTGACCCACGCGCTTCGCAACATAGCGGCGCATCGTCTCAGCGCTCTCTCGTCGTCACGGCCGTCACTCCGACAGCCAGGTGTCGTACCACCACGAGCGCGCGGTGGACTCGGTCTTGAAGCCCTGGACGCTCGGCGCGAGGCCGAAGACCTGGGTCTCGTCGTACAGCGGGTCGGAGTAGCCCTCGCTGAAGATGCGGTCCTCGATCTGCTGGATGATCGCCGCGCGCTTGGTCGGGTCGAACTCCTGCGACTGCGCCTCGAGCAGGCCCTCGAGCACCGTGTCCGGCGTCGGGTTGTGGGTCGCGTTGGACCGCTTGGATCCGTACGACGCGTAGAGGACGCCGGGCTCGGCGGTGGACTGCTGGCCCTGCTCGAAGGTCCACTTGTCACCGCGCGCGAGGCGCAGCGACTCGTACTCGGTCTGCGAGACGGCGTTGATGTTCAGCTCGATGCCGGCCTTCTTCCACTGCGACTGCAGCAGCTCGAGGACCGACTGCGAGACCTGGTAGTAGGGCGCGACCCACGACTCGAAGTGCAGCCGCTGGCCGTCCTTCTCGCGGATCCCGTCCTTGCCCTCGACCCAGCCGGCCTCCTCGAGGAGCTGCTTGGCCTTGTCGAGGTCGTAGCCGAGGTACTTGCTGGAGTCGCCGCGCAGCGGCGTGCCCTGGGTGAGCGCGCTGGTCGGGATCGGGTACGACGGCGAGAGCACCGTCTCGTTGATCTCCTCGCGGTCGGTGGCCGCGATCAGCGCCAGGCGGACGTTCTTGTCCTGGGTCGGCGCCTTGGCGTCGAGCTGGATGGTGAGGTCGTTGGTCTCGCCCTGGACGGGGAAGGCCTCGACGACGCCGCCCTGCGCGGTGACCGTCTCCTCGTCGTACGGCGCGATGTTGCGCGCGACCTGCGCCTCGCCGCTGGCGAGCGCGCCGACCCGGGTGCCGGCCTCGGGGACCACCTTGAAGACGATCTTCTCGAGATAGGCCTTGCCCTCGTGGTCGGAGCCCTCCGGCGCCCAGTCGTAGTCGTCGCGGCGGACCAGGGTGACGCCGGTGGTGCCGTCGACGGAGTCGACGGTGAACGGGCCGGTGCCGACCCAGTTCTCGAGCTTGCCCTGGCCCTGGAAGTCGAGGGCGAGGTAGGGCTTGCCGAGGATCGAGGCCGCGCGGTAGTTGGAGAACACCTGCAGCTGCGCGGCGTTGGGCTCGGAGAACTTGACGACCACCGTGTGCGGGTCGGGTACGTCGGTGCCGACGTAGTTGGCCCACCAGGGGTCGACCGGGATGCCCTTGGCGGCGTCGCCCTTGCCGTGCTGGTCGAAGTTGAGCGCGACGGTCTCGCCGTCGAGCGGGTCGCCGTTGGAGAAGGTGACGTCGGAGCGCAGGTGGAAGGTGTAGCTCAGGTGGTCGTCGCTGACCTCCCAGGACTCCGCGAGCCAGGGCTTGAACTCACCGGTCTCGGGGTCCTGCCAGATCAGCCGCTCGGCGAGGGTCGGCGTGACCTGGGTGTTGGACCACAGCGAGTTGGTGGGATTCCAGGCGGCGTACTGCACCGGGTCGTAGACGGTCAGCGTCCCGCCGTAGACGGGTTCGCCGGCATCGCCGCCGTTGCCGGAGGTCGAGCCGCCACCGCACGCGGCCAGCAACAGCGAGGCGGTGGTGGCGAGGGCTGCTGACGTCAGCAGGAGACGGGAACGCAGTGGGCGCATGGGAAGGGGATGTCCTGTCTTTTCGGGGGTGGTCGGTCGGTCCGAGCACAACCTCATGTAAGTCCAGTGATCTTATCGAGATACAAAGGATAAGGTCGGGTCGAATCTCGGATCGCGGTCAACGGATCCGCATGGCGGACAGGCAGGCAGCGCCTGCAGGGACGGAAGGAATAACGCGGTGGCGGAGCTGGACTGGCGGCGTCTGGTCACGGCGTTCGCGCTGACCAGCGCGGTCACCTACGGCGCGATGATCAACGCCTTCCCGGTGCTGATCATCCCGATGGCCGCCGACCTCGGCGTCTCGCGCACCGCCGTCACCGGCGCCGCGACCATCTCGGTCCTGGTGGGCGCGGTGGTCGCGCTCCCGATCGGCCGCCTCCTCGACGCCTGGGGCGGGCGGCTGGTGATGACCACCGGCTCGGTCGTCGGCGCGCTCAGCGTCGTCGCCTGGTCCCAGGCCGACTCACTGTGGACGCTGTACGCCGCGTTCGCCGGCATCGGCATCGCCCTGGCGACCTCCACCTACGAGGCCGCGTTCTCGGTGCTGGTCATCGCCACGGAGGCTCGGCACCGCGACCGGGCCATCCTCGCGGTGACCATGCTCGCCGGGGCGGTCACCTTCCTCTACTACCCGCTCGCCGGCTGGCTCGAGCCGCAGCTCGGCTGGCGCGGCACGGTGCTGCTCTTCGGCCTGGTCGTGGGCGCCTCCGCCGTGCCGGTGCACCTGGTCGCCGTGCCCGGACGGCGCACGCACCTGGCCGTGGCCCGCGAGCGCACCGGCTCCGGCGTCGGCACCGCCCTGCGCTCGCGCGGGTTCTGGCTGCTGTGCGCGGCGTTCGTGGTCCAGGCCGGCGCCACCGCCGCCTTCCAGCTCCAGCTGGTCTCCTGGCTGCGCGACGTCGGGCACTCGACGGCCTTCGCGTCGACGGTGCCGCTCGCGATCGGCGTGCTCATGCTCGTCGTACGGCTGGGCCTGCCGGCACTGGTCCGGCTGCTCGGCATGACCGCGCTGTCCGTCGCCGCGTTCGCGCTGCAGGGCGTCGGCATGCTCGCGATGCCGCTGGTGGCCCACTCCCCGGCCCTGCTCCTGGTCTGCGTCGGCACCGTCGGCGCCGGCATCGGCGTGGCCACCATCGCCCGGCCCTCGCTCGTCGCCGACCGGTTCGGCGCGCTGCGCTTCGCCAGCATCCTCGGGGTGCTCACGGCGCTGGTCGCGCTCTCCCGAGCCGCCTCACCGCCGGTCGCGGTCGCCGTCGGCGACGCCCGCTTCCTGATCGGCTGCGGCCTCGCCTCCCTGCTCTCCGCCGCCCTGCTGCTCCCGCTCCTCCCGTCCCGGCACCCGGCCGGACGGCCCATCGGAAGGACTCCCATGACCTCGACCACCGCCGAGCTCGCCACGGCGCGGTACGGCGCCCCCGGCCTCGACCTGGCCGCCAACGAGATCCTCGCCCTCCAGCTCGCCCACCGCTCGGTCCGCCAGTTCCTGCCGGAGCCGGTCACCGACGAGCAGCTGGTGACGATCGTGGCGGCCGCCCAGTCCGCACCCACCTCGTCGAATCTCCAGGCCTGGAGCGTGATCGCCGTCGCCGACCCCGACCGCAAGGACCGGCTCGCCGCGCTCGCGGGCGACCAGGACTTCATCCGGCGGGCGCCGGTGCTGCTGGTCTGGCTGGCCGACCTCGGGCGGCACCGCCGCCTCGGTGAGCGGCACGACGTCGACCTGGAGGCGACCGGCTATCTCGAGGTCACCCTGCTCGCGGTGATCGACGCCGCCCTCGCCGCCCAGAACGCCGTGGTCGCCGCCGAGTCGCTGGGCCTGGGCTCGGTGTTCGTCGGCGCGATCCGCAACCACCCGCTCGAGGTCGCCGCGGAGCTCGGCCTGCCGCCGCACACCGTGCCGGTCTTCGGGATGGCGCTCGGCGTACCCGATCCCGCGGAGCAGGCGGGCGTCAAGCCCCGGCTGCCGCAGGCGGCCGTGCTCCACCGCGAGACCTACCAGGTCGGTACGGCGGACGCCGCCGTCGTCGACTACGACCAGAGTCTCGCCGCCTACAACGCGCGCCACGGCCTCGCCGGGGCGTGGTCCGACCGGATCCTGGACCGCCTGCGCGGCCCGGACAGCCTGGTCGGGCGGCACCGGCTGCGCGAGTTCCTGCACACCCTGGGCCTGCCGTCGCGCTGAGCGCCCGCGACACGCCCACGGCCCGCCCGCGGGACGCCGAACGGGCGCCGGCCTGCCGGCCGACGCCCGTTCGTGGGTGGATCAGTGCTGGCTCAGCGGCCGGAGGCCTGCGCCTCCAGCAGCACCCGGCGCAGGTCCGCCGGCATCCGGTCGTTCACCGTCTGCGGCCCGTTGCCCCGGGCGGCCAGGAACTCCGGCGCGACCGGCGGGCACTTCAGGTCGCTGCCCTTGTGCTTCTTGCGCTTGGGCAGCACGCCGGTGTCGAGGTAGCTGGCGACCAGGTCGTCGGTGCAGGCGACGCCGGACAGCGAGCCGGAGTGCGTCGTCCCGCCCTTGCCCTCGATCAGGAACGAGGTCTTGAACTTCTGGCGGGTGGCGAGCGCACCGGAGAAGACGGTCGCGGCGTCGTGGGTCTCACCGATCATCAGGATCGGCGACTTGACCTTCTTGCCGCTGACCTCGAACGCCTTGCGCGACGGGGCCGGCCAGTTCAGGCAGGGCGCGTTGTACCAGGTGTTGCCCCAGGTGAGGAAGGGGTGCTTCTCGTGCACCCGCCAGGCGTCGGCCTCGGTCTTCTTCCAGTTCGGCCACACCGCGTCGGTGCACTGGACGGCGTTGTAGACCGCGAACCCGTTGTCGTCGCCGGGGCCGGCGTACATGTCGATCAGGTCCTTGCCGTCACCGGTCTTGACGAACTTCGCGTACGCCTGGCCGATCGCGTCCCAGTCGTAGACGTAGTAGCCGGCGCTGAGCAGCACGTCACCGAGCTCGTCGGGTCCGAGCTTGCCGTCGGCCGCGGGCTGCTTGTCGAGCTTCTTGAGCAGCTTGTAGTAGCCCTTGCGGATCTTCTTGCCGTTGGTGCCGAGGCCGTAGCGGGCGTCGTTGAGGGCCAGCCACTTGAAGTAGCGGTTGATGTTCTTGTCGAACTGGATGTTCTGGTCGACGTTCGACTGGTAGAACGCGCGGTCCGCGTTGAGCACGCCGTCCCACACGAAGCGGCCGACCTTCTTCGGGAACATGGTCGCGTAGACCTGGCCGAGGTAGGTGCCGTAGGAGAAGCCGTAGTAGTTCAGCACCGGCGCGCCGACCGCCTTGCGCAGGCTGTCGAGGTCCTGCGCGACGTCGGTGGTGTGGATGTGCTTGAGCAGCCGCTTGGCGTCGGCCTTCGAGCACGCCTTGGCGTACTTCTTGGTGACCCGCTGCCACCACCTGAGGTCCTTCTTCTTGGTGGGCACGTAGTTCGGCCGGTCGTAGCCCTGCCCCTTGTAGTCGGGGTTGCAGCTCAGCGAGGGCGTGCTGCTGCCGACGCCGCGCGGGTCGAAGCCGTACCAGTCGTACTTGGCGCCGACGCCGTTGGGGATCGCGGCGCCGAGCCGGGCCATGCCGAGGCCGGAGCCACCGGGCCCACCCGGGTTGCCGACGATGATGCCCTTGTAGTCGGCGTTGGTGTGCAGCACGCGGCTGACGGCGATCTGGATCTTCTTGCCCTTGGGCTTGGCGTAGTCGAGGGGTACCTCGAGCATGCCGCACTGGGCGCCAGCGTCGATCAGACGCTTGTTGGTGCACGCGCCCCACACGGGCGCGGGCGGGGTGTACGACGGCGCCTTCGCGGCGACCTGGGGAGCCTGCGGCGCAGCGTTGCTGCTCCCCCCGGGCACCAGCAGGGCTGTTGCCGTCGCAACCGACGCAACGATCGTCAGTGCTCTCTTCACGTCACAACCTTCCGAGAAATATTGGGTGACCGGGAAATCTTCCGGCGCAGGTCCGACCTTGCCGCGTCACTCCCGTCACGTCCACCCCGACGCGCGGACTCAAGGGGGGTATCCCGCGCCGCGGGTTCTATACCTTCACGGCGAGGGTGAGGGCGAAGTCGCCAGCATCGTCGGTCCACACCCGCGCCACGTCGAGGCCCGCGGCCTCCAGCTCGGCGGCGATCCGGCTGACCCGGAACTTGGTCGAGATCTCGATCCGGATCTCCTCCCCCATCGCCAGGTCCAGCACCAGCTCGGCGCCCGGGATGCTCACCCGCTGCGGCACCTCCGCGCGCAGCCGCAGGTCCATCCGCTCCATGTGGGGATCCCAGAACGGGACATAGGAGAACGCGTCAGGGTCGAAGTCCGCACCCAGCTCGCGGTTGACCACGACCAGGCTGTTGCGGATGAACTCCTCGGTGACACCACGCTCGTCGTCGTACGCCGCGATCAGCCGGTCGGCGCTCTTGACCAGGTCGGTGCCGAGCAGCAGCGAGTCGCCCGGCTCGAGCACGTCGGCCAGCGCCCCGAGGAAGGCGGCCCGCTCCTCGCGGTAGAGGTTGCCGATGGTGCCGCCGAGGAAGGCCACCATCCGCCGGCCCCCGGCCGGCAGCTGGGCGAGGTGGAGGGTGAAGTCGCCGACCACCGCGGTCACGTCGAGGTCGGGATAGCGCGCCGCGATCTGCTCGGCCGCCTCGCGCAGGGTCGCCTCGGAGACGTCGACCGGCGCGAACCTCTCCAGCTGGCCCCGCTCGGTGAAGGCGTCGAGCAGCAGCCGGGTCTTCTCACTGGTACCACTGCCGAGCTCGATCAGCGAGGTCGCCCCGCTCGCGGTCACGATGTCGCCGGCGTGGGCGGTGAGGATGGCGTGCTCGGCGGCGAAGGGGTAGTACTCCGGCAGCCGGGTGATCTCGTCGAACAGCGCCGAGCCCCGGTCGTCGTAGAGCCAGCGCGGCGGCAGGGTCCGCGGGATGGTGCTCAGGCCTCGGCGTACGTCGGCCGCGAGGCTGCCGCTCGCCCAGTCGGGCTCCAGCAGCACCCGCACCTCCTGGCTCATCCGCGCACACCCCCGTCGGCCAGCCGCACCCCGCTCAGCGCCCACCGCGCCCCCGGCGGGAAGAAGTTGCGGTAGCTGGCTCGCGCGTGTCCCGGCGGCGTCAGCGCGCAGCCGCCGCGCAGCACCATCTGCCCGGACATGAACTTGCCGTTGTACTCCCCGATCGCGCCCTCGGCCGGGTGGAAGCCGGGATAGGGCAGGTACGCCGACGAGGTCCACTCCCAGCAGTCGCCGTACGCCTGCCGCAGCCGGCCCGTGCTCCTGCCCGCTGCCCGCGGGTGCCAGGTCTCGGTGTCGGCCAGGTTGGCCTCTCCGTCGTCGCCGTGCCCACGCACGGCGTGCTCCCACTCCGCCTCGGTCGGCAGCCGCTTGCCCGCCCAGGTCGCGTAGGCGTCGGCCTCGTAGTGGCTGACATGGCTCGCCGGCAGCCCCGGGTCGACCGGGAAGCTGCCGTGGAGGGTGTGCTCGAACCACACCCCGTCGACCTCGGTCCAGTAGAACGGCGCCCGCCAGCCCTGCGCCTTCACCTGCGCCCACCCGTCGGAGAGCCACAGCTCCGGACGCCGATACCCCCCGTCGGCCATGAACTCCAGCCACTCCCCGTTGGTCACCAGCCGGTCGGCGAGCCGGTACGGCTCGAGGTGGACCAGGTGTCGTGGCAGCTCGTTGTCGAACGAGAAGCCGCTGCTGTCGTGGCCGATCTCCACCAACCCGCCCTCGACCTCGACCCAGTTGAGCTGGTCCGGGGTCGTCGGGCCGGCCGGGGTGCCGGCGTACGTCGGGCGCAGGGGGTTGAGCGAGAGGACGTGCTTGATGTCCATCAACAGCAGCTCCTGGTGCTGCTGCTCATGATGGAAGCCCAGCTCGATCGTCCCCGCCAGCTTGTCGATCGTCCCCTGGTCGGTCTGGTCGATCAGGTTGCGGAAGCGCTCGTCGACATTGCTGCGGTAGAGCCCCACGTCATGGGCTCCCGGCCTGCTGATCACCCCGCGCTCGGCCCGGTTGTACCTCGGCCCGACCGCCTCGTAGTAGCTGTTGAACAGGAACCAGTACTGGTCCTGGTAGGGCGCGAAGTTGCGCTCGTTGTCCGCCAGCACGAACGTCTCGAAGAACCAGGTCACGTGGGCCCGGTGCCACTTCGTCGGCGACACGTCCGGCATCGACTGGACCGTCTGGTCCTCCGGGCTCAACGGCGCGGCGAGGCGCTCGGTGTGAGCTCTGACCTCGTCGTACCTGGTCAAGAGGGAGTCCGCTGTCCACTGGGTTGCGGTCATGGTTCGACAGTAGGTCGGGGCACCGACACTCGCCAGGGGTATGAAACGGGCGTCAGCAGATGTTCACCGGAGTCGGCCGCGCGCCGTCAGGATACTCCCGTGCGTCAGGATACTCCCGTGCACAGGAGCGCCGGGTCGCCGAATACCGGGGATGCGTCGAGCTCGTCGGGCGAAGTCTCCCTCGCCTGGACACCGAGCCGGTAGGGGAGGCGAGCGGCACCTGGACCCGGCGGCTCATGCCCGGCGTCAAGAGGGGCGACTGGAAGATCGGAACGTCGTCCGCGGTGACGCCGATCATGCCGCTCAAGCCGTCGTCCGAGCGGTCATCGAGCCCAAGATCCCTGAGAGTGCCTGGCAGTTGCGATTTGGAGTGGACCGCAACTCCCCGGACTCAGTGTTGGAGAAGATCGCCGCTCCCCAGGTTTGCAGCGGTGGCCGTTGATATTTGCTTCGGCAAAGGTGGCGCCGCTGGTTGAAGCGACGTCGCGAACTCCCGCGGTCTGTTGATCACGGCTCTGTGGTCGCCCGCAGCTTGACCGCAAGATCGACGACCATCCACCGCATTCCCATAGCCCGGCCGACGCTCGGCCGTACGACCTTCCGCAGTCGCGGCAGTTCCGCAGTGTATTACGACATCTGATTCCGGGGGCTCATTGACCTGCGTCTAGATGTCTGAAACGGCGTGTGACCTGCGAAAACGTCTTCCGGCGTGAGGCGCCGTTTCATGTTGTGCGTACCCAGACGCACCCCAGCGCCGAACCGCGTGGCGAGCAGCGTGGCACACGCTCTTCGTCCCCGAGGTCCGACCGGCAGCGTTTACTCTCGCGCGAAACGTCGGCGGCCGCCGGTATCGTTTCTCCGTCCAGTAAGCCCGCGCGAAGAGGTGTGCCTTGATCGATGTCATGGCGCGGCGACGCTCCAATCCGAGCCCGCTCCGCTATCCCGGCGGCAAAGCGTCGCTTGCGGGCTTCTTTGAGGACACGATCCGGGCTCTTGGGCTGGTCAAGCCCACATACGTCGAGCCGTACGCCGGGGGGGCCGGGGCCGGCCTTGATCTGCTGTACCGAGACATCGTCGGCCGTGTGGTCATCAACGACTTCGACTATTCAGTCTACTCGTTGTGGGACTCCATGCTCCACCGCCACGAGGAGTTTCTGGACCGCTTCGACTCGGTGCCGCTCACAGTCGAGGAGTGGAAGCGACAGCGTGAGATCTATCGGCGTCGCGACGAACCGGGACTCGACAAGCTGGACCTCGGATTCGCAACCTTCTTCCTCAACCGGACCAACCGATCCGGCGTTCTGCGCGGAGGCATGATCGGCGGCCTCAAGCAGGAGGGGACGTACAAGCTCGACGCACGCTTCAACAAGGAGACCCTCAGGCAACGGATCGAAGCCGTCGGCAAGCACCGGTCCAAGATCCTGGTTACACACCAGGACGGCGTGCGTCGCCTTCGAGACTGGCTCCCGAAGGAGAACGTCTTCGCGTACGTCGATCCCCCGTACTACGAGAAGGGCAGTGCGCTCTACCTGAATTCGTTCAACGACGACCAGCATCGTTCGCTCGCCCAGTGGCTCAATGCCTTGTCCGACGCCAACTGGGTACTCACGTACGACATCGCCGACTTCATCAAGAAGCTGTATCGAGACCGCACATCGCTGGAGTTCAACCTCCACTACTCCGCGAATCGCCGCGAAGTGGCCAGCGAGTTCATGGTTCTGTCGAACACCGTGGCGAAGGCGCTCGGCTCCGAGAGTTAACTGCCCTGGGCTAGTCCCAGGCGCTGGGTAGCGACGAGACGTAGGACGTCGGTCCCAACGCCAATCGGGAAGGCCGCCTTCCCGTGTGCGGCTGCCACCGGGATGATGCCGTCGACGTACATCGAGGACCCGGTCCGGTCGATGACGTCGATGATCGCCGGCAGCGTCGGGTAATCCTTCGGGTCGGGCTGACCACCGTTCGCGTCGTATGGCGCGCCGACAGCCGGCATCACCGTCGGCACCACGACACGTCCGTCGAGGGCGCGATAGACGAACTTGCGCCCCCAGTAGGTCTCTTTGCCGTACGCCTGCACATTCGTCGCGTTCGTGACCCTGGCCAGGATCTCCTCGTCACAGACCAGGACCTCGCCGGGCTGGAGGATCTCGTGACGGGCCAATTGACGAGCGAAGTCCACCATCGCGCCTGTCTTCTCAAGTCCACACAGGTATGGGGCGTCGCCGGGAGTCCCTGCGTCCATGAACTGGAAGTACTCCAAGGCCCGGGCCCGCAGCTTCGCAGGCGGACCGTAAACAGCGAGAGGGCCGTCCACGATGAACAGGGTCCTCGGCAGGAGCTCGTAACGCGACTGCTCCCACAGCAGCGTCGCAAGTCCGACAAGGACGAGGAGTTCGACGACTGACATCAGCCGTCCCAGCGCCGACTGGTTCGAGCCCTCCTCGCCAACCTCCTCGTGGATGCGGAGTACGTCCGTGGGGTACAGCCACTCGTTGCATGCGATGCATTCAACGCCGGCGGCCGGCACCATAACGTCCTTCTGGCAGTCCTCAGTGGGACAGTTGACCGGCAAGCGGCTCGCCGGGGCCCCGGGACGGCCGTGGAGCAGGAAAAGCAGGTCGAGCAGAGATTCGTCGAGTCGATTGACCTGAACCTTCTTGGCCCGAAAGAGGCCGTCGATGGCCTCGCGCCACGACGTGGCGATGTCTACTCCCTCCCGCGTGTATGCGCCGGCAACAGGCAGGTCGAGCGTCACAAGCGCCGTATTCACGGCGCGTTCGACCTCGTATGGGTCGACAAACCTTTCGGCTGCCTGGGACTCCATGATCGTGAGATCGACGTACGCCGCAGCTGCCTGCGCGAAGCCGTAGAGCACCGACGGCAAGCCGTCACGGATGCGCTCGACGACATACGAGCCATCGATCGCCAGCGCAGCGGTCAACCGCTTTTCATCGGGAAAGAGGAAATCGCCGCGAGGCCGAACCTTCTTCTTGATGTCCTCTGCGTCACGGAGGGCCTCAGCCGGGACGTGAAAGGTTCGGTTGTCGGCGACTGCGCGAACCGCCGCTGCCGAATGCCCGAGCCTCGACGCGAGCTCATGAGACCCCGCGACGGTTTCGTAGGGCATCAGGAATCCCGCCCCGGCGTAAGCGGGGCATCTCCTGCGGCCGCGCGGGCTTCGTTCACAAGCTCAACGTCGTACCGATCGATCTGAACGGGCACGATGTAGGGCGACGAAAGCGTCTTGAGTCGCACGTAGCCGCGGTCTTCTGAGGCAATGATCGCGTCCTTGAACGAGCCGAAGTCGTAGAACTTAGCGAGTTCGTTGACCTCGGTCGTGTTGTTGAGGTGTGCGACAACCCAGTTGGCGGTGTTCGCCTTGACCTGATGGGCGACGCCGGAAACCTCTTGTGTCGCGTACGTCATGCCGAGATTCAGCTTGCTGGCCTCCTTGGCCAGCTTCACCCATACGTCCAGGTCGTCCTTGTAACGGTCTGACGAGAAGAGGTTGTGGGCTTCCTCGAGCATCACCTGGATGTGAGGAGGCTCCTGACCGGACGTGAACACCTCGGTCTGGCGCGAGAGCAACCGTCGTGTGATGTCTTCGCTCATCGCCCTCGTCACAGCCTCCGCACCGACGTGGAGGTCGACAATGACGATCCGACCGTCGACCAGCTCGTCGTAAATCTCGATGGCTGGGTCGTTCTGAGTCAGCGGGCTGTGGAACGGCCGCAAGGGGTTGAGGTTGCGCCAGCCGCGGACCGATCGCCCTCCGCTCTGCGTCGTGAAGATCGGCTCCACGCTCTTCCACCGCACGTCCTTGGTGAAGTCGGCAGCGTCTTGGCTGTTGGCCTCGCGAAGCTCGATGATCTTGTCGACGACCGCCTCGAGGTCGCTAGCGCCAACTGACACGATGTTGGGTGTCCGACCCGCTTGAGTGAACGGGTTTCGGCCCAGGTCGTTGGTGATCGTCGCCTGGAGGCTCCCGGCCATGTTGATGCGCGCGCTAAAGTTGGCCGGGACGCTGAAACCAGCGCGCATCAACGCTCCGTAAAGGACCATGCGCGCCCGCTGTGCGTGGGTGGTGGCCGATCGGTCGCCTGCGACGTCGGAGTACGACGTTCCTGCGAAGTCCTTCACGTATCCCGATCCCTCGCCGCTCAGCGCCTCTGAGATCAGGCCCTGTACGGCATCGATCTGGTTCTCGGAGAAGAAGTTGATGTTGAGAGGCTTCACGTGGGGCTGCGATCCGTCCGCGCCGAACTTGTAGATGCTCACGTGGTTGGCGCCGATGGCGGCGATCTCGGTGCCGTCTTGGGTGTTGGCGTTGGCGTACTCCCCCTGCGGGTCGAAGATCAGTTGACCGATCGGCTTCCCGCTAACGGCGCGCTGCCGCTCCGAGATCACGAAGGTGCGGGCGATGATGGTCTTGGCCGTGTTGGACTTACCCATCCGGGTCATACCAAGCAGAGCGGTCTTGTTCCCGATGAAGTCGTGGATGTTGACCTCTACCGCAGCATCTGCCTGCTTCGACGTCTTCGCGCGCCGCCGGGTCGCCGAGTAGCGCACCGCGCCGATCCGCACTCGCTCCTGCTCGCGTCCCGTCGGCTTGAGGTAGGACGCGATGGTCGAGAGTCCGTCTCCCACCGGCTTGAGCACTCGGTAGGTGGACGTTGCGTAGAAGTTGTCGACGTCGGCGCCGAACTCGAGAACCTTCCGGCCATCCACGTCGTCTTCGTAGAAGGTGCCCAGGATGCGGCAGCGGAGGCCAGTGAACGAGACGCGGTTGCGCGTGAACGGGTCCATCTCGACGTCGAGCACAGCCGACGGCAGCGGGTCGTTGTTGCTGGAAAGAGCCGACCTGAGCGACTCTTCGCGGACGGCGTGTAGGTCGGTCTCCATTGAGAGCGGAGCCGTTCCCTCGACCCGCAGCAGGAGCACCTCGTCGTCATCGACCTGCGGGGTATTGATGTCCTGCGCCGTGGCGAGAAGGAATGAGTGCTGCGGGATGCCGCCAGCGTCGAACTTCCACTTGTCGTGCGTGAGCACTATGGCCTCGTTGTAGTCCAGCCGGTAGATCGCGCCGATCCGGGTGGATCGGTCGTCGGCGAGCAGCTGGGCATGGAGCAGCGAGCCGGCGCCTACTCCTGGGATGAGCTCGGTCATGTCTGCCTTTTCGGTCAAGCCTCAACGGTTCCGACTTGAGACTTCCACAAGGGTCCGACAGATTCAGGCGTTATCGGCCAGAGGCTGCTCTGCGAGCCCGCCGATCATCTTCAGGCACGTCCCGACAGAGCTCCGCGAGGTCGCACTTGGAGCACTTCTCGTCCCACACCGGCAGCCGCGGAAGGTCGTTGTCGCGGAGCGCGTCGCCGGCGTCCTTGATTCGACCCCGCACAGCGGTGAGCAGTGGATCCTCGACGAGCTCCCGGATCGTCTTGCCCTGCTCATCGAGGTTCAGCACCTCGATGAGGTCTGCCCGCTCACCGGTGAGCTCTTCGTAACCGACCGCGTAGACGTGGAGCTGGTCGCGCGTGACGTCGTCGTCCTGTGCTCGAGCCGTCGACTTGAAGTCGACGATCGCAACCTCGTCGCTATCGAGTCGACGGACGAGGTCGATGCGGCCATCCACCGTGATCCCGGGCGCCACGTGCACCTGGATCTGCTTCTCGCTGTGGACAGTCCGTTCCAGATCCTCTGCGTGATCGGTGAGGTAGCGCTCGACCGACTTGATGGCCGCCGTACGGAGGGTCGCCCTAAGCGCCGGATACGCGTATGGCGCGTGTAGGTGCCGGTCCACAAGGTCCTCGGCCGCGCTGGCTGTGAGGAGGTCGCCGTCCAACGCCCGCTTGTGCGCCTCTGCTAGCGCGTCGTGCAGCCCCTTGCCGTAGCCAAGTGCCTCGTGCAGCGGCGGGTTGAAGCCATAGAGGAATCGAAGCTTGAACTGGTAGGGGCACTCGAATAGGTACTTGAGTTCTGAGAACGAGAGCGTGACGTTCGGAAGCTCCTGCTTGGCATGTGGTTCGAGTGAGGGCGCCGGCGCTCCCGGGTCACGAGTCAGGAACCATGACTGCCGCGCGCAGTGGTCGAAGAACTGGGAGCGGCGGCCGTAGAGCCGATTGCCTGGCACCGGGGAGTAAGAGGCGAACAGGTACTTCTGGGCGCGGGTGACCGCCACGTAGAAGAGGCGAGTCTCGTCTTCGACGGTCCCGCGATAGCGGTCAGGACTCGCGACAGCGGTGTCCGGGATGACATGGAAGAGACCGAGCCCACCTTGCCTCTTTGCGGGGAACCGGTTGTTGCGGAGGCATGGCACGAACACAACTGGCCACTGCATGCCCTTGGCCTGGTGGACGGTCGAAATGACGACTGCATCGGGCGCCGCGTAGCCGACATCCGCGTCGGCGTCCGCGTAGTAGTCGGGCGCTTGATGCTCGAGCCAGTCAGCGAACGCCTTGTACTTCTGCGCGGGGTCGGTGTTGAAGTAGATCGCCTCGAAGTCCGAGATTGCCTGGCTGAACTTGCCGAGTTGATAGAAGACCAGCTCCGCCCTAGCCGGGTCCCCCGGCACGGTGTCTTCGCGGAGCGTCAGTGCTTCGAGGAACTCCAGGTAGAGGCGCTGGATGTTGTAAACGCCCCACCGCTCCCCGCGGTCGAAGTCGCGACCTTCCTCCAGCACGCGCATGGCCGTCGACCACTCGCACCCCGTGGGCAAAAGGGCCGCGTCATCGAACAGTGTCCGCAACGCCGGGCCATCAAGCTCGCCGACCATGTAGCGGAAGACACCGACCACCGCCTGGATCTCAGGGCTGTCGAACAACCGGTTGAGTCCCTTGATCACGAACGGAATCTGGCGTCGTCGCATCTCGTCAACGAGAGGTCCGGCGTCCCGTGCGACCGAGCGGAACAGCACAGCGCAGTCCGACCAGGACAGACCACGTGGATTCATGCTCGGCCCATCGGTGAACGCAACTCCCCGCATGGCTTGGATCCGGTCGCAGATCCAATCAGCCTCCGCGTCGGGGTCGGCGAAGTCGAGGGCAAGTAGGTCCCCGCGCGAGAACTTCTGGTGCCCTGCCGCCACCATGGCCTTCGAAAGTCGTGATCCGAACGGGATCAGTTCAGCCACCGATCGACCGACTTCGACAACGCCCTCGCTTGAGCGGAAGTTGTCGTCGAGGGTGACCTGCCGGACACCGGCGTAGCGGTCCTTGAACGACAGGATGTTGCCTACTTCACTGCCGCGCCACTGGTAGATCGTCTGGTCGTCATCGCCGACCACGCAGAGGTTCGCGCCGAACTGCACGAGCCCGCGGATCAGTCGTTCCTGAAGCGGATTGACGTCTTGATACTCATCGACGACGACGTAGCGGACCTGCTCGCGGATGTTGCGCTGGACGAGTTCAGCCTCAGCGTCCTCGGCAGGATCGCCTTCGAGGAGCTGCACCGCGAGGTTGATCATCTCCGTGAAGTCGAAGTACGCGTTGTCGTACAGCAATTTCATGTAGTCCCAATGGGACTTGAGCACGCCGGCCTGGACCTGTTCCTCGTCGATCGTGTCCTCGCGGAGGACGCTGGTCGCCTGCATGTAGAGCTTCGAGTGAATGAAGCGCCTAAGGCGCGGCGTTCCGGGCGAGAGGGTGGGGCACTCCGTGAGTCCTGACTTTCGGCTGTTGCGGTCGATGAACAGACGCGTGGTGATGTCTGTGAGTACGGAGAACTTGAACGTCTCAGGCACCAGTCGCTGAACCAGGTCAAGCGCGTAGCCGTGCATCGTTCCCACGTACATCTCGGCGATGCCTTGGGGGCTCACTCCCTCGGATTCGAGGACAGTGTGGATCCGCTCCTTGAGCTCGGCCGCAGCCTTTTCGGTGAACGTGAAGGCGATGACGTTGCGCGGATCGACACCCGGCTGCTTAAGGATCTCGGCCACCCGCTGAGAGATCACTTGAGTCTTGCCGGACCCCGCGCACGCGATGATCTGGAGCGGCTCGTCCAGGCAGGCAATGGCCGCTGCTTGTGCTTCGGTGTACGCAGTCATGACTTAGCCGAGGCCGCCGCATGTGCCTTAGCCGCCGCAGAGGACTTCTCGATCTTGGCGATTCGAGCGTTGATCTCCTCGGCAAGCCAGACGAGCGGGCTTGTGTGTGCGGGCTTCATCAGGCCGGGCAGGATGGCCAGTGCCTCAAACTTGCCTGTCGTGCTGAGTTGGAAGTGCCACTTTCCATCGCACTTCTGCTTCGAGTCGATCGCCTCGAGTTCGCCGATGCGCTTAATCACGTCTTCCCAGAGCGACGACGGAATCAGGTCCTCGATCTCGGCGTCGTGCCCCTTGAGGCACCTATCCGGCCACGCCGCCAGGGTCACGAGGTCCTTGCTCTTCGCCCACCCGAAGTCCTCGAGCTTGGAGATGGCCGCCCGACCGTGGTCATCATGGTCGAGGATCGCGATGACCGGCTTCTCCGTCGCCGAGCGCGCAAGGATCGCTTGAAATACGACTCGTTTGGCGCCGCCTGCGCTGATGATGTGGATCCCGTCCAGCAGTTCCTCGCGCGCAGCCGCCTCACAAGCGATGCGGAGGAACTCGCCATCCGTGTATCCCTCGGTGATCACCACTGCTCGTGTGCCGGCCGGGATCGTAAGCGCGCGTTCTAGCACGCCCGCCATGCCGGCGTCACGGTAGAGCGACCCGATCAACTCCGCGCGGCTCTGATCTCCTGCGCAGCAGGCGGCCTTGCTGGTCACGCCATCCGGCCGCTTCCGAAGCTCGGTGATCGACGCGTCGGCGCGCCTCGAGAGAACGTAGGGCGAGTGAGTGGTGACCAACAGCGAGACGTCGGCCCGAGTGGCCAACTCCTCCAGCTGCTCCATGATCGCCTCTTGGGCGGCGGGATGGAGGAACGCCTCGGGTTCCTCGACTGCCAGTACCAGCGATCGCCTGCTCTGCTCAGCGAGGTACTGGAGCATCGAGACGAGCACAGCGCCCCGCACCCCAGTTCCCTTGTCGATCAACTGCGTCGTCACTAGGTCGCCAAGCTGCACGTCGACCGAGGAGAGTGTCTCGGCGACCGAGGGCAGCTCGGGCACCAGCGTCGCGGCCCCGATTTCCGGGAACATGGCACCGACCCGTTCCTCGATCTGCGCCCTGAGCGGTTCGAGAAGTTCTGCTTGCAGGGCCGCGAGGTACTCGGAACGAGCCTGCTCCGCCTTACCGAGCTCCTCGCCGAGGTGGTCGGCAATAACGAGCTGCAGGATCTGCCGGAACTTGCCCTGCAACAGCGACTCAAGATCCTCGCCGCTGTGAACGACGGCTGATCGCACAACCGAACGGAACTGTGCCTCGAGCTTCAGGTGTTCCTGGCTGTCGGCTGGCAGGGATGCGGCGCCGTAGCCCTTGGCCTGGAACGTCGTCTGTCGCCCGCCTTGTCCAGTGAAGGACGTGACCATACGGACCTCGCGGTCTGCAGCGTAGGTCTGGATCTTGCCGGTCGTCGCGCCCTTCCGCGCCTTCCGAACGGCAAGCTCGTAGTCCTTCGCACGACGCAAGAGCGTGACTTCGGGGCTTGTCTTCCCGACATGGAAGGTCAGCGTGATCCGAGTAGTCGGGGGCGCCCCCACGGCCCCCGGCCGTGCAGGACGGTCCCGTTCTGCAACGTACCTTGCATCCGGGTCCAGCGCGAGTTCGAGCGCGCGGACGAGGTTGGATTTGCCGCAGTTGTTTGGCCCAACGAAGTAGTTCACGCCCGACGAGACATCGAACTCGTGTTCGCCGGAGAAGCTGCGGAAGTCCTTGATCCGGACATGAGTCAGCTTCATACCTCAAAGACCTTCATGACCTCGTCGCCATAGTCGTTGATGACCTTGACGGCGATCTTGTTGCCATCGGCGGGAGCCGGGAAGGGCCGCGAAACGGTCTGATAGAGCGACTCCCAGGCGTCTGGATCGATGTCTGCCCGGAGCGCCGTCTTCAGCTTCTTGTAGGGATCGTTGCCCCCCGTGAAATAGCAGTGCCGCACGAAGAACGACTCGCCGTTGTAGTCCGTGTCGATCATCCAGAGTGCGATCTGGCTTGTGTCGTTGCTCCGCACCTCGCCGGTCGTGGGGTCGTAAATGTCGACGCCCTTGAGGTCCACCACGTAGCCGTCCGCCGTCTTTGCGATGTCTATGTCGGGCTCGCCAAACACAGTGAAGAGGTTGCCGGCACCGGTCTTCTTGAGCTCCTCACCCATCAGCAGGTCGGCGTTCATACGGACCATCAGAACAGGAAGCTTGCCAAGCAGCCGTGCGCCTTGGACTTGGGCGAACCCATCGTCCGTCGCCTCGACGGTCACACCATCGGTCTCCGTCACATTGGTGACGTTCGGATCGAAGGCAAATCCGAGGATGCAAAGCAGGTCGACGTTCTCGGCCTGGATCGCCTCCTTGGCCGCGTTCTTCACGTACGACGCGCTCACGGTGCCGTATTGCGGGCCGACCGCGATGCCGATCCGCGCCGGCTTCGCGTGATCGCCCGTCGGAACCTGCTCGCCGATCGCCTGGACGTATGAGCCCGCATAGGTCTCAAACGCCGCGAACTTGATGCGTTCCGCCTTAGTGCCGTTCTGGATGCCGGCCTTTGACAGGTTGTCCAAGATCGACTGCTCGAAGTTCGGGGCGTCCGCATCCTTAGCGGCCTCGGTCTCCGAAACCGGTTCATCCCAGTCCTTGAAGGACAGCGCGCGGTGCGGGCTCAGCGACTCGACAGTGAACGGACCAGCAACGCGGACCTTCTTCGAATCTTCGAGTGGCTTGTCGTAGAGCAGCTCGAACTCAGCATGCCGATTGATTGCTGCCTGAGCCTCTTCCCGGGTCATTCCCTCGTGCAGATCGGGGTTGTTCGCGATCGCGCCTAGCGTGATCCGACGAACCCGGTCGTATACGAAGCCCGACCGAATGTCATTGGAAAACGTCTGTCTCGGGAGAGTCCTCGCGGACATCTCCTCCTCGCGCTTATGGCCCTCAGCGGAGTCTGCGAGTAGGTACCAGGGATACCGCGCCGCCATGACGCGCTGACGCGCGATCGCGAGCGCAACTCGTGAGGTGTCGACCGTGACCCACCGGCGGCCCCACTGCTCGGCCACTGCAGCAGTCGTACCGCTTCCACAAGTCGGATCAACAACGAGGTCGCCCGGATCTGTTGCCATCACCAGGCACCGCTCTATGACCTTTGAGCCCGTCTGGACGACGTAAACCTTGTCGTCAGTGAAGTTGCCGGTCGCTGTGTCTGTCCACGTGTTCGTGTATGGCTGCCAGCCGAAGTCGTCAGGATAGCGAATGTAGCGAATGCTGTTGGAGGCGACGTGAATCCGATCAGCCCATGCAAGACGGTTCATTCCGGCCGGGAAGTTAGCCTTCCAATGGGACGCGGCGCCCGGAGCATACTTCTTGCCGCGGAACTCAAACGTCTGATCCTGACTCGAGGCACCTTGAGACTTGATGTTGTCCGGCGTGTAAATCCTCGCGCCGTCGGGGATCGGAACGTCTCCCTTCCGCTCGGCTGCTGTCATGCCACGGGTCGTGCCATCCGAAAGATGCAGCCAGTTGTAACCCTGTCGGTCGGCGGAACGACGCCAAAGTGGCCGGTACTTCACCTGATCGATGTCAAGGGCGTACCAGAGCACGTAGTCGCCGGCCCGCCCCAGTGCTGACGCTTGTGAAAACCCGCTGGTCGACGCAAAGGCAATCTGGCTCACGAAGTTGGCAGCACCGAAGACCTCGTCCATCAGCGATCGGACCAAGTGGACGTTCTCATCTCCGATCTGGACGAAACACGACCCCGATCTGGTCAGAAGATCCCGGGAGGCGAGCAGGCGGTCGCGCAGGTACGAGAGGTACGAGTGGATACCCAGCTCCCAAGTGTCGCGGAACGCCCGGATCTGTTCGGCTTCGCGTGCGGCGCTGTCCATCTTGCCGTCTTTGACGTCGCGGTTTCGGGCTGACACTTGCCAGTTCGACCCGAACTTGATGCCGTAAGGCGGGTCGATGTAGACCATCTGGACCTTGCCCCGAAGCTTCTCCCGCTCGGCTAGCGAGGCCATGACCTGCAGGCTGTCGCCGAGGATCATGCGGTTCGACCAGTTCGCGTCGTGCTCGTAGAACTCAATCTGCTGGAGGTCGTCGAGACCGTCGAACGAGTCGAACAGAGTCAGCTCAGGCTCATCCTCCTGTCGCTCCGCTGTGCGACGAAGGTTCTCGATCAGCACCCGGGGATCGATCTTCTCCTGGATGTAGATCGGTGGCGCGTCGGTGACCAGGCCATCGTCGTACCCTTCGATCTCGTCCGCTGACGGGTACTTTCCGCGCCACACCAGCTGCGGGTCGAGCGACTCGTCCCGCGCGTATCGGACCTGGCGGACTTCCTCGAGCACGGCACTGTCGTGGAAGTCGACAGAGTCGGCAGTCGGGATGTTGGTCCGCTTCTCGTCATGCGTGATCGAGTTGACGGGGGTCGGGCCCTTGGAGGCGTTACGCGCCACGAGCGCTCCTATCGCTGCGAGTCTCGTTGAAGTCGAGAAGGTCGGGGTCGCCGATGATCGGCGCATCGTCGTAGAGGGCCTGAATCGCTTCAGCGATCCGGACCTTGAAGCTGTGGGGGTCGGTCATTTCGATGTAGCCCCAGCGACCGAAGCCGCCGTGGTTGTTGACCGCGACGCACCACGAGTCGCGGGCAGTTGTCGCCTTCTGCTGGGTCGGCCCGGGGCTCTTCTGGCTTCCGGAGACCTCAATGATCAATGTCCGCTCGACCTCGGACTCGTCGTTCTTGACCAGGCGGACGAGAAAGTCCGGGACATATGAGTGGCTCCGCCCCTTGTGCACGTACGGGATTGTGAAGCCCAGGTGGTCGTTCTTTACGTAGGCATGCACGTTCTTGTTGAGCTCGAGCTCGCTGGCCAACAGCTGCTCCCAGGTGTTGCCGTCCTTGCCGTCGAGAGTGACGTGAGAGACCTCGGACTTCTCGGCGGTGACGACGCGCTTGCGCGTCACGAAGTCGACGTCACCCGTAGAGCCCTCCGGGTCGAAACGATTGATCATCGGACGGAGACGCTCTCGCCGGTTGCCCACGTGCCGCGTGATCGCGTTCCAAACCTGTTCAGCCGCCAGGACCCTAGCCTCGGTGATGGTCATCAGGTAGCCGAGGCTGTAGTCGCCCTTGAGCTCGACACGCTGCTCGATCCATTCCTGGCAGATCTTAACGAGCTTCGGGAAGAGCCATGGCCGCCTGTCCCCCGCCGTCGTGAACTGCTCGTCGAGGATCCGCTTGGCGAGCGCGAAAGCCACCTGCTGCGGCCGGTACGCGGTGGGATCGCCCTCCTCGAGCTCCCGCTTGCCGACGACACCACCCATCTCGACCCAGGTCGGGACGGTGTTCGGGCCGATCTCGAACACTGGGGCGTTGTCGAGATCCAGCCAGATGTCCTCGTCCGGAAGCTCGACTCGATACCCGTCGAGCTTCGGGAACGAGATTCGCAAGCCTTCGCGACCTTCCAGAGCACGCACCTCGATGGACGGCTTAGGCGGAGTCGGGTCGACGATCGGCTTGTCACTTGAGATGAACTGGAACGGGATGCCGTAGACATTGGCGTACTCCGGCTCGAAGTAGCCGTCTTCGTTCGTGGCGTAGTTGCGCCGACGCAGGCCACGCCCAACGACCTGTTCGCAAAGCAGCTGGCTGCCGAACGCTCGGACACCCAGGATGTGCGTCACGGTGTTGGCGTCCCAACCCTCGGTGAGCATCGAAACGCTGACGACGCAGCGGACGTCAGCGCCGAGCTTGCCCTTCTTCCCGACCGTGTTCATCACCTCGCGCAGGAGGTCCTGGTCGGTGAGTTTGTCGGTGTCCGCTCCGGGATTGCGCTGACGGTATTCGGCCTTGAACTTGGCGATCTCAAGGCCGGCCGCGTTTTTGAAATCATCCTTGAGCGCCTCGCCAGACTCGAGCTGAGCCGAGTCGACCAGGATGCTGAACGGCCGCGCGACCGGCTGGCCGTCGATGATGTTGCTGAAAAGAGCGAGATTCCCCGGTTTGTGAGCGATGACCTCGCCGTCCTCGACGATGGCCTCGCCTGCGATCCAGTCGTAGACCAGCTTGCTCACCACTGTGTTCGGGCAGACGACGATAAAGACCGGCGGCGTCTCGCCGTACGGCTTGAGGGCACGCTCCCAGTGCTCGTACGCCTTCTCGTAGCTGCGGTAGAGGCTGCGCAGTGCGCCCTCAAGCTCCTTGGGAGGCAGCCAGTCCTTGACCGTGTCCTTCGCGGCGCGCTTCGGCAGCAGCTGGCCGACGTAGTCCCAGAGGCGCAGGTAGGTGACCAGGTCCTCGTCCGCGTTGTCGTCGACCGGCGTCCTCGGGACCTTCACGATGCCAGCCTCGATCGCGTCCATGAGCGAGAAGTCGCTGACGGTCCACGGGAAGATGTAGCCCTCATTGTAGCCACTGCCCGATAGGTAAAACGGCGTGGCCGAGAGGTCCCAAATCTGCTTGATCCCGACGTGCTTCGCGATCGCCTGGAGACCGGAGAACCAGACCCCGGCCTGTTCGTTCTCCTCGTCCTCCTCCTTGGCACGCTTCTCGCCGGTCTGGATCGGGCGGGCAAGGTAGCAGTGGTGTGCTTCGTCGTTGAGCACCATGATCTGTTGCTTGTCCGCCCCGAGGTCGCGGAGAACGCGGCTGACCATGGCCTTCGGCGTCTCTTTGAAGGGGTCCTCGGTTCGATCGCCCTTGAGCAGGAGGCGGGTGTTCTTGGCGACGCCCTTGATCTCCTTCGCATCCTTGAGCAGGAACGAGTGATAGTTCGTGATGGCGATGCGAGCGCTGTCGAGGCCGCCCTTGAGATCAGCCGGAACCAGGTCGCGCAGGTCGTAATAGTTCTCAGAGTCCTCTGGCAGCAGCACCCGCAGGCGATCACGGATGGTGATGCCCGGCGCGACGATGAGGAACCGGTTGGTGAAGCGCGCATCCCTGGGGGCGTACTGCTTGTTGAGGGTTTGCCAGGCGATGAGCATCGCCATGACGATCGTCTTCCCGGAGCCGGTAGCCATCTTGAGAGCGGCCCGAGGAAGACCGTTGTTGTGTGCCTCGTTCTCGGGCTCGAGGCGCTTGCGCCAGTCCGCGTAGAGAGCCTGCCGGCCAGCGACCTCGGTCAGGAAGATCGCCGTCTCGGCTGCCTCGCGCTGGGCGAAGATGACGCGGTTCTCACGAGTCGGGTCCGCCCAATGCTGCAGCAGCTTCCGTGAGATGGGGGTGACGCCGGCGTACTGACCGTCGCGGCGCCACCGCTCGAGGTCCCGACGGACGTCGTTGATCAGGCTGTTCTTCTCACGGCGCTCGTGCGTGGCGTCGAAGTCGAAGCCCTCCTGTTCGGAGCCGTCTCCGCCCTTTTTGCCCTTCCTACTGACCGCGATCGGGATGAACGACTCGCTCGGCCTCCGGCCATCCTTGATCTCGCCAGTCGGCCCCTGTGGACCGATGACGTAATGGCGGTTCGGCTGCTCGTACGGCGAGTTCAGAATGGGATTGTCGATCGTCCCCGTCATGCTCGCCGCCCCTCGTTCTTTACTCCCACGAGGATCACCCTAGTGAGGTCCTCCGACGGATTTGGCGGGTTCGAGCGAGACAGGGCCGACCGCACTGCCAAGCCCGCTGATTCGACTGACTGTGTCGGCTCTCCTAGGTACGGTGCCTGTGAACGGTGGAGGAGCAGGCATGACGGGCACGGCGGGCGAGCCGACCACGCTGTCGAGGGCGTCGGACCACCTTGGGAACCTTGCGAACATTCTCAAGGACCTCGGGGGCGGCGGTACCCTCCTGCACGAGCTGACGCAGAACGCGAACGACGCAGACGCCGACCGCATCACCTTCGTGGCGACGCGCGAGGAGCTAGCCGTCTGGAACTCCGCAGTCTTCAGCGACTGCGGGCACCAGGAGGACATGAAGCGCTGTCCCTGGAAGATTGACGACGACACGCGCAGTTGCGACCTGCACTCGTTTCGCCAGGTCGCGGGTCGACACAAGGCCAACGACGCCCGGACAACGGGGGCCTTCGGCGTGGGCTTCACCGCCGTCTACCAAGTCACAGATCACCCCGAGGTTCTTACAGCCGGGCGCCACCTGATCCTCGACGAGGCCCGCGATGAAAACGAGCGCATCGTTCAGTGCCCTGGAGGATGCGCTCGGGACCACTCGTCTGACGGAACTACCTTCTACCTGCCTTGGGCCCGCGAGCACACGTCTCTGCGTCGAGACTTGAGCGCACCGCCCCTCGCTGATGCCGATGTCGCGCGGCTCATCGACGAGCTGCACGACGCAGCCGGCGCTGCCTTGGTGTTCCTCGACCGAACTCAAGCTCTGAGCATCGCGTCACCCGAACGGACCTCGAAGGTCACCAGGCAGCAGCAAGGCGACAGGATCACCATCACGGTCAACGGCGATCCCTCCGAGTGGTTGTTGCTGGAGGGCGAGGCCGAGGGCGCTGCGCGACTCAAGCAGGAGTACGAACCCGATTCGAAGCGGTCCCCGCTTGTTCAGGTCGCAGTACCTGTCGAGGAACGCGTTGTGGGCCGCATATTCGCGGATCTCCCCACTGAGACGCGGACCGGTTGGAGCGGCCACGTCAACGCCACGTTCTTTCCACGTCAGGACCGCAAAGGCGTCGAGTTCGATGGCCGAGGGTTTCTAGGCAAGTGGAACGACGTCCTCATCGATGCCGCAGCCGTGCTGGTGGCCGACAACCTGGAAACCATTGCGCAGGAACTCGGCCATCGAGTCGCATGGAACTACCTGGTCGACGTTGAAAGGGTCAACCGCGACATCGCCAAGGATGAGTACCCCGCGGTGTTCAGGGGCTTCTTCGAACGTGCCAAGGAGCTCGCGCCGGCATCGCGGATCGCCCTGTTGGCCGACGACACAGCCGTTTTTCCCGCGGGAACCCTCGTGCCGCGCGATGAGGAGGAGTACGACGCTGTCGAAGTCCTGCTCCGACTGGGAGTCCCGGTCCTCGCAGCGTCGATTCGTCCGCTGGCGAGGCAGACAACGCTGACGCAATACGGCATGAGCCTCTTGGGGATCGCCGATGTCGTTTCGGCCCTCGAGGAGTCTGCTGTAACTGAGGCGTGGACGCCGGAGGGAGATGACGCACCGCTCACGATTGCGGACGTCGAGGCACTGTTGCGATTGCTCGACCACCTTCAGGGTCGCGGCAAGTCGCTGCTCTCCGACTCCGACATTGCCGACGTCGCAATCGTCCGGTGCGTAGACGGAACGTTCGCGCCAGCGAGCCAGGTATCACTGCTCGAAGAGGACGACCGCGCACTGTTCGAGCTGCTTGACCCGGATCTAAGAATCGTTGACACGCAGTGGCTGACGTCGCTCTGTCCGAAGCTCATCGAATTGTGCGATGACATCACGCCTGAGCGTGCGATCGAGATCTTCGAGGCTGACCCGCAGGCGCTGGAAGTGGCTCCCGAGCTGGTCCTCGACTGGCTCGACAATCATCGAGGCGCGCTGTCTTCCCTTGCCGGTCGTGTGAGTGCGCTCACGGTCTTCCCAAGCACACGAGGCGATCTCCGGTCCCTCGACGAGCTGTCCCTGCCTTCAGACTTCGACGACGTTCTCGGTGTCGCCGACGTAGTGGATCGCGACAAGACTGCGGGCCACACCGACCTCCTACACCTGCTCGGAGCCCGAGAACTCGACGCGGTCGAATACCTCCTGCGCCACGTTGTGCCCGCGGCGACCAGCGGCCTGACGACCGACCAGGCGCGGCAGGTTCTCCAGATCATTCAGCGCCACCGCGTCGAGCTTGAACAGTCTTTGAGCGCACGCGATGTGCTCCGCCGAGCCCCACTCGTGCCTTGTGCCGACGGCCTTCACCCGGCCCACGAGGTCCACCTGCCGAATCGGGCACTCACACTGATCGCGCCCGAAGCGCCGGTCGCCGACACAGATGGAATGGCCTCATATCTCGTCGAAACCCTCGTGTGGCTCGGCGTGTCGGAACACCCCAGCGCGGCCGTGCTCAACGCAGCGGCGCAACGGCTCGGTCAGGAGGAGGAACTGCCCAGTGCAGAGGTCGTCCTGGCGGTCCTGGACGCACTCCCCTACCCGCCAGATTCGGACACGGTCCCCGCGTCCTTGCGATCGCTTCAAACCTCGCCATGGCTCCCGTGCGAGGACGGCTCGCGAGGCAGGCCCGAGGAGACCTTCGCGACGTTCCAGCGATACCTGTTCGAGTCCCAGGGCAAGAAGCTCGCGCTGCACGTCAATGACCAGCGTCGACTGGCCCCGGTGCTGGAGTGGCTGGGCGTCCAGAGCACCCCTACGACCGCGATGGTTATCGCGCACCTGCGCCACTGCGTGTCCGCGGCCAGCCGACTCCATCCCGAGGTCTACCGTGCCTTGGGGCAGGCGAAGGAAGAGCATGCCGTTCGGGCGCTGAGCCGCGAACCGTGTGTTCAGATCGGCGACGGTGTCTTCGTTGAGCCGAGCATCGTCTTCTGGTCTGATCCTGGACTCGGTGAGTGGGCGCACGTTCTGGCGTCGGGCAACAGGGACTACCAGGCCTTCTTCGATCGGGTCGGGGTGAGCGAATCAGCGGAGCCGGCCCACGTCGAGGAGACACTGCGACGAATCAGTCGGGCGGCTGGCAACACGCGGCTCGATGATGACACCAAGCGCGTTGTGCACCGCTGCTGGGAACTGCTCGACCAGCGCCTTGACGAGTCGGGCGACGCACTGACGAGGCTCGGAGCAATCAAGTCTGCCGTCGGCCCACGTGATCTCCTGGAGAAGCCCGAACTGCTGCTATTCGCAGACGGCCGCCGGCTTGCCGAGACGATCCTTCTGATTAGGGACAACCTGATCCGACGTGACCGCTCGACGCACCGTGCTCTAGCCGCAGCTGGGGTCCGGCCCGCCGAAGACGTCATCAGCGCGCATATCAACGAGGAAGCCGAAGCAACCGATGCGTCTTCGCTCTCCGCGCTCTTGAGCGAACGCATGCCGGCACTCGAGCGACTTGCCGAGGCACAACGCGTCGAGGATGCAGGGCAGTACGACCTCGTGCGGCTCGTGGAGATCAGCTTGGAAGTGATGCCTGACCTCACTGTCGAGTACGTCACCCGATTCGCTCATCAGCACCAGGTCGACCCTCCCCGGACGACGGAAGCGATCTACCTGCCAGACGACGGCCGCCTGATTGTTCGGACGGAGATGCCCAACCGTCACATTGCTCGCGAGATTGCCCTTTGCGTCGCTCCTGAGGTCGACGTCAGCTCGCTGGCACCTTCCATCCTGGAGATCCTGGCTGCCTCCGACCTCGCTGACGCCATGACCGTCCTCGACGAATACGGGGTGCGGGACCTGGACCCCACTGAGTGGGTGCAGGTGGGCAGCGCGACTTCCGTCGAGGTCGATGATCTCGACCTCGACAACGTTGATTCGTCCGACGAGGACGCAGACCCAAGCCACGGCGAGGGCGCGCACGCGCGGTCCGATGACGACTCAACCGACGACGATGCGAACGACGCCGAGTCCGAAGCCGACGCGAGTGTGGGCGGCGGTGCCACGGGGTCGACCAAACCTGGCCGGAAGCGCAACCAACGTCGCAGCGGCGGTGGGCAGCGGCGGACCCACATGGTTTCGTTCGTGTCCTTCGACGACGAGGACAAGGACCACGACGAAAGCGGCGACGAGGCGCCCGAGAAGTCACCCGTGGACAGCGCGGGCGTCAGCCGGGTCCTCGATTACGAGCGTTCCTGCGGTCGAATCCCCGAGGAACAGCCTCACAACAACCCCGGGTACGACGTGCTTTCCAAGGACGGAGATGGTGCAGTCGTCCGTCGCATCGAGGTCAAGTCGATCGGTGGACCGTGGACGGGCTTCGGAGTGTGGATGTCGTCCACCCAACTCGAGGAGAACCGGAACCATCCAGATGATTTCTGGCTCTATGTCGTCGAGCACGCTGAGGACGACGACGCTGCAGTGATCCACCGCATCCAGGATCCCGTCGGCCAAGCGACAAAGTATGGATTCGATGCAGGGTGGCAGGCACTTCGCGAACCCGAGATCGAGCGCGACGACGCCGGCCGTGCCCTCATGGGATCTACCCGAAGACTGCTCGGATGGCGAACGGGTTCCGAGGCGCCGAACGCCCCTCAGTGATTCAGAGCTTGTCGATCCAGGTGTCGCCGTCGCGATCGTCCCAGGCCGACTTCTCGTCAGAACCGGGACTTCCCTGCTGACCAAGTCGCGACAGCACCCGAAGCGCTTCGTCGTGCGACAGGGCACGCAACGAGTCGACGCGACGCCCAGCCGCTGCCTCGACGGCCCGTTGGCGTTCCGTCATTGACTTCAGACCGCGGGCATCAAGCGCTTTCCGCAGCAGGTCGACCTGCCAGTCAGCTATGGATGTTAGACCGGTCTCATGCGGCGGCGGCATGGCCGACTCGTCGTCACCAAAGAGTGAGAGGTCCTCTGTCACACAGCCGATCCTATGAAGACACCTGCGGCGCTCGCGACGCGCGGGTCATCCCGCAACGCGCAGCCGCGGCGATGGCCCGCACCATGACGGTCAACGCCAGCACGGCAACCTTGATGGCCTCCCAAGGCCAGCATCAGCACTGCCAAGTTGAGCCAACCTGGTCCCCCGTTGGCGACGGCCTCGCCCAGCAGGTGCATCATCACGAGCAAAGTCGTGGCGAGCCCGCTGAGCACGGCGGCCACGCTGCATCGAGGTTCCTGAGCACGGACCTGGCGCACCAACAAGTTGGTCGGCGCGTAGAGCTGAAGGAAGCGGTGTATCGCGGCGACGGCGAAGATTGCGGGTAACGCGAGCACAATCACCATGAGTACCTCCGGAGCGACTTCCTCGGTACGCCGGGCGCTCAGCGGCCGCCAAGGCAGCGCTCGCCCTGAGGAGAACGATCCCGATCCGGAGACTTATCGAGCCGAAATGGTCTGGGCACTCATCGACGGCGAGACGACGGCGCGCTCAACGGGACTGACTGCGTTGGCTCCTCGAAGGTGGAGAGAGCACAACCCAGAAGGCCGGACCCAAGTTCTGGGTCCGGCATCTCCTGAGATATCACACTGGTGGAGCCTATGGTGCGATCCGTCAGGACATCCCGGACACCTCTCTCAAGACATCCCGGACACCTGAACTCACTCCTCGGGAGGTGCATACACGCCCCCTGATACCTGACGGTCCATGTCGAAAGCCCGACTGGTGATCACCGCGGTCGCGATCGAAGGACGAACCGTGACCGAGGTCGCCCAGACCTACCAGGTCTCCCGGTCCTGGATCTACGAGCTCCTGTCCCGCTACCGAACCGAAGGCGACGCCGCCTTCGAACCACGCTCCCGACGCCCGCACACCAGCCCCACTGCGATCGACCAACACACCATCGAACTAATCACCGGCATCCGCAAACAACTCACCCAGTCCGGCCTCGACGCCGGCCCGGACACCATCACCTGGCACCTACGCCACCACCACGACATCACGGTGTCAGCCAGCACCATCGCCCGCACCCTGAACCGACAGAGCCTGGTCCAACCCGAACCGAAGAAACGGCCGAAGTCGTCCTACATCCGATTCGAAGCCGAACAACCGAACGAGACCTGGCAATCCGACTTCACCCACTACCGACTCACCGACGGCACCGACACCGAGATCCTGACCTGGCTCGACGACCACTCCCGCTACGCACTCCACGTCAGCGCTCACCCGCGGATCACAGGCCGGATCGTGCTCGACACCTTCACCCAAACCGCAGGCCAGCACGCCTACCCCGCATCCGTGCTCACCGACAACGGCCTCGTCTACACCACCCGCTTCTCAGGCGGACGCGGCGGACGCAACGGCCTCGAAACCGAGCTACAACGACTCAACATCCTGCAGAAGAACTCCCGGCCCAACCACCCCACCACCTGCGGCAAGGTCGAGCGATTCCAACAGACCATGAAGAACTGGCTCACCGCCCAGCCGAACCAACCCGTCACCATCACCGAACTGCAGACCCTGATCGACGCGTTCACCGCCGCCTACAACCACACCCGACTCCACCGATCCCTCGAGCGCCGCGCCACACCCGCCACCGCATACCAAGCCCGACCGACGGCAGGCCCCACCGCTGACCGCAGCATCGACACCCACCACCGGGTCCTGTCCGACACCGTCGACAAAGACGGGAAGGTCAGCCTGCGCCTGGCCGGCCGCATGCACCACATCGGCATCGGACGCGAACACACCCGAACCCAGGTCCTCAAACTCGTCGACGGACTCCACGTCCGCGTCATCAACGCCGCAACCGGAGAACTCCTCCGCGACCTGACCATGGACACCACCCGCGACTACCAGCCACTCGGCCGACCACGCGGACCCAAACCCAGAAAACCCAGAAGACCGGACCCAAGTTCTGGGTCCGGCCTGTCCGGCATCTCCTGAGAGATCACATGCGTGGAGCCTAGGGGACTCGAACCCCTAACCCCCTGCTTGCAAAGCAGGTGCGCTACCAATTGCGCCAAGGCCCCTCACTCGGGCGCACCCGAGCATGGATTCAGTTCTTGGGAAGCGTGTCGGTGGCCTCGGCCCAGAGCGCCTGCTCGGCCTTGCTCTCCTGGAGCTTCTTGCCGGCGATGACGACGCCGAGCAGGCCCAGGACTGCGAGAAGAATCTTCTTCATGAACCGCTCCTCCTTCGAAGAAGCCCCGGTCCGCGGTGACCGCGGCCGGGGCTTTCCGTGGGCCTAAGAGGACTTGAACCTCTGACCCCCACATTATCAGTGTGGTGCTCTAACCGTCTGAGCTATAGGCCCGGGTGGCCGGCCGCTCTGGGTGGAAGCCCCGCGGCAGCAAGCCGAGGACAGACACTACCGGAGCGGTGGAGCCGGCGACAAAACGGGGCGTCAGGCGTCCTCGGCGAGGGTGATCTCGACGCCGCCGAGGAGGGCGGCGGACATGTTGTAGAGGAAGGCGATGAGGGTGGCCGCCGCCGTGATCAGTACGACGTCGATCGCGGCCACGAGCATCGTGAAGCCGAGGACGCGGCTGGTGCCGACGTAGTCCTCGATCCGGAAGGAGGCGACGTCCTGGCCGCCGATGCCCTCCTGGATCGTGGAGTTGATCGAGTCCCAGACGCCGGCGGCGCCGAGGACCTGCCAGACCATCGCGACCGACACGACGGTGACGACGGCGAAGGCGATGGACAGCAGGAAGGACGTCTTCATCACCGACCAGGGGTCGACCCGGGTGAGACGGAGGCGGGCCCGGCGGGGGGTGCGGCCCCGCGCCGCCGGACCAGGTACGCCGGGTGCCACCGCCGGGGGGACCGGACCGTTGGGCGCCGAGGGCGCACCGGCGGGGCGGCCTGCGGCGGCCGCCGGCCGGACTACCGTGTCCTCGACGCGCTCGGTCATCAGCTCTCACTCTCCCCGTCGGCCTCGGTCGTGCCCTCGGACCCCTCGATTGTGGCATCCGGAGCCTGAACCGGCGATTCCGTCGAGCCCTCACCGGCGCTCACGGCACCCTCAGCCGCACCGTCAGCCGCACCGTCAGCGGCACCCTCGACGGCGCCTTCCTCGGTGCCCTCCTCGTCGGCCTCCTTGGCCTCGACCGAGCGGGCGACGACCGCGACGGCGTCCCCCTTCTTCGGGCTGACGAACTTCACGCCCTGGGTGGCGCGGCCGGTTGGGCGGAAGTCGTCGTTGATGGGGCTGCGGACGACCTGGCCGGACTGGGTGATGGAGAGGATCTCGTCGCCGTCGACGACGATGAAGGCGCCGACGAGGGAGCCGCGCTCCTCGTTCTCGAGCTTCATCGCCTTGACGCCGAGGCCGCCGCGGCCCTGGATCTTGTACTCGGAGATCCGGGTGCGCTTGGCGTAGCCCCCGTCGGTGATGGTGAACACGTACTGGATGTTCTCGTCGCTCTCCTCCTGCGCGGCGTCGGCGGCGCGGATCACGGTGAGCGAGAGGACGGCGTCGCCGTCGCGGAACTTCATGCCGGTGACGCCGGAGGTGGCCCGGCCCATCGGGCGCAGCTGGTCGTCGTCGGCGCCGAAGCGGATCGACTGGCCCTTGCGGGAGACCAGCAGGATCGAGTCGTCGCTGCTGACCAGCTCGGCGCCGATCAGCTCGTCGTCGTCGTCGCGGAAGTTGATCGCGATGACGCCGGCCTGGCGCGGGCTGTTGTAGTCGCCGAGGCGGGTCTTCTTGACCAGGCCCTTCTTGGTCGCGAGGACGAGGTACGGCGCCTGCTCGTAGTCGCGGATCGCCAGCACCTGGGCGATCGACTCGTCGGGCTGGAAGGACAGCAGGCCGGCGACGTGGCCGCCCTTGGCGTCGCGGGAGGCCTCGGGCAGGTTGTAGACCTTGGTGCGGTAGACCCGGCCGGCGGTGGTGAAGAACAGCAGCCAGTGGTGGGAGGTGGTCGAGATGAAGTGGTCGACCACGTCGTCGCCGCGCAGCGAGGCGCCGCGCACGCCCTTCCCGCCGCGCTTCTGGGTGCGGTACTGGTCGGCGCGGGTGCGCTTGGCGTAGCCGCCGCGGGTGATCGAGACGACCTGGTCGTCGTCGGGGATCAGGTCCTCCATGGACATGTCGCCGGCGGCCGCGATGATCTGGGTACGCCGGTCGTCGCCGTACTTCTCGACGATCTCGCCGAGCTCGTCGATGACGATCTGCCGCTGGCGGGCGACATTGGCGAGGATGTCCTTGAAGTCGGCGATCTTGAGCTCGATCTCGGCGAGGTCGTCGATGATCCGCTGCCGCTGCAGGGCGGCGAGCCGGCGCAGCTGCATCTCGAGGATCGCGTCGGCCTGGATCTCGTCGACGTCGAGGAGCTCCATCAGGCCCTCGCGGGCCTCGGCCACGTCGGGCGAGCGCCGGATGAGGGCGATCACCTCGTCGAGCATGTCGAGCGCCTTGACCAGGCCACGCAGGATGTGGGCCCGCTTCTCGGCCTCGCGCAGGCGGTACTCGGTACGACGCCGGATGACCTCGATCTGGTGCTCGATCCAGTTGCTGATGAACTGGTCGACCGACAGCGTCCGGGGTACGCCGTCGACCAGGGCCAGCATGTTGGCCGAGAAGTTGGTCTGCAGCTCGGTGTGCTTGAGCAGGTTGTTGAGCACGACCCGCGCGACCGCGTCGCGCTTGAGGACGACGACGATCCGCTGGCCCACGCGCGAGGAGGTCTCGTTGCGGACGTCGCTGATGCCCTGCACCTTGCCGGCGTCGGCGAGCTCGGCGATCTTCACCAGCAGGTTGTCGGGGTTGACCATGTAGGGCAGGTCGGTGATGACCAGCACGGTGCGGCCCGACTTGTCCTCGTCGACCTCGATGATCGCGCGCTGGGTGATCGAGCCGCGGCCGGTGCGGTAGGCCTGCTCGATGCCCTCGCGGCCCACGATGAGCGCGCCGTTGGGGAAGTCGGGGCCCTTGATCCGCTCGATGAGCGCGTCCTGCAGCTCCTCGCGGGTGGCGTCGGGGTGCTCGAGCGCCCAGATGGCGCCGTCGGCGACCTCGCGCAGGTTGTGGGGCGGGATGTTGGTGGCCATGCCGACCGCGATGCCGGCGCTGCCGTTGACCAGCAGGTTGGGGAACCGGGCCGGCAGGATCGTCGGCTCCTCGGTCTTGCCGTCGTAGTTCGGGGTCATGTCGACGGTGTCCTCGTCGATGTCCCGGACCATCTCCATGGCCAGCGGCGCCATCCGGCACTCGGTGTACCGCATCGCGGCGGCCGGGTCGTTGCCCGGCGAGCCGAAGTTGCCCTGCCCGGCGACCAGCGGGTTGCGCATCACCCACGGCTGCGCGAGGCGGACCAGGGTGTCGTAGATCGCCGAGTCGCCGTGGGGGTGGTAGTTACCCATCACGTCGCCGACGACGCGGGCGCACTTGTTGAACCCGCGGTCGGGGCGGTAGCCGCCGTCGTACATGGCGTAGAGGACCCGGCGGTGCACCGGCTTGAGCCCGTCGCGTACGTCGGGCAGCGCCCGGCCGACGATGACCGCCATGGCGTAGTCGATGTAGGAGCGCTTCATCGACTCCTGGAGGTCGACCGGCTGGACCCGGCCGCCGCCGGTGCCGTCGCCGAGGTTGCTCTGCGTCTCAGTCACGATTGCTCTTTCTGGTGTCGTCTATCGAAATCTAGGAACGGAGCTAGAGACCTAGATATCGAGGAATCGGACGTCCTTGGCGTTGCGCTGGATGAAGGAGCGGCGCTGCTCGACGTCCTCGCCCATCAGGATCGAGAAGATCTCGTCGGCCTGCGCCGCGTCCTCGAGGGTGACCTGCAGCAGCACCCGCTGGTCGGGGTCGAGCGTGGTCTCCCACAGCTCGTCGGCGTTCATCTCACCGAGACCCTTGTAGCGCTGGATGGGGGCTTCCTTCGGGAGCTTCTTGCCCTGCTCGAGGCCGTCGCGCATCACCGCGTCGCGCTCGGCGTCGGAGTAGACGTACTCGTGCTCGTGGGGCTTGTTCCACTTGATCCGGTACAGCGGCGGCTGGGCAAGGTAGACGTGGCCGGCGTCGATCAGCGGCCGCATGAAGCGGAACAGCAGGGTCAGCAGCAGCGTGTTGATGTGGTGGCCGTCGACGTCGGCGTCGGCCATCAGCACGATCTTGTGGTAGCGCAGCTTGTCGATGTCGAACTCTTCATGCACGCCCGTGCCGAGCGCGGAGATGATCGCCTGGACCTCCTGGTTGGCCAGGACCTTGTCGATGCGCGCCTTCTCGACGTTGAGGATCTTGCCGCGGATCGGGAGGATCGCCTGGATCCGGTTGTCGCGGCCCATGACCGCCGAGCCGCCCGCCGAGTCGCCCTCGACGATGAAGACCTCGCACTCCTCGGGGCTGCGGGAGGAGCAGTCGCGGAGCTTGCCGGGCAGGCCGCCGCCGCCGAGCAGGCCCTTGCGGTTGCGGGCCAGGTCGCGCGCCTTGCGGGCCGCGATCCGGGCGGTCGCCGCGGCCTGCGCCTTGCGGATGACCTCCTTGCCCTCGTTGGGGTTCTGCTCGAGCCAGGCGCCGAGCTGGTCGTTGACGACCGACTGGACGAAGCCCTTGGCCTCGGTGTTGCCGAGCTTGGCCTTGGTCTGGCCCTCGAACTGGGGGTTGGAGATCTTCAGGCTGATGATCGCGGTGAGACCCTCGCGGATGTCGTCGCCGGTGAGCCGGTCCTCCTTCTTCTTGATCAGCCCCCACTCCTCGCCCCACCGGTTGATCAGGGAGGTGAGCGCGGCGCGGAAGCCCTCCTCGTGGGTGCCGCCCTCGGGGGTGTTGATCGTGTTGGCGAAGGTGTGCACCGACTCGTTGTACGACGACACCTGCCACTGCATGGCGAGCTCGAGGCTCATCGGGTTGGGGACGTCGTCGCCCGTGTCGGCCTCGGCCGCGATGATCGAGCTGACCGTGGTCTTGTTGCGGTTGAGGAAGTCGACGTAGTCGGCCAGGCCGCGCTCGTACTGGAAGACCTGCTCCAGCGCCTTGTGCCCGTCGACGTCGACGGCGTGGACCTCCGAGGCGGAGGTGGCGACGCCGGCGGCCTCGTCGACGGTGCCGTCCTCGACCGCGTCGGCGAGTCCCTCGGCCTTGGGCCGGGCGTCGCGCAGCTCGATGCGCAGGCCCTTGTTGAGGAAGGCCATCTCGCGGAACCGGGTGGAGATCGTCTCGAGGTTGTAGTCGGTGGTCTCGAAGATCTCGGGCGAGGCGGACCAGGTGACGGTCGTGCCGGTGCGCTCGTCGTCCTCGAGGGGACGCACCTGGCGCAGGTCGTAGTCGGGGACGCCGAGGGAGAAGTCCTGCTCCCACAGGTAGCCGCGGTTCTTGATCTCCAGGCGCAGGCTGGTCGAGAGCGCGTTGACCACCGACGAGCCGACGCCGTGGAGGCCACCGGAGACCTTGTAGCCGCCGCCGCCGAACTTGCCGCCGGCGTGGAGCACGGTCAGCGCGAGGGTCGCGGCCGGCAGCTCCTGGCCCGGGGCGGTGTCGGTGGGGATGCCGCGGCCGTTGTCGGACACGCTGACCGAGCCGTCGGCGTTGAGCGTCACCTTGATCGTGTCGCAGTAGCCGGCCAGCGCCTCGTCGACCGCGTTGTCGACGATCTCCCAGATCAGGTGGTGGAGTCCGCGCTCGCCGGTGGAGCCGATGTACATGCCGGGCCGCTTGCGGACCGCCTCGAGGCCTTCGAGGACCTGGATCGCCGAGGCGTCGTAGTCGCCCATCTCGGCGGGGACCTGGGACTCGACCTCGGGGGACTGGTCGTCAGTGGACACGCGGGACCTCATTCACTTGAAGGCATGGCGAAGGCCGAGTCAGGCGTCCCGAGACGCGTTCCCGGCCGATAACCCATTCTAGCCTTCTGAGCGCTTCAGGACACGTGTCGCGGCCCGGTCTGGGGACAACAGCAGGTGAAAACGGGCCGCAGACGGCCCAGAAACGGCGATCGGAGCGCCGAACAGGGGGGGCGATGAGCCCCGGTACGTCGCCGACCGTCCCGATCAGCCGTAGGTGTCGCGCGGCCCGCGGCTGCCCGGGGCCTTGCGGCGGCCGTGCTTCCAGCTCGGCGCGTGCGGCCCGAGCACCTCTACGACGGTGACGGTGCCGTCGCCCAGCTCCTCGTTGAGCCGCCGGACGACGGTCGCCGCCAACAGCTTGAGCTGGGTGGCCCAGGCGGTCGAGTCGGTGCGGACCACGAGGGTGCCGTCGGTCAGCGACTCCGGGGTGCTGTGCGCGCCGATCTCGGGCCCGACGATCTCGGCCCAGCGCGCGAAGACGCCCCGCACCTGGAGGTCGAGCCCCCAGCCGCGGCCGTCGATCAGCCGGCCGATCTCGCTGCCGAGCCCCTGGGGGTCGCGGCCGTCGGGATGGGCGCCGCTCAGCTGCGGCTCGTCGCGGCTGCCGCGGCGCCGGAAGAGGCCGCCGCTCTTGCCGGGGTTGACCCGCGGCAGCCGGCGCGCGGGCGTCGTACTCGACCCGGCGGTGCCGAGCGTCAGCGCCCGCGCCAGGTCGAGCCCGTCGGGACGGTGCTCCTCGGGCTGCTCCTCCTCGGGCTGCTCCGGCTGCTCAGGCACGGGTCACCTCCCCCGCCGCGACGTGGAAGGTCGCCCCCGCCAGCTCCGCGGGTACGTCGGCCGGCACCGCCGCGGTGACCAGCACCTGCTCGGCGCCCGCCACCAGCGACGCGAGCTGCACCCGCCGCTCGGTGTCGAGCTCGGCGAAGACGTCGTCGAGGACCAGGATCGGGTCGTCGCCGTCGGCCCGCAGCAGGTCGTAGGAAGCGAGCCGCAGCGCCAGCGCGAAGGACCACGACTCGCCGTGGCTGGCGTAGCCGCGCACCGGCAGCCGCTGGTCGTCGCCCGGGCCGAGGGTGAGCAGCAGGTCGTCGCGGTGCGGGCCGACCAGGGTCACGCCGCGGCCGATCTCGTCGGCCTGGCGCCGCTCGAGCTCGGCCCGGAAGGCCTCGGGCGTCGGCTCGGACACGGTCGGCTGGTACTCGATCCGGGCGTCGTCGCGCGAGGCGCCGCGCGCCACGGCCTCGTAGGCCTTCCCGACGTAGGGCGCCAGGTCGGCGCTGAGCGCGAGCCGGGCGGCGAGCAGCTCGGTGCCGGTGGCGACCAGGTGGTCGTCCCAGACCGCCAGCGTGGCGAGCGCGGCCTCGCGGCTGGACCCGCGGGCGGCGTACAGCGTCTTCAGCAGGGTGTTGCGCTGCTTGAGCACCCGCTCGTGGTCGGCGATCAGGCCGGCGTAGCGGGGCGTGCGCAGCACCAGCAGGTCGTCGAGGAAGCGCCGCCGGCCGCCGGGGTCGCCCTTGACCAGGGCCAGGTCCTCGGGGCTGAAGACGACGGTGCGCACGATCCCGGCGAGCTCGCGCACCCGCGGCAGCGGCGAGCGGTTGATCCGCGCCCGGTTGGCCTTGCCGGGGTTGAGCTCGACCTCGAGCACGGCGGTGCGGCCCTCGCGGACCACGGCCGCGCGGATGATCGCCTGGTCGGCGCCCGCGCGGATCAGCGGGGCGTCGGTGGCGACCCGGTGGGAGGACAGCCGGGAGAGGTAGTCGACCGCCTCGACCAGGTTGGTCTTGCCCTGACCGTTGCGCCCGACGAAGGCGGTGACGCCCGGTTCGAGCTCGACGTCGACGTCGGCGTAGGACCGGAAGTCGTGCAGGCTCAGCCGTGCGACGTGCACGCCTCCACCTCCCTCGATCCGCTCACGTGACGATTCTCCCCCGAACCCGGCCCCGAAGGGGGTTTCGGCGGCGCCGCAAAACCCTAGGCTGACCCGCATGACGCAACCACCCAACCCTCCCTACGGCGCTCCCGACCCCTACGGCCAGCAGCCGCCGCAGCAGCCCCCCGCCTACGGCTACGGCGCGCCCGGCGGCCAGCCGGGCTACGGCGCCCCCACCGGCGGCCCGTTCTTCATCAACTACCTCGGCCAGGAGCAGGGCCCGATCGAGTTCGGCCAGCTCGCCCAGATGGCGGTCACCGGCCAGCTCAAGGCCGACACCGCGGTCCGTTCGGCCGACAGTCAGCAGTACGTGCTCGCCAAGGACGTGCCCGGGCTGTTCTCCGACAAGGAGTGGGTGATGACGCTGATCTTCACCTGGCTCCTCGGCGGACTCGGCATCGACCGCTTCTACCTGGGCTACACCGGCCTCGGCATCGCCAAGCTGCTCACCTGCGGCGGCCTCGGCATCTGGTCGCTCATCGACGCGATCCTGGTGACCCTGCGCAAGGTGCCGGACGCCCAGGGCCGGCCGCTGCGCTGACCCGCACCATGACCACCACCGACGCGCCGGCGACCCGGCGGCCGACGAGCTCGGAGCTCGTCGCGGCCGCCGGCGTCGTCGCGCTCGGGGTCAGCGCGCTGCTGCCGGTCGACCACATCGAGGACGGGCCGGTCATCTGCCCGTTCCGCCGGCTGACCGGACTGCCCTGTCCCGGCTGCGGCCTGACCCGGTCGTGGACCTATCTCACCCACGGCTGGTGGCAGGACTCCCTGCAGGCCCATCCGTTCGGGCCGCTGCTCGCGCTCGTCGCGGTCCTCCTCGCCGTCGCGGTGGTGCGGGCGCGGGTCCGACGTACCCCACCGCCGTCCCTGGACCGCCTGGTCCGCCACCCGGTCTCGGTCGCCGTGATCGTGGTCTGGCTGGGCTGGGCCGTGGTCCGCGCGGTGCTCGCGCTCTGACGCCTGCTCAGGGCGGGTTGGGAGAGCGGGTCGGTCCTGGGCGCTGCCTGGTCGGGTGCCCGCCGTGCCGGCTCCGCTGCTGGGCACCGCTCCACCGCTGTAACACGTTGTTCGCTGCCCTACCCGACGCCAGACGTCGCGGGAAGGGTGCTGTGCGGGTCGGCTACAGCCGAGGCGGGTCCGGAACAGCGGCGGACAACGTGTTACAGCGCAACCGCCGGACCAGGCCGCGGCCGCGCCGGGACCGGGGCCCAGGCCCCGCGGCCCGGGCCGCCCTGACAGCGGATCGACGCTAGGAGGCGTCCGGGTTGGCCTCGCCACCCGGAGGCGGCTCGGTGTGGACGGCGTGCCCGCCGAACTGGTTGCGCATCGCCGCGATCGCCTTCATCGCCGGGCTGTCCTCCTGGCGCGAGGTGAACCGCGCGAACAGCGAGGAGGCGATGACGTGCATGGGTACGGCGTTGTCGATCGCCGCCTGCACCGTCCAGCGACCCTCGCCGGAGTCGTCGGCGTACCCGCGCAGCTCCTCGAGGTGCTCGTCGGCCTCGATCGCCTCGGTCAGCAGGTCGAGCAGCCAGGACCGGATGACGGTGCCGTGGCGCCAGGACTCGAAGATCGCCGGCACGTTCTCGACGATGTCGACCTTCTCGAGCAGCTCCCAGCCCTCGGCGTAGGCCTGCATCATGGCGTACTCGATGCCGTTGTGGACCATCTTCGCGAAGTGCCCCGCGCCCGGTGTCGGACCGGCGTGGACGGCGCCGCCCTCCTCGGGCTTGAGTGCGTCGAAGGCGGGCTGGACCTTCGCGATGTCGTCGGCCGAGCCGCCGTACATCAGGGCGTAGCCGTTGGCCAGGCCCCACACGCCGCCGGAGACGCCGCAGTCGACGAAGCCGATGCCCTTCTCGGCGAGGGAGGCGGCGTTGATCGCGTCGTCGGTGTACTTGGAGTTGCCGCCGTCGACGACCAGGTCGCCCTCGCCGAGCAGCTCCTTGAGCTCGGCGATGGTCGAGCGGGTCGGGTCCCCGGCCGGGACCATCACCCACACCACCTTCGGCGTGGGCAGCGCCTCGACCATCGCGGCCAGGCTCTCGACGTCGGCGAGGTCCGGGTTGCGGTCGTAGCCGACCACGGTGTGGCCGGCGTCGCGCAGCCGGGTGCGCATGTTGCCGCCCATCTTTCCGAGTCCGACGAGTCCGATGTGCACAGCGGTTCTCCCTCCGGTTGGCGGTGCGGCTGGGTCAGCTGAGCAGGCGACGCGGCATCAGCAGGTAGCGGAACGAGCCGCCGTCCTCGGCCTCGTCCTCGTCGCCGGTGCCGCTGATGACGACGGGCTTCGACGGCTGGGTGAAGGCGAGCTCGACGACGCTCTGGTCGATGGCGGTCAGGCCGTCGAGGAGGAAGGTCGGGTTGAAGCCGGTGACCAGGTCGTCGCCCTGGATCTCGGCGGCCACCGACTCCGAGGCCTGCGCGTCGTCGCCGGAGCCGGCGTCGAGGACCAGCGCCCCGTCGCGGAAGCTGAGCTGGACCGCGGTGTTGCGGTCGGCGACGAGCGAGACCCGCTTGACCGACTCGATCAGCTCCTGGCGGTCGATCTTGGCGACCGTGAGCTTCTCGTTGGGGAACAGGCTGCGCACCTTCGGGAACTCTCCGTCGAGCAGCCGCGTGGTGGTGCGACGTACGCCGCCGGGGCCGGTTCCCTCGAAGCCGATGATGCCGTCGCCGGAGCCCGAGGCGGACAGCGCGATGGTGACCTCGGGGCCCGCGGTCAGCGACTTCGCGGTGTCGCCGAGCACCTTGGCGGGCACCAGGGCGGCGAGGGTGGCGTCGGGGGTGCCGGGGTTCCAGGTGAGCTCACGCTGCGAGAGGCGGAACCGGTCGGTCGCGAGCAGCGCGATCGTGGAGCCCTCGATCTCGAGGCGGACGCCGGTCAGCACCGGGAGCATGTCGTCGCGACCGGCCGCGGTGACGGCCTGGGCGACGGCGTGGGCGAAGGCCTCGCTGGGGACGGTGCCGGTGGCCGCGGGCATCTCGGGGATCGTCGGGTAGTCCTCGACCGGCAGCGTCTGCAGCGAAAACCGCGACGAGCCACAGGTGAGCGAGACCCGGTTGCCGTCGAGGACCAGGTCGACCGGCTTGTTGGGGAGGCTGCGACAGATGTCGGCGAGCAGCCGGCCGCTGACCAGGGCCTTGCCCTCGTCGTTGACCTCGGCCGCGAGCGTGGCCCGCGCGGAGGTCTCGTAGTCGAACGTCGAGAGGACCAGTCCGTCGTTGCCGGCCTCGATGAGCAGTCCCGCGAGCACGGGCGCGCTGGGCCGGACGGGCAGGCTGCGCGCAGCCCAGGCGACGGCGTCGGCGAGGACGTCGCGGTCGACACGGAACTTCACGTCGTCGTACCTCTCACGTGGTTATTGGGAGTTGCATCCTGCCATGGGCCCCCTGAGCGCTGCACGGGGAGGGATGATCCACAGGTCGGAGGTCCGGAGGAGTTCCGGCGATCGAAGTCCGCATGGAGGTACGGAGTGGTCATAGCGGTGGTGGAAACTGTGGAGAACCGACGTTTCCGCAGATGAGCCGCCATCTGGCCGGTGGATGAAGGCTGTGGATGAAATCGGGGATCACACGCTTCGATGTGCACCGAGGAGGTGGTGTGGAGGGCCGTGTAGGCGCCTCCACGGAATCCTCCCCGTGTAGTTCTCACAATTTCCCGGGTTCTGTCCACAGGCTGCTCAGCCCTGGCGGGCCTGCATCTTCACCCTGTTGGTGAGCTCGGAGACCTGGTTGAAGACCGCGCGACGCTCGCCGAGGAGCTGGTTGATCTTCCGCTCGGCGTACATGACGGTGGTGTGGTCGCGGTTGCCGAACTGCGCCCCGATCTTCGGCAGCGAGAGCCCGGTGAGCTCGCGGCACAGGTACATCGCGATCTGCCGGGCCATCACCAGGTGCCGGCCGCGGCTGGGCCCGGTGAGCTCGTCGATCGAGAGCCCGAAGTACGCCGCGGTCTGGGCGATGATCAGCGACGCGGTGATCTCGGGCTCGCCGCCCTCGGGGATGAGGTCCTTGAGCACGATCTCGGCGAGCGTCATGTCGACGTCCTGCCGGTTGAGGTTGGCGAACGCCGTCACCCGGATCAGCGCGCCCTCGAGCTCGCGGATGTTGGTCTGGATCTTCGAGGCGATGAACTCGAGGACGTCGGAGGGCGCGGTGAGTCGGTCCATCGCGGCCTTCTTGCGCAGGATCGCGATCCGGGTCTCGAGGTCGGGCGGCTGGACGTCGGTGATCAGGCCCCACTCGAACCGGTTGCGCAGCCGGTCCTCGAGCGCCTCGAGCCGCTTCGGCGGGCGGTCGGAGGTGAGCACGATCTGCTTGTTGGCGTTGTGGAGGGTGTTGAAGGTGTGGAAGAACTCCTCCTGGGTCTGGGTCTTGCCCTCCAGGAACTGGATGTCGTCGATGAGGAGTACGTCGATGTCGCGGTACTTCCGCTTGAACCGGTCCTGCCGGTCGTCGCGGATCGCGTTGATGAACTCGTTGGTGAACTCCTCGCTCGACACGTAGCGCACCTTGGAGCCCGCGTAGATGGTGCGGACGTAGTGGCCGATCGCGTGGAGCAGGTGGGTCTTGCCGAGGCCGGACTCGCCGTAGACGAGCAGCGGGTTGTAGCTGCGGCCTGGCGCCTCGCTCACCGCGACCGCGGCGGCGTGGGGGAAGCGGTTGGACGAGCCGATGACGAAGGTCTCGAAGGTGTACTTCGGGTTGAGCCGGGACTCGCCGCTGGGCGTGGCCTGCGGCGTGCTCGGAGCGGGCATCCCGCCCAGGTCGGGCGGCTGGGGAGCCGAGTCGACAGGTCGATTTGTCGACATGGCGACTTGTCGATCCTGAGCCTCGCCGACCGCGGCGTCCTCGCGGGGGCGCTCGAAGGTGGGCGCCGGCTCGAAGGAGTCATAGGCCGACGGGGCGTCGTACGCCGGGCCGTCGTCGTACGACGGGGAGGTGGCGGGCTCGTGGCCGAGCTCGTGGCGCAGGGAGCTGTCGACGGTGACGGCGAGCTGGACGTCGTGGCCGAAGCGCTCGGTCAGCGCGTCCTCGAGCTCACCGCGCAGCCGGCCCTCGAGCCGCTTGCGGGTGAAGTCGTCGGGCACCGCGACGATCGCGGTGGTGCCGTGGAGGGTCACCGGCCGACTGGCCTGGAGCCAGGCGCGCTGGTGGGTCTGCAGCTCGCCGACCACGGTCACCCACTCGTGGACGAGGCGTGCGGTGGCGGGGTCGAGCGGAGGAGTGTCCGGGGCGGGGGTGTTGGTCTCGTCCTGGGGCTGATCCGGGTTGCCGGTCACGCCACTCCCTCTCGCTCGTCTGTCAGCCGCGGAGCCGGAAGGCGTCGCCTTCGACGCTGGCTCCACAGGTTTGTCCACAGGTTGTGAACTCTTGCATCATCAGGTTGACAATGCCGAACCGAGGCCGGTCCCGATCCTCCTCGAACGACTGTTTGCGCAGGTCAGCGGCGCTTTCCCGAGAACGAAGGGAGCAACCGTGCGACATTCGTCGGCCGAGGTGGCCGGCACCGGCGGGGAATCCCGGATCCGTCGAACCTAACTGTCCGGTGCCGGTCGATCAACCCGCTATCCACAGGTTTTGACGTCGGGTGCGGAACTGCTCGTCGAGGCCGCTCCGGGCGCCGCCGGTTTGACCCTGGATCCGGCGTCCGCGTACCGTTGATTGGTCAACCGGTGTCGACCGGTGCCGCATGTCCACGACGCCCCGGAATCCACCGGTCATCGTGGCTGCGCGGTGCCGGCCGACGTGCTGTGCGGCTCCCGATCGGAGCTGGCTCCCGGCTGCCGGAAGACCCTTCCCGACATCTGCATCATCCTGAGAGGCCGATCGTGAGCAAGCGGACGTACCAGCCCAACAACCGTCGTCGCCACAAGGTGCACGGTTTCCGACTGCGCATGCGCACCCGCGCCGGTCGCGCCATCCTGGCGAACCGTCGCCGGAAGGGCCGCTCGAGCCTGTCCGTCTGACGGACACCGGCGTGTCCGCCCAGCGGTTCCCGTGGGGCTGACGTGCTCGCTGCCGACCAGCGGCTGACCGAGCCGGACCTGTTCCGGACCGTCAGCCGCAAGGGTCGTCGTGCCGGCTCGCGCACCCTCGTCGCCCACCTGCTGCTCCCCGACGAGCAGCAGGTTGTCGGCATGTCCGGGCGTGACTCGTCGCCGCGTCCGGCCCGGGCGGGCTTCGTGGTCAGCAAGGCCGTCGGGAACGCCGTCGTCCGCAACCGCGTCAAGCGCCGGCTACGACACGCCGTCCGTCCGCTGCTCGCGGGCCTGCCGGCGGGAGCCGTGCTCGTGGTGCGGGCGCAGCCCGCGGCCGCGGCGTCGTCGTACCCGGAACTGGTGGCCGACCTCGCACGTTGTCTGGAGCGCGTGGTCGCCCCCGGTCAGGCGAGCGGGCAGGAGGCGCGATGAAGTGGTTGCTCATCGGCCTGGTGCGCGGCTACCAGCTCCTGGTCAGCCCGTTCCTCGGGCCGACCTGCCGCTACTACCCGTCGTGCTCGGCGTACGCCGTCCAGGCGCTGCAGGTCCATGGCGCCTTCCGCGGCAGCTGGCTGGCGGTACGCCGGCTGCTGCGCTGTCACCCCTGGTCACCCGGCGGCGTCGACCACGTCCCGCCGCGTCGCGGCCACGAGCACGACCACTCCCCCACCCGCGCTGAGCGCGACTCCGAACTCCGCCCGGCGACCGCCGGGCGTCACCCCTTCCAGCAAGGAGCCTGATTCGTGGGCATCATCGGCGACATCGGCCACTTCATCATGGTGCCGCTGTACTACATCATCTCTGCGGTGCTCCTCGGCTGGCACAAGCTGTTCACGGTGCTCGGCCTCGACCCCAAGGGCGGTCTGTCCTGGGCGCTGTCGATCATCGGCCTGACCCTGGTCATCCGAGCGGCCCTGATCCCGCTGTTCGTCAAGCAGATCAAGTCCAGCCGCAACATGCAGCTGCTGCAGCCCAAGGTGAAGGAGCTGCAGAAGAAGTACGGCCACGACCGGCAGAAGCTGGCCGAGGAGACGATGAAGCTGTACAAGGACGCCGGTACCAACCCGTTCGCGTCCTGTCTGCCGATCCTGCTGCAGATGCCGATCTTCTTCGCGCTCTTCCGGCTGCTCTCCCAGGCAGCGAAGGCCGACAAGCCGCACGGCTTCCTCACCAAGGAGAAGGCCCACGAGTTCGGCCACGCCAAGATCTTCGGCCAGCTGCCGATCGACGGGAACTTCTGGGCCTCGCGCACCTGGGGTGACACCCCGCACGCCGGCGTGATGATCGTGGCCGCGATCCTGGTGCTGGCGATGACCGCCACCACCTTCACCACCCAGCGTCAGCTGATGGCCAAGAACATGCCCGCCGAGGCGATGAGCGGCCCGTACGCCCAGCAGCAGAAGATGCTTCTCTACATCCTCCCCGTGGCCTTCGGCCTCGGTGGCATCGCGTTCCCGATCGGCGTTCTCCTCTACTGGACCACCTCCAACCTGTGGACCATGGGCCAGCAGTTCTACGTTATCCGCAACAACCCCGCGCCCGGCACTCCCGCCTTCACGGCCAAGCAGGAGCGCGACAAGGCCAAGGCGGCCCGCCACGGCCACACCGCGACCGACACCATCACCGAGGCCGCCCCCGAGCCGGAGCAGCGGCCCAGCACCCGCCAGCAGCCGAAGCGGCAGAGCCGCTCGCAGCGCAGGACGGGCCCGGCGAACCGGGCCACCCCCCCGAGCAAGCCCGACGGCCAGGCGAAGAGTCAGCCGGCCGAGGGCGACACCACGAACGAGCAGGGAGACGACAAGTGAGCGCCGAGACCGAGACCGAGAACGAGGTCGTGACCGACGAGACCGCGGCGGAGACCGAGCAGGCTCCCGTCGAGGACCTGGCGGACAACGGGGCCGAGGACCAGACCGACGCGCCGGCCGCCGGCGAGGGTGACCGGATCTCCCGCCTGGAGCAGGAGGGCGACATCGCCGCCGACTACCTCGAGGAGCTGCTCGACATAGCCGACCTCGACGGCGACCTCGACATCGACGTGGAGGCCGACCGGGCCGCCGTGTCGATCGTCGGCGCGGACCTGACCCAGCTGGTCGGCCGGGACGGCAAGGTGCTCGAGGCGCTGCAGGAGCTGACCCGGCTGGCGGTCTACCGCGAGACCGGCGAACGCTCGCGGCTGATGCTCGACATCTCCGGCTACCGCGCGGACAAGCGGACCCGGCTGACCCAGCTCGGCACGGAGACCGCCGCCGAGGTGGCCAAGACCGGCGAGCCGGTGTCGCTGGAGCCGATGTCTCCCTTCGAGCGGAAGATCGTGCACGACGCGGTTGCCGCCGCGGGCCTGCGCTCGGAGTCGGCGGGCGTCGAGCCGCGCCGGTACGTCGTGGTCCTGCCGGCCTGATCCGGCCGACTGCCACCTGTCGACGTTTCACGTGAAACACGACGACGACGCCGCACCCCCGGTGTCCCCCGGCCCTGAGGGCCAGGCGGACCCGGGGGTGCTGCGTGCTGCCCTCCCTGCTCCCCCGGCGATCCTGGCGGAGGTCTTCTCCGCCGACCGCCTCGATCTCGTGCTGGCGTACGCCGACCTGCTGGCGACCGATGGTGTCGTCCGCGGCCTGATCGGCCCCCGCGAGACTCCCCGGCTCTGGGAGCGCCACCTGATCAACTGCGGCCTGCTCGCCGCCGCCCTGCCCGCCGACGCGACGGTCGCCGACGTCGGGTCCGGAGCGGGTCTGCCCGGCCTGGTGCTCGCGATCGCGCGTCCCGACGTGCGGGTCACCCTGATCGAGCCGCTGCTGCGGCGCACCACCTTCCTGGAGGAGGCGGTCGAGCGGCTGGGCCTCGACAACGTCACCGTGATCCGGGGCCGTGCCGACGCCGTGCACGGGGTCGCCACCTTCGACGTCGTCACCGCCCGCGCGGTGGCGGCCCTCGACAAGCTCGCGACCTGGTGCATGCCCTTGGTCGCGCCGGAGGGCGCTCTGCTCGCGATGAAGGGCTCCAGCGCGGCCGAGGAGGTCGCCGAGGCGGCCGAGGTGACGCGCCGGCTGGGCTGCGCCCCGGCCGTGGTCGAGGAGTTGGGTGCGGAGCTGGCGGCCGACGGTGCCGTGGAGCCGGTTCGCATCGTCCGTCTGTCGTGGGCCGATCCGGCCCGCGTATCGTTGCCGCTTCGCGGCCAGCGCGATTCTCGGGGATCGCGCGGGAGCTCGTCGCGGCGGAAGAGGAGGAAGTCGTGAGCGACTCGTTGGGTCCCGGTCCCAAGTTTTCCACCGGTCCGGAGACGGTTGCTGAGCGTGAGTCTCCACAGAACGCACCTAGTTATCCACAGGCACACTCGGAAGGGACAGTCGTGACCGAGGACCACGTTTCACGTGAAACCGGCTCCACTCCCCCGCAAGACGTTTCACGTGAAACCGCTCAGGCCGCGCCCGCAGCGCCGTTGACCGCGGCTCAGCTCGCCGAGCGGGCGGCCGGCTTCGATGACGACCTCACCCCTCTCGCCCGGGCGGCTCAGGCGACGGTGATGGTCCGTGCCGGCATTCCGCAGGAGCAGCTCAGCCGTCCTTCGGAGACCCGGGTGTTCGTGGTCGCCAACCAGAAGGGCGGCGTCGGCAAGACGACCTCCACGGTGAACCTCGCGGCCGCCCTGACCCAGCTCGGCCAGCGCGTCCTGGTCATCGACCTCGACCCGCAGGGCAATGCGTCGACGGCGCTCAACATCGAGCACCGGCAGGGCACGCCCTCGTCGTACGAGCTGCTCGTGGACGGCGTGGCGATCGCCGACATCGCCCAGCCGTGCCCCGACGCGTCCGGCCTGTGGGTGGTCCCGGCCACGATCGACCTGGCCGGCGCCGAGATCGAGCTGGTCAGCGTGGTGGCCCGCGAGCAGCGGCTCAAGAAGGCGCTCGACGCCCACCCGCGGATCGGCACCGCCGCCGCGGTCGGCGAGGACCGGTTCGACTACGTCTTCATCGACTGCCCGCCCTCGCTCGGCCTGCTGACGCTCAACGCCCTGGTCGCAGGCGCCGAGATGCTCATCCCGATCCAGGCGGAGTACTACGCGCTCGAGGGCCTCGGCCAGCTGCTCGCGACCGTCGACATGGTCCGGGCGCACCTCAACCCCGAGCTCGCCGTGTCGACCATCGTGCTCACGATGTACGACGCCCGCACCCGCCTCGCCGCCGGCGTCGCCTCCGAGGTGCGTGAGCACTTCGGCGACCAGGTGCTCAAGACCGCGATCCCGCGTTCGGTGCGGGTGTCGGAGGCGCCGTCGTACGGACAGACCGTGATGACCTACGATCCGGGCTCACCCGGTGCGCTCAGCTACCTCGAAGCCGCGCGCGAGATCGTCGTCCGAGGGAGCCTGTCGTGAACGCCCAAGCCCCCCGCCGCGGCCTCGGCCGCGGTCTTGGTTCGCTGATCCCGACCGGGCCCACCCCGCCGGTATCGGCTCCGGCCGCGGAGCCGGATGTCAACCAGAACGCCCAGGATGCGGACTTTGCCGCTGGAGCGACTTCCAGCGCTTCCGTGGACCCTAGGCCCACCGGCTCCGGGAACGGCGCTCAGATCGCGGATTCGGCTCTGCAGCCCGTCGACGGTGCCTACTTCGCCGAACTGCCGGTCGACGCCATCTCGCCCAATGCGGTCAACCCGCGGACCGTCTTCGACGAGGAGGCGATGGCCGAGCTCGTCCACTCGATCAAGGAGATCGGCCTCCTCCAGCCCGTCGTCGTCCGCAAGGCCGGCGCCGAGAGCTACGAGCTGGTCATGGGCGAGCGGCGCTGGCGCGCGACCCGGGCCGCCGGACTCAGCACGATCCCCGCGATCGTGCGCGAGACCGACGACACCGACATGCTGCGCGACGCGCTGCTGGAGAACCTGCACCGCAGCAACCTCAACCCCCTGGAGGAGGCGGCGGCGTACCAGCAGCTGCTCGAGGACTTCTCCTGCACCCACGACGAGCTGGCGCAGCGGATCGGCCGCTCGCGGCCCCAGATCAGCAACACGCTGCGCCTGCTCAAGCTCTCCCCCGCCGTCCAGCGCCGGGTCGCCGCCGGCGTCCTGTCCGCCGGTCATGCGCGCGCCCTGCTGGGCGTCGGCGACGCCGAGCAGCAGGACCGGCTCGCGCAGCGCGTGGTCGCCGAGGGGATCTCGGTCCGCGGCCTCGAGGAGATCGTCGCGGTCGGCGACGGCACCACCGGCACCCCGCCCCGTCCCCGGCGTGCGAAGCCCCAGGCTCCCGGTCTCGGCGAGCTGGCCGAGCGGCTCGGCGACCGGCTGGAGACGCGGGTCAAGATCGACCTCGGCAAGGCCAAGGGCAAGATCGCGATCGAGTTCGCCAACACCGGCGACCTGCAGCGGATCGTCGACCTGATCGACCCGCGCAACCGTAGCGACCGCCCGATCTGACGTTCGCCCGGATCCCGGGCACAGGGCGCGACCACCTCGGTGGTCGCGCCCTGTTTCACGTGGCACCCGGTGACGGCATGGCCCCGACCTCTCGAACTCGGAGCAAATGCCTCTTTGTCGACAAGACGACAGGTCGACATACCGATATATCGCGAAAGAGACACCACATCTGTGAGGCTGTTGTGACCTTCCTGCCGGGCTCGTGTGAGGCTGGGACGCGACGCTGGTCAGGCCGGCGAGATCCGCCGGACTCCCAGCAGAACGGAACCCGATGAACACCACCCGCACCCGCCGTACCGCCGCCCTGGCCGGGGCCCTGGTCCTGTCCTTGGGCGCGCTCGCCGCCTGTGGGGTCGAGGACGACGCACCGGTGAAGGCGCAGCCCGGCGCCGGCTCAGGTACGACGACCGCAACGGACCCGGCCGTCGCGGCCCGGGCCGCGGTGACCTACATCCTGGACTGCGTCGGCGAGCCCGTGGCCAGCCCGGCGTCGGTGACCGTCGCCTGCGCCGACGGCAACCAGAGCCTGACCGACCTCGCGTGGAGCGACTGGGGCGCGGACGAGGCGACGGCGACCGGGAAGCTGGTCGCCAACAACTGCGATCCGAGCTGCGCCGAGGGCACCGACGTGACCGTGCCGGCCAAGGTCGTGGTGTCGGACATCGTGGAGGGCGAGGCGTCGGCGACGTACGGCACGATCACCATCACCGTCGAGGGCACGGTGCCCGACGGGATGCAGGCGACGCAGACCTACCCGCTGGACACGGTGGACCCGGTCGACCCCGAGATGGGTCCCGGTTCCTGAAAGCTCACCACGACCTCGGCGCCGCCGGTCGGTGGATTGGCCATCGTGACGGTGGCGCCGAGGGCGCGGGCCTGGCCCTGCACGATGGTGAGGCCCAGGCCCGTGCCCTTGCCGGTGCTGTGGAACCGGATCGCCCCGGCGGCGAGTACGTCGGCCGGGAAGCCCGCTCCCCCGTCGCGCACGACGACCCGCGGCCCGTCCACGCGCAGGTCGGTCAGCCCGCCACCGTGCAGTTCGGCGTTGGCGACCAGGTTGGTCATGATCCGCTCGACGCGACGGGGGTCGACCAGCACGTCCGTGTCGCGGTCCACGACGGCGCCGGGGACGAGGGAACCCAGCCGGTGCACGGACAGGGAGACCTCCTCGGTGGCGCTGTCCAGACGGGCCACCTCGAGCAGGTCCTCGACCAAGCGGCGCAATCGCGCCACGTGGCCACGGAGGAGGTCGGTGATCTCCCCGGGCGGCAGCAGCTCGCTGGCGCTGAGGAGGGCCGCGACCGGGGTGCGCAGCTCATGGGCGACGTCCGCCGAGAAGGCTTGTTCCACGTGGAACCTTCGCTCCAGGGCGTCGGCCATGTCGTCGACCGCACGGGAGAGCGCGGCCACCTCGTCACGGCCGCCGACCGTGCAGCGCGCCGTACCGCCGTGGCTGATCACCTCGGCAGCCGCCGCGGCCCGTCGCAACCGGCGGCTCAGCCCGGCGCCGACCAGCAGGCCCAGCAGCGCGGTGAGGGGCAACACCGCTCCGGCGGCGACCAGCATCCGCCGTCGTAGCGACGTCCGCGCTGCCCGCACCGGCCCGTCGTCCAGCGTCACGCTCGCGACCCGGTCGGACGACAACCGGCGAGCCGCCCACATCCGGCCGTCGGCGTAGTACGTCGCAGCCCGGTCCTCCCCTGCCGACGGCAAGGAGGCGCGGAGCGGAGCCGGCAAGCGGGCCGGGTCGAGGGACAGGTCGTAGCGCAGCGTCGAGGTCACCTCGAGGACCGCGATGCCGGCGTCCAGCTCCGTCAGTGCCTGGGTCCGCAGCCGGTCCCGGGCGTCCACGGCCGACTGGTGGTCGACCACGACGCCGACGCCCGCCAGGGTCGCCAGCGCGGCTCCCACGACAGCGACGGTGATCCTGGTCCGCAGCGAGTGCCGCCAGCCGGCCAGCCCGGAGGGCACGGTCAGGCCCGCGCCATCATGTAGCCCGCACCGCGCACGGTCACCACCTGCGCGGCGCCGATCTTGGCGCGCAGCCGCTGCACGGTGACGTCCACGACGTGCGGGTCGCCCCACGACGCGCTCCCCCACACCAGCTCGAGCAGCTGCGTGCGGCCGAGCACGATGCCGGCGTTGTCGAGGAAGGCCGTGAGCAGCCGGAACTCGGTGGCCGACAGGTCGACGGGTACGCCATCGCGCTCGACCGTCATCCCGTCGACGTCGATCCGCAGCCCGTCGCGCTCCACCACGCGCGCAGGACCGGAGCCTCCGCGGCGGCGGAGCAGGGAGCGCAGCCGTGCCTCCAGCACGTCGCCGTCGAACGGCTTGACGACGTAGTCGTCCGCGCCCGCGTCGAAGCCGACCACCTGGTCGCGGGGCAGATCGCGGGCGGTGAGCAGCAGCACCGGCAGCTCGCCGTCGGCGCGGATCCGCTCGGTCAGCCGCAGCCCGTCGAGCTTCGGCAGCACGACGTCGACGACGGCGACGTCCACCGGCTGGGTGACGTAGGTCGTCCAGCCGGCCTCCCCGTCCGCGGCCGTGACGACCCGGAAGCCGCGCGACTCGAGGACCAGGCGGGTCGTCGTACGCAGGTCGTCGTCGTCCTCGACCAGCAGGACCAGCGGCGACTCCACGGCGACGGTGTCAGCCGGCCTTCTTGGCGGCCCGCTTGGCGGCCCGGGCGCGCAGCTCGGCCTTGTCGAGCGCGTCGGCCTCCTCGGGCGTGGGCGCGGAGCCGCCGAACCGGGCGGGCGTCCACCAGCTGCCGGGGGCCTTCTCGGCCTCGGGGTACTCGGCGATGACCTCGTCGAGCATCCGCTGCATCACGGTGCGCAGCTCGGCGGTCTCGGCGTCGACGTCCTCGCCGGTGGGGTACATCGGCTCGCCGACCTTGACGATGATCGTCTTGGCGGAGCGGGAGAAGTCCTTCGGGTGGTCCTTGGTCATCAGCCGGTGCGCACCCCACACGATCACCGGGATGAGAGGTACGCCGGCGTCGGCGGCGATCCGGGCCGCGCCGGACTTGAGCTCCTTGATCTCGAAGGAGCGCGAGATCGTGGCCTCGGGGTAGATCCCGACCACCTCGCCGGCCTTGAGGTAGGCCAGCGCGTCCTTCATGGCCTGCAGGCCCGAGGAGCGGTCGACCCGGATGTGGTGGAAGGACCGGAGCAGGTGACCCACGCCGGGCGCGTCCATCATCTCCTTCTTGATCATGAACCGCACCAGCCGCTTCTGCGGCTCGGCGCCGGCGCCGGCGTAGATGAAGTCGATGTAGCCGGTGTGGTTGATCGCCATCAGCGCCCCACCCTTGCGAGGCACGTTCTCCGAGCCGGACACGACGACCTTCTGCCGCATCAGCTTGAAGAGCACCTTGGCGGTGACGATGACGGGCGGGTAGGTGATGTCGAGCACCGGTGAAGTCTGACAGGCGCGCCCAGCAGATGCGACTGCATGTCGCGCAGACCCCTGCTCCGGTCTTGAGCCTGGCGAACAAAACGCGGAACCCGAGAGGGCGATTCGGCCGGGCTGCCGATCGATCGTCTGCGCAGAACCCGGCGCCCTGGTCTGACAGGTGCGCCCACGGAGCGGACCACTCCGCAGCTCGCTTCCTTCGTCTCGACCCGGCTGATCGCCGGTGACGACCCGGTGGTCGAAATCTATGCGACGACCGACCGGCGTGACCTGGGCGCGGGCGGCCGGACTGGCGCCGCTGCCGGTCGGGTCGCGCGAGCGGCTTGTCTGCGGTCCGCTGACCGTCAGGGATAGAAGATCAGGTAGGCGTCGTCTGGGTCCGCGCTGACGCAACCGAGTGGATCAGTCACGTCCGCATCCGTTGGGCTCTGTGCGATCCCTCCCGAACCTTCGATGGTGGTGCCGAACCTGACGGGTCCGAGACCGGGAAAGGCGATACCACTGGTGTCGTCCAGGACCTCGGACCCGGCCGGTGCGATGAGCAGGAGACCGTCGAGCGTGACGCATCCGTCCGCGTTCAGGTCGAGGACGCCGCGGATGCGAGCCTGCGGTACCAGGCTGTCAGCAACCCTGACGATGAGGCCCACGCGCGGGCCTACCGCGGGTCCAGGGCGAACCGAGTCGTCGTCGGACTGCTGGCCCCATGCGTGGATCGCGGTCGCGGACAGTCCGGCAACAGCGACGACGGTGGCGACAGCGCACAAGGGCCCAACCAGGTGCCTTCGAGGTCGCGAGTGGTCTCGGCGGACCTGGCGCAGATCACCGAGCGGTGGAGTCGCTGCTGCGACGCGGTCGTACATCACCCGCAACTGACTCTCGAGCTTGGGACGCGTTGAGTGGTTGTCGATCATTTCTCGTCCTCGGTGTAGATCAATCGCAGTGCCCCGAGAGCTCTCGAGGCTGTGGACCGCACAGCGCCGGCGCTGATGGCGAGAACGTCGGCGATCTCGGAGTCTGTGAGGGATTCGAAGTAGCGCAGCGCGAGCACCGCCCGCTGCCGAGGGGCAACCGACGAACTGCTTGCCAGAGCGCCTCGCGCATCTCCCATGCCTCTTGATCTTGGGGGCTCGTCCCGCGTTCGCCGGGCAAGGTGCCCCACTCGCCGGCGGGGGTGACCTTCTCCCGCTGCAGCCGGCGGCCGCGGTCGATGCACTCTGACACGACGGCACGGCGCGCGTAGGCCCGCGGGTGCTCGATCTCGTGCCAGTGCTTGAAGACCTTGATCAGAGCTGACTGTGTGGCGTCCTCGGCGATGTCAGGGTCGCCGCTGACGGCGTGTCCCAGTCGCTTCATCGTGTTGCCATACGAGCGCACGAACGCGGCAAAGTCGGCCCGCTCGTCGGTGGCAACCATGCTCGTAAGACGAACGGCCGGTCGATTCTGTTGCGTCTGCGATCGAACTATTCCGCAGCAAGCCCGACAGACGACTGGCAGCCAGCCGACAATCAGCGATTTGCGAACAGAACGGAACGGTCTCAAGGGATTCACGTGGTGGTGCATTCACGCTTGGCCTCCGAATCCGATCGTGAAGGAGCAGATCGATGCCACGCATGAAGTCTTCAGCGGCCCGGTTGAGCAGTGTTCTGATCGTGGTTGGTCTTGCCCTTACCTCGATGGTCGCGGCAGGCGGAAACGCCCGAGCCGAGCAGGATTCAGACTACGAGATCAAGGTCGGCGTGCGCGCTGCCGCTGACCGACAGGGCACGCTGCGTCTGCGTGGCACGGACGCCGATGGCTCCGCGCCGCTCTCGCTGTCGGATGAGGCCGAGCACGATCTCGCGGCCACGGCTTTGAGCACCGGGCGGCCGGTTGAGGAACTCCGCGAGGAGGCCTCGAGGCTGCCTGCCTTCGAGAAACTGCTGGTCCGTCTTGATGAAAGGTTTCCCGGAGGGGTGACCGGCTCTGCGATCAATCGAGACCACCGGGGGGTTGTCTTCTGGTTGCAGACAGCCGGCTCGCCGTCTGCTGCGTTGATCGCCGCGATCGAGGAAGCTGACCTCGGGGCGGTCGAGGTGTCATTCGGGGCACCAGCGAGCGCATCGGATCTGGAAATGGCCTCCGAAGCGTGGAGCGCAGTCGCGGGAAACGCTCCAGCGGTCCTCGTGTCGACGGCTAGCCGCTACGACCCGTCCTCCGGCAAGCTCGTCTTCGAGTATTCGCCCGCCGAGGGTGCTTCGTCCGAACAGGTGGCGGCGGTCCTGGACGAGGCGTTTACCAGGTCGGCCAGGACCCAGGCAGACGGGCTCCTCCCGGCCCCCGTCGAGCTGCTGCAGGTCAAGGCGAATCTCTTGGTTGAGCAGACCGTCGTTCAAGGCGGTCGCGATCTGTTTCGAAACGGTGGCAGGTGGTGTACCGCAGGGTTCACCGCTGCGCGAACCAGCAACGGGAACCGGGGAGTCACGACCGCCGGGCACTGCGGCGGATCACTCGCCTACAACAATCTGTCCGGCGTCATCACGGCCGATCCATCTCAAAGCGCCTACCCGACTTACGACACCCAGTTTCATCGGACCCTGACGGGCAACGGACACACGACCAACAACCAGTTTCGCGCGACCGCTACCGAGGACCGGGTGCCGAGCTTGGTGCAGAACGCGCCAGTCGGCACTGCGGTCTGTCACTGGGGTGGCACGAGTGGCTACAGCTGCGGCACGGTCGCTCTGACGAACACATGCCTGTCAGGCACGTGTGGACTCGATATCGCAAACGGGCCGACCTGCCTCGGTGGCGACAGCGGCGGACCATGGTTCTATGCGTCGATCGCCCGAGGTACGCATGTCGGCATCGACCAGTACAACAGGTGTGTGTTCACACGGATCGGACGAGTCGAGAATGCCTTGGGGGTCACGATCCTGCAGTGATCCGAGGTGTCACCGTGCGTCGACCGACGCCGGCGTGACCTGGGCGCCGGTCGCGGTGGCCTGACTCAGCGCCGGGTGGCGAGGAAGTCGGCGATCCGCCCGATCGCCTCCTCGAGCACCTCGACATCGGGCAGCGTCACCAGCCGGAAGTGGTCGGGGGCGAACCAGTTGAAGCCGGTGCCGTGGGTGACCAGGATCTTCTTGGCTCGCAGCAGCTCGATGACGAACGCCTCGTCGTCCTCGATCGGGTAGACCTCGGGGTCCAGGCGCGGGAAGCAGTAGAGCGCGCCTCGGGGCCGGACCGAGGAGACGCCGGGGATCTCGTTGAGCAGCTTGTCGGCGAGCATGGCCTGCTCGTAGAAGCGGCCGCCGGGGACGATCAGCTCGTTGATCGACTGGTAGCCGCCGAGTGCGGTCTGGATGGCGTGCTGCGCCGGGACGTTGGCGCACATGCGCATGTTGGAGAGCGTGGTGAGGCCCTCGAGGAAGTCCTCGGCGAGCTCCTTGGGCCCGGAGATCATCACCCAGCCGGCGCGGTAGCCGCACACCCGGTAGGCCTTGGAGAGGCCGCTGAAGGTGAGGCACAGGACGTCATTGCCGGCGGCCGCGGCGGCGTGGTGGTGCTCGGCGTCCTCGAAGAGGATCTTCTCGTAGATCTCGTCGGCGAAGACGACCAGGTCGTGGCGCCGGGCGATGTCGACGAGCTTGGCGACCATGTCCTTGCTGTAGACGGCACCGGTGGGGTTGTTGGGGTTGATGATCACCAGGCCGTGGGTGTTCTCGGTGATCTTCGACTCGATGTCCTCGAGGTCCGGCATCCAGCCGTTCTCCTCGTCGCACCGGTAGTGGACCGGCGTGCCTCCGGACAGCGACACCGCGCCGGTCCACAGCGGGTAGTCGGGGGCGGGGACCAGGATCTCGTTGCCGTCGTCGAGGAAGGCCTGCAGGACCATCGAGATCATCTCGGACACGCCGTTGCCGACGAAGACGTCGTCGACGGCGGTGTCCTTGAGGCCCCGCGACTGGTAGTACTGCGCGACGGCGGTGCGAGCGGAGTAGATGCCGCGGGAGTCGGAGTAGCCCTGGGCGTCGGGCAGGTTGTGCACCATGTCGGCCACGATCGCCTCGGGTGCCTCGAAGCCGAAGGGTGCCGGGTTGCCGATGTTGAGCTTGAGGATCTTGTGACCCTCGGCCTCGAGGCGCTGAGCCTCGACGAGGATCGGTCCCCGGACGTCGTAGCGGACGTTGCGAAGCTTCTGGCTCTGGCGGATCTTGCGCACGAAGGCCATCCTCTCAGGTCCGCGCCACCGATTTCCGGCTCGCTCACCGCCGTACCATCGAGACGTGGCCCGGACCACGGTTCCGCTCACCCTCGACCTGCTCGACGCCCTGTTCGCCGACGCGGACGCGCCGTGCCGCACCTGCCTGTTCTGGGAGCGCGAGCCGGTGCACCGCGAGCGCCTCGCTCCCGCCGAGCGCGCCGCCGAGAAGGAGGCCTGGGTCTCCGAGCTGCTGCGCGAGTGGGGCTCCTGCGGGCGGGTCGCGCTGGTCGACGGCCGACCGGTCGGGTACGTCGTGTACGCACCCGCGTCGTACGTCCCCGGCGCCGCCGCCTTCCCCACCGCGCCGGTGTCCGCGGACGCGGTGCTGCTGACCACCGCGTGGGTGCGCCCCGACCAGGTCCGCGGCGGGACCGGGCGGCTGCTGGTGCAGGGCATGGCCCGCGACCTGGTGGGGCGCGACGGGATCCGTGCGGTGGAGGCCTTCGCCCGCACCGGTCGGCTCGGCTCCGGCCGCGTCCCCGACTGCGTGGTGCCCGAGGAGTTCCTGGCGCGGGTCGGCTTCAAGACCCAGCGTGCCCACCCGAGCACCCCGCGGATGCGGATGGAGATGCGCTCGCTGGCGACCTGGCGCGAGGAGGTCGAGGCGGCCTGGGAGCGCCTGGTCGGCGTCGTACGACGGCCCAAGCACGCGCCGACCCCGGTCAGTCGGCGCTGACCTCGCCCACCTCGGCGACCTCGGCCCGCCAGCTGCCGTCGACCAGGGCCAGCTCCACCCGCAGCGGCCGGTCCCGGGTCGCGACCAGCACCGTGGCCGCGTCGGGGCCGGAGACGGCGAGGCCGGCGGCCAGTGCCTCGCCCGGCACGGCGTCCTGGGCGGCGGCCAGCTGCGCGCGGCGGGCAGCGTCCGGCTCGGTGAGATGGTCCACCGGCGCCGTGACGGGGACCAGGTCGTCGACCCGCCACTGGGAGCGGTACCGGCGCAGGTGGAGGACCACGCCCGAGGGGTCCTCGGCCCGGTCGACGAGGACCAGGACGTCGGCGGAGGCGCCGTCGATGCCCATCAGCCCGGCGCCCGCGATCGTCACGGGCGCCGCCGGGTCGGTGCCGCCGTCGACGGCGTGCCGGTAGAGCCGGGCGTAGTGCGGGGTCATCAGGTCGACCGCGTCCGGGATCTCGCCGATGATCTGCTCCGCCGCGGTCGCGGCCAGGCTCAGCGCCGCACCCCGCTCCTCCTCCCCGATCACCAGGGCGACGGCGCTCGGGGTGCTGCTCGCACTGGTCGGCGGTGGCTGTACCCGCGATGGCGGCACCTCGCGTCCGCTGAGCAGCACCGCGAGCACGACGGCGGTGGCGACGACGAGGAGCAGCGCGAGGATCGGGGGCAGGGCCTGCCGGAGGTCCGGTGGGCGCCGTCGTAGGGCGGAGTGGTTCCCCATGAGTCCTCCGGTTGATCGGGAGCGAGGACATTCTGGGGGCTGCGGAGCCACCCGGTGGCGGAAATGCGAAAGCCCCCGGTCCGGGGACCGGGGGCTCTCGAGGCTGACGTTAGAGATTCCGCGGGTAGGCGCCGCCTGCTGCGCGCCGCGACACGCGCACGCTGGCGGCGTTGGCGTCGCTCGATGGGCGGCCAAGCACGTCTTCGCTCCGCCGCCTTGCCATCGCACGCGTCTCGCGACGCTCGCGACGACGCCGCCTACCCGCGGAATCTCTTAGTTGATGAAGTCGGCGAGCTCGTTGAGGATCGCGGCCTTCGGACGGGCGCCGACGATGGTCTTCACGACCTCGCCGCCCTGGTAGACGTTGATGGTCGGGATGCCGGTGACCCGGTACGACGCCGGGGTGACCGGGTTCTCGTCGACGTTCATCTTGAAGAACGTGATCTTGTCGCCGTGGGTGCCGGCGATCTCGTCGAGGATCGGGGCGACCTGGCGGCACGGGCCGCACCACTCGGCCCAGAAGTCCACGAGGACGGGCTTGTCGGACTTGAGGACCTGCGCGTCGAACTCGGCGTCGGTCACGGCGGAGATGTTGTCGGCCACGGTGGGCACCCCTTCGGGATCTAGGTGAACGTGAAGTCTGTTGATGGAACCTACGCGGTGACCGGGGCATTCCCGGCGGTCGCGGCGGCGTGGTCGAGCTCGGCGATGAACCGCTCCGCGTCGAGGGCGGCCGCACAGCCGGTGCCGGCGGCGGTGATCGCCTGGCGGTAGGTGTGGTCGACCAGGTCACCGGCGGCGAAGACACCCCGGATGTTGGTGGCGGTCGAGCCGGGCTGGACCAGGACGTAGCCGTTGTCGTCGAGGTCGACCTGACCGACCAGCAGCTCGGAGCGCGGCTCGTGGCCGATCGCGATGAACAGGCCGGTCGCGGGCAGCTCCGAGGTGGCGCCGGTGACGGTGTCCTTGAGGGTCAGCGACTCCAGCGAGTCCTCGCCGTTGATCGACTCGACGACGGAGTTCCACACGATCTCGAGCTTCGGGTCGGCGAAGGCGCGCTCCTGCATGATCTTCGAGGCGCGCAGCTCGTCGCGACGCACGATCAGGGACACCTTCGAGCCGAACCGGGTCAAGAAGGTGGCCTCCTCGACGGCCGAGTCGCCGCCGCCGACGACCGCGATGTGCTGCTCGCGGAAGAAGAAGCCGTCGCAGGTGGCGCAGTAGGAGACGCCGCGACCGGAGAGCCGCTCCTCGTTGGGGAGGTCGAGCTTGCGGTAGCCGGAGCCGGTCGACAGGATCACCGCGCGTGCGGTGTAGGTGTCGGTGGCGGTCTTCACGACCTTGATGTCGCCGGTGAGGTCGACCTCGACCACGTCGTCGGCGACCAGCTCGGCGCCGAACCGCTCGGCCTGGGCGCGCATCTCGTCCATCAGCGCCGGGCCCTGGATGCCGTCACGGAAGCCGGGGAAGTTCTCGACCTCGGTGGTGTTCATCAGGGCGCCGCCGGCGGTGACCGAGCCCTCGAAGACCAGCGGGTTCAGCTGGGCCCGCGCGGCGTAGATCGCGGCGGTGTAGCCGGACGGCCCGGACCCGATGACGATGACGTTGCGGGGTTCGGACGGGGCGGACTCGGACATGGGACTCCCAACGGGATCTGGCCAGGACGGACACTTCGACAACGAGATCGTAGGCCGCGAGATTCCCGAGCGCCCGTCCGGTCCGGTGTGGGCTCAGCCGGTGGCGGCGAGGGTGGTGGAGTGGAGGACGTCGGCGGTGCCGCAGGTGAGCACCTCGGCGACCTGGGTGGAGCCGACCGGGGCGCGGAAGGCGACGACCGCCGGCTTGCCGTCGTACTCGACGCCGACGAGGTGGCCGGCGCCGTAGCTCGCCGCGCCGCACATGAAGTCGGCGGGCGCGGTCAGGGTCGTGCCGGTGTAGTCGGCGGTGCTGGGGTGCGGCAGCAGGACGTGCTGGAGCGCGACCAGGTCCTCGCGCAGGTGGGTGATCCGCACCTCCCGCAGCGGCTGGTCGGTGGCCACCCGCCGCGGCTCGACCGAGAGCCGGTCGCCCTGCTCCTCGACGGCGCCCGGCGCGGCCGCGGACTCCGTCGCGGCCTCGGGCGCCGCCTCCTGGGCGGAGCCGCCGGCGGCGTCGCGGCTGGTGTCGTCCTGGGCGGCCTTGCTCGCGGCGGTGAGGTCGTCACTCTGGTGGTCCGAGGCGATCCCGACGCCGACCGCGACCACGGCCACCGCGGCCGCGGCGCCGAACAGCATCCGGACCCGCCGGCGCCGGCGCAGCGCCGCCGGGTCGAGGGGGACGACGACCGCCTCGGGGTGGGACTCGTGGACGCCGCCCAGGGGGCGGGTGCCCGACACGCGCTCGGTGGCGAGCCCGGCGATCACGTCGTCGAGCCGGGCGGCGACGTCGCCCGGCATCCGCACCGGACCGCCGGCGTCCGCGAGGGCGCGCCGGACGGCGTCCTCCTGGGCGGGGGTCAACGGCTCGTGGGCGTCGGTCATGGGGGGAGTTCCTGGCACGGGGGTCCCCGGTGGGGACGGGACGGATGGTCAGTCGACGGCGGTCCCGGCGGGTGGTCCGCGGGGCGCCACCGATCCGACGTCCGGCGGGCGGGTCGGGTTCCCGCCGTCGTGCGGCCGGGAGTCGGTCTCCTCTCCCGCGAGGTCGAGGACGTCGGCGAGCAGGACGGCGAGCCGCGCCCGGCCCCGCGAGCAGCGGCTCTTGACGGTGCCTTCGGCGCAGTCGAGGATCTGGGCGACCTCGGCGACCGGGTAGCCCTCCATGTCGACCAGCACGATCGCGGCCCGCTGCTCCTCGGGCAGGGTGCGCAGCGCCGCCAGCACCCGTTCGCGCCGGTCGACGGCGAGACCGTGCTCGGCGGGATCGATCGCGTCGGCGACGGTCTCGCGACGACCGGTTCCGAGGTCGTCGAGGTCGTCGGGCAGCGGCTCGGTGCGGCGTACCTTGTCGGCGCGGAGGCGGTCGAGGCAGGCGTTGACCACGACCCGGTGCAGCCACGTGGTGACCGCGGCGTCGCCGCGGAAGGTGCCGGCCCGGCGGAACGCCGACACCAGGGCGTCCTGGAGCGCGTCGGCGGCGGTCTCGGGGTGACCGCAGGTGCGCAGCGCGACCGCCCACAGCCGGTCGCGGTGCCGGGTGACCAGGGTGCCGAAGGCGGCCGGGTCACCCGCCACGTGGGCGGCCAGCAGCTCGTGATCGGTCAGCATCGCGCCGGCCTCACTCACCACGGACCACCACCTCGGAGACCTGGGCCCGGAAGCCGCCGGAGACCTCCGGCAGGGCCGTCCACCACAGGACAAGGTAGCGAGCCTTCACCGGTTGCGCAGGGGTGAGGTTCAACCTGCCGCCTCCGGTCGCCTCCGCGACGGGATCGCCGGTGGGTGCGGCGGTGGGCGCCGCGGTGCCGTCGACGGCGTACAGGCCCACCTGGTTGGACGTCATCAGGCCGTCGTCGAGCATCCGCAGCTCGACCGTCGCGACGGTGCGGGTGCCACCCAGGTCGAGGACCAGGCCGACGCCGGTCTTCAGGCCGGTGGGCCCGAGCTGCTGGAGATAGGTGTCGGTGCGCCAGCTGGTCCTCGGGTCGCCGTCGAGGACGTCGCCGGCCAGGGAGCCGTTCTCGTCGCCGTCGGTGCCGAGCGGATCGAGCGCTCCGGCCGTGACGCCGTCGAGCGGGGCGGCCCGGCCGGCGGTGGTCGTCGTGGTGGGGGTGGGGGCCTCCTGGGGGTCGCCGCCGAGAGCGGTGCGGCCCCGGCCGAGGTTGAACGCGATCGCGACCGCCACCAGCAGCAGGACGGCGAGCGCCACCGCCATCGCCAGGCGCAGCCAGCTCCGCCCGGGCACGCTCTCGAGGCTGTCGGTCGACTCCTGGGCGTCGGGACCGGTGTCGGTCTCCCACGGCCAGAAGCCGGTCGGGGTCGGGCCACCAGGTGGGCCACCCGGCTCGGACGGGACCGGCGGCAGCCGGCGCCGCCCGCCCGGCGGGTCGGGCGCGAACAGCGGCCGCTCGGGCAGGTCCTCGAACGGCGGTGGCGGCGGCGGTGGGGTGCTCCGGGTGCGCAACCAGGTGACGTCCTCGTCGTCGCCGAACACCGGCATCCCGGCCTCGGTGGGCAGCTCGGTGACCAGCGGGATCGGTGGCTCGTCCTCGGACTCCGGCTCCAGATCGGGCTCGGGCTCCGGCTCGGGCTCCGGGGCCGGCGGGACGACCGGGATGTCGTCGCGCGAGGCGTCGTGGGGCAGCGGGTCGGCGAGGGCGGGCAGCCAGACCGGACGGAGCTCGTTGATCGGCGGGATCGCCCGGGCCAGCCGGGCGGGCGCACCGGCCGGGTCGCCGACGAAGGCGAGCAGCTCGGCGGCGATCGCGGCGGCCGAGGAGACGTCGGGGTGCTCACCGCCGCGCCGGCGCCAGCGGGGCACGGCGCCGCGCTGGTCCAGCTCGCGCCACAGGACGTCGAGCGGCTGGGGCACGCCGGCGACCACCTGGCGCGGGCTCAGGGTGAGGTCGTTCTCGCGGGGCGCGGCGGGGACGATGGAGCCGGAGGGCCCCGGCCAGGTGCCGGTGAGGGCGCAGTGGAGCAGGCCGCCGAGGTCCTCGAGGTCGCCCTGGACGTCGCCGGGCGAGAGTCCGTGCAGCGCGGCGTCGACGCACATGCCGATGATGCGCACCGCGCCGTAGCGGTCGATGAGGACGTTCTCGGGGTTGAGCCGGCCGTGGGTCACGCCGGCGGCGTGCGCGCGGGCGAGTGCGTCGGCGACGTCGGCGACCAGCCAGGCCGCGTTGCGCGGGGTCAGCGGTCCGTCATGGGTGACCAGGATGTCGAGCGAGATGCCGGTGCCCCACTCGTTGACCACGAAGCAGCGCCCGTCCTCCTCCTCGGCGTCGAGGACGCGCAGGATCCGCGGGTCGAGGACCTGGGCGGAGGTGCGGGCGGCCTCGACCAGCTCGTGGGCGCGCGGATCGTCCTGGGCGATGACGTGCAGCGCGACGTAGCGCTCGAGCACCCGGTCGTGGGCGCGCCAGAACCGCCCCCCGCCGCTCTCGCTGAGCAGGTCGATCAACCGGTAGCGGCCGGCGAGGACATCGCCCGACCGCGTCGACGTCGCCACCTCGATCCCCCTGCCGATCCGCCCTCGAGTCCCTCCGGTCACCTTAGGACACGCCGTCAGCCCGGGTCAGCCTCGGCGCAGGCGCCTGGTGACGGTGTCGGCGACGGACGTCACATCGTCGAGGCCCAGGGGCCGCGCGACGCCCAGCAGGACCGCCGCCGCGCCGCTGCTGACCACGGCCACCTCGAGCGCCGCCCACAGCCAGTTCGGGTCCGGGCCGACGAGCTCGACCACGGTGTCGGTCACCACGATGTCGAGGAAGCGGGCGACCACGAAGACGACCACGCACGCGGCCAGCAGCCGCAGCAGGAAGCCGCGCCGGTGCCACACCGCGCCTCGGGGCATCCCGCCGCGGCGCAGCGTGCGGAGCAGGACGACGGACGAGAGGGTCGCGCCGACGGTGTACGCGCCGCCGTACGCCAGGACCAGCATCGGCGAGGTGTCCCACGGGTCGACCCGGCTGACGAAGAGCACCGCCAACCCGATGTTGGTGGCCGCGATCGCGCACTGCACGAAGAACACCAGGCGGTTGAGCTCGAGCGCGTAGAAGCCGCGCAGCACCAGGTAGTGGACGGTGAACGCGACGACCGCGAAGCCGAAGAGCACCATCGAGGACTCGAAGCGGTGGACGTACGGCGCGGTCGCGCCGTGGCCCCACACGACCTGGGCGAGCGGCAGCGCGATCGAGGGCAGCAGCGCCGCGAACGGCATCACGACGGCCAGCGCGGTACGCAGGGTCGCGCCGAGCGTGGTGGCGAGCCGGCCCATGTCGGAGGCCGCGGCGGCGGCCGAGAGCCGGGGCAGGATCGCGGTCGCCAGGGAGACGGTGATGATCGAGTGGGGGACCATCGTCACGAGCATCACGTTGGAGTAGATCGTGATGCCGGTGCCGTCCTCCGCGGCGGCGGTGCCGCCCGAGGCGAGCCGCACCACGACGACGTACGCGACCTGGTTGACGATGACGAAGAGCACCGTCCACACGGCGAGGTGCAGGGTGTGGCCCAGTCCCACGCCACGCCAGTCGAACCGTGGGCGGACCCGGACCCCGGCCGCGCGCAGGTAGGGCACCAGGATCAGCAGCTGGGCCGCGATGCCGACGGTGGAGCCGATGCCGAGCAGGGCCTCCTGGCCGGACGTGAAGGCGCCGCGCTGCTCGGCGGGCGTCGCTGGCCCGAACGCGACCAGGTAGGCGACGAGCACCGCGACCGAGATGACGTTGTTGGCGATCGGCGCCCACATCATCGGGCCGAACCGGCCGCGGGCGTTGAGCACCTGCCCGACCAGCACGAACATGCCGTAGAAGAAGACCTGGGGCAGGCAGTAGCGCGCGAAGTCGATGGCCGACTGGCGCTGCTCGGCCAGCTCCGGGGCGTTGTAGCTCGGCACCAGCACCTGCATCACCAGCGGCGCGGCCACCACGAGCCCGACCGTCACCAGGCCCAGGAAGCAGGCGGCGAGGGTCATCACCCGGTTGACGTACGCCGCGCCCCCGTCGGGGTCGTTCTTCATCGACCGCACCAGCTGCGGCACCAGCACCGCGTTGAACACCCCGCCCGCGAGCAGGATGTAGAGCATGTTCGGCACCGTGTTGGCCACGGTGAAGATGTCGGCGTGCAGCGACACGCCGAGCGCCGCGGCCAGCAGGGTCGAGCGGATGAAGCCGCTGAACCGGGACACGATCGTGCCCGCCGCCATCACCGCGGTGTTGGCGAGGATCCTGCGCTGCTCCCCGCCGGTCGTGCTGTCGGTGTCGCTCACGCCGTGGCCTCGGCGGAGTCGGCGGGCCCGTCCTCGCCCCCGCGGGAGCGGAACCGGCGGACCAGGCGGATGCCGATGGCCAGGAACAGGATCCCCGCGCCGGTGCCCATGATCGCCCAGATCACCACCCCGACCTGGCCGGAGCGGATCGGCAGCTCGGCCTCGGCGCCGATCGGCGTGCCGTCGGCGTCGGTGAGGCGGAGCCGGACGTTGTGGACGCCGGTGCCGTGCATGTCGGCGCTGATCGGCACCGACGAGCGGCTGTTGGCCGCCAGCACGATCGGGTTGGCCGCCTTGATCGTGGCGTCCTCGTCGGTCGCGGCCTCGATCCGCACCGTGACGGCGTGGTCGAGGGTGTTGGCGATGGCGACGTTGAAGCTGCCGGAGCTGCTCGACAGGGTGACCCCCTGCGGCGCGCTGAGACTCACCATCTCGAGCTGGTCGGTCACCCAGGAGCGCGACCGGTCCAGCCGCGGGCCGGCGTCGGAGTCGTCGCGCATGGCGTACGACGTCCCGGCGAGCGCCTCGCCGACCAGCGTGTCGCCGATGGCGTACCCGTCGCCGAGGATGCTCTGCAGCGAGCGACCCGAGCGGATCAGGGCGCCCGCCTCGCTGAACACGCCGGCGTCGAGCTGGGCGGACACCTGCCCCTCGGGATAGGTGAGCTCGTCGGGGTCGATCTGGCTCTCGTCGGTCCCCAGGTGGGTGATCGTCGGCAGCGAGACCAGGGAGACCAGCGCCGGGTCCAGCCCGGCCCAGAACTCGGAGGCCCCGGCCGCGTCGATGGTGGAGGGGAGGACGACGACGAGCGGGTCGGCCTGCCCGTCCGGGGTGCGGCCGGCCGCGGCGGCGAGGATCCGGACCGTCGCCTCGCTGAGCAGCCGCTGCCGCAGGGCGACCGGCGCCAGCACCCGGTCGGGTCCCGGGCCGCCCTTCGCGGTCGCCGTGCTGGTCGGTACGACGGGCCGGTCACCGACCCGGCCGCGGGCCGGCGGGCCGTCGGGATAGTCCTGGGCGCCGAACATCTGCTCGCCCAGCAGCACCGTCGCGTCGTCGTCGACCTTGTCGATCGCGGCGGCGTCGAGGTAACCGTTGCGCGAGGCGACGACCGGGGTCCCCTCGACGCCCCAGGCGGTGAGCGTGGCCGACGGGTGCTTGCGGGCGGTGGGGTACAGGCTGGGCAGGGCGCGGGCCGCGGCCGCCAGGTCGGGGTCGCCGTAGGGCAGCACGGCGACGGCGTCGTCGGGCAGCACGGTGCCGGCCTTGTCGAGCCAGGTCTGGGCGGCGCGGACCAGCGGACTGTCGGGCTGGAGGGTGGCGCCACCGACCTCCGCGCCGTCACCACCGCCCTCGCCCGCCGAGCTCGCCGATCCGCTCGGCGAGGGGCTCTCGCTCTCCGACGGATCGTCGGCCGGCGCGACCGGCGTGATCTCGCGGACCGGGTTGCCGGCGGCGAGCTGGCTCACCGCGTCCGGCACCGCGGGATCGACCAGCCAGGTCACCGGCTTGGTGCCGCTGGCCGCTCCGAACGCGAGCGGGCCGCCGAGGGTGCCGTCGGGCGCGAGCGCCTCGTCCCACCAGCTGGTGCGGCCGAGCTCGCCGTCGGCGGAGTGCGCGACCCGACCCCGCAGCGGCACCACGACCGAGGTGTCGACGGGGGCACCGGCGCCGGGGGCGACGTACGGGAGGAAGGTGCGGGCCCGGCCGTCGGCGAGCGTGTCGCGGCCGTCGGCGTTCTCGCCGAGCGCGTGGACGCCGAACCAGTAGACGCCGGTGGTGGGGCTGGTGAACTCCTCGCGCAGGACGCGTTGGGGGATCCGGATCGTGTACGTCTGGGTCTCGCCGGGCCCGAGCGACGCGACCTCCGCGCGCACCGCGAGGTCCTCGGTGTAGCGCTTGCCGACCTCGGCCTCGGGGTCGGTGGCGATCGCCGCGGTCAGCTCGTCCTCGGTCGTCATCGGCGGCGCGCCGGACCCGAACATCGGGTAGAGGTTGATCCGCTGCCAGGTCTCCAGGTCGACATTGGTCACGGTGCCGCGGACCACGAGCGGGCCCTTGGTCGGCAGCACCCCGGGGGTGAGCGCGTCGATGCTGACCTCGAGCGGCGGGTCGTACGCCGCGTGCTTCGGCGCGGTCGCGGGCTCCGCCTGCGCCGACGCGGGCGGCGTACCGGTCGCGAGCACGAGAGCGGTCGCCAGACCTGCGAGCAGGCGAGAGCGACGGCGGACCACGGACCGAGGGTAGTAGGGCCGCCTGAGTGCCTCGGCCTAGACTCTCCGCCCGTGACCGACACGCCCGACCAGACCCTCGCCGGTGCCCCGCTGCGGCTGGTCGACGTCCAGGCCGCGGTCGCCGCCGAGCTGGACCGGATCGCCCCGGTGATCGACGAGCTCGGCGGGCTGTTCGCCGCCGCGGGTCACGAGCTGGCGCTCGTCGGGGGGCCGGTCCGCGACGCGATGCTCGGTCGCCGGTCGAACGACCTCGACTTCACCACCTCGGCCCGCCCGGAGCAGACCGACCGGATCCTCAAAGCGTGGGGCGACGCGTGGTGGGACATGGGGCGCGACTTCGGCACCATCGGCTGCCGCAAGGGCGACTGGGTGGTCGAGGTGACCACCTACCGCTCCGAGGCCTACGACCCCGACTCCCGCAAGCCCGAGGTGCAGTACGGCGACAGCCTGGCCGGCGACCTCGGTCGCCGCGACTTCACCGTCAACGCGATGGCGGTGCGGCTGCCGGGCCGCGAGCTCGAGGATCCCTACGGCGGCGTGGTGGACCTCGCTCACCGGGTGATCCGCACCCCCGGCACTCCCGAGCAGTCCTTCTCCGACGACCCGCTCCGGATGATGCGGGCCGCGCGCTTCGCCGCCCAGCTCGGCTTCTCGGTCGACCCCGCGGTGGTGCGGGCGATGACCGAGATGGCCGACCGGATCGAGATCATCTCCGCGGAGCGGGTGCGCGACGAGCTGGTGAAGCTGGTCTGCGCGCCCCATCCCCGGCTCGGGCTGGAGCTGCTCGTCGAGACCGGGCTGGCCGACCGGGTGCTGCCCGAGCTGCCGGCGCTCAAGCTGGAGCGCGACGAGCACCACCGCCACAAGGACGTCTACGAGCACACCCTGACCGTGCTGGAGCAGGCCATCGACCTCGAGCCCCGGCTGGCCGCGCGGGCGGGCCTGCCGGCCGGCCCGGACTTCGTCTCCCGCTTCGCCGCGCTCATGCACGACGTCGGCAAGCCGCGGACCCGCCGCTTCCAGGACGACGGCGTGGTCACCTTCCACCACCACGACGTGGTCGGCGCGAAGCTGACCCGCAAGCGGATGAAGGCGCTGAAGTTCAGCAACGACCAGATCGACGCCGTCGGCGACCTGGTCGAGCTGCACCTGCGCTTCCACGGCTACGGCTCCGGCGAGTGGACCGACTCGGCCGTGCGCCGCTACGTCCGCGACGCCGGCAGCCAGCTCGAGCGGCTGCACGTGCTCACCCGCGCCGACTGCACGACCCGCAACAAGAAGAAGGCCGACCGGCTGCGGCGTACCTATGACGACCTGGAGGCCCGGATCGACCGGCTCTCCGCCGAGGAGGAGCTGGCATCGATCCGCCCGGACCTCGACGGCAACCAGATCATGGACCTGCTCGGGATCGGTCCGGGCCGCGAGGTGGGCGAGGCGTACAAGTTCCTGCTGGAGCTGCGCCTCGACAACGGCCCGATGTCGGAGGAGGCCGCGACCGCCGCACTGCGGGAGTGGTGGGCCGCGCGCGGCTGAGCCGCGGCTACCACGGCACCGGCCCGGCGGCGTCGAAGAAGCTGCCCGACGGCCCGGTGTCGTCGAGCAGCGCCGCCCGCACCACCACCTCGGCCGCCTCCTCCGCCGGGGTCGGCGCGGCCGCCCGGTTCTCGGGCCCACCGAGGTCGGTGCGCACCCACCCTGGGCAGACCGAGTTCACCTTGACCCGGGTGCCGGCGAGCCTCTTGGCCAGGGCGACCGTCAGGCCGTTCAGGGCGGCCTTCGACGCCTGGTAGGCCGGCACCACCAGGGAGTGGTAGGGCGAGGCCGGGTCGAGCTGGTCGCTCAGCGAGCCCATCCGGCTGGACACGTTGACCACCCGGCCCCGGTCCGAGCGGACGAGCAGCGGCAGCACGGCCTGGGTCACCCCGACCGCTCCCAGCACGTTGGTGCGGAAGGTGCGCAGGAAGAGGTCGGGGTCGAGCGGGTCGGCGGCGTCGGTGGCGGTCGCCTCGGGGAGGATGCCCGCGTTGTTGACCAGCACGTCGAGCCGGCCGTGCTCGCGCCGGATCCGCTCGGCGGCGGCCGTCGTACTCGTCGCGTCGTCGACGTCGAGCGGCACGGCACTGGCCCACACGCCTGCGGTGCGCAGCTGGGTCACCGCGGCGCGGGCCCGGTCCGGGTCGCGGGCGCCGATCACCACGGTCAGGCCCTCCTGGCCGAGCCGTCGGGCCGTCGCGAGGCCGAGGCCGCGGTTGCCGCCGGTGACCAGGGCGACTCCTGGGTTCGTCATCGTCGTCATGGGGTCCAGGCTCGCGGTGGTCGGGGGTGCGGGTCTGGCGGCAATCGGACGTCGCACCCTGTGACCGGGGTCACGTACCACCGGTACGCTACCAGCGGGTAGGTTGCCCGGGACCGCCCTGCTCCGACGGAAGGCACCACCATGGCCGACACCTACGAGAAGCTCCTCGAGGACACCATCGAGATCTCCGCTCCCGCCGAGCAGGTCTGGAGCCTGGTCACCGACATCCCCGCGATGGCGAAGTGGAGCCCGCAGGTCGTGAAGTCGAGTGTCAAGGGCGGCGTGGTCAAACAGGGCGCGACGTTCAGCAACCTCAACAAGCAGGGCCTCAAGCGGTGGCCGACCGGCGGCAAGGTGGTCCGGTTCCAGCCGCCGACCGCCACGACGCCGGGCGAGTTCGCCTTCCGGATCCGCGAGAACCGCACCGTGTGGTCCTTCGAGCTCGAGCCCACCGCCGACGGCCGCACCCGGCTGACCGAGCGCCGCGAGACCCCCGAGGGCATCTCCGGCGTCTCGATGCTGCTGACGAAGGTGGTGCTCGGCGGCCAGAAGCCGTTCACCGCCGAGCTGCGCCGCGGCATCCGGCAGACCCTCGAGCGGATCAAGGCCGAGGCCGAGGCCGGGGCCTGAGCCCGGACCCCGCGCCGAGCCCGACCGCACGTCTGGTCTCATAGGCGCGTGACCGAGGACCGCCCCAAGCCGCAGCGGCCGAAGGCGGTCCCCGCCACCAGCCCCGCGACGAGGATCGCGACCCTCGCCGTCGTCCTCCTCGTGCTCGTCGGGGTGGCCGTCGCGCTGCTGCTGCAGGACGACCACCGACCGTCCGGCTCCGGCCCGGAGAACCCGGTCACCACGGTGCCCCCGCCGCCCACGACCGAGCCGACGCCGACCGCTCCCCCGCCGCCGCCCACGACGAGCGTCCCGCCGCCGACCGCGCCCACGACCTGCCCCACCCCGGCCCCGGTCCAGCTGACGGTGATGACCTTCAACATCCACTACGGCACCGACCACCGCGGCCGGGTCGAGCTGGACCGGATCGCCGCCGAGATCCGCGGCTGGGACCCGGACGTCGTCCTGCTCCAGGAGGTCGACAAGGGGCGCCCGGTCAGCGGCAACCTCGACCAGGCCGCGGTCCTCGGCACCAAGACCGGTCTCAACCACGTCTACGGCGGCAACTCCCGCAACACCGGTGCCGGCCCCCGTGGCAACGCGATCCTGACCCGGTTCCCGATCACCTCCGCCACCAACACGCACCTGCCGATGGCGGGGGGCAAGGAGCTGCGCGGGCTGCTCCACGCGCAGCTCGACGTGGCCGGCGTACCGGTCAGCGTCTATGCCAGCCACTTCGACCACCGGGGCCGCAAGGCCCGCCGGGTGCAGGCCAAGACCGTCGTCCAGCAGCTCGCCGCCGACCCGCTGCCCAAGCTCTTCGGCGGCGACCTCAACACCGGTCCCGACTCCCGCCCGATCGCCATCCTCACCGGCGCCGGCCTCGGCGACTCCTGGGCCGTCGGCTCCGGCAAGGGCGCCACCGTGCCCGCCGACCGCCCCGGCAGCCGGATCGACTTCATCCTCCACGACGCCTCGTTCACGCCCGTGCAGGCCGAGGTGCTGTACTCCGCGGTCTCCGACCACCGCGCCGTGTGGACCCGGATGCGGCTGCAGCCGCGCGCGGCCTGCTGAGCCGCCGGTCCGGTCCTTCCGTCGCACCCGGCGATCGGGTCGTGGTCCCCCGCGATCGGCGACCCGGATGCCGGGTACGACGCACCCCGGCGTCCCCGCGACCGCCCGGAACGCGCAACGGCCCGGCTCGCGAGTGCGAGCCGGGCCGTTGCCGGTGGAGCGGGGAGCGTCAGACGCCCTTGATGAAGGCCTCGAGCTGGGCGCGACCCTCGGTGTCCTCGATCTGCACCGGCGGGCTCTTCATGAGGTACGCCGACGCGGGGATGATCGGGCCGCCGACGCCGCGGTCCTTGGCGATCTTGGCCGCGCGGACGGCGTCGATGATGATGCCGGCGGAGTTCGGGGAGTCCCAGACCTCGAGCTTGTACTCGAGGTTGAGCGGGACGTCACCGAAGGCGCGACCCTCGAGGCGGACGTAGGCCCACTTGCGGTCGTCGAGCCACGCGACGTAGTCGGACGGGCCGATGTGGACGTTCTTGTCGTCGACCTTGCCGGCCAGCGGGCCGTTGAGGTTGGACGTGACGGCCTGGGTCTTGGAGACCTTCTTGGACTCCAGGCGCTCGCGCTCGAGCATGTTCTTGAAGTCCATGTTGCCGCCGACGTTGAGCTGGTAGGTGCGGTCCAGCGTCACGCCGCGGTCCTCGAACAGCTTCGCCATCACCCGGTGGGTGATGGTGGCGCCGACCTGGGACTTGATGTCGTCGCCGACGATCGGGACGCCGGCGTCCTCGAACTTCTTGGCCCAGACCGGGTCGGAGGCGATGAAGACGGGGAGCGCGTTGACGAAGGCCACGCCGGCGTCGATGGCGCACTGGGCGTAGAACTTGTCGGCCTCCTCGGAGCCCACCGGGAGGTAGGAGACGAGGACGTCGACCTGGGCGTCCTTGAGCGCCTGGACGACGTCGACCGGCTCGGCCGCGGACTCCTCGATGGTCATCCGGTAGTACTTGCCGAGACCGTCGAGGGTCGGGCCACGCTGGACCTCGACACCCAGGGTCGGGACGTCGGTGATCTTGATGGTGTTGTTCTCCGAGGCGTTGATGGCCTCGGACAGGTCCTTGCCGACCTTCTTGTCGTCGACGTCGAACGCGGCGACGAACTCGACGTCGCCGACGTGGTAGTCGCCGAACTGGACGTGCATGAGCCCCGGGACGGTGCTCGCGGCATCGGCGCCCCGGTAGTACTGCACGCCCTGGATGAGGGACGTGGCGCAGTTGCCCACGCCGGCGATCGCTACTCGAACCGAACCCATGGGGTTTCCTTCCTTGCTACTCATGACATCTCGTGAATGATCAGGTGCTGACCTGTTCCGTGGTGCGGTACCGGTCAGGACGGCGTCGACGGTGCTGCTGAGGTCGGCGTCTCCGGTCCGGGTGCTGCCTGCTGGCCGGTGCGCTCGGCGTTGATGAGCTCGGAGAGCCACCGGACCTCGCGCTCGACCGACTCCACCCCGTGACGCTGCAGCTCGGCGGCGTACCGGTCGGCCTCGGCCTGCGTCATGGCCAGCTCGCGCTGGACGCGGTCGAGCCGCTCCTGGAGCCGGGAGCGACGTCCCTCGAGGACGCGCAGCCGGATCTCCATGTCGGTGGAGGAGAAGAACCGGAACCGGATGTCGAAGTTGTCGTCCTCCCAAGCGGTCGGACCCACCTCCGACATCAGGCGCGAGAACTCCTCGGTGCCCAGGTCGGTCACCTGGTAGACGATCCGCTGCCGACGGGTCTGGGGACCCGAGGGCACGGTCTCCTCGATGAGGTTGCCACGGAGCATCTTCTTCAGCGCGGGATAGAGCGAGCCGTACGACAGCAGCCGGCCCCAGCCCAGCATCAGGTTGAGCCGCTTGCGCAGCTCGTAGCCGTGCATGGGTCCCTCGTGCAGCAGTCCGAGGACTGCGAGCTCGATGGTGTCCCCGCGCCGTGCCATGCGATCTATCGTAGCGATATATCCGCAGGACGTGAACTCGCGATGGATCGGGAGTGTCGGGACGGGTGCTCGGCACCCGCCTGCAACCGATCGGCGGTTCGCTCCGTAGGAGGGACATGAGCACGGACGTGTGGGACCAGGTGGCGGCCGCCCTCGAGGCGGGGTACGACGACGAGCCGGCCCCGCGCGAGCCCGGCGGCTACGTCGCGGCCGGCCGCCGCCGGCTGCGCAACCGGCGGCTGCGGCTCGGCGCCGCGGGGGCGGTGCTGGCGGCCGCCGCTGTCACGGTCGCCCTGCTCCCCGACGGCGCCGCTCCCCGGAGCACGCCCGATCCCACGCCGGTGGTCCAGCAGCCGACCCCGACCGCGACGGAGGCCGAGCCGACCGCGCCGACGGAGCCGACGGAGCCGGCCGAGAAGGTCTCCGACGTGCTCGTGCCCGGCCAGCAGGTCGGCTACGACGGCCACGGCAACGTCGTGCTGCGCCGCGGCTGGCGGGTCGTGCGGGAGGTGCCGAACCCGCTCGACCGGGTCGCGCCGGAGGCGTCGGCCGGTCTCGTGGTGACCGACGGCGACCGCACCTACTGGTACCTCCTCGACCACACCGTCGACGGCGGCGGCGCGTCCTGGGACCCGGCCGGGTCGCGGCACCCGCGCTTCGAGCAGTGGCTGGACGACATGGTCGACCTGCAGCGCGGCACCGAGCCGGAGGGCTATGTCGCGTTCGCGGCCGACGGCACCCTGACCCCCGGGGTGGGCGTGCGGATCCTGCGGCAGTGGCCCGACCAGGACCTCCGCGGGCTCCCCGGCTTCGCCGCGCCCGGCGACCGGACCGCGGTGGCCAAGGTGGTCGTCGACGGGCGGGTGGCGTTCGTGCTCGCCCGGCAGACCGGGGGCGGGCCCACCGACGCGATCCCGGTCGACGCGGAGCGGCTTCCCGAGCCGACGCTCGCGGCCTTCCTCGCCTACGCCCGCGAGCGGTACGCCTCCGGCGAGGGGCTGCGGTGAGCTCGCGGGAGGAGCGCGACGCCGCCTTCACGGCCTTCGTCGAGGCCCACCAGGTCCGGCTGCGCCGGATCGCGTACGCCGTGTGCGCCGGCGAGTGGGACCGGGCCGAGGACGTGCTGCAGACCGCGCTGGCCAAGCTCTACGTGAGCTGGCCGCGGCTGCACGCCGCGGGCACCGAGCTGGCGTACGTGCGCCGGATCATCGTCAACGCCGACCTCGACGAGCGGCGCCGGCCGTGGCGCCGGGAGCGGCCGGGCCTGGACGGCCACGACGCCGCGGCCCGGGACGGCCTGGGCGTCGCCGAGCGCACCGACCTGCTGGCGGCGGTGCGGGCGCTGCCACCGATGCAGCGTCGGGTGGTGGTGCTGCGGCACTGGCTCGGGCTGTCGGTCGCCGAGACGGCCGCCGAGCTCGGGATCGCGGAGGGGACGGTCAAGAGCCAGTCGTCCCGGGCGCTCGCGGCGCTGCGGGGGCAGATCAGTCGGAAATCGGTCGGCTGAGCGGCGCGCCGTACCCTGTCCTGCGTGGTTCAGGGAAAACGGAAGTCCGGAGCGCCGACCAAGCGGTCGAAGTCGCGCACCAAGGACCGCACGCCGCGGACCTGGAAGCAGCGGCTCAAGAGGTTCACCATCTGGGGGCTCATCGCCTGCGTGGTGATGGCGCTGCTGGGCGCGGCCGGCTTCTTCATCGCCTACCGGTCGATCGACATCCCCAAGCCCAACGCCGAGTACCTCACCGAGACCACCCAGGTCTACTACTCCGACGGCAAGGGCAAGCTCGGTCAGTTCGCGGTGCAGAAGCGCGATGCGATCGACTACGACGAGATGCCGCAGACCATGAAGGACGCCGTGGTCGCGGCCGAGAACCAGACCTTCTGGACCGACAACGGTCTGGACCCCAAGGGCATCCTGCGCGCGGCGTTCAGCAACGCCCAGGGCAACGCCACCCAGGGTGCGTCGACGATCACCCAGCAGTACGTCAAGATCCTGTACCTCACCCAGGAGCGCACCTGGAAGCGCAAGCTCAAGGAAGCGATCCTCTCGCTCAAGGTCAAGAACCAGCTGAGCAAGCAGGAGGTGCTCGAGGGCTACCTCAACACCATCTACTTCGGCCGCGGTGCCTACGGCATCCAGGCCGCGGCCCAGGCGTACTTCGCCAAGAACGCCGCCGACCTCAACCTCAAGCAGTCCGCCGCCCTGGCCGCGATCCTCAACAACCCCAACGGGCTCGACCCCGCGGACGGCGAGGACGTCGCCCAGCGCCTGCTCGGCCGCTACCAGTACGTGCTCGACTCGATGGACAAGATGGGCACCGCCCCGGCCGGTGAGGTGTCCCAGGCGCGCGAGGCGCTGCCGAAGTTCCCGCAGATCAAGCAGAGCGCGCAGTACGGCGGCCAGCGCGGCCACGCGCTGACCATGGTCCGCAAGGAGCTGATCCGGCTCGGGTTCAGCGAGCAGGAGATCAACGGCGGCGGCCTCCAGGTCACCACCACGTTCACCAAGAAGGCGATGACCGCGGCCGCCGAGGGCGTCGCCGAGCAGCGCCCCGAGGGCTTCGGGCCCAAGCAGCTCCACGTCGCGGTCGCCTCGGTGGAGCCCGGCACGGGCGCGGTGCGCGGCTTCTACGGCGGCCAGGACTACCTGGAGTCCCAGATCAACTGGGCGGTCGCCGGAGGCCAGGCCGGCTCGACGTTCAAGCCCTTCGCGCTCGCCGCGGCGATCGAGTCCGGCTTCGAGCTCAAGGACACCTTCGACGGCAACTCGCCCTACGACCTGCCGGGCGGCGGCCGTCCGGTGGAGAACCAGGGTGACCGCAGCTACGGCCGGGTCAACCTGATCAAGGCCACCCAGGACTCGATCAACACCGCCTACATCGACATGACGCTGGCGATGCCCGACGGGCCCAAGCAGATCATCCGCACCGCCAACGCGATGGGGATCCCGCCGGCCGAGCCCGCCTCGCCGGCGTACGGCATCCCGACCTCGAGCCCCGGCCTGCAGCCCAACACGGGCGTCGCGCTGGGCTCGCAGACGGTCAGCCCGATCAACATGGCCAACGGCTACGCGACCATCGCCAACCGCGGTGTCGCGGCCGAGGCCTACATCATCGAGAAGGTCGTCGACCGCGACGGCGTGGTCCGCTTCGACCACAAGCTCGCCACCCACGAGGCCCTCTCCGAGGGCATCTCCGACGACGTCGGCTACGCCCTGCAGCAGGTCGTCAAGGCCGGCTCCGGCTCGGCCGCGCTCGGCCTGCGCCGCCCCGCCGGCGGGAAGACCGGCACGGCGACCAACGGCAACGGCGAGGTCTCCTCGGCGTGGTTCGTCGGCTACACCCCGCAGCTGGCGACCGCGGTGATGTACGTGCGCGGCAAGGGCAACGAGCAGCTCAAGGACTGGCTGCCGTCGTACTTCGGCGGCTCCTATCCCGCGGAGACCTGGACCGCGGTGATGACCCGCGCGCTCGAGGGCGAGGACGTCGAGAGCCTGCCGGGCGCGGCGTACGTCAAGGGCGAGGCGCCCAGCGACGGCCACGAGTACGTGCCGCCGCCGCCCCCGCCGCCGAAGAAGACCAAGAAGCCCAAGGAGCCGAAGACCATCAAGACCCAGGAGCCGGAGCTGCCGCCTCCGCCTCCGCCGACCACGGAGGCCCCGCCGCCGACCACCGAGGCGCCGCCGACCACGCCTCCCGTGACCCCGACGGCGCCGGCGACCGTCGGCAGTCCGCGCGTGCGCGACTAGGCCCAGGACGGCTCGGTGACCCACGTCCACCCCACCCGTGACGACGGCGTCGTCACGGCGCTGAGCGAGGTCGTCGGCGGCCCGATGGGCGACCACGCCGCGCCGCACCGGTGGTGGACGCCGACCCGGGTGCTCCTGCTGCTCACCGCGCTGGTCTTCGCGGCCGGACTGGTCCAGAAGGCGCCGTGCTCCCTCGCGGAGGGACACGACCAGAACTGGACCTACTCCCACATGTGCTACACCGACCTCAAGCCGCTGTACGTGCCGCGAGGGCTGGCCGAGCACGCCTGGCCGTACTCCGACGACGAGCAGACCCGGGCGCGCTACAAGGTGATGGAGTACCCCGTCGGCATCGCCTACTGGGCCTGGGGCACCGCGTGGGTCACGCACTGGCTCAACGGCTCCCCCGACGTCTCCGCGCGCTACAAGCAGCCCGTCGAGGACCTGTACGGCGACCCGGAGGTCCAGGACGAGGAGAGCATCTTCCTGCTCGTCAACGCCGTCGGCTTCGCCGCGCTCGCGCTGTTGGCGGTCTGGCTGCTGGCGGGCGTGCATCGCGCGCGGCCGTGGGACGCCGCGGCCTTCGCCCTCTCCCCCGCGCTGCTGCTGACCGGGCTGATCAACTGGGACCTGCTCGCCGTCGCGCTGGTGGCCGGCGCGCTGTGGGCGTGGTCGCGCGAGCGGCCGGTGCTGACCGGCGTGCTGATCGGCCTCGGCACCGCCGCCAAGCTGTACCCGCTGTTCCTGCTCGGCGCCGTGCTGGTGATCTGCCTGCGCCGGCGGCGGCCGGGCCGGTTCGTGGTGACCGCGCTCTGGGCGGTGGTCGCGTGGGTGGTGGCCAACGCGCCGGCGTACCTCTCCGGGCCGGAGCAGTGGCACGTGTTCTGGTCGTTCAACGCCGAACGGAAGGCCGACCTGGGCTCGCTGTGGCTGGTGCTCGACCAGGCCGGCGACCTCGCGATCTCGGCGCACACCGTCAACGTGTGGTCGTGGGCGCTGTTCGGCGCGTGGTGCCTCGGCGTCTTCGCGATCGGGATGACCGCCGGGCGGCGGGCCGCCGGCATCGACCGGGTGCCGCGGCTGGCCCAGCTGGGCTACCTGATCGTCGTCGGCTTCCTGCTGGTCAACAAGGTGTACTCGCCGCAGTACGTGCTGTGGCTGCTCCCCCTCGCGGTGCTGGCCCGGCCGCGGTGGCGTGACCAGCTGGTGTGGCAGGCCTGCGAGGTCTTCTACTTCTGCACGGTGTGGTGGTACCTCGGCGGCTACCTCGCCCCGACCGGCGGCGGCGACGCCGGCTTCTACTGGGTCGGCATCGTGGTGCGGGTGCTCGGCGAGCTGTACCTCGCCGCGGTCATCGTGCGCGACCTCTACCGGCCCGACCACGACCCGGTCGCGCTGGAGCGGGTCGAGACGGTCGGGGCCGGCTCGCTCAGTCGGTGACGACGACCCGGTCGAACGCGGTGGCGGTGTAGCGGACCCGGACGTCGACGTCCTCGCCCACCTCGGGCACCCGGGCGCCGTGGGGCACGAACAGCATCGAGGCCTGCATGTGCGGCGGCTCGGCGAAGAGCCGCTGCTTGCCGTCGATGGCGTACGGCGAGCGGACGAACCCGACCGCGTCCAGGCCGCCCCGCGCCAGGGTCGCGGCGCGGGCCTTGATCGACTGCTCGCCGGTGGGCGCCTCGAGGCCGATGCCGTGGGCGGTGCCGCCGCTGACGACCAGCACGTGTCCGGACTTGGGGGCGGTCCGGCCGCGGTAGCCGAACGCGTCGCCGCGCTCGACGGGATGCACGTCGAGCACGGTCGCGGTGACGCGCAGCGCGCCCCGGTCGCCGAGCCACAGGCCGGTGCCGATCCGGGGCCGGATCGCGAAGTCGCCGTACTGGGTGCGCAGGGTGGTCAGCTCGGCGTCGGTCAGGTGGCTGACCCAGACCTGGGGGACACCCCGGGTGGGGATCTCGGCGGCGACGAAGTCGTTGACCAGCCGGGTCACCTCGCCGAGGTGGGTGCCCTGCCCGAGGGGCAGGTGCAGCGCGAGCCCCTCGACCCGGGCACCGGGGTGCTTGCGGAGCAGGTCGCCGGCCTCCCACAGCTCGCGGGCGGCCATGCCGTGGCGGCGCATCGAGGTCATCCGCTCGAGCACGACCCGGGCCGCCGGGTCGGCGTGCAGCAGCTCGCGCAGGTCGCAGAGCCGGCTGACGGTGTGGACCAGCCGCCGGCTCGTGGCGGCGTCCGGGAGCGGCACCCAGGGGCGCCACGGGGTCAGCACCAGCAGGTCGCCGGCCCAGCGCTGGGCGACCTCCGGGAGCTCGTCGTAGGTGCCGACGGCGAGGGCGCGGACGTCGTGCCCGCGCTCGGCCAGCCACTGGGTCCGGCGCGCCAGGCGCCCCAGCGTGAAGCCGTAGCCGTTGCCCTTGGCGACCGGGACGAGACCGGGGTTGGCGGCGGCCACCTGCTCCAGGTGGGCGCGCCAGCGGGGGCCGTCGACGGTGAGGGTGAGACTCATCAGCCCCTCCGCTGCAGGTAGAGCTGGAACGCCTTGTAGAGCGCCCGGTTGACCGGCAGGTCCCACTCGCCGGCGTACTCGACCGCCTCGCCGCCGGTGCCGACCTTGAACTGGATCAGCCCGACGTGGGGATCGTCGGCGTCGAGGGTCTCGGTGATGCCGCGCAGGTCGTAGACCGCCGCGCCGGCGGCGATCGCGTCGCGGATCATCGCCCACTGGATCGCGTTGGAGCCGCGCACCTCGCGTTTCTCGGTGGACGAGGCGCCGTAGGAGTACCAGGCGTGCTCGCCGACCCGGATCGCGATCGTGGACGCGACCAGGTCGCCGTCGTGGCGGGCCAGCCAGAGCGTGAAGCGCTCGGGGGCGTCGGCGCTCAGGGCGTCGTACATCGTCTCGAAGTAGCGCAGCGGGCGCGGGGTGAAGTGGTCGCGCTGGGCGGTGTGGACGTAGAGCTCGTGGAACGCCGCCAGGTCGTCGCGGCCGCCGCGGGTCACCTCGACGCCCTCCTTGGCGGCCTTCTTGATGTTGCGGCGCCAGAGCTGGTTCATGCCCTTGAGGACGTCGTCCTCGCTGCGCGGGGTGCCGTCGGCGGCGCGGAGCGGGATCTGGAAGACGAACTGCGGCTGTCCCGCCGCGAACCCGCCCTCGACCCCCTGGTGCCGCCAGCCGAGCTCGTGGAGCTGGGCGACCACCCGCGCGCCCGCGGGCGTGCGCTCCGCGGGCGGGATCTGGCCGAGCAGCCGTACGGCGGGGTCGGCGATGCCGTCCTTGACCTGGGCGGTGGTCCAGCGCCGGGTGACCACCGGCGGCCCGATGCGGACCGCGAACGCGCCCTGCGTCCTCAGGTGCCGCACCATCGGATCGAGCCAGGAGCCGAGGTCGTCGGAGCTCCAGTCGATGACCGGGCCCTCGGGCAGGTAGGCGAGGTAGCGGTTGAGCTTCGGCAGCTTCCGGTAGAGCACCAGCGCGACGCCGACCTGCTGCCCCGCGTCGTCGAACCAACCCAGCGACTCGCTGCGCCACTCGCTCTTCACCCGTGCCCACCCGGGGGTCTGCAGGAAGCTGGCCGACGGCAGCGTGGCGAGGTGGTCGCGGTGCTCGGTCGGGCTGATCGGGCGCACGCTGGGCATGGACACCAACCTATCGGGCGGGGGATTCACCACGGGATGTAGGCGAGTGGCTGCTTCTGTCGTGGAGTTCCACGGGGGAAGCAGGGGTTCGCCTACATCCCGTGATGAATCCCGACCACCGAGCGGGGTACCGGGTCATGACCGCACCTCGACCTCTCGGCTACTGGCTGACCACGCTCGATCGACTCCTCGAGGAGCAGGTCGAGGACGCGGTCGCCGCCCGGGGCCTGAGCCGGCGCGAGTGGCACGCGCTGGGTCGCCTCGAGCACGGCGCCGTGGCCGAGGACGTCGCGGAGGACCTGCTGCCGGCGCTCGCGAGCCTCGTCTCGGGTGGGCTCGTCGAGCACCGCAGTGGGGAGTACCGGCTCACTCCGGACGGGAGCGAGCGGGTCGCCGAGCTCCAGTCCGGGCCGGTGCAGGTGGTCGCGGAGCGAGCGGCCGAGGGCCTCTCGCCGGAGCAGTACGACGCGCTGCTCGGCTCGCTCGAGCAGGTCGCCACCAACCTGGGCTGGTTCGACGCCCGGGCTGGTGGGTAGCGGGCGCTAGGACGGGCGCTAGGCGTCCGGTCCCTGGGCCCGGACCCGCTGGACGTGCTCGAGCGAGTCGCGCAGCTCGCCGAGCCAGTCGTCGGCGTGCCGCTGGACGAGCCGGACGCACCACGCCAGCGCCTCGCTGCGGCTGCGGGCGACGCCGGCCGCGATCAGGGTGTCGAGGACCGCGCGCTCCGGCTGGCGCAGCCGGGTCATGGTCGGCACCGCCAGGTGGGTGAACAGGACGCGGGTGCCGTCGCACTCGACCCCCCAGGCGACCTTCTGGTCGTACTGGCGCTCGGCCTCCCGGGCGATGGCGATCCGGGTGTCGCGGGTGCGCTCGCGGAACTCCTGGATCCGGCCCTGGGCCGCGGCCTCGCGCGCGGTCGCCGAGGCGTCCGCGGCGAGCTCGGGGGCCGCGATGCGGCCGATGACGGTGATCTCCTCGCGGTCGACGGTGACCTCCACCAGGGACTCGAAGAGGTCCTCCGGCAGCCGGCCGGCGAACCAGCCCTGGATCTGCTCGCGCTGCTCCGTTGTAATCATGTAATTGAGATTACGCCGGAACGGCGCGAGCGCAAGGGCTCGGATGGCGAGAGCTCAGACCCGCTCGCGCAGCCAGGCGAAGTCGGCGACGTGCTCGTCGGCCCCGCCCGGCGTCTCGCACACCACCGGCGCGCCCGCGTCGCGGACCACCTGGGCGAGCAGGTCGGGGTCGATCTGGCCGGAGCCGAAGTTGGCGTGGCGGTCGGCGCCGGAGTCGAAGGCGTCGCGGCTGTCGTTGGCGTGGACCAGGTCGATCCGGCCGGTGATGGCGCGCACGTCGTCGACGATCGTCTCGAGCGCGTTGCCGCCGGCGTGGGCGTGGCAGGTGTCGAGGCAGAAGCCGACCATGTCGGCACCCTCGGCGGACGCGATCGCGTCCCAGGTGCCCTTGATCCGGTCGAGATAGCGGGTCATCGCGTTGGTGCCGCCCGCGGTGTTCTCGATCAGCAGCGGGATCTTGAGGTCGGTGGCCTCGATGGCCTTGCGCCAGTTGTCGAAGCCCTTGGCGGGGTCGTCCTCGTCGGTGACGTGACCGCCGTGGACGATCAGTCCCTTCGCGCCGAGCTCGGCGGCGGCGTCCATGTGCTGCTGCAGGAGCTTGCGGCTCGGGATCCGCTGCCGGTTGTTGGTGGTCGCGACGTTGATCAGGTACGGCGCGTGCACGTAGAGGTCGACGCCCGCCGCCTCGGCCGCGGCCCGGAGCGCGGCCGGGCCGCCGTCGTACGACAGCACGGGGCCCTTGTAGGACTGCGGGTTGCCGAGGAAGAACTGCACCAACGGGGCGTTGCGCGCGGCCGCCTCGGCGATCGGGTCGGTCTGGTCGACATGGGCTCCGATGCGCAGCTCGCTCATGGCGCCATCGTAGGGACGGGGTCGGACAGCGCGGTCCTGGTGTGTCCCGTCCTTGTCCTGCGGCTGTCCCGGGTTGGCCAGGAATGCTCGTGGAGCGCGCGCGAGGGCATTAACGTCCTCGCGTGACCACCCTCCATGTCTCCGCGGGCGGCCGGACCTGGTCGTTCGAGGAGCCGCGCGTCGTCAGCATCGGACGCGACACCGGCTCCGACCTCGTCCTCACGGCGCCGTCCGCCTCCCGCCAGCACGCCCAGCTGCGCTCCGACGGCTCCGGCTGGGTGCTCGTCGACATCGGCTCGAGCGGCGGCACCTTCCTCAACGGCACCCGCGTCACGGAGGTGCGGCTCACCGGGCCGACCACCGTCCGCTTCGGCGGTGTGAACGGCGAGGAGGTGGTGCTGACGCCGGCCGGCGTCGCCCGTCCCGCCGCGCCCGACCCCGCCACGATGCCGCCGGCGGCACTCCAGCAGACCGTGCTGCCCGGCGTCGGCCCGGCCGGACCGGGCTACGTCAGCGGCCCCGGGCTGCTGGTGCGGGTCGGCGGCGTCTCCAAGCGGTTCCCACCCGGGGTGGTGGTCCGGATCGGCCGCGACCCGGTCAGCGAGGTCGTGGTCGACGACCCGTCCGTCTCCCGCCTGCACGGTGTGGTCGAGGGCCGCCCCGACGGCTGGTGGTACGTCGACCGGTCGACCGCCGGCACCTTCCTCGAGGAGGACCGGGTCGCCCAGCGCAAGCTCGAGGAGCCGACCACGCTGATGCTCGGCCACCCCACGGCGGGCGCCGAGGTCGAGGTGGTCCCGATCGTGGCGGCGGGCGCCGCGCAGAAGTCGATCGCGAAGAAGAAGCGCAAGCGCACCGCTGCCCTCGTCGCGGGCGTCGTCGGCGTGCTGGTCCTCGTCGGCGGCGGCGTCAGCGCCGCCGTCCTGCTCGGCGGTGACGACTCCGGCAAGGACGACGGCCCCACCGAGACCGCCGGGCTGAGCACCGAGGAGCTGGACCGGGCCAAGCTCGCCAGCGTGCTGATCATCGCCGTCGACGACGGCGGCGACCCGCTCTACACCGGCTCCGGCACGATCATCAGCGAGGACGGGCTGATCCTCACCAATGCCCACGTCGGCAAGCCGAGCGCGCCCGGCCAGCAGGGCGACTCGGAGGATCCCGCGGGCCTCCTGGTCGCGCTCACCTCCGCCGAGGACGACAAGCCGGCCGCGCCGTCGTACTCCGCCGAGGCGATCGTCGCCGACGGCGTGCTCGACCTCGCGGTCCTCAAGATCACCGCCGACGCCGACGGCAAGGAGATCGACGACGAGAAGCTCGACCTGCCGCCGCCGGTCCCGCTCGGCGACAGCGACGACCTGCGCACCGGCGACGAGCTCACCGCGCTGGGCTTCCCGGCGGTCGCGCACGTCGCGTCCGACGACGGGCTGGACCGGGCGCTGACCGTGACCCGCGGTGTCGTGTCGACCTTCCTCAAGGAGGCCGCGGTGCCCGGCAACCGGGCCTGGATCGACAGCGACATCCGGATCGGCTCCGGCAACTCCGGCGGCGCCTCGATCAACGACGACGGCGAGCTGGTCGGCATCAACAGCGCCGTGGTCACCGAGTCCACCGTCGGCGACAGCGGCGAGGGCGGCGCGTTCACCGGCGGCTCCGCGCGGATCCGGCCGGTCAACCTGACCTCCGACATCGTCGAGATCGCGAAGAAGGGCGGCGACCCCGAGTACGTCTCGCCCTACCTCGACGACGTGCCGGAGCCGCCGGCCGACCCGATGGGCCAGGCCACCGCCGCGCCGTCCGGATGGTCGGTTGACGGCAACAGCGACTGCTCGACCACGAGCACCCTCGACGACCCGCAGGTGCTCAGCGGGGTCACCCTCCCGGCGACCCTGTACGCGCACTTCGCGGTCACGGGACTGCCGGACGGCACGCCGTTCACCATCGAGCTCTACAACCCGCAGGGGGAGCTGCTCGGCTCGCTCGACGGCTCGTGGAACCTCGGCTCGGACGACGTGTGCGCGGCGGTGTCGCTCGACGTACCGGAGGGGCTGGCGGGGGCGATCGCGGTCCTGGCCATCGACGACACCCAGATCCAGAACCCGGTGATCTTCGGCTAGCGCGCCGGGTCGGCGGGATTCGGTCCGGGCGGGCGGGCGCTGTTAGCCTGTCCCGTCCGGTGCCGCTGGCGCCGTACCGTCCGCTGGGCCGAACCAGCGGGCAAGCAAGGCCCTCCTGCCGTGGAAAGTCCACGGCCGCCTGAGTCCAGAGGAGGTGGAGACCGCTTTGCGCAACTACGAAGTCGTGGTCATCCTCGACCCGAGCCTCGACGAGCGGACGGTTCAGCCGTCGCTCGACAAGTACCTGAACGTCGTCCGCAACGACGGCGGCACGGTCGACAACGTCGACGTGTGGGGCAAGCGCCGCCTGGCGTACGAGATCAAGAAGAACGCCGAGGGCATCTACGCGATCATCAAGCTGACCGCCGCTCCGGCGACCGTCGACGAGCTCGACCGTCAGCTCACCCTCAACGAGTCCGTGCTGCGGACCAAGGTCCTGCGACCCACCGTCTGAGGCAGCCCCGGACCCCGTCCTGTGGAAGCCGACTGTTCATTGTCGGAGCCACGGGACACCATGGGGTCCGTTGCCCGGGACTGACCCGGGCGGGCCACTGAACCCCACCGCACAGGAGACCACCATGGCTGGCGACACCGTCATCACCGTCATCGGCAACCTCACCGACGACCCGGAGCTTCGCTTCACCCCGTCGGGCGCGGCTGTCGCCAACTTCACGGTGGCCTCGACGCCGCGTTCCTTCGACCGCCAGACCAACGAGTGGAAGGACGGGGACACCCTCTTCCTGCGCTGCTCGGTCTGGCGCCAGGTCGCGGAGAACGTCGCCGAGTCCCTCCAGAAGGGCATGCGCGTCGTCGTGCAGGGCCGTCTGGTGTCGCGCTCCTACGAGACCCGCGAGGGCGAGAAGCGCACCGTCAACGAGCTGCAGGTCGACGAGATCGGCCCGTCGCTCACCTGGGCCACCGCCAAGGTGACCCGCGCGAGCCGCTCCGGCGGTGGCGGCGGCTACGGCGGCGGCCAGGGTGGCGGCAACCAGGGTGGCGGCGGTCGTCCCGCGGGTCAGGACCCGTGGGGCAGCGCCCCGTCCGGCGGCGGCAACCAGGGTGGCGGTTCCAACTACGGGGGCGGCGCCCCGGCCAACGACCCGTGGGCCGCGCCGGGCGTCTCGTCGAGCGACGAGCCCCCGTTCTGACCAGCATCACAATCCAACCATTCCGGCCGTTCGTTTGACTGACGCGGCCGGGCTCTGAGGAGGAGCACCACAATGGCGAAGGCAGTCGTCCGCAAGCCGAAGAAGAAGGTTTGCCAGTTCTGCAAGGAGAAGGCCACCGGTGTCGACTACAAGGACACCGCCCTTCTGAAGAAGTTCATCTCCGACCGCGGCAAGATCCGCGCCCGTCGGGTGACCGGCAACTGCGTCCAGCACCAGCGGGACGTCGCGATCGCGGTGAAGAACGCCCGCGAGGTCGCGCTGCTGCCCTACACCTCCGCCGGTCGCTGAGCAGAGTCAGAGAAGGAGAGCTGAACTCATGAAGATCATCCTGACGCAGGAGGTCGAGAACCTCGGCGCTGCCGGTGACGTGGTGGAGGTCAAGGACGGCTACGGCCGCAACTACCTCATCCCCCGCGGCTTCGGCATCCGGTGGACCCGCGGTGCCCAGGCCCAGGCCGACTCGATCAAGGCCGCTCGCTCGGCCCGTGCCGTCCGCGACGAGGCCCACGCCGCCGAGCTGAAGGCCAAGCTCGAGGGCTCGCCGGTCGACGTCAAGGTCAAGGCCGGCCAGGGCGGCCGCCTGTTCGGTGCGGTCACCCCCGCCGACATCGCCGCCGCGCTCGGCGAGGCCGCCGGCGAGGCGATCGACAAGCGGACCATCGTCCTCGGCAACCCGATCAAGTCGCTGGGCAACCACGCGGTGTCGGTCAAGCTCCACGACGAGGTGTCCGCCGCGGTGGCCCTCAACGTCATCCCGGGCTGACCCGATCGACGTACGACGGCGTGGCCGGTCCCCTCGGGACCGGCCACGCCGTTAGTTTTGGCCCACTCCTCCTTCCTTCCCCGAGACCCAGGAGCTTCCCCATGCGTGTACGACGGCTGGCGCCTGCCGCCCTGCTGCTGCTCACCCCGGTCCTCGCGGCCTGCGGTGACGACGAGCCGGACGCGACCGACACCCCGACCGACGCGTCCAGCGCGACCGAGGACTCGACGCCCACCGAGGTGCCGAGCACCCCGACCTCGGCGCCGACCCCGCCCCCGACCACCGCCGCTGCGGGCCTGCCCGGCGCGTGCGACGTGGTCACCGCCGACGACCTGGCCGAGGCGTACGGCATGTCCTTCGGCGCCCCCGAGGTCGGCGGCGACGACCACACCGAGGGCGGCCTGGCCTGGACGAGCGACGACTGCTCCTTCGAGGCCGAGGGCCTGGCCGAGGTGACCGTCAAGCTGACCGGACCCGAGGACTTCACCAAGGGCGCCTTCGGCTGCCCCCAGCCGCGCGACGACGACGGCGTCGTCGACCCGGCCGACGACATCGCCGGCGCGACCGGCGGCTGGTGGAAGGTGAGCAACCCGCCGGACTTCGAGGGTGAGCTGCGCGCCTGCACCGCCACCGTGCTGCTGCAGATCGACCTCGACTACGAGGACGGCGTCGAGTACGAGGGCGACCCGCTCAACCAGTCCGTCGGGCTGGCCGAGAAGATCCTAGCCGCGGTCAAGGGCTGAGTTCTGTCCCGCGTATCTGACGAACGGGTCGTGGAATCGCCTGATCCACGGCCCGTTCGTCAGATACGCGCCTGCTCAGGCTCCCCCAGGAGAGCGCACAGGACGATGACCAGCAGGACGCCGGCGAGGCCGACCGTGCCGACGCCGTACAGCCAGGTCCAGTCGGCGGCGTTGTAGAGCACGTTCGCGACCAGGGCCACCACGATCGCCGTCTCGGCGACGAACCACCACCAGCCGCTGCGGGCGCCCGCCTCGCGGGCGCGGGTGCCGAGCGCGTGGCACAGCGCCGCCTGGAAGCCGAGGGCCGGGAGCGAGGACGCCCACACCACGGCCGGGTCGGCGTCGTCGAGCCAGGCCCGGGCGTCCGGCGGGCTGAGCGCGATCGCGAGGACGAGCGCGAGCGCCGCGAGATAGCCGAGCGTCAGCCGCAGCGGCAGGTCGGGCACCGCCCGCACCAGCCGCACGTAGCCGACCAGCACCAGCAGGCAGCCGAGCACCTCGGAGACGTCGACCCTGTCGTCGGGTGCGGCGGTGAAGACGACGACGGCGAGGCCGATCGCGACCCAGTAGAGCGGCTTCACGCGCCCGCCACCAGCCAGGCGTCGCCGCGGGAGCGGTGGACCAGGGTGAGCAGCCGGCCGCCCATGAAGACGGCGCCGAACACCAGCCACAGCCAGGGGAGCCCGGCGCCCAGCGCACTCGTCAGCAGCACGAGCGGAGCGTAGCCCGCGAGCACGACCAGCCCGGCCCGGGCCAGGTAGCGGCCGTCGCCGGCACCGATCAGCACCCCGTCGAGGACGAACACCACGCCCGCGACCGGCTGCGCGACGGCGGCGACGAGCAGCACCGGCACCAGGGCGTCCCGGACCCCCTCGTCCGGCGTGAACAGGGCGCCGAGCCAGGGGCTGGCCGCCGCGAGCAGCAGGCCGGTCACGACCCCGCTGACGATCCCCCAGCCCAGCATCCGGCTGGTGACCGCGCGGGTGGCGGCGAGGTCCCCGGCGCCGAGGAAGCGCCCGGTGATCGCCTGCGCGGCGATCGCGATGGCGTCGAGCACGTACGCCAGGAAGCCCCACAGGGTCATCGCGAGCTGGTGGGTGGCGACGGGCACCGCGGTGCTGCCGGTCCCGGTCGCGGTGAGCACGACGGCGTACGTCGTGACCAGGAGCGAGGCGCGCAGGGTCAACGTCCGGACGATGAGTGGTACGCCGGCCCGGGCCGCCGCCCGGACGCCGGGCAGGTGCGGGCGGAGGCTGGCGCCCTCACGACGTGCCGAGCGGACCACGACGCCCACGAGCGCCACGGCCATCGCGGTCTGGGCGAGCACCGAGCCCAGCGCCGAGCCGGCGATGCCGAGGCGGGGGACCGGGCCGGCGCCGTACACGAGGACGACGTTGAGCGCGAGGTTGGCCAGGTTGCCGGCGACCGCCACCACGAGCGGGGTCCGGGTGTCCTGGAGGCCGCGGAGCACGCCGGTCCCGGCGAGGATCAGCAGCAGCGGGACCAGGCCGAGGGCGGCCACCCGCAGGTAGGTCGTGGCGGGCTCGACCACGTCCGGGGACGCCCCGAACACCGCGACGAGGGGGTCGGCGGCGAGCGCGGTGAGCAGGGTCGCGGGGAGGCCGAGGAGGACGGCCAGCCAGAGGCCGTCGAGACCCTGGGCCAGCGCGGCGTCGCGGTGCCCGGCCCCGATCTGCCGGGCGACGCCCGCGGTGGTGCCGTAGGCGAGGAAGATGCACAGCCCGACGACCGTGGTCACGACCGTGCCGGCGATGCCGAGGCCCGCCAGCTCCGGCGTACCGAGGTGGCCCACGACCGCGGCGTCGCCGAGGAGGAAGAGCGGCTCGGCGACCAGGGCGAGGAAGGCGGGGAACGCGAGCCGGGCGATCTCCCGGTCGAGCGCGCGGGCGCGGCTCATCGGGCGGGTCCGAGCCAGGCCGCGCGCACCGCCGTGGGGACCGGTGGATAAGTGCGGTGTCGCTGTGGAAAGTCGGCCTGGAGGTGGGCGGGAGCGTCGGCTGCGCGGGTGAGCCCGGTTCGACCGACCGATGGCCACGAGGTGAACAGGATCACACCCGAGAATTTTCTCGTCCACAGGTCGTGGACGGTGTTTCCGCAGGTCAGAGCGTGTTCAGTGGACTCCGGCACCACGTTCTCCACAGATTCCTCCCCACCCCGTGCACACCATGTCCGCGTGTCGTCCACGCCCTGTCCCCAGTTATCCCCAACCCTTGTGGATAGGCCCCTTTCGGCATCCCCGGCCGGCCCCGTAGGTTGCCGCATCGGTGGCCCGCTCGGCCCACCGCCGACGATTGTGTCGGACCCCTCCGGCAGGCTGGACACCGGACGACCCGAGCTGACCAGACCAGGCAGTGACACCAGGAAGGGGGCCACGACCGTGAGCCTCACGGACGACTCGCCGACCTGGACCGCCGAGCCGCCCGACTACGGCGACGGCCCGGCGCCGTACCAGCCCGGCGAGGCTCCGACCGGTGGCCGCACCCCCCCTCAGGACATGGCCGCCGAGCAGTCCGTGCTCGGCGCGATGTTGATCTCCAAGGACGCCATCGCCGACGTCGTCGAGGTGATCCGCGGGGCCGACTACTACCGCCCGGCCCACGAGGAGATCCACGAGGCGATCCTCGACCTCTACAGCCGCGGCGAGCCCGCCGACATGGTGACCGTCGCCGGCGAGCTCCAGCGCCGCGGCCAGCTGCAGAAGATCGGCGGCGCGCCGTACCTCCACACCCTGGCGGCCAACGTCCCGATCGCCGCCAACGCCGGCTTCTACGCCGAGATCGTCTACGAGAAGGCGATCCTGCGCCGCCTCGTCAACGCCGGCACCAAGATCGTCCAGATCAGCTACGCCGGCGAGGGCGAGGTCGAGGGCATCGTCAACGAGGCCCAGTCCGAGATCTACAAGGTCACCGACCGCAACAAGTCCGAGGACTACGCGCCGCTGTCCGACATCATGGACGGCGTCCTCGACGAGATCGAGGCGATGGAGAACCGGGAGGCCGGCATCTACGGCGTGCCCACCGGCTTCGCCGACTTCGACGAGCTCACCAACGGCTTCCACGCCGGCCAGATGATCGTCGTCGCGGCGCGGCCCGCCATGGGCAAGGCGCTCTCACTCGACACGCCGCTCCCGACGCCCACCGGGTGGACCACGATGGGGGAGGTCGAGGTCGGAGACGAGCTCTACGACGCCCACGGTCGCCCGACCAGGGTCGTCGCCGCGACCGACGTCCTGATGGACCGACCGTGCTTCCGCGTCGAGTTCTCCGACGGTTCGACCATCGTGGCCGATGCCGAGCACCAGTGGCTCACCGAGACCCGCGCAGCCCGGAAGTCGAAGTGGGCCGCCGACAACCACTACAACCGGGCGGTCAACCAGAACGTCGTCGCCTCCGTGGTCACGACCGAACAGATCGCCCGCACCGTGCGACTCGGCGCGGAGGGACGGGCGAACCACGCCGTCCTCAACGCCGCACCGCTCCAGACGCCTTCCTCGCCGCTGCCCATCCCGGCCTACGTCCTGGGTGCCTGGCTGGGTGACGGTCACAGCGATGGGGCGCGCCTGACCTCCGAGACCGACGAGATCCCCATGTACATCGAGGGGCTCGGCATCAGGTGTGAGAGCCGCGGCCGCATGCTGTACTCGTTGCAGCTGCCGGCCCGCGAGCCCATCGTGCGCGAGTGCGAGGTCTGCGGGTCGTCCTTCGAGGCCCGGCATCCGAATGTCCACACCTGCGGCCGGACCTGCGGGCCCAAGAACAAGGGCGCTCACCCCGAGCGGTTCGATTGCGCGGATTGCGGCGGTCCGTCCTCAGGAGAGTCGCAGCAGTGCCGCGACTGCTACCTCGACCATGGATCCTTCACCGCGTTGCTGCGCAGTGTGGGCGTGCTGGGCAACAAGCACATTCCGCTGTCGTACCTCCGCGCGTCCGAAGCCGATCGACGCGAACTGCTGGCCGGCCTCCTCGACACGGACGGCACGGTGTCCCGGCAGTGCGGTGCGGTGCAGTTCACCACCACCAGCCGTCGGCTGGCCGACGACGTCTACGAGCTGATCGTCAGCCTCGGATACCGCTGTGGAGTCTCCCGCAAGAAGGTGCGCGGCCGGACAGAACGGAGCTCCACGGCCTACAACCTGAACTTCTCGACCGTCGACGACGTCTTCCGGCTGCATCGCAAGGCGCTCCTGCACAAGGAGACCCGACCCCAGAGCACGACCCGCATCGGTCGTCGCTACATCACCTCGGTGACACCGATCGAGTCGGTTCCCGTGCGGTGCGTGCAGGTGGACAACGACGATCATCTGTACCTCGCGGGCCGCTCGATGATCCCGACCCACAACTCCACCCTCGCGCTCGACTTCTGCCGCGCGGCCGCCATCCACAACAACCTCACCGCCGCCTTCTTCAGCCTGGAGATGACGCGCGGCGAGATCGTCATGCGCCTGCTCTCCGCCGAGGCCCGGATCCCGCTCAACCACATCCGCAACGGCAAGATGGGCACCGAGGAGTGGGACCGCCTCGCCCGCCACGTCGCCAAGGTCTCGGCCGCGCCGATGTTCATCGACGACTCGCCCAACATGACGATGACCGAGATCCGCGCGAAGGCCCGCCGGCTCAAGCAGAAGCACGACCTCAAGCTGATGGTCATCGACTACCTCCAGCTGATGAGCTCCGGCAAGAAGGTCGAGTCCCGCCAGCTCGAGGTCTCCGAGTTCTCCCGCCAGATCAAGCTCCTCGCCAAGGAGCTCGAGATCCCCGTCATCGCGCTCTCCCAGCTCAACCGTGGTCCCGAGCAGCGCGCCGACAAGCGTCCGGCGGTCAGCGACCTTCGCGAATCCGGGAGCATAGAGCAAGATGCCGACATGGTCGTCCTGCTCCACCGCGACGACGTCTACGAGAAGGAGTCGACCCGCCCCGGCGAGGCCGACCTCATCGTCGCCAAGCACCGCAACGGCGCGACGCGCGACATCGTCGTGGCCTTCCAGGGTCACTACAGCCGGTTCGTCGACATGGCGCACTGATGAGACGCGACACCTTGATCTCAGTGGTCGCGACGACACATGTCAGTAGGACGGCGACACTTCGTCGTCAGTAACGCGACATCTGGTGTCGGTGGCCCTCTGGCCAAACGACATGGGGTGTCAGTAGTGACATCGAAGTGTCGTTCATCCACAGTCTGTCAGTGCCTCGTGAACGGTGATCGTTCCGGAAGGGATCCTGCGTCGGAGCACCAGACGGGTCGTGTCGGCGGCGAGCAGGGGGACCAGTCGCGCTCCGAGGAACGAGCCACTGAACCGGACCGATCCGGCAGCCGCCTACCGGCGGGCCTCCGCCACTCAGGTCGACGGCACCTGCCACCGGTCGCCGCGTGCACCCACGCCAAGTCCACGGGCCCGCTGCCGGTGTCGTACTCGACCGCGAGGAGCCGCCACGGCGGAGCGGGCGGGAACTCGGTCGGCTCGCGTAACGCGAGGCTGGCTGCCTCGGTCGGCAGCACACGGGTGGCCTTCGGGTTGGTGTCGATGACGGCGTGGGCGGCCGCGTACATGCGAGCCAGCAGGTCGCTCGGCTCTTCGCCTCCGGTGACGAACTGGATGGGAGAGCCGATGAGGCGATGGTCAGTGAATAGAGGTCACCGGTGCCGCGACCGGTGAGGGTGGGCCGATTCACCCTCGTGGCCGGCATCCAGGGAGACGCCTGGCGCGCGGCCGCCGCCGACGTCGCGGCCGCGACGGGCGTCGAGGGCGACGTCGACTCGAGCAGCCGGAGGACCCGACCGCGGCGCTCCTGCGCACCCTCGGGTCGATCCTGGGCACCGGGCACTGACCGGAGCCTTCTCTCGGGTGGGCTCCTGGCTGGGGCGAGGACCATCTCTCACGGCGCCTCCACCCACTGCACCAGCTGGTAGATCACCCCGTTCGGATCGGCCATCTGGAAGTACCGCTCGCCCCACGGCTCGGTCTCGATCGGCGTCACGATCTCGACGGCCTCGGCCCGCAGGCGCTCGTACCGCGCGTCGATGTCGTCGACGGTGAACACGACGAGCAGCCCGTCGGCGGCGCCGGCGGCGGTGGCCGGCTTGAAGCTGGCCAGGCCGGTGCGCAGGTAGATCAGGTTGAACCCGGCCTGCTCGTGCTCGAGCGAGCAGAAGCCGTCGGCGGCCATCGCCTCGGTGAAGCCGAGGTGGCGCCGGGCCCAGGTGGCCGAGGCGTCGACGTCGGCGACGTTGAGGGAGATGGCGGTGGCGGTGATGTTCATGGTCCTCCTCGAGAGCATTCTCTGTACAGTGTACAACGTACAACGTACGAGTGTGCCAGACTGTTCCCGTGAGCGCGACCAGCACCGGTGGGGGAGAGCCGAGCCGGACCCTCGCGCTGCTGTGGGGGGATCCGTCGGCGGGCCCGCGGCGCAAGGGGCCGGGGCGGTCCGTGACCGTCGAGCAGGTGGTCGCGGCCGCGCTGGCGCTCGCCGACGAGCACGGCCTGGCCGCGGTCACGACCCGCGCGCTCGCCGAGCGGGTGGGGATCTCCGCGATGTCGGTCTACACCTACGTGCCCGGCAAGCCCGAGCTGCTCGACCTGATGGTCGACGCGGTCTATCTCGCCATGACGCGGCCTCCGTGGCGCAGCCGCTCGTGGCGCAGCCGACTCACCCGGGTCGCGGAGGCCAACCGCGACCTGCTGCGCGCGCATCCCTGGCTGACCGAGGTCGCGGCGCTGAGCCGGCCGCCGCTGGGGCCCGGAGTGATGGCGAAGTACGAGCACGAGCTGGCGGCGTACGACGGAACCGGGCTCAGCGAGGTCGACACCGATGCGGCCCTGAGCTACCTGCTCGGCTTCGTCCAGGCCCACTGCCGCGCCGCCCACGACGCCGCCCGGGCGAGCACCGACTCCGCGCTGAGCGACGCCGACTGGTGGGCCGCGAACCAGCCGATCCTCGAGCGCGCCTTCGATCCCGCGGCCTACCCGCGCGCGGTCCGGGTCGGCGCCGCCGCGGGGGCCGCCCAGGGGAGCGCGTGGGACGCCGACCGGGCCTGGCGCTTCGGCCTGGCCCGCACCCTCGACGGCCTGGCCGCGCTCATCGACCCGGGCCCGGCCCCTCGGGGTGGCTGAGGTCGTACGCGCGGGACAGCTTCTTCGGTACGACCATCCGCCACGCGTCGACGACCAGCTCGCGCGCCTCCACGGGCTCCAGGGCCGCCAGCGTGGCGTGCACCCAGTGAAAGCGCAGGTCCGACGCGGCGGGCAGCTGGAACCGGTCCGGCGCCCCGGCGACCAGTGCGTCGCGCTCCTCCTTCGGGAACGCGAAGCCCATCACGGTCTCGTCGAGCGAGAAGGCGGCGTACACGAGCTGGCCGACGCGGAACTTGAGCCGGTTGCGGACGTAGACGGGATAGGACCGCTCCAGCTCGTCGGCCAGCGGGCGTACGTCGTCGAGGCTCGCCACGCCCCTAGTCTGGCCCGATGACGTCCGGCCCGACGACGACTCCCCGCACCGGCTTCGGCCCGGTCACCCAGCTGGCCTGGGTCACCGACGACCTCGACGCGACCGAGCGGGCGCTGGGTGCGACCCTGGGTGCGGTCGGGTGGACCCGGCTGCCGGGCATCCACTTCGGTCCCGACGCGTGCACGCTGCGCGGCGAGCCGGCGGACTTCACCGCCGACATCTCGCTCAGCTACGCCGGCGACCTGCAGCTCGAGCTGATCCGACCGGTGGCCGGCGCCTCGATGTACGCCGAGTTCCTGGCCGAGCGCGGACCCGGGCTGCACCACGTGTGCTGCGAGGTGGCCTCGATGGACGAGGCGCTGGCGCGCGCCGAGGCGGAGGGCTTCGCGGTGGTGCAGGCGGGCGCGATGGCCGGCGGCCTGATGCGCTTCGCCTATCTCGACACGGCGGCGGCCGGCGCGTCGTACGTCGAGCTGGCGGAGGTCTCGCCGGCGCTGCGGGAGATGTTCGCCCAGATCAAGGAGCGGTCGGGCCGGGATCCTCGCTGAGGTGGTCGAGCAGGTCGTCGAGGCTGTCGAAGGTCACCGGCTCGACGCCGTCGATCTCGACCTCGAGGTCCTCGAACCGGTGGTCGGAGTCGAGCTGGACCCGCACGAGCGCGTCGGGCAGCTGCAGCGGAGCGACGAAGGACAGCAGCACCGCGTCGACGAAGACGACCGACGAGGTCAGCGCGAGGTCGTCGCGCAGCGCGGTGGTCTCGGCGATCGGCTGGTCGGCGACCGCTTCCTCGATCTCGGCGACGACCCGGTCCACGATCGCCGCCCACTGCTCGGGGGTGAGCGCGAGGAAGGCCGCGACCCGGTCGACCAGGGCGGCGACCTCGACGTCCGCGCGGTCCTCGAGCTCGGGGTCGACGTTGACCATGACGTCGGTGCCGGCGGCCGGCAGGTCGGCCATGCCGTAGGCGAAGTCGCCCTCGGCCACGGGCTCGCGCAGCAGCGGCGCGAGCGCCTCGACCAGTCGCTCGATCTCCATGCGCAGAGGCTACTCAGGCCCGTTCGATGTTCGTCCAGCCGGCCCAGCCGCGCTCGGCGAGCAGCTCGCGCAGCCGGATCACCTGGGGATGGGTGTCGGCCATCGAGTCGAGCAGCTGGACGAAGGCCGAGTCGTCCATCGCCAGGTCCTGCTGCTCGAGCTGACCGCTGGCGGCGGCCTCCTCGAACAGCTCGACCAGCAGGTCGGCCATCTCGTGGACCAGCTGCTCGGCCTCGTCGTCGGTGCTGCGCAGCAGCTCGCCGATGAGCTGGTAGAAGCGCACGGTGCGCGGATCCTCCAGCTGGGTCCGCTTGTCGGCCATGAACGCCCCGATCTGGTCCGGGTAGCGCGCCGCGATGAGGATCCAGGCGTCCCGCTCGGCCTCCAGCATCTCGTCGGGGACGCCGATCGCCCGCACCAGCTCGAGGTACGCCGACACCTCCGGCGGGACCGCGAGGGTGTCGCCCGAGCCGAGCTGGGCGATCCGGCGACGGTGCTGCTGGAGCTCGCGGATCTCGGCGCGCAGCCGTTGGTCGATCTCGGCGACCGCGCCGGCGAAGGTCTCCGGGTCGGCGTCGAGCAGGTCCTGGACCCGGGCGAGGGGGACGCCGGCGTCGGCCAGGGTGCGGATCCGGATCAGCCGCACGACCGCGGCGGCGTCGTACGACCGGTAGCCGGAGCGGTCCCGCTCCGGCTCCGGCAGCAGCCCGACCTGGTGGTAGTGGCGCACGGTCCGGATGGTCACGCCGGCGTACGACGCCAGCTGTCCGATCGTCAGCACGAGTCCAGCCTGCCGTGTCCCGGGCGCGGTCAGGCGAACCGGCGGCGGTAGGCGCGCATCGCGAGGGCGTAGGCGAGCACCAGCAGCCCGGCGCACCAGGCCAGCGCGAGCCACCCGTCTGCGCCGACCGGCTGCTCGCCGAGCAGGGCGCGCAGGGTGTTCACGATCGAGGTGACCGGCTGGTGCTCGGCGAACCAGCGCACCGGCCCCGGCATCCCGTCGGTCGGCACGAACGCGGAACTGATGAACGGCAGGAAGATGATCGGGTAGGCGAACCCGCCCGCGCCGTCGGGCGACCTGGCCGCCAGCCCGGCGATCACCGCGAGCCAGGTCAGGGCGAGGGTGAACAGGACCAGCAGGCCGGCCACGCCGAGCCAGGCGACGAGCCCGGCGCCGGACCGGAAGCCCATCAGCAGGGCGACCAGCACGACCAGCACGACCGAGATCGCGTTGGCGACGAGCGAGGTCAGCACGTGGCCCCACAGCGCCGCCGAGCGGGCGATCGGCATCGACAGGAAGCGCTCGAAGATGCCGCCCTGCAGGTCCAGGAACAGCCGGTACGACGTGTACGCGATCCCCGAGGCCACGGTGATCAGCAGGATCCCGGGCAGCAGGTAGTTCACGTACTTCCCGTCGCCGCTGTCGATCGCCGCGCCGAAGACGTAGACGAACAGCAGCAGCATCGCGATCGGCGTGATCGCCGTGGTGATGATGGTGTCCGGGCTGCGCAGGATGTGGCGCAGCGAGCGGCCGAGCAGGGTGCGGGTGTCGCGCAGGACGAGCGTGCTCATGGTGGTCTCCTCAGCTCTCGGCGCCGACCAGCGCGAGGAAGATCTCCTCGAGCGTCGGCTGCTTCTCGACGTACTCGACACGGGCCGGCGGCAGCAGCGCCTTCAGCTCGGCGAGGGTGCCCTCGACGATGATCCGGCCCTGGTGCAGGATCGCGATCCGGTCGGCCAGCTCCTCGGCCTCGTCGAGGTACTGCGTGGTGAGCAGCACCGTGGTGCCGCCCGCGGCCAGCTCGCGCACCGCCTGCCACACCTCGATCCGCGCCTGCGGGTCCAGGCCGGTCGTCGGCTCGTCGAGGAAGATGACCGGCGGCTCGCCGATCAGGCTCATCGCGATGTCGAGCCGGCGGCGCATGCCGCCGGAGTAGGTACCGGCGCGCCGGCCGCCCGCGTCGGTCAGCGAGAACCGGGCGAGCAGCTCGTCGGCGACCCGTCCGGGGTCCGGGAGGTGGCGCAGTCGCCCGACCAGCACCAGGTTCTCGCGACCGGTGAGGATCTCGTCGACGGCCGCGAACTGCCCGGTCAGGCTGAACGACTCGCGCACCCGGTCGGGCTGCGCCGCCACGTCGAAGCCGTGCACGCTCGCCGTACCGGCGTCGGGCTTCAGCAGGGTGGCGAGGATCCGGATCAGCGTGGTCTTGCCCGCGCCGTTGGAGCCGAGCAGGGCCTGGATGCTGCCGGGGGCGACCTCGAGGTCGACGCCGTCGAGGACCTTCAGCTCGCCGAAGGACTTGGTCACGCCGGCGACCCGGATCGCGGGGCCGGGGTGCTCCGCAGGGCTGTGTTCGGTGGTCATGAGAGAAGCGTGCGGGGTTGACGTAGCGTCAAGGTCAAGCCCGATCTCCCGAAATTCCTGGTGACCCGTCGCAGGCCGCTCCGAGTGCCGGCCTCGCCGCGACCAGAGGTACCGTGCAGCCATGACTCGGGCTCAGAGCTACGGCGCCCCCTACGGATCGGCCGGCCACGCACAGGACCGCGACGGCTTCCGGACCTTCACCGTGCGCGAGCTGGTCGCCTACGGCCGGCTGATCGTCAACCGCGAGCGGGTCGACCCCGAGCGGGTGGTCCGCGACTTCATCCGCGCCAACCCCGACGTCGACCTCGAGGCGCGCAGCACCATCACCGCCTGGCAGGAAGGCGCCCGCCCCGGCGCCCGTGCGGTGCGGCCGGGCGACACGGCCGAGCGGCCGGGCGGCTACTTCTGACGCTTGCGCCTGCGAGGATCGGGCGCATGGACCTGATCCGCTCGATCCCGCTGTTCGTGCTCGCCGCGATCGCCGAGATCGGTGGCGCCTGGCTGGTCTGGCAGGGGGTCCGCGAGCACCGCGGCTGGCTCTGGATCGGCGCCGGGGTGATCGCGCTCGGGCTCTACGGCTTCGTCGCGACGCTGCAGCCGGACGCGCACTTCGGCCGGATCCTCGCGGCGTACGGCGGGGTCTTCGTGGCCGGCTCCCTGCTGTGGGGGATGGCCCTCGACGGCTTCCGGCCCGATCGCTACGACGTCGCCGGTGCCCTGGTGTGCCTGCTCGGGGTGGCGATCATCATGTACGCGCCCCGGTCGAGCTGATCGGGGGGTGGCGTCGTAGGCCGGGTGGTGGCGTCGTACCCGGCATCTGGGTCGTGAAGAGGCCCCGGGGACGACCCGGATGCCGGGTACGACGAGAGACCTGGATATAGTATGTCCAGTTAAGGAGGCCGGCATGCGGATGAACGAGGGCGTCGAGTGGGCCGCTCACGTCTGCGTGCTGCTGCACTGGCTCCACGACGACCGGGCCGACCCCGCTCCGGTGCCGGTGGCGCGGCTGGCGGAGGCCTACGAGCTGCCGGCTCCGTACCTCGTCAAGCAGGTGCAGGCGCTCACCCGGGCCGGCATCACCGAGTCGGTCCCGGGCAAGAACGGCGGCGTCCGGCTCGCGCGTCCGGCCGCCGAGATCACCCTGATGGACGTCGTCGCCGCGATCGAGGGACCCGACGACGCCTTCGCCTGCACCGAGATCCGGCAGCGCGGGATGAACCAGGACCGTCCGGCGCGCGACTTCACCCAGCCCTGCGGCATCGCGCACGCCATGCGCGCCGCCGAGCTGGCCTGGCGCCGCGAGCTCGCCGCCACCTCCGTCCTCGATCTGGTCGCGGCCACCCCGCGCAGCATCGCCGCCGACGCGCGGCGTCACTTCGCGCGCGCCTGAGTCCTTCTCCTCGACCCATAACTGGATACCAAATGTCCACGAAAGGAACCATGATGACCCGCACCCGCACCAACGACGCCTCCCCGGAGACCTTCCAGGCGCTGATCGCCCTCGACAGCCGGATGAAGAAGTCCCTCGGCCCGGTCCTCTACGACCTGGTCAAGCTGCGCGCCTCCCAGCTCAACGGCTGCGCGTACTGCGTAGACATGCACGCCACCGACCTCGAGCGGCGCGGTACGCCGAGCCGCAAGCTGCACGGCGTCGCCGCCTGGCAGGAGAGCCCGTTCTTCGACGCGACCGAGCGGGTGGCGCTCGCCTTCACCGAGCGGCTCACCGGCGGCATCGACGCGATCGACGACGCGCTGTGGGAGGAGGCCGGCCGGCTGCTCGGCGACGAGCGCCGCGCCGACCTGATCGTCGCCGTCGGCACGATCAACACCTGGAACATGACCGGCATCACCACCCACCTCCAGCCGGAGGGGGAGCTCGTCCCGGCCTGACCTCAGCGCCCCGCGCGCTCGGCGAGCCGGACCGCCGCGTGCCGCACGATGGCGACCTCGTCGCCGTCGCGCGCGGCCTCGTGGGGGATCCGGCCGCCGAGCAGGCCGGCCGGCTGGGTGAGCCAGGCCCACACCCGCCACGGGTCCATCCGGGCGGCGAGCAACGGCTCCAGGACGGCGCCCAGCTCGGGGCGCAGCTCGCCCCGGGCGTCGAGCTGGAAGGCCGGCACCAGCACCCCGGCGTCGTGGGGCACGACGAGCAGGGCATGCCGCTCGGCCGCCTTGTGCACCGCGAACCGGGCGGCGTTCTCCGACACCCCGCGTAGCCGCGCGAGGCCCGCGTAGTCGTGGGTCGGCGAGGCGAGCAGGCCGGCGCGGACCTCGGCCTGGCGGCGCAGCTGCACCAGCGCCAGGGGCACGGCGTACGCCGGGTCCTCGCCGTCCTGGTGGAGCACCCGGTCGAGCTCGGCGAGCTGGTCGTCGGTGAGTGCCGCGCCGGTGCCCGGATCGCGCCAGCGCACCACGCCGCCGAGGTCGCGCTCGAAGGACGGCAGCCCCGCCGCGGCCAGCTGGTCGGCGAGGCCGAGACCCTCGAGCCAGTGCGCCAGCTGCTCCCCGTTCACGGGCCCCAGGGTCTCACGCGGACCACCGCCGGGGAGCGGCGGTCGTCAGCTACCAGCTGAGCTCGATCTCCAGCTCGTTCTTCTCGCCGATCTCGACCTCCACCGAGAGCTCCACCTCGTCCGGGACGTCGATCGTGATCCGCCGGCCCTCCCGCTCGAACGTCACGCTGTTGTGGCGCTCCAGGGAGTCGGCGAGGGCGCGCAGCCGGGCGGCCGCCTCCTCGCGACGAAGGCGCTGGGTCTGGTCGATCTCGAACAGGTCGTCCACGGGATCTCCTTGGCTGGGGGATGTGCCCCCGACGGTAGCCAGCGCCCCCGCACTGGGAGACTGAGGCCGTGCAGGGACCTACCGACGACGTCCGCGTCGAGCGGCTCGGACCGGTCGGCCGGATCGTGCTGGACCGACCGCGGGCGCTCAACGCCATCACGCTCGGCATGGTCGAGCGGATCCATGCGGCGCTCGAGGAGTGGCGCGACGCCGGGCTGCGCGCCATCGTCGTGGAGAGTGCGTCCGAGCGGGCGTTCTGCGCCGGCGGCGACATCCGCCGGGTGCGGGAGAACTCGCTGGCCGGGCGCCACGAGGAGAGCCTGCGCTTCTTCGACACGGAGTACGCCGTCAACGCGCTCCTCGGCAGCTACCCGGTGCCCGTCGTGGCCCTCGTCGGCGGCATCTGCATGGGCGGCGGGATGGGCCTGTCGGTGCACGGCACCTTCGTGGTGGTCTCCCCGGAGGCCTCCTTCGCGATGCCCGAGACCAAGATCGGCTTCTTCCCCGACGTCGGCGGCTCCCACTTCCTGCCCCGCCTGCCCGGCCACACCGGCCGCTATCTCGGCCTCACCGGCGCCCGGATCGGCGCCGCCGACGCCCTGGCCCTCGGCGTCGCCACCCATGCCTGCTCCGCCGCCGACCTGGCCCGGCTGCCCGAGCTGATCGCCGGCTACGACGGTCCGCTCGAGCAGTTGCTCCGCGAGCTCGCGCCGGACGCACCCGGCTCGGCCGGCTCGCTCGCCGCCGTACGGCCCGAGCTGGAGTGGGTGTTCAGCGCCCCCGACCTCGCCGGCATCGGCCCCCGGCTCCGCCGGCTGGTCGCCACGCCGGGCCCGGCGGCCACCTGGGCGGCCGAGACCCTCGCGGCGCTCGAGTCTGCCTCGCCGTACAGCCTCGCGGTGACCGACCGGCTCCTCGTCGAAGGCCGCGGCCGCTCGCTGGAGGAGTGCCTGCGCGCCGAGCTGGCCACCGCCGCCGAGGTGATCCGCAGCGCCGACTTCGTGGAGGGTGTGCGCTCGGTGCTGGTCGACAAGGACCACGCGCCGCACTGGTCGACGCCGGTCGGCGAAGCGGGGTAGGTCGGGCCGGGCTGGGGCTGCGGGCTCCGGCCGGGGGTGGGGGCTCCGGGCCGCTGGGTCTCCCGGTGCTGTAACACGCAGTTCGCCGCTCTACCCGACCCGGGGCGTCGCGAACGGGTGTCCGTGCGGGTCCGCCAGATACGAATCAGGTCCGTCAGGTCGGCGGACAGCGTGTTACAGCGGGTCGGAGCGGTCCGGGCTCCGGCCACCGGGTCTCCCGGCGCTGTAACACGCAGTCCGCCGCTCTACCCGACCCGGGACGTCGCGAACGGGTGTCCGTGCGGGTCCGCCAGATACGAATCAGGTCCGTCAGGTCGGCGAACAGCGTGTTACAGCGGTTCTGAGCAGTCCGGGCGCCCCGGCCCCGCACCACGCGCGCCCAGCAGCAACCGGTGTCACCGGCCCCGATCGAGGTCGGCCACCAGCGCCGTGACCCGGCGCCGGATCTCGTCGCGGATCGGGCGGACGGCGGCGAGGTCCTGGCCGGCGGGGTCGTCGAGCACCCAGTCCTCGTAGCGCTTCCCGGGGAAGAACGGGCACTCGTCGCCACAGCCCATGGTCACCACGACATCGGCCTGCCGCACCGCGGCGTCGGTGAGCACCTTCGGCTGCCGCGCGCCGATGTCGACGCCCACCTCGGCCATCGCCGCGACCGCGACCGGGTTCACCTGGTCGGCCGGCTGGGATCCGGCGGAGAGCACCTCGATCCGGTCGCCGGCGAGGTGCTGGAGGAAGGCCGCGGCCATCTGGGAGCGGCCGGCATTGTGGACGCAGACGAACAGCACGGTGGGTCGGGTCATGGCGTCGCCTCCTCGGCGTCGGGGTGGTCGGGGTGGTGGGGGTGGAGGGTCAGGGTGAGCGCGACGCCGAGGACCATGCCGACGAGCTGCGCGCCGACGAAGACCGGCACCGAGCCGGGGGCGATGCCGGCGAAGGTGTCGGTGAACGTCCGACCGATCGTCACGGCGGGGTTGGCGAAGGAGGTCGAGCTGGTGAACCAGTACGCCGCGCCGATGTAGGCGCCGACGGCCGGTGCGGCGAGCGCGCTCCGGCCGGTCCGCACCAGGGCGAAGACGAGCGCGACGAGCCCGGCGGTCGCTACCACCTCGGCCGTGACGTGGCCGCCGCCGAGGCGATCGTTGGCCGAGAGGCCCTGGGGCACCTCGAACATCAGGTTGGCGAGGAGCGCGCCACCGATGCCGCCGGCGACCTGTGCCAGCACGTAGGCGCCGACGTCGCGCAGCGGCAGGCCGGCGCCGGTACGACGGCCCAGGAACCAGTCCGCGGCGGAGACGACCGGGTTGAGGTGGGCGCCGGAGACCGGCCCGAACCACACGATCAGCACGCTCAGGCCGAGCGCCGTGGCCGTCGAGTTCTCCAGGAGCTGCAGGCCGAGGTCGTCGGGGGAGAGGGTCGCGGCGGCGATGCCGGAGCCGACGACGACGGTGACCAGCAGCGCCGTACCGACGAGCTCGGCGAGGAGGCGGCGGGACAGCGGTACGGCGACGCTCACGCAGGGATCTTGACCCGAGCAGAATGGCTCAGTCAAACTTGAGGCAATGAACGTTGAGCAAAATCTGCTGGCTGCCCGGGCGGCGCTGCACGCGGCGCTGGCGGATCCGATCCGCCTCCGGGTGGTCGACCTGCTCGCCGTGGGCGATGCGTCGTCGTCGGAGCTCTCCGACCGGGTCGGGGCGGCGTCGAACCTGCTCGCCCACCATCTCCGCATCCTCGAGTCGGCGGGCGTGATCCAGCGGCATCGGTCCGAAGGCGACCGACGCCGCGGCTACTGGCGGCTGATCCATGCCGCTCTGGCGCCCGCCGAGACCGCCGAGACCGCTGTGCTCGCGACGCCGGAGCGGGTCGTCTTCGTCTGCACGGCCAACTCGGCCCGATCCCAGCTCGCCGCCGCTCTCTGGGAGCGTGCGAGCAGCGTGCCGGCCACCTCCGCCGGCACCGAGCCAGGTCCGCGGATCGCGCCGGGAGCCCTCGCCGCCGCCGGGCGGCACGACCTGGCGTTGGCCGATGTCGAGCCGCGCCATCTCGACGACGTGGGCTTGCGCGGCGAGGGGCGAGACCTCGTCGTCACCGTGTGCGATCGTGCCCACGAGCAGCTGGGACCGGTGTCGCGGGTCCACTGGTCGGTGGCCGACCCGGTCCCGGCCCGCACGCGCTCAGCGTTCGACCGTGCGTACGACGACCTCGCCCGGCGGGTCGATCGGCTGGTCCCGCTCGTCCGGCAGGCCGGCTGAGTCCGGCCCACCGGCGAACGCGGCGAGCACGGCCGCCGCGAGGCCGAGCAGCCCGAGAGTGACGAAGAGGCCCGTCGGGCCACCCGTCGCCGCCGTCAGCGCGGCCCCGATGGCAGGGGCGAGGGCCGCGGCGATGCCGAGCGGGGCGTTGTAGACGCCGTTGAGCGCGGCGTACCGCGCGGGCCCCCAGTGGTCGCTCACGACCGTCGCGCCGACGAGTGTGAACACGCCTCGCGCGGCTCCGGCGAGGACGGCGACCCCGATCAGGAGCGGCACCGGTCCCCTGAGGAGTCCGAGCGCGAGCACGGTCAAGGCCAGTACGACGATCGAGGCCGTCGCCCGGCCGTTGGGGGTGGTCCGCCGTTGCAGCGCTGGGTACAGCAGCCGGCCGAGGACCTGGCCGGCGCCGCTGAGGCCGAGTGCCCACGCCGCCAGCTGCACGCTGGATCCGCGATCCCGCAGCAGCGGGACGAGATGGACCAGGGAGGCGTACATGACAAGCGACGTCACCGCCCCTGAGGTCGTGACGAGTACGAAGGTGCGGCTGGTCAGGATGCTGCGGTCGGAGCGGGTGGAGTGGTGGCCGGAGAGGACCGCGGGCCGCCAGGGTGGTCGCAGGGCGAGGGCGTGCGCGGGTGCGGTCGCCACCAGCATCAGGGCGCCGAGGACCAGGTAGGTGGCCCGCCAACCGAGTCGGTCACCGAGCTCGGCGGTCAGCGGCGCGAAGATGGTGGACGAGAAGCCGGCGACCAAGGTGAGTGTCGTGATCGCCTGGACCCGGCGCTCGCCGTACCACTGGGTGAGGGCGGCGAACGCCGGCGGGTAGAAGGTGCCGGCGCTGGCCGTGCCCGCGAGCAGCCAGCCGATGGTGAACACCGGCAGGGAGGGCGCCACCGCGATCACCGCGACGGCGATCGCGGCCAGCACGCTGCCCGCGGTCATCACCAGGCGCGGACCCCGACGTTGCATCACCTGCCCGGCTCCCACGCCGGCGAGGGCTCCGACCAGGCTTCCGGCGGAGAACGCGGTCGTGACGGCGGTGGCCGACCACCCCGTGTCGTCGACGATGGTGCTCGCGAGAACCGTGAAGGCGTAGTACAGCACGCCGTAGGCGATCGTGACCGTCCCGCACAGCGCGAGCAGGACGCCGCGCGGCGGCTCAGGCGTCGGCAGGTGCTCGGCCGATCTCGAGCAGGTCACTGCCGGCACTCGTCCCCGGCGACGGAGGACAGCAGCCGCCGCCGCTGCTCGCCGGATCGTCGAAGATCCCGGCACCTCCGCACACCCCGGTGTCGGGCAGGACCAGGTCGATCCGCGCAGCGGCCTCGTCGTCGCCGGCGATCGCGGCGACGACGCTGCGGACCTGCTCGTAGCCGGTCAGGGCGAGGAAGGTGGGCGCCCGGCCGTACGACTTCATCCCGACCAGGTAGAAGTCCGGCTCCGGTTGGGCGAGATCCGCGGCGCCGGTCGCCCGGACCGAACCACACGAGTGGACGTTCGGATCGATCTCCGCGGCCATCCGCCGTGGCGCCTCGAGGGTGGGGTCGAGATCCAGTCGGAGCTCGGACAGGAACGTCAGGTCGGGACGGAAGCCGGTCAGCACGACGACCGTGTCGGCCGCCGGGAGCGCCCGTCCGTCCTCGTCGACCACGACCACGCCGCCGGCGTCGGACCGCAGCTCCGCCGTCCGGAACCCGGTGACCAGCTCGACCTCTCCGGACTCGACGGCGCGCCGGGCTCGCACGCCGAGGGCGCCGCGTTCGGGCAGCTGGTCCGCCGCGCCGCCGCCGAACGTCCCGGCGCTGACGACGCGCCGGATCGCCCACGTGATCCGCGTGCCGGGGTGCGCCGACGCCAGCTCGACCAGCTCGTGGATCGCGTTGAACGCCGAGTCGCCGGACCCGATGACGACGGTGTGCCTACCGGCGTACCTCTCGGGGTGCGCACGGTCCGGAACCCGGGAGGTCAGTCGGGCACCCGCCGTGCGCTCCCCCAAGGCAGGCAGCCCGTCCGCACCGGCGGGATTGGGCCGGCGCCAGGTTCCGGACGCGTCGATGACGGCGCGTGCCTCGACGCGGGACTCGTGACCCGCGGCGTCCGTGAGGTGCACGGTGAACGGCTGCCGGTCCCGGTCGGCGTCGACGAGGCGGTCGCGGCCGCGACGGGACACCCCGGTGACGCGCGCGTCGTACCGGACCCGGTCGCCGAGCACCGCGGCGAGCGGGGCGAGATAGCCGTCGATCCAGTCCGAGCCCGTGGGGTAGCCGGTGACCGGCGCGCGCCAGCCCGTCGGCCCGAGCAGGCGCGCGGCGGCGGCGTCGACGAGCTCGGGCCAGGCCGAGAACAGGCGCACATGTCCCCACTCCGCGACCGCCGCGCCCGGTCCGGCGCCGGCCTCCAGCACCAGCGGCCGCAGACCGCGCTCCAGGAGGTGGGCGGCCGCGGCGAGGCCCTGGGGGCCGGCGCCGATCACCACCACGGGCAGCTCGTTCATCGTCACTCCTCGACTCGGGATCATCATGCATCGACGTTCTTCGATGTGACAACCCTGGGCAATCCATCGACAGATGTCAATGGATAGGGCAGCATGGGGTGGGTGCCGTCGTCACTTCCCGTCCTCGAGCCTGCCGACCTCACGACCTGCTGCTCGCCGGTCACCGGCGGCGTGGTCAGTGACGCCGTCGCCGAGACCCTGGCGCGGACCTTCAAGGCGCTCGGCGACCCCACCCGGGTCAAGCTGCTGTCGTTGATCGCGGCAGCGCCCGAGAGCGAGGCATGCATCTGCGATCTGACCGAACCCGTCGGACTCAGCCAGCCGACGGTGTCCCATCACATGAGGCTGCTCGTCGACGCCGGGCTCGCGACCCGCGAGCAGCGTGGCAGGTGGGCCTACTATCGCGTCGCCCCGGAGGCGCTCCATGCGCTCGCGCGGGTCCTGGACCCGACCGGCGACTGAGCCGACCCCAGGCCGTTTTGTCCGGTCCGCCGCGCACCACCTAGACTGGCGCTACGAAGGGGAGTAGTCCTCAACGGCTGCGTCGACATACTGGACCGCTCGCGGGCCCGGCGCAGCAGGCCACCGATGGTGGCGGACGAGACTTTCGACCAGCAGTGCGACCCGTTTTGTCATGGACGCGCCTGGTCGAAGGCGCGTCCTCGCGGCGGGCTCCTCGGCCGGGCGCCGGAGAGGAACCTGATGTACGCCTTCTTGTTGAGCACCGCGGTCATCTTCGTGGCCGAGCTCGGCGACAAGAGCCAGCTCATGGCGATGACCTTCGCCACCCGCTACCGCGCCCGCGACGTGCTGATCGGGCTGACCGCCGCGACGGCGGTCGTCCATCTGGCGTCGGTCGGCATCGGCTACGCCATCGGCGACGCCTTCGCCGACTACCAGGGCACGATCGAGGTCTGCGCGGGCATCGCGTTCCTCGGGTTCGCGCTGTGGACGCTGCGCGGCGACGAGCTGACCGAGGACGACGAGCGCAAGGCCACCAGCGCCACGGGCCGGGCGGTCCTGGTCGTCGCGCTCTTCTTCTTCCTCGCCGAGCTCGGCGACAAGACCATGCTGGCGACGATCACCCTGGCCACCCAGGAGGGCTGGTTCGGCACCTGGCTCGGCTCGACGGTCGGCATGGTCGCCGCCGATGCGCTCGCCATCGGCGTGGGTGCGGTGCTCGGTCGGCAGCTGCCCGAGAAGGTCATCAAGTACGGCGCCGCGGCGCTGTTCGCGCTGTTCGGGCTCGCGCTCATCGCGAGTGGGGCTGGTTGGATCTGAGGGTGAGCTCCACCCCGCGCGAACGCCCGGTCTGGACGCCATGGCGCACCGTCTTCGCCTTCGGCCTGGTCAGCCTCGCGGCCGACATGGTCTACGAGGGGATGCGGGCCATGGCCGGTCCGTTCCTCGGCAGCCTGGGTGCCTCCGCCCTGACCGTCGGTCTGGTGACCGGCGCGGGCGAGGCGGTCGCGCTGATGTTGCGGCTGGTCACCGGGCCGTGGGCGGACCGGAGCAACCGCCACTGGCGGCTGACCGTCGTCGGGTACGGCATGACCGCGGTCTGCGTGCCGCTGCTCGCGGTCACACCCTTCCTCGGCAGCGCCGGACTGGCGGTCGCGGCCACGCTGATCGTGCTGGAGCGCACCGGCAAGGCGGTCCGCAGCCCGGCGAAGTCCGCGCTGCTCGCGCGGATGGCGACGACCACCGGACGCGGGAAGGGCTTCGCGGTCCACAAGGCGCTCGACCAGGTCGGCGCGTTCACCGGCCCGCTGCTGCTGGCCGGGATCGCGGCGCTGACCGGCCTGCTCTGGCCGGGCTTCGCGGTGCTGGCGATCCCGGGCGCGCTGGCGATGCTGCTGCTCGCCCAGCTCCGCCGCCGAGCGCCGATCGCGACCCAGGCCGAGCCCGACGCCGAGCCCGACGCCGAGCCCGACGCCGAGATGCCGCCGACCGCCCGGCCGCCCCGCAGTGCGTGGGCGGAGGTGCGCGCCGCGGCGGTCGGCGCGGACCTGCCGCGCAGCTTCCACCTCTTCTCGCTCTCGGCCGCGCTGACGACGGCGGGGCTGATGACCTTCGGCGTGATGTCCTACCGCTTCGTGGAGGCGGGCCTGGTCGCCGCGGCCGCGGTGCCGCTCGTCTACGCCCTTGCGATGGCCGTCGAGGCGGTGGCCGCGCTGGCGACGGGCGGGATGTTCGACCGCTGGGGCGGGCGGGTGCTGCTCGTCGTACCCGTGCTCGTCGCGGTCGTCCCGCTCTGCGTGTTCACCGACCAGCTCGGGTGGGTGCTCGCCGGTGTCGTCGTCTGGGGCGCGGCGACCGGCGTGCAGGACTCGACCGTGAAGGCGTACGTCGCCGACCTGGTCCCCGCGGGCCGCCGGGCCACGGCGTACGGCGTGTTCGCCGCGGTGCAGGGCATCGGCGCCCTGGTCGGTGGCGCGGTCGCCGGCGCGCTCGTCGACGGCCACGTGCCGCTGCTGGCCGCGGTGATCGGCGTCCTGCAGGTGGCGGCGGCGGTGCTGCTGTGGAACACGACCCGGTCCCGGGCGCGGGTTTCGGCCGCGTCGGGAGGTGGCAGGTAGCCCTCCGGGCCGTGCTCGTTCCCGCCGGCGCGGGAGGCGCGTGCGACTTCGACCCCGCGTGGTACGGCCCGTACTGAGGGAGCCGCCGCGTGTGGGCGGGTGGTTGACGGTGATGCCCGCCAACCACCAGCGTTGAGGGATCACACCGACTCGGAGGTGTCCCCCCATGCCCGCATTCGACCGTGTCACGCTGGCGCTGACCGTCGCCGCGACGGTCCTCGCCGCCCCCGGTGCGGCCGCCGCCGCTGGGCAGGACAGGTCGGTCCGGGCGATGAGCGATGCCTACGAGGCCGCGGTGCTGAAGGCCATCGAGCGGCGCCGGGTCAACCGCGGCCGGTCCGGGCTGCAGCCGTCGGCGTGCGTCGACGGCCTCGCCGAGGCGCGGTCCCGGCGGATGGCGGTCCGCGACGAGATGGTGCACTACGCGGGGCTCGGCAAGGTCTTCGGGCGCTGCGGAGGGTCCCGGGTCGGCGAGATCATCGCCCGGGGCGCGGGCTTCCGCGACCCGGCGGCCGTCGTCCGGGCCTGGATGGACTCGCCGTCCCACCACGCCGTGATCGTCCAGCCGGCGTACCGTCAGGCGGCGGTGGGCGCCTGGCGCGACGACGACGGTGTCGTCTTCGTGAGCGTGATCTTCCGCGCGCCGTAGCGCGAGCGGCTCAGAAGGACCGCGGCCCGAGCCGCTCGACCGCCACGAACAGGCATCCGGCCAGCAGCACCACGGTCAGGGCGGCGCTCTGCGACTCGCCGCGGCGCAGGTGGGTGACCACGGCCGCCGCCATGATCACGGCGAGCCCGATCGCGGCCGCCGGCACCAGGCCGGTCGCGATCTCCAGCGCGCCGGGCAGCACCAGCCCGAGCGCGCCCAGCACCTCCGCGGCCCCGATCAGCTTGATCACCCCGGGCGGCATCGGCTCGGCCCAGCCCATCCGGGGATCGGTCACGATCTGCTCCTTGGACTTGGCCAGCTTCATCGAGCCGGCCATCAGGAACAGCGCGGCCAGCAGGCCGGTCACGATCCACACGACGAGGTTCATGGGGGGAGCCTAGGGCCGGAAAATTAGTGAGGTTCATTCATCATGTACTAACCTCAGCACATGGACGCCACTCCCCGCGCCGCCATCGACCGCGTGATGCACCTGTCCCTGCTCATCTCCAGCGACCTGAGCCGCTACGAGAAGGAGACCGGGCTGACCGCGTCGCGGGTCCACCTGCTCTGGGAGCTGGGGCTGTCCGGACCGCAGACCCAGCAGCGGCTGGCCGCCGCGCTGGACGTCACGCCGCGCAATGTCACGGGCCTGGTCGACGGGCTGGTCGCGTCCGGCCACGTCACCCGCGAGCCGCACCCGACGGACCGGCGGGCCACCCTGGTGACCCCGACAGCCGCCGGGCGGGCGGTGATCGAGGACAACCAGGCCGGCTACGACGACCTGGGCCGCCGGCTCTTCGGCGACCTGTCCGCGCGGCGTCTGACCGAGCTCACCAGGGTGCTGGACGCCACGATCGCCCGGTTCACCGCGCTGATGGAGGAGGAGGCGACGTGACCCCGGCGTGGCGGATCGTCAAGGACGCGGTGCTGCTCGAGGTGGCGATCTGGCGCTGCCTCGCCCGCTGGCTGGTCCGCCGGCCGGACGCTCCGGCGGGGGCGACCCAGCTCGGCTACGCCCGGCTCACCGCGCCGGTGATGTGGCTGTGGATCTTCGGCGCGTTCGCCGAGGTGGTCGCGTTCGAGCTCGTGCTGCGCGCCGTCGACGCGACCTGGGCGGACGTCGTGCGGATCCCGCTGTTCGTGGTCGGGGTGTGGGGCGCGTTCTGGATGCTGGGCATGGCCGCCTCGTTCTCGGTACGCCGGCACCTGGTGCTCGCCGACCGGCTGGTGATCCGCAACGGGCCGCGGCTCCGGGTCGACGTGCCGCTGGCGTCGGTGACGGCGGTGCGCGGGGTGGAGCATGAGTTCGAGGGCCTGGTGCGCTCGGTGCACGAGGCCGACGGGCTGCTCCTGGTCGGCCCCGGCAACCGCACCAACGTCGAGCTCGCCCTCGCCGGGCCGACCGCCCTGGTCACCCACGACGGCGAGCGGGTCGTCGAGCGGGTCGGGTTCTGGGTCGACGAGCCGCGCGAGGTGACCCGGCTGCTGGCCGGCCTCGGCGCGTCCTAGGGTCGCGCGCGCGGCAGCCGGTCCGGGAGCGGCAGCCCGCCGACCAGGTGGTCGGCGACGATCGCGCGCGCCCGGTCCGGGTCGACGCCGCCGTACCAGCTGTCGTCGGGGTGGACGACGACCACCGGCGCCTGGTTGCAGGGGAACAGGCAGCCGGTCTGGGTGACCAGGACGTCGTCGTCGCCGAGGCCGCGGGCCCGCAGCTCGGCGTCGAGTGCGGCGGACGTGGCGGCCGAGCCGCGGGCCGAGCAGCGCGGTCCGCGGCACACCAGGACCTGGTGGGCGTGCCCGGGCACGTCCTCCCAGGCGGGCGACCTCAGCGGTGCCTCCTCGCCGGTGACGGCCCGGCCGCCGACCAGCACCTCGACCTCGGGGCGGGCCCGCCGCCAGTGCCCGGCGACCCGGCGCAGCCAGGACCGGGCCGTCGGCGCGCCCAGCCCGAGCCCGACCAGCTCGACCTGCCGTACGCCGAGCCCGGCGAGCCGGTCCAGCTCGTCGGTCACGCTCGGAGAGCCCGCCTGCAGGAAGGCGAGCGACGCCCCGGTGGCCGCGGCGACCTCGGCCAGCTCCGCGGCGTACCGTCCGGCGTCGACGCCCAGCGGGACCAGCACCACCGCGCGGCTCACCGGGCCGCCCGGGGGTCGTGCCACACGACGTGCAGCCGGCCGGAGTGGTCGTGGCGCCAGACGGTCGCCTCGACGCCGTAGACGTCGCGGACCAGGTCCGCGGTCAGCACCTCGTCGGGCGAGCCCGCCGCGACCACCCGGCCCGCCCGCAGCACGACGAGCCGGTCGCAGAAGGCGGCGGCCAGGTCGAGGTCGTGCAGCGCGGCGACCGTGGTCCGGCCGAGGGCGCGGACCGTGGCCAGCAGGTCGAGCTGGTGGGCCAGGTCGAGGTGGTTGGTCGGCTCGTCGAGCATGAGGACGTCGGGCTCCTGGCTGAGCGCCCGGGCCAGCTGCACGCGTTGCCGCTCGCCGCCGGACAGGGTGCTCCAGTCCTGGTCGGCGAGGTGGTCGACGCCGCTGCGCCGCATCGCCTCGGCGACCTCGCCGGCGCCCTCGTCGCGCGCCGCGGGCCAGCGGCCGCGGTGCGGGATCCGGCCCAGCTCGACGACCTGGCGCGCGGTGAGCGGCAGCGAGGTCGACGTGTGCTGCTCCAGGACGGCGATCCGCCGCGCGCGCACCCGGGCGGGCAGGCGGTGCACGTCGTCGTCCCCGAGCCGGACCGTGCCGGAGGCCGGCCGGCGCAGCCCGGACATCACGTGCAGCAGCGTGGTCTTGCCCGAGCCGTTGGGGCCGAGCAGGCCGGTGATGGTGCCGGCCGGGCAGTCGAGCGTGATGTCGTGGACGATCGTGCGGCTGCGCACGCCCCAGGTGACGCCCTCGGCGTGGATCCTCATCGCGCCCTCGACTCGCGCCGCAGCAGGTAGGCGAACAGCGGCGCCCCGAGCACCGCGGTCACCACGCCGATCGGGATCTCCTGGCCGTCGACCAGCGAGCGGGCGACGGTGTCGGCCCAGATCATGAGCACCGCGCCGGCCAGTGCGCTCAGCGGCAGCAGCCGCCGGTGCAGCGGCCCGCACACCAGCCGGACGACGTGCGGCACGACGAGCCCGACGAACCCGATCGCCCCGGTGTAGGCGACCAGGCACGCGGTGAGCAGCGCGGTGCCGATCAGCAGCACCCAGCGGGTGCGCCGGATCGAGACGCCGAGCGAGGCCGCCGAGGAGTCCCCGAACGCGAAGGCGTCGAGGTCGGCGGCGTACAGCAGGATCGCGACGAGGGCGACGAGCGTGACGGCGACGAGCACCCCGGCGCTGTGCCAGCGCACGCCGGCGAGTGAGCCCATGGTCCAGGCCAGCACCCGCCGGGCGGCGTCGTGGTCGCCGGCCATGATCACCACGAACGAGGTGAATGCCGCGCACATCTGACCGACCGCGACGCCGGCGAGCACGGTGCGGGCCGGGGGCAGCTCGCCGGAGCGCCCGGTCGCGAGGAGGAGCACCAGGGCAAGGGCGGCCAGGGCGCTGACGAAGGCTGCCGTACCGACCAGGGCGCTGCCGGCCAGCCCGGCGACGCTGACGCCGAGCACGATCACCGTCACCGCGCCGACGGTCGCGCCGCCGGAGATGCCGAGCAGGTAGGGATCCGCCAGGTCGTTGCGGGTCAGCGACTGCAGCACCGCGCCGGCCAGCGCCAGCCCGGCGCCGGTGGCCGCGGCGCCCACCACGCGGGGCATCCGGAGCTGCCAGACGATGCGGTCGTCGATGAGGGTCACGCCGTCGACCGGCAGGCCGATCCGGCGCAGCACCACGTCGACCACGTCGCCGGCGGGCACGTGCACCGAGCCGATCCCCACCGCCACCACGACGGTGGCGACGAGGGCGACGGTGAGCGCGGCGCCCGCGACGAGGCCCGTTCCCGACCGGGTGCGCGCCGGCCGGGACGGCCGGGCCGCCTGCAGCATCAGCCCAGCGGGGGCAGGTCGGCGAGCTGGGCGCCGACGGAGACGGCTCCGTCGGCCAGCCGCACGCCGGGCGTGGACTCCGAGAACGGGATCACGACGTATCGCTTCGCCTTGACCGCGCGCAGGTTCTTGAGCACCGGGTCCTTCTCGAGCATCGCGATCTTGTCGTCGGCCGTGGACCAGCTCGCGTCGGCCAGCACGATCACGTCGGGGTCGGACTTGACGACCCGCTCCCAGCTCACGTCGGCCCAGCCGCCCTCGACGTCGCCGAAGACGTTGGTCGCGCCCACGGCGTCGAGGATCAGCTGCGGGCCGCCCTCGCCGGCACCGGCGAACGCGGTCTTGTCGCCGGAGTCGAACCAGAAGACGTCCAGGCCGTCGCCCGGCTTGTCCGCGGCGAGGGTGTCGAGCTGACCCTGCTGCTCCCTCTCCAGCGCGTCGGCGCGCTCGGGGACGCCGAAGACGTCGGCGACGATCTCGATCTCGTCCCACACCGAGTCGAACGAGACGTCGGCGCTGGGCTTGTTCTCGCCGCAGCCGAAGAGCGAGAGGAACGAGCCGATGCCGAGCTTGGTCAGCTCGTCCTGGGCGCCGGCGTTGTCGGCGTCGAAGGCGCTGGCGTACGACGCGTAGACGAAGTCCGGCTTCGCGGCGAGCAGGGTCTCGTTGTCGGGGTACTCCTTGGCGAGCACCTTCACCTCGTCGTACGCCGGCTGCCACTTCTGCGGCACCGCGTCGTCGAGGTACGCCGTGCCGGCCATCCGGTCGGACAGGTCGAGCGCGAGCATGACCTCGGTCGCGCCCTGGTTCATGGTCACCGCGCGCTCAGGCGGCGCGGTGATGGTCGAGGTGAAGCCGCAGCTGCTGGCCTTCACCGGGAAGCCGGTCGTGGTGGCAGGGCCCTTGTCCTCGGCCTCGGGAGCGCCGGCGCACCCGGCGAGGAGGAGCGGCAGGGCGGCCAGGGCAGGCAGGAAGCGGGTACGACGGAACGACGTCACGGTCACTCTTTTCGGGTCCGAGGCTCTTGCGCGAAGCCTGTGGTGCGGGTGTGTCGCGGACCCTCGAGATCCACGGCCAGCAGGTCTTCGGACTCGGGATCGACCGGACGGAGCGCCTTCCCGGAGTCGGTCAGCCGAGTGTCTGCTGCCCGCCACCAGTGGCGTGTTGCCCCGCCCGTCACCCTCACCGCTGCGCGTCAGTCCCGGACTCTCACCGGGTTCCCTGACTCACGTTGCTTCGTGAGCACGACTGGCGATGCGGACGCTAGCACGCGCCGCCCGGGCGCTCTTGGTGGGATATCTCACCTCCGGGGCACCCGACACGCCGACACCAGATCTAGGTCCCACGGATCTGAGCAACCACTACATATGGTGGTTCTCGTAGCTGGTTCCTCGCCCCACCCAGGGGCGCGGAGGCAAGAGGGAACCCGGTGGAAGTCCGGGACTGCCCCGCAGCGGTGAGTGGGAACGACCGCCGTCACACAGCACTGGGTCGCGACGTGCGACCTGGGAAGCGACGGCCAGTAGGACTCCTTTCGAGGAGACGCCCGCGAGTCCGAAGACCTGCCAGCGCACCGCGCCCGCCGGGTGCGGTGGTCCGAGGCCTCGTGGGAAGGCCGACGGCTGAGCAGGCGCCTGCCGACGACGGGGCGCCTCCCCTGCTGTCGTCCCCTCGCGAGCCAGACTCCGAGGGGAGAAGCCAGTGACCGTCACCGAGTCACCCACCCGCACCACCATGACGGTGCGCAAGCGCAACGGCGAGACCGAGAGCGTCGACGTCACCAAGATCGTCCGCGCCGTCGACCGGGTCAGTGCCGACCTGCCCGACGTCGACCCGATGCGGGTCGCCACGCGCACCATCAGCGGCCTGTACGACGGCGCGACCACCGCCGAGCTCGACCGGCTCTCGATCCAGACCGCGGCCGAGCTGATCGGCGAGGAGCCGGCGTACTCGCGACTGGCGGCCCGGCTGCTCGCCGGGTACGTCGACAAGGAGGTCCGCAACCAGGGCGTGGCCTCGTTCAGCCAGTCCGTCGCGCTGGGCCACGCCGAGGGCGTGATCGGCGACGAGACCGCCGCCTTCGTCAAGGACAACGCCCGCAAGCTCGACTTCGCGATCGACGAGGACGCCGACCGCCGCTTCGAGTACTTCGGCCTGCGCACGGTCTACGACCGCTACCTGCTGCGGCACCCGACGACCCGGCTGGTGCTGGAGACGCCGCAGTACTTCCTGCTGCGCGTGGCCTGCGGCCTGTCCCGCACCCCGCAGGAGGCGATCGGCTTCTACCGGCTGATGTCGAGCCTGGCCTACCTGCCGAGCAGCCCGACGCTCTTCAACTCCGGCACCCGGCACACCCAGATGTCGTCGTGCTACCTCGTCGACAGCCCGCGCGACGAGCTCGACTCGATCTACGCGCGCTACCTCCAGGTCGCCCAGCTCTCGAAGTTCGCCGGCGGGATCGGCATCGGCTTCTCCCGGGTCCGCTCGCGCGGCGCGCTGATCCGCGGCACCAACGGCCAGTCCAACGGGATCGTGCCGTTCCTGCGCACGCTGGACGCCTCGGTCGCCGCGGTCAACCAGGGCGGGCGCCGCAAGGGCGCGGCATGCGTCTACCTGGAGCCGTGGCACCCCGACGTCGAGGAGTTCCTCGAGCTGCGCGACAACACCGGCGAGGACGCCCGGCGGACCCACAACCTCAACCTGGCGCACTGGATCCCCGACGAGTTCATGCGCCGGGTCGAGGCCGACGAGACGTGGTCGCTCATCGACCCGAACGAGGCGCCGGAGCTGCCGGACCTGTGGGGCACCGCGTTCGACGAGGCCTACCGCCGGATCGAGGCCGAGGGCCGGTACGTGCGTCAGGTCAAGGCCCGCGACCTCTACGCCAAGATGATGCGCACCCTCGCCCAGACCGGCAACGGCTGGATGACCTTCAAGGACGCCGCCAACCGGTTCTGCAACCAGACCACCGACACCCCGGGGCCGCGGCAGCCGGTCGTGCACCTGTCGAACCTGTGCACCGAGATCATCGAGGTCTCCTCCGACGGCGAGACCGCCGTGTGCAACCTCGGCTCGGTCAACCTCGGCCAGCACCTGCTCGCCGGCGGGGTCGGTGGGGTCGGTGGTGCCGATCTCGACTGGGACAAGCTCCGCGCGACCGTGCGCACCGCTGTGCCCTTCCTCGACCGGGTCATCGACATCAACTACTACCCGAGCCCCGAGGCGGCGGCCTCCAACCCGCGCTGGCGGCCGGTCGGCTTGGGCCTGATGGGGCTGCAGGACGTCTTCTTCGCGCTCGGCCTGCCGTTCGACTCCCCGGAGGCCCGCGCGCTGTCGACCCGGATCTCGGAGGAGATCTACCTGACCGCGCTCGAGGTCTCCTGCGAGCTCGCCGCCGTCCACGGCGCACACCCGGCGTACGACGCCACGCGGGCCGCCCGCGGCGACCTGCACCCCGACCTGTGGGGCGCCACCGTCACCCAGCCCGAGCGCTGGGCCGCGCTCAAGGAGCGCGTCGCCGAGCACGGCCTGCGCAACTCGCTGCTCATCGCGATCGCGCCGACGGCGACGATCGCCTCGATCGCCGGCTGCTACGAGTGCATCGAGCCGCAGGTCTCCAACCTGTTCAAGCGCGAGACGCTGTCGGGGGAGTTCCTCCAGGTGAACTCCGCGCTCGTCCGCGAGCTCAAGGCGCGCGGCCTGTGGACCGCCGAGGTCCGCGAGGAGATCAAGCGCGCCGAGGGCTCGATCCAGGGGATCGCGGCGATCCCGGCCGACGTACGGCTGCTCTACCGCACCGCCTGGGAGCTCCCGCAGAAGGCGCTTGTCGAGATGGCCGCCGAGCGCCAGGGCTTCATCGACCAGTCGCAGTCGCTCAACCTCTTCATGGCCGCACCGACGATCGGCAAGCTGTCGTCGATGTACGCCTTCGCCTGGAAGAGCGGGCTGAAGACGACGTACTACCTGCGCTCGCGACCCGCCTCGCGCATCCAGCAGGCGACCGTCGCCGTGCTGCCCACCCCCACGACCGCCGACGAGGAAGCGATCGCCTGCTCCCTCGAGAACCCCGAGAGCTGCGAGGCCTGCCAGTGACCGCCACCGACCACACCGCCACCACCAGCCGGATGCTGCTCGACCCGGGGATGAACCTCACCCTGCGGCCGATGCGCTACCCGCACTTCTACGAGCGCTACCGCGACGCCATCAAGAACACCTGGACCGTCGAGGAGGTCGACCTCCACTCCGACCTCAAGGACCTGAGCCGGCTCACCGACGCCGAGCGGCACCTGGTCTCGCGGCTGGTGGCCTTCTTCGCGACCGGCGACACGATCGTGGCGAACAACCTGGTGCTCAACCTCTACCAGCACATCAACTCCCCGGAGGGGCGGCTCTACCTGAGCCGGCAGCTCTTCGAGGAGGCCGTGCACGTGCAGTTCTACCTGACCCTGCTCGACACCTACGTGCCCGACGAGACCGAGCGGCACGAGGCGTTCGCGGCGGTCGACAACATCCCGTCGATCAAGCACAAGGCGGACTTCTGCTTCACGTGGATCGACAAGGTCTTCGAGCTCGACCGGCTCGAGACCCGCGAGCACCGGCGGGCGTTCCTGCTCAACCTGATCTGCTTCGCGGCGGTGATCGAGGGGCTGTTCTTCTACGGGGCCTTCGCGTACGTGTACTTCCTGCGCTCGCGCGGGCTGCTCAACGGCCTCGCCTCGGGGACCAACTGGGTGTTCCGCGACGAGTCGATGCACATGGCGTTCGCCTTCGACGTCGTGGACACGGTGCGCGAGGAGGAGCCGGACCTCTTCGACGACGAGATGGCCGCCGAGATCCGGCAGATGCTCATCGAGGGCGTGGACGCCGAGGCCCAGTTCGCCGACGACCTACTCGGCCAGGGAGTGGCCGGACTGTCGACCGCCGACATGCGCGCCTACCTGGAGCACGTCGCCGACCGGCGGATGCAGCGGCTGGGCCTGGAGCCCATCTACGGATCGGCCAACCCGCTGGCGTTCATGGAGCTGCAGGACGTGCAGGAGCTGTCGAACTTCTTCGAGCGCCGGGTCTCGGCGTACCAGGTCGGGGTGAGTGGCTCGGTCGGGTTCGACGAGGACTTCTGATTCGGGTTGCGGGCCGTCCCCACCCTCGGTACCCGCCGAGCAATGGTGGGGACGACCCGCGAGGGCAGCATTTCCCTGGACCATTGTTGCAAATCAGTTGCAATAGCGAAAGGCTGGCGACATGTCCGTCTACGCGCTTCCCGACCTCCCCTACGACTATGCCGCCCTCGAGCCCTACCTCTCGGGCGAGATCATGGAACTGCATCACAGCAAGCACCACAACGCCTATGTCACCGGCGTCAACACCGCCGTCGAGCAGCTCGCCGCGGCCCGCGAGCAGGAGTCCTTCGGCAGCCTCTCGACGCTGGAGAAGAACCTCGCCTTCCACCTCGGCGGCCATGTCAACCACTCGGTGTTCTGGCCGAACATGTCGCCCGACGGCGGGGACAAGCCGACCGGCGAGCTGGCGCAGGCGATCGACGAGCACTTCGGGAGCTTCGACAGGTTCCGTGCCCACTTCCAGGCCAACGCGCTCGGCGTCCAGGGCTCGGGCTGGTCCGTGCTGACCTGGGACGTGCTGGCCCAGCGGCCGTACGTCATCCAGCACTTCGACCACCAGGGCAACGTCCCGATCTGCATGGTCCCGCTGCTGATGCTCGACATGTGGGAGCACACCTACTACCTGCAGTACCGCAACGACAAGGCCACCTTCGTCCAACAGTGGTGGCACATCGTGAACTGGGCCGACGTCGAGCGCCGGTTCGAGGCAGCCCGCTCGCAGACGCCCGGCCTGATCGGCTGAGCGTCGCGGTCGGTCGGCGGCCCGACCAAAGGAGGGGGTGGCGCCGACCGCGGTCCGATGTGCCCGGGCGGCCGCGCGGCTTGACTGACCGGGTGAGCTCGATGACCAGCGCCGGTCCGGTCGCCCTGGGGGCGCGGGCGCTGGGACCGGACCTGGCCCGCGGCTGCATGCTGCTGTTCATCGCGCTGGCCAACTCCCACTACTTCCTGACCGGCGACGCGGTCCGCGGCGGCTTCCCGGTGGCCGGCTCGGCGCTCGACCACGCGGTGACCTGGGTGATCGCGACCTTCGTGGACGGCCGGGCGTTCCCGATGTTCGGCTTCCTGTTCGGGTACGGCGTGGCCCACCTCGTGCGCCGCCAGGTCGAGGCCGGTGCCCCGCCGCGAGCGGTACGCCGCCTGCTGTGGCGGCGCGCCGGCGTCCTGGTCGCGGTGGGCGTGGTCGACGCGATGCTCCTCTTCGTCGGCGACATCCTGGCGATGTACGGCGTGCTGCTGCTCGTCGGTGCGTGGGCGGTGCGCTGGTCGGACCGCTGGCTGCTGGTCGTCGCCGGGCTGCTCTTCGCGCTGAACGCCCTTCCGTCGGCGGACTCGTCCTCGGTGAGCACGGACCCGCCGGACGTCTCGATGCTGCCGCCGGACCTCGCCACCCAGCTGGCCGAGCGCCCGGTCGTGGTCGCCTTCATCGCCCTGCTCGGGCCGATCGGGTTCGCCTGCCCCTACCTGCTCGGGCTGTGGGCCGGGCGACGCCGGGTGCTCGAGCAGCCGGAGCGCTATCGCGGTCTGCTCGTCTCGGTCGCCGCCGTCGGCGTCGGCGTCGCGGTGCTCGGCGCGCAGCCGGTCGCGCTCATGCTGGCCGGGGTCACGGCGGTGCCGTCGGCCGGCGTGCTCGAGCTGGTCGGACCGCTGCACGACGCGGCGGGCGTGCTCGGCGGACTGGGGTACGCGGCCCTGATCACCCTCGCCGCCCGCCGGCTCGAAGGCGTGGTCGAGGGACGCCGGGGCCGGGTGATCGACGCCCTCGCCGCGACCGGGCAACGCTCGATGACCTGCTACCTGGTGCAGTCGGTGGTGTGGGCGGTCGTGTTCACGCCGTACCTGCTCGGGCTGGCCGGCACCCTGAGCGTCACGGCGACGGCCCTGCTCGCGATCGCCACCTGGGCCGGCTCGGTCGTCCTCGCCGACCTGCTGGCCCGGCGCGGGCGGCGGGGCCCGTTCGAGGTGCTGGTCCGGCGGGCGACCTACCGGACCTGAACCCGGCGGAATGGACATCCGACGTCTGGTGTTGCATGGCTCCGTGACCGCCACCACCGACGCCGCCGCCCAGGAGACCCGGCTCCAGCGCCTGCTCGTCGTCCTCGGGATCGTGGTCCTCGCGTTCAACCTGCGGCCGGCCGCGTCCAGTGTCGGGCCGCTGCTGGAGGAGATCCGCGCCGGCGTGCCCCTGGGCGCCACCGAGGCGGGCATCCTCACCACGCTGCCCGTGATCTGCTTCGCGCTGGTCGGCGGCGCGGCGCCCCGGCTCGCGTCGTGGCTCGGGGTGCACCGGGTCGTGCTGCTCGGGCTGGTGCTGCTCACCGGCTGCCTGTGGGCGCGCGGTCACGTCCACCAGGGCTCGCTGTTCCTGGTCCTCTCCTTCGTGGCACTCGCCGGCGCGGCCGCCGCGAACGTGCTGATGCCCTCGCTGGTCAAGCTGCACTTCCCCGACCGGGTCGGACAGATCACCGCCGTCTACACCACCTCGATGGCCGTCGGCCTCACCGCGTCGTCGGCGCTGAGCGTCCCGATCGCGACCGGCGGCGGCGAGCACGCCGACTACACCCGCGGCCTGGTCGCGTGGGCGGTGACCGCGGGCATCGCGGTGCTGCCGTGGGTCGGGCTGATCCGGCACGACCTGCACGTCGACCGGCGCACCTCCACGATCGGGGTCAGCGCCATCGCGCGCACCCGCCTCGGCTGGGCGATGGCCGGCGCCTTCGGGCTCCAGTCGCTGCAGGCGTACGCGATCTTCGGCTGGTTCGCGCAGATGTGCCGCGATGCCGGCTACTCCGCCGAGGCATCCGGAGTGCTGCTGGGCGTGGTCACCGGCGCCAGCATCCCGCTGTCCCTGCTCATCCCGATCCTCGCCGGCCGCTTCCGCGACCAGCGCTGGCTGCTCACCGCGCTGATCGCCTGCTACCCGGTCGGCTATCTCGGCTTCCTGGCCGACCCGAGGCCCCTCGGCTGGCTGTGGGCGCTCGCGATCGGCTGCGGCACCAGCACCTTCCCGCTCGTGCTCACCATGATCGGCCTGCGCGCCCGCACCCCCGAGGGCACCGCCGCCCTGTCCGGATTCACCCAGTCCGCCGGCTACCTGCTCTCCGCCGCCGGTCCCTTCGGCGTCGGCGCCCTGCACGCCGCCACCGGGAGCTGGACCCCGTCGGTGCTGCTGCTGCTCGGTCTGTGCGTGCCGCTGTACCTGTGTGGGCTCTACGCCACCGGTGACCGGTACGTCGAGGACGAGCTCGCGCGCCGTACCTGAGCGCCGCGGCCGGGCACGGTGCCTGAGGGGCCGCGCGCGGATCTGCACAGAACCTGCACACGTCGTCCCCGTCTCCCGGCGCCTCGCGCTCGTAGCCTCGGGGCATGGAGAGCGTGCGCCGTCGGATCCTCGTCGTCGAGGACGACCCGGTCATCAACCAGGCGGTCACCGACCGGCTCCAGGCCGAGGGCTACGACGTGGTGCGTGACTTCGACGGACCCGGCGCGGTGGCGGCGCACGCCGAGCACGAGCCGGACCTGGTGCTGCTCGACGTCATGCTGCCCGGGTACGACGGCCACGAGGTGTGTCGTCGGATCCAGGCCGACCGGCCGGTGCCGGTGCTCATGCTCACCGCCCGCACCGACGAGGCCGACGTCCTGGTCGGGCTCGGGGTCGGCGCGGACGACTACCTGACCAAGCCGTTCCGGATGCGCGAGCTGGTCGCTCGGGTGGCGGCGCTGCTGCGCCGGGTGGACCGGGCGGCCGAGCTGGCCGGCCGCCGGGCCCTGGAGCTCGGCGACCTGCGGGTCGACGCCCCGGCCCGGCGGGTGTGGCGGGGCGAGGAGGAGGTGCGGCTGACGCCGACCGAGTTCGACCTGCTGCTCTGCCTGGCCGCCACGCCGGGCGCGGTGGTCACCCGGGAGCGGCTGCTCGCCGAGGTGTGGGGCTGGGACGGTGCCACCGGCACCCGCACCGTCGACAGCCACGTGAAGGGCCTGCGCGCCAAGGTCGGCGCCGACCTGGTGCGGACCGCGCACGGCGTGGGCTACGCGTTGGAGGTGCCGTCGGCATGACGCCCCAGCCGCTCGTCGGCGTCCGCTCGATCAAGGTCAAGCTCGGCCTGCTGGTCGCGGCGAGCGCCACCGTCGCCGCCCTGGTCGCCGCGCTCGGCCGCTCCGACAACGTCCCGCTCTGGCTGACCATCCCGGTCACCATCGGCCTGGCCCTGGCGCTGACCCAGCTGCTCGCGGTGGGGATGACCTCGCCGCTGCGGCAGATGACCGCCGCCGCCCGGCGGATGGCGACCGGCGACTACGCCGTACGAGTGCCCGACACCGCGCGCGACGAGGTCGGCGAGCTGGCCCGCGCGTTCAACACGATGGCCCGCGAGCTCGCCGGCGTCGACCGGCAGCGCCGCGAGCTGGTCGCCAACGTCAGCCACGAGCTGCGCACCCCGCTCGCCGGGCTGCGGGCGGTCCTCGAGAACGTCGTCGACGGCGTCGCCCCCGACGACCCCGCCGTGCTCGCGACCGCGCTCGCGCAGGCCGAGCGGATGAGCGGCCTGGTCGAGGACCTGCTCGACCTGGCTCGCGTCGACGCGGGCAAGGCGCCGCTCGCGGCCCGCGGCGTACCGCTCGCCGAGCTGCTGACCGATGCGGTCGCCGAGGCGGAGGCGCTCGGCCGCCGCGTGACCTACGACCTCCGGGTGACGCCGCCGGACCTCGTCGTGACCGCCGACCCGGCGCGCCTGCACCAGCTGGTGGCCAACCTGCTCGACAACGCCTCGCGGCACAGTCCCGCGGGCGGCACGGTCGAGGTGCGGGCCGAGGCCGCCGGCGACCGGTACCGGATCGAGGTCCGCGACTCCGGTCCGGGCGTGCCGGCGGCCGACCGGGAGCGGGTGTTCGAGCCGTTCGGCACCCTGGCCGCGTCCGGTGGCACCGGGGGCACCGGCCTCGGCCTCGCGATCGCCCGGTGGGTCACCGACCTGCACGGCGGCACCATCGGCTTCCTCGACCCGGCCGACGGGAGCAGTGGTGCCCGGGTCCGGGTCGAGCTGCCCCTCGAGCCCGCGGCCCGCCCGGCCGCCGTACCCGTCACCTCGAACCAGGAGGCACCCGTGTCCGCGCCCACCGCACCCCCGTCCCCGCCCGCCCCTGTCCCACCGCCGCCCTCGATCACCGACGACCTGCTCGGCGGCTTCTGGCCCGAGCGCGGGGTACCGGCCCGGCCCGCGCTGCTGCTCGGCGCGCTCGGCACCGGCCTGCTCGGCGGGCTGGTGCTCCCCGAGCGGGCCCTCGGCATCGGCACCTTCCTGGTGCTGGTCGCCGCGGGGTCCGTGGTGCTCACCGCGAGCCGGGAGCGTCGGGACGCGTTCACGCTGAGCTGCGCGGGGCTCTGCGTGCTGCTCGCGGCGACCGCCGTCGTACGGGACGCGGAGTGGGTGGTCGTGCTGTGCCTGCTGGCCGGCGCCGGACTCTGCGTGATCGGCGTGACCGGGGGACGCACCCTCGGTGGGTTCCTGCTGTCGGGGCTGATGTGGCCGGTCGCGGGCCTGCGCGGGATGCCGTGGCTGGGCCGGACGGTCACCGCGCTGCCGGTGGTCGGTCACGGCGCCGCCCTGCTGCGCACCCTGGTCTGGTCGGTGCTCGGCCTGGTCGTCTTCGGGGCGCTGTTCGCCTCGGCCGACGCGCTGGTCGCGGAGTGGGTCGACGCGCTGCTGCCCGATCTCACCGTCGACACCTTCGTGCTGCGCGCCTTCGTGACCACCGCCGTGGGCGGCACGGTGCTCGCGGCGGCGTACCTCTCCCTCAACCCGCCGCGCGTCGACCGCGCCGGGGTCGCCCCGCGGTCGGTGGCCCGGCGCTACGAGTGGCTGGCGCCGGTCCTGGTCGTGGTGGGCGTCTTCGCGGTCTTCCTCGTCGCCCAGGCGACGGTGGTGTTCGGCGGGCACGCCTACCTGCGGCGCACCACCGGCCTGACCTACGCCGAGTACGTCCACGAGGGCTTCGCCCAGCTCACCGTCGCCACCGCGCTGACCCTGCTCGTGATCGCCGTCGCCGCCCGCAAGGCCGCGCGGGAGACCGCGGCCGACCGGCTCTGGCTGCGGCTCGCCCTCGGCGCGCTGTGCGCCGAGACGCTGGTCGTCGTCGCGTCCGCGCTGTACCGGATGGACGTCTACCAGGAGGCGTACGGCTTCACCCGCCTGCGCCTGCTCGTCGACGTCTTCGAGGGCTGGCTCGGCGTCCTGGTGCTCGCGGTCGTGGTCAGCGGCATCGGACTACGTGGTGCCTGGCTCCCGCGGTTCGCGCTCCTGAGCGGCGTGCTGGGCCTCCTCGGGCTGGCCGCGGTCAACCCCGACGCGTGGATCGCCCGCCACAACCTGGACCGGTACGCCGACACCGGCCGCGTCGACTGGTCCTACCTGCGCGGGTTGTCCGACGACGCCGTACCGGTGCTCGCCGAGCTGACCGGATCCGACCGGACCTGTGCGCTCGCGGGCCGGCGGGTCGGGGGCGACGACTGGCTGGAGTGGAACCTGGGGCGGGCGCGGGCCGGCGACGCGTTGGCTGGCGCTGGGGCAGTCTCGCTGGACGCGACGGAGGGCTGTGTCGAGCGGGGGGACTAGACCACCCACCGTCAGGATCGCGCAGAGCGTCGTGGCGTGGGCCGCTAGCTGTCGCGGAGCTCGCGCCGGGAACGCAGCGGATGCTTCAGGATCCAGAGCGGGTCCTTGACGTGACGGACCGTCCGCCTGATGCCCAGAGTCCCCAGAACGGGCGCATCCGCGCCAAGTGCGGCTGCCAGGATCTCCTCTGCCTCGGCTTGGGGCATGCTTCGCAGGTCATCCTCGACAGAGATGATCGCAGCACGGATCCTGGCCGCAAGGGCGGCGGCGTACTCGTTTGCGCGCTCGGGACCACCGGCCATGCCCCGAATCGTGGCACGTGCGGGCCCGGGAGGTCGGCGAGACACCACGCCGCCCGCACCGGCTGCCGACTCCCAGGGCTGGCCACGTGCTGCGGGCGGCGGCATCCTCGAGAAGTGCAACTCCATGACTTCGAGGTCTACGAGGAGGGCAGGCGCTGCGTCTGGACCCTCACCTCGCCGTCCGCGACTGTCTTTGTCGCCGATGTGACAGGGCGACTGACGCCAGATGAGGTCGGGACGAACGGGTTCGGCATGGAGGACGCCGTCGCAGCGTTCGCCGACGCACAGCTTGATGTCACGCTGTGCTTTTCAGCAGATCCGGAATCCGACTGGGTAGAGGGCGTCCTCGTCAGCACGCTGAATGCCGATCTCGCAGCCGATGGATGGAAGCCACTTCCCAACTGGAACGGCTCGCCTTTCCGCTTCTGTCTGGATTCAGGGATTGCCGTTCTCGCAATAGCAGAAGCCTTTCCCGACCTGCTCCGCGTTCGCGGGGGAGCTGGCGCGTTCGATCTGGCGGCACGCATCGGGCAGGAGGATGAGCCGAGATGTGAGCCTGACCGTGTCTACTTCAAGGCAGACGTGAACTGCTTCGAGTGCTGGGCATTGGGCGACCCTGGCAATCATCAGGCCATCTACATCGACATGGCGCCCGGGTGACACCCAGCGCTGCCCGGCACGAGCATCAGAAAGCTGAGCACGGCGGGCACCTCCATGCTGGCTGGGCCAACTACAAGGTCGACGGACGCTACGGCTTCCAGCAGGTCTTGGTGATCGTCGAGCGCGACACCATCACCGTCGCCGACCTCGAAGGCGAGATCCTGCATCGAGCACCAACGCGCCCCCGTCGGCGTCCGATACGACGGCAACGGCCGACCACGCGGAGGACAGGGACCCGAAGAAGTGTCAGGTAAGTCCTGAGACATCACAAGGAGACAGCTCAGGTTACCTTGCGTTCGAACACATGTTCGATTAGGATGAGCGCATGTCTACACTCGGGGCGCTCTCCACGGCTACGGCCGCGGCCGACCGCGCCGCCGAGCTGGCCCGCCTGGACTGGCAGGGCCTCGAGGGCCCTGATGCGGTGAATGTGGTCGAGTCGATCACGGCGGCCCGCTCGTTCCTCGACGCCGCCCTGCTGCGAGGCATCGAACGACTCGAGGCCACCGACGCGGTCCGTGAACTGGGCTGGGCCTCGGTCAAGGACTACCTCACCCACCTCACCGGCGGCCACAAGGGCAGCGGCGGCGGACTGGTCCGCGCGGTCGAACAGCTGCGCGACCTGCCCGAGGTCCAGACCGCCCTCGAAACCGGACACGTGACCCTGCCCCAGGCCCGCGCGATCGCGGCCAAGGTCCACACCCTGCCCCGAGTGCCCGAGTTCCGCACCGCGGTCGCCGCCGAGCTGCTCGACCTCGTCGAGCGTCACCACTACGACGCCTCCGACCTGCAGAACGCGTTCAGTGATGTCGTGCGTGGACTCGACCCCGACGCCGCACTCGTCAACGCGGACAAGGAGAAGGCCAAGGCCGAACGCGGTGCCCACCACGCCCGGTACCTGTCCTTCGCCGAGGACGGTCTCGGCGGGGTCCGGGTCAAGGGCTACGGCACCCTCGAGGACACCGAGGCGATCAAGGCGGTCCTGCTGCCGCTCGCGGCCCCGGTGACCTCCGCGCCGAGCGCCTGCGGTGGGATCCCCCGGCCGGCCGGGGCCCCGGCCTACGACACCGACGGGGTGGCCACCGCCCGGGCCTGCCTGGATCCCGAATGCGCCCACGACGGACGCGATGTCCGTGACGCCGGCGCCCGGCTGTGGGACGCCCTGGTCGACGCCTGTGACCGGCTCACCCTCACCGATGACCTCCCGAGCGACCACGGCGCCAAGCCCCGGGTCATCGTGTTGATCGACCACGACAGCCTCCGCCAACAAGTCATCGACACCGGACTCGCGCGTGAGGGCCAGGCCCCCACCGGGGCCCGGCTCTCCGCGACCGCGATACGCCGGATCGCGTGCGACGCCGAGATCATCCCCGCCGTCCTCGGCACCCACAGCCAGGTCCTCGACGTGGGCCGGGCCCAACGCCTCGTCACCCCCGCCCTGTGGACCGCGCTGGTGATCCGGGACCGACACTGCGCCTTCCCCGGCTGCACCCGCATGCCACTGGCCTGCGACGCCCACCACATCACCCACTGGGCCGAACAAGGCACCACCAGCCTCGACAACCTCATCATGCTCTGCCGCCACCACCACACCCTGACCCACCAAACCCCCTGGGTGGTCCACATCGACCCTGACACCGGCCAACCCGTCTGGACACCACCACCACGCAACACCCTCGACAACCTCCGCAAGGCCGGGATGGCCTACGCACCCGCCCGACCACGCGCGGCGTGAGGTGCCAGGTGTCCGGCACCTGAGGACCGGGCCCCGGCACCTCAGGCGGAGGCGGCGCGACCTGTCGCGTTCCTAGCGTGGACGCATGACGATCCTGTTGTCCGATCCCCGCGTTCGCGCGGTGCCCGTGGTCGAGTGCGGGGAGCCGCTGGTGCGGCTCCCGCTGGACCTCTCGCCCGCCGGCGCCCTGGTGCGCGCGGACCTCGCCGACCGGCTGGTCGCGGCCGACCGGCTGCTGCCGGCCGGTGTCCGGCTGCGGGTGGTGGAGGGCTTCCGGCCGGAGGCCGAGCAGCGCGCCATCGTGGCGGCGTACGGCGCCGAGCTGGCCGCGCTGCACCCCGGCATCGGCGACCAGGCGCTGGAGCGGCTGACCAGTCGCTTCGTGGCTCCGCTCGACGTGGCGCCGCACGTCGCCGGGGCGGCGGTCGACCTGACCCTGGTGGACATCACCGGCGACGAGCTCGACCTCGGTACGCCGATCGACGCGACGCCCGAGCAGAGCGACGGCCGGTGCTGGTTCGCGGCGGCGGGGATCGGGCAGGACGCGCGGGCGCATCGCACGCTGCTAGCGAGGGTGCTGGGCTCGCAGGGACTGGTGAACTACCCGACGGAGTGGTGGCACTGGAGCTACGGCGACCGGTACTGGGCGCTGCTCACCCAGGCGCCGCACGCGCGCTACGGCCCGCTGGCGACCGCGGTGGCGGCATGACCGGGCTCGCGGTGGCCACCCGGCCGGCGACGACGAGCACGCCGCGGCTCACCGTCGACCTCGGCGCCGTCGCCCGCAACACCCGCGCCCTCGCCGATCGGGCGAGCGGCGAGCTGATGGCCGTGGTGAAGGCCGACGGGTTCGGGCACGGCGCCGCCGACGTGGCGCGCACCGCGCTGGCGCACGGCGCGACCCGGCTCGGCGTCACCAGCCTCGCCGAGGCGTTCGCGCTGCGCGACGCGGGCTTCGTCGTACCGATCCTGAGCTGGCTCAACCCGGTCGACGCCGACTTCCCTGCGGCCGCCGTCCGGGACGTGGAGGTCGCCGTCCCGAGTCTCGCCCACCTCGCGGCCGTCGCCGCCGCCCCGGGGAAGCTGCGGATCCACCTGCACGTCGACGCCGGCATGGCCCGCGACGGCGCCGAGCCCACGGAGTGGACCGCGCTGTGCCGGGCCGCCCGACGTGCGGAGCAGCGGAGCGACGTGGCGGTCGTCGGTGTGATGGGGCATCTCGGCTGCGCCGACGACCCGGCCGACGCCTGCAACGCGCGCGGCCGGACGCGGTTCGCGTGGGCCGTCGAGGTCGCCCGCGCCGCCGGGCTGCGTCCGCGGGAGCGCCATCTGGCCGCCACCGCCGCGACCCTGACCGACCCGCGCACCCACCACACGATGAGCCGGGTCGGCGCCGGCCTGGTCGGCATCGACCCGTCCGGGACCACCGCGCTGGAGCCCGCGATGACGCTGACCGCACCGCTGGTGCAGGTACGCCGGGTGCGCGCCGGGACCCCGGTCGGCTACGGCCACGCCCACCGCACCAGCCGCGCCACTCACCTCGGCCTGCTCCCGCTCGGGTACGCCGACGGCCTGCCCCGGGTCGCCTCCGAGCGCGCCGAGGTGCTGGTCCGCGGCGTGCGGCGCCCGGTCGTCGGCCGGATCTCGATGGACCAGGTGGTCGTCGACCTCGGCGCCGAGGGAGCGCAGGCCGGCGAGATCGCGACCGTCTTCGGGCCGGGACCCGACGGCGCGCCGACCGCCGCCGAGTGGGCGGCCTGGGCCGGCACCATCGAGCACGAGGTGGTCACCGGGATCGGCGCCCGGGTCCCGCGCGTCGTCCGCGCGGCCGCCCACCTGCGCGCCCTCGCGTCCGAGGGGCGGCGATGAGGACCCGGGTGGCCGTGATCGGCGGCGGCCAGAACTGCGAGCACGACGTCTCGCTCGCCTCCGCGGCGTCGGTCGCGGGCGCGCTCGACCCGGCGACGTACGACGTCGTCCCGCTCACCATCGGCCGCGACGGCACCTGGCGCGATCGCGGGCTGCGCCCGATCGGGCTGAGCGGCGCGGCTCAGGTGCTGCGGGGCTGCGACGTGGTGTTCCCGGTCGTGCACGGTCCGCGCGGCGAGGACGGCGCGCTGGCCGCGCTGTGCGAGCTCGCCGGCCTGCCGTACGTCGGCAGCGGGATCCGCCCCGGCGCGCTGGCGATGGACAAGTGGGCCACCAAGCTGGTCGCGCAGGCGGTCGGGATCGCCGTCGCTCCCGGCGTCCTCGTCACCCGGGCCACGGCGCGGCACCTGCGCTGGACCCACCCGGTGGTGGTCAAGCCGGTCGCGGCCGGGTCGAGCCAGGGCGTCAGCCGGGTCGACGTCCCCGAGGTGCTGGCGGGGGCGCTCGACGCCGCCTTCGCCCTCGACGACCGAGTCCTCGTCGAGGACCTCGTGGTCGGGCGGGAGGTCGACGTCGCCGTGCTGCGGCGCGCCGACGGCAGCCTGTTCGTCCCGCCGGCGCTGGAGATCGTGGCCGACGGGATCTTCGACTACGACGCGAAGTACGGCGGCCACGCCGACTTCCGGCTCCCGGCGCGGCTCGACGATGTGGACGCCAAGGCACTGCAGGGCGCGGCCACGACCGCCTTCGAGGCGCTCGGCTGCGCGGGCGTCGCGCGGGTCGACTTCTTCCTCACCGACGCCGGCCCGGTGCTCAACGAGGTCAACACCATGCCCGGCATGACCGCGCACTCCCAGGCGCCGCGGATGTTCGCCGCCGCCGGGATGAGCTACGCCGAGCTGCTCGACGAGCTGGTCCGCTCCGCCCACCGATGAGGGTTGTGGTTCGCTGTCCGCAGACCATCGAGACCGACCTGGAGGGAGGACCGGCGTGAAGCGTGCGGAGCGCTGGCTGCCCGACCTGCTCGCCGCGGCGGCCGTCGTGGCGCTCGCGCTGGTCGAGGTCAAGGGCTCCGCCGAGGCGGACCCGTGGCCACCGCTGCTGGTGCTGGCCGGGGTCGCGCTCGCGGTCGGCCTGTGCCGGCGACTGCCGGGCGCGGCGCTGGTCGTGGCCTGGGGCACCGGCCTCGTCCAGCTGTGGCTCGGCGTCGACCCGATGCTGACCGAGGTGGTGCTCGCCGCGGTCGCCTTCGGCTGCGCACGGTGGGGCAGCCTGCCGACGGTGTGGCTGAGCGGATTCTCGATCCCGGTCAGTGTGGGGCTCGCGGTGCTGATCACCTCGCCGTACTCCTTCTACCAGGCGCTCGACGTCCTCGGCATCAACCGGATCGCGGTGGAGACCTACCGCAGCGGTGGCTACGACTGGCGGATCGTCGCCGGGCTGATCGGCTTCGCGCTGATGGCGACGCCCTGGCTGCTGGGCCTGGCGCTGCGCTTCGCGGCCCGCTCGCAGGACTCCCGGCGCTCCCAGGTCGCCGCCGAGGCGCAGCGCGACCAGGCCGAGGAGATCGCCCGGCTGCGCGAGGAGCAGGCCCAGCTCGCGCGCGACGTGCACGACGTGGTCGGGCACTCGCTCGCCGTGATCCTCGCCCAGGCGGAGTCCGCGCAGTACCTCGAGGACGCCGACACCCAGGGCCTGAAGACCACGATGGCCAACATCGCCGGCTCGGCGCGCTCCTCGCTGGAGGACGTGCGCCAGGTGCTCGCCTCGACGTCGGAGTCGCAGGCCGGAGCGGTGCAGCACACCGACCTCGACAGCCTGGTCGACGGCGTACGCGCGAGCGGGCACGAGGTGCTGACGACCGAGGTCGGCACGCCGCAGCCGATGCCGCCGGAGCTGGCCGTCGTCGCGTTCCGAGTGCTTCAGGAGATGCTGACCAATGCGATCAAGCACGGCCGCCGCGACCAGCCGGTCCACGTCGAGCGGCACTGGGAGGGCGACCTGCGGATCGAGGTGCGCAACGCGGTGCTTCCGGGCGACGTCCCGCCCGGCGGGGGGCAGGGCCTCGACGGGATGCGACGCCGGCTGGAGGCGGTCGGTGGTCATCTCGACGTACGCCGCCGGGCCGAGCCGCCGACCTTCACCGCGACCGCGTGGGTGCCGGTGAGGAACCGATGATCGAGGTACTGCTCGTCGACGACCAGGAGCTCTTCCGCGAGGGCGTGCGGGTCATCGTCGACGCCCAGGACGGGATGGCTGTCGTCGGCACCGCCGCGGACGGTGTCGAGGCCGTCCGCCTGGTCGACGAGCTGGCGCCGGACGTGGTGCTGATGGACATCCGGATGCCGGAGATGGACGGCGTCGAGGCGACCCGGCAGATCTTCCTGCCCGACCGGGCGGCCCGCCGCGAGAAGCCGGTGCGGGTCGTCGTCCTCACCACCTTCAACCTCGACGACCGGGCCGCGACCGCGATCAGGTACGGCGCCAGCGGGTTCCTCCTCAAGGGGACCACCCCGGTGATGCTGCGCGACGCGATCCGCACCGTGCACGCCGGCAACGCCGTGCTCGCGCCGGCGGACCTGTCCACCCTGCTGGACAGCCAGTTCAAGGCGGCCGCGGCGCCGCCGGCGGCGTACCTCGGCCTCACCGAGAAGGAGCGCGAGGTCTTCGCCGCGGTCGCCCGCGGGCTGTCCAACCAGGAGATCGCGGGGCAGGTCTTCCTCAGCGAGTCGACGGTGAAGACCCATGTGGGCGCGATCCTGCGCAAGCTCGGGCTGCGCGACCGGGTGCAGATCGTGGTGTTCGCCCACGAGCACGGGCTGGTGGGGTGAGCGTGCCGACCCGCGCCGACATCGTCACCTTCCACGACGCGCCGGTCCCGCCGGGTGCGACGCCCTGGGTGGCCGGCGGACCGTCGCCCGACGTCGCGGTCGTCCCGGCCGACCCGGCCTGGCCCGCGCACTTCGAGGAGGTCGCGGCGCGGATCCGCGGCGCGCTCGGCTGGCGGGCGCTCGTCGTCGAGCACGTCGGCTCCACCGCCGTCCCGGGCCTGCCCGCGAAGCCGGTCATCGACATCGACCTGGTCGTCGCCGAGCCGGCCGAGGAGTCGGCGTACGTCCCGGCGCTGGAGGCGGTCGGCTTCGTGCTCCGCGTCCGCGAGCCCTGGTGGTTCGAGCACCGCCTGCTCCGCGGCGCCGACCCCGCCACCCATCTCCACGTCTTCGGCCCCGACAGCCCCGAGACCGTCCGGCACCGGATCTTCCGCGACTGGCTGCGCGGCAACCCCGACGAGCGCGAGCGGTACGCCGCCGCCAAGCTCGCCGCGTCCGCCGCGGCGAGCGCCGCCGGCGAGCACGGCATGCAGTACAACGCCCGCAAGGAGCGGGTGGTCCGGGAGATCTACGCGCGGGCGTTCACGGCGGCGGGGCTGACGATCGACCCGTGACAGCGTGTCACTACACTTCGGGTCCATGCACCGGGTCGTCGCAGCAGGAGCCTTCGTGGTGCATGTGCTCTTCGTCGGCTTCACCGTGGTCGGTGGTTTCCTCGCCTGGCTGATGCCGTGGGTCTTCCTCCCCCACCTCGCCGCCGCGGCCTGGGGTGGCCGGATGGCCGCCACCGACGCGGCCTGCCCGCTGTCGCGGCTGGAGAACTGGGGCCGCGAGGGTGCCGGGAAGCCGCAGCTGCACGAGCGCGGGTTCATCGCCCACTACTTCGAGGACCGGGTCTACCCCTCGCGCCTGTCCCGCCGGGTCGAGGTGGTCGTGGCGACCGTCATCCTCGGCTCGTGGCTCGGGTTCGCGGTGCGCTGAGCCCGCGCCGGCTCCCAGGCGAAGCCGTCCGGGTCGGTCGCCGCGGTGTCGCCGCCGACCAGGACCAGGCGGTGTGAGCCGCCGCCCTCGATCGGTACGCCGGCGTCCTTGGCCAGCGCCTTGCGGGGCAGCAGGCCGAGGGTCACCGCGCCCGATCCGGGCTCGAACTCGACGTACTTCCTGCCGAAGCTGCGCGCGACCGCGAACCCGCGGTCGAGGTAGAACTGCTTGGTGGCGCTGATGTCGGCGCAGCCGAGGAGCAGCACGATGCTCTCGATCTCACGCGTGGCCGGTCCCTTGTTCCTCTTCGAGGAGCTGACCACCTTCCAGATCGCGCCGTCGGGCGCGCGCAGCACGCCGCCGTAGCCCCAGAACGACCTGGTCACGGGCTTGATCGTCGTGGCGCCCGCCGCCACGGCGGACGCGACCAGGCTGTCGACGTCGGCGGGCTGCGCCATGGTCAGCGAGACGTGGAAGCCGCGGAAGCCCTCGGTGGGCGCGTCCGTGGCGCGGACGTCGAGCGGCAGGTCCGGGCCGAAGGCGCGGGCGTAGAAGTCACGGGCGGCGGCCGGGTCGGCCACCTCGAGGAGGAGGGTGTCGAGGGAGTTCATGTCCCCGACGCTAGGTCCAGCGGCCGCTCCCCGCTTCTCGATTCCTGACGACCTCAGCCGGCGACCGGCAGGTCGTACGTCGCCCGGGTGTTCCCGGCGAAGAAGCGCTCGGCCTCGGCCGGGCTCGCCAGCGAGCCGACGAGCGGGACGATCACCGCGAGCAGGTCGGCGTGCCGCACGTGCAGCGAGTCGATCGGCATGTTCGACCCGAAGAGCAGCCGGTCCCAGCCCCAGGCGTCGACGGCGCCCTCGAGCCACGGCCGGACGGTGTCGGCGTCCACCTCGGGGAGCACCATGCCGAGGCCGGAGAACTTGCACACCCAGTCGGTGCTCTCCGCGACGGTGCGCTGGGTCGCCGCCCAGGCGGCGCGCCCGTCGGGCGTGATGTCGTGGGGCGTGCCCAGGTGCTCGAGGACGACGGCCAGGCCGGGGTGGGCGGCGAGGACGTCGACCCAGGCGGGCAGGCTGCCGGGCGAGGCGACCAGGTCGAAGACCAGGCCGTGGCCGGCCAGCCAGTCGAGGAGCACCGGGGTCGCCGGGGAGTCGGGCTCCAGGCCGCCGTAGACCCGGGCACCGCGGAAGCGCACCGAGGCCGCCTGCTCGTCGAGGTGGGCGACCAGCTCGGCTGCCGGGAGGAGCGGGTCGACGGTGCCGATGGTGACCGCCGGCACCGGGGCGGCGGCGAGCTCCTCCTCCAGCCAGCGCGCCTCGGCGAGATAGGCGTGCGGTGCGGTGGCGGCCGAGACGTGGACCAGGCCGCCCAGCGGCACCCCGGCGTGGTGGTCCGCGTAGTCGGTGTACCGATGGCGGTCCAGCAGCCACGGGCTCGCGGCGTGCTCGGCGAAGGCGTGCAGGCCCGGGTACCACGGATGGGCCGCCGGGTCCCAGAGATGGGCGTGGGCGTCGACGATGGTCGGTGGGGTCATGGGGGCTCCTCGGATTGGGGACAGGTGGTGGCTCAGTGCATGGTCAGGCCGCCGCTGACGCTCAGCGTCTGGCCGGTGACATAGCCGGCGTCGGGGCTGCTGAGCCAGGCGATGGCGGCGGCGATGTCGTCGGGGTCGCCGAGCCGCCGGCCGGGGATCGCCGCGACCAGCTTGTCCAGCATCGCCTGCCGGCCGGCCATGTGCTCCTCGACCATCCGCCCGCGCACCGGACCCGGGCACACCACGTTGACGGTGACCCCGTCGCGGGCGTGCTCGCGGGCGAGGGACTTGGCCAGGCCGAGCAGGCCGGCCTTGCTCGCCGCGTACGCCGCCTCGTGGGCCGCCCCGGCCCGCGCGCTGTCGGAGGCGACGTACACGATCCGGGGGTGGGTGGCGCGGGCCAGCGCCGGCAGCAGCGCCTGGCTGAGCAGCATCGGACCGCGCAGGTTGACCCGGAGCAGCCGGTCCCAGGTGGCCGGCGTGCTGTCGACGAAGCGGCCGACCGCGGCCACCCCAGCGCACGACACCAGTGCGCTCACCTGCTCGGCGGCGGCCCGCTCCGCGACGGCGCGCACCGAGCGCTCGTCGGCGAGGTCGAGGTACGTCGCGGCGGCGTGCTGCCCGAGCTCGTCGGCCCGTTCCCGCGTGGCCGGCAGGTCCACGTCGGCGAGCAGCACCCGCCAACCGTCGGCATGGAGCCGCGCGGCGGTGCTGGCGCCGACGTCGCCGGCGGCGCCGGTGACCAGGGCGAGGGGCAGAGCGGTGGGCGGGAGGTTCATGGAGATCGACCGTAGCGATCGCTACCAACCCTCGGCAAGGCGTATCTGGGCGATTTCGGCGAAGGCGGAGCGTCCGCTACGATCCCCGACATGGCGCAGGACGGCGGCGGGACCGCGACCCCGGTCTCGCCCCGGCGCCGACAGATCCTCGACGCCGCGGCTCCGCTCTTCGCCGCCCACGGCGTCGCCGCCACCTCCGTGCGCGACATCGCGACCGCCGCCGACCTCAAGTCCGGCAGCCTCTACCACCAGTTCGCCGCCAAGGAGGAGATCGCCGGGGAGCTGGTGGCCGCCTATGTCGCCGAGCTCGGCACGGCGTACGACGCCGAGCTGGCCGGCGCCCGCACCGGCGCCGACCGGGTCGTCGGCCTGATCCGGGCGTCCCTGCGCGTGATGCACCGCCACCCGCACGCCTCGCAGATCTACGAGCGCGACGCGGCCCTGCTACGCGCCGCGGGGACGCCGGCCGGGCTGCGCGAGATCACCAACGGCCTGCAGGAGGCGTGGCTGGCGAGCCTGCGCGCCGGGATGGCCGACGGCTCGGTGCGGGCCGGACTCGACGTACGGGTGGCCTTCCGGCTGATCCGGGACGGGCTGTGGCTGACCGTGCGCTGGTACCAGCCCTCGCAGGTCTACCCGCTCGAGCGGCTCGAGGAGGAGTGCATCGCGCTCTACCTCGCCGGCATCCGCGCCTGATCGGCCCGTGGTCAGCCGGCGGTGGCCCGGAACCGACGCAGCCGCAGGCTGTTGGACACCACGAACACCGACGAGAAGGCCATCGCCGCACCCGCGAGCATCGGGTTCAGCAGCCCCGCGGCGGCCAACGGCAGCGCGGCGACGTTGTAGGCGAAGGCCCAGAACAGGTTGCCCTTGATCGTGGCCAGGGTCCGGCGCGAGAGCCGGATCGCGTCGACCGCGACCCGCAGGTCACCGCGGACCAGGGTGAGGTCGCTGGCCTCGATCGCCACGTCGGTGCCGGTGCCCATGGCCAGGCCGAGATCGGCCTGGGCGAGGGCGGCGGCGTCGTTGACACCGTCGCCGACCATCGCGACCACGCGGCCCTCGTCCTGCAGCCGCTGGACGACGTCGACCTTGTCGGCGGGCAGCACGTCGGCGATCACGTCCGCCTCGTCGATGCCGACCTCCGCGGCCACGGTGCGCGCCACGACGGCGTTGTCGCCGGTCAGCAGCACCGGGCGCAGGCCCAGTCCGCGGAGCTCGGCGATGGCGGTGGCGGACGTCGGCTTGACGGCGTCCGCGACCACGATCACGCCGCGCGCCCGGCCGTCCCAGCCGACCGCGACGGCCGTGCCGCCGGTGCGCTGGGCCTCCTCGAGTGCCGACGTCAGGGCCGGCGAGAGATGCTGGGACCACTCCTCGAGCAGCCGGGGCCTCCCGACGAGCACCGCGTGCGACGCGTCGCCGTCCACCAGGACGCCCTGGACCCCGAGGCCCTCCACGTTGGCGAAGTCCTCGACCGCCGGGAGCGGTCCGGCCTCCCGGGCGGCGTCGGCGATGGCGCGCGCGATCGGGTGCTCGGAGGCGTCCTCGAGCGCGCCGGCGTATCGCAGCACCTCGGCGGCGTCCTCGCCCTCGGCCGCGATCACCTCGCGCAGCGTCATCCTGCCGGTGGTCACGGTGCCGGTCTTGTCGAGCACGACGGTGTCGACGGCCTTCGTCGACTCCAGCACCTCGGGTCCCTTGATCAGGATGCCGAGCTGGGCGCCGCGGCCGGTGCCGACCATGAGGGCGGTCGGCGTGGCCAGGCCGAGGGCGCACGGGCAGGCGATGATCAGGACGGCGACCGCCGCCGTGAACGCCGCCGCCAGCCCGTTGCCCGTCCCCAGCCAGAAGCCGAGCGTGCCGGCCGCGAGCAGGATGACGATGGGCACGAAGATCCCCGAGATCCGGTCGGCCAGGCGCTGCACCTGGGCCTTGCCGTTCTGGGCGTCCTCGACCAGCCGCGCCATCTGGGCGAGCTGGGTGTCGCCGCCGACCCGGGTGGTCCGGACGACGAGCCGCCCTCCCGCGTTGACCGTCGCGCCGACCACGGGGTCGCCCGCGCCGACCTCGACGGGGACCGACTCGCCGGTCAGCATCGAGGCGTCGACCGCGGAGCTGCCGCGCTCCACCACGCCGTCGGCGGCGATCTTCTCGCCCGGGCGGACGACGAACAGGTCGTCCACCTTCAGCTCCGCGACGGGGATCCGGGACTCGGTGACGCCGTCGGGCCCGAGGATCGCGACCTCCTTGGCCCCGAGCTCGAGCAGCGCCTTGAGCGCCGCGCCGGCCCGCCGCTTGGAGCGCTGCTCGAAGTAGCGCCCGGCCAGGATGAACGTCGTGACGCCCGCCGCGGCCTCGAGGTAGATGTTGCCGCTGCCGTCGCTGCGCTCGATGGTGAGCTCGAAGGGGTGCTTCATGCCGGTCATCCCGGCGGTGCCCCAGAACAGTGCGTAGAGCGACCAGCCCAGCGCCGCGAGCGTCCCGAGGGAGATGAGCGTGTCCATGGTGGACGTGCCGTGACGCAGGTTGGTCCATGCCGCCCGGTGGAACGGGTAGGCGCCCCACACCACGACCGGCGCGGCGAGCGTCAGCGAGAGCCACTGCCAGTTGTCGAACTGGAACGCGGGCACCATCGCCATCGCGATCACCGGGACGGTCAGCAGGGCCGAGATCACCAGCCGGTTGCGCAGCGGGGTGATCGGATCCGGCTCGGCCGCGAGGCTCTCGCCCTCGGCCGCGGGCGGCCGGGGGAGCGAGGCGCCGTAGCCGGCCGCCTCGACGGCGGCCACCAGGTCGTCGGTCGAGACGCCCTCGGCGTAGCTCACCTTCGCCTTCTCGGTCGCGTAGTTGACCGTCGCGGTCACGCCCTCGAGCTTGTTGAGCTTGCGCTCGATCCGGTTGGCGCACGACGCGCAGGTCATCCCGGTGAGCGCGAGCTCGACCTGCTGGTCGGGGGTCGCGGGGTCAGTGTGCGTGTCCACTGCTCTCTCCGTGCTCCTGGGGCCGGCTCTCCCCGGTGCCCCCGGCGGTGACGGTGAACGCCGCGGTGCGGACGACGCCGTCGTGCTGGAAGTCGAGGTAGAGGTGGTAGGTCCCGGCGCTCGGGACCGCGGTGTGGAAGACGACGTCGGGGCCGGGCGCCGTCGTACCGTCGCCGGGCTCGCCGTCCGGGTGGACGTGGAGGTAGGCGAGGTCGCCGCCGCGCAGCGCGACCAGGTGGCCGTAGGCACCGAGGTAGGGCTGCAGGTCGGTGACCGGCCGCCCGTCCTTGCTGACGCTCAGCGTGAGCATCGCGTCGGCGCCGGCGGACAGGTCGCCGTCGAGGGTGACCTGGTAGCCGTCGACGGTGGTGGTGCGGCTCTCCTCGGTGGCGGGCGCGGCCTCGTAGACGCCGTCGACCGCGAGGTCGGTGCCGAGCGTGAGCGCCTCGCCGCCGGTGGCCTTGAAGTCCGCGAACAGCCGCCAGCTGCCCGGCGTCAGCGCGAGGTCGGTCGACCAGGTGCCGCCGTCGAGGGTGGGGTGGACGTGCTGGAAGCCACTGAAGTCGCGTCGTACGGCGATCAGGTGGAGCTGCTTCTCGTGCTGGACGTCGTACGACGTCACGGGGGCGCCGTCGGGTCCGGTGATGGTGAAGCTCACCGGCACCGCGCTCCCGGCGGGGGCCTCGGCGCGGTCGAGGGTGAGGGTGTAGCCGTCCTGCGAGGTCATGAGTCCTCCTGGGATCTCGGTCGTCGTCCCGGCGTCGGAGCTCTGGTGGGCGTCGTGGGCGGTCGGCTCCTCGACGTCGACCGGGCCGACGACCCGGCCGGCGAGGAGCGCGATGCCGAACACGACCGCGGCGACGCCGGCGAAGCCGGCCAGCCGCGCCGGGGTGTTCATGCGAGCTGGTAGCCGGCCTCCTCGACGGCGGCCTTGACGGCGGACTCGTCGAGGGGGGCGGCGCTGGTGATGGTGACCGCACCGGTGGGCAGGTCGACGGCGACGTCCTCGACGCCGGCGAGCTCCTGCACCTCCTCGGTGACGGAGGCGACGCAGTGGCCGCAGGTCATGCCGGTGACGGTGAAGGTCTGGGTGGTGCTCATCGGAGCTTCCTCTCGGTGGGTGGGTGATGCGGGATCGGGACGCCTAGGGCAGGTCTGCCCTAGGAGCGGACCAGGCGGGCGATGGCGTCGGAGGCCTCCTTGAGCTTGATGTCGGCCTCCTCACCTCCCTCCTGGGCGGCGTTCACGACGCAGTGCGCCAGGTGCTCGTCGAGCAGGCCGAGGGCGACGGACTGGAGGGCCTTCGTCATCGCGGAGACCTGGGTGAGGATGTCGATGCAGTACTGCTCCTCCTCCACCATCCGCTGCAGACCCCGCGCCTGACCCTCGATGCGGCGCAGCCGCTTGAGGTAGTCGTCCTTGGTGCGGTTGGCGATGTAGCTGTGTGCCATGGCCTCTGTCCTTCGTCTCGGGGGGATCGTCCTGCCTGAACAGGATACCCCCCTGCGGTATTCCGTGCTACCGTCCCGATCTCGTGAGTACGGTACCCCCCTAGGGTACATATCCGTCAAGAAGGAGATCGAGATGTCAGTCCACACCCCACCGGAGGCCGGTCCTCAGAACCGGCGCTGGCTCGGGCTCGCGGTCATCGCCGCGGCCCAGTTCATGGTCATCATGGACACGTCGATCATCGGCGTGGCCCTGCCCGAGATGCAGCGCGACCTCGGCTTCACCCCGGAGAACCTGTCCTGGGTGTTCAACGCCTACGTGGTCGCCTTCGGCGGCCTGCTGCTGCTCGGCGGCAAGATCTCCGACGTCCTCGGCGCGCGCACCGTCTTCGCCGCCGGCTGGGTCGTCCTCGGCGCCGGATCGCTCGTCGCGGCCGTCGCCGGCGACGTCGGGACCGAGCTCGCCGGCCGGGCGGTCCAGGGAGCCGGCGCCGCACTCATCGCGCCCGCCGCGCTGACCCTGCTGATGATGCTGTTCGGCGGCAACCCGCGTGAGCTGACCAAGGCGCTGGCGCTGTACGGCGCCGCCGCGCCCGCCGGCGGCACGGCCGGCGTCTTCCTCGGCGGCGTGATCACCGAGTACCTCAGCTGGCCGTGGGTCTTCGCGATCAACCTCCCGATCGCGGTGGTCATCCTCGCCCTCGTGCCCGCCTCGATGCCGGGCGGTCGCGCCGGCGCCTCGCGGCGGGTGGACGTCGTCGGCGCGGTCACGGTGACCGCCGGCCTCGCCGCCCTCGTGTACGCCGTGGTCCAGGCTCCCGAGGTCGGCTGGGGCGCCGCGCGCACCTGGTGGGTGCTCGGCGCGGGCGTGCTGCTGATCGCCGTCTTCGTCGCCCAGCAGGCGCGCGGCCGCGACCCGCTGGTGCGCCTCGGCATCTTCCGGGCCCCCGACCTGGCCGCGGCCAACCTCGCCCAGCTCCTGCTCGGCGCCGCCTGGATCCCGATGTGGTTCTTCCTCAACCTCTACCTGCAGCAGGTGCTCGGCCTCACCGCCTTCCCCAGCGGCGCCGCGCTGCTGCCGATGACGCTGCTGATCATGGTCGGCATGGTGCTGCTCGCCCCGCGCGTGCTCGCCGCACTGGGGGTGCGGGCCGCGACGGTCACCGGGCTGGTGCTGCTCGCCGCCGGCATGGCGTGGCTCGCGATGATCGACCCCGACGGGAGCTACGCCGTCGACGTACTGCCGGCGTCGCTGGTCGCCGCGCTCGGCATGTCGCTCGCCTTCATCCCCACCCTCGGCACGGCCATCTCCGCCGCACCGCCGGAGGAGGGCGGTCTCGCCTCGGGCATCGTCAACACCAGCTACCAGATCGGCTCGGCCCTCGGCCTGGCCGTGATGACGGCCGTCGCCGCGGCCGCCGGCGCCGACCGGCTCGGTGACCCGGTCGCCCTCACCGACGGCTACGCCGCCGCCTTCGTGGGCGCCGCCGTCGTCGCCGCGGTGGGTGCGCTGGCGTCGGCCGCGCTGCTCCGGGGCCGGGCCTCGTGAGCGCTCGCGACGTCGCCCGGGTCGCCGCCGCGTGCGCCCTGCGCTGCGCGGCGGCGGCCCTGGCCGGGACGCTCGTGCGAGGATCGGCGCGTGGCAGCGCTCCAGGTCCGTCCGCGTCGTGCTGCTGACCTCGCCGGACTCGCCGAGGTCCTGTGGGAGCAGCAGCCGGCGACCCGGTACCCGTTCCGTGACCCGCTCCCCATCCCGGTCGAGCAGTTCCTCCACGCCGAGGACGCGGCCGCGGCCTGGACGGCGGAGCTCGACGGCCGCCCGGTCGGTCACGTCTGCCGCACCGGGCCGCCGGCGGGCTTCGCCGAGGCGGCGGCGATGAACCAGGCCTGCGCCCGGGCGCACGGCTGCGAGGTCGCCGAGCTCGGCTGGGTGAGCACCCTGTTCGTCGGCACCGGCGCCCGGGGGCTCGGCGTGGGGCGGCTGCTGCACGACACCGTCGTCGCCGACATCCGCGCCGCCGGGCTGCACCCCTGCCTGGAGGTGCTGCCGCTCCACGCGGCCGCCCTGGCGCTGTACCTCGGGTCCGGCTGGGCCGAGGTGCTCCGGCTGCGCCCGGCCTGGCTGCGGGAGGCGGCGGGGGAGGACGCGCCGGAGGTGCGGGTGCTCGTCCTCCCCGCCGCCTGAGGGCGGTGCACGGTCGCGCCCGTTCGCGCGTGGGTCGCGCGTGGTCGGGGGAGTTGCGTCGTACCCGGCAAATGGGTCGTCGTTCGGGCGAAAGGGCAGCCCGTTCGCCGGGTACGACGGGAGGATCCGCCCGGCGAGCCCCTCCCTAGCCCGCCAACCCGATGAGGAACACGCCCACGCCCAGGGCCGCGCAAAGCCCGAGCGTCCGCAGCGGGCTCCAGCCGAGCCGGAACATGACGACGAGAGCGACGGCGGTGATCCCGAAGGCCACCGGGTCCGCGGAACCGAGCACGGGGACGTCGAGGTGCAGCCACCCGGCAACGATCGTGCGGTTGTCGTCGAACAGGGTGTGCAGCGCGAAGAACAGGGCCAGGTTCGCGATCACGCCGACGACGGCGGCGGTGATGCCGGTGAGGGCGGCGCCGAGGCCGCGGTTGTCGCGCAGCCGCTCGACGTACGGCGCGCCGAGGAGGACGAACAGGAAGCACGGGACGAAGGTCACCCAGGTGACGAGCAGCGAGGCGAGGACCGCGGCCACCCAGGGGTCGAGCGAGCCGGGGTGGCGGTAGGCGCCGACGAAGGCGACGAACTGGACCACCATGATCAGCGGGCCGGGGGTGGTCTCGGCGAGCGCCAGGCCGCGGACCATCTCGCCCGGCGCGAGCCAGTGGTAGACGCCGACGGCCTGCTGCGCGACGTACGAGAGCACGGCGTAGGCGCCGCCGAAGGTGACGGCCGCGGCGCCGGAGAAGAACAGGCCCTGGTCGACGAACACGGAGGTGTCGGTCCGGCCGGCGAGCAGGGCGAACGCCGCCACCGGCGCGAACCACAGCACCAGGCCCAGCAGCAGGACGGTGCCGGAGCGGCGGACGGTGGGCAGCTCGTGGTGCAGCGCGTCGTCGCTGATCAGCGGCTCCGGTCCGTCGGTGGCGGCCGCCGCGGGAGGCTCGCGCAGGGCGGGCAGACGCAGGCTGAGCAGCCAGCCGAGGAGCCCGGCGGCGAGGACGACGGCGGGGAAGGGCACCGCGAAGCAGGTGAGGGCGAGGAAGGACGCGACCGCCAGGGCGACCAGGGCCGGGTGGTGCAGCGCCCGCCGCCCGACCCGGTGGACCGCCTGGACGACGATGGCGATCACCGCGGGCGCGAGGCCGGCGAACAGCGCGGTGACCAGGCCGGTCTCGCCGTAGCCGACGTAGATGCCGGACAGGGCGAGCAGGGCCAGCATCCCGGGCAGCACGAACAGCCCGCCCGCGATCAGCCCGCCGCGGACCCCGTTGAGCAGCCAGCCGGTGTAGATCGCGAGCTGCTGCGCCTCGGGCCCCGGCAGCAGCATGCAGAAGTTCAGCGCGTGCAGGAACCGGCGTTGGCCGATCCAGCGCTTCTCGTCGACCAGCTTGTGCTGCATGACCGCGATCTGGCCGGCCGGGCCCCCGAAGGTCTGCAGCGAGATCTGGAACCAGGCCCGGGTCGCCTCGCGCAGCGGGATCACGTCGCCGCCGACGGGATGGCTGTCGTGGTCGCGCGCGGTCACGACGGCAGTGAAGCACGCCCCGGTGTCGCGCTGGTGTCCCGTCCGCGTGGGGTCCGCCCCTACGATCTGGCCATGGATTCGTCCCGATGTCGTTCCCGTTCATCCGCGCGGCCGAGTGCGGGTGAACGGCGATGATCGACTCCCAGACCTTCGTGAACCTCGGCCTCGTGGTGGCCTTCGTGCTGGTCGGCGGCGTCTTCGCCGCGACCGAGCTGGCGCTGGTGTCCCTGCGCGACACCCAGCTGACCCAGCTCGCGCAGCGCGGTGGCCGCGGCGAGCGGGTCGCCGCGATCGCGCGCGACCCCAACCGCTTCCTCTCGGCCGTCCAGATCGGCGTGACGGTGGCGGGCTTCTTCTCCGCGGCGTACGGCGGCTCGACGCTCGCGCCCGACGTGGCGCCGTACCTCGTCGACCTGGGTCTCGGCCCCGACGCCGCGGACACCGTGGCGCTGGTCGTGATGACCCTGCTCATCGCCTACCTCTCGCTGGTGCTCGGCGAGCTGGTCCCCAAGCGCCTCGCCCTCCAGCGGGCGGCGGGCGTCGCGCTGCTCACCGGGCCGGTCCTCGACCGGTTCGCGAACCTGATGCGGCCGGTGATCTGGCTGCTGTCGGTGTCCACCAACGCCCTGGTGCGGCTGCTGGGCGGTGACCCGGACGCCACCTCGGAGGAGGTCAGCCGCGACGAGCTGCGCGAGATCGTCGCCAGCAACGAGGGACTCGGCGTCGAGGAGCGGCGGATCCTCGGCGACGTCTTCGGGGCCACCCGCCGCAACCTCAAGGAGGTGATGCGGCCCCGCGGCGACGTGGTGTTCGTGCGTGGCGACCTGCCGCTCGCGGAGGCTGCGGCGTGGGTGGTCGACCAGCCCTACTCTCGCTTCCCGGTCATCGGCGAGAGCTTCGACGAGATCATCGGCTTCGTCCACGTCCGCGACCTGCTCGCCGGCGGCGACCCGGCCGGCCGGACCGTCGCCGACGTACGACGGGAGGTGCTCCACCTGCCCGGCACGAACACGCTGCTGCCGACCGTCGTGCTCCTGCGCAAGGAGGGCACCCACCTCGCGATCGTGGTCGACGAGTTCGGCGGCACCGACGGCATCGTCACCCTCGAGGACCTGGTCGAGGAGATCGTCGGCGACATCCGCGACGAGTACGACCCCGAGCCCGACCAGCCGCCCACCGGGCCCGCGGAGGGCCCGGTGGGCCCGGTGCTGGTGTCGGGCGGGCTGACCATCGAGGACGTCGCCGAGGAGACCGGACTGCTGCTGCCGGACGGTGACTACGAGACGGTGGCGGGCTACCTGCTGGCCCGGCTGGGCCGGGTCGCCGAGGTCGGCGACGAGGTCGCCGTCGGGGACCGCGTGCTCCGCGTGGCCGCGGTCGACGGGCGCCGGATCACGCAGGTCGAGGTGGGCTGAGCGCGGGGTGGACGTGCACGACCAGGTTCTCCAGGTGGGGCACGGCGTCGTGCAGTGAGCGCTCGACCTGGTCGGCGACGGCGTGCGCCTCGAGCAGGCTCAGGTCCGGCGGGACCCGGACGACCAGGTCGCCCTCGATCCGGTGACCGGTCCAGCGGGCGCGGACCCGCTCGACGCCGGCGATGCCGGGGACGGTGGTCGCCGCGCTGGTCAGCTCGTCGAGGACCCCGTCCTCGACGCCGTCCATCAGCCGGCGCACGACGGTGCGCATGGTCGCGACCAGCACGCCGAGGATCATCAGCCCGATGAGCAGGCCGACGATCGCGTCGGCCCGGGTGACGCCGGCCCAGACGCCGACCACGCCGGCGACCACCGCGACCGAGCTGAGCCCGTCGGCCCGGGCGTGCTGGCCCTCGGCGACGAGCGCGGCGGAGTGGATCCGGCGCCCGGCGCGGATCCGGTACACCGCGACCGCCTCGTTGCCGAGGAGGCCGACCACGCCGGCCGCGAACACCCAGCCCAGGTGGGTGAGCTCGCGCGGGTGCAGCAGTGCGTCGATCGAGTCGGCGATGATCCAGGCCGCCGAGGCCGCGACGATCAGGCCGATGAGCAGGCCGACCAGGTCCTCGGCACGGCGCAGGCCGTAGGGGTAGCGCCGGCTGCTCGGACGTCGGCCGATCCGGAAGGCGAGGATCAGCGGCACCGTGGTGGCGGCGTGGCCCAGGTTGTGGACGGTGTCGGCCAGCAACGCGGTCGAGCCGGAGATCGCGACGATCGCCACCTGGAGCAGGGCCGTCGCCGTCATCCCGGCGAGCCCGATCCAGGCGGCGCGGATGCCGACGCCACTGCTCTCCTCGGCGCTGCGGATCCCCTCGGCCGGATCGTGGGAGTGGGGGACGACCAGGTGCCGGACCCGGGCCCAGGGGCCGTGGTGGTGATGCTCGGTCATGGACCCATACTGAGACATGCATATATGTGCATGCAAACGCCCCGAGATCGGGCACTACGATGCGAGGCGTGGGACACGGAGAGCGCCACCGCGCGCCGCGCGAGCTCGACGCCGCCGCGGCCAAGTCGGTGGCGGCGACCCTCCAGGCGCTGGCGACCCCCAGCCGGCTGCTCATCCTCGACCGGCTCCGTCGCGGCCCGGCCACGGTCTCGGAGCTCGTGGAGGCGATCGGCATGGAGCAGCCGGCGGTCTCCCACCAGCTCCGGCTGCTGCGCAACCTCGGCCTGGTCACCGGCAACCGCGACGGGCGCACCATCGTCTACGAGCTCTACGACGACCACGTGGCCGAGCTGCTGGACCAGGCGATCTACCACGCCGAGCACCTCCGGCTCGGTCTGGCATCCCCCCAGCGGAACCCACGGTAGCCCGCGCACGAGACCAGCCACCCCGGCCGCGCCGCCGCTCAGGTCACCACTCGCCGCGCAGCCTCTCCACGGGTTGCTCCGTCACGCTCGCGATCAGCTCGAGGTCCTTGTCGACGTGGAGGACGGTGAGTCCCGCGAGCTCGGCCGCCGCGGCGATCGGCAGGTCGGGGATGCGTCACCGAGGCGGACGTAGGCCGACTTGTCGATCAGCCAGCGATCGGTCACGACCAGGCTGCGCGCATCGCGTCGTCGTCACCGAGGTCGACCATGGCCTCCCTCGACCGCTGGTAGTCCTCCGGGGTCGCCTCGGGCACGCCGCGTACCAGAACGTCGCTCACGCCCACCGCCTCGTCTCGGTTGATATCGCCCACGATGTCAACCTCACCGTCACGCCAGCCGTGACAGCCGGTGCGCCTCCTCGAGCAGCAGCCTGCCGAGGACGGGCTGCCGGTCGCGGCGGAAGCGCTGCTCGACGCCGGTCAGGGTGAGCGCCCACTCCGGCCGGCCCGTCTTGTCGAAGACGGCGGCGGCCATCCCCCACGAGCCCTCCACGACGTGGCCCGGGTTCAGCGACCAGCCGGTACGCCGGGTGGCGGCCAGCCGGCGCCGGATCGCCGCCGCGGAGTGCTGCGGTCCCCACTCCGCGGTCAGGTCGACCCGGGCCAGGAAGGCGTCGATCTCGCGGTCCGGCAGGTGGGCGAGGATGGCGATGCCGGCCGAGACGACCCCGAGGGGGAAGCGGGCGCTCTCGTAGAGCACGTAGGAGCGGATCGGGAAGTCGCCGTCCTCGCGCAGCAGCACGACCGTCTCGTCGCCGCGGCGCACCGAGAAGAAGGCGCTCTCCCCGGTCTCCTTGGCCAGCCGGAGCACGCTGGCGCGGGCCTCGTTGGTGAGGTCGTAGCGGGTGGCGGCGGCCATGCCCAGCACGTAGGTCTCCGGGCCCAGGAACCAGCGCCCGGTCTGGGGGTCGCGGTCGGCGAGGCCCTCGGCCGCCAGTGACTCGAGCAACCGGTGGGTGGTCGCCCGCGGCTGGTCGGTGGCCGCGGCGAGCGCGGTGGTCGTCGTACCGGACTCGGCGGTGGACAGCCCCCGGAGCAGGGCGGCGACCTTCTCGACGACCCCCGGCGCGCGCTCCACGAGCCGATCCTACGCGTCCACTGAGTGGACGCCCACGGCCGAGTGCATCCGCTGCCCGGTCACTTCGTTGACGAGAGCCGCGCGCGTCGGCGGTGATGGCAGGCATGAGGAAGCTGGTGGACGACGCGCGCACGGCGGTGGCCGAGCGGGTCCGGGACGGAATGACGATCGCCGTGGGCGGCTTCGGCCTGTGCGGCATCCCGCGCGACCTGATCGAGGCGGTGCGTGACAGCGGCGTGCGCGACCTGACCATCGTGTCCAACAACATGGGCGTCGACGGCAAGGGCCTGGGCGTGCTCCTGGAGAACAGCCAGGTCGCCAAGGTGATCGCGTCCTACGTCGGGGAGAACAAGCTGTTCGCGCAGCAGTACCTCGACGGCGCGCTCGAGGTGGAGTTCTGCCCGCAGGGCACGCTCGCCGAGCGGCTGCGCGCGGGCGGCTCCGGCATCGCCGGCTTCTACACCCGCACCGGCGTCGGCACCGAGGTCGCGGAGGGCAAGCCGCACGAGGTGTTCGACGGCGAGACCTTCGTGCTCGAGCGCGGCATCGTCGCCGACCTGGCGCTGGTCCACGCCCACACCGCGGACGCCGAGGGCAACCTGCGCTACCGGATGACCGCACGCAACTTCAACCCGCTGGTCGCGATGAGCGGCCGGGTCTGCATCGCCGAGGCCGAGCACGTGCTCGACGGCTACCTCGACCCCGACGACGTGATCACGCCCGGGATCTTCGTGGACGTCACGGTCCGGGCGAGCGACCGTCCGAAGGACATCGAGCAGCGCATCGTGCGCGAGAGGGTGGGTGCCTGACATGGCCTGGAGTCGCGACGAGATGGCGGCGATCGCCGCCCGCGAGCTGAACGACGGCGACTACGTCAACCTCGGCATCGGGATCCCGACCCTGGTGGCCGACCACCTGCCACCGGGCGTCAACGTGCTGCTGCAGAGCGAGAACGGGCTGCTCGGCATGGGCCCCTTCCCCTACGACGGCGAGGAGGACGCCGACCTGATCAACGCCGGGAAGCAGACCGTCACCACCGCGCCGGGGGCGTCCTTCTTCGACTCCGCCACCAGCTTCGCGATGATCCGCGGCGGCCACGTCGACATCGCCATCCTCGGCGCGCTTCAGGTCGCGGCCAACGGCGACCTCGCCAACTGGACGGTCCCGGGCAAGCTGGTCAAGGGCATGGGCGGCGCGATGGACCTGGTCGCCGGCACCCGCCGGGTCGTGGTCATCACCGACCACGTCGCCAAGGACGGCACGCCCAAGATCGTGGAGCGGTGCACCCTGCCGCTCACCGGTGCCGGCGTCGTCGACCGGATCATCACCGACCTCGCCGTCCTCGACGTGACCCCCGAGGGCCTGGTGCTCCTCGACGTCGCGCCGGGGGTCGACGCCGCGAAGGTCCGCGAGCTGACCGGCGCACCGCTCCTCGACCCGGCCCCCGGTGGGTGAACCTCCGGGCCGCCGCGATGGATCAACCTAGATCAGCAGCAAGGCGGCGAGCGTCGCTGCGGCGAGTGCGCCGAGGAGGCTGATCGCCAGTCGCCTCCTCCGTTGCGCCCGTCGCCCACGTCGAAGGATCTCTGACAGGGGCGGCATCGGCGGAGCGTCCTTCTCGGCGCCGGTCAGTTCGTGCTCGAGCCGCTCGCGAAACTCTCGGGGGGTCACGGCAGGCAGCCCGTCAGGAAGCGGTGCCGACCCAGCTACTGCACCCCGTGATGGCGCCACTGCTTCGCCGACACGCTCGGACGGCGATGCTCACGTCCTCCGCGATCGAGATGGTGCTGGTGGCGGAGGTACCCGATCCCCCACTGGCCACGACGGTCACGATGTCGCCGTTGGGGCGGCGGAGTTGGGCGACCGCGGCATCGCCGTCTGGTGCTGTGTCCGTCGCGGTCAGGTTGTTCGCGGCGTCGTTCCAGTACGCGCGTGCCCCGGTCGTGTTGACCGTGAGATTGGCGGCATGAGCCGGACCCGGAGCGACGGTGAGGGCGGCGATGCCCGCGAGCATCGTGGCGGCGACTTTCAGAGAGCGATTCATGGCGCTTCCTTCCGCGAGAGCCGACCTGGTGATCAGGCCGGTGCCCAGTAGGCTCCTCCCGGGACCAGGAGGTCCATGACTCGCTTGGGATCATGCGCGAACCGTCGATGCAGTGGCCGTCGGGGCGATCTGAGCTCCGTGAGGATCAGCCCTGATGCTGATGGGACCGGCTATACCTTCTCGCTGCCCAGCCGCTCCTTGATCTCGGACTTGAGCACCTTCCCGACCTTCGAGCGGGGCAGGTCCGCCCAGACCTCCACCTGCTTCGGCGTCTTGACGCTCCCGATCCGCTCCTTGACGAACGCCCGCACCTCCTCGGGCGTGACCGACCGGCCGGGGCGCAGCTGCAGGACGGCGGTCAGCCGTTCGCCCCACTTCTCGTCGGGCAGGCCGATCACCGCGCAGTCCGCGACCGCCGGGTGGGCCATCAGCGCCTGCTCGACCTCGGTCGAGTAGACGTTGAAGCCGCCGGTGATCACCATGTCCTTGGCCCGGTCGACGATGAACAGGAAGCCGTCCTCGTCGACGTACCCGATGTCGCCGGTGTGGTGCCAGCCGTACGCCGACGCCTCGGCGGTGGCCTCGGGGTTCTCGTAGTAGCCGCGCATGACCAGCGAGCTGCGGACCACGATCTCGCCGCGTTCGCCCGGGGGCAGCACGGTGCCGTCCTCGGCCATGATGGAGACCGTCACCAGCGGTGCGGGCCGCCCCGCTGATGACAGCCGTTCGTGGGCGATGCTCCCGTCCGCGCGGAAGTGGTCGCGCGGGGCCATCGTGGAGATCATCATCGGTGCCTCGGTCTGGCCGAAGAGCTGCGCCAGCACCGGCCCGATCCGGGTCAGCGCCTCCTCCAGCCGGCGCGCCGACATGGGCGCGGCGCCGTACCAGAAGCACTGCAGGCTGCTCAGGTCGGTGATCTCCAGCGCCGGGTGGTCGAGCACCATGTAGATCAGCGTCGGCGGGAGGAAGGTGTGCGTCACCCGGTGCTCCTGCACCGCGGTCAGGAAGGCGCCGACGTCCGGCTGCCTCATCACGACGATGGCGCCGCCCTGGGTCAGCACGGGGAAGCAGAGCACTCCCGCGGCATGGGTCAGGGGCGCCAGGGCGAGGTACGTCGGCCGGGCCGGCCGCTCGGGCCACGGGTAGCCGATGAGCGTGAGCGCCGTCATCGTCTCCAGGTTGGCGCCGGTCAGCATCACACCCTTGGGCCGGCCGGTGGTCCCGCCCGTGCCGACGATCATCGCGAGGTCGTCGTCGGCGGGGCGGTCCACCTGCTCGGTGCCGGTGGCCAGGAACTCCTCCCATCCGAGCGCCCAGGCGACGTCGCCGTCGAGGCAGACCAGCGTGGTGACCCGCGGGAGGTCGCCGCGGATCCTGTCCACGAGGTCGGCGTACGACGCCTGGAACACCAGCACCGAGCAGTCGAAGAGGTCGAGCAGCTCGCGGTTCTCGTCCGCCTCGTTGCGCGGGTTGACGGGGCACCAGACCGCGCCCGCCCGGCTGATCCCGAAGACGCAGGTGAAGGCCACCGGGTCGTTCGAGGAGAGGATGGCGACCTTGTCGCCCGGACGCACCCCCCGGCCCACCAGGGCGGACGCGATCCGGCCGGCGAGGTCGCGGACCTCGTCGTACGTCCACGTCCGCCCGTCGCAGACCAGGCAGGGCGCGTCTCCCCCCAGTGACGCGCCCTTGTCGAGGTACTCGACCAGTCGCATCCGCTCAGCCCTCGACGGTGAGGACCGGCTCGGCGACCAGGCCGAAGGCGCGCAGCTGGCCGAGCAGCTCGCGATGGCCGAACGCCTTGCAGCCCGACGCGAAGCCGACCCGCAGCGGTGGCTGCTGGAGCAGCGAGTACGCGGCGTAGGCCTGCAGCAGGCCGGTCTGCTTGTAGTTCTGGTTGCCGTGGATCACGCAGTGCGCGCGGCCGAGCGGGCCGGAGGCGTGCACGGAGTCGAGCGACTTGTTGAGCCGCGGGTTCTCGCGCGGGGGCATCTGGTTCATCACCTGGGCCGCGGTCGCGGTCAGCGCCTCGTCGCGCTCGGACTCCGACATGTCCTTGGTCGCCTCGAGCGCGCCCGCGACGATCTGGGGGACGCCGTTCATCAGTGCCGCGTTGAAGACCCCGCCCTGCGCCTTGCAGTTCGCGACCCGCGGGTCCTTGCGGTACCAGACCGGGTGTGACGTGCCGCCCCACGGCAGGGAGAGCGCCAGTTCGTGCTGGCCCGGTACGACGAGCGGGACCAGGCCCTGGGTGGGGTCGAACTCGACGTACTGGTTCTGCTGGAGGTAGTGGGCCCTCGACGTCGCGGCGTTGACCAGGATGGTCTGGGTGGACGCGATCGTGGGGGATCCGCCCCAGAAGACCGCGATGTCGAGGGTGTCCAGGCCCGGCTTCTCCAGGCACAGCTCGGCGGCGATCTCGCCGGTGGTGTACATCTGGGCGATGCCGGGGGAGAGCAGCAGGCCGGCGGCCGCGAAGTCCGCGCCCCAGCGCTCGTCGCAGGTGATCAGCCAGTCCTGCTCGCCGGTGGTGTCGAGGTAGTGGGTCCCGGTGGCGAGGCAGGCCTCGACCACCTCGGGACCGTACTTGGAGAACGGGCCGACGGTGTTGCACACGACCGAGGCGCCGCGGAACAGCTCGGTGAGCGCCTCGACGGAGTGGCCGACCTCGACGATGTCGTAGTCGGCGGTCTCGATGCCGGGCACGTGGGCGTCCATCGAGTCCTTGAGCTTGTCGGCCGAGCGGCCGGCGGCGACGAAGGGGACGCCGAACTCGCGGAGGTACTCGCAGATCAGCCGGCCGGTGTAGCCGGAGGCGCCGTAGACGACGACGGGCTTGGTGGTGCTCATCTCACATCCCCATTCCGCCGTCGACCGGCAGGCCCGCGCCGTTGACGAACTGCGCTCGGTCGGAGGCGAGGAAGGCGACCGCGTCGGCGATCTCGTCCTCGGTGGCCAGGCGGCCCGACGGGGTCAGCGCCACGACTCCGGCCACCGCCTCCTCGGGGGAGGGGAACAGGCCGAGGGTGGTCATCTCGTTGGCCAGCCCGGCGCCCATCTCGTTGGGGACCAGGCCGGGGTAGACGCAGTTGACCCGGACGCCGAGGCCGAGCTTGCCGCTCTCCATCGCGGCGATCCGGGTGATCCGGTCGACGGCGGACTTCGAGGCGGAGTACGCCGAGAGGGCGGGGAAGGCGATGGTCGCGGCGACCGAGGCGATGTTGATCACCACGCCGCCCTTGCCGGCCGGTCCGCCCGGGCCCATGGTGCGGAAGGCGTGCTTGATGCCGAGGGAGGTGCCGACGACGTTGACGTCGAAGATCCGCCGGACGACGTCGGGGTCGAGGTCGACGAACAGCCCGGCGATCTCGATGCCGGCGTTGTTGACCAGGATGTCGAGTCCGCCGGTCTGCTCGACGGCGGCGCCGACCGCGGCGGCCCACGAGTCGTCCTGGGTGACGTCGAGGTGGACGTAGTGGCCGCCGACGGCGTCGGCGACCTCCTTGCCCTTGGCGTCCTGCAGGTCGGCGATCACGACGGTGGCGCCGGCCGCGGCGAGGTGCTCGGCGAACTTGCGGCCCAGGCCCTGGGCGCCGCCGGTGACGAGCGCCGTGCGCCCGCTCAGTTCGGCATCGGTCATGGTGTGCGACTCCTTCGTCGTGCTCGTGGGGTGACGTGGGCCACACAACTCCGTTTCCTTGACGACTGTCAAGACTTCTCTTGACGATTGTCCAGAAAAATCTGGGCGACCGTCCAGAGATCGGCCGTCGAGGCGGTAGGGTCGGGTCCCATGACGACAGCGACCGCGCGTCGCACGCCCGCCGACAAGCACGACGAGCGCCGCCGCGCCCTGGCCGACTCGGCCCTGCGGACCCTCGGCGAGCTCGGCTACGCCCGCGCCAGCCTGCGGGAGATCGCGAACAACTCCGAGTTCTCCCACGGCGTCGTCCACTACTACTTCCACGACAAGCTCGAGCTGATCGTCTACTGCGTGCGGCAGTACAAGGCGACCTGCGTGCACCGCTACGACGGCGTGGTGGCCGACGCCACCACCGCCGACGGGCTGGTCGAGGCGTTCGCCGACAAGCTCGCCGAGACCATCGTCGACGAGGCGCCGATGCACCGCCTCTGGTACGACCTGCGCTCCCAGAGCATGTTCGAGGAGAGCCTGCGCGAGGCCGTCCTCCAGATCGACCAGACCCTCGAGGACATGGTCTGGCGGGTCGTCTCGACGTACGCCGAGCTGGCGGGGCGACCCGCCGCGATGACCCCCCATGTCACCTACGGGCTGCTCGACGGGCTCTTCCAGCAGGCCCTGCTCGGCTACCTCTGCGAGCGCGAGGGCGTGCTCGACGACCTGCGCGACCAGGTCCGTGAGCTGATGCCGGTGCTGCTCGGGCCCTAGGACATGCCCCAGGCGGAAGCCGCTCAGGCGTCCCGGCTGAGCGCGATCTCCTCGGTCAGCGAGGTCAGCTTGGCCGGGTTGCGCACCACCAGGATCTGCTTGATCCGCCCGTCCTCGACCTCCAGGCTGATCGCGGTGACCTCGCCGCGGGCGTCGATCCGGGCGCCGAGCGCGCCGTTGATCCACACCGGCTCGACGACCCCGTCGGGCGCGAAGGTCGCGAAGTTCGCCAGCAGCCGAGCGACCGGCTCGGAGCCGTGCAGCGGCTTGCGGATCGCCTGGGCCACGCCGCCGTGGTCGGCGAGCAGCACCACGTCGGGCGCCAGCGAGTCGAGCAGCGCCTGGAGGTCGCCGCCCCGGACGGCGGCCAGGAAGCTCTCGACCACGGCCTGCTGCTCGCCGCGGTCGACCTCGACCCGGGGGCGGCGGGCCGCGACGTGGTTGCGGGCGCGGGTGGCGATCTGGCGCACCGCGGCCGAGCTCTTGCCGACCGCGGCCGCGATCTCGTCGTACGGCAGCTCGAAGACCTCGCGCAGCACGAACACCGCCCGCTCGGTCGGTCCCAGGGTCTCCAGCACGGTGAGCATCGCCATCGACACGCTGTCGGCGAGCTCGACGTCCTCGGCCACGTCGGGCGCGGTGAGCAGCGGCTCGGGGAGCCACTCGCCGACGTAGTCCTCGCGGCGACGGGTCAGGGTGCGCAGCCGGTTGAGGGCCTGGCGGGTGACGATCCGGACCAGGTAGGCACGGGGGTCGTGCACCTGGGCCTGGTCCACCTCGGCCCACCGCAGCCAGGTCTCCTGGACGACGTCCTCGGCGTCGGCCGCGGAGCCGAGCATCTCGTAGGCGACGGTGAAGAGCAGGTTGCGGTGGGCGACGAAGGGATCGCTCATGCCGGCGAGCCTACGGCGGGACGCTCCGCCAGCGGCTTGAGGCCGCAGGCGGCGGAGAAGCCCTCGGACTCGATGCCGAGCGCGATGTTGGACCGGGTCGTCATGTTCGCGAAGCCGATGACGCTGGTCAGCTCGACGACGCCGGCCGGTCCGAGCGCGGCGAGCAGCGGCTCGACCATCTCGTCGGTGACCGTCGGCGGGGTCTGGCTGGCCGCCTCGGCGTACTCCATCACCTGGCGCTCGAGCGGCGAGAACACGGCGGAGGCCCGCCAGTTCGGGACCTCGCGCGCCATGTCGAGGTCGAGGCCCTTGTCGCGGGCCATGAAGTAGTTGAAGTCGAGGCACCACGAGCAGCCGATCATCGAGGCGACGGCCATGTGGGCGTAGGTCTTGAGCGTCTCGTCGACAACGTCCCACTTCTGCAGCTTCTGGCCGTAGGACATGCTCGCCTTGAGCGCGGGCTGGTGGTGCCACAGGACGCCGAGCGACTCCGGCACGGAGCCGAACATCTTGGTGGCGAACTTCTTCACCAGGGCTCCGTAGAGACCGGTGATCGGGGCGGCGGGGATGCGGGTTCCTGACGTGGTCATGCCATCAAGACACCGCCCGCGCCCCGGGTGTGACAGGGGGCCGGCGACGACCGCGTTCGCGGTCGCCTCCGGCCCCCGCCGTGCGGCCGGTCAGTCCCGCGCGAGCAGGTCCTCCATGGTCGCGATCTCCGCGGCCTGGCTCTCCGCGATGGACCTCGCGAGGGCGACGGCGTCGGCGAACCGGCCGTCGGCCTGCTCGGTCCTCGCCATCTCGATCGCGCCCTCGTGGTGCTCGATCATCATCGTCATCCAGAGGTCCGGGAAGTCGGCGTCCGTGGCGGCCTCGAGCTCCTTCATCTGCTCGTCGGACATCATCCCGGGCATCTTCTCGCCGCCCGCGTCGCCCATGTCCTCCATGTCGTGACCCGCGTTGGCGTGGTCCATCGAGGTGGCGGGGACGTCCTTGTCCCAGTCGGTCAGCCAGGTGGTCATCGTCTCGACCTCGGGGGTCTGCGCGGCCTGGACCTGGTCGACCAGGGCCCGGACCTCCGCGGGCAGCGGCCGGTCCTGGGCGAGCAGTGCCATCCGCAGCGCCTCGGCGTGGTGCGGGATCATCGCGGTCGCGAAGTCGACGTCGGCGGCATTGAAGACGTCGCCGTTGCGGGCGGTCTCGACCGCCGCGGGCTTCGCGTCCTCGCCGTCGTCGCCGCAGGCGGCGAGGGTCAGGGCAAGGGTGATCGCGCCGGTGGCGGAGGCCAGCCGGCGCAGGGTGGTGCGGTGCATCTCGTTCTCCTGTGTTCTGTTCGGTCGTGGCTGCGGGGCGGGAGGCCCTCAGCAGCGCTGGACCGACAGCCGGTGGAGATCGGGTGGCTCGCGGAAGCGCGCGGCCCGGGCGACCAGGGCCCGCCAGCGCGGGGGTGCGCCTCGCGGCACCACCAGCGCCCGGCGTACGCCGAGCAGGCCGGCGGCCAGGCCCGCCGCCAGCACGAGCAGGGCCAGGCACAGCTCGGCCAGGTCGTGGCCGGTGGAGCCGCCGTGGGCGGGCGACGGGGCGTCGTGGGCGGCGGCGTGGTCGGCGGCGGTGACCGCGGGGAGCGGCGCCGACGCGACGCCGTGGTCGGCCATGCCGTGCATGGCGAACAGGCCCGCCAGCGCGGCGAGCGTGACGAGCAGGCGGCGCAGCAGGTCAGGTCGCATAGCCCAGACCGAGCTCGCCCATCGCGGTCTCGAGCCGGTCCAGCGCGATCGGACCGACCCCGTGGAGCGCGGCCAGGTCGGCCCGGGTCCAGCCGCTGACCGCCTCGAGGGTGTGGACGTCGACGGCACGCAGCGCGCGGGTGGCCGGGGCGCCGATGGTGCGGGGCAGGGGCGTGCCGGTGCGGCGCGGCGCCCGCTCCCGGGGGCCGTCCTCGTGGTCGAGGACCGCCTCGCCGCGCGGCGAGAGCCGGTAGCCGATCGCCAGCGACTCGGTCAGCCCGCGCTCCTTGAGCTTGCGCACGTCCTTCTTGAAGTCGAGCGTCTCGCGGCCCAGCTCGGCGGCCAGGTCGGGCGCGCGCACCTCCGGGTTGCGGTCGATGATCCGCAGCGTGGTGCGCGTCCACGGCCCGATCGCGGACGCCGCGTCGAGCCGGTCGAGGCCAGCGAGGATCGTGACGATCTCGCCCGGTCCGGGCACGGTCTCGCGCAGCGTCTCGCGCGGGTCGGTGCCGCCGTAGCGCAGCCCGACGCGGAACACCGGCCGGTCCGCCCGCGCGGCCAGCGCCTCCTTGAGCGCGCCCAGTGACGCGGCGCCGGCCCGGCGGGCGTCCTCGGCCCGCAGCCGCGACAGGGCGACCTCCTCGACGCTGGTCACCTCGACCACCCCGACCGCCGTACGCAGTCGGCTGCCGACCTTGACCCGGGGCCGGTCCCAGCGGCGGAACGCGAGGTCGACGGTGCCGGCGCGCACGCCCTCCAGCTCGGCCGGTCGCATCATCACGACAGTCGAGCCTAGTCGCTAGGGCGTGCGGAGCACGACGAGCCGGTCGCCGGGCAGCTGCGCCTCGCGGAGCGCGTCGGCGGCGCGGTCCAGCATCGCGCCGGGGTCGTCGAGGCCGGCGCGCGCGATCGTGCCGCCGATCCGGGCGGTGACGAAGTGGGGGCGCAGCGCGATGGCGACCGGCGGGCTCAGCTCGACGAGCAGCCGGCGCGCGAGCGTGGTGAAGCCGTCCTCGCCGACCTCGCCGGGGAACACCAGGGCGAAGGTCCGGGGACCGTACCGGCCGACCGAGTCGATCCCGCGCACCGTGGCGCTGAGCCGGTCGGCGACCTCCTTGACCACCGTCAGCACGTCCGCGTCGGGAGCGGGGGAGCCGTCGGCGGTCTCGATCGACGCCAGGTCGACCAGGACGAGCGCGACCTCGTGCCCGGTGCGCTCGGCGCCGCGCAGGGCCATGGTGAGCCGGTCGACGAGCAGGCCGCGTCCGGGCAGCCCGGTCTCGACGTCGTACAGACCCGTGTCGGTGACGGTCATGGCACGCATCCCTCGGCTCCCTGGTGCGCCGCAGCGGCGCACGCCCAGCTCCGACGGTAGGCGAGTGCTGGTCGCCGGGCGGAATCGTGGCGGCGTGGCGGGGGAGGTTGACCGATGACGCCGTTCGGTGATTACATCGCCACATGGCGATGAATCAGCTCGACGGCAGGATGCCCCAGGCCCCCACCGAGGTGGACGCGCTCGCCGACGTCGCGGGCCTGCTGCACGCGCTCAGCGACCCCAACCGGCTGGCGATCCTCGAGCACCTCACCCTCGGCGAGCACCGCGTCGTCGACCTCACCGCCCACCTCGGGCTCGCCCAGTCGACGGTGTCCAAGCACCTCGCCTGCCTGCGCGACTGCGGCCTGGTGGTCTCGCGCCCGAGCGGCCGAGCCTCGCTGATCTCGCTCGCCCAGCCCGAGCTGACCCGCGAGGTGGTGCGTGCCGCCGAGCGCCTGGTCGCCGTCACCGGCGGCCCCTGCGGGAGGGACTGACCATGGGTGTCGGACACGGACACGGACACGGTGGCGACACCGGTCACGCGGGCGCACGGCACCGCTGGCGGCTGGCCGTCTCCTTCGGGCTGATCGCCGCCTTCTTCGTCGTCGAGCTCGTCGTCGGCCTGGTGAGCGGCTCGCTCGCGCTGATCTCCGACGCGGGCCACATGGCCGCCGACGTCGTCACCCTCGGCGCGGCGCTGGTGGCGACCAAGATCGCCACCCGCGCCGACAGCACCGGCCGGCGTACCTACGGGTCGTACCGGGCCGAGGTGTTCGCCTCGGGCCTGGCGGTGCTGATGATGCTCGGCGTCGCGGTCTACGTCGTGGTCGAGGCGATCGGCCGGATCGGCGCGGAGCCCGAGGTCGCGACCGGTCCGATGCTGGTCGTCGGCTTCCTCGGCCTGGTCGTCAACCTGGTCGCGATGGCCCTGCTGCGCGGCGGGTCGCAGGAGTCGCTCAACGTCAAGGGCGCCTACGTCGAGGTGGTCGCCGACACCGCCGGCAGCGTCGGCGTGATGGTCGCCGGCGGCCTGATCCTCGCCACCGGCGATGCCGTCTGGGACACCGTCGTGGCCTTCCTGATCGGCGGCTTCGTGGCCTTCCGCGCGGTGCTGCTCGGGCGCGAGGTGCTCGCGGTCCTCGGCCAGCACGTCCCCGCCGGCGTCGACATCGACACCGTCGCCGGTGCGCTCGGCGGCATCGACGGCGTCTGCGACGTCCACGACCTGCACGCCTGGACCCTCACCTCCGGGATGCACGTCGCCACCGCCCACCTGGTGCTGGTCGCGGGTGCCGACGGCGCCGGCGTACTCCGGCAGGGGCAGGTGCTGCTGCGCGAGCGCTTCGAGATCGAGCACGCCACGCTGCAGATCGAGGGGCACCGCTCGGCTGCCTGCGACGCGGTCACCTGGTGAGCGGGTCGACCGTCGTACCGGACGATCTGGTCGTGAACTCGGCGATCCGGCGACCATTTCGTCCGGTACGACGCGGGGACCCTAGGCGTGGGCCAGGGAGAGCTTGACCGCGAACCCGAGGAAGATCGCGCCGATGGCCGAGGTGCCGGCGGCGGAGAGGCCGCGGCGCCGGCGGAAGGCGGCGGCGAGCCGGGTGCCGCCGAAGATCAGCGCGCTGAGGTAGGCCACGCTGGCGATCTGGGCGAGGGTGCCGAGCACGAGGAACGACAGCGCGGGGTGGGCGTAGTCGGGATCGACGAACTGCACGAAGAAGGCGACGAAGAACAAGATCGCCTTCGGGTTGAGCAGGCTGATCACGAGCGCGCGGCGGTAGGGGCGCTCGCCGGGCACCGGGGGCGGCGCTCCCTCCTCGACCGCCCGCACCGCCCGGCGCCGCGCGCGCCACATCACGAGCGCGCCGCGCAGCATCGTGTAGGCGAGGTAGCCGAGGTAGCCCGCGCCGACGTACTTCACGATCGAGAACGCCACGTGGTTGGCCTGCAGCAGCGAGGCCACGCCGGCGGCCGACAGCGCCATCAGCACGGAGTCGCCGGTCCACACCCCCGCCGCCGCGGCGTACGCCGGTCGCACGCCCCGCCGGGCCGCCACGGAGAGGACGTAGAGCGAGTTCGGTCCGGGCAGCAGGATGATGATCACCAGGCCGACGAGGTACGTCGACAGGTCCGTGATGCCCAGCACGGGCCGCATCCTCCCACGTCGCGCGATGAGTGCGCCCGTCCTCTCCGGTCAGCACCGACATGGGCATCGTGACCGCGGACATCAGCATCACCCTCGACGGCTTCGGGGCGGCGAGCGACCAGTCGCGCGAGCATCCGTTCGGCTCGCTCGACGAGAGCCGGCTGCACCGCTGGATGTTCGAGCACGGCGCCGACAACGCCGCCGAGGTCGCCGCGATCGTCGACGCCGGGGCGTTCGTGATGGGCCGCCACATGTTCACCCCGGGCCGGGGGGCGTGGGACCTCGACTGGCGGGGCTGGTGGGGCGAGGACCCGCCGTACCACGCACCGGTGTTCGTGCTCACCCACCACGAGCGGCCGGCGCTGGAGATGGCGGGTGGGACCACCTTCCACTTCGTGACCGACGGCCTCGACGCGGCGCTCACCCGGGCCCGCGCGGCCGCCGGCGAGCGCAATGTCGCGATCGCCGGCGGTGCCTCGACGATCAACGCCTGCCTCGCGGCCGGCGAGCTGGACGAGCTGCGCCTCCACGTGGTGCCGTACGTCGCCGGGCTGGCCACCGGGTCCCGGATGTTCGCCGGGGTCGGCCCGCTCGGGCTGGAGCCGGTGGCGACCCGGGCCACGCCCCACGTCACGCACCTGACCTACCGACGCAGCCGGGACGCGCCGTAGGACGTCAGTCGAGCGCCACCACCGCGAGCGGCAGGTCGCCGACCCGCTGCGCGTCGGGCAGCTCGTCGAAGGAGAGCCCGTCGAGCAGGTCGCCGCACAGGTGCCGCCCGGAGTTGCTCGACAGGATCCGGCCGAAGCCGTTGACCACGGCGATCCGGGCGTCGGCGGCGCGCAGTGCGGGAAGCAGGGCCTCCTCGGCGCTCCGGACCGCGACGTCGGCGCCGCCGACCCCGCGGAACCCGCCGTCGACGACCACCGGCACGGTGAAGGTGAGGGTGTACTCCTCGGTGCACAGGTAGTCGACATAGGGTCCGGTCACGTGACGGCGCCCGGTCTCCCGGGGCACCACGAACCAGGGCAGGTGCTCGTAGTCGTAGAACCCGATCGCCTGCGGCTCGGAGTGGGTGACCAGGCGCTGGGGGCGGCCGTCGCTGTCGCGGGCGAACCACTCCAGCCACCACTCGGCGTCGTCGAGGACGCCGGGGGCGGCGACGAATCCGGCGCCCTGGACCGGTCGGTGGTCGTCGGCCAGCACGGGGACGACGAGCGGCTCCACCGCGCCGAGGTCGGCACGACGGGGGGCGGGTCGCCCGGCGAGGGCCCGCTCGACGGTGGCCGCGATCGACGCCGCGACCCCGAAGGCGTCCTCGGCGAGCTCGGTGATCGCCGCGAGCACCGGCGCGGTGACGGCGGGGGAGAGGCGGGTGTGCGCGGCGCTCATGCGTGGACCTCGCTCAGCTGGTAGTCGATGAGGCGGGCGGTGGAGTCGGCCACCCGCTGCTCGGCCGCCTCGCGGGCGGCGTGGGGGTCGCGCGCGGCGATCGCGGCGACGACGGCCCGGCAGCTGCGGACCATCTGGGCGTGGCTGTCGTCGTCGCCGAAGGCGAGCCAGAGCAGGGTCCCGAACTCGGCCTGGAGGCTGACCTCCTCGTGGTAGAGCCGGGGTGACTGGGCGGCGGCGGCCACCTCGATGTGGAACTGCGCGTCGGCGCGGCGCCGGGCGTCGGGCTTGTCGGCGTGCTCGAGGGCGTCGGCCACGCGCTGCAGCCGGTCGACGTCGTCGGGGCTGGAGCGGCGGGCGGCGAGGGCGGCGCTGGCCCCGCAGATGGCGGCGTACACGTCGCCGAGGTCGCGCAGCTCGCCGAGGCTGAACCCGTCGAGACGGCGCCGGGCGAGATGGCTGATCCCGTCCTCGGGGGTGCGTACGAAGCTGCCGCCGCCGCGGCCGCGCCGGGTCTCGATCAGTCCCTCGGAGCGCAGCACGGACAGCGCCTCGCGCACGGTGACGGTCGAGACGCCGAAGATCCCGGCGAGGTCGAGCTCTCCGGGGAGCTGCTCGGCGTCGGGGAGCAGGCCGAGCGCGATCGCGTCGGTGAGGCGGCGGACGACGAGCTCGGAGCGGCTCAGCGACTCGAGCGGCGAGAACACCGCCGCGGATGCGCGTCCGTAGAACGGCACGGCCACCGTCTCGCCTCCAGTCCCTCGTCCCCGATGTTCGTGGTCATCCTGCCCGAGGGCCCCAGGATGCCTCTTGTGCTTTGAACTCTGAAGTCATATGTTATCGCCAATCCGTACGTGACGAAAGGCACATCCGATGTCTCTCTCGACCAGTGCTCCCCCCGGCGAGACCGCCGTCGACCGCACCCCCGCGATCTCCCTCCGCGGGCTGCGCAAGACCTTCGGCGACGTGGTCGCGGTCGACGACGTCGACCTCGACATCGCCGACGGTGAGTTCTTCTCGATGCTCGGACCGTCCGGCTCCGGCAAGACCACGGTGCTCCGGCTGATCGCCGGGTTCGAGCAGGCCACGGCCGGGACCGTCGAGCTCGGCGGCGTCGACGTCACCCGCTCCGCGCCCTTCGAGCGCGACGTGCACACCGTCTTCCAGGACTACGCCCTGTTCCCCCACATGAGCGTCCTCGACAACGTCGCCTACGGGCTGCGGGTGCGCGGGATGGCGAAGAAGGAGCGTCGCGAGCGCGCCCAGCAGGCGCTCGCCACGGTGCGCCTGGACCACCTCGGCGCCCGGCGTCCCGCCCAGCTCTCCGGCGGCCAGCGCCAGCGGGTCGCGCTCGCCCGCGCGATCGTGCTGCAGCCCCGGGTGCTGCTCCTCGACGAGCCGCTCGGCGCGCTCGACCTCAAGCTGCGCGAGCAGATGCAGGTCGAGCTCAAGCAGCTCCAGCGCGAGCTCGGCATCACCTTCGTGTTCGTCACCCACGACCAGGAGGAGGCGCTCACCCTCAGCGACCGGATCGCGGTCTTCGACGCGGGCCGGATCCAGCAGCTCGGCACCCCGCGCGAGATCTACGAGAACCCGGCGTCGGCGTACGTCGCCGGCTTCGTCGGCACCACCAACCTGTTCGACGCCGAGACGTCCCACCGGGTGCTCGGCGTCGCCGGCGAGCACGCCGTGCGGCCCGAGCGGCTGCGGCTCTCGCCGGGCACCGACACCGAGCCCGCCCGCGACGGCGAGGTCCGGCTGGACGCGGTCGTCGTCGAGACGATCTACCTCGGCACCGGCAACCGCGTGCACCTGCGCACCTCCGACGGCGTCGAGCTGGTCGCGCTCGAGCAGTCGACCGGCTCCCTCGACACCCGTGAGCACCGTGGCGACGACGTCACGGTGCGCTTCGCGCGGGCCGACGTCGTCCCCCTCAGCTCCTGAATGCTCCCTCCATCCCCAACGAGAAAGCGGAGAACCCGATGAAGAACACCATCCGGAGAGGCCGAGTGGCCGCGGCCTGCCTGACCCTGCTCTCGGTCTCCGTGCTGAGCGCCTGCGGCAGCGGTGACGACGACAAGAAGACCGAGGCCGTCGAGAAGCTCGGCAAGACCGAGGGCAAGGTCTCGATCCTCGCCTGGCCCGGCTACGTCGAGGACGGCAGCAACGATCCCGAGGTCGACTGGGTCACCCCGTTCGAGAAGGAGACCGGCTGCGAGGTGACCAGCAAGGTCTACGGCACCTCCGACGAGGCGCTCAACCTCGCCAAGTCCGGGGAGTACGACGTCATCGCGGCCTCCGGCGACCTGTCGCTGCGCCTGATCGCGTCCGACGAGGCCCAGGAGATCAACACCGACCTGGTGCCCAACTACGCGAACGTCTACGACTTCCTCAAGGACACCGAGTGGAACTCGGTGGACGGCAAGAACTACGGCGTCCCGCACGGCTACGGCGCCAACCTGCTGATGTTCAACAAGTCCAACTTCGCCGAGCCGCCGACCTCGTGGTCCGCGGTCTTCGACAAGGCCGAGCTGGAGAGGAACAAGGGCAAGGTGACGGCGTACGACTCGCCGATCTACATCGCCGACGCCGCGCTGTACCTGATGAAGCACCAGCCCGAGCTGAAGATCGAGAACCCCTACGCGCTGGACCAGACCCAGCTCGACGCCGCGGTGGCCCTGCTCAAGGAGCAGCGCCAGTACGTCGGCGAGTACTGGTCGGACTACCTCAAGGAGGTCCAGGCCTTCGAGACCGGCGACTCGGTCGTCGGCACCACCTGGCAGGTGATCAAGAACAGCATCGAGAACAAGGACGTCGACGTCACCCTGCCCACCGAGGGCGCGACGGCGTGGAATGACACCTGGATGCTGTCGTCGCAGGCCAAGAGCCCGAACTGCGCCTACAAGTGGATGGACTACATCCTCTCGCCCGAGGCGAACGCGCAGGCGACCGAGTACTTCGGCGAGGCGCCCAACAGCCCCGAGGCCTGCGCCAAGACGACCGACCCCAACCACTGCGACACCTTCCACGCCGGTGACGAGGAGTACGCCCAGCAGCTGTGGTTCTGGCGGACGCCGATCGAGAAGTGCCTCGACGGCCGCACCGACGTGCAGTGCACCAACTACGCCCAGTGGACCGAGGCGTGGACGGAGATCAAGGGCTGACCATGGCCGCCACGTCCACCGAACAGCCGGCCCCGGCCCCCGCCCTGCGGGGGCCGGCGGCCCGGCCGGGCTCGCGCCTCCTGCACCGCTGGGTGTGGCTGCGGCTCTCGCTCCTGCTCTCCGGTCCGCTGGCCTGGATGCTGCTGGTCTACGTCGTCGCCCTCGCGGCGCTGCTGATCACGTCGCTGTGGTCGGTGGACAGCCTCAGCAGCCAGATCGACCACGCCTGGACCCTCGACAACTTCCGCACCCTCCTCGAGAACGAGGTCTACCGGAAGGTCGCCTTCCGCACCGTCGCCGTCGCGCTCACGGTGACCGTCGTCGACGTGGCGATCGCGCTGCCGATCGCGTTCTACATGGCGAAGGTGGCCTCGCCCCGCGCCCGCCGGATGCTGGTGGTCGCGGTGCTCACCCCGCTGTGGGCCAGCTACCTGGTGAAGGTGTTCGCCTGGCGGGTGGTCCTCTCCGAGGGCGGCCTGGCCGACTGGACCCACCTCGGCTCGCCCGGCTACGGGCTGACCGCGGTGATCCTCACCCAGTCCTACATCTGGCTGCCCTATGTCATCCTGCCGATCTTCGCCGCGCTGGAGCGGGTCCCCGACTCGCTGCTCGAGGCGGCCGGCGACCTCGGCGCGCCGACCGGGATGGTGCTGCGCTCGATCGTGCTGCCGCTGCTCGTGCCCGGCATCGTCGCCGGCGCGATCTTCAGCTTCTCGCTCACCATGGGCGACTACATCACCGTCAACATCGTCGGCGGGGCCAACCAGATGCTCGGCAACCTGATCTTCATCAACGCCGGCGCGGCCAACAACCTGCCGCTCGCGGCGGCGATCGCGATGATCCCGATCGTGGTGATGCTGGTGCTGCTGACCGCGATCCGTCGTACCGGCGCCCTGGAGAACCTCTGATGACCCTGAGCCCGCACGCCCGCAAGCTGCTCGCCGTCCTCACCTTCGGCGTCCTGGCGCTGATCTACCTGCCGCTGCTGGTCGTCGTCGCCAACTCGGTCAACCCCAGCCAGGCGATGACCTGGCCGCCCGACGGCGTCACCTTCGAGTGGTGGCGCCGGGCCGCGCACAGCAGCGGCGCCCGGGAGGCGCTGGTGACCAGCCTGCAGGTGGCCGCGATCGCGACCCTGCTCGCGCTGCTGCTCGGCACCCTGCTCGCCCTCGCCCTGCAGCGCTACTCGTTCTTCGGCAAGAACTCGGTCAACCTGCTGGTCATCCTGCCGATCGCGCTGCCGGGCGTGGTCACGGGCATCGCGCTCAACAACGGCTTCCGGGGGATCCTCGGCGTCGACCTGTCGCTGTGGACCATCGTGGTGGCGCACGCGACCTTCTGCATCGTCACCGTCTTCAACAACGTCCAGGCCCGGTTGCGGCGGATGGGGACCAGCCTCGAGGAGGCCTCCGCGGACCTCGGGGCCGGCGTCCTCACCACCTTCCGGCTGGTCACCCTGCCGCAGCTCCGCTCGGCGCTTCTGGCCGGTGGCATGCTTGCCTTCGCACTGAGCTTCGACGAGATCATCGTGACCACGTTCACGGCCGGCAACGGCGCGACCACCCTGCCCATCTGGATCCTCAACAACATGTTCCGCCCCAACCAGGCGCCGGTGGTCAACGTCGTCGCCGTCGTCCTGATCGTCTTCTCGATCCTCCCCGTCTGGCTCGCGCAGCGGCTGTCCTCCGACGTCGAGGCCGTCCGCTGACACCCTGACCATCCCGTCCCGCTGCAATGAAGGAGCACCACCCCATGACCGTCGAGTACGCCGTCCGCAATCCCGCGACCGGGGAGCTGGTCGAGACCTTCCCGACCGCCACCGACGCCGACATCGCTGCCGCGATCGACGCGGCCTCCGCGGCGTACGCCTCCTGGGGCCGCACCTCCGGGGTCGCCGAGCGCGCGGCCCTGATCCGCCGGGTGGCCGAGCTGCACCGCGAGCGCAGCGCCGAGCTGGCCGCCGCGATGGTCGAGGAGATGGGCAAGCCGCTGGAGGACGCCGAGGGCGAGGTCGACTTCTCCGCCGCGATCTACGAGTTCTACGCCGACAACGCCGAGCGCTTCCTCGCCGACGAGCCGATCGAGCTCGGCGAGGGCGAGGGCACCGCCGTGATCAGGCGGATGCCGGTCGGCGTCCTGCTCGGGATCATGCCGTGGAACTTCCCCGTCTACCAGATCGCCCGCTTCGCCGGCCCGAACCTGATCATCGGCAACACCATCCTGCTCAAGCACGCGCCGCAGTGCCCGCGCTCGGCGGCGCTGCAGGAGCAGATCTTCAAGGACGCCGGCTTCCCCGAGGGCGCCTACGTCAACATCTACGCCACCAACGAGCAGGTCGCCGACATCATCGCCGACCCGAGGGTCCAGGGCGTCTCCCTCACCGGCTCCGAGCGCGCCGGCGCCGCCGTGGCCGAGATCGCCGGGCGCAACCTGAAGAAGGTCGTCCTCGAGCTCGGCGGCTCGGACCCGTTCATCGTGCTCTCCTCCGACGACCTCGACGCGACCGTCGACGCCGCCGTCTTCGCCCGGATGGACAACGCCGGCCAGGTCTGCAACGGCGGCAAGCGGTTCATCGTCGTCGACGACCTGTACGACGACTTCGTCGCCAAGTTCACCGAGAAGCTGCTCGCGGCCTCGGGCGGCTCCCCGCTGTCGTCGGTCACCGCTGCCGAGAACCTCGCGAAGCAGGTCGACCAGGCCGTCGCCGGCGGTGCGAGCCTGACCAGCGCGGGCGAGCGCGACGGGGCGTTCTACCCCAGCGGCGTGCTGTCGGGGATCACGACCGACAACCCGGCGTACCACCAGGAGCTGTTCGGCCCGGTGGCGATGGTGTTCCGCGCCTCCGACGAGGACGAGGCGGTCCGGATCGCCAATGACACGCCCTACGGCCTCGGCTCGTACGTCTACTCCACCGACGCCGCCCAGGCGCAGCGGGTCGCCGACCAGATCGACGCCGGCATGGTGTTCGTCAACGGCGTCGGCCTCGACGCGGCCGAGCTGCCCTTCGGCGGCATCAAGCGGTCCGGCTTCGGCCGTGAGCTGAGCCGCTACGGCATGGAGGAGTTCGTCAACAAGAAGCTGATCCGCACCGCCGGCTGATCGGGGGTTCAGGCTCCGCCACGCATCTGACGGATGGGCTCCGGATCGGGCCGGTAGACAGCCCATTCGTCAGATGCGTCGGCGCTCAGCCCTCCTGCGGCGGGCACAGGCAGAACGGGTGGCCGTCGGGATCGAGCATCACCCGCCACGAGCCGCCGACCTCGGCCGCCGGCTGGGTCTCGGCGACGCTCGCCCCCAGGGAGCGGGCGTGCTCGGTCGCGGCCTCGAGGTCGGGCACCCGGAAGTCGAGGTGGAACTGCTGCGGGTGGGCCTGCCCCGGCCACTGCGGACGGGCGTAGTCCGCGACGGTCTGGAAGTTGAGGGTGGCGCCCAGCACGGCGGCCGACGCGTACCCGTACTCCGGGTAGTCGCCGGTCACCTCGCCCCCGGTCAGGTCGGCGTAGAAGCGGGCCAGCGCCGCGGCGTCGGCCGAGTCGATGGTGAACGCGATGAGCTCGGTGACGGGAGAGGTCATGGGTCCACGATGCCTGGCCGCTCCGACAGTGTCTTGAAAGAATCCGACACATGCGCTGGACGCCCGACGGACCGCTCGACGTGGCCGAGCCCGCCCACCTGCGCGACGTCCGCGGCTACAGCCCGTCGCTGCGGCGCTATGCGCCCCCGCCGTCGCTCGCCGACGTGGTCCGCCGGTTCTGGGTGCCGGTCTGGTCGCTGCCGCCGGGGGAGAGCTCGGTGCAGCGGGTGCTTCAGTACCCGGTCTGCCAGGTGGTCGTCGGCCCGGACGGCGGCCAGCTGGTCGGCCCGCACGCCGGACTCGGCACCGAGGAGCTGCGCGGCGCCGGCTGGGTCGTGGGCGCGATGATGCAGCCGGCCGCGGGGCTGGCCCTGGCCGGCGGACCGGTCGCGGACCTGACCGACCGGCGCCGCCCGCTCTCCACGGTCGCGGGCATCGACGCGGCGGCCCTGGTCGCCGCGGTGCGCGCCGCGCTCGGGAGCGATCCCGCCGAGATCGCCCGCCAGCGGGAGGCGTGCGCGCTGGTGGCCGAGGCGCTCGACGTACTGGTCCCGGTCGACGACGAGGGCCGGCTGGTCAACGCGATCGTGGAGTACGTCGAGGGCGAGCGCGAGGTGCGGCGCGTGTCGCAGGTGTGCGAGAAGTTCGGTCTCGGCGAGCGCGCCCTGCAGCGGCTGACCCGGCGCCGGATCGGGCTCACCCCGAAGTGGCTGGTGCAGCGCCGCCGGCTGCACGACGCGGCCGACCTGCTCCGGGCCGGCACGCCGGTCGACCTGGCCCGGGTGGCCGCCGACCTGGGGTACGCCGACCAGGCCCACTTCACCCGCGACTTCCGCTCGGTCACCGGGGTCACCCCGGGCGAGTTCAGCGCGGAGCCGGCGGGCTAGCAGTGGCCGGCGGGCTCGAGCCGCAGCTCGAGGAGCGGCAGCACCCGGCCCGGGATCGAGCCGGACGGCGTCGCGCCGACCCGGACCGCGCCCTGCGCCAGGTAGAACGCCTCGGCGTTCGGGTCGGCGTCGATGGTCAGCCGGGTGAACCCGGCGGCCCGGGCCTCCGCGACCAGGTGGCGGGCCAGGGCGCCCCCGATGCCGCGGCCGATCGCGTCCGGGTCGACGAACATCATCCCGAGCACCCCCACCGGCGGCTCGCCCTCGAGGGTGCGGAAGCCGGCGATCCGGCCGTCGGGAAGCTCCGCGACGACCGTACGACGGGCGCCGAGCTCGTCCTCGCGCACCGTCAGCTCGTCGCGACAGGACTCGAGGAAGGCGGCGTCGTAGCCCCAGTGGCCCTTCGAGCGCAGCGCGAGCTCGGTCAGCGCGGCGGCCTCGCCGGGAGCGGCGGGGCGCAGGCGGGGCGGGTCCGGGTGCCGCGGTGGCGGGTTCACGCGAGCTCCTGGACGTAGCAGAGCATCCGGTAGTCGGCGCCGGGCTCGATGTTCGTGAACCCGTGCCGCTCGTAGAACCGCCGGGTGTCGACGTCGACCTCGTCGACGTTGATGTGCATCTCGATCGCGCCGCGGTCGCGGACCTCGCTGAGCGCGCGGGTGATCAGCGCGGTGCCGACGCCCTGGTCGCGCAGGCTCGGCAGGACGTACAGCTCCTCGAGCTGGGCGAGCGGGCCGTCGCCGTACGGCGTGGGGCGCAGGGTGAGGTAGCCGAACCCGGTGGGGGCGGCGGTCGCCGGGTCCTCGGCCAGGACGACGAGCACGTCGGTGCGCGCCAGCAGCGCGGTGAACCGGTCGCCGAGGTCGGCGGCGCTCGGCGTGGGCGCCTCGAACTCGGTGTTGAAGTCGAAGAGCAGGCCGCCGACGACGAAGGCGTCGGCGGGGGTGGCGAGTCGGACGGTCATGGGAGCCATGCCCCGATCATCGCGCGCGCGGCCGCGGTCAGCCGCTCGGCGCTGAACCGCTCGGGCTCGGCGAGCGCGAGCTGGCCGAAGTGCTCGAGCAGCGCGAGCACCGCGTGGGCGAGCACCTCGGCGTCCGCACCCGGGAGGACCGCCGTGACCATCAGCGCGATCGTCGCCTGGACCCGGGAGCGATCGCCCTCGATCCGCTCCCGGACGAGATCGGGCACGTTCGCCGGCGACTGCAGGATCGCGCGCCAGGTGACGGGATCGGCCAGCACCATCGCGTGCAGGGCCGGCACCGCGCGCTCGACGATGTCGACCGGCGGACTGGTCAGCGCGGTGAGGGGGAGCGCCGCGTAGAGCTGGGTGAGCGCCCGCTGCTGCTGGCGGTCGAGCAGCGCGGTCAGCAGCGGGCCCAGGCCGTCGTAGGCGCCGTACACCACCGGGCGGGTCACCCCGGCCTCCCGCGCGATCGCGTCGATCGAGACGCCGTCGTACCCGTCGCGGTCGATGATCGTGAGCGCGGCGTCGAGGAGCTGCTCGCGGCGCTCGGCCATCGGCACCCGGGCGGCGTACGGGCGACGCTTGCGGGCCGGATCGGACATGGGAGCCACTCTAGGGTTCCATTTACTACAGTTGTGTAGCATTCTGGGCACATGGCGATCCTCAAGTGCACCCGCGAGCTCACGCCGGCCGAGGACTACGGCTTCTTCGGGCCCGGGTCGGTGACCTGGAAGGTCTGGTCGTACCCGACCTCGTTGACCATCGGCTTCAGCCGGGCGGTCGTCGTCGAGGAGCTGGACCCCAACCTGGTGGCGTCCGTGGACCACACCCAGGACATCTATCGGCGGCCGAAGACCCGCTACGACCGCACCATCCACTACTTCGCCCTGGTCGCCTTCGGTGACAGCCGCACGACCGCCCACGCCGCCGACGTACTGGTCAAGGTGCACAGCAAGGCGATCGGCACCGAGCCCTACGGCGGCGGTCGCTACGACGCCAACGACCCCGACTCGCAGCTGTGGATCCTGGTCACCGGGTGGCACTCGGTGCTCAAGGCGTACGAGATGTACGGTCCCGGCCGGCTGTCGGAGGCCGAGGAGGCGCAGTACTGGGCGGAGTGCGCCCGGGCAGCGGAGCTGCAGACCTGCTCGCCCGACGACGTGCCGCGCTCGCGCGCCGAGCTGCACGCCTACTACGAGCGGATGCGGCCGGTCATGTCCGGCTCGCCGATCGCCCGGCGCGCGATGGCGCACCTGATGGACGTCGGGCAGCTGGTCGAGGTGCCCTGGCCGCTCCGCCCGGCGCAGTGGCTCGTCGCGCTCTTCTTCCGGGCGGGGGTGATCGCGACCCTGCCGCACTGGATGCGGGAGCTGGGCGGCGTGACCCAGCCGCGGGTCATGGACGTCGTCGCGCGACCCGTGCTGCGCGCCACCTTCGCCGCGCTGTCGGTGAGCAGGCGGCTGCAGCTGCGGATCCTGGCGCTGCTGTCCCCCAGCACGGTCCCGGTGGTCGCGCCGGTCCTGCTCGGCGTGCCGCCGGTGACCCCGGAGCTGCTGACGCCGACGCAGGCCCAGGCCCGCTACGGGTACGACCGGCCCGCCGAGGCGCACCTCGCCTGGCGCGCTCAGCAGCACGCCAAGGTCTTCGGTCGCGGCGAGGCGCCCAGCGACGCCGGCCTGGTCGAGTCGGAGGCCGTGTTGGGGCGCCTCGGCTGAGCCGGGACTGCCAAAGTGAGCCCCTACGCGTCGTACCGAAGGAGAACCCGTGGGCCTGAACCCCGTCGCTGACGTCCTCAAGCGCGCCGACAAGGTGCTGAAGAGCGCGGAGACCGCGCTCGGCAATGTCGACACCACGCTGGGCACCGTCGGCACCACGCTCGCCGACGTCGACGGCAAGCTGACCACCGTCGACACCACCCTGGCCGAGACCCGGGTGGTGCTGGGCGAGGTGCAGGGCCTGCTCGGCGACCTGAACGACAAGCTCGTCCTGCTCGACGAGGTCCCCGAGCTCACGACCAAGCTGGACGCCGTCCTGGCCGCGCTGCAGAAGGGCTGAGCCGCCGCTTCTTGTTTGTAGACACCATGTCGCTATGATGTCGACATGGTGTCGCCAAGCAGGGAGTGGTCGAGATGTACCTCGCGCTGAGGGAGCTGCGGGTCGCCCGCGGCCGGTTCGTCCTGGTCGGGGCGGTGATAGCGCTCGTGGCGATGCTGACCACGATGCTGTCGGGTCTGGCCAACGGGCTGGTCGACGACGGCATCTCCGGACTGCGCCGACTCCCGCTCACCCACCTCGCGTTCCAGCAGGGCGCCGACGAGACCTTCAGCCGGTCCACGCTCAACGCCGCGGACCTGGAGCGCTGGAGCGGTGTCGACGGCGTCGAGGCGTCGCCCCTGGGCGTGTCCTTCGTCAACGCCCGGACCGCCTCCGGGACGACCGTCGACATCGCCCTGTTCGGCGTACCCGCCCGCTCCTTCCTCGCCCCGCGCCACGACGCCGAGCAGGCGCTCGCCGGTCCGCCCGGCCTGGTGCTCAGCCACGAGTTCGAGGAGCAGGGGATCCGGGTCGGCGACGAGCTCACCATCGTCGGCGTCGACGAGCAGGTGCCGGTCCTCGGGTTCACCTACGCCGGCTCGTACGGTCACGTCGACATCGCGTTCACCAGCCTCGAGACCTGGCAGTCGCTCCTGTACGGCGACAACGCCCGCGGCCGCTTCTCCGCGATCGCCCTCGCCGGCGACCCCGACGCCATCGCCGCCGCGGCCGAGGAGACGGACGGCCTCGCGGTCGTCACCAAGGAGCAGGCCTACGCCGGCTCGCCCGGCTACGCCGGCGAGACCCAGACCATGGCGATGATCCGCTGGTTCCTGCTCGTCATCTCCGCGCTCATCGTCGGCGCCTTCTTCGTGGTGTGGACCATGCAGCGGGCGCGCCAGATCGCGCTGCTCAAGGCGCTCGGCGCCTCTCGCGGGTATGTCGGCCGGGACGCGGTCGGACAGCTGCTCGTCGTGCTCCTGGTCGCCACCGCGCTCGGCGGCCTGGTCGCCTTCGGGGTCGGCGGACTCGTCGAGCGCAGCGCCGTGCCCTTCCGGCTGGCCGCCGCCCCCGCGCTGTCGGCACTCGGCCTGCTCGTCGGCGCCGGCCTGCTCGGCTGCCTCGCCGGCATCCGCCGGGTCGTCTCGGTCGATCCCGCCCTGGCGCTGCGCAGCTCGGACTGACCTCGCCCGACCCGAAGGAGAACCCCATGTCCCTCCGCCTGGAGAACATCACCGTCGCCGTCCCGGACGGTCCGGCACGTCGCGTCCTCCTCGACCGGCTCGACCTCGAGGTGCACCCCCGCGAGACGGTCGCGGTGACCGGCGCGTCGGGCTCGGGCAAGTCGACCCTGGTCGCCGTGGCCGGCCTGCTCCGCGCCCCCGACGAGGGCCGGGTGCTCATCGGCGGCACCGACGCCACGGCGCTCGGCGACCGGGGCCGGGTCCGGCTCCGGCGCGACCGGATCGGCATCGTGTTCCAGTCGCCCAACCTGCTGCCGGCCCTCACCGCGCGCGAGCAGGTCGAGGTGGTCGCCCACATCGCCGGCGCCCTCGACTCCGCCGCACGCACCCGCGCGGTCGACCTGCTCACCCGGGTCGGCCTGGCCGACCGCCTGGACGCCCGGCCCGCCGAGCTCTCGGGCGGCGAGCGGCAGCGGGTCGGCATCGCCCGCGCGCTGATGAACGAGCCGAGCGTCGTACTGGCCGACGAGCCCACGGCGTCCCTCGACCCGGAGCGGGGTCAGGCGGTGCTCGGCCTGCTCCTCGACGAGGCGCGCCGCGTCGGCGCCGCTACGGTGGTGGTCACCCACGACCCGGACCAGGCCGCCCGGGCGGACCGTCACCTGCACCTGAGCGCGGGCGGCGTCCAGGTGGGCAGCACCACCTGACCGGCCTCGGGCAGCCGCTCGGGGCGACACCCGCCGACGTCAGCGCCGGCCACGCCGACCCACGGGAGGAGCCCATGCCGCGGATCACCGGCGCCAGCATCGCCGAGCACGTCGCCGCCCAGGAGGCCGCGGTGGTCGCCGCCGCGCAGCGGCTGTTCGCGGAGCGCGGCGTCGCCGCGGTCACCCTCGGCGACATCGCCGCCGAGGTCGGCCTCGGCCGGACCTCGCTGTACCGCTACTTCCCGACGAAGGGACACATCCTCCAGGTCTGGTTCGACCGGGAGATGGACCCGCTGCTCGCCCGCGCCGAGGCGGTCGTCGCCGAGCACGGCGCCACGGTCGAGGCGCTGCACGCCTGGCTCGACGTCCAGCTCGACTTCGTCACCGACGAGGCGCACGGCGCCCTGGTCGAGGCGAGCGGGGCCGCGGCCGAGCTGTCCCCGGAGATCGTCGCGCACTTCGGGCAGCGGCACCGCGAGCTCTATGCGACGCTCGGCGGCATCCTCGAGGCCGGTGGCGCACGCACCCCGGAGCAGGGGCGGGTCCGCGCGCTCCTGGTGGCCGGGCTGGTGCGGTCGTCGGCGGAGCTCGTGGCCAGCGGCGTGCCGGCGGCCGTCGTACGCGCGGAGCTGCACCGGGCCGCGTCGGCGGTGGCGGGGCTCGGCTGACCCCGAGGGACGGGCTCGGCTGATCCCGGCGGCCGGCCGGATCGGTCGCTCTTGGGTCGCTCTGGAGTTGTCAGGACTCCATCGGCACCGCCTCCTCCACCTTCAGCCCGAGCGCGCGGGCCAGCACCACGGCCTGGTCGAGGTCGATCACGGCCTTGCCGAGCGCGGCGGCGGCCGGGTCGAGCGAGGACAGGTCGGAACCGCGCAGGTCGGCTCCGGACAGGTCGGTCTGGTGGAGCCAGGCGCCACCGAGGTCGACGTGATGGACCGTGGCTCCCGACAGGCGCGCTCCGCTGAGGTCGGCCTCGCGGAAGGTGGCGCGGCGGATCGTCGCCTGGCGCAGGTCGGCTCCGCCCAGTCCGACGAACTGCCAGTTGCCGCCCACGATCTCGACCGGCCCGAACCGGCACCGCTCGAACCGCGACCCGACCAGCTTGCAGCCCTCGAACCTCGCGCCGAAGAAGGTCGACTTGGTGAAGGTGCAGTTGAGGAACCCGGTGTCGGTGAACTTCCCGCCGTTGAGCTCGCAGTCGCGGAAGCTGCACTCCTCGAAGGTGGCGCCGCGTGCGACGACATCGGTCAGGTCGACGTCGACGAAGGCGATCCGCTGGAAGCTGCGACCGGACAGGTCCTCGCCGTCCCAGCGCGCGGCGACCACCTCCGAGTCGGTCGGCGGGGTGGGCGGCGGGGTGGGTGCGGCGGGTCGTCGGTCGGTCATGGGAGGAGTGTGCGCGCAGGGTCCGACAGTTGACAGACCGCCGTCCTCGTTTCTAAATAGAAACTGTGACGATTTTAGAGGAGAAGTGGCGCCCTCGCATCGTGCCGGACGGACCGTCCGTCGACCACGCCGGCGCCCACCGCGCAGCGGTGGACCTGCTCACGGCGGCGCTGTTCGGACAGCTGCGCGACGACGCCCGCAGCCGGGCGGAGTTCCTCGACCTGACCAGGGGGCGGCGATGAACGTCGTGGTGGTGGGCGGCGGCCTGGCCGCCGCCAGTGCGGCCGCCGAGCTGCGGGAGCAGGGCCACACCGGTGACATCGTCGTCGTGAGCGGCGAGCCGCACCCGCCGTACGAGCGTCCGCCGCTGTCCAAGGGCCTGCTGCTCGGCACGGCGGAGCCGGAGTCGGCGCTGGTCCACCCGCGTGAGTGGTACGACGAGCACCAGGTCGACCTCCGCACCGGCACCCTCGCGACCGGCATCGACCTCGACCGCAGGCGGGTGCACCTCGAATCCGGCGAGCTGCCGTACGACCGCCTGCTCCTGGCCACCGGCGCCACCCCGCGGCGGCTGCCGATGGCCGACGGGTCGGGCGCCCCGGTGGCGTACCTGCGCACGCTCGACGACGCGCTGGCGCTGCGCGACCGGCTCACCGAGGGCGCGCGGATCGCGATCATCGGCGCGGGCTGGATCGGCCTCGAGGTCGCCTCGGCCGCCCGGCAGCGCGGCGCGTCGGTGACGGTCCTGGAGTCCGCGCCGCTGCCGCTGCAGCGGGTGCTCGGCGACGAGGTGGCCACCGTCTTCGCCGACCTGCACCGCGCCCACGGCGTCGACCTGCGGCTGGGCGTCCGGGTGGCCGGGATCGAGCCGGACGGCGCCGGCGTACGCATCCACGTCGAGGGCGGCGACCCGGTCGCCGCCGACCTGCTCCTCGTCGCCGTGGGCGTCGTACCCACCGACGGCATCGCGACCAGCGCCGGCCTGGCCGTGGACGACGGCATCCAGGTCGACGCCCGGCTGCGCACCTCCGACCCGCACGTCTTCGCCGCCGGCGACGTCGCCGACCACGACCACCCCGTCCTCGGCACCCGGATCCGCGTCGAGCACTGGGACACCGCGATCCAGCACGGGCGGCAGGCCGCGCGGGTGATGCTGGGCGCGGACGAGGCGTACACGCGGCTGCCGTACTTCTTCACCGACCAGTACGACCTCGGGATGGAGTACGTCGGGCACGGCGCGGGCTACGACGGCCTGGTGGTGCGCGGGGATCTCGGTGCCCGGCAGGGGAGCGTGCTGTGGCTGCGCGGGGATCGGGTGGTGGCCGGGATGCACCTCAACGACTGGGATGCGATCGAGCCGCTGCGCGGGGTGGTCGGTGGGGTCGCTACGGACGCCGTCCGGGACCCGTCGGTGCCGCTCGGCGAGCTTGTGTAGAACTGGTCTGACCGCGTCCGGTTTGGGCACAGACCGCACGATTTCGGCCGATTTTTCACGGTTTGGTCCCAAACCGCAGCAGCCCTGCACCCCCGCCCCTGTGGACGACCCCGCCGACCGGGTCAGCCGGCGTGATGCCGGACATGCAGGTCCCGGACCCGCTCGGCGAGCTCCTCGACCGGCCCGTCGACGGGTACGCCGGGCGCCACCTCGGTGATCCGCAGCGGGGTGACGGGGGAGGCGGGGAGGCCGAGGTCGGCGTACCACTCCACGAGCTGCGGGGTCGAGGTGGCGAACACGATCCGGCCGAGGCCGGCCCAGGCGTGGGCGGCCGAGCACATGGCGCAGTGCTCGCCGGAGGTGTAGACGGTCAGCGCGGCGCGCTCGGGGGCGGGCACGTGGGCGGCGGCCCACAGCGCGCTCGCCAGCTCGGGGTGGCGGGTGCCGTCGCCGCCGCTGACCCGGTTGTGGTCCTCGAACAGGACGGTGCCATCGGCGGCGACCAGGACCGAGCCGAAGGGCTCGTCGCCGATGGCGACGGCGGCCTCGGCCAGCTCGATGCAGCGTTCCAGGTGGCGCAGGTCCTCGGCGGAGACGGACATGACGGGGGGGGGGGCCTCCTCAGGCTCGGATGATCCGCCGCTCGATGGCGGCGGCGACGGCGCCGGCGCGGGTGTCGACGCCGAGCTTGGTGTAGATGTGGGACAGGTGGGACTTGACGGTCGCCTCGGACACGAACAGCTCGCGGGCCAGCTCCTTGTTGCCGAGCCCGCGGGAGAGCAGCTCGAGCACCTCGACCTCGCGCTCGGTGATGGTCACCGCGCCGGGGGTGGTCCGCCGGACGAGTGTGGCCGCGACCGACGGCGCGAGCACGGTCTCGCCGCGGGCGGTGGCGCGGATGCCGGCGAACAGCTCCTCGGGTGGGGCGTCCTTGAGCAGGTAGCCGCGGGCGCCGGCCTCGAGGGCGCGCAGGATGTCGGACTCGGTGTCGTACGTCGTCAGCACCAGCACCTCCGGCGGCGCCGGCAGTCCTCGCAGTGCCGCGGTCACCTCGGCGCCGCCGGCCTGGCCGGCGCCGAGGCTGAGGTCCATCAGCACGACGTCAGGCTGGTCGAGGGTGACCACCGCGACGGCCTGGTCGAGGCCGGAGGCCTCCCCGACGACGGTCAGGTCGTCCTGGCCCTCGACCAGGGCGCGCAGCCCGGCGCGGACGACGGGGTGGTCGTCGACCAGCACGATCCGGATCATCGGCTCTCCTCCTCGGCTCGCACGGGGAACCGGACGGACACGGTGGTGCCTTCGCCGGGCGCGCTCTCGATGTCGGCGTGGCCGCCGAGCGCCACGGCGCGGTCGCGGACGCCGGCCAGGCCGCGGCCGCGGGTGCCGGAGGCGCGGACGGCCGCCGGGTCGAAGCCGCGCCCGTCGTCGCGGACGTCGAGCACCACCTCGTCGGGGTGGTAGGTCACGGTGAGCGCGACCCGGGTGGCGCCGGCGTGCTCGCGGACGTTGGCGAGCGCGCCCCGCGCGGTGCGGACCAGGGCGGCCGCGACGGCGGCGGGGACGACGACCGGGGTGCCGTCGACGCGCACCTCCACCTGCATCCCGCCCGGCGCCGCCTGCGCCGCCGCGGCCCGCAGCGCGTCCGGCAGGGCGGTCGCGGAGGAGGTGAGGTCGACCGGCGCGAGGTCGCGGACGACGCGGCGGACCTCGTCGAGGCCCTCGCGCGCGGTCGCCGCGGCGGTCCGGACGTGCTCGCGCGCCGTCGCCGGCTGGGCGTCCCAGGACTGCTCGGCCGCCTGGAGGAGCAGGTTGATGCTCGACAGGCCCTGGCCGACCGAGTCGTGGATCTCCCGCGACAGCCGGGTCCGCTCGGCCAGCGCGCCGACCTCGGCCTGGGCGTGCTGGCGGGCCAGCGACTCCCGGTCCAGGGCGCGGTAGGCGAGCACGGTGACCAGCGCGACCCCGATCGGTCCGGCGACCTGGACCGGGTCGAAGCCGTCGGTGATCCGCTGCCAGGCGGCGGTGAGCAGCACGGTCATGGTGACGACGGTCCCGACGGCCCAGCCGAACGGCAGCACCTGCAGCACCGCGAACGCCACCGGCACCGCGCACCACGCGAACGACGGCGCCACCGCGGTGAGCGCACCCCAGAGCAGCACCATGCCGCTCACCCACGCCGTCGGCCACCAGCTGCGGTCCGCCAGCAGCCCGCGGGTGGCGTAGGCGAGGCCGAGCACCAGCGCACCGGCCAGGACGGCGGCGCCCGTCGCGTCGAAGGCGTGCCGGTCGACGTACCTCACCGCGCAGGTCGCCAGCAGCACGACCAGCACGGCCAGCAGCCACCGGTCGAGCCGACCAGCCGGGGCGAGGATGCCGTGCTCGCCGGGGCGGCGGGCGGGAGGGAGGACGGACATGGCCCGACCAGCGTAGGGAGCGCGGGCGAGGACGGCATCAACCGATTGGCTATCGAGCGGTAGCCGGCCGCCCGACGTCCGGACCCCGCGGACCGACGCACAGTGGTGGACATGAAGCGCACCCACCTGATCACCAGCTCCCTGCTCCTCGCGACGACCGCCACCGCGGGCCTGACCGGGCTCACCGGCGCCACCGGTACGCCGGCCTCCGCCGCGGACGCCGACCACGGCCGCGCCGCGAGCTACCTGCTCACCGGCGACCCGGTCGACGCGACCAACCCGGCCGGCTCGAAGTTCGAGGGCATCGGCGCCGACGAGAGGCGCGGCCGCTTCTACGTCAGCGAGGTCACCGGCGGCGAGATCCACCGCGGCAAGGTCGGCACCGCCCGGACCCGCGAGTGGCTCCCCGGCAACGGCACCGACGGCCGCTACACCGCCCGCGGCATCACGGTCGACGCCCAGGGCCGGGTCTACGTCGCCGGCGGCCCGAACGGCATCGGTGCCGACGCCAGCGACAACGGACGGCCCGAGCTGTGGGTCTACTCCAAGACCGGCAAGCTCCTCGCGGCGCTGCAGACCCCGGGCACTGACGTGTTCCTCAACGACGTCGCGATCGGTCCCGACGGCGCGGCGTACTTCACCAACTCCAACGACGCGCAGATCTTCCGGGTCGCCAAGGGCAAGCACGGCTGGGGCGTGAGGCTCTGGGCCGACGCCGGCGCCACGATCGCGCGCCAGACCGGGTTCAACCTCGGCGGCATCGTCGTCACGGCCGACCAGAAGGCGCTCGTCGTCGCCCAGGGCAACACCGGGAGGCTGTGGCGCTTCTCGCTGAGGAGCGGCAAGGTCAGCCAGGTGCGGACCGGAGGTGCCGACCTGACCGACGCCGACGGCCTGGTGCTGCGGGGCAGCCGGCTCACCGTCGTGCGCAACTTCAAGAGGCAGATCGCGACCTTCCGCCTGTCCGCCGACGGCCGCAGGGCGAAGCTGATCCGCCAGCAGGCGTCCTCGCCGGACCGGGTGCTGACCACCGCCAAGGAGCTGCGCGGCCAGATCCTGTACGTCGACAGCAAGTTCGACGAGGCGGTCGCCTCGGGTCCCTACGAGGTCATCGCGGACCCGACCCGATGAATCCGAGGCTCGTCGTCGCCGCCCTCTCGCTCGCGCTCGTCCTGGGCGGGTGCGGGGGCGGCGACCCCGCCGTACCGGCGGAGCGGCCGGCCGCCGGGGAGGCGACGACGAGCTCCACGATCGCACCCCCGCCCGCAGCGCCCGTGCCCCAGGCCCGGCTCGACCGGCGGCTGCGGGACGCCGCCTGGGCGAATGACGTACGCCGAGCCCGCCGGCTGATCCGGCAGGGCGCCGACGTGAACGCCGAGGACGACACCGAGCAGTCGGCGTACCTGATCGCCACCAGCGAGGGCCACCTCGACCTGCTCCGGCTCACCCTGCGTCACGGCGCCGACATCGACGCCAAGGACAGCTGGAACGGGACCGGCCTGATCCGCGCCGCCGAGCGCGGCCACGCCCTGGTCGTGGGCGAGCTGCTGCGGGCCGGGATCGACCGCGACCACGTGAACCGGATCGGCTACCAGGCGATCCACGAGGCGGTCTGGCTCGGCGCGGACACCTCGGCGTACGCCACCACCGTGCGGGTGCTCGCCGCCGGCGGCGTCCAACTCGACAAGGTCTCGCCGTCGGCGGGACTGACCCCGTTGCAGATGGCCCGCGAGCGCGGATACGCCGGTCTGGAGAGGATCCTGAGGACGATGACGAACGCAGCCGAGCAGCCCCCCGACGCGAACGCCGCGCTGCTGCGTGCCGCCCGCGCCGGGGACGCCGACGCGGTCGCCCTCGCCCTGCGCGCGGGTGCCGACCTCGAGGCCCGCGACGAACACGACCGCACGGCGCTGCTGCTCGCCTCGACGTACGACCACGTCGCGGTCGCCGAGGTGCTCGTCGCGATGGGCGCCGACCCCGATGCCCTCGACGACCGTCACGACACCCCGTGGCTGGTCACCGGCGTGACCGGCAGCGTCGCGATGCTCGAGGCGTTGCTCCCGGCGAATCCCGACCTCACCGTCGTCAACAGATACGGCGGCCTTTCGCCGATCCCCGCCGGCGAGCGCGGTCACGTCGACTACATCCGCCGGGTCGTGCGGACCGACGTCGACCTCGACCACGTCAACGACCTCGGCTGGACCTCGATGTTGGAGGCGATCATCCTCGGCAACGGCAGCGAGCCGTACCAGGAGATCGTGCGCATCCTGCTCGCCGCCGGCGCGGACCCGACCATCGCCGACCGCGACGGGGTCACGCCGCTGGAGCACGCCGAGCGGCGGGGGTACGAGGAGATCGCGGCGCTGCTGCGCTGAGTCGAGGGCTCGCCGTGACAGGCCGGCGACAGGACGGGTGTCGAGGCTCGGAGGCGACTCCGACCCAGAAAGGCACCATCGTGACCTCGCACCGTTCCCTGACCCGGCCGACCCGGCCGACCCGGCCGACCCGGCTGGCCCTCGTGGCCGCCGCGACGGCACTCACCCTCACCGCCTGCGGCGGTCCGGACGGTGCGGACGCGCCGAAGGACGCGTCGGTGGACGACTTCTGCAACTCGATCGGGGACTGGGACGGGTCCGACCCCGGCGGCCTCGTCGACGACATGGTCGAGATCGGCACGCCGGCGGACATCCCCGAGCAGGCCCGGGCCGGCTTCGAGACGATGATCGAGAACGCGACCGCCGACGACGTCAGCGCGGCCGACCAGGAGAAGGTCAACGCCTTCATCACCTATCTCACCGACACCTGCGTCGGCATCGCGGCGGAGTAGTCGGATGCGGATCCGTCTCGGCGCCACCGTGCTGGCGCTCGTCGTCTCCCTCACCGGGCTCGCCACGGGTGGCGACCCGGCGCACGCGCGGCAGCCGTCGCCGACGTACTCGACCGCCGATCCGGGCGTCCCGATCGTGCCGCTGGCCGACGCCGACAGCGTCAGCTTCGACGTGAGCCCGATGAGCGCACGGGTCGGGGGCCGGCTGGTCTTCGCCGGGTACACGGACGCCACCGGGAACGAGCCCTGGGTCAGCGACGGGACGCCGGCCGGCACCCGGATGCTGCGCGACATCGTCCCGGGCGGCGACGGCTCCTCGCTGACCGGCTTCATCACCTTCCGCGGAGCGGTGTACTTCGGGGCCCGCACGCCGGGGCTCGGGATCGAGCTGTGGGTCACCGACGGCACCGAGGCCGGGACCCGTCCGCTGGCCGACCTGAACCCCGGAGAGCCCGACTCCCGGCCGAGCGGCTTCACCATCGCCGGCGATCGCCTCTACTTCGCGGCCGCGCAGGCCGGCCGCGGCGTCGAGCTGTGGAGCACCAACGGCACCGACGGGCTCAACCTGACCGACATCGTGCCCGGCCCGGTCGGCTCCGCGCCGTACGGCCTGATGGCCCACGGCGACAAGGTGGTCTTCGGGGGCACCCTGGACGCCGACAAGGCGATCCGGAAGCCCTTCGTCTCCGACGGGACCGTTGCCGGGACATTCCGTCTGGACCAGATGGACGCTCGGGTCGATCTCAAGGTCGGCAGCTTCGCCCCGCTCGCCGACGGTGGGGTGGTGTTCGCGGCCGGGGACGCGCGCAGCGGCCAGGAGCTGTGGCGCACCGACGCCGCGCTGACCCGGGCCGACGGGCTGATCGACATCCGGCTGGGCGCGGACGGCAGCGGCCCGCGACGGCTGACCGCGTGGAACGGGCGGGTCTGGTTCTCGGCCCGGACCGACGACGCGGGCGTGGAGCTGTGGTCGACCGACGGGACCGAGGCGGGCACTCGGCTGTTCCGTGACTTCCATCCGGGCACGGCCAGCGGCTATCCCGGCGGCTTCGTCCCCGCCGGCGACCGGATGTTCTTCTCCGTCGCCGACCCTGCGGCCGGCGAGGAACTGTGGGTGCTGTCCGGGGGTACGGCGCGCCTGGTGCACGACGTGCGGCCCGGTCCGGATCCGTCGTACGCCTATCCGGTCGCCCTGGTCGGGGAACGGCTCCTGTTCAACGCCGAGGACGCCGCGGGCAACGGCGAGCCGTGGCTGACCAACGGCACCACCACCCTCAAGGTCGCCGACCTGCGCGCCGACGGCGGGTCCGGGCCGTTCGGCGTCGGGGTGCTGGGCACGACCGTGATCGCCTCCACCGCGGTGGACCGGCTCACCGCACGCCTCGTGGCCTTCGAGCTCGACCGGGCCCAGCTCCAGGTCACCGCGAAGCGGAGGTACCCGCACAAGGCGGCCGCCAAGCGCCGGATCCGACTGTCCGTGCAGGTCGGCGCCCCGGCGCTGGTCCCGACCGGCGACGTCGTGGTCACCCGTGGCAGCAAGGTGGTCGGCCGGGCGACGCTGGTGAACGGCACCGCCCGGGTGCGGCTCACGAAGCGGCTCAAGCCGGGCAGGCACCGGTTGACGGTGCGCTTCCTGGGTGGCTCGGGACTCCGGCCGAGCGAGCCGGTGACGCTCACGATCAAGGTACGCAAGGCGCGTCGGCGCTGAAGGTCGGGCGCTGAGGATCGGGTGCTGACAGGTCGATGACAGGCCCGACCCGCACGGTGAGGCCATGACACGACTTCCTCGCCTTCTCGGGTCCACCCTGACCGCCGCCGCGGTCGTCTCCGCACTCGCCGCACCCACATCGGCGACACCGGGGGCGGCCGCGGCGGCCGAGCCGTTCGGCCCGGGACCGGTGCCGCTGACGGCGGCGACGTACGACGACGGCAACGGGTCGAGCAACGCCGGCGCCGTGCTCGGGGACGGCTACGTGTTCCGTGCCGGCACCGCCGCGACCGGCCAGGAGCTGTGGGTCACCGACGGCACGCCCGCCGGCACCCGGCTCCTGGCCGACATCTGGCCGGGTGCCTCGTCGGGCTTCCCGGACCGGTTCGCGTCCTTCCAGGGGCGGGTGTTCTTCGCCGCGACCGACGGGACCCACGGCTACGAGCTGTGGGTGACCGACGGGACCGCGGCGGGCACCCGGATGGTCAAGGACATCAATCTCGGTGCGGAGGTCAGCAGCCCGGACGACCTGGTCGTCTCCGGTGGTCGGCTGTTCTTCGCCGCGGCCGACCGCGAGAACGGCAAGGAGCTGTGGGTCAGCGACGGGACTGCCGCCGGCACGGTCCTCGCCGTCGACGTCAACGGCGGACGCAACAGCTCCGGCCCTCGGCGGATCACTCCGTTCCGCAACGGCGTGGTGTTCGCGGCGAGCCCCGACACCCTCGGCCGGTACAAGCCGTTCTTCAGCGACGGGACCCAGGGCGGCACCGTCCGGCTCGACCCGCTGCCGCTCGACCAGAGCGTGAACCCCCTCGAGTTCGTCGAGCTCGGCGGCCGGCTGCTGCTGACCGTCTACACCGAGCAGAGCGGGGTCGACCTGTGGACCTCGAACGGCGCCGCGGGCGACGGCGTCCTGGTCAAGGACATCAACCCCGGCGGAGACGACGGTGTCGCCCAGCTGACCCGGCTCGGCAACCGGCTGGTACTCACCGCCAAGACCGCCGCCGCCGGCTACGAGCTGTGGACCACCGACGGCACCGCCGGCGGCACCCAGCTGCTGCGCGACATCAAGGAGGGACCGCAGTCCGCGACACCGTCGGGCTACCAGGTCGTCGGCGGCCGGGCCTGGTTCGTCGCCGACGACGGCGTGCACGGCGCCGAGCTGTGGTCGACCGACGGTACGCCGGGCGGCACCGTCCTGGCCCGCGACGCGACGCCCGGTGCGGCCGGCTCGGAGCCCGACACTCTCGGCTTGGTCGGGGCCCGGGCGCTGTTCTCCTTGAACACCCCCGGCGCGGGCGACGAGCCCTGGGTGGTCGAGCCGGACGGCACGCTGCGTCCCCTCGGCGACCTCGACCCCGGCGCCACCGGCTCGAACGCGGTGCCGATGGGCTCGCTCGGCAACACCTGGCTCTTCGCCGCGAGCGGCGTCCCCGGTGGCCAGGTGTTCGCCGCCACCCTGCAGCCGTCGTCGGTGCAGGCGAGCGCGAAGCGCCGGTACGCCGCCGTCAAGGCCCGCAAGAAGAGGATCCGGGTCAAGGTGGCGGTGAGCCCGGGCGTCACCGGCGGCTTCGTCGAGGTCGTCCGGAAGGGTCGGGTCGTGGGCCGGGCCGTGGTCGTGAACGGCACCGCCACGGTGCGGATCACCAAGCGGCTGCGCGTCGGCAGGCATCGACTCCGGGCCGTCTACCGCGGATCGGTCTGGGCCCAGTCGTCGCCCGTCGACCGCCTCACGATCCGGGTGCGGCGATGACGCCGCGCGCGGTGGTGGCCGCGCTGCTCACGGTCACGATCCTCGGTGTCGTACCGCCGACGTCGGCCGAGCCGGGCACTCCGGCGCTCTTCGGGCCGTCTCCTGAGGAGCTTCGCGTCTTCGACAGCATCGACTCCGGTGGGCGATACGAGCCCGGCAGCGCCGTGGTCGGCGGCCGGATGGTGTTCGCGGCCGACGGGGGTGCCGAGGGCACCGAGGTGTGGGCGACGGACGGTACGCCGGGCGGCACCCGGCTGCTGCGCGACATCCACCCCGGGCCGATGGACTCCGATCCCATCGACTTCGTCGCCTTCGCGGGACTGGTGTGGTTCAGCGCCTACACGCCCGACACGGGGGAGGAGTGGTGGGTCACCGACGGCACGCCCGAAGGCACCCGGCTGTTCGCCGACCTGGTGCCGGGCAGCTCCGGCACCGCGCCGGAGAACCCGGTGGTGCTGGGCGGGCGGATGTACTTCAAGGGTCAGGCCGTCGGTGCCGGCTTCGAGCTGCTGGTCACCGACGGCACGGTCGCCGGCACCCGGCTCGCGCTCGACATCTTCGCCGGACCGGAGTCGGGCTTCCCCAACCTGATCACGCGGGTCGGCGACCGCCTGGCCTTCTCGGGGCGGGTGGCCGACGGGGTGCTGAAGCCCTATGTCACCGACGGTACGCCGGCCGGCACCAGTCGCCTGGACCAGCTGCCACTCACGGTCGACCTGCGCCCCGCGGAGTTCACCGCGGTCGGGGATCGCGTCTACTTCACCGCGCTCGACCCGGACGCCGGCCGCGAGCTGTGGTCGAGCCGGGGCCTGCCCGGCGACGCGACGATCGTCAGGGACATCGCCCCGGGCACCGGGGGCAGCTACCCCACCAGCCTGACCGCCTTCCGGGACCGCCTCCTCTTCGCCGCCTACCAGCCGGGCACCGGCGCCGAGCTGTGGTCCTCGGACGGCACCGCCGGCGGCACCCAGCTGGTCCGCGACATCGAGCCGCCGGGCGGTGTGGGGGTCGCGGAGCTGACCGTCGCGGGCGACGAGCTGTACCTCGTCGCCGACGACGGGGTGCACGGGAGGGAGCCGTGGGTCAGCGACGGATCGGCCGCCGGGACCAGGCTGCTCGCCGACCTCGACCCCGGGGCGGCCTCCAGCGGCCCGCGTCCGATGGCCGCCGTCGACGGCCGGCTGCTCCTCAACGCCACCACCGCCGCGGGCGCCGAGCCCTGGATCTCCGACGGCACCGCCGCCGGCACCCGCCAGCTGGCCGACCTCGTTCCCGGCGCGGGCGGGTCCGACCCGTGGCGGATCGGCGTGCTCGGCAGGACCCTGGTCTTCGCCGGCCTCCTCGCGCCGGGAGACCGCCGCGAGGTGCTGCGCGCCGTCACCGTGCCCACCTCGACCACGACGGTGCAGGTGCGCAGGAAGTACCGCTGGAAGGCCGCCAGGAAGCGGCGGATCGTGCTGCCCGTGACCGTCTCGGCGACCGTTCCGCTCTCCGGCACGGTCACGCTGACCCGCAAGGGTGTGGTCGTCGGCGCCGGCGTCGTGGTGAACGGGCAGGCGCGGGTGCGGATCACCAAGCGGCTCAAGAAGGGCAGGCATCGGATCCTGGTGAGCTACGGCGGCTCGATCGACGCGCAGCCGTCGAGCACCACGGTGGTCGTCAAGGTCCGCCGCCGCGGCAGGTGACAGGCCGATGACAGGCCGGCCGAGCAGCGTGCTGGCATGACAACCACCACCGGCGCGGTCGACGGCGACCGCACGCCCGGCGCCACGCCGGGCCTGAGCCGCTGGGCGGTGCCGCTGATCTGCGTCGCCCAGCTGATGGCCACCCTCGACGTCACGATCGTCAACCTGGCGCTTCCGGCGATCGACGGGGCGCTGGGCCTGACCGATGCCGGCCTGGCGTGGGTCATCGACGCGTACACCCTCGCCTACGCGGGCCTGCTGCTCGTCGGCGGCCGGCTCGGCGACCTGGTCGGGCGCCGTCGCACCCTGATGATCGGCATCGGCCTGTTCACCGGCGCCTCGTTGGTCGCGGGCCTGGCCCACGACCCCGCGGTGCTGCTGGCGGCCCGCGCCGGCCAGGGGGTCGGCGCCGCCTTCGCCACGCCCACGACGCTGGCGCTGATCACCGCGCTGGTCCCGGCGGGAGCGGCTCGCGCCCGCGCGATGGTGGCGTACGGCGCGATGGCCGGGCTCGGCATCACGCTGGGCCTGGTCCTCGGCGGCCTGCTGACCGAGTACGCGTCGTGGCGCTGGGTGTTCCTGGTCAACGTCCCGATCGGCCTCGGCCTGCTGGTCAGCGTGCGACGCGTGCTGCCGGAGTCCCGGGGCGTGCACCGCCGGGTCGACCTGCTCGGCGCCGGGCTCGGCACGGCCGGCCTGACCGCACTGGTCTACGGGGTGATCCGGGCCGGCAGCCACGACGGGGCCGACCACCGGTCGGTGGTGGCGCTCGCCGCCGCGACGACGCTGCTCGGGGCGTTCGTCGCGGTGGAGCTGCGCGTCCCCGAGCCCACGCTGCCGCTGCACCTGCTGCGTCACCGGACCCGGCTCGCGGCGTACCTGATCGCGGGGTTGCTGTTCGCCTGTCTCTACCCGAGCTTCCTGCTGCTCAGCCGGAGCCTGCAGGAGGTCCAGGGCCTCGGTCCGGTGACCGCGGGGCTGCGCTTCCTGCCCATCGGCGTCGGCGTGCTGGCGTTCGCGATTCTCGCCCGCCGGCTCCTCGCTCGCGTGGGCGCCCGCCCCCTCGTCCTCGTCGGTACGACAGCCGCCACCGTGGGTGCCGCCGGCCTGGTGGCGCTGGATCGGAACGGCAGCTATGCCCTGGTGCTGCTGCCCTGCCTGGTCGGCCTCGGCGCCGGTGTCGGCACGACCTTCGTCGCGAACGCGGCGCTGGCGATGACCGACGTGGCGGCCGACGACACGGGCATCGCCTCCGGGCTGCTCAGCACCTTCCAGGCGGTCGGAGGCACGGTCGGCGTCGCCGCACTGGCGTCGATCGCGTCCTCGAGCACCGCCGACCGGATCGCCGCGAGCGACGGGCCGCTGTCGGTCGAGGACGTGCGCGCCGCCCTCCTGGCCGGGTTCGGCGACGGCTTCACGCTCGCAGCCGCGCTGGCCGCTGTCGCGACGGCGGTGGCGGTCGTGCTGGTGCTCACCGGCGCGCGAGGAGGCCGGAGATGAGCGTGCAGCGCACCGGCGTGGGCCGCGGCACGGCCCTCGTCCCGCCGCCGAGCCTGGACCCGTTCTACGGCCCGGTCGCCACCGTCCCCGCTCCCGGGACCGTGATCCGCAGCCGGCGTGTGGTCGTGCTGCACGAGGCGGTGGCGGCCGGCTGGCAGCTCGTCTACGCGTCCACCGGGGCGCGGGGGCAGCGGATCGCGGTGTCCGGAACGGTGCTGTTGCCCTGCCGTAGCTGGCGTGGCCCCGGGGAGCGCCCGCTGCTCAGCTACGGCGTCGGGGTCCACGGCCTGGATCGGGACGCCGCACCCAGCCATCTGATCGCCCGGGGCGCGGAGCCGGAGCTCGACCTGGTCGCCGGCGCGCTGGACCGGGGCTGGGCGGTCGCGATCAGCGACGGCGACGGCCTGGGCATGCCCGGTCCGCACACCTACGGCGCCGGGGCGCCGGGCGGTCATGCGCTGCTCGACATCGTCCGCGCCGCACCCGTCGCGGTGCCCCGCTGGGCGAGCACCCCGCCGACGCTGCTCTGGGGCTACTCCGAGGGTGGTCGCTGCGCGGCCTGGGCGGCGGAGCTGCAGCCGTCGTACGCGCCCGACGTGGCGCTGGTGGCACTGGCGGCCGGCGGGGTGCCCGCCGACCTGCGGAAGGTCGTCGAGGCGATCGACGGCGGTCCGTTCTCGGGGCTGGGCCTCGCGGTCCTCGTCGGTCTGGCCCACGCGCACCAGGACCCGGCCCTGCTGCGGATCCTCAGCACCGACGGCCGGGCGGCGGCCGAGCGGGCGGCGCTGGCCGACGTCGTCGGGCTGGTCGTCGAGCACCCCCAGCCGATGCGCGAGCACACGGTGCGCGACGAACCCTGGGAGGAGCCGGTGTGGCGGGCGCTGCTGGACCGGGAGCGCAACGGCGGCCGCGCACCGGCGGTGCCGGCGTACCTGTACACGTGCGCGGCGACCTGCTCGTCCCCACCGAGGTGGGCCGCCGGCTCGCGCTCGACTACGAGCGGCTCGGCGCGGACGTCACCTGGCGCCCGGTCGAGGCGGCCGACCACCTCTCCGGAGCGACCGTCGGGAGCGGCCCGGCGCTCACCTGGCTGGCCTCCCGTCTGCCGAGAGCAGAGCGGTGAGCCGGAGCGGTACCGATGCACGGCGCGGAGGCGCTGGACCGTGGTTCGATGACGCGGTGGAGTACGGCGTTCTCGGCGAGCTGACCGCGGCGGCGGCCGGCGTGGACCACACCCCTCGGGGCCAGCGGTCGCGTGACCTGCTGGCGGTCCTGCTGCTCCGGCCGGGCCGCGCCGTGGGACCCGAGGTGCTGCTCGACCTGGTCTGGGGCGAGGAGGCGACCCGGCTCGACGTGTCGGTGGTGCACACCCAGGTGGCCCGGCTGCGTCGCGCGCTGGGGGCCGACCAGGTGGTCACCACGCCGACGGGCTACCGGCTCACCGGGTGCCGGACCGACGCGGACCGGTTCCTCGACCTCGTCGGCGAGGCCCGACGCGCCGACCGGCCCGCGCGCGCGGTCGACCTCCTCGACGCCGCGCGCCGGCTGTGGCGGGGACCGCGCCCGTTCGCCGATGTCGCCGACACCATCGCCGGGGCCGAGGTGGCGCGTCTGGTCGACGCCCGGCTCGCCGCGGACGAGCTCCTCGTCGAGCTGCTCCTGACCGCCTCCGAGCGGGACGCGGCGGTCCGAGCGCTCAGCGTCGCGCGCGAGCTGGTGGAGCGGGAGCCGCTGCGCGAGCGGTCCTCCGAGCTCGCGATGCTGGCCGCGGCCCGGCTCGACGAGCAGGCGGAGGCGATCGCGACCTACGAGCGAATGCGCCAGGTCCTGCGCGACGAGCTCGGCGTCGACCCGGGCCGCACCCTCCAGCAGCTCCATGCCCGCGTGCTCGACCAGGACGTCACGCTGCTGCTGCCCCGGCCGTCCGGCTCCGAGGCGCTGACCGAGCGTCGTGGCGGGGTGCGCGTGTCCGCGCCGCCGGTGCCGGTGAGCCGCCTGGTGGGTCGGTCCGCCGAGCTCGGCACCCTGCTGGACCTGGTGGCCCGGCGCCGGGTGGTCGCGGTGACGGGGCCCGCCGGCGTGGGCAAGACCCGGCTGGCGCTGGAGGTCGCCGACCAGCTCGCCGGTCAGCGGGAGATCTGCTTCGTCGACCTGGCCGCCGCGGAGCCCGACAGCCCGGCCGAGGTCACCGAGGCGGTGGCGGCGGCCCTGGGGCTCGCGGCGGAGGACGCCGAGCCGGACCGCGTCGCCGACGCGCTCGTCGACCGCTCGCTGCTCCTCGTCGTCGACGAGGCGGAGCGCCATCGCGCCGGGGTCGCCGAGCTCGCGGCCGCGGTCGCGCGGCGCTGCCCCCGGGTGACCGTGCTGGTGACCTCGCGCGCGGCGCTGGGCGTGATCGGCGAGGTGGACCTGCCGCTGGCGCCGCTCGAGGTGCCGGGACCGTCCGCGACCGGACCGGACCTCGCCGCCGTGCCCGCCGTCCAGCTCCTCCTCGAACGACTCCACGACCACAGCCCGACGATGGCGGTCGGGGAGGCGCAGCTGGCTCGGCTGGCGTCGTACGCGCGCCAGCTCGACGGCCTGCCGCTCGCCCTGGAGCTGGTCGCGGGCTACGCCGGCTCGCGCTCCCTGGCCGACCTCGGCGAGCTGCTGGAGGCCCCCCTCGACCTCGCCGCCGCCGACGTCGGTCGCTCCCTGCGGCATCGGTCCCTGCGTGACGCCGTGCGCTGGACGGTCGAGCGGCTGCGACCCGAGCAGCGGATCGTGCTGGGTCGCCTGGCGGTCTTCGTCGGCGGCTTCGACCAGGCCGCGGCCCGTCACGTCGTGGGCGACGACCTGGGCTCGACCACCACGGTCGACGGTCTGGTCCACGGCCTGGTGCGTGAGTCGCTGCTGCAGGTGGAGCGCACCGCTGGCGGACTGCGGCTGCGCCTGTTGCGCACCGTGCGCGACTGCGCGCTCGAGGACGTGGCCGGCGCCGGTGACCTGCGCGCCGCCCGGGCGCGGCACCGCGCCTGGTTCGCCGCGCCACGTGGCGGGTCCGAGGACGGCGTCATCGAGCACGTCCGGCTCCACTACGACGACCATCTGGCAGCGCTGCGCAGCGCCGTCGACGTCGGCGACGGGGCGGCGGCCGTCGCCCTGCTGCTGCGGCTCGGGCGCTGGTGGGAGGCCCGCGAGATGGCCGCCGCCGGCCGCCGGTGGACCGGCCGGCTGCTCACCGAGGTGTCCCTCGACCCGTACGACGTGGCCCGGGTCCGCGCGCTGCGCGGCAACCTGCTCGTCGATCACGACCCCGACGGCGCGCGCGCCGACTTCGCGGCGGCGATCCCGCTCCTGGAGGTCGACGAGGACGGCGAGAACCTCGTCCTCGCCCTCATCGGCTCCGCCATCGAGCGGTCCATGAGCGGAGCCACCGTCGAGGCGGTGGTGGACGCCGAGGCGGCGGTCTCGGCGGCTCGCCGGTTGCAGCCCTCCCGACTCCGGCTCGCCCTGAGCGTCCTCGCCGCCATCGCCGTCGAGCTCGATCCCGGTCGCGCCGAGGCGGTCGCCGCCGAGGCCCTCGAGCTGCTGCTCGCCGGTGAGGTCACCGACGACGTGCCCGGCGTGGCCGCCAACGTCGCCTGGACCCTGTTCTCCTTCGGCCGCGCCGGCGACGCCCTGGAGATCCTGCTGCGCGTCGCCGGCGAGCTCGACGCGAGTGCGGTGCCGTCGTACCTGCGCATCCACATCGGGTGGGCGCACCTGCTGCTCGGCCAGGGCACCGCGGCCCTGCACGCCTTCGGTGGCGCATTGGCCGGCGAGGGCCCCGACCTCGGTGCGCGCTGGCACGCCGACGCGCTGGTCGGCGCCGGCTGCGCTCTCGCCGAGCTGGCCGACCCCGCGGCCGAGGAGCTGCTCAGCGGAGCCGAGGAGCTCTCCGCCCGGACCGGCTACATGCTCTCGGGCTGGCAGAGCGAGGCGGTGGCTCGCGCCCGCACCTCCCTGGCCGGCCGCCCGGTGCCGTGGGCGGCGGGCCGAGCCGTCGCCGGCCGCCGGCTCTCCCAGCTCCTCGCGGACAGCCTGGTGCGGCACTGAGCGAGGAGGCATGGTCCACCTCGCACCGGGGCAGGGTCTCCCGCATGTGGGAGCAGTACGACGCGCCGGACGAGCGGCCCGGTGAGAAGCCGGCCGAGCCGGCCCCGGCGCGGGAGCAGCCGCTGCTGGCGCCCGACGAGTTCGGGCCGGTCGGGGCGCGGGGTGGCGGGTCGGCGACCGGGGTGCTGATCGGGATCCTCGTGGTGATCGCGGTCGTGGTCATCGGCGCGGTGGCGTCCTCGGCCGAGTGGACGGGCAGCGGCGCCGACCACTCCGACTGGTACGACTGCATCGCCGAGCAGGAGGCCGACGGCACCGGCCTGCTGTCACCGGCCGAGCTGTGCGACATCGGGCACGAGCGGCCGCCCGGCTATGTCGACACCTACGAGTACGACCCGCTCGGCGACGATGGCTACGGTGGCTGAGTGCCCTTCACCTTCTCCGGCGCCGTGATCGAGTGGCGTGGACCCGCACCCTTCGTGTTCCTGGCGGTGCCCGAGGAGGAGAGCGAGGACATCAAGGAGGCCGCGCGCGGCCAGGAGTACTGGGGGCAGGTCGCGGTCGAGGTGCGGATCGGGGGGACCGACTTCCGCACCGCGCTGTTCCCGAAGGACGGTCGCTACCTCGTGCCGCTGAAGGTCGTCGTACGACGGGCGGAGGGGATCGAGGTCGGGCAGCGGCTCACCGCGTCCCTCGAGCTCGCGGCGCGGTCCTGACGTGCCGGTCACCCTGGCCCACCCGGCCGCCGTCCTGCCGCTGCGCGGGCTCGGGCTGCCGCTGTCGGCGCTGGTGGTCGGGTCGATGGTGCCCGACCTGCCGGTGCTCGCGCAGACCTGGGGCCTGTACGGCTTCAGCCACGGCGCGGCCGGCATCGTCACCCTCGACCTCGCGCTCACCCTGCTCCTGCTGGCCTTCTGGGACCTGCTGGGACGCGACGCGCTCGTCGACACCGCCCCCGCCGTGGTCCGAGACCGGCTCCCCGCCCGCGCCCGGATCGGGCGCCGTGCCTGGTTGCTCGCCCCGCTCGCGGCGGTGCTCGGCTCGACCACGCACACGGTGTGGGACGCGTTCACCCACCAGGGCCGCTGGGGCGTGCGGCACGTCGCCTGGCTGCGGGAGACGCACGGTGGCCTGCCCGGTCAGCAGTGGGCGCAGTTCGCCTCCGGGATCGTCGGCCTGCTCGTCGTGGGCCTGGCGATCGCCCACCACGTCCGCCGCCTCCGACGCGGCGCACCCCGACCGCGACGGCTGCCGGCGGCGACCCTGCCCGTCGGCCTCGGCGTCGCCACCGCGATCTCGCTCGCCGGCGGCGTGCGCCATCTCGACGCCGGCCTCCACGCCGCCGCCTTCCATGCCGCCGTCGCCGGCATCCTCGCGCTGGCGGGGCTGGTCGGCTTCCTCGGGGTGGTGTGGCGGCTGGTGCCGGACGTCAGTGACCGGGTCGGGGCCTGAGCGCCACCGCCGGCCCGGCGTACGCCGCCAGCGCGGTCCGCACCGGCTCCGAGATCGTCCACGCCGACCCGGCGGCGGTGTCCCAGAACACCGCGCTCGTCTCGGCGACGACCGCCGGCGGGTGGTCCGGCGCGACCCGCAGCTCCAGGGACACGGTGAACGACGAGCGCCCCACGTGGCTGACCCAGATCCGCACCAGGAAGGGCTGGTAGGCGACGAAGCGCATCTCGGAGTGGTAGTCGACCCGCTGCGCGCCGACCAGGTGGGCGATCCCGTCGGGCAGGTCGCGGAGCAGCCCGGGCCGGTCGTCCCCGTCCAGCGGCGCGAACCGGAAGAACAGCAGCCGCGCCTCGTCGAGCACCCGGATCGCCTCGACGTTGTCGACGTGCCCGCCGAGGTTGACGTCGCGCAGCCGTGCCTGGATCTCGCAGTCGAAGACGTTGCCCACGGACGGCATCCTCGCAGCCAACCTCAGAGCTCGAACCGGTAGCCCATCCCCGGCTCGTTCCTGAGGTGGACCGGGCGGGCGGGGTCCGGCTCCAGCTTGCGGCGCAGCTGGGCGACGTAGAGCCGCAGGTTGCCGTGGGCGTTCTCGTAGCCGGGGCCCCAGACCTCGGTGAGCAGCTGGCGCTGGCTGAGGAGCTGGCCGGGATTGCGCAGCAGCACCTCGAGCAGGTGCCACTCGGTCGGGGTGAGCCGGACCTCCTCGCCGCGGACCGTGACCCGGGTGGCGCCGAGGTCGACGACGACGTCGCCGAAGGTCACGACCGGGGCGGCGCCGTCGGTGGCGGGCGTCGTACGTCGTTCCATCACCCGCAGCCGGGCGAGGAGCTCGTCCATGCCGAACGGCTTGGTGACGTAGTCGTCGGCACCGGCGTCGAGGGCCTCGACCTTGTCGGCGCTGTCGCTGCGACCGGACAGCACCAGGATGGGCACGGCGGAGCGCGCGCGGAGCCGGGCGATCACGTCCACCCCGTCGAGGTCGGGCAGGCCGAGGTCGAGGATCACCAGGTCGGGCGGCGCGATCTCGGCGACCGCGACCGCCTCGGTGCCGTCGCCGGCGGTGGTGACCTCGTAGCCCCGGGCCCGCAGGTTGATCGACAGCGCGCGCACGATCTGCGGCTCGTCGTCGACGACCATGATCCGCGTCATCCCACCCGCTCCCTGATGCCGAGGTCCGGTCCGGCGGGCTCGCCGGCCGCGACGGGCAGCGAGATCACCATGGTCAGCCCACCACCAGGCGTCTCCTCGGGCTCCAGTGTGCCGCCCATGGCCTCGACCAGGCCGCGGGACAGGGCCAGGCCGAGTCCGACGCCGGTGCTGTTGTCGTGGTCGCCGAGCCGCTGGAAGGGCAGGAACACCCGCTCGTACTCCGCCGCCGGGATGCCGGGCCCGGTGTCGACCACCCGGATCTCCACGCGGTCGAGCACGGCGCTGCCGGTCAGCAGCGGCGGCGTGCCCTCGGGTGAGTAGCGGTGGGCGTTGGTCAGCAGGTTGACCACGACCCGCTCCAGCAGCGCGGCGTCGACCAGCGCCGGCGGGAGGTCCTCGGCGACGTCGAGGCGGACCGGACCGGCGACGCTGACGTCGTCGAGGGCGCCGGCGATCACGTCCTCGACCAAGGCCGGGGCGAGGTGGACGGGCAGCGCGCCCGCCTGCAGCCGGCTCAGGTCGAGCAGGCTGTCGACGAGCCCGGCCAGGGTGTCGAGCGCGTCGTCGGCCGTGCGGAGCAGCTCGCGCCGGTCGCTCTCGGTCAGCGCGACGTCCTCCGCGCGCAGCCCCGACACCACCGCCTTCGCGGCCGCCAGGGGAGTGCGCAGGTCGTGGCCGACCGCGGCCAGCAGCGCGGTCCGCACGGTGTTGGCCTCGGCCAGGGTGCCGGCCCGGGCGGCCTCCTCGGCGAGCCGGATCTGGTGCACGGCCTGGCTGGTGCGCGCCGCGAAAGCCGCGGCCACCCGGGCGTCCTCGGGCGCCAGGCCGCGACCGCGCAGGGCCAGCGAGGTGTCCGGATCCGCGGGTACGACGGTGTCCGCCGCCTCGGGCGTGGTCGCCGGGTCCGGTCCGGCCGCGCCGAGCAGCCGCCAGGTGCGGTCCTCCTTCTCCAGGAAGGCGACCGACTCCAGCGACAGGCTCTCGCGGAAGCGCTCCAGCAGCGCGGCCAGGTCGTGGCTGCCGGTCAGCGGCGTCGCCGCCAGGCTGGCGAGCACGTGGGACTCCGCGACCGCCCGCGCCGCCTGTCGGGTACGTCGTGCGGCCAGGTCGACCACCGAGCTCACCATCAGCGCGACCAGCAGGTAGACGCCCAGCGCCAGCGCGTTGTTGGTGCTCGCGATGGTCAGCGTGTGCACCGGCTCGGTGAAGAAGTAGTTGAGCAGGAAGGACCCCAGCAGCGCCGCGACGACCGCCGGCCCCACGCCGCCGACGAGGGCGACCGCGACGACCAGCAGCAGGAAGAGCAGCACGTCGCTGACCAGGTTGAGGGCATGGTCGACGGGCAGCAGCGCCAGGGTGAGCAGCGCGGGCAGCAGCACCGCCAGCACGTACCCGCGCACCCGCCGCCGCGGGCTCAGCGCGCCGCGCCCGACCGGCAGCCGCCGGCCCTGGCCGGCGTGGGTGTGGGACACGATGTGCACGTCGATGTCGCCCGAGGCGCGGATGGTGCGGGCGCCGATCCCCGGCGGGAGCACGTACGCCGCCCACCGCGACCGCCGGCTGTCTCCGAGCACCAGCTGGGTCGCGTTCTCCGCGCGGGCGAAGGCGAGCAGGGTCTCGGGGACGTCGTCGCCGAGCAGCTGGTGGTAGCTCCCGCCGAGCGACTCGACGAGCTGGTGCTGGTGGGTGAGGTGGGTCGGGTCGGCGCCGGTGAGCCCGTCGGAGCGGCTGACGTGGAGGGCCAGCAGGTCGCCGGTGCCGGAGCGGGCGGCGATCCGGGCGGCCCGCCGGATCAGCTGCTCGCCCTCGGGTCCGCCGGTGAGCCCGACCACCACCCGCTCGCGCGCCTCCCAGGTGCCGGTGATGTCGTGCCTTCGGCGGTAGCCCTGCAGCGCGTCGTCGACCTTGTCGGCCACCCAGAGCAGCGCCAGCTCGCGCAGCGCGGTGAGATTGCCCTCGCGGAAGTAGTTGGACAGCGCGGCGTCGACCTTGTCGGGCGCGTAGACGTTGCCGTGGGCGAGCCGTCGGCGCAGCGCCTCGGCCGACATGTCGACCAGCTCGACCTGGTCGGCCGCGCGGACCACGGAGTCCGGCACCGTCTCCTGCTGCCGCACCCCCGTGATCTTCTCGACCACGTCGTTGACCGACTCGAGATGCTGCACGTTGACCGTGGAGATCACGTCGATGCCGGCGTCGAGGATCTCCTGCACGTCCTGCCAGCGCTTGGCGTTGCGCGAGCCCGGCGCGTTGGTGTGCGCCAGCTCGTCCACCAGGACGACGCGCGGGCGGCGCCGCAGCACCGCGTCCAGGTCCATCTCCTCGAGCTCGGCGCCGCGATAGTGGGTGGTCCGGCGCGGAACCACCTCCAGGCCCTCGAGCATCGCCGCGGTGTGGTCGCGGCCGTGGGTCTCGACCAGGCCGACCACCACGTCGGTGCCGCGCTCCAGCCGGCGCCGGGCCTCGCCAAGCATGGCGTAGGTCTTCCCGACGCCGGGGGCGGCGCCGAGGTAGACCCGCAGCCGGCCTCGCTTCACGCTGCCTATCCTTCCAGCCCGTCGAGCGCGAGGTTGAGCTCCAGCACGTTCACCCGTGGCTCGCCGAGGAAGCCGAGGGTGCGTCCGCTGGTGCTCTCCGCGACCAGGTCGCGCACGGTGGCGGCCGGGAGGTCACGGGTACGGGCCACCCGGGCGACCTGCTGGGCGGCGTACTGCGGCGAGATGTGGGGGTCCAGGCCCGACCCGCTGGCCAGCACGGCGTCGGGGGCGACGTCGGCCGGCGCGACGCCGTCGAAGGCGGCGACCTCCGCGATCCGCTGCCGGACGGTGGCGACCAGCTCGGGGTTCGCGGGCGAGAGGTTAGAGGCGCCGCTGGCGAGCGGGTCGTAGCCGTCGCCCGCCGCGGACGGACGGGACTGGAAGTAGGCCGGGTCCCCGGCGTACGACTGGCCGATCAGGGCCGAGCCGACCACCTCGCCGTCACGCTCGACCAGGGATCCGTCGGACCGTTGGGGTACGACTGTCCTGGCGAAGCCGGTGAGGGCGAGTGGGTAGGCGAGGCCGAGGAGCACGGTGAGCACGCCGAGGACGCGGGCGGCGGCGAGCTGGGTGAGGCCGCCGCGCAGGGTGGAGGTGACAGACATGGGTCGCTTCCTTGTTCAGCCGATGCCGGGGATGGTCGAGACCAGGAGGTCGATGAGCTTGATGCCGAGGAAGGGGGTGATCAGCCCGCCGAGGCCATAGATCGTGAGGTTGCGGCGCAACATGGCCGACGCGCTGGACGGCGTGTACTTCACGCCGCGCAGGGCGAGGGGGATCAGGGCGACGATGACCAACGCGTTGAACACGACCGCCGAGAGGATGGCCGACTCCGGCGACGACAGCCGCATCACGTTGAGCGCGTCGAGGCCGCCGTACACGCCGGCGAACATGGCGGGGATGATCGCGAAGTACTTCGCCACGTCGTTGGCGATCGAGAAGGTCGTCAGCGCGCCGCGGGTGATGAGGAGCTGCTTGCCGATCTCGACGATCTCGATCAGCTTCGTCGGGTTGGAGTCGAGGTCGACCATGTTGCCGGCCTCCTTGGCGCTGGACGTGCCGGTGTTCATCGCGACGCCGACGTCGGCCTGGGCGAGCGCGGGCGCGTCGTTGGTGCCGTCGCCGGTCATCGCGACCAGCCGGCCGCCCTCCTGCTCGCGCTTGATCAGCGCCATCTTGTCCTCGGGCGTCGCCTCCGCGAGGAAGTCGTCGACCCCCGCCTCGTCGGCGATCGCCCGGGCGGTGAGCGGGTTGTCGCCGGTGATCATCACGGTGCGGATGCCCATCCGGCGCATCTCCTCGAACCGCTCGCGCATCCCCTCCTTGACCACGTCCTTGAGATGGATGACGCCGAGCACCCGGGGTGCGGCGCCCGCCGTGCGCTCGGCGACGACCAGCGGCGTGCCGCCGGCCGACGAGATCGCGTCGACCGTCGTACCGACCTCGAGGGAGGGCCGCCCGCCGTGCTCGCGCACCCACGCGGTGACCGCGGCCGCCGCGCCCTTGCGGATCTCGCGGCCGGGCAGGTCCACGCCGGACATCCGGGTCTGGGCCGTGAACGGCACGAAGTGCGCGTCGGTGAGCTCGCCGGCGGAGCGCTCGCGCAGGCCGTACTCCCGCTTCGCGAGGACCACGACCGAGCGGCCCTCGGGTGTCTCGTCGGCCAGGGAGGCGAGCTGGGCGGCGTCGGCCAGCAGGGCGACGCCCGCACCGTCGGCGGGGATCAGCTCGGCGGCCTCGCGGTTGCCGAGGGTGATGGTGCCGGTCTTGTCGAGGAGCAGGGTGTTCACGTCGCCGGCGGCCTCGACCGCGCGCCCGGACATGGCGAGCACGTTGTGCTGCACCAGCCGGTCCATGCCGGCGATGCCGATCGCGCTCAGGAGCGCGCCGATCGTGGTCGGGATCAGGCAGACCAACAGCGCGACCAGCACCAGGATCGACTGGTCGGCACCGGAGTAGATCGCCAGCGGCTTCAAGGTCACCGTGGCGGCGAGGAAGATGATGGTGAGGCTGGCGAGCAGGATGTTGAGCGCGATCTCGTTGGGAGTCTTCTGCCGGCTCGCGCCCTCCACGAGCGCGATCATCCGGTCGATGAAGGACTCACCCGGGTTGGTGGTGATCCGCACGACGATCCGGTCCGAGAGCACCTTCGTGCCGCCGGTCACCGAGCAGCGGTCGCCGCCGGACTCGCGGATCACCGGCGCGGACTCGCCGGTGATCGCGGACTCGTCGACGCTCGCGATGCCCTCGACGACGTCGCCGTCGCCCGGGATCACCTCGCCGGCCTCGACGACCACCCGATCGCCGATCCGCAGGTCCGTCGCGGGCACCGGCACCAGGTCGCCGTCCGGCTCCAGCCGGCGGGCCAGGGTCTCGGTCTTGGCCTTGCGCAGGGTGGCCGCCTGCGCCCGGCCCCGGCCCTCCGCCACCGCCTCGGCCAGGTTGGCGAACAGCACGGTCAGCCACAGCCAGGCGGTGATCGCCCAGCCGAAGCCGGAGCCGTCGCGGACGGTGAGGACGGTGCAGAGGAGGGCGCCGACCTCGACCACGAACATGACCGGCGTCCGGACCATGACCCGGGGGTCGAGCTTGCGGAGCGCGTCGGGAAGCGCCTTCAGGAGCGTGTGCAGCATGGCTTTCTCCGGTCGTGGGGTGCTCACAGGCCCTCCGCGAGCGGGCCGAGGGCGAGGGCGGGGAAGAAGGTCAGCCCGGCGACGATGAACGTGACGACGACGAGCATCCCGACGAAGAGCGGGCCGCGGGTCGGCAGCGTGCCGGCGGTGCGGGGCACCGGGACCTGCCGGGCCAGCGACCCGGCCAGGGCGAGCACCAGCACGATCGGCACGAACCGCCCGAGCAGCATCGCCAGGCCGATGGTGATGTTGTAGAACGGCGTGTTCGCGGACAGCCCGGCGAACGCCGAGCCGTTGTTGTTCGCACCCGAGAGATACGCGTAGAGCACCTCGCTCAGCCCGTGCGGCCCGGTGTTGAGGATCGACTCCCGGGGGCCGCTCAGGGAGAGGGCCAGCGCGGTGAAGCCGAGGACGAGCAGCGGCATGGTGAGGATGTTGAGCGCCACCAGCTTGATCTCGCGGGGGGTCAGCTTCTTGCCGAGCAGCTCGGGGGTGCGGCCCACCATCAGGCCCGCGACGAAGACGGTCAGGATCGCCAGCACCAGCATCCCGTACAGGCCGGTCCCCACCCCGCCCGGCGCCACCTCGCCGAGGCCCATGTTGAGCATCAGCAGGCCGCCGCCGACCGGCGAGAAGGAGGAGTGGAAGGAGTTCACCGCGCCCGTGCTGGTGCCGGTCGTGGAGACCGCGAACAGCGCCGAGCCGGGGACGCCGATCCGGGTCTCCTTGCCCTCCATCGCGGCGCCGGCGAGGTCGTACGCCGGGGTCGGGTGAGCCGCCTCGATCGCCCAGACCGCGGCCAGCATGATCACCCAGATCACCGCCATCGCGGCGAGCACGGCGTACCCCTGGCGGACGTCGCCGACCATCAGCCCGAGGGTGCGGGTCAGGCAGACCGGGATGAGGAGCAGCAGGAAGATCTCGAGCAGGTTGCTGACCGGGTTGGGGTTCTCGAAGGGGTGGGCGGAGTTCGCGTTGAAGAAGCCGCCGCCGTTGGTGCCGAGCTCCTTGATCGCCTCCTGGGACGCGACCGGCCCGCCCGGGATGGTCTGGTGGCCGCCGGTCAGGGTGGTGGCGTCGACGCCTCCGGACAGGTTCTGCACGACGCCGAGCAGGATCAGCGCGACCGCCGCCACGACGGCCAGCGGCAGCAGCACCCGGATCGTGCCACGGGTCAGGTCGACCCAGAAGCTGCCGAGTCGCCCGGTGCGGGAGCGGGTGAAGCTGCGGATCAGCGCGATCGCGACCGCGAGGCCGACGGCGGCGGAGAGGAAGTTCTGCACGGCCAGGCCGGCCATCTGGACCAGATGGCCCATCGTGGCCTCGCCCGAGTAGGCCTGCCAGTTGGTGTTCGTGACGAACGAGGCAGCGGTGTTGAAGGCCAGGTCCGGCGCGACGTCGGGGAGGCCCAGCGACCACGGCAGGTGGTCCTGCAGCCGTTGCAGCGCGTAGAGGAGGACCAGCCCGGCGGCGGAGAAGGCGAGCAGCGACAGGGCGTAGGTGCGCCAGGCCTGGTCCCCACGGGGGTCGATCCCGGCCAGGCGGTAGATCCCGCGCTCCACGCGCAGGTCGCGCTCGTCGGTGAAGACGCGGGCGAGGTAGCCGCCCAGGGGGCGGTAGCACAGGGCGAGGGCAGCGATCAGCGCGCCGGCCTGGAGCAGGCCGGCCAGGGTGTCGGACATGTCTAGAAACGCTCCGGGAGGATCAGGGCCAGGACGAGGTAGCCGAGCAGCAGGGCGCTGATGACCAGCGCGACGACGTTCTCGGCGCTCATGACCCGCTCCTCGCCGCCGCCAGCCCGACCAGCACGAAGCCCGCCAGCAGGGCGAGATCGGCCGGCGCGAGCGTCAGCTCGCCGTACGCGTGGACGGCGAATCCCTCCGCGAACGCCCAGCCCGCGATGCCGATCCCGGAGCCGAGCGAGCGGGACAGGGGAAGGGCCGCGACCGCGGTGACCGCGAGCACCACGGCGCTGCCGGGGACGGCGGAGAGGTCGAGGGCGCTGACCAGGCCGGCGGCCAGGAAGAGTGCGAAGCCGCCGAGACCGAAGCGGACGGCGGGCTCCTCGAGCAGCCGCGGTTCGGGGTGGTGCCCGGCGCGGGGGAGGAGGTGGACGGAGGTCATGACCCGGAGTCTTCGCCCGGCGCGGCGCGATGGCGCCGGTCCTGACGCGTCCCTAACGACCGCCTGACAGGCGCTAACGCGTGTTAGGAGTCTGTTAGGCGGCGGGTTGTCGGACTTCGGCGCGGTTGACTTGAGTCGTGAGTGGGTCGGCGGCCGAGCGTCCGCGTCCGTGGTGGCAGGTGATGTGCCTGACCGGCGTCGACTACTTCTCCACCCTCGGCTACCAGCCGGGCATCGCCTTCCTCGCGGCCGGCCTGCTCAGCCCGCTGGCGACCGTCGTCCTGGTGCTGCTGACCCTGTTCGGCGCGCTGCCGGTGTACCGCCGGGTCGCGGCCGAGAGCCCGCACGGGCAGGGCTCGATCGCGATGCTGGAGCGGCTCCTCGTCGGGTGGCGCGGGAAGCTGTTCGTGCTGGCGCTGCTCGGCTTCGCGCTGACCGACTTCATCATCACCATCACCCTCTCCGCCGCCGACGCGAGCGCGCACGTCGTCGAGAACCCGCACGTGCCGGCCTTCCTGCACGGCCAGGAGCTGTGGATCACCCTCGGCCTGATCGCCCTGCTGGGCGGCGTCTTCCTCAAGGGCTTCAGCGAGGCGATCGGGCTCGCCGTCGGCCTGGTCAGCGTCTACCTGCTGCTCAACGCCATCGTCATCGTCGTCAGCGCCGTGCACGTCGTCGAGAACGGCCACGTCGTCACCGACTGGACCGGCGCGCTCACCGCCGAGCACGGCAACGTGGTGCTGATGGTCGCGGTCGCGCTGACCCTGTTCCCGAAGCTGGCGCTCGGCATGTCCGGCTTCGAGACCGGGGTGGCGGTGATGACCCACGTGCAGGGTGCGCCGGACGACGACGCCCGGCGACCCGCCGTACGGATCCGGAACACCAAGCGGCTGCTGACCACCGCCGCGATCATGATGAGCGGCTACCTGATCTGCTCGAGCCTGGTCACCACGCTGCTCATCCCGGCGAAGGAGTTCGAGGACGGCGGCAGCGCCAACGGCCGGGCGCTCGCCTATCTCGCCCACCGGTTCCTGGGCGACGGCTTCGGCACCGTCTACGACCTCTCGACCATCCTGATCCTCTGGTTCGCGGGCGCCTCGGCCATGGCCGGCATGCTCAACCTGATCCCGCGCTACCTGCCGCGCTACGGCATGGCACCCGAGTGGGCGGGCGCCGTCCGGCCGCTAGTGTGCGTGCTCACCCTGACCGCCTTCCTGATCACCTGGATCTTCGACGCGAACGTCGACGCCCAGGGCGGGGCCTACGCCACCGGCGTCCTGGTGCTGATGACCTCCGCGAGCGTCGCGGTCGCCCTCGCCGCCCGCAAGGCACGCGAGCGGGGCTGGACCATCGCCTTCACCCTGATCTCGGTCGTGTTCGTCTACACGACGATCGACAACGTCCTCGAGCGCCCCGACGGCGTCAAGATCGGCGCCTGCTTCATCGCCGCGATCGTCGCCGTGTCGCTGCTGTCGCGGATGACCCGGTCGCTGGAGCTGCGCACCACCGAGATCGAGTACGACGCGAAGGCGGACGCGTTCATCCGCGACTGCGCGCGTCGTACGCTCCGGCTGGTCGCCCACGATCCCGCCCACCACGACGCCGGCGCCTACCGCGCGAAGGTGCGCAAGATCGTCGAGGCGCACGAGCTCCCCAACGGCGGCGACCTGCTCTTCGTCGAGGTCGTCGTCGAGGACTACTCCGACTTCGAGAGCCGGGTCCTGGTCACCGGCTCGGTCGCCCACGGCGAGTACCGCGTGCTCACCGTCCACGCCGCCACCATCCCCAACGCCCTCGCCGCGCTGGTCCTCGACCTGCGCGAGCGGACCGGCGTGCGCCCGCACCTGTACTTCGAGTGGACCGAGGGCAGCCCGGTCCCGCAGATGGCGAGATTCCTGCTGTTCGGCACTGGCGAGGTCGCCCCGCTCACCCGCGAGGTGGTCCGCCGCGCCGAGCCGGACCCGCGCCGGCGCCCGCACGTGCACGCGGGGTGACCGGTGGGGTGGGGGCCGGTGGGGTGGGGACCGCTGTAACACGGAGTCCGCTGGCCTACCTGACCTGGGACGTCGCCGCGTCGGGTCGGTGCGGGTCGGGAACAGTGGGCACGGGTCGTGGAGAGCGGCGTACAGCGTGTTACAGCCCGGGGCAGGCTCGCTGACGAGCGCGGTGTGGTGCGGGGTGGCTGGGGTGCGGGGTGGCTGGGGTGGGTGCCGCTGTAACACGGAGTCCGCTGGCCTACCTGACCTGGGACGTCGCACAGTCGGGTCCGTGCGGGTCGGGAACAGCGGGGACGGGTCGCGGAGAGCAGCGAACAGCGTGTTACAGCCCGGGGCAGGGCGCACGCGGCGGCGGATGGTCGACGTCGGGCTGTGGCGGGCAACCTGAGCCGGAGGCACGGCGTACCGTCGGACCATGGGCTACCAGCAGATCACCGCGGAGGAGTTCGCCCGCGCCGAAGGCGTGGGTGACTGGCGTGTCGTGGGGACACATGCGTACGCCGTGTTCCGCACCGGGAGCTTCGCGACCGGCCTGGCGTTGGTCAACGCGATCGGCGAGCTGGCCGAGGCGGCCGACCACCACCCGGACCTCAAGCTCGGGTACCCCGCGCTCGCGGTGCACCTGACGACCCATGACACCGGGACGCTCACGACCGCCGACCTCGGTCTCGCGCAGCGGATCTCCGCCGCCGCTCGGGATCTCGGGGTCGCGGGCGACCCGGACGCGGTCGAGGCCTGGGCCTAGCTCCTCACCCGCCGACGTAGTCGGCGAGGTGCTCGCCGGTGAGCGTCGACCGCTTCGCGACCAGGTCGGCGGGCGTGCCCTCGAAGACGATGGTGCCGCCGTCGTGGCCGGCGCCGGGGCCGAGGTCGATGATCCAGTCGGCGTGGGCCATCACGGCCTGGTGGTGCTCGATCACGATGACCGACTTGCCGGCGTCGACGAGCCGGTCGAGGAGGCCGAGGAGGTTGGCGACGTCGGCGAGGTGGAGGCCGGTGGTGGGCTCGTCGAGGACGTAGACGCCGCCCTTCTCGCCCATCCGCATGGCGAGCTTGAGCCGCTGCCGCTCGCCGCCGGAGAGCGTGTTGAGCGGCTGGCCGAGCTTGAGGTAGCCGAGCCCGACGTCCTCCATCCGCTGCAGGATCGCGGCCGCGGCGGGGGTCTTGGCGTCGCCGGAGGCGAAGAAGGCGTGCGCCTGGGCGACGGGGAGGTCGAGCACCTCGGCGATGTCGAGCCCACCGAAGGTCAGCTCGAGGACGGAGGCCTGGAAGCGCTTGCCGCCGCACTCGTCGCACACCGTGGCGACGGTGTCCATGAACCCGAGCTCGGTGTAGATCATCCCGTTGCCGTTGCAGCTCTCGCACGCGCCCTCGGAGTTGGCGCTGAAGAGGGCCGGCTTGACGCCGTTGGCCTTCGCGAAGGCCTTGCGGATGGGCTCCAGCAGTCCGGTGTACGTCGCCGGGTTGCTCCGTCGCGAGCCCTTGATCGCGCCCTGGTCGATGACCACGACCTCGTCGCGCCCGGCGATCGAGCCGTGGATGAGCGAGCTCTTGCCGGAGCCGGCGACGCCGGTGACGACGCACAGCACCCCCAGCGGTACGTCGACGTCGACGTCGCGCAGGTTGTGGGACGAGGCGCCGCGCACCTCGATCACGCCGGTGCGCTCGCGGACGGTCTCCTTGAGCTCGGCGCGGTAGGAGAGGTGCCGCCCGGTGAGGGTGTCGGAGGCACGGAGCCCGGCGACGTCGCCCTCGAAGCAGATCCGGCCGCCGCCGGTGCCGGCGGCGGGGCCGAGGTCGACGACGTGGTCGGCGATCGCGATGGTCTCGGGCTTGTGCTCGACGACGAGGACGGTGTTGCCCTTGTCGCGCAGCTCGAGGAGCAGCTTGTTCATCCGCGCGATGTCGTGGGGGTGCAGCCCGATGGTGGGCTCGTCGAAGACATAGGTGACGTCGGTCAGCGCGGAGCCGAGGTGACGGATCATCTTGGTGCGCTGGGCCTCGCCGCCGGAGAGGGTGCCGGCCGGTCGGTCGAGGGAGAGGTATCCGAGCCCGATCTCGACGAACGAGTCGAACAGGTGGAGCAGGTTGGCCAGCAGCGGCGCCACCGACGGGTCGTCGATCCCGCGGGCCCACTCGGCCGCGTCGGTGATCTGGAGCGCGCAGACGTCGGCGATCGAGCGGCCGTTGATCCGGGAGCTGCGGGCGGCCTCGTTGAGGCGGGTGCCGTCGCAGGCCGGGCAGGGCGCGAACACGGCCGCACGCTCGACGAACGCCTTGATGTGGGGCTGCAGCGAGTCGACGTCCTTGCTGAACATGGACTTGCGGATCTTGGGGATCAGGCCCTCGTAGGTGACGTTGATCTTGTCGACCTTGACCTTGCGCGGCTCGGCGTAGAGGAAGTCCGCGCGCTCGGCCTCGGTGTAGCTCGCGATCGGCTTCTCCGGCGGCAGCACCGCCTTGAACGCCGCCACCATCCAGCCGTCGGCGGTGTAGCCCGGCACCAGGATCGCACCGTCGACGAGCGACTTCGACTCGTCGACGATCGCGGTCAGGTCGAGGTCGGAGATCGAGCCGCGGCCCTCGCACTCCGAGCACATGCCGCCGAGGTAGACGGCGTTCTTGACGACCTTCTTCTCGACCTTGCCGCCGGCCTTCTCGGTCTGCATCACGCCGCCGGCCCTGCGGGTCGGCACGTTGAACGCGAACGCCGTGGGCGGGCCGATGTAGGGATCGCCGATCCGGCTGAACAGCACCCGCAGCATGGCGTTGGCGTCGGTGGCCGTGCCGACGGTCGAGCGGACGTTGGCGCCCATCCGCTCCTGGTCGACCAGGATCGCGGTCGTGATCCCCTCGAGGTTGTCGACCTCGGGCCGGGCCAGCGACGGCATGAAGCCCTGGACGAACGTCGAGTAGGTCTCGTTGATCATCCGCTGCGACTCGGCGGCGATGGTGCCGAACACGAGCGAGCTCTTGCCGGAGCCGGACACGCCGGTGAAGACGGTGAGCCGGCGCTTCGGGATGTCGACGTCGACCCCCCGCAGGTTGTTGACGTGGGCGCCCTGCACCCGGATCACGTCGTGGCTGTCGGCGGGGTGGCTGTCGCGGGGACGGGCGGGCGTCGGCATGCGGCCCATCATGACGGATCGCGCCGACAGCCGGGACCCGTCGTCATGCCGCTCGTTGTCGTGTACGAGAATCGTCCGTCCTGGAGCGGGATTCGGGACGACACCGTGGGGGGAAGCCGTGCTGGAGGGAGCCGTGACCGAGGAGGTCACCACGTCACCGACGCCGTCGGGGGCGACGACGTACGAGCAGTTCGGGGTCGCCTGGATCCACCGGGTGCTCCACAAGGAGCGGATCCTGCGCACCGTCGACCAGGTGCTCGGCGACCAGATCGCGCTCGGACCGATCGGCGCCGGGCCGGGCCGGGCGTTCGCGAGCGTGAGCTTCGTCGGGACCTACCGGCCCACCACGGGCGAGCTGGTGCCGGGCGAGCTGCTGACCTACGCGATCGACCTGCCGATCAGCGTGGTCTTCGAGCTCGGCCTGCCGATGGACCGGCTGACGTTCAACGCGGAGGTCGTCGTACCGCTCGTGCTCGTGGTCCACACCGAGGCGCCGCTCAAGCTCCGCCTGGAGCTGCGGACCCCGACCGAGGACCAGATCGGGCTCGAGGTCAAGACCGACACCCGGCGGGGGGCGATGCTGCGCAAGGTCGCCGGCCTCGACGCCGAGCTGCGGCGGTTCCTGCTGAAGGTGCTGGACACCGAGCTGGCCAAGGCCTACGTGCGCAAGGCCACCCATCTCGACATGGAGGAGCTCATCGACGAGGCCTGGCCGGCCTTCACCGAGCAGTTCCTGCCGCGCGGACCCGAGGACCGGAAGGGCTGACCCGCGCCGGCTCGGTGGTGGTCCGGCGGCGCAGCCGCGCGGGGGCGGCCACGGCGTCGTGCAGCGCGCCGAAGGCCATCGCGGCGAGCGGGATCCACAGCGGGATGAGCATGAAGGCGAAGATCGGTACCAGGGTCATCAGGTCACGCAACGCGGGCTCCTCGGGTGGGCGTCTCGACCTCACCGAGTCTGTGATGGGCGGCACGCGGATCGCTCGTGCCCGGCGACAGAGAGCCGCCGGAGTTTTGTGCCCTGGTCACAGTCGGCCGTCGGCGGCATCGGTCAACGCGCGTGTCACGATGGGCCGGTGACGGACAGCGCGCGACGGTACGGCGGCCGCGCGGCCGGGGAGCGGGTCGCCGAGCGCCGGGCGCGGCTGCTGGCGGCCGGCCTGGAGCTGATGGGCACCCGCGGCGTCGTCGGCGTGACCGTGCGCGGGGTCGCGGAGGAGTCCGGGCTGGCGGCGCGCTACTTCTACGAGAGCTTCGCGAGCATCGAGGCGCTCCAGCTCGCGGTCTTCGAGCAGATCGCGGCCGAGGCCGCGCAGCGGGCGCTCGGCGCGCTGGCCACCGCGCCGGACGACCCGGCGGCGCGGACCCGGGCGGTGCTGGCGCAGATGGCCGAGCTCTTCCTCGAGGACCCGCGCAAGGGCCGGATCGCCCTGCTGGAGTCGATCACCTCGCCGGTGCTCGGCCCGCGGGTGCTGGCGGAGTCGCGGCGCTTCGCCGGCATGCTCGCCGCCACCGCCTCCTCCGGGGACCCTGCGCAGCCCGATGCCGCACTCCCGGTCGAGCTGCGGCTGCGGGCGCGCTTCCTCATCGGTGGGGTGGCGCACGCGCTCAGCGCCGCGCTACAGGGCGACGTCGAGGTCGAGCGGGACCGACTGGTCGACGTCCTGGTGGACCTCTTCCTCGCCGTCAGGCCGTGACCGGGGCCTGCGCGAGCAGCTCGCGGACCCGCGGGACCACCTGGGTGCCGTAGAGCTCGATGCTGCGCAGCAGCTGGGGATGCGGCATCGCACCGTTGCTGTACTTCAGGTCGAAGCGCTGGATCCCGAGGTCGCGTACGGCGGCCGCGATCTTGCGCGCGACCGTCTCCGGCGAGCCGACGAAGAGCGCGCCGTGGTCGACCTCGGCGTCGTACTGGGCCCGGGTGGCGGGCCCCCAGCCGCGCTCGGCGCCGATCCGGTTGCGGCTCTCCGTGAAGTGCGGGTAGAGCGCCTCGCGCGCCTCGTCGTCGGTGTCGGCGACGAAGCCGGGGGAGTGGACGGCGATCGGCAGGTCCGGTCGGTCGAACTCCTTGAGGGCCCGGCGGTACAGGTCGGTGAAGGGCGCGAACCGGGCCGGCTCGCCGCCGATGATCGCGATCGCCAACGGGAAGCCGTAGGTGGCGGCGCGCACCACCGACTCCGGTGACCCGCCGACGCCGATCCAGGTCGGGATCGAGCCGCGCTCGGTGGTCGGGAAGATCCGTACGTCGCGCAGCGGCGGCCGCAGGCTGCCCCGGTCCCAGCTGACCGGCTGCTCGCCCTGGAGCGCGGCCCACAGGTCGATCTTCTCGCTGAACAGCTGGTCGTAGTGGGCCAGGTCGTAGCCGAACAGCGGGAAGGACTCGGTGAACGAGCCGCGGCCCATGGTGATCTCGGCGCGGCCGTTCGACACCGCGTCGAGGGTCGCGAACCGCTCGTAGAGGCGCACCGGGTCGTCGGAGCTGAGCACCGTGACCGCGGTGCCGAGCCCGATCCGCTCGGTGCGCGCGGCGATCGCGGCCAGCACCATCTCGGGACTGGTCACCGCGAAGTCCGCGCGGTGGTGCTCCCCGATGCCGAACACGTCGACCCCGACCTGGTCGGCCAGCACGCCCTGCTCGACGACATTGCGGATCACCTGGGCATGGTCCAGGCGCTCCTGGGTCGCGGGATCGAGCGTGACGTCGCCGAAGGTGTCGAGCCCGAAGACCAGCTCGGTCACTTCGCGGCCTTCGCGGCGTCGACGTCGAAGTCGCGGACGGCGGCGATGACCTGCGCCAGCGCGGGCGCGGGCAGGGCACCGGCCTGCGAGAAGACCAGCGCGCCCTTCTTGAAGGCCATCAGGGTCGGGATCGAGGTGACCCGGGCGGCGGAGGCGAGCTGCTGCTCCTCCTCGGTGTTGACCGAGGCGAAGACCAGGTCGCCGTGCTCCTCGGAGGCCGCCTCGTAGATCGGCGCGAAGTTGCGGCACGGGCCGCACCACGACGCCCAGAAGTCGACGAACACGATCTCGTTGTCGAGGACCGTCTGCTCGAAGTTGCCGGCGGTGAGGTCGATGGTGGACATGTCTCCTCAACGCATCGGGAGCGGGATTGTTCCCCGGTTGCGGTCGACGCCGCCGGTGACGCCCGGGACCGAGCCGCGGTCGTCGTACTGCCACACCGCCCAGGCCCGCCCCGGCGTCCGCTCGCCCAGCCGGCGGACCCACTGCGGGTGGTCGGCCAGCTCCCGCGCGAACCCGAAGCGGTCCTCGAAGTCGGGATAGAGGTAGACCAGGGTGGTCGTGCCCAGCCGGTCGTCGACGGTGGCGAGGAAGGCACGGACCTCGCGCAGCAGGCTCGCGCGGGGCGGCGGGTCCGCGCAGCTGCCGGCGAGCTCGAGGTCGAGTGCGGGCGGGATCCGGAGGTCCGGGTCGGGGCCGAGGACGTCGAGGAAGTGCTCGGCCTGCGCCACGCCGTCGCCGCACAGCTGGAAGTAGTGGTAGCCCGCCGCCGCCACGCCCGAGCGCAGAGCCGCGGCCCGGTGCGTCGCGAACCTCGGGTCGGTGAACCCGGTGCCCTCCGTCGCCTTGAGGTAGGCGAACCCGATGCCCGCCGCCGCGACCCGGCCCCAGTCGATCGGGCCCTGGTGGTGGGAGACGTCGATGCCCTCGGCGAGGGCCGGCGCCGGCGTCGGGCTGGGGGTCGGCGTCGGGCTGGGGGTGGGAGTCGGGGTGGGCGTGGGAGTCGGGGCCGGCTCCGGCGGGTCCCCGCCGCAACCGGCGGCCACCAGCGCCACCAGGGCCACCACGGCGACGACCAGGCTCCTCACGTCGCCCAGCCAACCACGCCCGCGGCGGGCGTAGGGTCGAGCCATGCGCAGGCTGCTGCTGATCCCGCTCCTGACCCTGCTCGGCGGTGCGCTCGCGCTGCCCGCGCCCGCCGGCGCCGCCGTGAAGGTGATCGACGACGGCCCCGACCCGTCACTGCCCGCGCAGATGGACATCCTGCGCGTGAAGATCGACAACCGCGCCGACCGCGTGGTCCTCAAGCTGACCTTCCGCGACCTGACCGAGTCCCGCCGCGGTCAGACCAAGGTCTTCATCGGCACCGACCCCTCGAGCGAGGCCGGCTTCATCGCCTACAGCAGCCACCGCCCCGGGTCCGACCCGGTGACCCAGCTCTGGGAGCCCACGGACCAGGAGTTCGGTGGGATGCCGGTCGAGTGCTCCGGGATCCGGGGCCGGTGGCGCTTCGACGTCGACCGGGTGCGGATCGTCGTACCCCAGGCGTGCCTGGACAGCACGGCCGCGCGGTACACCTTCAAGGCGGTCGCCGGGTTCTACAAGCTGAAGGGCGACTGGACCGAGTTCCGCGGCGTGCGCCGCGGCTGACCGGCCCGGCCGGGAGGGCGGGCGGCTAGCCTCCTCCCATGGAGAGCGCGCGGACCACCCACGTCCTGGTGGACGGGGAGAACATCGACGCCACCCTCGGTACGTCGATCCTGGGCCGGCGGCCCCGGCCCGAGGAGCGGCCGCGCTGGGAGCGGCTGCTGCAGTTCGTCGAGCGGCAGTGGGGTCAGCCGACCAACGGCCTGTTCTTCCTGGCGGCCAACAGCGAGCTGCCGATGTCGTTCGTGCAGGCGCTGCTGGCGATCGGCTACCGCCCGATCCCGCTGTCGGGCGGGGCCAACCAGAAGGTCGTCGACATCGCCATCCAGCGCACGCTGGAGGAGCTGAAGAGCCGCGAGGCCGATGTCGTCCTGGTCAGCAACGACGGCGACTTCGTGGAGCAGATCGAGGACGTCCTCGACGGCCGGCGGGTGGGCCTGGTCGGGTTCACCGAGTTCCGCAACAGCGCCTTCGCCCAGCTGACCTCGCGCGGCCTGGACTTCTTCGACCTCGAGTACGACGTCAACGCGTTCAACGAGCGGCTGCCGCGGGTCCGGATCATCCCGATCGACGAGTTCGACCCGACCCAGTTCCTCTGAGGAGCCGCCACCCGCAGGGCATGCTGTCCGGATGAGGCTCCTGGTTCTCGGCGGTACCCAGTTCCTGTCCCGCGCGGTCGCGGCCGAGGCGGTACGCCGGGGGCACGACGTGGTGTGCGCCAACCGTGGCCGGTCCGGGACGGTGCCACCCGGGGCGCGGACGGTGCGCTGGGACCGTGACGAGGCGCCGCCGCCCGAGCTCGCCGACGCGGGACCCTACGACGCGGTGGTCGACGTGGCCCGCACCCCTTCCCACGTCCGCCGGGCCCTGGCCGCCGTGCCCGACGCGCACTGGGTCTTCGTCTCGACCATCTCGGTCTACGCCGACGACGCCGACCCGGCCGGTCCCGGCGCGAGCCGGCTCAAGGAGCCGATCCCCGAGGACCTGGACCCGACGGCGAGCGTCGAGAGCTACGGCGGGATGAAGGTCGCCTGCGAGCGGCTGGTCCTGGAGGCGGTCCCGGGCGCCGCGGTCGTCCGCCCGGGCCTGATCGTGGGCCCGGGGGACCCGAGCGGGCGGTTCGCGTACTGGGCCCGGCGCTCGACCGCGACCGGTGCGGTGCTCGCGCCCGGCGACCCGCGGGACCTGGTGCAGGTGATCGACGTGCGTGACCTCGCGGCCTGGGTCGTCACCCTCGCCGAGGACCGCGCCGGCGGCACCTACGACGCCGTCGGCCCCTCCCAGCCGATCGCGGACCTGCTGACCGCGGCCCTGCCCGACGCCGCCCTGGTCTGGGTCGACCAGGACTTCCTCGAGGCCGAGGGCGTCGAGCCGTGGTCGGGGCCGGACGCCGTCCCGCTCTGGCTCCCCCGTCCGGCGTACGACGGCATGCTGGCCCACGACGCCGGTCCCGCGCTGGCGGCGGGCCTGCGGCCCCGGCCGGTCGAGGCGACGACGCGCGACACCCGGGCCTGGCTGGACGCGGATCCGGCGGCGCGGATCACCGGGATCACCATCGAGCGGGAGGCCGACCTGCTGGCGCGCTGGGGGGCTCGCTAACGTCCGGTCGGTGTTCCGCATCGCCACCGCCAACATCAACGGCATCCGTGCCGCCCACCGCCGGGGCTTCGGTGACTGGCTGGCGAGCCGCGCGTGCGACGTGGTGACCTTGCAGGAGGTGCGCTGCCCGGTGCCGCTGCTGCCCGACGGCGCGTTCGGCGACTACCAGGTCGCCTACGACGCGGGCGAGCTCGCGGGCCGCAACGGCGTGGCCGTGCTGACCCGGGAGCCGGCGGCCGCCGTCCGGACCTGGGCGGTCCCCGCCCCGGACCGGCCGCTGCCCCGCGCGCTGCGGACCCACGCGAACGAGGGACGCTACGTCGAGGTCGACCTGGCCGACGTACCGCTGACGGTGGCGAGCCTCTACCTGCCCAAGGGCGGTCTCCCGGCGCACCTGCAGGACCCCAAGCGGATGCGGGAGGCACCGGACGGGGGCGCGAAGTACCAGCGCAAGATGGCCTTCATGGCCGGCTTCGCGCGCCACCTCGCGGCCTCCCGCAAGGCGGCCGTCGCCGCGGGCCGGGAGTTCCTGCTGACCGGCGACCTCAACGTCGCGCACCAGAGTCTCGACGTGGCGGCCTACAAGCGCAGCAACCAGACGGAGGGCTTCCTGCCCGAGGAGCGGGCCTGGCTGGCCGCGCAGCTCTCGCCGCGCACGCTCGTCGACGTCGTACGCCGGCTGCATCCGGACACGCCGGGCCCGTACTCCTGGTGGAGCTGGCTCGGCCGGGCCTACGACGAGGACCGGGGCTGGCGCATCGACTACCACCTGGCGACGCCCAGGCTGGCCCGCACGGCCGTCTCCGCGGTCGTGGACCGGCACCACCTCGGCGTGCGGATGAGCGACCACGCGCCCGTGGTCGTCGACTACGACCTCAGCTGACCTGGCGCTCCCCGGCGTAGACTCGCTGCATGTCGGTGAGTGAGTCGGAGCTCTACGAGGCGGGGATGTCCCTGCCGCCACATGTGCGCCGGCACGTGGCCCTTCGACTGCTCGAGTCCGTGGATCCCGACGAGGCCTTCGACGCCACGGCGGAGTCGTGGCTGCGCACCGTCGCGGCCGATGCGTACGACGCGCACGAGGCGAATCCCTCGCGTGCGGTCCCTCTCGACACCGTGCGGGAACGCTTCGAGGCCAAGTGGGCCGCCCGCCCATGACGGGGCGGGTCCGTCTCACTCCCGAAGCCGAGCAGCAGCTCAACGATCTCGACGACTGGATCGCGGAGAAGTCCACCGCCGCGATCGCTCGTCGATTCGTGTCCGCCGTCCTCGATCACGTCGAGGGCATCGCCTCCTTCCCCCTCGCGGGCCGGGCGCGAGACGACATCCGCTCCGGCATGCGGACGACGACGTTCAAGAAACGGACCCTCATCGCCTATGTGGTCGACCGCTCGTCCGGCGATCCGGTGATCACCGTTCTCGGGCTGTTCCACGGTGGCCAGGACTGGGAGGAGACGCTCGGTTCCCAGCCGGAAGATGACCTCAGCTGACCTGGCGCTCCCCGGCGACGGGGACGACGAGGACGGCCAGCAGAGGGAGCGCGGCCGCGAGGGCGTACGCCGCGCCGTACCCCCAGGCGGTGATGGTCAGGCCCGCGACGGGCGGGACGGCGACGGCGGCCAGATGCTGGGCGGTGTTCTGCAGGCCGAGGGCGCGGCCGGACCAGAACGGGCCGGCGCGCTCGGCGACGGCGGTGAAGGCCAGCCCGTTGTCGGCGACGGTGACGGCGGAGGCGACGACCAGCAGGGCGACGGCGAGGGCGGTCACCAGGGTGGAGCCGGCGGTGGCGGTGGCGGCCAGGCCGAGCAGGGCCATGGTGGCGGCGGCGAGGAGGGCGACGGCGCGCATCGGTCGCATCCGGCTGCCGACCAGGTCGGAGGCCCAGCCGGCGCCGATCCGGGCGGCGGCGCCGGCGACCTGGGTGCCGGCGACGACGAGTCCGGCGACGCCGGGCGACCAGCCGAGGTCGTCGACCAGCCAGGTCAGCCCGAAGGTCCAGACCAGGAACTGGGGGACGACGAGCAGCACGGAGGCGAGGTGGATCCGGGTGAGATAGCTGTCGGCGCGGTACGGGTTGGCGGCCGCCACCGCGGCGGCGCGGGGCGGGCGGGGCGGGTCGAGGACGACGAGGGCGACGAAGCCGGTCATCAGGATCGCGGCCGCGGTGGGCACCCACAGTCCCGGGCCGATGCCGTGGTGGTGGGCGATGACCGCGACCGTGCCGGCCGCCAGCCCGACGCCGAGCGGCTGCCCGGTCTGCCGGATCCCCATCGCGATGCCCCGGCGCTCCGGGGGGAACCAGCCCACGACGACCCGGCCGGAGGCGGAGTTCGTCGCGGCGGCGCCGATGCCGGCGAAGCACAGGGCGGCGGCCATCGGCCAGGGTGAGGCGAGCAGGGCCGCGACGCCGCCGCCGACGGCGGTCATCAGCAGCCCGGCCAGCAGCGCGAACCGCTCGCCGCGCCGGTCGACGACCAGCCCCCAGAGCACGAGCGTGAACATCATCCCGGTCATCGAGGCGGCCGCGACCAGGCCGGCCTCGGCCAGGCTCATGCCGTAGCCGCCGTCCGCGACCGGGCGGTGCAGCTCGGGGATCAGGAAGCTCGGCGCGGTCACCATCGCCGCCGTCGCGGCCTGTGCGCCGGTCCCGGCCGCCAGCATCGCCCAGCGGCGTGCCGGTGACACCGTCCGCGCCCCGGCGTCGGTCGGGGCAGCGGTCGAGGTCACCGGCTCAGTCAAGCACAGGTGTCCATTGAATGAGACGTCGATCTTGGAATGTGAGATCGCGGAATGACGCCGCATACCGAATTCTGGGGACAACTCCCGACCGCGGTCCCCGGGCCCGCTCGCGTCCCCGACCCTGGGTGTCCGGCGCGTTCTGGGGGGACGCGCCGCCGGACGAGGGGACCACACGATGAACCAGCCGAGCGATCTCAGGGAGCTGGCCGACCTGGTCGGCGCCGCCGTCGAGCGCCCGGTCCGGCTGCTTCCGCAGTCGGGCCGCCCGGGCGAGAGCCTGCTCCATGCGTACGACGAGCACGCGCGCCGGGTCGCGGTGGTCCGGTGGGCCGAGGACGAGGCCGCCGCCCGCCGGCTGCTCGACGCGGCCTCCGCGCTGGCCACGGTCGAGGCCCACCACCACGGCAGCCGGCTGGTCGTGCCCCGCCTGCTCGCGCTCACCACCTGGGCGGGCCGGCCGCTGCTGGTGCAGGAATGGTGCGCGACGCCGTACCCGGGACGGGTGCCGGCCCGTGGCGCCCGGTACGACGCCGAGCGGGTGGTCGTCGAGCTCGGCAGCACGGCCGACCTGGACCGCTCGTACGCCGACGGCCTGCGGGCCCGGCTGCGGGACCTGCCGTCCTCGGCGTTCGGCGACCAGCTCCTCGCCGCGCTCGACCGGCTTGGAGCGCAGCACGACCTCGACGCGCTGCCACGGGGCGCCTGGCACGGGAGCTGGTCGCGCGCGACGGTGGCGGCCGGGCCGCAGGGCACGGTGCTGGTGCGGGACTGGGACCGCTTCGAGCGGAACCGGCCGATCGGCTTCGACACCCTGCACTTCCGCCTCGACGAGCTGCGCGGCGAGCAGCGCCGCCCCGCCGCCGGCACGGCCCTGGTCACGGAGGCGCCCCGGCTGCTCGCCCGCTGGCACGGGCGCGTCGTGGGCGAGGCCCGCTGCATCGCCCGGCTGCTGCTGCTCGAGCTGGCCGCCCGCGAGCTGGCCGAGGTCGGGCCGGGCCGGGCGCCGGTCTCGTGGACGGCGGACTGGATCGCACCCACCCTGTTCAGCGCCTGACGCCTCATCGAGCGCCGGAGCGGATGATCGGGCCCGGATTCGGGCACCATGGCCGGTATGGAGGCCGGTCATCCGCTGACTCGGACCCTCGAGCTCCTCGCCGAGGGCGTGATCGAGTTCGCCGGCTTCCGGGTGGCCGCGGTCAGCCTGGTGGCCGACGGCGTCCTGCACACCGTGGCCGTGGTCGGCGACGACGACGCCGCCGCCCAGCTGGTCGACCAGCGCACCCCGGTGGCACTCCTCGAGCGCGAGCTGGCGCCCGCCGAGCAGTGGGGTGCGCTGCGGTTCCTGCCCGCCGACCGGTCGGGAGGCCACCTCGCCGGCCACCTGTGGACCTCCGGCGCACCACCGCTGGCCGGTGCCGACGCCTGGGATCCGCGCGACCTCATCTGCGGCCTGCTCCGCGACTCCGCCGGCCGCCTGCGCGGCGTCCTCTGGGTGGACCTCCCGACCAACGGGCGGCGACCCGACGCCGCCCAGCGGGCCACCCTGCAGATGTACGTCCGCCTCGCCGAGCGCGCGCTGGTGACGGCGCTGGAGCGCGACGACCTCGAGGTCCGGGTGGAGCGCGAGCACGCCGTCGCGGAGTACCGCCGGACCCTCATCGACGTGCTCTCCCACGAGCTGCGCGGCACGGCGGCCGCGATCGCGCACACCGTCGACGCGCTGCGGGCCGAGCCGGAGCTCGGTGCCGCGGTCGAGGCCGGGCTGGACGTCGTGCACGGCGGGGCCGAACGGCTGCGCTCGGTCGTCGACGACATGAGCGCGCTCGCCAAGCTGGGCCGGGCCGACGTCCCGCTCCGCGCGCTGCCCGCCGACCTCGCCGCGCTCGCACGGGAGTCGATCGCGCTGCACAGCGCCGAGGCCCACGGCCGCGGGGTCGCCGTCGACCTGGACGCGACCGGTGAGACCGTCGTCGACGGCGATCCGGAGGACCTCGGCCGGATGATCGACAACCTGGTCTCCAACGCGATCAAGTACTCCGAGCCCGAGGGCCGGGTGGTGGTGCGGGTCGCCGCGGAGCCGGACGGCGTCGTGCTCAGCGTGAGCGACGTCGGCATCGGCATCGACCCGGCCGACCGCGAGCACGTCTTCGAGGAGTTCTTCCGGTCCCGGAGCCTCGCCGTACGCCGCCGCCCCGGCGCCGGCCTCGGCCTCGCCATCGCGCAGCGGGTCGCCACCCTCCACGGCGGCGTGATCCGGGTCGACTCCACCCCCGGCGCGGGGACCACCTTCACCGTCGCGCTGCCCCGGCCGGGCGTCGTACGGAGCGTGGGGTGAGCGCGATGCCCGGCCCGACGAGGATCGTGCTGGTCGAGGACCACGCGCTGTTCGCCCAGTCGCTCGACTTCGCGCTCACCCGGGAGGGGCACGACGTCCGGGTGCTGACGCCCGACGACTACCCCTCGCCGGCGGCGCTGCTCACCCGGGTCCGCGACCTCCACCCGCGCATCGTGCTGGTCGACCTCGACCTCGGGCCGCTCGGCGACGGCCGACTCCTCATCGGCCCGCTGGCACGGGCCGGTGTCCTGGTGCTGGTGCTGACCGCCACCACCGACCGGGCCCGCTGGGGGGAGTGCCTGGCGCTCGGGGCGCGGCAGGTGCTCTCGAAGTCGGGCACCCTCGACAGCGTGCTCGGCGCGATCCGGGTGCTGCTGGTCGGAGGCACCCTGCTCCGCGAGGACGAGCGCGCCGCACTGGTCACCCTGGCCCGCGAGACCGGCCAGGAGAACCGGGAGATCCGGGCCCGGTTCGAGCTGCTGACCCCGCGCGAGGCGACGGTGCTCGGGTGCCTGATGCGCGGGCAGACCGTGCACGACGTCGCGACCGCGTTCGTGGTGTCGGAGAGCACCGTGCGGACCCAGGTGAAGCGGGTGCTGGCCAAGCTGGACGTGTCGTCGCAGCTCGAGGCGGTGGGGTTGGCGAACCGGGTGGGGTGGCATCCGCCTGCTGCATGAATCGCCGGTCGACCGGCGTTTCTGTCACTTGTCGGGCAGTTCTGTCACTTGTCGGGCGTTGCAACGCCCGACAAGTGCAGGAACAACCGGTCGACCGGTGATTCCTGCACCCTCACTCCCCGCTCGGCACGATCGCCGAGATCACCGTCCCATCAGCCCGCTGGATCCCGGCGGGGTACGGCGGCTCGCCGTCCAGCCGCGGCCCCTGGTGCTCGAGCGGGACCACGACCGGGTCGCCCGGGGCGACCTTGACCAGGGTGCCCCGCACCGACAGCGTGACCGGACCGGTCCCCTCCTCGACGAACAGCTCCAGCTCGTCGGCGCGGACCACGACCCGCACCCGGGTCCCGTGGAGCGTCAGCCGGTAGGTGAGCGACGGCCACGACGCCGGCAGCCGGGGGTCGAGCTGCCACTGCTGGTCCCCGGCGCCGGAGCCGCGGTCCCGGAACCCGCCGAAGCCGCCGACGAGGGCGCTCCACACCCCACCGGTGGAGGCGACGTGGACGCCGTCGGCGGTGTTGTTGTGGCGGTCGGCGAGGTCGACGAAGAGAGCCGAGTGGAAGTAGCGCAGTGCGAGGGAGTGGTAGCCGACCTCGGCGGCCACGATCGACTGCACGACCGCGGACAGCGTGGAGTCGCCGGTGGTGATCGGGTCGTAGTACTCGAAGTCGGCCTGCTTCTGCTCGGCCGTGAAGTCCTCGCCCTGGAGGTAGAGCGCGAGCACCACGTCGGCCTGCTTGAGCACCTGGAAGCGGTAGATCACCAGCGGGTGGTAGTGGAGCAGCAGTGGCCGCTTGTCGAGCGGGGTGTTCTCCAGGTCCCACATCTCGCGCTCCAGGAAGTGCGCGTCCTGCGGGTGGATGCCGAGGAAGGAGTCGAACGGGATGGACATCCCGTCGGCGCACTGCGCCCACTCGTCCGGCTCGTCGGTGGTGAGCCCGGTGCGGCGCACCAGGTCGTCGTACGCCGCCGGGTCGTCGCGCTGCAGCTCCCACACGGCGCGGGCGGCGCGGCGCAGGTTGAAGCGCGCGAGCACGTTCGTGTAGAGGTTGTCGTTGACCACGGTGGTGTACTCGTCGGGCCCGGTGACGCCGTGGATGTGGAAGGTGCGGCGGCTCTCGTCGCGCCAGAAGCCGAGATCGGCCCACAGCCGCGCGGTCTCGACGAAGATGTCGACCGCCTCGCGGGCCAGGAACTCGTCGTCGCCGGTGGCGCCGACGTACTGGCTCAGGGCGTAGGCGATGTCGGCGTCGATGTGGTACTGCGCGGTGCCGGCCGCGTAGTACGCCGACGCCTCCTGCCCGCTGATCGTGCGCCAGGGGAAGAGCGCACCCTTCTGGGACAGCTCGCGGGCCCGGGAGCGGGCGCTGTCGAGCAGGTTGTAGCGGAAGCGCAGGGCGTTCCGGGCCGCCCACGGCATGGTGTAGGTGAGGAACGGCATCACGTAGATCTCGGTGTCCCAGAAGTAGTGGCCGCCGTAGCCGGACCCGCTCACCCCCTTGGCCGCGATGCCCTGGCCCTCCGCGCGGGCGGAGGCCTGCAGGATCGAGAAGAGGTTCCACCGGATCGCCTGCTGCAGCGCGGGCTGGTCCGGGATCGCGACGTCCGCGCGGGCCCAGAACGCGTCCAGCCACGCCCGCTGTGCCTCGAACTGGTGCGCCACCCCCTCCTCGCGGGTGCGGGCCAGGGTCCGCTCGCAGCGGTCGATCAGCTCGCGCGGCGGCACCGTCGCCGCGGTGTGGAAGGACACCAGCTTGGTCAGCCGCACGGGGACGCCCGGCTCGGCCGCGATCCGGTAGATCGCCTTGGCGAGGTCGTCCTCGGCGTGCACGTCGAGGGAGTACGGCGCGTCGGTCTCCAGCACGTGGTCCGCGACCACGCCGAGGGTCATCCCGCTCTGCATCGTGCGGTAGCCGAGCTTGAGCCGCCCGGTCTCGGGGTCGGCCTCGTGGATCCGCGGGTCGAGCACCCGGCGGTCGAAGTCCTCGGCCCGTCGGGGATCCGCGGTCCCGCCGCCACTCTGGTCGATCGGCGCCGTCTCGCGCTGCTCGTCCTGCCGGTTGACCAGCTGGGAGGAGATCGCCAGCGAGGCCCGCTGGTCGAGGAGGGTGACCTCGAAGGTCAGCACGGCGAGATGGCGCTGCTCCAGCGGCACCATCCGGGTGCTGCGGACCCGCACCCGCTTGCCGCCCGGCGTACGCCAGAGCAGGTCGCGGGTGAGCACGCCGGTGCGGAAGTCGAGGGCACGCTCGTACTCGAGCAGGTCGGCGACCGAGACCTGCAGCGGCTCGTCGTCGACGTAGAGCCGGATCACCTTCGGGTCCGGCACGTTGACGATGGTCTGCCCGATCCGCGCGAAGCCGTAGGCCTCCTCGGCGTGGGAGATCGGCCAGGTCTCGTGGAAGCCGTTGATGAAGGTGCCGTCGAGGTGGGCGTCGCGGCTCTCGGAGTAGTTGCCGCGCAGGCCGAGGTAGCCGTTGCCGACGGTGAACAGCGACTCGGTGGTGCCGAGGTCTGAGCCGTCGAAGCGGGTCTCGACCAGGCGCCACTCGTCGACGGGGAACCGGCTGCGGTCGAGCGGGTCGCCGGCCGGGGGCGCCTTGTGGGACGGGCCTTCGGGTGCGTTCATGGCTGCTCCTCCGCGACCAGGTCGGCGAGATCGGGGACGACGACGGTGGCTCCGGCCGCGCGCAGGGCGTCCTCGCCCGCGCCGCGGTCCACGCCGATGACCAGCCCGAAGCCGCCGGCGTGGCCCGCGGCGACCCCGTTGATGGCGTCCTCGAGCACGACCGAGCGGGCGTCGGTCGCACCCAGCACCTGGGCCGCGTGGGAGAAGGTGTCCGGTGCGGGCTTGCCGGGCAGGCCCAGCTCGGCGGCCAGTCCGCCGTGCATCACGAAGTCGAACTCCCCGGACAGCCCGGCTGCCTCCAGCACTGCCGGTGCGTTGCGCGAGGACGACACCACGGCCAGCGGGATCCCGCGCCGGCGCAGGTCCGCGATCAGCCGCACCGAGCCGGGGTAGGGCGTGACCCCGTCCGAGGCCAGGATCTGGTTGAACGCCTCGTTCTTGCGGTTGCCGAGGCCAGCCACCGTGTCCGCCGTCGGCGGGTCCTCCGGCGTGCCCTCCGGCAGGGTGATCCCGCGGGAGGCGAGGAAGGAGCGGACCCCGTCGTAGCGGGGCTTCCCGTCGACGTAGGCGAAGTAGTCCTGCTCGGTGTACGCCGGGTAGGCGACGCCGTCCGCCGCCGAGCGCGCGGTCAGGAAGGAGGAGAACATCGCCGACCACGCGTGCATGTGCACCTCGGCCGTCGGGGTGACCACCCCGTCGAGGTCGAAGAGCACCGCATCCCAGGCATCCCAGTCCACTACTGTCCGAGGCACGCGCTCAGGCTAACCGGGGAGACCCCAGGGTCGGGTCAGGGCGCGATCCGGGTCACACCGGATTCATCGAGGCGTCTCGTCTGGTGGAATACACCTCATGCGTGTCCCCCTCCTCGGCCCGGTGAAGCAGCGCGTCGGCATCTGGCTGCTCAACCGGACCATGCGCAACGGCATCGACCTGCGCAAGCTCCGCTTCCTGCCCGACTCGATGACCCTGCCCCTCAAGCGAGACGGCCTCGACCCGCTGCCCGCGATGGCGCGGGTGCGGGCCGAGGAGCCGGTCAAGAAGCTCGCCGACCTGTTCGGCCGGGGCGTGTGGCTGGTGAGCGGGTACGACGAGTCGCGCGAGGTGCTCGCCGGTGGCGCCGAGGTCTGGTCCAACGACCTCGGGCAGTTCGTGTCCCAGGAGGGCCGCTCCGACGAGGAGCAGATCGGCGGCCTCGGGATGACCGACCCGCCGCTCCACACCGCGCTGCGGCGCTATCTCACCCCCGAGTTCACGATGCGCCGCCTCGCCCGGCTGCAGCCCGGCATCGAGGCGATCGTGCGCCAGCGGCTGGACGCGATGGCCGAGGCCGGTCGCGACGGGCGGCCGGTCGACATGGTCGAGGAGTTCGCCTTCGCCGTGCCGTTCGACGTGATCTGCGACCTGCTCGGCCTGCCGGTCGACGACCGGGCCCGCTTCCTCGAGCTCGGCGTCGCCCGCTTCGACCTCACCGAGGGCGGCGCGGGCGCGTTCGGCGCCGCCGCCCACACCCGCGAGTTCCTGATCAACGCGGTGCGCGAGCAGCGGGCGAACCCCGGCGACGGCCTGATCGGCGCGCTGCTGAAGGAGCACGGCGACGAGCTCGACGACGTGACCCTCGGCGGCATCGCCGACGGCGTCTTCCTCGGCGGCTACGAGACCTCCGCGTCGATGCTGGCCCTGGGCGCCTACCTGATCGCCACCACGCCGAAGGCCGGCGAGATGCTCCGCTCGGAGGACGCCGAGCAGGTCAACCAGGTCGTCGAGGAGCTGCTGCGCCACCTGTGCGTCGTCCAGCTGGCCTTCCTGCGCTTCGCCAAGCAGGACGTGGTCATCGGGGGCGTGCAGATCAAGGAGGGCGACGCGGTCGGCGTATCGCTGCTCGCCGCCAACCGCGACCCCCGGCTCGCGCCGGACCTCGACACCTTCGACCCGAGCCGGGAGCCCACGCGCCACCTCGCCTTCGGCTGGGGCATGCACCGCTGCGTCGGCGCCGAGCTGGCCCGGATGGAGCTGCGCACCGCGCTGCGGATGCTCGCCGAGCGCTTCCCCGACCTGGCCATGGCCGCGGACATCTCCGAGCTGGAGTTCCGCAAGCTCTCCGCGGTCTACGGCGTCGAGGCGCTCCCCGTGCTCACCGGCGGCGACCGGGTCGCCGAGCCCGCCTGAGTAACCGATACTCAGGCGCCCGACCGGGCGGTCTCGCTAGCGTCACCTCATGAGCACGTACGACGCCCTCGGCGGGGCCGGCGCGGTGCGGGCGGTGGTGGCGGTGTTCTACCAGCGGGTGCTGGACGACCCGGACCTGCGGGCCTGGTTCGACGGGATCGACGTCGACCGGCTCAAGGCCCACCAGCGCGCCTTCCTCAGCCACGCGCTCGGCGGTCCCGAGCTGTTCGCCGGCCGCCCGCTCGCCGCGGCGCACGCCGGGCTGGGCATCACCGACGACGCCTTCGACGCGGTGGCCGAGCACCTGGTGATGACGCTGTACGACCTGGGTGCCGAGGCCGGCCGGATCGAGGAGGTGCGGGCCGCGCTGGAGGCCCGGCGCGAGGTGGTCGTCAGCGCCGCGCCGCCAGCTCCTGCCGACCGCTGATCCCGAGCTTCGTGTAGACCGACTGCAGGTGGTTGTCGACCGTCCGTGAGGACAGGAAGAGCTGGGCGGCGATCTCCTTGCTGGTCGCGCCGGCCCCGGCGAGGGTCGCGATCTCCCGCTCCCGGGGCGTGAGCGGGCTGGCGCTCTCGTCGGTGCGGAGCACGGGCAGGTCGAGGCCGTCGCAGCGGCGGCTCAGGTCCTCGGCGCGGGCCCGGGCGGCGGTGGCGGTGCGGGCGCTGCCCGCGGCCTGGGCGGCCCGGGCGGCGCCGGCGGCCGCGACCGCGGCCAGGCGCAGCCCGTCGCGCTGCTCCCAGGCCTCGCTGATCTCCAGCAAGCGCGCGGGATCGCGGGCCGCGGCCGCGGCGGCGTGCTCGGCGAGCAGGGCGATGAAGCCGCTGTCGCACCCCGCGGCCAGCGCGGCCAGCGGGGCGACGGCGGCGTCGGGGCGGTCGATCTCGAGGGCGACCTGCCAGGCCTGGGCGGCGAGGGCGCGGTTGCCGGTCTCGTGGGCGCGGGTCGCGGCGTCCGCGACGTGGCCGAGCGTCGCCGTCGTGCCGGACGCCATGCCGTCGGACCAGCCGCGCGCCAGTGCCAGCCAGGACACGGGGACCAGCTCGGCGGAGACCGCGGCGATCGTCGAGCGGGCCCGGTCGAGGTCGCCGGCCGCGCCGTGGACGGCGGTCAGGGTCAACCGGGCCAGTACGGCGAGCCCCGGCGGGCCGACCGAGGTGGCGCCGCTGATGGTCTCGGCCAGCCACCGCTCGGCGGAGGCGAGATGGCCGGCGTCGGCGGCGATCCGGCCGAGCAGGAACTCGATGGACCGGCTGAGGATCTCGTCGCCGTTGTCGGCGGCGCTGGTGAGCGCGCGGACCGCGGCGGCCCGGGCGAGCCCGAAGCGGCCGAAGAGATGGTGCACCGTGGCGAGCGCGAGCTGGACCTCGCCGTGGCTCAGGCCGAGCACCCGTCCCTCGGTCTCCTCGGCGTACGCGACCGCGCGCTCCGCGGCGGCGCGGGCGGCCGCCTCGTGGCCCAGGCAGGCCAGCGGTACGGCGTGCGCCAGCGCGATCCGCGCCCGCTCCTGCTCGCCGTCGCCGAACAGCGGGGCGATGGCGGTCACGATCGCCTCGGCCTCGGTGGAGCGCCCGGCCGCGACCAGGGCGGCGGCGCGGGTCAGCTCCAGGGCCGGATGCGGCCGGTCGGCGGCGCGGGCCGCCCGGTCGAGTACGTCGAGCGCCGCGAGCGGGCCCCGGCCGGTGAGCCGGCCGACCGCGACCAGCCGGGCGATCCGGGCGCTCTGCTCGGGGTGGCGCTCCAGCAGCGCGAGCGACTCGTCGGACCGTCCGGAGCGCAGCAGCGCATCCGCGCGCAGCAGCACCAGCTCGACCCGGCCGGGATCGGTGCGCAGCCCGGCCTCGGTCAGCCGGATCACCGTGGCGTGGTCCGCGGTCGCGGCGGCGTACTGCGCGGCGGTGGCGATCACCGCCGGGTCGGCGCCGAGGCCGGCCTCGATCTGCCACAGGGTGACGTGCAGCAGGTCGCTGTCGCGGCCGGCGAGGAGCGCGGCCTGCTCGGTGAGGATGTCCTCGGCCCGGAGCCGGGACAGCGATCCGGTGAGCACGGTGCGGTAGACCGGCTGCGCCAGCCCGACGGTGCCGTCGGCGCCGACCCGGACCAGGCCGGCCGCCTCCAGCGCCGTCAGCGCCGGTCGGACGCTCGCGCCGGGGAGCTGGTCGGGGCGCAGGTCGCCGCAGACGGCCAGCCGCTCCAGCGCGTCGCGGGCCGCGTCGCCGAGCGGAGCCACCCGGGCCAGCACCAGGTCCCGCAGGGTGGGCGTGCCCGCGGCGTCGCCGGCCAACTGCCAGACCCCGGTGGCGGCGGACAGGCCACCGTCCGCGAGCGCGCCGACCACCAGCTCCCGCAGGTACATCGGGTTGCCGCCGCTCGCGGCGTGCAGCGTGGCCGCGGTCCGGTGCGCCACGGCGCCGCCGAGAGCGTCCTCGAGCACCTCCTGGACGAGGTCCGCCGACAGCGGACCGAGGTCGATCCGGACGTCGCGACCCGCGCTCCAGGCGAGCACGAGCGGGTCGGGCAGCGGGTCGCCGTGGCGCAGCGCGACGACCAGCCGGAGCCGGCCGGCCGCGGCGAGCTGGGCGACGAGGAGCACCGAGGCCGGGTCGAGCAGGGTGACGTCGTCGACCACCAGCGCGATCGGGCGCCCACCGGCATCGGCCGTCAGCGCGGCACCGGCCTCGGTGAACAGGCGGGCCGGGTCGGGCGCGGCGCCGTCGTACGGACGCACGCCGGGGAGTCGCGCCGACAGTGCGCCGAGGGGTACACCGGCCAGGATCGCGCTGCCGTCCAGCTCGACCACGTGCTGGCCGGCGGTGGCCGCGCGCGCGGCGACCTCGGCCAGCAGCCGGGTCTTCCCGACGCCGACCGGTCCGTGGACGGTCACGATCCGGGCCGGACCGCCCAGCGCGCCGAGCGCGGTGTCGAGCTCCCGTTCGCGCCCCAGCAACGGCCACTGCCGCTCGGGCTGCGGGGCGACCGTCGTCGGCATGCGCGGAAGCCTAGTGGTGCCGGAGGTGGGGCGCCGGTTGAAGTGGCGCGCGAGGGGGAAGAGGTCCCTGCGGGCGCCTCGGACCCCTGCGCCGCGCTCACCAGTCGTGGGGACGGTGGGCGCGGCGCAGGCTGCTCAGCGGCTGGTCGTCAGCCGGTACTGGCGCACCGACAGCGGCGCGAACACCGCGATGATCGCGACCACCCAGATCAGCGTGTAGAGGACCGGGTGCTGCAGCGACCACGCGTCGGAGCCGGGCCCGACGCCGGTGTTGCCGAACAGGTCGCGGCTGGCCTGGGTGACCGCGGAGACCGGGTTCCACTCGACCACCGGCTTGAGCACGCTGTTGAACGAGCTGGTCGGGACGAAGGCGTTGGAGACGAAGGTCAGCGGCATGATCACGATGAACGAGGCGTTGTTGATCACCTCGACGCTCGGCACCATCAGGCCGACCCACGCCATCACCCAGCTGATCGCGTAGCCGAAGACCAACAGCAGCGCGAAGCCGGCAAGGGCGTCGAGGACGCCCTCGCGGATCCGCCAGCCGACCATCAGGCCGGTCAGCGCCATGATGATCAGCGAGAGCACGTTGTAGACCACGTCGGACGACGTACGCCCGACGAGGACGGCCGAGCTCGACATCGGCAGCGACCGGAACCGGTCGATGATGCCCTTCTGCATGTCCTCCGCGAGCCCGGCGCCGGTGAACGTCGCGCCGAACACGATGGTCTGGCCGAAGATGCCGGCGATCAGCCACTCGCGGTAGTTGACGCCCGGGGTCTCGATCGCGCCGCCGAAGACGTAGGCGAACAGCAGCACGAACATGATCGGGCTGACCAGGACGAAGACCAGGATCTCGGGGACCCGGACGATCTTGATCAGGTTGCGCTGGGCGACCACCCAGCCGTCGCTGGCGGCCTGGGTCAGGGTGCTCACTGGTCGACCTCCGTGGTCTGGCTGCTGTCGGTGCTGTCGTGGCCGGTCAGGCTGAGGAAGACGTCGTCGAGGGTGGGGCGGCGCAGCCCGACGTCGAGCACCTTCACCGCGTCGCGCTCGAAGCCCTGCAGCACCCGCAGCAGGTCGCCCGCCGCCTCGTCGCCGACCGCGGCGGCCAGCTCGCGGCCGGCTCCGGTGACCTGCACCTCGCCGACCGCGACCTCGTTGAGGATCCGGCCGGCGGCCTCGGCGTCGGCCGCGTTGGTGAGCACGACCTCGATCCGCTGGCCGCCGGTCTGCGCCTTGAGCTCGTCGGCGGTGCCGTGGGCGATCTCGCGGCCGTGGTCGATCACCACGATGTCGTCGGCCAGCACGTCGGCCTCCTCGAGATACTGCGTCGTGAGCAGCAGGGTCGCGCCGTCGGCGACCAGCTCGCGGATGACGTCCCACATCAGCTGGCGGCTGCGCGGGTCGAGGCCGGTGGTCGGCTCGTCGAGCACGATCACCGGCGGCGCCGCGACCAGCGCGCAGGCCAGGTCGAGACGCCGGCGCTGGCCGCCGGAGTAGGTCTTCGTCGGCCGGTTCGCGAACTCGGTGAGGTCGAAGCGCTCGAGCAGCTCGTGCGCCCGAGCCCGGGCGGGCCCGCGGCCGAGGTGGTAGAGCCGGCCGATCATCACCAGGTTCTCGGCGGCCGTGAGGTGCTCGTCGACGGCGGCGTACTGGCCCGACAGCCCGATCTTGGCCTTGGCCGCCGCGGGATCGGCGAGGACGTCGATGCCGGCCACCCGCGCGCTGCCCGCGTCGGGCTTGAGCAGCGTGGTCAGACAGCGCACCGCCGTGGTCTTGCCGGCTCCGTTGGGCCCCAGCAGCGCCAGCACCCTCCCCTCGGGCACGGCCAGGTCGAGGCCCGCGAGGGCCTCGACGTCCTGGTAGCGCTTGACCAGTCCGGTCGCGCTGATCATCGGATCGCTCATCGTCGCCCCTGAAGTCCTTCTCGTGTCGTCGTCCCCGGCTTCGACACTAGGGACCACCGCCGACAACGGAACTCATCGCGGTGAGGCAAGGCTGGGCGTGCGTAGGCAAGGCTTCCTTTTCTGGAATGACTCCAGAAAGCGTGGCAAGGTGGAGTCACCGTCATCGATGAAGGGAGCACCACCCGTGGCCACCACCGTGACCCGACACCGCTCGTCCCAGCACGTCGCCCACCCCGCGTTCCGGGCCGACGCCGCCCTGGCCGGCCACCTCCAGCAGGTCCTCGTCGACCTCAACGATCTCGCCCTCCAGGGCAAGCAGGCGCACTGGAACGCGGTCGGCCCCAACTTCCGCGACCTGCACCTCCAGCTCGACGAGATCGTCGACGCCGCCCGTGAGTTCACCGACGCCGTCGCCGAGCGGATGCGCGCGCTGTACGTCGTCCCCGACGGCACCTCCGCCCGCACCGCCGCCCAGTCCAGCCTCCCCGCCTTCCCAGGCGGCGAGGTCGCCACCGGCGACGCGATCGACGCGATCGTCGCCTCGATCTACGCGGTCGCCGGCACCGTGCGCCGGGTCCACGACGACGTCGACGCCGCGGACCCCACCACCGCGGACCTGCTGCACTCGATCCTCGAGCGGCTCGAGCAGCTGGCCTGGCTGACCGACGCCGAGCGGCGGGCGCCCGAGGGCTCGGTGCCGGAGGCGATCATCGCCTGAGCCCGGGGTTGCGCGTCGTATCTGACGAATGGGTCCCGAATTCGGCGGCTAGGTCAAGCGGTCGAAGCAACTTCTAGGCTGCTGCCGGGTTCGACAACAGCGCGTCCAGCGCTTGGGCTGGTGTCTTCATGTCCAGGGTAGGACGTGGGCGGGCGTTGAGGCTGGCCGCGATCCGGCGTAGGTCGGCTGCGGTGAAGCGGGACAGGTCGCTGCCCTTGGTGAGCCAGTGGCGTAGCAGCCGGTTGGTGTTCTCGTTCGTGCCGCGTTGCCACGGCGAGTGCGGGTCACAGAAGTAGACCGGCATCGACAGGTCGGTCTGGATCTTGGCGTAGGCCGCGAGCTCGGTCCCGCGGTCCCAGGTCAACGACCGCCGCAGATGCTCAGGCAGTTGCGACATCTCCCGGATCATCGCCTCAGCCACGGACTCGGCGTCATGGCTGCCGGGCAGGTGCAACAAGATCGTGAACCGCGTGGCCCGCTCGACCAGCGTCCCGACCGCGGGACTCCCCGGGCTGCCCATGATGAGGTCGCCCTCCCAGTGACCGGGCACCGCCCGGTCCGCGACCTCGGGCGGGCGTTGGCTGATCTTGAACGCCTCCTTGTACGGGCTGTTCGCGCGCTTGACCCCGCCCTGCGGCTTACGTGCAGCCCGCTTGGTCGACAGCTGCCGGTAGAGGTCCTTGCGCAACCCTCCGCGGGTCTGGACGTAGAGCGCCTGGTAAATCGTCTCGTGCGACACACGGCCCATGATCGTGTGGGGCGACTCCTCACGCAGCACCCGCGCGATCAACTGCGGGGACCAACCGTCGTCCATCCAGGCCTCGATCCGCCGGCACAGGCCCGGCTCGGCGACCAGCCGGAACTCCTTGGGCCGTTTGCGCTTCACCACGGCCTGCTGGTGCGCCAGCGCGCCATAGTAGGAGCCGTCCGGGCCACTGTTGCGAGCGATCTCGCGACCGATCACCGACTTGTGCCGCTCGATCAGCTCACCGATCTGAGCAAGCGTGATCTTCTCGCCCCGTGCCCGACACTGCAGGCAGGCAGCGATCACAGCCCGGTCCTCACTGGTCAGCATGCGCCGCTGACCCACCCCGGCCGCCCCGGCCGCCCCGGCCGCTAAGTCTGGTGCGGGCGCTGTCGATGCCCCCGACTCGGCCTGGCAGAAGCTCCAAGGTCACCGGAGCAGACTTGCGCCACCACTCCCACGCCGACTGCTTCGCCACGCCGACCTCGCTCGAGGCCTTCGCCAGCGACCAGCCTGTGCACACCAAGCCAAAGAACCGAGCACGGACCTCGTACGGCACACGCTGACGGACCACAACACCTCCACGGGATTGGTGTTGCTACGACCACTTGAGCCTGCCGGCTCGTCGTCGACCCATTCGTCAGATGCGACGGAAGCAAGGCTAGACAGATCGGCCGATGTGTCTCAGGGTTGGGGCATGTCGGCTGAGATGTTGCAGGGCTATGTGGCGCGGGGCGGGGTCGCGTGGCGCGACCCGTGGGCGTCCTACGCGTGGCTGCGCGAGCACGACCCGGTCCACCACGTGGTCCCGGCCGGCCGCCCGGACCGCGACTACTACGTCCTCTCGCGGCACGCCGACGTGCTCGCCGCGGCCGTCGACACCGCCACCTTCTCCAGCGCGGCCGGGCTCACGGTCGAGTACGACGAGCTCGAGCGGATCGGGCTGGTCGACAACCCGCCGTTCGTGATGACCGACCCGCCCGTCCACACCACCTTCCGCCGGCTGGTCGCGCGCGGGTTCACGCCCCGCCAGGTGCGCGAGCTGGGGCCGGCGGTGCGGGCCTTCGTCGTCGAGCGGCTCGACGCGCTGCGGGCGGCCGGTGGCGGCGACGTCGTGGCCGAGCTGTTCAAGCCGCTGCCGAGCTTCGTCGTCGGCCACTACCTCGGCGTCCCCGTCGAGGACCAGCCGCGCTTCGACGACTGGAGCGGCGCCATCGTCGCGGCCAACGTCGCGGGTGAGGGCGCCCTCGCCGCGGCGGACGCCGCCGCCGCGACCACCGAGCTGATGGCGTACTTCGCCGACCTGGTCGAGCGCCGCCGCCGCGAGCCGGGCGCCGACACCGTCTCCCAGCTGGTCCTGGCCGAGACCGACCTGCTCGAGATCCTCGCCTTCGTCTTCACCATGGTCGCCGGCGGCAACGACACGTCCACCGGCGCGCTCGGCGGCGCCGTGCAGCTGCTCGCCGCCCACCCCGACCAGCGCGCCCTCCTGGCCGGGGATCCCGGCCTCGTCCCCGACGCCGTCGAGGAGGTCCTGCGCCTCACCTCGCCGGTGCAGGGCCTGGCCCGCACCACCACCCGCGACGTCGAGTTGCACGACACCGTCGTCCCGGCGGGCCGCAAGGTGCTGCTGCTCTACGCCGCCGGCAACCGCGACCCGCGCCGCTACGGCCCCGACGCCGACCGGCTCGACGTACGCCGGCGCCCGAGCCAGGTGCTCAGCTTCAGCCAGGGACACCACCACTGCCTCGGCGCCGCCGCCGCGCGGCTGCAGATCACCGTCGCGCTGGAGGAGCTGCTCGCCCGGATCCCGGACTTCACGGTCGACGAGGACGCGGTGACCTGGGCGCCGGGACCCTACGTCCGGCGGCCGCTCTCGATGCCGCTGGTGGTCTCGTGAGCTGGGTCGACCGTCGTACGCCGGCGGTCGAGCGGATCCTCGACGCCGCGGGCGGGCTGATCGCCGAGCGCGGCGTCGACGCCGTCGCGATGGGGGAGATCGCACGGGCGGCGGGGTGCTCGCGGGCCACGCTCTACCGCTACTTCCCCGACCGGCTCGCGCTGCAGCGCGCCTTCGTGCAGCGCGAGGCGGTCCGGGTCGGCGCCCTGGTCGCCGCCGAGGCGCCCGCGACGGTGACCGAGGCCGCCCTCGCGGCGCTGCGCCACGTCCGGGCCGCGCCCACGCTGGCCGCCTGGTTCCGCGAGGGGGACGCCGGCCGGTCGGCCGGTCTGGCCCACGACTCCGAGGTGGTCGAGGCCCTCGGCCTGAGCCTGGTGGCCGATCGCGAGGCCGCTGCCTGGCTGGTCCGGGTGATCGTGTCGCTGCTGACCGTGCCCGGTGGCGACGAGGCGGCCGAGCGGCGGCTGGTCGACCGGTTCGTCGCGCCGGTGATCGCCCTGACCACGCCCTGATCCGTCCCTGGTCGGCCCCTGACCCTCCCCGCCCGGGGCCGCCGAGCGCCCTACGGTGAGCACGTGGGAGTGGTGGAGTGGGTCTACACGGTCGTCACGAGCCTGGTCCTGGCCGCCGGCCTCGGGGCGGTGATCCGCCGGATCCTCGGCGCCCGGGTGGGCTGGCTGCGCACCCTGCTGGTCGCCTGGACCGCCCTCCTGGTGGGGATTCCCGTGACCGGGAAGCTGGCCGTCGCCGCCGGCGTCGGGACCGAGAGCGGCCGGCTGACCACGTCCCAGGGCACGGCGGTCGCCTTCCTGCTGGTCAGCTGCCTGTGGGTGTTCGCCGCCGCGCTGGCGGTGGTGATGCTGCTGGAGGTGCTCCTGCCGTCGGGCACGGTCCCCGGTCCGCGGGAGGCGTTCGGCCGGTTCCGGTCGTGGCTGCGCCGGACCCGCCGGTATCTGCAGATCGGTCGTGCGGCCACCGGCTCGGGGCTCGGGGCGGTGCTGCGGGGCGGTCCCGGCTCGGCGTCGTTCGGGCCCGCCCTCGCCTCCGTCTTCAACAGGTCGGGCGTCACCTTCGTCAAGCTCGGCCAGATCCTCGCCACCCGCGACGACCTGCTGCCCGCCGACACCACCCGCGCGCTCGCGACCCTGCAGTCGGACGCCGACCCGGAGCCGTACGACGCCGTGGCGGCCACCATCGAGGCCGACCTCGGCGACCGGCCGGAGGCGCTCTTCGCCGCCTTCGACACCGAGCCGCTGGCCGCGGCCTCCGTCGCCCAGGTGCACACCGCGACGCTGCACGACGGCCGCGAGGTGGTCGTGAAGGTGCAGCGCAGCAAGGCCCGCCGACAGGTCGAGGTCGACACCGACATCCTGGTCCGGCTGGCCCGTACCGCCGAGCAGCGCTGGCCATGGGCGCGCGACCTCGGGGTCTCGCGGCTGGCCGCCGGTCTCGCCCAGTCGCTGCGCGAGGAGCTGGACTACCGGATCGAGGCGGGCAACACGGCGGCCGGCGCGGCCGCGCTGCGCGAGCGGCCCGACCTCGTCGTCCCCGCCGTGGACGCCGCGCTGAGCACCCGCCGGGTGCTCGTGATGGACCGGCTGCACGGCGTCCCCCTCTCCGCGGGGGAGCCGGCCGTCGCCGGGCTCACCCCGCAGCGCCGGGTCGAGCTCGCCGACACCCTCATCGCCGCGCTGCTCGACACGGTGTTCGTCGCGGGCGTCTTCCACGCCGACCTGCACCCCGGCAACATCCTGGTGCTCGACGACGGCCGGATCGGGCTGCTCGACTTCGGCGCCGTCGGCGTCCTCGACAGCGAGACCCGCCAGCTGCTCGCCCTGCTGCTGTTCGCGATCCTCAGCGACGACGCGGTCTCGGCGGTGGACGCGCTCACCCTGGCGTTCGACGTACCGGACGACCTGGACGTGCCGCAGCTGCGCCGGGAGCTCGGCCGCGAGATCGCCGCGCTCCAGCTGCAGACGACCATCGGCGGCGACACCTTCGCGCGGATCTTCGTGGTCCTGCGCCGGCACCGGATCGGCGTACCGGGGGACGTCGCCGCCGCCTTCCGCACCCTCACCTCGGTCGAGGCCGCGATCACCCTGCTCGACCCCGGCAGCAGCCTGCTCCGCTCGGCCCGCGCCCAGCTCCCGTCCCTGCTGCGGCGGCTGGCCGAGCCCAAGCGGGTCGCCGCGCAGGCCGTCAGCCAGGCCGGTGTGGTCGCCGCCATCGCCCGCCGCCTTCCCGAGCGCGTCGAGCACCTCACCAGCGCGCTCGGCGACGGCACCTTCACGGTCCGCACCCGCGCCTTCGGCGACGCCGAGGACCGGGCCTGGCTGCGCGACCAGGTCAACAACGGCCTGGCCGCCGCCTTCGGCATCACCGCCTGCATCCTCGCCGTCGTCCTCGGCCTCCACGGCGGCGGACCGCGGCTGACCGACGAGCTCTCCCTCTTCGGCCTGCTGGGGCTCGCGCTCGGCTTCTGCGGGGTGACCCTGGCGCTGCGCGTGGTCGTGCGACTGTTCCAGCGCCGGGAGTGAGGACCGGGAGCGGCTACCGCCCGATCCCCCATCCCCCCGTCCCCCCATCCCCCCCGCCCGCACGTGATCGTCCGCCGGGTGTGACGAGGCCGGGAGGTGGCTCGGGCTGGCTGGCCGGGCTTGTAACACGTTGTCCGCTGTTCTACGTGACCCCAGACGTCGGCGGAGGGGGTCTGTGCGGGTCGGGTAGGTGGGGTGGGGGTCATGGGGAGCGGCGGACTGCGTGTTACAGCGCCAACCGGGGCCGAGCGCTCCGGTCGGACGTCGTGGGGCTGACGCGACGGGCGGCTGGCCGGGCCTGTAACACGTTGTCCGCTGTTCTACGTGACCCCAGACGTCGGCGGAGGGGGTCTGTGCGGGTCGGGTAGGTGGGGTGGGGGTCATGAGGAGCGGCGGACTGCGTGTTACAGCGCCCGGCCCCGGCGTAGCGTCGACCCCATGACCCCTGCCGACCTGCTGACCGATGCCTTCTCCCGCGTCCTCGGCGTCGTCGAGACCGTCCTCGACGGGGCCGACGACGCGCTCCTCGTCCAGCGCCCGGGGCCGGACGCCAACAGCATCGCGTGGCTGGTCTGGCACCTGACCCGGGTGCAGGACGACCACGTCGCCGACGTCGCCGGGACCGACCAGGTCTGGACCGAGGAGTACGCCGACCGGTTCGCCCTGTCGCTCGACCCCCGCGACATCGGGTACGGCCACTCCAGCGCGCAGGTGGCGCAGGTGCGGGCGCCGGCGGGGCTGCTCATGGACTACTACCGGGCCACCCATGCCCGGACCCTCGACTTCGTCGCCGGCCTCGCCCCGGACCAGCTCGACCGGGTCGTCGACACCCGCTGGGACCCGCCGGTGACCCTCGGCGTGCGGCTGGTCAGCGTGGTGGACGACTGCGCTCAGCACGCCGGGCAGGCGGCCTACGTGAAGGGGCTGTTGGCCTCCTAGAGTCCGGCGCTCAGCTCGCGCAGGATCTCGCCGGCCGGTCGCTCCGGGGCGCTGCGCCAGCCGGTGCCGGCCCACAGGTGCAGCCGATGGGGGTCGCCGGTGCGCGCGGCGGCCCGGCGCAGCTCGCGGGTGAGGTGGTGGAGCTCCGGATAGCCGTACGGCGCGTCCGCGTGGTGTCGTCGCGCGAAGGAGTTGCGCAGCGCCCGGGCCGGCCGGCCGGTGAAGGCGTGGGTGAGCATCGTGTCGGTGAAGGCGGGGTCGGCGAGCGCGGCGCGGTGGGTGGTCGTCGTACCGGCCTCGGGGGCGCGCAGCAGCAGGGTGCCGACCGCGACCGCCTCGGCGCCCGCCGCCAGCAGGTCGCGTACGTCGGCCGGCCCGCTCACCCCGCCCGCCGCGACCAGCGGCAGCCGGGTCACGCCCGTCACCGCGCGCACCACGTCGGCGGTGGCGGCGTCGGTGATCGCGCGGCGCGGGTCGAAGGTGCCGCTGTGCCCGCCGGCGCGGGGTCCTTGGACGACCAGGCCGTCGACGCCGGCGTCCTCGGCGGCGCGGGCCTCCTCGGGTGTGGTCACGGTCGCCAGGACCCGCGAGCCCGCGGCTCGCAGCGCGTCGATGTCGGCCCGCTCGGGGAGCCCGAAGGTCAGCGACACCACCGGCGCCGGGTCGGCCACGAGGAGCGCGACCTTCTCCCGCCAGGCGTCGTCGTCGTGTCGCGGCTCGACGGGCAGGTCCACACCGAGGGCGTCGGCGTCGGGACGGATCGCCTCGCGGTAGGCGCGAAAGGCCGCGGGGTCGATCGTACCCGGCTGGGGCACGAACAGGTTGACTCCGAACGGGCTCCCGGTCGCGTGCGCCGCAGTGAGCTCGGCGGCGAAGGCCTCGGCGCTCAGGTAGCCGGCCGGCACGAAGGCGAAGCATCCGGCGGCGGTGACCGCCGCGGCGAGCGCGGCCGTGGTGGGGCCGCCGGCCATCGGTGCGGCGGCGAGGGGGAGGTCGGAGTCGAGCAGGGGCACCTCTCCATGGTGGCTCACCGGCCCGCATGGTCAGGTCGTGGGCCGCGCATCTGACGAATGGGTTGAGAACGGGGCGGTTCTACAGCCCATTCGTCAGATGCGACGACCGGACCCGACCCCCGACGTGATCCGGTAGCGCACGAACGACGGCACGGCGAGCGCCGCCACGACCACCAGGACGACGACCAGTACGCCGCCGCCGGCCGCCGCGGTCGCCGTACCGACCATGGCGGCGCTGGCACCGTGGGCGACATCGGCGATCCGCGGGCCGCCGGCGACGACCACCACGAAGATGCCCTGCAGCCGGCCGCGGACCTCGTCGGCGGCCGCGGTCTGCAGCATGGAGGTGCGGAAGGCGGCCGAGGCCATGTCGGCGGCGCCGCCGACGACGAGCATGAGGACGGCGACCGCGAGCCAGGTGTGCACCGACCCCGGCAGCGCGTCGGGCAGCGCGTCGGCGCCGAGCACCGCCAGCCCGAAGCCGACCATGGCCAGGCCCCAGACGACGATGCACCAGATGACCGCGCGGCCCTGGGCGCTGACCCGGGAGACCCACCCGGAGAAGACGCCGCCGAGGACCGCGCCGGCCGGGATGCCGGCGAACAGCAGCGCGAAGGCGAGGCCGCCCTCGTCGGGGCCGAGGAAGCTCTCGTGGGCGATCTCGGGGAACAGCGCCCTCGGCATCCCGAAGACCATCGCGATGATGTCGACGAGGAAGGACATCATCAGCACCGGCTGGCCGCGCAGGTACGCGATCCCCTCGACCACCGAGCGCAGGCCCGGCGTCCCGGTGACCACGCCCTCGATCGGCAGCGCCGGCAGCCGGACCACCGCCCACAGGGTCGCGAGGAGCGAGACCGCGTCGCCGGCGTAGAGCCAGGCGAAGCCGGTGAACGGGATCAGGATGCCGGCGATCAGGGGGCCACCGATCGCGCCGGCCTGCATCACCGTCATGTTGAGCGAGTTCGCCGCGGGCAGCACGTCCTCGTCCAGCAGGCGCGGCAGCACCGCCGAGCGGGTCGGCTGGTTGACGGCGAAGAAGGCCTGCTGGACCGAGAACAGCCCGAGCAGCAGCCAGACGTTGCTCATCCCGAGCGCGGCCTGCACCCAGAACAGCGCGGCGGTGCCGATCAGGCCGCAGGTGGTGACGAGCAGCATGGTGCGCCGGTCGAAGTGGTCGGCGAGCGCGCCGCCCCACAGGCCGAACACGACGAGCGGGACCAGGCCGAACACCCCGGTCAGGCCGACGTACGCCGACGAGCCGGTGTCGGCGTAGATCTGGGCCGGGACGGCGACGACGGTCAGCTGCGCGCCGACGACCGTGACGATGTTGGCCGTCCACAGCCGCCGGAAGTGCGGGTTCCGCAACGGCCGGGTGTCGGCCAGCATCCCGCGAAGACTCACCGGAGCAGGCTACGGAGCCGACGCGCCCGGCGATGAATCGGCCCCGCCGACCCGGTCGACATCTCCATGAGCACCTCCGAGCACAGCGGCGTCGGTCCGCTCGACATCACCTTCACCGAGACCCTCCGCCGGAGCGAGGCGAAGGGCGGCTGGACGTACGTCGTCTGGCCGGAGTCCGTCGCGCGCTTCGGCACCCGCGGCCGGGTCAAGGTCCGCGGCACCGTCGACGGCACGCCCTTCGAGACCTCCTTCATGGCCCTCGGCGACGGCACCCACAAGCTGCCGGTCGCCACCGCGCTCCGGGTCGACTCCGGCAAGGCCGCGGGGGACACCGTCGAGGTGCACCTCACCGAGCGGCTGGCCTGAGCGCCGCGGAGCGGTGGAGAATTCTCGTGGGACGCTGTCGTGGCGGGCCTCGCCCGTTCGTGGACAGGGTGAGCGGCACCCGGGACCGCACCCCGACCGATACCAGGAGATTCCGATGACCCAGTACCTGATGGCCGTGCACGGCAGCGACGACGACTACGCGCAGATCACCGCGGAGCAGATGCAGGAGATGTTCGAGGCGACCGACCGCTTCAACCAGCAGCTCCGGGCCGACGGGGTCTGGGTGTTCGCCGGCGGCCTGGAGACCGTCGCGTCGGCGTCGGTGGTCGACGGGTCCGGCGAGGCGCCGGTCGTCACCGACGGGCCCTACCTGGAGACCAAGGAGCACATCGGCGGCTTCTGGATCATCGACGTCCCCGACCACGACACCGCGCTGAAGTACGCCGCGGCGGGCTCGAAGGCCTGCCAGGGCAAGGTCGAGGTCCGTCCCTTCCAGGCCGAATGAGCCAGGACGCCCGCGCAGCCGTCGAACGGATCTTCCGCGACGAGTACGGCCGGCTGATCGCCTCCCTGGTCCGGCGCTTCGGTGACATCGACCTCGCCGAGGACGCGGCCGGCGAGGCGCTCGTCACGGCACTCGAGAAGTGGCCGGCGGACGGCGTTCCGCCCAATCCCGGCGCGTGGCTCACCACCACCGCCGGGAACCGGGCGATCGACCGGATCCGCCGCGAGAAGCTCCGTGATGGCAAGCACCAGGCAGCCGTCATGATCGCGGACGACACACCCCACGCGCCGACCGGCGTCATCGAGGACGACCGGCTCCGGCTGATCTTCACCTGCTGCCACCCGGCGCTCGCGCCGGAGGCCCGGATCGCGCTCACCCTGCGCCTGCTCGGCGGCCTCACCGTCGCCGAGATCGCCAGTGCCTTCCTCGTCCAGGAGACGACGATGGCGCAGCGGATCACCCGCGCCAAGGCCAAGATCAAGGGCGCGAACATCCCGTACCGGGTGCCGGAGAACGAGGACCTGCCCTCGCGGGTCGGCGCCGTGCTCGCGGTGGTGCTGCTGATCTTCAACGAGGGCTACCTCTCCTCCGGCGACGGCGACCCGATCCGCGCGGAGCTCACCGGCGAGGCGATCCGGCTGGCGCGGATCGTCCACCAGCTGCTGCCCACCGACCTCGAGGCGACCGGGCTGCTGGCGCTGCTGCTGCTGACCGAGGCCCGGCGTACCGCCCGGGTCCGGGGCGGCGAGCTGGTGCCGCTGGAGGAGCAGGACCGCGGCGGCTGGGACCGGGCGCTCATCGCCGAGGGCCATGACCTGGTCCGGGCCTGCCTCGCCGCCAACCGGCCCGGCCGCTACCAGATCCTGGCCGCGGTCAACGCCGTCCACACCGACGCCCCGACCGCCGCCGCGACCGACTGGTCCCAGGTGGTCGCGCTCTACGACCAGCTCGCGCGCATCGACCCCTCGCCGATCGTCGCGCTCAACCGTGCGGTCGCGGTCGCCGAGCTCGACGGCCCCGAGGTCGCGCTCGCGATCGTCGAGCGGCTGCCGCTCGACGGCTACCACGCCTGGCACGCCACCCGGGCCGAGCTGCTGCGCCGGCTCGGCCGCAGCGCCGACGCCCGGGAGCAGTACGACGCCGCGCTGGCGGTGTGCGACAACCAGGCCGAGCGCGCGTACCTGCTCAGGAAGCGGGGACAGCTGGCCGGCTGACCCCGCGGTCGCGCGGCGGGAGCCAGAGCACGAAGCGGGTGGTGGGGCTGGCCGCGTCGAGGGAGAGGTGGCCGCCGCACACCTCGGCCAGCTCGGCGGCGACCGCCAGGCCGATCCCCTCCGAGCCCGGGCTGCCGGTGCTCACGCCGCGGCGGAACACCTCGGGACCGAGGTGCGCGGTGCCCTCGTCGCCCACGACGATCTCCAGGTGCGTGCCGGCGTCGCGCACCTCCACCGTGATGGCGCCGCTGCCGTGCTTGCGGGCGTTGTCGACGAGGACGTCGAGCACCTGGTCGAGCGGACCGCGCGGCACCCGGGTGCGGGAGCGCCGCCCGGTCTGCCGTACGACGAGCTCGCGGGACTCGGCCGCGAGGCGGCGCTCCCAGCGAGCCGCGCTCGCGTCGACCACCTCGACCAGGTCGACCGTCTCCTGGGCGTCGATCCTCCGGCCGCGGGCGAGGTCGAGCAGCTCGTCGATGGCGCCGCTGAGCCGGTCCAGCTCGCGCAGGCCGTGCTCGAGCTCGGTGGCGACGGCCGGGTCCGTCTCCGGCCACAGGGTGAGGTCCTCGAGGTTGAGCCGGAGCGCCGTGATCGGGGTGCGCAGCTGGTGGGAGGCGTTCGCGGCGAACTCCCGCTCCCGGCGCACCAGCTCGTCCAGCCGGGTCGCCGCGCCCCGCAGCGATGCCCCGATCTCGTCGGCCTCCGGGACGGCGTACGACGGCACGTCGATGTCGAACCGCCCGTCGCCGAGGTCGCGGGAGAAGGCGGCGAGGTCCTGGAACGGCCGCGCCATCCGGGCGGCGATCACGAAGCCCAGCACGGCCGAGCCGAGCGCGAGCGCGAGGCCGAGCAGGACCAGCGGGAGCAGTGCCTCGCGGATGCTCGTGCCGATCGACTCCCCGGACGCGCTGAGCCGCAGCGTGCTGCCGTCGGCGAGGCGACGGCTCACCGTGACGCCGTCGGCGTCCTCGTGGGCGGCGCCGACCACGATCGGCGGGCTCGACGGGCGGTCCAGCTCGACCCGGTCGGCGGCGACCAGGCCGCCCGCGAGCAGGCTCGCGTCGACCTCGCGGCCCTGGCCGGTGCGCTCCTCGACCAGGTCCGCCAGCACCGCGGCGCTCCCGGTCAGGCTGGTCCGCGCCTGCTCCCGGACCAGGTCGGCCAGGAAGTAGGCCCGCGGCACGCCGTACAGGCCGATCACGGCGACCGTGAGGCCGACGAAGGCGAGGACCAGCCGCTCACGCATCGACTACGGAATCCTCCAACCGGAACCCCACCCCGCGCACCGTGTCGAGCCGGATCGGCGCGGCCGCGTCCTGCAGCTTCTGGCGCAGCCGGCCGACCGTGGTGTCGAGGGTCTTGGTCGAGCCGAACCAGTTCTCGTCCCACACCCGTGCCATCAGGTCCTCGCGGGTCACCACCGCGCCGCGCCGCTCGTCGAGCAGCGCGAGCACGTCGAACTCCTTCGCGGTCAGCGCCAGCTCGCTCCCGCCCACCCAGGCGCGCCGGGCGTCGCGGTCGAGCCGGAAGGCATCCACGGCGGGGGCGACCGGGGGGACCGGGGCGACGGGCGCGGCGCCGGTGGCCGGCGCCTCGTCGGGATCGGTGACCACCGCGGGGCGGTGGGCGCGGCGCAGGAGCGCCCGCACCCGGGCCAGCAGCTCGGAGAGGCTGAACGGCTTCGCCAGGTAGTCGTCGGCGCCCACGTCGAGGCCGACCACCCGGTCCAGCTCGCCGGCCCGCGCGGTGAGGATCACGATGCCGCCGGCGAAGCCGTCGGCCCGGATCCGGCGGCACACGTCGAGGCCGTCGAGGTCGGGCAGCCCGAGGTCGAGCAGCACCAGGTCGACGTCGCCGCCGGCGACCCGCTCGATCGCCGGCTGGCCGGCCGCGACCCGGTCGACGTCGTAGCCCTCGCGCTGGACGGCGCGCACGAGCGGGGCGGCGATGGCGTCGTCGTCCTCGACGATCAGCAGGCGCACGGGCACTCACCGAGCATAGGGGGCCTGCTTCGGGGACCGGGCGGAGCGCGCCCGGCGGTCGGCGTCGATCGCGACCAGGACGGCGGCCGGCAGCGCCAGCCCCACGACGGTCGCGGCGTCGAAGGCGTGCCGGGGCTGCCCGGGCAGGCCGATGCTCAGCGCGAGCAGGGTGAGCAGGAGCGGCGCGGACACCACGAGGACGACGGCGAGCCGGCTCTCGAGGCAGTTGACCCGGAGCAGCGCGGCCGCGGCGAGGAGGCTGAGTGGGGCCAGCACCAGCGCGGTGGTCGAGGCGCGCTCGCCCCCGATCGCCCAGCCGAGCTGGCCCACGCCGAGCAGCGCGGTGAGCGCCGCCGCGGTCCGGGAGCCTCGGGTCGGGGCGCTCATCAGAACTCCCGGTCCGAGGCGCCGGACTCGGTCGCCGGCGTCGCCGCGCAGGCGCCGCCACCGGTCGACAGCGCCGCGGTGGACGGCGTCCACACCATCGTCGACGCGGTGGTGACGGTGCGCAGGCCGTTCCCGCTGGCCAGCGAGCCGACCGTGATGGTCACGACGGTGCGGTCCGTGCCGTCGACGGTGACCGTCGTCGCGGTCATCGTGGCGCTGAACAGCGCGGTCTTGCGGCCCTTGACGTAGTCCTCCCGCAGCCCGACCGAGCCGAGCTGGACGGCGGCGCCGCCCCGCAGCACGTCGACCGCGTCGGTCTTGCTGGTGCCGCCCAGCAGGTTGCCGTCGCGCAGCCTCAGGCTCACCGGCAGCGCGGCCCCGGTCCAGCCGGCGCTGATGCTGCCCGGCGCCACCACGTCGGCGTAGGTCAGGGTGAGCGTGTCGCCCGCGTCGACCCGGCCGGCCGTCCCGTCGCCGTTCGCGGTCTGCACGTCGAGCGCCCGCAGCCGGCTGTTGTCGACCTTGCGACCGCTCAGCACCGCCGAGGTGACCGTCGCCCGCCGGCCGTCGGTCAGCACCGCCCGCAGGTCGTAGGAGCCGTTGGCGACGGTGGTGGTGTCCCAGGCGCAGGAGTACGGCGCCGCGGTCGCGGTGCACAGGTCGGTCCAGGCGGCGGAGCCGGTGGCGGCGTACTGGATCCGGACCGAGGCGACCCCCGCGGTGGAGCTGGCCTGGGCGGTGATCGTGACCCGGCCGGACAGGAAGGAACCGGGGTCGTCGAGGGACACCGAGGACACGGTGTTGTCGACGACCCGGCCGGTGAGTGCCGCGGAGGTCGCGACATTGCCGGCCACGTCGGTGGCGACGGCGCGGAACGCATAGCTGCCGTCGGGCAGGCCGGTCGTGGCGTAGCGGCAGGACCACGGGTCCGCGGTCAGCACGCACAGGGTCTGGTAGCCCCCGCCCGCAGCGGCGTACTGCAGCACGACCTGCTGCACGCCCGAGCCCGCGTCGCTCACGGTGGCGGCGAAGGTCGTCGTACCGCTCAGCGGGCTGCCGGGGTCGACCATGGCGACGGTCGGCGCGGCGTTGTCGACCAGCACGTCGCTGACGACCGCAGAGGTCGCCGAGGTGAGGCCCGCGGTCGCGACCGCCCGCAGGTCGAAGGAGTCGTTGGCGAAGCCGGTGGTCGACCAGGTGCAGGTGAACGGGGCGCTCAGCCCGCTGCACAGCGACTTCCAGCTGGTGCCGCCGTTGGTCGTGTACTGGACCGTGACCAGCCACGGCAGCACGCCGCCGTTGTAGACCGTGGCCTTCAACGCGACGCTGCCGCGCACGACGTCGCCCGGGTCGTCGAGCACCACCAGCACGCTGTTGGCGACCGTGGTGCTGACGACGTCCGACACGCTCGTGTAGCCCGCCCCGTTGGTGGCCCGGGCGCGGAGGTCGTAGCCGCCGTCGGCACCGCCCTTGGTGTTCCAGGCGCAGGAGTACGGCGCGGCCGTGGCGGTGCACAGCGTGATCCAGGTGCTCGCCCCCGGGGCGAGGTACTGCAGGACGACCGCCGTGATGCCCGACTCGCCGTCGGTGGCCGTGGCGGTCAGGGTGACCGTGCCCTGGACCGGCGTACCGGGCTGGGCGAGCGTGACGGCGGGCGGCGTCCAGTCGGCGGCGGCCCGGACGGTCGCGGTGGTCGAGCTCGAGGTCACGTAGGTGGCGTCGGAGAAGGTCGTCGACCCCAGCACCAGCAGCCCGCTGAGCAGGCCGAGGACGGCCACGCGGAACGCGGTCGGGTAGCGCATCGGGGCGTCCTTCTGACAGGGGAGTGGGCGGAGTGGGTGGCTCGTCGTCAACGCTAGGGAGGCCGACGCCACGGGAGATCCACGGGCGAGTCACGCGATCTCCACAAAAACGGGCGAGCGCCGGGCTCGCGCTCCCACAGGCGCGAGCCCGGCTGTCCCCCTCCTGACGGCGCCGGGCCGTCAGGCCGTCCGCACTCGACCCCCCAGTGCCGGGTCCGGACGCGTACGCAGGGCAGCGACGAGCTGCCCGAGGCTGAGCAGGGCGATCAGGCCGGCCGGTACGCCGATGACGAGCATCCGGGTGTCGCGGTCGGCCAGCGCGATCAACGCCCACCCGACGTACGGCACGGCGTGCTCCACGACCGGCTGCTGCTCGGCGGTGAGCGAGAACCGCCACGGGTCGGGATCGGGGTTGGCGTCGCCCTGGGTCCGCAGCACCTGGCGGCCCTGCTCGTCGTGGCCGATCCGGATGATCCGGTGCGTGACCAGCGTGGTCACGCCCGAGGCAGCCGGCGGCTGGTAGGTGATCACGTCGCCGACCTCCAGGTCGGCGGCCGGCACCGCGCGCTCGAAGACCACCGAGCCCTTGTCGTACGTCCCGGTCATCGAGCCGCCGGTGATCACGTAGCGCTGGAAGCCGAAGGCCGACGGCAGCACGAACGCGACGGCCGCGAGCGAGACCACGGTCAGGGCGAGGGTGCCGGCGCCGCTGAGGACGCGGCGCGCGGCTCCGGGGCCGGGAGGACGACGGTGGGCGGCCATGGTCAGCGGTTGTAGGTGTCGCCGTTGAGCTGGACCGAGTCCCACTGGTAGGCCGCCGACGCGGTCTTGCCCTGGTCGGCGTTCGGCGCGGCGGCGGCCAGCTTCACGGTGAACCGGAAGACGTTGGCGACGCCCGGCTGGATCACGCCGAGGTCGGTCTTGGCGCCGTCGACGAGGCCGCCGAAGGTGCCGCTGTAGACGGTCGACCCGGTGGTGGTGTTGGTGATCGCGAGGCTCAGCCCGTCGCCGCTGAAGGCGTTGGTGGAGGAGGTCTCGGTCAGGCTGAAGGACGCCGGCAGGCTGCCGGTGTTGGTCAGCGAGAGGGTGCCGTTGAGGGTGTCGCCCGGCTTCAGGTTGGTCAGGTCGAAGATCGCGCCGCCGTCCTTGGAGTTGGCCTGCGCCAGGGTGCCGGAGGTGACCGCGCTGATCGTGTTGCCCGACTGCGAGGTGAAGGTCGCGCCGGAGCCCACGGCGATGGCGCCGGCGGCGGACAGCGTGGCGAGGGGGACGAGGATCTTGCGGGACAGACGCATGGCGGTGGTTCTCCTGGTGGGGGTCGTGCTCGGTCGAGCAGCGGCGGTGGTGATGACCAGAACTCTGCTCGTCGGCGATCCACAGCCGGTCCACACGAGCCCCGCACGAGTCCCCCGAAATCGCCACAGCTCGCCACGACTCCCCACAGCTCGTCACAGCTCGTCACGGCGGGCGCACTCGTACGCTTGCGCCATGACGCCGGCTCCCCTCGTCCTCCCGACTTCCGCCGCCGACTGGCCCGCCTGGTTCCGGGCCCGCACCGAGGCCGAGCTGGCGCGGGCGAGCGAGCTGGTCGACGCGCTGCGGGCCACGCCGCCGGCCGACCCGATCGACGTGCTGCGGCAGTGGGACCGCGCCGCCGGCCACCTCGGCAACGCCGCCGCGGCCGGGTCGCTGCTCGGCAACGTGCACCCCTCCGACGAGGTGCGCGACCTCGCCGACGCCGCCGAGCAGGAGGCCCAGCGGATCGCCACCGCCTGGGGCCTGGACCGCGCGCTGTACGACGTGTTCGCGGCCCTCGACGACGCCGCCGTCGCCCACGACCCGGCCGCCGCCCGGCTGCTCGCCAAGGTGCGCGACGACTTCCGGCGCTCGGGCGTCGACCAGGACGAGGCCACCCGCGCCCGGATCGCGGAGATCCGGGAGCGGATCACCGAGCTCGACCAGGAGTTCAGCCGGGTGATCCGCGACGACGTCCGCACCGTGCGGGTCCCGCCGGAGCGGCTCGCCGGCATGCCCGACGACTGGCTGGCCGCCCACCCCGTCGACGACGAGGGCATGGTCACCGTGACCACCGACTACCCCGACTCCATCCCGGTGCGGATGTTCGCCCGCGACCAGGACGTGCGTCGCGACGTCACCATCGCCTTCCTCGACCGGGGCTGGCCGACCACCGAGCCGCTGCTCACCGAGCTGTTCGCGCTGCGCCACGAGCTGGCGACCACGGTCGGGTACGCCGACTGGCCGTCGTACGACGCCGACGTGAAGATGATCGGCGACGGCGCCGCCATCCCCGCCTTCATCGAGCGGATCGTCGAGGCCGCCGAGGAGCCGATGCGCCGCGACCTGGCCCAGCTGCTCGAGCGCTACCGCCGCGACTTCCCGGACGCGACCGAGGTCCCGGGCTACGACTACAACCACTACGCCGAGCTGGTCCGCGCCGAGGAGTACGACGTCGACTCCCAGCGGGTGCGCACCTACTTCGACTTCGCCAAGGTGCGCGCCGGGCTGCTGGAGGTCACCGGCCGGCTGTTCGGGCTGCGCTACGAGCAGGTCGACGTACCCGCGTGGCACGAGGAGGTCACCGCCTACGACGTCCGCCGCGACGGCGAGACCGAGCGGATCGGCCGGATCTACCTCGACCTCCACCCCCGCGAGGGCAAGTACAAGCACGCCGCGCAGTTCACCCTCGCCGACGGGGTCACCGGGGAGCAGCTGCCCGAGGGGGTGCTGGTCTGCAACTTCTCGCGCGGCCTGATGGAGCACGACCACGTCGTCACGCTCTTCCACGAGTTCGGCCACCTGCTGCACCACGTCCTCGGCGGCCACGGCGACTGGTTCCGCTACGCCGGGGTCGCCACCGAGTGGGACTTCGTCGAGGCGCCCAGCCAGATGCTCGAGGAGTGGGCCTGGCACGCCGACGTACTGCGCACCTTCGCGACCGACGCCGCCGGTGAGCCGATCCCGGTCGAGCTGGTCGCCGCGATGCGCGCCGCCGACGACTACGGCAAGGGCATCTACGCCCGTACCCAGATGTTCTACGCCGCCATGTCGTACTGGTTCCACGCCGACCGGGTCCACGGCGACGACGCACCCGACCTCACCGCGCGGATGAGGGAGCTACAGGGCCGGTACGCCGCGCTGCCCTATCTGCCCGGCACCCACATGTTCGCCAGCTTCGGCCACCTCGGCGGCTACAGCTCGGGCTACTACACCTACATGTGGTCGCTGGTCATCGCCAAGGACATGTTCAGCGCCTTCGACGAGTCCGACCTGTTCCGTCCCGAGGTCGCCCAGCGCTATCGCGACCGGGTGCTCGTGCCGGGCGGCGCCGGCGACGCCGCCGACCTGGTCGCGGACTTCCTCGGCCGACCGTTCTCGTTCGCGTCCTACGCCGCCTGGTTGGCGCGCTGACACTTGTGATCAAGGGCGGGCGAGTCGCGTCATGATCGCGCGACGCACGCGTCTCCCCGACGTGCTGTGGATCGCGGGGATCGGGTTGTGGGTGGTGCTGGTGCTGATCGCCGTGGTGGGGGTGGCCCGGGCCCGGTGGGCGCTCCGTCGGGAGTGGGCGCTGGAGCGGACCGAGGCGCCGGAGCGCTCGAGCCGGGCCTGACGAGCCGCTGAGGCTTGCGTGGTGGCTTTCTGTCACGTACGGTTGCGATATATCGCGATACGAACACGAACTGTTCTCGCGATATCTCGAACCGATCGGGGCTCACGAGGCCCCAAGCAACCGAAGGAGGTCCCGCCATGGGACACCACGACAACTTCCGTCCGTACGACGACCGCGACCCCTGGGGTCGCCCCGAGCCCCGTGGCTCCCAGCGCCGCAACCGCGGCGGCGGCCCCGGCCCCTGGGGTGCCTGGGCCGGCTGGGAGTGGGGGGAGCCCGGCCGTGGCCGCGGCCGCCACGGCGGCCCGGGCTTCGGCCCCGGCGGCCCCGGCATGCCCCCGCCCTGGCTCGCCGGCCTGTTCGGCATGGGCCGCCCCGAGCCGGGCCGTGGCCCGCGGGTCCGCCGCGGCGACGTACGCTCGGCCATCCTCGACGTACTCCGCGACGCCAACCAGCGCGAGGAGTCGCCCAACGGCTACCAGGTGATCCAGGCGATCACCGACCGCAGCGGCGGGGTGTGGAAGCCGAGCCCCGGCTCGGTGTACCCCACCGTCCAGCAGCTCCAGGACGAGGAGCTCGTCGACATCGACGAGGCCCGCGGTCGCCGGGCGATGCGGCTCACCGCCGCCGGCGTGGCCTGGTGCGAGGAGCACGCCGACGAGCTCGCCGCCGTGTGGGTGCCCTTCGACCGCTCCCGCGAGAAGGCCCAGGCCGGCCCCACCGACCAGGGCCACGCCGACCTCAAGGCCGAGATCGGCCAGGTCATGGGTGCGGTCTGGCAGATCGTCACCGCCGGCTCCGACGCCCAGCGCCGGGCCGCGGTCGACGTACTCGTCGAGGCCCGCCGCAGTCTCTACGGCATCCTCGCCGACGGCCCCGACCGCTCCGCCGACCCCGAGGACCCCGCCGACCCGGCAGAAACTGGCTCCTGATTCACGCCGACCCGGCAGAAAGTAGAGCCGGGTTGACGCTGACCCGGCAGAAACTGGCTCCCGATTGACGCTGACCCGGCAGAAGGTGGCTGAAAAAAACCCGCCGACCCGGCGCGACGTTGTTCGCGCCGGGTCGGCGTCGTTTTCCGAGCTACTTTCTGCCGGCTCGGCGGAGATCCTGGGCTACTTTCTGCCGGGTCGGCCCAAAACCCGAGCCACCTTCTGCCGGGTCGGCGGACCTCAGGAGCCGCTGCAGTACTCGTCCGCCACGTCGAGCGCCTGGTCGAGGATGTCGAGTCCCTCGAGCAGGTCCTCGCGGGAGGTCGTGCAGGGCGGGGCGACGTGGGTGCGGTTGAAGTGGACGAACGGCCACAGCCCGCGCTCCTTGCACGCGGCGGTGAACCGGGCCATCGGGTCGGCGTCCGGGCCGGCAGCGTTGAACGGGACGAGCGGTTCGCGGTTCGCGCGGTCGCGGACCAGCTCGATCGCCCAGAACATGCCGAGGCCGCGCACGTCGCCGACCGACGGGTGGCGGGCGGCGAGCTCCGCGAGCCGGGGCCCGATCACCTCGCTGCCCATCTCCCGCACGTGGTCCAGCACCCCGTCGGACATGACCCGGATCGACGCGACGGCGGCCGCGCAGGCCAGCGGGTGGCCGGAGTAGGTGAGGCCGCCCGGGTAGGCGCGCTCACGGAAGGTGTCGAAGATCGACTCCGAGATCACGACGCCGCCCAACGGCACGTACCCCGAGTTCACGCCCTTGGCGAAGGTGATCAGGTCCGGTACGACGCCCCAGTGGTCGATCGCGAACCACTCGCCGCAGCGCCCGAAGCCCGCCATCACCTCGTCGGCGATGAGCACGATGCCGTGCCGGTCGCACAGCTCGCGTACGCCGGCGAGGTAGCCCGGCGGCGGCACCAGGATCCCGTTAGTCCCGACCACGGTCTCGAGGATGATCGCCGCGATGGTGGCGGGTCCCTCGACCATGATCGTGTCGGCGAGGTGCTGCAGCGCGCGGGCGCCCTCCTCCGCCTCGGACGTCGAGTGGAACGCCGAGCGGTAGGTGTAGGGACCCCAGAAGTGCACCGATCCGGGGATCGACGGCTCCGAGGACCAGCGTCGCGGGTCGCCGGTGAGCGCGATGGCGCCGGCGGTGGCGCCGTGATAGCTGCGGTACGTCGAGAGCACCTTGTGCCGGCCGGTGTGCAGCCTCGCCATCCGGATGGCGTTCTCGTTGGCCTCGGCGCCGCCGTTGGTGAAGAACACGTGGTTCAGCTCGCCCGGCGCGCGCTCGGCGATCAGCCGGGCCGCCTCTCCGCGGACGTCGTTGGCGAACGCCGGCTGCACCATGCACAGCCGGGCGGCCTGGTCCTGGATCGCGGCGACGAGTGCGGGGTGCTGGTAGCCGAGGTTGAGGTTGACCAGCTGGGAGGAGAAGTCGAGGTACTTGCGTCCCTCGTAGTCCCAGAACCGCGATCCTTCGCCGCCGGCGATCGGCAGGGGGCTGATCTTGTCCTGCGCGGACCAGGAGTGGAAGACGTGCGCCCGGTCGTCGGCGACGACGCTCGCGGCGAGCGAGTCGGCCGGCGAGTTGGTGGCGGGGTCGAGGAGGGTCATCGCGTCACCGGTTCCGGGGGAAGCCGAGGTCGACGCTGGAGGTCGCCGGGTCGGGCCAGCGCGAGGTGACGACCTTGGCGCGGGTGAAGAACGCCAGCCCCTCGGGGCCGTACATGTGGTGCGAGCCGAACAGCGAGTTCTTCCAGCCGCCGAACGAGTGGTGCGCGACGGGCACGGGGATCGGCACGTTGACGCCGACCATGCCGACCTCCACCTCGCGTTCGAACTGACGCGCGGCGCCGCCGTCGCGGGTGAACAGCGCGACGCCGTTGGCGTACTCGTTGCGGTTGATCAGCGCGATCGCGTCGTCGAAGGTGTCGACCCGTACGACGGACAGCACCGGGCCGAAGATCTCGTCGCGGTAGACCGACATCTCCTCCGAGACGTGGTCGATCAGGGAGGGCCCGAGGAAGAAGCCGGACGCCGGGAGCTCGGACCGCCGGCCGTCGAGGACGACGGTCGCGCCGGCGCTGGCTCCGGCGTCGACGTACCCGGCGACCCGGTCGCGGTGCGCCTCGGTGATGAGCGGGCCCATCCCGGTGCCGGCAACGGTGCCGTCGCCGACGACGATGTCGTTGGCGCGCACGGTGATCTCCTTGACCAGCTGGTCGGCGACGTCGCCGACCGCCACCAGGACGGAGACGGCCATGCAGCGCTCGCCCGCGGAGCCGTACGCCGCCGACACGGCCGCGTCGGCGGCCATGCCGAGGTCGGCGTCGGGCAGCACGACCATGTGGTTCTTGGCGCCGCCGAGGGCCTGGACCCGCTTGCCGGCGCGGGTGCCCGACTCGTAGACGGACTTGGCCACCGGGGTGGAGCCGACGAAGCTGACCGCCGCGACGTCGTCGTGGTCGATGAGCGCCTGGACGGCGGTCGCGTCGCCCTGGACGACGGTGAACACGCCGTCGGGCAGGCCGGCCTGCTGCCACAGCTCGGCGAGCAGCAGGGACGCCGACGGGTCGCGCTCGCTGGGCTTGAGGACGAAGGCGTTGCCGGCGGCGATCGCGGTGGTGCACATCCACAGCGGCACCATGGCCGGGAAGTTGAACGGCGTGATGCCGACGACGACGCCGAGCGCCTCGCGCACGGTGCGCACGTCGATGCCGGTGCTGACCTCGGCGGAGTAGCTGCCCTTGAGGTGCTCGGCGATGCCGACGGCGTAGTCGACGTTGTCGAGGCCCCGGGCGACCTCGCCGGCCGCGTCGTCGAGGACCTTGCCGTGCTCGGCGGTGATCGCGGCGGCCAGCTCGTCGGCGTGGCTGCGGACCAGCTCGCGGAAGGCGAACAGCACCTGGGTACGACGCGCAAGGCTCGAGCGGCCCCACTCCGTCGCCGCGGCGGCCGCCGAGGCGACGGCCCGGTCGACCAGGGCGGCGTCGGCGAGCTGGAGCTGGCCGGTGGCCTCGCCGGTGGCGGGGTTGAAGACGGGCTGGGTGCGGGCGTCGGGGACGGTCACCGCGGCGCCGTCGATCCAGTGGCTGATCGTGCTGGTGGTCGCGCTCATGGTCCGAACGTAGGCGCGCGGGCGCGCGGTGAGTAGCATCAATCTGTCGCGCGATCGCGCAGCGACATTACAGATTGGAATGACCCCGGATGCTGCCGACGCTGGCCGAGGTGCTCGCCCTGCCGGAGGTACGTCGCGGCGACCCGGTGGTGCTGGCGGGGGGCGGCCGCCTGGAGCGCGCGATCCGCTGGGTCCACGTGGCCGAGCTCGCCGACATCGCACCCCTGCTGCAGGGTGACGAGCTGCTGCTCAACACCGGCATCCTGCTGCCGTCGACCGATCGCGGGCTGCGCGCGTACGTCGCCGGCCTGGCCGAGGTCGGGCTCGCCGGCCTGGCGATCGAGCTCGGCCGGCGCTACGCCGACCGGTTGCCGGACGCCCTCGTCGAGGCGGCCGAGGAGCACGGGCTGCCGCTGATCGCCTTCCGCCGGGAGACGTCCTTCGTGGCGGTCACCCAGGCGGTGCACCAGATCGTCGTGAACGCGCAGATGAGCGAGCTGCAGGCCTCCGAGGAGGCGCACCGCGCCTTCACCCGGCTCACCCTCGGCCGGGCCCGGCCGCAGCAGGTGGTCGACCTGGTCGCGGAGATGGCCGGCCGGCCGGTCGTCTTCGAGAACCTGGTCCACCACGTGATCGCCTACAACACCGCCGGTCGCGACCACGACGCCGTGATCGGCGACTGGGAGCGGCGCGCGCGCAGCGCCCGGATGCTCGGCACGGACGCGGCCGTCGACGTCGGTCCCGAGTCCGGGCGGTTCGGGCGGCTGGTGCTGGTCGCCGACGGGGCGGACGAGGAGCTCTCCGCGCGGCAGCGGATGCTCCTCGAGCGCGGCGCGACGGCGCTCGCCATGGGCCGGCTGATCGACCGCGACGCCCAGAACCTGGAGCTGCAGGCACACCGCACCCTGCTCACCGAGCTCGCCGCCGGCGTCGACGTACCCCATCTCGCGTCCCGGCTGACCTCGCTCGGGCTGCGCTGGAAGGGCCGGCAGGTCACCGGACTGGCGGTGCGGCTGCCCGGACCCGGCAACGCCGACGAGCTGCGGGGCGTGGCCGCCGACCTCCTCGACGAGCTGCGGGTACGCCGCACCAGTGGGCTGGTCGGCCCGGTCGACGACGAGCGGGTGGTCGCCCTGGTCGCCCACGCCCCGGGGGCCGGCGACGCGCTCGCGGACCGGCTGGTCGGCCGGCTGGCCCGCACCGGCGCTCCCGTGGTGGTCGGCCTCGGCTCGGCCGTCGCCGACGTCGCGGGGGCCGGCGGCAGCGTGCGCGAGGCGCTGGTGGTGGCCGACTCCGCGGCCCCGACCGACCCGCCGCGCGCGGTGCGCCTCTACGACCTGCGACTGCGCGGGCTGCTCCACCTGCTGCGCCACGACCCCCGGGTGCAGCAGTACGTCGAGCGCGAGCTCGGCACCCTGCTCGCCCACGACGCGCGGACCGGGGAGCAGCTCACCCCCACGCTGGCGGCGTACTGCCGCGCGGGCGGCAACAAGGTGCGCACCGCCGAGCTGTGCCACATCTCCCGGCCCGCGCTCTACGCCCGGCTGCAGCGGATCGGCCAGGTCGTCGACATCGACCTGGCCGACCCGGAGAACGTGCTCGCCCTCCACGTCGCGCTGCTCGCGCGCGAGGTGATGGCCGATCAGCCGAGCATCAGGTAGTCCGCCGGCAGCACCAGCGGGTTCTCCTCGTCGAGCCACGGGACGGGCGTGTCCTCGCAGCGGCCGGCGACGTCGCACCGGCGCAGGGTGCTGGCGCCGTCGACCTGCCCGACGACCAGGCCGCCGAGGCTCCAGCTGCTCATCCCCGTGAGACCGGGCAGCTCGACCGGCGTGCCGCCCGGCTCGGTCGGCTCGACGCTCGCCACCGAGCCGCTGCCCTCCTGACGGACGACCAGGACGTGCTCGCCGTCGGGCGCGAGCGTGACGGTCTCGATCCGGCGACCGAGCTCGCGGATCAGCTCCCCGGTCGCGGCGTCGACGAGGGTCCACCGGCCGGCGTCGTCGAACGAGGTGGCCACGCCGCCGTGGACGGCGACCGGGGAGAACGGCAGCTCCTGGTCCGCGCCGGTACGCCAGTCGATCCGGTGGGCGGTGCGCTGGTCGGTCCCGACGTAGACGAAGTCGCCGTCCAGCTGGACCTCGCGCAGGCCGGACTTGCCGCCCTCCGGGGTCTCGCCGGGCAGCTCGACCCCCAGGGTGGCGACCTCGCGATCGGTCGTCACGTCCCACACGTGCACCCAGCCCTCGTTGCGCAGGGGGTCCAGCCAGGCCACCCGAGCGCTGCCCGGGTCGCCGGAGACGGACCAGGCGTCGGTGGGGATCGACAGCGGCGTCACGGTGCCGTCGGGCCGGACCAGCCGGAAGGGCGTGCCGTCGGGGCCGTCGAACTGCTGGGTGACCACCCCCACCGACGTCTGCGCGAGGTGGTGGGGCGCCGGCGTCAGCTCGACCGTGGCGTCGCCGACGACGACGTGCCCGCCGGCGGCGTACGACCCCAGCTCGGCGTACGGGTCGTCGTCCTGGGTGGCGACCTGGGAGCTGCGGGCGGGCCCGTCGCCGAGGTCCGCGACGACCGCGCCGCCGACCCCGACGGCCGCGATCGCCGCGACGGCGGCGGCGATGGTCCCGACCCGGCGCCGAGTACGCCGGGCGCGCCCGGCCCCGGCGATCGCCGAGGCGTCGGGGTGGGGGACGGGCAGGTGGTCCACGCTGTCGTGGAGCAGGTCGGTGAGGCGCTCAGCCATGGTGGCCTCCGGTGGTCGGTGTGGTCCGTGTGGTGGGTGCGGTCAGCGAGGCGGCGCTGGCGTCGGGGAGGTCGACGTCGTCGCCGAGCAGGCGCCGCAGGTTGCCGAGCGCGGCGGAGGTCTGGCTCTTCACGGTGCCGGTGGTGACGCCGAGCAGCTCCGCGGTCTCCTCGACCGACAGGTCGTCGTAGTAGCGCAGCACGACGACCGCCCGCTGCCGCGGCGCCAACCGGGCCAGCGCCGCCAGCAGGTCGATCCGGTCGCCGGTCGGCCCGCGGGGGTCGTGGTCGGTGTCCGGCTCGGGGAGCTCGGCCGTCGGGCGCTCGCCGTGGAACGAGCGGCGCCGGAACCAGCTGGTCGCCGTCGTCACCAGGGCCCGGCGGGCATAGGCCCGGGCCGCGCCGACGTCGCGGATCGCCGACCAGCGGGCGTAGGTCTTCGCGAGCGCGGTCTGGACCAGGTCCTCGGCCAGCGCGTGGTCGCGGACCAGCAGGACGGCCGTCCGGTACAGGCTCGGCCAGGCGGCGTGGACCAGCGCGGCGAACTCCTCGTCCGTCGGGCCCCGAGATGCGCGCAGCGCCATGGTGACCATCCTCTCGTGCTCGTGCTCGTGCTCGCGGTGTGCGGTGCTCAGAGAAGGACGCGCGAGGAGTCGGTCCGGTTGGGGCGGCCCGGATCTTTTAGAGTTCAGGCGTGAGTCCGCGACGCGCTCCCGCCCTGCTCGCCGGCGCCACCTGCCTGGCCTGGCTGACGCTGACGACGGGATATGGCGCCGCGGCGGCCGCTCCCGGCCTCGACCTGGGCGGCGTACCGCTGCCGAACGAGCCGAGCACCGACGGCGCCCATCCCCGCGAGCTCGCCCCGGGGCTGTGGCGGGTGACGCTGGGGCCGACGTACTCGCAGTTCTTCAGCTACGAGCGCCGGATCAACGGCAGCCGGGTCCACGTCGGCGTCCTCGGAGCGCCGCAGGGCACCAGCAGCGACGGCATCCGGGTCGTCGCCGGCGTCGCCACGAAGGGCTCCAGCGATCCCACGAGCTGCGGCGACGAGGGCGACTCGACCGAGAGCAGCGTCCCGCAGGCGGTGATCGGCGCCCGGCTGGTCGTGGGCGACGAGGACGGCAGTACCGGCGACACCTGCCGCGCCGCGGGCACGATCCAGATCGAGGTGAGCCGTGGCTACGCCTCGGCGACCACCGACCTGCCCTATGTGATCAAGGTGGTCGAGGAGGCGCCCTCGTCCGGCGCCGGCGACGAGGAGGCCGACGACACCCCGGCGTACGACCGGCCCGACCAGCCCGAGGACACCGAGCCGCTCGACGGCGCGGCCTCCTTCGACGAGGCGCCCGAGCTCGACGCCCGCGACCGGCCCGCGGCGATCCGCACCACCCTCCGCGAGGGCAGCGAGCGGCTCTGGCGGCTGCCGCTGGACTGGGGCGACCAGCCGGTCGTGCGGGTCGACGTCGCCGCGGCGCCCGACGGCAACGAGTTCGCCTACAGCGGCCCCGGCCTGAGCCTGCACCTGATCGACCCGCTCCGCGGCCGGCTGGGCTACGCCGACTCCGGGGCCGAAGACTCCACGACCGGCACCTATCTCGCCGCGGCCGACGACCGCGAGCCGTCCGTGCTGGTCGCCGCCGGCGAGCCGGTGCGCCCGGTCGACGGCCGGCTGCCCGGCGACTACTGGGTCTCGCTCGCGGCGTCGCCACTCCCGGAGTCCGCGGATCGGAAGGCCGTGGAGATCCCGGTGACCCTCACCGTCGCGGTCGACCACCACGCCGGGGCCGCGCCGACGTACGACGGGGTCGCGGTCGCGCAGGACAAGAAGACCAGCCTCGACGGTTATTCGCCCGAGCGGCCCTTCCTGGTCGGCGAGGACACCTTCGCCGCGGTGGCCTCGGGCAGTCCGCTCGACGACGGCTGGCTCACGACCCGGCGCTGGGCCGGGTTCGGCCTGGCCGCGGCCAGCGTGGCGTGTCTGGGAGCCGGGGTGGTCCGGCTCCGCGCCCGGCGGTGACCTAGGGGCGGCGGGCCTGGTCGGGTCGCCCGGCGGCGGGTCGGCGGGCGGCGGGTCGGCGGGCGGCGGGTCGGCGGGCGTCGGGTCGGCGGGCGTCGGGTCGGCGGGCGCTGTAACACGGAGTTCGCCGGCCTGGCGTACCTGGGCCGCATCTAGCGGACCCGTACGGACCCCGTTCTCCGACGTCGCAGGTCCGGAAGAGCGGCGGACTCCGTGTTACAGCGCCGGTCGCCCCGCCGCCCAGGCACGCCCAGGCACGCCCAGACACGCCCAGACACGCCCAGACACTCACCCCACGAGCAGCAGCAGCGCCACCAGCAGTCCCACGACGCCGAGGCCGAGCAGCACGTAGGCGTCGACCGGGCGCCGCCGGGCGACCGGCGCGCCGTAGGCGGTGACCGCCGCGGTCGCGGCGGCGGTGGGATTGGCCGGTGGCGGCGGGGCCCCCAGGGCCCCGGGGGTGGCCGGGGCCGGCGGGGGCGGTGGGTACGCCGCCGTCGGTCGGCTGGGCGTCGGGTCCGGGGCGGCGGGGTACTCGTCGAGGACCTCGACCTGGTCGGCGAGCGCCGGTTCGTCCCAGCGGGCGACCAGGCCGCGCAGGGCGGGGTGGGCGAGGAGCTCGGTGGCCGTCGGGCGCCGGCGCGGGTCGTACGCCGTGGCGGCGGCGACCAGGTCGAGCACCGCGTCGTGCTCGGGGCGGCCGGTGCGCAGGGGACCGACGTCGATCGGGGTGGGCTCGCCGTCGGCGGCGGGCCGGTGGCCGGTGAGCATCTCGAGCACGACTACGCCGAGGGCGTAGATGTCGGCGCTGGGGTCGGGGTCGGCGCCGCGGTACTGCTCCGGCGGCAGGTAGCCCGGGGTCCCGATCACCATCGCGACGTGGGTCAGGCGCGGCTCGTCGCTGGGGACGGCGATGCCGAAGTCGGTGAGCCGCAGGTGCGGGCGGTCGCGGCCGGTCACCTCGAGCAGCAGGTTGCCGGGCTTGATGTCGCGGTGCACGATCCCCGCGGCGTGCACCGCCTCAAGTGCCTGCAGGGTCTGGTCGGTCAGGACGGCGATCCATCGCGGCGGCAGCGTTCCGCCGTTGCGCTTCATCAGTCCGGACACCGACCCGCCGCGCACCAGCGGCATGGTGAACAGCACCCGGTCGTCGACGCCCGCCCACGACTGCGGGGTGACGACGTGGGTGTGGTCGATGCGCACCGACTGCTCCCGGACGAAGCGCAGCAGCATCGCCGCGTCGGTCTGGCGTAGCATCTTCGCGGCCTTCACCTCGCCGGCCGTGCGGTCCAGCACCCGCCACACGGTGCCCATGCCGCCGGCGGCGATCGGGTCCAGCAGCTCGTAGCGTCCCGCGAACACCTCGCCCATGCGGGCGACCCTATCCGGCCCCGGCCACGCGCCGGCCACACCTCAGCCCAGCCGCACCGCCCGGTGCACCCAGGTCGCCTCGATCCGCATGCCGACGTTCTCGTAGAGGCCGAGCGCGCCGGTGCGCGAGTCGGTGGACAGCGACGAGGAGGTCGCGCCGCGCTCCCGGCCGGCGGTGAAGGCCGCGACGAGCAGGGCCTGGGCGAGGCCGCGGCGCCGGTGGGCGCGGGCCACGGCCAGCTTGGAGACGAAGGTGTCGGTGCCGGCGTTCCAGGAGTGGGCGGCGGCCACGACGTCGCCGTCGGGTCCGACGACGACCTGGAGCTGCCACGGCTCGGAGCCGGGGCGGCCCCAGACCTGGGCGCCGAAGTCGGCCAGCGCCGCGCGCTCGCGCACCGACCACTCCAAGAAGGCGTCCTCGGTGACGGTCCAGACCTGCTCGTGGTCGGCGGGGGTCGCCGCGCGCAGCGCGTATCCCGCTGGCAGGCGACGCTCGGCGATCCGCGCGCCCTCGGGCAGGCGCAGCACCCAGCTGGTCCAGCGCACCTCGTAGCCGAGCGCGGCGAGCAGCTGGTCGCCGTCGGAGCCCTGGGGCACCGGCATGCCGACGATCGCGGCGCCGCGCGCCCGGGCCAGCTGCCGGACCCAGCCGGCCAGCCAGGTCCCGATCCCCCGCCCGCGGTACGACGGCACCACCGCGGCGTCGTACCGCTCCTCCCCGAGGTGCTCGGCGTAGGCCACGATCCGATCGCCGTCGAGCACCGCGACCGAGCTCGCCCCGAGGTCGTACGACGGCCGCCCCCAGTCGGCGAGCAGGTCGGCCTCCTCGACCTCGACGGTGCCGACGTCGTGGCGCTCCTGCTCGGCGATGACGGCGAAGACGGCGGGCGCGTCGGCGAGGGTGAGCGGACGCGTGGTGAGCCCGGAGGGCGGCGAAATGGCGGACACCCGGGCGAGTCTGGCCGACTCGCCCGGGTGTCCGCGCGTGATTTCCCCGAGACCTCGGGGAGGGGATCAGGCGTTCTTGATCGCGGAGATGTCGAACTCGAGCTTGATCTTCTCGGAGACGAGGACGCCGCCGGTCTCGAGCGCGGCGTTCCAGGTCAGGCCCCAGTCCTTGCGGTTGACGGTGACGTCGCCCTCGAAGCCGACCCGGATGTTGCCGAACGGGTCCTTGGCGGAGCCGTTCTCCTCGAACTCGATAGTGACCGGCTTGGTGACGTCCTTGATGGTGAGGTCGCCGGTGATGGTCCACTCGTTGCCGTCGCGGGAGACGTCGGTGGACACGAACTTCCACTCCGGGAAGGCGGCGGTGTCGAAGAAGTCGGGGGAGGTGAGGTGGCCGTCGCGGTCGGCGCTGCCGGTGGAGACGCTGGCCGGGTTGATGGTCAGGGTGACCGAGGAGGCGGCCGGGTTGGCGGTGTCGATGTGGGCGGTGGCGGACCAGTCGGTGAACTGGCCGCGGACCTTGGTGACGACCGCGTGGCGCGCGACGAAGCCGAGGCGGCTGTGCGCGACGTCGAGGGTGTAGTCGCCGGTGATGTCGGTGAGGGCAGCGGACTCGCTCATGGTGGTGGCTCCTGAGATGGTGGCGGGTTTGTTGAACTTTCAAAGACCGTAACCAATGGTGACACGGCAACCATTCCGAGGCAAGGGGTGATCCGGATCACCTCGCAGAATGACGACGAAATGCCGGAAGCCACTCCCCGCGGTCGGGGAGTGGCTTCCAGAGAATCGATGGGACTCAGGCCGCGTGCGAGTGTGCGGCCACCGGCTGGCCCACCTCGACCCAGACGGCCTCCATCCGGGTGCGTCCGTCGGGGGCGGTCACGGGCAGCCAGCGCATCTCCAGATGCGTCTCGGTCATGTTCGTGTTGGTCATGGGTCACCTCCTGTTCACCTTGTGTTCACCAAGATAGCACGTCCCCCACCGGCCCGTCCCGAATCCCGCCGCCGGCGGCTGTTTTCCTCCACTCGTACGCCCAGGGCGGGCGCGAGACGGGCGTGGTGCTCCACCGCCCGCTGACGCGCCACGAGAACTCGTGCGGACGGCCAGATCTCCTGCGATCTGCCCGATTCCGGGCAGGAACTTGAGAAAGTGCCCGTCGGGGTGCACGCTCACCGGGTGCACGTCGATCCGCGGCTCCTCCAGCACGTCCAGGACAGCACGGGCCTGGGTCCGGCGGAGGCGACCCGGCTGGTCCAGGACGTCCTCGCCTTCCACGACGAGACGGTCGAGGGCTGGGTCCGGCGGCGGCACGCCGAGCTCCGGCTGCACGGCGCGAGGAATGACGCGATCTTCGCCCGGCTGCGCGAGGAGCTGCGCACCACCGTGGTCGCGGCGCCGGAGCTCTCGGAGCGCCAGCTCCGACGGATCATCTACGGCTAGACACGACAGGGAGACGACACATGTGCGGGATCGTCGGCTACATCGGGACCCAGCAGGCGGCGCCGCTGCTGCTGGAGGGACTGACCCGGCTCGAGCACCGGGGGTACGACTCCGCGGGCGTCGCCGTCCTCGGCGGCAGCGGGCTCAAGGTCGCCAAGCAGGCCGGCCGGGTCCGCGACCTCGGCGACGGGCTGCCGAAGCGGTTCGGCGGCAAGCTCGGGATCGGTCACACCCGCTGGGCGACCCACGGTCCCGCCAACGACGTGAACGCCCATCCCCACACCGACGCGGCCGCGCGGGTCGCCGTGGTCCACAACGGCATTATCGACAACGCCGCCGCGCTGCGGGCCGAGCTGAGCGACGCGGGCGTCGTGCTCGCCTCCGACACCGACACCGAGGTGCTCGCCCATCTCATCGCGGGCTCGACGGCCAAGACCCTGGAGCAGCGGATCGCCGACGCGCTGGGCCGGGTGGAGGGCACCTACGGCATCGCGGTGGCGCACGCCGACTTCCCCGACCGGCTGGTCGTGGCCCGCAACGGCAGCCCGTTGATCATCGGCGTCGGCGACCACGAGATGCACGTCGCGTCCGACCTGGCCGCGCTGGTGCGCTACACCACCACGGTCGCCCACCTCGACGACGGCGAGATGGCCACGATCACCGCGAGCGGGTTCACGACCTATCGGATCGAGGCGACCGGCCTGGCCGCCACCGACCGCCGCGCCAAGGAGGTCGACGTCGACCCCGAGGCGTACGACGCCGGCGAGCACGACTCGTTCATGCACAAGGAGCTGCTCGAGCAGCCGGCCCGCGCGGAGGCGGTGCTGCGCGGTCGCCTCGACGAGCGGTTCGGCACCGGTCACCTGGGCGGCCTCAACCTCGACGCCCGGGAGCTGCGCGCCTTCCGCCGGGTCAAGATCCTCGGCTGCGGGTCGGCGTACTACGTCGGCCAGATGGGCGCCTCGCTGCTCGAGGAGCTGGCCCGGATCCCCGCGGACGCGGAGGCGGCCAGCGAGTTCCGCTATCGCGACCCGATCATCGAGCCCGACACGCTGTACGTCGCGGTGAGCCAGTCCGGCGAGACCATCGACACCCTGCTGGCGGTGCAGGAGGTGCAGCGCAAGGGTGGACGCGTGATCGGGCTGGTCAACGTGGTCGGCTCGGCGATCGCGCGCCAGGTCGACGGCGGCATCTACCTGCACGCCGGTCCCGAGGTGGCGGTCGCCTCCACCAAGGCGCTGACCAACATGTTCCTCGCGTTCGGCATGCTCGCCGTCCAGCTCGGCCGGGTCCGCGACCTCTCCATCGCCGACGGCAAGCGGCTGATCGCCGGCCTGACCCGGATCCCCGCTCAGATCGACGAGATCCTCGCGACCGAGGCCGAGCTCGCCGTCATCGCGAAGCGGCTCGCCGAGGCCGAGAACCTGTTCTTCGTGGGCCGGGTCCGCGGCTTCCCGGTGGCCCGCGAGGGCGCGCAGAAGTTCAAGGAGATCAGCTACCGCCACGCCGAGGCGTACCAGACCAGCGAGCTCAAGCACGGTCCGCTCGCGCTCATCTCCCCCGAGGTGCCGACCGTCGCGATCGTGCCCGACGACGAGCTGGTCGAGCGCAATGTCGCCGCCCTCCACGAGATCGCGGCCCGCGGTGGCCCGCTCGTCGTGGTCTCCCACGAGGGCGTCGACCTCGGCGACCTCGAGGACGTCGTGACCGGGCGGATCGACGTCCCCCGCAACGAGCGGGAGCTGGACCCGATCCTGCTGACGATCCCGCTGCAGGTGCTGGCCTACCACGCGGCCCTGGAGCTGGGCCACGACATCGACAAGCCGCGCAACCTCGCGAAGTCCGTCACCGTGGAGTGAGGGTCAGGGGATCTCGACGGTCACCCGGACGGGGGAGTGGTCCGAGAGCTGCAGGCTCCCCGCGAACGGGGACTCCATCTGCCAGCTCGTGACGCGGGCAGCAGGTGGAGCGAAGACCCGGTCGACGTGCGCGCCCCAGCGATACGAGACCGGCGGCGGCACCGCCCAGGCGTTCCACGAGTTGACGTACGGCAGCGAGTTGTACGCCTCGGCCGCGTCGAAGGCGTCGTCGTAGCCCAGGGAGTTGAGCACCTGCCGCGGAGCATCCGACCCGCGGGTGCGGTCGGAGTTGAAGTCGCCGGCGAACAGGATCGGGACACCCGCCGTGTTGGGATCGGCCTGGATCGCGAGCAGGAACTGGCGCATCTCGCTGTCGCGCTCGGCGTCGGAGGCCTGGGCCGGGGGTGCGAGGTGCAGGCCCGCGAGAATCAGCGGGCGCTGGGTCACCTGGTCGATGACACGCACCCAGCAGCCGCCGTGGGTGTAGCCGGGAAACCGGTACCCATTGGCCGTGCCGGCGACGACGTCGAACTTCGACGACTTGACCAGCAGCGACTGGTTGCGCACGTTGGGCGTGGCCGGGAGGCCGTCACCGGCCTGGCAGGCCTTCTCGTAGCCGGGGGTGACCTGCAGATCATCGACGGCCGGGGTCGCCTCCTGCAGGGCCACGGCGTCCGGGGCGATGGCGGCGAGCCGGGCCTTGGCCCCGTCCTTGCGCAGGTCCCAGGCGCGGTCGCCGGTGCAGACGCTGCTGCACACATTCCAGGTCATCATGTTCACGTGGAGCGGTCCGCCGGTCGCTCGTGACAGCGCCACGGTCACCTTGCAGCCCGCCGTCGCGAAGGCGCCCACGCCCACCGGACCGGACGGGCGGACCTGGAAGCAGTAGGTGCGGCCCGGGTCGAGGCCGGGAATGGTCACGCCGGCGACCGGGCCGCCCGTGCTCGGGACGGTGACGCGCTGCTTGTTCTTGGCGCCCTGGATCGGGTTCTCGTTGCCGAGGTAGTCGAGGTCGTACGACGTCGCGCCGGGGACCTCGTTCCAGCGGAAGGTCAGCGCGACGGTGCTGCCCTGGATCTGCTGCCGGTCGACCCACACCGGCTGCACCGCGGCCAGCCGGGCCGTCGTACGACAGCGGGTCTTGGACCACTTGCCCTTGCGCTTGCCGTTGTAGGCGCGCACCTTGACGCAGTAGTCGGTGCCCTGTGCCAGGCCCTTGATCGTGGTCGACGTCGACCGGACGCGGGTCTTGCGGGGCTTCCCGCCCGGCACCCGCCACTGCACCTTGTACGACGTCGCCCGCGCCGCGCGCTTCCACTTCACCTTGAACGAGGCGGTCGTGCCGTCGACGCGAGGCTTCTTCAGCTTGACCCCCTTGACCTTGGCGGGCTTGGGCGCGGCGCTGGCGGGCTCCACGAACCCGGCGACCAGGCCGGTGGTGGACAGCAGGAGAGCGATCGCGACGAGCAGCAGGCGCAGCGCGCGGGGCGGAGTGTGGGGCCTCATGGAGAACTTTCTCGTCGCGGAACGGGAGCGGATGCCGAGGTTGACAGCGGATGCGGCGGTGACGGCATTACAGGCTGTCCTTACCAGACTGGGCCACTTTCAATCCGCAGTGACCCAGCGCACCGCGACGAGGATCACGCCCCGCACGCTTGACGGCACTAGTCTTGACGGGTGAGTGACACCGAGGACCAGCCCGCAACCTTCGCCGATCTTGGCCTCGGTGACCGCATTCTCAAGGCCCTCAAGGACATCGGCTATGAGTCGCCGTCCGCCATCCAGGCCGCCACCATCCCGCACCTCCTCGAGGGCCGCGACGTGATGGGCCTGGCCCAGACCGGCACCGGCAAGACCGCGGCCTTCGCGCTGCCGATCCTCGACCAGCTCGACCTGTCCCAGAAGACCCCGCAGGCGCTGGTCCTCGCGCCGACCCGCGAGCTCGCGCTCCAGGTCTGCGAGGCGTTCGAGAAGTACGCCGCCAACCTGCGCGGCGTGCACGTGCTCCCCGTCTACGGCGGCCAGGGCTACGGCGTCCAGCTCTCCGCGCTGCGCCGCGGCGTCCACATCGTCGTCGGCACCCCCGGCCGGATCATGGACCATCTCGAGAAGGGCACCCTCGACCTCACCGAGCTGCGCTTCCTGGTCCTCGACGAGGCCGACGAGATGCTCAACATGGGCTTCGCGGAGGACGTCGAGACGATCCTCGCCGACACCCCCGACGAGAAGCAGGTCGCGCTGTTCTCGGCGACCATGCCGAAGCAGATCCGCTCGCTGTCGCAGACCTACCTGAAGAACCCGGTCGAGATCGCGATCGAGCGCAAGACCCGCACCGCCGAGAACATCAAGCAGCGGTACCTGATGGTCAGCTACCCGCAGAAGGTCGACGCGCTGACCCGGATCCTCGAGGTCGAGAACTTCGAGGGCGCGATCGTCTTCGTGCGCACCAAGAACGAGACCGAGACCCTCGCCGAGAAGCTGCGCGCCCGCGGCTACAGCGCCGCCGCGATCAACGGCGACATCGTGCAGGCCCAGCGCGAGCGCACCGTCAACCAGCTCAAGGACGGCAAGCTCGACATCCTGGTCGCCACCGACGTCGCCGCCCGCGGCATCGACGTGCCCCGGATCAGCCACGTCTTCAACTACGACATCCCGACCGACACCGAGGCCTACGTGCACCGGATCGGCCGCACCGGGCGCGCGGGGCGCAGCGGTGACGCGATCTCCTTCATCACCCCGCGCGAGCGCTACCTCCTCAAGCACATCGAGAAGGCGACCCGCTCCACCCTGGAGCAGATGCAGCTCCCGAGCGTCGACGCGATCAACGTGTCCCGGCTGAGCCGCTTCGACGACCAGATCACCGCGGCGCTGGAGTCGCCGCAGATCGACTTCTTCCGCGACGTCGTCGGCCACTACATCCGCGAGCACGACGTACCCGAGGCCGACGTGGCCGCCGCCCTCGCGATCGCGCTCCAGGGCGACACCCCGCTCCTCCTCGAGGAGGAGCCGGAGCCGGAGCGCCGACCGCGCCGCGACCACGACGACCGGGCCGACCGGGGCGCCCGGGACCGGGACCGGGGCGAGCGGGGTGGCCGCGACCGCGCGCCGCGCTCGGGAGGCAACTTCCAGGCGTACAAGATCCAGGTCGGCAAGCGGCACCGCGTCGAGCCGCGGCAGATCGTCGGCGCGCTCGCCAACGAGGGCGGGCTGGACCGTCGCGACTTCGGCAAGATCACCATCCGCCCCGACTACTCCATCGTCGAGCTGCCCGCCCGGCTCACCGAGGACCAGTGGGAGCGGCTCAAGAGCACCCGGATCAGCGGCAAGCTGATCGAGCTGGCCAAGGACTACGGCCCGCCGAACCGGTCGCGCAAGCCGCGGGACTGACCTAGGGTCGGACCCCATGGGGGGTCGGCGCCGCTTGGGGGGTCGGCGCCGCTTGGGGGTGCCCGCCGCGGTCGCGGCGGGCCTGCTGCTGAGCGCCTGTGCGGCCGCGACCCCCGTCGCGGAGCCGGCCGCCGTCGGCTCGTCGGCGGCGCCCACGCCGTCGTCCGCGTCGCCCACGCCGACCCCGCGCCCCGACGAGCCGTCCCGCTCGGGCGCCCGGGTCGACGTACCGACGGTCGAGATCATGGCCCAGCTGGCGCGGCGGGCGGAGCGGATCGCGAAGCGGCTGCCGCCGGTGATCGTGCCGGCCGAGGTCGACCCGGCCTCGAACCGCGGCCTGGGCTACCGCGAGATGATCGAGTTCGGCTTCCCCGCCGACCAGTGGCCCTATCTCGACGCCCTCTGGCAGCGCGAGTCCGGCTGGAACCATCTCGCCGAGAACCGCAGCTCCGGCGCCTACGGCATCCCCCAGTCGCTGCCCGGCACCAAGATGGCCGTCGTGGGCAGCGACTGGCGCACCAACCCCGAGACCCAGATCCGCTGGGGACTCGCCTACATCGCCGCGCGCTACGGCAACGCGCAGAAGGCGTGGGAGCACTCCGAGCGCACCGGCTGGTACTGAGCCGTTTGCGATAGTCCCTGCTCAAAAGCACCGGTTGTCGTCGGATTTCGGTGCTTTTGAGCAGGGACTATCGCGATCAGGCGATTCGGGCCAGCGCCGCGTCCTGCACGCACGCGGCGGCGGCCATCATCCCGGCGGAGGCGGCGACCAGCACCGACGCCATCGGCATCGGCAGGCCCGGACCCTGGGCCAGGTCACCGGCGGCGTAGACCCCCGGGAGGCTGGTCCGGCCGAACGCGTCGACCACGATCGCGCCCATCTCCGACATCTCCAGCCCGAGCTGCTCGGCGAAGGGTGCGGCCTGCGCCCACTCGGTCTTCACCAGCAGCCCGCCGAGCGTGACCTCGGTGTCGTCGGCGAGGGTGACGAGCAGCTCTCCTCCCACCTTGCGGACGCCGGCCACCGGCTCGGTCACGACGCTCGCGCCGAGTGCGGCCAGCTGGTCGGCGGTCGTCGGGTCGAGGTCCGCGCCGTGGGTGAGCACCACCCGGTCCTCGGCGATCGGCTGGACCATCGAGGCCATCGCGGCCACGTGGGGGGCGGCGCCGAGGATGCCGACGCGGGTGTCGGCGTACTCGTGGCCGTGGCAGAACGGGCAGTGCGCGACCAGGTCGCCGAAGTTCTCCGCGATCCCGGGGACGTCGGGGAGGGTGTCGCGGACGCCGGTGGCGAGCAGCACCCGCTCCGCGCGCACCGGCTGCTCGCCGTCGATCTCGAGGACGAAGGCGCCGAGCTCGCCGGTGATCCGGGTGACGCCGGCGCCACCGACGTCGAGGAAGCGCACGTCGGCGTACGCCTGGGCGTCCTTGCGGGCCGCGACCCGCAGCTCGGCCGGCGGGGCGCCGTCGTGGCCGAGGAAGTTGTGCATGTGCTCGGTGGGGTCGTTGCGGTAGCGGTCGGTGCTGATCACGACGGTGGAGCGGTGCATCCGACCGAGGGTCTGGGCGGCCTGGAGGCCGGCGGATCCGGCGCCGATCACGGCGACGTCGTAGCGGTTCGATTTGCTCATGGGCCCAGCCTGTGACTTCATGTGAACATGAAGTCAAGTGCCCGCGACATCCGGTGGTCCGTCGGTGACCTGGCCGCGCGCTTCGAGCTGGAGACGCACGTGCTGCGGCACTGGGAGGACAAGGGCCTGCTGCACCCCGCGCGCGACTCGGCGGGGCGCCGGGTCTACGGCGAGGACGACGCCTTCCGGGTGGCCGCGATCCTGGCCAGCAAGGCGTCCGGGATGAGCCTGGACCAGATCCGCACCCTCGTCGACGCCTCGGTCGACGGCCGGCGCGACGCGCTGCGCGCGCACCTCGAGGAGCTCGACCGCCGCCAGGCCGAGCTCGAGCGGTCGCGCCACATGACCCAGCACGCGCTGGAGTGCCGGGCCCACGACATCACCACCTGCCCCGGCTTCCAGGCGCACGTCTCCGACATCGTGGACGGTACGACGAAGGGCATCCGCTTCCTCGCCGGTCACTGACCCCGTTGTGACGGACCCGCCTGGTAGAACCTTTCCCATGCGGCGGATCTCGGCAGCCCTCACCTCTCTCCTCCTGCTCGGCGCCGTGCTGAGCGCATGCTCCGGCTCCAGCGCGATCGACGAGGCCGACGCCGCCGCGCGCACGCTGGAGAAGGCGCTGGTCGCCGCCGCCACCACCGACGAGGGCCCCAACCCGTTCGCCGACCTCGCCTTCGCCGGCAAGACTCCCGACGAGGTGCGCGATCAGTACCGTGCGATCGTCGGCGGGATGAACGGCCTCGAGCCGACCGTCGAGATCGGCGAGGTCTCCGAGAGCAAGGACCTCTACACCGCGCCGGTCTCGTGGTCCTGGCCGGTGGTCGAGGGACAGGACCCCTGGGCCTACCAGACGACGGTGGAGTTCCATCCCGAGAGCACCCTCGACGAGGGGCCGACCGAGGTCGTGTTCACGCCCGCGCTGGTCGCGCCCGACCTGGCCGAGGGCGAGTCCCTCGACGCGGTCACCCAGCCGACCGACCGGGGCGACATCACCGGCGCCGACGGCCAGGTGCTGGTCACCGAGCGGGCGGTCGTCCGGGTCGGGATCGACCGCGCCAAGGTCGACGCCGCGGCCGCGCCCGCCTCCGCGCGGGCCCTCGCCCGCCTGGTCGACGTCAAGGTGAAGCCCTACGTCAAGGCGGTCACCGCGGCCGGTCCGCGCGCCTTCGTCGAGGCGATCACCTACCGCGCCGGCGAGGAGCCGGCCGGGTTCGCCGACGCCCTCGCCGGCATCGTCGGCGCGAGCACCGTCGACGCCGAGCTCGCGCTCGCCCCGAGCCGCGACTTCGCGGCGCCGATCCTCGGCCGGGTCGGTCCGGTGACGGCCGAGATGGTGAAGAAGGACCCCGCCGCCTACCGCCCCGGTGACGTGGCCGGACTCTCCGGCCTCCAGGCACGCTACGACGACCAGCTGCGTGGCCGCGTCGGCCGCGTCGTCTACGTGCTCCCCGCGGCCGGCGGCAAGGACCCGGCCGCCGAGCGGCGCGAGGTCTACCGCGTCGACGCGACGCCCGGCCGGCCGCTCGCGATCACCCTCGACGAGCGGCTGCAGACGCTCGCCGAGCAGGTGCTCGCCTCGACCGGGCCGGCCGCCGCCCTGGTCGCGCTGCGGCCCAGTGACGGCGCGATCCTCGCGGCGGCCAACGACGCCGCGACCGGTGGCCAGAACTACGCCACCTTCGGCCAGTTCGCCCCCGGGTCGACGTTCAAGATCGTCACCTCGCTGGCCCTGCTCCGCGCCGGGCTCACCCCCGACAGCCCGGTCGAGTGCACGCCCACGGTCAGTGTCAACGGCAAGGAGTTCAAGAACTACTCCGACTACCCCTCCTCCGCCCTCGGCACCATCCCGCTGCGCGAGGCGGTCGCCCAGTCGTGCAACACCGCGCTGATCGGCCAGCGCGACGCGCTCGACCAGGGCGACCTCGCCGCCGCGGCCGCAACCCTGGGCCTCGGCATCGACCACGACCTCGGCTTCCCCGCCTTCTTCGGCGAGGTCCCCGACCCGGGCAGCGACACCGAGGCGGCGGCCTCCCTCATCGGCCAGGGCAAGGTGCTCGCCTCCCCGATGGCGATGGCGACCGTGATCGGCAGCGTCCAGGCCGGCACGACCGTCGTCCCCCGCCTCGTCGACCAGGTCGACGTGAGCGTCCCCGCCGAGGCCACCCCGCTCGCGCCCGCCGAGGCCGACCAGCTGCGCGCGATCCTGCGCCAGGTCGTCACCGAGGGCAGCGGCCGCGGCCTGGCCGACGTCCCCGGCCCGCCCGTGATCGCCAAGACCGGCACCGCCGAGTACGCCGACGGCGACACCATCCGCACCCACGCCTGGATGGTCGCCGCCCAGGGCGACCTCGCCGTCGCCGTCTACGTCCAGACCGGCGAGTCCGGCTCCCAGACCGCCGGCCCGCTCCTCGAGGCGTTCCTCCGCGGGGCGCGCTGAGCCCCCGCGCGGCCGGCCACCGGCCTCGGCCCGCGTACCCGGTCCGGCCCGGCCATCCGGCCTGGGCCCGGCCGTGCCCAGGGTTCTCGGGCTCCCCGTCCGGGCCCCTGCCGGGCGGTGCCCCGCCATCCCCGGCCGCCCGGCTGTAACACGCAGTTCGCTGCTCTACCCGACCCGCGACGTCGCGCCGTGGGGTCTGTGCGGGTACGGCACAGTGCACGGGGGTCATGGAGTGCAGCGAACTCCGTGTTACAGCGCGGCGCCTGAGCCGCCCCGAGCCGAGCCGCCCCGAGCCGAGCCGCCCCGAGCCCGGCCCCACCCATGCCGAAGGGGCCGCACCCGAGCGGGTACGGCCCCTTCGTCTTCGACATCCTCCCCCCGGAGGTGTCTGTCTGGATCAGCGTCCGGAGAGGCTCCGGGCGCCGGTGGCGGGCGTGCCCGCGACCTTCTTGGGCTGCTTCGGCGTCTTCACCTTCGCCTTCGACGGCAGCGACTGGACCGGGTTGCCGGCCGGGGTGGTGCCGCTGGCGGTGGCGACGTTGACGACCTTGCCGGCGACCAGGTCACGCTTGTGGACCTTGTAGGTGGCGGTGCAGGTGATCGAGGCGCCGGGGGCGAGGCCGGTGGCCGGGAGCGCCGGGCACTTCGGGGTCAGGCTGCCCTTGCCGCTGAACTGCTGCTCCGCGATGGTGACGGTCTTCAGCGCGATGTTGCCGGTGTTGGTGACCTTGAAGGTGTACTTGATCTTCTCGCCGAGCTTGGCGACCTTCTTCGGCGTGGCCTTCTTGACCAGGGAGACACCCGGGACGGCGGGCTGCACGGTGGCGGCCGCGGTGTTGTTGGCCGGGTTGCCGCGGTCGGTGACGCCGACGTTGTTCAGCACGGGCGCGTTGCCGGTGAGGACCTTGCTGTAGACCAGGGTCAGCTTCTCGCCGTTGTCGAGACCGCGGACGTCGCTGCCGACGGGCCGCGAGCAGTCGAGCTCGCCGTCGGCCGGGATCGCCGAGCCGACCGCGGTGTCACAGGTGAACGGCGTGCCGCTGCCGCTCGCCTGGACCGACACCAGGGTGCCGCCGCCGGCCTTGTCGTCGGTCACCGTCACGGTGTCGTCGATGCCCATCAGGTCGGGGCCGTTGTTGGTGATCACCAGGGTGTAGGTGACCGGCGTGCCGGACTCGAACACCTCGGCCGCGGCCGTCTTGGTGACCGACAGGTCGTAGTTGCAGGGCACCCACTCGATCTCGCCGGTGCCGTTGCGGCTCGCCCCGTTGGGAGCGAGGGACTCGCCCTCCGCCTGGTCGATGAGGGTGGCACCGTGGGTGCCGCTGAAGAAGCTGGAGCCGCCGCCACCGCCGCCGCCGACGACCCCGGTGCCGACGGTGGGGTCGGTGGGGTCAGGGGTGCCGTTGTCCACGTCGCCGACGGTGGTGGCGCCGCCGCCGCCGCCGAAGTAGCCGGCGCCGCCGCCGCCGCCCTGGTCGGCGCCGTCGCCGCCGCCGCCGTTGCCACCGTTGCGGCCCGACCCATCGCTGCCGTTGTCGGCGGGCTTGTCGGCGTGGACGCCGCCGGTGCCGGCAGCGTTGGTCCCGCCGGCGCCGCCGCCGCCGGGCGCGCGAGGCGTGGTCGAGCGGTCGACGCCGTCGGCGCCGTCCTGGCCGGCGAAGGTGCCCTGGCCCTCGATGACACCGGCGTGGCCGCCGCCGCCCGCGTTGGGGTTGTGGCCGCCGCCGGAGCCGCCGCCGCCGCCGACGAGCGCCACGAGGTCGCCGTTGACGAGGAGGCTGGTGTAGCCACCGCCGCCAGCACCGGCGTGGGTCCCGGTGCCGCCATTGCCGCCCTTGTCGTCACCGGACGCGCCGCCGAGACCGCCGCTCGCGCCACCGCGCCCGACGACGCCGGTGAGCACGTCGGTCGGGGACACCGGGATCCGGAACTGCACCCGGGCGCCCTGGCCGCCGCCGACCTGGTCCGGGTCGTCGGTGGGCTCGTCGTCGTCGTTGTCGGCGCCGGAGATGGCGGTACCGCCGTTGCCGCCCTCGAGGGTGACGATCGCGGCGCAGGAGCCGGGAGCGGCGGCCTGCTCGAACTCGCCGAGCGCGAGCGTGGTCGGCTCGTCAGGGGGCGTGGCCGGGTCGGCGTGCGAGCTGGGCACGGTGCCGAAGATGCTGATCGTGGCGGTCGCGGTGGCCAGCGCGGCGATGCCGGCCAGCCTCACGCGTCGGGAGGAAGGGGGAGTCAGAGTGGACATGGCCCGGTTCTTACCGGCGCTCCGGAGGTGGCGGCCCCCAAAGTTAGGCAAACCGTCTCAAATGCCCCCCGAACGGGTGACAGCTGCGGGTGGGCCGACCCCACCCGGCGACTGACGGGCTGTCCGGCTCCGGCCGACGCATCGGAAAACGGAGAGAGCCCCTCATTGCATGGGGTCAACGAGGGGCTCAGTCGTATCGGTGCTCCCTCCGAAGTACGACTGCTGCCACTTTAGCGCGCCGATCGTGAGGGACAAATCCCTTTCGCCGAAAATCCTGGGACCCGGGACCATCGGCTCGCCTCGGGGCCTCCCGAAGCCTTCCGCCCAGTGCCAGAGTGGGGCCATGACCTTCCGTGATCGCCTCGCCCACCTGCTCCCGGAGTCGCGTCGCCAGCTGTACGTCGGCGGCGACTGGGTCCCCTCCGGCAGCGGGGCCCGGATCGACGTGCTCGACCCGGCCGACGGGTCGGTGCTGACCGACGTCGCCGACGGCACGCTCGACGACGCCCGGGCGGCGCTGGACGCCGCTGCCGGCGCCCAGGAGTCGTGGGCGGCGACGGCGCCCCGGGAGCGGGGCGAGGTCCTGCGCCGCGCGTTCGGCCTGGTGGTCGAGCACGCCGACGACCTGGCCCTCGTGATGAGCCTGGAGATGGGCAAGCCGATCGCGGAGGCGAAGGGCGAGGTGACCTATGGCGCCGAGTTCCTGCGCTGGTTCTCCGAGGAGGCGGTCCGCATCCACGGTCGCTGGATGCAGAACCCGATGGGCGGCAGCCGGCTGCTGACCGTGCGCAAGCCGGTCGGTCCGTGCCTGTTCATCACCCCGTGGAACTTCCCGCTCGCGATGGGCACCCGCAAGATCGGCCCGGCGATCGCGGCCGGCTGCACGATGGTGGTCAAGCCCGCGTCGCAGACCCCGCTGACCATGCTCCTGCTCGCGGCCCTGCTCGCCGAGGCGGGCCTGCCGGCCGGCGTACTCAACGTCGTGACGACCTCCGACTCCGGCGGCCTCAGCAAGACCCTCCAGGCCGACCCGCGGCTGCGCAAGGTCAGCTTCACGGGGTCCACCTCGGTCGGCAAGCGGATCGTCGAGCAGTCCGCCGGCGAGCTGCAACGGGTGTCGATGGAGCTCGGCGGCAACGCCCCGTTCCTGGTCTTCGCCGACGCCGACCTCGACGCCGCCGTCGAGGGCGCGATGATCGCCAAGATGCGCAACATGGGCGAGGCCTGCACCTCCGCCAACCGGTTCCTCGTCGAGGCGTCGGTCGCCGAGGAGTTCGGCACCCGGCTCGCCGAGCGGATGAGCGGCCTCCGGGTCGGCCGCGGCCAGGACGTCGGCGTGCAGGTGGGTCCGCTGATCGACGCCAAGGCGGTCAGCTCCGTCGCCGCGTTGGTCGACGACGCCGTGGATCGCGGCGCCCGGCTGCTCACCGGCGGCCGTGCCACCGAGGGCGACGGCTTCTTCTACCCGCCGACCGTGCTGGTCGACGTCCCCGCCGACGCCGAGGCGGTGCGCAACGAGATCTTCGGTCCGGTCGCCCCGATCACCACCTTCGTGACCGAGGACGAGGCGATCCGGCTGGCGAACTCGACCGAGTACGGCCTCGCCGCCTACGCCTACACCCGCGACCTGGCCCGCACCATCCGGCTGGCGGAGCGCCTCGAGACGGGCATGCTCGGGATCAACACCGGCCTGGTCTCCAACCCGGCCGCGCCCTTCGGGGGTGTGAAGGCCAGCGGGTTCGGCCGTGAGGGCGGGTTCGAGGGGATCGAGGAGTACCTGGACACGACGTACGTCGCCCTCCCGGTGACGTGAGCGCCGACACCGGTCTGCGCACTCCGCGCCGGCTGCCCCGCGCGCTCACCCCGTTCCGGCACGCGGCGTACCGCCGGCTCGGGACGGCGCTGGTCCTGACCAGCTTCGCGGGCGGGGTGTGGGTGGTCGCGCTGGTCTGGGAGGTGATCCGGATCGGTGGCGGCGCGAGCGCGCTGTCGCTGGTGACGACGGCCGGCGCGGTCGGCGTGGTGCTGCCGGCGCTCCTCGGCGGGGTGGTGGCCGACCGGGTGCCGCAGAAGCTGATCCTGCTGGCGACCTCGACCGTCGAGCTGGTCGGCATGAGCGTGATCGCGGTGCTCTCCTTCGCCGACCTCACCCAGCTGTGGCATCTCGCGGTGGTGGCCGCGACCGCGGGCCTGGCGATGGCGTTCTACTACCCGGCGTACTCCGCCTGGCTGCCCGCCCTGGTCCCCGAGGAGGACCTGCTCGCGGTCAACGGCTTCGAGGGGATGGTCCGCCCGACCGTCGGTCAGGCGCTCGGGCCAGCGGCGGCGGGCGTCGTGGTCGGCGCGAGCTCGTCGTCGGCGGCGACGGCGGTGGCCGCGGCGGCGTACCTCCTCGGGCTGGTCGTCTTGGCGACCGTGCCGCTCACCGCGGTGCGGCGCGAGCTGCCGGCGGTGGGTGAGCGGACTCGCGGCGGGTGGGCGCACGCGGTCGGCACCGCGCTGGCCGACATGCGGGAGGGCTTCGGGTACCTGGTGCGGACCCCCTGGCTGCTGGCCACGCTGCTGTTCGCGAGCGTGATGGTGCTGGTGGTGATGGGTCCGCTCGAGGTGCTGGTGCCCTTCTTGATCAAGGACCGGCTCGGCGGCGGACCCGGCGACCACGCGATCGTGATGGCCTGCTTCGGCATCGGCGGCGCGCTCGGCTCGCTGGTGACCGGGTCGCTGCCGCTGCCTCGGCGCTACCTGAGCGTGATGAACCTGCTGTGGGGCGTCGGCTGCCTGCCGTTCCTGGTGGTCGGCTTCGCCACGGCCGTGTGGCAGGTCGCGGTGTCGGCGTTCGTGATCGGGGCGCTGTTCTCGGCCCCGATGGTGATCTGGGGGACGCTGCTGCAGCGGCGGGTGCCGCCCGAGCTGCTGGGCCGGGTGGCCTCGCTCGACTTCTTCGTCTCGATCAGCCTGATGCCGGTGTCCCTCGCCCTGGCCGGCCCGGTCGCCGCGGTGATCGGGCTGGAGGCGACCTTCGCGGTGGCGGCGCTGGTGCCCGTCGTCGCCGCCACGGTCGCGGTCCTCGCGGCGCGGCTGCCGGCGGACGAGATCGCGCACCCACTCGGGTAGATTCCGCGACGGGACTCGGGACGTCGAAGGGGAGCACTCATGCGCAAGGCAGTGGCAACGATCGTGGCGATCACGGCCGCGGCCCTGCTTCCGGGCGTCGGTACGCCGGTCGCGGCGGCCGCGGGAGCGAAGACGGTCACGTCCTGGGCCGGCGGGTCGACCCGGGTATGTGTGACCCCGAACGGCAATGGCACCTCGACGGTCAGCGCGTGGTGGGACGGACGGGGCTACCCGAACGCCGCCGGCGACTTCCGGGAGTCGGGCGCCGGCGGACTGGCCCACGTCGCCGACGACTTCACCCTGTCCGGGTGGACCTACTCCCACGCGGCGAAGGGCACGATCGGCCCGACGGTCTCGATCCAGCGCCCCAGCAACGGCTGGGTCTACGTGCTCTCCGGCTCCCGGGTCGGCATCACCGTCGAGGCGGTCGTGCCGGTCCGGACGCTGCCCGCCTGCTCCGGCGCGGGCCGGGCGGTGCCGGCGACCCGGGACCTCAGCCGGGATGCCGGCCAGGATGCCGGCCAGGATGCCAGCCAGGATGCCAGCCGGCGTGCGGCCACGTGCGTCTCCAAGAAGGAGTTCCGCCGGATCGACAAGGGGATGCGCCCGGGCAAGGTCCGGCGTACCGTCGGCGCGAAGGGGACGGTCGTGACCACCGCCGAGTTCAGCGCGGTCCGCCGCTACGACCGCTGCGGCGGCGGCTCGGTGGTCGTCAACTTCAAGCGCGCGGGCGCCGCCAAGGCGCTGAAGGTCGACAGCCGGTTCAAGGGCTGACCCCGGCTCGTCGGCCGAGCAGCGCCAGCACGTGCACCCCGGCCGGCGCCTCGACGTCGACGGGCAGCGGGGGCGCGAAGCGGTCGTCGCCGGCGAGCGCGATCTGCAGCGCGGAGGGGAGCAGTGCGGCGGCCAGCCGCTCGGGAAGCGGACGGGCGTGCCCGGTCGCCTCGCGCACGTCCCAGCCGTGGACGGCGATCTCGAGCGCCGCGATCCGGGCGATCGCGTCCACCGGCAGCGGGTGGCCGCCGACGTCGACGGTCGGGCGGTCGGCGTGCAGCCAGGCGGTGAGCAGGCCGCAGGCCTTGACCTGGAGCGCCCGGACCCGGGTCTCCAGCGGGGTCGGTGCCGCGCTGCTCAGCCCGACCGCGCCGTCGGCGGCCTCGGCGAACGCGTCCAGGGCGTCCTCCATGTGGGCCAGCAGGTCGGCGAGCGACCAGCCGGCGCAGGGCGTGGGGCGGTCGACGTCGGCGCAGGTGATGGTGCCGAGCGCCTCGCTGGTGTAGTCGAGGGCGCGCTGGAGCAGGTCCAGCCCGGCGACGACCCCGTCGGGGGCCTGGGCGGTCACGCTCAGACCGGGACGTAGTCGGCGGGCAGCCGCTCCGGCAGCCCGAACCGCGCGAACAGCCGGGCGTCGAAGAACGCCGTGACGTGCTCGACGCGCAGGTCGTCGCCGGCGCCGGTGAGCTGCAGCACCTGCAGGTGGAAGGGCTCGAAGTGGCCGTCGGGCTGGCGCATGTAGAGCCCGAACGCCGGCTGCCCGTTGGCGACCGTCTCGACCATCGGCATGTCGTTGCACCCGCCCGGGCACTTGGTGCCGATCAGCTCGCCGATCGCCTCCGTGCCGCGGTAGTGGTTGAGGAACGGCGGCATGTCCCAGGTGGCGTCGTACTTGAGGAGCTGGACGATCTGGTCGATGTCCTTGCGCCAGAACGCCTGCAGGTAGGCGTCGAGCAGGGTGCGCTGCGCCTGGTCGAGGTCGGGCTCGACGGTGTCGGGCGACAGGCCGCGCTCGGCGAGCTGGGCGTGCGCGCGCTGCAACGCGGAGTTCACCGCGGCGGTCGTGGTGTCGAGCGCGGTCGCGGTCTCGGCGGCCGACCAGCGCAGGACGTCGCGCAGGATGAGCACCGCGCGCTGTCTGGCCGGGAGGTGCTGCAGGGCGGCGACGAAGGCCAGCCGGATCGTGTCGCGTTCGGCGACCTCGACCGCGGCGTCCGGGATCGGCTCCAGCCACGGCACCTCGTGGTCCTCGAGCAGCTCGTCGGAAGGCGCCGAGTCGGCCGTGCCGAGCCCGGTGGGCAGCGGCCGGCGCGGCTTGCTCTCCAGGTTGGTGAGGCAGACGTTGGTGGCGATCTTGTAGAGCCAGGTGCGCACCGAGCTGCGGCCCTGGAAGCTCGCCGACGCCTTCCAGGCCCGCAGGAAGGTCTCCTGGACAAGGTCCTCGGCCTCGTGCACCGACCCGCTCATCCGGTAGCAGTGCGCCATCAGCTCGCGCTGGTAGCGCCCGGTCAGGGTGTCGAAGTCGGCGAGCTCGTCGCTCGCCGCTGCTGCCGTCTCGGTCTCGGTCACCGTGATTCCCATCGCCGTCCCCGTCGTCTCGTCAGTCTGCCTGATCGGTGTGACCGGGGGCGAGCGGGAAACTCATCGGTCGGGGGTGCAGGAATCGCCGGTCGACCGGTTGTTCTGTCACTTGTCGGGTTGTTCTGTCACTTGTCGGGTTGTTCTGTCACTTGTCGGGCGTTGCAACGCCCGTCAAGTGACAGTTTCGCCGGTCGACCGGCGATTCCTGCACAGCTCCAGCACCCGCTCCGCCGCAGGTACGGCGAGCACCCGGTCGGCGGGGACCAGCCCGATCCGGGTACGCCGGTCGAGCAGGTCGGCCACGTCGGCCGCCCCCTCGTGGCTCACCCCGAAGAACAGCTCGGCCCACACGGTGGGGATGCTCTCGGCGATCGGTGCGAGGACCTCGTCCTCGGTCCACCCGCTGGCCTCGACGGCGACGCCGAGCGCGAGGTCGGCGTCGGCGCCGTAGCGGCGGATCAGGCGGGCCGCGCCGGGGTGAGCGGCCCGGGCGGCGCGGTCGGCGAGCAGGTCGCGCGGGGCGGCGCCGGCGAGCGGGAGGGTGGCGGTGACGCAGGGGCCTGCCACGCCGGCGAGGCCGGCGTGGGCGACGGCGGCGTCGACGGCGTCCTGGGCCATCCGGCGGTAGGTGGTGAGCTTGCCGCCGACGATGGTGATCACGCCGGTGGCCGAGGTGAGCACGGCGTGCTTGCGGGACAGGTCGGCGGTGGCGTCGTCGCCGCCGTCGAGCAGCGGACGGAGCCCGGCGAACGCGCCGACCACGTCGGAGCGGCGCAGCGGCCGCGCGAAGGACGCGGCGACCACGTCGAGCAGGAAGCCGATCTCGACCTCGCTCGGCGTCGCCACGTCGGGGATCGGCCCGGAGACCGGCTCGTCGGTGAGGCCGACGTAGAGCTGGCCGTCGGGCTGCGGCAAGACGAGGACGAAGCGGTTGGTCTCGCCGGGGATCGGCGCGAACACCGCGACGTCGAGCCCGGGCAGCGCCTCACCCCGGAGCACCAGGTGGGTGCCCCGCGAGGGCCGCAGGCGTACGTCGTCGACCAGGTCGCCGGCCCACACGCCGGTGGCGTTGACGACGGTGCGGGCGGTGACGGTCGCGCTCGCGCCGGTGAGCTCGTCGCGCAGGCGCACCTCGTGGCCGGTCGCGGCGAGCACCCGGGCGTGGGTGCGGACGTGGGCGCCGTGCTGGGCCGCGGTGCGCGCGATGGTGGTGACCAGGCGGGCGTCGTCCTCGAGCTGGCCGTCCCAGCCGAGGTAGGCGCCGCGCAGCCCGTCGGAGCGCAGGGGCGGCGCCAGCCGGCGGGTCTCGGCGGCGCTGAGCCGGCGCGGCCGGGGCAGGGTGTCGGCGCTGGTGCCGGCGGCCCGTCGGAGCAGGTCGCCGCCGAGGAAGCCGGCTCCGGCGAGGGTGCCCATCGGCCGGCTGACCCCGGCCGCGAGCGGGATGATCGACGGCAGCGGCCGGGTGAGGTGGGGTGCGGTGGTCTCCATCAGGATCCCGCGTTCGACGGCGCTCTCGTGGGCGATACCGACCTGGCCCGAGGCGAGATAGCGCAGCCCGCCATGGACCAGCTTGGAGGAGAAGCGGGAGGTGCCGAAGGCGAGGTCGTGGGCGTCGACGGCCAGCACGCTCAGCCCGCGGGTGACCGCGTCGAGGGCGACTCCGGCACCGGTGACGCCGAGGCCGATCACGACGACGTCGACCTCGGCGGGGACGGCGGCCAGGCCGGGCGTGATCACGGTCATCGCGCGAGCCTCCGGGAGACGAGGGCGTGCAGCTCCGCGTCGAGCGCGGACTGGTCGACGTCGTCGTCGACCATGGTGTGGGCGGACAGGACGAACCCGTGGGCGGCCAGGACCAGGCCGCGCGCGAGCGCCTGCGGGCCGCCGTCGGTGATCAGGCCGGCCTCCTGCCCGGCGGCGATCGCCGCGGCGAGCACCTCGAGGATCAGCTCCTGCGAGCGGCCGCGGCGGGAGAGCAGGTAGGGCAGGATCAGCTCGGGGTCGAGCTCGACGATCCGGGTGAACAGCTCGTTGTCGCGCAGCGCCCCGACGGTCGCGACGACCGCGTCGGCGATCGCGTCGGGCGTGGGCGTGGTCGTGGCCACCTCGACCCCGGAGGCGACGAGCGTCCCCCACTCGCGGGTCATCAGGTCGCCGAGCAGCGCGGGCATGTCGGACCAGGCGCGGTAGATCGTCATCCGCGAGACACCGGCCCGGCGGGCGACCTCGGTGAGCGTGGTGCGGCGCCAGCCGACGTCGAGGATGCACTCGCGCGCCGCGTCGAGGTAGCCGTCCCGCGGGCCCGGCTCGGATTCGGTGTTGTGACGATGTGACGTCATGTGTCACACTGTAACACATGACGATCGAGCGTCCCTCCGTTCTCCAGCCCGAGATGCCCGCGACCCGCTGGGGCGACCCGGACCACGCGACCGGCCTGCCCGACGGGGTCCGTGACCTCGTCGGCCTGGTCTTCCCGCTCCAGGGCACGCCGGCCCGCGTCGAGGTGAGCGTGCCGGCGTCCCGGCTCACCGACGACCAGGTCGCCGGGCTCCGAGCGATCGTCGGCGCCGACCACGTCGTCCTCGACGACCGGCTCCGCCGGCAGCGCACCCGCGGCAAGTCCACGCCCGACCTGCTCCGCCAGCGGGCCGGCGACCTCGGCGACGCGCCCGACGTCGTCGTCCGCCCGGCCGGCCACGACGAGGTCGTCGCCGTGCTGGCCTACGCCGCGGAGCAGCGGATCGCCGTGGTGCCCTTCGGCGGCGGCACGGCCGTCACCGGCGGCCTGGTCGCGGACCCGGCCGGCCTGACCGGCGTGCTCTCGCTCGACCTCGGCCGGATGCGCGGGCTGCTCGCGCTCGACCCGGTCTCCTCGACCGCCGTCCTCGAGCCGGGCCTGCGCGGACCCGAGGCGGAGGCGCTGCTGGCCGCCCACGGGCTGATGCTGGGCCACTTCCCGCAGTCCTTCGAGTACGCCACGATCGGCGGCTTCGCCGCGACCCGCTCCAGCGGCCAGTCCAGCGCCGGCTACGGCCGGTTCGACGCCATGGTCGTCGGCCTGCGGGTGGCCACGCCGGCCGGAGAGGTGCGGCTCGGCAGCGCGCCCGCCAACGCCAGCGGCCCCGACCTGCGCGAGCTCTTCCTCGGCTCCGAGGGCACCCTCGGCGTGATCACCGAGGTCACCGTCCGGGTCCGCCCGCTGCCCGAGGTCAAGGCGTACGAGGGCTGGCGCTGGGAGAGCTTCGCCGCCGGCGCCGACGCGATGCGCGCACTGGCCCAGTCCGACCTGTTGCCGACCGTGATCCGGCTCTCCGACGAGAACGAGACCGCGATCAACCTCGCCGACCCGACCGGGATCGGCGGCGAGGGCAACGCGGGCTGCCTGATGATCGTCGGCTACGAGGGCGCTCCCGCCGCCGTCGCCGCCAAGCAGGCCGCCGTCACCGAGGCGCTGACCGCGCTCGGCGGTGACCCCCAGGGATCCGGTCCGGGCGAGGCGTGGGCGCACGGCCGGTTCGACGCCCCCTACCTCCGCGACAGCCTGCTCGACGTCGGCGTGCTCGTCGAGACCCTCGAAACCGCCACCTTCTGGAGCAACCGCGAGAACCTCTACACCCGGGTCAAGGCGGCGCTGGAGGAGAGCCTCGGCGAGGGCACGATGGTGCTCTGCCACATCTCGCACGTGTACGCCACCGGCTGCTCGCTCTACTTCACCGTCGCCGCCCCCGCCGGGGACGACCCGCTCGCGCGCTGGCTGCCCGCCAAGGCCGCGGCCTGCGAGGCGATCGTCGCCGCCGGCGCCGCGATCACCCACCACCACGCGGTCGGCACCGACCACAGGCCCTACCTCACCGCCGAGATCGGCGAGGTCGGCGTCGAGGTGCTGCGGGCGGTCAAGCAGGCGGTCGACCCGGCCGGCATCCTCAACCCCGGGGTGCTGATCCCGTGACCCGGGCGTTCGCCTTCCTGGTGAACCCCGCCGCCGGCGGAGGGGCGGCGCCGAAGGTCGTCGTCCCCCTGGCCCGGGCGCTGCGCGAGGCGGGCGCCGAGGTCGAGGTCACCTACACCACCTCCGCCGCCGAGACCCCCGCGCTGGTCGCCGCCGCCGTGGCCCGCGACGCCGTGGTGGTGTCGGTCGGCGGCGACGGGATGCTCTCCTCGGTCGCCGGCTCGGTCGCCGAGCACGACGGGGTGCTCGCCGTCATCCCGGCCGGGCGCGGCAACGACTTCGCCCGGATGCTGGAGATCCCCGCCGACACCGCCGCCCAGGCGCGCGTGCTGCTCGACGCGACGCCGCGCCCGATCGACCTGCTCCGTGCCACCCAGGCCGACGGCTCGTCGTACGTCGTCGCGGGATCGGTCTACGCCGGCGTCGACGCCCGGGCCGCCGAGATCGTCGACCGCTCGCACTGGCTGCCCTCGCGGCTGCAGTACCCGTACGCCGCGGTCCGCGCGCTCGGCACCTACCGGCCCGTCGCGTGCACCCTCGAGGTCGACGGCGTCCGCACCACCCACCAGGCCGCGACCGTCGTCGTCGCCAACTCGCGCTACTACGGCAAGGGGATGGCGATCGCGCCCACGGCCACCCTCGACGACGGGCTGCTCGACGTCATCGTCATCGAGGCCGCCTCGCGCCTCGACCTGATCCGCTCCCTCCCCAAGGTGTACGACGGCAGCCACGTCGACCTCGCCGAGGTGACCGTGGTGACCGGTCGGCGCGTCGGCCTCTCCGGGCGGCACCGTGGGGGTGCCGCCGTGCCCGTGGGCGCCGACGGCGAGGCGCTCGGCCCGCTGCCCGCCGACCCCGCCTCCCCCCTGGTCGTCGAGCTGGTCCCCGGCGCGGTCCGGGTGCTGGCCTGACCCACGCGGCGCCGGTCGGAGGGCGGGCTCAGCGGACCGCCCGCGCGACCCGGGCGGCGTGCACGCCGGCGCCGTAGCCGTTGTCGACGTTGACCACGACCACGCCCGGCGCGCAGGAGCTCAGCATCGCGTTGAGAGCGGTGATGCCGCCGGCCCCCACGCCGTACCCGGTGCTGGTCGGCACGGCCACGAGCGGCGTTCCGGTGAGCCCGCCGACGACGGACGGCAGCGCGCCCTCCATGCCCGCGACCACGATCAGGCAGTCGGCCGACTCGAGCCGGTCGGCGACCGCGAGCAGGCGGTGCAGGCCGGCGACGCCGACGTCGTCGATCCGCTCGACGTCGGCGCCGTGGACCCCCGCGGTGATCGCGGCCTCGGCGGCGACCGGGCCGTCGGCGGTGCCGGCGGCGAGCACCAGCACCCGGCCGGTCCCGGGGGCGGGCGGCCCGAGCACCGCGGTCCGCGCCGCGTCGTCGACGACGGCGTCCGGCAGCGCCTCGCGCACGGCGGCGCGCGCGTCCGGTGCCAGCCGGGTCGCCATCACCTGCCGGGTGGGATGGTGCTCGTGCAGCCGGCGCAGCGCCTCGACCACCTGGCTGGCCGTCTTGCCCTGTCCGTAGACGACCTCGGGATCGCCGGTGCGGGCGGCCCGGTCCAGGTCGAGCCGGGCCCAGCCCAGGTCGGCGGTCAGGGCCCGGCCGGTCGTGGTCACGGTCAGGCTCCGGCGCTGGTCAGGTGGAAGGCCGGCTGGGACAGGCGCGGCACGGCCAGCACCCTGGGCGTGCGGCCGAGGATGGCGGTGGCCTCCGCGAGCGCCTCCTCGACCGTCGCGCTGGTGCGCGCGCCCATGGCGCGGGCCAGGCCGGGCCGCCTCGCACCCGCGACGTAGATCGCGGCGCTGTGCTCGCGGGCGATGCCGCCCATGTAGATCATCGAGAAGGCGTGGAACGGGTGGTAGCCGAAGCGGTGCCGGTAGCGGTAGACCCACTCCGGATCCGTGGCCAGCTCCTCCTGGTGCGCGCGCATGTCGGCCGGGTGCTGGCAGTCCTGGAGCCGCTCGAAGGCCGCGCGGTACGGCGGGAACTCGTCGTCGTTGAACCAGCCGTCGCAGATCGCCGCGGCGATCACGATCGGCTTCTCGACCAGGGCCTGCTTCGCCCGGACGACGCTCGCGCCGACGGCCTGCATCATCAGGATCGGGTTGGAGCCCATGCCGGCGCCGTAGTGGAAGTTGCGCGGTACGCCGATCACCAGCACGTCGGCCGGCTCGCCGGGCACCCGCAGGTCGGTCCGCGCGGTCGCCAACGGCCAGGACGCCTGCTCCACCTCGGGGATCCGGCCGGCGTAGACGCCGAGCTGGCGCGAGCGGCTGTCGAGGACCGCGTCGACGCTGAAGAACGGCTGTGGCATCGCCTCCTGCATCCGCTGCCCGATGGCCGTCAGCTGCTCGCGGAACCGGCTGCCCGTGGACGCGGGCACGAAGTCGTCGCGGTAGAGGCTGCGCGGCGAGTGGTGCGCGGCGAGTGGTGCGCGGCGATGCTGCGCCACGAGGTCAGGCCGGTGCTCGGCATCTTGTAGCCGCCGCTGAAGCCGCCGTAGGGGTTGCCGGCGGTGTGGCCGATCAGCACGCTCAGGTCGGACTCGGCGGACACCATGCCGGATGTAGGCGACCCGCACGGACCTCCATTTTCGACGTCTCGGGTCTGTTAGGGCAGCGAACTCCGTGTTACAGCGCCGGCGACGCGGGGCACCCGCCCCGCCGCTGTAACACGTTGTCCGCCGCTCTTCGCGACCCGTGCCGGATGTAGCAGACCCGCACGGACCCCATTTTCGACGTCTCGGGTCCGGTAGGGCAGCGAACTCCGTGTTACAGCGCCGGTGACGACGAGCCCCCGAACCAGCCCGTACGACGTCAGGCCGGCGCCGGCAGCGAGCGGGCGATGATCTCCTTCATGATCTCGCTGGTGCCGGCGTAGATCTGGGAGACGCGGAGGTCGGCCCAGGCGCGGGCGATCGGGTACTCGTTCATGTAGCCGTAGCCGCCGTGGAGCTGAAGGCACATGTCGGCGACCTTCTGTGCGCGCTCGGAGCACCACAGCTTGGCCATGGCGACGGTGGGGATGTCGAGCTGGCCCTCGAGGTGCAGGCCGACGCACTCGTCGACGAAGGAGCGGGCGACCCGGGCCTCGGTGGCGATCTCGGCCATCTTGAACTTGGTGTTCTGGAAGCCCCAGATCGGGCGGTTGAAGGCGTGCCGGTCGTGGACGTAGCGCATCGTCTCCTCGAAGCAGAGCTCCATGGCCGCGACGTTGGAGACCGCGACGATGAGCCGCTCCTGGGGCAGCTGCTCCATCAGCTGGATGAAGCCCTGGCCCTCCTCGGTGCCGAGGAGGTTGGCGACCGGGATCCGGACGTCCTCGAAGAAGAGCTCGGAGGTGTCCTGGCCCTTCATGCCGATCTTGTCGAGCACCCGGCCCCGCGAGAAGCCGGGGCTGTCGGTCGGCACGATGACCAGCGAGATGCCGGCGGCGGCCTCCTCGGGGTCGGTCTTCACGACGGTCACCACGACGTCGGCCTGGGCGCCGTTGGTGATGAAGGTCTTGGCGCCGTTGACGACGTACTCGTCACCTTCGCGGATGGCCTTGGTACGCACGTTCTGGAGGTCCGAGCCGGTGCCGGGCTCGGTCATGGCGATCGCGCCGACGACCTCGCCGCTGGCCATCTTGGGCAGCCACTCCTGCTTCTGGGCCTCCGTGCCGTAGTTGAGGAGGTAGTGGGCGACGATGCCGTTGTGGAGCGAGACGCCCCACGAGCTGTCGCCGACCCGGGCCTGCTCCTCGATCAGGATCGCCTCGTGGGCGAACGAGCCGCCTCCGCCACCGTACTCCTCCGGGATCGACAGGCACAGCAGGCCGACCTCGCCGGCCTTGTTCCACAGGCCGCGGTCGACCTGCCGGTTGGCGATGTAGGTGTCGACGTTGGGCTTGATCTCCTTCTCGCAGAAGGTCCGGGCGAGGTCGCGGAAGTCGTCGAGGTCGGTGTTCATCCAAGGGGAGCGGCGCATGGGTACAGGGTGTATCACGGGGGGACGTCCGGATACAAGGTGTATCCGCACGCCGGCCCGCGATAGCGTCGGCGCCATGGTCGACGTGGCGAACGTGGCGAAGTGGGTCGACTCGACCGTGCGCCGGCGCAACGCCAAGGAGGCGCTCGAGAGCGACGCCCGTCGGGCCCAGGTCGTCCAGGCCGCGGTCGACGCGATCGAGGAGGGCGGTGGGCAGGTCGGGATGGGCGCGATCGCCGAGCGTGCCGGCATCCCGCGGCCCAACGTCTACCGGCACTTCGCGAGCAAGGAGCAGCTCGACGCCGAGGTCGCCCGGTTCGCCGCGACCGAGCTGCTGCGCCGGGTCCGGCCGCACCTCGCGACGCCGGGTACGCCGGTCGAGATCGTCCGCGGCCTGATCGCGCCGTGCGTCGCGTGGGCCGCCGAGCATCCCCACCTGTTCCGCTTCCTCGCCGCCCAGCAGCAGACCAAGGCCCTGCACCGCGCGCGCCTGGGCCGCACCCGGCTGCTCAGCGAGATCGCCGACGCCGCCCGCGCGTACCTGAGCGAGACCTCGCTCTCCACCGACCCGCCCGAGGGCGTCCTCGTCGGCGTGATGGGGATGGTCGACGCGAGCATCATCTGGTGGTTCGACCACCACGACGAGTCCCAGGAGCAGCTCGTCGACCGGCTCACCCGACAGGTGGTGGCCGTCCTCGTCGACGCGCTGGCGCAGGCCGGGCTGGTCGTGCCCGACGACCTGGTGCTGCGGCCGGTCGCCGCGAAGTCGCAGAACTGAGCGGGAATACCTGCGCGAGCGGTCGCCTTGTGTCACCATCATTTGAAGTTTCAAATAATGGAGCGACCATGACCATCTGCCCCACCCGCGCGCCCGGCTCCCACGCCACGCCGCTCGCGCCCTCCGCGCCGCTCGCGCCGCTCGCGCCCTCCGCGCCGCTCGCGCCCTCCGCGGTGCCGACCGCCGCCGTGCGCACCCAGGTCGTCGTACCGCTGCGCTTCCCCGACGGCTACCGGACCGTCGCCGACGTGGTGACCTTCGACGGCCTGGTCGACGGCAAGGAGCACCTGCTGCTCGGCCTCGGTCCCTGGCGCGAGCGGCTCGACGCGCTCGCGGCCGGCGGCCCGGCGCCGCTGGTGCGGCCCCACAGCGAGTGCCTCACCGGCGACGTGTTCGGCTCCGAGCGCTGCGACTGCGGCCCGCAGCTGCGCGAGGCCGTCGAGCGGATCACCGAGGAGGGCGGATTCCTGCTCTACCTGCGCCAGGAGGGCCGCGGCATCGGGCTGTACGCCAAGCTCGACGCGTACGCCCTCCAGGACGCCGGTCTCGACACCTACGAGGCCAATGTCGCGCTCGGCCGGGGCGAGGACGAGCGCGACTACCGCGCCGCGGCGCAGATGCTGCGGGCCGTGGGCGCGGACCGGATCCGGCTGCTGAGCAACAACCCCGACAAGGCGCGCCAGCTCGCCGGGTACGGCGTGGCCGTCGACGAGCGGGTGCCGACCGGGGTGCACCTCTCGGCGGCCAACGAGCGCTACCTGACCGTCAAGCGCGACCACACCGCCCACACCCTCGACCTCGGCGGTCTGTCGGCATGAGCGAGGAGACCCGCTGGCTGGACCCGGCCGAGATGGCCGCCTGGCTGCCGCTGGTCCGGCTGGTCCAGGAGCTCCCACAGGCGATCGACCGGCGGCTGCGCGAGGAGGTCGGCATCACGCACACCTACTACGCGATGCTCGCCACCCTCTCGGCCGCACCCGACCGGATGGTGACCATGGGCGAGCTCGCCCGGCTGACGGCGACCAGCCCGTCGCGGCTCACCCACGCGGTCGCCGTCCTGGAGGAGCGCGGCTGGGTCACCAAGGCGCACTGTCCCAGCGACCGTCGCAGCCAGTTCGCCGTGCTCACCGACGAGGGCCAGGCGCTGCTCGACCGGATCGCCCCCGGCCACCTGGCCCAGGTCCGCGAGCTGGTCTTCGACCGGCTCACGCCGGAGCAGGTGCGCAGCCTCGCCGAGATCGCCACCGCGCTCGTCGACCCGGTCGAGGCGTTCGGCGAGGCCTGATCAGGCGAACGACCAGACCAGGATCTCGGTCGGCACCCCCGCCGTGAGCTGGTACGACGGCCCGTCGGCCCCGTCGCTCACGCACAGCGCGTCGCCCGCGGCGAGCGGCTCGGCCAGCGACGAGCGGAGCAGCGCGCCGGTGGTGAGGAAGGCGTGCACCCGCGTGGCGGCCGGCAGGGCCACGGTCTCGCCCGCGCCGAGCCGGACGACGTCGAGGCCGGCGCCGGCGACGCCGACCGACAGTGGTCCGCCGTCGCCGACCGCCCGGACCAGGCCGGCGCCGGGCGCCGCGGGCACCGTCGCCCGCGCGTAGGTGGGCGCCAGCTCGGGGTCGTCGGGCCGCAGCCACACCTGCACGAACCGGGCCGGTCCGTCGGGGCCGGCGACCTCGGCGTGGCGCACGCCCGCGCCGGCCGACAGCACGCCGCAGTCACCGGCCGCGAGGACCTCCTCGGCGCCGGTGCCGTCGCGGTGCACGACCGAGCCGGACACCACCCAGGTGATGATCTCGAGGCCCTCGTGGGGGTGCTCCTCGAAGCCGGTGTCGCGGCCCAGGACGTGGTCGTCGTGGCACACCATCGGACCGAACGAGAGCCGCTCGGGGTCGAGGTGCGGGCCGAACGAGAAGCCGTGGTGGCTCAGCCGGCCGCGCTCTCGTTCGACGAACCGGGCGGTTCCCCTGCGGATCTCCACGCTCACGTGTCAGATTGTGCCGGTGTCGTGGGAGTCTGGTTCCGTGGGGGACAGGGTGGGAGATCTCGCCGGCCGTTTACCGGCCGACTTCAGGTTCGGCACCAGCACGGCGTCGTACCAGATCGAGGGTGCCGTCGACGAGGACGGACGCGGCCGGTCGATCTGGGACACCTTCTGCGCCGAGCCGGGCCGGGTGGTCGACGGGTCGAGCGGCGCGGTCGCGTGCGACCACTACCACCGGTGGCCCGAGGACGTGGCGCTCCTGCGCACCCTCGGCGCCCCCGGCTACCGGTTCTCGATCGCCTGGCCCCGGATCCAGCCCACCGGGTCCGGTGCGGTCAACCAGGCCGGGCTCGACTTCTACGACCGGCTCGTCGACGGCCTGCTCGAGGCCGGCCTCAAGCCGATGGCGACGCTCTACCACTGGGACCTCCCGCAGGCCCTCGAGGACGACGGCGGCTGGCTCAACCGCGCGACCGTCGAGCGCTTCGCCGACTACGCCGCGATCGTCGGGGAGCGCCTCGCCGACCGGGTCACCGACTGGGTCCCGGTCAACGAGCCCAACGTCGTGACCCTGATGGGCTACGCCGTCGCGATGCACGCGCCCGGCAAGGCGCTGATGTTCGACGCGCTGCCCGCCGGCCACCACCTGCTGGTCGCCCACGGCCGGGCCGCGATCGCGCTCCGGGCGGCCGGCGCCACGAGCATCGGCTGCGCCAACAACCACGCGCCGATCTGGCCGGCCAGCGACGACCCCGCCGACGTCGGCGCCGCGAAGCTGTTCGACACGCTGTGGAACGGCCACTACCTCGAGGGCATGCTGCTCGGCCGGTACGCCGACGAGCTGATGATGCTGCTCGAGCCGCACGTGCGCGACGGCGACTTCGCGACGATGCGCCAGCCGCTCGACTTCTACGGCGTCAACTACTACAACCCGATGCGGATCGCGGCCGCCGGCGAGACCGCGGAGCTGCCGTTCGAGTTCCGTGAGGTGCTCGGGTACCCGATGACCGACTTCGGCTGGCCGGTCGTGCCCGACGCGCTGCGGGAGTGGCTGATCACCTTCCGCGCGCGCTTCCGGGCCGCCGTGCCTCCGATCATGATCACCGAGTCCGGCTGCGCCTACGGCGTGGGTCCCGACGAGCACGGCGTGGTCGACGACCACCAGCGCGTCGACTACCACGCGCTGCACCTGGCCGCCGTCGCCGAGGCGATCGAGCGCGGCGTCGACGTGCGCGGTTACTACGCCTGGTCGCTCATCGACAACTTCGAGTGGTCCGAGGGCTACACCCAGCGCTTCGGCCTGGTCCACGTCGACTACGAGACCCAGCGGCGTACGCCGAAGCGCTCGTTCGGCTGGTACGCCGACCTGGTGGCCGAGCACGCCCGGCGCGGCGCCTCGGCCTGACCGCCGGGTCGGTGAGCTGGGGCTCAGGCCGGCACCAGCACGCCCGCCACCGCGCGGTGCAGCTCGCCCGCGCGGCTCGCCGCCGCGGCGCTGCGGCTGGCGTGGTCACGCAGCACCGCGGCCTCTCGCGCGATCTCGCGCTCGGCACCCGCGAGGGTGGCGGCGCGGTTGCGGTCGAGCTCGCGCTGCTTGACGACGGCCGCGAGCGCGAGCCCGCCGCCGACGCACCCGACGAGCACGCCGAGCAGCAGGAAGCCGCCCGCGACGAACCCGAGCAGGCAGCACGCGACACCGAGGCCGAGCACCCCGAGCCCGATCGGCAGCGAGCGCCGGTTGCGTGGGTGGCGCTGGTCGAACGCGCCGGTCACCCGCTCCCGCCAGTCGGTGGGAGCGCCGTCGGCCCGCACGGTCAGCACCTCGCCGGCCGCGTCGACGGTCCGGGTCTCCGGCGCGGGTACGGCGGCCTGCTGGGCCAGCTCGCCGGCGATCCCGCGCAGGACGGGGGTGAGGGCACGGCGGGCCAGGGTGTAGCGGCCGCTCGTCGCCGGCGCGGCCAGGTCGGCCAGCAGCAGGCTGAGGACGTCGCCGGCGGCGGCGTTCCAGCCCGGGGCGTCGGCGGCGATCCGCTCGTCGAGGAAGCCCATGTCGGCCCGGGCGACGGCCATCCGGTCGAGGATGTCGGCCTCGCCCGGCGAGCCCTCGTCGACCAGCGAGCGCAGGCAGTCGGCGAGCGGGTCCTCGGAGTCGGGCTCGGCGGGCTCGGGGGTTGCGGCGTCGCCGCCCGCGGTCAGCACCTGGTGCAGCACCTCCAGCTGGGCACTCGCCCGCTCGGCCGCGATCGCGTCGCGGCCGAGCACGGCCCGACCCTCGAGCCAGGCGGCGACCTCGTCGGGGCCGGCGCCGCCGGTGGCGGCGACCTGGGCGGCCAGGGCGGTGCCGAGCGCGTCGGTCAGCGGCGCGGGGAGCCGGCCGTCGGCGGCCGCGAGCCAGACCTGTCGCTCGGCGTGGGTGACGGTGAGGGCGGTGGGCAGCGCACCGTCGGTGCGCTGGGCGACCCAGCGCGGATCGCGGGTGAGCGCGCCGAGGAGCGCGAGGAAGAGCGTGGTCCGGCCCGGGTCGCGCCGGGCCGCCTCGGCGAGCAGGCCGGCCCCCTCGGCCTCGCCGCGGGCGCTCGCAGCGACCCCGCGGGCCGCGGCCGCCAGCCAGTAGCCGGGCACGTCGGCCGGCTCCACCGAGTCGCGCAGCGCCGCTCCTCCGGTGGCGACCACCGTCGACACCACCTCGCGGGCGTAGCGGCGCACGGCCGCGGCGTCGGCGTACTGCCCCAGCTCGGAGCGGGTGTCCTCGTGCTCGACGAGGGCGACGAACGCGCGGGTGAGGCGCTCGAACTGGGCCTGGGTGTTGCCCTGCTGCGAGCGCAGCTGCTCGGCGAGGCGGTTGCGGGCCCGGCGCTCGGCGTCGAGCTGGGCCTCGGCCTCCTCGATCCGCCTGTCCTGGCGCCGGTCGGTCCAGTAGTTGTCGCTCACCCTGCGTGCCTGCCCGGCCGTCCGGGGCCCAAACCCGCCGCGTACGCTCCGAGCCATGCGCGCAGTCCAGGTCGTCACCACCACCGGCCCCGCCGACATCGCCGTGCGGGACCTGCCCGACCCCACGCCTGGGCCCGACGACGTGCTCGTCGAGGTGCACAGCGTGGGTGCCTCGTTCCCCGACCTGCTGCTCAGCCGCGGCCAGTACCAGCTGCGCCCCGAGCCCCCGTTCACCCTCGGCGTCGACTACGCCGGCGTCGTGGTGTCCGGCCCGGGCTTCGAGCCGGGCCAGCGGGTCGCCGGCGTCGGTGGGTACGGCGGCGCGGCCGAGCTGGTCGCCGGACCCCGGTGGTCGACCTTCGCACTGCCCGACGAGATGTCCTTCGACGAGGGCGCGGCGCTGCCGATGAACTACCTCACCGCGCTGTTCGCCCTCGAGGAGCGAGCCGGCCTGCGGGCCGGCGAGACGGTGCTGGTCCACGGCGCGGCCGGCGGGGTCGGCACCGCGACCATCCAGGTGGCGAAGGCCCTCGGCGCGCGCACCATCGCGGTCACCAGCACCGAGGAGAAGGCCGCCTTCGCGCGGTCCGCCGGCGCCGACGAGACGGTGCTCTTCGACGGCTTCAAGGACGCCGCGCTCGAGCTCACCGGCGGCACCGGCGTCGACGTCGTCCTCGACGTGGTCGGTGGCGAGGCGTTCACCGACTCGCTGCGTGCCCTCGCGCCCCAGGGCCGGCTGCTCGTCGTCGGCTTCGCCGCCGGCACCGGCATTCCCGAGGTCAAGGTCAACCGGCTGCTGCTCAACAACATCGACGTGCGCGGCGTCGGGTGGGGCGCCTACGCCTTCGCGCGGCCGGAGTACCTCCAGCAGCAGTGGGCCCGGCTGGTGCCGATGATCGAAGCCGGCGTGGTGAAGCCTCCGATCGGCCAGGTCTACCCGATGACGGAGTTCGGTCGCGCGCTGAGCGACATGGACGGGCGGGCCGCGCTCGGCAAGCTCGTGGTGCGCCTGCGCGACTGACCGCGACCGACCCCGACTGACGCGCCGTGAAGGGGCCTTCCGCCTATCTCGCCACCTGGAACCACGGCAGCGCGGGCCGCGCCGCCCTGCTCCTGCTGGTCACCCATCTCGGTGCCGTGGCCGTCGCCTGGGGTGCGTGGGCGCTCTTCCTGCTCCCGGCGTTCTACGACGACCGGTTGCTCCCGGCCATCGGGTCCTGGCTGTTCGCCCTGACGGCGTCGCTGTGGCTGATGCTGCGGTTCGGCTTCTGGGGGACGGTGGCGACCCGCGGCGTCGGACATGGCGAGGAGCTCCTCGCCACCTTCTCGCCGGGCAGGGCGGTCGCGGTCGGTCTGCTGCGCTGGGCGCTCCAGATCGTGATGATCGCCGGGGTCTTCGGCGCGGCGGTGCTCGTGTCGGTCGACGGCCGGTGGTGGCACCTGGTCGGCACCGCCGAGACCCGCGCGCTGGGCGATCGGGTGGCCGCCGTGCCGATCCCGGCGGACTGGGAGCTCGACCGCACCGAGAAGGGCGACGACGGCGGCAACCACCACCCGAACCTGCGCTACTGGCTGACCTATGACGTGCCGACGACGTACGACTTCGACGACCTGCGCGCCTGGCTGGCCGATCCCGCGTGGGCCGACAACCCCGCCGGCGCGTCCTTCGGTGCGCTCCGGGTGGTGAGCTGCGACCGCGCCGACCAGACCTGCCGCGCGCAGCTGGTGCCTCCTCCCGGCGATCCGGTGGAGCACTTCGTGCGCGCCGAGCTGCGCCCGCCGGCGTACGACGGCGATGCGGCGGAGGTGGACCTCCAGGTGACCTATCGGCAGTACGTCGAGCCCCACTGGGAGGTCGACCACCGGGTGGTCGCCCGGGGCCGGGCGATCCCGGTGCCGGCCGACTGGGTCCCGGACGACGAGGACGCCTCGGACAACGACGCGGGACAGTACTTCACCCGCTCCTTCGGGGTGCCCTCCACCTACACGGGCGCGGACCTGCGGGCCTGGCTCACCGGACCGGACTTCACGGCGCCGGCCACCGGCCGGCCGTTCGGTGCGGTCACCCTCGACGAGTGCCGGGCGATGGACGCCGACACCGTGCGGTGTGCCGCGACCGTCGACGGAACCTGGTGGACCGACGGCTACGGCATCGAGCGCGCCCGGGACTGGGTCGAGGCGACGCTGCGCACCGACGACCACACCGTGCGGCTGAGCTTCCGGCGTACCGACTGACCGGCCGCCCGGGCGACGCTCAGCGGCGACGGACCAGGTCGATGGTCCACCACAGCTGGGACCCGACGGACTGCACGCCGAGGCCGACCAGCCGCATCCGGCAGTCGAGCAGCAGGGCGCGGTGGGGCGGGCTGGCGAGCCAGCGGTCGAGGGCGCCCCGGGCGCTCATCGGGCCCATCGCGATCACCTCGCCCATCAGTGCCGCGTCGCGGTAGCCGGCGGCGGCGATCCGCTCGCGCAGCTCCGCCTCGCCCGCGACCTGGTGGGACAGGCTGCGCTGGGCGGCCATGGCGGCCGAGTGCGCGCTCGCCGACCCGTGCAGCCCGGCACGGGGCTTGAGCCGGCGACAGCCGGCCTGGCGCCGGGCGTGGTTGACCTGGCCGAGCAGCCGGACCTCGATCCGCGCGGTGTCCGGACCGTCGTCCGGGCGCGGGGGAGCAGGGCGCGACGACGCGGGGACCGCCGTCAGCAGGACCGCCGCGAGGACGGCCAGGGGAAGCAATGCCGAGCGCACGGGGAGCATCATGGCGGGCCGGGAGCCGTCTTGTCGCCGGTTTCGGGTCAGCGGCGCGCGAAGTCCTGGGTCCACCAGACCCGGTCGCCCTGGACGACGACCCCGACGCCGAGGTGGCGCAGCCGGCAGTCCAGGATGTTCGCGCGGTGCCCGGCGCTGGCCATCCATGCCTGCATCACCGCGCGCGGGGTGGGGAACCCGGTGGCGACGTTCTCGGCGACCTGACGCCAGCCGCGGTAGCCGGCGAAGGTGATCCGGTCGCCCAGGCCCGCCTCGCCGGGCAGGTAGTGGGTCATCGTGCGGTACTGAGCCATCCCCACGCTGTGCGTGCGCGCCGAGGTCCGCAGCCGCTCGTTGGACCGCAGCGGCCGGCAGCCGGCGCGGGCCCGCCGCTTGTTGACCAGCGTCACCACCCGGTCCTCCAGGTCGGCGGCCACGGTCATCGGCATCGGCGGCTGCGGGGCGGTGCCGGGGCTCGGCTCCGGCGCCGGCACCGTCTGCTGGCCGCCGAGCAGCGCGGCGAGCAGGCCGGCGAGCAGGTTGGTGAGCGTCCCGGTCAGGGTGGGACCGTCGGCCGAGGCGACGACGGCGGGGGTGCTCGGCGCGGCCGCGGCGGGCGCGCTCGGCAGGGCGGCCGACAGCGTGATCACGACCGCGAGGGCGGCCAGGGCGACCGGTCGTGGGCAGCGCAGCGGCATGCGCACGATCGTGCGACGGCGGGGTACGCCGGCGCGTCGGTGCTCCGGGCAGGCTCCGCTAGTCCCGAAGGACTAGGCGGGCGCGGCGATCGTCCCGGGACGGTGTCAGCGCAGCCCGAAGTCCTGGGTCCACCACAGCTGGTCGGCGTCCAGCACCACGCCCACGCCGATCTCCCGGAGCCGGCAGTTGAGGATGTTCTGCCGGTGGCTGGGGCTGTTCATCCAGGCGTTCATCACCGACTCCGGCGAGCTGAACCCGCGCGCGATGTTC